>NZ_WUUT01000010.1 GCF_009831575.1 Halovenus carboxidivorans | reverse complement strand
TTGAGTGCTTATGCCAGAAAACGCCCGCCTCAGCGGTAGTATCGGCCAGTTCGACTTAGATTTTGTGGAGCGAGAAGCAACCCCACGACTGTTGATGAAGCTCAGTATTCAACTCCATCTTGCTGGATTATCATTATCTAATACTGTTTCAATTCTCGAAATATTTGGTGTTGAACGCGCACGATCCACCGTCCATAACTGGGTTCATAAGGCTGATTTACAGCCCACAGATGGACACGATCCGAATCACGTTGGTACTGCGCGCCGACGCCGGACAGCGCGTTTTTCTCGGCTTCGGGAATGCCGAGTTTGTCGAAGGTGTCCTGGATCTCCTCGGGCAGGTCCTCCCAGTCGTCGACGCCGCCGCGGGTCTCGATGTCCGGGCGGATGTACGGGACGATCTCGTCGATCTCGACCTCGCTGAGGTCGGGTGCGCCCGGCCAGTCGTCGGGCATCGGCATCTGCTTGAACTGCTTTAGGGCGCGCAGACGCCGTTCGAGCATCCACTCGGGCTCGTCTTTGTCCTCGGAGATGACTCGGATCGTCTCCTCGGTCAACCCCTTCTCGGCCTCGAACGCGGACTTTTCCTCTTTCTTGAACTCGAAGCGCTTCTCGGTGTCCGTCTGTTCGAGGTGATCTTGGTCTGAACTCATTACATTACCTTTCGTCTGGAAGCACATAAGGCTACGCTCGAATACCGCCGAGACTCACGTTTCTCGAACTGGTGTTTCTCTTTCTGTCCGATTTATGCCAGTCGTTCGAGTTTGTGTTCTGGTATCGAAAACATATATTTTGGTATACTGAACTCCAGATGGCGGGCGCGACGGATCTGGGGGTCGTTATCCGGCGGAATCGAGCCGGGCGAGTCGGTTGAGTGTCGCGATCGTCGTGAGGATGTCCGCGGCCTGTCCCGGTTCGTAGACGAGTTCGTCGGTCCTGATGACGTGATCGAGGACATCCCGCGAGGAGTGCGCCGGAGCGGCCGCGAGCCCGCAACTCTCCTCTTCGACCCACTTCATCACCCGGAGGTCGCTTTTGCTGTCGCCCATCACGACACAGAACGGCTCGTCGACACCGAGCACGTCGAGTGCGCGCTGGACGCCGACGACCTTGTTCAGTTCGAGACTGCCGATTTCAGCCGCATCAGCCTCGTAGTACGCGACATCGATGCGCTCGAAAAACCCGTCGAGCTGACCGGGCACCTCCCCGGCCTCGGTCGGGAGTTCACCGCTCTCTTCGAGGACGGTCCGGATCTCCGAGTCGGCGCCCGCGTAGTAGGCCCGGGTCCAGTCGGTGATCTGTGTCGGCTCGCCGTCGATATCGACCTGCTCGGCGATGCTCTCACCGAGCAGATCGAGCATGTAGACGAGTGCGTCGTCGATCACGCGTTTGGCCTCGGCGGAACCGGTCTCGAAGTTCGGTTTCATCGTGACGTTGAACTCGTTGCCCTGGAGGTGACAGCCGCGCCGGAGGTGGTCCGGGGCGTCCGAGAGGACGCGTGAACGCACGCGTGCGAAGACCTCTCTGATCTCTTCGTCGAGTTCCTCATAGAGCAACTGTTTCGTCTCGCCGCCGTGACCGGGGGTGAACACTCCCGTCCCGGCCTCGTAAACGATGCTCATCCTTCCCGAGTGGACGATTTCGTTGCCCAACCCCTGAATCATGAACCCCTTGACGTTCTCCAGGGTCTGTCCCGTACAGACGATGATCGGGACGCCCGATTCGTGCAGTTCCGTGAGCAGATACAGCGTCTCCCTGGGAATCTCGTTGTCGGTTTCGCCCGCCGAGCGCAGCGTCTCGTCGACGTCGAGGACGAGCGCGTTCACCGAGTGGCCGTGTTTCGAGAGCAGGTCCAGGGCGGTGAAGGCCTGATCGCGGGTCGCTCTGGCGGCGATTTCGGCGAAGGTCTCACCAGTCGCCGGGAAGGCCTCGCGGATCTCGTCTTTGCCCTCGGTCAGTTTCTCGTTGGCGTTTTGCCAGTGTTCGAGCGCGACGCGGGAGTCGACCGGGGGGAACAGATCCACGAACTCCTGGTAGGCCCGGAGTCGTTTGGTGTCGAAGTCGTCGTAGAGCCGATACAGCTGGTCGTACCGTTCCATACCCCGTTCTGGACTGCACCGGGCAAAAAGACTTCTGTCGCAGTGATAAGTCAGCCCAGTCAAAAGAAAATTACCGGCCTCCGTCGTAGGTGACTGTATGAAAAACATCGATGACCTCATGCACAGCGCCGTCGAGTTGGCCGAACGCGGCCTCTCGAAGGGGGAAATCGCCGACGAACTCAACGTCTCCCGAGAGACGGCCAGTTGGCTGGTCGAACGGAGCGAGGCCTCGCCCGGCGGAACCAGCGCCGCGCTCGACGGGCCGGAGGATATTCACGTCGACTGGAACGCCATCGGGAAGAGCGCAGACCGACTCTCCCACGTCTGTGCGGCGATGGCGGACCTGTTGCCGGAGGACGCCGTCGACCTGACGGTGGGTATCGAGAAGGCGGGCGTCCCGCTCGCGACGACCATCTCACAGCGACTCGGGACCGACCTCGGCACCTACGCGCCCCGAAAACACCAGTGGAACGACAGCGACATGGCCGACCTGGACGGGGCCTTCTCGCGTAACTTCGCGCAGATGGAGGGCCAGCGGTGTTACGTCGTCGACGATACGATCACGACCGGGACGACCATGACGGAGTCTATCGAGTCGATCCGGCAAGAAGGCGCAGAACCGGTCGCCTGTGTCGTCCTCGTCGACAAGAAGGGGACCGACGAGATCGCCGGTGTCCCGGTCCGCTCGCTCGTCCAGGTCATCCGCGTCGGAGACGACGAGTAACCCGGTCCCGTTCTCACGCTCACCGCCTCCATAGGGGCGCGTCTGTCGCTCTGGGCGTCCCCGCGAGTCGGTCCAAAATACTAATTCGCTAGTGAGTAAACTATTTGTCCCTCGGCCGCGTACGAACGTTCAGGAGGAGTAACAGATGGCCACAACAGACCACCTTTCGGAGGCAATCGAAGGCTTGGAGGGCCTGGATCACGGCGAAATCGAGGTCACGGATCTCACGACCGGGGAGCCGTTCGCGACCGTCGGTGCGGCCGGGCCGGAGGAGGCCCAGGCCGCCCTGGAGAGAGCGGCACAGGCACGAGAACAGATGCGCAGGAGTACGCTCGTCGAGCGTGCGACGTGGCTAGAGAGCCTCGCTGCGGAGATCGAGCGCCGCAAGGAGACGCTGGCGGAGGTCATCGTCCGCGAGGCCGGCAAGCCGATCACCAGCGCCCGCGGGGAGGTCGACTCCGCCGTCGAGCGCGTCGAGCGCGCAGTCGAGGAAGTCCACGAGCTACAGGGCGAGTACCTCCGCGGGACGACCGCCGGCCACGAGGGCTGGGAAGCGCTCGTCTCGCCCGAACCGATCGGGACCGTCCTCTGTCTCTCGCCGTACAACTACCCACTCGTCACCACGTTGTTGCAGGTCGCTCCGGCAATCGCGGCCGGTAACAGCGTCGTCCTCAAGCCGTCGACGAAGACACCGGTGAGCGCCGCGATTCTCGCCCACTGCTTCGACGCGACGGATCTGCCCGACGGGGCCTTCCAGTACGTGCCCGGCCATTCGAGCGATATCGGGAGTGTGCTCACCGAGAGCGATCAGATCGACGCTATCGCACTGACCGGCTCCTCGTCGGTCGGCGAGCGGATCGCCCGCGACAGCGGCATGGTCGAGTTGCACATGGAACTGGGCGGCAACGCCCCCGCGCTGGTGTTCCCCGACGCCGATCTGGACGCCGCCGCCGAGGACTGCATGGCGGGGTCGCTGAAGTACGGCGGTCAGCGCTGCTCCGCAGTGAGCCGAATCCTCGCCCACGAGGAGATCCACGACGACCTCGTCGACCGAATCGGCGCCGAGATGGGCGACTGGGTCGTCGGTGATCTCTTCGACGAGGAGACGGATATGGGGCCGCTGATCGACGAGAGTCAGGCCGAGTGGGTCGAAACCCTCGTCGACGACGCACTCGCCCGCGGTGCCGACCTCGTCCGGGGCGGCGAGCGCGACGGCAACTACTTCGAGCCGACGCTCCTGGCGAACGTTCCCGAAGACGCCCGGATCGTCCACGAGGAACAGTTCGGCCCCGTCGCCGCCGTGACATCCTTCGAGCACGCGGACCACGCGCTCGACATCGCAAACGCCGGCGAACTCGGACTCGACGCCAGCGTCTTCACCGCCGACCACGACCGCGCGATGGAACTCGCTCACGAGATACAAGCCGGCACCGTTCGGATCAACGGCCGCCCCTCCCACGGCATCGGTGACATCCCCTTCGGCGGTGTCGGGGAGTCCGGAATCGGCCGCGAGGGTATCGGTTACACTGTCGAGGCGTTTACCCAGACGAAAAGTATCGTTCTGTGAGTGGCCACTCCTGCGGGACGCTCTCGGCGCCGGCTCCTGCCGGCGGATTCGCGACACAGATACTGGAAGCCTTCTCGCTTGCTCAGTTAACAGCCACTGCCTGAGTAGCACATCTACCAAAGATTGTTATATTATACCCGAGTACACAGAGATATGGCAGCGAACACACCGGTTATCGTCAGCGCAGCACGGACACCACAGGGGAAAGAGGACGGACTGCTCCGCAACATTCGCTCGGAGGATCTCTCCATCCACATCATCGAGCACATGATGGAGGAAACGGGTCTCGAAGCCGACCAGATCGACGACGTGATGTGGGGTTGTGCGCAGACCCGCGAGGAGCAGGGAACGAACATCGCCCGCCAGATTGCGATTTTCGCGCTCGACGAGAGCGTCCCCGGGACGACCATCGACCGCCAGTGTGCCTCCTCGGCGACGACGATCATGACCGCCGCCGACGCGATTGCGGCAGGGCGGCGTGACGCCATCTTCGCCGGCGGTGTCGAGAGCATGAGCAGGGTGAAGATGGGCGAAGGTGCGGACCAGATGTACCCCGGTATGGACGAGCGCTACGGCATGGAGAACCTGCCGATGGGCCAGACCGCCGAGAAGGTCGCCGAGGAGTACGACGTCTCCCGCGAGGAACAGGACGAGTTCGGCGCCCGGAGCCAGCAGCGAGCGGTCGAAGCCACCGAAGAGGGCCGCTTCGACGAAGAGATCGTCCCGATCACGGGCCACGACGAGGACGGCAACGAAGTGACCGTCACCGAGGACGAGGGACTCCGCCCGGGCACGACCGTCGAGAAACTCGCCGAACTCCCGACCGTCTTCAAGGAGGACGGGACGGTGACGCCGGGCAACGCCTCTCAAATTTCTGACGGCGCGGCCGGCGTGCTCGTCACCAGCAAGGCCTTCGCCAAGGACAACGACCTGGAGATCCTCGCCGAGGTCGGCCAGAGCGGCGTCGCCGGCGTCGATCCGACGGTGATGGGAATCGGGCCGGTTCCTGCCGTCGAGAACATGCTCGAACGCGCCGGCCGCACGATCGACGACTACGGACTCGTCGAGATCAACGAGGCCTTCGCGAGCCAGGTGATCGCCTCCGCCGAGGAACTCGGTATCGACCACGACATCCTCAACGTCAACGGCGGCGCGATCGCTATCGGCCACCCGCTCGGGGCCTCGGGCGCGCGTCTGCCCGTGACGCTGATCCACGAGATGCACCGCCGCGGCGTCGAGCGCGGCATCGCGACGGAGTGTGTCGGATTCGGCCAGGGCGCGGCCATCGAGTTCGAGTTGACTGAATAACCGGCTCTGCGGTCGTTCCGCGACTTTTCCTCGAACGATTGCGGTGGGACGGACTCGCGTACGGCGAGTTGAATGGGGATCCTTAAGTGGCTCCGTCAGATAGCAATACGCACTATGGCAAACGGCAAATACGCCGCGCGCAAGCTCAAGAAGGACCGCCAGAAACACCGGTGGTCCGACTCTGACTACGCGCGCCGCGAGCGGGGGCTGGCAGAGCAGTCCGACCCGCTCGAAGGCGCCCCGCAGGGGCGTGGCATCGTCCTCGAGAAGGTCGGCATCGAAGCGAAACAGCCCAACTCCGCGATCCGAAAGTGCGTCCGGGTCCAGCTGATCAAAAACGGCAAGCAGGTGACGGCGTTCTGCCCCGGTGACGGCGCTATCTCCTTTATCGACGAACACGACGAAGTCACCATCGCTGGCATCGGCGGCGCGAAGGGTCGAGCGATGGGCGACCTTTCCGGTGTCAACTACAAGGTCGAGAAGGTCAACGGCGTATCGCTGATCGAACTCGTGCGCGGAAACGCGGAGAAGCCGGTGCGATAACATGTCTACGGAACAACCAGAACCCGACGCCCCAGCTGACAGCGAGGGCTCGAACGCGAAACTGTTCGGCAAGTACGACGTCGAGGAGATCGAGTTCTCCGACGTTTCCACCGAGCGGTACATCAACGTGACCCCGATTGCCAACACGATGGGCCGTCACGCTGACAAGCAGTTCAAAAAGAGCCAGATCAGCATCGTCGAACGGCTGATCAACCGGCTGATGCAGACCGACGAGAACACCGGCAAGAAACAGCTCGCGACGAAGATCACCCGAGACGCCTTCGAGATCATCGAGGAGCAGGCCGAAGAGAACCCGGTCCAGATTCTCGTCAGAGCCGTCGAGAACTCGGCCCCGCGCGAGGAGACCGTCCGCCTGAAATACGGTGGTATCTCCGTCCCGAAGGCCGTCGACGTCTCCCCGCAGCGACGAGTCGACCAGGCTCTGAAGTTCCTCGCGGAGGGCGTGTACAACGACTCCTTCAAGACCGAGACCGACGCCGCCGACGCGCTGGCCCGCCAGCTCATCGGCGCGGCGAGCAACGACGTCGGCACCTACGCGGTCGACCAGAAAGAGGAAAAAGAGCGCGTCGCGGCTGCTGCCCGGTAATCTTCTCTCTATCCCGGCCGAAAACCGGAGTTTTCAACACGGCCGACGACAGTCCTCTCCCTATGGCGAGCAACGGAACCGAGACGGTCGAGTTAGTCGAAAAGGAGACGATTCGCAACTTCAGCCGCGCGGTCGTGATCGCCGCGCTGACCGCAGTGTTAGCGCAGTTCTCGATCCCGCTTCCGGGCGGGATTCCGTTCTCGTTTCAGCCCTTCGGCGTCTTCTTCGCCGGCCTCGTTCTCGGACCGCTCTGGGGCGGGTGCGCGATTGCGTTGTACGTGCTCACCGGCGTCGCCGGCGCGCCGGTGTTCTCGAACGCGACCGGGGGGCTCGGCGTGATCGCCGGTCCGACCGGCGGGTTTCTACTGGGGTTCGTCGCCGGGGCAGTCGTCATCGGTGCTGTCGCCCACCGTCGCCCGTCTCCTCGTCCGGTCGAGACGCTGACTCTGCCGTGGGTTCTTGTGGGGCTGCTCGGGGGACTGGTCCCGATATACGTCGTCGGTGTTTCGTGGCTGTCGGCGGTCGCGGGGCTCGGTCTGCCGCAGGCCGCCACGAGCATGGCGCCGTTTTTCCTCGGTGATCTCCTGAAAGTCGCCATCTCCGTTGCGGTCGTCGCCACGCACGGGGAACTGCTCGGTCGAGTATGATCACCGTCGAGAATCTCAGCTACAGCTACGACGGCGACCCCGTGCTGGACGGACTCTCGCTGGCTCTCGGTGACGAGTGGGTGGTCCTGGCCGGTCCCAACGGCAGCGGGAAGACGACCCTGATTCGACAGCTGAACGGCCTTCTCGAACCGGACGGCGGCAGTGTCCTCGTCGACGGGACGCCCGTCCAGGACGACCCAGTGGCGGCCCGGACGGCCGTGGGGATGGTGTTTCAGTCCCCGCGCTCGCAGTTCGTCGCTTCGACCGTCGGGGCCGACGTGGCCTTCGGTCCCGAGAATCTCGGCCTCGATCACGAGGAGATCGACCGCCGCGTCGACGCGGCGCTGTCTGCGGTGAACCTCGACGGGCGAGAGGACGAGCGCATCGACGCTCTCTCCGGCGGCGAACGGGCCCGCCTCGCCATCGCGGGCGCGCTGGCGATGGAGCCGGAGCATCTCGTCCTCGACGAACCGTTCGCCGGGCTGGACTGGCCGGCACAGCGATCCGTCCTCGGCCATCTCGACGACCTGGCGGCGGACGGCGTCGGTATCGTCGTCGTCACGCACGACCTCCGTGATCTGCGCACACGCGCCGACAGAGTGATCGGGCTTCGAGACGGGGAGATCGCCTTCGATCTGTCGCCCGAGGCCGCCACCGAAGCGCTGCCCGATATCGACGTTCGCGTTCCCGACGGGTGGTGAGATGTTGACCTACAGCCCCGGCGACTCCCCGATCCACCGACTCGATCCGCGCTCGAAGCTATGTTTCCAGTTTGGATTCGCCATCGCCGCTCTCTTCTCCTCCGGGCCGCGTCTCGCCGCCCTGTTCGTCGTTGCCGCTCTCGCCGTCTCCGTCACCGGGCTCTCGCCGCTGCGAGCGCTGTGGAGCTATCGCGTCGTGCTCGTCGTGCTGGCGATTGCGCCGCTCATCGCTGGATTCACTCCCGGCCCGCCGTGGTTCCGGCTTGACCGCGCGGCGGAATCACTGCGTGCCGTCGCCCGCGTGGTACCGATTCTGCTGCTCAGCGCGGCGTACATCCGTGCGACGCCCGTCCGCGAGACCAGGGCCGCGATCCAGCGAACGATTCCCGGGCGGGCGGGTCAACTGCTCGGCACCGGGGTCGCGCTGACGATTCGGTTCGTCCCGGTGCTCCGCGAGGACGTTCGGGAGGTGCGCGACGCGATCGCCGCCCGCGGCGGTGATCGCCGTCCGGTCCACGAGCGCGCCGGACGGCTCGTTCCGTTGTCGATCCGGCGGGCGCTCGCGCGGTCTGACGAACTCGCCGTCGCGCTGGAGGCACGCTGTTTCGCGTGGAACCCGACGCTGCCGCGGCTTCAGTTCTCGCGTCCCGACTATCTGGTCGTCGGTGCCGCTGTCGTACTGACGGTCAGCCCGCTCGTTTCCGGGTAGATCGACGGACAGTTATCCGGCCGGACGCAGAGTACAGCCATGAACGAGCGATCACGCCACCCGGGAGGGTATCTATGACGGAGTACTTCGAGATCCACGAGCGCGATAGCGCCGCGCGTCTCGGCGAACTACGTCTCGACGAGCCGGTGACCACACCGGCGCTGGTCGACGAACTCCGGGAGGACGCCGGCAGCCAGTGGACCCCCGGAGACACGGCCGTCGAAGGCGACGAGTCGACACTGACGATTCTCCCCCATCGAGCGTTCCCGGGCGGAACACCCGAAGAGGTCGAGGAGGCGTTTGCCACCGAGTATCCCGATGTCGACGTGCCGAGCGCCGCCGTCGTCTCCCCGGGGACGGCGACGGACCACGGCACGGACGCATACGTGCTCTCGAACGCACAGGAACTGGCCGGTCACGCCCGGGCGTTCGTCGAGGCGATCATCGAGACCCGCGAGGCGATCCCTGCGGACACGGCGCTGTATCTCCCCGGCGTCGCGACACCCGGCAACGTCGCCACCCTCGCGTACGCGGGCGTCGACCTGTTCGATACCGACCAGGCGGTGCTCGAGGGGCTCCAGGGCAAGTATCTCGGCACCGACGGCGAGGCGTTTCTGGAGGATCTGACCGAACTGCCCTGCGCGTGTCCGGCCTGTCAACGGCCCCGCTCGGAGTTCGACCGCGAGGACTGTGCCGAACACAACGAACACGCCCTGCGGGCGGCGCTCGGCACCGTCCGCGAGCGGATCCGTTCGGGTCGGCTCCGGGATTACATCGAGGGCCAGGCCCGTCACGAGCAGTGGTTGACCGCCGTCTTCCGGCGACTCGATCAGCAGTACGGCCACCTCGAACAGCGCACGCCCGTCCTCCGGCGCAACGGGATCACCGCCGCGACGGACGATACGCTCCGCCGCGTCGAGATCCAGCGGTACGCCGAGCGGGTCACGAACCGGTACCGCAACCGCTTCGACGCGCCGCTGGTGTTGGTCCCGTGTTCGGCCCGGAAACCGTACAGCGACTCACAGAGTCACGCACAGTTCCACGACGCGATCCAGTACCGGGGCCACCTCGTCTCGATGACTTCCCCGATTGGCGTGGTGCCGCAGGAACTCGAACTCACCTATCCCGCACAGCACTACGACTCGGTCGTCACCGGCGAGTGGACGGCCACCGAGATCGAGTTCGTCTCGGATGTCCTGGCCGCGTACCTCCGGCGCAACGAGTATCCCCGTCACATCGCCCACGTCCCCGAGGATTACCGCCCGATCTGCGAACGGGCCGCCGAGAAGACCGGCGTCGAGTTCGAGTACACCGTCTCCGATCACCCGACGACGGCGGACTCACTCGCCAACCTCGCCTCGACGCTGGCCGACGAGCCGAAATACCGCAAGCGCGAGCGCCAGCACAACACCGTCCGCGCTATCGCGGACTACCAGTTCGGTGAGGGTGCGGGTGCGGAGATCTTCGACGAGTTATCCGTCGAGAGTCGTTACCCCAAGCTCCGGGCGACCGACGACGACGGGGAACAACTCGCGATGCTCGTCCCCGAGTACGGCTTGCTCGCGTTTACGATCGCCGGAGCGCGGCGGTGGGTCGACAGTGCGGCACCGACCAAGCGGGTCGAGATCGACGCCTTCGTGCCCCACGGATCCGTCCTCGCGCCGGGCGTGGTCGACGCCAGCGAGTCGATCCGCGTCGGCGACGAGGTCGTCATCGAGGGGCCGAAGGCCTTCGCCGTCGGCCGCGCGAAGATGTCCGGCCCGGAGATGGTCGAGAGTACGCGCGGAATCGCGTCCTCGGTCCGTCACCTCGACGAACGTTAGAGGTCGATCTGGCTGAACCGCGCGTAGCCCACCGCCAGCGGGACCGCGATCCACAGCAGCAGGATGACGAACACGAACCAGTTCTGCATGTAGAAGGCAACTGATTCCGGATAGACCGTCTGGAACACTACCTCTCCCGCTTCGTTCTGTCTCCTTACCGTCTCTCCCAGGACACTAGAGGGGGCACCGAATCCGCGTCCCGACGGCGACAGCGAGCCGAACATGTCCTGAAACATCTGACCGAGACCGAACCGATTGGCGAAATTCGGCAGTTCGTAGTCGACGAGTCCGAGCACCAGGTCCGTCACCGTCTGCCAGAGATACAGTCCGAAGAAGATAACGATTCCTCCGACCGTCCCCTGTGTTTCGCTGTTGAACAGCGCGGAGAACCCGACACCGATACTGACGAACATCAGGCCGAACAGGACCGTCACGAACCAAAACGAGAGTAACACGCCCGGGGACAGTTCGGTCTGGAGCAACAGCATAGCAATCGCGGGGACGAACCCGACGATGATCGTGACCGTCATCACGGCCGCGCGGCCGAGGAACTTCCCGAGAATCATGTCGCCACGGGTGTGCGGTAACGACAGCAGCAGATTGATCGTGCCGCTCTCGCGCTCGCGGACGACCGATTTGATGCTGATGAACAGCCCGGTGATCGGGATGAAAAAGAGAACGAGCAGCCCGAACACACCGGTTACGAGCGCCTCCGCCACGGTTTGATTCGCCCCGGTGAGTCCCGAGTCGACGACGAGATACGCGATGCCGCCGATCAACAGCGCGAAGAGGACGATGATCCCCCAAAGTACGCGCGACCGGACGCTGTCCTGGAAGTCCTTCTTGGCGATTGCTTGCCAGCTCATGCTCGCACCTCCTCTTCGGTCGTGTAGGCCGCAAACAGATCTTCGAGCGACGCCTCCTCGGTCTCGAAGTCCTCGACCGTCGCGCCGGTCTCTTCGATCTCGTTGAGCACCGCCGTCTTGCTCGCGTCCTCGCCGAGTCCGACAGCCACGACCGTTCCCTCGGTCTCGACGGTCACGCTCTCGACCCCGTTGATCCCGCGGATCGAATCGAGCACGCTCTCGGAGAAGCCCGTGCCCTCGACGACGAGGCGCTGTCCGCCCGGCATGTTCGACCGGAGGTTCTCGATAGAGTCGTCGGCGACGAGTCGCCCCTCGCGGAGGATCCCGACCCGATCACAGACGGCTTCGACCTGACCGAGGATGTGACTCGAGAAGAACACCGTCGTGCCGCGCTCGTTCTCCTCGCGGATGATCTGCCGAATTTCGCGAGCCCCGTTCGGGTCGAGTCCGGTCGTCGGTTCGTCGAGGATCAACAGGTCGGGATCGCCGACCAGCGCCATCGCGAGGATGAGCCGTTGGGCCATCCCTTTCGAGTAGCCGCTGGCCTTGCGGTCGGCGGCGTGGGCGACTCCGACCCGTTCGAGCAGTTCCTGCGGGTCGTCGTTCGCCTCCTTCGACTCGATAGCGAACTCCAGATGCTGGCGCCCGGTCAGCCGGTCGTAGACGTCGTACCCTTCCGGCAGGACGCCGATCCGCTGTCGAAGTCGTTGGCCCTCCTCCTGGCAGTCCATGCCGAAGACGCGGGCCTGTCCGGCAGTCGGCTTGACAAAATCCAGAATGATATTGATCGTCGTCGACTTCCCGGCCCCGTTCGGGCCGAGGAAGCCGAACACCTCGCCTTCGTTGATCTGAAGGTCGAGGGTATCGACGGCGCGCAAACTGCCGTACTGCTTTGTGATCCCGTCTAATTCGATTGCTGTCATGTGTTGCCGTTCCGGGGTGAGCTACATGTAAGTTGGCATCTGTTTCACTGCCGGAAACGCGCCGGAGAGAGTCGCTGTGTGTCATTCTCTCTCACTATCGTGTGAACGCAGTGTTTATTTCTCGGCTCGGCGAAGCACAGGTAATGAGTGTTATCGGCTTTGTCGGCCTTCCGGGGAGCGGAAAGAGCGAGGCCGCCGCCGTCGCCGAAGACTGGGACATTCCGGTGGTGACGATGGGTGACGTGATCCGGGCGGAGTGTCGTGACCGGGGGCTGGACCCGGCGACCGAACACGGCCGCGTGGCCCAGGCGCTGCGTGAGGAGAACGGACCGGCCGCAATCGCCGAGCGCTCGCTCCCGCTCATCGAGTCGGAACTGGAGGCCAGCGACACCGTCGTCGTCGACGGTATCCGGTCGGACGTGGAGGTCGACCGGTTCGAGGAGGCCTTCGGCGATCAGTTCCGCCTGGTCTGTATCGAGGCGCCCTTCGAGGTCCGCAAGGAGCGACTCGACCTCCGGGGCCGAGACGCCGGCGACGAGGAAGGCGGCGAATCCCTCGAAGACCGCGACCAGCGCGAACTCGACTTCGGCATGGGGGCGGCGATGGAGCGGGCCGACCTGACCGTCGAGAACACCGCGTCGTTGGAGGCCTTCCGCGAGCGCATCACGGAGATACTGACCGAGGGATCACGATGACTGAGAGCACGACCTACGCGATCGAGGCCGAGATCACGGCCCCGGTCTACGACACCGAAGCACAGCAGCGAGTCGCCGAGGCCATCACGGAGATATTCCCCGAGGCGGAGCCGGAACTGCAGTACGGCGAACTGACCGCGACGGTTCACACCCTCGAACCGTTCTCGGAACAACTCCATCGGCAGGCGATTCTCGACACCGCTCGCGGCGTCTTCTTCGGCAACCAGACCGGCGATAGCTTCTCCTTCCGGCTGAAAAAGCAGGCGGCCTTCCAGGGGCTCGTCAACTTCGTCGTCGACGACCCCGGGGAACTGGGCGTCATCGCCGTTCGCGTCCGAGTGGACGAACCGACCGTCGAGGAGTTCATCGACCACATCGCCCCGCGGACCGAGGACGGGAAGCCAGTCGAGGAGTGATCCGTCTTGCACTGGATTGATCTGTTCGGCCGGTGACAGTCAGCGTAGGATGTTCCGACCGATCACCGTCGAGGAGATCATGCAGACGCCGGTGGAAACGATCGACAGCGACGAGTCAGTCCGCACCGCGGCCGACAGACTGGCGGCCAGCGGTATCGGCTCGCTGGTCGTCTGTGAGGGGGCCGAACCGGTGGGGATCCTCACGGATACCGACATCACGGCGCTCGTCTCCGCCGGTGTCGACCCCGATACGACGACCGCCCGTGAACGGATGTCCAGTCCGGTCATCACCACCGAACCGACGGCCTCGATCCGGGACGCGGCCGCGCTGATCCGCGACCACTCGATCAAACGGCTTCCAGTCGTCGAAGGAGAGGAGATCATCGGGATCGTCACGACGACTGACCTCTCGAACTACGTCCCGCATCTCCGTCACGCGGCCCGGGACCGACAGTCGACTACTGAGGGCCGCAGACGCGATGTCAGGGCCGACACCGCCTACGAGAACGACGACTGGGTGTACGAGTACGTCGGTGACGAGGGCCAGATCGACGTGGGCGACGAACTCTCCTTCTCGAAGACGCTGACCGAGGAGGACGTGCGCTCGTTCGCGGAGGCAAGCGGCGACACGAATCGACTCCATCTGGACGCCGAGTTCGCGGCACAGACCCGCTTCGGCGAGCAAATCGCACACGGGACGCTCGTCGCCGGGGTCATCAGCGCCGCCCTGGCACGACTGCCGGGTCTGACGATCTATCTCTCCCAGGAACTGAGCTTTCTCGGCCCGGTGCGCCTCGGCGACCGAATCACGGCAGAGTGCGCTGTCGTCGAACGCCTCGGGGAGAATCGCTTCCGGTTGACGACGAACGTGCGAGACGAAGCGGGAGAACTGGTCATCGACGGCGAGGCGACGGTTATCTCCGACCCGCTGCCGGAGTAATCAGTCACCGAACGGACCGCCACCGCCGCCCATTCCGGGGCCGCCGCCCATTCCGGGGCCGCCACCGCCTTGCTGCATCTGTTTCATCATCCGCTCCATGTCGGCGTCGCCCATCCCCTGGAACTGCTTGAGGGTGCGTTCCATCATCTTGTGCTGTTCGAGCAGTTCCCGGATCCGGTCTTCGGACTTGCCCGACCCGCGGGCGATCCGTCGGGTTCGGCTCGCGCCGACCACGCGCGGATTCTCCAGTTCCTCCTCGGTCATCGAGTCCATGATGACCTCGAAATCACGCATCCGCTCCTCGGTCACGTCCATCGCGTCGTCGGGTAGTTGGTCCATCATGCCGCCGCCGAGGCCCGGAATCATGTCCATCACCTGATCCAGCGGCCCCATCCGGTTCATCGCCTCCATCTGCTTGCGCAGGTCCTTCAGCGTGAACTGCCCTTCGAGCATGTCCTCGGGGTCCCAGTCTTCGTCCTCCTGCTGGGTCTCTTCCATCGCGCGCTCGACGCGCTCGGCCAACTGTTCGAGGTCGCCCATCCCCAGCAGGCGGGAGACGAAACTGGAGGACTCGAACCGCTCGATGTCCTTGACGGTTTCACCGGTCCCGAGGAAGGCGATCGTCGAGTCCGTCTCGTTGACCGCGGCGAGGGCACCGCCACCTTTCGCCGTCCCGTCGACCTTGGTGACGATCACGCCGTCGATGCCGATGGTTTCCTCGAACTCCTGGGCCTGCTCCTTGGCGCTTTGGCCCATCGCCGCGTCGATGACCAGCATGTTCCGGTCCGGATCGGCCGTGTTCTCGATCCGTTCGATCTGGTCGATCAGCTCCTGGTTGAGCGCGTCCCGACCGGCCGTATCGACGATCTGTACGTCCGCGTCGGCCGTCTCGAGCAGCCCTTCTTCGGCGATCTTCTCGGGGTCGTCGGCGTCGGGGTCGCCGTAGTAATCGACCTCGGCCTCTTCGGCGAGCTGTTTCGCCTGATCGTACGCACCCGGTCGGTCGGTGTCGGTCTGGATGATCGCCGGCCGCAGCCCCTTCTTCGAGAACCACCACGCGATCTTGCCGGCGGTGGTCGTCTTCCCCGACCCGTACAGTCCCGCGAGAAGAATCGTCTGTTCCTCCAGCGGCAGTTCCGTCGACTCGCCGAGCAGATCAACCAGTTCCTCGTAGACGATCCGCAACACCCAATCGCGCGGAGAGGTTCCGCCCGGCGGCTCCTCCTCTAGGGCGCGCTGTTTGATGCTGTCCGAAAGCTCCCGGACGAGTTCGATATCGACGTCCGCCTGAATCAGCGAGCGCTGGATCTCCTTGACGATGTCGTCGACATCGTCCTCGGAGATTCGAGATTTGCCCCGGAGGTCATCGAGCGTGCTCCGGAGTGAACTGCCGAGATCGTCGAGTACCATTAGCCGCGACTACGAGACCATCCCGGTAAAAGCTTTTTCTCCCCCTTGTCGACCTGATCAGGGCTCGACGTACTGACTCTCCCAGTCCCGACGGGCCTCGATCTCCCGCCGACCCCGACGCGTGAGACTGTAGAAGTTCGTCCGCCGATCCCGCTGGCCCTTCTCGACCAGCCCCTTGTCGACCAGTGTGTCGAGATTGGGGTACAGTCGGCCGTGGTGGATCTCCTTCTCGTAGTAATCTTCCAGTTCCTCCTTGATCGCAAGCCCGTGTGGCTCTTCCCGGCCCGCGATGACGTACAGCAGATCACGCTGAAATCCTGTCAGGTCGTACATTGGTATTTTACACTACTATTTTATTGTCTGAATATATTAAATATGTCGTTCCATATACGTCGACGCCCGACTGCGACACGAGACGGTCACTTCGGGGGTCTGGATCGCGTCCGAGCCTCCGGCTCAGTCCACACGGTCGCTCGACGGAGAAATCGCAGAAACGGCCGACGGCTGTTGAATCAGTCGTTTTCGGATAGCTGGCCGTAACGGTTCTCCACTCGGCTCCGCCGATCTGCCAGCGCCCTCCCCAGTAGCCGTACAGATCTCAGTGAACTGGCCCCTCTCAAATTTAAGTCAGATTACCGATATATGTCTGTATAGTTCGACATACACAAATAATAGATTCTATTCCACGAACGTCATCCCCGCCCGTCATACCGCCTGGCCCGCGTGCGACCGACCGTCCGGAAGCGCCGCCGTTCAGTTTCCGGCCGTCGACTCGATAAACGCCGTGACGTGGTCGTCCTGGCGGCGTTTGAACCCCGACTCCCTTGCGAGTCGGTCGAGTTCGCGCGCGACGAGACTGCCGTACTGCACGGCCTTTTTCTCTCGGAAGGCGATCCGATCCGGCAAGAACGGCCGGGCGGCGAGTCTGAGCGCCCACTTTCGCTCACCCCGGGCGGTCACGAGCGCCTCGCCGGGGAGAGCGAGTGCGGCCTCGACGACCTCGTCGGAGAGCAACGGCACGACCGGCTCGACACCCGCGTCCCACAGCGCGAGCACGTCCCGTTCCAGTTGGTCGGGAAGCGTGTCGATCATCTCCCGACGGGCGCCGCGAACGGTATCCGCGTCGACCCGCGGATCGTCCGGCGCGCGGGCGACTTTCGCGTACCCCCCGAACAGTTCGTCGGCTCCCTGGCCGAGCACCAACCGCTCGTACCCATCGGCCCGGACCTCCTGTGCGAGTACGAACAGCGGCAGTGCGATCTGGATGTCCATCGCGTTCGTCCGACCAGTCGCCTCGACGACCGCCGGCAACGCCCGTTCGAGGCGCTGATTGTCAAGCGTGACCACGGTCAGATCCCGGTCGAGCAGGGCGGCCGCCGACCTGGCCGCGTCGATGTCGTGACTCCCCGGAAACCCGACGGCGTACAGCGGTGCGTCGAGCCGAGCAGCCAGCACGGCGGAGTCGAGCCCTCCGGAGAACGCAATCGCCTGATCGTCGCCGCCGATGCTGTCGACTGCACCTGTCACGGCATCACGAACGGCCTCGATCCCGGAGGCCGTCTCGACGGGCTCGATATCCGGCAGGGAAAACCGCCGGGAGACGGCGTCGTCTTCGCGGACGTGGCCCGCCGGGAGCGGGGTCGGTTCCGCGAGGTCGGTCGGCCGGTGGCTCCACTCCCCACCGTCGAAAAACAGCGGAACGCGGCCGAGCACGTCACGAACCAGCCGACCGTCGAGTTCGCCCGCGAAGCCGGTCGTCCCCGGCAGGGCGCTTCCGGTGTCGAGCGCCCGGCGAACGACCTCGGGGTCTGCTCCTCTCAGCGACATCACAACAGCCGCTTTCGCGCCCGGCGCGTGGCGGAGCCGGCCACCTGTTTGAGTGTGATCCGGTAGGGGGTCCGCCGTCCCCGGATAGCCGTCTCTCCGTCTCGAATCGCGGCCAGGATCCCCTCGGCCGTTCGGTCCTCTGTCTCGACGAGCGTGCGAGCGCGTCCGACCATCTCGGCGGTGTGTGCATCACTCCCCGCGGTCTTGGCCATCCCGTACTCCTCGGCGAGCGCGTCGGCCTGTCGGTTCGACCGCCCGGTCAGCAGCCGCGAGTTGTAGACCTCGATTGCGTCCGCGGCCGTGATCGCCCGCTTCGGGATCGCTCCGAGCACGCCCTTTCTCAGCTCTTGGAACGGGTGCGGCACGACGGCGATTCCGCCCGCGTCGTGGATCCGCTCGACGCTCTCGCGGAAGCCGAGTCCGCGCTCGATCCGGCGGTCGATTCCGAGCGCGAGTACGTGTCCTGCCGCGGTCGAGATCTCCATCCCGGGAATCCCGACGAGACCGTACTCCTCGGCGAGTTCGGCCGCCCGCTCGCTGGCCGCGAACGCGTCGTGGTCGGTGACTGCAAGCCCGTCCAGACCCACCTGTCGGGCCCGTTCGAGCAACTGCTCGATCCCGTCTCGGCCGTCGTAGGAACTGACAGAATGGGCGTGAAGCTCTACTGCGAGCACACCGCCAGTTAGGTGGACGAGGCAAAAAGAAGTCCGATCCGCGGTCCGTCCCCTGAGTCGGTGGCCGCCTACAGCAGTCCGGCCCCGGCCGCCGACAACAGCCCGGCGACCACGAGCAACAGCACCGCCGAGACCGACCCGGCCTGGAAGAACCGGCGGGCGTTGCGCCCCGGCTCGCGGACCTTGTCCCGGCCGCTACCGTCGGAGAGCCGACTCGCCCCGACTTCGGTCAACCCCGCGGTGAGAAACCACAGCGAGAGCATACTCAAGACGAGATAGCCGCTGGTACTGCCGGTCAACGTCGCCCCCGTGTACTGCGTCCCGGCCATGTGGCCGCCGGTGAGAAAGAGCAGCAGGACGCTCGTCCGCGAGAGTGTTTTGAACCGTCCCGTCACAGTTCGCAACGGCTCGGCGTCGAGTTTGCCGCCCACCGCCAGCGGCAGAACACCGAGTGTCATGAACAGAATACTGCCGGTCCAGAGGCCGGCGAACACCGAGTGGATCACGTACGCGCTCGCGTCGATCACTGACATATCTCGCCGTGGGCCTGCCAGCCACTCAAACCGTCCGGTTTAGAACGCCCGGTCGTCGTCCTTTCGTGCGGTGAGGTCGTCGATCTCCCGGATCTCCTCGATGTCGAGTTTGTCGATCAGGTTGACGAACGCTCCCGGGTCGGGGACGAGAAAGATCCGGAGCTGAAACTCCCGGTTTTCCTCCTGCAGGTCGACGACGGAGTCGAGCACGATAGACAGCGAGTCCGAGTGGATGTGCGAGAGCGTTTCCTCGGCGATGACCTCGGCGTCGTCGTATTCGAGCGTCGGTGTCTCCATGTTGATCGTCGTTTCGAGGGTGTTGGCGATCCCGTCGATAAAGCCGGAGGTGAGGATGTTACACATCTCCTGGAGGGCGCTCTCCTGGAGTTGATTGAGTTCCCCCTCGACCGGTTGACCGGTCATGTGGTGGGCAATCTCCTCCCCGGTCCGGTCGTCGAAGGTCATCAGAAAGACGCCGTAGGGCGGTTCCGTCAGCCGGATGTTGGCGTGATGGAACGCCCCCTCGCCGATCTCGTGTGGGATATCGTCCGGCTCGACGAAAGAGAGGCTCTTGATTCTGATGTCGGCGTCGATGTTCGCCATCGTCGACAGCGAGTCCGCGACGTTTTTCGCCCCGTGTTGGATCAGTTTCCCGATGATCGTCAGTTTCCGGATATCGATCAGTATCGGCATTGAGAATCCGTATCGGGGGGACTGGGTTATGCGTTTCGCCGCCGTAATCATCTGTGAAGTAGCCAGCGGCCGCCGCTCACCTGCCGGTCGGCCGGCCGCCGGGTCGTCGTTGACCTAACGATACCCGAGACTCTCTGGGGTTCTCGCTGTCATTGACTGCCGGTCTACGGTCTCAGTTTCACCGAATCACCTTCGAATGTCTGTTTCGTCACCTTTCTCGGTGGGTAGTAAACGGCTGCCCACTAAGAATCGTACATTGTCGCAAATTTTAATAAACGGAGCACGACTCGTAGACCCCCTCGAAACGCCGGTATTCGGGGACGTATGTTAACGGCCCTCAGAGTACCATTATAACCCTTCAGTTACAAGGTGGTGATGACCATGAAAAAGCAGGAACTCATTCACCTTCACGGCCTGCTCGCACAGGTACAAGACCACTACGAGGAGCAG
Organism: Halovenus carboxidivorans; assembly: GCF_009831575.1. Lineage (GTDB taxonomy): Archaea > Halobacteriota > Halobacteria > Halobacteriales > Haloarculaceae > Halovenus > Halovenus carboxidivorans. Next base: position 836 of record NZ_WUUT01000010.1, on the reverse strand, counting down.
ACCGGTAATACCGTGGATCACGACGAGTACACGGCCCTCGGCGTGCAGCCGACATCGATCCACAAATCGAAGACAGACCACAAGGACGCTGTTTTTGCGCTCGCGCACGGAATCACCAGCGAAATCGAGTCGAAGAAGACCGAGCGCGTCTCCGCTGCTGCTGACTAATTTCTCCGTCTCCACCTGCCGCTAACAGCGACGTTTCACAGCGTAGCCTCCGTACCGATCTCCCGCGAATGCTCCGTCCCCACAAACGACTGTCGTAGCGCCGTTACTCGTCGATAAGCTCCTCGAACTCGGGGAGTACTTCGTCCTCCTCCGGATCGCGCTCCTCGATCACCCCTCCGCTCTCGTCTGACGACGATTCCGTCGATGTCTCCGACTCTCCCTCTGGCTCGTCCGGTTCCTCTTCGAGCACTTCGATTTCGAGTACGTCGAGCGGGATGTTTTCGAGTCGCTGACCGATTTCCTTCCGGGCGATCCGTGCCGCGTGCTCCTCCCGTTCGACGTTGAAGACGGTCATCTCCAGTTCCAGCGCGACCAAGCTCTCGTCGGCAGCGATGAACGCGGGGTCGTGCTCCTCCCCACAGTGCGGGCACGTCCGCTCGCCCATGTTGATCTCGACGTAGTTGAGATCCGGGTTGAGCATCTCACCGGTCTTCGAGATGGCGATTCTGACCGCCTCGTCGGGCGATTCGACATCGTAGACCGGAACGGCTGCTTCGACGACAACTCTACAGTTCATATATGCTTGTTGGTCTGCAACCACTATCAAGGTTAGCCCTGAGTGAATCGCGGTGTTCAGATAAGGATTGAAGAGTGAGGCGAGGCGTTTT
>NZ_WUUT01000009.1 GCF_009831575.1 Halovenus carboxidivorans | reverse complement strand
TAAGATTACTATGGCAGTACTTAAAATCGACAATCTCCACGCGGAAGTCGCAGAGGAAGGCGGCGAACAGATCCTTCACGGCGTCGATCTCGAAGTCGCGAGCAACGAGATCCACGCGCTGATGGGTCCCAACGGCAGCGGGAAGTCCACGCTGGCGAAGATCATCGCCGGCCACCCCGCCTACGAGGTCACGGACGGCTCGATCACGCTCGAACTCGACGGCGACGAGTTCGACGAGGAGATCACCGACGACCTGAAAGAGTGGGATCTGCTCGACCTCGAACCGAACGAGCGAGCCGCCCTCGGCATCTTCCTGGGCTTTCAGTACCCGGCCGAGATCGAGGGTGTCACGATGGTCAACTTCCTCCGCACGGCGCTGAACGCGAAACTCGAAGAGCGCGAAGAGCTGTTCGAGGGCGAGGACGAGGAAGCGGAAGACGAAGAGGAAGCGACCAACGAGGACGCGGCCGGCTACGACTCCTCGCCGATGGAGGGGCCGGAAGACGAGGGCGAAGTCGGCGTCGCGGAGTTCCAGGAGATTCTCCAGGAGAAGATGGAACAGCTGGACATGGACGAGAAGTTCGCCAACCGCTATCTCAACGCCGGCTTCTCCGGCGGGGAGAAAAAGCAGAACGAAGTGCTGCAGGCGGCGATTCTCGAACCCGAGATCGCGGTGCTCGACGAGATCGACTCCGGGCTGGACATCGACCGACTCAAAGACGTCTCGAAGGGAATCAACGCGCTGCGCGACGAGCAGAACGCGGGGATTCTCCAGATCACGCACTACCAGCGCGTGCTCGATTACGTCGAGCCGGATCACGTCCACGTGATGCTCGATGGTGAGGTCGCAAAGAGCGGCGGTCCGGAGCTCGCAGCGGAACTGGAAGACAAGGGATACGACTGGGTCCGCGAAGAAGTCTACGAGGCGGCCTAACGGGGGATTACTATGAGTTCAGACCAAGATCACCTCGAACAGACGGACACCGAGAAGCGCTTCGAGTTCAAGAAAGAGGAAAAGTCCGCGTTCGAGGCCGAGAAAGGCCTCGACGAGGAGACGATCCGAGTCATCTCCGAGGACAAAGACGAGCCCGAGTGGATGCTCGAACGGCGTCTGCGCGCCCTAAAGCAGTTCAAGCAGATGCCGATGCCCGACGACTGGCCGGGCGCACCCGACCTCAGCGAGGTCGAGATCGACGAGATCGTCCCGTACATCCGCCCGGACATCGAGACCCGCGGCGGCGTCGACGACTGGGAGGACCTGCCCGAGGAGATCCAGGACACCTTCGACAAACTCGGCATTCCCGAAGCCGAGAAAAACGCGCTGTCCGGCGTCGGCGCGCAGTACCCACAAATAGCGTTCTCGCACAACAATTTCTTGCGACACTCCGCGCGAAACACGACGTTGACGACGCTGTGTTTCTCATCGACGGCTCGCATTCGTTGAAAGACGCTTGTTCTCGTCACGGCCTCGATCTCCGCGTCGAACGTCACGGAGATCGCAACAGCGCTGAACGTGTCTTTCGAGAAGTAAAACGACGAACCTCTTCGTTTTCAAACTGTTTCAGCAACGCCGAAGCAGAAACTGCTGACGAGTGGTTACGAAAATTTGCCTTCGCGTGGAATCAGCTTATCTGAACACTATGAACAGAAGGTAGTCACAACATACTTGTAGCTATCCTCACAATCGCCCACACGAGTACGGAGATGGGTGTGAGCCACCGATGGGCAGGACAGATCCGGTGTGAGCGCAACTTCCGGGCCGCCGGCGACGACCGGTGGAACGAACGGGTATGACCGAGACCGATGGAACCGTCCTGATCGTCGAAGATCAGGAGGGCCTCGCGGAGGCGTACGAGGCCGTCGTGGAGATGGAGTACGACGCCCGGGTTGCGACGAGCGGCGAACAGGCGCTCGAACGGGTCGACGACGGCGTCGATGTCGTTCTGTTGGACCGCCGGATGCCCGGGATGTCCGGCGATCAGGTCCTGGCCGAGTTCGTCGAGCGTGGCATCGCGGCGAAGGTCGCGATGCTGACGGCGGTCGAACCGGACACCGACATCGTCGAGATGGCCTGCGACGATTACGTGACAAAGCCGATCGACAACGACGAACTGCTCGGTCTCGTCGATACATTGCTCAAACGCAGCGAGTACGACAGACGGATCCAGCGGTTTTTCAGACTGGCGGCGAAGAAGGCGGCGCTAGAACAAGCCGACAAGGAGAGCACCGACGAGTACGAGCGGCTAGTCTCCGACATGGCGGAGCTACGGGAGGAGATCGGCTCCGGCCTCGAAGAGATGAGCGGCCAGGTCGACCCCCGACAGGAGTCGACCTGATCGCCACCGACCCAAAACCGTCTTGTCGGCCTGCCGCTAGCGTTCTCGCATGGCTGTCTCACGGACTGTAGAACTCGACGGTCACATTATCGACTCGGGGATGATGGAAACGTCGTTCCGGACGATCATGGAGATGGGTGGCTCCTTCGAGGTCGAGGAGTTCCAGATCGGTCGGAGCAAGACCGAGGAATCGTACGCCCGTCTGCTGGTCGAGGCGGACGACGAGGATACCCTGCAGTCGATCATCCACGAACTGCACCAGAACGGGGCGAATCCCGCCGATCCCACCGATGCGACCCTCGAACCGGCACCCGCCGATCAGGTCGTCCCCAAGGGGTTTTACTCGACGACGAATCACCCGACGGAGATCCGCGTCGACGGCGAGTGGATCGATGTCGAGAACATCGAGATGGACTGTGCCGTCGTCGTCGAGGATAGCGAGGCGCGAAGCGCCTCGGAGGATTCGAGCGGACAGAGTCCGCGAGAACACGGAGACAACCCTCGTGCGTACACGAAGGTCCTCAACGCCGTCGAGGAGGGTGACCTGATCGTGACCGGCAGCGCCGGCATCCGGGTCAACCCTCCGGATCGCCCCCGGGACTCGGAGGGTGCGTTCGGGTTCATGCAGGGCGGCGTCTCCTCGGAACGACCGTCGGAGTCGACGATCCGCAAAATCGCCGGCGCAATCGAGGAGACCAAACGTGAAGACGGCGATGTACTCGCGGTCTGCGGTCCGGCGCTGATCCACTCCGGGGCGCGGGAGGATCTCGCGGCCCTCGTCAGAGAGGGCTACATCGACATGCTCTCGATCGGTAACGGCTTCGCCGTCCACGACCTCGAACGAGACCTGTACGGCACCTCGCTGGGGATGGACACGGAGGAACTGGACCACCCGCGCAAGGGCCACAAACACCACATCTACACGATCAGCGAGATCATCCGCGCCGGCGGCATCGAGGAGGCAATCGAAGAGGGGCTCGTCGAATCCGGTGTCATGTACGAGTGCGTCCGAAACGACGTGCCCTACGTCATCGCGGGGTCGATCCGAGACGACGGTCCGCTACCGGAGACCATCACCGACGCTATCGAGGCACAGAACGCGATCCGCGAGCAGGCTCACCGGGCTGATTTCGTCATGATGCTGTCGACGCTGCTGCACTCGGTGGCGGTCGGGAACTGTCTCCCGTCGACCACCCGGACCGTCTGTGTGGATATCAACCCGGCGACCGTGACGCAACTCGTCGACAGAGGGAGCGCGCAGGCCGTCGGGATGGTGACCGATATCGGGACCTTCGTTCCGATTCTGGCCGAGCACCTGTTCGACGAGCGAGAATAGCGCGAGGCGAGGAAGTGGTTACTCCTGGACGACGACGGCGCCCATCATCCCGATCGCACGGTGCGGGACGCAGACGTACGGTGCGACGCCGGTGTTCTCGAAGGTGTAGGAGTACGTCACGTCGCTGCCGGCCTGTGCCGATCCGCTGTTGAGTTCGATATCGACCGGGACCGAACTGGAGTTGATGTCCGTGACGACGTTGTGCGCGCCGCCGTTGCCGGTCCACTCCCAGGTGACTTCCGTGCCGGTACTGACAATCGCGACTGCAGGAGCGAACGCGACGCCCTGTCCGCCGGCACCGACTTCGATCGTCGCGCTGTCCTGGCCGGTCAGATCGGCCGCCGACGGGTCGTCCGAGTAGAGCTTTGCTGCCTGCCCGCCGTCACCTTCCATCATCCAGGTGTGCACTGCCTCCGGGACACCTTCCGGCACCTGGCTGCCGCCGCCGCCGTTACCGCCCCCGTCGCCCGAACCGTTTCCGGGGGTTCCCGGGACGCCACGCTTGTCACCGAGCACGCCGCCACACCCAGCCAGCGCGACCGAGCCAGCGGCACCGGCGATTCCCAGCAGATCTCGTCGGGTCAGTTCTCGTGTCATCGATCGTTCTAGATGGGAGTTATTTGCTTGCCGGATTGAATGCTTCGATTCGAGAGCCACCGTCACACCCCATCGACCCGAATCGGTTCGGCACCCGATCAGGCGGACCGGGTCGCCCGGAGAAACGCGGCCGCGTCCGCCGCGGTCTGTGTGGGCGTCTCCTCCATCGGAATGTGCCCGACGCCCTCGTACGCCTGAAACACCGAGTCCGGGGTCTGATCGGCGAGTTCCCTGCCGAAGGACATCGGCAGCCACTCGTCCTCGGCGCCCCACTGGAACAGTGTCGGTGCCGACACGTCGGCGATGTCGTAGTCGTCCTGGACGTTCGGGTGAACGTCCGGGTCCGACGGAAGCGCGGGCGGGCGCACGCTCAATCGTTCCCGAGAGTCGTAGCTGTCGTCGTGGTCGCGCTGGTAGTTGCGCGCGATTTCGATCACGGCACCGCGGTTGCCCGACCGCAACAACAGGTCGTGATACCGCCGGACGAGTGCGGGCGTCACCTTCGACGGATCGGCGTATGCGTCTTTCAGGATGAGTCTGAGCGCCGAACGCGGCGTCAGGTACCGCGGGATGAACTCGCTTCCCAGCGGCGTGTACTTCCGGCCGAGTATCGAGAGCAGCGTCGCGCCGCCCGCGTCGAGTAACACGAGACGCGAGACGAGATCCGGTCGGTCGACCGAGAGTCGCCAGGCGACCGCCCCGCCGAGAGAGTTGCCGGCGACCGCAACCTCCGAGAGCCCGAGTTCGTCACAGAACGTTCCGACCATCTCGACGAGGCCTTCGAGCCGGTTCGGTCCGCCGACCCGAGGGCCCGTCAGCCCGAATCCCGGCATATCAAGCCGGACGAGCTGGTAGCTGTCGGAGAGTTCCCCGACCCAGCCGTCCCAGGTGTGCAGCGAGGAGTAGGTGCCGTGAACCAACAACAGCGTCGGCGCCCCCTCCGGCCCCTCGATTCTGTAGTGGATCTCCGTTCCCCCCACGTCGACGAACCGGGAGTGTTCGTCGGCGTACTCCCGTTCGAGCCGTCGGCGGGATCGGTCCGGCTGGAACGGAGCCAGTTCGCTGTACGTCTCGTCGACGACAGACTGTGCGACCCGGACCGTCGTCGCGATCGGAAACGCTACCATCCTCGTCCTCCCGACGCCGCGAAACTCCAGAGGCAGACCCGTCGATTCGCATCCCCTCTCCGGGGCTCCGTGGTCCGAGTGGACCAATCACAAGACATCCGCATGGCTGATTCTGCGGTTCTACGTACTTAACTATGTCCGCCGTCGTATCAACGTCGGATCAGATCGAAGAGCTCCGTCTCCCAGTCATCTCGAACACAGTCGGAGTGTCCTCAGGGTCGTTCCCGGACGAACCTGTCAGCGTCCCGTGCGGTCGGGACAGGCGTCTCCTCCATCGGGACGTGTCCGACCCCGTCGTAGGTGATGAAGTGGCTGTCCGGGACTCTCGCGGCGAGGCCCTTCCCGAAGGAGACCGGGAGCCACTCGTCCTCGCTGCCCCACTGAAACAGCGTCGGGACGGAGACGGCCTCGATATCGTAGTCGTCCAGGATCCGTGGCGAGGGGCTGTACGACGACGGGAGCGACGGAAATCGGTAGCCGTACGCGTCGTCGGCTTTCCCACCGGGGTGATCGGCCGCGTAGTTCCGAGCGATTTCGAGCACCGAGCGGCGGTTTCCGGGGCGGAGCAGTAGGTCGTGATACCGCCGGACGAGTTCGGGGGTCACCTTCGACTCGTTCCCGTAGGCGTCTCGGATGACGAGTCGGATGAGCAGCCGCGGCGTCGCGTACCGCGGGACGAAATCAGTCCCCAGCGACATCAGATTCCCCGCCAGGCGGGCGAGCAGCGTCGCGCCCCCGGCGTCGATCAGGATCAACCGGGAGACGAGATCAGGCCGGTCGAGCGAGAGCCGCCAGGCGATTCCGCCGCCTAAGGAGTTTCCCACGAGCGTGACCGCCGAGAGCCCGCGGTCGTCACAGAACTCCCCGACCGTCTCGATCAGATATTCGAGGCTCAGTTCGCCCCGCCGCCGCGGCCCGGTCAGCCCGAATCCCGGCATATCAAGCCGGACGAGGTGGTAGCTGTCGGAGAGTTCCCCGGCCCAGCCGTCCCAGGTGTGCAGCGAGGAGTAGGTGCCGTGGAGCAACACCATCGTCGGGTCCGACGGGTCGCCGGATTCCCGGTAGTGGATCCGGCTGTCCCCGACCTCGACGAACGCCGAACTGTCGTCTGTGTACAGCCGTTCGAGCCGCGAACTCGGCTTATCGGGCTGGAACAGACCGAACTCGCTGTAGGTCTCCTCGGCGACCGCTCCCGCGGCCTCGAATGCCTGGATCAGTCCCAGCATGGCCCTCACTCGTCGACGCTCTCGGCGCGGGTCTCGGCGTCGTCGGGGTCGTCGACCGGACTGCTCGGGTGGTACTCCGTGTCGTACTCGCCGGGTCGGTCGTCCAGTCGGTCGGGGTTGATCCGCCCGCCGAGCAGCATGAAATCCAGAATCGTCAGCCGGAGCATCGCCTCGACGACCGGCACCGCCCGCGGCATCAGAACCGGGTCGTGGCGACCGACGACCTGGATCTCCTTGCGTTCGCCGGTCTCCCAGTCGGCCGTGGTCTGCTCTTTCGGGATGCTCGTCGGCGCGTGCCAGGTGGCCTCACCGTAGATCGGTTCGCCGGTCGTGATCCCGCCCTGCAGGCCGCCGTGGTCGTTGCCGACGGGGACCGGATCGCCCTCCTCGCTGACGGTCTCGGGGTGGGACTCGCCGTCGTCGAACTCCCAGTCCTCGTTGCGTTCGATCCCGCGCATCGTCCGCGCGTCCCGGCCCTTCCCGAACTGGAAGCCGGTCGTCGCCGGAATCGAGAACATCGCCTGTCCCAGCCGGGCGGGGAAGGAGTCGAACCGCGGCGCGCCCAGCCCCCGGGGGACGCCTCGACACTCGAAGTAGACCGATCCGCCGATGGAGTCGCCCTCCTTCTGGTACTCGTCGATCGCCTCGCGCATCTTCTCGGCCGTCTCCGGGTGAGCGCACCGAACCTCGTTCTCCTCGGTGTGTTCGAGCATCTCCTCGAAACTCACCTCGGGGGCCTCGATATCGCCGACCTGGTTGACGTGAGCCTTGACCTGGATGTCGTACTCGGACTGGTCCAGCACCTGCTTGGCGATTGCCCCGGCGGCGACCCAGTTGACCGTCTCGCGGGCGGAAGAGCGGCCGCCGCCGCCCCAGTTTCGCGTCCCGAACTTCGCGGAGTAGGTGTAATCGCCGTGAGAGGGCCGCGGAGCGGTCACGAATGGCTCGTACTTGCCCGAGCGGGCGTCCTTGTTCTGGATCACCATCCCGATGGGGGTGCCGGTGGTGTAGCCGTCCTGCAGTCCGGATTTGATCGAGACCTCGTCGGGTTCGCCCCGGGAGGTGGTGATCATCGACTGTCCCGGTTTCCGCCGGTCGAGTTCGGCCTGGATCTCCGCCTCGCTCAGTTCGACGCCGGCCGGACAGCCGCTGACTGTACAGCCCATCGCCTCGCCGTGAGACTCACCGAAGGTCGTCACCTGGAAGAGCCGACCGAATCGATTGCCGTTCATTGTCATACTCGAAGCCGTTTGGAAGTAAAAAGACCACGGGTTGTGGCCGCGGCACCCGTCCCTCGTCCACCGAACGGCTTTTTATTCCGCTCCGACGAACGGCCGGTATGTCGGTTCGCTCCGGGCCGGGGAACTCGGCGGTCGCACGCGGTGCGTTCGCCGGTGCGGTCGCGTACCTGCTCGGACTCGGCGTCATCGCGGCGGCGGAGTTCACCGGCCTCCACCCGTCCGGTGGTGTCTGGGCGCGCACCTCCGGCGGCGTCGGGCACCTGTTCGTCCACATGGTCGCCCACCTGCCGGTGTGGGAGTTCACCGTACAGTGGACGATGCTCCCGTATACGGGTCTGTTCGCTGTGTTCCTCCTCGCCGCGGGGTTCGCCGTGGGAACTGCGAGCGACACAGATGCCGACGCGTTTCGGGTCGGCCGCGCCGTCGTCGTCGGCTACGCGCCGCTGACACTGGCGGCGAGCATCGCTCTCGTTCTCTCGGGTGGAGCGATCACGGCCGTCCGGATGGTCGCCCCGACCGTCCTCGTCGGCGTCTTCGTGCCCGCGCTGTTCGGCGGACTCGGCGCAGTCGCGGCGGCGAGAGTCGCTCCGACAGCGGCCGGCGAGCCGTGACTACAGCTCTCCGGCGTCGGCCATCTCCCGCAGGTCGTCGACGCGCTCGCGAATCGCCGCCAGGTCGCCGCTCTCGCGCTTGTCGTCGACGTGGCTGTACATCAGCCCCATCCGATGGTTGCCCCGGAGTTGTTCCTCGTTGCGGGCCAAAAAGTCCCAGTACAGGCTGTTGAACGGACACGCGCGGTCACCCGTGTCTTTCGTCTTGTAGTAGTGGCAGTCCCCGCAGTAGTCGCTCATCCGGTCGACGTAACTCGCCGAGGAGACGTACGGCTTGGTCGCGAAGACGCCGTGGCCGTACTGTCCCATCTCGACGACGTTCGGCGTCGTGACCCAGTGATAGGCGTCGACGTAGGTGGCGTGAAACCACTCGTTCAGTTCCCTCGGCTCGACACCCCACAGCGTGGCGAAGTTGGCGAGGACCATCAGCCGCTGGATGTGGTGTGCGTAGCCGCGTTCGTGCACGTCTTCGACAGTCTCGGCGAGGCAGTTCATCTCCGTCTCCCCGCTCCAGTAGAACTCCGGCAGCGGCCGTTCCGCGCCGAGCTGGTTGGCCGTCGCCAGTTCGGGCATCGCGTGGCGGTAGACGTGACGCATGAACTCCCGCCAGCCGAGCAGTTGCCGCAGCACCCCCTCCGCGGAGTTCAGGGGGATGTCCTCGCGCGACTCGTAGGCCTCCTCTATCGCGGTGATCGCCTCCCACGGATGCAGCAGGCCGAGATTGAGCGCGGGGCTGAGCAGGGCGTGAGCCATCGCCCAGTCCCGACTGCGCATCGCGTCCTGATACGGCCCGAACTCCGGCAACCGCCGCTCACAGAACTGCTCCAACACGTTCCGTGCCTGCTCGCGGGTCGTCGGCCAGCGGAACCCCTCGTCTGCCCCCCAGGTCTCGAACTCCTCGCGGACCCACTCGCTGGTCTCGCGGACCGCCTCGCCGTGGTCGGGTTCGTACCGCTCGGGCGGACTCCACTCCGGCGGCGGAAACTCCTGATTCTCGTCGTCGAGGTTCCACTCCCCGCCGACGGGGTTCCCGTCGTCGGTCAGGAGCACGCCCGACCGGCGGCGCATCCACCGGTAGAAGCTCTCGTGGCGAAACGAATCGGTGTCGCCGTTGGCCCACTCGTCGAAGGCCCGTCGGGTGCTGACGAACAGTTCGTTGTCGACCACGTCGAGGTCACCGCCGATCTCGCCGACGAGTTCGGCCATCCGCGACCCGCTCCGGTAACTCGGCGAGCGCATCGCGACCGGCGTATCCCCAGGGTGTCGCTCGAAGTACCTCGACAGTCCCTCCCGGAACGTCTCGGCCGTGATGTACTCGACGTCGTAGCCTCGCTCGCGGAGTTCGTCGCGGAACTGCCGCATGGCGCTGAACACGAGCGTGAGTTTGTCGTGGTGGTAGGGCCTCCGGCGGGCGAACTCGCGGGCCTCGATCATGAGGACGCGGCTTCCAGCCGGAGCGCGGCCGAGCGGTCCCACTTCGGGATGTAGTTGCGTCCCGAGCACCCACGGCACGCGCTGGCCGTCCATCTCGTAGTCCGGGGCCGTGCCGACGACAGGTCCAGGCATCGGCCTGTGGTTGGACTGCAGACACGTAAATCCCGGTTCGGCCGTCCCCGACACACACAAACCCCGGGGCGCCGACAATACTGGTATGGAAGACGCTGGCATCTACGCGCGCGAGTCCTCGTTTTTGGATCGATACGTCGAGATCGGCGTCGCGCAGTCACGGGTGCTCTCCGTCGAGTTCCCACACGAACCGAACGCCAAGGCAGACTCCGAGCACGAACTCCTCGACCGAATCGACGCATATCTGCAGGGCGAGGAGGACGACTTCGCGGACGTGAACGTCGCGCTCACGATGGCGACCGACGACCGCGAGGTGCTGGAGAAGGTCCGCGAAATCCCCTACGGCGACAGCGGGACGGTCCGGCAGGTCACGATGATGGTTCCCGGACGGAGCGACGAGGACGAGGACGACCTCGCCGCGGTCCGGGACGCGCTTCGGGCGAATCCCGCGCCGATTTTCATCCCCACACACCGCGTGAGCGACGGGCCGAGCGGCATGCCCTCTGATGTCGCCTCGAAACTCCGCGCGCTGGAAGGCATCTGAAGTGTTCTTTCACTCTCCGCAAGACACGTTTGATCTGTATATGTCAGAAAAATAGTGGAGGGAAGATCGCCGAACGTCCCTTCGGCGGGTCGGTACCGCCGCCGGTATCGCCCTCCTCGCTGGCTGTGTCGACGAAGGCGCGGGAACGACGCCGGAGAATAGCACCGAGCAGGCAGACGGACAACGGCGGCGCGCACAACGTCGTCTCGGCCGACGAGAGCGCCGCCGAGTTCCAGAGCGGAGAGGTAGTCGCGAGCGAGGGCGCAACCTTCGAACGGGGCTTCCGGACCCCCGGCGCACATCTCTACTACTGTGCCCCCCACCAGGCTGTCGGGATGCACGGCGCAATCGTCGTCGAGGAGTGATCACAGTTCCCGCGCGGCGACCCGCGCCGCCGTCCGTCCGCTCTCCATCGCCCCCTGAATCGCCGACCACTCGGTGAACTCGCCGGCGAGATAGACCGGTCCGTCCGGCGCGTCGACGTCGGGGAGTCGGTCGGTGAATCCGGGCGGTTGCTCGAACTGCGCGAAGGGGATCCGGTGGGTCTCCAGTAGCTCCAGTTCACCGAAGCTGTGTTTCGGATACCACGACGCCAGCGTCTCCCGGACTTCCGTGGCCAACTGCTCGTCGCTCTCCCCGGGCGTCCCCAGAAACGTCGCGCTCAACAGTTGCTCGCCGTCGGGCGCGTACTCCGGCGCGACGGCCGACAGCGGCGCGATCTGGTTCGGCCGGTCGTCGACGGTGTTGAGAAGCAGTCGCCGGTCGGTCCGCAGCGCCTGGGTCTCCGGCAGCGAGAAGTACTGCGTGACACAGCCGTCGCCGTCGGTCGGTATCTCCGCGCAGCCGGTCAACTCCCGCGCGGTCTTCGGATCGGTCGCGACGACGGCAGCGTCGGCCTCGACAGTCTCGCCGCCGACCTCGCAACGGACAGTATCACCGTCCCGGTCGAGGGAATCGACCGACCGCCCGGTCTCGATTGTCGCGCCGGCCTCCCGAGCGAACCCGGCGAGCTGTTCGGGGATCGCCTGCATCCCCGCGCTCGGCAGGACGATCTCGCCGGTCGAGAGCATCTTGAAGGTGTACTCGAAGACGACCCGGGAGGTCGACAGCGACCGGTCGAGCGTGATCCCGCCGTAGAACGGCGCGGCGAACCGCTCGCGGAAGCGCCGGGAGAACCCCCAGTTCCGGAGCGCGCTGTCGATGTCTTCGTGATCCTCGGCGAAGATGTCGGCAATCGGCTTTCGGCCGAGTCGCCAGCGAAGCGCGAAGGTCCGAAGCTTGTCGCCCGTGGAGACGTCCCGGTTGAACAACGAGGCTGTCAACGCCTTCGGGTCTCGCAGCGGATCGGCGAGCGTCGACCGCTCGCCCGGTTTCGCCAGTATCGCGCCGGGGCGGAACGAGCGCAGGTCCAACGCGTCGAGATCCAGTTCCGCGCGGACCGCCGGGTATTCGGTAAAGAGCACCTGAAAGCCGCGGTCGAGCGTGAACCCGTCACGGTGCTCGGTGCGGACTCGCCCCCCGACATCGTCCTGTTCCTCGTAGACGGTCACGTCTACGCCCTCGGACGCGAGGTGACGAGCGGCAACGAGCCCCCCGAGACCGGCGCCGACGACGATCACATCGGTCATGTTCGGGTGTTATCGTCCACCAGTAAAACGGCTACGAGGGCGTCCTCGATGTCTACGGGTTCTCCCGGTGGCCTCCGGGCTCCTCCGTGGCGAACGACACGTCTCTGATCTCGAACCGAGCGCCCCCGTCGTCCCCCTCTGTGACGCGAATCTCCCAGTCGTGGGCCTCGACAATCTCGCTGACGATGCTGAGACCGAACCCAGTGCCCTGTTCGGTCGTCGAGTACCCCGCCTCGAACACGGACTCTCGGTCCGGTTCCGGGATTCCCGGCCCCGTGTCCTCGACGTAGAAGCCGTCCTCGAGTTCGCCGACGGTGACGGTCACGTCCGCTCCCCCGTGCTCGATGGCGTTGCGGATGAGATTTTCCAGAAGCTGTCGGAAACGGCTCCCGTCCGCGAGAACCTCTCGGTCGATGGAGATTGCACTCGATGCGTTCTCCGTCTGGACAGTCGACCAGCAGTGCTGGGCAGCGGTTCCGACGTTCACGGGTTCGAGCTCCTGCACCGCCTGCCCGTTTCGCGCCAGCGTCAACAGGTCGTCGATCAGCTCGTCCATCCGGTCGAGCGACTGGGAGACCTCTTCGAGATGGTCGCTGTCACACTCCTCGCGTGCGAGCGCCAGTCGTCCGGAGGCGACGTTGAGCGGGTTGCGGAGGTCGTGAGAGACGATACTGGCGAACTCTTCGAGGTGGTCTCGCTCCTGTTTGATCTCCTGTCGACGCATACGGTTCCGTTCGGCTTCGATAGCGCGTTCGATTGCTCGTGCCTCGAACAGCCCGAGGGCGAGTCCGATCGCCGCGCCCATACTGACCGCCCAGCGGACCCACCCCCAGGTCTCGAACGGCGTCACCGGACCGATTGTCAGGATGAATCCCAGGTTGATCGCGAGAAACAGCCCCGCGCCGCCGAAACACCAGCCGAACAGACGACGGTATCGCTCGGCCGAAATGATGCCGGTCTGGCTCCAGTAACCGCCGTACAACAGTCCGAGCGCCGAGAGGCCAGAGGTGATGAATCCGGTTCCGTAGCCGTCCGGCATCGACAGCGGAAGCGCGATGATGGCACCAATCTCGACGAGCAGACTCAGTATGAGCACCACACCCAGCCCGATGACCAGGCGCAACAGCCAGTGACCGCCCAACCGTCGACCTCTCATCTCTCCGAGACATTGTAATGCTATCTTATATGAATTTTTGTTACTACACGAGATGGTACAGCTCGGTATCCTGACGACAGTCAGTCTGTCGTGGAAACTCAGTCGGGTTCCGCAATGGAGCTGGGCCGACAGAGTCGATGGTTGTCGAACGCTCCCGCGGCCCGGCAGACGGCAGGAATATGTGAGCGCAGTCCAACCCCACCGTATGCAAACGACTGACGGATTCGACGGATTTCGGTGTCTGGACTGCAACGCGGAGTTCGGTGTCGACGGGCCGAGTCGATGCGAGGACTGCGGCGGTGTGCTCGAACCGGTCTACGACGCCGAGACGCTTGCGGACGCTCACGAGCGCCTGTTCGACGACGCGACCGGAACGGGACTGGCGCAGTTGGCGTCGGTTCTGCCGTTCACAGCCGAGGCGCTCCCGACAATCGAGGAAGGGAGCACTCCGACCGTCGACTGTCCGACCCTCGCCGAGGAAGCGGGCGTCGGAGCAGTCCATCTCAAAGACGAGGCCCGGAACGCTACCGGCGGGAGCACGGACCGCGAGATGGTCGTCGCCGTCGCCGCCGCGGCCGAGCAGGGTGCCACAGAGGTTGGGCTGCCGACGACCGGCAACGCGGGCCACTCCGCGGCGGCCTACGCCGCCCGTGCGGGCTTGGACTCGACGAGTTTCGTCCCCTCGCGGGCGACCTTCGAGACGAAGGCGATGATCAACGTCCACGGCGGCGAGATGAACGTCGTCGGCGGCCGCTACGGCGACGCCGCCGAGGCCTTCGAGTCCGCCAGCGAGGACGAGGACTGGTACTCGCTCGCGCCGTTCGGAACGCCGTTCCGCCACGAAGGCGCGAAGACGATTGCGTACGAACTCGCCAGAAGCGTCGGCGGGGCACCGGACGCCGTCGTCCACCCGACCGCTCACGGAACGGGTCTGCTCGGCATCTACCGCGGCTTTCGGGAACTGGCCTCGACCGGTGCAATCGAGGCCGTGCCGCGACTGTACGCCGCCCAGCCAGACGGCTGTGCGCCCATCGTCGAGGCGTGGACGGAGGGAACTGCGGAGATCACGCCGGTCGAGCACCCGGACACCATCTCGGGCGCGCTGGAAATCCCGGACCCCGAGGGGGGCGAGTACGTCCTCGATGCGCTCGATGCGACCGACGGCGGCGCGGTCGCCGTCGAGGACAAGGAGTTGCTCGAAGCGGGAACCACCCTCTCACAGGACGGCGTCCCAGTGAGCGCGACCGGCGCGACGGCTGTGGCTGGGCTGACCGAACTCGCCGAGGAGGGCGTGTTCGACGGCGACGACTCCGTCGTGTTGGTCAACCCCGCGACGGCCAACCGCGAGGCCGACGTGTTGCGCAGTCACCTGATGAGCAAAGGGATCTGAGTTACGCCGCCTCTACCGGCAGGTAGATGTACGTTTGATCGCCGTCACAGAGCAGCGTCTCTCGCGGGAGCGCGAGCAGGCGGCCGATTTGCTCCAGATCAGCAATCGACCCCGCCGTGTTGAGCACTAGCAGATAGAGCCCGACCTGCGCCAGCGGCTGGATCGGGGCGAAGAGGTACGCGACTCCGACCGGCGTCACGAGTACCAGCGGCGCGGCCGCGATGGCGATGCTCTCCAACTTGCCATGTAACTGCCCGGGGGCCGCCGTGTAGAACCCGTTCCAGGAGACGCCGTACTCGATGTCGTACCCGAAGTACCGATAGGCGAGGCCGTGCGTCCCCTCGTGAAACAGTACCGTCAGGACCAGCCCCGCAAGCGGCGGCAGCCACAGATTTCTCACCCATCGCATGCTCCCGGACTGAACCCCGACGTAGAACGTAAAGAACGCAACACCTGCAACCACCGCAAGTACGGCTCCGCCGACGGTGAGCACGAGCGAGGAGCGTCCGAGCCGTCTCGGACCAGTGAATCCCCGGGGCGGATCAGGAACTACCCGGCTCTTTCGGCTCGCTCCCGGTTGACCCTCGGCCATTTGGTGCGGAGTATATCGCCAGCGCGGTAGGAACCTTTGGGTTCCGGTGCTCCGATCTTCTCCTATCGCCCGCTCTTTCGGCGGCGGTGGACGATTCCCTGCATGTCCGCGGTCGTGTGCGCGAACTCTCTGAGCTTCTCGCTGGTCTCGCCCTCACCGAGCACCATCGGTTCGCCGTCGTCGCCGCCCTCGCGGATCGACGGATCGAGCGGAATCTCTCCGAGGAAGGGCAGTTCTACGTCGTCGGCCAACTCGCGGCCGCCGCCGCTGCCGAAGATGTCGTGACGGCCGCCGCAGTCCGGGCAGTGGAACGAGGACATGTTCTCGACGATGCCGAGCACGGGGGTCTCGTGTTCGCCGAACATTTCGAGTCCCTTCCGGGCGTCGTCGATAGCCACGTCCTGCGGCGTCGTAACGATGACGGCCCCCGAGACGGGGACGCTCTGGAGCATTGTCAGTTGCGTGTCGCCGGTGCCCGGCGGCAGGTCGACGACCATGTAATCGAGATAGCCCCAGTCGACGTCTTCCCACAACTGGGTGAGCACCTTGTGGACCATCGGGCCGCGCCAGATGACCGGGTCGTCCTCGCCCACGAGAAAGTCCATGCTCATCAGTTTCATCCCGAACTGTTCGGGCGGGATGATCTGTTCGTCGGAGGTCGCGGAGGGTCGTTCGTCGGCGTCGACCATCCGGGGGACGTTCGGCCCGTATACGTCGGCATCGAACAATCCAACGCGTGCGCCCATGTCCGCGAGGCCGGCCGCGAGATTCACCGCGACCGTGCTCTTGCCGACGCCGCCTTTGCCCGAGGCGACGGCGATGATGTTCTGGACGTGGGGGAGGATCTCGTCTTCGGGGTCGAGGCCGCGGTCAACGGAGGCCGAGAGTTCGAGGTCGTACGGGAGGTCTGAAAGCGCCTCTCGGGTGTCGTCGGCGATCTGCGTCTCGCCGGGGGAGAAGGGAGCGCCGAGGGTCAGATCGAGATAGATGATCTCCTCGTCGTGGTCGAGGTCGACGGCGTTGACCAGATCCAGAGAGACGATGTCCTCGCCGAGGTCGGGATCGACGACCGTCGAGAGCCGATCACGGACGTCTTCCGCCGTGGGAGATGTCGCTGTCATGGTTGCCTGTAGGCTACGAACGGGAGAAAAGGATTGTGTCCCACGGATTTCCCACCCGGCCGGCTGTTTACCGTCGAGACCGCTCCCGGAGTCGCTGTACGAACGTCTCGAACCGCATCGCGATCATCGTCTTCCCCTGATACTTCTCCAGGTCCTCGGGGTCAGTGATCGTCGCTGTCACGACATTTCGCCGTTCGTCGACGGACGTGTTCAACAGATCCCACCAGCCGTCGGTGTCGTTCCGGACCGCGACGCGCAGTTTCGACTCGTTTTCGGCCGCGATCTGGCTCTGGTCGTAGTGGATGCGAACCTCCACGCGTTCGACGGTATCTAACAGGAAGTAGTACCGGGCGATACTGCCGACTCGGACCGAGTTCAGGAGGTCGTTCCTGTAGATGGGGTTCTCCGAGATCTGCGGGCCGACGGTCGCCGCCGGGTCGAGTTCGCCCTTCTCGGCGGTCACGTTCAGTTCGACGAGGCCGCCGTCCCCGGTGGCGTTGTAGGTGCGAGTCACCACGTCATCGGGACCGGGCTGTCTGGCCTGTCTCCGCGCCTCGTCTACCCACTCCGGCCGCTCGACGGTGGTCCGGCCCGGATCGCTGAACCGAACCGTCTCGCGGATGCGTCTCGTTCCGACGTCGAGATCGACGGTGAGCGCGGCCGTCTCGTTGACGACGTACCCAGTGGGGGCAACGACGACGACGCTCCGATAGCGCCTGACATCCGCGCTACTCAGGTTCTCGCGGTACGCTCGCGGTGCGGCGTCGATCTCGTCCGCGACGTATACCGTCGCGTCCACGCCGTTGACCGTTCGGGTCCCGCGGCGTTCGTATCGGTCGACTGTGGGACCGAGCGCCGTCGACAGCCCCACGGCTTCTTCGAGAGCCAGCGAGTCCGTCTGTTCCGGCGGCACAAACTGCTCAGTCCCGCTGCCGAGGCGCTCGTAGACCGTCCCGTTCGCCGTCCGGAACGTCTCCGAGGGGGTTCCGGCGAGCGGTTCCATCGCCTTGTAAACTCGACCGGACTCGAAGTCGATCCGCCACCGTGTTGTCTGGGTGAGATCCCTCGCCTCGGTGCTGACCCGGACTGTCCGCGTCACTGTGACGTTGCCAGCGGACCGGAGATACTGGGCGTGTGTCTCCGAGACGTTCGCTAACCGCGTCGCTACTCCCTCTCCGTCTCCCGACTCGCCCTCGCTGGCGCCGTCGTCACCGAGCGCCGACAACCCATTGCACCCCGCGAGCAAGACAAGTACTCCACAGAGTGCCACAATCGCCGTCCGTTTCCTTGCGGACCGCAGGTTCATGTATCGCCCACGGTAGCCATACCCTATAAGTGTTCGTCGTGCATCAGATCAACTCCAGGCCCTCGCTGAGTCGTATGTGACCGGTCCCCGGGCGGTCGGGGGATCGTTGTGTTTAAATAGGCCGGCGTCGGAAGACATGATAGAATCGTGTAGGGGTGTCGGACCCCGAGTCCAGCGATGGGCGGAAATACATACAAGCTACACGTGTCGTGGTAGCCAAGCGGCCCAAGGCGCATGGTTGCTAACCATGTGGCGTAATGCCTCCGGGGTTCGAATCCCCGCCACGACGTGTAACACCCACCATCCATGAGTGCAGAAGAACCCACAGACGCGGAGGAAGAAGACGAGGACATTCGTTACTTCGTCCGCATCGGTCAGGCCGACCTCGACGGCACCAAGTCAGTCGAGCGGTCGCTGACCGAACTCGACGGTATCGGACGGCGATCAGCGCGTATCATCGCCGACAAGGCAGGTATCGACCGCCGAGCGACCTTCGGTGCGCTCGAAGACGAGGAGATCGAGGAGATCAAATCCCACGTCGAAGGTTTCGCAGAGGAAGTCCCCGAGTGGCTCGCGAACCACCGCAACGACTTCTTCGACGGCGAGACGACCCACGAGATCGGCAACGACCTCGAACTCACCCGCCGGCAGGACATCAACCGCATGAAGATGATCGACTCCTACAAGGGAGTTCGACACAAGCGCGGACAGAAGGTCCGCGGCCAGCGGACGAAGTCCACCGGTCGTACCGAGGGGACCATCGGGGTCAACGTCGAAGCGATCAAGGAAGAAGCCGCCGAGGGCGGCGACGAGGAGGAATAACATGGCACTTGGACAGAACACGAAGTTCTACGAGACGCCGAATCACCCATATCAGGGCGAGCGGATCTCCGAGGAGATGGGGCTGTCGGGCAAGTACGGGCTCAAGAACAAAGAGGAACTCTGGAAGGCCCAGTCGGAACTGCGACAGTTCCGCCGCGAGGCCCGACGCCTGATCGGCGAGGCCGGCGGCGATGCCGCCGCCGCCAGCGTCGAGGGCGAGGAGTTCCTGACCCGACTCAAACGCATCGGTGTGCTCGGGGAGGAAGACGGTCTCAACGACGTGCTTGCGCTCGACGTGACGGACATCCTCGAACGGCGACTCCAGACGGTCGTCTACCGGAAGGGATACGCCAACACGCCGGAGCAGGCCCGTCAGTTCATCTCTCACGGTCACATCACCGTCGACGGGAGCCAGGTCCGAGTGCCCTCGTACAAGGTCGAGGTCAGCGAGGAAGACACCGTCGAGTTCGACGAGAACTCGCCGCTGACGGACGAACTCCACCCCGAACGAGCGGAGGAACAATAACATGGCAGAAGACGAGACATGGGGCATTGCCCACGTGCACGCATCGTTCAACAACACGATCATCACGATCACCGACCAGACCGGCGCCGAGACGATTGCGAAATCCAGCGGCGGGACGGTCGTCAAACAGAACCGCGACGAGGCCTCGCCGTACGCGGCGATGCAGATGGCCGAAGAGATCGCAGAGGACGTACAGGCACAGGGGATCGACGGCGTCCACGTCCGCGTTCGCGGCCCCGGCGGGAACCAGCAGACAAACCCCGGGCCGGGCGCGCAGGCGACGATCCGGGCGCTGGCCCGAGCAGGGCTGGAGATCGGTCGGATCGAGGACGTGACCCCGATCCCCCACGACGGAACACGCGGTCCGAAAAACGCCGGGTTCTAACACATGGAGGATTACGAGGTCCAGTTCGTCGACCGGTCGGAGCGTTCGGCGCGGTTCGTCGTCCGCCCGATCACGCCCGCGTTCGCAAACGGCATCCGGCGGGCGATGATCGCGGACGTGCCCACCTTCAGCATCGACACCGTCCGGTTCATCGAGAACTCGAGCGTGATGTTCGACGAGCAGATCGGGCTTCGCCTGGGGCTCGTCCCCCTGACGACGCCACCCGGCGAGTTCGAGCGCGGCGACGAGGTCACGCTCTCGCTGGACGTCGAGGGGCCGGAGACCGCCTACTCGGGCGATCTGGTCTCCAGCGACGAACTGGTCCAGCCGGCAGACGAGAACATCCCGATCATCGACCTCAAGGAGGAGCAGCGGCTGGAACTCGAAGCCGACGCCGTGCTCGATGTCGGGAAGGAACACGCCAAACACCAGGGCGGCGTGGCAGTCTCGTACCGACATCTCCAGGCCGTCGAGGTCGTCGGTGACGCCGGCGAGTTCGACGACGAGGAGCCGGAGATTCTCCGGGGCGTGATCGAGGAGCAGGCCGCCGACGCGGCCGTCGAGACGGGCGGCTACGAGCCGGAAAACGGTCAGCTCGTCCCGACCGAGGCCTTCGAGCACGACCTGACGAACCGGTACCCCGGCAAGGACGTAGAAGTGACGGATATCGACGGCGCGTTCGTCTTCGACGTCGAGACGGATGGCTCGTTCAGCGTGGACGAACTCGTCGTCGAGGCGATCGGAACGATCGAAGACCGCGCGACGGAACTCAAAGAATCGATCCAGCTATGACGGCACTGTCCCCCACCCGACGGCAAGCGTCGCCGGAGAGCGGCGGCGCTGAAACCGAAAGCGGTTTTGGGGGGCAGCCACCAACACAGCATGCGTGCAGGGATAGCCAAGTCTGGCCAACGGCGCAGCGTTCAGGGCGCTGTCCCGTAGGGGTCCGCAGGTTCAAATCCTGCTCCCTGCATTTTTCATCAGGAGGTAGGTCATGAGTAAGACGAACCCGAGACTAAACAGTCTCATCGCCGATCTGAAGTCGGCTGCCCGGAACTCCGAGGGCGACGTCTGGCAAGACGTCGCCGACCGACTGGAGAAACCCCGGAGCACTCACGCGGAAGTCAACCTGGGCCGCATCGAGCGGTACGCCCAGGCTGGCGAGACGGTCGTGGTGCCCGGGAAGGTCCTCGGCAGCGGTGTCCTGCAGAAGGACGTCACCGTCGCCGCAGTGGACTTTTCCGGAACAGCGCAGACGAAGATCGAACAGGTTGGCGATACCATGAAACTCGAAGAGGCACTCGAACAGCATCAGGACGGATCGAACGTACGGGTGATCCGATGAGCGTCAGCGCAATCGAGGCCGACCTCGTCGTGGATGCACGCGACTGTATCCTCGGCCGTGTCGCCTCGCACGTCGCAGAGCGTGCGCTGGACGGCGAGACGGTCGCCGTCGTCAACGCCGAGCGAGCGGTGATCACCGGCCGAGAGAACCAGATTCTCGAGAAGTTCGAGCAGCGGCGAGAGGTCGGCTCGGATCAGGGGCCGGCGTACCCGAAACAGCCCGACCGGATCTTCAAACGCTCCATCCGCGGGATGGTGCCGCACAAGAAGCCGCGCGGTCGGGAGGCGCTCGAAAACGTGCGCGTCTATCTCGGCAACCCGTACGAGGACGACGAGCACGAACCGGAAGTGCTCGACGGCACCTCACTGGATCGGCTGTCGAACATCAAATTCGTCTCCCTCGGGGAGATCAGCGAATACCTCGGAGCAAACGTCACATGGTAACGAACACATCAGGCAAAAAGAAGACGGCAATCGCACGGGCGACGATCCGTGACGGCTCTGGGAAGGTACGGATCGACTCCCAGCCCGTCGAACTCGTCGACCCGGAGATGGCACAGTTGAAGATTCTGGAGCCGTTCCGCATCACCGACGACGACCTGCGTGAGAACGTGGACATCGACGTCAGCGTCGAAGGTGGCGGCGTCATGGGCCAGGCAGACGCCGCCCGGACGGCCATCGCACGCGGACTGGTCCAGCACACGAACGACGCAGAGTTGCGGGACGCGTACATGGAGTTCGACCGGTCGCTTTTGGTCAACGACGTTCGACAGAGCGAAGCCAAAAAGTGGGGCGGTCCGGGTGCCCGGGCGCGCTACCAGAAATCCTATCGGTGATCATCCATGATGGTACCAGTCCGGTGTTTCACATGCGGTAACGTGGTCGGCGAACACTGGGAGGAGTTCAAACATCGGACCCGCGAGGCCGAGGATCCCGAAGACCCGGCCGAGGTACTCGACGAACTCGGTGTCGAACGACACTGCTGTCGGCGGATGCTCGTCTCGCACAAAGACCTCGTCGATATCGTCGCGCCGTATCAATAACATGCCACGGATAGACAACCGCTACGAACGGGCGCGGATCATCGGTGCGCGAGCACTGCAGGTAGCCTACGGTGCGCCGGTGTTGATCGACACCGAGCAGACCGAACCGATCCTGATCGCGGCCGAAGAGTACGACGCCGGCGTCCTCCCGTTCACTGTCCGCCGGGGTGAACAGGCGTGACGCTCATCACCGAGGTCGGACTGCGGCGCGTGCTCGACTCGCGGGGGAACCCGACCGTCGAGGCCGACGTCCACACCGAAAGCGGTGGATTCGGCCGCGCGAAGGCCCCCTCCGGAGCGAGCACGGGCGAGCACGAGGCCATCGAACTGCCCGTCAGCGAGGCAATCGCCAACGCCCGCGAGCAGGCGGTCCCGCGGCTGGTCGGTGAGGTGTACGCCGGCGACCAGCGCTCGGTCGACGCCGCCTTGCACGCCGCAGACGGGACGGACGACTTCTCCGGCATCGGTGCGAACGCGGCCGTCGCGATCTCGATGGCCGCCGCGAAGGCCGCCGCGGACGTGCTGGGTGCGCCGCTGTTCCAGCATCTCGGTGGTACCTTCCGGGGCGACGAACTCCCGACGCCGCTCGGGAACGTCCTCGGCGGCGGCGAACACGCTGCCGACGCGACGGACATCCAGGAGTTTCTGGTCGCGCCTGTCGGTGCTCCCTCCGTCGAAGACGCGGTCTTCGCGAACGCGGCCGCCCACGCCGCGGTGGCCGACATCCTCGAAGAGCGCGGTCACGCCTGCGGGAAAGGCGACGAGGGCGCGTGGGCACCGTCGGTCTCCGACGCGGAGGCGTTCGAGATCGTCGAGGGAGCCGTCGACGCGGTCGAGGAAGAAGTCGGCTTCGAGATGCGGTTCGGTCTCGACGTGGCCGCGGCGGAGCTGTACGACGGCGACGAGGGTGTCTACCAGTACATCGACGGCGACCGGAGCCGCGACGAGCAGATCGAATACGTCGCAGAGTTGATCGAGGAGTACGACCTCGTCTACGTCGAGGATCCTCTCGACGAAGAGGACTTCGCCGGATTCGCGGAACTGACCGACCGGATCAGCACGGATACGCTGATCTGCGGTGACGATCTGTTCGTCACGAGCGTCGACCGTCTGGAGGAGGGGATCGAGCAGGGTGCGGCGAACAGCATCCTTATCAAACCTAACCAGATCGGCACCCTCTCCGACACCGTCGACGCCATCGAACTGGCGACCGAGAGCGGCTACGATGCAGTCGTCTCCCACCGTAGCGGCGAGACGGAGGACACGACGATCGCACACCTGGCCACGGCGACGAGTGCCCCGTTCATCAAGACGGGGGCCGTCGGTGGCGAGCGAACGGCAAAACTGAACGAACTAATCAGAATCGAACACAACGTATGAGCGGAAACGATAACGAAGGTCTCGACGCAACCGAGTCGGATGTCGACCCCGCCGGTGAGGAGCCAGTCGCAGCCGACGAGGACGCCGAGACTACCGACGAAGCCGAACAGCCCGCCGCGGCCGAGGAAGCCGCGGCCGAAGCAGACGACGGACCGGAACTCGACGAGGATGTCATGTCCGACGAGGAGGCCGACCTCCTGATTCCCGTCGAGGATTATCTCGGTGCCGGTGTCCACATCGGCACCCAGCAGAACACCAAGGACATGCAGCGGTTCATCCACCGCGTCCGGACCGACGGCCTGTACGTCCTCGACGTGTCGATGACCGACAGTCGGATCCGGACGGCGGCGGACTTCCTGGCTAACTACGATCCCGAACAGATCCTCGTCGCATCCTCGCGACAGTACGGTCGGTTCCCCGCCGAGAAGTTCGCCGATGCGGTCGGCGCGCGAGCGCGGACCGGCCGGTTCATCCCGGGCACGCTGACTAACCCGCAGTACGAAGGCTACATCGAACCCGATGTCATCGTCGTCACGGACCCCATCGGTGACTCCCAGGCCGTCAAGGAGGCCATCACCGTCGGTATCCCCGTGATCGCGATGTGCGACTCCAACAACACGACCAGCAACGTCGATCTGGTCGTTCCGACGAACAACAAGGGCCGAAAGGCGCTGTCGGTGGTCTACTGGCTGCTGGCCAACGAGACGCTCGACCGCCGGGGCGCCGAGCCAGCCTACAGCCTCGAAGACTTCGAGAGCGACATCTGACGGCGACGTACTTCTGACTCCGTAGTAGCGGCGCTGATTATCACGACACCAATTAGCAACAGGTCCGTCCCACGACCTGGCGGAGGTGGGGTACTGAGAACTCCGAACTCCCCGGCGCGATCGAATCTCGTCGTTGATACTCGCGGAATAATTTAAGTACACGCGAGCAGGACACGCTAGCGATGGATGATCGGCACACGGCGGGGACGACGGAGACCGCGTATGTGCCACTGGAGACGATTCTGGAGAGCATTCCCGATCCGGTGCTGTTGGTCGACGAGGACTCACGAATCACCGAGCTCAACGAGGCCGCGGGGGACCTGTTCGACTGCCGGACGGAAGCCCTCCTCGGCCAACGCTGGGGGGACTGCTGTCCCGACAACGACCGGGCGGCGTTCACGGGGTTGATCGAGGAGCCACCCGGGGAGCGACTCGACCGGTTCGACGACGGCGCGCCGATCAGAATCGAGACGCTGGCCGGTGAGCGTCGGCCGGTCGAACTCAGTATCGAGCGTATCTACGACGGTGGGGAGTCCTTTCTGTTCTGTCAGCTACGGGAGATCAGCGAACGGATCGAGCGCGAGCAGACCCTTCGAACGACGATCGCCCGCCTCGAAGCCCTCTTCGAGGCCTCTCCGGTTCCGATGATGGTTCTCGACGCCGACGGAACGATCGAGCGGTGGAACCGCGCGGCGACGACGACCTTCGGGTGGGAGGGGGCGACGGTCACCGGCGAGCAGTATCCGCTGTTCACGGAGCCGTCGACACGAGAGGCGTTCATGGAGCGGGTGTTATCTGGGGAACGGATTGTCGGACTCGAAACCACACACCAGGGCCGAGACGGCTCGCTCGTCGAGGTCGAACTGTACGCCCATCCGCTCAGGGAGGGCGGCGATGTCAGTTCGATCATCGTCTCGGCAATCGATATCACGGCGCTCAAACAGCGCGAACAGCATCTCAGCGTGCTGCACCGGATCATGCGGCACACCCTCCGGAACAAACTGAACGTGATCTACGCGGTGGGCGAACAACTCGTCGCCGATCAGGACAACCCCGTCGGCGACGAGGACTTCTCCGACAGGCTGATCGATGCGACGGAGGAACTGATCCGTCTCAGCGACCAGGCCGAGCGGATCAACAACGATCTCCGCCGCGTCGAGTCGCCCGCTCCGGTCGCGCTCGATGCGATGCTGCACGGCCTCTACGACGACCTCGAACAGGAGCATCCGGAGGCGTCGATCACGCTCGAGGAGGAACTCCCGTCAGTCTCCGTCCCGGATATCACCCGGACGATCTTCGGAGAGTTGATCGATCACGCGATCGAACACAGCGACAGCGAGCGGCCGGCGGTCGCCGTCGACGCGGCAGTCAACAGGCGGATCGCGGTCTCGATCACCGACGAGCGCGAGGCTCTGACAGAGGGCGAACGGGGTTTTCTCAACCGCGACGAATCGGCGGCGCTGCTCCACGGTAGTCGGATGCGTCTGGCACACGCCGACATTCTCGCGAGCGAACTCGGCGGACAGCTCTCGGCCAGTGAGACGGACGGGGGGACGACGCTCACGGTCGAACTCCCGCGACTCGACCCCGCGTGATTACAGCTCCGGACGGGTGCCGAGGGTCACCTGTACCGTCCGGGTTTCGCCGTCGCGGACGACTTCGATATCGACCGTGTCTCCGGGTCGGGTCTCGAGCGCGAGATACGCCGACAGTCGCTCGCGGTTCTGGATCGTCCACTCGCCCATCCGAACGATGAGATCGCCGCCGACCTCCACCTCGCGGCCGCGGATGGTCGTCGTCGTCTCCGATCCCTGCAGGATCCCGTCGCTGGGGCCGTCGGGGGCGGTCCCGTTGACGTAGACGCCGAAGGTGTAGTTGCCGAAGTCGTTGGCCTCGATCAGCGCCGGCGTGACATCCGACAGTGCGATCCCCAGATACGAGTGGTCGTAGTTGCCGGTCTCGATGAGCTCGGGGACGACTCGCCGGACCATGGCCGCGGAGATTGCGAACCCGACGTTGTCCCCCTGCGTGGCGTTGACGACGCCGACGACGACTCCGTCGAGGGTGATCAGCGGGCCGCCGCTGTTGCCGGGGTTGACCGCGGCGTCGGTCTGGATCCCGTCCGGCGTCGAGAACCGGCTGTTCGGGATCGAAATGGTCCGGTTTCGCCCGCTGATGATGCCGGTGGTGAACGACCCGGTCAGTCCGAACGGGTTGCCCAGCGCCGCGACCCGCGTGCCGACGGGGTGAGGCTGGTCTGTGAGTTCGAGCGGCGTCGCCGAGTCGGGCAGGTCCGCTTGGAGGACGGCGAGGTCGCTGTGGCCGTCGGAGCCGACGAGTTCAGCCTGGAGCCAGCCGGACTGGCGGAACCGCAGGTAGATCTCTGTCGCGTCCCGGACGACGTGGGCGTTCGTGACGAGGTGTGAGTCGTCGTACACCCAGGCAGTCCCTCCGGAGGAGGAACTCGCTCCGGTGGCCCTGACGGCGGCAACGGAGTCGATGGTCTCCTGATAGACCTCGCTGAACTGGGACGAAGCGGGGATTTCCTCCTGTGTTTGAGGGGTAACCGGGTCGTCGGGGAACCCCGAATTGTTCGAGGATTCCTGTCCGGAGCCCTGTGGTGGGTTCAACGTACAACCGGCGAGCGCGGCCGTGAGGGCCACTCCGGACGCGGTGAGAAACCTCCGCCTGGACTGCCGCTTCTCTGGCATAACTCTCATTTTGGTCGGAAGCGAAATAAATCCCACGCGGGTACGATCAGCCCGCTCTCAGACCGCTCGTAGCCCGAAGCAACACAGGTTCGCCGGTTGGACTATTTATAAGTGTCCGGTGAGCGAAACACCAATCGCAATGGAACTTACCTGGTACGGTCACTCGACATGGGGCGTCGAACTCGGAGAGACATCGCTTCTGATCGACCCCTTCTTCGACAATCCGAAGACGGACGTCTCGCCGGGGGAACTCGACCCGGAGTACGTCCTGCTCACGCACGGTCACGCCGACCACATCGCCCACGTCGGTGAATTCGACGACGCGACTGTCGCGACGACGCCGGAGTTGGCCGGCTACGTCGCCGCGGAGTACGGGGTCGACGAGGACGACACGACCGGATTCAACATCGGCGGCACCATCGAACTGGGCGATGCCTTCGTGACGATGGTCCGGGCGGACCACACGAACGGACTGGACACTGACTACCAGAACACCGGCGGAATGCCCGCCGGCTTCGTCGTCTCGGACACGAACCCGACGAAAGTCGCCGACGAGGAGTCCGAGACCTTCTATCACGCCGGGGATACGGCACTGATGTCCGAGATGAAAGACGTCATCGGTCCGTACCTCGAACCCGACGTGGCGGCGCTGCCCGCCGGCGATCACTTCACCATGGGGCCGCTACAGGCCGGCATCGCGGCCGATTGGGTCGATGTCGAGTACGCGATGCCGATGCACTACGACTCGTTCCCGCCGATCGAGATCGACACCGACGACTTCGTGCGGGCGGTCGACGGCAACGCGCCCGGAGCGGAGGCCGTGATCCTCGACGGCGACGAGAGCTTCGAGTACTGACTGGTCGGCGCCCGTGTCGTCCGCAGCCGCTCGGGCTGCATAGACACGTACTGTTTTCACCCGGGCGGTCGTAGCTCCATCTATGCCTGACATCGAAGTCACGAGCATCAGTGAAGAAGGGTACGCAACGACGAACCTCATCGGCGAGTGGGAACTGGGCGTCGACGCGACCGAAGAGCAGGGACCGAGTCCGAACCAGGCGCTGGTCGCGACCTACGCCTCCTGTTTCATCCCGGCCTTCCGCGTCGGCGCGAACAAGGAGGGATTCGACGATATCGGCCAGATCGAGGTCGATGTCGGCGCGGACCTCGACGAGGACGACGACCTGGAGTACGTCTCTTTCGACCTGCACGTCGAGGAGTCACTCGGGGATTCGGTGAGCGATATCGTCGAGCGAGCGGAGGGAATCTGTCACGTCCACGCGGCGCTACGCGAGGAGTTACAGGCGGAGATCAGCGTCGAGGACGGCGTGGACTTCTGACGACCGAGCAGCCGGAACCCATTTGAGCCGTTTTCCCCAACTACGAGTATGAGCAACGGCTGGCGAGACAAACTCGCAGGCGCTCGCATGCGGGTCGATCAGGAGTTCAACGAGCAGGTGATCGATTCGCAGTTCTCGAACCAGGAGTGGGGACTGATTATGACGGCCGTCGAGCTCGACATCGACCGTCCGGAGACGCCGAGCGAGGCGACGCTGACGGCCAACACGGAGAACCTCGAACAGATCATGCCGGAGCTTGAGAACCTCCCGCAGGGGATGGCTCGACCCGGTGGCGGCGGAGACAGCGGCGGTGTCATCGACTCGCTGAAGAGCGTTCTCGGCTTCGACAGCAGCGACGCCAACGGGAGCGGCGTCGACGCGGACGAACTGGCGGCCGCGACCGAACTCGTCGAGGCCTACGCGGCCGAGCTACAGGCTCACCTCGAAGACCAGGGCCGGTGGACCGAGGTCTGCTCGGCGGCCGCGGCCGAGCAGTAGGGCGGCCGGGTCGGACTCCTCGACCAGCCGATAGAACCAAGCGGGTGAACCGAGTACGGCCATCCATGGACGCTTTCGGTGCCGACGCCGACTCGGAGACGGTAACCTACGAGCCCATCGGCGTCAAGGATCTTCTGAGCGCGATGAAAGACAGCTCAGAGCTGATCGTCGACCTGGCGTACTCCGCGCTGTTGCACAACAGCGAGAATCTGGCCGAGGAGGTACTGCAACTGGAACAACAGATGGATCTCCTCCAGTTGCAGGCGCGGATGAACATGTTGATGGCGACTCGCAACCCCGACGACGCCCGCCAACTCGCGCCGGTGCTGGGGATCATCGGTGCGGCCGAGAAGATCAGCGACGCTGCCGGCGATATCGCCGGTCTCGTTCTCGGCGAGGAGACCTTGCCGGGGTCGATCCAGACGGCCCTGCCGGAGGCCATCGAGGTGCTGGAACGGGCCACGGTGGACGAGGACTCGATCTACGCCGCAAAGACGCTCGGGGAGATCAACCTCGAAACGGAGACCGGCGTCCGGGTGATCGGGATCCGGGGCGAGAACGGCTGGGAACTGGATCCGGACAGCGAGAGTCGGCTGGACGTCGGCGACAGCCTGCTGTTGCGGGGAGACGAGGACAGCGTTGCCGAGGTGTACCAGCGGATCACTACGGAGCGATACGAACAGCCCGAAGCGACGGAGGCGGAGTTCGGGAACCTCGAACGGGCAGTCGATACGATTGTCCTGATGAAAAACGTCAGCGAACTCGCGGTCGACCTCGCATACGCGAGCGTGCTGTTCGACGACCAGGAACTCGCCGAGGAGGTGAACTCCCTCGAAGTCGAAGTCGACAGCCTCCACTCTCGGCTCGAAGCGTGGGCGTTGCAGGCCGCGGCTGACGTCGACGACCCGGTGTCGTTACGGGGACTGCTCCGGCTGGCGAGCAGCAGCGAACTGATCAGCGACGCCGCGCTGGAGATCACCGAGGGGATCCTCCGCGATATCGACACCCACCCGGTGATCGCCGAGTCGGTCCGGGAGAGCGACGTTGCGGTTCGGCGGGCCGAACTCGGGCCGAACAGTTCGCTGGCGGGCCGGACCGTCGGGACGATTCTCGACGAGACACCGGGGGTCTCGATCATCGCGATCCACGAGGCCGACGGGGAGTGGATCTTCTACCCCGACGGCGAGGAGACGGTCGCGGCCGGAGACGTGTTGATCGTCCGCGGGACGTGGAACGCGACGGAACAACTGCTCGAAACGGCCGCCTGACTCAGGTCAACACCAGCGTGGAGACACCGATAAAGATGAGCATCCCGAACACGTCGACGACGTTGGTCACGATGGGGATCGTGGTGTCGTCGGGATCGATTCCGGCGCGATAGGAGAGGTAGGTCGCGGCGAAACTGAACACGATTGCGACGACGGCGACGGACATCCCGCTGACCATCGAGATGAGAAACAGCGTCGGAAAGGACAGCGTCGACCCGACGACGAGTCCGAGCAGATACGCACCGACCGCCAGGGCGGCAAAGATCGACGCCGCTAACGCGAGAATCGCGAGTACGTTGGCCCACAGCACCCGGTCGCGGGGATCGAGCGTCGTCGTCCCGAGGTGAAACCGCGTCGAGAGACGCGAACTCAGCGTCGCACCGAGATTGCCGCCGGTCCCGACCATCGTCGGCACCATGATCGCGAGGATGCCAAATTCTTCGAGCAACGACCGTGCGCCTTCGAGGGTGAGACCCGCCCAGAGCACGATCACCGAGAGGACGACCAACAGGGGGAACATCGTGCGGACGATCCGGGTCCACCTCCAACTGCCGAGCGAATCGCCGCGTGCGCTCATCAGAGGACCACCCCGACCAGCCAGACCGACAGTACCAGAAAGACCATCCCGAAGATATCACCGAGCGTCGTCACGATGGGGCCGACCAGATTGTCGGGATCGTAACCGTACTTGAAGCCGGCGAAGATGAGCACGAGCATCCCGACGATCATGAGAAGCGATGTCAGTACGCCCGCGACGAACATGATCCCGACCAGTTCGACGAGCATCGCCGGCTCCCAGTTCGGCAGCAGCGTCAGCACCAGCCACGTGATGACGCCGATCACGACGGAGATACCGGTCCCGTTGACGAAGGAGGCGACCGCGGCGTTCACCAGCCGCTCGTCGTACTGGAGTCGGGGTTCGATCAGCCCCTGGTGGAGGCCGCTGGCGATCCGACCCCCGAGAGCCCCGTAGACGTTCCCGCGGGTCGCCAGAAAGACCGGCACCATCACGAGCAGACCCGGAAACTCCGCGACGCTGTCGAGCAGTCCTTCGAGAACGAGGCCGGAAAACAGGCCGCCGCCGAGAGAGACGACGAGAATCGGAAGCGTCTCGCGGTATATCGTCGTCGCCTCCGCGCGAACGTCCATGCTGTTGAAATCGGTAAGTGTTCGGTTAAAGGTGACGGGAACCCGGTGACGACGACCGGCCGGGAGGACGGACCGCGGATGTTTTTACCCGGGCACGCACTTATGGGTAGTATGTCCCAGACCGACCTCGGAGCCTTCGAGGACGCCGACGAGGACGGCGACCGCCCCGCCGCCGAGGCGCGCGCCGTCGCTGGCTCCAGCGGCGCGACCAACGCCGCCGAAGTCGATACCAGCGAACAGCTCTTTCCCGCCGTCGAGGAGACGCTCGAAATTGCCGTCATGCAGGTCGATTACACGGTCGAAGGGCGGGGTGACGACGAGTATCCGATCATCCACGTCTTCGGCCGGACGAGCGAAGAGGAACTCGTCCACGCCAAGGTCTTCGAGTTCAAACCGTACTTCTACGCGCCGACGGACAACGTCACCGAGAGCCGCCTCCGGGAGTACGACCGGATCACCGACTGGGAGGAGACCGACGAAGACGGCGACCCGTACGAGTCGATCCGGGGGGAGCGACTCACGAAAATCTTCGGCCAGACCCCGCGGGACGTGGGCCAGATCCGCGACGACTTCGATCACTACGAGGCGGACATTCTCTTCCCGAACCGGTTTCTGATCGACAAGGACATCACCAGCGGGATCAGCATTCCCGCCCGCGACGTCGAGAGCGGGGGGACGGCCAACGACGCGCGCACCGTCCGCGTCCACCACGACGAGGTCGAACCGGTCGATGTCGATGCCCGCCCCCGGGTCAACACCTTCGACATCGAGGTCGACGACCGCTCGGGATTCCCCGAGGACGGCGAGGAACCGATCATCTGTATCGCCAGTCACGACTCCTACACCGACGAGTACGTCCTCTGGCTGTTCGATCCGCCCGAGGGCGAACAGCCTCCCGAGGAGATACCCGACTACGAGCCGATCGACGTCGACGGCGGTGCCACCCGCCAACTCGAGTACGACATCCGCTCGTTCGAGACCGAGGAGGCGATGCTCGACGCCTTCCTGAATTACTTCGAGGAGACCGAACCCGACCTGGCGACGGGGTGGAACTTCACCGACTTCGACGCGCCGTATCTGTTGGACCGACTCGACGTTCTGGACGACGAGACGGACCACGACCTGGATCTCAACCGCCTCTCGCGGGTGAACGAGGTCTGGCGCAGCGACTGGCAGGGGCCGGACGTGAAAGGCCGGGTGATGTTCGACCTCCTGTACGCCTACCAGCGGACGAAGTTCACCGAACTCGACTCCTACCGGCTGGAAGATGTCGGGCAGCGCGAACTCGGGATCGGCAAGGAGCGCTACCCCGGCGATATCGGTGACCTCTGGGAGAACGACCCCGAGCGACTGCTGGAGTACAACCTCCGGGACGTGGAGCTCTGTGTCGAACTCGACCGCGACCAGGAGATCATCGCCTTCTGGAACGAGGTCCGACAGTTCGTCGGCTGTAAGATCGAAGACGCGACCACGCCCGGCGACGCGGTGGACATGTACGTCCTCCACAAACTCCACGACCAGTACGCGCTGCCCTCGAAGGGCCAACAGGAGAGCGAGGAGTACGAGGGCGGGGCCGTGTTCGACCCCATTTCAGGCGTCAGAGAGAACGTCAGCGTGCTCGACCTGAAGAGTCTCTATCCGATGTGCATGGTGACGATCAACGCCTCGCCGGAGACGAAAGTCGACCCAGAGGAGTACGACGGCGAGACCTTCCGCGCACCGAACGGCACCCGGTTCCGCAAGGAACCCGACGGTGCGATCCGCGAGATGGTCGACGAACTGCTCGAAGAGCGCGAGCAGAAGAAAGCCCTCCGCGACGAACACGACCCCGAGGAACCCGAGTACGACCAGTACGACCGCCAGCAGGCGGCCGTGAAGGTCATAATGAACTCTCTATACGGGGTTTTGGGATGGGATCGGTTCCGGCTGTACGACCGAGAGATGGGGGCCGCGGTGACTGCGACCGGCCGAGAGGTGATCGACTTCACCGAGGAGATCACGGACGGTCTCGATCTGGAACTGGTCTACGGTGACACCGACTCGGTGATGATCGAACTCGGCGGCGGTGTCTCGAAGGAGGAGGCAATCGAGCAGTCGTTCGAGCTAGAGGGGGAGATCAACGAGTCGTACGACGAGTTCGCCGCTGAGGAACTGAACGCAGCCGAACACCGCTTCGAGATCGAGTTCGAGAAGCTCTACCGGCGCTTCTTCCAGGCCGGCAAGAAGAAACGCTACGCCGGACACATCGTCTGGAAGGAGGGCAAGGATGTCGACGATATCGACATCACGGGCTTCGAGCACCAGCGCTCGGACATCGCGCCGATCACAAAGGAGGTCCAGAAGGAGGTGATCGACCGAATCGTGACCGGCGAGGACATCGAGTCGATCAAACGCTACGTCACCGAGGTGATCGAGGAGTTCCAGAACGGCGAGGTCAGCCCCGAGGAGATCGGTATCCCGGGCGGCATCGGAAAGCGACTCGACAACTACGACACCGACACCGCGCAGGTCCGCGGCGCGAAGTACGCGAACCTCCTGCTCGGGACGAACTTCGACCGCGGATCGAAGCCGAAACGCGTCTATCTCGACCGGGTACACGCCGACTTCTTCGAGCGAATCGAGGACGAAGAGGGGCTCAGCGTCAGCGAGGATCCGCTGTACGGAGAGTTCAAGCGCAACCCCGACGTGATCTGTTTCGAGTACGCCGATCAACTCCCCGAGGAGTTCGAGATCGACTGGGAGAAGATGCTCGACAAGACGCTGAAGGGGCCGATCGAGCGCATCCTCGAAGCGCTCGGCGTCTCCTGGGAGGAGGTCAAATCCGGTCAGGAGCAGAAAGGCCTCGGCGAGTTCATGTGACCGACTCTGGCTGGAAACTGCGAGGGGGTTCTGCGGCACGGGAGAAATTCCCCTGCGGACAGATTCCCGTCTCGAGTCCACCGCGTGAGTACCCATCCCACCGCGTGGCTGTCGACCCTCCCGCCGCGTCGGTGTGATCCGATTTCTATCGGGCTCTCGCTTACCGCGCTACGGACGGAGCACAAATTCCTGCGTAGAGCGGTGTTAGAGAGAGTTTCACACGGTTTTTCCGGTGGCTGTACCGCCCGATTCCGCGGTTTTAGAAAATATTTTCTTTGTAAACCAAAAAGTGAGTTCCGGGAAGCCCAACAAGCACGTGCAAATGCGAAACTATTATGCGTCAGACTCCCCATTTTTCGGATGACC
>NZ_WUUT01000008.1 GCF_009831575.1 Halovenus carboxidivorans | reverse complement strand
GTGAGGTCCAATGACTGACAACCACTCACCAAACCGTCGAACCGTCCTCAAGGCTGCCGGCGTCGGCGGCGCGCTGTCTGTTGCAGGGTGTCTCGACTCCACCGTCGAAAGCCAGTCAGAGCCCGAAACGTCGGCTGACGGGGAGACGGGGACCGACGGACCGGCACCGGCAAAGTCCGTCGACACCGACCGCATCGCCGCCGATCCCACCGACCTCCCCGACCCCGTCGACTGGTCGGAGCCGCGCCACCACGAGGTCGAGATGACCACCCTCGAACAGACCGCCGAGATCGAACCCGGGGTCACCTTCGACTACATGACCTTCGACGGCCGGGTTCCCGGCCCGATGATCCGGGTCCGTCGCGGTGATACCGTCCGGATCACCCTCACCAACGACGAGTCGAACTCGATGCCGCACAACATCGACCTCCACGCCGTCTACGGCCCCGGAAGACGAGCCCGAGTGGATGCTCGAACGGCGTCTGCGCGCCCTAAAGCAGTTCAAGCAGATGCCGATGCCCGACGACTGGCCGGGCGCACCCGACCTCAGCGAGGTCGAGATCGACGAGATCGTCCCGTACATCCGCCCGGACATCGAGACCCGCGGCGGCGTCGACGACTGGGAGGACCTGCCCGAGGAGATCCAGGACACCTTCGACAAACTCGGCATTCCCGAAGCCGAGAAAAACGCGCTGTCCGGCGTCGGCGCGCAGTACGAATCCGAGATCGTCTACCAGAACATGCAGGAACGCTGGGAGGACAAAGGCGTCATCTTCTGTGACATGGACCAGGCCGTCCAGGAACACGAAGAGATCGTCAAAGAACACTTCATGACCAAAGCCGTCCCAGCAAGCGACAACAAGTTCGCGGCGCTGCACGGTGCGATCTGGTCCGGTGGGAGCTTTGTCTACGTCCCCGAAGACACCACGGTGGAGATGCCCGTCCAGGCGTACTTCCGGATGAACTCCGACGGCATGGGGCAGTTCGAGCACACGCTGATCGTCGCCGAGGAGAACTCCGAAGTCCACTACATCGAGGGCTGTTCCGCTCCCAAGTACTCCGAGTTCAACCTCCACAGCGGCGGTGTCGAGGTCTTCGTCAAGGAAGGCGCGCACGTCCAGTATTCGACGGTCCAGAACTGGTCGAAAAACACCTACAACCTCAACACCAAACGAGCTATCGTCGAAGCCGACGGGACCATGGAGTGGGTCTCCGGCTCGATGGGCTCGAAGGCGACGATGCTCTATCCGTCCTCGGTCCTCAAGGGACCGGGCGCGACGGACAACCACATCACCATCGCCTTCGCGGGCGAAGGGCAGGACATCGACACCGGCGCGAAAGTCTATCACAACGCGCCGAACACCTCCTCGACCATCGAATCCAAATCCATCAGCAAGGACGGCGGCCGCACCAACTACCGCGGACTCGTCCACATGGCAGATGGTGCCGAAGGCTCCTCGACGGCGGTCGAGTGTGACGCGCTGATGTTCGACAACACCTCCACGTCGGACACGATGCCGTACATGGAGATTCAGGAGAGCGACGTCGACGTGGCCCACGAGGCGACCGTCGGCAAGATCGGTGACGAAGACGTGTTCTACCTGCAGTCTCGGGGCTTGGACGACGACGATGCCAAGCAGATGATCGTCGCCGGCTTCATCGAACCGATCACCGAGGAACTGCCCATCGAATACGCCGTCGAACTCAACCGACTAATCGAACTCGAAATGGAGGGCAGTCTCGGATAACTCCGGGGTGATTACAATGAGTACGCAGGTACACGCAAATCTGACAGAGGAACAGGTAACGGAGATCAGCGAGTCGCTCGGCGAGCCCGAGTGGCTACTGGAGACCCGTCTCGACGCGCTCGATGCGCTCGAGGACCTCGACATGCCGTCGGTAATCCGGACCCCGGGACGGGACTGGACGAACCTCGACGCGCTCGAATACGAGGAGTTCATCGATCCGCTGGAGATGGCCCAGGAGAAAGACCGCGTCGACGCCGAGGGCGTCGAGGTGCTCTCGTGGGCGGACGCGGTCGACGAACACGGCGACCTGATCGAAGAGCACTTCGGCAGTGTCGTCGACCCGCAGCGGGACTACCTCACGGCGCTGTCGACCGCCCTGTTCAGCGCGGGCACCGTCGTCTACGTCCCCGAGGGCGTCGTCGCCGAGGACGTGAAGATCCGCACCCGGATCAACTCCCAGTCGCTGTTCAACTACACGCTCGTCGTCGCCGAGGAGTCGGCGAGTGTCACGATCCTCGAACGGCAGTCCACCGGCGAGGAACTCGAGGGTCGACAGTACTACAGCGGCGTCGTCGAAGCGGTCGCCGAGAAGAACGCCCACGTCCAGTACGGCACCCTCCAGAACCTCTCGGAGGAGACGTACAACTACCAGGTCAAACGCGGCCACGCCGCACGCGACGGCCAGGTCAACTGGATCGAGGGCAACATCGGCACCCGTCTCACGAAGAGCTCGGTCGAGACCCGTCTGCTGGGCGACGGCAGCGAGTCCAAGATCGTCGGGGCCTTCTTCGGCCACGAGGATCAGCACATCGACATCGCCAGCCGCGTCTGGCACGAAGCCGAACACACGACGGCCGACCTCGTGACCCGGGGCGTCCTCGACGACGAGGCGCGCTCGGTCTACGAGGGCGTTCAGGATGTCGGCACGGAGGCGTGGGACACCAACTCCTACCAGCGTGAGAACACGCTGATGCTCTCCGACGACAGCGAGGCCGACGCCTCGCCGAAACTGATCATCAACAACCACGACACCGAAGCGAGTCACTCCGCGACGGTCGGGCAGGTCGACAGCGAAGACCTTCTCTACATGAACTCCCGCGGAATCGACGAGGAGCAGGCGACGAACATGCTCGTCGAGGGCTTTTTCGTCCCCGTCCACGAGGAGATCGAGGTCGACGAACTCCGCGAGGACCTCGAAGACCTGATCGCCGCCCGTCTGCGATAGGACGCCGTCCGTTTCGGTCGTTTTTTGCGCCAGCCGTGACCAGAGAGGAGTATGTTCGGAACGAGTGGCATCCGCGGGCCGGTCGGTGAGGAGGTAACGGCGGCGCTGGCACTGCGAGTCGGTCGCGCACTGGGCGTCGACGCCGACCGCGTCGTCGTCGGTCGCGATCCGCGCGAGAGCGGCGAGACGCTCCAGGCCGCACTCGCGGCCGGTCTGCGCGAGTCGGGCACAGATGTCGTCGACCTCGGCGTCGCGGCGACGCCGACGGTCGGCCGGGGGGTCGCCTGGGAAGATGCCGACGCCGGTGTAGCGATCACGGCCTCGCACAACCCCCCTGAGGATAACGGAATCAAACTCTGGCAGCCAAGCGGGCAGGCCTTCGACGCGGAGCTTCGCGAGGAGATGACCCGACGCATCGAGACGGAGGCGGTCGCACTCGCGGACTGGGACGAGTTCGGCGAGCACTCGTCTGTCGATCACACGGAGAGCCACCGGGAGGCGCTCATCGATGCGGTCGATGTCGAGAGGGAGCTATCGGTCGTCGTCGACGTTGGAAACGGGGCCGGCGGCGTCACGGCACGGGCGCTCGAAGAACTGGGTTGTCACGTCGAAACCCTGAACGCACAGCCAGACGGCGCGTTCCCGGGCCGACCGAGCGAACCGACCGCAGAACACTGCCAGTCGCTGGCCGAACTCGTCGGTTCGACCGACGCGGACGTGGGTATCGCCCACGACGGCGACGCGGACCGGATGCGCGCCGTGACGGCGGAGGGGGAGTTTCTGACGGGCGACGTGTTGCTCGCGCTCTTTGGCCGCGAGGCCGCCGTGGCAGGCGAGGCCGTTGCGCTCCCGGTCGACACCAGTCTGGCAGTCGAGGACCACCTCGCGGAGGCGGACATCGAAACCCGGCGCACCCCCGTCGGGGACGTGTACGTCGCGGAGGCGGCGAGCGAGGAGGGCGTCGCTTTCGGTGGCGAACCCAGCGGCGCGTGGATCTGGCCCGGAGAGACGCTCTGTCCCGACGGCCCGCTCGCGGCCTGTAAGATCGTGGCGATGGCCGCGACGACGCCGCTCGCGGAGCGTGCCGACACCGTCGAGACGTATCCGATCAGGCGGGAGGCCTTCGAGACCGACAGGAAGATGGCGCTCATGGAGGAGGTGAGCGACGAGGTCGTGGACCGCTACGAGACCGTCTCGACGCTCGACGGTGTCAGAGTCGACCTCGATGACGGCTGGTTCTTGCTCCGGGCCAGCGGGACACAACCGCTCGTGCGGATGACTGCCGAGGCACGCACCGAGCAGCGGGCCGAGGAGATTGCCGAGACGGCGATGACGCTCCTCGACGAGGCCGCATAGGAACAGAGAGAAAAAGAGGACGCAGACAGAGCGGGGAGGGCGGGAGGTTACCCCCGTCGCGTGGACCGGGCCTGGCGCACGTCAGCGCCGTCCCGGATCTTATCTTCACACTGTGGACACACACGTGGTTTGTCGACACCGTTCGGTGTGAATACTCGTGCGTAATCCGCCGTAACGAATGCACCGCAGTTCTGACATTCCGGCATACAAGCTATCTGTATATCCCCGGCGTAATAATGGTTGGTGGTGAGCCGAATTCCGTCCTCACAGCGAGGACGTAACGGAGCCGTCCTCGTCGAGTTCTATTACGCCATCGAACAACTCACTGAATGAGTCGTACACACTGTCGTCGTGGACGCTGTTGTCCATGTGAAAGAGCCCGACTGCGTCGTACTCGTCGAGTAATTCCAGAATCTCGACGACTGCCTCCCGCGCCCCCTCTTCGTCGGCGTAGTAGATCATCTCCGTGATCGAGTCGAGACTCACGCGGAGCTTTCCGTCGTGGGAATCGAGGAACTCCCGCGTCTGCTCGACGATCGCGTCGAGGTCTTCGGGCGTCGAGACGTATCTGACGTGGTCGCTCTGTCTGCGGGTGTAGCCGCGCTCGACCGAGAGCGTGTCCAGGATGGTCGCTCGGTCCTCGTCGACCTCGTAGTGTTCGAGTTTCTGTTCGACTTCGCGTGCGGTCGTCCGCGTCGAGATGACGAGCAGGTGGTCCGTGTCCGTCTTCAGAAACTGCGTGTCGATCCGGTCCGTTTCGCCGATGCTCGGATGAAAGAGGAGCAACCCGGTACCGCCCGGGACGGTCTCCGGCGTGTTCTCGATCGCCAGCGTGTACTCCATGTACCACTACTCCGGGGTGGTAGCGTCTTAAGTCTGCGGGCTTTCCCCGTCCTCCAGCGACGGCACGGCCCCGGCGACACTCGACTCCGCGAGGCGGTCGACGAGTTCCGAGAGACCGACAATCGAGACGGGCGCGTTCTCGGCCTCCGACTCCGCCGACGGCGTGACGGATCCGGTCGTGACGACGACAGCCTCGTCGGATCCCTGACCGTCCTCGACCGTCGTCGCACACTGTCTGATTACCGTCCGGTCGACCGGCCCTCCGTCAGCGTCGATAATCCACAGGAGATGTCGCTCCTCGGTCTCCGTGTCCACCGCGACCACGTCGTAGACGACCTCGCCGCCAGCGCCGACGACAGAGGTCTTCCATCCCTTCCGCTCCCAGAGTCGAGCGACGATATCCCGGAGGTCCGCCGTCCCGACCGCTTTCACCCGTTCCCGGAGCCGATCCGGTGACCCGGCCGCGGGGTCGGTATCGACAACTGTCCCGTCTCCGGACTCAGACTCCGCGCTGGTCGGCCCCTCGCGGCCCGTCTCGGCCCGTGCCTGTTTCTGGGCCTGTATCCGGTCGAGGACGGACTCGGTTCCCGGGTTTTCCCGTCCGAACGATCCCGTTGCCGTCGTCTGTGACGGCTCGTATACCTGTGTCGCCGTCGAACCGGAGTCGTGAAACGAGAGGTCGTCCATCTCGTCTCCCGAGTCGTCGGTCTCCGTCTCCGTCTCGTCGTCTTCCTCTTCAGGCTCGAATCCGATCGGATCGTCGGGCACCGAGCGCTCCGGTCGGACGCCAGCAAGCCGGTCCTCCGCCGCCGTGATCGCCGTCTCGATGGTCTCCGTGCGGTCGGGAGCGATTTCGCTCGCGAGGGTGTGCGCGTGCTCGAACTGTTCGGCGGCCCGCTCGTAGACCTGCGTCGCCTGTTTGTCGCGGTCCTGGACGGCCAGTTTATCGCCGGACCGGAGCCACTGTCGGCCGGCCTCGTAGTGGTCGCTGACCGCGTCGTCGGCGATTTCGGTCGTCTGTTCGCGGATCACCTCGCGGTCGGCGACGAACTGTCCGCCCTCGTCACCCCAGTCGAGACTGAGAAGGTCGTGATAGCGGTCGAGCGCGCGCTCCCACTCGCTGGCGGCGTCCTCGGGGTCAGCGAGCGCGACTGCGCGGCGCCTGGACGTGTCCGCGTCGACGAGTGGCCCGACGCGGAGCAGTTCCCGCTCGGCCGCCGCCCCCCGGAGTCGCTCCTCCAGTGATTCGGTGCTCGGGGTGGAGCCGTCAATGTCGAGTGCCTCGCGGTACGATTCGATGGCCCGGTCGTAGGACTCCGCGGCGGCCTCGTACTCGTCGCGCTGCCAGTGTGTCTGTGCTTGCGCGTGGGCGCGAGCGCCGTCTCCGCCCGCGAGTTCGCGCTCGACGTCGGTGAGCCAACTCCCGAGTTCCTCGGCGCGCCCGGCGATCCGTTGGTGCGCGGCGGGACCGACCTCACTGATCCGGTGCACCGCGGTATCGATGGTCTGGCGCGCTCCATCGACGTGCTCGCGTGCGGCCTCGTGCTCGTCGCTGGCCATCGCTTCCTCCGCGCGACTGAGGGTCTCCTCCACGTCGTCCAGCAATCGGGCGGCGTTGGCCCACACCTGGGTAGCGTCTTCGAGATACGCCGCGACCGGCTCGGGATCACCCGTCGACGGGAACGACCACCGCTCGTCCGCGAGCGTCTCGATCACGAGCGTGTTCGACCGCAGGCCGCTCTCGGTACTCACCCCGACAATATCGGGCAGCCGAACCGACAGCGAATCGTCGCCGCCGGCCTGTCCGACCACGAAAATAACGCGCAGATCCGTCACGAGCGCAAACGCCTGGAAGTTACTGTCCGGTTCGAGCGAGCGCCCGTCGTCGACTGTCACCCCCGACTTCTTGTTGCGAAGTACGTATTTCGGCTGCTCGCCCTCCCGGAGGTATTCGCCGAGGGGTCGTCCGTCGAGATACTCCCCGCCGAACAGCCCGTCCGCTTCCGTCCTCTCGAGTATCTCGTGGTCCTGCCCGTCTGTGAGATCGATGATCGTGCCCATACCCGACTCCGAGTATCTCCTCCTTCTATGCGGGACACAGTAAATACTTCGGCAACACCGGGAGCCGGCTAAGAAGACGAAAGCGAGGCTGTTCGGGGCTGACGTTCGGTGAGAAGTGGGTTTGGGCAGATTTGAACTGCCGACCTCCTCCATGTCAAGGAGGTGTCATAACCGGACTAGACCACAAACCCTCGCTCGCACTCATTGCTTGACGGCAGGGATAATTAAAGGTCACGAATTCGCCCCGCCGCCGTCGGTTGGTGCCCTCCTGGCGGAGATGACAAACCTATTTGCCGTCGCCGGTCGCGGATACTGGTATGTTCGTTCTGGTCAATCTGAAAGCGTATCCGCGCGATCCAGTCGAAGTTGCAGAGGCAGCGGCGTCGGTCGACAGCGGCGCGGCTGAAATCGCCATCGCACCCCAGACAGCCCACATCGACGCCGTCGCGGAGACCGGTGTGCAGACCTGGGCGCAACACCTCAGCCCCGTCGAACACGGCAGCCACACCGGCAGCACGCTGGCCGAGGCCGCCGCCGACGCCGGAGCGACGGGGACGCTTTTGAACCACTCGGAGAACCGCCTCAAACTCGCCGACATCGACGGCAGTCTCGATGCTGCCGACCGCGTCGGCTTCGACACCTGCGTCTGTGCGAACAATCCCGACCAGATCCGGGCGGCGGCGGCGCTCGGCCCGGACGCCGTCGCCGTCGAACCGCCGGAACTCATCGGCAGCGGAACGCCCGTCAGCAAGGCCGATCCGGATATCGTCCGCGACGCCGTCGAGGCGGCGGAGTCGGTCGATCCCACCGTCGACGTCTACTGTGGGGCTGGCATCTCGACGGGGGAGGATGTCGTCGCCGCGCGCGAGCTCGGAGCCGAAGGAGTGCTGTTGGCCAGCGGCGTGGCTAAGGCTGACGATCCGGCCGCGGCGCTCGCTGATCTCGTCGATCCGTTGTAACTGAACGCAAACAGCGCAGGCTCTTTGACCTCGCAGGCCAACAGTCGGGTATGCGTGTTGCCGTATTCGGCGCTGGATACGCCGGACTGACCGTTGCTCGTCGTCTCGAACGCGCGCTCTCTCCGGAG
The DNA here is from genome assembly GCF_009831575.1 of Halovenus carboxidivorans. Taxonomy (GTDB): domain Archaea; phylum Halobacteriota; class Halobacteria; order Halobacteriales; family Haloarculaceae; genus Halovenus; species Halovenus carboxidivorans. The sequence goes on along the minus strand of NZ_WUUT01000008.1, from coordinate 65,781 downwards.
GCCGATCTGGTCGTCGTCGACGAGTCGACGGACCACCTCGTCCAGCACGAACTGCATCGCCTGATCCGGTATCCGGATCTCGAATCCGCGATCACGGTCCCGCTCGACAACATCCTCTCACGAGCACGGCTCCGGCAGGCGACCGTGACCGATATCGACGCCGAGGAGGGGACTGCAACACTGGACGCCGCCGACGGGACCGAAACGCTCGAATACGACCTCGCGGCTGTCTGCCTCGGGGCTGAAACGGCGTTTTACGGTCTCGACGGCGTCGAGGCGTACGCGACCCCGCTCAAGACGACCGACGACGCCCGGACGATCCGCGATCACGCCCTGCGCAATCCGGGTGGCACCGCAGTCGTCGGCGGCGGCGGACTCTCCGGGATCCAGGCCGCCGGTGAACTCGCCGCGCTCTCGGACGCGGAGGGGCTGGATCTCGACGTACGGATCGTCGAGATGGCCGACCGGATCGCGCCCGGATTCGACGCCGCCTTCGCAGATGCTGTCCGGGACGAACTCGTCGCTCGCGGCGTCACGATAGAGACCGGCGTCGCCGTCGACGCTGCCGACGAAGGAACTGTCCACCTCGAAGACGGCCGCTCGCTCGACGCCGACATTTTCGTCTGGACCGGCGGTATCCGCGGGCCGGACGCGCTCGGCGGCGAGCGCCGGCCGACTGCCCGTGATCTCCAGATCAGCGACAGCACCTTCGTCGTCGGCGACGCGGCCGCGGTGACCGACGAGAACGGGCAGGCGGTCCCGGCCAGCGCACAGACCGCCGTTCGGCAGGCCCGCGTCGCGGCTACGAACATCGCCGCGCTCGCCGGCGCGGACGAGGAGCCCGGTGGATCGGTGACGGTTCCGGTCTCCGAAGAGGGGGAGGCTCCGGAACCCGCGGTCGCGGAGACGACCACCGAATCCCGGCCGTCCCTCTCGGTCTACGAGCCGGAAACCGCCGGCTGGGTCGTCAGCGTCGGTGACGGAGCCGTCGCACAGGTCGGCCCGTTCGTCTTCAGCGGCGAACCGGCGAAGGCGGCCAAGGCCGCTATCGGTGCCGGACACCTCGGTTCGGTGGGCGCGATCAGACAGGCGTCGGAGCTGGTCGCGGAGGAACTCGGCTGGCCGACTGCCGGTGGCTCCCTCGACGGCTTCGACGGCACGCCGTCGGATGTCCTCCCGACCGATCCCGGTTCGCCGAGCGAACTCGGCGATCCCGGCCTCTCGTTGCTCGGACAGGTCGACCGGTTGTTCGGCGAGGAGTCCGTCGACCTCACCTCGTTGACCCGCCCCACAGACCGGAGTTACCCCGGCAGCGCGATCCGACAACTCCAGGAGACCGTGTTCGATTCACTCGACTTGCTCTCCGGCGGGACCGACCGTAGGGCGGACGGGGAAACCGGCCGAACTCACGCGGTCGATATCGACGTGGTCGAGGAAGCGGACCGCGACCACTCGGAGGACGACACCGGCTCGGAAGCGGGCGGAGAGAATTAACCCTGGGGCCTCTGCGTGGTTACGAAAACCGTTTTGACGGCTCCGTCCCGAACTCCGGTATGGTTTCGGAACTGTTCGACGAGTCGCGCTGGGAGTCGGTCGGGGAGTTCGATTTCACCGACATCACGTATCACCGCGGGACTGATGTCCCGGCGGTACGGATCGCCTTCGACCGGCCCGACGTGCGTAACGCCTTCCGTCCCGAGACGGTCGATCAGTTGTACACGGCACTGGACCACGCCCGCCGACAGCCGACAATCGGCTGCATTCTGCTGACCGGCAACGGCCCCTCCTCGAAAGACGGCGGCTGGGCGTTCTGCTCGGGCGGCGACCAGCAGATCCGCGGCGAGTCCGGCTACGAGTACGAGGAGGAGAGCGAGGAGGCCGCCGCACAGGAGGGTCTCGGCCGCCTGCACATCCTGGAAGTCCAGCGGCTCATCCGCTTTATGCCCAAGCCGGTCATCTGCGTCGCTCCCGGTTGGGCGGTCGGCGGCGGTCACTCCCTGCACGTCGTCTGTGACATGACAATCGCGAGCGAGAACGCGATTTTCAAACAGACCGACGCCGATGTCGGCTCCTACGACGCTGGCTTCGGGTCGGCGTATCTCGCCCGCCAGGTCGGACAGAAGAAGGCCCGCGAGATTTTCTTCCTCGGGCGGGACTACGACGCCGAGGAGGCCGCCGAGATGGGGATGGTCAACGAGGTGACCGACCACGACGAGCTAGAGGAGGTCGCCCTGGAGTGGGCCGACGAGATCACCCGCAAATCCCCGATGGCGATCCGGATGCTCAAGTACGCCTTCAACATGGCCGACGACGGGATGGTCGGCCAGCAGGTCTTCGCGGGCGAGGCCACCCGCCTCGGCTACATGACCGAGGAGGCCCAGGAGGGCCGCGACGCGTTCAACGAGAACAGGGAGCCGAACTTCCGGCAGTTCCCGTGGCACTACTGATCCGGTGACTCCGGTCAGTTGTACCGGTCGTCCAGAATCGTTCCCACGCCCAGCGCGCCGAACACGAACGAGACGAGCGCGCCGATTCCGCTGAGTGCCAGCCCGGCGTTGATCCCGGCCGCAAGGAGCAACGGCACCAGCCACCCGTCCTCGTGGCCGACCACGCGGTCAGCGATACCGAGTAACACCAGCGAGGAACCCGCCGCCCAGACGAGTGCGCCGAGCACCGCCAGCGGGATCACGAAGAGGATGCCGACGATCGAAATGACGAGCAGCACGATCAGCACGACCACCAACAGCAGCACCGTGATCCCGTACAGAAACGGACCGACCGGGTCGTCGAACACCTCCCCGATCATCCGCTCGGTGTAGTCGGGAAACACCGCGACGAGGATTGCGCCGACGACGAGCGTCGTGAAGAAGGCGCTGACGGCCCCACCGAACAGCGTCTGCTCCGCACCGATCTGTACGTCGATATCCGTCCCCGTCGCGACCAACACCCGTCCGAAGAGGTGCGCTGTACTCATACTCTACTTGCTCTTGCCGAGTATGTAGGTGTATCGATGAGTGCACTCTGGACCTCACCTGGTGTGTCACTCGGAACCATATTTCAGATACGTTCTATACGCTGCGCGAGAGACGATTCGGATACATGTCAGATCCGTTCGGCCGCGCTATCAGGGACCACTACCACGGTGAACAGACGGGGCCGCTGTGGCAGTTCGACGGCGAGGACCGTCAGGAACATCCCATCGAGCAGTTCTATTTCGAGCCCTTCGACCCGACGACGCCGGAGGAGGAGTGGATCGCGCGACGCCTCCGCGGCCCGCTTCTGGACGTCGGCGCAGGGGCCGGACGCGATACGCTGCACTTCCAACGGCAGTTCGAGGCCGTCGGGCTCGAACACAGCCGACAGCTCGTGACGCTGATGGAGGAACGAGGCGTGGAAAAGGCCCGGCACGGCGATATGTTCGCACTTCCCGAGCAGTTCGATCCCGACCGGTTCGAGTCCGCCCTCGTCCGCGGGACACAGCTCGCACTCGGAAAGTCGATGGCTGGCGTCCGCGAGTTTCTCGACGACCTGGCTACCGTGACCACGCCGGGTGCTACCGCCGTCGTGGACTGCTACGACCCGACAGACGAGGCCGCCGCGGATCTACTCGGCCACCGCGAAGACTCCGCCGTTGGACTGGCGTTTCGTGTCATGAACTTCGAGTATGTGGGCGATTTCGGGGAGACGCTGCTCTTTCGCTTGCTCTCCCCGGACCGACTCCGTGAGGCGGCCGAGCAGACGGCTTGGACTGTCACGGAGACGCGACACAGTGCGGACAGTTCCTACTACATGACAGCCCTGGACAAGTAACGGAGCGCAGGACGCGGCCGGACACGCCTCGCCAGTTCCTGCCGACTGGGAACTGTCGGCGGGTTTTATCGAAGACGGTCGAAAACGAGCCGACGATGGCTGATCTCACCGACTCACTGCCCTCTCGGCCGTTGCCGCTGTCCGTCGCGGAACAGCTCTCGGACAGAGACGGCCGATTCGTCCCGGTATCGACCGTCGAATCGGACGGGACCGAACGGGTCTGTACGATGCTGATCGAGGGCGCCGAGCAGTTCCGCGGCGTGGGATACGATCGGGACGTGGACCACTGGGAGATCGTGACCGAAGCGCCGGAGACGGGAACCCTCGAAGGCCTCCCATCGGCCCGGAGACAGACCCTCCGGACGGAGGTGCTCGACGCGCTCGAACGCTGGGCCGACGACCGGTACGACGACCCGACGACGGTGGTCGACGACGAATAAAAAGACAGACAGTCCGTTACTCGTCGGTCTTGTCCAGTTCCGGATCGAACTGGATGATGTTTTCGAGGTCCTCGTCGTTGACGTCCTCGAAGGCGTCGCGTGCGATGGTGCGTCGGTGGACCTCGTCGGTCCCGTCGACGATCCGGAACGGCCGGATCGACTCGTAGAAGTACGCAATCGGCAGATCCTTGCCGATCCCGTTGCCACCACAGCACTGCAGCGCCAGGTCGACCGCTTCGGTCGTCACGTTTGCGGTGAAGGTCTTTGCCATCGCGACCTCGACGCGGGCCTCGCCGCGGTCGAGTTCGCGGGCAGCGTGTCGGACCATCGTCCGGGCGGCGTGGAGATTCGTCTCGGCGTCGGCGATGCGGTGTCGCAGCGCCTGCTTTTCGGAGACCGAACTGCCGAAGGCCTCACGGTGCTGGATGTACGCCTTCGCGATGTTGAGCGAGCGCATCGCCATCCCGGAGTAGCGCATACAGTGGGTGAGCCGACCGCCACCGAGACGCATCTGTGCGATCTGGAACCCTGCCCCCTCCGCGCCGACGGTGTTCTCGACGGGCACGCGCACGTTGTGAAACTTGAACTCGGCGTGACCGCGCTGGATGTCGATCAGGTCGTCGAAGTGGCCGAGATGCGGGATATCCCGAACGCACTCGACGCCGTCGGTGTCGGTCGGCACGAGGATGATCGACGTGCCCTCGTAGGGATGTTTGTCGAGGTCTGTCCGGGCCATGACCAGCAGGAAGTCGGCGTCGTAGCCGTCGGATGTCCACCACTTGTGGCCGTTGATGACCCACTCGTCGCCGTCCTTCTTCGCGGTGGTCTTCAGCATCTTCGGGTCCGAACCGGCCCCCTGTTGCGGTTCGGTCATCGCAAAGCCGGAGGAGATATCGCCCTGAACGAGGGGACGGAGCCACTCCTCTTTCTGTTCTTCGGAACCGACCGCCTCCAGGGTGTGCATGTTCCCCTCCTGGGGAGCGTGTGCGCGAATCGACATCGCGCCGAGCATCGACCGTCCGACCTGCTCGAAGGAGGGCAGCATGTCGCTGAAATCCAGTCCCTGTCCGCCGTACTCCTCGGGGACCTGCGGCGCGAACAGATCCCGCTCTTTGGCTTTCTCCCAGAAGTCGCGCATCTCGTCGATTGTGACGGGATCACGGTTCTGGAGCGCCTGTCGCTCGCGGGGAATGACCTCCTCGTCCATGAAGGCCTCGACCCTGCTCGCCACCTCTTTCGCTTTCTCGGAGTCGTGATACTCCATACCAGAAACGGTTGTCACAACAACTTAAACCTAGGAGGTTTCTGTCGTCGGGGCTGTTCACGAAACCATCGGCTGGGCTTTCCAGCAGTAGGGTCGGGGTCTCGCTGATTCTGTCCGAATCCGATGCCGGGCAGTTTTTACGTAGCAGTCGATCAACGCCGCGACATGGACTCAGACGTGACCATCCGCGCCGCCGAACAGGGTGACGCGGAGGCTATCCTTCACATTCACGTCGGAGCGATCATCGCCGACGGCCCCGGGGCGTACTCAGACCGACAGGTCGCGGCCTGGGCTGCAAAGACAGAGGGAACGCAACGGTATCTCGACAGCGTCGACGACGAGGCGACAGACATTGTCGTCGCAGAGCGGGAGGGGGTCACCGGATTCGGTGAACTCGACACCGACGACGGTGTGATCGAGGCGATTTTCGTCGAGCCACAGAGTCACGGCACTGGTATCGGTTCCACGATACTGCGACACTTCGAGCAGACGCTACGGCGGGCGGGGTTCTCCCGGTCTCGGCTCCGGGCCGTGCACAACGCCGTTGGCTTCTACGAGCGCCACGGATACGAGCCGACTGGTACAGATACTCGGACGACGACGAACGGCGTCGAACTGTCCTCAGTCTGGATGGAAAAACACCTCTCGGATCGGTAGTTAGTGCTCCGCCGGAATCGTCGCCGTCGCCTCGCCGCTGAGCACCTCCTCGCCGTCCTGATTGGTCACCGAAAGCTCCGTCTCGACGGTCGCCTCCTCGCCGTCGACCTCGATAGCCGTGATCTCCGCGACCGCGGTCACGGTATCGTCGGGCCAGACCTGGGACTCGAAGCGGACGCCGTAGGAGTCGATGTTTTCGATCCCGAACCACTTGGTTACGGCCTGTACAGCGAAGCCAGCAGTGAGCATCCCCTGTGCGAAGACACCGTCGTAGCCGGCCATCTCCGCCAGTCGCTGGTCGTAGTGGATCGGGTTGAAGTCGCCGCTCGCACCGGCGTACTTGACGAAGTCACGCCGCTCGATGTGTTCGATCTGTGGCTCCGGCCCGGTGTCACCGACCTCCAACTCGGCCGCGACGGGCACGTCTGGGTCACTCATCGGCATCACCCGCCTCGATCGCCCCGCCGGTCTCGATTGCCGTCGACCGTGCTGTCAACACGAGGTCGCCGTCCTGGTCGGTGTACTCCGTCTCCAGCACGGCGAAGGTCATCGTCCCGCCGCGGTTTCCGTTGCGTTCGTACACGTCGACGAGCGTGGTCGTCCCCGTCAGCACGTCGCCGACGACCAGCGGTCGCTCGTACTCGTACTCCTGTTCGCCGTGGATGGTGTACTCCTCCTGGAAGCCGAGATCGATGCCGTATCTCTCGACCGTTCGGTATCGGGGGAACATCGACACGCGCTCGAAGGTCAGCGGTGCGGGAATCCCGTCGAAACCGCGTTCTTCGGCGACCTCCTCGTCCCTGTAGACGGGGTCGTCGTCCTTGACCGCCCTGGCGAACTCCTCGACTTTCCCGGCTTCGATCTCGAAGTCCTCGACGGTCACGACCGACGTGCCGACGAGCGATTCTAACTCCTCCATCGACTTCTCTGCCATGCCGGCACCTCCACGCGCCATCGTGTTGATTCTATTGTTCTTCTCCCGAGAGGTCTGAGCAATGTAAGCGAGTTCGTACCGATGTTTTAATATTGGTTTCGTGAGAACCCAACAGACGTGACAATAGACAGTATCGACACCGTCACGGTGTTGGGTGCAGGTAGTATGGGACACGGAATCACGGAGGTCGTCGCCCTGGCGGGCTACGACGTGACGATGCGGGATATCGAGGAGGATATCGTCCAGGACGGCTACGAGGACATCGAGTGGTCGCTGGACAAACTCGACGAGAAAGGGCTGATCGACCAGGAACCGGAGGAGGTCCTCGACCGCATCTCGACGACGGTCGACCTCGAAGACGCCGTCACGGGCGCGGATATGGTCATCGAGGCCGCCCCGGAGCAGATGGACCTCAAGAAGGACATCTTCGGTGACCTCGACGAGATGGCCGACGAGGACGCGCTGCTGGCCTCGAACACCTCGTCGCTGTCGATCACCGAAATCGCCTCGGCGACCGACCGGCCCGACAAGGTCGTCGGACTGCACTTTTTCAACCCGCCGGTCCAGATGGATCTCGTCGAAGTGATCTACGGCGACGAGACCACCGACGCGACCGCCGAGCAGGCCTACGAGTTCATCGAGTCCATCGACAAGACCCCGATCTACGTCCGCAAGGACGTCCAGGGTTTCGTCGTCAACACCGTTCTCGGGCCGTTCAGCGGCGAGGCCGCCTGGATGGTCTCGGAGGGGCTCGCGGAGATCAAGGAGGCCGACGCGTCGATGACACAGCGTGGCTATCCGATGGGTCCCTTCGAGTTGAGCGACATGACCGGCATCGACATCGGCTATCACGTCCGTAAGGAAGCGGGCATGCCGATTCCGCCGATTGTCCAGGAGAAAGTCGACGCCGACGAACTCGGGCAGAAGACCGGCAAGGGCTACTACGACTACGAGGACGGCGACGGTGCCGACTACGAGCCCAGTGACGCGAGCGACGACTTCGACTGGCTGCGCATCGAATCCGTGATCGTCAACCGCGCCGCCGAACTCATCGAAAACGACGTGGCGACGGCCGAGGCAATCGACACTGGACTGCGCCTCGGTGCCGGCTTCCCCGAGGGGCCGTGCCGCCGCGCCGACAAGACCGGTCTCGACACCATCGTCGAGAAACTCGAGGAACTGGACGAGGAGTACGGCGACGAACACGGAGAAGGGCGCTACGAGCCCTCGCAGTATCTCCTCGATCTCGTCGAGGAGGGTCACACGGGCCGCGACGCCGGCAAAGGCTTCTTCGAGTACGAGAGCGGCGACGGTCCGGGCGATTACCACACCATCAACTACGAACTCCACGACGACGGCCTGCTCGAGATCGAACTCGACCGCCCCGCACAGCTAAACGCCCTCTCCCCGGATCTGATGGACGCTATCGTCGACCTGCTCGACTCGGTCGACGACGAGGAGGTCCGTGCCGTGACCTTCGAGGGCGCCGGCGACCGCGCGTTCTGTGCCGGTGCCGACGTGACCGCGTTCAGCGATTCCGATCCCGCCAAGGACTCGGAGCCGACGGAAGTGTTCACCGCCGTCGCGGAGTACCCGCGGCCGACCCTCGCCAAGATCGACGGCTTCTGTCTCGGCGGCGGTCTCGAACTCGCGCTGGCCTGTGACCTGCGGATCGCGACCGAGGACTCCAGTTTCGGCTTCCCCGAGATCGATCTCGGTCTGCTGCCGGGCGGCGGCGGCACCCAGCGCACGATTCGCAACCTCTCGGACGCCCGCGCGAAGGAACTCGTCTTCCGCGGCGAGCACATCTCCGCCGAGCGCGCCCAGGACTGGGGGCTGATCAACCGCGCGGTCTCCGGTGAGGAGTACGAAGAGACCGTCGAGGAGTTCGTCGACGACCTCGTCAACGGCCCGCCGATCGCGCTGCGGAAGGCCAAACGCGTCATGAACGAGGGTGCCGATCAGGACCTCGACGCCGGCCTCGAGATGGAGAGCCAGGCCTTCGGCCTACTGTTGACGACCGACGACATGATGGAGGGTGTCGCGGCCTTCTCCGCGGACCGCGAACCGGAGTTCGAAGGCGAGTAACGACCCCACCTGGTTGCAGTACTTTTTCGTCCGGTCCGACCGTTCGGCGGAGCATGATCGAGCGACTCTGGCGCGGTTGGACCGAACCGGCGGACGCAGACGCCTACGAGCGCCTACTCAGAGAGCAGGTGTTCGCAGATCTGGCCGAAGAAATCGACGGCTACCGTGGCGTTCGCATCCTCCGACGCGAGACGGACGAGTGCGTCGAGTTTCTTACCGCCATGCGGTTCGAGTCGATCGACGCGGTCGAACAGTTCGCCGGTGGGGACTACGAGCAGGCACACGTGCCGCCGGAGGCACGGGACCTACTGTGTCGGTTCGACGACCACGCGGAACACTTCGAGATCCGAGCGGAGATCGAAGTGTAACTACGGCCCCGCAACCACTATGGCTCCGTGCCGGTTACCACGATCCGATGGCCGACTCCCGAGTACTCACCGCCGCCGTCGGATTGGCTGTCAGCCTCGCCGCGAGCGCCCTGCTGTGGATGTATTTCGAGACGTTCCTGTTCTTTCTGTTCGTCCCGTTCGTCCCGTTTCTGTTTCGGGACCTCGGAGATGACGAGTCCAGACAGCCACAGCCCCGTGAGTGTCCACAGTGCGGGTTTCAGACGCTAAACGACGAGTACGAGTACTGCCCGCGGGACGGGCGACGACTGCAGAAGCGGCGAGACGGGACGACCGAACAGCGGCGGACCGACGGCTGGTCTTAGAGGACGACGACCCAGACGACGCCGCCGACGACGAGCAGGAGCGCGGCGTAGAAGAGGAGGCTGAGAACGAGCGAGACGATTTTGAACGGGAGCATGATCAGTTTGATCGGCAGCATGAGCAGGGACCACAGCAGGCTGAACAGTGCTCTGATCATACCTGCCAGTTGTTGTCACCCAAATAAAAGTTTGGTGGCGGTCCCCGAGGGGTTTCGACGGGCGTCCGCCCGGTTCTCTTTACCGGCGGAGTCGAGCGACGGTTTCGTCGTCGCGCGTCTCCAACTCGACCAGTCCGTCGTCGGCCAACCCGGCGAGTACGTCTCGCAACCACTCGCGGCCGTGGTCTCCGTTCGGCGTGTAATCGACCCGAATCCGCGGGCCGAGTTCGTCCAGCGCGAGCGCGTCGTGCTCCCCGAGCGCACGGACGATTCGCCCGCGGAACTGCCGACGACTCCCCTCGAACTCGGGCTGTTCGGGCACGTCCGGCGCGGTGAAATCCCCGGAGTGGTACGCGTCACAGTGCTCCCGCCACGGACAGGACTGCTCGTCGCAGGCCGGTTTCTGTCCGCACGCCACCCCGCCGAGTTCCATGATCGCGTTGTTCCAGTCCCGAGACTCCCCGGACGGCATGAGTTCACTCGACGCCTGCTCGAACGCGTCGTCGTCGTCGGGACAGCTGAACGCGCGGTAGAGCACCCGTTTGACGTTGGTATCGACGACAGCGTTGCCGTTGTCGAACGCGAAACTGGCGACTGCGTTCGCGGTGTAGGGACCGACGCCCATCAGTTCGCGCAACTCCTCGGGCGTCTCCGGAAACGTGCCGTCGTACTCCGTCTCGATCTGTTCGGCGGCCTCGTGGAGGTACTTCGCGCGGTTGTTGTACCCGAGGCTGTGGTCGCTCCAGAAGGCGACCACTTCCCCGCGGTCTGCGGCGGCTAAGTCCGCTGTCGTCGGCCACCGATCCAGGAAGTCCTCCCACGCGTCGACGACCCGACCGAGTTGGGTCTGCTGGCTCATCACCTCCGAGACGAGAATCTCGTAGGGGTCGGTCGTCTCCCGCCAGGGGAACGCCCGGTGGTCCTCGCGGTACCAATCGAGAAGCGCCGACCGGACCGCCGGGAGGTCGACATCCTCGAAGAGTTCTGTGGCCGCCTCGCTCATGAACTCTCGTTTGGCCCCGACCGGTTTGTGTGTGCTGGTCTGGTGCGATTCGCGACGGTTCTGTCACCTTACCGCGCCGGACCACGTCTGTGGTTTCGGTGCTCGCTCGGCAGCGACGGATCACGTAGTTGTCGATCTGTGCACCCAGAGCGGCGAGTGACCGTCGTTTTTACGCGTTCGTTACGCGCCGGCGACCGTCTGAAAACATTGATACCCCGACCGGGAGAACAACAGGGTATGCGAGTCGGAATCGTCTCTGACACACACGACAACCAGGACGTGATCGAATCGGCAGTCGAGTTGTTCACGGGGGACGTCGACGCTGTCGTCCACTGTGGCGATGTCATCGCTCCGTTCTCCGTCTCGAAGTTCAACGCCGATTTCGACTTCTACGCGGTCCGGGGGAACAACGACGGGGAGTGGGCACTCCAGGACGCCGTCCGGAACTTCGGTGCCTATCTCGGAGAGATGGGCGAACTCTCCCTCGGTGGCGAGCGTGTCGCCGTCTATCACGGGACCAGCAATCCGATCATCGAGGCGCTGGTCGACTCCGGCAGCTACGATTACGTTCTCCACGGCCACACCCACAACAGAGTCCACGAGGAACGCGACGGAACCGTCCGTATCAATCCCGGCGGAATCGGAACGGAGTCCTCGGAGTCCGAACCGCCCGCCGGCGTCGTCCTCGATACCGAAACCGGGGACGTAACCTTCCACGACCTGCGGTAACACGAGCCACGGAGTAACTGGACAGACGTGCCGGAAATCAGTTGAAAAGAAGACAGTGACGGGCGTGTGGCCGGAGTTTTCTACGATACGTATTTCCCCGGATTAATATCTGCGGCGCTCGTACCTCGGCTATGCGTGAACAGGGCGACGACCGCGTCGATGCAATCCGCGAGGCGGAGACGTTGGCGGACCTGTCGGAGCTTCTCGACACCGACTCGATCCACGAGGCGTACTTTCGAGCGAAACGGATCTGGGAGTCCGCGCTCGCGGAAGAGCAGTCCGGTCGGCCCGACCCGGATCGCCTCCCCGGAACGACTGTCGTCGTCGACGGCCACTCGATCACGGTCCACGGCGTGACACACGCCGGGACTGACGCGGAACAGGCCTCCCTCCGCACACACGTCCAGCGGTTTCTGGACCGCGGTGCCAGCGTCTACTGCGAGCAAGGGATCCGCCCGATGTACTTCGGGAACGTCGACGGCGTCTGCGAGATGGACGATTATCTCTGGGCGACCGCCCAGCGTGAGGACATCGACGACCGGTCGGGATTCGCTACCGTGCCGGAGGGGTTCGGGACGATGTCCGTCGACTTCGGAGAGGTCGCCTCGGAGATCAGAGACGCCACTTTCGCGCTGATCGACGCCGGCAGCGCGATGTACGGCGAGCAGTTCGAGCGGGCGCTCGGGGATATCGCCGCGGACTTTTTAACCGATCACACCGACCGGGCCATCGGGAACAGCTACGAGGCGTTCCGGCTGAGCCGCGACGCCAGCGAGGACCCCTCGCGCTTGCACGCCCTCCAGCAGTACTACGAACGAACCTTCCTTCCCCAGCCGCTGGAGCGGGAGTGGCTGCGCCGCCACGACCCCGAACTCGAACTCCTCTCACACGCTCGCAACGAGCGGATGGCCGAATACGTCGCCTATCACAACGACCGCGCCGAGGAGGTCCACCTGATCGTCGGAGCCGCCCACCAGCACGGCGTCGCGTACTACCTCGAACAGTACCAGAGGGACAAGGAGATCCCTACCGCGTTCGAGCTGTACTGACAACGCGGGTCAGAACTCTTCGGTCGCCTGTGTCTCGAAGGGCTCTCTCGCGTCGACAACCGCGGGGACGCCCCTGTCGAACCACACGACGAACCGATAGGAATCGCCTCCCATGTCGTCCTCACAGGGCCTCTCGCCCGATCTGTCCTGCTCGGCGGTCACGCTGATCGATAGCTTCGATTCGTCGGCATCGTACGACGGCGCGTGTCCGTCGAGATACCCACAGCGAGCCGAGCCGTACGGGGCGACCCCCTTCACGGAGACCGCCGCCCGTTCGCGGTCGGCCGTTATCACCGGGCCGTCCGGCATCTCGACGCTCGTATCGACACCGGTCTCATAGTCGTATCCGGTGATCTCCGTCGGTCGCGGTGGCTCCTCGTCCCCGCCGAACTCGGCGCTCACACACCCTCCGGTGATCGCCACGTGTGCGGCGAGTCCCGCGAGCACGAATCTCCGTTTCACGTGCTGACTGACTCCGTGTCTTTATAAATACTTTCTGTCTGTCTGTCAGGTCTGTGCGCGTTCACGGCAAGGCGGGATCGAGCGACGGTGGGTCGTCTCAGTCTTCTTCGCCGTCCGGATCGAGAGCGATGAACACGTACGCGACACCGACAGCCCCGGCACCCGCTGGAATCCCGAGCGCGAACACGACGAGCACGCCGGCGACGGAGCCGAACAGTCCCGCCGCGGCGGTGAGTCCGCCGACCCCGCCGGCCGCCCCGACGAGAAGCACGAACAGGATGTGACCGAAGACGGAGCCGAGAAACAGGCCCGCCGGCGAGGGTTCGCCGTCGTCACCGGCGACGAGCGTGAGTGCACCCACGAGCGCGAGTAACGGGCTGACGAGCACGAGCGCAGCCGCGAGCAGCGCCGGATGTGGCTCGCTGGCACCACCGACGACTCCGACGACGCCCGTCGTGAGGCCGAACAGCAGCGCGGAGAGGAGGTACAGCCCCAGCACCGAACCGAGACCGCTCCGAAACCGGTCGGTCCCGAGGGCGGCGAGTCCGCCGCCGGTCGTCCGCGCCTGCTCGAAGAGCCCGTCGGGGCGCTCGACCTCGAACTCGTCGATGAAGGCGTCGTCGATCGTCTCGGGATCGATGAACTCGATGCCGTGTTCTCCCAGCAGGGCACTCGCCTCCTCGTCGACGCCGCTGCGGCAGGTCGCCATCAGTTGATCGACATCGTGTTCGGCGGCCGCGTCGACCAGGTAGTTCAGATGTCCCTCCCCGAAGGCGGTCTCCGCGTCGACGCCGACCATCGCCATCATCCGGTCGTAGTAGGTCTCGCTTTTGCGGGTGCCGGTGACGATGTATATCGTGTCGTTGACCTGTGTCGTCGACGTGTTCCAGCCTTTGGTCTCCAGAAACCGGATCACGCGCTCGAAGTACTCCTCTGGGTCCATCCTTCGCGGTAGCGGTGTCAACTCCGTCCGCTCACATCAACATTGCGCCAGATGATACTCGATCAGAAGGTGTATGCCATCATCACTTCGTCCACCAGTTCGCCTTCGATCGTGTAGTGGTCCCGCCGGATCCCCTCGGTCTCCCAGCCGTGTGACTCCAGAAACGAGAGCGCCTCGTCGTTGGTCATCGGGACGCTGTTGTACACCTTCTGGTAACCGTTGGCCTCCGCCCAGTCCAGTCCCCGGCCGAGCAGTTGGCTGCCGACGCCCTGCTGTCTGTAGTCCTCGCGCACGCCGACGGTCAGCTGTGCCGTGCTCTGTAGCTTGTCGGACTGTGGCAAGTCGAGATGCGTCCAACCGATCACGTCCCCGTCGTGGGTCGCGACGAAAAAGACGCGGGACTCGACGGTGTTGTGTCGCTGGACCGTGTCCTCGTACAGCAACCGATCCGCGATGCTCTCGGCGACGACGTAGGTATCCTCGGCGGTGACGTCACGGATCGTATCCACCAGCCCCTCGAAGTCCTCCTGTCGTGCCGGACGGATCGTGTACGCCAGATCCGGCCCGACGTGTTCCTCGACCGAACCCGCGTTGAGCCCGATCCGTAGCGTCCCCCCTTCGTCTTCGAGATACCCTTTCGTGATGAGCCATTCGAGTTCGTCCTCGAACTCCCCCGACGAGAGGCCGACTGCGCTGCGCGTCTGGTGGCGCGCGGTCGTCCCGTGGCGCTCGACGTACTGGTAGATCTGCTTGCTCGCTTCTGACCGGAAGGTCGGCCGTTCGAGCGGCTTCATAGACGTACGTTGGGCTACCAGGCCCTTGGGTATACTGCAAGCACTCAAAAATCCGAGTGATTCGGGCTACTGCTCGCCGTCGTCCTCTGGCTCGTCGATTTCCTCGTCCCCGCTGGCGAGGAGTTCGAACTGTTCGAGGTACGCCTTCCGCTCGTCGATGTCGTGCTCGTGGAACTGCTGGTCGTCGACGCTGATCGTCGCGAGTCCGATCCCCTCGGGTTCGAGGGAGTCGTCGTTGACCGAGGCGAGCGCCGACAGCGCGAGTTCGACGCCCGCGTCGAGATCCATCCCCTCCTCGTAGTGCGCTTCGAGGTAGTCGCGGATGTCGCTCCGGTCCGCTCCGACCGCGAGTGCCTTCCACTCGTAGGGAGTCCCCGAGGGGTCGGTCTCGTAGAGTTTCGGCTCGCCGTTGGCGATGCCGGCGATGATCAGCGCGACGCCGAACGGGCGCGCGCCGCCGACCTGGGTGTACTGCTGGATGTAATCCGTGACCTCCTTCGTCAGCGTCTCGACGGCGATCGGTTCGCCGTAGCGGAGTTCGTTGACCTGGGCGCGACGGCGGGCGAAGTCGATCAACTGTCGGGCGTCCGCGACGTGGCCCGCGCTGGCGATACCGATGTGGTCGTCGGCCTTGTGGATCTTCTCGACGCTGTCCCGTTCCATCAGCGGCGACCGGATGCGTTTGTCCACCGCGAGGACGACACCGTCGGCGGTTCGGACACCGATGCTCGCTGTCCCGCGTTTGACCGCTTCGCGGGCGTACTCGACCTGGTAGAGACGACCGTCTGGGGAGAAGATGGTGATCCCCCGGTCGTACGCTTGCTGTTGGTTTTGACCCTGCATAGTTACTCACAATCGAGGATCGTCGCGCCGGTGAACGCCTCTTCGACGGGAACGTCGACCCGCGATCCGCGGACGGTCGCCCGCTGATCGGCGCCCTCGAACGCGACGTGTCTCTGCTCTGGGTCTTCCCGTCCCCGACCCATATACTTTTCCTCACAGGCCCGGATCGTCCCGCTGACGCCAGTCACTCGAAGCCCGACCGCGTGGTCGTGGACGGCGTCGACAGCGGCGATGACCGCCCGTGCTCGCGAGACTTCTCCGCGGCGCGTTCTGACGATGGCGCTCCCGTCGCCGCCCCCGAACTCGAACCGGATCACCGAGAGGTCGAGATCCGCGCTCCCGGCGTCCCCGAGCAGGTTCTGTGCGCTGTACCAGAGCCGACGCTGGAACTCGTCGCGGCCCATCTCGACATCGGGCCAGCTCTCGATGTCGACCGCGAGATACCGCCACCGCGGCTGGAGATGCTTCGGGAGGTGTTTCATTAGCTGTCAACAGGTCACCGCCGGTAATCAGCGTGGCGACTCTCCTATCAGTTCGACGACGGTATCCAGCCCGTCGACTTCGTAGGTCGGTTCCACGTCGACCTCCCGGTCGGCGTTGTGTCCGCGACGGATCAGCACCGTATCCAGGCCGGCGCGTCTGCCGGCCAGCACATCCGTCTCCTTGTCCCCGACGAAAAGCGGCTCTTCCGCCCCGAGTGCCTGGACCGTCTCCTCAAGAAAGGTCGGTTCGGGTTTCTTCCGACGGAGGCTGTCGGGGTGTGGCTCGCGCGCCTGAACGGCGTCGAAGGCGAGACCGAACTCCCGACTTATCGACTCGACGATTCGCCGCTGGTTGTTGCTCACGATTCCGACCGGGCGGTCCAACTCCGAGACGGCTGTCACATCCTCGTAGGGGGTCTTGTGACCGTCTCTGGCCGCCTCCGTCAGCACGTCTGCGAGCGCGTCGTCGCGGGCACGCCAGAGCGCTTCGGGATCGATCCCGACCCGCTCGCTCAACCGCGGGAGATCTTCGGGGCTGACGCTGTGGGCGAGTCGTTCGACCAGACTGTCGTCGATCGCGTCCGTGTCCCGATTCATCAGTTCCGCCGTGATCCGCTCGCGAAACGCCGGCAGGCGACGCTCGTCCGGTAGCACGTTCACGACCACACCGTCGAAATCCAGAAGGAGGCTGTCGTAGCTCATCAGAACGGCCCGTCACCGAAATCGGAGTCGTCTCCGAGGTCCGAATCCTCTCCGAACCCGGCGCCCTCGCCGAAATCTGACCCGCTCGGATCGTCGTCCTCGCGCTCGAAGGCCTCCGGGGGTCGACCCGCCTCGTCGATCACCTCGTCGCTGACGATCAGCGGACAATCGACTCGCAGAGCGAGGGCGATGCCGTCGGAGGGCCGGGCGTCGAACACCGCCTGCTTGCGCTCTCCGCCGTGGTACTGTTCGGTGTCGATTTTCGCGTAGAAGGTGCCATCAGCCAGGTCGTCGATCCGGACCCGGTCGATTGCGGCGCCGAACTCCGCGACCATCTCGACGAACAGGTCGTGTGTCAGCGGCCGCTCGAACGGTTCGCCGTCGAGCGCTAGCTGCATCGACTGGGCCTGATCGGCGCTGACGAAAATCGGGATCAGTTCGTCGCGCGCGCTGAGCAGCACGACCGGTGCCCCGGGTCCCTCGTCGCTGACGCCGACCCCGACACCCTCGACTGTGGCCTCGTGTTCCATGTCTCAACATACGGACGGACGGGCAAAAGGTTATGCCAGGAGTTCGTCGACCGCGTTCCGGGCCGCCAGCACCGCGTCGTCGGCGACCTGTTCCGGGTCTCGCTGGCCGTCCTCGGCGTCGAGATACACGTCGACTTCGAGGCGCTCGTCCTCGAAACTGACCGTCACGTCGAAATCGCGAACGGCAGAGCGCGAGTAGCGGGCGAAGATCACCTCTTCGGCCGCTCGTGCCGCGGTCTGGACGATCTCTCCGTCCTCCGGGCGATCCCCCTCGGGGCTCATCTATGCGCCGCCTGCGCCGCCCATGCCGCCGCCCGGTCCGCCGCCGAGCATCTGCTGCAGTTCCTCCTGCAGTTCCTCGAACTGCTCCTGGACGCGCTCTTCCTGCTTGTCGAGAGTGTCGACGCGGACTTCGAGGCTGCTGACCTTCTCTTCGAGGTCGGACTTGGCCTCGTCGTAGTCGGTCTCGACGAGCAGTTCGCCGAGCTGCTGGTACATCGTCGTGTCCCCTTCGATGTCTTCGAGCTCTTCGAGGGCCGTCTCGGACTCGCGGAGCTGTGTCTCGGCTTCCTGCTTCTGGGCCGCCACTTCCTGGGCGGTCTCCTGCAGATCCTGTAGCTCTTCGAGCTTTTCCTGTGCTTCCGGCGGTAGATTTCCTTGCATACCAACCACCTCGGGACCCGGAGTGTTAAACCCCCGCTTTCGAGTCGCCAGACCCGCCGATGAGAACTCCGTTACTCGGTCGCCCCGGCGCGCTCGGCGACATCGACGAGCGAACACCAGGTGTTGATGGCCGCCCGCATCGCGACCAGATCCTCGGCCTCGACGGTCAGTTCGAGGGCGGAGCCGTCGCGGTCGGCGCGGACGCCGCTACGGTCGTCGTCGATCTCCCCGAGTTCGGGGTCGATAGCGTCGGCGACCCGAGCGGCCTGCTCGGGGGAGTCGTACTGAAAGGAGAGAACTGCCTCGTGAACCACGCTATTCGACGTTGACTTCCTTGATGTCCCTGCTGCGCTCTTTGAGCAGGACGCGGTGGCCACAGTAGGGACACCGGACGCCGCCGTACTCGTCGAGCGTCACGTCGCGCTTGCAGCGGGAACACTTGTAGCTCATTCGTCGTCCTCGGAGAGTGCGGCGCGGATCGACCGCGTGACGGTCTTGCCCGCGGGAGTCTGCGGTTTGTAGGCTCCGCCGGTGAACTTCTCGCCGGTCTCCTCGTTGACCCAGATGCCGGTGCCGACGCGTTTGACGTCGTCGCCGTCGACGGTGGCGTTTTCCATCTCTCGCTCGATCTGTGCGACGCGTCGCCGGGCGACCCGCCCGTAACGCGCGCCGAATCGGCCGGCACTGCCGGTCCGGTTCTGGTCGTCGCTCATAGTACAACAACGTCCGCCGAGCGGCTACAAAAACCCTGCGAGTTAGGACACTCGGCTCACAGCACAGCCACCAACACGAGTACCACGCCGACGAAGATAGCGACCCCGCCGCCGACCTTCGTCAACCAGACTTTCCACTCGGCGGGTTCGACCTCGGACCACGATCTCGTGCTACCGATCGCGTCGATCTGTTCGCCGAACCGTGCCAACGGCCGAGCGTAGGCGACATCGATTCCACCGACGACGATCAGAAACAGCCCGAAGATGAACCGTCCCGCGGTCCCGTCCGTCTCCGTCGTATACGTCGGTGTCGTCGTATCGTCGGGCACCTCTGGCAGCGAATCGCTCGGACTCTCGGATCCGAACGGATCCTCCTCGCCGTCCTCACCCGAGTCGGGCGGGGTCTGTGGCTCGACGGCTCCGATCGCGACCGCGTCGAGAAACGCCCGGCCGTCCATGCGAAGCATTAACTGCCCGTCTGTGGTCGCGTTCTCGGCTGTCAGATCCCAGTCGCCGGGCGGATCGTCCCCGGCCCGCCAGAGCTTGACCCGAACTGTCCCGTTGTCCCGGATCGCCGCGAATCCGAAAAACCGCCCCGTGGTTAGTGTGACGTTCTCGGAGGCGTTCCCGGCGCTGACGGCGACCGTGTTCGAGTAGTCGGGGCCGGTGTTCGAGATCCGCAGGACCGTCGCGTTCGCTCCCGATTCGGTCGCGGTTCCGTTACTCGCCCCGGTCCCGGCTTCCACGAGTTCGAATGTTCCGTTGCTCCCGAGGTCGAGCCGTCCGGTGACGACATCGTGGCCGACGGAGACGTTCGCCGCCGTCAACTGCGTGGATTCCTCGTCTAACACCGCCAGCGAACAGCCCCGGTCCGAGCCGACCCTGGCCAGGCGACCCCCGTCCCAGTTCGCCAGCGAGCCGTTCTCGATTGGATCAGTGAACTCCGTCTCCCAGTCCGGCTCAGATAGCTCGGGGTCGTAGCTGTCGCTGAGGCAGGGATCGACCTGTGCGTTCGCTGGCGTGGTGGTCGCTCCAGCCGTCGGGACGACTGACAGGGAAGCGATAGCGAGAACCGACAGACAGAGACAGAGACCGAGGACTCGCTGGAGGGGCAACGGGCGGACCATACAGTACGGTCCAACGCCTGCAATTATATTCTTTTGGGGGCGCTTTGTTTCAACGCTGTCGATCTTGCAACGTGGTCGTTACTCCTTGAACTCCGCCTCGACGAGCGCTTGGTTGATATCCTCCCGGACGCGTTCGCCGAGTTCCCGGTCGTCGGCGGTCGTCACGACGCGGTTCTCCTGGACGCTGGAACCGTCCCGGATCAGTAGTCGGACGTTGCCGGTGTTGTCTGCCCGGGTCACCTTCGCCCGGAGACCGCCGTCGCTGCTCGATCCGCTGGCGTCGATCGGGCCGGGGATGATCTTCTTGACGTGAGGATGTTCGGCGACGACTTCGAGCGCCTCCCGCCCCGTCCGGCCGCCGATCAGCGTCGAGTGCGTCCCGCCGAGCTTTTCGGCCACCGACGCCTCGACGACCTCCAGCGGGGCCTCGCCCTGGCGTTCGAGCGCGCGTTCGATCGGGTCGTCACCCTCGATTCGATAGAAGGAGTAGTGCACCTGCGAGCGGACCGCCCGGAGCACCTCCCTGTCCCCGGTCGCGTACACCTCGTCGGGTCGTTTCCGCCGAATCTCGTCGGCAATCTGGCCGGCGAAATACCGGAGTTCGGAGTTCACCTGCTCCTCGTCGGTCTCGGGTGTCGTCGTGACCGTCCGGGAGCCGACGATGTCGCCCTCGTAGAGTGCCGTGACTGTCCCGCGCTCGCGCCCGAGTTCGAGAACGAGCGTGTCGGCGTTCTCCGTTCGACAGACCAGACAGTAGTCGCCGGGTCGTTCGAGCGGACTCGCACACTGCCGACACTCCATACCCGATCGTAGGCGGACGAGCCGAATAAGGACCGCGTTTCGATTCGTCGAAAAACCGTCGGACGAAGTCGACGATCACCCAGCGGTCCCTCCGAGTAGAGGCCGAACCCCCGGTCGAAGAACGAAATGGTTTTCGTGGAAACCCTCGGAGTCATATGCAAGAGACCAGCGATGCAACTGTGCATATCCGGCGGCCAATGGGGGTACAACGGTGTCGGGTGAACGACTGCTCGTCCCCGTCTCGGAGACAGAGACGCTCCGACAGACGGTCGAGTACGCCGTTTCTCGCGCGCTCGAAGACGGCGGGGGCACGGTTCGGTTCGCGTTCGTCCACGCTCCGGACGCGACCAGCGAGGACGTCCCCGCCGCGGACCGCGACCGCGACCTCGGGGCGGCGGAGGAACTCCTCGACCGCGCCGAGATCTGGGCGGCGGAAGACGCCGGCGACGACGCCGACCTGTTGACGGTCGAGACGAGCCACGTCGGGCTGGATCAGTACCTGTTTAGCCCGGAGGATGTCGCTCGGGCGCTCGCGGACGAACTCCGTCAGGCGGAGTTCGACGGCCTCGTTCTCGATCCGGAGTACGATCCCGGCGTCGGCGCGCCGCTGCTGCGTCCGCTGGAGAGTGAACTCCGGGAACTCGGTGTCAGCTACGAGACGGCACCGGTTACGAGACAGATCCGCCGGGGGCCGCTTCTGACCCGGAGTTCGCCGCTTCGCTTCGCCGCAGTCTTCCTCACCTCGCTCGCGTTCTACATGATACTCGCGGCCAATCCGACCTACTGGTTCGAGTGGGCGACGGGACTGGTTACCGCGACGGTCGTCGCCGTCAGCATGTCACAGATCAGTTTCAATCGCGATCCGGACACCACGTCGGTCGCACGACTGCTCCGGCACATCCCGTACGTCCCCTTCCTGTTCTGGGAGATCCTCAAGTCGAACGTCACCGTCACGGCCGCCATCCTCGACCCGAGACGGTCTATCGAGCCGCGACTGACGCGGATCCGGCCGGCGGTCTACGGCAGTCTCCCCATCTCGGTGCTCGCAAACAGCATCACGCTCACGCCCGGAACGCTGAGCGTCCGGGTCGAGGGCGACAGTCTGATCGTTCACACGCTGTTGCCGTCGGTCCGCGAGGACCTCTTCGACGGGGGGCTCGAACGCGCGGTTCGGTTCGTCTTCTACGGGCGTAAAGCGATGGCGATAGCGAGCCCGCTTGAACGGGGCGATGCGGAGAACCTCCAGCCCTCGCCGGAGGATACCGCTGACGACGAGACGGAGGGTGACCAATGACGGGAGCGACACCGCTCAGCCCGCTGATCGAGGACGTCTTTCTCGGCGCCGCGGGGCTGTTCATGCTGCTCGCGGTAGCGATGTTCTACCGCGCGATCAAGGGCCCGACGACCCAGGATCGGGTGCTCGCGGTGAACGTCCTCGGCACGAACACCGTCGTCGTGCTCGCACTGCTGGCCGCCGCGCTCGGTGAGTCGGCGCTGCTCGATATCGCGCTCATCTACGCGCTGTTGAACTTCCTGATGGCCGTCGCCATCTCGAAGTTCACCGTCGAGCGAGGTGGTGTGCTGTGATCGAGTCGGTCAGGACCGGCGGGGCGATCCTGTTCGTCGCGCTTGGGCTGTTTTTCACCTTCGTCTCGGCGGTCGGCGTGTTGCGGCTGCCGGACATCTACTCGCGCTCGCACACGGCCTCGCAGGCCGACACGCTCGGTGCCGGGTTTACCCTCGCCGGCGTTGCGCTCGTTCTCGGAGTCACCCCGGTGACGATCAAGACCGTGTTGCTGTTGTTTTTCATCTTCGTGACGAACCCAACGGCGGCACACGCGGTCGCTCGTGCGGCCCACGAGGAGGGGATCGAGCCCTGGACGACCGACGACGACCGCACGGACCGGGATCTTTTCGCCGCCGCAAAGGGAACCGCCGCGGTCGAGACGGCCGACCCGGGCGAACCGGGTCCGGCGGGAGCCGAGGCCGAAGATGTCACGCCGGAGGAGACAGAACCGGGTGACGGGGGTGAGCCGGCGTGATCTCGCCGTTCGAGGCCGCGCTGTTCGTGTTCGTCCTCGTCGCGGCCGTGGCGACGGCCCTGTTGCGGGACATCCTGGCGGTGATCGTCATCGCCGGGGCGTACAGCCTGGGGATGGCGCTGTTTTACGCCTTCCTGTTGGCGCCCGACGTCGCGATGACCGAGGCCGCAATCGGTGCCGGCGTCACGACGCTTCTGTTGCTGTTGACAATCGCTCGGACCGCCCGTACCGACCACACCCAACTGCTCGAACGCCCGAACGTGCCGGCGGTGTTCGTCTGCGGGGCCTTCCTCGTCGTCCTGCTGGTGACGATTACGGAGTTCCCCGTCGTCGGTGACCCGGGCATCGCCTGGGACAACCCCGCAATCACCCAGTACTACCTCGAACACGCCCCGAAAGACACCGGCGTGGAAAACGCCGTGACGGCCGTGCTCGCGGGCTACCGTGGATTCGATACCTTCGGCGAGGCGACCGTGGTGTTCCTCGCCGGGATGGCCGCGCTACTGGTACTCAAACGCGAGGTGTTCACCAATGAGTGACGCTGACTCCGAACGGACTGTCTCCGCGTACGTCGAGAGCCAGATCATCATGACGACCGTCCGGCTGGTGGCTCCGTTCTCGCTCACCTACGGGCTGTTTCTGACCTTCCACGGTGCGGACTCGGCCGGCGGTGGGTTCCAGGGCGGCGCAATCGCCGGCGCGACGGTCCTGATGATCGCCTTCGCGTTCGGCATCGAGCCGACCCGTGAGTGGCTTCGCAACCGCACGGTCGTCCTCCTCGCCTCCGGCGGAGTGGCCGCCTTCGCGGCCGTCGGCCTGATCCCGGTGGTCTACGGGGATAACTTCCTCGGCTTCCCGGTGTTCAAGAAGGCGTTCGGAATCAAGGCGAAATGGGGGCTGGAAGCGGTCGAGATCCTCGGCGTTGCGCCCATCGTTACCGGCATCGTTATCGGGCTGTTTTTCGTGATCGCCGCCGGACTCGGCACAGAGGCCCCCGACCAGGAGGTGACTACCGATGATTGATCTGCTCACAACTCGCTACACCTACGTACTGTTCGCCGCGTTGCTCGTCGTTGGACTGTATATCGTCATCGCTAGCTCGAATCTGGTGAAGAAGGTCATCGGGCTGAACATCTTCCAGACCGCCATCTTCCTGTTTTTCGTCTCGGCCGCCTACATCGAGGGCGGCGCCTCGCCGGTGATCCACGGCGAGGGCGGCCCGTACGCGAGCCCGCTCCCGCAGGTGATCGTGCTGACGGCAATCGTCGTCGGTGTCGCGCTCACCGCGGTGGCGCTCGCGCTGGTGGTCCGCATCTACTCCGAGTACGGCACACTCGACGAACAGACGCTCCGGGAGGTGCGTGCCGATGAGTGACCTGCTCCTCGGTCTGTTGATCGTGCTTCCGCTGCTCGGATCGACGCTCTCGCTCGGCCTCGGACTCGTCCGGGAGCGAGTCGGCTGGTGGGTCGCCACCCTCGTCCTCGCTGTCGAAGCGGGACTCGCGTCCTGGGTCGCGTACGTCATCTACGTCGGTGGCGACCGTCTCGTTCACGTCCTCGGCGGTGAGACGTTCGGCCGCAAGTCGATCACCGTCGGCGGCGAGACGACGAACTTCACCGTCGGCATCGAACTCGTCGGGGACGCGCTGTCGGGGCTGGTCGTCGTGCTGGTCGCCGGAGTCGCCCTCGCAGCCCTCGCGTATATGCGACGAGCAGGTCCGCGCGGGAACGCCTTCTACACGGTCTATCTCATCATGACCGGCGGGCTGATGGGTGTGGCGCTGACCGGTGACCTGTTCAACCTGTTCGTCTTCCTCGAAATCGTCGGACTGGCGACGTACGCGTTGATCGCGGCCGGGCGCGGCCCCGAGGCGGCCGTCGCCTCGCTGAAGTATCTCGTCGTCGGCACCACCGGCGCGTCGATGTACCTGATCGGCGTCGGCTACGTCTTCCTGGAGACGGGAGCGTTGAACATGGTGGACGTGTCACGCTCGCTCGCCGGCGACGCGCCGTGGTTCGACGGGGCACTGTACTCCGAACCGCTTGTCGTCGCCGCCTTCGGCTTCGTTGCCGTCGGTCTCGCGACGAAATCCGCAATCTTCCCGCTGCACACCTGGCAGCCCGGCGCCTACGCCGAAGCGCCCGACGCGGTGACGGTTTACATCTCGGCGCTGGCTTCGACCTCCGCGGCCTACGCCTTCGCACGGATCACCTGGCTGGTGTTCACCCCCGAGTTCTTCGCCGTGAACCGGCGCCTGCTCGAAGTGGTCCTCCTGCTCGCCGGCGCGAGCGTCGTCGCCGGGAGCGTGATCGCCGCGATGCAGCAGCGCCTCAAGCGCACGTTCGCGTACTCCTCGGTCGCGCAGTTCGGTCTCGTCTTCCTCGGGATCTGTGTGGCCGTCCATCCCGCAGCCACCGAGGAAGCGACGAAGTTCGCGGTCTACGGGACCGTGATCCATCTGATCGGCCACGCGGTCATCAAGGGCGGTCTGTTCGCGACGGCCGGTGCGCTCGCAGCCGGCGAGGGCGCCAGAACGCTGTCGGAAATCGCCGGTCTCGCTCGGCGGCGTCCGTTCATTTCCGGGTCGCTAACCGTGCTCGGTCTCAGCCTCGTCGGTGTTCCGCCCTCGGTCGGATTCGTCGGCAAGTGGTACATCGGCGTCGGTGCCGTCGGCGCGAATCTCTGGCCCGTCGTCGTCGTCATCTTCGCCAGCACGGTGCTGTCGCTCCTGTACATCGCACAGATTCTCGAAAAACTGTACTTCACGCCCGAGGCGACAGAGGTGGACCTGCAGGACGTCGAGCCAATCGCCGCTGACGGCGGCCGCTCGCTGTCGTACGGGATGGCCGGCGTCGGCGTGACTGCGGCGGTCGTCGCAGTCGCGCTCGGCTTCGGAGGGGCACAACTGGCGTCGCTGCTCGATCCGGTCTGGCGGGCCGTCGTCGACTCCGCTCCGGAGGTGATAGCATGACAGATGTCGTCGCTGACCCGCGACCGCTGCTCGCAGTCCTGGCCTCGGCGCTCGCAATCGCGCTGATTATCGCCTCGCACAGACGGCCGAACATCCGCGAGGCGTGGTCGGTCGTGGCCGCGGTCACGAAGTTCGCGATCATCGCGAGCATGCTACCGGGCGTCCTCGACGGCACCGAGTACCGCTGGTCGATGGGCGACCTGGTCGGCGGCATCGAGTTCGCGTTGCGAGCCGACGCCCTCGGGATGATCTTCGCCACCCTCGCCAGCCTGCTGTGGATCTTCACCGCCTTCTACGCGACCGGGTACATGCGCGGGCTGGACGAACACGCCCAGACGCGGTTTTTCGCGGCCTTCGCCGCCAGCCTCTCGACGGCCGTCGGTGTCGCCTTCGCGGAGAATCTGGTGACGATTTTCGTCTTCTACGAACTGCTGTCGGTGGCGACGTACCCGCTTGTCGCACACGACGAGGATCCGGAGGCCCGGGCGGCGGGCCGGAAGTACGTCGCCTACACGTTCTTCGGCGGGGGCGTCCTCGTTCTCGCCGGGACGGCGCTGGTGTTCGTGCTCACCGGATCGACGACCTTCGGCCAGACCGGTGCCGCGTTGGCGAACGCCGACCCCGCGCTCGCGAAGGCAGCCTTCGCCCTGCTCGCGACGGGGTTCGGCGTGAAGGCCGGGCTGATGCCGTTGCACTCCTGGCTGCCCGACGCGATGGTTGCGCCGACGCCAGTTTCGGGGCTGTTGCACGCGGTCGCGGTCGTCAAAAGCGGCGTCTTCGGCATCGCACGGCTCGTCCTGGAGGTGTACGGACCGGAGCGGATCGCACAGTTCGGGCTGGGCCTGCCGCTCGCGGTCGTCGCCGCGTTCACGCTGACGGCGGCGAGCGTGATCGCGCTCCGACAGGATCGGCTGAAACGCCGCCTGGCGTACTCGACGGTCAGTCAACTGTCCTATATCGTCCTCGGGCTGGCGCTCGTCGGGCCGGCCCTGTCGGACAGCCAGGCGCTGAAATACGTCATCTGGGGCGGACTGCTCCACATCCCTGCGCACGCCTTCATGAAACTCACACTGTTCTTCTGTGCCGGCTTCATCCACGTCGAAACGCACACCGACTACATCAGCGAGATGGACGGGATCGGCAAGCGGATGCCGCTGACGATGGTCGCCTTCGCCGTCGCCTCCGCGGGGATGGCGGGTATCCCCCTGGTTGCCGGCTTCGTCAGCAAGTGGTTCCTCCTGATCGGCTCCGTCCAGGCCGATCAGGCGATTTTCGCCGTCGTCCTGCTCATCTCCGGGGTGCTCAACATCGCCTACTTCTGGCCCATCGTCTACGGCGCCTTCTTCGAGTCCCACGACGAGGCGGACTCGAAACCGCTCGTCGAGGGTAGATTCGGCGGCGGTCCGGCGGAGGAAAACGTCGCGGCCGACGGCGGCCACGAGGACGGCGACCACGCCGATAACCACCATCACGGCGGTCCGGGTCCCGACGGCTGGGAGCGCGTCGGCTGGACGGGCCAGGAAGGCTCGTGGCTGATGCTCGGGCCGATTCTGCTCATCGCTTCGGGTGCGGTCGTGCTGGGGCTGATCCCCTACGAGGTCGGCTTCCTCGAACTGATCGAACTCGTCGCGGAGGAGGTGAGCGCCTGATGGTGCTCGATACCGTCCCGCCGGTGGTGATCGTGCTCGCGGCGGCGCTTCTGGCCGCGGTGCTCCCGCGACGGATCGGCCACGCGGTCGGCGTGCTCGCGACCGGCGGGGTCGCGGCGCTGTCGTGGGTCGTCCCCGAAGGTGCACACCTCCAGGTGACGCTGTTCGGCGCGTTCGATGCGATTCTCTACAACGTCGACCCGTTCTCGCGGCTGATGGGGCTGATATTCGGGCTCATCGGTGCCGTCGCGGTGCTGTACTCCTACGCCAGCGGCGCGGACAGCCGACAGACGGCAATCGCGCTGTCCTACGTCGGCACCGGACTGGGAACCGTCTACGCCGGCGACTGGCTCACGCTGATCTTCTTCTGGGAACTGATGGCCGTCACGAGCACGCTGCTCGTCTGGTACTACGGCGGCGCGGCGGTCCGGGCCGGCTTCCGGTACGCAGTCCTGCACGGTATCGGCGGAAGCCTGCTGCTCGCCGGCATCGTCTGGCACTACGTCGAGGTCGGGTCGGTCGCCTTTACGGCGAGCGCGGGGCTGACCGGCGGGGTCCCGGCGGCGCTGGCCGCGGTCGGCATCGGCGTCAACGTCGGGTTCGTCGGCCTGCACGCCTGGCTTCCGGACACGTATCCCCGGCCGCATATCGCCGCGAGCGTTTTCCTCTGTGTCTACACGACCAAGACGGGCGTCTACGGGATGTTCCGGGCGTTCCCCGACGGCCACCTCTGGATCGCGTACATGGGCGGTGCGATGGCCGTCTTCGGCGCCTTCGCGGCGCTGTTGCAGTCGGACATGCGCCGACTGCTCTCCTATCACATCCAGTCACAGGTCGGTTACATGGTCGCCGGCGTCGGTCTCGGCGGCGCGGCTATCGGCCACAGCGGGAAGTACTACCACGAACTCGCCACCGCCGGCGCGTTCGGACACGTCTTCAACCACATCCTCTACAAGGCGCTTCTGTTCATGGCCGTCGGTGTGATCATCTACCGCACCGGCAAGGAGAGCCTGGACGATATCGGCGGCCTCGGCCGGAAGATGCCGCTCACCGCGGGCACGTTCGGAATCGCGGCGCTGTCGATTGCTGGCTTCCCCGGCTTCAACGGCTTCGTCTCGAAGGGGATGATCATCGGTGCCGCCGAAAAGAAGGAACTCGAAGCGCTGTGGTACCTGCTGTTGATCGGTGGTGTCGGGACGTTCCTCTCGTTTATCAAACTCGGCTACTTCGCCTTCATCGAGGGCGAGTACACCGGAGATATCAAAGACGCCAACGTCGGTCAGAGCGTGGCGATGGTTTCGGTCGCGGGGCTGTGTGTCGCCTTCGGTCTCGTGCCGGATCTGCTGTTCGAGATTCTGCCGGTCCCCGCGGAGGCCTACGAGTATCACACCTTCACCGTCCCGCACATCGCGGAAGGCGTCGGCCTGGGGCTGGCGGGACTCGTCGGCTTCGCAATCCTCCGTGGACCGCTCCATCACGTCGGCCGCGTGCCCGACATCGACGCCGTCTACAACCGCGTGTTCTTCTACGGCGGTCGGGGGCTGATCGTCGCGACGACCGAACTGTTCGCCGCGGTCGACCGCGTCGCGGTCCAGTTCGTCCGGCTCTGCTACTGGGCAGGGTCGAACCCCGTGACCGTCGTGTTCCGCGTGGGCCGGCGGCTCCCGCGGACGCTGCAGCCCGATTTCGTCCGGGAGGATCTGTCGGCCGACGGCGGAGCGGTCTCCCGGCTGTACATCCGCGCGGGCGTCGGCACGTCGATTGCGATTCTGGTGGCCGTCCTGACGCTCGTGTTGCTCGTCGCGCTGTGAGGACGGCTTCGGAACTGCTTAACCGTCGGCCGGAGTAGATGACGTATGGATCCGTCGAGAGTGGATATGGCCGTCGACGTTGGATACGGAGTTTTGCTTCTCACCGCACTCGTGATGATGGCTGTCGTCGGCCAGGCGACGGGAATCGCCTTCGGCGTGGGGATCATTCTCTCCTATATGCTGCACGTGGGCTGGAAGATGGGACGGTTCGACCCCGAGTGGATGACCCGGACCGTCGAGGAGACCGTCGAACGCAGCGTCGAAAAGCAGGTCGACGACTCGGTCAACGAGAGCGTCGGGGAGGCGGTCGAGAAACAGGTCCAATCGAGCGTCAGCGAGTCTGTCGAGAAGACCGTCGGCGAGACGGTCGAAGGGAAAGTCGAGGAGACAGTCGCCGAAACTGTCGAGCAGACCGTCGAGGGAACGGTCGAAGAGACCGTCGCCGAAACTGTCGAGGGGACAGTAGAGGACACTGTCGAAGAGACAGTCGAAGGAACAGTCGAGGAGACCGTCGCCGAGACTGTCGAAGAAACGGTCGAACAGACCGTCGAAGGGAAAGTCGAAGACACCGTTGCCGAGACTGTCGAGGAAACGGTCGAGGAGACTGTCGCTGATACTGTCGAAGAAACGGTCGAGGAGACCGTCGAGAAGACGGTCGACGGGACCGAATCAGGGGACGCCTGAGACGGAATCCGGTGTCACTTCGGGGCGGCGGGTCGGGAAGGCGTCGAAATATCCCGACGAAACGGCGTCTCGGATCGCCTTGCCCCGACACTCGTCTTCGAGGGCGAACTCGTAGGCCTCGATCAGTCCCGACTCTCCTGCGACCGGGACCATCGAAACCGTGGTTCCGTCCGGACCGATGTCGACGAGGAGGTACGACGGCGGGAACGAAGACACGCTCGGCGCACCGACGACGTTGAGTCCCCGGTACTTCGTCGCGTACGGCCAGTGGACGTGCCCCGAGAGCAGCAGGTCGACGCCGGCCGAACCGAGTTCGTCGGCAACCACCCGGGAGTTCGCTAACTGATACGAGCGGCTCGGCAGTGCACGCCCGAGAGGGTCGGGAATCCGCCCGACCGGATGGTGACAGACGGCGACCCGCGGTCCGGACGGCTTCGACAGCGACGTGAGCCAGCCGCGCGTCTCCGTGTCGAGCGCTCCGCCGACTTTCGTCGTCCCGTCCGTCTTGGTGCTGTCCAGTGCGAGCAGTTCGACGGCTCCGGTCGAGTGCACCCGCGGGAACGCACCGCGGCCGCGCCACGCCGCGAACGCGTTGCCGTCCGGTACGGGTCCGCGGTCCCCGTCGTAGGCCACGTCGTGATTTCCGGGGACGGCGACGGTCGGGTCCGGACCGCACCGAAACAGCCCCGTCGCGAGTTCGTACTCGGAGCGTTCGCCGTCTCTGGTCAGGTCGCCGGCGACGACGGTCAGGTCCACGTCGCGGGACGCGGCGTCGTCGAAGGCAGTCTGCAACCGCTGTTTGCTCCGGTGATACATCTTGCTCGTTCCGCGGGCCGTCCCGCTGAGGTGCGGGTCGGAGATCACGGCCAACGTCGTCGGTGATCCCCGGGGTCGGTCGAACTGGGCGAGTTCGCAGGAATCACCCATGGTCGGCAGGGCGTCGACGGCTTCCTCTGGGTGTCCGTGGGTCGGGCGCCGTGACATTATCGGAACGCCACCGGTGATCCCAAAGAGCGTTTATAATAGGTCGTCGTCCGGATCGGATGTGCTCCGGAGCCAATCAGAGTGTTCCCCTCCGGTACAGAGATCACATAGCAGTATTTTCGATCCGTCCGAATCGATTCGGCACTGACGGGGCCGGCCACATCGCTCCCGGCCGGGCACTGGAGTCCCAAACGGTTTGGTAGTCCCCGTCGAGAACTGACCTATGATCCCACTGGTCCGGTGATCGAACAGTATGAGCACTGAGCAACCAGACGAGTCAGGCGCGCTGCTCGATCCGTTCCGGCAGTTTCTCTCCTTCGAGCGCGACGTGTTGGTTCTCTCGGTCGCGATGTTCGCGTTCAGTCTCAGTTTCCAGATGACGAACCGCTACATCCCGCAGTACCTACGCGTTCTGGGGGCGAGTTCGTTCGCAATCGGGCTGTTCGGAACGGTGGGGAACATCATCGGTGCGGCCTACCCCTACCCCGGTGGGAGGCTCTCCGATCGGATCGGCTCGCGGTTCGCGCTGACGCTGTTCGGACTCTGCTCGACGGCGGGGTTCGCGGTCTGGCTGTTCGCACCGGCCCTCGGCACGGTATCGGTGCTCGGAGCGACGATCGAGCCGTGGTTCTGGATTTTCGTCGGGCTCTTTCTCGCACAGGCCTGGAAATCGTTCGGACTGGGTGCGACCTTCGCGATCGTCAAACAGGCCGTCCCGCCCTCCAGACTCGCCCGCGGGTTCGCCAGCACGGAACTGTTTCGCCGGACCGCCTTCCTGATCGGTCCGCTGCTCGCCGCCGTCGTCCTCGCGGTCGCTGCCGATTTTACCGTCGGATTCCAGTTCGTGCTCGCAATCGGCGTCGCCTTCGCGCTCGTTGCGACCGCGACACAACACTACCTGTACGAACCCGAAGACAGCACGCTCGGCAAATCCTTCGAGGGGTTCGGAGAGATTCTCGCGGACCTCCGAGCGCTCCCGGAGGAGATGCGACCGCTACTGGTCGCCGATACGCTCGTCAGATTCGGCAACGGGATGGTCTACGTCTTCTTCGTCATCGTCGTCACCGAGTTTCTGAACGTGGGACTGGTGTGGGGTCCGCTCTCGCTCTCGCCGGAGGTGTTTTTCGGCGTTTTGCTAGCGGTCGAGATGCTGGTCGCGCTCGTCTCGATGCCGGTGGCCGCGAGACTGGCCGAATCTGTCGGGCTGAAGCCCGTCGTCGCCTTCGGGTTTTCCGTGTACGCCCTCTTTCCGATCCTGTTGATTAGCGCCCCCGCAAACGCCGGAGTCGTCGCGCTGTTGTTCGCGTATTCGGGGCTTCGGTTCGCGGGGCTTCCGGCACACAAGGCGCTGATCGTCGGCCCGGCGGAACGAGACAGCGGCGGGCGCGTCGCCGGATCGTACTATCTCGTCAGAAACGTCGTCGTCATCCCCAGCGCGGGGATCGGCGGAGCGATCTACGGCGGGTTCAGCCTCGACCGACTCGGCGTCTCTTTTGCCGGGAGCGAACCGCTCGCCTTCGGAGTTGCGACGGTCATCGCCGGGGTCGGCACGCTCTACTTCTTGGCCTTCGGGCGGGAGTTCGAGGCGTATCGATGAGGGCCCGACCGCCGACGTTATCTTGTCCCCGGCCGTTGTGTGACCAATGACACTCCGCGGGGCGATTGTCGATCTGGATGGAACGGTGTACCGGGGTGGTGATCTCTGTGCGGGAACGGCAGACGGACTCGACGCGCTCCGGAGCGCGGGGCTGAATATCCTCTTCTTCTCGAACAATCCGCTGAAAGACGGTGCCGATTACATCGACCGGCTGACCGACCTCGGCTTGGACGTCTCGGACTGCCAGGCGTGTTCGTCTGGCGTCGTCACGACGGAGTATCTGGTCGATCACCACCCCGACGAGCAGGTGTTCTGTATCGGCGCGGACGGCCTCCGCGAGCAGTTCCGGGCGGCCTCGCTCGCGGTCACGGACGAACCGACGGAGGCGGACGTCCTCGTCGCCTCCTGGACCTCGGAGTTCGATTTCGGGGACATGCGGGACGCGCTGGCCGCCGCCGACGAGGACACCCCGTTTCTCGGCACCGATCCCGACCGGACCTTCCCGATGGAGGGCGGGACCGTGGTCCCGGGATCGGGGGCGATCATCGGATCGGTCGCTGCGGTTCTCGGCCGTGACCCGGACGCGATCCTCGGAAAACCATCCGAGACTGCACAACAGGCGGCGCTGGACAGACTCAGCGTCGACCCGGAGGAGTGCCTCGTCGTCGGGGACCGTCTCGACACCGACCTCAGGCTGGGCGAGCGGGCCGGGATGACGACCGTTCTCGTCCTCTCGGGCGTCTCGGACCGCGAGGACATCGCCGCCAGTGATATCGATCCCGACTACGTGATCGACAGCCTCGGTGACATCGACACCGTTCTCGCGGATGCCGCGGCCAGTCGATAGGCCGGGCCCGTCGTAACCGAGGCGGTGTCTGTTTATGCAGCGGCCCTGTAGGTCGTGGTAATGGCCGATCACGACCCGGTGATGCGAGCGGCGAGAAACGGCTTCGGCGTGCTGATGGTGGCCATCCTCGCCGTGTGGGCCTTCGGGTTCGTCTCCGCGGGCGGACCCGACCAGCGGCTGTTCGATCTGCTCCTGCTCGGTGGAGCCGTCTACTGGGGCTCACAGCTGTACTACCGACGGCAGTCAGGCGACAGCTAACGTCCGGAACGATTATTTTTCCCGATACTGCGCAGTGTCTTTATTAGCGCTGATTTCGAAGGCCGAACAGAGAGAATGGAGACTCCCGACGGGATCGACGTGTTGTATCTTGGCCGCGCGGAGACCGTCGCCGACACACTCGAACGTACCTCCGATTCTTTGCGGGTCGAGACCGTGGACCGGGCGACTGACGCCCTCGACAGACTCGACGCCGCGAACTTCGACTGTCTCGTCTCCGAGTACGCCCTCCCCGAGTCGACCGGGATCGATGCGCTCCGGGAGGTCAGAACGGATCGTCCGGCGTTTCCGGTCGTCCTGTACGCAGACGGCTCGGAGGAACTCGCGAGCGAGGCCATCTCCGCGGGCGTCACCGAGTACGTCCCCAGACAGGGGGGAGGTCCCGACAGTCTCGCGGCAGGGATCCGCGACGCCGTCGACCAGTGCCGTCACGTTCGGTCGGCCGCAGAGAGCCAGCGACGGCTCTCGCTGTTTATCGAGCAGTCACCGCTCGGCGTCATCGAGTGGAACCGCGCCTTCGAGGCGGTTCGCGTCAACCCGGCCGCGGAGGAGATTCTCGGCTACTCCGAATCCGAACTGGTCGGCCGGTCCTGGGAGACCATCGTCCCGGAGAGCGAGCAGACGGACGTGGCGGGGGTGATCGACCGGCTCCGTGAGAGCGCGGAGGGATTTCACAGCGTCAACCAGAACCTCCGGAAGGACGGCGAGCGGATCACCTGCGAGTGGCACAACAGGGCCGTGACCGACGACGACGGCGACGTCGTTGCGATCTACTCACAGTTTCAGGACATCACGAAACGCCGCTCGCGGACCGAAGCCATCGCCGACCTGCACGACATCGTCGACGAACTGACGCGCTGTTCGACCCGCGAGGCGATTTACGAGCGGACAGTCGAGGCCGCACGGGGGATCCTCGACTTCGATCAGGTCGCCATCGCCACCGAGGAAGACGGCTACCTGACCGCTCGGGCGCTGTCGGATGCGTCACCGATCAACGAGCGCACGAAGATGCCCGTAGACGAGGGGATCGCCGGAAAGACCTACCGGAACGACGAGTGTTACGTCATCGACGACGTTCGAGAGGAAGACGCCGCACAGCCCCAGTCAGATCTCATCCGCTCCGCTCTCAGCGTCCCGATCAGCGGCTACGGCGTCTTTCAGGTGATCGACAGACAGCCAGCGGCGTTCGACCAGCAGGACCTCGAACTCGCCCGCCTGCTCGTCCAGCACGTCGAAACGGCGCTGGCTCGTCTGGAACGCGAACAGACACTCGAACAGATCCGAGACCACGTCGAGTTTGCGCTGGAGACGACCGATTCTGTCGTCTGGGCGGTCGATCTGGGGACCGGGGAGATCACGACACGACTGGGGCCGTCCCGGCGGCTGTTCGGCCTCGGTGAGGAGGAGATAACGACCGTCGGTGACTTTCTGGAGCAGGCCGTCCACCCCTCTGACGCCGAGCGGATTCGGGAGGTGAGTGCCGACGCGGTTTCCGGCGACGGCGAGTTCGACGTCGTCTACCGGACGAATCAGGCCGACGACCAGACCCGGTGGGTCGAAGCGACCGGGTTCGTCCGCTCGGCCGACCAGCAGCGGATGATCGGGCTGACGACCGACGTGACCGAGCGAGAGCGCCGCGAACGCGAACTCGAACGCCAGAACGAGCGGCTGGAGGAGTTCGCAAGCGTCGTCAGCCACGACCTCCGCAATCCGCTTCAGGTCGCGAACAGCTGGCTCGAACTGGCCAAGGAGGAGCCGAAAAGCGAGTACCTCGACAACATCGCGCAGGCGCACGAACGGATGGACGTGTTGATCGAGGAACTTCTGGAACTCGCTCGCGAGGGCGGTCGGGCGCTCGATACCGAGGAGATCGACCTCGCAGAGAGCTGTCGGGCGTGCTGGCAGACCGTCGACACGGCGGAGGCGACGCTTTCGGTCGAAGTCGAACGGACGCTGACCGCCGACCGGAACCGGTTCCGGCAGTTGCTCGCGAACCTGTTCCGGAACGCGGTCGAACACGGCGGCGAGGACGTGGCCGTGACCGTCGCCGAACTGCCGGATGGCTTCTACGTCGAGGACGACGGTCCCGGTATCGACCCCGAGGAACGCGAGGAGGTGTTCGAGTCGGGGCATTCGGCGACCGAGGACGGGACTGGATTCGGCCTGAGCATCGTCGCCCGCGTCGCGGACGCGCACGGCTGGGAAGTCGGGGTCGCGGAGGGCGATGCGGGCGGCGCTCGTTTCGAGATTACCGGCGTCTCCTCGCTGTCGGAGTAGGGCTCGGATGAGCCTGTTCGGAAACGGTTAACTGGCTACGCTCTGTAGAAGGGAGCAAATGGCCGACGATGTCAAACCCACCCGGAAGAATCTGATGCAGATCGAGGAACGCATCGAACTCTCCGAGCGTGGGCACGATACGCTCGAAAAGAAGCGTGACGGCCTGATCATGGAGTTCATGGATATTCTCGATCAGGCACAGGATGTCCGGGAGGATCTCGAAGAGAAATACCAGCAAGCCCAGCGCGCCATCGACATCGCCCGCGCGACGGAGGGTGACGTGGCCGTCCGCGGTGCGGCCTCCGCGCTGAAGGAACACCCGGAAATCACGACCCAGTCCAAAAACATCATGGGCGTCGTCGTCCCCCAGATCGAGTCCACCAAGGTCCAGAAAAACCTCCAGGAACGCGGCTACGGCGTGCTCGGCACGAGCGCCCGGATCGACGAGGCGGCCGACGCCTACGAGGAACTCATCGACCAGATCATCCTCGCCGCCGAGGTCGAGACGGCGATGAAGAAGATGCTCAACGAGATCGAAACGACGAAACGCCGCGTCAACGCCCTGGAGTTCAAACTGCTCCCGGAGCTTCGCGAGAACCAGGAGTACATCGAGCAGAAACTCGAAGAGCAGGAACGAGAGGAGATCTTCCGCCTGAAGAAGATCAAAGCCAAGAAAGAAGAGGAGGAAAAGGCCGAACGCGAGCAGGAGCGAGAGGCCGAGGCCGAGAAAGAGCGCGTCTCCGCGGACGACTGACTCCCGACGCGGCCCGTCGTCACGTTTTACAGAATCCGCGCCGTACGTTCTCCCATGAGCGACAGCGACGAGCGGGACGAACTCCAGCGAATCCGGGAGCGGAAACGCGAGCGACTCAAACGGCGACAGGCCGCCGAGCAAGCCGAGACGGGCTCGGCGGACAGTCCGAGGACACCCATCGAAATCGAGAGCCACTCTCACTTCGAGGAGGTCACGTCGACGCACGACCTCGTACTGGTCGATTGCTACGCGGACTGGTGTGGACCGTGTCAGATGATGGAGCCGACGATCGAATCGCTCGCGGCAGAGAGCGAGGCGGCCGTCGCGAAAGTCGACGTGGATCGCCACCAGCGACTCGCACAGCAACTCGGCGCACAGGGGGTGCCGACGCTCGTCGTCTTCGCGGGCGGAGAGCCGGTCGAGCGAGTCGTCGGCGCACAGGATCGGGCGACCCTGGAGCAGCTCCTCCAGCGGGCGGCCTGATGCAGGGGGTCGTTCCGGCCGCGGGCCAGGGCACCCGCATGCGGCCGCTGACGGCCGAGAAACCGAAAGGCCTCGTCGAGGTCGCCGGCAAACCGCTTCTCACACACGTCTTCGAGACGCTGACCGCACTCGACGTGCGCGAGCTGATCGTCGTAATCGGCTACCGGGGCGACCAGATCCGCGAGCACTACGGCGGGTCCTTCGAGGGCACGCCGATCAGCTACGTGACCCAACAGTCCCGGGACGGACTAGCGGATGCGCTGCTCGCCGCCGAGAGCGAAATCGAGACGGATTTCGTCTGGCTGAACGGCGACAACGTGGTCCGGGCGAACACCGACGACCTCGTACAGCGACACGCCGAGACCGACGCCGCCGTGACGGCGCTCGTCGAGGAAGTCACCGAAGACGACGCCGGAAAAGGGGCGGTCTTCGAGCTAACCGACGGCGAGATTACCGGGATCGTCGAGAAGCCACAGAACCCGCCCTCTCGGCTGGTGCCGCGGGGCTGTTATGCCTTCTCTCCGAAGATCCTCCACGCCGCCCACCTCCTGACCCCGAACGAGACCGGCGAGTACGAACTCACCGACGCGATCGATCTGCTGTTGTCCGCCAGCTGGCCGCTGGAGACGGTCGATCTCGACGGCCGGTGTTACAACGTCAATACCCCGGCGGACCGGGATCTTGTCGCCGGACGGCTGACCGACAGCGACGACCGCGCAACAGACGGTTTTTGCGCAGCCACCTTGCTGACAGAGAAATTTAATTGTGAATAACTAACAGCGAAGCGGTGCCAATATCAAGAGTATACGACCGACGGCCAAATTATCGACAAAAACCCTCTATCTTAACCTCGGGCCTGATTCGAATTCAGCTACGACGTTATCTTCAAACGGAACTAACCGCTACTACGAGTTGGACTGGCAGCGGGCCCAGTGCGAATGTTTATAAATACAGAGAATCGATTAGATCGAGAAGAGATCACTACAGAGAGATCTCTGAACGACTCGATGATGAGAGATGGAGCACGAATAATGAAAGTATCTGTTATAATCTGTACGTACTCGCTGGACCGGCTCGATGATTTTATTGCCGCGGTCCGGAGCGTACTGAATCAGACATACGATCCGGTTGAAGTTGTACTTGTCATCGACGGGAATGAACAGGTGGATCGAAAAGTAAGAGAAATGTTCGGGGATTTGAACGAAGTACAGATCGTGACGAACAACGAGAATCGAGGTCTGTCGTATAGTCGAACGCAGGGAGTTCGTCAAGCGACGGGTGAGGTGGTCGCATTTCTTGACGACGACGCCGTCGCCGAGCCAGACTGGATAGCACAGCTCGTCCGGGGGTACGAGGAGACCAATGCGATCGCAGTCGGAGGACGGATGATCCCTGAGTGGATGGCCACGCGACCACCACATCTTCCGGAAGAGTTCTTTTGGCTCGTCGGCGTTGATTACGAGGCGTTACGCGAACCCTGGAGCGAGGTACGAAACACCTTCGGATCGAACATGTCGTTTCGATCCGTGGTGTTTGAGGAGATTGGTGGGTTCAACGAGGAGGTCGGGTTGACCGCGGAGAGTCAGATCCAAGCCGACGAGACAGAACTCGCACTCAGAATGCGGCGGGCCTTCGGAAAGGGGATGTTATACCAGCCGGATGCCGTCGTCGCACACAAAGTATTTCAGTATCGAACGAGGGTGACGTGGCTGTGTCGGCGGGCGTTCTGGCAGGGCTACTCAAAGCGAACTCTTGAAACAAACAGGGTCGCTATTGAGACCACCGACGAGCAGGAATTTCTCTCACATCTGGTGACCGAGTCAATACCTCGGCGGCTCCAAGAACTGTCTCGACAGCCGTCAAGCGAAGGGGTCCAGCAACTCGTGATGCTCTCCGTACTGACGGCCTGTGTCGGGCTCGGATACCTGTTCGGTATCATTCGGTCGTAACCCCGACTTCCCCGATGCATTCAAACCACCGGGGACGAAATGTGAAAAAAATGAGTGACGACCGTGGCGCCTGTTTAATCACCCAGCCACAGCGAAGCCGCGTCTCGAAAGACCACGCGCACGACCTGGCGGATATCATCGCAGAGATCACGACCGTCACGGTGCTGACGGCCAATCTCCCGGCGGACGCGCCGATTCGGTCGGATCACGAGATCGTCGAGTTCAGCAGCGCCGGCACTGGCGAACGTGTCCTCGTCGAAGCGGTCCGGTTCGCGCTGAACCAGCTCCGGCTGTGTCTGGCCATCGCCCGTCGTGAGGAGGGGACTGTCCTGTTTTTCGGGACGACCTCGTACCTGCTCCCGGTCGTCTGTGCTCGGTTGCTCGGCAAGCGCGTGCTCGTCCTCCCGCGGGGTGACGTGCCGCTGTCGCTGCGCCTGCGCTGGGAGGAACAGCTACCGAGTCCGCTCCCCCGGTTGCTCGCCGGCCTCGTCGCCGCGCTCGAACGCGCGGGCTATCGGCTGGCCGACGGCGTCGTGAGCTACACGCCGGCGATGGCCGAGCAGTTGGGACTGAGCCGGGACGCCAGACGCCTGTACGCCAACGGCGCACGGTTCGTCGACACCGAGCAGTTCGACGTGCACCGCCCCTTCGAGCAACGCGAACAGGTCGTCGGCTTCGTCGGTCGACTCGACGTGGAGAAGCGGATTCCGGAGCTGGCCGAGGCGGCCAGGCGGTTACCAGACGAGATCACCTTCGTATTCGTCGGCGACGGCTCGTACAGGGAGCAGCTCGAACGGGAACTGGCCGAGGAGATCGAGGCCGGGTCCGTCGAGGTGGTCGGCTGGGTCGACCGCGAGGACGTCCCCGAGCAACTGAACCGGTTTCGGCTCCAGGTCGTTCCGTCACACCCGACCGAGGGACTGCCGACCGCGATCCTGGAGGGGATGGCGTGTGGGACGCCAGCCTACGCGACACCCGTCTCGGGGGTCCCGGATGTCGTCCGGGAGGGCGAGACCGGCTTTCTGATGGACGACGAGCGCGGCGCGGCAATCGCCGCCGAAATCGAGGGGATTCTCGACCGTGAGGATCTCGCGGAGATCAGTCAGACCTGCCGGGAGACGATTACAGAGGAGTACAGTTTCGAGGCGGCAGTCCGGCGGTGGCGGACCATCCTCGACCCGGACTGACCGCGACCAGCGGATTTTATACCGTCCCGCCCCGACTGACGTGTATGCGATCACTTTTCTCCACTGACGGCTGGACGAAATCATCGATGCCGGATCAGTCTGGCAAGACGGTGCTGGTCACGGGTGCGAACTCCGGACTGGGCTACGAAGCGACGAAGGCATTCGCCGAGAAGGGTGCCCACGTCGTGATGGCCTGCCGGAGTACGGACCGCGGCGAGTCGGCCCGCGAATCGATTCGCGAGGCGTTTCCGGCGGCGTCGCTGTCTGTCCGGGAACTCGACCTGGCGGACCTCGATTCGATCCGCTCGTTCGCAGAGGAGTTCACAGCGGCGTACGACTCCCTCGACGTCCTCTGTAACAACGCGGGGGTGATGGCGATTCCCCGCCGGGAGACCGACGACGGCTTCGAGATGCAGTTCGGCGTCAACCACCTCAGTCACTTCGCGCTGACCGGCCGACTGCTCGGGTTGCTCCGCTCGACCAGCGGCGAGAGCAGAATCGTCACCCACAGCAGCGGCGTCCACGAGCGCGGACGGATCGACTTCGACGACCTCCAGCACGAGCAGTCCTACGACAAGTGGGAAGCGTACGCCCAGAGCAAACTCGCGAACCTGCTGTTCGCGTACGAACTGGACAGACGGCTCGACGACGAGGGCGACGTCGTGAGCACGGCCTGTCATCCGGGCTACGCCGCGACGAACCTCCAGAAACGCGGCCCGGAGATGGCGGGATCCCGGCTCCGGCTGGCGATGATGAAAGTCGCAAACGCGGTGCTCGCCCAGTCGGCACAAGCGGGCGCGTTGCCGATGCTCTACGCCGCGACCCACTCCGAGATCACCGGCGGCGAGTACGTCGGTCCGGGCGGGTTCGCAAACATGCGAGGCACCCCAGAACTCCAGGAATCGAGCGACCGATCCTACGACGAATCGAGCGCCCAGCGACTCTGGACGGTCTCCGAGGAGCTGACCGGCGTCGAATACGACCTGTGAAGACAGATACCAAGCCGAACGGGCCGGTGCCGTGACGTACGGACACCTATTATAAAACCTTCTTGCGGGGCGTCGACTGTGTTCACTCGGGGTCGGATCCCCGAACGGAACGGCACCACTGACATTCCACGTTATGAGCTTCGAACGCCCTGCTTCGGTCCGACGGTACACCTGTCTCGCTTGTGAAGACACAGTGACGGCATTTCACACAGAGTGTCCGAGCTGCGGGGGGACAGCGTTCAGAACGACCGCCGCCCCGACTGACGAACCGCCGAGTACACTCCAGTACATCGCACAGACGACGGCTCCGTTACATCCATACCTTCCAAGATAAACCCGAAATACAAAACATACAGTCGGCAATAATCCGTACGTACCTGTACATATCCCTCATAGGAGCGCTTTTTTAAACGACAGTCGCACTCTCGTACAGAGCCAGATCGGCTCCAGAGTTCGACAGATGAATTCAGGAAACGCGTATCAGTGTCCGAGTTGTGAGCAGTGTTTCGAGACGAGAGCACAGCTAGTCGCCCACATAAACGGCGGAAACACCGGCTGTGAGTGGCACGAACAGGACGAGGCGGTCGATCTGTCCGACTCAGAGTATTATCTGAGCCGAGAACTGAGCAAACTCGCGTTCAACAGACGGGTGCTCCAGGAGGCAATCGACGAGGAGAACCCGTTGCTCGAACGGGTCAAATTTCTCGCGATTTTCACCGAGAATATGGACGAGTTCTTCATGAAACGCGTCGGTGGACTGAAACAACAGCGTGCGGCGTCGGTGACCGAACGGACGCCGGACGGCCGTCGGCCCGACGAACACTGGGAGGAGGTGCTCGCGGAGGCGCGGCCGATGCTCGAACGGCAGGTCGAGTGTTACCGCAACGGCTTGGGCGAGGCACTCGACGCCGCGGGCATCGAAATCTGTTCGTACGACGAACTCACCCCGCCAGAGCAGACTGAGGTGGACGCCTACTTCGAGGACTCGATTCTCCCGACGCTGACGCCGCTGACAATCGACTCGGCGAAACCGTTCCCGCACATCTCGAATCTCTCGCTGTCCCTCGGTGTACTGGCGAAACACCCCGGCGACGACGACGTGACCTTCTCGCGGATCAAGATGCCGAAAAACAGGCCCCGATTCGTTCAGATCGGCGAGCAGACCAGGTACATTCTCCTGGAGGAACTCGTCCGGGCCAACCTCGATCAGATCTTCCCGAACGCGCAGATCCTCGAGGACGCGACGTTTCGTGTCACCCGGAACGCCGAGGTCCGTCGCAACGAGGAGGTCGCTGAGGATCTGTTACAACTGGCCGAGGAGGTGATCGAACAGCGACGGTTCGCGACCGTCGTCCGACTCGAGGTCGAGGCCGGCATGTCCGATCAGATGCTCGAACCCCTTCTGGAGAATCTGGACATCGGGCCGGCAGAGGTGTTCAGGCTCCCCGGCCCGCTGGATTTCTCGGATTTCATGACGCTAACCGACATCGACCGCCCGGAGTTGAAACTCCCGGAGTGGACCCCGAAACCACACCCTCGTCTCGGCGACGGCCGCGACGCAACCGGTCGCTCCATCTTCGAGGAGATCCGCGAGGACGACATCCTCGTTCACCACCCCTATCACTCGTTTAACACCACGGTGCAGCGATTCCTCGACGAGGCCGCGACCGATCCCGACGTGCTCGCGATCAAGGCGGCGATCTACCGGACAGCGAGCGATTCGGAGGTGATCCAGCGGCTGATCGACGCGGCGGAAAACGGCAAACAGGTCGCCGTGATGGTCGAGTTGAAGGCCCGATTCGACGAGGAGAACAACCTCGAATGGGCCCAGCGACTCGAAGAGGAAGGAATCCACGTCGCCTACGGCACGATCGGGTACAAGACCCACACCAAGACCGCTCTCGTCGTCCGGGAGGAGGACGACGGCGTCGAACTGTACTCACACATCGGCACCGGAAACTACCACTCGGAGACGGCAAAGCGCTACGAGGATCTGGGGCTGTTCACCGCCAACCGCGACATCGGCCAGGATCTCGTCCAACTGTTCAACTACTTCACCGGCAACTCGGTACACGACGAGTACCGCGAACTGCTCATCGCTCCCGGAAACATGCGCGAACGGTTCGTCGAAGCGATCCGCCGGGAGGCGGAGCACGCCCGGGCGGGTGAACCGGCCCGCATTGCCGCGAAGATGAACCGCCTCGAAGATCCCGAAATCGTCGAAGAACTCTACCGCGCGTCTCAGGCCGGCGTCGAGATAGATCTCGTCGTCAGGGACATCTGTCGACTCCGGCCGGGGTTGGCGGGTATCAGCGAGAACATCAGCGTCGTGAGTATCGTCAACCGATTCCTCGAACACTCCCGGATCTACTACTTCCGGAACGGCGGTGACGAGGAGTTTTACATCGGTTCCGCCGACTGGATGGAGCGCAACCTGGACAACCGCGTCGAGGCGGCCGTCCCGATCCACGAC
Source organism: Halovenus carboxidivorans (assembly GCF_009831575.1). GTDB lineage: Archaea > Halobacteriota > Halobacteria > Halobacteriales > Haloarculaceae > Halovenus > Halovenus carboxidivorans. Next base: position 21,906 of record NZ_WUUT01000008.1, on the reverse strand, counting down.
CCCGAGCTACGGGCTCGGATCCGCCACGTCCTGGATCTCAACCTCTCCGACAACACCAAAGCCTGGGAACTGAACCCGGACGGGAGCTACACACAGCGCAGTCCCGGCGACGAACAGCCGCGAAACGCCCAGACGCGACTCATGGAGGAGGCCGAGCAGGCACTCGATCGACGCTGATCGTCTATATATCCGTTCGTAGCAGAACTAGCAGCAGTCATATACGAACGACTGCTTGTCCCACTGTGAGCCACCAGAATCCGTCCTCGGCGTCGAACGCGGCCGGCCAGTCCGCAGCGAACCAACAGCCATCACCGCAAATGAGTCCGCCCGAGTTTAGTGACTCCGTCGAGGCCCTCCACCGGCGGTTCGATCCAGATCAGTACGACGGGATCTACGTTGTCGGTGACGTCCACGGCTGTATCGACGAACTGCGGACGCTGTGGGCGCGACTCGACCCGAGCGCGGACGACCTCGTGCTCTTCGTCGGTGATCTGGTCCGGAAAGGACCGGACAGCACCGCCGTCGTCGAGTTCGTCCACCAACGAGAGAACGCCGTGAGCGTCCGCGGGAACAACGAGGCGAAGATCATCCACGAGCGGATCGACACCGACCCGTTCGCGGGGATCGAAGACGCCGTCGCATCGTTCCCGCTGGTCGTCACCGTTGGCGACGCGATGGTCGTCCACGGCGGCGTCGACCCGACCCGGCCGCTTCGTGCACACTCCCCGGACGATCTGTTAGAGATGCGCTCCGTACCGCCGTCGAACGGGTACGACGGGCCGTTCTGGTTCCAGCAGTACGACGGTCCCCGACGGATCTGCTTCGGCCACACCGTTCTCGGCTCGCCGTTCGTCTCCGAGCACGCGGTCGGTCTCGATACCGGGTGTGTTTACGGCGGTTCACTAACTGCGTACGACCTCCGGTCCGGCGACGTGGCCTCCGTCCCGGCCGAGGCGACCTACCAGCAGCGGTCGTCCGACAAGATTCTCGACGTTTCTCCGGAGTGACCGTGCCACCGTTCCGGCACACGCTTCTCCCGTAACCGTCTTGTCCCGCTGCTCTCTCCCACGACACGCCTGTCTCTGGGTGGTCCTCCCGAACCTGGTATCTGATGCCATGGATAGAGATATATAGATCTATAGCGTCGAAAATATAGTTTACGACGGGCCTATATACAAATTAGTACAGTATTTATGGACTTCTCTCCTCCGTACTGGTAATGATGGATACCGATCCAGAGCGATTCTCCACGACATCCCGACGAACGTTTCTGACAGCCGCAGCCGGCGCCGGAACGGCCGCTCTGGCCGGCTGTACGCAGTCCTCGACCGCTGACCAGGAGACGAAATCGATCACGATCACCGGATCGAGTACGGTGTACCCGCTGATGAGCGCCATTGCTGAGGAGTACCGACAGAACAACGACAACGTCGACCCGACCGTCAACCGGACGGGATCCGGCGGCGGCTTCTCGAATCACTTCTGTGTCGGGAACTCCGATTTCAACAACGCGAGCCGCCCCATTCAGCCCGAAGAGGAACAACTCTGTGGGGACAACGGCGTCGAGTACGTCGAACTGACGCTGGCGACCGACGCGTTGACAATCGTCGTCAGCGAGGACAGTTTCGTCGACTGTCTCACCGTCGAGGAACTGGCTCGGATTTGGGAGTCCGACTCGGCGGACACCTGGAACGAAATCCGCGACGAGTTCCCGAACGAGGAGATCGAACGCTACGGTGCCGCCGACACCTCCGGGACCTACGACTACCTGATCGAAAACGTCCAGGGCGAAGAGCGCGGACACACGAGCGATTACACGGCGACCGAACAGGACAACCAGATCGCACAGGGGGTCATGGGTAGCGAGAACGCGATCGGGTACTTCGGGTTCGCGTACTTCTTCCAGAACCCCGACGGGCTGAAAGCGGTCGGCATCGACAACGGCAACGGCTGCGTGAAACCGTCACTCGAAACCGCCCGCTCCGGCGAGTACCAGCCCCTCACCCGGTCGCTGTACACGTACCCGTCGATGGAGGCCCTCAGCGAGGACTACATCGCGGATTTCGCTCGGTACGTCGTCGAGCAAACGACCAACCAAGAACTCGTCGCGGAGAATGTCGGCTACGTCCCGCTGAGTGAATCGACACAGCAAGAACAGATGCAGAAGCTCGAAGACGCAATCGAACAGGCGAACTGATAGCACTAATGTACGAGCGTCCCGAACGCGCCGGGTATGGGATTCCCCCGGCCGCATCGACAGACCGTCCGCGAGGTGAGGACAGATGAGCAGTGAGAACGAGACTCCAGACTTGACACGGGACACGGGGCTCAGTCAACTCGTCGAAGGAACCACGACGGGCGTGTTCGCACTCTGTGCCCTGGTGACGCTGGTCACGACGGTCGCAATTTTCGTCACGCTGCTGCGCCCGGCGGTCGATTTCTTCGCAAGTATCTCTGTCGCTACCTTCCTCACTGGCACGGAGTGGAGCCCGAACCCCTCCGGCGGATCGCTCGCGTTCGGTATCGTTCCGCTGCTTATCGGGACGCTGACTGTAACGATCACTGCGGCGTTCATCTCGCTTCCGATCGGGACGCTCACGGCGGTCTACCTCTCCGAGTACGCGTCGGCTCGCGTTCGAGCGATTCTGAAACCGATGCTCGAGATTCTGGCCGGCGTGCCGACGGTCATCTACGGCTACTTCGCGTTCGTCTACGTCACGCCCGCGCTCCAGGCGACGCTGTTCCCGAATCTCGGCACCTTCAACGCGCTGTCGGCGTCGCTGATGATCGGAATCATGACGATTCCGATGGTCTCCTCGATCAGCGAGGACGCGATGAACGCGGTGCCGGACCGACTCAGAAACGCGAGCTACGGCCTCGGGGCGACGAAATACGAAGTCTCCACATCCGTCGTGATCCCCGCTTCTATCTCGGGCATTGTCTCGTCGTACATCCTCGCCATCTCCCGCGCAATCGGTGAGACGATGATCGTCGTCGTCGCGATGGGATCGCAGGCGAACATGCCGCAGGTCCGCGACGCAATCCTGGGTATCCCGTACATCCACCCCGCCGACGTGTTGTTACAGGACGGCGCGACGATCACCGTCGCCATGGTCAATATCGCGGTGAGTGATCTCACCGGGGGGACGCTGCCGTACAAGGCGATGTTCGCGCTGGGACTGGCGCTGTTCGTTATCACGCTCGTATTGAACGTCATCAGTGACATCATCGCAAAACGATACCGGGAGGTGTACTAGATGGCGACAGAATCCCCGGGCAACGAGTTCGGTCGCGTGAGCAGACTCAGAGGACAGCTATTCGAGTCGGTGACCTTCGCCGCGTCGATTACCGGCATTCTGGCGCTCGCTGCGCTTCTCATCTACGTCACCATCGACGCCTTCGACCTCGAAGCCGCGAGTCCCGAGTGGTTGCTCGTGTACTTCGTCACGCTCGTACTCCCGTATATCGGGTTCTGCCTGTACGAGACGGACCGAGCGATCCAGCGCCGTACCGCCTTGATCCTCGCCGGTGGACTCGTCATTACGGCAGTGGTGTTCACGGCCGTCGAAGCGTTCGTTCGCCCGATTCCGGGACTGACCTGGCAACTGGTCTATCTGTTCCTCTTCGTGGTGCCGGTCGCAGGGTACGTGACCGTCGCCGGGAGCAACACTCCGACCGGGGCCGTCGGGTTCGGGCTGCTCGGTCGGATCGCCGGCGGGGCCGCACTCGGTCTCTGGCTGTTCATCATCTTCGTCGTCTTCGATCTGCAGATGTACTTCCTCGTCTACACGGTCGGGGTCTTCCCGACGGCCCTCGTCTGGTACGCGGTCCGACGGTGGAACGTCGCCGCGCGGCTTGCCGGTTCGCGGGTGGATCGGGACGCCGCGGAACTGCTGACCACGCGAGTGCTCGTCGGAGCGGTCGGAGTCGTTGGCACGGCGGGTGCAGTCGTCCTCCGTGGTAGCCTGCCCGTGTACCCAACCGATCTGATCATGCTCGCGTGGTCGCTCGTCGCCCCCGTGACGGCGGTCACGACGGTGTTGACTGCCCGACGGTACGACCGCCGCAGGGGTGTCCTGGTCGGCGCGGCCGTCCTGCTCGTGGCGCTCGGTGGCGGATTCGGCCTCTCCGTCGGGGCACTCTCACAGAACGGCGCTGTCCTGTTGCTGCTCGGCGTCTCCGTGCCGACGGCGACCTATCTGAACCGGGTGTGGCGGGCTGACGAAGGCCGCGCCGGACTCGCTCTCCCGCTGCTGATCGTCGCCGGTGCCCTCGCCGGCGCGGTGCTGGTCCAGACGTTCGGGATCCAGTCACCCGACCCGTGGCTCGATCTCTCATACATCCGCGGGACGCCGACGACACAGACGACGCAGGCTCGCAGTGCGGGGCTGTTCCCGGCTATCGTCGGCTCGGTACTGCTGATCACGCTCACGGCGCTGATCTCGTTCGTCCTCGGTGTCGGAACCGCCGTCTTCCTCGAAGAGTACACGAGAGACTCGGGTGTGATCGGTGCTATCTCGCGGCTCATTCAGGTCAACATCGCGAATCTCGCCGCCGTCCCCTCGGTCGTGTACGGGTTGCTCGGTCTGGCGGTCTTCGTCAATTTCGCCGGGTTCGGCGTCGGTACGGCGATCAGCGCGTCGCTGACGCTTTCGCTTCTGATCCTCCCGATTACCGTCATCTCCGCCCAGGAGGCGATCCGGTCGATTCCCGACGAACTCCGCGACGGTTCGTTGGCGATGGGTGCGACCCGCTGGCAGACGACGAAAAACGTCGTCTTGCCGGAGGCGATGCCCGGTATCCTGACTGGGATCATCCTCGCGCTCGGTCGCGCGATCGGCGAGACGGCACCGCTGATCATGATCGGGATGGCGACTATCGCCTTCAGCCCGCCGTCTGGGCTGTTCAGTCAGTTGAGCGCGATGCCAATGCTGATCTACTCGTGGGCGAACAACCCCTCCCCGGAGTTCCGTTTCGGCGTCGTCGCCGCCGGCGTGTTGACCTTGCTGTCGGTTCTGCTGGCGATGAACGCGACGGCGATCATCATCCGCAACAAGTACGAGCGCGACGCCTGACTCCCGGCCGCTCACAGACCACGACGGCACACTGCGTCTTCGGCTGGTCTATTTTCGATTCCGGCGACTCCCCCACACGCTGGCCTGGTCCAGCCGCTTCGGTGGAACCGGGGCAACGAGTCCGAACCAGAGTCGATATCCGATCAGTCCGGTTCCCATCCCGACCAACAGCGTCGCCGCTGGCGTCTCCACGACCACCTGCCCGACGACGAGGGCCACACCGACCGCGGCGAGCGTCACACAGGCCACCACGAGTGATGTCGGTCGAGTCCGCTCTATCAGTACCAGCACCTTAGTCTGTTCCGCGACGTACAGCGTCGCTACGAACGCGAACAACCCGATCCCGCCGATCAGAAATCCGTCGAGCGACTGCGGCGTTCCCCCCGCGAGTGCGCCGAGTCCGACCGCCCCGGCTCCGAGCCCGAAATCGACGCCGAGCGCCCGGCTACGCGGTGTCACCGTCCGATAGTCAGTCGTCGTCGCCCGACTGCGGCGACGGTTGCACGTCCCGCTCGGGTTCCTCTCTCTGCCCCTCGCTAACCGCCTCCCGGTCCTCGGGCTGAGATCCCGATTCTCTGTCGCCCGGATCGCGGTATAGCCGGGCGTACAGATACACGACGAGCAGGGTCACGAACCAGATGAGGGCACCGACTCGGACCGCGAACATCGCCCGGTCCGGCCAGGTCGGAAGCTCCGCAAAGACCGAGAGGACGGTGACCACGGGGGTCCCGACGAACAGCGTCGCGATGAACGTCACCTGCATGATCCACCCGTAATCGATCCCGTCCGGGTCGGATGTTCGAACCTCTGGAGTCACGCCCGTACCTACGGAGACCAGCGATAAGCGTCTGGTGGTTCGCCGTTCCCAAGCACCTATGTTTCGCCGGGGAAAACTGCGAGTATGCCCACCGTTCAGGACATTCGGCAGATGGCCGGCGACGAACCGATCACCATGGTGACGGCATACGACGCCGTCACGGCGACGCTCGTCGAGGAAGCGGGTGTCGACATCGCGCTGATCGGCGACAGCATGGGCAACGCCGTCCTCGGCTACGACGATACGCTCCCGGTAACCGTAGACGAGGTCGCCTCTCGCACGGGCGCGGTCGCGCGCGGCACGGACGATACCCTAGTGGTCGCGGATATGCCCTTTCTCTCCTTCGGGACGGATCTCCAGACGAGCGTCGAGAACTGCGGTCGCATGGTCAAAGAGGAGGGCGCAAACGCCGTCAAGATCGAGAGCGGTGACCACACCATCGAACTCACCGAACGGCTCAGCGACCTCGGGATTCCGGTCGTCGCACACGTCGGTCTGACGCCACAGAGCGTCAACCAGACGGGGTACACCCGACAGGGGAGCGACCCCGAACAGGCCAGAGAGATTGCCCGCCTGGCGCGCGAACACGAAAAGGCGGGGGCGTTCGCCTGTATTCTCGAACACATCCCGGCGAACCTCGCCGCACAGATCACCGACGACCTCGACATCCCAACCATCGGCATCGGTGCCGGCAGCGAGTGTGACGGCCAGGTGCTCGTCGTCAACGACATTCTCGGTCTCTCCGAGCGGACGCCGCCGTTCGCGAAGGCCTTCGGCAACGTCCGCGAGGAGATGCGCTCGGCTATCGACGACTACGTCACCGCCGTCGAGGACGGACAGTTCCCCGCGGAGGAACACAGCCACGTCGCGGAGGAACTCGACGAGTTGTACTGACCTTTACACTCGTGCGGCCCCCAGTTGTGGTATGTCACTGTACGACCGGTTGGCGGACCTCTCAGTCGATATCGACGGCTACGACCTCGAACTGCGAGAACGGGACACCTCCAGCGGCTTTCTCCGCACGTCCACGATCATCTCGCTACACGGCGACGGCGACACGGGCCGCGGCGAGGACGTGACCTACGACAACGAACCGCACCACGAACTCGTCGACGCCGAGCCGGATCTCCCGCTCGGTGAGGCGAGTACGTTCGACGAGTTCTCGGAGTTGATCGGTGAGTTGGATCTGTTCGTCGGCGGCGACCCGGAGGATTCGATCTATAGATCGTACCGGCGGTGGGGCTTCGAGAGCGCGGCGCTGGACCTCGCGCTGAAACAGGCCGGAACTGATCTCGCTACGGCCCTCGACCGGGAGTACTCCCCCGTTCGGTTCGTCGCGAGCACGCGACTCGGAGAGCCACCGACGACCGACCGCGTCGAGCAGTTGCTCGCGGACAACCCGGACCTGCAGTTCAAACTCGACCCGACAGAGGAGTGGACCGCAGAGATTGTCGACCGCCTCGCGGAGATGGATGCCGTCCGGACGCTGGATCTCAAAGGCGTGTACGAGGGGACGGATGTCGACCAGTCCGGCGACCCGGAGCTGTACGGGATGCTCCTGGAGGCGTTTCCGGAGGCGATCATCGAGGACCCCGACCTGAACGAGGAGACGCGCCCGCTGTTCGACGGCGAGCGCGACCGCGTCTCCTGGGACGTGCCGATCACGGGCGTCGACTCAGTCACCGAGCGGCCGTGGGAACCGGACTGGCTCAACATCAAGCCGTCGCGGTTCGGCTCCGTCGAGTCGCTGCTCTCGACGGTCGAGTACTGCGACGAACACTCGATTCGGATGTACGGCGGCGGACAGTTCGAACTCGGCGTCGGTCGACAGCATCTCCACGCGCTGGCGTCGCTGTTCTACCCCGACGCACCGAACGACGTCGCGCCGCGTGGCTACAACGACCCGGATCCCGAATCGGGACTCCCTCGAAGCCCGCTCTCACCGCCCACCGACCCGACGGGACTGGAGTGGGAGTGACAGCCCAGCAACTGATACGGCTGACTCGGTCCGGGCGCTGTCAAACGGCTCTTTGAGTCTCCGTGAGGGCCTTTGTATCCCCGTCCGGAGTTGGGTATATGAACCAGCGAGTTGGTCCCGCGATCCCTCCAGACAGTCCCGTGTCCCGCATCGCCGTCGGAACGGCCGAACGGATCGGCTTCTGGGGGACTGTCCTCCTCCCAGTCGCCTACCTTCCGGCTCTCTACAGCCTCGACGGACAGACGAAACTGCTCGCCGTGGCCGCACTCGTGGCGGTGAACGTGCTCTGCCTGCTGGTCGGCCACCGCTACCGATCCTGACGATGTGTGCACAGCGATCCCCGAACGACGACAGCGAACGGGATCGATCAGACGCCCACTCCGACCTTCCGCCGAAGGCCCGACGGCTGTTGGCCTATCTCGACGCCGAACTCGACGGGGAGTCCTACCTCAAGAGCCGAGATATCGCCGGCGATCTGGAGCTTTCGGCGAAGGAAATCGGCGCGATGATGGCCCGCCTGCAGGACGAACCGGTCGGGCCGACCATCGAGAAGTGGGGATACACGAACGGGACGACCTGGCGAGTCACCACGGACTGAGACGCACACAGCGAAAAGAGAATCAGCCGCTCAGTCGTCGGCGGGCACTTCGGCCGACTCCTCTTCGACGTAGTACTCCTCGATGTACTCCTCGTCGACGCGGTTGAGTTCCTCTTTCGGCAGCATCGAGAGCAGGTCCCAGCCGATATCGAGCGTCTCGTCGATATCGCGGTTGGTGTCGTAGCCCTGCTCGACGAACTCCTCCTCGAAGCGGTCCGCGAAGTCGAGGAACTTGTTGTCGCGCTCGGAGAGCGCTTCGCGACCGACGATGTTCACCAGGTCCCGCAGGTCCTCGCCCTCCGCGTAGGCGGCGTAGATCTGGTCGGAGACGCCACCGTGGTCACCGCGGGTCAGCCCCTCGCCGATCCCGTCGTCCATCAGCCGCGAGAGGCTCGGCAGCACGTTGATCGGCGGCTGCAGCCCCTGGCTGTTGAGGTCTCGGTCTACGAGGATCTGCCCCTCGGTGATGTAGCCGGTCAGGTCCGGAATCGGGTGGGTGATGTCGTCGCTGGGCATCGTCAGGATCGGGATCTGCGTGACAGATCCTTCCTGGCCCTTGATACGGCCGGCGCGCTCGTACAACTGGGCGAGGTCGGTGTACATGTATCCGGGGTAGCCACGGCGACCCGGAACCTCCTCGCGTGCCGCACCGATCTCACGCAGGGCCTCACAGTAGTTGGTCATGTCCGTCAGGATGACCAGCACGTGGTACCCCTTGTCGAAGGCGAGATACTCGGCGGTGGTGAGCGCGAGTCGCGGCGTGACCGTCCGCTCGACCGCGGGGTCGTCCGCGAGGTTCATGAAGACGACCGACCGCTCCAGCGCGCCGGTCCGCTCGAAGTCGTCCATGAACTCGTTCGCTTCTTCGGCGGTGATTCCCATCGCGCCGAAGATCACTGCGAACTCGCTGTCCTCGTCGCCTTCCTCCTCCGGGACGGTCGCCTGTCGCGCGATCTGCAGGGCGAGATCGTTGTGCGGCAGCCCCGATCCGGAGAAGATCGGAAGCTTCTGGCCCCGGACCAGCGTGTTCATGCCGTCGATGGCGGAGACGCCGGTCTGGATGAACTCCTCGGGGTACTCCCGGGAGTAGGGGTTGATCGCCGCACCGACGATGTCTCGGCGCTCGTCCGGCACGATGTCCGGCCCGTCGTCGATCGGGTTCCCGGAGCCGTCGAGCACCCGACCGAGCAGATCTTCGGTGACGGGCATTTTCATCGTCTCGCCCAGGAAACGAACGGACGATTCGCGGTCGATCCCTCCGGTCCCCTCGAAGGTCTGAATGGCGACGGTGCCGCTGGAGGTGTCGAGCACCTGTCCACGGCGCACCTCGCCGTCTGCGGTCTCGATCTCGACGATCTCGTCGTAGCCGACCGGCTCGTCGACTTCGGCGAAGACCAGCGGACCGCTGATTTCCGTGATAGTTTGGTATTCTTTCATTGTTAGTAGAGTGCGCGTAGCTGTTCTGTGATCTCCTCTTCGAGTTCCTCGACGAACTCCTCGGCCTCGTCGTCGGGCGTCGTTCCGATCCGGTTCAGCCGCGGGAGCGCGTCGATGTCGGTGATCTCATCGACCGGGACGCCGGCCTCTAGCGCGTCGAAGGCCTCGTCGTTGAACGTCTTGATCGCGCCGAGGATGTGGTAGGTCTTCTCCGGCGGACAGTACTGGTCGACGTCGTGCAGGGCGTTCTGCTGGAGCCACGCCTCCTTGAGGAAGCGCGCGACCTCCAGGGTTAGCTGCTGGTCTTCCGGCAGCGCGTCCTTCCCGACCAGCTGGACGATCTCCTGCAGTTCGCCCTCTTCGTCCAGCACGTCGATGGCCCACTGACGCTGGTCCGGCCAGTCGTCGGCGACGTTCTCCTTGAACCACGGGTCGAGTTGGTCGCGGTACAGCGAGTAGGACTCGTCCCAGTTGATCGCCGGGAAGTGTCGTCGCTCCGCGAGGTCGGCGTCGAGCGCCCAGAACGTCTTGACGATCCGCAGCGTGTTCTGGGTCACCGGCTCCGAGAAGTCACCGCCCGGCGGCGAGACCGCACCGATCGCCGAGACGGAGCCCTCGGTGCCGTTGATGTTCTCGAAGTAGCCGGCTCGCTCGTAGAACTCGCTGAGCCGCGCGGCGAGGTAGGCGGGGTAGCCCTCCTCACCTGGCATCTCCTCCAGTCGCGAGGAGATCTCACGCATCGCCTCTGCCCACCGCGAGGTGGAGTCGGCCATCAGCGCCACGTCGTAGCCCATGTCTCGGTAGTACTCGGCGATGGTGATTCCCGTGTAGACACAGGACTCACGCGCCGCGACGGGCATGTTCGACGTGTTGGCGATGAGGCAGGTTCGGGCCATCAGCGGGTTGCCGGTCTGTGGGTCCGGCAGGTCCGGGAAGTCGTCGATGACCTCGGTCATCTCGTTGCCACGCTCGCCACAGCCGATGTAGACGACGATGTCGGCGTCCGCGAACTTCGCGAGGGACTGCTGTGCGACGGTCTTCCCCGAGCCGAACGGTCCGGGAATCGCCGCCGTCCCGCCTTTCGCGAGCGGGAACAGCCCGTCGAGAATCCGCTGGCCCGACGTGAGCGGCTCCGTCGGTGTCTGCTTGTTGACCGTGGGGCGGGCCTCTCGGACCGGCCACTCCTGGCGCATCTGGATCTCGTCGCCGGTATCGAGCTCTGCGACCGTCTCCTCGACGGTGAACGCGCCGGACTCGATCGAGACGACCTCGGCGGTCTCGTCCTCTCCGAGCGTGTCCGGCGGCACCATCACCTTGTGGTCGATGCTCTCGGTCTCCGGGACGGTGCCGACGATCGAACCGTTGCTGACCTCGTCACCTTCCTCGACCTCGGGAGTGAACTCCCAGGTCTGTTCGAGGTCGATCCCCGGCGCGTCGACACCGCGGTCGAGGAACGCCGATCCCATCTTCTCTTCGAGGACATCGAGCGGTCGCTGGACGCCGTCGTAGATGGAGTCCAGCATTCCCGGCCCGAGGTCGACCGACAGCGGCGCACCCGTCGACTCGACGGGTTCGCCCGGCGAGACGCCGGAGGTCTCCTCGTACACCTGAATTGTGGTCAGGTTCCCTTCGATTTCGATTACCTCTCCCATCAGGCCCTCGTGACCGACGTACACGACGTCGTTCATCCGCGCGTCCAGATCCGTCGCCGTCACGACAGGGCCACTGACGCTTTCGATGATGCCGTCTTCACGGACATCGGAGTCTGTTGCTTTACTCATTGTCTTCCTCGTCCATTAGATCAATTCCGATCGCTCGTTTGATCTGTTCGCGCAATCCGCTGCTGCCTGCACCGCCGCCGAGTGTCACGACCACCGGCTCGACGCTCGTCTCCACGTCCTGGCGAACGCCCCGCGAGAGGTGATCCAGATCCTCGTCGTGCATCACGACGATCCCCACGCCGTCGTCGGCGAGTGTCTCCTCGACTGCATCATCGAGCTTCTCGGCCTTGTCGTCTTCGGGGACGTTCTGGAACTTCCGGACGCCCGCGAGCCTGAAGCCGGTGGTGAACTCGGGACTGCCGATCACTGCGATTTCCTGGCTCATATTACCACCAGTTCGGTTTCGATCTCGTCGACCGAGAGTCCGACCTCCCGGCCCCGGGCGATGGCCCGGACGTTCTCGATCTCCCGCTCCTTGGCGAGGATGTACGACAGCGCCGAGCAGATCGAGATCGGATGCGAGTGCGAGAGCGTATCGGAGTACTCGAGCAGCGCAGCGTCGAGTGCCTGCTCGAAGGCGCTCAGGCTCTCGGCCTCGCTCAGATCCGCCAGCGCGTTCGAGAGATCCTCGCCGTAGGGGCTGTCCCGAATGTACTCGACGAGATCGTCGAAACTGCCGACGAGCTGGCGGAGTTCGCCTTCCTTGAACAGTTTGCCACCCTCGATGTAGTACTCCTCGGGGTCGAGGTCCGTCCCGGTCCGGGACAGCCGCAGCGCGTTCCGGACGTTCCGGAAGTCGATCTCGGCCTGCAGGACCTCGACGTACAGCCCCTTCGGGCTGTTGGGGTTGAGGGTGATCGTGTTCACGTCGTCGAGCAGGTGCTCGTAGAACGTCTTGTCGATGGCGTTTTCGAGCGGCACGAGGACGTCCTGGTCCTCGAAGTCCTCGAACGCCGCCTCCAGCCCCTCCTCGAAGATCGTCCCGTCGAGCAACTCGACGATCTCCTCGATCGAGCCCGCGTTGGCGAGGGAATCCAGAAGCTCGTCGTCGAACTCGCCGGCGCGGATGAAATCCGTCTGGATCTCATCGGGACTCGCCCCGGAGTAGGCGCCGCGGATCGCCGTCTTGGCGTTCCAGGCGTCGAACTTCCGGAGGTAGTTCGCGATCAGGTTGTGTAGCTCGCCGTCCGCCCAGTCGAGCAGATCCTCGAAGTTCTTGGCGAGGTTCCGGTTGAGTGCGTACTCGATGAGATCGACGCCGCTGTGGCGGGCCCCGAGCTCGTTCATCTCGGTCTCGTACTCGGTTTCCTCCATGTAGCGGGCGATCTCACCGGTGCCCATCCTGACTAGCTTGCGGTAATCCTCCTCTGCGAACAGCGCTGCTCGGCGTGAGCGGACGCGGGCGTTCACGTACTCGGGGTTGGAACTACCTGTCGCGCTCATTGCTCGAACAGTCTGTCACTTATTTCACGGAGATTGTTCTCCCAGACTTCGTCGAGGACGGAATCGAAGGTGTTCTTGACCCGGACGCGGGACTCGTCGCTCTCCGCGACCACGCCGCCGAGACAGTCGAACTCGCCGTCGTACTCGAAGCCGTCGTACTCTTCGAGTAGCTCTTCGAGCAGTTCCTGGTCCTCGGCCCGGCCGTAGATCCGAACCGACGCGTCGTCGTCGAACTCCTCGGCGGTCGCATCGAGCAACGCTTCGGTAAGCTCCGCGCGCTGGTCGCCGGACAGCTCCGACACTTCCTGCTCGATGTCGTCTCGAACCGACTGGAGGACGTCTCGACGGGCCTCCAGGCGGGCCTGCTTGGCTTCGAGTTTCGCGCTCGAGAGCTTCTGCTCGCGCTCCTGCTCGATCGTCCGCTCGGCGTCGTCGAGGATCTCCTCGCGGATCTCCTCGGCGTCGGCCTCTGCCTCGGCGATGATCTCCTCGGCCTCGGCGTCGGCCTCGTCGCGGATCTCGTCCGCACGCGCGCGGGCCTGTTCTCTAATGTCCTCGACAACTGTATCCAGACTCATAGGTGAGTAATGGGGGGTGTGAGTGTTAACCCACGATGAAGATGGTCACGAACGCGATAATGATCAGTGTCTCAGGAATGGCTGTGAAAATCAGCCCTGAGATCAGGTTGTCGCTGTCCTCCGCGACGGCACCGACAGCGGCGGAACCGATCCCGCGCTGTGCGTATCCCGTCGCGATCGCTGCCAGACCGACAGCGATTGCCGCGGCCGCCTGTGGTTCGAGTGCTGGTGCGCCTCCAGTCGCCTGTGCTTGACTCAGTACAACGCTTAGGGCTTCAATCATGGGTATGTTGGGGTATTGTTAGTCGTCCGATGTGTGCGTTCGTTCGTGTCCGAACGGTTCATAGTTCTTGCCACCGCCTTCATAAAACTTCTCAAAGAACTCGAAGTATTCGAGGCGGACAGCCTGTATGGCGGCGGTTCCTCCGATTGCTAACACGACAACGTGACCGACGATGTAGACCGGCAGGCCGAGCAGTGCGCCCTCCAGCGCGAGCTGTACCGGTCCGAGTTCGATCAGCGTGCCGCCCATGTTGGAGATGCCGCCGAAGACCACTTCGGCTTCCTCTCCATGTGGCTCGTATCCGGGGGCGTACTCGTGCATGAAGTGGAATCCCTCCTCGTCCGAGTACGCGCCGAAGTACAGGAGATTGACCGCCAGCGCCATCCCAGCCTTCGCGAGCAGCACCGCGGTCAGTCGGGTGTACGACAGCACGTGTGCCAGCGGGACGAGGAACTCGACGACCTCGTACCACGGGCCGGTGAGCAGGATGACGATGCCGAGGAGGAACAGGCCGAGTCCAATCCAGCCGAAGACCGCCGGGAACCCGGTGAAGCCGAACCCGATCGGTCCCTCTGCGAGCATCGCGTTCTGGCCGACGAGTGCGTACTCGCCGAAGGAGGGCTTGCCGCCCTCGAAGAGTTTGCTGAAGATGAACATCCACAGTCCGTTCAACATCAGGATCCACGAGCCGACTTCGACCACGGCCTCCTTTGCGCCGTGAACGGACAACTCCTCGACGAAATTCAGGATGTAGCCGATGTTCAGGTGGACCCAGCCGGCGATCACGGCGATGAGCAGCCAGCTAATCGCCCACGCCGTCGAGTCGAGTCCCTTCTTGAGGACGGGGTGATAGCCCATCTGTTCGATGAAGTGCAACCCGAGTACCTCTCCGTACAGGAACCCGAACAGCGTGGTCCACAGTCCGAGCCAGACGATGACGGCACCGAAGTCCGAGACTGCGTCCTCGAACTTCTTGTAGACGGTGTAGCCGAGCAGGACGTACAGCAGTCCGTATCCCACGTCACCGATCATGAACCCGAAAAACAGCGGGAAGGTCAGAAACAGCGTGATGGTCGGATCGAACTCCGAGTACTTCGGCTGGTTGACCGCCCGCGTCAGGATCTCGAACGGGTTCACGATCTTGGAGTTCCGCTGGATGACCGGCGGGTCGTCCTCGACGGTAACGAGGTCGCCGTCGGATTTGCCGCCGTCGGTCATGACCTGCTCGTCCTCCTCGGTGGACGGCTCCCCCGCCGGCGTTCCGCCGTCGGTCGCGACCGTCTCTCCGCCGTCGGTGGCCGCCTGCTCGTCGTGGACCTCCTCCTCGGAGTGACCGCTGGCGTCCGTGTACTCCGCGCGTTTGATCTCCGAGATTTCGAGCCGGCCGCCGATCTCCGAATCGAGCGTCGACTCGAGGTCCTCGACCTTGTTCGTCGGGACCCATCCCTCGACGATGAACGACCGCTCTGTCGTTGCGAACCGGAGCGGAGCCTCCGTCTTCTCCGCCTCGATGGTCAGCTCCTCTTCGAGTGCCAGCAGGAAGTTTCCGGAGTTCAGTTTGATCGAGTTGAGTTCGTTTTCGATCGATTCGAGTTCCGCCTCGATCTGCTGGCGCTCCTCCTGCAGATCTGCGACGTTCGACTCCGGATCGCCCTCCGTCTGTGGGACCTCGTAGGCCGTGAACGGGACGCCCACGAGCGCGTCGTCGAGGTCGTCCTCGGCGTCCTCCGCCAGGTAGCCGAAGATTGCGACACTGTTGCTCGAAGAGCCGGTGAAGACCTCGTACTCCTCGACGTGATCGGCCTCCGCGAGGGACTCCTCGATCGCCGCGGCGTCGCCCTCACCGACGAGGACGTCCAGGGAGTCGTAGCCCCAGAGCAGATCGAGATCGAGTCCGAGGTCGGCGAACAGTTCCATCTGGTCGAGCTGTTCGTCGATCTCGCGTTTCCGGTCCTCGAGTTCGTTGCGGCGGTCGTCGAGATCGTTGACTTCCTGGCGGATCTCTTCGAGGCGCTCGTCGGCGTTGGTGAGATCGACCGTCGCATCGGAGTCGATCTCGTCCTCGTCGAGACCGAGGCTGCTCTCCAGCGCCCGAACGGTCACGAGTTTGCTGGAGACCTCGTCCGCGCCCTCCAGGGAGTCACCGGGCTCGAACCCCTCCCACGAACCGTCGTAGTCGGTGATGTGGACGAGGTTCAGTTCGTGCATCGTCTCGATGACGTCGTCCATGACGCGCTTCGAGCCTGCCACCGAGATCTTGGACATCTGCTCAGGTCTGAGCATGGATCGCCTCCGTGAACTGTTCGAGTGTGAACTCGGTCACGTCGTCGATCCGTTCCTCGGCCTGTGCTTCGAGATCCTCCCGGACCTGCTCGCCCTCGGCGATGATCTCCTCGCGCTCGGCTTCGATCTCCTCGCGAGCCTCCTCGATCCGCGTTTCAGCCTCCTCGGTGGCCTCCTCGCGGGCCTGCTCTCGGATCCGTTCGGCCTCCTCGCGGGCCTCGGCGATCCGCTCGTCGGCCTCCTCGCGGGCCTCCTCGATTATTTCGTCGGCCTCTGCTTCGGACTCCTTGATCTCCCGCAGTACCTTCTGGTCAGGCATTCCTCAATCGTCTGTGTCTTGTGTAAATGCGTATTTGGTTGTTGCGGATTTAGACGCCGCTCGCTCGGCCCGCTATCTGCCCTGTTCTCCGGCAGATCCGGTCTGTCGGTCCGATCCCGTCCCACCGCTGTTGTTTCACTGTCAGAAACTGGTCACAAATACTGTATATCCCCGCTCCATATCCGGGGCCAATGCCAACTAGACGGCGCTTTCTCAGACGCGCAGTCGTGCTCTCGCTCGGCGGGCCGCTCCTCGGAGCGGCCGCGGCGTCGTCCGACGGCGACGCTCGTCTCGCTCGCGGCGAGACAGCGGTCGCCGTCCGGGGCTCACCACAGGTGATCGGACTCACGGGAGTTCCCGACGCGGTCGCCCCGCAGATCACGGCGGCGAACCGTCGCTACCAGTCGCTCTCGCCCGCTGCCGTCGAGCACGTCTCGGCGTCAGTACGGACCACGGGCCGCGAAATTCAGACCGGCCTCGGGACAGCCTACGGCTCCTTCGACCCGGACGCAATCGCGACCGAACTCGAGGCGAAGACGAACTTCCGCCGCGTCACCGGGTCCCGGTCGCTCTCCGAACGGGCGGCGACTCGACGCTCCGGAAAGCGGCGAGACGGCCCCGGACCGGAACTGCTGACCAGGGATACCCCGACAGCGGCACTGGTCGTCGGTGGGCAGCGGATCGACATGGCCCACGGCCTGTCCTCAGACGACTCGACGGAGCGGCTTCTCAGTGCCCGCGAGCAGTCACGGTCGGCGGTCCCGGACGACGCCGGTGATTCGGAACTCGGGGCTGTCCTCGACGGTGATGTCGTGGTTCACGCGACGGTTGGCGAACAGACACGGCACGCGCTCCGTGCCGAACTGCCGGAGTCGGCCACGGCGCTCGACACGCTCGTTCGGGGAACCCGGGCGGCGGGAGTCAGCGCGGTCGTCGGCCCCGAGACGACGACGCTGCGATACGTTCTCCGTGTCGACGCTGACCACCGCCACGCGGTCGACTCCCTTCGTGACGAACTCAGCGCCGACGAGTCCGTCGACGAACTCGGCCACTCCGCCTGGTCGGACGGGCTTGCAGTCGAAATGTCTGTCCGGACGGCCGCGCTCTGGGCCGCGCACGAACGACTTCTCGCCGTCTGATCGCTCGGCCGAATAAAAAACGCCGACGTCGTCAGTCGCTCGTCGATTCGGCTGCTCCGGAGTCGAGGTCACCGATGCCGCTGGTGCCGTTAGTCGGAGGTCGGAGGCCGCCGCCGGGGGGTGTGCCGCCGCCTGGCTGACCGACTCCGGCCGACTCCTGGAACGGGTTCTCGCTGACGTTGCCGGTGACGAGGAAGTCGGCGAGGTTGCCGATCAACACGTTGTTGTCCGCTCGGTAGGCGTTTTCCGGGCGCAGGAAACTCGTGTCTCCCAGGGCCGTCATGTTCCCGTCGACGGCACCGACGCCGAAGGTTCCGTTCTGCTGGCTGGTCGTGAGTTGCCCTTCCGTCGTGAACACCGGGGTCTCCCCTGCCTGGTTGACCGGTGCCGCGCCGCGGAAGACGACTCGCTCGATTCCGTCCGTGATCGGTGACTCACCGGACGGCTCGGCGAAGACACTGAGGAAGTTCTGATCGTTCTCCGCGACGTTGTAGACGTAGCCGGTTTCCTGATAGATTCCGGCCGGAGAGCCGACCTCGATGGTGCCCTGGACCTGACCCGGATCTGCACCGACGAAGACGCGACCTCCCTCCTCGGCGAAGGTCCGCACGTCAGCGAGGTCGGTGCTCGACAGCGACGCGGGCGCGACCGTCACGAACGCGTCGACGTCGCTCAGTTCGGTGGCGAGTGTGCTCTGTTGGCCGAACGAGCTACCCGTCTGTGTCGACTGCGTGTAGAACTCTACCTCGTGACCGTTCGCGACGAGCGTCGACGCGAGCGCGCCGACAGACCGCTCTTGGCCCGCTGCCGATCCGGTCGTTATTGCACTGTCTGTTCCCTGGAGGGGAATCTGGATTCCCGTCCCGCTCGCGGTCGCTGTCGACGGGAGGTGGACGAGCACCGTCTTGTTCGACTCCTCGCTGTCCATCGTGATCTCTCCGCCCTCGCTCGCGCCGTCGGGAGCGACGTTGTCGAGTTGCCACTGGTCAGTCTGGACGTCGGCCTGGTTGGGCTGGCTATCCCCGAGGACGAACCCACCCACGGCGACCAGACCGACGGTCAACACGAAGACGCCGACGAACACGCCGAGAAGTGTCGCCCAGCGATTCATTTCTCGTCACCTCCCTGTTCGGCAGTGGACTCCTGTGTCGGGGCCGTCTCGCTGGAACCGGACTGACGGGCCGCTTCGGGGACGTACTCCCCGGAGTGATAGACCACCTCGTACTCCGGTGGAACGACCTCGTCGACGTACTGCGGGGCCACGGCGAGGATCAGGTTTCCGTTGAGCGTCTTCTGATCCTGACCGACGACAACTCGGCCGTCCTCGGTCTGCAGTGGCAGGCTGGACAGCGGGTTCTGCTGCTGTTCGGCCCGCCGGGTGTCGACCTCGTAGGAATCGAGTCCGGCACGGTTCGCCGCGTCGTTGATCGCGTCGCTGACGAACCCGAGTTCGTCTGCGAACCCGTTCTCGACGGCCTCCGTTCCCAGGTAGACGTTCGCACGCGAGACCTCCTCGCGGCTCAGTTCGATCTCGTCACCGCGCTGTGTCATCACGCTTTCGAGGAACAGGTTCGCGAGGGTCTCCCGATTTGCCCGAGCGTCGTCCGGGTGCGTGCTGCCCTTGTTCGGCCCGGTATCGCCGGCCGACGGAGTAAGCGGCTGTGGTGCCGTCCCGGTGACACCGACGCTGCCGACCGCCTGGGCGGACGGTGCGACGTAGATATCATCAGCCGGAACGATAGAGAGATACGCACCGGATGCGCCGAGCGTGTCGACCGCGGCGATCACCGGCATCTGCTGGCTCGTCCGCTCGACGGCGGCGTAGATCCGCTCGCTCTGTGCCGGGAGCCCACCGGGACTGTTGACCTCGAGAACGACGGCCTTGATAGAGTCGTTCCGTCGGGCGTCACGAAGTTGCCCCTCGACGAACTGGGCCGTCGATTCGTCGATCGTCCCCTCGAGTTCGATCACGGCGACGGTCCCGTCCGGTCCGCTTGTCGAACTGTACACCTGCGGTGCGAGTACCGCACCGGCAGCGACTGCGAGAACTGCGACGAGGGCAATCTGCCCCCGCCTCGAATCGAGTGGACCGACTGGCATGCAGGCGACCAATTGGCTTACAGCTGTATAAGTAATCGATCATGGTTTCACTCTCAGCAACACGTCGGTGCCGCGGCTGACACCGGGTTCACTGCCGGACGAGTGGCTCGACACCTCTGATCTCGAAGCGAGCGCCGCCATCGGTGCCGTCAGTCACCGTGACACTCCAGCCGTGAGCGTTGGCAATCTCCTGTACGATCCGCAGGCCGAATCCGGTCCCGTCGGGATCGGTCGAGAAACCGGGCTCGAAAATCTGCTCTGTCTTGTCCTCCGGAACTCCCACGCCGTCGTCTTCGACGTAGAAGCCATCCGGTAGCCGTCCGACGGTTACGGCGACACCGGAGCCGCCGTGTTCGACCGCGTTCCGAAAGAGATTCTCGAACAACTGTCTGAGCCGTCCCGGGTCGGCCCGTACGCTCGGCAACTCCCCGGTTTCGAGACGCTCCGCGTCGGTCTCGACAGCGCACCAACACTCGTCGGCAATCTCCTGGAGGTCGACCGACTCGAGTTCGTCCAACTGGTCCCCCTCCCGTGCCAGCGTCAACAGGTCGTCGACGAGCGCCTGGCTCCGTTCGATGGCGTCGAGCGCATCCCCGATGTGGTCGGAATCGCTCTCCTCGCGGGCGAGTTCGAGGTGTGTCGCCGCGACGTGCAGCGGATTCCGCAGGTCGTGGCTGACGACGCTGGCAAACTCTTCGAGGCGTTCGTTCTGCTCGTTGAGTCGGCGCTCGCGCTCCTTGCGCTCGGTCACGTCTCGTCCGGTGACGACGACTGCCGATGCGGTTCCGCCTTCGACGATCGGAGCGAACCGGTACTCGAAGGTCACCTCGGTCCCCTGGACCGAAAGCGTGAGCGTGACTTCGGTCGGTTCGTCCGGACTCGGCTCCGCGAACGCCGAATTCAGCGTCTGGACGAACCGCTCTGTCTCCTCGGTAGTCGCGGCATATCGGTCGACAAGTGCTTCGATGGGTTCACCGAGCACTTCGCCGGGGGACAGCGAGACGTTCTCCATCGCGGCGGGGTTCGCGTAGCTCACCCGGCGCGTCTCGTCGACGACGAAGGCGGCGTCGTCGATCGTTTCGAGAATCGTCTTGTACCGGCGGAGACGCTCCTCGCGGTGCTGTGCCTCCGTGACATCCCGAGCGACGCCGACAGCCTTCCGCTCTTCGCCGTCGGTTAGCGGATAGAGCCGGTAATCGATGACGGCGTGGCCGTGACCGGGAAAGTTGCTCTCGATCCGGCCGTGAAGCCGTTCGCGCTCGCCGTCGAGCAGTTCCCGAAACGGACGCTCGGCCTCGCTCTCCTCGCGGATGAGCGCGAGCAGGTTCCCCTCTGTTCCTTCCAGCGCCTCCCGGGTCGTGTCGTACCACGCGGCCAGTGATTCGTTGACAACCTCGAACTGTCCTTCCGCATCGTAGATCCACGCCGCCTCCTGCATGGCGTTTATCATGCGCTTGTATCTGCGGAGATCACGGTTTCGCTCGGCGAGCGCCGCCCGCGAACGCGACGCCTCGACCGCGTTCATCAGTCGGTTGGCCAGGACCGCGTACTGATCCCCGCCGCTCCCCTTCTGGAGATA
This sequence comes from Halovenus carboxidivorans, assembly GCF_009831575.1. Classification (GTDB taxonomy): domain Archaea; phylum Halobacteriota; class Halobacteria; order Halobacteriales; family Haloarculaceae; genus Halovenus; species Halovenus carboxidivorans. Next base: position 556 of record NZ_WUUT01000008.1, on the reverse strand, counting down.
ATCGGTAACGCCAGCCGCAATTGCCTCGCTGGCGACGCTCTCGTTTCCCTTTCCAGTGAACAGGATGAACGGGAGGTCGGGGTGGCTCTCCCGGACCGTTCTGAGAAATTCGATTCCGTCCGTCTCGGACATCTCGTAGTCCGAGATGACGCAGTCCGGGTCGATCCGGTCGAGCAACGTGCGGCCCTCCTCGGCAGTCGCCGCAGTATGAACGGTGATGCGCTCGTCTTCACGTTCGAGGTACGTCGCAGTGAGTTCTCTCACGTGTTGATCGTCGTCGACGTGGACCACGTCGACTGTCCCCCCGGACTCAGTCATCTGACCGTCTCAGACTACGAGATTACGACAATTAAAACGTGCCTTTTGTTCACAACCACCGTGAACGCCCGCGTGCACACCGATGGCCACGATTGCGACCCCCACAGGTCGCCGCCGTGATCAGTATATAAGAGGCACCCGATCATCTTTGGGTGGTGTTCCCACGGCGCTGAGAAACGCCCCCAGAGTCCGAGAATCCGCTCGATCAACTATACCACCGGCTGTCCAACGCTGAACT
>NZ_WUUT01000007.1 GCF_009831575.1 Halovenus carboxidivorans | reverse complement strand
CTTTATCCTTCCCCCGAGACACACACACCACGTTTCCGGTGAAACGGGGAAAAGCACGTCTTCTACTCCAGGAGAAACGGGGGTTTGGCAGGGGTGTATTTATACTAGAGAACCGGGGGAGGAGTTCACAACTTTTTCAGAGGAAATCCGGTTGGAAACGGTCTGATTAGAGCGTACAGTGCCGATACCGAAGAGCGTGATGAGTTGTTTGTACCGTGAGTGTCTCCAGAGATCAGTCAGAATAGAGTGCTGTCTGTTAAAAATGCGTATATAAGTGGAATAAAAAAGGACTACATAAATCATATTGTGAAATGATGATGCTGTAGTGACAAGTACACGGCTTAGATGTGAACTTGGATGTGAAAAGAGAGAGTCTGATCGGGCCAAAAGCATAGGACGAAGAGAGAAAGGTAGGGAGAGCGAGAAGTGAGAAAGGGACAGAGAGGAGTTCTAAAGGGAGAAGAAGAGCTGAGTAGGAAGCAGGAGAAGAGATGCGAGTTTCCTCTGCACACACTGTTCAACGATGTCCACGTATTATCACCATATCAATCTAGTGCTAGTCTACGTTAGTCTAGTAGTAAACGAACTAAGCTAACTGGAAATAGCCAGGACATTGGTTTACATTCATTTCTTTATATGTGGTTGTCAACAGAACCAATCAGATTTCTATCTCGCGTTGCCAGGATTCTCCGTTTCACCGGAAACGTGGTGTGTGTGTCTCGGGACTCCCCACCTCCCACTTTCCTCGCCCGCAGTGATGATGCCGATTCCGGGTACCACCGTCTGCTCCTCTATCTCGACGCGGCCACCACCCACCAAAGATACCGGATCTGGAACTCATCCTACTACGTATCGTTCGTGTCACTAACTCACTGTTAAGACGGTCGGCGGCATACGGTCTACGCGTGACGGACGATAATTTCGATCTGACCCCTCCGGAGCTTCGTCGCGACGACCTGCTCGTCGTCGATGATTCGCGGTTTACCGAGGAGAATATCGCACTCGTGACCGGCGCGGCTTCGGGTATCGGACAGGCAACGGCGGTAGCTCTCGCGGTGAACGGCCTCACTGTCGTCGGTGCCGACATCGACGAAACAGGGCTCGAAGAGACTCGGGACATCGCCGACGATCTCGGTGCGGACGGCACCGTCGAAGCCGTCGAGACGGACCTCACTAACGACGACGATATCGGGGCAGTTGTCGAGACGGCAGCGGAGTACGGAACCCTCCGATACGTCGCGAACATCGCCGGAATGCAACACATCGACTCTATCGCCGAGTTCCCGATGGAGAAGTACGACCTTCTCCAGGACATCATGGTCCGAGCGCCGTTTCTCACCGCGCAGAAAGCGATTCCCCACATCGAGGAGACTGACGACGGCGTCGGAGCCATCGCGAACATGTCCTCGGTCCACGGTCACTACGCGACCGAGCGCAAGGCGGCGTACATCACCGCAAAGCACGCGATCACCGGTCTCACACGAGCCATCGCGGCCGAGGGAGGCGGGACGTTGCGAGGCTTCTCGGTTTCGGTCGGATACGTTCTGACGCCGCTGATGATCAATCAGATCGAAGACACCGCCGAACAGCGCGGTATCTCGAAACGCGAAGTCATCGAGGACGTGATGCTCGGCCAAGCGAGGACGAAGGAGATGATGACTCCCGCCGAAGTCGCGAACCTGTTCACTTTCGGGTTCTCTCGGCACGGCAAACACCTCAACGGGGCGGACATGCTCTGGGACGGCGGGTACACGCACACGTACCAATGACAGTTGCCGAGGCATATCGATGACCGAGCAGACGAACGTCGCAATCGCCTGCCAGGGTGGCGGCAGTCACACCGCCTTCACTGCTGGCGTACTCGAACACCTCTTCGAGAACTGGGACGATCAGTACGAACTCGTCGGGATCAGCGGCACCTCCGGCGGCGCGTTCAACGCCCTCGCGGCGTGGTACGGACTCGTGACCGGCGACGAGGACGACGCTGCGGAAGTCGTGACCGATATCTGGGCGGACATCGCTGCTGACGGCTACGCCGAGCGCACGACGAACAGTTGGCTGAAAACCCTCAGCCGACTCCAGAGCGCCGGGATGCCGTTCCCGCAGGTCAGTCCGTACCAGACGCTCGGTTCGGAACTCGGCAAGAAACGAATCAGAGAGATCCTCGAAGCGCACGTCGATTTCGACGCAATTCCCGAGCACTGCCTGCCCGACGAGCCGGAACTCGTCGTCGGCACGGTCAATATCAACGCTGGGGTATTCGAGACGTTCACCAACGAGGACGTCACGGTCAAGGCCGTCCTGGCCTCCGCCGCCGTCCCGAATCTCTTCGAGGCAGTCGAAATAAACGGACATTTCCACTGGGACGGGCTGTTCTCACAGAACCCGCCGATCAACGACCTCATGCACCAACCCCCCGAGCGGAAGCCAGACGAACTCTGGATCATCCAGATCAACCCACAGGAACTGGACGAGGAGCCCCAGACGCTCGATGCAATCGCCGACCGCCGCAACGAACTGTCCGGAAACATATCACTCAACCAGGAATTGCGCTTCATCGAGCGGGTCAACGAGTGGGTCGAGACAGGAAAGCTTCCGGCCGCAGAGTTCTCTCAGACAGATATCTGTCGCATCGGGATGGACCGGCGGTACCACTGTTCGACGAAACTCGACCGCGATCCGGAGTTCATCGAAGAGCTGATCGAACTCGGTCGCCAGCGGGCAGAGCAGTTTCTCGATGAACGAACCGACGCGTCGACGAAGTAGTCGCCTCACCACCCCCCCTGACCGACTCACCACCGAGTCGATTGCTGCTCGTCCATCAACTTGGACTATCCCCTCGCGTTCACCAATCAGTCGACAGTACCATGCTCTCGTTATATGAGAAGAGCCGCGTCGGCCACCGTACTATTTATAACTTAGTAATACAAATAATACATCATGGCGACCGTCAGTCTCCGAGTGCCCGATGAGTTAAAAGAGAAGATGGACGATCACCCCGAAATCAACTGGAGTGCTGTAATCAGAGCCAACATTGAAGAGGAGATTGAACAGTTAGAGTCACGTAGCGTTGCTCACGCGGTGGCCACGAGCGAGCGACTAAGCAGTGGGATCGACGAAGCGGAAGTCAAGGACAGAAATACAGCGGAGACCATCCGTGAGTGGCGGGACAAGCGTCATGGGGCTGATTCCGACTGATGTCCAAGATTGTGGTTGATACGAGTGTCGTCGTCAAGTGGTATATCCCTGAACGGCATCACGAACACGCTCGTGCACTCCGTGATGCGTATTTGGACGGGGAGTGTGACCTGGCTGCCCCGGCTCTCATGCCATTTGAAGCGGTGAACGCGCTCAGATACAGTGGTCACTACGAGGGAGAGCGTCTCGAAGCAGCCTCGCAATCCCTCTCGGAATACGGGATTGAGCTCGTTCCCTTCGCCAAAGTTGGACCTGTTGCAAAAATTGCAACTGATCTCGATATCACGCTTTACGATGCTGCATACATCGCCCTCGCTCAGAAGCTCGACACAACCGCATACACTGCTGATGAGAACTTACTCGACGACCTCGACGAAGACTACCGCAATCTGGCCGAACACATCGGAGCGTATTCCGAAGAAGGCGTGTAGTCTCGAGCTCGCTCCGTCATACGAAATCGTGCCACTCTCTACTGGAATCGCTCCTCAGTCGAGGTCGTACCCCCATTCGCGCAGTACCGACCCGACTTCATCGAGGTGCTGTAACCCGACGAGATACGCTGCTTCCCGCAGATCGGCCTTGTTGACTGTCTCGTCGATCGGAACTTCGGTGCGAGCCTCGCGCTCTCTCGTCAGCGTCGATTCCTGGAGGTGTAGCTGCACGGTCTTCGCACGACCGTCCGTGATACTGTTGCGGCTGTAGATCCAGGGAAGCCCCTCCCTTCTCGCCTCGCTGGTCTGTTCCGTCGAGGACTCGATATCCGACGACTCCTCTTCGGCAGGCGTGCTCTGTGCTCTGCCTGTCGCTCGCTCGCGTTGTGATTCCTCGGTCGTCTCGTCGTCAGCGGCCAGGGGATCGTCGTCGCTGGCTCCAGATTTGAACCCGGTCATGCTATCTCCTCCAGTGCACCGGGTTCGGGGGGATGTGGCGCTGTAACCCCGGCTTCCTCCTCGAAAAACCGAGCTAGACGGTCGAACTGCGCCAGCGTCTCGACCTCGTAATCGCGTCGCCGCGAGCGGTGCTCGCGAACGTACTTGAACGCGGAACACTGCTGTTTCCAGCACCCCTCCATCAGCGATGTCCGATCTCCGATCACCTCCGGTGTCGGGAACTCGATCTGTTCGACCATCTCGCGCTGATCGCTGGTGTTTTTCACGCCCATCGGGACCGCTCCGAGCACCCCAACGTCGATACTCAACTGCTCGGCGAAGTTGCTCGCCAGGTTCGCCAGCCCTTCGATCGACGCCTGACCCTTCCACGACGGTTCGACCGGGATCACTAGATTTCGCGTCGCGTAGATCGCATTGTACAGGTGATCCGACTCGGTCGCCGGCGGATCGCAGATCAACACGTCGTATTTTTCGCTCACGTTGCCATCCCGCAACACACGCTGCAGTTGCGCGTAGAGATTGTACGCGTCCCCGAGGTCCTCCGCTTTGCTCTGCTCCCGACTCAGATGTGAGGACAGATCCGCGAGCATGTTGTGCTCCGGGACGATATCGACACCCTCCGACGACCGTACGAGCCCGTCGAAGGAGCCTTTGGGGCTGTTCACCATGTGCCTGACGAGATTATCCGCATTGCTGTCCGCTCGATCCTCGTCGACGCCCATCAGCCGCGACAGGTCTCCGTCCTGGGGATCGAGTGGGACAACGAGTGGATCGAGCCCCGCTCGTGCGTGCGCCACAGCGAGGTTGGCTGCCAGGGACGTCTTCCCGACACCCCCTGCTTCGCTGTAAATCGTATACGATAGCATACCAATGTCTCCGTGTTAGTTCCATAAGTAAGTACGTCAGACAACTTTGACATGTGTCTTTCCTCAGTGTCTTATATACGTCTCTAAGATATCTATCTTATATCTGTGTCTTAGATAAGTGTCTTAGGTAGATGCCTCGGATAACAGTGTAATACAGGAAATACACCTATGTGTCTAATCTAACCATCTGCTGGCGCAGTAGCGGTCGTTCAAAATCGGATCGACGGTCGACTCCTCTGGCCGACGGTCGGCTGCAACCCTCGATCGAAACCGCGAATCAGGCAATTCAGAGGTTATACGGATCGAAATCTGGCCGCGTGTCCCTCATAAGAGGACAGTCATACGCCTCCCTGAAGCGATCAGGAAGTTCGCCAGCCTCGTGGGTGAACAGCAGCACAACCCCGTACGGATGCGAATACGTGCCCGATTCCGGGGGATCGGGATCGAGAAATAGCGCTTCAGCCGCTGGCTTCTCGACTCCCGGGATCGAAGACAGCTGATCCTCCAGCGGCAGTAGACCGGCCAGTACGTTCGGGACGAACGCACCGCTCGGGAGCGGCTCCCTCGGCTGGACGCAACAGGCCCCGACTCGGTTACTGTCCTCCGTCAGGACGGCACAACGCGGCGTCGAGAGCTCGGGTTCCCAGAGGTCGACAGCTACCTCCGGAGGGTCGACGTCGACGGCGAAGTCCATCGTCACCCCACCCACTCTCTCGACGTCGACCAGCCGCCAGGGTTCGTCGTCCGCCTCCGGATCTCCCGCCAGTGTTGCCTCGACGAGATCGCCGGTGTCCAGTTCGTCGACAGTCGATTGCAGACCGCCGTATCCCGACTCGTAGACGGTGTACAGTGTCGGATCTCCGACACCCTGGAGATTGATGTGCGGCACAGATTCGACGACTCGGTAGACGCGAAACTGCCCTGACCGTTCGACCATACCAGTATCAGGTGTCCCACGCGCCTGTACTCGTCGGTTTGTCGGACCAGGACGGTTTAACCACGAGAAAACGGCGTGATGGACTAATCACTCTTTCCTGAATCTTTATGTGGACAATACTTTTGCCTCGGACGTACGTCGTGTCTCATTTAAATGCCGGGGGTCTTGACACGGCTCGTATCATTCCTCAAAGTCGACAGTTTACTCGTACAGGTGTTCGGAGTCAAAGAACAGTATCTGGATCGGTACTACGTGTGGGCGAAGAACCGCTACTACCGACGACAGATCGAAGAGACTGCGGAACAGGTCGGCCCCGGACTCCAACTCATGTTCGACAACGAAAAGACGGTGAACTCGAAGACGGTACTCGGGGACAACGTCCATCTTATCGGTATCCAGGTTCGTGGTGAGGGCCGAGTTACGATCGGGGATAATTTCCACGCGGGATCGGGGTGTGAGATAATCACGGAGAATCACAACTACGACGACGGAGAAGCGATCCCGTACGACGATACGTTCGTCACGGAGAGTGTCGAGATCGGAGACAACGTCTGGCTAGGTATCGATGTCACTGTGCTCCCTGGGGTCTCGATCGGAGAAGGCGCAATCATCCAGGCGGGATCGGTCGTCACGCAGGATATCCCGAAAGGGGCGATCGCTGGGGGACACCCGGCAGAAGTGTTCGAACACCGGGATATGGACCACTACGAAACGCTCAAAGCCGAGGGTAAATTTCACTAACCGTTGAACTCGTACCTCTCATCACTCAGTAGACACTCCTGACTGCACGCCCCGAACGGAGTGTGGCTCACACTCCGTGAGGCGGTGTCTCGCCCGCAACTATCCGCTCTTACCGGCACGCCCGACTGCCCGGTCGAGTTCCGTCGATCCCGGCAGTGTGAAATACCCGTTCTCGTAGAGGTAGAGATACAGGAGCGTCCTGTGCAATGCGTTGTCGTCGACGTTCGCGAACGAAAACGAGTCGAAGGTCTCCTCAGAGACGATCCTGTAACGGGGATCTGTGTGATAGAGATCCTGGCTCCGGTACTCGTTGTAGCGGCGACGGATCGCTTCCGTCGCCGGGTCCGGTAGCGCGTGGACGAGGCGAACGATCTGGTTCCAGAGCAGATTTGCCGGCGACTGTGAAGATCCATCGCCCCCGAGTTCGTCGCGTAGCCGAACGCCACGTACCTCCCTGTCGAGACGTGCCGCGTACTCCTTCAGCGCTCGCTTCTCTACGCGGTCTCTGTGATCAGACCGCTGGAAGAACGAAAACAACTCCTTGTCCAGCAGTGGGTACCACATATCGAATCCGAGATACTCGTACTCTCGACGGATCGTGATGAACTTCGGCAGACGCTCCTGCCAGTACCACTGTTCGATGCCGCGCATGGCAGCGGGAGTCGGCTCTACAGTCCCCGAGTGATAGAGGCTCGCGGGAATCTGGTCTACCATTCGACTCTCGAACAACTCCCGCCACTGCGTCCTGGAGGAGGCCTCCCAATGTGAGTAGTGCAGACTCCAGAGGAGGTCGGTGAACTCCGCTCTGCTGAGCGTGTGTTGCTCTCGAACCCAGGCCGGGAGAAACGTGCCTGCGCCCAATAACTGGTGACCCAGTACGTGAACGACCTCTTCCGGATCGATCCCGCCCGCCTCCAGTTTCCGCCGCTGGATGACCTTGTTGATGCTGGGATACTCCGAGAGATAGCCGATATCCTCGACCAGTTTCATCTGCGCGGAGCCGTCGATCCGTCCGTAATCGGCTGCTCCGCTCGTCACGGTGATATGCTCGAAGTCTAGGTCGTCCGCCAGCGACCGCGCTGTTTCGACGTTCTCCGAACCCGATGCGGCCGCTTGGGTCGTGTACGCTACGACGTTCTCGTATCCCAGCCGATGGAGCATGAGAGCGATTATCCTGGAATCATACCCGCCGGAGAGGCCGAGCAGAATCGTCCGTCCGTCGGCCCGGTCGATTAATCGACCGACTGCGCCTTCGACCACCTCGTCCAGTTCGTCCATGTCGATCGAAGTCGTACTCTCGGTCGGGCTGTGGACGAAGTATCGCCCGCTCTGAACGCCGGGCTCGGAGTCGTCAAACCGCACGAGTTCGCCGGCTCGAAGTTGCTTGACATCTCTACTGAGCGTGTCCTTTCCGGAGACGAAACAGCAAAACAGATACTCGGTCGCGGCGATGGGGTCGTAGCCACGACTGGCGCCGGCATCGTGAACCCACTCGGCAGAATCGCTCACGTACACGTCGTCGGTGACAGCGTAGTAGAGCGGCCAACTCCGGACGTGATCGACGGCGGCGAACGTCGCCGCCTCAGTCTGATGAATAACGGAGAAGAACCCGTTGCCCCGGGAGAGAACTCGACGCAATTCGTCCTCGCTTTCAGTTTTCGAGACTCGGTCCGCCAAGTCCTCGGCGGATAGCTGTTCCCCGTCGACGAACGCGCTTCCGGCGACCATCGTATCCCCATTACGTACCCACTGGCTGTCGTGGTGGAGCTGAATCCTCATAGCGGCACACAGGCCAGAAACCGGATTAAGTACGAACAACTTATTACCGAAAGGGAAGCCGGCGTCTCCGACTCGACCGCCGTGACCAATCCACACTGAGAATTCGATCACGTCGACGCCAACGGAACATTGGCAATAGCTGACGAGCAGACCTGCGTCACCGACCGGGTGAAGCGTCTCCTCGACCCGCGGCGACGAGAGGAAGAACTCGCGACTGGGGAGGAAGTGTTTGATATAGCACTATGTAGTTTACAATCGCAGATTCGGGCCGCAACACTCTTCTTCTCCCTGAATTTGGCGTAATACCCTAACCCACAGTTGATCGTGATTAGAGTGGTAATCACGACCACTCTGACGTGTCCTGCCGCCGTCGGGGAAGCACAGAACGTCGAACCGCACAGAGAGTCTTGAACTCGGGGAGACCCTTCGAACACCGCATCTCTGGTCCGCGTCGAGCATCTCCCCGGTAAGATCTGATGTTTTCTGACACGGACCAATACTCGAGATTCCCATCTCGAAAGACGAGTTCTGGTCGATCGACGAGGATGGGCCATCGCTCTCCGACCTCGCGCCGGACACCACCCAAGGTGCGGTGTATCGCTTCCTCCTTGAGCACGCCGACCAGGCGTTTCGCCAACGGGAGATTGTCGACGCCGACGACATCTCCGAGGGCAGCGTCGGCCCCACGCTGAAGCGCTCGCCGACCACCAGGAACGAGAGTCCCGTCTCGAAGAGTCGACAGATCAGGAAGGAGTCGAAGAGCAACCAGACGATCTTCCGGCGTCCCGGCCAAAGCAACGGTCACGATCGAGGAAATCAACGACAACCGCTACTACTACTGGCAGTGACGGGAGGGAGAGAGGATTCGTTCCCAGTACAGAGGGCCGATCAATCCGAACGAGTAAAACCTCGATGAGAGAGGACACCCACCTCACGTTTCCGTCGTAACTGTCTGTGGACAGAGGGAGGAAGGCTGATCTCGATGGGGCTACACCCCCGGGATTTCCGTCGTTTCTCCACGATGACGCAGGGAGAGTCACGGTTCGTACTATACAGCCACTAACTATGCCGATATGGAACAATATGGAGATGAACCGACTCCTACAGGCGGAGCAAGCAAGTGCCTCGGGACTCGACCCCGAGGCGGATCACACTAGCGGTGGCACGATTCAGTTAATCAGAAGCGGCCGCCCATCAAGCCGTCTGCACTCTCCGCTCTGGAATACAGGTAGATGACTCTCGTTCCGAGAGTGATCTGACCTATCGCTCATACGACTGGACGATGGGAGATCGTGGTCTGACCCCTCTCGTGGCCACCTTGGAGAGTGTTCGTGGTTACGCTCGCTCCGGCTCCGGCGCGTACCACGCCAAGAGCACTCCGAGTACTCCGAGCCCGCCGGCCACGAGGAAGGCCGTCTCGTAGTTCGAGGCCTCGATGAGTCGCCCCGCGGCGATGGGTGCGAGAAACGCCCCCGCCAGGCCGACGCTCGTGAGGAAGGCGACGGCAGTCGCGGCGACGGCCGGCTCGACCAGCTCCCGGACGTACACGAAGACGAGGCCGAGACAGAGCTGGATGGCGAATCCGGCGACGAGCAGCGCCGCGACGACGACGGGAACAGTCCGAATCGCGGTAAAGCCCGCGACGATGGGTGTCGCCGCGAGAAAGGAAAGGAGGACGACCGGGCGGCGGCGACCGCCAAAGAGCGTATCCGAGAGGACGCCGCCGGTCACTCGGGAGAGTACGCCGACGGCCGGAAACAAGGCGACAAGCGCGCCGCTAAGCCCCAACGACAGCTGCAGGTTCTCGGTCAGATACGACGGGGCCCAGCTGTTAACGAACAGATACAGCGCGTAGCCGAGAAAGCCGAGGAGGCCGACTGTCCAGACCCGACGGTTCGTGACGACACGACCGAGGTCCGTCAGCGTCGGCGCTGGGGTCCCGGTAGCGTGTCCGCTGCCGCGGCTCATCGGCCAGAAGATAATCACTCCCACGCACGCGATGCCCGTGAAGATCGGAAAGATTGCCGGCCAGCCGAACTGTTCGGCGACGATGGGGCCAGTCCCCTGCCCGATGGCGAACCCGACCGGTCCGCTCGCAGTGAACGTCGCCACTGCTGTCCCCTGTCTGGCGGGATCGAACGACCGCCCGACGATATCGATGCCCGCGTTCCAGACGACGACGTAGGCGACGCCGCCGAGGACGCGTGAGGCGACGAGCGACCAGTACGCGCCTGCGGTCGCGGCCTGCCAGCCCCACGCTCCGGCGACGAGGAGAAAGCCGACCCCCGCGGCGATGGCGTACCGTGAATTCGTCCGGTCGAGCACGATTCCGACGGGAATACTCGCGAGGACCGCCGTCCCGAACATGACGCTGACGAGGAGGCCGGCTTCCGACGCGCTAACACCCAACGACGCCCGAATGAGGGGTGTCACGCTCGCCGGGACCAGCTCGTAGGCGCCGAGGGCGACGGACATGAGAATTGCGCCCGCGAGCAGCCCCCAGCGGGCACGCTCGCTCGTCACGGCCGTCGTCGCGTCTAGCGTGGTGTCCTCACTCGACACACCAGCTCTGTTCACCCCAACACCTTATCAATGTAGTGCGGTGCGCTCGAATAGCCTGCTCGCACGAATCTATCCGACATGGGCAGGCAACAGATAGCTCCGTCGTCTGTTGCATCTTCCCTCTGTACTGATCGATTACGAGTTATCGAATAAACCGCGAGTCACTCACTTCCGGTGCATACCGAGGGATAGGCGCCCTCCCGGTTTCTGGAAAGCGTTCGGAGTGCCGTTCGTGACTGGCACAAAATATTTCTCAACGAACGTGTTTTTCGTTCCCAACAAAAAGAGCGATCAAATATGGATTGGTCCCTCGTCAGCCAATTCCGCGGTGAGGTTGCGATCGTCGTCGGGTTCCTCTTGCTCCTCAATCCGGCCGTCGTTGGCACGCTCGATATCGGAGATCCGGACAGGTATCGATACGAGGCCACCGAGGTTTCGTTCTCGGAAAACGGAACCTACTCGCACGCAGCCCATCCGATCCCTCTCGATTCCGATGTGGGGTGTTTTGGCGACGATGACTGGAGCCGAGCCTGTATTCTCGAGCGAGCTATCCACGCCAACGGAGGGATCACATACGACGGACCCACAAATCCGTTTTTAGAGAGTGAATACAGTTATATCCACATCTGGGAGGAGGGATTCTTCCGACCGATTACTGAGGAACGGGAGGTTTCGTTCTCGGAAAACGGAACCTACTCGCACGCAGCCCATCCGATCCCTCTCGATTCCGATGTGGGGTGTTTTGGCGACGATGACTGGAGCCGAGCCTGTATTCTCGAGCGAGCTATCCACGCCAACGGAGGGATCACATACGACGGACCCACAAATCCGTTTTTAGAGAGTGAATACAGTTATATCCACATCTGGGAGGAGGGATTCTTCCGACCGATTACTGAGGAACGGGAAGACGGGACTGTCCGGTACGGACTTGCGCCCGTCTCGACAGAGGAGGCCCTCGAAGACGTCGCAACGCCGTTGGAACGGACTGAACGTGGCGTCCGAACTGCTATCGAGACCGGGGCTTACGAGACCTCCGACGAACTCTCAGGCGATAACGAACTCGTGCAGGCCGATAATACCTACTATGTCGTCTACGCAACGGCAGTTCACGAGAGGCAAGGAACAGAGCGGAGGCAAGCAGTTATCGTACTACAGTGGGTGCTCGGAATCGCTGGCGCACTGCTGATTCTCCGCGGACAACGGCACCGGGTCGAGCGATAATCACTCAGAAGAGCCGACCACCTGGACCACACTCACAGTAGGTGCCGTGGGTCGGCTTCCCCGTTGCGGCTGCTATGCTGCTACCGACGGGTCGAGGACCTCCGAATAGCCTGTTCCCGGATACAACTTCTGCGTCTTATGCGGCAATTCTGGGACCCCTCTCCCGGGTACACATCTCGACACACGTTGTACCGCCTACATTGGACAATTCAACGAACCGCGGACCACCTATTTACACTGCGAATTGACCACTGAGAGTGACAGGAAATTCATACATCTCCTGAACGCCGCACAAGATGTAAGCCCCATCTCTCACAGAGGGCCTGCTCCAGATCTGACTGTGTGATGACCTGACATCGCGTATATTCACCCCAGTCGCTTCGACAACCGAACCGGTGGGTGATTCCGCGACTTTCGGTGAGATGCGAATCAGACCGCAGCACCGGATCGATAGGCTACTCGGGTGAAACTGCCGCTATCAGACGGTTGATTGCCGATATCTCTCCATCGTTGATGGCGTGCCCAACTTCCGGATACGTCTCAGTGGTCGTCTCGGCACCCATCGCGGCGAGGATATCGACGCTGGCTTCGACGTGGGCCGTGGACACGTGTGGGTCGTCCGCACCGACCCCACAGAACGAAGGAGTCCCTTCGAGACACCCCTCACGTGGCGTGAGAGTGGCAGTCGGCCCGAGCAACCCACCTGCGAGCGCTGCAATCCCTCCGTACCGGCGGGCTCGACGTGTGACGAACTCCAGCGCGACGGCAGCCCCCTGTGAGAAGCCCACGAACACGACCTTGTCCGGAGAGACGCCGGTCTCGCGGATCAGATCGAGGGCGGTCGCAACCTGGCCGAGTGCCGAGTCGAGATAGGCGTTCCGGCGGTCGGTCAACGGATCGGTGAACTCCCCGGGATACCAGACCCGTCCGGCAGCCGCCGGCGCGACGTAGTGGACGCCCCGACGATAGATGTCGTCGACTAACCGGAGGATACCTGCTGGTGAATCTCCGCGGCCGTGCAGTATGACGACACCTGCCCGGGCGGCCTGCGGTGGCGCACCCGCAGTCGCGATTGACTCGTCTGCGTGTGGGTCGATACGGGTCACGGTAGTTCGATCCGGGGGAGTTGGGACTCGATCGTCTCGCGGTCCTCCTCGAACTGCGAGGGAAGATACAGGTGCTCGCCTGGGGACGGATCGCCTGCCGTCATCTCGATCGGTTCGGTAGCGAGTTCGAAGAGGATGCCGCCAGCGTCGCGGACGTACAGCGAGTGATAGTAGTCCCGGTCGTGCACGTACGAGACGCGCACGTCGTCACGGCCAGCGAGCGTTTCACGCCACGCATGCAACGCGTCTACGTCGTCGACACCGAACGCAACGTGGTGGATCGTTCCCGCGCCCTCTCGACCGTACTCTGTATCTCGGTCGAGAATATCGACGACACCGCGACCGGTCCGATATCGAACCCGGGTGCCGTCCTGACCGCCGCGGGTGAAGCCGAACGTCTCCAGGATACTGGCAGTGATATAGGGACTTGCCGACAAGACCGACACGCCGGCGACACCCCGGATTCCGTGTTCCGGCGGCACCGATCCGTCCCACGGTTCGGCGTGGCCCGTTCCCGCCACGAGTTCAATATGCGTTCCGTCGGGGTCGTGGACGGACAGCGCGCGCTCGTCGAAGCGACGGTCTATCGAGCCAACGACCGCCCCACGATCTTCGAGTCGACTGCGCCAGTAGTCAAGCGACTGGTCCGGAACAGCCAGAGCCGTAGACGCGATCTGTGGACGACCGACGCGACCGTCGGCTTCGTCGAGGAACGGAAAAAACGTCAGGACGGAACCGGCCGACCCGGTCGCATCGCCGTAGTGGAGGTGATAAGAGAATCGATCCTCGAAGTCGACTGTCCGTTTCACGAACCGAAGACCGAGCGCGTCGCTGTAGAAATCGACGTTTGATTGCCCATCCCGTACGATGCCGGTAACGTGGTGAATTCCGTGAACGGCTGGTCTCATGCAATCGCATAGGTCGTGCGAGCATAATGTTTCTCCGGCCGCTGGACACACGCTCTAAGTCCCGCGCGGGAATTCAAACTAGGTAGCGAGGCGGATTCCCCGCGCCACCGTGCGCGGGGCAGTTGACTAGACGCTCTCTCACCGGCCGTCCTCTGGCCCACATCTCGCATGCCTCTTATCAAAATGTGTGTTAAAGAACTGTTTCGGACGGAGAGGAGACATGAGCTGAACCACCAACGGAGTAGATAGTCTCCGGAGCCAAGGCGGACGAAAGGCGAGTTCAGGGAGTGAGAACGATTTTGCCGAGGAAGCTCTCTTCCATGATCGCTCGATGGGCCTGTGCCGCGTCCTCTAACGGATAGGTGCGGTCGATGACCACTTCGAGGCGGTCCTCCGCCACGAGTCGTCCGAGCCGGTCGAGAATCGGCCCGATATCCGGGGCGTCCGGGTGGGTGGCGAGATTCGACATGCTCATCATGTGGATGTCGAGCTCTTTCGACCGCGCTGCTGGCACGTCTGAGAGTGTCGCCTCGTCACCCGCGAGGACGGACACGTCCCCGCCGAATCCTGCGACCGCAACGTCCGTATCGAAGTACGTCCCAGGCAACGCGTCGAGAACGAGGTCTGCGCCCCCCGTCGCCTCGACAGCCGCCTCGGTCAAATCATCACGCGTGTAGTCTATGACCGCCGCTGCACCCAGCCCCCGGACGGCGTCGTGATACTCCGGGCGGGCCGTCGCGACGGGCGTAGCCCCTAGCGCAGCGGCGAACCCGACAGCCACGTGTCCCACGCCACCGTTGCCTCCGTGTATGAACGCCGTCGCCCCGGGCTCCAAGTGAGCGTGGTGAACCATCGCCCGCCAGACGGTGACACCGACGAGGGCGACGGCAGCACCCTCCTCGAAGTCGACGCCATCGGGGAGCGGAGCGAGCAGATCCGTCGGAACGACAGCGAAGTCGGCGAAGGATCCACCCCCGAATCGACCGACGTGCAGGCCAGTCGCGAACACCCGGTCGCCCTCCTCGTGATTGTCTACGTCAGCACCCGCCGCGGCGACGACACCGGCGATGTCCGACCCGGTCGTTTTCGGCAGCCGGGGCGCTCCCTGTTCGCGGAGTATTGCGTCTATGGGGTTGATACTCGCTGCACGCATCTCGACGAGGACCTCGTCGTGTGCCGGCTCAGGACGCTCACAGTCTTCGACCCGAAGCACGTTCACCTCGCCGCAATCGTGGTATCGAACAGCTCTCATTCCTTGTTAGACAATGACGCACAACAAAAGGACTCGGCTTGGCTGTATCTTTACCGCTTCTTCCGCCGGATGGACCCAATCGGGTACGTGATGCGACCCGAAGTCGCCTGCGCCTGATAGGGACCGGGGGTTGGGAGGCGCCAGCGGCGAGATTGTCTGCTGGTCGTGCTGACGGAGGGTGACAGTACATTCGCCCGCCGGGAGCGGACAACCACCGCGTCTCATCCCCGACCGTATCGCCGCCATCCGGGAACTGAAGTAGCTCCTTCGTGGAAAGACGTGCGTGGAGTTCGACGGCACGCGACTACTGGCGGTCTGGAAGCGCGTCGGGGGGCTGTCGTGGCCGGTGATGGTCGAACAGGTCTCGCGGACGCTCATGCGGACGACGGACGTGTTCGTGACGGCTCTGTTCTCCCCGCTGGCGGTCGCAGCGGTCGGTTTGGCTGATCTCTACGCCCGTATCCCACTCCGGATCGGTTTGGGACTCGGCGCCGGTGCCATCGCACTGTCGAGTCAGGACACCAGCAGCGGGGCGACCGAACTCCGAGACGAGGCTATCACGCAGGCGCTCGTCATCGGCGTACTTACCGGACTCCCGATGGTCGCGTTCGGACTGACCCTCGGCGAGGAAGCGATCGGGATCTTGGGCGTCCTCACGGAAGACGAGAACATGGCTGATGTGGCGTCGCTTGGCGGGAGCTATCTAGCGATTATTTTCGCGACATCGCCGGCCCGACACGTGGCGCTGATCGGGGCACGAGCGTTGCAGGGGACCGGCGACACCCGGACGCCGATGTACGTCAACCTCGTCTCTAACGGCCTCAATATCGGGCTCTCGCTAATCTTAGGGTTGGGGTTGTTCGGTGCTCCCCGTCTGGAAATTATCGGCGTCGGCCTCGCCACCGCGATCGGCAACGTGTTCACTGCGACCGTGTTTCTGGGACTCCTGGCGACCGGATATACGAGCGCCGGCTATGTCCGTCCACAGCGGTTCGTCATCGTAAAGCAGTTGCTCGTCGTCTCTGCGCCGAAAGTCGCCGAAGGACTGTTCACGACGATTGTCGAGTTTCCGTTCAATGCGCTGTTACTCGCGTTTGGTACAGAAGTCAACGCCGCTTATCAGATCGGACGGCGGATCTACCAGCAGGTGACGAGTCCGCTGTCCCGTGGCTTCCGGACCGGCGCGAGTATCGTCGTCGGGCAAGCGCTCGGTGACGGGGATGCCGACCGCGCTCGGTTTGAGGGCTGGGCGACTGCGCTGCTCGGCTTGATGACCGTCGGAACGAGCGGGCTCGTACTCGCAGTCTTCGCGGATCCAATCGTCCGTCTGTTCACCGACGATCCGGCTACCATCGGGCCAGCGATTGGTTTTGCGGCCGTCTACGGACTTACCGCACCGTTCACCGTACTTTTCGTGTTGCTCGCCGGCGCGTTGCAGGGCGGCAGTGATACCATGACACCACTCGTTGCCCGGACGACAGGGCTGTTGGGATTCTATTTGGGACTATCTTACGTGACCGCTGTCGTCTTGGGCTGGGGAGTCGTTGGCTTCTACGTCGGGATCTTCGGCTACTACACGTGGTCGTTTCTCGTCGTTGCCGTCGGGTTCCGCTACGGTGGCTGGGCTGATCGCGCGACCGCTATGATGGACGAGCGCGGAAGCACCGGGCTCGAAAGTTGAACTATTCAGCCGTGTGAATAGCTCACAGTCAGGAGTGCTACGGGACACTGGATGCCTGTCGTTGCGACCGAACTCATTCAACCTCCAGTTTGAAGTATCTCAATACGATGCCGTGAGATAGTTCAAACTTCATTTCATAAAATTATATTACAATGAACGTACGAGCAATCAGGTGGTAATGAAGCGCACCCCTCTTGAACGATTTTTCGATCTCTTTGTTAACCGTTCACCGCAGAAAATATACGACGGTTCCCCTCCGCCGTCAGACGAGATTCGAGAGGAGACAATTGTCGACGGGTTCGTCGACCGCCTCGATCAACACGAACTGTGGGTTACTCCACGAGTCAACCTCTGGGAACTGAACTCCGAGCAGACTGGCATGTGGAAACCGGAGGAGATTGTGGGCCACTACGGTCATCCGCTCCAACCGGATATCGATCTTCTATTCGGCCCGGTCGATGGCTCCCGGCGGACTGGACCGCTCGTCGGTGTCGAGGTGAAACACTTCGCGTATCAGAGCGGTGCTGGGAACGTACTTCCGAAGACTCGATTGGCTACCGTCCCCGACGAGAATGGGGGCCAAGAGTGGCAGGCAGAGGGCGGATTCTACGCTGGATTAGACCAGGCGTTGGCCCTTCTGCAGACCGGCGTCGACTACGTCATCCTGGCACATATCATCCATTACGACCCGGATATCTGGGAGCTCCCTCACAGCAACAACACCGAGGACAAACGGGCTGCCTATCGAGAAATATCGAAGACGTACTCACGGAATATCGCGAGGTTGATTGACACGTTTGACCTTCCAATCGGGTACGTCGCTGCCGGTGCGGAGCCACTCACCGATGCGATTGCATCGCATACGATCCGAAAACGATCTCCCGATCGGAATCCATTCGTCCGAGCCGAGAGTGCGGGAAGAATACGCGCTTTGTTGAGCGAGGGCCTGGACCTCGACATCGAATACTGACCCCCGTAACTCACAGCTCAGACCCTCTCAGTACGTCGTCCGTTTGATCGCACGAACACCGGCGCTAATATCGAAACCGGTCGCCGTGCGGTTCCATTCTGTCCGCCGCAAGTCGTGCTCAGAGCACCTCGCGCTCGAAGACGAACGTCCGACTCTGCCCGCCTGCCGTCACTTCGATTCTGACGGTTACCTCGCCGTCGTTGTCGATCACGGTACTCGCCCCGTCCGTGTCGAGGTCGACGGTCGCGTTGTACGGCGTCGTTCCCGGTGGGATCTCTTCGAGCGTCCGCTCGTCGCTCCAGACCTGTTCGCCGCCGGCGCTGATGGAGGCATTCGCTGTCAGATTCGTGATCGTGCTGTCGGTCGGGTTCTCGATCGTCGCGTCGATCTCCCGGCAGGTCAGGCCGCACTCGGTCGCATTATCCACCGAGACGTGCAGTTGGGATAGATCGACCGACTTCTCGGACTGCCGTATCGTCAGGGTCGCGGTATCCGTGTCGCCGTCGCTGCTGACGACCGTCACCTCGGCTGTCACCAGCGGCCAGTCCGGTCCGTAGGTGTGCGTGACTTGTGGCGTCGCTGTCGTCGTGTCGGTACCGTCGCCAGAGACGGTGTTGAAATCCCATTCGTAGGATTCGATCGGTTCGTCGGGGGCGAGAGACGTGCCGGCGTCGAGAGCGACAGGCTCACCGAAACTGACTGTCGTCGATTCGGCCGTCAGGTTGGCGACCGGTTGCAGGTCGACGGAGTTCCCCCGCCGAATCATCTTCCCGATGTCGCTGTACTTGTCCCGAGAGAGCCGAACCGCTATTCCGTCGGAGATCGAATCGAGTATCTCCGGGCCCGAGGAGACGACCGAAACCAGCGTCGGTCGATTCCGGTCGTCGGTCGTCCACACCGGTCCGCCGCTGTTGCCCGGATACAGGAGTTCGTTCGTCGCCTGGCCGGTTGCAATCTTGTGGCACATGTTGTTTAGGCGGCAATCTCCCGACTGCAGAATATCCGTCCCCTGTCCGGCCGTGTCGAGGTCCCACTGTGCGGTCCCGTCGCTGCTGACGTACGGTGCCTCCCGAGCGGGATATCCCGTCGTGTGGAGCTGCGTGTAGTCGAACTCGCTCCCGTAGAACGAGGAGTCGGCGGATCGCCCCTCGTAACTGAACGTTCCCGTTTCCCTGGCGAGGTTTCGGTCCAGCGTGAGTACGGCCACGTCGTAGGCCTGGTTGCCCTGGTCGACCCACTTGTCGTAGGTCTGGATGTACTCCACCTCTGCCGGCCCGAGAAGTTCCTCGCTAAAAGGGCGCTCACCGCCGTTTCGTCCCGGGATGAACTCGATGGTGTCGCTGTAGCCGCTGTCGAACGCCCACGCACCGTCCGTGTACACGCAGTGTCCGGCCGTGATGACGTGGTTGCCCTCGACGACGGTCGCCGAGCAGTAGCCGTCACCACTGTGGGTAAGTTGCCCAACCGCGCTCCACGGATAGCTCGCTGTCACCGAGACGTTCCGCTTCGTGCGATCGGGGAACTGGTTCGGAACGTCGCTCCACGTCACCCCGTCCGGAAGCTCCGCCGACGCCGAGTCGAAGGACGCGTCGGGCGTCCGGTCGACGGTGTAGTTGTCGAAGCGCTCGTCCTGCGGATCGTACGCGACGATCGTCTGCTCACCGTCGCTCTCTCTGAACACCGGCGAGAGCGTCGTCTCCGAGTCGACCGTGACCGAGAGGGACCGACTCGCTCGTTCTCCACTCGGATAGTCTCCCTCCCAGCGGACGAACTCGTGACCGACGGCCGCGTGTGCGGTCACCTCCACGGCCGTCCCCGCCTCGTAGGTCGCCGACACGTCTTCCGGTCTCGGATCTGACGCTTTTCCCACGGCGACGCCGCCACCGGTATCGGGTACGTCGACCGACAGCGTGTGCGTCCGCGGAATCGCCCTGAACGTGACGGTCTACGCACTCGCTACCGCAGACGGAACCGAGCGGTGGTCGACCCCACTCGACATTCCGATCAAGAGTGCACCTGCGATTGCTGGCGGACAACTCTGCGTCGGGGGCCTGACCGGGACGATGACGGCACTGTCGACTTCCGACGGCACCGAACAGTGGTCCGTCGAGACCGACGGCCCCGTGTCGGGGTCGCCTGCAGTCACCGACGACGCCGTCTACGCCGGGACCGCGAACGGGACGGTCTACGCCTTGTCGACGGCTGACGGCACCGAACAGTGGACGAACGACGCCGTCGGCCGGGTCCAGTCCTCGCCGGCGGTAACTGAAACCCAGGTCTACGTCGGTGACGATGACAGTATTCTCCGCGCGCTCGCGGTGGACGACGGCAGCGAACGGTGGCGGGTCGAACTCGACGGGTCGATCACTGCCTCGCCGGCTGTCGCCGGAGGCAGTCTCTACGCCGCAACTGAGGCAGGGACCGTCAGCGCGATCACCGGCGAGAGCGCCGACCCCGATAGTTCACAGTCACAGACCGCTGAACAGCCGACCGAACCGACGACCGGAGAGGCGGCGTCAGACTCCGCAAACGGCCCCGGACTCGGGATTCCGAGCGCCGTCGCTGGCGCCGTCGGCGTGGGTTCGTGGCTCGCGGGCCGCGCTCGTGAATAAAAGACGTATTCGGGAGTGCCGTTTCAGGCGAACTCGTTGCAGACGGGGATCCCGACGGTCTGGAAGTCGTCCATCGAGGCGATCGTCTCGGGGACGGCGTCGAGATCGATCGTCTCGGAGACGACGGCACTGGGATTGAGTCGCCCGCGCTCGACCATCCGGAAGATCTCGTCGTAGCGGGTCGGCTGCATGCCGAAAGAGCCGATGAACTCGATTTCCTGCATCACCATGGCATCGGTCGGGACGGCGACCATCCCCTGCTCTTCCTGTGTCGTCAGGCCGATCTGGACGTGCTGGCCCTTCCGACCCAGCGAGAGAATCGAGTTCCGACAGGTGTCGGCGACCCCCAGCGCGTCGACGGACACGTCCGCGCCGTTGCCGGCCAGCGCCTGGACGGCCTCCGGCACGTTCTCGGTGTCGTTGACGTTGACCGTCTCGTCGGCCCCCAGCTCTTCGGCCTTCTCCAGTTTCTCGTCGATCAGGTCGACGGCGATGACGTTGGCCCCCAGCGCGTTGGCGATGTGGACCGCCGAGAGTCCGACGCCGCCACAGCCGTGGACGGCGACCCAGTCGCCCGCACCCAGATCGGCGCGGTGGGCCAGGCCGTGGAACGCGGTCATGAACCGACAGCCCAGTCCCGCCATGTCTACGGGATCGACCCCGTCCGGCAGCGGGACGGCGTTCATGTCGGCTGTGGGCACGTGGAGTTCCTCGGCGAAGGCCCCGGGTGCGGCCTCCGCGAATCCCAGCGGCACGACGTTCTCACAGACGTTCGAGTTGCCGTTGCGACACTCCTGACAGGCACCGTCTGAGAGGTTGAAGGGAACGGCGACACGCTGGCCTTCTTCGACCCGTTCGACGTCGTCGCCGACCTCGACGACGCGGCCGGCGGGTTCGTGACCGAGGATCTGGCCGCGCGGCGGTTTGGCGTCGACCCAGTCCCAGTCCCCCTTCCAGCCGTGCCAGTCACTCCGACAGACCCCACAGGCCTCGACCTCGACAACTGCCCCGTCGTCTGCTGGCTCGGGCCGTTCCACGTCCGAAATTTCGAGCGGTTCCCCGTACTCTCGTAGGACTGCTGCGCGCATGACATGTATTACTACGAAACAATTGACTTAATATTTGTGCAGAATCTGTCATTATTGCCCTCGTTGGTATGAATTGACACGGGAATCGGATGCGAGTGACAGGCACCTCTCTCGGGAGATCCCCGGGATCGTTCGGTCCTGAACTGCCGAGGGATATCCAACCAATACAGCTATTCAGATGTGGTGTCTGTTGGCTAACACGATGGCAGAGTCACTATCCCGTGACCCGCCCACACCGCCGGGGAGTGTCTCCGCAACTGTGGCGGACGCGCTCGACAGACCCACAGTCGGTGCTCTGAAGACCCTCGCTCAGTACACAGACGAGATAGCCGAAAATAAAGACAGTGAGGAGCGTTCCGGTAGAGACTCGTCCGATGAAGGTGAACGACACAGTATGGGACACTCACGCCCGACGCGATGGGAGTACGAGACGTGTCGTCCGGAACGGGACGAGACAAAAAAGGAGGCAACCGACCCAAAAGCACTGTTGAACGAGTACGGACGGGATGGCTGGGAGTTCGTCGACACCATCGATTACACCGGTGGCGGGACGAAGTATCTCGTCTTCCGGCGGCCGGCGGAGACAGGTGAGCGGACGTGAGCGACGAGAGCGGCACGACCCCATCGAATACGATCGGCAACCGGATCGGGATCAGCCGCGTCAAGTCTGCCGTACTGTTCCGAGCGAATCGATTCGCCGTTACGGCGGGGTTCGCACTCGCTATCTTCCTCGCTTTCGTCCTCGTCACGACACTGTTCGAGTCTCTCTTTCTCCAGCAACTCAGCGGCGGCGACATGATCGATACGATGTTCGCGACGATGCTCAGCGTCGTTCTCACCGGCACTACGCTCGTCGTCTCCATCGGCCAACTCGTGTTGGCACAGGAGACGGGACCGCTCGGTGACCAGCGCGAGCGCATGGACAACGCGATGGAGTTCCGCGAGTTCACCGAGGATCTCACCGGTCGCCCGAGTCCTGCCGATCCCGGTGATTTCCTCGCTGCTCTGGTCGACGCGACGGCAACCAAAAGCACTACCCTCCGCGACGAACTGAGTCTACCGCGTTCGACCGACGCCCACGACGAGATCAGGTCCTTCGCCGACGGCGTCGTCGAGAACGCGGCGGAGGTCAGTTCCGCACTCGCGGGAGCCGAGTTCGGCACGTTCGACGTGCTCTCCGCGGCGCTCGATTTCAACTACGGGTGGAAAATTGCCCGCATCGAGCACCTCGAAGCGGAGTACGGCGAGCGTCTCAGTGACGGCGACATCGCTCGCTTCGAAGACCTCAAAACCGCGCTCTCGATGTTCGGGCCAGCCCGTGAACACGTGAAGACGCTGTATTTCCAGTGGGGACTGATCGACCTCTCCCAGATGATCCTCTACGCGGCGATTCCCGCCACCGTCGTTGCGGGCCTGATGATCGCCGTCGTCGGTCCGGCGACTGCCCCGGGGGCGACGCTCGGCGTCGAACACATCACGCTCGTCGTCGGTGCGGCTCTCTCTGTCACTCTCCTGCCCTTCCTGCTTTTCGCGTCGTACCTCTTTCGTATCCTCTCTGTCGCAAAACGCACGCTCGCTATCGAACCGCTCGTGCTCCGGGAGTAGCGAGGACTCGTTCACAAGTCCTCCCCGCGTACCCTTCTCTCTGCTCGTCGTGATAAGATCGCATTACCACCCCTACGCTCGCGGACTGCCCCTCAGGCGAGTCCCGTGTCTGTCCCGATCGACGGCTGGTGAGACCTCCGCACTGCAAGCCGATCCCGCCCGCCTCTGCGTACCGAACTGTTCGACGGAAGTGCTCGTCGCGGATCACTCCCGTGCGTCGAGGGTGGTCCGTCGACGGAGTAAACGAGATGATTTTGCCGGAGAATATGCGCCAGGTAACAATTCGGCGGTAACCCCAACCGACGGTATGTCCACGCTCGGATCTACAATCGCAAGCACATCGATGACACTCGCTCAGCAGTATCCACTGCAGTCATCCGGGAACTTCATCGAGTACGCCGTCCTGTTTTTCATCCTCGCTCTCGTCGCGGCGGCGCTCGGAGCAAGTGGCGTCGCAGGCGTCAGCATGACCATCGCGAAGTGGTTCGTCATCATCTTCATCGTGCTGGCAATCGTGTCGTTTGTACTCTGAGTCTTCCCGCGGCTATACGGGCGGATTCTCATTCTATACTGTAACACGCTCTTTGTCCAGAAGGAGGGTGCGATCAGTGTTCGAGAAATCTGTTCAACTCGGCCAACTCATCCGGTGAGAGACTCTCCTGCGTGTCGAACGCCGCCTGTCGGCACTCGACAAAGACTATTAGCTTCTGCGACGAACCGACAGCCGATGCAACCGTCCAGAGACGACCACCGGAGAGCCGACGAGAGGCTGTGATTTCACGTGGCTGATGGAACCCATCTCCGCTCGGACTCGATATTGCGCAACACGACCGATTACAGTCCCCTCCCCGAACAGCGTCCAACCGCTGAGTATCTATGATCGACGACACCTCAGAACGGAGTCGCGCTGATCGGCCGCTCAGTAGCTCTTTCGACCGCTATCTCCAGGACAAAGGCAAGGGTCGCGGCGGCGAGGGGGGCAACTACCGCCGCAACGTCGCCCGCGAACTGGAGCGGTTCGCGGAGTGGGCCGCCGGGGATCGTGGCGGCGAGGAGTGGGTGGGAATCGTCCCCGAGAGTGCCGACCGTGAACCGACCTTCGCTGACCTCGACGAGCGGGTGTTTCGCGAGTACGCGCGCCATCTCGCTGGTGACCGGGGACTCAAGCAGAACACCGTCCAGACCTACTACGCGTACATCTCGGCGTGGTGTAGCTGGTGTGTCAACGAGGGGTATCTCGGAGCACACTACGCACAGCGGGCCAGCGCCACCGCACCGCTGCCCGAGGACGACGGCCGCAAACCCGGCGACCAGCAGGCCTGGACGCCGGAGCAGCGACACGCGCTGACTCGGTACGTCGACGAACGGGCTACCGAGGCCATCGACGCATATACGACCCTCTCGAACGACGCCGACCAACTCGATAGACAGCGTGCGCGCTACCGCGCACTCAAAGCCGCCCGGGACCGCGCGCTCGTCTACGTGCTCGCCTACACGGCCGTCCGGGTCGGGGAGTTGCTCCGTGACCCCGACGATCCGCGCCGCCGGGGCGTGCGATGGGAGGATCTCAACCTCCAGGACGGGAGCATGGACGTCTACCGGAAGAAACAGCAGTGGGACGCGGCCAGCCTTCCGGATCCCGTCATCGCGCCGCTGGAGCGGTACCGGACGCTTATGGAGCCTCCGGCGGAGCGGTGGCCCGTCTTCCCGACTTTCGACCAGCGTTCGCTCGCGCAGTCGGTCCGTGCCGAACTGGCCGACCGCGGCGAACGACCCGACGCGATCCGGGAACGCAGAGACGCCTACGCCCGTGACCTTCTGCTGGCGCTGGATGCGGACATTCGTCCGGCATCGCTGACGACCGACGGAGCCCGTTCGATTCTCCGCCGACTCACCGAAGACGCGGCTATCGAGATCGAACACTCGAAACACGACTACCTCGCGCCCCACGGCGGTCGTCGCGGGATGGGCGAGGTGCTGGTCCGGGCCTTCGGCTACACCGTCGCCGCCCGGTATCTCGACAACTCCGAGGAGATGGTTCGCGAACGCTACTCACACATCGAAGCCGGCGAACTCGGCGACGCGGCGACGGAAGCGCTCGACGAAATCGATAGACCCGAATCCATCGATCATCGCTGACGCGCCCGACCGGTGGCCCGCGCCCGTGTTCGTGCCACTTCAGCCCAACGCGGGTCACAGGCTCGTCACTCTCCTCTTTGATTCGTTCACACAGCACCCATATACTCGGGGCCCGTAGGTATCTCGATGACTGATTCGTCTCCCGCCCGCGCTCACCCACAGATTCACACGGCCCCTCGCACAGATGTCTCCCAGAACCAGGGGAAGTTCAGAACCCACTTCAACTTCCCCGGTCGGGCGGTCCCGGACCACGACGACCACGGCTACGGCCCGCTCGCGACCGTCGTGGAGTCGTTCATGGATCCCGGCACGCTGATCCGGATGCACCAACACCGCAACGAGGAGATCATCTCGTGGGTTCCGGAGGGCGTGATGCGTCACGACGACCGCCAGGGAAACAACCTGGTGACCGATCCCGACCACCTCATGGTGATGAACGCCGGCAGCGGCTTCTGGCACGCGGAGGAGACCCTCGCCGAGGACCCGCCGTTGCGGATGCTCCAGATCTTCGTCCGGCCGCACAGCCTCGATCTGGAGCCGGGCATCCAGCACGAACCGATCCCCGACGCGACCCCCAACGAGTGGCGACATCTCTTCGGTCCCGAAGGCAGCGATGCGCCGCTTTTCGTCCATAACGACGTTCACTTCTACGACTGCCGGCTCGACGCCGGCGCGACGACCACGCTCCCGTCCCGATCCGGCTGGGACACCTACTGCTACGTCTTCGAGGGGGCAGTCGAACTCGGTGAGGACTCGCTGGGCCACACCGAGAGCGCGGTCGTGACCGCCGACAGCGACGTCTCCGTCACGGCAGCGGAGGAGTCCACTGTTGTCGCGTTCTCGATCAATCCCGACGCTCCGGTCACGCGACAGGGCACAATCGGTCGCTGACATCCTCCCACGGCTAAAGCCGTGGGGTTCCCCCACTGGGGGTTGAACCCACGGATACGGAGAGGTTCGCAGGTTCGTCGTCACGTTGGACGATGACCTGCGTTTCGGGCCGTGCCAGTACGGCCCCCGCCTCAGACAGCGGTTTCGAGAACTTGCCCAAGGCTCGTTTACCGATATTCAACGCACCGTTTTTGTCCGCATTGTCGTCCAGCCCACATTCAGGACACTCGAACCGCCCCTGCGCTTCACGGACGCCCTCACATCCACAGCGGTTGCACGTCTTCGACGTATCGTATTCTTCGACCAGCTGCACGTCGACGCCAGCGTCGTGGGCTTTGTACTCAATATAGTTGAGTAGGCGGGCGAACGGCATCTTGTGGGTCTTATCGTTGACGTATCGCCCTTTGTCGTTGTCCTTGCGGATACCGCCGAGGTCGCCCACGACGATGACCGCGTTCCGTTCTTCAGCGTCTTCCACAACTTGCCGAGCAATCTTGTGGAGGCGGTCGTCCACCTTCCGTGCCTCCGCGTCACCGACGCGCTCAACTACCTGTTGTCCCTGCCGGGGTTTTGCCTTCCCGATGGACTTGCGGAGTTGTTTGTAGTGTTCGCGGATTTGGCGCACTTCCTCGCCGTAGAAGGTCGTCTTGCGGTCGGAGAGGAACGCACAGGTTGCAACCCACCGTGCGCCCATGTCGATGGCCAGCACGTCGTCGTACTCGTCTTGGACGGTCACAGACCGCTTGACGACGAGATGCACGTACCAGTCACCGTCACGGCGCACCAACTCGCTGTCCCGAATATCCCCACCACGGACGAGGGTTTCGTCCTTGTGCGGAACGTGGGCGGGGCACCAGATGGAGTTACCCCGTCCACGTTCGGGGTCGTAGACGGGGATTTTTACCCACCACGAGGAAAGAACGGTGTCTTCGTCGCGGACTACGTCGAACACGTCGTTGCGGAGAACGACAGGCTGTTCGGTGTCTTCGTTCGGGTCTTTCTGTCGCTGGACTTTCGACGCCTGCTGGTCGGTCGCAGAGTAGAGGTTGGCGTTTCCG
Source organism: Halovenus carboxidivorans (assembly GCF_009831575.1). Taxonomy (GTDB): domain Archaea; phylum Halobacteriota; class Halobacteria; order Halobacteriales; family Haloarculaceae; genus Halovenus; species Halovenus carboxidivorans. The sequence continues at coordinate 111,155 of NZ_WUUT01000007.1, read as the reverse complement.
CCGTGTACCTCGGTCTGGAACGCCTCGTACTCACGAGCGAGCAGGTCGGCTTTCCTGTTGGTCAGCGAGTGGACTTTGACCCGCACCGTGGTTGAGACGTTCCGTTGCATGACTACTCACCTGCTTGGGCGTCGATGTACTCCTCGATGACTTCGCTGGATACGTCGCCTGCACCTGAGACAAAGTACGAGCGTGTCCACAGCGAGGGGAGGCCGAAGTCGAACTCGTCGCGGAGGTGGCGCGAGGAGTAGCCCTTGACCTGTTGCATTATTTTGTTTGGAGCGAGTGTCGGGTCGCCCGTGATGAACAGGTGTACGTGGTCGGGGCGAATCGCCAACGCCAGTATCTCCAAGTCGAGTTCGCCGGCTTTCTCCTCGATGAGTTCTTCGAGACGGTCGCGTACCTCGTCCTCAAGTACCGATTTGCGGTACTGAGCGGGATCGAAGATCCCGCGAGGTACGCAAAGCTACGCTTTGCTTGACTTCGGACACCAGATGAAGTGGTACCGGAGTTTGTGGACGTTGGTACGTTCCCGATCGAACCCACGAGGCATCGTCAGTATATAGAAACTTTTCACCTAAAGATGTTATGTAAGTATCCAACCCCCAGCCGTGGCTACGAGCGTGGTTAGATTCCCAGTTGTCGGCTTCATCCCACGACTGAAGTCGTGGGCTTTCGCCTCGCTACCGCTGTAACAGCCACGCTGGACCGGCTCTCCGTCGTGTGACGAGTCCCGTGAAATTCTGTTTGTGACACAAAATAGTATAGTGTGTTCCTTCCCCAGTGTACGGTATCACCGGGGAGCCAATGAGGGACGGGGAGCAGACAATCACCGTTGTTCACGTCGACGACGATACAGAGGCTGCCGAGGCGGCCGCAACTCGCCTAGAGCAGATGGACGACCGGTTTACGGTTCGGATCGCCTCGTCAGCGAGCGAGGGCCGGCAGCTGTTGACAGAGCATACGGTCGATTGTATCGTCTCCGCTCACGAACTGCCCGACGAGACCGGAATCGACTTTCTCAAAGCGGTCAGAGCCGAGCGGCCGGACCTCCCGTTCGTCCTCTACACGGGAGCAGGCTCGGAACAGGTTGCGGCGGCGGCCGTCTCCGCCGACGCGACGGCGTACCTGCGGAGGGATGACGACCAGTTCGCGGCGCTCGCGGAGCGAATCACCGAAGCGGTCGAGCGCCGCCGGGCCGCCCGAGATGCCGAGCGGGCGGATCGGCGGTCGACGCGGCCCCGGGAGCGGGCAGTTCGGGACTCGGTTCTCCGCGCACAACAGGAGGCCGTGATCGACGGGATCCTCATCGTCGACGAAACCGGAGAGATCGTCACGTACAACGACCGGTTCGTCGAGATGTGGGATATCGCCGACGAGATCGTCGAGAAGGGCGACCACGATGCGGCGCTCGAACGGGCGATGGATCTGGTCGCTGATCCCGAGCAGTTCTACGAGGAGATCCAGCGCCTCTACGACAATCCGAGCGAGACGAGCCGAACGGAGGTCGAACTCACCGACGGACGGGTCTTCGAGCGGTATACGGCACCGGTCACCGGGGACGACGGCACCCACTACGGTCGGCTGTGGACCTACCGGAATATCACGGAGCGCAAACAGCGCGAGCGGGAACTCGAACGGTACGAGAGGATTCTCCAGTCCATCGACGATATCGCGTTCGTCCTCGACGAGGACCAGATCGTCGAATACGTCAACGAAACGCTCGAACGGCAGTTCGATATCCCGACCGACCAGGTGATCGGCCAGTCGATCGAGGCCCTCTCTCTCGAGTACGTCGCCGAGCACGAGGACCCCGAGAAGTTCCAGGCGGCGATCGACCGCGTCTACGATGCCGATCCGGACGCCGACGATAGTGACCGCTCGGAGCGGATCGAACTGGCTGTCGAATTCCCGGACGGGCAGTACGTCTTCGAGTATCACCTCTCGCCGATGATCGAGGACGCCGAGACGACGGCCGTCGTCGTGGTGATGCGTGACGTGACGGCGCGGAGACGCCGTGAACGCGAACTCAGGGAGACCAAAGAACAACTCGACACCGTCGTCAGAAACGCCCCAATCGTCCTGTTCGCCCTCGACGACGAAGGGGTATTCACGCTCTCGGAAGGCAAGGGCCTCGAACGACTCGGTCTCGAACCGGGCGAGGTCGTCGGGATGTCGGTGTTCGACCTGTACGCGGACCAGCCGGGTATTATCGAGGCAGTCGAGACCGCCCTCGAGGGCGAACGAACGCGATACGTCCAGACTGTCGACGGCCTCTACTTCGACACCGTCTACCAGCCGATCATCGAGGCGGACGGGACAGTATCCGGAGTGATCGGCGTCGCGATGGATATCACCGAGCAGCGCGAGTACGAACAGCAACTCGAACGCCAGAACCAGCAACTCGACGAGTTCGCGAGCGTCGTCTCCCACGACCTCCGGAACCCGCTCAACGTCGCCGCGGGACGGCTGGATCTCGCCCGCGAGGAGTGTGACAGCGACCACCTGGAACACGTCGAGCGCGCTCACGAGCGTATGGAGCGGCTGATCGACGACCTGCTGACACTGGCCCGGCAGGGCGAACCCACGACCGAGTTCGTTACCGTCCACCTCTCGGAGGTCGTGACCAGTTGTTGGGAGACGGTCGAGACGGCCGACGCGGAGTTGCGCGTCGAGGCCGACCGGACGATCCGGGCCGACGAGAACCGCCTGAAACAACTGTTCGAGAACCTCATCAGAAACGCCGTCGAGCACGGCCGTGACGACGTGACGGTGACTGTCGGCGCCATTCAGGACGGATTCTACGTCGAAGATGACGGCCCCGGCATCCCCGCCGACGAGCGTGAGGAGGTGTTCGCCGCCGGCTACTCCACCACCGACGAAGGGACGGGCTTCGGCCTGCGGATCGTCGAACAGATTGTCGACGCCCACGGATGGGACATCACGGTGACAGACGGGGCGGAGGGCGGGGCGCGGTTCGAGATCACGGGCATCACCGAGACGGTAGACTGAACCCCGACCCGGTCCGTCGCACTCCGCGAAGGCACAAGCAGTACGTGAACGACGCGCCAGCGGGTGACTGGGCGCGCTGGGCTCCACAGGCGAAGCAGGGATGTCGTGGCTGGGTCCGCAACGGGAGCGCGACGGAAGTTGACAGGGATCGGAGCCCGGCGCAACGGGTACCGACGGTGTGTCGGCACCGAGCGATAAGTTCGCACGGGTAAAAATGATAGCTGAGGCTCAAATCGTGATTTCACCGTTCGGTACGCCCTTGACATTTTTTACGCTGACACGCGTGTGTGAAGGCGTGGCGACACGTCTCACATCTGTCGACACCGTCCACGCCGAGGGATCGTGGCTGTTCACCGCGACCGACGACCGCGGCGAGACCGTCGAGGTGACCCTCGTTCCCTGCGGAGACGGCGTCGAAGCCTGGGTGAACCGTTGCACGCACGAAGACCAGCGTCTCGACCGCGGCGAGGGGATCGGTGCCGTCCTGCGCGACGGCGGTATCGTCTGTCCGAAACACGGCTCGGTGTTCGACGCCTGCGACGGTGGCTGCGAGAACGGCCCCGCGGCGGGGTCGACACTGCTCTCGGTACAGGTGTCGGTCAACCGCGGCGACGTGTTCCTGACCGACGACGACTACGAGTTCGACCACCAAGGGGGGCGCGACGACGACGAGGGGCCGAGTTCGACCTCGCACCTGCGCTTTTGAGCCGTCGACGGTCCCCCCGGCGACTCCCACACCCGCTGAAACATTCATACGTCTCCGGCGAGAGTGGACAGTGGGATGATATCACGTGTCCTGGTCGCGATGGACGGCTCGAAGATCACCGAGCGGGGACTCGAATTCGCCATCGAGGCCTACCCCGACGCGGAGATCACCGTCCTGACGGTCATCGGCGAGCCGTCCGGCATGATGGGGGAGGCGGTCGGACTCGTCTTCGAGGAGTCGCGCGCGGAAGGGACCGAAGACGCAGAGGTCATCCTCGACCGCGCTCAGGAGATTGCCGCCGAGGACGGCCGCGAGTTGGAGGGGATCATCGGCTACGGGAACCCAGCCAGCGAAATCGTGACCCGGGCGGGAGAGTTCGACACGGTGGTGATCGGCCACCACGACAGCTCTATCGCAGACCGACTGTTTATCGGCAACACGGCTCACAGCGTCGTCAGAAACTGCCCCGTCCCGGTGACCGTCGTCCGGTAATCACTCCGATCCGTCCGCTTCCGGCAGCGTGTCGTCGAGTCCGTCCGCTCGGCTCACCTCGGCCGCGTCGGTGACGACAGTCTCGTCCGCCGTCTCGGAGAGCCGTCGCTGCGTGTCGTCCTGCCGTTCGACGACCTGTTCGGCCCCGGTCACCTCACAGAACAGTTCCCTGAGATGTCGGTGGTCGGGTTCCGGGGAAGAGGGCTGTCCGCCGTCAGTTGCGAGTGGCTTCCCCCCGCCGAGCGAGAGCTTCCGTCTCGGGCCGTCGTTGCCGAAGGTGACGGTGACGCCGCCGAGGCTGGCGACGTATTCGGTTCGCGTTCGACTGTCCGGGCGGAATCGAGGCTGACCGTCGACCAGACCGGCCGCGCTGAGCCTGTCCAGTTTCCGGTAGGCGGTCGCGCGCGATACGTCACAGACATCTACGAGTTCGGGAACGACCTTCGGGCCGCGGGCGAGCGCGGCGAGGATATCCCGAGAGTCCCCGTCCCCGAGCGCGTCGAGCACCGCCGCCGCCGAGTGAGTCGCCGTCGAGCTATCTCCGTGGGTCTCTCGCATAGTGGCCCCAGAGCAGGTCTCGGTCCTTTTTGTTACACGCCGACTACTCCGGACGTGCGGCTGATAGCGCGTCGAATCTCACCAAGTGAGACTGAGAGGTGCCTTCATCGCCACCGACCGGAACATAGGTGTATGGACCAGACAATTCTGCTGGCCGTCGACGGAAGCGATCAATCGACACAGGCGGCGAACTACGCCCTCGCCCTCGCGGAGAAGGAAGGCGCGCGACTCCACGCGATTCACGTCGTCGACACGAACAGCACCCCCGAACCGACCCGGTCGACGGCGGAACTGGCGACGATCCAGGTCGAGGAACGGGGCCAGGAACAACTCCGACAGATCGAGGCGGCCTGTCTCGACCGCGACATCACGGTCGAAACTGTCAGCTGTCACGGAACCCTCACCGAGGAACTCGCTCGCTACGCCGAAGAGATCGACGCCGATCAAATCGTCCTCGGGTACCGCAACCGCCGGATACCGAGCAACTCCCGACTGATGGACAGCCTCACAGCGGAGGTCGTCCGTCCCTGACCCCCCTCTCCGCCGCCGGGAGTTCCGTCTGTCTCCGTCCGGGCCGCGGACGGTTCGCCCGTATTGGGAGAGAGTCTGTCAGGACTCGCGCCACTTGTGACCGCACTCGACGCAGGTGAACAGCCGAACCTCGTAGGACCCCCCTGGTTTCGGCATCATCTCGTAGTACGCCTGCTCGCTGTCGCAGTCCTCGGCCGGACAGGGTTCTTGCATCGTCTCACCGGCGTCCCGGGTCGCGTCGGCCACGTCGGGTGGCCCGTCGTCACGCTGTCCCTCTCTGGTCGCCATCGCCGCTTCCACCTGTGAGTCCCGCGGCTCTTCGTTCTCGCAGGACCGACACACCCACCTGCCATCGTCCGTGTGCATCATCGAACCGCACTCGTCGCAGAATTGCATGGTGAGGGGGTCTACACGCGTGACAAATATAGGTTTTTGAATCTGACTACTCCGCGCCGGAGTCCGGATCGTCCTCCGGGAGCAGTCCGGTCGCCATCAGTCGTCGAACGATAGCGACGAGGCCGTTGTCGAACCCGCGGCCGAACACGGCCTGCTCGTCGGGGTGATCGGTTCCGCTCCCCTGATGGACCGAACTGACGAGGATCGTACTCCGGTCGACGAGCAGCAAGCGGGTGATCTGCGTGTCGTCGCCCATCTCGGGTGCGCCCCGGAGCCAACTTAACCCCGATACGAACACGTCGGCATTGGGCACCATCCGTTCGATTTCGTCACGCAGCGGCTCGTCGACGGTACCGATGACGACGCTCACTCCACGACGCTGTGCCGCTTCGAGCACGTCGATCAACTGGTCGTCTATTCCGCTGTCCTGCCCGAGCACGATGACTAGCTCCTCCTCGGCCTCCGTGATGAGATCCTTGCTCCTGTTCGCTATCGCCGTCGCGCCCGACATAGACCACACTTCGTGGGTGAGTTCGGTCTCGGTGTCCTCCGCGGCGGGTTCGAGTCCGTTGAGGGTATTGCGCAGTTTCTCCGTCCGGTTGACGTACTGTGTTTTGAGCGTGTTCGTGACCTCGTCTACCGAGACCGCGCGGAACTGTTGCGGACTCGACTGGTGGCTCTCGACGAGCCCCTTCGTCTCCAGAACGCGTATCGAGTCGTACACGCGCGTCCGCGGCACCTCCGAAATCTCGCTGATCTCCTTCGCGGTGCCTTGCGGGAGACGTGACAGCGCAACGAACGACTTTGCCTCGTACTCCTTGAGCCCCAACTGCTGGAGCAACTCTACCGCCTGTTCGACGCCTGATAGATCTTCCATGGGTCCCAACCAGATACCGCCGGAGCAGTACCTACCAGTACTTCCCTGCCCCCACGGAAAGTCGTTTCCTCTGTTTACTGATAAAACTGGGTATCTCAGTACAGTAACTCAGAATATCACACAATTTCGCGCGGGAATCGACCGAAAGTCAATCAGCGTACTTCTCTGTCTTCTCGATTAACTCGGTTACTCACAGTAATATTTTACGACGGTAGCGCAAACAGTGCGTGCGTGCAGATGCGGACTGGGTCCCAACCATCCTGTACTGCACGCAGGACATCGCCCTCTCGGGCGGTCCTTTGAGGAAAGAGAGTATGTCAGGCAGGTCGGCAGCACACGAGACGGTTCTCGAACAGCTACAGACGTTCGGGTTGAGTGCCTACGCCGCCCGGACGTTCGTGGCATTGGTCACCCTCGGTCGGGGCACCGCACAGGAGGTGAGCAACACCGTCGACGTTCCCCGGACGCGGGTCTACGACGCCGCCGAGGAACTCGCCGAGCGTGACCTCGTCGCCGTCACGGAGAGTTCACCGAAACAGTTCTGGCCGATCTCTCCCGAGACGGCGGGACGGCAGTTCGAGCGGGAGTACAGACAGCACGCAAACGTCCTGCGCGAGGCGCTCGGGAACCTCGAATCGACGCCCCGCTCGCAGGAACAGCGCGGGGTCTGGACGACGACGGGTTCGGAGGCCATCTCGGAACGACTCCAGCGACTCATTCGGACGGCGGAGACGGATGTCGTCTTCGCGAGTTCCGAGGAACTGCTCGATCCGGCGGTGATCGACACGCTGTCTCGGGCGCAGGCCGACGGACTGACGATCAAACTCGGTGAGATGGCCGATCCGGTCGATTCGGACATCAGAGACGTCCTCGACGACTCCCCCGGACGGGCCACCCTGCGGCAGTTCGAGCGACCGGCTACCGGCCGACTGGCAATCGTCGACGGACAACGAATCCTCGTCAGTACCGTCGTCGAGGACACTGACGCACAGTCGAACGGGGACCGCTCTCCAGGCACAGAGACTGCGGTGTGGGGTGACGGTCTCGACGAAGGAGTCCTGAGCGTCCTCCGAGTTCTCCTCCTTCCCTCCCCCGATAATTAATCCGAATAATCACAAAAAGGTTATATCCGTTACCTGCCTCAGTGGTGGTAACCATGGAGTCGATGTCGGGTGCACCGGCGGACGACCTCTGGAGCCACCAATGAGAGAACACGAGAACGAGGCAGAACAGACAGCACTGCACGGACCCGGTCAGGAGACCGTCCGGACAGACTGGAAACGATACGAACAGCCGGTGTTGGCAATCGTGGAAGCGATTGCGGCTGTCGAAGGAAAGCGACCGACTGATCTCCCGCCGCTCGGCGAGGAGATCGATGTCGACGCGTTGACCGCGCTACTGGAGACCAACCAGGCTGACGAGACGATCACTGTTTCGTTCCGGTACCAGGGCCTCGACGTGACGCTCGACGGTCGAGGTCAGTTGACCGTCACTGCGGTCTCTGATTGATTCGGGTGTCTGCCCGTCGCGGGCCCGGGTGTGACGAACCCGACGTTTGAAGGCGATACTGGGAGTACTGAATCATAATGCAAGTCAGTATTGTCGGGAGCGGCTACGTCGGGACGACCGTCGCCGCCTGTCTCGCCGACATGGGCCACGACGTGTACAATATCGACATCGACGAGACCGTCGTCGAGCAGATCAACGACGGCGACTCCCCGATTCACGAACCGGGCCTTGACGCGCTCGTCTCGGCGTACGGCGGCTCGACACTGCAGGCGACGACCTCCTACGACGCGATTCGGGAGACGGACCTGACGATGCTCGCGCTCCCGACGCCGAACGAACCGGACGGCAGCATCGATCTCAGCGCGATGAAAGCCGGCATGGAGTCGATCGGTGAGGCGCTCCGGGAGAAAGACGGCTATCATCTCGTCGTCGTCAAGAGTACGGTCGTCCCCGGCACGACCGACACCGAACTCCGCCCGATCCTCGAATCGGCCTCGGGAAAGACCGACGGCGACGACATCGGGCTGGCTGTCAACCCCGAGTTCCTCCGCGAAGGCTCCGCTGTCGACGATTTCATGCAACCCGACAAGATTGTTCTCGGGACGGACGGCGACGAGCGGGCGCTGGATCTGCTCGCGCGGTTGTACGAGCCCATCGTCGCCGACTGGGACATCCCGGTCGTCGAGACCGGCCGGTCCGAAGCGGAGATGATCAAATACGCCAACAACGCGTTTCTCGCGTCCAAGGTCAGCCTGATCAACGACCTCGGGAACATCTGCAAGGAGTTCGGCGTCGACTCCTACGAGGTCGCCGACGCGATTGGAATGGACGACCGGATCAGCGAACGGTTTCTCCGCAGCGGCGTCGGCTGGGGCGGGAGCTGTCTCACGGGTGACCAGCAGATCCTGCTCCGAGACGACGACGGAACGCATCTGCTCGAACTCGCGACGTTCTTCGACCGATACGTCACGACAGACTCGCTGTCGGATGTCTCAGTCCTCAGCTGTGACGACGACGGCGACTTCGAGTTCAAGCCGGTCGTGGCGGCGACCAGACGGGAGTACGAGGGACCACTACACACCATCCAGACGCGGATGAACAAGACGGTGACAGTCACCCACGACCATCCGATGGTGACCGTCGAGGACGACACACAGATCGTCCGCGAGGCACAGTCGCTCTCGACCGGCGACGAGATTCCAGTCCAGACGGATCTCCCAAGCCATCCGGTCGAGTCGTTCGACGTGTTAGAACTGATCGCGGCCGCCCCGGCGTTCGACAACTCGAACGTCTACCTCAAGCCAGCCGTCGAACTCGACTCACTGAAGGAAAGGCTTCGCGAGGAACTCGCGGCCTACGACGAGCAGTTCGACTACGACAAGATCCACGAGTTCTGCCGAAACAACTACCTTACCCTCGACGCGTTCCTCGACGCGGAGGATCGACTCCCGGTCGACAGAACTGACCTCAGTCTGTACACGACCGTCGGCGGCGGACAGACCTACATCCCGGCAGTGATCACGGCTGACGAGGACTTCTGGCGGTTCGTCGGGTACTATCTGAGTGAAGGCAACATCCACGACGAGGACGCCAGCCGTGGCTCGACGACGCGCCGGCGGATCTTCCTGAGTTTCCACCCTTCCGACGAACAGGAGTACGTCGAGGATGTCGAGACGTATCTCGACTCGCTGGGCGTTCGATACAACACGAGAACACAGGAGACGACGACAGATATCGAGGTATCGAGCCGCGTACTCGCATACTTCATCGAGTGGCTCGGCTGTGGAACCGGCTCGTACTCGGCGCGCATTCCCGACACGGTCTATCAGGAACCACCGGCGCATCGGAAGGCACTGCTATCCGGGCTCTTCCGCGGCGACGGCCATATCGAATATCCCTCTCACTCCAACGCAGTCGTCTACGAATACGGGTCGGTGAGCGAGGAGTTAATTCGGGGAATGCAGTTCCTGCTTCACAGTCTCGGCATCGTACCGAGCTACAAGAGCTCACAGTCCCAGAAGTCGACCCGGCCGGCACACTTCCTCCGAATTAGCTCGAAAGAGCAGATCGCCGCGCTCACAGACCTGTTCCTGCCGTCGAAACGGGAACAGATTGAACAGCGACTCGCGGCGTACGACAGAGATATCCAGCCCGTAGGACACGACCCCGAGGGGAGGTATACGACCGTCGAGGTCGATGATGTCACCGTCACCGAGGAGACCGTCGACGTGTACTCGCTGGAGGTGGCAGACACGCATCGGTTCGTCACGACCGATGGCCTCGTCGTGCACAACTGCTTCCCGAAAGACGTCGACGCGATCCGACACGCCGCCCGAGAGGCCGGCTACGAGCCGCAGATGCTCGACGCCGCGGTCGCTGTCAACGACCAACAGCCGGATCGACTGCTCGGACTGCTCGAGGAGCACGTCGACGTCGCGGGCAAACGAATCGCCGTCCTCGGGCTCTCGTTCAAGCCCGGCACCGACGACATCCGCAACTCCCGGGCGATCCCGGTGATCGAGCAACTGCTCGACCGCGGCGCGACAGTCGTCGGGTACGACCCCGTCGCAACAGAGGAGATGCGCGACCGATTCCCGGGTATCGAGTACGCCGACTCTCCGGCGGAGGCACTCGACGGCGCGGCGGGAGCCGTCGTCGTCACGGACTGGGACGAGTTCGCCGCCCTCGACGAGGAGTTCGACGCGATGGCTCGGCCCGTCGTCGTCGACGGTCGCCGGATCATCAGCCGCCGCGACGGTATTACCTACGAAGGACTCACCTGGTGAACCCCGGACTAGCGAGCTACTCCGCTGTCTCGCACGCTCACGTCAGTTACACAGCGAGAGAGGCGGGTTCTCGGGGAGACAGAACCGGCGCGGATTGATAGGAACGTCCTACGGCGTGGGTAGCCGGTCGATAGTTTTGGACGCTGCCCCGGAGTACTGGGGTATGCAAGCAGTGGTTCTGGCCGCTGGCAAGGGAACACGACTCCGCCCGCTGACCGACGACAAGCCGAAGGCGATGGTCACCGTCGACGACAAACCGCTGGTCGAACACTGTTTCGATCAGTTGATCGAGTTGGGCGCGGCGGAACTGATCGTCGTCGTCGGCTACGAGCGCGACCAGATCGTCGAGTACTTCGGTGACTCCTACCGTGACGTTCCGATCACCTACACCGTACAGGAGGAGCAACTCGGACTCGCACACGCGCTGTTGACCGTCGAGGACATCGTCACGGACGATTTCATGCTGATGCTGGGGGACAACATCTTCCGTGCCAACCTGGCGGACGTGCTCCGGAGACACCGCGAGGACCGGGCCGACGCCGCCTTTCTCGTCGAGGAGGTCCCGCCGGAAGAGGCCTCGCGCTACGGCGTCTGTGACACCAACGATTACGGCGAAATCGTCGAGGTGATCGAGAAGCCCGACGACCCGCCGACGAACCTCGTGATGACCGGCTTCTACACCTTCACGCCGGCCATCTTTCACGCCTGTCACCTCATCCAGCCGAGCAACCGCGGCGAGTACGAGATCAGCGACGCGGTCGACCTGCTCATCCAGTCCGGCCGGACAATCGACGCTATCGGGCTGGACGGCTGGCGGATCGACATCGGCTATCCGGAGGACCGCGACGAGGCCGAGCGCCGCCTCCAGCAGGCGGAGGCCGACCCGGTCGAAGCCGAGAGCGACTGAACCTCCGACGGCCCGTCCGCGGCCCTGTACTCAGGCTTCGTTTGCTGTCGTGCCACCCTGTGGTCGCCCCAGCGCGATGTCACGAGCGCGTCTGGCGGCAGCGAGTCCCGGCCGGCCGAGGACCGAGGCGGCGGCCTGGATCCCTTTCGGCAACTGGTCGCTGTCGGCGTAGTACAGTGATTTGAGAAAGCAGAGAGTGGCGGTCGGCGACCACGCCCGGCGTTCGATCAGTTCGTTCCCCTGCCGCTCGTACCACGACGACAGCAGATCCCGCCGGATCTCCGGATACTGGGCGTATAGCTCCTCCTGGTGCCGTACGTTCTGTTTGACCTTCTTGAACTTCCGAAGCCCCGTCCAGAGCTTGTTGTTGTCGCGGCGATAGAAGACGAGAATCTCGTCGACGTAGTCGACTTTCGTTCGACGCGCCAGTTCGATCTTCAGATCCGTATCCCCCAACTCGATATCGAGGTCGTCCTCCGGCGCCATCCCCGCGAGCGGCATACAATCGAGCAACACCTCCCGCTCCATGAGCAGTGACCCGGTCCACAGCGGGAACGTCTGAAACCGCAGCGCGTGCTCCAGGATGTCGCCGGAGACTTCCGGCTTCGGGTAGTTCGGCTCCTCGCCCCACATGACTCCACAGTAGGAGACCCCGACATCCGGGTTCTCCCGCAACACTGCGGCCGTTTTCTCCAGTTTCCCCTCCAGAAGGCGGTCGTCGTCGTCGAGTAGCTGGATGTACTCCCCCGTCGAGGCCTCGATCCCGGTCGTGTAGGCGGCCGCCCAGCCGCCGTTTTCCTCTCGGACAATCGGTTTGTCGATGACATCGCTGTACTCTTCGAGCACCGGTTCCGCGTGGCCTTCCCCCGAGTCGTCGACGACGATGAGTTCGACCGGTTCGTACTCTTGTTCCGCGACGCTCTCGATGGCTTCCGGCAGGACGTCGTTCCTGTAGTGGGTCGGAATAATCACCGAAATCCGTTCGTCCATACGTCCGCTCCGGCGGCCGCCGTGATTGTTAGTAACAGTGTACGGTCGGTAGTAGAATGCTACTATTCCACACGCCTATCTCGCTTCCACTCAGATCTCCCGGGCGAGTTCTGCCGTTGCCCGCCTGACGGCGTCTTCGCTCGACAGTTCGGGCGTCCAGCCCAGACCGGCGAGCTTTTCGATCGAGAGCCGCATTCTCGGCACGTCCCCCGTCCAGCCGCGCTCCCCGCCCGTGTACCGATACGTCGGCGTCACGCCGAGTTCCTCCGACACAAGTTCGGCGATTCGCGTCACGGAGGTCGTCGTCCTGGTCCCCAGGTTGTAGGTCGCGACCGGTCCCGACGCGTTGGCGTGGACGTGTACCATCGCGTCGAGACACTCCTGGAGGTGCATATACGATTTCTCCTGGCGGCCGTCTCCCAGAATTGTCAGTTCCGAGGGATCGGCCCGAAGTTTCTCGATGAAATCCGGAATGACGGCTCCGCGCAGGCGCGGTCCGACGATATTCGCAAACCGATAGTTATAGACCGTCAGATCGCTCGTGTGTGCCGCCGCCGAGAGAATCCCCTCGCAGGCGAGTTTGCTCGCGCCGTATGCACTGATCGGCTCCAGCGGCGCGTAGTCCTCCGGCGTCGGCCGCGGTGCCTCGCCGTAGACGGTCGAAGTCGAGGTGAACAGGAACTCGGGGATGCCCGCCTCCACGGCGGCGTCCACGAGCGCGCCGGTCATCGCCGTATTCTCTCGGAACTGTCCGCGCGGGTCGTCGTCGTCGACCGCCTTCCGCGACGCCAGGTGAAAGACGCTGTCGTAGGAGCCATCGACGACGGAATCGACGGTCGCACTGTCGGTTAGATCGCCCTCGACGAACGCGCAGTCGTCGGGAACCCACTCCGCTCGCCCGTTCGAGAGGTCGTCGACGGCGGTCACGTCGTGACCCATCCTGGTGAGTCGCTCGACGAGATGTGAGCCGATGAACCCGGCTCCGCCGGTGACGAGCGCCTTCATACCCGGCCCCCGGCCGTCGGCGGGTGACTGCGGGCGCTGATCAGCCAGTCCGACAACGCTGTCTTCAGAGGGTGTTTCGTGATCCGCCACGGCCGCGCGGCGTATCCTTCTGCGGGGAACACAACGGGCATGTCTTGTCGTGTGCCAACCCGCCGATTTGTTATAGCGTAGCTACGGCGCGGCCGGCCGGGGCAACTCGGGGTTCCGCAAGGCCGTTCCAGAGCGTCGAACCGTCGGAGAGTTCGTTCCGCGGCCGCTGGTTCCCGCCGGGAGTCGTCCGATCGCGGTAGTCGGATCCTACCTCGACTGCACGCTGTCTATACTTTTCAGGCGGCCTCTCCTGCTCCGGTGTAGATATGAGACAGACACCGGACCGTGGGATACAGACCGCACCGAGGGACACCGTGGATCGACGAACTGAACGATGACAGCGCGCCCGAACGTCCTCTGGATCTCGCTGGAATCGGTGCGCGCAGACCACACCTCGCTGCACGGCTACGACCGCGACACGACGCCGAATCTCGACCGCATCAGCCGTCGCCCCGACGCGACGGTGCTCGATCCGGTCGTCTCCGGGTCGATGTGGACGCCGGCCTCGACGGCGTCGATGCTGACCGGGACCCACATGTCCACTCACCAACTCGGGGCCGACGGGAAGTGCGAGCGGAAACTGCTCCCGTCCGTGGAGACGCTGCCGGAGCGACTCTCCGAGCAGGGGTACCGGACCGGGCTGTTCACCCCGACGTACTACATCGGGCCGGAGACGGGTCTCGACCGCGGCTTCGATCACGTCGACGACCTCTCGATCAGACAGGAGGACTTCTTCGGCTACGACGCGGCCACGAGAGACCGCATCGTCTCCGCGCTCCGCTGTGTCCGGGGTCGACCGACCACCGATATCGCGACGCTGAAAGAGGAGATCACCAGAGGCAAGAACTACCTCTTGGAGCGGCGCTTCGACCGGTGGGGACACGACGGCAGTACCGCGCCGTTTTTCGCCTACGCACACGTCCCCTCGCCGCATCACCCATACAACCCCGTCACGAAGTTCCGGGACGTGTTCACCGACGAGATCGGGATGAGCGCCGCCGAGGCCGCCGAACTGTCGGAGTCGGTCTACACCGGAACCGACGGCATCCGACGCCGAATGGCGCGCGGACTCGACCTCTCGGACAGCGAGTGGGAGGCGATCACGGCGCTGTACGACGCGGAGATCAGATACGCGGACAGCACGGCGGGGGAACTGATCTCGACGGCCGCATCGCTGTCGCGCCGCCCGCTCGTGATCGTCGTCACCGGTGACCACGGCGACCTCTTCGGCGAACTGGGGCTGATCGGTCACAACCTCGTCCTGCACGACGGCCTGACACACGTCCCGGGTCTGGTCGTCGGCATCGACGATGTCGTCGATGACTCCGAGACGGTCACACAGCATATCGATCTCACTCGGACTGTCGGCGCCGTGACCGGCGTGCCGACCGAGGAGTTCGAGGGACGGGACATCCGCTCGGCACAGCGACCGTACGCGATCAGCCAGCGGGGGGTGGCTCACCTCGACGAGTACACGAAACACGACGAGAGGTTCGACACCTCCCGGTTCTTCGAGGCGCCGTTTACCGCCGTCCGAACCCCCGACTGGAAGTATCTCGAAAACGACGAGCGCGCGGTGTTACACGACCTCCCCGACGAACGGACGGACGTACTCGACGGCCATCCCGCGGTCGCGGACGAACTCTCCGGATACATCGACGCAGAAGGAATCGACTGGGGAGCGGAGGAACGCGCGGAATCGGTCGAGTTCAGCGAACAGGCCCGCGATCAACTCCGCGATCTCGGCTATCTTGCCTGAGACCCCTCCGGTGTTCTTCTCGCGATACCGACCACTTCTCACGACCGATCCGGGTGACGGCACCCGCCTCGCGTCTCGGTAGTATCTCTATAACAAGATACTCTCCTCCATCTGCTATCTGTATGACGGCGATGCGACCTGATCGATGTTCTCCAGTAATCGGTTCTCGCGATCACCATCAGCGACGTACCCACACTCACGACAACCATGACTGACCCAGACCTCCAAAACGTCTCTCGCAGAGAGCAACTGGACGCGCTCGTTGCGGCCGCCAAGTACAAACCCCTGTTCACCGCTGCCCTCGTCGTGTTAGGGCTGTTCGTGGCGGTTCTCGAAGGCATCGGGCTCACGTTCATCATCCCGATTGTCGAGATCATCCAGGCCGAGGACCCCGTTGCCGAGGCGGAAGGGCTGTCGCTCGTCTTCGCGACGATTTATCAGGCCCTCGGCATCCCGTTCACGCTCGGCTACGCCGTCGCCGGTGTCACGCTGGTGATGACGCTGCGATACACCAGCAGTTTCGTCTACAACTGGCTGCGGAAGATGCTCCGGTTCAACTACCAGCGGTACCTCCAGAAACGGGCGTTCAACAGCGCGCTCAAAGCCGAGATGGAGTACTTCGACAAGGAAGGCTCCGACGAGATCCTGAACACGATCATCACCGAGTCATCCGCCGCCGCCCGCGTGATCAACAAGGTTGTGAAGATCCTCAACTTCACCTTCCTGACCAGCGTCTATCTGCTGATCACGCTGTGGATCTCCCCGTTTTTGACCGTCATCTCGGTGATCGTCCTCGGGACGATCACGGTCCTGTTACAGGGAGTGTTCGAGTCGGGTTACGACCTCGGTGATCTCGTCGCGGACGCGAACGAACGCCGACACGAGGCCGCACAGGCCGGGATGATCGGTATCCGCGATATCCGGGTGTTCAACCTCAGCGAGGAGATGTCGGAGCAGTTCGACAACGCCGTCGATCAGTTCACGACGAACAAGATCAAACTCAAGCGCAACCAGACCGCGATCAACCAGTTCTACAACCTCGCCGTCGCGGTGTTCGTGTTCGTGCTGATCTATGTCGCGTTGCGCTTTGCCAGCCTCACCTTCGGCGAACTCGGTCTGTTCCTGTTCGCGATGTTCCAACTGGGGCCGAAGGTGAGCGGGCTGAACGAACTCGCGTACTCCGTCGAAAACGAGTTGCCCCACCTGGTCCGGACCCAGCAGTTTCTCGACGAACTCGACGACCGCCAGGAGCCGACCGGCGGCACCCGGTCGGTCCCGAACCCCGTCGAGACCGTCGCCTTCGACGACGTCTCCTTCGCGTACAACGAGGACGAACCGGTGCTCCGAGACGTGAGTTTCAGCGTCGACAAGGGGGAGTTCGTCGCGTTCGTCGGCCAGTCCGGTGCCGGTAAATCGACGATCGTCTCGCTGCTCGCGCGGTACTACGAGCCGGACTCCGGGCAGATCTACGCCGACGGCGTGCCGATCAACGAGATGAAACCGGACGAGTGGCGCGACCGACTGGCAATCGTCAGACAGAGTCCGTACATCTTCAACGATACGCTGCGGTACAACCTCACGCTCGGAAACCGGCACGCGTCGCAGCACGAAATCGACCGCGCCTGCGCAATCGCCCGCGTCGACGAGTTCTTCGACGACCTCCCGAACGGCTACGATTCGCAACTCGGGGACGAGGGTGTCAGGCTCTCCGGCGGGCAGAAACAGCGGGTCGCCCTCGCACGGGCGCTGTTGCAGGACGCGGATCTGCTGGTCCTCGACGAGGCGACCAGCGACCTGGACACCCACCTCGAACAGGAGGTCCAGCAGGCAATCGAGGCGATGGACCGCGAGTACGGCATCATCACCATCGCTCACAGGCTCTCGACGGTCGAAAACGCCGACCGGATCTACACCATGAAAGACGGGACGATCACCGAGCGGGGCGGCCACGACGAACTCGTCCGCAACGACGGCAAGTACGCGGAACTGTACTCGGTCCAGACGAACCGGTGATCCACGCCCGGACCCGAACTGTGTACTCACCACCTCACCCGTAGACACAATTCACCCGAGCACGACATATGGCACGGAAAAGCATCGTGTGGCTCTCCATCGAGAGCCTCCGGTACGATCACACGACGCTGTCGGGCTATCAGCGACCGACGACGCCGAATCTCGCCGACATAGCCGCACGGCCGACGGCCACCTCGTTCGATCAGTGTTTCGCACACGGCAACTGGACGCGCACGTCGACGACATCCATCCTATCGGGGACCCATCCGTCCTCTCACGGCGTCTTCTCGACCGGCCAGCAACTCGCACCGACCGCCGTAACCGTCCCCGAACTGCTCTCGGAGGCGGGATACGACACCGTCTGTTTCTCCCGCAACTCACAGATCGAATCCGCAATCGACGCCGAAGACCGATTCGACGAGTACTTCGCGGTCGACCGGACGACAGCCCGGGATATTGCCGGTCTCTCGGGTCTGCTCAAGTATCTCTTGCAGATCCGGTCGCACGGTGGCGGGTTCACGACCGACACGAGCCGTCACAGCACCGGCTATCTCGTCAACGAGGGCATCAAAAAACAGGTCACCAGCGAACGGGAGCCGGTCTTTCTGTACGTCCACTACAACGACACGCACCAGCCCTACGTCCCTCCGCTCCCGTATCTCAAACGCGCGACCGCAGAGCTCTCGATTTCTGCCGACCGGGCGGCGAGGCTGGTCATCGACCTCTTCGACAACATGTACGAACTGATGGCCGGTGAATACGACCTGACCGACGAACAGCGTGCGGCGATGCTCGCACTCTACGACGCCAGCATCGCTTACACCGACCAGCGCGTCGGCGCTATCGTCGAGTACCTCCGTTCCGAACTCGACGCGGTCGTCGTCATCACGGGCGATCACGGCGAACTGTTCGGCGAGGATGATATGTTCGCTCACCGGATCCGAACGCACGACGCCGTGACACACGTTCCACTCGTCGTCCTCGGAGAGACCGGGGTACTCGACTACTCCGGACCGATCCAGCATATCGATGTCGTGCGGACGCTTCTCCGCGAGGTCGGCGTAGACCACGAGCAACTGGAGGGACTCGACCTCCGGGAAGACAGCCGGGAGTACGCCGTCACCGAACGCGGCGGCGACCGGGCCGCGAAGACCTTCGACAGGCTCCGGCAACGCTCGGACGAGTTCGCGCCCGAGCAACGCCACCGGGGCCATCTCGTCACGCTCCGTTCGGAGACGTTCAAATACGAGCGCAGCGACAGCGCCGAACGGCTGCTCGAACTCCCCGACGAGTCGACTGACGTGAGCGAACGGTATCCCGACGTGCTCGCGGAGTTCCGCGAGCGATACCGCACGTTCGCCGACGAGTTCGCGCGGGACAGGTCGCTGTCGGCCGAGGCCGACCTGTCTGCCGGCGTCGAACGGCGACTGCAGGAGATGGGCTATCTGACGGACTGAGCCGCTGGCCCTGGCATTTCTGTCCCGCGACCGTCTACACGAAACTCGTGTACTGCGGATCACGGCGGGAACACTCGACATCCCCGCTCCGCCCGGGTTGGTTTCGATACCCGGGCAGACGCCGCTGCTGTCCGTGCCCATGCTTTATTGCGGTATAGTACGTGGGTAGTTTCCATATGTCAACCGTTACCGAGCTGCGCGAGTTCAACACCGCCAACTGGTCGCTCGACAACAGTTTCATGGAACAGCTGACAGATCCGGGGGAGCCCTACACAGCCGTCTGTCCCTTCTACGTCGTCGACCACCCCGAGGGGGTCGCGGTGATCGACACCGGACTGAGCCACGAGATGCTCGATGATCCCGCGTCGTACGGCCCCTACGGCGCGGAGTTCATGGAGGCGTTTCTCCCCGCCATCGAGTACGGCCCCGACATGCATCCGCGCGCACAGCTAGAAGACGCCGGGTACGACACTTCGGAGGTCGATTATCTCGTCCTCACACATCTCCACTCCGATCACGCGGGGCACATCGATACGTTCTCCGAGGCGGAAGTGCTCGTTCAGAAAGACGAACTCCGGTACGCACACTGGCCGGTGCCCGTCCAGGAGGTTTTCTATCTGGAGGGCGATTTCGACATGCTCCGCTCGGACGCCTACGACGTGACACCCATCGAGGGGCCGTACGACGTCTTCGGCGACGGCAGTCTCACCACGTTCCCGACGCCGGGACACACCCCCGGACACCAGTCCGTACAGGTGGAGCTACCCGAGACCGGGACCGTCATTCTGGGTGCCGATATCGCCCACAAGGAATCGGGGTACGAGCGGGAACATCTCGCCTCGTTCAACTACGACATCTCGCAGTCAATCGAATCGCTTCGACAGCTAAAAGCCCGCGCTCGCCGGGAGAACGCCGAGGTGTTCGTCACTCACGACAACGGGCATATCGAGGAACTCGCCACCGGTCTGCAGTAGGTATCGCCGGTCGAGCAGGGCGTATTCGGCCCCGCGGCTCCGTAGCCGCTCTATAATTTTCAGCACCGTCTGCGAACAGTCGGCCGATGTACTCCGCAGTCGCGGGCGCAATCAACCATCCTGACGCGCTGAATCCCTACCAAGCACTGTTCAATTTTCGGATGCTCGACGCTCTCTCCGAGGCCGGTGTCGACCTCGACACCGTCTCTCCGCGTCCGTTCGCGCCGCCGATCGGTCCGTACTCGTCGTACCGGTCGATTCCGCTCCGCGAACAGTGGGGACCGTACACCCTTCACCACCCCCGCTTCTGGTATCTCCTCCCCAAACGGCTCCTGTACGCGGCCTCCGGGGAGTCATACGCGCGCAGAGTGCCCGCGTATCTCGAACGCGAACTCGCGGTCCCAGACGTAATTCATGCTTGTCACATCTACCCCGACGGATACGGACTGTTACCGTACGCGAACGCCCACGATCTGCCGCTTTTCGTCGTCGCCCACGGCAAACTGCTCAACAACCTCGGGGACCTCCCGCCGACGGTAGACGGGAAGGTCCGCGAGACGCTCGACGAAGCCGCCGGTGTCCTCTGTGTCAGCGAGGCCCTCGAAGCGGAGGCGGCCCGACACACCGACCCGTCGAAGGTCACGACGGTTCCCATCGGCGCGGACCCCGAGAAGTTCCCGGTCGACGAACAGTCTCGGCTGCGGGCCGAACTCGGCATCGACCCGGATGCGACCGTCGTCCTCTTCGTGGGCCAGTTCACCGAGCGGAAGGGGATCGAAGAACTCGCGACCGTGCTTCCCGACCTCGACCTCGATTCGACGGAGTTCGTCTTCGTCGGCCACGGCGGCGAGCTAGAAGAGGAGTTGAAACGGGCCGTCGCGGACAGCGGCTTCTCCAACCGTCACGTCTACACCGGCGTGACCTCGCTGGCGCTGCGACGCTGGCACGCGATTGCCGACCTGCTCGTCCTCCCGAGCCACGCCGAGGGCCGCCCGACGGTGATCTACGAGGCGATGGCCAGCGAGACGGCCGTCCTCGCCTCGAACGTCGACGGCATCCCCGAGCAGGTCGCCGACGGCGAGACCGGCGTGTTGATCCCGCCGAAGGATCTCCCCGCGCTACGCGGGAGCCTCGAAACGCTGACAGCGGACCGCGAGCGCCTCCGGGAGATGGGCGAGGCGGGGCTCGAACGACTGCGGGCGAACGACTGGACGTGGGCCAGCCACGCCGAGCGAGTGACAGAGCTCCACCGCGCTGCCCTCGAGACGGCTACTCCTGTCGATCAATCTGTTCCTCGATGAACTGCTCGTACGCGTCGAGTACGGCATCGGGAGCGAACTCCGCGGCGCGTGCCCGAAGCAGGTCGGTTGCCGGCGGCGCGTCGAGTAGTTCCGTCACACCCGTCGCCAGCGCTCGCTCGTCGCCGACGGGTGCGAGCACGCCAAATTTCCCGTTGTCGAGAATCTCCCGCGGTCCGCTCTCGCAGTCGGTCGCGACGACCGGACAGCCACACGCGAGCGCTTCGATCAGGACCGTCGGCAGCCCCTCGTATCTCGACGAGAGCAGAAACACGTCCGCGCGACTCATCAACCCGTACGGGTTCTCGACGTAGCCGGGCATGGTGACGGCCTCGGAGAGCCCGGCCGCCTCGATAGCATCCGCAATCTCCTCGGACTGTGGGCCTGTCCCCGCGATGATCCCCCGCGCGTCCGGGTTCTCCTCGTAGACCCGCTGAAACGTCCGGACCCAGGTGTCGAGTGCCTTCTGCTCGGTGTGTCGGCCGACGAAGACCACGACATCTCTGTCGTCGTCTTCGAGCCAGGGGTGATCGACGGGCTGTCGTGCCCGCCGTTGAATCTCCGCCACGTCGACCGGATTGTGTAGGACCGAGATGTCCTTCCGATCGACCGGCGTTCGCGCGGCCAACCCCTCGGCAACGCCGTCGGACACGGCGATGAGTCCGTCCGCCGCCGGGTAGAGCCGCGGGACGACCGACTCGACGACCCGGTCTTTCACCGTCTGCTCGGTTGACTGCCCGAACGCCGCGTGGTGCGTCGGGATGATCTTCGTCTCGGTCTCGAACAGGCGGTTGATCGTGAGACTCACCACGCTCGGGTGGCGCAGATGCGGCAGGAACAGCGCCGGCTCACGACGGCGGAGATACGAGACGAGCGCGGGCAGGTGTGCCCCGACGCCGAGCACCGAGGTGCGATCCGGCTGGAGGGTCACGACGGTCACCTCGTCGTCGAGTTCCGTCCGGAGTTTGCCCTCGTTGCGCGAGAGGAGCAGTTCGACGGCGTATCCCCGGGCCGCCAGCCCGTTGACGATGTTGACGGTCACCTGCTCGGCACCGCCGACGGTCAGATCCGGAATAAAAAACGCGATCAGCGGCTCTGCCGTCCCGGCGGCGTCGGGACCGGACCCCTCACCGCTCGTCTGCTCCGCGTACAGCCTCGCGTCACCCTCCTCGCGTGATCGGTCGCGTATCGATTGCACTGGTCGAACGCTCACGTACCGTCCACTTGGTTATGGATCTCTTTCCCGGCAGTACCGGCGACTGCCGGTGTTTCCGACTACGAAGACGGCTCTTGCCGTCGCAGAAGCTCCGTCGGTAGGTGCAGAATAACAAATCAGACATTCGGCCAACGACCGGACAATGTACTCGCTGCACGGGATCCGAAAGGGGCTGGCGAATCCGCGATTTATCCTCCAGGAGCTGAACCGGCTGTACTACCAGCGGCTGTACTCCCGGACGCACAACGAGGACGGACTGGATATCTTCGCCGCCGACTGGGACACGCTCGTGATCCTCGACGCCTGCCGATACGACCTCTTCGAGCGCGTCGCCGACCTGCCCGGAGAGACGACTGCCGTCCGCTCGAAAGGCTCCGCTACAGAGGAGTTCCTCCGCGGCAATTTCGACGGAAAACGACTTCACGATACCGTCTACGTCACCGCGAGCCCGATGTTACACCGCCACCGGGACGACATCGATGTCGAGTTTCACGCGACGGTCAACGTCTGGGACGACCGAGGCTGGGACGACCAGTACCGGACGGTGCTCCCGGAGACGATGGCCGAGGAGACGCTTGCGGCCGCCGAACAGTATCCGAACAAACGCATCCTCTCGCATTTCCTCCAGCCACACTACCCGTTTCTCGGCGAGACCGGGGCGGAGTGGTTCGATCTCGACCGCCTCGACTTCCAGTGGGAGGACGTCGCGACCGGTGACCTCGACATTCCCGACGCGGTGCTCGAACGCGCCTACGAGGAGACGCTGGAGGCGGCGCTGCCGTCGGTCGAACGACTGCTCTCCGAGCTACGGGGCAAAACCGTCGTGACGGCGGATCACGGCCAGATGTTCGGTGAACGGCTCTTCCCGGTTCCGATCCGCGAGTACGGCCACCCCGTCGGGCTCTACGCCGAGGAACTCGTCCGCGTCCCCTGGCACGTCTCCGAGAACGGCCCGCGCCGAGAGATCACGGCCGAGACGCCGACCGAGGAGACAACTCGGGCCAGCGAGGACGTCGCCACCGACCGGCTTCGGGAACTCGGCTATCTCAGCTAACCCGGCAGAGTTCGAGCGCCCGATCCTCGCTCAGAGATCTTTCGACTTGCTCGCCACCCGGTTCTCGGTGTCGGTGACGATCACCCGAACTTCGTCGACGGCGCCTCGCACCCGCATGATGTGGGTGTAGCTCGCCGTCTCGCCGGTGACGACCGTGCTGTCCGCCCGGACGGTTCGGCCGTTGAGCAGCAGTTCGGTCACGACCGTATCTAGGGGGTTGGTGCCCTTGCTGACCGTGTAGTCGACGTCGTACCGCGTCCAGCCGGATTCGCTCTTGTTCGTCGCCTCGAACTGATCGATCTGCGGGCCGTCGATCTGTCTCTGCTTGGTCTGAACAGTGAGGACATCGCCGGCGATCCGCTCCGGATTCTCGACGACCGCTCTGAACTCGTAGGTCGTCTCGGGCTGGAGATCGGCCAGTTCGGTGCTGAACTCGCCGGCGTCGCTCACCGTCTGTGCCGGCGTTCGCTGCCAGCTATCCGCGCCGCTCGGGCGGAACTCGAAGCCGACGGAGAGCGAGTCGGCGGTTCCGAGATCGATCACCTCACCGATCACCCGGACGCTGGAATCGGTGACAGAGTCGCTTCCGACGGTCGCGATTTCGATGGCGTTGTCGACGGTGACTCCGATGCTCGCTGTCGCGGCGTTACCCCACGAGTCGACGGCGCGAGCGCTGATCGTGTGCGATCCGTCCTGAACGGTCGTCGAGTCCCACGTCGCCTCGTAGTAGCCGCTCTCGGAGTTGTAGCTCGCTGCCGTCCAGGAGCCGTCGTCGATCCGATACTCGACGGTCGGGTCGGAATCGTCGGGGTCGCTGGCCGCGATAGCGACCGAACTCGTTCCGGTCACAGTCGCTCCGTCGCTCGGTGAGGCGATGCTGACCGACGGCTTGCTGTCCGGTGTCCCGGCCTGTGCCGTGCCGCCGTCGGTCGCGACGCTGAACCGGTCGAACTCGACTGCGTCGGGATCGAACGATCCGACCCCGACCCACCCTTCGGAGAGGTCCCCGTCGGTCACATCGACATCCCAGGAGTCCGGTTCCTGCGTCCCCGCCTCCCAGACCTTCGCCCTGAGGCGGTCGCCGTCGGCCCGGAACCGCCGATAGTAGAACGTGCCAGTGTCGAGGTTGCCGAACTGGGCGAGCGTTTCGAGGCTGCCGCCGACGTGTTTTCCGAGTCTGAACGATCCACCGTTCGTTTCTTCGGCCTGGATCCAGTAGCCGTTGTGGCCGCTCGCGGTGTTGCTCCCCCGGAGGTAGATGCGGGCGTGATAGCCGCCGTTGCCCGAGTAAAACTCCGGAATCCGGAACTTGTCGAGTACCTCGGCGTCGGCCTGTGTCCCGGCCTGATCCCAGGACAGCGCCTGCCGGGTCCGCTCGCCGTCGTCGTCGGTGAACACCAGCGCGGCCTCCCCGTCGTACTCGCTGCCGGATCGGATCGTCCAGTCGTTTTTCGTGCTGTTGTACCGCGGTGTCCACTCGGTGAAGACGCCGCTGTCGGTGGTACTGCTGCCGTCTGTCGTCTCCTCCGAGCCAGTGAACGCACCGACATCGCTTTTCTGCGGAACGGAGAGCCCGGGCGCACCGCTCTCGGAGACCGATCCCGCGTCGAAACTGCTGTCGACGACCGACCCGCCGACGTTGCGGTGGGTAACGACATCCGACTGGGCGGTGTTGCCCGACCAGCCCCAGACGGCGATTCCGTTGTTCTGGGTCTCCTCGACGTGGATCGAGTCGGCGGTCACGTTCTGATCGTCCGTGATGCCGATTGTGTACCCGGACTCGCCGGACTGATCGCAGGCGATACACGAGACGTCAGTCATGTTCACCTGTGCGGTCCCGCCGCCACCGCCGGCCAGACGCATCGCGGGCGTGTCGGCCTGTGCGATCTTGATCGAGTCGAGGGTGAGCGACCAGTCGCCTCTGTCACCCTTGACTGTCTCTCGGATGACGCTCGGGTTGATGTTTTTGTGCCCGTAGAAGTGGGCGTTTCTGATGACGGGATGGATTCCGCCGTTGCTCACCTTGCTCCCCTGGTGTGCGTTCTCGACGTAGACGTCTTTGAACAGCGCGGTCCCGTTGATGTTGAGACCGTTGCCGGGGGTGGTGTCGCTGCCGCCGATGTTCAGGATGCGGAGGCTCTCGAAGGTGTTGACGATGTCCGCCTCGTTTTCCGGGTTCGTGGCCGACTGGATCGAGAGGCCGTGGTGTCTGGCGGTCGTATCGATCGTCAACCGCTTCGCGTGCACCCGATCACAGCCGACGAGTTCGTCGTCCGTCCCCGAACGCATCTGGAACGCAGCGCTGGTCGTGTCACGAATCTCGATGT
The DNA here is from genome assembly GCF_009831575.1 of Halovenus carboxidivorans. Classification (GTDB taxonomy): domain Archaea; phylum Halobacteriota; class Halobacteria; order Halobacteriales; family Haloarculaceae; genus Halovenus; species Halovenus carboxidivorans. Next base: position 85,198 of record NZ_WUUT01000007.1, on the reverse strand, counting down.
CCTCGAAGTAGATGTCGTGTCCGGTCGTGACCTTCTTCACGCCGGAACTGGTGAACTCCTGGTGGATATCGATACCCCGCCCCGGGTCGACGCCCCCGTCGCGGTGGTTCCCGTCGAGGACGAGGTTTTTCACGTCGACGTCGAGCTTGCCGTCGTCCGCTTCGCCCGGGTTGACCGAGAGCAGTGCCGGGGTGTATTTCCCGGTGTTGCCGTCGGTGAACTTCAGCACCGTCTCCGGACCGTCGCCCAGGATGGTGAACGACACACCCTCCTTGTTCGCCCCGATGTACAGTACACTGCCCCAGTGGGGGTCGTCGTCCCACTCCTCCAGCGCGTAGGTGTTCGCCGGGAGATAGACGGTGTCGCCGTCGGTCGCGTCGTCGATTGCCTGCTGAATCGCCGCCCGGTCGTCCGTCGATCCGTCACCCGCCGCGTTGTACGGACTCTCCGTTACATCGAGCACCGCCATTAGGTCTCACCTACTTTGCCGTCAGTGCCCGTCTCCGGCTCCGTCCCAGAGCGGAACTCCGCCCGCACAGCCGCTCTGTGTCGGTACTCCCCGCTCATTGTGCGTACTCACTGAAGTCGGTGGTCAGCACCGTTCCGTCCTGACTCCCAGCAGTCGTACCGGCGAATCCGCTGCCGGAAACGAGTGCTGCGCCCGACGCGACAGCCCCGAGTTTGAGGTAGGTCCGTCGAGTAAGTTGATCGTTCTCGCCCGAATTCGAGTCGGGCCGCTCCTCGCCGCTGTGTGCCAGCTTGCGTGCCATTGCATGCAGTAGTTTCCGCCTACCCGTATTAATACTTGTGTTCGCATATTGAATTATGATAAAAAGTAGGTCAGACTGACTGTTATCGATATTCTGGTAATATTTCGGAGATTTATTCCGTATCGTTGATACGGATTAAATAGGGTTAAGAACGCTTGAGCTCCGATAATCTAACTTACGTGCTCGATAGTTGCGGGATATTCAGTAACTAACTATTAGTATTCTTATCTAATTCACTCGTACTTCAGACTACCACTTTTACTTTTCGATCAGTTTGTGGTACTTGCTGAATTTGCTGGTTCTTGCTCCCCGTTCAGAGCCGCCTATACGTAGTAGGAAATTCTTACTCCGTGTCACCGCGCCCGCGGCAACCGCAGAATGGGGTGCCGGTTCAGAGGTAGCCCAACTGCTCCAGCCGTTCGGTGACCGCCGACTCCGACGGCGCGGAGTCGTCGAGGTCGACCGCGGGTGTACTGGTCCCGGAATCGGTGGCTGTCGTCCTCGCCCAGGGGACTTTCTTCAGGTTGGGGTGGACGAACCCCTCAGGGTGGCCGTACTGGCCGAACTCCCCGAACAGGTCGCCGTGGTCTGCGGTGATCGCTACCCGCTCTGCGTCGACGTTCTCGCGCAGTCGCTCGACGGAATCCAGGACGAGTCTGAGTGTATCCAGATAGTTTTTCCAGACTTCCGCTCGGTCCGCCGCACCCGTCTGGATCGCCTCCCACGGGTGGTTCTCGACCTCGGTAATCGGTCGTTTCTCGCGGTACGGGCCGGCGATGTGCGGCCGGTGGGGCTGGAAGTAGTGGACGATCATCCGGTCGGCGTCGACAGACCGGCCCGCTTCGATGGCGTGATCCGTCACGACGTCGGGCGGCAGCGTCTCGAAGTACTCCTCGTACTCGTGGTCGTGTGGCAGGTGCCGGAGTAACTCGAACTGCTCGCCGTCGACGACGTCCCAGTCCGCCCACATAACCGGCGTCACGTACGTGCGCGGCGGCCGCGCGCCGTCGGTGAACGTCGGACGGGTGTGGGGATTCGAGGAGAGATACGCCGTCTCGGCAATCTCGTCGGCGTAGGCGTTCGTGAAGGTCTTGCAGAGCCACTCGTGAGACGAACTGCCGACCGACCACATCGAACCGACCGACTCCAGCCAGTCGTACTCCGGAGCGACGGCCCGCAGCGCGTCGACCCGACAGGCGTCGAGTACGAGCAGCAGGTCCCACTCCCGCTCGAAGACGTTCGTCCCCAGCGGATACCGCGATGTCAGCGAGAAATACGCCGCGTTGTACGCGCCGCCGAGAAAGTACTTCAGACCGCTCTCGTACCCCTCCGGCGGGTTGTCCGTCAGCGTCCGGAGCCAGCCGGTAATGTCGTGTTGCATACCCAATCCAGCCGCAATCGATCAATAGTTATACCGCACCTACCGGCCGCGCCTTCGTCCTCCGCCGATTTGCCCTCAAGAGCTGTTGATCCCGACATCGGCGGCGTCCGGGACCTCCGGGACGAACGGGTCGGCGCCCTCGCGGTCGGTCTCGATCGTAATGTCTCCGGGGTTGCCGAGGCCTCCGGCGTTGTCCCGGTGTAACGTCTCGATTCTCCCGCTGGATCTCGTCGTCGAAAACACGTCTCCGCTCGACCCGTGGACCGAGAGCCGCCGAAACTCGACTCCATCGAAAGACCCGCCCTCCCTGTTTCGGATCGCGACCTCCCCGTTCGTCATATTCGCGTTGTGAATCGCGACCATGTCTCCGACCCACTTGACGGCAGGGGGACCGTTGCCGATCTCCCCACGGGACTGGAGGGCGTACTCCGTCGTATCCCACGATTCGAGATGCTCCGTTCGGAGGGTCACGGATCGCGACCCGCGTTCCCCCAGGCTGTTGATGCAGTTCCGGCCGTAGAAGTTCGGTCCGTCGGGTCGTTCGTCTACTTTCTGTTCGAGAGAGTCTGTGTGTCCCTCGTGATAGACGTGTCTGAAAACGACGTGGCTGCCTCCGGAGAGTTTACACAACCCGGACCCGGTGCCGGTGGCGTGACAGTTGACCATCCGCAGCCGACCGTCGTTGTACCGGATGTTCACCACGTTTCCCGCACAGTCGAGAAACTGGCAGTTCCGGATTCGACACGTCGTCCCCCGTCTCGGCCGCACTGAGATGTGATGGGAGTTCGCGTCCCCGTTGGCGTCGTTGTGGACGCCGATCCCGTTGTCCTCGAAGGTGCACCGCTCGACGCGCTCGACCATGTGTCGTCCGCGAAGGCCCGCCAGATGCCAGCCGGAGATGTACGCGTTGTGCAGCCTGATCCGTCCCCGTCCGCCCGTCTGCAGGCCCCACGACCCACCGCCGGCCTTCGAGAGGTTCGGGAGTGCCTCGTAGTTCCCGTGTAGTCTGACGTTCTCGACGGTGATCGTCCCGTGATCGTACCCCTCTTCCCACATCAGACCGCTCTGGTTCGGCTGTTCGTCCGGGGGCGTGTGCTCCGAAATCGCGAGCGTCGCGACCTCCGGGCCGGCTCCGACGATGGAGATACCCGGCGGCTCCCGCCCGCCGAATCGGACGAACGGGTCGGGACCGCTCCCGTCGTGGCCGATGTAGTACGTCCCGGAGGGAATGTAGACGGTTCCGTTTCTGCCCGCGGCCCGCGCGGCCTCCAGCAGCGCCCTGAGGTTCCGCTCGGCCGTCGAGATACGCTGGTCGTCGGGATCAGAGAGCGCGCCGTAGGCCGTGATACTCTCGCCGGGATGATCCGTACTGTCGCCGCACGCTTCGCCCTCACACTCGGTCCCGTTCCGACTCGGCTGCTCACCACCGCTGCCGTCGGTGGTCAGTTGTCCGGTCCGTGCGGGACGAACGCCCTCCTCACCGACGAACGGCGCTTCGGAACCGCTGATGAGTGCCGCTGCTCCGGTCCCGAGTACGGCGAGCGCGTGGCGTCTGCTAATCCGGTTTCTGTCCGGCTGGTCTTCGGTCATGAATGCGGCGTCACTCCCTCGTCGGCTCGTTCGGCGCACCGAGGCGACCGGGCGGGGTCCCGGCGTTCCGTCCAAATGGTCATGCCGCGTGTCTGGATATCTCCGACAGAGATGGGGCTGACATTTGGTTATGCTTCTCATATACTACCGTCGTGTGTAGCAAATTCGGGAGCGGTCCCCCGCCTCGCGGTATCCATTGGGTAACCAAATGGCTGCCGCGCGGAGCATCGACCATGCACGAGGGCGCGGATCCGGACGCAACCGACCCCACGGTGAGCGTCGTCATCCCGACCTACGGCAGAGCCGAACAACTTCCCGGTGCTATCGAGACAGTCGCGAACCAGACCTACGAACAGATCGAACTGCTCGTCGTCGACGACGGCTCTCCGGAGCCTGTCGCAGATATCGTCGATACGGAGAACGTCGACGGCCTCGACAGTATCGAGTTTCTCCGCCACGACGAAAACAGGGGTGCGAACGTCGCCCGAAACACCGGTATCAAAGCCGCCACGGGCACGTACGTCGCCTTTCTCGACGACGACGACCGCTGGCACGAGGAGAAGATCAGTCGACAGGTCGAGACGTTCGAGGCGGCACCGCCGTCGGTCGGCGTCACCTACACCGGAAAGCGGGCAGAGGGGCCCGACGGAACGACGGTGACGAATCCGACTGCGAGCGGCGACGTCCTTCCGGATCTGCTGACTGGCGAGTCCTTCGGCCAGTTCTCGTCGGTGATGGTCCGGGCCGACGTGATCGATACTGCCGGACTCCCGGACGAGCGATTCCCGGCGTGGCAGGACCGTGAGTGGTTCTTCAGGCTGGCCCAACACTGCGAGTTCGAACCGATCAGCGAAACGCTCACGTACAGACACGTCGGCCTCCCGGACAGCATCACCAGACAGTTCGAGCAGAAGCGCGATGTCGCGTACCCGCTGTTCGTCGAGAAACACTATTCGCTCGCGAAGTCCTACGGCCGGTACTACGCCCGGACGTTTCTCGCTTCCCTCCGGACCATGCTGGGCAGGGCAGCGGTCCGCGTGGGCCGGTATCGCGACGCGAGAAAGTACTTCCTCCTGGCATTTCGCGCCAACCCGTTCTACCGACGGCTCCACCCGCACCTGCTCGCCTCGCTCGGGGGGCGACGAACGTACGAATCCTCGGCGCGTCTCCGGCGGAAACTACAGCGACTCGCCAGCGTGCTGCCCTGACGGCACAGCGCCCCGTCACCGACGCGACAGCCCCGGTTCGGGGAGGTCGTAGCCCTGTTCACCGATCACGAGTCGTCTCGGACCGTCGCGTGTGTCGGTCACGTCGATCGACTCTGGGTCGACATCTCGCTTCGTGAACAGCGCCCGCAACCGCTCCCCCCTGTCGTTCGGACCCGTCGGGGTCAGCTCCAGCACCGCTCGCTGTCTGCACTCCCCGAACCGCGGAAAGTACGGCCCCGTCGTCACTCCGATGTCCGTCCGCTCGTCCGGCAGGACGAACGCCCGCCCGCCGTCTTCGAGCGGCAGCCGGACCCGCCCGCTTGACTCGATGGACGGCTCGATGCCCGGATGGAGGTGTATCCGCCCCCGGAGTGTCCTGTCGCCGGAGTCGTCGACGCGATCGGTCAACAGCCACCAGTCGTCGTCTGCGTATACGTTGCGTTCGTGTGTATACGCATTCCCTCGATGCGGGAGCGCTCGGTACCGCCCCGCGAACTGCGTCACGCCGTCTGCGTCGAAGCGGGTCTCCGGCGTCGGTCGAGGGCCCATGAGGTACGTGCCGCCGACAGCGATCGGTTCGTCGGAGCCGACGGTGACGGTGTTGTGACCGCGTGCGCTGCGCGCGTAATCGCGGCGGCAGTCGTCGACGTACCCGAAGGTACCGGTGTCGGTGGCTACCGGCTGGTCGTCGATCCACAGCAGCAGACTCAGCGTGTCACTGTGTGAGTGCCCCGGCAGGTGTGCCGGGCCGACGGCCCCGCCGTCGATCAACATCGCGCCCGCCCCCGTACGGAGCCAGTGATAGCCGGACGTGGTCTCCGGCGTCGCCTCGTTTGTCGGCGGTTCCCACTGCTCGGCGTCGGTCTCGAAGCCGACCGCTGTTCCGTATCGCAGACAGTCTCCCAGTGGAAGCCCCTCACCGTGGACGGAGTCGTTCAACAGCGGCAAACCGCGGTCCGGCGGGCGGAGAAACCGGAGGAATTCGACCCCGTCCCGTGCGGTCGTACGCAGTCCCGACGGGACCGAGTAACCGCCCACTCTGAGCAGGTGACAGGCCGTCAGATACCGGGTCAGGACGATGACGTGGTACATCGGGCTTCGCTCGAAGTGGTAGCCGTCGTCGAGAAACTGCTTGTCCGCCGCCTCCGTGAGCACCGCCTGGCCGGTCTCGCGCCACCCCCTGTGCTCGAAGAGGACACCGGCGACCACCAGCGCCGCCCCGTTTTCGATCAGGTGGTTCCCGCCGACATCGCGCTCGATGTGGTTCCGCAGAAAGAGTGCATTCTTGTATATCTCCCGCCTGAGTTCGCGCCCGACGCCCCCACTGCTGGTCTCGTCGCTGCTTCGCCAGGCGAGATACCGACTCAGGTTGAGAATCCGCAGCGAGACCGCCCACGGCGTCCAAGCGCCGCGGAGATATCCGGCCGACCCGACCTCGACCGCTCCGATCCAGTCGCGGACACACTCGTCGAAGCGTTCCCGAAGCGCCGGCGCCCGCTCGCTCTCCGGGTCGGTGCTCGCACAGAGCCACTGTAACGGCTGAAACGCGTAGAGCTTCAGCGCCCACAGCAGTGGAAGTCGGTCGAGTCGGCCGTCCGTCCAGGCAACGCCGTCGCCGTCCGCGAGATGGAGCGTCCGATTGAGAAAAGTGAACGTGCCGCCCGCCGCATCCTCGGCGCGTTCCTGATACCGGCTCCGGGTCGTCTCGTCGAGACTCGTGCGGAGCGTTGCCGTATTCTCGGCCAGCGGCCGGGGCCGAGCCTGCGGGTCGTCCGGAACGCGGCGGTCGTAGATGCCGTCGAAATCGACCGGCACTCGTGGCGCGAGAACCGCCCGAACTGTCCGCTCTGCGATGCCGGCGAGTTGACGCGCCTCCATGCGTCTCGCAGTGTGGTACCGCAGCGAGAGTCCCTTCGGTGTGAGTACGTCGTGACTCATGCGTTGGACTCGTCGATCAGCGTTCCGAGTTCGTCAGCGAACGCGTCGGCAATCGCCTTTCGGTCGTACTCCTGTTCGGCACACGCCCGGCCGTTCGCTCCGAGTTCTCGCCGGAGCCCGTCGTCGTCCAGCAGTCGCTCGAACGCCTCGGCAATCGCCGCCGGTTCGGCGTCGGCGTGGAGGCCGCACTCGTTGTCCTCGACGAAGCGCTCTATCTCTCCGCGCCCGGTCACGACGCTCGGCAGCCCGCTGGCCATGTACTCGTACAGTTTCGTGGGCATGGCGTAGGATAGCTCGTCACTCTCCTCCAGCGCCGCGACACCGAGCGTCGCGTCGTCGAGCAGCGCCGGCACCTCCTCGCGGGGGACGAGGCCGTGAAACTCCACTTGGTCCTGGACTTCGAGTTCGTCCGTGAGCCGTCTCAACTGTGACTCCCGGTCACCGCTGCCGACGAGTCGCAACACCGCAGCGTCCTCGGGGAGCCGTGACATGGCTCGCACGCAGGACCCGAGCGCCTGCGCGCTCCCGAGATTGCCGGTGTAGATGATCGTTGCCCTGCCACCGTCGGTCGTCGCCTGTGGCTCGTCGCTGTCGCCCTCCGCGGAAGGCTGGAACCGCCGCACGTCGACGCCGTTCGGAACCAGAATCGTCTTCGCGGCTAACGACTGACCGTACTTCTGTTGTAGCGAGTCACCGAGCGCCTCGGTCGTGACCGCGATCCGGTCTGCCGCGTGGAGCACCCGCCGCTGGAACCGCCGACTCACCCGTTCGATCAGACTCCCCGGCGTCAGATAGCCGAGCGAAATCGAGGCGTCGATCCAGAGGTCTCGAACGTCGACGACCCACGGCGTTCCGAGCGCCGCCGCCAGCAGACCGGGCGCGCCCGTCGAAATCGGAGGCGTAGTCGTTACGACACAGTCGTACTCCCGGACGTGCCAGAGCAGCCAGCACATCGCATGGATCCCGAAGACGAGGTAGTACGCCAGCCGTCGCGCCATCCCGGGATCCTCGGTCTGTGGCTGCCACGACCACAGGCGGTGGACGGTCACGCCGTCGCGGTCTTCGGTCTGCTTGCGGGTCCAACTCCTGTCGAACTCGCCCGGCGGGTAACTCGGCGGCGGCGCGAGCACGGTCACGTCCCACTCGTCGTCGAAATGCGCGGTGATATCGTGGACTCTGGCGGCGTTGCCGCCCTTGTCCGGCGGGAACCGCTGGCTCACGAACACGACGCGCCGACTCGTCATCGTTCAGACCTCATTGTACCAGATATCGACGTGGTGTTGGGGGTGGTACGACTTGCCGACGATGTCGGGGCGGCCGTTGCCGGTCAGATCGACGGCTTTGGCCTCGTGTGTCCCGACGCCGGTCGCAATCGCCCGCTGCTCGAACTCCCCGTCGCCGTGGTTGAGAAACAGCAACTGCTGTGGGGTTCTGTTCTCCTCGAGGCTCATCTCACCGACGTAGATGTCCGGGTAGCCGTTCCCCGAGAAGTCGGCGATCTGCAGCGAGTGCGGGCAGAACAGGTCGTCTTTGAGGACCGTCGCCTCCCAGTCGGGCGGATCGAACCAGGCGACGCGGCCGGGGTGGCTCCCGAGTTCGGGCGAGTCTCCCTCTGCAAAGACGACCTCCAGATCGCCGTCGCCGTCGAGATCGGCCACGGCGACGCGGGTCCGATCCCACCCGGAGACGATCGGTTCGGCGTCCCAGTCCGCTCCCGACTCCGGCCGGTAGAGACTCGTTCCCGCCACCAGTTCCGTCGTTCCGTCGCCGTCGATATCGAGCACTGCCAGTCCCTCGATGTCCCGATTGTCGTCGATGACGTGCCGGTTGTGATCCGGCCACGGCGACAGCCTGGGATCCGGCGGAATGTCGTAGTAGAAGACGGTCTCGGCGTTCTGTGAGAGGCCGACGACCTCCGGGTCGCCGTCGTCGTCGATATCTGCGACCGCGAGGTCGTGGTACTTCTCGAACTCGTCGGTGATGAGGTGTCGCGTCCACTCCTCGCGCGGATCCTCCGGAATTTCGAACCAGTAGACGTCGGTGTGCCGGATGCCCTGCCCGGCCACGAGGTTCATGCGGCCGTCTCCGGTCACGTCGCCCAGCGCGGCGCCGACGTCCAGATACGGCGTGACCGAGACATCGTGGCGCTCGAAGCCCGGGTTCTCGTACCAGAAGACGTGGGTTTCGGTGAGACCGACAGCCGACCGTAACCGGCGGAACGTCGGGATCCCTCGCTGTTTCGCGGCGTCGACGAACCGCCGGCCCGGAAAGCCCTCGCCGTGTCCGCCGACGATGATGTCCTCCCGGCCGTTCCCCGTGAGATCCGTCGTCAGGCAGAACCCGAGTTTCCCACAGGGCGGGTCGGCGTCGATCTCCTCGTGGGCGAACTCCATCGCCGTGCCGAGCAGCGTCATCTGTTCCGTCCGGCCCAGTGCATCCTGGCCGGTGTCGAACCACGCGTGCTGCGAGACGGTTCCTCAGACATGTTCGGGTTACAGGACACCGGAGTACGTCTTTAGTAACCGGCTGCTACCGGCCGTTAGTTTCCGTTTTCAGCCGTCGCCGTTCCGCGAATCCGGTACTGGTTGTAATCCCCGTTGTCGTAGATCCGGTCGACGGTCCGATCCCGTTCGAGGCGAGCGAAATCACTCGGCGTGTACCGCCAGTCGTCCCGATACCCCGGGAACAGTTCGGGATACAGGATCCGCCCGCGACGGGTAACCGTCAGGTAGGCGTCCTCGCTGTAGCTCGCCCCGAGCGACGGCCGTTCGGTGTAGTTGAACCGCGCCGGAATCACAGCTCTCGAAAACGGCAGCGGCGCGTCGACGCCGTTCTGGGCGTGGTGAAATCGACGGTGGCTGAGTTCGATCCCGCCGAGTTGGTTGTCGGTGTTTCCGTGCGTGGTGATCCATTCGGACCCGGATAGCTCCATCTCCGTGACCTGTGGGTTGTCCGCTGTCCCGTACGGCGACGGATAGAACGTTACGACGGACAGCCCGGCCAGGACGACGATGGCTACCAGAAAGAACAGTCTGACCCCGGTTCGCGAGCCGACGGTGGGCCAGGAGACCCGGTCAGCGAGGAGGTAGAACAGCTGTCCCGCGAGGACGACTGCGCCGATCTTCGCGATCTGAAACGGTCGACTCGGCGGGACGATGAGGTCGACGAGCAGAAAGCAGAGTCCGCCGAAACTGAAGACGGCCAGCGTCGCCCCGAGCATCACGGTGTAACTCGTCGGCGAATAGCGTCGCCGAACGAAGAGAATCGATCCGACAGCGAGGAAGAGAAAGCCGAGCGTGAACACCGAGAAAGCGACGCCGTAGAGGGCGATCGCTTCGCGCAGAATATCGATCAGCGGCGGCGACGCTTCCTCTGCCGTCGCCGCGTAGGTGTCGACAGGAGCCTCCCCCGTTTCCGGACCGAATAGCGTGTAATACGCGGAGTTGAACCGGGTGATGATCCCCGTGAAGTTCGAGTACCACGCCAGGAAGATCACGGCCGACAGCGAGATGAAGTTCGTCGGCGTCGAGTACCGGTCGTCGATCCCCGGCACGATCCGCGCGACGAAATACAGCGAGAAAATCCCCACCAGAAAGAGCGCAGTCAGCGGGTGATACAGCAGAAGCGTCACCAGCGCGACGACGAAGGCGATCCGCGTCGACGGTGTCGGACTGCGCTGGCTCTTGAAGAACAGATAGAAGACCACCGGCAGAAAGAGCAGACTCAGATCGTACGGCCGGAGGCTGACGTGTGCGTCTCCGAGAATCGGCAACAGCACGAACGGGAGGCCGAACAGTACCCGTCGGCGCGAGTCGAACAGGTACACCAGAACGTAGTACATCCCGACGAAATACACCGCCGCGAAGACGAGCGGGACGGCCAGCCCGATTGTGAACAGATCGGCACCGGTCGCCTCGCTGACGGCCATCACGAGGAGATGCATCGGGGGGTAGATGTTGTCCCCGACACTGCCGGAACTCACGATGTCCCGAACGTACCCGATGTGGCTCATCGGATCGGCGTGTCCGTAGAGCATGTACCCCCGGACAAGCGGGAGCAGCAGGAACAGCGCGTTCGTCAGGAGCAGGAGCGCAGTGCCGAACACCCAGGTCCTGTCCTCGGGGACGGCCGCGCTAGCGACGATCGTGAGGCCGCCGAGCACGAACGCGCCGACCAGCAACAGCCAGAAGTGGCCCGGATACCCCTCGTATATCGAGATCTCGTACTGGGTCGGGTCGGGAGTCTGGAGGACGATACCGACGGCCGCGAGGAGACAGCCGAGACCGACTGCGCTGAGGAGGTGGCCTCTGTACGCGTTCATGTTAGTCGTTCGACCGACCCCGACCGCTCCACGATTGTGGGTTCTCCCCCTCGCGTCGCTGTCCAGTCGTGACGGCTCTCGGTCTCGTCGCGGCGATAGCTGACATACCACCCGATTACGTCATGCTTTCAATTGTTATTCGTCGCCTATCGTCCGGCTCGCTCGGCGTCTCGTACCGCGTGTGGATGGTCTGTCGGGTGCCGGAACGTTATCTGCGGTTCGTCGGACAGCGAGTACTCGTACACACCGCGGCCGGTGTGCTGTTCCGTATCGTACCACGTGACCGGCGTGTCCAGGATCCACCCCAAGATAGCGACGCGGACACGGTCCGTGTAGATCCGCTCGGCCCGCGCCGCCGCCCGCACCCACTGGCCGTACGACTGCTCCATCGTGCTGATGTCGTTGACCGTCAGCGGTGCGGTGATGTCCGTTCCGATCGTCGGCACGAGCGAGTTCCCGTCCGTCCGCAGAGCGAGTAGCGTGTACTCCGCGGTGTTCGAGTGCTTCGGCAGGGCGCGTTCCTCGACGTACAGCGCCGTATCGTCGTCTGCGTAGACCTCGACGTGATCGCACTGGGCGCTCGCCCGCCAGATTACGTCGTAGGAGTATTTCTCCCGACAAAAAAAGTGTGTCTCGTTGTCGACGCGCTCGAAGAGCGCGCTCGGATCGGTCTCCTCGAACTGACAGCTCTGCGGTCCGACGATGATCGGGCAGTCGAAAAACCGGGCGACGGTCAGAAAGCAGTCGATGCCGGCGCGCCGACGGTCGGTGACGTTCCCGCTGCCGTGAATGTAGACCGCCGAAACGTCCTCGAACAGCCGAGTTCGGGCGTATTGCAACTGCTGGTATCCCCACTTCGCGCTCTGTGTGAGGCCTGTGAACGAGCCCCGTGACTCGTCGAATCGGCTGTCGTCGAGGTCGATCCGCCGGATCGCCGTCCCGTCGAGATACTCCTCGAACCCCTGGCGCGTGAGTGAATCGCCGTGAGTCGATCCAGGTTGGACGGTCAGCAGCGTCCCTCCGCCGACGACATCCGTGAGTACGTTGCGAAGCTCTGTCATACCGTCCCGCCCGGTGGTCGGGACAATAGTTATGCTGGAGGTAGCGCCGGGGAACCGACAGATTACTCGTCGGCGACCGGGGCTTCGGGCCGATTCCCCCGCACGCCGCCGCGGTCGACCGAACCGTCTTCGACAATCGCTTCGAGCGGATTTCCATCGACCGTCAGCGGCAGCGAGACCCTGCCGCCCCGGCGGGCGGACTCCCAGCCCGCGAAGACGATCTCGGTCGTCTGCAGCGCGTTCTCCGCCGCGAGCGTCGACGACCTGCCTTCTTCCAGCGCCGAGACGACTTCGGCGATGGCGCGCTCGATGTACGGCGGATCGGCCAGCAGGCTGTCGGGACCCACAGGTACCCGGGAGAGCACCCGGTCGACCGGGTGTGGTTGGACCCGCCACACGCCGTCCCGACCGGTGTCGACCGACTGCCAGCCCGACTCGGCGGTTCGGAGCCGCACGGGTGGGCCGTCCACGTGACCGATCTCTATCTCACCATCTTCACCGATGAGTCTGAGTTGGCAGTCGAGAAGACCCTCAGAGCCAGTCGAGGCGAACCCGTCTACGCCGGAGTCGTATCGCCAGCGCAGCAGCCCCTCGGTCTCCTGGTACAGCCCGTACTTTCGCTCCGGGTCCCGACAGTCCACCTGACCGAGTACCCACTCGACCGGCTGTTGGTCGGTGAGATAGCCCGCCATATCGAAGAGATGCGTCCCGTAATCGTAGAGATCCGGCCCGCCGAGTTCGATCCGTTCGAGGGGCCCGATTCGACCGCCGTCGAGCAGTCGCTTCGTTTCGGTGTAGGGGGCTGCGAAGCGGCGCTGGTGGTTGATGGTGAGCTGTGTGCCGTGTGTCTCGCAGGCGTCGACCATCGCCCGACACCCGCCCCACGTGCCCGCCATCGGCTTCTCGCAGTGAACCGCCCTGACACCAGCAGCCGCGCAGCCGGTGACAATCTCTGCGTGCGTCGGCGGCGGCGTGCACACGCTGACGATGTCGGGGCCGACTATGTCGAGCATTTGCTCGTAATCCTCGTAGATCCGCTCGATTCCGAAGGTGTCGGCGAAGGCGACGGCGTTCTCCCGGACAATATCCGCGCAGGCGACCATCTCGACGCCATCGAGTCGCTCGTATGCACGTGCATGCCGGTATGCGATTGCGAACGTATCGGAGTCTTCGGGGTTTCCGGTGCCAACGACGGCGACAGTGTAGCCCATTTGTGTGCGCAACGGCTAGTCCGGATTTGGTTATCCGCTCTGTACTACCCCGGCTGGCGCCGCTCCCGGATGGTAGCTCCGATATCGACGGCGATGTAACCGAAGATGACCACGAGTAACGCTACTTCGAGGAGGAAAACGGCATCGAACATCGGGAGGTTGTCGCCGTACCCGACCGTCCGGTCCGGGTTGGCCGGCAACAGCGGCCAGAACAGGTTCGGAAACCAGTACGAGTCGGTTCCGTGAAACAGGACCGACCGAAAATCAGTCGCGATGTGTGAGAGATGGCCCCAAGCGAAGACGAGGCCAGCGAACAGCTGGTCTAACCTGGCCGCCAGTACGACCACTGCAACGAGAACCGGGACCGAGAGCACGAGCGAGTGTGCCACCATCCGCCCGCTCGGAACGACACCGAACTGCCACGCGAGCGGCTTGTCGATCACGTCGGCGGCGAGGCCACCGGCGACTGCGATCAACATGATCGGTCCGCTCGGCAACGTCCGCTCTCTGAGTACCGTATAACAGACGACCGGGAGCAGCGCCAGTATCACGTGTTTGATTGGATCCATCGGGTCTCTCCTCGGTGCGTGTGTCGACACCGCGAGTCCGAGCGCGTGTACCGTGCAGCGAACGATTCGTCGTCACTCGCGACAGCGACTGACCAGCGGTACGTGGTGTCTGAGTCGCTTCGAGCGGTACGAGATCTAGTCGTATCGACCTGTCGGTACGACTCGGCTATCACTGGTCAGTCCGTTCCGAGCGGGTTGCAGTCTCCCTGGGGAGAAACAGCAGGAGAACGATACTGAGCAGTGCTGTTGCCAGCACGGAGACGATTGTCGTCGTCGTCTGGTGCAGGATCAGGCCGACGATCAGCGGTGTCACCAACCCGACTGTCACGGCGGCGGCGACGCGACCGGGCCTGTCTCGAAGGACTGAGAGCGCGAGCGACTGCAGCAGCCCGAGCCCGTGCGTGACCGGGTGTCGTGAACTGGCGTTGTCGACATCGTAATCGATGCGGGTCGGCACCTCGGCGATGTCGTACTCCTCGCGGGCGGCCTGAAAGAGGATGTCCAGACTGGCTCCCATCCCCGATCCGATCTCCGGTGCCGTCGCCATCGTGGCGATTGCGGAGTCGTCGTACGCCCTGAACCCACACTGGCTGTCGGTCACCGCCGGGTAGGAGTAGCCGATTCGCAGTGCCAGGTTGGTCAGGGAGTTGATGACGAACAGCCCGACCCTGCGGTAGCCGGGAATATCCGGGGGCGGATCACCGACGAACCGGCTGCCGGTGACGACTTCGGCCTCGGTCTCCCGCTGTGTGGCGACCAGCGCCGGGATGTCCTCCGGGTCGTGTTGGCCGTCTGCGTCCAGAATCACGAGGTGGTCCGCGTCCCTGCTGTGTGCGTACTGGAAGATCGTGCCGAGGGTCGCTCCGTACCCCTGATTCTCCTCGTGTCTGAGCAGTGTCGCCCCGGTCGAGGCCGCCTTCTGTGCCGTCTGATCCGCGCTCCCGTCGTCGACGACGACCACCTCGTCGGCGTAGTCCCGTGCAGTGCTCGCGAGTTCACCGATTGTCTCCTCCTCGTTGTACGCAGGAATCCCGGCGACGACGCCGGGAGCGCCCCGGTCCTCGGGCAGATCAGCCCCCGGTTCGTGGTCGGATCGACTCCCTCCGACAGCGACAGCACCGGCTGTCGACCCGGAGTGAGCGGAAGAAGCGTTCTGTGGGTCTGGCACGCCCGTAGCAACGACCAGACCCAGTATTGTTACTAGTTCTATACTTTCTCGCCGACGGAGCCCGGCCAGACGTAACAGAAACCTTACCGCAGGAGGGGACTCTCACTCCCGAAGTCGATCCACGAGTCGTGTGTACAGCGTGGACGCGACGTCGTATCCGGTATCGCCCAGCATCGCGACGGCGGGTCGGGCGAGATCACCGAACGAGCGGTCGTCTTCGTACTCGAGCGCCCGGAGAAACGCGACCGGTGCGGTCAGCGACCACCCGCCGTGTCTGAGCGAGTTCTGTCCGATGGTCGTGTACGCCTTTTTCAGCGCCGCTCGACGAATACTCGGGTCGCGTTCGTCGTACAGCGGGCTGTACTCGTTGACGATCTTCAACAGTTCGTAGCCGACCGCCGGTCGTTCGGACCGTCTGTCTTCCCCGCCGCCGCGGTACACTAACGCGTCGCTGACGTGATCGAACGCGGTCCGGCGCGCCAACTCGATTCGTAGCCCGATATCGTCCGCCCCGTCCCGGTCGGCCAGCGGGAGAACGCCGTCGAGCGTCGACGCCGAGATCAGCATCGTCGACGTGGTACAGGCTTTAGGTCCGAACTGGAGGGTCTCCTCGAGGAGTCTCCCGGTCGCCGAGGGGGAGGGAACTCGTAGCCCGCTGCTGCTCGCTTCGCCGCAGAATGCGACCCCGACGTCCGGATCGGATTCGAGCAGTTCGACCTGTCGAGCGAGTTTCTTCGGATGCAGGCAATCGTCGTCGTCGAGCAACTGGACGTACTCCCCCTCCGCGGCCTCGATGCCCGTCGTCCGGGCCTGATTAGCGCCGCGGGTCTTCTCGTGTGCGATGTACCGGATGTCCTCTCCCTCGACGACCGGTCTGGCGCGCTCGATTCCCGAATCGTCGACGACGAGCAGTTCGACGGGGCTGTACGTCTGGGATTTGACGCTTGCAATCGCCCGGGAGAGCTCCTCGTTGCGGAAGTGCGTCGGAATGACGACCGAGACGAGCGGACCGTCATCCTCGTCGGAGCCGTCGGGACTCGTCTCGGCGCTTGCCCCCTTCGCCGTCGTCTGTCTGGAGGGTGGTTCCGACTGTTCGGTCTCGATTGTGAGCCACGGTACCGTCACGAGTTCGGGGGTCCTGATTCCCTCCGGATGGCCGTACATTCTGACCGGAAACGGCCAGCAGATCTCTCCGACGTTGTTCCCGTGATCGGACGTAACGACTGTCCTACCGGGGAGGTCTGCAACGAGGTCGCGGACGTACGGCAGCACGTACCAGAGGTTCTCGGTGTACGCTCGCCAGGCCGCTCCGGGGGACTGCTCGCCGTCGCGGAGATCCTTCCAGATCGGCGTCTCGTCGGCGCCCTCCTCGGCGTCCGTGGCCCGGGCCTTGCCACCCATCTGTCCGTGTTCGATTGACCGCCCGAACGGGCCGATAAACGGGTAGTGCGGCTGGACGAAATGGGCGATAATCCGACAGTCCGGGTACGCCTCCCTGGCCTCGCGGGTCGCCGTTACCATCGGCTCCGGCGGAACGGTTCCGAGGTCGCTGTCCCACTCGTCCTCCCAGACATCGATCACCTCGCGAAACACCGGATCCAGGTCGACATCGGCCCACTCTTCGACCCGGTGAATCGGATTCGCGGTCACGTAGACGGTGTCCTGGTACCGTTTCCCGTCGAATATCTCGGACAGAAACTCCGGGGTCGCGGTCGCCGTCGACGTGGTCGCCTGCAACGCTCCGTCGAGGGTGTTGTACTGGCGAAACATGTCGTACCGACAGCCGTCGAGGAGGAGAAGTTGGTCCCACTCCCGACTCATCGGATCCACGCCGTCGTCGGTCGCGAACTCGAAGTACTGCGACATGGCGATGTGGACCGCGCCGTCGACGTACTTCGGAAACCGGTCCAGCCCCAGCGGTCTGATCCGGTCGCTGTTGTGTCCACCGATCATCCGTCTACTCGCTGTCCCGATCAACCGCAGTCAGTGCGCGGAGAGTGCTCTCCCCGAAACTCTCCTGGTAGCAACTGTCAACTGGCGAACGCTGGCTCGGTCGTCCGGGCGCCGCTTTCCGACGGCTCGTACTCATCATGCTGGGGGGCAATTTCAGGAGCGTGGGCATAGTTAAGCAGTTGCTAAGCCGCGTACAGGGGCGGCTAACGGCGACCCGGGATCGGTCCGGTCGGCCGTTTCAGATCTGGCGGACTGCGAACCCCGCCTCCCGCCATCGCGGTGCGTCGAGGTGTGCCTTCGTATCGATTAGGAGCGCTTCGTGCATTCGCTCGGCGATTGGCTCCGGATCGAGGTCGGCGTACTCGTCGTGATCCGTCGTCACCACCAGTGCATCTGCCCCGGCGGTCGACGAATCGAGGTCCGCGAGGTCGAGCGTCGGATCCGTGACGTGTGGATCGTGAATTTCGACCTCGATGTCTCCGGTCGGGCCGCCGTCAGTCGCGAGTTCCGCCGTCTCTCGATCCGCCAGCGTTCTCGCGAGTTCGAGCCCCGGGCTGTTACGGGCATCCGAGACGTTACCTTTGTAGGCAACGCCGAGGATCGCGATTTTCGTGCCGTCGAGACTGTTCAGTTCCCGTTCGAGCAACTCGATCACGAACTCCGTCATTCCGTCGTTGACCTCGCGAGCGGTCGAGATGAGTTCGATCTGGTCGGAGCCGGTGCCGAGGAACCACGGGTCGATCGGCAAGCAGTGGCCGCCGACGCCGGGACCGGGCTGGAGGATATCGACGCGCGGATGGGCGTTGGCCAGGTCGATCGCCTCACGCGAGTCGATCCCGTAATCGTCCGCGAGACGGGCAATCTCGTTCGCCAGCGCGATGTTCACGTCCCGGTAGGTGTTCTGGATGAGTTTGACGAACTCCGCGGTGGTCGGGTCGTCCGTCGTCCGAATCTCGCCGCTGACGAAGGAGTCGTACAGACGCACCGCCGACTCCGTAGAAACGCCGTTGACGCCGCCGAGCGTCCGGTCGTTCTCCCGCAGTTCGGAGATGATGTTGCCCGGTAGCACCGTCTCCGGGCAGTGGACGAGCGCGAAGTCGGTCCCGGCGGTGAGGCCCGTCGACTCCAGGATGGGCTGGAGCTGTTCAACCGTCGTTCCCGGAGGGACTGTCGATTCGAGGATGACGGTATCCCCGGCCCGGAGCAGCGGCGCGAGCCCGTGGGCCGCGTCCCGGAGGTAGGAGAGATCCGCCGTCCGCTCGGTTTGGTCGAACGGCGTCGGCACGCAGATGATGTGGTATTTCGCCTGTACGATTTCGTCGGTGATCTCCAGTTGTGCCGATTCGAGCGCCTGAGTGACGAACGCCCGTAGCCCGGGTTCGTCGAGGTGCACGTCTCCGTTCTGGAGGTCTCCTCTGACCGTCTCGTCGGCGTCGTACCCGTAGACATCGTGCCCGTAGTTGGCGAGCATCGCCGCGGTCGGGAGCCCGATGTACCCCAGGCCGTGGATACAGACCGAACTCATTGGGGCACCTCCTCGGGAGCACGGGTGACCGCCTGTAGGATCTGTTCGCCCGCGGTCCCGTCCCCGAACGGGTTCTCCCAGTCGCCGTCGGTGTCGATCATCTCCTCGACGCGGTGGATGATCGTCGCCGGGTCCGGCCCCGCGAGCACGTTCGCCCCGGCCGAAATAGTCTCCGGACGTTCGGTGTTGTCCCGGAGCGTCACGCAGGGCGTGCCGAGGATGCAGGCTTCCTCCTGAACGCCGCCGGAGTCGGTCAGGATTATCGACGCCGCGTCTTCGAGGCGAATAAATTCGAGATACTCACGGGGCTCGACCAGGCGAATCGGCTCCGGGACAGTGATGTCGAACTCCTCGATGCGCTCTCTGGCGCGGGGATGAATCGGGTACACGACCGGCAGCCCGTGACTGTCTCCCGCCCTGCTCGCCCCGAACAAGAGCGCCCGGAACCGCTCCGGATCGTCGACGTTCTCGGCGCGGTGCAGCGTCATCACCGCGTAGTCGTCCTCGTCGAGACCGAGATCCGCGAGCGCGGTCGTCCGCTCTCTGGCTAACTCCTTGTGTCGTTCGAGAGCGTCGACGACGGTGTTGCCGGTAACCTCGATCCGTTCCTCGGGGATTCCTTCTGCGAGCAGATTGTCTCGGCTCTGCTCTGTCGGTGCGAAACAGCGGTCCGCGGCGTGATCCGCGAGCGTTCGGTTGGTCTCCTCGGGCATCTCGCGGTCGCCGCTTCGGAGTCCGGCCTCGACGTGGCCCAGACGTACGTCCAGTTTGCTGGCCGCGAGCGCGCCCGCGAGGACGCTGTTCGTGTCCCCCTGGACGAGCACGGTCTCCGGATCACACTCCTGGAGGATCCGCTCGACGCCGATCAGCATCTCGCCGGTCTGCTTGCCGTGATCTGCGGAGCCGACGCCGAGGTTGTAGTCGGGATCCGGGAGCCCGAGTTGGTCGAAAAACACCGAATCGAGCGTCTCCGAGTAGTGCTGGCCGGTGTGGATCAGGGTGTGCGGAACGGATCGGCGCTCACACGCCTGGATCACGGGCGCGAGTTTGATGATCTCGGGTCTGGTCCCGAGAACGAGAGCGATGCCGTTGCTCATACTCCGTCACCGGTTGGTGCTCGGTCGGCCGCGCTGTGGCTCCGAACTGTACTCCGGTGAACCGCGAGTGCTGTTCGATTAGCAGTACGAACCCGCAGCGGGGCAGGACGACGGGCAGTGCGGGACATGGTTGCACTGGCCGGAAAGCAGCCTTTGTTATACACATCCTCACGAGGCGACGGGGGAACGAGCCAGCGGGTAGCACCCGGCTACCGCCTCTCAGTCGAAGGTAACGTACTCGTCCTCCCAGCGCCGCCGAGCCTGCAGTTTCTCCCGGCCAGTCTCCGAGACCGTGTAGACGTTCGTCCGGCGGTCACGTTGGCCCTTCTCCAGATAGCCCTCGTCGACGAGCGTGTCGAGGTTCGGGTACAGCCGCCCGTGAGTGATCGTCTCGTCATCGGTTTCGAGTTCGGCTTTGATCGCCTGCCCGGAGGGCTCGTCTGCACCACAAGCGACGTAGAGGATGTCGCGCTGAAAGCTCGTCAGATCGAACAGTGGCACACCCATTGTACAGCCAACGCCGTCGACGACCTTTGTTATGAGAGGCTGAATAGTGCGGACAAAACCCACCGACGGAAGGCCGGAGCGGACCGTAGACTTATGAACTCCGATGGCGTACGTTCAGATGGTATCCGAGCCGCTCGGCAAGCCAGCTTGTGTGCCAGCAACCTGCGTGCCGTGGGCCTCGGGTGCCCTTCTTGATACGGCGTAGATAGTGCTACGCCGGGAGTTTTACTCGCCGGAGTGCGAGGAGCGGGTCGGTCCTGCGTCTTCGGTGCCGAAGTCGGTGTCGAGGAGCCCGGCGATTCGACCAAGCGTCCCGGCGATTGTCTCCCCGCTTTTCGCGAGTGTCACCGCCGGGGACCGACGGACGTAGTTTCGCGGGGAGAACAGATCGGCGAGGGCCCTGACGAGGATCCGAGTCTGAGGGAATCCCTTCTGCTTGAGGTAGTACGGCGTTCCTTTCTCCAGATAGTAGGTCTTGTGCCAGTAGTCACGGATCGACTCCGCGTAGACGTGATCGACGACCATCTCGGGGTTGTACCAGATATCGTACCGCTGGCGGACGCGGTCGGCGAGTTCTTTCTCCTCGTGGCCCCATCCCATCGTCTCGTCCCAGCCACCGACCGCGTCGAGCGCCTCCTTTCGCATCCCCATGTTACAGCCCCAGAAGTAGTCGACGGTGCGTGGTTCCGGGCCGAAGTCGTAGTGGTTCGTGAGTTGGCCGGCGAAGACGTCGTCTCGCGGATGGACCGTCCGGCCCGCGACGGCGGCGGCGTCTTCGAGCGTCGCTGCCGCCTCGGTGAGATACCCCTCTCTGGGCATCGAGTCGTCGTCGAGGAAGAGAATCTTCTCGGCCGCCGCTCGGCGGTAACCTTCGTTTCGCGCGCGTGTGACCGGCACGTCGTCCCGGACGATCACCTCGTAGTCCTCGAACGGGCAGCGGTCGAGATACTCGATCGCTTCGATCTCCGAGCGCGGGCGGACGGTCGGAATGACGACACTGAGTTCCATACAGACGGACACCGGAACCGTCGGCAGTGGGGGTCATTACTATGCACTCCCTTCCCGGCGTCGCGGCCCGGACCGACGGCCGCCAGTACGTCGGTCGACGGTAGCCAGGAGGGGCCAGACACCCGCCGGTGGGGACCACGGACGAAATCAACGCGGCCGCGGGCGTGGTAGGGAGTGAGTAATTTTGTGTAACGGGAGGATTGCCCGGAGTATGTCCTACCGTGGTGAATCCGAATCGTCTTTCCCGATCGATCTGCTTGCCGTCGGTCTGCTGGGACTGTACACGCTCGGTGTCGCTGCCGGCGTCGTCGGTGACGTTCCCGGCCGCAGACCGCTCGGTGTCGCCGCGTTGCTGTTCGCGCCGGGGTACGCGCTCGTGTGCGGGTTGTTCCCCCGCGAGCGCGGCCAGGAAACCATTACCGAGGTCTTCGAACCGACTGTCGGTGAGGACGCCGGACAAATTACCGTCATCGAGCGGTTGCTGCTCGGCGTGGGGATGAGTCTCTGTCTGGTCCCGCTTCTCGGACTGGGGCTGGTATTCGTCGGGGTCGGCGTTCAGTCCGCCGGAATGCTCGGGGCCACCGGACTGACCACAGTCGTGCTCACGGTGATCGCCGGAGTCCGGAGGCGGCAGGTACTCCCCTGGGAGCGGTTCGATCCACTGCCGGCGGATCTGTCCCGCGACTCGGTAAGATGGTCGGGCGAACTGGACTTGCGGACGGGGTTGAGCGTCCTGCTGGCGATCGGGTTCGTCGTCGCCGGTGCTGGTATCGGCGTCGCGGTGCTGGAGACCGATCGCGGCGAACAGTTCACCGAGTTCGGACTCGTGACAGAAGATCCGGAGACCGGCGAACTGACCGCCGACGACTATCCCGACGAACTCACGCCAACACAGTCCGAGCGCATCCAGGTCACAGTGACGAACAACGAGGGACGGCCCGTCGAGTACACCGTCGTGACGCTGGTCGAATCACTCGATTCCAACGGGAACCGCCAGCAAGCAGAGCGGGTCGACAGTTTCCGGGTGTCAGTCGAAAACGGCGAAACCGTTCGAGAGCAGCGCTCGCTCGACCCGGAGATGTCGGGCACGAATCTCCGATTGACCTATCTGCTGTACGTCGGTTCACCGCCGGACGAGCAGACGCCGGCGACGGAAACCGCCTACCGGAGCGTCCACCTCTGGGTCGATGTCCCGACCGGCGGTAACTGATTGCGCCGGTAAACGTCCATCCCGTTTATACGACCGCGGCAACTCGTTCGCTGACGATATACGCCAGGACGAGCCAACCGGCCGCCTTCACCCAGCGCAGTCGCCGCCACCACACCGCCTCGGGTTCCGCCGGCGCGAACACCTCGCTGGTGATGAGAAACCAGACGAACCCGAGCACGAAGTACCGTCGCCACGAGAACTCGTCGAGCGACCAGAACACGATCGGAAGCGCACTCAGGAAGACGACAAGCGTCACGACGAAGAGCCTGAACCGGTCCTGTTGTGCCTCGAACCCCGCTACGGTCTGCGTTTGTCGAACCCACGTCATAACAGTGTATTCGTCCTATCGTTGCGCTCGTCACCGTTTAGTAATGGCCCGCTATCGGTTCCGAGACCGAGTGGTACATAGAATCTACTCGTCGTCGAGCGGGACAGCAGCGCCGAACGCCGTCACCGCCGTGATCGCGGCCGCAGCCGTGGCGAACGTCGAGCCACGAGACAGGTTCCGCGGCTGTCGGGTCGACGACTGTATACGGTCTGTACTTTAGTACCAGCACGGGAAACCAGCGGGGTATGTCCAGCCGAACCGAACGCCAACCGGCGCCGCGTCCACGTATCAGAGAGAGCGCGAAGGCGCTGTTGACCCGTGGCGACAGGACACTCATCGTCAAGGAGCGTCACGGCGACGGCACGCCCTTCTGGACGCTTCCCGGGGGCGGAATCGAAGCCAACGAGTCTCGGCCCGCGGCGCTACGGCGGGAGCTGGCCGAGGAACTGCAGTGTCAAAGCGCCGTCGGCGAGCGAGTCAGCCGGTTCTGGTACGCCCACACCAGCCGCGATATGACCATCTCCCTCTGCTCGGTCTACGACTGCGTCCTCGTGACGGCGGCCAGCCCGAACCTGACAGAGGGTGTGATCGCGAAACGGTGGGCCGCACCCGACGAACTACCCTCGAACACCCTCCCTCAGGTGCGGTATCTCATCGAGAGACGCAGCTAACGGTATCTCATCGGAAGACGGAATCGACGGTGTCGAACCGGGTCACGTACCGCGGCTTCCGAACGCGGGCTATCCGCTGTATAACAATACCGGCATTCCCGCAAGAACGGGTATGCATTCCCCACTCGGAATCGATGCGGGGGAGTACGATGTGACCGACAGACGGATCCTCGTCACCGGAGGCGCGGGGTTCATCGGCAGCCACCTCGTCGACACGCTCGTCGAGGATAACGCCGTGACAGTCCTGGACGATTTCTCGAACGGGCGCGCGGAGAACGTCCACCTGAACGCGAACGTGATCGACGGGGACGTGCGTGACAGAGAGGTGCTCAAACGAGCGATGCGCGATACAGAGATTGTCTTTCACCAGGCCGGCATCGTCAGCGTCGAACAGTCGATCAGTTCACCGACGACGAGCCACGATGTCAACGCCGGCGGCGCGGTGACGGTCCTCGACGTCGCCAGACAGACCGACACGCGCGTGGTTGCCGCCTCCAGCGCGGCGGTGTACGGTCACCCGCCCGAGGTGCCGATTTCGGAGGACACGCGGTTTCGGCCGACCTCTCCGTACGGCATCGACAAGGCGACACTCGATCATTACACGCGACAGGTCGAGACGCTGTACGGTCTTCCGACCGTCTCGTTGCGGTACTTCAACGTCTACGGCCCCCGGCAGTCGGCGACAGATTACAGCGGCGTGATCAGTACGTTCGGCGCCCAGGCCGCCGCGGGTGAGCGTCTGACCGTACACGGTGACGGCACGCAGACGCGGGATTTCGTCCACGTCTCCGACGTCGTCCGGGCGAATCTCTGTGCCGCGACGACAGATCACACCGGCGAGGCGTTCAACATCGGGACGGGTGAACAGACGAGTATCAACGAACTCGCCGCGCTGGTCTGTGAGGTGACCGGCTCCGACCCCGGAGTGACACACACCGCCGGACGGGACGGTGATATCGACCACAGCTGTGCTGATACGGACAAGGCAAGCAATCGACTCGGGTTCGAGGCCGAAGTCGACCTCGCCAGCGGTCTCCGGACGATACTCACGCCGTCCCGACGAACACAGTAACCCACGCAGTCGTTCGACCGATCCGCACACGACGGTGCCGTGAGCCAATCGAAGGGACAGATCACTTACTATCCGAGACGAATCTGACACTCTGAACGACCGTCAAGCCTACCAGCGGAAACAGTCCCACGACGAGCGGCACCGATCGGAACGGTTCTGCGCCGGCCCACGCGGCGAGTACCACCAACACGCTTCCGAGTGCGACGCCGAGATACAGCCGGTACCACCGGCGGGGGTCCGGCGAGTCCAGGTACGGTTCGAGCTGTCCGGCGTTCGGGCCGCGTTCGATCGTCCCCCGATTTTTCTCGAACTCGATCACGTCCGCGTCGTCCATCTTCGGGAGATGACTCTGGTACAGCCCGACGTAGACGCGTTTGCGCTGCTGTGACGTGATCGCTCGCGGGGTGGTGTCGTTCTCCGCCGCCGCGATGTGCTCCGCGACATCGCTGAGACTCGCCTCGCCGTCGTTGTCGTACAGATACCTGAGCGTCTCGCGGCGGCGACTGTTTTTCAGTAAGCCGAACACCCGATCGATCGAGAGATCATATCCGTCGCCGTCGCTCTCCGAGCCTGCCCGGTCGAGCGCGCTCGGTCGGTCCGAGCCGCCGTGTATCTCGTCTATCTTCGCAGGGATGGACTCTTTTTCGGGCGGGTCGCTCCTCGAGGAATCGTCCGACGAGGAGACGACCCGACGGTCGATGTACGGTTCCGTCATGGCCGTCTCCACCCGTCGGGACGCTGGCCGACGCTCCCGCCGACAGGCCACGAGATGCGGCGAATCCACGTTGTCTCGGTCACGCGCATTTGTGTAAGCAACAAGAGAGGTTATCTTTGTTATACTCCTCCTTGCGACGGGTTAGAGTGGTCACAACGGGGTGGACAGCCCGCGGCTGGGAGGACGCTCAGCGGCGGCGACACGGAGTCGGGAATAACCGCAACCTACCGGAATCAGTCGCTGTTCCCGCGAGAGTAACTTGAAGACAACAAAGTGACCGGAAGGAAAATCGGGGGATAGCTCTGCACCGAAATGTCGACACCCGGGCCGGGGATGCACCGTCGTGGTGGGGCGGGCGCACCGGTTTGGGGAACGCGCTCGCCCGACCGATCGGTAGCCACGCGTATACGCGAAGAGGTCACTATGGGAACCAGTGAATCCGACCTGTCTCAAGATGTCGTGTTTGATATTCTCAGCAGCCCGCGGCGTCGGTACGTGCTGTATCACCTTCGGACGACCGGGGAGACGGTGCAGTTGACCGACCTCGCCGAAGAGGTCGCGGCCTGGGAGAACGACACGGATCCGAGCGAGATTACCGAACAGGAACGCAAGCGGGTCTACGTCTCGCTGTACCAGACACACATCCCCAGGCTCGCCGAGGTCGGTCTGATCGAGTACGACAAGGACACCGGAGAGATCGCGCTCGCCGACCAGGCCAGGGACATCGACAGATATCTCGACGCCAACTCGCGGTACCCCTGGCAGCGGATCTATCTGGTCCTGGCCGGGCTCTCGGCCGCCCTGCTCGCCGTGACTGTCGTCGTGGACCCGATCCCGGAACTGGCGGTGTCGGCGATCATCGTCTTCGCGTTTCTCATGACTGTAATCGTACACGTCGTGACTCGGCTGCGGAAGCGACGGTCGGTCCCGGACGAGCTGTCGATGAAATAATCGGTCGGAGTAACCCGACCGTGTGGCTCGAAAGGACGTCTTTTGAAGGGCCGTGCAAGCACAGCGGGGACAGCGGCTACTCCTTGCCGTCAGGTGAAACGGAATCGGGGAGCAGTTGTTCCGGCTCTCGTCGGAACACCGGCGTGTTCGCGAACTTCTCGATCCGTTCCATCTCTGCCTCTGTTATATGCTGTGGCATCACTTGTATAAGCACCCATATGTGAATAGTAATTATTCGCCTATTCAGATCTGATTGCGAGTAAGTTACGTATATAAATTTTGTATATGGTACATAACGGGGGCAGTATTGGACGAATATGAACTTTCTGGGGATCGATACCCCAGGGGCGCTCGGGAAGATGAGTCGCTGAGGGGAGCGAACCGCCGCGGGAATCTACGTTTCGGTGATGGCCGGTCGCCAAGGGACTGGCCCCTATCCCGGAGAAATCCGGATCGCTCGGAACGAAGTCGGTACAACACAGAGACGTGACGACAGAACCGTCGATGCCCCTGGGTAAACTATCCCAAACAGAGCTAGAGTAACTGTGGAACAAACGGATACGGCCAGGCCTCCCCGTAGTATGCTCTCACACTCGCTAACAGCGCAACGCTCACGGTCACAACTCCGGCGCTCACTGCCAGTACTACCCCCGCGAGTTCGCTCACGGCGAGCCCAATCAGTACGATTCCGACAGTAAGAGCCGAAAGAGGGATGTGCCAATTCAGCGCGTTCCTCGCATTTCGTTCCACAAATTTGTCGTCCGACAAGAGGTACACGAAGACGAGGCCGAATAGTCCGGAAAACAGCCCGATAGCGTGGACGAGTGACGCGATCAGTGTGTCCCCCTTCTGGGTCTCCATATCAGTGGTTGTCATCAGGCAGTACGACGAACTGTCGTATAAAAGATAGATGGGCATAGTTCCAACACGTGGAACTCCGGAACACCACTCATGTATTTCCAGTCATAAATTACACATGAACGCGGCGAAAAATCAACGCAACGCCCGAGTTCGATGTCCAACGAAGAACTTAGACGGCTGTTGGATGTGCTTAGCGACCGGCATACAGTGAAAATTCTGCAAGAAACGATGGACGAACCAAAGTCGGCTAAGAAGTTAAGCGAGGTGTGCGACATCTCCCCGCAGTCGGTCTATCGGCGGACAGACGAACTCACGTCGCTCGGGTTAATGGAAACGGAGAAGAGATACGACCCCGACGGACACCACTTCACCGTATTTAGTTCATCTCCGGCGAAGGTATCGGTCGAAATTACCGAAGAAACGGTCAATATAACCGTTACGACAGAAGAGACGATGGCAGATCGTCTCACAGATTTTATCACTCGATCGAACGATCAATGACCGGGATACCCACGTGGCACCCAATCGGGTTGATCGGCGTGTGTTTTGCACTGCTCTCTTTGCTACTCGGGGTGGGTGTTGCGCTTTTGGCTGTACAGGGATACGTCGAGAACGATGCCCGGCCGATGCTGTTCGTCGCAGTTGGATTTGTCCTCGTCGTTGTGGTACCACTAGTCGCATTGGTTGGCATGATGTTGTCGACAGAACAGATAATCATCTGGACCGTTTCCGCTGCGGTGCAAGCGGTAGGCCTCTGTCTGATCTTGTATGGTCTCTGGAAGCCGACGCGAACGGAAGTCATTTGAGGGCCGGTCGTAGCGATCGGCAACGCGGTACGTTCCGCTTCGAGGATGGTCTGGTGATGTACGTCTGTGATATTGTACGCGTATCTAACCGGTCACGGTAGCTGTGCTGGAGAGCTCATACGACGGTTGCGTGTGATTCCAGGGCGGTAGGGGTATGCGGGGAATCGAAGTACTGCTACCCGCGCAGCCAGTCACCTCGATACAGGAAGGTAGCATGACTGCTGTACGACCGATTGCGGCCCCGAGCCCAAGGAGCACAGTCGGGTCAGGTACAAACGAGAGACCGAGCGCGCTTCCGATAAAAGGCCAACGAGCAGACTGAAGACGAAGCGAGCGGAGGGACATACCATACTCGGGTAGAGACCCAGATAGTGATATCACTGGTGGAGACACATTCTATACGTGGGTGTGTATCAGGAGATAGTCCCTCTGTATTGTGGAAAGCGTGTATCTGGTACTTCTTCTCGGCTACTGCCCACGAAAACGGGTGCCAGCTCACGGTCCCCGCTAAGCGTCAGTTAGCGTGAGGACGAAAGGTCCCGCAGAATCTGTGGAGTATTGGTATTAGGCATATAACAGTAAGTCACCTGCCACGAGCCCCCTGCATGGGTGAAGAATCTGGCCCTGGCGACCGGGAGAAACGACGAGAGCGGCGACGAACCGTGCTAAAAGCGATCGGCAGTGCTCTGTTCGTCGGCGGCGCTGCCAATGCGACCGCTCGCGGGCCACCGGACGGAGCAGGCCCGCCCGGCGGGACAGGCCCACCGTGAAAAAGACGGGGTAGAACCAGCAGTGGAAACGGGAACGGCCAGCCGAAGAATAAACAACAGCCGACGGATCGAACGATTACATGGGACGGGAGGCGCGGGCGCGAGTACGCCGAGCAGGACTGTGCCGGCGTCGCGGTCTGGCACTGGGTCCTGACGCCGGGCGGTCCGGAAGCGTTCACCTCGCTCGGTCCGCTCGAAGTGACGTTCGAGGACGGCGGGAGTCAGACTGCTCAAGGAATGCAGCGAGGCAACGGTGCGTACCACTTTTACGTCCGCCGGAGCGGTGGCGGAGAGATCACCGCTGCGTCTGTCGAGGCGACCGGCGGCGGCAGGAACGCGTTGCTGACGATCAGCGACGGCGGGTGCGAGGGGGCGGGCACCCTGTACTGGCAGGTCGACTTCGGTCAGGGGGCCGTGAAGAACCCGCCGAGCTACTGGCCCGACGACGTGATGGCGGCGCTCGGGAACTCCGAGGACGGAGTTACGGAAAACCCGTCGCTCCGCAGACAACTGACTGACGGGCAACTCAAGGACGTGACCATCGTGAACAACCGGTTCGAGTTCGATGTCGCGGACAACCCGACGGAGGCGACGGTCGAGTTCGAGCTCCCAGACGGGGAAGAGGAAGGGCGCAGACTGCACGTCTCGTCGTGGACTCTGCCGGGCGAATTCGACGAGGAAGAGATAGAAGACCAGGAACTCGAAGACTCGGTTGTGGAGGAGTTCGAGGCCGGAGAACGCGGCTCGTTGACTGTCGACATCCCACAATTATAGTAGAGCGGAAGATCCACGCACTGATACGAAAGAGCCGTTGAGCTGTTTCGGGCCGGAGACACTGCGCTAACCGGGACACCTTCTCGAGCGGTTGCTAGTACGGTTTCTGCGCGCAGATCGGATGTCTGAACGGTTCAACGTCCGCGAGTGTGGGAGACGCGTGTCCCGATATGTAGTTCCGAAGATAGGCTAAAGAAAACAGAGAAGCTTGGCGAAATAATTAGTGCAATATGATCACTTTCGGTCTGCGAGAGATTACCGCGCCCGACGACTGGGAGTCGGTGACCGCTGGGATGGCCCCCGACGGCGTCGCCTTCGATGTGGAAATCAGGGGCGAGACGTGTGCCCATCGGACATCCCTGACGAATCTCATCGGATTGTATCTGTGTGTGAGAGAGGGAGATAGGAGTGCCTGCGAGCAGTGCCCGTACGATATCGATATCGTAGGAGCAGATCAGGTGCGACTGAACGACAATTACATGCTTGACCTCGAGAGCGAGAACATCACTCTAGACCGCAGCGATGTGGTAGCGGCTCTCGAACCGTTCGTAACGGAAATTTGTCGACAATTAGACCGGCAGAGTACGGCAGAGGAGCGGGAGGCGGGATTAGAGTACTTGCAGTCGGTCTTTGACTTCGATGCGGCACAGTTCCACCGGGAACACACGGGCAGATGACCGGGGATGGGAGTGCTGTTCGGACCGAGGTGGGGGAGCCATCAAAACCTCATCCCACACTCCTGCGGACAGGGAGTGATACACTCCTGCCAGCATACATACTGTCAGTCGGGTCTCCGAACCGAACTGCTGTACGACCGACTACTGCAAAAGATCGGAGCGCGGTAGCGCGTCTTCGTCCGTGATCCCCCTCACTCGGTCGCGAGGTCTTCAGATTCGATCGTCTCCCACAGCGCCTCCCCGTCGTCGGTGAGCCCGTACACGCGTCCTTTCTTGCGGTCGTCGGCGACCAGTAGCTCGACGAGCGAGCGCTCCCGAAGATCCTGCAACGCCCTGGAGACGTGTGCGATCCCGACATCCTCGTCGGTCGCGATCTGCGAGGGCGTAGCAGGGCCGACCGAGAGCCGTCGGAGCGCGATGACCCGATACCGCGAACTGATGATGAAGCCGATTTCGTCCCAGTCTGTGCTCATGGTTTGTCCTCGACACGTGCGCCGTCCGTACCGTACGAGCGTGTTAGATTCATTCAGTTCTAAATTATTCGTCGGTAGCTCCGGATATATCTATTGTGTCTGTTCATATTTTAGCCCAAATTTAAGCATATGTTATCAAGAATAGCCGAAGGTTATACTGGTCGTAAACGGTGATCGGCCGAGCCGGTGGCGGGCGAACAGCGCCCAGCATGCCCGGAGGGCGGCCCGAGGCCCAACCAGCGCGGGGACGCGGCAGGGCGGTCACGTCGGTGACGGCCGAGAAACGGCGTCGCTCGGGTGAACCGCGAGGTATGTAGGGTATAACAATACCGAAAGCTACCGACGATCCGATATGGACTGCAGCGGGGACAGCGACCGACCCACGGATCAGAACGAGCCACCGGCTCGAGTGACCCGAAATGAGCGGTGAGCACGTCTACACGGACACGAGAGCCGAGACGACACAGGAACCGGGCGATTCCTGTCCCGAATGCGGGAGTTCGGCGACCCGGTCGGACGACGTTCGGGGGGAGGTAGTCTGCGAGGACTGTGGCTGTGTGCTGCGAAACAGGATGATCGACACCGGCGCGGAGTGGTCGGCGTTCACCCACGAGGAGAACCAGCAGAAATCTCGCGTCGGGTCACCGATGACACAGATGCTCCACGACAGGGGCCTGACGACGAAAATCCACTGGAAGGACCGGGACGCGCAGGGAAAGCCGCTGGCACCGCGGAAGAAAGAGACAATGAAACGGCTCCGGACCTGGCAGAAACGCGTCCGGATTAGCAAAGCCGGCGAACGAAACCTGCAGCTCGCACTCAGTGAGATAAACCGGATGGCGAGTGCGCTGGGCGTGCCCGAACAGGTCAGCGAACAGGCGTCGATGATCTACCGGGATGCGCTCGACCGGAACCTCGTCCAGGGACGGTCAATCGAGGGGGTCGCCTGCGGCGCGCTGTATATCGCCTGCCGAAAACAGGAGATTCCGCGCAGTCTCGACGAGTTCGCGGGAGTGGCGCGGGTCGACCGCAACGAGATCGCGCGCACGTATCGGTGTATAATGGCCGAGCAGGATCTGGAGATGGAGCCGATTCACCCGAAGCAGTTCGTTCCACGGTTCTGCTCCGAGCTCGAAACCGGCCGTGAGATCCAGCGCCGGGCAATCGAGATCCTCGAACGGTCCGGTGAGGAGGGACTCCACTCCGGCAAGTCACCGACCGGGCTCGCAGGTGCGGCCATCTACATCGCCGGAATGCTCTGTGGAGACCGCTGTACACAGTCGGAGATCGCCTCGGTCGCACAGGTGACCGAGGTGACGATCCGGAACCGGTACCAGGAGCAACTCGCAGTCGTCGACGAGGTCGAACAGTAGTTCACCGTCGCGTGTCCAGATCCACCAGCGAGTCCGCGTCCGCGATGACGAACGCCGCGTCGGCAAGCGCCGTTTCGTCGTCGGGGAGCAGAACAACCTGGTCGGTGTCTTCGAGCGTCTCGAAACACTCCCACTCGGTGAACTGATAGCCGAGGTCGGCCTCGTCGTCGGGGTCCGTCGCGAGCGACTTCCAGTCCGACTCGGTCATCTGACTCCCGTCAGGCCTGTCAACCGCAGAGCCAGGCTGTCTGGGACTGTCGCCGTTATCTGTCATCTAATCGCCCCCGCCATGACATCCATCCAATGCACAATTCAGTAGCAAGTACCTACTGTATTAACCCTTGTGACGGGTTCACTGATATCGCATACACATTTTGAGCGAGTTACTTGCAAGGTGATCTCCATATAGTTACGTGACAGAGAGTAGTGTAATTCGTCCAAACAGTCGGCAGACCGCTCAGCGGGGCAAATCTGTGAGTGAAGTAATAGAAACTTACTGGCCTAAGAGCCCCTTACCGCCGGTTTCTGCCGGGAGTTCGGGAGCTGGGTGTCTCGTATCCCAGTTTCAGAGTTAAAAATAGGGATCCGTGCTCTCACTGTGCTCGCCGAGCCACAACGCTCTTTTTCGTACAACTAGAATATGAAAAGAGAAACGCCCATGGTGGGGGCTCGAAGGGACGTGAACGGCGACGAACTTCCCGGAGAGAGGACTACCAAGTGTGAGTTTGATTGGAACAACGACGGGGGGGCACCAGTTGCCGTCGTGGAGACGGTCGCGTCGGTGACCGAACAGTGTCCGACAGAGATGGAGCCGTTGTCGAGGGTCATCGACACCGACGCGCTCGACGAACTGTTCGCATCGACTCGTTCGACCCCACGGAAGACGGGGTATATCCAGTTTCAGTATCAGGGATGTTACGTGCGGGTCTCGGCGGAGGGGACCGTCTACGTGAGTTTACCGGCTGAATAGCTCAGGCGACGACCGAGAGAATCAGCACCGAGTTGACGACGGCAGCGATTGCTGACGGGACCGCCAGCGCGAGCGGCACGAGCGGCCTGACAGGTGCCGGAACGAGCACGCGACAGCAGAGACCGACGAGAAGCGCCGCAAACTTCAGTCCGTACAGCCCCAGCGCACCGGCGCCAGCGAGAGCCGCCCTCGCGACCGGATTGCGCTCCTCCAGTCCGAGGGCGAGCCCGTTGATTGTCAGGGTTACGTCGATCAGCATCACGGCGACCGTACAGAGCCACAGGTTGCGTTCTCGCGAGCGGAGCCAGAGAGGAAAACGGCCGTCGCCACCGCTCGACGCGGCAACGTCGGCCGATCGCGAGAGCAGCTGGCGAAGCGACATGGTCGAGCCCACGGCAGTGCCGGGTTGGCCCGACGGGGGTCGGGTGTCACTCACCCGGCGACGTGACCGTCGACCGACTGGCCCTTTGTTACACTCTACCTTCGGGTGGGAGCCGGGCGCGACGTTCGACCAGCGTGTGGCCGAGACGCCGATAGCGAGGCCAACTCAGTCCGTCGCGGACCCGGCTGCCGGGCAGTAAAGAGAGCATAACAACCACGGGAGCCCCCGGAGTCGGATGTGGATGTCGGAACAGATCAGACCCCGAGGTACCGAGTACGAACTCGACTCGCAGATCGAGTGTCGACGAAATCAGCCGGATCTCTGCACCATCTACCGGTCGGAACCGGACGAGATGCGGGAGATGTCGGGCTGGATCACGGCGAAAGGCGACGCCTTCGTCGATGCGCAAGCATACCGCTGAGTCACCTATCGGACTGTCGGTGATTCCAGAAAACACACCGAACTAATACGGTACGCCGTTCAGCAACCGGAAGCCGCGCCGTCGGCTCCCGGCGGATAGTTACCCCAGCAGTCGCTCGAAAACACTGCTGGGTTCCTCCGACCCGCCCTCCTCCTCGAAGTAAAGATACTCGAGCAGTCGGTCCGACCGCTCGGTGAGGTCGATGGTCCCTCGGTCGGAGTCGTAATCGATGACGCCGGCGTCGGCCATCTTCGGCAGATGGCACTGGTAAAGCCCGACGTACGCGCGCTTGCGCTGCTGCGAGGACAACTCCGCCGGCGTACAGTTACACTCCTGGCTCGCGATGTGTTCAGCGAGTTCGCCGAGTTGTACCGTTCCCTCCGCCGTGTCCAGATACAGCAGCACCGCCTGTCGGCGGTCCGCGCTCAGTAACTCGAACACTTCCGCCTTCGATAGCTGGTATTCACTCCCTGCTGGCTGATCCTCAGTTCGGTGTGTGTCAGTCGCCTGTGGCATTGATACACTGCGTAAGAAGACACCAGGTATATTAGTTAAACAGTCTTTATTTTGATCTAACAAATAAGAAACTGAGTCGGCGGAGCGGCCGGATCGACAGCCAGCGCGTTCACTCGGAGTGGGGAAACACTCCGTCGGTTGGTGTTTTTCGACATTTAGCGTGTTTCGGTGCCTATTGTTCCCGTTCTACCAAAGAATTATGTAGTAGGGAATGATTATTTTGTTTACGCTCGGCGGCGGCGTCCCAACGCGTGCGGGTCCACTCAGTAGCAGTTGACGGTGAGCGGAGAAGAACTGTCCAACCCGCTCTCCGTAGGTATTCGCCTGACGATCGAACGGCAAGCAGACACAGGGGCAGGGAAGTGACAAGGCATGAATAACGCGTATACCGAACGGTCAGGGACAAGTGACGACGAACGCGCAGATACGCGCGACTCCGACGGGAGCGACGGTTCGCTGTCGATCGACGAGCGGTTCGATATCCTCAAAAACGAGCGCCGGCGCATCGTTCTGGAGTATCTCGACGACGCCGGGGAGACCGTCGATGTCGACGAACTGGCCGACCACGTGACGGCCGTCGAGAACGACATCGATATCGACGCGATCACCTCCTCGCAGCGCAAGCGCGTGTACGTCGGACTCTACCAGTTTCACCTGCCGAAGATGTCGGAGATCGGAGTGATCGACTACGATTCCGACCGGGGTGAGGTATCGCTGACAGCGGTCGGCGAACGGCTGTACCACGACCACGAGTCCTCGGACCAACCGCAACGGCGGTGGTACCGGGCGTATCTCGCCCTCGGTGGCCTCGGGGTGGTCGCCGTTCTCGGCGCGGTCATCTCCCAGGCACACATCGCGGTGACGGGACTGTTCGCGGTGCAGACGGCCGCGCTGTTGCTCGTTTCGGCGTATCACAGACAGACAACAGCGGAAGACTCCTGAGTGGCTGTGGAGGTAGATCGAACTTATCCCCGATAGAGCGGGCTTATTGCCGATGAACGGTACTCGCGACTTATCTCATCACGGACAGAGATTCAACTGGGTGCCACGCCCGAATGACACAACCAAGCGGTCTCCGACGGGGGAGAGAGACATCACTTACGCAGTGGTGGAGCACACACGAGAACCGGCGGCGGCGGGCGGACGAACATCGAGTTCGGATGTTCGTCCGCTCGTTCGCGCCCGCACCTGGCCAACACGAGCGTCAACAGCGGCTGATCAGCGGATTGGAGTCTGCGGTGGGAGCATCACTCATCGACAGCTACGAGATCTCGATGCTGGGAGAGCGGCTCTGCTACTGCTGTCAGTGCCGTGAATCGTCCGGCGCGGACCGGCTCCGGGAGACGGTCGACCAGCTGCGCGGCTGGGAGGACGGGGGGCTGGCCGCCAGCGGGTTCGAGGAGCGAGACATCGATTCGGCCATCACCGACGAACAGTACCGCGTGATCGTTCCGCCGGAACTCACGCTCGGGGTCTATTTCGACGACACGCTCGCGGGGGTGTTTCCCTGCGAGGGCGAGGTTCACGTCTACCAGCCAGACACCTATCTCACGATGGGGCTCGATCAGTACGCAGAGGCGAGTCAGGACTCCGGAAAGGGAGTCACGTTCTGAGGCTACGAGTTGGAGAGTTCGGCTAACTGTTCGCACTGCATCAGCGCGATTTTGAGATACGGAGCAGCGAGTTTCGTCCGGTCGGTCGGTTGGATGAGCTGTCGCTCCATATTGTACGTGAGCAGTCCCTCCTCTTCGAGAAGGGGGAGGTGGGTATGGGTGAGTTTAACCGTCACTTTCCGGCGAAACTCCGGCCCCGAACCGCCGTCGGTGGACTCCACCACGTAATCGACAATTTCGCTCATCGTGACGTATCCCTCCGAGCGGAGGAGAAAGGTGAGGATATACCGCCGCCCCGGATGAGAAAGCGCCGAGAACAACGAGTCGATTACCCCCTCGCGTTCCGGAATCGGCGAGGTGATCGAACCGTCGACCAGCGTTCGGACGGCTGCCTGTTCGGCGTCAGTCATCAGCGCGTTCAGTTCGTTTCCGGTCGAGTCTGGGGATGTATCGTCGTGATTACTCATTGTTACCCGTTCGCCGCAGGTGCGTGACGCGTGTGGATTGGATGCGTCCCGCAAACGCTTCGAACGTACACTGTATTGTGAGCAACTTGAACGCTCTCACGGGATACGTACGTGTGCATGTCGGTTGGTTTGCGGTTGTTGCAACGTGCGTCTCGGATCCAGCGAACTGCGTGCAGGCTGGACCAGTCGACGACGAGCCTACTGATAGCAGATAGGCGGGAATTATTGTTATACAGAGGCTGTCGTCGCCTCCGCGAGAATGGCGAAATACGGTGCTTGGCCGCCGGCAGACGGCCCCAGTCCGAAAACAGGACGCCGAAGTCCGTCGGCGGCCGCGACTATCGTGGACTCCCTCGCCGCGGCGGCCGGTTCTGCCAGCATCGACGTGGGAACGAGGCAGATATCGAAGTACTCACGGCAAAAACAGCCGCCGCTCGAAAGCGTTCTCAGGCGTCGCTCGACTCCTCGGCCTGTTCGAGCAACACGATGGCTCCGCCGATCAGAGCGAGATTCTTGAGGAAGTTGATCTTGTTGCTCTGCCGTTGCTGGCCCTCCATCGTCCAGAAGTTGTGAATCGACGGCGTCGTGCCGAGGAAGAACACGATCAGCGCACCCGCGGAGGCCCGGGGGTACTTCCAGAGCAGGATCCCGAGATTCGCGACGAAGAGCATCCCCGTTACGAAGGGAACGAGCACCTCCGGGGCGGGGACTCCTTTCTCCTCGGCGACGGCGACGCGTTTGTCGTTGTTTTTGAAGCCATCGAGAGCCATGTACGCGAGGATCCCGCTGTACAGCGCCCGACCGAGCGCCGAGGGTGCGTCGTCGCTCACGACGATAGCACCTCGATTCGGCTGACGTTGGCCTCGATACGGCCGACGGTCTCGAACTCCTCGCCGTCGGTCTGGCGCATCAGTCGACCCTCTACGTCGTCGCGCTGGTCGGGCACGTCGAACAGTCCCGACCCGCAGATGATATCGCCGTCGTAGATATCCCACGTCTCGATGATCTCGTGTGGCTCGCCCGGATACGAGAGGCGCTCGAAGTCCCGACCGAAGTTCGTCGATTTGAACAGCGCGGCCTCGTGGTCGTCGTCGACCCAGGCGGGCGGGGCTTCCTCGCCGCCACAGAAGTACAGCGCGCCGTCGTGGACGAACACCCGGCGGATATACGAGAAGTCGTTGCCGCGGTCGATCCGCGTCCAGGACTCCCCCGCGTCGGTCGTCCGGTAGAGCCCTCCCTCACCGACCGCGTGGCCGAGACCGAGATTTTCGAGGTCGTGGTCGAGATACCCCGTCGCCGCGAGCCAGACATCCTCGGAGATGGGTAACACCTGGTGGATGTCGTCGATGATCGTGTCCCGGCGGTCGACCCAGGTCTGGCCGCCGTCGTTGCTCAGGTGGATCCCCCCGGCCTCGACGCCGGCGATCAGTTGGTCCGGCCGACCCGGAACGACCTCGAGCGCGCGCAGTCGTGCGTAGTGGGGATCGATGGGTGACTCCCAGTACCCCCGCGAGGGCAGTTCGCGAAAGCCTTTGAGTTCGTTCCAGGTCTCGCCGCCGTCGACCGACCGGAAGATGTAGGGGTCGTTCGTGCCGGCATAGAGTACGCCGTCGGCCGTCGCGAGAATCGACCAGACCTCGCTCTGACCGGCGTGCCAGAACCGGTCGCCGAGCGGGACGCCCAGGTCCGTCCACGTCTGCCCCCCGTCGAGCGAGCGATACGCGCCCGTCGAGGACGCGACGAACACCCCCTCGGTGTGCGGCCACGATTTGACTGCGGTGACGACCCCACAGTCCAGAACTTCCTCAGGTTCCCCCCGCTCGAACGGCACGTCTTCGACCCTGTACAGGCCGTCGTCTGTCCCGATTAACAGTGACATACGAATGTGTCTGGGACTGCCACCTACTAAAAATTTTACCAGGCTGTAAAACACTAAGTGCCAGGGGCTCCGACAGGGAGACATCCGGGGTGGATACAGATGACAGACTATCCGACCAGCCGACCGACAGACGCAGCGTATCTCGGCGAACAGCCGGAGCTACCACGGGAGCTGTTGAACCTGCCGTGGATCGACATCCACAACCACGCGCACACGCTCTCGTGGGAGGACCGCGAGCGGTACGCGCTCTCCGGCTGTCAGTCGATGATGATGGTCGCGTCGGGCTATCACTGGACGCCGTACAAGCCCGTCTCGGCCGACGACATTCGCTTCCTCTGGGACGACGCGATCAACCGCCGGGCGGCAATCGAGCGCAACCACTTCTTCGAGGCGAAACTCGGTCTGGGGGTCCACACGGGCGTCCGAATCGAGAACCCCGACGAACTGCTCGATGCGATGGCGGAGTACTGCGAGTTGCCGGAGGTCATCGCTATCGGTGAAACCGGCGTCACGCCGGGCCAGCACGTTGCGAGTTGGGACGTAGACAGCCAGCAGGCGGTCGTCCAGGCGCAGATGGAACTGGCCGACGAACACGACCTGCCGGTGTTGTTGCACACGCCGAACCAGTCCAGCGACGGCGGGCGGTCCTACCGGTCCGAACTCGCCGTCCCGGGCTACGAGAAGAACACGAGTCTCGGCGCCGATCCGGTGCTCGACGGCGACAATCCCGCTCTCGAATCCGTCAAACGCGACGTGGAGGCGATGCGAGACGCAGGCCTCGACGACCGGCAGGTCGTCGCCTCCCACGCCGACGACAACAACACCGAGTACCTCATGGAGGAGACCGAGTGCTATCTCAGCTACACTATCGGCCACTCCTGGCTGATCGGCGTGACCGCCGAGGACGTCGCCGACGCAATCGACGAGTACGGCCCGGAGCGGATCATGGTCGACACCGACTGTGCGAACGTGCTCCGGACCGACCCGTTCGCGCTGAAGCGTGCAATCTTCGAACTCTACCGGTACGGAATCGACGAGGACGCGATCCGACAGGTCGTCCTCGAAAACCCGCGAACGGTGTTCGACTTCGAGAGCTGAGGTTTGCGTCGCGATAGCAATTTTACTGCCGTCTGGCTGGGCAATACTGTCGAAGTTCAGTTCCGGAGTCGACACTGAGCGACAACAGCGTGTGGCGGCTACGAAAAAGGGAGTTTCGCGTCCGCGGCGTCGAGCGGCGGTCAGTCGTACGCGCACTCGTTCGTGAGTTCGCCGAGTTCCTCGATACCGACGGTCACGGTGTCGCCGTCTTCGAGCAACACCGGCGGTTCGCGGTAGACGCCGACGCCCGGCGGTGTGCCGGTGAAGAGTAGATCACCGGGCTTGAGAGTGAACGCCTGGCTGCAGAAGGAGACCAGGTCGTCGACACCGAAGATCAGGTTCTCCGTCGAGGACTCCTGGAGGCGCTCGCCGTTGACCTCCGTCCAGATGTCCAGATCGTGCGGGTCCGAGAGTTCGTCGGTCGTCACGAGTTCGGGACCGATCGGCGCGAACGAGTCGAGGCTCTTCCCGCGGACCCACTGGCCGTCGCCGTGCTGGAGGTCCCGGGCGGAGACGTCGTTGCCGATGAGGAAGCCGGCGACGTGATCGAGCGCCTCGTCGGGGTCGACCCGACGGGCCTCCTCGCCGATCACGGCGACCAGTTCGGCCTCGTAGTCGACCTGTTCGGTCAGGTCCGGGTCCCACGAAATCGTCTCGCCCGGACCCGTCACCGAGGTCGGGAACTTCGAGAACAACACCGGCTCGTCCGGAATCGGGTTGTCCCCCTCCTCGGCGTGATCGCGGTAGTTGAGACCGACGCAGACGACCTTCTCCGGGTCGGTCACCGGAGCGGCCCGGTCGACCACCGACGCGTCGTAGACGCCGACGCCGGTCTCCTCGGCGTACTCGACGGCCAGTTCGATCTTGCGCTCGTGTTCCCACTGTGCCAGTAGTTCCGTCATCGTTTCGCCGAGGTCGACGCCAGCCCCACTCCCTGCCTCCGAGAGGTTGATGACTGTCTCGTCTCGGCGTACGCCGCACCACGTTCCGGTCGTGTCCGCAGTCTCGTATTGTCCAAGTCTCATTTGCTGAAAGAGTTGTGCCGCAGCTACTTAGAAGTCTATTCCCGCCTCGTCGAGCAGCCGTTCGCCGGACTCGATGAACCGGTCGAACTCCTCGTCGACGAGCGGGTTCTGGAGCTGTCCGTCCCGTTTGACGACCTCGCCGTCGACCAGCACCGTGTCGATGTGAGAAGGATCAGACTGGAAGACGACGGTCTGGATCGGCGAGTGTGCGGGCGCAGTCATGAAGTCGTCCGTGTCGATCATGACGATATCTGCCCGTTTACCGGGCGTCAGCGTCCCGATTTCGTCCTCCAGGTTCAGCGCCTTCGCGCCCTCGATAGTCGCCATCTCCAGGGTCGCCCGGCAGTCGATACTCACCTCGTCGACCTCCTCGTCGCCTTCGAGAATCTTCTGGTTGTCGAACATGCGCTGGAGCTGGAGACCGATGCGCATCTGGCTGCCCATGTCTCCGCTGACGTTCGAGCAGACGTCGACGCCCCACGCCGGACGGCCGCCGGCTTCGAGCACCTTCTCCGTGACCGGAATCCCGTGACCCATCTGCATCTCGACCTCCGGCGTCGAGGAGAAGGAGACGCCCTGCTCGATAGCGTGGTCGATGTCCTCCTGCCGGAAGTGGTTGCCGTGGGCGACGTTCACGTCCGGCCCGAGCATGTCGTCGATTGCGCCGAAGCCCTGATACTCCTCGCCATAGACCGAGGACGGCCACAGCGCGGCGCCCATGTGGATGGTCGCGAGGGCGTCCATCTCCCGGGCCAGTTCCAGGTCGCTGCGGGCGGTCTCGTCGGTACAGAAGTCCGGGCCGCGAAGCCCCAGGGCGAGGCTGAGGCGGTCGTCGTCGCGGATCTTCTCCTCGTATAGCTCCCGGATGAGATCCTCCGGCAGACCCACATCGCTGTCGTACCACCACTTCGCCGCGTCGTCGCCCGGCGGGCCGTAGGTGTACACCGCGCGCAGTCCGGCGTCTTTGAGCGCGTCGACCGCGCGCTCGCCGTGTTCGAGCGAGTTGGGATACGACCAGTCGAGCGCCGTCGTCGTCCCCGTGTAGAGCTTCTCTAACCCCCCGAAGAGGCCGCCGAGATACATGTCCTCGGGCTGGTAGAGGCCGGTGATGTTGCCGAGCATGTGATCGAAGTACTCGCCCATGAGCGACCAGTCCCCGGCGATCCCCCTGACCTGGGTCTGCGCGAGGTGGATGTGCGAGTCCACGAAGCCCGGTACGACGATGTGGTCCTCCGCGTCGATTACCTCCGCGTCGGACGCGTCGAGATTGTGGCCGATCTCGACGATCTCCCCGTCTGCGATACGAATATCTCCCCCCGAAACTTGACCGACGTCCGGGTCAAGCGAGACGATAGTCCCGTTCTGTATGATTTTCTGTGTCATACACGAGCGTATAGTTTGACCAAAGAGTTAAAAATTTACTGCATGGTAAACAGCCGGCCGCGGAAGCACTCCTATTATGTTGGTGTCACTCCGAGTGTACGGCATGAGCGAATCTCGCGAGAAAGTCTCCTCGAAGGAGACCGAGGAGGTGATCATGGAGGCGACGTTC
Source organism: Halovenus carboxidivorans (assembly GCF_009831575.1). GTDB lineage: Archaea > Halobacteriota > Halobacteria > Halobacteriales > Haloarculaceae > Halovenus > Halovenus carboxidivorans. The sequence goes on along the minus strand of NZ_WUUT01000007.1, from coordinate 43,287 downwards.
CGCGCGCTGAGCAAGCACGGTTACAAGGACCTCCGGATGCGCGATATCGGCGAGGAGATGGATCTCACCAGACAGGTCATCCACTACCACTTCGACGGGAAGTACGATCTGATGTCGTCGTTTCTGGAGTATATCATCGACCAGTACGAGGGTAGCGTCGAGGTAGCCGACGGCGCGGACCCGCGGACGGAACTCGACGCCAGGATCGATCAGTGCCTGTTCGGCCCCGACTTCGAGGAGTTCACCCACTGGGATCGGATGAAGGTCTACCACGAACTGTACACCTACGCGCAGAACGACGACGAACACCAGGCGATTTTCAACGACCACTACGAGCGCATCCGGGGCAGCATCGTCGAAGTGGTCGAGGAGGGAATCGAGGAAGGCGTCTTTCGGGACGTCGACGCCGAACAGATGGGGCAGTTGATAACCGACGTGATCCACGCCGCTCGGGGGCGACGGATCTCACTGGGTCACGAGGGCGCTCCCGAGGAGGCCAAGCAGGCCATCGACGAGTTCATCCTCGATTCGCTGTACGAGAACTGACCTACTGAGTCACTTTCCGGAGCCGTGGCCTCGTCTTGTCGTCGCCCTCCCGGAGTCGGTACTCGCCGGCGAACTCGACAGTATCGCCCGTGCTGACGCCGTCGTCGGCCAGTTGTGCGATGAGTTGAACGTCACCGAACCGGACGAGCGCGAGGTCGTTCGGCGAGCGAACGTCCGGTGGGGTCATCTCGACGGTGGTCCTCGAGAGCACCTCACCGCGGTCGAGTTCGGTCGTCCCGTACTCGTGACTGGCGCAGACTGGACAGTGGTGTTTGTCGTAATACCAGGTGGCTCCGCACTGCTCGCAGCGGAACGCCTCGTCGACGCGAACCCCGGTCATGCGCGGATCACCGTACAGACGCTGTTGTTCCCGAATCCGGCGACGTTGATCGCCAGTCCGGTGTCAGCCTCGGGGACCTGCCGGTCCGCGGAGGCCTCACCGCGCAGTTGCCAGACCACCTCGACGATCTGTGAGAGGCCGGTCGCCCCGAGCGGGTGCCCCCGAGCCTTCAGTCCGCCGCCCGGATTCACCGGAAACTCGCCGTCGACCGCAGTCTCGCCGTCGAGGGCCGCTTCCCACGCCGTGCCGGCGTCGTAAAAGCCCAGTTCCTCCAGTTCCAGGAGTTCGAGGATCGTGAAGGCGTCGTGAATACAGGCGAAGTCGATCTCTTTGGGAGTCAGTCCGGCCGCCTCGAAGGCCCGTTCGCCCGCGGTTCGGACGCTGTCGATCTCCAGCGGATCCCGGCGCTCGGCGACCGCGTGGGTTCCGGTCGCGCTCGTCGCCGCCGCGACGTCGACGGGGCCGTCCTCCGAGACGACGGCGGCGGCCGCCCCGTCGGTCATCGGACAGCAGTCGTACAGTCGGAGCGGATCGGCGACGACCGGCGAGGACAGCGCCTCCTCGACGGTGATCTCCTTCTGGAACTGCGCGAACTCGTTCGCCAGGCCGTTGCGGTGGTTCTTCGCGGCAACGGCTCCCAGGGCCTCCCGGGGAGCGTCGTACCGGTCGAGATACGCGCCGGCGGCGAGGCCGGCGAAGGAGGGTAGCGTCAGCCCCTGTGCGTACTCGCGGTCGTGGACGAGTTGGCTGATCGCGTCGGTCACCTCCTGGGTTTCGGCGACGGACATCTTCTCGACGCCGACGACGAGAGCGACCTCCGACTGGTCGCTACCGACGGCCTGGATCCCGCGGTGACACGCGCTCGCGCCGGTCGCACTGGTGTTTTCGACCCGGTCGACGGCGACGCCTTCCATCCCCAGTTCGGAGACCAGGGCGTTGCCGATCCCGGTCCCGGTTCCGAGCGCCTCGGTGAGCGCGTTGCCGACGTGGATCGAGGTCACCTCGTCGCTGTCGTGGTGGGAGTCCGCCAGCGCGCGCTCGGCCGCGACCGCGGCGAGTTCGAGCAGTCGGCGGTCGGACTCGCTCTCGAAGTCGGTCATCCCGACACCGGAGATTGCGACATCGGTCATGATTCTTCCTCACCGAAGACGCCCTCCGACTCCAGTGTATCGATCTCCGCTTCGGAGTAGCCCAACTCGCGGAACACCTCGCGGTTGTGTTCGCCCAGCAGCGGCGGGGCCGAGTCGAAGCCACTCTCGGCGTGGTTGTACCGCAGTGGGTGCTCGATGACGGGCACTTCCCCGAGTTCGGGGTGGTCGATCTCCGTGACGGTTCCCCGGGCCTCGATCTGTGGGTTGTTCAGCGCCTCCTCGACGTCGTAGACCGGGCCGGCTGGAACACCGGCATCCTCGGCGATGATCTCGATCCACTCGTCCGTGGTCTTCGCGGCGAGGGTGGACTCGATCTCCTCCTCGAGTTCGTCCAGGTGGTCGACACGGTCGGCGTTTTTCTCGAAGCGGTCGTCTTCGGGCAGGTCCGGGCGGTCCAGCGCCTCGCAGAGTTCACCCCAGAGCTTCTCGTTGAGGATGCAGATGTTGATGTAGCCGTCTTTGGTCTCGAAGGTCTGGTACGGCGCCAGGACCGGATCTTTCGTCCCCATCCGACGGGTCTCCTCGCCTGCGAAGACCATCCCGGCCTGCTTGGTCAGCCACGGCAGCGTCGCTTCGAGCATCCCGAGGTCGATGTACTCGCCCTCGCCGGTCTGTTCTCGGCGGTAGAGGGCGGTCATCGATCCGAACGCGGCCCACATCGCCGTGATGAGATCGGTCATCGGCAGGCCGACTTTCACGGGCTGTCGGCCCTCCTCGCCGGTGACGTCCATGATTCCGCTCATCCCCTGGATGAGCAGGTCGTAGCCGGATCGCTCGCGCCACGGGCCGGTCTGTCCGAACGCCGAGATGGCGAGATAGATCAGGTCGTCGTTGTACTCGGTCAGCGTCTCGTAGTCGACATCGAGTCGCTCGGCCGTCCCGGGCCGGAAGTTCTGGATGAAGATGTCCGCTTGCTCGACCAGTTCGTACAGCGCCTCCTTGGCCCGGTCGTTCTTTAGATCCAGTTCGAGGCTCTTCTTGCCGTAGTTCAGCGTCCAGTAGTACGGTGATTCGCCCTTGATGAACGGCGGCCCGGAGTGCCGGACCGCGTCACCGTAGCCGGGTTGTTCGATCTTGACCACCTCTGCCCCCTGGTTCGCGAGCATCGCGGAACAGAACCCCCCGGTGACGAACGTCGAGAGGTCGACGACTTTGATCCCCTCCAGAATCTTCCCCTGACTGCTCATCGCTCTCCCCCCGTCGGTTTGGCGGTTCGCTCCCCGCTGTGGGCGGTCCACACGTCGTGCCGTGTCTGTCCGTGCATGTGGCGCCCTTTGTTTTACCAAGTAGTAAAAGTACCGGCGTTCGTCCGGGGCTCTCGGTGTAACGAACTGTCGACGGTGATGGTAATTTTCTCACAATATCACAAGAATGATTGATTGTTAAAACGAACCAGGGAAACGAGATGGCAACGCCGCCGGTCGTGATCGATACGCTGGGCGTCGTGACGGGCCTGTCTGCGCTCGTCGTAGCGGCGTATACCCTCCGGTATCGCGGCCGGCCCGTCGCCAACGCGTTCGTCGGGGCCGCGCTGGCGCTCGTGCTCTGGGGCGGACTGATGATCGTACCCGGGACGTTCGGCATCCCCACTGATGGAACGGGGGTCGGGTGGCGACTGTTCAGGTTACTGCGGTTCGTCCTCGGCGCGACGGCGCCGATTCTCTTCTACGTGTACGTGCGGCTGTACACGGGGTACACGCAGTACAGCGAGTGGCAGACGCTCGGACGGCTGTTCGCCCCCGTGGCGGTTCTCGGGGTCGTACGGGTCTGGGGCGCGTCGTTCGTCACGGAGGAGATGGGGATAGCCACTGCCGTGCTGGGAGTCGTCGTGACCGGGTTTTACCTGTACGTGCTCGGGCTGTTACTGCTCGGAGCCTACCGGCTCGCTCGCCTCGCGAAGCGATACAAGCAGATGCCGGCCACACAGGCCGGCGCGCTCTGTCTCGGGATGGTCTCTCCGTACGTCATCGTCTTCGTAAATGGACTTACCGAACCGACCGAAAGCGGGGGGACCGTCAGTATTCTCCCGGTCGATATCACGTTCGTGGGGGTCGCTATCGCCGGTGGAGCCATCGCGTTTGCGGTGCGGTCGTACCCCCTGTTCAGACCGTTGCCCGACGCGGAGTACATCGCCCGCGACGAGGTTATCGAGAACCTCGCGGAAGGGGTCATCGTCCTGGACAGAGACGACCGAATCATCGACCTGAACGAGCGAGCCGAACGGATCTGTGAGGACAGCACGGAGTCGGTGATCGGGAAGCCGATCCAGACGATATCGGAGACGCTGGCAGCGGTCCCAACCGGGGCGACGAGACGGATCGACCTCCAGACGCCCGAGGGGTCGCGTCGGTTCGAGGTGACGACCTCGGCAGTCCGGAGCGGCGAGGACGAACCCGCCGGGAAGACGCTGCGGCTCCGCGACGTGACGGAGCAACAGACCCGAGAGCAACAGCTGCAGGTGCTCACGCGCGTCCTCCGGCACAATCTTCGGAACGAACTGGACGCGGCGCTGGCGTACACGAACGAGGTGGACGACGAGCGGATCAGCACACAGTTGCGCGAGCGGGTGAACAGGCTGGTCGAGATCAGCGACAAGGCTCGCGATGTCGAGGACGTGCTCTCGCGAGGGACCGAATCTCGCTCGATTGTCGATCTGACACAGACGATAACGGACGCAGCCAGCCGGATCGAATCCGAGTACGAGCACTGTCAACTCACGGTATCGACGCCCGAGACGGTCAGGGTCTTCGGGCACCCGGAGCTTCTGGACCGGCTTGTCTCCGAGTTGATCGAGAACGGAATCGAGCACAACGACAGCCCGTCTCCGGCGGTCGAGGTGACTGTCACGACAGCGGCCGACCGGACCGTCGAGATCGAAATCCGGGACAACGGCCCCGGCATTCCGGAACACGAACGGAGTGTGATCGAGTCGGGGGCAGAAACGGAGCTTCGTCACAGCACTGGACTCGGTCTCTGGCTCGCGAACTGGATCGCGGACAGCCTCGCCGGGGAGCTACTGTTTCCGGAGTCCGAGAGCGGAGGCGTTGTGATCGTGCGACTGTACTCGGCGCTGGTCGAGCGGGCTGACCACCCCGTCGACGGTATCACGGGAGCCACGGAGACTGACAGCGCCGAGCCCGAGACCGACGAACAGCAGATACCAGCCGAGTGAACGTCGACCGACAGACGGCCCCGTCGGAACTGTGTCTGGATAGCTAGATACTTCCGGGCCGCCGAGTCTGGATACCTAGCATCCACTACCAGGGAAGACCGTATCGTTCTCTCTACGTACAGATGCGAGACAGATTGGGACAGGTGATCGATTTCGTCACCGAACACAACAGGGTGACCTTGGCCGTACTGTTGGTGGTAACGGGGGCCGTCGCCGCCGGAATCCCGCAACTCGACACCTCCAGTCAGGCGGGCGGATCGGCGGAGCAGTTCGAGGACCTCGACCGAGTACAGGCACAGCAGTACATCCAGGAACAGTACACGAACAGTTCCGAACAACAGACCAACCGCACGATACAGCCGGTGTACGTCCGAAACGAGGGCGGAAATGTCCTCTCGCGCGAGTCGCTGCTCGACGGCCTGCGGTACCAGCGAGAGATTACGAGCGACCCGGACGTGCAGGCGGCGTTACACGAGCAGGGGGTTCGTGGGATCGAGAATCTGGTCGCCAGCCGGTTGGCCGGTGATGCGAATGCGAGCCTCGACGAGCAGATCCAGGCACTGTCGAACGCGACCGATTCGCAGGTGAGAAGCGCCGTCGGTCAACTGCTCGCGGAGAACCCCCGCGCCCAGCAGTTCCTCCCGACGGACCACGGCACAGCCACCACGTCGACGGACAGGCGGCTGATCGTCGTACTCGATACGGGACCGGGTACCAGCCAACAGGACCGCGACGAGGCGGGAACGGCGCTGTACGAGAGAACCAACGAGTACTCCGAGGCCGGATTTTTCGTCCTGAACAGCGACGCGTACCAGGAGGCGAATCAGCACTTCTTCGGTGAGATGGTCGAACTCGTGTTGCCGGTCGCGCTGCTGGTCATTCTGAGTATCCTCGTCTTCGCGTACCGCGACCTCATCGACGTCGTCGTCGGGATGACCGGCGTCGTTCTCTCGGTGCTGTGGACGTTCGGTCTGCTGGGTTGGCTCGGCGTCGAAGCCGGGACGATCAGTATCGTCCCGGTCGTCCTCATTTCGGGACTGAGCATCGACTTCGGTTTCCACATCTTCAACCGGTACCGCGAGCAGCGCGGTCCCGGCGACGGAATCCGCGCACCGATGAACCGCGGCGTCCGGTTAGTCACGACGGCACTGATCCTCGTGACGGTCACGGCCGCAATCGGCTTTCTGGCGAATCTCGCGAATCCGCTGCCGGTGATCCGGGACCTGGGGGTGAGCATCACGCTCGGAGTCGTCTCGGCGCTCGTCATCTTCGTCACGGTCGTGCCGGCGCTGAAGATCAGCATCGACGGCCTACTCGAACGGATCGGACTCGACCGCCGGAAGGCGGCACTCGGCCACGGGACGTATCTCCGGCCGGTCCTCGAATCGAGCGTGACTCTCGCCCGGCGCGCGGCGCCGGCCGTACTCGTCGCCGCCGTCATCCTCGGCGGGGTCGGGGGACTGGCGTGGACCGAACTCAACGAGGAGAGCTATCAGCAGCCAGACGCCGACGTTGCGGAGTGGAAACAGCAACTGCCCGGCCCGCTCGGCTGGGAGCCGAGTGAGGTCCGCCAGCAACAACAGCACGTCAGCGAGATCTATCAGCCGGCGGACGAAAACGACGCGATTCGATCGCAGATACTGATTCGAGACGGCGTCACGAGCGATAGCACTCTCAAAGACATCGACGCCGGCGTTCGCCAGATCGATCGAGAGGGGCTACTCGTCACGCAGTCGACCGTCCAACCGGTTCGGTCCCCAGTGACTGCGATGAACGCCGTCGCCGAGGAGAACGAGAGTTTCGCCGCCGTTCTGGAGGCTCACGATACGAACGACGACGGGATTCCGGATACCGACCTCAAAACGGTGTACGACGCCTTCTACGCGGCCGACAGCGCCACCGCCGAGCAGGTGCTCGAACGGACCAACGGCGAGTACCGCTCGATACTGGTGACGCTCTCGCTGAATGCGGATTTCTCCGACGGCAGCGAAGTCGTCCCGAGACTCGCCGACGGAGCCGCGACGATGGAGGGCGAGGGAGAGCGAACCGCGACCGTCGCCGGGTCGCTGGCGGTCAACGACGCCGTGTTGGACTCGATCATCGGCGGCATCGTCCTGACGATGCTGATCGCCCTGCTCGCGATTGCGGTCACGCTGGTGGCCGTCTTCTGGTCGATGCACGGCAGCGCCAGCCTCGGTGCGGTCGTCGCCGTCCCGATCACGCTCGTCGTCGGACTCGTCGTCGTCGGGATGTTCGTTCTCGACATCCCGCTGACACTGCTGACGGCGCTGTTGATGAGTCTCGTGATCGGGCTCGGCGTCGACTACAACATCCACGTGGGTGACCGATTCGCAGACGAACTCGACGCCGGAGCGGAGCCGATCGAGGCGCTCCGGGCGGCGGTCACGGGAACTGGCGGTGCACTGCTCGGGAGCACGCTCACCTCCGCCGGCGCGTTCGCGACTATCGGGCTGGTCCCGCAGCCGCAACTGCAGAGTTTCGCCGCCATCGTCGTCATCGCGCTGGTCACCTCGTTTCTGGTGAGCCTGATCGTGTTGCCGAGTCTGCTCCTGCTGTGGAGTCGATACACCGACGGCGTCCTCAGCGTCGCCCCCGACGCCGAACCGACGCCGCAGGACTGAGATGAACGACTACCCGGACGGAACTCGGAGAACCAGCGTTCCAGTACGCTCAAGAGTCGACACACCAACAACGGAGTATGGCTGCGCCACGGCTCGTGTACGACGACGACTGCGGCTTCTGCATGTACTGCGTCCGGTGGCTGCTCCGGTTCGGGGAGTTCGAGCCGGTCGGCTTCGGCGAGTTGACGCCCGACCAGAAGGCCCGCTTGCCCGAGGAGTACGACAACTGTATGCATCTGTTGACCGACGACGCCGTCTACTCCTGCGGTGAAGCCGCCGAGCAGTCCCTCGCACACTGCGGGCGTGTCGGGGCGGCTCTCGCGGGACTCGCGCGACAGCTCCCCTACTGGGAGCGGCTTCGAGAGCGAGGGTATCGGTTCGTCGCCGACCGTCGGGCAATCTGGGGTCGGTTCCGGTCCTGTCCGAATGTCGAGTAAGCGTCGCGGCGGACAACAGGAGAAGATGTTCGCGAGGGGGCGTATCCCGCGGGCGACGCTCTAGCCGGTATGGGGAAACACGCGTTTCTGTTGCTCTCGCCGCCGGAAAACCCGGGTCGAATCGCGAATCCGCTCGAATACGCCTCGCAGCTGGATGATGCGGGCCACGAGGTCGTCGTCTGGTTCGACGGCGGCGCGACGTTCTGGTTCGAGGACCTGTCGAGCCGTCCCGAACCCGCGCTCGATGCGTACCGGACGGCCCGCGAGCGCGGGCTGATCGCCGGCGTCTGCAACCACTGTGCGACGCACAAGGGCGTCGTCGGGGCCGTCGAGGACGAAGGATTCGAGATCACCGGCGAGGACCACCAGCCCGCTGTCGACGACCTCGTCGAAGGGGGGTTCAAACTACACGTCGTCTAACGCCTCAGCAGATCAAGCGGGAGGTCACTCCTCCAGTCGGTCGTCCAGGTACTCCGCCAGGACGACGGCGTTGTTGTGCTGTTCGTCGGTCGCGGCGTACAGAAGCGTGAGCGTGCCCGACCGGGCGGAGTCGAGCAGGTCTCGAACCAATTCGGGGCGATCGGCGAGTTCGTCGCGATACCGCTCGCGGAACCCCCCGAAGCGCTCCGGGTCGTGGTCGAACCACTCCCGAAGTTCTTCGCTCGGCGCAATCTCTTTGTGCCAGTCGTCTAGCTGGGCCTGTTCTTTCGAGACGCCGCGAGGCCACAGGCGGTCGACGAGAACCCGCCGGCCGTCATCGGGGGACGGCTCCTCGTAGATCCGTTTCGTCCTGATTGTCATGGGGGGATGTTGGTCGAGAGTACTGTTAAATACCGTCTCTCTCCGGCCGTTTTCTGAAAACGTACGTGTCGAGCGGCGCGCCCAGTTCCGAGGGGACCGACTCCCAGTTGCTCGCTCCAGCGGTGGTTGACTCCGGGTCTCGGGTCGGACCCAGCGAGGCAGGCGCAGTCGTCCGGTCAACGGATCCGGGACTCTCTGCGGAGACGACACCGAACAGTTCCATCTCACGGAGGGCGGCGACGTGATCAGCGGACTCCAGGTGGTTGTTCGCGAGCACCCAGCCACCCGGCCGCAACCACCGTCTGACGATGGGTTCCTCGATCAGTCCGGCGTTGCGGAAGATAATCACGTCGGCGCGGGTGGACAGGTCGTGTCCCGTCGCGTCCGCAGCGACTGCCTCGTACCCGGCGCGTCGGAGGTCGGCCATCGCCGCCGTATCGACATCCGCGTAGATGACGCGACTCCGCGGAACGGCCGCCGACGGACTCACGTCGTGACCCGAGCCCGGATAGTAGACAACCTCGGGAGAGAGTCCGAACTCGTCGACGACGGTCTCGTACTGGACGATTCGATCCTCGAACTGGACCGGCGAGGAGCCCGCGTTCATCGACACGAGCGCCGCTGGACACATCCGTTCCGGGAGTTCGTACCCCGAGTCCGGATCGTACCCCGTCGCGTGGACTCGCACGGCGGCCTGCCGGATCGTCTCTGTTTCGTCGACGACGGTCTCCCAGTCTGGCTGGTCGCGCTCGCGTGCTCGCTCGACGTACCGGGATTCGAGCCGTCGCCCCTCCAGGTAGAGATCCTGAACGCGGTTCGCAAGTGCGACACCTGCCGGTGTCTGGGAGTCGACCGTCCCGAGGATGGTGTCGAGACAGGTGCGAATCTCCGCGGGCACGGCGGCGCAGCCGGTCCCGACCAGGCCGGCGTCGACGATCCGGTCGTAGCACTCCAGCGCGGTGTCGATCCGGTCGGCCTGTGCGTCGAGGTCGGCGGCGGTGACTGACATCGGAGATCGTAGGGTTCGCCCTTCTGTGAAGTACTCTCTGTGCTCCCGTATCGGCCGCGGCGAAGATGTACGCGACCGGATTTTTGTCGAGAGCGACCAACCCTGAAGGACGAGTGAGGCGACACGGATGACAGATCTCGAAACGCACGAGGTGCCGGCGTCGGTATCGACCGACGACTGGCGACTCCAGATCACGGGTGCCGTCGAACGGCCCCGTCAGTACACGGAAGGAGAGATTCGCGAGTCCAGACTGGAGACGTTCACGCAGGATTTCGAGTGTGTCGAGGGGTGGGTCGCGACGGGGCTGGACTGGAAGGGGGTTCGGGTCGGGACGCTCCTGGACGAGGCCGATCCCGTCGACGAGGGGTACGGACTGGTCAGATCGATGGACGAGGGCTACGCCTGTTCGTTCCGTCTCGACCGACTGCGGGACGCCGTCGTCGCTCTCGAAGTCGACGGCGAAGCGCTGCCCGTCGAACACGGCGGCCCGGCCCGCCTCGTCCCCACTGACGACGGGCGGGACTGCTGGGAGAGCGTCAAGTGGGTCACGGAGATTCAGATCTCCGAGGAGGAGCCGACTAAAGACGACACCGCCAGCGACATCGCTCTGTCACGGATCGACTGACGGAACTCACGCGTCGACCATCGACTCCACCTCGGGGAAGAGGACGTTGTTCTCCCTGTGTACGTGCATGTGAGTGTCCTCTTCGAGGTCTTCCAGTCGCGCGAGCATACTCCGGTAACTCGGACAGGCGTCGTCGGGCACCTCGTAGCCGTTGGTCAGTTCTGCGATCCGGTCGAGTCGCGCCGCCGTCTCCTCGTGATCGCTCTCGTAGTGATCCAGTTCGGCCCTGAGCGTCGCCCGCTCGTCGGCGGAGAGTTCCTCCCCGCGGTCGAGTTTGCGGATGATCGGGAAGCCCTCCTCCTCTTCTTCGGCGATGTGCTCGCGCATCTCCTCGGCCAGGTCGGGAAACAGCGAGTCGACCTCGCGGAGTTCGGGGTGGTCGTCACCGTGGACGCGGCTGACCGTCTCGACGAGTTCCTCCAGGTCGGGGAGTTCCTCCCGGAGGTACTCGTGGTGGGTCTCGACGATGTACTCGACGAGTTCGGACGGCGTCTCCCACTCCGGTTGGTCGTCGCCGTCGTCGATATCACGCAAGGCCTCACGGACCTCCTCGACCGACAGATCCTCCTTCGCGCAGGCTGTCGCGAGCGATTCGTCGCCGCCACAACAGTAATCGAGATCGAACGACTCGAAGACGCGGGCGTACTGTGGCTGTTCAGCGACCAGTGCACCGAGCTCTCGCTCCGGGTCGATATCGGTAGACATTCTATCGGGAGCCAGTTCAGGGCGGACGAGCGTAGAGAACACGCCGAATATCTTCGTCAGCGGATCACTCTTCGACGGCGGTCCGGACGAGATACGGTCCGTCCCAGTCGTTGACCCAGTCGGGCGCGGCCGGATGGTCGCGCAGCCGATTCGCCTCGTAGGATTCGTCCGGGTAGACTGCCCCGGTGTCGTCGGTCACGTCCGCGCGCGGGACCGCGAAGGTCACCGGCTCGCGGTCCTCGGCGTCGACGAGTTGTCTGCGACCCCACTCGTGGGCCTGTCCCGGCGCGTCGACCCACTCCTGAGGATGGAACTGTACGAGTACGTCCGACTCGGTCTCGGTCCCTGTCATGACTCCGGGTTCGAGAGCGAACGACATATCGGGCCCGTCGAACACCTTCGGGACACGCGGAGGTATCGACGGCACTCGTCGCGGGTCCGTGTCGTGATCTTAAGTCGGTCCGGTGTCGAATGCAACTATGACGAGCGAGCGAACGACAGTCACGCCCGAGTATTTATTTCTGGGTGTGAATGCGGGTCAGCAGGGCAGCAGAGAGGCCGGGGTTTGCCTCCCCGGTCATCGAGAAGGTGGTGTCGATGGGTGAGCGATCGATCGGGGTCGATGTCGGCGGGACGTTCACGGACGTGACCCTCTCGCTGGACGGGGAACTCGTGACGGCGAAGGTCCCGACCACGGCCGATCAGAGCGAGGGGGTCATCGCCGGGATCGAGAAAGCGTGTGCGGAGGCCGGGATCGATCCACAGACAATCGACGAGTTCACACACGCGATGACCGTCTCGGTCAACGCCCTGCTCGAGGAAGACGGCGCGGAGACGGCCCTGGTCACGACGGAGGGCTTCCGGGACGTGCTGGAGATCGGTCGACAGGATCGGCCGTCGCTGTACGATCTCGACGCCGAGAAACCGACGCCACTGGTCCCGAGACACCGCCGCTTCGAGGTCGACGAGCGGGTGACGACCGACGGCGTCGAGCGGCCGGTCGACGAGGAACAGGTCCGGGGGGTCGCCGCGGATCTGCGCGAGTCGGACGTGGAGTCGGTCGCAGTCTCGCTGCTGCACGCCTACGCCCACCCGGAGAACGAGCGGCGGGTCGCGGAGATCCTGCGAGCGGAACTCGACGTGCCCGTCTCGGCCTCCCACGAGGTGTTAGCCGAGTTCCGGGAGTACGAGCGCACCTCCACCACTGTCGTCGACGCCTACGTGCGGCCGGCGATCGATCGGTACCTCGGCCGCCTCTCCGAGCGGGCGCGGGAGTTGGGCGTGCCCGAACCGCAGATCATGCAGGCGAACGGGGGGATCACGGACGCGGAGACCGCCAGAGAAAACGCCGTGACGACGGTCCTGTCGGGGCCGGCGGCGGGGGTCGTCGGCGCGGGCGCGATGGCGAGCGAGGACGCATCCGGACTCGTTACCTTCGACATGGGAGGGACCTCCAGTGACGTGAGCCTCGTTCAGGACGGGACGGTCGAACGAACGACCGAGGGCAGCATCAACGACCGGCCGATCAGGACGCCGATGGTCGACATCGAGACTGTCGGGGCGGGCGGCGGGTCGATTGCCTGGGTCGACGCCGGCGGCGCGCTCCGAATCGGCCCCCGCTCGGCCGGGGCCGATCCCGGACCCGCCTGTTACGGCCACGGCGGAACGGAGCCGACGGTCACGGACGCCAACCTCGTTCTGGGATATATCGGTGAAAGCACCAGCCTCGGCGGGGAGTTGTCCCTCGACGCCGACGCCGCGTACGATACCCTGGAGGGCCTCGCCGCGGAGGCCGGACTCGACGGGCCGCAGGCGGCCGCACGCGGCGTCTACCGGGTCGCGAACGCGAACATGACACGCGCGATCCGGTCGGTGACCGTCGAGCGCGGGTACGACCCACGAACGTTCGGACTCGTGGCCTTCGGCGGCGCGGGACCGATGCACGCGATGGCGATTGCCGACAGCCTCGACATCGACCGGGTGGTCGTTCCGCGGGCCTCGGGCGTCCTGTCGGCGTACGGTCTGTTGACCGCCGACGAGAAGCGAGACGCGGTGCGAACCTACCAGCGGGCGCTGTCCGCGGTCGATCCGGACAGCGTCGACGCCGTCTACGAGGACCTGTCGGCGGAGCTACTGGCCGAGGTCAGCGACCGGGAGGCCGCGACGGTGCAGTGTGCGGCGGACCTGCGGTACGCCGGCCAGAGCTTCGAACTCACCGTCGACATCGAACGGCCGTTCGGCGCGGACAGCGCCCGCGAGGCGTTCACGTCGGCCCACGAATCCGCGTACGGCTACCGGGCCGACGAACCGGTGGAACTCGTGAACTGCCGGGTGACGACCGTCGTGTCACGCAGCGGCCCGACAATCGAGTACGCGGCGGACGGTGAGCCACAGCGCGGATCGCGCGAGGCCGTCTTCGGCGAGGAGCGCCGCGAGACGCCGGTCTACGGGCGCGAGCAGTTGCCGCCCGGCGGGAGGATAGAGGGACCGGCGATCATCGAGGGCGACGAGAGCACGGTAGTCGTTCCGCCGGCCTGGGATGTGCGGGTCGGAGACGACGGGACGCTGATAGCGGAGGTGGGCACGGGTGAGTGACGAACAGAGCGCAGCGGGGAGCGAGGAGATCGATCCGGTGACTCTGGAGATTCTCCGGAACCAACTAGAAAGCGTCGCCACGGAGATGGGCCACGTGCTCATCCGCGGGGCCTATTCCCCGAACATCAAGGAGCGTCAGGACTGTTCGACGGCGCTGTTCGACGCCTCCGGGCGGATGGTCGCCCAGGCCGAACACATCCCGGTACACCTCGGAGCGATGCCGGACGCGGTCGAGACCGTCCGCGAGCAGAATCCCAGGCCCGGCGACGTGTTCATCGTCAACGACCCGTTCACCGGCGGCACCCATCTGCCGGACATCACGCTCGTGTCGACGATTGCCCCCGACGACGAGGTGATCGGGTTCGCGGTCTCGCGGGCGCATCACGCTGACGTCGGCGGGAGCACCCCCGGAAGCATGCCGCCCGGAGCGCGGGAACTGTACGAGGAGGGGCTACGACTGCCCGCGGTGCGACTCGTCGACGGCGGCGAAGCGAACGAGGCGGTACACGACCTGATCCGGGCGAACGTCCGGACGCCGGACGAACGCGAGGCCGACCTCCGGGCACAGCGGGCCGCGAACGACCGGGCCGAGCAACGGATCGGCGAACTCCTCGCAGAGCACGGGTCGACGCTGCTCGACGCGTTCGACGCCGTGATCGAGTACTCACGCGAGCGCGTCGAGGCGGAACTGGGCGACCTGCCGGACGGAACCTACCGGGCGCGAGACGTGCTCGAAGGCGACGGCGTGACCGGCGACGACATCCCGATCGACGTGGCCGTCACGATCGACGGGCCGTCGATCACCGTCGATTTCGCCGGGACGGCCGATCAGGTCGAAGGCAACCTGAACGCGCCGCTGTCGGTCGCGAAAAGCGCCGTCTACTTCGTGGTCCGAGCGATCACCGACCCGGAGATCCCACCGAACCACGGCTGTTACGAACCGGTGACCGTCTCCGCCCCGGCGGGGTCGGTACTCAATCCGGAGCCACCCGCAGCGGTCGTCGGCGGCAACGTCGAGACGAGCCAGCGGGTCATGGACGTCACGCTCGCTGCGCTGGCCGAGGCCATCCCGAAGGCCGTGCCCGCGGGCGGACAGGGGACGATGAACAACCTCATCATCGGGGATCGCAGCGGCGAGTTCACCTACTACGAGACCATCGGCGGCGGGTTCGGTGCCCGCCCGAACAAGGACGGGATGGACGGGGTTCAGGTGGGAATGACGAACACGCTCAACACGCCCGTCGAGGCGATGGAGACTGAGTACCCTCTACGTGTCGAGCGATACGCCCTGCGGCCGAACAGCGGCGGCGACGGGCGGTATCGAGGCGGGTTGGGAATCGAGCGATCAGTCACCGTCGAAACGGACGCGACCGTGTCGCTGCTGACAGAGCGCCGTCGGACAGCGCCCGCAGGCATCGACGGCGGGGAGGACGGCACTCGCGGGCGGAATCTGATCGACGGCGAGACCGTGCCGGCGAAGACATCGGTAGACGTGGAGTCGGGAACGACAGTCTCGGTACTGACCCCGGGCGGCGGCGGTCACGGCGACCCGGACGACCGGGATCCGGAGGCGCGGGCGCGGGACCGACGGGACGGGAAAGTCGACGACTGAGACACCCGGCGAGCAAATCATTCTTACCCCCTGCCTGTGGTAGGTCGGGTATGGAGTACGAGCGTCTCGAACTGTTCCAGCCACACTACGGGACGGTGAACATCTACCGGATCGGGGACACCCTCGTCGACACCGGACACCCCTGTCCCGAGTCCCGTAAATCCGTACGGGAGGCCCTCGACGGACCGCTCGCGGGGATCGATCGAGTGGTACTGACACACCCGCACATCGATCACGTCGGCGGCTGTCTCACCATCGACGACCTCTCCGCGCTCCCGGTCACGGTCTTCGAGGGAACCGACGAAATCCTCCGGTCGTTCGAGTCGTACCTGCGGGACGCCCGCGAGGAGATGGCGACGTTCGGGTCGGGGCTGACCGACGGCGAACCGCAGGTCGACGACCGCTACTTTCCGGTCGACATCGAGTACGCGACCGACGACGTTGAAGTCGAACAGGTCGCAAGCGCCGGTGATACCGTCTCCGTCGGCCCGTACGACTGCGAGGTGATCCACACGCCGGGGCACTCACAACAGCACATGTCCCTGTATCACGAGTCCTCCGGCGTGATGCTCTCCGGCGATATCGTCTCGACGAACGGCCACTTCATGTACGGACCGCTACACTGGGATATCGGCGCGTACAAGACCGGACTGAAGCGGATCCGCGAGTGCGAGCCCGAACTACTGTTGCCCGGCCACGGCGATCCGATGGACGACCCCGCCGAGCGCGTCGAGGACGCGCTCGAAAAGGCCGAACGGGCCGAGCAGGCGGTCCTGTCGGTCGTCCGAGAGCAGGGCCCGATTCCGGCACACGACCTCGCCGTCGAGGCGCTCGAGGCGACGGAGACAACCGTCCAGTTTCTCACGAACGTCGCGTCGGCGTACGCGATTCACCTCGCCGAGGCGGGCGAGATCGAAGTCGAACGGCGGCCCTACGTCGTCGCCCGGCCGCGGTGAACGCGAGTTCACACAACCCTCTTTTTTTTCTCCCGTGCAAGTGACGGTACAAGATGGATCGAAGGGAGTATCTGGCCGCCGTCGGAACGGTCGGAGTCGGTGCTCTCGCCGGCTGTTCGGGGACCGACAGCCCCGGAGAGACGGGGGACAGCGCCGACAACGAGACCGACGGGTCGGCGGACACACAGCCCGACCAGCCGACTGACGGACAGCCGAGGGGGTCCGACCCGGCGGCGCTTCGGCGGCGGGCACGGGCGTTCGTTGAACTGCTTCTCGACGGGTCGTTCGACGCCGCCTACGAGCGCGTCTCGGAGTCGTTCGCAGAGAGCGTGCCACAACAGACCCTCCGACAGCAGTGGAGCCAGACGGTCGACCCGCTGGGTTCGTTCGAGGGGTTCGCGTCGACGACGTATCGCGGGTCGCGTCGCGGGCTGGAGATCGTCGAGTTGGCGGGAGAGTTCGCGGACGGCGGGCTCACCTTCCAGGTGCAGTTCGGTGACGAGGCAATCGGGGGATTCCGGTTCACCCCGGGCGTCTGGTCGCCGCCGGAGTACGTCGATCAGTCGGCGTTCAGCGAGGAGCTACTGGCGATGCAGGCGACGGGAGACTGCGAGATAAGCGCGACGCTGACTCTGCCCGAGGGGAGCGGCTCCGTCCCCGGAGTCGTGCTCGTTCACGGCAGCGGCGACCAGGGCCGCGACCAGCGAGCCGGCCCGAACCGGACGTTCAAGGAACTCGCCTGGGGGCTGGCGACCCGGGGGATTGCGGTGTTGCGATACGATCAGCGAACGGTCGCCTGCGAGGTAGACCGGACCGAGGCGACCGTCGACGACCTGATCACCGACGACGCGCTGACGGCCATCGAACGACTGGCCGCCCGAGAGCGCGTCGACAGCGTGTTCGTCGTGGGTCACAGCCTCGGCGGACGGCTGGCACCGCGGATCGCCGCCCGGTCCGAGCGCGTCGCGGGCGTGGTCATGATCGCACCGCTCGCAGAGCCGATTCACGAGGCGATTGTGCGCCAGACGGAGTATCAACTCGATCTCGCGGAGAATCTCACGGAGACACAGCGCGAGCGACGACTCTCAGGCGTCGAGGCGTTAGCCGAACGGATTCGGACGCTCTCGATTGGGGAAGACGAAACGATCAACCTCGGCGGGGGTGCCCGCGGGCGGCCGTTCTTCCGGACGCTTCAGGAGTACGACCACCTCAGTACGGCCGCGGAGTTGTCGGTGCCGCGGCTCATCCTCCAGGGCGAGCGGGACTTTCTCGTCACCGTCGAGGACGACCTGATGCTCTGGGAGAACGCGCTGGCCGGTGAGTCGACCGTCGAGATCATTCGCTACGAGAATCTGAACCACCGACTGCAACCGGGAGAGGGGATGTCGACCCCCTCGGAGTGGACGCAGCCCACCCCGGTCGCTGAGACGGTCGTGAACGATATCGCGGGGTTCGTGACTGCCAACCAGTCCGGTTAGCGGCGGCGCAGCGCGCTCGCCGCGCCGACGGCGATCACCGCCAAGGCCGCCGCGAACAGACCGAATCCGGCCCCGGAGCCATCGCTGTCTTGCGCGTTGTCGGACTCGTTCGCCTCCGTGCCGTCGCTTCCGTCCTCGGAGTCGGTGCCGTCCATCGAGTCCTGTGATCCGTTCGTCTGCTGCAGCGAGATTGACTCGTGGACTGTAGTCAGGTCGTCGACGCTCGGTGCGGTCACGATCCGAACGCGGTCGTCGGTCTGTTCGACGGCGACGGCCATGTCGTACGCGTCGGTATCTAACGTGTAGACGTTCTGGTAGCCGTCGGCGAGCGTGCCGCCGCGGTATTCGAGCAGCGAACGGTACGCCTCCGCGAACTGTTCGGCGTCTCCCGCGTCCGCCCAGGCGAGTTCCCAAACGGCGGCCGTCTCGTTGTCGCCGTTCGCGTAGCCGTAGAGTTTGTCGCCGCGCCAGCCGTCGGTCTCGGGGATCCCGTAGTCGAGTTCACCGCGTCGCGGCATGAACTCCGAGAAATCCGAGATGACGCTCTGGCGGCCGTTGGTCTCGTAGTACGGCGCCACGAGGATCGCCGTCACCCCCGCTTGGCCGATGGTGTTGTACGTGAGATTGCCGCTCTGGACCCGTCGCCACGCCGAGGTACTGCGATCCGGAACCGTGATGTTAGCAGTCTCGAACTCGCCGAGGCGGTCGGGATAGATCGTCTCGGTCGTCGTCTCCGGGTAGTTCCCGAACAGGTCGTTGATCGCCTGTGTGCCCCCCGCCTGGTACCGCTGTTCGATCAGCGGCAGGGTGTACTGGAACTGCTGGTTGAGGGCGATCGCCCAGTTCGGCACCTCCGGCGGCTGACCCGGTGCCGGGATGAAACACTCCGTCGCCCATTCACCGGCAGCGCAGTTCTGTTGATACTGCTGCTGGAAGAACTGCGCGTCAGTCTCGACGACGCCAGCGGAGGAGAGATAGCCGTCGTTCGTCGGTTCCGCGAACACCGCCGCAACGTCGAAGTGCTGGTCCTGTAGCGCGTGGACCAGTTCGTGGGCGAGCGTCCCCTGGTTGAGATCCTCGACGGTCTCGTCGTCGGTGACGAAGGCCATGTACTGCTCGCTGGGGAGGTAAAACGCCGCCGGGAACGCGGTCTGTGCCTCGATGAGTTCCCGAGTCGTGTTGACCTCGTTCCCGATTGTCAGCCGTGCGGCGTACTGGGCGCGCTCGTAGAGGCGCCCCTCCGGGCTGATCTGTTCAACGGCCGGCGCAACAATCCTCTCGCGGTACTCCTCGCGGCTGATCGTTCGTAGCGGCGGAAGCCCCTCCGTGTAATCGAGACACCGCAACGCTTCGACCTGGGCGGCCGTTCGCCCGGCGAGGCGGTCCCGTTCGGTCTCGTTGAAGCCGTCCTCGGGCGTCACCTCGACGGGTTCGGTGTACCAGTACCCCTCGACCCACCCGATGACCCCCTCCGGATTCTCGGGGTCGTCGAGGTCGGACGGCGGGGTGGCGGCACACTCCCCGACGTGGTCGTCCGTGAAGACGGCAGATTGTGCAGATGCTGTGCTGTCGGTCGTCTCTCCCGGCGAGGCGGCGGCGGGTGTCACGATCACGACACCGAACGCGACGAGCGCGATGGCGAACAGAAGGAGTCGAGTTCCGTCCCGTCTCATCCGGGACCCTCCTCGACCGTGAGTCGCTGTCCCTCCGGCGCTGGTCTGCGCGTCAGCATGTGTGTACCTTTGTCGTAATTCAAGTAATTGTTTCGCGGTTTCGACCGGTTTCTCGCTCTGAAACGCGGTCGTGAACGGAGGGCATTTTACCGGCTATCCGCAAAGAGGGGTATGTCAGACGACGACGGCGGGTTCGAGGATGTCCGGGAGAACATCGACGGACATCCGATACGGAGTCTCCTCGTCTACGCACTCCCCTACTGGCTTCGGCTGAGCGTCGGTGTCTTGCTGTCGTTCTGCACCCGATTCGCACGGCTCGTCCCCCCGATTGTGGTCGCGACGGCAATCGATCGGGTCATTCTGCAGTCGGGTGAACCCGGTCTACTCGCGAGCGCCGGCCTCGTGCCCGGCGGCGCGATCACCGGCGAGGCGGCACGCGTGGCGCTACTCGAACGGCTAGTCGTGATCGCGATCATCGCGTATCTGGTCCGTTCCGCGGCACGGTTCGGCTCGCGGTATCTGCTGCAGTCGACCGCCCAGAAGGTACAGCGCGACCTCCGAAACGACACCTACGACCACCTGCAACACCTCTCGATGGACTTTTTCGTCTCTCATCAGACCGGCGGCATGATGTCGATTCTGAACAGCGACATCAACCGACTGGAGCAGTTTCTCAACACCGAGTTCCGCCAACTGATCCGCGTCGTCGCGACGGTCGGCGGCATCTCGATCATCCTCTGGACATACTCGCCGAAACTGACGCTGATCGCGCTCGCCCCGGTTCCGGTCATCGGCCTCGCGAGCGGGCTCTTTCTGAACTGGATCGAGCCACGGTACAAGTCGATCCGCGAGACGGTCGCGCGCCTGAACACGCGTCTGGAGAACAATCTCGGCGGGACGGCGGTCATCAAGACGTTCAACCGCCACGCGTTCGAGCGCGAGCGCGTCGCCGAACAGAGCCAGACGTACCACGACGAGAAAGTGTGGGCACTGCGGATCAGGCGCGCGTTTTTCGCTTCCCTCCGGCTGACGACCGGCGTCGTCTTCGTGCTCGTCCTCTACATCGGCGGCACGGATATCATCCTCGGCGATCCCGGGGCGCTGTCCGCGGGTGCGTTCGCGCTGTTTTTCCTGTACCTGCGCCGGCTGTACTCCCCGATGCGTCGGGTCGGCAAGTCCGCGAACAAGTACCAACTCGCCAAGTCAAGCGCCGAGCGCGTCTTCGGGCTGCTCGGGAAGGAGCCGACCGTGACCGAACCAGCGGAGCCGTACACCCCCGACAGCGTCGACGGGGCGGTCCGCTTCGAGAACGTCACCTTCGGCTACGGCGACCGCGAGCCGGTCATTCGCGACGTGTCTCTGGACGTGCCGGCCGGGACGACAGTCGGTCTCGCCGGCCCCACCGGAGCCGGGAAGTCGACGCTTCTGAAGCTTCTCCCTCGGTTTCACGACGTCGATGCCGGGACCGTCGCGGTCGACGGCGTGGATGTCCGGGAGTACAGCCTCGAAGCGTTGCGCTCGGAGATCGCAATCGTCGAACAGAACCCCTACCTGTTCTCCGGAACTGTCGCGGAGAACATCGCCTACGGGGACCGCGAGGTGCTGAGCGCCGAGTGGGACGAGAGCGAGGGTGTCACCGGAGACGGCCGGAACTCACGGGAGCGCATCGTCGAGGCCGCAACGGCCGCAGAAGCACACGAGTTCATCAGCGATCTGCCGGACGGCTACGACACGCTCGTGGGCGAGCGAGGGGTCAAACTCTCCGGTGGCCAGCGCCAGCGACTCGCCATCGCACGAGCGCTGCTCAACGACCCGTCGATCATCGTCTTCGACGAAGCGACCTCGGACGTGGACACCGAGACGGAGGAACTCATTCAGGAGAGCCTGAACCGCCTCATCGAGGACCGAACCGCGTTCGTCATCGCGCACCGGCTGTCGACGATCCAGTCGGCGGATCGGATCGTCGTCATGGACGACGGCGAACTCGTCGAGTCCGGAGCGCACGAGGAGTTGATCGAGAGCGACGGGGAGTACGCCGCGCTCTGGCAGGCACAGGTCGACGCGGACAGCGACGCTCGCGTGACCGAGGAGCCGCACCCACGCACGGACTGAGAGAGGGGCTACGGACGGTTACCGGCGGGCGAGGGTTTATTGAGATCAGTTCCCTATCACGGTTGTGCAAACGACGCCACCGGGGCCGCGGGGCGAACCGCTGTTCGGGAGCGGCCGGCAGTACTCCGCGGACCCACTCCGTTTCGTCGAAGAGGTCGAACGCGCGTACAACGGAATCGCCGCCTTCGAGATGGGGCCGATGGAGACCTACTTCGTCGCCGAGCCGTCGGCAATCGAGCAGATTCTCGTCGGTGATGCCGACAAGTACCGCAAACCGGACTTTCAGAGCGACACGCTGGGTGATCTGCTCGGCGACGGGCTGTTGCTCAGCGAGGGCGACACCTGGCAGAAACAGCGCCAACTCGCCAATCCAGCCTTCACCATGGGTCGACTCGCCTCCTTCGACGACCGCATCGCCGGCCACACCAGCGACCTGCTCGACCGCTGGGGCGACGGCGAGCGCCGCGACATGGAGCGAGAGATGACCCGGGTGACGATCGACGTCATCGCGGATCTGATGCTCGGCACCGAACTTTCGGAGCGACAGCTCAGCCAACTCCGGGAGAATCTCGAACCGATCGGCAGCCAGTTCGAGCCCGATCCCGTCCGGTTCGCGCTGCCGCCGTGGGTCCCCCTCCCCGGTGACCGCGCCTACCAGTCGGCCGTCTCGGCCGTCGACGAGATTGTCGAGGAGATCATCGCCGACCGCCGCGGAACGGAGGGCGATGGTGAGGGCGCGCCGATGGATCTCCTCTCGATTCTGCTGCGTGCCCAGAGCCGCGGCGAACAGTCCGCCCAGCAGCTCCGTGACGAGGTGGTGACGATGCTGCTGGCCGGCCACGACACCACGGCGCTGACGCTCACCTACACCTGGTATCTCCTCTCCGAACACCCCGAGAAACGGGAACGCCTCTACGAGGAGGTCGACAGAATCGAGGGGACGCCGACGATCGACGACGTGCAGAGCTTCGAGTACCTGGAGTGGGTCATCGACGAGGCGATGCGGCTGTACCCGCCCGTGTACACGCTGTTTCGGGAGGCCAACGAGGCGGTCGAACTGCTGGGCTACGAGATTCCCGAGGACGCGATGGTTATGCTCTCGCAGTGGGCCGTCCACCGCTCGCCGGAGTACTGGGACGACCCCGAACAGTTCCGCCCGGAGCGGTGGGCCGACCGAAACGGCCACCGGTTTTCGTACTTCCCCTTCGGCGGCGGGCCGCGTCACTGTATCGGGAAGAACCTCGCCAAACTCGAAGCGCAGATGATCGTCGCGATGGTGGCAAGCGAGTACGAGCTCTCCTACGAGGGGTCCGCGCAGTTGGAGTTGCGGCCGACGCTGACACTGCATCCGCGGGACGGCATGGAGATGGAAATCTCCCGTCGGGAGTGACCGAACCGCACGGGTTTTTGCCCCTCGACAGCCGTTGTTCGGACGATGGCGACGATCGACGCGGAGTTGATCGAGAACTACCTCGACTACTACGAACAGACACAGGGCGTGCTCCCGGAGCGACTGCACGGCTTCGGCGAGCAGTACCGCGAGCAGGGATATCTGACGCGTAATCAATTGTACGACATTGCATACGAGTCCTCGACGCGAAGCGCGTACCACGTCGAGAAGAACCCCGAGGATCGCTGTCGGCAGGTGACGGCAAACGTGCTGCTCGTCGAGGACGACTTCTCGAAACTGCAGTTGTTGACGGGACTGCGCGGGTTCAAGGCACCCACGGCCTCCTGTGTCGTGACAGCTCTCGATCCGGAGTCACACGCCGTCGTGGACACCCGCGTGTGGGCGACGCTCGAACGGTTCGGACACGTCGAGGGTCGCAAGGAGTCCTTTTCGCCGGCTGATTACGTGACGATGATCGAGCCGATCCGCGATATCGCGGCGGAGACGGGCTACACCGCCGAGGAGGTCGGGTACGCGCTGTTTGCCTACGACGACAAACACCGCGAGGGAACGCTGCACTGAGGGGCCCGGCAGACGGGAGGGTGTCCGAGGCGTCGGGAGTCCTGTGGATTTACCAGCGCGGGGTGAATATCGAGTCGGTATGGCAGATCACAGCGGATCGGGAGCGGGACAGCCAGGGGATATCGCGGAACAGTTCGACCTCTCGGGCGAAGTGGCAGTCGTGACCGGAGCGAGCCGCGGAATCGGGCGGGCAATCGCGATCGGACTGGGCGACGCGGGAGCGACGGTGGTTCCGACAGCGCGAACAGAGTCCGCACTGGAGGAGACTGTCGACGAAATCGAGGCTGTCGGCGGAGATGGACTGGCGATTACCTCCGACGTGGCCGACGACGACAGCGTCACGGCGCTGTTCGAGCGGACCGTCGAGGAGTTCGGCGGCGTCGATATTCTCGTCAACAACGCGGGGATGAACCCCGAGGCAGCACTCGGCAAACCCGAGACGATCGACGTCGAGGGATTCGACCAGACGCTGGCGGTGAATCTCCGCGGGGCTTTCCGCTGTGCGCAGGAGGCCGCGGAGTATCTACAGGACGGCGGCGGGTCGGTGGTCAACATCGCGAGCGTGGCCGGTCTGGTCGGCCTGCCGCGACAGCACCCGTACGTCGCCTCGAAGCACGGGCTCGTCGGCATGACCAAGAGTATGGCACTGGACTGGGCGCCGGACGTGCGGGTCAACGCCATCGCGCCGGGCTACGTCGAGACGGAGTTCATCGACGAGGCCTTGGAGAACGACTCGATCCGGGAGTCGCTGCTCGACCAGACGCCGCTGGATCGGTTCGCCGATCCCACCGAGATGGCCGGGCCGGCGGTCTTTCTCGCCTCCGAGGCGAGTTCGTACGTCACCGGGAGTTGTCTCACGGTCGACGGCGGCTGGACCTCGCGGTAAGGGTCTCGCCGCTCCGCCAGCGCGCGGTCGGGGTCTCGTTTCTCTCCCGGAGGGTCGAGCCGACGATTTAGGGGCCTACAGCGCGACAATCAGGCATGGATCGCCGTGCTGTCGCTGCGCGCGTGTTCGTCTGCTGCGCGGTCGCCGTACTGCTCGCTGGCTGTGCGTTTTCAGCCCCGGGCGACACAGACGCCGACAGTCTGCCCGACGCCGCTGGATCGGACACGGAGCCGTCGGTCTCGGAAGACGAAACGGGAACGAACGGACCGATCGACAACACCGGGCTGGCGGTCGACGAGAATCGAGTGTACAACCGGACCGAAGCGCTTCTCGGGGTCGATGCGACGGCACCGACCGTGCGCGTCGAGCAGATCGAGACGCGGGTCGGAGCCCCGGACAGACCGCTCTTCGATCTGCTGGGACTCACCAACGAGAGCGCGACAGACGGGGGCGGAGCCCCTGCCGCGGCGCTCGCGACGGGACCGAACTCCGTCGTCATAAACGAGGCGTACGTTGAGTTGGACGAGAGCGGACAGCGAGCCAGCGACAGCAGCCCGGCGCTCGTACTCGCACACGAGTTCGCACACACGATCCAGTTCGAGCAGCGGTGGATCCCGCCGGACTGGGAGGGCGGACCAGCAGCAGGCCAGGAGTCGCTGGACGGACAGCTTCTAACGCGGGCGCTGATCGAGGGCGGAGCCGTCTACGCCGCCGAGGAGTACGCCGAGGACGCGGACCTCGACGGCAGCCAGATCGGGCGGTTCGAGCGGCAGTACCGAGAAGCACCGCCCGAGCGAGCGTTCGCGATCGGTCCCTACCACCACGGCGGGCAGTACTTCGACACGATGCTCGACTCGGCCGGGGGGCTTGAACAAGTCTACGAGGGCGAGCCGCCCCGGACCACGACCGAACTTCTCCACCCCAGGAGGGGGTTCGAGCCGACACCGGTCTCGTTTTCGGCCGCTGTCGAGCGCGACGGATGGACGACCCGGCCAGACGAGAGTGACACCACGGGCGAGATGTTCGTCCACATCGCGCTGAGCGCACATCTGGACACCGAGCAGGCCAGCGCAGCGGCGACGGGTTACGCGAACGATCGGTTGCTCGCGTTCGGTGACGGCGAATCGGTCTCCTACGCCTGGGTGACACACTGGAACAGCGCTGCCGAGGCCGAAGAGTTCGCGACGACGTTCCGCGAGGCCCTGGACGCGCGGAGTGACGACGACGCCGACCGCGTCAATCTCCGGTTCGCCGGCGAGCGATCTGTCGTCGTCCTCGCCGGGAGCGAGCAGTTCCGCGAGTCGACCGCAATCGACGGAGCGGGGACTACTCTCGAAGTTGTGCTCACTGACGAGCAACCGGGGACGACGCGACGGTCGGCCGCCAGCGCGGACGCTGGAAGCGGCTCGGCAGCGGACACAGGCGACAGTCAGGGGACAGCGGTAGCGAAGTGATCCTGGGCCTCACTCTGGTCTGGGGATGCTAATCTCGACGACTGTCCCGGTCGGATCGTTGTCTGCGATAGAGACGTTGCCACCGACGCGGGTGACGAGCCAGTGGATCGTCCACAGACCGATGCCGCTGCCGTGCAACAGCGAGTCCTCCTCGCCCTCTCTGAGGACTTCTCGCTCGATATCGGGGATACCCGGGCCGTTGTCGACAACCCGGATCGTCACCCGCTCTTCGGCGTCGGTGTCGACGCTGAGCGCGACGGTCGGCGTCTCGCTGTCGTTGTGGACGAGAGCGTTTTCGAGCAGTTCGCCGACGACCAGGGTGAGAAACTCCCGGTTGCCCTGGACCTGTGCCTCCCCGAGGTCGGCTTCGATGTCAGCCTCGGGGTACTCGGCGGTGTACTGCTTTTGAAGTTCGCGTAACACGGATCGAACCGCGATGGAGTCGGTGACATCGACCCGCTTGATCGTCTCGCCGAACGTTCTGACTTTCTGGCTCAACTCGGTGAGGTCGTCGGAACTCGCCTGGATCTCCCGGACGCTCGTGAGCGCTTCGTCGAGCGGGAACTCGCGGAGGCGCTCTCTCGCTTCCGCCGGGTCGGTCGAGGAGTCGATATCAAGGGTTTCGAGCGAGCGTTCAACGTGGTCGGCATAGCCCGTGACGACCGTCAGTTTGTTTCGGAGGTTGTGCCGGAGGACGCGGTTGAGCACCATCAGTCGCTGCTCGCGCTCCTTTCGTTCGGTGATGTCCCGGACGACACCGCGGAGCGTTCGCGTGTCGGCATCAGTAACTCGTTCGCCCTCGATCCGAACCCAGCGAGTCCGACCGGCGGCGGTGATGATCCGGGCCTCGATATCGAACTCGGTGCCGTTCTCGCGGCATGCCTGCAGCGCCTCCGCGACGGTCTCGCGGTTCTCGGGGTGGAAGTAGCCGATCGCGTCCTCGTAGCGGGGCTCGAACGACGGGCCGACATCGTAGAGGTCTCGAAGGCCGTCGGTCCAGTACAGGTTCTCGGTGTCGAGGTCGATCTCCCACCCCCCGACATCTGCTTGGGCCTCTGTCCGACGGATGTGGTCGCGCTCGCGTCGCAGTTCCCGCTCGCGTTCTTTGAGTTCGGTGATGTCGCGGCCTTCGGGGATGAGCAGCGTGACCTCGCCGTGGTCGTCGGTCACCGGCCGGATCGAGAAGTCGATAATCGCCTCGCGGTCAGAGCCCTGCACGGAGACCTCCTGACGGACGAACTCTCCGTCAGCGGCGCGCTCGACGCCGGCTTTCGTCTCCTCACGGAGCGCGTCGGAGTGCTTGAACCAGAAGGCGTCCCAGAGTTTCGTACCGATCACGTCCTCGGGATCGAGATCGCCGAATTCGAGGGCTGCCTCGTTGACCTCGATGAGCGTGCCGTCCGGTTCCATCAGCCCGGTGAACTGGTAGGTGTTGTTGAAGACTGCCTCGAACCGCCGCTGACGCTGCTTACGGTCGGAGATGTTCCGCCCAATCCCGACGAGTCCGAGCGATTCGCCGGTCTCGTCGGTGAGCCTCGCTCCGGTGAACTCGTAGGGGATCTGTTCGCCTTCCTTCGTCTGGAAGTGTGCCTCGATGGTGACCGTCGTGTCTTCCTCGAACACGTCGGCGATGGCTTCGTAGATCTGCTCGCGCTCTTCCGGTGGGAAAAGCTCCGCCGGGTGCATCGATGCAATCTCCTCGTCGCTGTAGCCGGTGACAGCGGACAGTCGGTCGTTCCAGCGGAAGAACTGGCCGTGTTCGTCGAAGGCGTAGAACACGTCGGGCAGCGCGACGAAGATGCTCTCGGTCAGTGCGCGCTCCTCGCGGAGTTCTCTGGTCTGGTCGACCCGGTCGAGCGCCGTCGTCGTGTGCTCGGCGAGGGTTCGTGTCACGTCGACGACGGTGTCGTCGAACTCGACGTGCTCTCTGCCGCCGACGCCGATCATACCGTGCGTGCCGAGGGGCAGGAGCACAGCGTTCGTCAACGAGTTTTCGGGCGCGACAGCCCGGGGCGTGTAGCTCGTCGGGTCGCCGTCTCGGAAGACGCCGTACTCGTAGCTCTCCGGACCGAACGAGTCGACGAACCCCTCCTCGCGGGCCTCCTCGGTCGCGTAGGCGGGTTCGAGGCGGTTGGTGTCGTCGTCGTGAAACCAGCAGATGGCGAACGGAAGGTCGAAGACGTCCGTCGCCGCCTCGACTGCGACCGCCGCGACCTCCTCGGCGGTCTCGGCCTGCTGGATCTGTTCGGTGGCGTCCTGGAGGCGTTCGACGGCGGACTGGCGGCGCATGCGCTCGGTGATATCGCGGACGTTGACGAGCGTGGCCGGTTCTCCCTCGTGTTCGATTCTGGTCACCGCCAGGTCCAGCATTCGCGTGTCGCCCTCGCGAGTTTCGATTTCCAGTTCGTACTGGTTCGGAGGGGATTCGCCGTCGATTCGGCTCTCGTACCGCTGTCGAACGACATCCCGGTACTCGGCGGAACAGAGGTCCTCGAAGTGCTTGCCGACGAGTGCCTCCGGTTCGTAGCCGGTGATCTCCGCGAACGTCTCGTTGACGAAAGCCAGGCGATGGTTCTGGACGACGGCGATGCCGTCGTTGCTCTGCTGGACGAGGGACTCGTATCTGTCCTGTCGTTCCGTCTGGAGGCGGTCGAGGTGACGCTGATGGCTACCGATACAGAGAACGGTCGGCTCCTCGATCCACCACTCCGGGAGGGGCGACAGCGCCCACCGGAGTCGAGTTCCCTCCCCGGCGAGAGTCGTCGTCTCGACGGTCGCGTTGCCGGTATCAAGCGCCTGCCCGATGGCTTCGGTGAGATGATCCGGGGGTTCGGCGAACAGGTCGCTCCCGGCGGTGCCGACAACTGCCGAGCGCGTACGGTCGACCAAGTCGGCGAATGTGTCGTTGCAGTCCCGGATTTCCCCCCTGCTGTTCAAGAGACAGACCGGTTCGGCAAACGTGTCGAGACCCGGCGGCAGTGTGCCGACAGACTCGGGGTCCGCACCGTCACCCATTCCGTAGACGAACGGACCCCACTCAAATAGGCATTATGTCATCGCAGAACGAACAAGCCGACCGAACCGGCAGTACGTGTCTCGATTCAGGAGGTCGTGATTCACGGTGCGAACCGCCGCGTGCACCCGTTCGTCTGTATTGTCGGCCTCCAGGCGGTGCTGGCGTCAAATAAAAACGGTGAGGTATTCGGATGGATCGTCAGTCAGACACCGGCCCCGCGGCGTCTGTGTTCCGGTAAAGAGGTTTCACCGGAAACGTGGTGTGCAGGCAGTCCACCAGTCGGCAGGGAAGACGTTCAGCGGGACGTTTTTCACCGGAAATCCGGTGTGTGTATTTAGTTAAGCCGGTCCTACTCGGGCCGGGCACCCCGCCGAACGGATGTGAGGTGCCCACGTTCAGATGGAAGGGATTTCACCGGAAACGTGGTGTGTCGGGCAGGCGTGGGAACTGTCGTTCCGTCGCGCGGTCGGTCCCGGCGAAGGGGTAAGTGTCCTCAGTTTGCTATCGGCGCCCACGAACGAGGGCCGGCACAGAATCAGTGAAACCGTCACCGATCAGCCAGCCGTCGGTGGGGTGAATATACGACGCGATAAGTTAATTTTCTTATATATCAGAGGCGGATCCTTTAATTCAACGGCTTCTAACGGCCGATTGAGGGGTGTGAGAGCCGTTCGTGGGAACCTGATTTTTGCATTAAAGTTATATACTGAGAATGTAACGATCTATAATGATGTCAATTGAAAATCCAATGGCAGGTGCAGCAGAGGAACCACATCCAGAGATTGCGGGGTTGTTAGAGCAGATGGGAGCCGAACCGATGCCAGCGTTCTCGTCGCTGTCTCCGAACGGCGCCCGGGCCTTTGCCAGGGAGATGTTCCCCGATCCCGAGGAGCCGACGCAGGTCGGGGACATCATGGAACTGAGGATCACCGATAATGACATCCCGATCCGGGTGTACATCCCCGAAGGACAGGGGCCGTACCCCACGCTGGTGTACTTCCACGGCGGCGGTTGGGTTATCGGCGATTTAGATACCCACGACGAGACGTGTCGGGTGCTGTCGAGTGAGGCCGACTGTATGGTCGTGTCTGTCGATTACCGGCTGGCTCCCGAACACAAGTTCCCGACGCCGCTGGAGGACTGTTATGCAGCCTTCGAGTGGGTGAGTGAGAACGCGGAGACGATGCAGGTCGACACCGAGAACCTGTTCGTGGGCGGTGACTCCGCCGGCGGCAATCTCGCGGCTGCCGTTGCGCTTCGCGCTCGCGATACCGGCGGACCGTCTATCGCTCGACAAGTGCTCATCTATCCCGTGACGGACCACAGTTACGATACCCCATCGTACGACGAGAACGGTGAGGGCGGAATGATCTCGGAAGACGATATGCGGTGGTTCTGGAACCACTACCTCCGCGACGAGATAGACGGGAAACACCCGTACGCATCACCGCTACAGGCACAGAGCCTCGATGACCTCCCGCCAGCGACAGTGGCCACCTGCGGACTCGATCCACTCCGGGACGAGGGTGCCGCATATGCGGAGCGGCTCAGAGATGCAGGTGTCTCTGTCGAGCATCACAACTACGAGGATTGCATCCACGGGATCGCACAGATGGTGGTTGAACCGATGGACCTGACCCGTGCGCGCGAACTCCTCGACGACACCGTAACCGATCTCCGCAGGACCATCGAGGAGTAATCACACCCCCCGTTAACACAGTCCGGCCGTTAGGAACTATTTTCAACAGAGAATAAAGTACCTAACGTTGACAAGACTTATGTAATGTTAAATCATTATGTATTGGTGCTGTTATGAGTTCGCAGACTGAACACTCCGGGGGGACAGTGTACGAAACTGATTACGACGCAGTTATCGTCGGGGCCGGATTTTCGGGGCTCTATCAGCTCCACCGCCTGCGGGATGAGTTCGGGCTGTCAGTCAAGGTGATCGAAAAAGCCGACGACGTCGGCGGCACGTGGTACTGGAACCGGTATCCCGGTGCCCAGTGCGACAGCGAGAGTCACGTCTACTGTTACTCGTTTAACGAGGAGATCCTCGAAGAGTGGCAGTGGAGCGAGCGGTATCCGTCACAGCCAGAGGTGCTGGAGTACCTGCGATTCGTCGCGGACCGCCTCGACCTGCGGAAAGACATCGAGTTCGGGACGGAGGTCACGTCCGCGTCATTCGACGAGAGTGACGGCCAGTGGAGAATCGGTACCGACGACGGCGAGGAACTCACGTCACAGTTTTTCGTGACCGCTGTCGGCTGTCTGTCCGAACCGTGGGTTCCGGATTTCGACCACATCGACTCCTTCGAGGGCGAGGCGTACCACACGGGTCGGTGGCCACACGACGGCGTCGACTTCGCCGGGAAACGCATCGCGGTTATCGGCACCGGTGCCTCCGGCATTCAGGTCATTCCGGAGGTCGCCGAGGAGGATATCGACCATCTTACAGTCTTCCAACGGACGCCGAACTACGCCGTCCCCGCACGGGACCGTCCGCTCGAAGACGACGACTGGGACGAGATCCAGAAGAACTACGACGAGATCCTACAAACCGCTCACGAGAACGGATTCGGGATGCCGTTCGATCCGGCGTATCCCACCGCCGAGGACAAATCGATGGAGGAAGTCCGGGAGATTCTGGAGCCTCGCTGGCAAGAAGGTGGGTTCCGGTTTATGCTCACCTTCGAGGATCTCGTGTTCAACCCGGAGACGAACGAGAAAGTGTCCCAGTTCGTCCGTGAGAAGATCCGCGAAACCGTCGACGATCCGGAGTTGGCGGAGAAACTCGTCCCCAAAGACCACTACTACGCGACGAAACGCCCCCCACTGCACACGAACTACTACGAAACGTTCAACGAGGATCACGTGAGCCTCGTGGACGTAACCGAGACACCGATCGAGCGAATGACCCCGGAGGGGATCCAGACCTCGGACGATCATCACGAGTTCGATATGATTATCTACGCGACCGGCTTCGACGCGATGACCGGGACGCTGTTGAATATGGATATTCGAGGCCGGGACGATCTGACTCTCGAGGAGAAGTG
The DNA here is from genome assembly GCF_009831575.1 of Halovenus carboxidivorans. Lineage (GTDB taxonomy): Archaea > Halobacteriota > Halobacteria > Halobacteriales > Haloarculaceae > Halovenus > Halovenus carboxidivorans. Next base: position 11,049 of record NZ_WUUT01000007.1, on the reverse strand, counting down.
GGCTGACGGGCCACAGACGTATCTCGGCCTCGCCGTTCACGGGTTCCCGAACATGTTCACGATCACCGGCCCGCAGAGCCCGTCGGTGCTCAGCAACATGCCCGTCTCTATCGAACACCACGTCGAGTGGGTCTCCGACGCGATCAACCACTTCGCAGAGAACGATATCCGCCTCGTCGAACCGACCAGAGAGGCCGAAGAGGCGTGGACCGCCCACAACACCGAAGTGGCCGAGCAGACGCTGTATCCCACGGCCGATTCCTGGTACATGAACGAAAATATCGAAGACAAGCCGACCGTCTTCACCCCCTACATCGGTGGGGTCGACGTCTACCATCAGACGATCCAGGAGGTCGCCCAGAAGGGGTACGAAGGGTTCGAGCTCACCGAGTCGATCAGCGACCTCGACCCGAAAGGGGATCAGCCGTCACTCAGTGTGATGGAAGGCGACTGACGTGGCGGCAGGCTGTGAGCCTGCGATCCGCGGTTTGCACGGAGGCCGTCACCGAGAGTACAGTTGTGAAGGCAAACCGCAGAGTTCTCCAACAACCCCGCCGCCTCCCGGCAGAGCTATCTCAGTGCGGCGAGAGATGTCTGCCGGTCACGGCGCGGAGAACGTCACCCGCGGCAGCGCTTGCAGTGGTCCGTGTCGCGTGCTACCCCGATCGATTTACAATCGGCACAGGTCGGCTCCCCGCAGTCGGCACAGATAAACCCCGCGTCCGCTTCTGTGGGCGACACCCCGTTTTCGGCGACACTGCTGCCGCAAAGATGACATTCCTCTGCCATGTATTCACACTCAACCGCTACGTATATAAACCTTCGCTACGCCGCGGTCGCAGCAGACTCGTTTGTGAACGGCGACCGGAGGACAGAGGGGTGTTATCGGTACCAGAGAGGATACTGTGTTACTAGATAACAATTATACTCTCAAAACGATAACAAGCCTCGTACGATGCCAACGCTCTCTCAGATTCTCGTGTACCCGGTCAAAGCACTCGATCCCGTCCGCCTCCCGAGGGTGTCGGTTTCCAGCGCCGGGGGGCTCGCCCACGACCGGATCTACGGCATCAAAGACGAAGACGGCAATTACGTCCACGGAAAGCGGACTGCCGCTGTCCATCGGCTCGACACGGAGTACGATCCGGCGACGAAGCGACTCACTGGGAGGGTGCGCGGAGAGGGGGCGTCCCACGAGTTCCATCTCGAAGACGACCGAGCAACGCTCGAAGCGTGGTTGTCAGAGTACTTCGGTACAGCAGTACACCTCGAACGCGGCACGGGCGGGAATCAGACCGACAGCGCCGTTTTCACCGAAGACGGAGGGGCCGGGCCGACGCTTGTCAGTCGGGGGACTCTCGAAGAGGTAGCCTCCTGGTACGATGACATCGACTCCGCTGAGATGTGTCTCCGCTTGCGGCCCAATCTCGTCGTCTCAGGGGTCCCCCCGTTCTGGGAGGACCAGTTGTTCACAGACGGCGGCCGCCGGTTCCGAATCGGTGAGGTCGCTCTCTCGGGAGTCAGACCGATCCCTCGCTGCGTCGTTCCGACTCGTGACCCGCGTACGGGAGCCGAGCATCCGGAGTTCAGGGAGACGTTCGTCCACGAACGACGGGAGAGGCTCCCTGCCTGGGTGGACGTGAGCGAGTTCGACGGGAACCTATTCAGCCTCGCAGTCGGCACGCGGATCCCAGAATCCGATCGGAACCGCACGCTCAGTGTCGGGGATCCGGTGCGATTGTAATATACCTGAGCGTGAACTTACACCTACAATAACTTTATATTTTGAAAACACGTAATAGGATAACATGAGCCACGGTATCGAGTCACTCGCTGTCTGTCTCGACCGTGACCACGTCATCCGCACGGCGGGTATCGCACTGCTCGTCGGGACGTGGCTGACGCTGTTCAATCACGCGACGGCGCTTTTAGGCCTCGAGCTGTCCTTTTGGGTCCGTATCACGCTGAACTATCTTACTCCTCTCACTGTCGCGAACTTGGGACTGATCGCCCGACAGACTGGGTCGTCGGACCACTGAGGTACCCTCTCGTTACACCCGGGGCCGGGACCTCTCGGTTTGCAAAACCAGTGTTTTAAAACGAACTGTCGGGCATCGGGTCGGTCTACGGTAGATTCGACTGGTGATAAATGTAAATAGTTAACTTGACTCATGGAGAGTGGGTACGTACACATGCCAGAGCCAGTCATCGCGTCGGTCGGCGCCTCGCCGCTCGGCCACACGGACCTTCCGGGCCGCGACCTGTTTTCGCTCGCCCTCGCGGAGGCGTTCGACGAACTGCCAGCCCCTGCCGATCTCGTCGAGGCGATGTACGTCGGCAACCAGTCGGAGAGCTACGAACACCAGATCATGTACGGGACGCTGTTGGCGGAGTGGGCCGGCCTCCGTCACGTTCCCGCCGAGCGGGTCGAGGGATGTGCCGCCGCGGGCGCACTCGCCTTACGCCACGCCGTCAAAGACGTCCGGAACGGGGAACACGAGGCCGTACTCGCCTGCGGCGTCGAGAAGATGACGGCAGCGGGCACCAGCGGTGCGACAGACGCGCTGTCGGCGGCGTTCGATCGTGCCATCGAGCAGCGCTCGGGCGTCACCGCGCCCAGCCAGTATGCACTGCTCGCACAGCGCTACCTCCACGAGACGGATGCGACAGAGCGTGACCTTGCGGAAATCGCCGTAAAGAACCACGCCAACGCCGCCAACAACCCCCGAGCGCAGTTCCCGGAGGAGATCGACGTGGCGACGGTTCTGGAATCCGATCCCGTCGCTCCGCCGCTGAAACTGTTCGACTGTGCGCCGGTCGGAGACGGTGCCGCGGCCGTCCTCGTGACGACGCCCGATCTGGCGGCTGACCTCGACCGCCCCCAGGTGCGCGTCGCGGGCAGCGGGGCCTCCGCGAACAGTATCGCGGTCGCCGAACGAGATATGACCGAGATCGCTGGCGCTCGCGTCGCTGCCGAGAGAGCTTACGAGGAGGCGGGCATCGACGCCGGGGCGGTCGACATCGTGGAGGTTCACGACGCATTCACCGTCTGCGAGGCGCTGCTCGCGGAGGCCGCCGGTTTCGCCCCTGCGGGGACGGGCTATCAGAGCTATCTGCCGCCAGCGGAGCGAGCTACCGGCTGGACGGACGTGCAGTTGAGTCCCAGCGGCGGATTGAAAGCTCGTGGCCACCCCATCGGCGCGACCGGACTCTTGCAGGCGCTTGAGGCATACGAACAGCTCACGGGCACAGCAGGCGACCGCACGATCACAGACGCTGAGACGGCACTGCTGCTCAACGAGGGAGGCGTTGCGGACGCCGTTACCGTTAGCCACGTGCTCACGACGGCGGAGGCACGATGACTGACAGTAGCCTCGATGCGACCGACCCGCGGACACTCCCGGGTTTCTTTGCCGCCCTCGCAGACGGCACCCTCTTGGGTGGTGTCTGTGCCGACTGCGAGCAGGTTCTGTTACCGCCGCGGCCGGCCTGTTATGCTTGCGGCAGTCGGGCTGTCACCGTCGAACCACAGTCGCGTGAAGGGAGGATCTTCTCGTACACGGCGGTCCACACGCCGCCGCCGGCGTTCGCAGCGGACGCACCGTACACGGTCGCCGTCGTGGAACTCGCGGACGGTGGCCGCCTTCTCGGACGCGTGGACGCCGACTACGCCGATGTCAGTATCGGAGACTCGGTCGAACTCACGGTACGTGAGCCGACAGCCCCGGAGCGAGAGGCTGCGCTTGATTACGAGACTGACTGGCCGGTCCACGTCTTCGAGCAGCAGTGAGAATCGGGGCGGCTCTGCGCCGGACGTGCCCGAGCGCCTGCTGGTGAAACTCGACAGACCGATTGTACCAGAAGCCGACGGAGACGACTTCGGCGGGGAATTGAAAGGTCACGCGGGTTCACGCCCAGAAACAGAGTTCAGCGTAGGGGTCCACAGAGTAGCTTGAAGTAAGAAAGTGTTCGAGTTCCCGTCAGTTAGGTGGGCCGATCAGACCCCGTTCTCCCCGCCTGACCGCGGCCGTTGCTCTCGTCGGCTTTGCTCCTGTCTTCCTTCTCACCGCTTTTTCGCTGTTCGCTCGCATCTTCTCTTTTACCGTCGATTGTCGCAGTCCCTCGAACCGGTCGCCGGGTGCCGTCGCGTTCGGCGTACAACCGGACTCGAACGTCCCCGTCGGGGCCACCCGGAGCGGTTTCGATCCCCGTCTCGTCGGCCGGGAAGACGAACGTCGTCCGGTTGCCGCGCTGTGTTTCCTGTCGTGGCTCGGCGCCACGGGACCGGTTCACGTCGTAGAACCACCCGAACCGGACCGTTCCGTCCGCGAGGTCGCCCGCCGAGAGGCCCTCGACGGTCACACGGTAGTTTTCTCCGGCCCGTTTCACGTCGATTTCAACGTTGTCGGCCTGTGGATACGGGAGCGCCCGCTGGGTGAGTGGCGGCACGAGATAGTTGCCGCGCCGCTGTGTGGTGAGGTAGTGGGCGATCCCACTGTTTTCATCGACGTCAACCAGATTCCCGTCGTCGTCGAATACCGCCCCTGTTTTTCGATGGTCAATACGACCGTCGTCGGTCAGGCCAAAGGTAGCCGAATCGAGCGGGACCCCGTTCATGGCCTGACGCATGTAGGCCATGTACGGGTTGAACCGCATGAGAGCCACGAAGTGATTGCCAGGAACCCGGTCTTCGTCGGGCGCGGCCGGAGCAGTGCCAGCAAAGTCACGACGGAGCATCACTCCCTCAGTCTCCTGGTCGCCGTCGTGTCCCGGGAGTTCGTCGTCGCGCTCCTCCGCGGGCAGCAGTTCGTCACGGTCACCACCCGAGAGGCGCTCCTGGCCCTCGTCGGTGATCCGAGTCTCCATGTCGAAGCGGGCTCGTGCGACCTTTTGTGCATGGCCGACGACCCCCTCATCGTCCCAGTCCGGCTGTGTCTCGCGTGCCTTGTCACCGGCCGTGGGATCATCGGACGCCTGCGATACGTCACGCATTGGCGTCTCCCCCGGCGCGTTCGAGTTCCCCAGATTCTCCCCGACCGCACCGGTGTTCTCGTCGTCGTGATCCGGTGAGAACATCCTCTCTCGCCGCTCCGTGCGGTCGTTGTCGTCGTAGAACCCCTCCAAGTCGATGTTCAACTTCGAGACGTGTTGAATAGTTCCTTGAGCGAACACGCCGGGATCCTTGGGTACGACGAGCCGCTGGTCTTCCAGCAGAGTGACGTTCGTCTCGCGCGGGAGGCTGTTTTTGTACTGGTCGTTGAACCCCATCGAGAGTTCGGCTGCCGGGTGCGCTCCGACCTCGTCGTCGAACTCGTCCTCATCCGGGACACGGTCGGCATCGAACTCCGTATCCTCGGCCAGTCGCTCCTCGACGTTTTCGTGACCGGCGAAGCCGACCCGACGCTCCGGATACGAGACCGGCTTGCTGAGGATCCCGTCGAGCGTGTGCTCGAACGGCTCCGGATCCTCGGGAGGTGCGTCTTCCCACACAGTGTCGGGATCGTAATCGTCCCACAGCATCGCTTCGGCCAGCAGAAGTTTGCCGATATCGTCGCTGGCGAGATGAATGCAGGCGTCGAAGGTGTCCGCCTCGACCGGTCGTTCTCGCTCCAGCGTCACACCTGGGAGGTCGATAAGTGTCTCGGGCCGAAGGAGCGACGGCTTGTCGAAATCGACCTCCGTCGCGGGGCCGATGCCCTGTGGCAACGACTCGTCGAATCGGTCGAAGTATGCCGGCGAGTAACTCACGGTGAACAGAATCCCTTCGTGACTCCACTCGAACGTTCGTTCCACGTCCCGAAACGCCTGGGCGACAGTTTCCCGGTCTTCGGCTGTCGGTTCCCCGTCCCCGAGATAATCGACGTGGAGGAGGAGGTGGTACTCGGGTGGAAGCGTCTGTTCACGCTGGGGAAAGTACTTCTCGTATCCGTCCCAGGCGTGCTGTCGGTTGTCTCTAGCTGCGAAGCTAATCGGTTCGTGATCGTCCTCCGCAGCAGCAACCGACGGCACACCACCCACGCCAAGGGCGGTCGAGAGAGCACTTATGCCGCCGATCGCGAGCGCCGATCGCATGAACTCCCGGCGGTCGACGCCACGGCTACGTTTTTCTCCGTCGTCGTGACCGGCTTTTGTATCCCCGCTTCCGTTCTCAGTGTCGTCATCGTTATGTACTGGACAGGTCATGGCTCACCCTGCTCGTCCGGAGATGGACGTGCATACCCGTAGGCAAAAATAATACATAATTAGTTGCCTTTTACTATTGCAATAGATTAGATTGTATTAATGTACGATCCTCCATCGAGAAATACACACACGGGACGAAATTGGCGAAAGACTGTGGGGTATACTTTCTTCGTGTTGCACCCGTTTCCCGGGTGTGGCTGAGTAGGCTAATCAGAGTACGCGAAATGCGGACGACCGCCCACATGTTGATTAGCAGACGACGCCCGTCGGAGAGGACCTCTAAGCGAGGCGGGATCAGGGCATGTAAGCTCACGGAGATGGTTATCATTCCGGATCCTAGATCTTCTCGCTCTACGACGAGTTGAAGTCTCTGGCCGCCGAACCCGTGTGTATTGACGGGTTCGAGAGAGGGAGTGGACCGCAGGGAGAGTCCAAATAGCGACACGGTGGCCCTCCCACTACCAGCGGATATTCCGACACCCACAGAGGTGGCCGGGGACACTGACGCAGAGGGGACGGTCGTCTGGCACCGGAAACACCTCCGAGTCGAGGATCATCGAGGGCTGAGCGAGGCGGTCGGGAACAGCGACGTGATCTGTCCGCTGTTCGTCTTCGACCCGACGTTTTACGGCTCGGAGGGGCTCGCCTGCGATTCCCGGGTTCGTTTTCTCCATCAGTCCGTGACGAGCCTCGCTCGGCTGTACGCGGCCGCTCCGTGTCAGGCAGAGTCTGTCGGGACAAACGGACACGAACGAACGTCCGAGACGCGATTGGCAGATTACGGCGGCAGCGAACACGAGGATAGCACGCTGTCGAGCGAAGAGACGGGATTGACTGTCGGCTACGGCGCTCCTGCAGAGATCCTCGCCCGGTTCGTCGACCGCGGGTGGTCGGTCCTGACGATGGCGACGCCGACCAGTCGATACGGGAAGCGGCGAGACGACCGTGTCCGGACCGTCTGCGGCGATGCCGTCAGATTCGTCTCCGGGGACGGGCTGGTTCGGGACCGCGACCGGACGCGAGAGAACTGGCAGTCGCGTATCGACGACTGGCTCACCGACAGCCAGCACGAACCGGACTGGGGGAGAGAGACGACCCGCCTCACGGTCGAGACGGGCGTCACGCCGGCGCGGGTCGATCTAGCCTTCGACATCACGCCGTCGAAGCGTCGAGTCCCGGTCGGGACCCACCGTAAAGCGAGCAAACAACTACGGTCGTTCGTCGACCGAATCGGCTCGTATCCGAGAAATATCTCCGCCCCGCAGGACGCCCGCGAGGGGACGAGCGGGCTCTCGCCGTATCTCAACTTCGGGCTGTTCTCGATCCGGCAAGTCTACCAGTACGTGGCCGAGAACGCCCCTAACTGTCGGGGACGAGAGATGTTCGCGAGTCGGCTGGTGTGGAACTGCCACTACAACCAGAAACTGGTCGACTGGCCCGGGTGGACTGATCGGGCCGTCAATCCCGTCTTCGAGGGGCGCAACGAGGACAACCACGACCCCCAACTGATCGAGGCCTGGAAGCGGGGAGGAACCGGATTCCCGATGGTCGACGCGTCGATGCGGTGTCTTCGGGAGACGGGCTGGCTGAACTTCCGGATGCGGGCGATGTGTGCCTCGTTTTTCGCACATATTCTGAAACAGCCGTGGTGGGTCGGTGCCGACTGGTATCACCATCACCTGATCGACAGCGACGTCGGGATCAACTACACCCAGTGGCAGAGTCAGGCCGGGCTGATCGGCAAGCCGGCACAGCGCGTGTACAACCCGCGAAAGCAGGTCCGAGATCACGACCCCGACGGGGAGTGGATCAGCCGCTGGGTTCCAGAGCTGGCAGAGCTACCGAGTCAGTACCTGCCCCGGCCGGAACGGACACCGCTGGAGGTCCAAGAGAACTGCGGGGTACGAATCGGAGAGAGCTACCCCCGACCGGTGGTCGATTTCGAGACCGAGCGCGAGGCGTTCTGGTCGTGGTACGAGCAACAGCGTCCGCTGGCCGCCGAGCAGTTGGGCCGTCCAGAGATTGCCAAGCGAGCCTCCTTCTCCGGCGGGTACGAGGCCGCCCGAGCCATCGCAGACCAGTACGGGCGACCGTCCGATGACACGGTCGCGACGCAGCTATCGCTGTCCGATGTCGAGGGCGGAGAGCCCCAGCCAGGGGGGACCGATCCGCCAACGGCACAGCGATTGGGAGGCGGGCGAACGGTGGACGGCCGGGAAAGTCCCGAGGTTGTCGACGATACCGGCTCCGTGCCGACGGGTGCCGGACGGGAAACGGGGGAGCCGTCTCCGGATGATCGAGATGCGGTTGCCGAGGTGCCGGAGTCGGCAGACGGGAACGCGGAAAACTCCGAGAGTGACGGCTCCGAACAGACATCGATTGACCGGTTCGATTGAGTGAACGGCACGGACCGGAGTGGGTGACGAAATTCGCTGGACGAGGCGGACCGGAGTGGGTGACGAAATTCGCGAGTCGACCGAGACGGTCCGGAAGCAGAACCAGGGGGTCGGTGCGTGATACTCCCCCTCGCACAGCCCTCTTGACCCCGTAGCTCGTACGTTCACTGTGTCCGGAAGCACCGAGACCGGGAGTACGAAGTCGGAGGTCGGGAGGGTCGGTCGGTACCGCGATGCCGTTCTGTTCGTGTTGCTCGCTGCGCTGTTCGGCGGGTCCTTTGCCGCGATCAAGACCGGACTGGCGGAGTTACCGCCGGTGCTGTTCGCCGCCCACAGATTCGACGTGGCCGCCGTCGCGTTGCTGGGGTATCTCGTTGTTGTCCGGGACCGAGAGACCTGGTTGCCCCGGACGCGGGCGGACTTTGTTGGGATCGGTGTTGCGGCGCTGTTTCTCATCACGCTGAACAACGGGCTGCTGTTCGCCGGGCAAGCGACGACGACGCCGGCGGCGGCATCGGTCATGTACGGGCTGAACCCCGTGCTCGCACCGGTGTTCGCGTGGGTGCTGCTCGGTGACCGACTCTCCCGAGTGGGGGCGCTGGGGATCGGCGTCGCGCTGGCAGGCGTAGTGGTGATGGTTCGTCCCTCGCCGTCGACGCTTGCCGAGGCGAGTGCGATCGGACAGTTGCTCGTTCTCGGCGCCGCGGCCGCGGTCGCGCTCGGAAGCGTGCTGCTTCGACGCGTCGAGCCACAGATGGAGAGTCTCCCGCTGACGGCCTGGGCGATGGCCGTCGGTGCGGTGCTGTTGCACGCGACGAGTGTCGGATTCGGCGAGTCGCAAACTGCTCTGCTCGGTGCCTCCTCGGCAACACTGTGGAGCGTTCTCGCAGTCGGATTACCGTCGACAGCCGTCGCGTACGCGATTTATTTCGCGCTCATCGAACGCCTCGGACCGGTCCGTGCGAACCTGGTCGCCTACGTCGTTCCGGTGTTCGCCGCCCTGACTGGCTGGGTGGTTCTCGGATCCGGGATCTCCGTGTGGACCGTCGTTGGGTTCTTCGTCGTTGTCGTCGGCTTCGCTCTCGTCGAGCGTGAAACGATCCGAGCAGAACTACGACGGGCGTTCGGTCGTGGGAACGTCAGTGTGAGCCATCCAGGCGACGATTAGCGTGGCTCCGATGTGCGGAGACAGGCACGAGCGCAGGCGAAAATCAGTGCGTGGCCGGGCGTCAAGACTTTACTCCACGGTGTCAGCGAGTACCTCCCGGACTACCTCCGGATCTTCGAGCAGTTGGTGGTTGGTGTAACTGCCCTCGGCGCTGCCGCCGCTGTGTCTGGTCTGTTTGGTGATATCCAGAAAGGCGTGCTCTTTGAGAAGGTCTCTGACCCGGCGGAGAGAGAGCGAATCTGAGCCCTCCTGACGGCACACTTCCTGATAGATGTCGTAAATGCGCGTGGTTCGGTAGCCTTCCTGGTCGTCGTCGTTGAGCGAGAGGATGGTCAGCGCTTGCAAGACGTACCGTGAATGGGGAGTCGAGCCGCGGATGAGTTCCCGGAACCGGTCCGTTTCGGCTCGTTCGCGGGCGTCGACGACGAACTCCTCGGTGACCTCGGTCGCGCCTCGGGACTGGGCGATTTCGCCGGCGTACCGAAGGATGTCGATAGCCTGGCGTGCGTCGCCGTGCTCTCTGGCCGCGAGAGCCGCGGCCTTCGGGATGACTCCGTCCTGCAACACGCCGTCGCGGAAGGCGTCTTTCCGCGCGGACATGATGTCGTTGAGTTGGGTCCCGTCGTACGGCGGAAAGACGAACTCTCGTTCACAGAGGCTCGATTTGACCCGTTCGTTGAGCTGTTGTTCTTTGTACTTGATCTTGTTACTGATGCCGATGACGCCGATCTTGCAGTTGTCGACCTTTCCCGCCTCGCCGGCGCGTGAGAGTTGCATCAGAATGTCGTCGTCGGCCAGTTTGTCGATCTCGTCGAGGATGACGAGGACGACATCGAACCGCCGGTCGAGGATGTCCCAGAGCCGTTTGTAGTACGTCGAGGTGGCGATTCCCTTGTCCGGGATTTTGATGTCCGTTTCCGTCGGATCGTTGAGCGAGGACGCGATGGTCTGGACGGCCTGGGTCTCCGTCGAATCCTGCGCGCAGTCGACGTACGCGAAATCCGCCTCGACGTTTTCCTCTTCCGCGGTGTCGATCAACCGGTGAGAGACGTGTTTGGCACAGAGTGATTTTCCGGTGCCCGTCTTGCCGTAGATGAGAACGTTGCTCGGACTCTGGCCGAAGATAGCGGGGTTTACCGCGTTTGCGAGGTTGCGAAGTTCCTCGTCCCGGCCGACGATTCGCCCCTCGTCGGGGAGATGGTTGATCTCCAGTAGTTCCTTCTGGACGAAGATCGGATCCTCCCGAATGAACAGGTCGTCGGAGTCGGCCATGATTTGTACACCACGTTTCCGGTGAAACTA
>NZ_WUUT01000006.1 GCF_009831575.1 Halovenus carboxidivorans | reverse complement strand
CTGAGAGTTAATGGCAGCGACCGACGCCAGCGAGACGATCGAGCGTCCGCTCGTCACGACGGGGTTGCTCGAACGGCGGAGCTATCAGACGACCCTCGCCGACCGGGCCGCGGAGGAACACAGCCTCGTCTGTCTGCCGACGGGACTGGGAAAGACCGCCGTCTCCCTGCTCGTCACGGCGGATCGGCTCGCGAACGTGGGCGGGAAGTCGCTGTTGCTCGCCCCGACGAAGCCGCTTGTCTCCCAGCACGCCGAGTTCTACCGGGAAGGGCTGGAGGTTCCCGACGACGAAATCGTCGTCTTCACGGGTGACGTGCGGCCGGACGACCGCGCCGAACTGTGGGAGGACGCTCGGGTCGTCATCGCCACCCCACAGGTCGTCGAGAACGATCTGGTGGGCAATCGCATCTCGCTGGCGGCGGTCACGCACTGCACCTTCGACGAGTGCCACCGCGCGACCGGTGAGTACGCCTACAACTACATCGCTGAACGGTACCACGAGGACGCCGAAAACCCCCTGGTGACGGCGATGAGCGCCTCGCCGGGCGACGACGAGGAGGCAATCTTAGAGATCTGCTCGAATCTCGGCGTCTACAACGTCGAGGTGATGACCGAGGCCGACGCCGACGTGTCGGAGTACACCCACGAGACGACGGTCAACTGGGAACGGCTAGAACTCCCCCAGGAGATCACCGAGATCCGCGACCTCGTCCAGGAGGTCATCAGGGATCGACTGGTCGAACTGAAGGATCTCGGCGTGACGGGCAAGACCGCGCCGGACGTCTCAGAGCGGGAGATCCAGAAGATCCAGGGCCGACTCCAGCAGTTGATGGACAGCGACGACTCGGCGGGCTACGAGGGGATGAGCTATCTCGCCGAGGTCCGGAAACTCCGCACGGCGATGACCTACATCGAGACACAGAGCGTCGAGTCCTTCCGGCGGTACATGGATCGCCAGAAGGAGGCCGCCCGCTCCTCCGGCGCCTCGAAGGCCGACCAGCGGATGGTCTCGGACCCGAACATCCAGATGGCCATCCGGAAATCCGAGGGGTACGACGATCTCCACCCGAAATTCCGGCGCGCCCGGATGCTCATCGCCGAGACTCTCGGGATCAACGACGGCGAGCGGGTGATCGTCTTCACCGAATCGCGAGACACCGCGGAGGCCCTGACGGAGTTTTTAGACGAGCATTTCACCGCGGAACGGTTCGTCGGTCAGTCCGACACGGACGGCAGCGACGGCATGACGCAGACCGAACAGCAGGAGACGCTGGATCGGTTCCGGGCCGGGGAGTTCGAGGTACTCGTCTCCACGTCGGTCGCGGAGGAGGGGCTTGACGTGCCGGAGGTCGATCTCGTGCTCTTTTACGAACCCGTTCCGACGGCGATCCGGGCGATCCAGCGGAAAGGCCGGACCGGCCGCCAGACCGAGGGCGCGGTGACGGTGTTGCTCGCGGAAGACACCCGCGACGAGGCCTACTTCTGGAAGGCCAGACAGGATCAAAAGCAGATGAAAGAGGAGCTTCGGGCGCTGAAAAGCGCGGTCGGGGAGATCGAATCCGCCCTCGGCCAGCAGGTCGGCCTCGACGAGATCGAGGTCGAGGAGAGCGAAACCGAGGGGAGCGGACCGGACGAGGACGAAATAGCGGCCGAGTCCGAGCCAGCGGCCGGGACCGACGGCGAGACGGAGGGCAGTGCGGGCGGCTCCAAGCCCGCCGGCGACGGACAGACCGGCTTACACTCCTTCGCAGAGGGCGGGAGCGACGAGTCCGCCGACGACGGTGACGACGGAACCGAAGCGGTGGAGGGGAGAGACGAGGGAATCGTTGCCGAGGCCGCGGGTGACGACGAAGCCGTGGAGATCGTCGCGGACCAGCGCGAACTCGACTCGACGATTGCGCGTGATCTCTCGACGCGGGACGGAATCGAAACCCGCCTCGAAACCCTCGCCGTCGGAGACTACGTGCTCTCGGATCGCGTCGTCGTCGAACGCAAGACGGTCGAGGACTTTCTGGACACGCTGACCGGCGGCGACCGGTCGATGTTCGAGCAGGTCGGCGACGCCGCGCGCAACTACGGCCGCCCGGTGGTCGTCATCGAGGGCGGTGATCTCTACGGCGAGCGCAACGTCCACCCGAAGGCGATCCACGGCGCGCTCGCCTCGCTGACCGTGGATTTCGGGGCGAGCGTCATGCAGACCGCCGACGAGGAGGAGACGGCAGACCTCCTCGAAGTGATCGCCAGCCGCGAACAGGAGCAGGAGGACCGGTCGGTGAGCGTCCACGGCGAGAAACAGTCGAAGACCCTGGCCGAACAGCAGGAGTACGTCGTCGCCTCGATTGCGGAGGTCGGCCCCGTCACGGCGCGGGCGCTGCTCGAGGCCTTCGGCAGCGTCGAGGCCGTGATGACCGCCGACGAAGACGACCTCCTCGAAGTCGAGGGGGTCGGTCCCGTCACGGCGGAGCGGATGCGGGAGGTTATCTCGACGGGATACACGCCCGAACACTAAGGTGAACTCCGGCCGAACGGATGGTATGGCACCACAGGCTGTACCGGAGTCAGTTCTCGCGGAAACGGCGTGGAACGAGCGGCGGTTGTACGCGCTGGCGAGGCGTATCGGTCCGTCGGGGGCGGATCACCAACTCACCATCCCGGTGACCGCGCCCGCACACGACGAGACGATCGCCGAGATTCCCGACCTCGACGAGGCGGCCGTCGATCGGGCCGTCGAACAGACGCGGGAGGCAACGGAGCGGTGGCAGGAGTACAGCCTCGACGAACGGGCCGACGTGCTCGCCGAGTTCGCGGATCTGGCCGCTGACAACCGCGGAGAGCTGCTCGACCTCGTCCAGCTGGAGACCGGGAAATCCCGCGGACACGCCCTCGAAGAGACCATCGACGTACCGCAGAACGCGGATTACTACGCCAACAACGGCGCGGAGATGATCGACAACGAGTCCCGTGCCAGCGGGATTCCGCTGGCGACGAGCGCAGAGGTGCAGTACGATCCCAAGGGGGTCGTCGGCGTCATCTCGCCGTGGAACTACCCGCTCGTCCTCTCGTTTGCCGACGCGATTCCCGCGCCGTTGGCCGGCAACGGCGTCGTGTTGAAGCCCGACGAGAAGACGCCGTTCACGGCGCTTCGACTTGCCGAGCTACTCGAAGAGGCGGGACTGCCGGAAGGGGTAGTCTCGGTCGTCACGGGTGACGGCGCGACCGTCGGCTCCGCAGTGATCGAGCGGGTCGACTACCTCACGTTCACCGGGAGTTCCGAGACGGGCCGGATCGTCGCGGAGCAGGCCGGCCGGAACCTGATCGACTGTTCGCTGGAGTTGAGCGGCAAGAACCCGATGGTGGTGCTGGACGACGCGGACGTCGACGAGGCGGTCCGGGGTGCGATTCAGGGGTCGTTCACGAACGCCGGACAGCTCTGTCTGGCGAGCGAGCGGATCTACGTCCACGAAGCGATCTACGACGAGTTCCTCGCGGAGTTCGTCGAACGGACAGAGGCGCTGACGCTCGGCGCTGACTTCGAGTTCGACGCCGATGTCGGGTCGCTGATCGACGCGGACCAACTCGACCGCGTCGAGTCACACGTCGCAGACGCCGTCGACTCCGGAGCGACTGTCCACACCGGCGGCGAAGCCCGGCCGGAGATCGGACCGTACTTCTACGAACCGACGATCCTGACGGACGTGCCGGATAGCTCCTTGCCCGCCTGCGAGGAGACCTTCGGGCCGGTGGCTGTCGTCGAGTCGGTCGACTCCACCGAGCAGGCGATCGAGAAGGCCAACGACTCCGATCACGGGCTGAACGCGAGCGTCTGGTCGAGCGACCGCGACCGCGCCACGGAAATCGCCCGGCAGATCGAGTCGGGGACGGTCTGTATCAACGATCCGTTCCTCGTCGGCTGGGCCTCCTACGACGCGCCGATGGGCGGCGTGAAGGACTCGGGTATCGGCCGCCGACACGGGCCGGAGGGACTCAAGCGATACACCGAACCGAAGACGATCGCGACCTCGGCGGTCGGCCCGCTCGGGCCGGTGCCGGGGATTCCGGACGAGATCTTCGCGCGCGGCTTCTCGGCGCTGTCGAACATCCAACGACGGCTGAATCAGTGGCGGCGCTGAAGTCGGGAGAGTTATTGAGCCGGCACTCCTCCGCTGTGATATGTATCTCGCAGACGAGACCTGGCCGGATCTGGGCTCGTATTTTGCCGAGGAATCGCTCGCGCTCGTCCCGCTGGGATCGACCGAACAGCACGGCCCCCACCTTCCGGAGGGAACCGACCACATCATCGCGGAGGGGTTCGCCCGGGAGGCGGCCGAGCGGACCGGCTATCTCTGCACTCCGACGATCAACATCGGCGTCAGTCCCCACCACAAACAGTTCCACGGGACGATGTGGGTCGACCCGCCGGTGTTCCGGGACTACGTCGAATCGTTCACCCGGAATCTCGCCTACCACGGCATCGACCGCGTGATCTTCGTCAACGCCCACGGCGGTAACGTCGAGCATCTCCGTGAGGTGGGCCGACGGCTGCGCGACGACGAAGTGATCTACGCGATCGAGTGGATGTGGAACGACAGCATCCCCGAGTTGGTCGACGAGCTCTTCGAGCAGAACGGCCCCCACGGCGGCCCGAAAGAGACGGCGATGATCCAGCATCTCCGCCCGGAACTCGTCCACGACGACGAACTCGAAAACGCCCGGGACGGCGGCGTGGCGAGCGTCGAGGAGGCGGGCACCGAGAAGTTCGGCTCGATGACCTTCTACGACGCCGCCGACAACACCGGAAACGGCGTGCTGGGCGACCAGACCGACGCCACCGCCGAGAAGGGCGAACGGATGTTCGAGGCCGCCACCGAACAGCTCGTGAACCTCGCGGAGTGGCTTGACGACCAGCCCTTCGAGGACCTGATGCCCGAACCACACGTCTGAGCGAGCCGCGCGGACGGCTCCGTCGGCGTTTGTTATTATTCGCGATAACTGGTGGGTAATCACTAACAAGGACGACTAGATAGCGATACGCATGGGAACGGAGACGCTCGCGACTGGGGAGACGTACCGGATGGAGTGGGACAGCGACCTCGAAGCAGTGTTGTTCACGTGGACGAGTTTCGCCTCGGGGGAGCAGTTCCGAGAGGGGGCGAACACGATTCTGGAGTACTTCGAGACCAACGACGTCTCGAAGCTCATCGTGGACACGAGCGGCATCGAGGCGCACGACGACGACGATCAGGACTGGCTCGAAGACGAGTGGACGCCGGCGATGATCGACGCCGGAATGGAGTACAACTGCGTCGTCTACCCGGAGAGTGCAATCGCACAGATGGACCGCGACCGGATGCAGGACCGCCTCGAAGCACTGCCGTACGACGCGCTGTGGACCGACAGCATGGAGGAGGCGAAAGAGTGGATGAGCGAGCGGTGAACGAACGACGGGCCGGCGGCAGGAGAGAGAGACGTGGAAGCGAATCGAGGGATTCCGGTCGGGTATCGTAATCCTTTTTGTGTGGCTCACCTTCGGGTCGAATGCGCGCCGCCTTAGCTCAGACTGGGAGAGCACTCGACTGAAGATCGAGCTGTCCCCGGTTCAAATCCGGGAGGCGGCATCCTGCGGCCGCACGAACCTTAGCCGAGAGCATCCGCGCCCTCCTGCGATTCGCGCTTTCCCTGTGAGATTTCAACCGGTCCCCGGACGCACCGGCTCACGTCTGGCGTTCTGCAATAATCGAAACGCGCTGTAACTCCTAGAAACTTTCGGTGTGCCTGATTTTGCTCGTCTGAGCGTCTGAGGCTCGTCTTTTTTATAACGCGCTGTTGGAATCCAACTGGAAGACCGGCCCACCCCGCTTTGGAAATTGGAACCAGATGCAACCAGATTAGCGGGATTTTCCGACCCATTTCTCTGGTCGTAAAGGAAAGTGAACACACTCCCCCCGGTTTCCGGCTGAAGCTCTCTGAGGAAGGAGTGTGTTTACTCGCCTTCGCAGAAGGCAATTGTATACTGGCTCATTGATGATAGACCACTCTCTGAATACACTGTCTCAACAACCGACCTACGTGGGGTGAGGAATTTTAACGAAACTCATATTTTATCGAGTAAGTCTGATTTTTTCTCCTCAAATTCCTCGTCAGTCAATACACCCTGTTCGTGGAGTTCCTTGAGGTTCTTCAATTGCTCCGTTGGGTCTGGCTCAGATGAATCCTCAACTACGACAGTCTCCTCATTAGATTCGGTAATCTTGTTCCGAATGAATTTGACCGCTCGCCGTACCTCGTCTTTTCCGGGTTCGTGAGCCTCAATATGGTATGTCTGTCCCGGTGTCTGTAGGGAGAGGCGCTTGTTGACCAGACCAGTATCCAAGTCCACACTTGTAATGCTCTCATAGGGCACAGAACGCTCGTCATTCCCGGTTAGCTGTGGGACCTTGACTGCTACTCTTTTGTCCGTGATTACCGCTCTCACGTATCCTTTCGTTCCGGTTTTCCGGCTTCTGTCGTCTCCCCACAGTGATTCCCCTGCCGATGACCCTTCTACATCAACCGTTGAGCCTCGGGTCAGATAATAAACCTCCTCTCCGCTATCGAGAATATCTTTCACCTTGTTCACCCGCTCGGGTGTGACGTAATCCCCACTCTCCTCGTCTGAGATTCGTCTTCGGGCACTACGTATAGACGACTTCTCTTTCTCTGTCCGGTCTACATCTGCGGCTGCCTGTGAGGAAATGTAATCAACTGCTTCCTGTACCTCATCGCCGTCAGAATGTACATCTGCCAAGTTCACTGAGCCTGCGGTCTTGATGGGAAAGGTAACCGACGTATCTTCCGTGTTCAGGGACACAGTGACCTTCCCACTTCCATCACTCTTCTCTGGACCACTCCGTGCTTCTATATCCGTTATTGACTCGTAATCTATAGAGAGCATAGAGTCTCCATTGTCCCCGCCAGCAGTGAACAGAACGCGGTCATCAGTTACAGCCATCATCGTCCGGTACTTTCCATCTGGCTGGATACTCTGTCCATCCGAAACTCGAACCCCCGATTTGCTTTGCTGAGAGAATATATAGTGGGGTTGCTCGTCGTCAGAGAAATGGTCAATCAGTGGCCCATCATTCAGCCGGTCCCACGCCATCCGGCCCGTCTCTGCTTTGGTTAGTTTATCAGCGGTGACAGAACCACCCTTTGCGCCATCAATTAGGTCCTGTGTCTCTTCATCTGGTCCACTACTGAACAGTCCCATATGCGATTTAATAGCCATTCATATACATATTGGTTGTGTGACTTCATCGTAAAGAGAAGTGAACACACCGCCTCCGGGCTGATTGCTGAACCTCTCTGAGGGAGGAGTGTGTTTACCCGTCCCGCAGAAACACCCGTATCTGAACTTTTCAAGAGCAGTATCAAATGACCACCCTAAATTAGCTAATCTGCACACTATCTTACCCTTCCTGCACGCAACTGATAAGTACGAAGCGACTGTCCGATGACATATGTCAGACGCGGCTGAGAGAGATGTTCACTCACTACTTGAAGACGTGCCCTCCGATTACTCCAAATACGAAGACAAGTGGAGTGAGACATACAGCGACAAATTCAGTAATGTCCTGAGTGATTTAGATAGAGATGCGCTCGAAGCGGTCTGTGAATTTGCTGGTGTTGATATGTCTGAAGGTGGTATTTTTTCGGAGCTTGTGAAAAAGAGCGAAGAATCTGTGTTTCTCTTCACCCTTTATCGCTTTCTTAATGATAAACGACTCTCTGCACGCGAGTTAGCACATAAGAGGGGCGACCAGATTACCAAGGGAACCGAATATCGATACGTCATAGAAAAAATCCTTGATGGAGATGAGGATATAGTCTACCAGATTTTGCTTTACAGCGGGTGGCTTGATAGTAACAACAAAACTCGATATAATGTTCGAAATGAAATCCCCGATGACTACGAGAATCGGTTTGAGGACAACATCCGGGGTATCCAACTAAGTCTTTCACAAGGAACGAGAGCAGAGAATTTCAGGTATAGTAGCAAAAATAAACTGTCCTCCTCAGAGTCTACTATCTTTGCTATCTCACGTCAGACTTCCGATACTGAAAAGTTAGACGTGACTGGCGCTCAGAGGCGGCGAGACGTTCGAAATGTGTTTTTAGAGGTTGATACTGAAGCAGAGCAAATCACTATTGACACTAAAAGCAAAGGAATCAGAGATACACTTCTGACCAAGGTTGAGGAGATATTTTCGATACTTACAGCTGAAGCAGATTTAGTTGACGATGAGGATAACGTCTCTCGGTCACGGTTCGAGAAAGAATTCTCAAGACATAATGTAGATGATGACGAGGAAATCACGCTACTAAATACGGAGTTCAGAAACACGAATGTTCAACCGTCATTACCGATTTCTGTCTCAAAGAAATCAACTGAGCGGGAAATCAGACCGGTTCTATCGGCACTCTCTGAGGAAATCATCAATATCGAATTAACAAATATACGACGTTTCTGGTTCCGGTGTGAAGGTGTTGATGTTCGTGTTACGATTGAGGAGAACGTGGAAAACGGGTATCTACGTCTCAACTCTATCATCAAGACTCGTTCTGAGCGAAAGAGTAACCGAATTCGAGAAAAATTCGAAGACCAATTTGGAATCCCACTGGACAAGAAGATACCTCTCCACTGGATTACGAAGGCTCGTACTGACCTGATTTCGAGGATGCTGAAAGGTGTCTCATACTGGGGAACCCGCTATATTCAAGATGATGAGTTAACCGATGCCCTTGTTAACGACCTTGGAGTACTCAATCGAACAGAAATTAATAGAACACAGTGTGAGGGCTGTGAACGCTTCTACAACCGAAATTATGATGACTGCCCCAACTGTGGAAATGACCTAAGAATATTCGATACCTCATTCGAGTTGGACCTTTCAAAGAAGGGAGTGAGGAGCTACTTCCGGGAGAAAGTGAAGAGCGAAGGACTGGTCTATTATGGTGTGAAAAGGGAGAAAATCTACGGCAAGGAGTACGAATTCTTGCAAGTCGGGACTGGGAGTGACATTGTTCGCGTTTTCCTCAACACACCAGAATCAAATCTCACCTCTGGAAGTGCAGACCATCTCCGAAAAAGTATCCAACCGGTTTTGGTGCTGAACCCGGGGACGGTCATTGACGAGTCTCTGATTGAAGAAGTCACATCTGAAGTAGTAGATTTGAGTGAGATGATAGATAGAGACTTGAAGGACTCATTGCCAGAGGATTACATTACAGAGAAAGTTGAGAGGGTTGCCCGAAACACGCAACAGAGAATTACAGACAACGCTGTTGATGCGTTTGACCATATACAGGAGGTATGTTCAAACCCGGAAGACCATAGGGGAGAAGAATTTGAACAAGATGCCTTCCATATCTTAAAACAGACTGTTTCAAGCCTTGAGCAGTGGGGAACTAAGCGAACAGGAAACCAGCCAGATGGATTTGGGGAACTTTTCTTCTTCAAGGGGGATAGAAACTACTTCCGCTCATTCGCCTACGATGGTAAATTTACTACTTCGGACGAACTGAGTATGCCAACTAAAGAGGCGAACACGCTGAGTGATTACGCTCTTCGAATCTACAAGAGCGAGGAAGTACAGAAATCCGACACCAAATTCCAGAATTTCGTTGTGATTACCAACGCGCAGCCCGGGAATTTCGGGTCAGTTGGGGCAAAGAAGCTTAATCGGATGCAAAGTTGGGATGGCGTTCCGGTGCTAATGCATTCTGGTTTCTTACTGGCACTCCACATCGGATTTAATGAGAATTCTGAAATCATACGGGACAATATCCATACCTTCTATGAGCAGTTGTACAAGACGATGAATGGTGGGAAAATGTACCATCAAGACGTAGATAATGAATTCTTCGTACACGTCACTAAACAGGACGCAGAAACGTTATTCAAAAATATTGATGAAGAGATAGCAGAAAGCGGGCTTGAAATCACGGAATTGAGAGAATTCTTGGAAAAAGATATAATTCCAGTATAATTAGCTGGGTTGAAGGCTAACGTTGTAGAATTGCAGAAAAATTCAGAACCACCCGTATAGTCGCGTTGGGGTTTCATCCCACGACCCCTCCCTCTTAGAGCGACTAACGAATTCATCAACCCGTTCATCCTCATTGATAATCTCTAGTTCCAAGGATGCATCAGGCTCGTCACATTCCCTTACAATCGCAATGCCTGATTCTTCCCTTCGTGCCTGTTGAACGCCGGGAACTTCGTTCGGAATGTTCAACCTGAACATTCCATTGTCTTCGTAGAAATCGTATAGCATTTCTCGTGTCTCTCCATCTGAACACAGAACATCTACTTCTTCTTCCGCACCAACCATTTCATTGATGACTTCTCCTGCGGTTCCTGGGAATTCTACCTGGAACCGATAGTCTCCTGTAAACGACTCTAATCCTGCCCAACCAGCTTTGGCGTGTTCAGGTTGATAAGACGGTTTTTCTGGTGGTTCAGATTCCTCCTCTGTTTCGGTCTCGCTCGCCGGAGAAGCACCTACACCGGGGGGTTGCGAACTTGTAGGTCGCTCTCTCGCAGTTTCCGCATATCGTTCTGCATAGGCTTCCAAATCCACATCTTCAGCCGGGTTAGCCAATTCCCAAATCTCTCCAGCGGTTTCACTAAGACTGTCAATAGTTTCTTCATCCCTCACAAGGAGACCAGCCTCAATATTGTCTACCAAGCCTCCTTTCGTGATATTCGCAGAACCGATATATCCACCGTACACTTCCGAAAGAGGCTTCGGCTCCACTCCTCCAACCAAAGCAATCTTCGGATGAAATTGGTGGCTTCCACCTTCTATTAGGCGCAGACCCCAACCAAGGTCCAAGGCTGTATCTATCGCGCTTGGTTGCGTAATATTTCCATTGAGACCGAAGACAGCCACACACGTCTCAATCTGATGCTCTTCAAGCAACTCTTTAATGCGGTTTACCCCACTCTGTGTAACGTATGCTGACGCAAAGTAGAGTGCCTGAGCGTCCGTTTCATCCAGTAGTTGGGATAGCTTGGCTTGTGTCGTTGTTTCCCCAGTGCCAGAAAGGAATGTCTCATCGGACATATTTAGAATGAATTAAGACTTGATTGTCCTCCGCCATCGTCCACTCGTCGGGCACCAGGAATTTCAATTTCTCGTCCACCGTCTTCATCATCGTCATCTGTGCTATCGCTTTCGACCAAGACAGCCGTACTCTCTCCTCCTCCAGCCTCACGGTCCTTTATCAGTTGTTCAACAGCAGACTGAATCGGCTCAACTTTTTCCTCCATCCCCATCGCACCCAAGACTGCTTCATCAAGTCGGTCCTGGTATTTTTGAGGGTCCTCTTCTATCTCTTCAGGGTCGCTCCAGTCCTCGATTTCATCCCCCTCAGCGTCAATAGCTCGCTCGTTCTCCATCCACTCCACGATTGTACTCTTAATTGCCTCACATTCTTCATCACTGAATGTTCGGGGGTCTGGAATATGCAATTCTTCGGCTTGCTCAACTTTCAATTCGTTACGGTCCATTGCCTGCCCTTGTTCTCTCTGGCCTTCGATTTCCCGGATTAACGGAAAGACAGAGGAATTCATAATCCCGAGTAGGACAAGGGGGTCAACGTTGTCGTCTGTTACATCCACTTCCATATTCCGCTGGTCAAGAGGAATACCGGCTTCATTCCACAACACGCGAGAATCTCGCCAGTACTCTTTAGGCAGAATGATTTCTGCAACTGGCAGTTCCCCCACATCAAACCATACTTTTCCGATATTCTGGACGCTCGTTCCTTCGTGGACGTCTTGCTCCTTCCCGAGTTCGAGATACTGTATCAGGTTGTCCCACCCACGCTCTTCAAATTCTTCCAGTAGAATTTCCTCGTCAGACCGCTGTTCCATAATACTGTTCTCCTTATTATTCAGAATCTCACCTACTATGTCGTGCAGGTCCAGAACGTACCACGTTGGGTCTTCATCAGTCAGTCGAATATATTCTGTTTGGGCAATATGTTTGAGGATAGGGGTCACAAACCGCTCGTCAAGACCAAACTCTTGGTATTCTTCTTCAGACTCGAAATAGAAGTAGCTGTTATTCCCAGTTTTTGTCCCGAAGTTGGGGTCTGCTATCTCTCCAAATTGGCAGATTTGTTCGTGGTCAAGAAGGTCCCAATATATCCCAGGTGCGTAGAGATAGCGGTCCCATCGTTCAATATCGTGTAAGTCTCCCTGCCGGAACGTTACCCGGCGATAACGGCCCTGCCCCTCATCTTCGAGCGTTCCTGGTTCGTGGTCAGATTCCAGAATATCAATAATCTCCGTCGGGGAAAGTTCTTCTTTGACGTGTAGAAGTTCAGTGAGATTCTCGTTGCGTTCTTCCTCGTCATCGCATCTTTCGAGGATAGTCACACAGGTACTAATGAGAGGGACCTCGAATTGTTGTGTTTGGAAATCTATGATTGCATTGATTTTTGTATTCTCAAGAAGGAATTCTTGAAGGTCCTCACCGTATCCTGCTGTCAGCCAACGGTTTGAGGTGAGATAGCCCATTCGACCGGGAGGCTTGTCGTTGTCTCCCTTACGAAGGAACTCATATGCGTGGGTGAAGAAATAGCAGAAAATATCGGACCGTTCGCTGAGGTCGATACCGAGGTTACTCAGGTGGCTTCTGACTCTTTCTTCGTCAGCGATATTCTCATTACGAATATATGGTGGATTGGCAACAGCTACGTCAATGGTTGATGGTATCTCTACTCCGTAGTCGTCTTCATCTTCTGATTCTTCTTCACTGTCACCAACATCAGCCTTTTGAGCTGAGACAACCCGACCCTGTGATTCGATTAGATTGAAAAAGTCCTCAACAACAATATGGGTGTCGTGAGTTTCTGTCGAAAGGTCACGGAGTGCGAGGTTAATAGCAGAGAGGTGTGCCGGGAATCGGTTAATGTCAACTCCATAGATTTGTTCGAGTATCTCTTCGTGGTCCTTGTCTTCGGAACGTGATTCAATTTCGTTGTAACCACCTACCAAGAAGCCGCCACTGCCACAGCCTGGGTCAAGAATCGTATCGTCACTGGATTCAACTGTAAGCCCGATGATTAGCTCTACAATCTCCTTTGGGGTGTAGTATTGCCCGAGACTGTGGCGTTCGTCCGGGGGGATAATTTCCTCGTATATCTGACCGATAACGTCGTGGTCAAACTGGTCCAAATTGTAGTCTTCAAGGTCTTCAAGTAGACTGGAAACTTCTCGTTGCGCCCTTTCTGTAAGACGGAGAGAATCAAAAATATCACTCTGCTCATAAACCGCTTCGAAGTCTACCTGTTCAATCAACCTATCGAACGTTTCCCGCCTTGTCTGTGCGTCAACCAGTTGCTCTATATTTATGTCGGGAACATTAACGTAGGCATCTGCTTCGTCAAGCAATTTGTAGAAGACCAGCTTGTTCATCAAGAGGTAGGCAGATTGTGAAGCGTAGCTGGCGTGTATCTCGTCAGGGTTGTCTTCGTATCGCTCCTGCCAACCCTGTTCCTCTACCCATTCCTCGTATCGGCTTTCGAATTCGGAATCATTCTCTAACCGTTCTCGCAGCAGCGTGTCAAACTGCTCTTTCATCAAGTCGTGGAACGAACCGAGACGTTTGATGAAAGCATCTTGATGGGGGTCCCATTCAACTTCATCAACCTCTAAACCGGCAAGGTCTTCAAGAAACTCGGGGACAAATGCTGCCAAGTCATCAATTTCGTAGGCCAGAGTCTTCCTGTCCAAAAGGTTGGTTCCTCGCTCCATCGTGCGGAAGAGTACCAGCCGGTTTCGATTGTACGTTGCAAAATATTCGGCCCCGAGATGGAATGCGTAGTTAGCGGCTTGAGAAATCACTTCCTGTGAGTATGGGTCAATAGAACGGTCGGGTTCCTCCTCAGGCTCGCGCTTTGCTTCAATGACTAAAAATGGTTCCTCGTTTCCGACTTCAAGAACCAAATCTGCATATC
This sequence comes from Halovenus carboxidivorans, assembly GCF_009831575.1. GTDB lineage: Archaea > Halobacteriota > Halobacteria > Halobacteriales > Haloarculaceae > Halovenus > Halovenus carboxidivorans. The sequence continues at coordinate 179,283 of NZ_WUUT01000006.1, read as the reverse complement.
CTTGAGTCGAATCAGCGTACAGTTCCCTGCTTATACCTGTGAACGTAGTGTTATAGTACTCATCTTGTTCTTCGATGGCAGAGCGTAGACGGTGGTCAAATTCCGAGATAACATCTGCTTCACTACTCATTGTAGGGCACTTTCCCCCTCTCACATATCAAGTTTGGCGATAGATGTGCGTTGGCTCTGATTCTTATGCTAATGATGGCCCCACGTAGAATATAAATGCGAACTGGGGTGATGTTTGATGGTATGTAGCGAGCTTGAGTAGAGAGATATGCTCGACGGAAGCAATAATATATATACCGCCTCTACCCTGACAGAATTTTGACAAGAAATAAGTGGCTCGGGCACTATGGATAGAGTAAGGCGAGACCCCTGACGAGAGGCTGCTATCAGCACACAGAGGCCGTAATGCACCTGATTGCTGATAGGATTGCACGCCTCACCAGCAATCGGTAGCGGATTCAAGAGTGCTACTGCCGATGAACAGCTACGGGTCTCGCTTATGAGAAGGGAAAACAATGTCAACGAATACCAAATCATCGAACGACGGCGACGAACAACTTGCCAACCACATTCCCGAAGCGTTGCAGTCCCGTGACCAGTGGGTATGTTGGTCAACCGATGAAAACGGGCAGAGGTATCCAGCCAACCCGAAAACAGACAGCCGGGTAAACCCATCTGACCCGAATACGTTTGTCGGGTATGAAGCGGCTGAGGTGTTCTCAGATGCACCGTCTGCTGAGATGGATGGACTCGGGTTTACACTAACTGAAGACGACTCTCTTGTCGGGATTCGGTTGGAAAACGCAGTTAGCGATGGAGAACCTGAAGAATGGGCTGAGGAGATTATCGACACAGTAGACTCATACGCAGAATACGGACCTGAACAAACGCACATCCTCCTCTTTGTAAAGGGACCACTCCCCGATGATGGAGAACGTAACAGCGACGTTGAGATGACGGGCAAAGAGCGTGTGTTCCCTGTTACGGGGGATAGACTTGAACAGGCTCCCGCAAGCGTGGAAGAGCGAGAGAGCGCCCTGAAGGAGCTTCACAAGGAGTACATTGCAGATGAACACACTAACGGCGATAGTAGTGACACCGCTGGCTTAGAATCCGATAACCCTCTTTCTGATGTTCGGGAAACGGTTCTCGAAGAGTTCGACAAACAAACGTGGGAAGTAACCGAGGCGTCCCTATGCGTTCCGGCTTCACTCCTCCTCGAAGGTTTGCAAAGTTGCACCGGGCTTGTTATTGTTGGAGAAACTGGAGCGGGCAAATCAACTGTAATCCGGTTCTTCAACGATGGGTTAGATAATTTAGTGGAGAGAAGCGACGATGCAACTCCCGCCTCTTTCGTGAGTGCCGAACCCTCGAAAGACGAGGAAGAGCTAGAAAAGCTGGACCTGCTCCCTCGAATCCAGCACAAACTGATGACGTGTAAGGATATGAGTAGTTGGTTCGCCGGAGACCAAGCTTCCATCAAGAAGTGGATGGCCGTCGTTGCGAATGTGATGGACGGAGACGGCTACGTGAGGGACACGGGTTCACACGGTCAGCGTGGATATGAGGGAGATTACCGCTTCGGTTTCCTCGGTGCGACTACCCCACTCCCTCGAAGAGCGTGGGACGTGATGGGTCACACTGGTAATCGGCTGGTGTTCCACGAGAAGAGCAAAATGACGGATATGTCGCAGGCAGTCTCGGATGTGTTTGACGACGACGAGTACGGCAAGAAGGTAGCTCGGTGTCAAAAGGCTGTTCAGACATTGCTCAACGACCTTTGGAGTGAACACGGCGGCTACGGGAGTGTAGAATGGGAGAGTTCCCTTTCCAACGAGCTTCAACAGGTGTTCGAGTACCTGACAATGCTTGTCGTTCACGCTCGCGCACCCGTCGAGGATGGAACCACAAAGAAAGAAGGCCCTCACCGGATTGCAACGACTCTTCGGGATATTGCCCGTGGTCACGCATTGCTCTGTGGCCGAAAGCAGATTGAGATAGAGGATGCTCAAGTCTGTGCCCGCATCGCCCTGAGTACGATGCCGAAGGAACGTCGTCCGGTCGTTCGGGCTGTGTTGAATCCCAAAAACGATGGAAGCCTGTCCACTTCCGACCTGACGAAACAGACGCCCTACACAGAACCAACCGTACTGAAACGGATGGAATTACTCGAAACTCTGGGTATAGCTGAGTGTAAGGAGGTGGACGACAGGGGAACGAAGGTCGTCGAACAAAGAGAAAAGTTCGAGTGGCCGGACCTGCTTGACTTCCCAGACTTCTAACGACTTCTGTAAGCACCTGACCGCCCCAAGTCCCTTGACCAGTTACCTCTCTAACCGCCCCTTAGCAGCAAAATAGATATTGGACACTGGTCTGTGAACCTTGATATGAAGCATCATACGTTTGTCTGTGGGAGTTCGAAGAGCAAGGAACAAGATGCATACTACATCTATCACAATAATCGGTTCTGGGGAACGCTTCGGGATGCGGGGATAACGGACGAACAGATAGCCCCCGAAGATTACCGACAACTTGGCAAAGAGTACGGTATTTATCTCACCGAGATTGTTGACCCTGAGGAGTTCAGGGTAGCCAAGGACAGCGATATTGAAGCGCACCAAGTATTGAGTGGTCTTGAGAGTCTGATGGACCGGATTGATGCTCACAATCCAAACCGAATTGCGTTTGTTGGCAAAAATGCTGCAACGTGGTACTACCGCTACATCAACGACAGGGAGATAACTCACTCTCAAGCTTCGGGTCATAAAACGGACAGACGGAATATTGAGGGACTGAAACTTGACTGGAATCACAAGGGCTTGGACCACTACCTCTTGAGCAATACCCATAGGCACTGGGACAGAGAGACTTGGATAGAGTTCTGGGAACGATGTAGTGATGGCGTTGAAAAGTTCCGACGAAATCAACCATCCTGAGCCATTAAGAAATCTCGAACCACAAGCACCCTCTTCGGGGGATGAACACAGGCTTTCCCTGTTTGTGGGCAAGAGCCAATACAATCCGAAAGAGGCTATTGTACAGCTACGCCGTACCCGGATTATTCCGTATAGTCATCACTCGGCTCCGTAGGGTAACAAAAGCTAACGACAGGTGATTTAGAAACCTGAGGCGGAGGATGTGTTTATCGCCTCAAGTGGTCACAGTTCCTCAAGATAGTCTCTTCGTTGCTCCATCTTCTCCTCCTCGGTCAACTGCGAGTAATGCTTTTCAAGCGTTTCAGGGGAAGAGTTCACCCGGTCAGACACAACCTGCTTCGGAACTTCGTTCCTGAGGAGATGAGTAATAGCACCTCTCCGAATGTCGTGAGGCGAGACACTGGAAGGGCACTTACTTGCCTGCGTGTAGTTTCCTGCCTCACACGAGTCAGGCTCTCGACCGTGTGGACATTCCTTCCCGTAGGCACAGGGGCGGGAAACAGCATACACCATCTCCCGAATTTTCGACCTGTGCATCCGTCCGTATTGAGTCGTGAAGAGGGGTTCCCGTCCGTGTTCATCGGTCACCTCGTCACGGGTCACGTTGATGTAGTCCTCCAGCACTTCGCATACCTCTTGGGAGAGGGCACAGATACGCTCGCCAGCCTGCTTGTTCTTCAGGTGCGTTCCAGTGTCGGGACGATGCCGGATTTTCAACGCTTGGCTCTCCCGGTCGAAATCGGAAACATCCATAGAGTGAGCAGCACCCATCCGACAGCCGGTGTGCCACAACACCGCAAAGAGCGTGTGACGCTTCGAGGCGTATTCGTACTTGCTGAGGTAGCGGAGAATGTGTTCACTCCGCTCTGCCTCAAGCATACTGTTACTAACTGCTTCTTCGTCTTCGACCGAGGGAACGAGCAGCTTGTCGTGTAGACCCTGCTCTACTCCGTCGATTGATTCGAGGAACTTCAGGAACACGCGAAGGGTCGATAGCTGCCCCTTCAAAGTAATCGTCTTCAGGTCTCCGTCTTCTTTCCGCCACAAGCGGTATTCGTGAAGCGAGCGGGCCGTTAGGTCGTTAAGATTCCTAATGCCCTCTTGGTCACACCACTGCACGAAGGGCTTGAGGCGGTAGTGATAGCCCTGCAACGTTGCTTCTGAAACCTCGTCACGCCGTTGTGCGAGGAACATTTCCTTTGCGTCTGCGGGAGCGATTGGTTCGAGTTCCATTGTTTGCTCTCCGCAGAACGCCCGACGCAGCTTAGCTCAGGCCGGAAAGCTTGACTCAGGGGCAACAGCAGCCCCGAGGGGCCAAATCCGGGAGGCGGCATGATTTTGCGGTTCGTTGCGCATTGACCGTATAGCGCCGGATTTCGGCAGGTACGCCCCTGCGAATTGCGGGGAGATTTGAACCGGCTCACGAACGCACCCTTCGCCGTCGGGCGTTTCATTACATTGTACGTACCGAGGCCCTTTCAGTCCTTCCCTCATTTGGGGATGGATCTGTGGGTATTGAGGCTTCAGCGTACAGTTTTCGCCCGATTCGTGTGCCGGTGTACTGTGCGTGGGCCGAGAGACGGCGAGAGTGGCGCGTGAGCGCAGTCGAGCCGCAACCGAGTAGATTGGGGCGTCGTTTCTGACGTGCGCTCTGCGGCTCTGTGCGGCTGTGTGAATGCGCTCTAATTCACCAAGGTAATCTTGAATGACTTATTAATACCCAAGAATAATAAGATTATAGAACGTAGCATATAGTAGACGCACTGTCTCTATGGGGCGATTTCGGTAAAAGCCCGCCTGCTGAAGACAGGCAGGCAGTGGGTCTTCGGGAGTGAAGACCAATGCAAACTACGACCGCCGAGAGGCATGAGAGTAACGACCTCGAAGAGCGCGACGTGCGAGCGCTCACCGAGTACATGGCCGTTCTACCTGAAGGCGGCGACATTTACACTGTCGTCGGACAGAACGAGAACGGAGAGTATCGTGTGGACGCCCGTGAAGGCAGGTGTACCTGCCCTGACCACGAGTACCGGAGCGTCGAGTGCAAACACATCCGCCGGGTGGCGTTCGCTACGGGCAAGCGACCGATTCCGGCATGGGTTGACGCCGACGAGGTAGACGCCCAACTCGGTCAGCACGTCGAAGGGACGCCGAAGTTCGCCGCGACCGACGGGGGCATGACCCTCGAAGAGTTCGGTGCCGACGACCGCGACGACGACCGTCCCGAAGACTGCGACTGTAGCCCGCTCTTCGAAGACCTGCCCTGCTGGCCTTGCTACAGGGACGGCTTCGAGACGCCGAACCCGAACGTGGGTGACGACGAATAACCGACTATCGAGACATCTATACTATTAGGTTGACCCTTACAGTTTTTAACCGTCCGTCATTAGGGCATTAGCATGGCAGATGCGGAACAACAGGATTTAGGACTTTTATTTGAAAACGGACTATTTACTGTTCCAAAATACCAACGTGGATATTCATGGACTACTTCAGAGGTGCAAGACTTACTTTCTGATATTGAACATCTTCACCGAGACAGAAGAAGAAACGCAGATTTTGAAGGTTTCCACTATTTTGGAACGATTGTTCTTCAAAATGTTGGGACAAAGACGGTTTCACGACGGAAATTAAGCCAATATAACGTTATCGACGGCCAGCAACGACTTACTACTGTCACTATATTATTGCAATGTGTCAATGAACGATTGAAAGAGTATGAGGATGAAGAGATTGATGATGAACCAGTAGTGAAAATCATTGAGGATAATCAAGAGACATTTATTGATTTCCGTGGGGAAGCCCGGATTCGGCCACAAGAAAAGACAAAAGAAGTCTACGACTTGATAATTATTAATAGCGAAGACACGGATAGTGTATCTGCGAGTATCCCTTCGCAAGGATATCTTCTTAATGCCAAAGATGTTATACATGATTGGTTAGACGAAAAAGAAGATGAAGAAGACGATTTCCTTGAATTCTTATCCGGATTGTCAGAGGTGTTATTTTCGAATATTCAAGTTACAACATACACTATCGAACAGACAAGCGAAGCAGGTCGCTTTTTCGAGGTACTAAACGATAGAGGGCGAGACCTGACAACTATTGATAAAATAAAAAGTTACTTGATTTTCTGTGCAGACCGACAAAATGACGAGTCGCTCGCTGAAGATATTTATCAAAAGATTGGGGCTGTAATTGAGAAAGTTTCACAAAACGGTGGCGAAGAGTCTGTTGATAGATTTGTACGAGAACACTGGCGATTATTCTCCGGCGAATACAGTTTCGAGACAAGTACAATCACAGATATACACCGTCGAGTGAAGCGGATTCCGGCTCATATACCACAATCCCGTCCACCCGAAGAACAGAAGGTTTGGATTGAGGCGTATATGCAAGATATGAGAACAGCGGCGGAAGAATTCCGCAAAATCACGAATCCAGACGTTATAATTCGGGAAGCCAATAATCCAACAAAGATTGAAAGAGAAATAGTATCTGCACTAAAAAGTTTCAACGCTATAGGGAAACAGACCAACTATCTGTCTTTGCTAATGAGTGCAGGCAGGACGTTTGGGCATAGTGAAGAGTTTTTGAGAACGATACAGTTGTGCCGAACTCATGCGTTTCGATTATATCAAATATCTAACTCTCGGGCGGATAAGAGGCGTGCCCATGTGCGAAAAATGTCATACCCGGTCTCATGGGTCGGACGAAGTGAGACTGCAAAGGATATTTTTGGCGAAGGCCATACTCCCCCGGAAGAAGTCTTTGAGACAGCGGAAGCCGCTTATGAATACGTTGTAAAGGAAATTGAGGATGACCTTGGTCGATACTGTCCAGATTATCTTATCGCAGACTATCTTCGCCAACCAGATGTTGTCAACGGTAATGATAGGTGGGGCGGAATTGGCGAGACCTCAATTGTTTACCTGCTGTATGAATATGAAAGATATTTGAGAATGCAGAACAGTGGCGAGTCGCCAATTGCCGATTTCCGTGAGTTCACAGGTGTTGGTATGGGAAGTCGACGGGTACAACTCGAACACATTTGGCCGCAAAACCCGAGAGAGTTACCGGAAGAACGCATTGAAGAGCATGAAGAATGTGTGAATTCCTTGGGTAATCTTGCTCTCATTAGTCCTGATGATAATCCACACGCAAGCAACAAACCTTATCGACAAAAGTGGGAAGAGACCTATGATAATTCAAACCAACAGCACTTGAGAGAACTTCCGCACCCTGATGATGTTGAATGGGGTAGAGAGGCAATCGAAAACCGTACCGAAGAACTCGTTGATTTTGTTCTCAAATGGTGGTCAGGTGTGAGTGAGGCCTCTGTTTGTATAGAGGGATACCACGAGTTTAGTACGGAACAGAGGCAAGACCTTCAAAATAGAATTTCCCAGTCTGTTCGTGACAACTATCATAAAAGAAATGGACAGTCTATCGCAAGTGTTGGAATTCGGAATCAGACATTCAATGATGGCGAGTGGACAGAAGTGAGAGAGTGTGACTGCGGTTCGTTATCAATGAAAATCCAAACAGATAGCGGGGAAGTACGATGTGCGGAATGTAATTCTGAATTGACTGCTCCCCTATATCAAGTCCGTTCTGAAGTGTAGTCGCTCTCAATAGCCCTATCAGAGAAATCCTATGCGCTCGCGTGAAGCCTTGAGGTACGCCTGTACGACACTTTTAGTGTCCCAAGAAAGTAGGTGAACCAACCACACGACACGCACCGCTATCCGTTCGGTTGCGAGGAAGAGGGAAGGGCGACCTTGGCGGGCTGGCCCGTTCCCCTGTCGTGGATGTGAACGACAATGCAAAGTACGAACGCTATCAGTAAGAATCCACCGTATAGGCCCCCCACTTTGGACGGCGTTCGACGCCGCGTGGAACAAGCAATCAGAGGAATCTACAATGGACACGGGAATGTGCTACTCGAAGCACTGCCCGCTTCGGGCAAGTCATATTCGTCCCTGAACGCCGCCAGTGAGACAGAAACGTTGTTACTCTACCTTGCGTCCCGAGACTACCTGAAGAGAGACGCTGAAGAGTTGTGCGACCAGTTCGGACTCACTTACAAGCGCATACCGACACCGTACAAGGACTGTCCTGCGTTCGATAAGAGCGACCAAGACCACTACGACGGTCGGGCCGTGAAGGCATACGAGAACGGCGTCGGTGGCCGTGAAATCCATGACCGACTTGACGATATACGGTGTGGTGGGGACTGTAGGTATCTCGAACTGCTTGACTTCGACCCGTCGGCACCTGACGTTCTAATTGGCGACCCGAGCCATGCCTACCGGGACGAGTACCTGAAGGGGCGCTTCGTGGTTAAAGACGAGTTCTCGGTGAGTGAGTTTGAAACCGAGTTCGAGAACCCGGAACAGGTCGTTGACCGCTTCCTTCAGAATGTCACCCTACGCTACGACAGTTATCAGGACGTGCTGAACGCACAGCCTGACAACGACCGGTATGCTGAAGCCCTCGATTGGTTCCGAGAACACGGCCTCTATCAGGACACCAGCAACGTTCTCAAATCTCCGAACGAAGAGTATCATGCACTCGCCCCAACCCTGACATTCGCGCTACTGGCCGGGCATGAGTTAGGGAATGGGTGGGAACGGCTACCCGTCTCGGATTGGGCTGACTTGCATGGTATCGACCCCTCGGGTATCAACTCGAACGCCATCTGCGTGCGCGACCGAGACGAAGATACGATATACCTTCTCAATCCACCGAACTTCGATATTGCCGACGGCTTCCTTGGTTTAGACGGGACTCCGACGCCCGCGATGTGGCGAATAGCGACCGGCCTTGACCTTACGCACCGCGACGTTCTCGAAGACCGCGAGAAGCGAAAGTACGTCTCGGACGTGCTGAACCAGACCATCATTCGGACGAATGACGACCTGAAGCCATACCAGAACGACGCAAAAGGGCGTATCACCGCAAAGAAAGACACCAAAATCGCGCATTGGATACACCGGAAAGAAGGCGAGAAACCGGGCTTAATCACGAGCAAGAAGGCGATTGACAACGTGTACCCGGAGTACAACGACGGTGAGTTGTTCAACTACGTTGGTACCTCTCGGAACTTCAGCAACGTCTTGAGTTACCAAGGCTTCGCAGACAAGTACCTCGGGTTCGTCTCCGGCTCTCGGCACTACGGCGACCCCTACATCAAGAAGTGGGGGGCGTATGCGGGCGAAGCAGTCACGTCAAACGGGAAGCGTGGGACGGCGAAGAGTTACGGTGAGTTCGGGGACAAGGTTCACCGACACATGAAGCGGCAGACGCTTCAGGACGTGCTTCGGTTCGGACGAGACAGCGAACCCACGACGGTCTACGTGAACACGGCGGCGTTCCCCGAATGGGTGCCGAGCGAAGCGGCGCACCTCGTTCTGTTCAGCGAAGACGCCCGAGAGGTAGCCGAGTACCTTCAGGAAAGTGGTGGTAAAGGTGGCACAGTGACCGAAATCGAAAATGGGACGAAGGTTAACGAGCGAAGCGCCCGGAAGAAGGCCGAAGCGCTCGCAGAGAACGGATTCGTGACGAAGTACGACGACCTTCCCGACGCGGCGGCGTATATGTGGGACGTGGACGAATAACTCACAGTGATACTCGTATCAGATATTATTATACAGGTCGAACCACCCCACTCATAGTTGTTATTAGAGGGTGCGTTCGACTTCGTTAATAAAATTCGTAGTTTGGATTACTACTGCTCATTAAACGGTGACGACTGTCGGATTGAGGTGTCGGAATCCCTTCGGCGCTGGTGAGCGAAGTTCCCCGGTATCATTCCAAGTTAGGAGATGAACGAACCCCGAACCCCCTGAAGTGGGTTGATTCTCTCTACGGTTATCCCCCATTTCGGAATGACCCCCGAAACAGGAGAAAACCGGTTCTAAAGAGTTCCAACAGCGTTTTAGACGGCGTGAGTGGGTCGTAGCACCACTCTACGGGCCACGGGGGCTGTCTCTATGGTGGGCCAGCGCCACCTGTATCCCACCCTGCTACACACGCACATATCAGATACAGGAACCAGAAGAGCGTAGAGAGGCAGGGGTCGGGTGGGTACCCGTAGACCGGGTGGGCCGAGTGAGGGTGTGGGACACCGGGGGGACTGGCCCCCGGTGGGGGACGTGGGTGGGGTTATTGGCGTCGGTCGGGCCGGGACAGTCGGGGGTGGGGAGTTCGAGATGGGTCGATTTTCTCTCAAGTGCTCTCCGGCTCTCTGAATGTCCGTATCAGCGGTGGTCGAACCAACCGATTTTCACAGTGCTGTGAAACCATCCACCGCTTTTGCTGGCCCGATACCTTCCCGGCGAAACGCTTTCTGTCGGCACCTTCGTATCACAGATATGTCCACGACTGTTTCGACACCGAAGGCGGACGAGACGTGTGCGTACTGCGAGTCACGTATATTCGACCACGACCCTATCTGTGTCCGCGACTGCGACGACGACTGTGGGTCGCCTGCGTACTTCTGTAACTACGCCTGCCTTTCGGCGTATATTGACGAGAACGACCTTACGACCGGCAATGCGTGTGAGTGGACGCCCGGCGAAAGCGACTGTTGCTAATCGGTTCTCTCGTTAGTCGCGGTCGGCGTCGTGTCTGATAGCCGAGAGTAGTGAACTGGTGGCCGAGAGAGGGTTAGATTGCGGTGGTCGCTACCCCTGTTTTGCCGCAGTGAACATGACCACGTTGTCTTAAGTTTTATACGTCACACGCATACTCACGACTCTCGAAATTTGGCTGTCTTCAGAGGGACGGGCAACACGCTCATGGTCGTAACTCCTCACAATCCTAACATGACCTATCCTACCTGCGAAGTCCGATTTCGAGTGTCTTCACCCCTCGTCTACGTCGCCGGAGAGCGGGGTAGATTTCGGTGAGTCAGGAACGAGCAACGTCGGAACGACCCGCGTGAGAACGACCATTCCCATCAGTTCAACGAGGGTCTGCGTGACTACGACTGCCGGAGCCAGTTCGTAGCCGGACGGGAGCGCGAGCGCTAACGGGAGAACGACCAGCGAATTGCGGGTCACCGAGGTAAAAACGAGTGCGCGACTGTCGCCGCTGTCCATCTGTAACAGCCCGGCAACGAGTCGTGCGAGAAGCGGCATGATAACCAGAAACGCCACGTAAACAGGAACAACAGCGGCGATTTGCTCGATGGACTCTCGGACTCTCGGGAGTTGTGAGCCGATTACAACAAGCAAGGTCGCGCCCATCATTGGAACGGGAAGCCACCCCATCGCTTCTTGCCACTGCTGACCAGCCTGTGAGCGTTCAGCCCACGCTTCAGTGACCCATGCGAGGGTGAGCGGGAGCGCAATCAACAATACGAACGCTTCCACGAACGGCCCCGGCTCGATAGCCTCGGCAACTTGCTGACCCATGAATAACCAGAGGTACACCGGGAGAAGCGCCAGTTGAACGAGCATAAGGGCAGGTGTCGCGGCTGTAATCTGTTCGGCGTTCCCATCGGCAATGTCGGTAAACGCAATTACGTAGTCGATACAGGGCGTCAACAGCACCATGAACGCCCCAACGAGTAGCACCGGCTCTTCGGGTAGTAACCGAGTCAGCCCGTAGACAACGACCGGAACAACGAGGAAATTCATCCCGAGCGCGGCTGTCATGAATCGGAGATTCGTGAACGCTTGGCGAAGACGAGTGAGCGGGATTTCGAGAAAGGTCACATACAGCAGGACGGCCAGTACCGGGTTAATGAACTGCTGAAACGTGGATGTAGCGCTCTCCCATCCGACTCCGACCACCACCGCAAGGAGTACAGCCACAGCGTAAACCGCAACCTGATGATATTGAAGCCAGTCCTTCGAGAGCATTGGAAAGAGGTTGCGACCGGATACCTAAACCAGCCGTGGAATAGAGCAAGCCATCAGTCAATATCGCCAATCAACCGGGCCTGCGCGACCGCGAGATTCTTTTCTTCGTCTGTTTCCGCGCCAGCCATGTCGATTACTTCCTCTTCGTCGTCTGGTAGGCGAATCTCATTCTGGTTCTGTTCGTCACTCATACCAGTACCAAAACCCGCGAAGGGTGAATCCCTTTGGGTGGTTAGACTCCTTCGAGATAGCCACGGCGCTGTTCTACCTTCTGTTCCTCACTTCGCTTGTCGTAGTGCTTGTCCAACACGTCCGGGCCGACGTTCATGCGGTCGCTCACGACCTTTTCCGGCACATCTTTCGAGAGATGTTCCGTGATACTGCCACGCCGAATATCGTGTGGTGAGACGTTGACCGGACACTTGCTGTACCCGTTATAGTGCGTTCCCTCACAGGATTCCGGGTCGCGGTTCCGAGGACAGTCCACGCCGTAGTAACAGGGCCGAGTGACCTTGTAGACCGTTTCCCGGACATTGCCCCGCGAGAGGCGACCGTACCGACTCGTCACGAGCGGCTTCCGACCGTAGTCGTCCCGCGTATCCGGTCGGTTGTGTTCGATGTAGCCGTCGATAACGCTACACACCGTGCCGCTCAATGCGACGATTCGCTCGCCTTCTTTCCCGTTCTTGAGCGCGGTGCCGGTTTCGGGCCGGTGACGGATTTCGAGGGTTTCGCGTTCCGAATCGTAGTCTCCGAGGTCAAGCGAGTGGAATGCCCCGAGACGAATCCCCGTGTGCCACAGGATTTCGATGATAACGTGGCCTCGCGTGGCGTACTCGTACTGTCGGAGATATTCTAACACAGCCTCGGCCTGTTCGGCTGGCAGAATGCTCTCGCTCTGTTCGTCCTCCTTCGAGAGCGTGGGCATGATGATTTTCTCGTGAAGGCCCTGTTGCACGGCGTCGATAGACTCACACCAGCGGATGAAGACGCGGAGTGCGTCGAGGTTCCCTTCCAAGGTGACAGGCTTGAGGTCGCCGTCGTCGCGCCGCCACGTTCGGAACTCTTGGAGTTTCCGCCCGGTGAGGTCGTTCATGTTGTCTATGTCGGCTACCTCGTTGCACCACCGAATGAAGTGCTTCAGCCGGTAGTGGTAGCCATCGAGGGTCGATTGCGATACCTCGCGCTTGCGAGCGTCGAGGTACATTTCCTTTGCGCGTTCCGGTGAGATTGGTTGGAGTTCTTGACTCATTTCGACCACCGAAACGCCCCACCTGCGAGGGTGTGAGCCGCCCCCGCTCAAGGCGGTGAAACCGCCGGACGGGAGAGCTGTCCCCGGTTCAAATCCGGGAGGCGGCACTTCTACTGTGGACACAACGACGAGCGTAGCGAGTCGTCCGTGAGCAGTAGACCCCGACGATAGACGGGTTTTGAATCGCGCGAGACGAACGGAGTGGGTCTCGCACGAGTCACAGTCCGGAAGACAGCATCCCGCGCCGGTCGTCCGACCAGCCGAAAACTCATATTCGGTCGATCCCCCGTAGCGAGGAATCGTACAGATTGAGATGAATAAAGGGCTGCTGGCTATCTCCGGCACCGAACTCCGAGGGCAACGGTGATTCGGTCGGTCCGGAGTCGGTCACCTCAACCGGCGGGAGGACGACGTGAGTCTGTGCGCCCTCGTGGGGCAGCTCGTCGTCGAACATCAGTCGTCCGTCTGTCGTGCGCACCTTCTCACTGGTCATCACGTGCAGCAGGCGGTTCTCGCTGACGGTTTCGCCGTCGACCGCGTAGCTTGCCACCGCCCACAATGCCGTGTAGACGTACTGCGTTGGCTGCATCCGTGTCCCGACGCCGGTCTTGCCGTGCATCGTCGAATCGACCATCGTACCGCCGCGGAACGGGTGGTCCGGCCCGACTGGAATCACGCTCTGTGTCTCAACTTCGTACTCGTGGGCGCCGTCAGGCGAGGTGAACTCGAAACTCCCCTCAGCCGGTGTCGTCAGAATCTGGCGTGTCGTACGGAACAGTATCCGTGACGGTGTACTCGAACGAGCCGGTTATTTCGCGGATCTCGTCGGAGAACGGTGTCGGCATAGCTGTCTGTGTGAACTCCGTCCCGTCGGCGTTCGTCTCGCGTGCATCCAGGGGGACGCCGATGTCCTCTTCCAAACCTTTTGGCTGGGCGGGGGTACCGAAGATTGCCTCATCGAGACGACGCTTCCCCGGGAGAACCCACGCCGCCAGCGTGTCGTCGCCACCACTCACCGTCACTTCTTTTGGGTACCGGGCGTCGTCTGGAGCGGTCCGGCTTCCACAACCGGCAAGTCCCAGCGCGCTCGCACTCGCAACCAGTCCAAGAAATGACCGTCGTGTTTGCATCGACATACCAGGACAGATATAGTTTCTGAGTTATCAATTATCGGCGGCTGTGTGTGACACGTGAAAATCCGCTAACATTATCGGAGAGCAGTTCCGTGACGCGCACTGGTCTGTTGTCGAGGGGCCGTTGCAGTTTGACCATTAGCCCAAACAGCGGGCAAACTGGCGAGTCATTCTCCCACGGGATAGACCACTCGCCAGGCGTCGACGCTGTTCGGGGGCGGCGTGTTCTGCGACTGAGAGCGAAGCGAGCAGCCGAGGGAACGACACCGGCTGGATGCTGAACCGGGCGAGTCACGACCCGCAGGCTGACGCGAACGTCCCGGCGAGGGCCACAGTCCGGGGAGCGGATCGAGCGCGCGGCTACTCGAGTGCGTCTACCGCATCGGCGGCCGTGAACTCGACAGCGTGTACCTCGTCCGTCTCGAACTGGAGGGTCTCGATCTTCCCGTCGACCACCTCGGGGAGTAGCTCGTTGAATCGGCGGTACTCTTCCGAGTTAGTGTGGGCCTCGGCCGCGTCGGCGTCTTCGTACTGCTCGAAGAACCGGAGCAGGTTCCCCTCAGTCAGGTCTCGCATCGCTCTGTACCGGACTGTCCCGTCCTCGTTTCGGGATCGCTCGACCAGGTCGTCGACGCGGTCTACCAGTTCGTCTCCGCAGTCCGGGTCCAGGGGGATAGTCGTGTGAACGACGTACATGCCACTACGTTTCAGCGAGACAGGCGTTATACGTTTCGCGCCAATGCGCTGTTGGCTGGTGAACTCCACAGTTCGGGAGGCGGCATTCAGTTTGCGCGGCTCCCGTTCGGGGAGTGATCCGTTCGAGGTGGACCGGCGCTGGCGTGGACCCAGGAGGCGAAATCACGCGAGAGCAGTGGGTTCAGTGAACCGTGCGTAGAAGAGCGCCCCCGGGCGTCGGTCCGAGGTGTGCCGCTCGAACCCGGCGTTCGAGCGAGTGAATATGTCGGGTCCGTTCGGGTGCGCGTGAGGTCGAGTATCGTCAGTCACGCCGCCTCGTCTGTTCCAGACCGCAAAACGCGTCGACGGTCGCTACTCGCGGACCGGGGAGGATCCCCGTCTCGATTCGACGTAGACGCCGACGATCAGGATCACGCCGAGAACCGCGAGCACGGCAGACTGCGTGATGTGGGCGTTGAACAGCGTTCTGGCGAGTGCGGCGAAGGCGTCGATAAACGCCTCCTCGGCCGCGGAGCCGCCACCGCCGCTGGATTCGAGCGCACCGACGACCCGGCCGACGAGGACGAACCCGAGGACTGCGCCGATACCGCCACCGACGAGCAGGGAGTAGCCGGCCGTCGAGACCGTCCGCCTGATCGACCGCGTGACGGCGTAGACGAGCGCCGCCAGACCGAGAAACAGAAGCGGGAGGACGAACACGAGCGTGCCGATCAGTCCGAGTCCGGACTGGACCGTCTCGAGCTGTCCGGTGTTCTCGTCGAGGTCGTTTCCGAGGCTGATCTGGTCGTCGACCTGGCCGTCGATGCGCTGCTGGATCTCGGAGGCGATAGCCGACTCCAGGGCCGTCTCGTTGGCGTCGCGCTGGCTCTCGTACGCCGAGTACTCCGTCAGGTCGGGGTCGATGAACCCACGGATCACCGTCGACTGGAGATCGACGATCGCTTGGAGAGTTTCGTTTCCGACCTGGTCGCTGTACTGGGTTTCAGCCTGTGCGGCAGCGTCGGCCTGAACGTCGGCGCTGATCTCCCGGAGTCGCTGGTTGAGATCGGCCGTCAGCGATTCCTCCAGCGCTCGTTTGTCCGAGTCCCGCCGGTCGGCGTACGCCTCGAAACTGTCGAGGTCGGGATCAGTGAGCCCGTCGATGACGGTGTTCTGGAGGGCGATGATGTTCTGCAGCGACTCCTCGCTGACCTGGTCGCCGTACTCCGCTCGGGCCTGCTCGGCGGCATCGGCCTTGGCTTGCTCGTTGATCAGCCGGAGACGCTGGTCGATTTCCGTAGAGGAGAGTTCCCGGCTCGACGCGCTCTGGATCTGCTGTCGGATGTCCGAGCGAGTGCTCGAGTAACCGGCGGCGTCGCGGTTGAGATCCTCGATCATCCGATCGCTCACGTCGATGTCGCCCTGTGCGGACTGGAGGTCGATTGCGGTCGCGAGTTCGACCGTGTTGACGGCGACGGACTCGTCCTGACGGATCCGGATCGGGAGGTCTGTCACCTGTTGTGCCCTGAGGTCGCGCCGGACGCTGGTGTAGCCGGCCTGATCCTCGTTGAGCCGTCGGACCATCGTGTCCGTGATTTCGATGCTCCCGTCCGCCGTGCTGAGGTCGCGTTGCTGTGTGAGGGTGACCGTATCGACCGTCACAGCCTCCTCGTCGAACTGGTCGATCAGCGACTGCTTGACCGGTTCGGTGTTCATCTGCAGCGTGAGGTTCTCGGTGTCCCCTTCGAGAAACGCGATGATCGCCTCGATGTTCCGGGTGAGTTGCCCGTTCACGTAGGACTCCGTGATCGCTTGCCGCGCGACCGTCTCGCTGTTGGCATCGATGCTGATCCCCGGCGGAAGTTCCTCGCCCTGGAGGCTGTTGTTGACCTCCGTTTCGACCTGTTCGCGCGCCCGGGCCGTCATCTCCTCTTGAATCCCTTCGTTCTCGAAGGTCGTCGACACCTTGTCGGCGTCGAGAATAGTCCGGTCGACGGCGACGACGGCGCTCGCCCCGACGACCGTCGTCGTCATCAACACCGCCAGCAGAACCACCCCGATCGTTTTTATTGTACTCATTTGTCAGTATCCCCGTATTTGTAACCGGATACGGTACAGTTCTTCACTGAACGTTCTTAATCTATTGGCCACCTCGATAGCTCCGGGACGACGGATCCGCCGACGGCTGGCTGACGAGATACCGCGACTCTGCGGTGGTTTATGTATGCTAACGACCCACATACTTTTGTGGGAATGCGCGACAATTGCAGACGAGCGTGAATCATGACAACGACCGACTACGACCACGATACGGTGCTCGTGACGGGGGCGCTCGGAGGGGTCGGCCGGTGGGTCGTCGACCGACTGGCCGACAGCGGGACACACGTCGTCGGAGTCGATCTCGACCGGCCGGAGGGAACCCGGTCGAACACCGAGTTCTGGGCGGTCGATCTCACCGAGAAGGGGCTCGCTCGCGAGACGATCGACGAGGTGGCTCCCGACGCCGTCGTCCACCTGGCGGCGGTCTCGGATCCGGTCTGCAACCCCGACAGTCGCGTGTTCGACAACAACGTCGCGAGTACGTATAACGTCCTCTCCGCGGCGGGTCAGGCCGGAATCGACGTGGTCTGGACATCCTCACAGGCGGCGTACGGCGCACTGTTTGCTGAGTCGACGTGGACGCCGGCCTACCTGCCGATCGACGAGGCCCACGAGTGCCGTCCGGAAGACGCCTACGGCCTCTCGAAAGTCTGCGGCGAGGAGATCGCACGGACGGTGGTTCGCCGTCACGACGTGTCGGTGACGACGATCCGGCCGGCGACGATTTTCGGTCCCGGCAGGACGAGACGACGGCCGCACGCCGACGGAACCGATCTGACGAGCGATGCCGCCGGGAGGAACTTCGGCTCGTTCGTGGACGTCCGCGACGTGGCCCGGATGGTCGAGGCCGCGCTGGCGACGGATCACGGGGGCCACGAGACCGTCCTCTGTGTCGCCGACGAGAACTATCTCGGCCAGCCGACCGCGGAGATCGTCGAGGCGGTGTGTGGCACGCTCCCCGACCAGTGCGAACTGGAGGGGAGACAGGCCGCGCTCTCGAACGCGAAAGCCGCCGACCTCCTCGGCTGGGAGCCGACGTACACCTCTCCACGTTCGGAAGCCGACGTTTCCGGTCCGGAGTGGCTGTGACCCAAGCCGGTGCTCGAGAGCAGCGAGCGATCACACCGGCGGCTGTTCGACGTGCTCGCGCCAGAACGCCGGCTGTGTGTACGTCGCGTACGCGCCCCGGTAGCCGGCCAGACGGGCCAGTGGTGCGAGCGCACTCGCGGCGGCGTTGCCGAGCCGCTCGCCGCGAGTAAACACCGTGTTGTCGTCCAGTGCATCGGCGATGACGAGCTGCTGGAGCGGATCGTTCGGACTGCGCCGACGGTCGTGAGCGAGCCCACCGAGCGTCGGGAGCACCTGACGGAGCCGTCCGGGGGAGTGGATCTCTGTCGTGACCAGCGCACGCTCGTCGGTATCGTTGCTGAAGGTGTGAACGACACCCGGTTCGACTCTGAGCGTGTCGCCGGTCGCCGCCGTTCGGGTGTCACCGTCGAGACGCATCGTCAGCGCTCCCGACTCGACGTCGAACAGTTCGACGCTCTGTTCGTGGTAGTGCGCCGGTGGTCCGTCGTAGCCGGGACCGAAGACGCTCAGTGTTCGGATCGGGTCCTCGCCGTCGGTGAGCGGGACTCCCCAGACCGCCCGGTTCGGGTGAGAGGTGATCGGGCCGGCCCGCTGGCGGAGCCGGTCTTCGAGCCAACTTCCCTCGGTGACCTCGAATCCGGTCCCGGGGATCGGTCGACCCTCTTCGTCCAATGTCCGTCCGGTGACGTAGGCCGACATAGCTTTCAGTTGTGGTTCGAGAGTGAAAGTCTTCGGTTCGGTGTCAGGGAGTGGCGTCGGCCCGTTCGAGGTCGGCCTGCTCGTGGGTGTGGTGGTAGAAGTACAGCCCGGGGTCGCCGTCGTGTCGCTCGGGATCGAAACAGACGCGACGGTACCGCTCGTTGTCGTTGAGCGCGACCATCACGCCGTCGGTGTGGACGGTGACGGATTCGTATGGCTTCTCACAGACGGGACAGACCGCCGGAGCGTCCGCTGGAATCTCCACCATAGCAATAGGTAGGCGGCCGTTCTCTAAACGGTTGTGACGGGTGACCACGACGCCGGAGCCGTCGGGTATCGCGGTGGCAGTAGCCGGTGACACAATCCTTTTGAGGGTCCCGGGCGCGACTCCGGTATGAGACAGACGGCGGTACTGACAGTCCAGCAGACCCTCGACCAGGTCGCTGGCGGCGTCGAGGCCGCGATACCGCGGCTCGTCTCGGGGCTGATCTTCGGGGTCGTCGCGTACGCGCTCATTAAGATCGTGCTGAGCGTGATCGGCGGAGTCTTACGGCGGTATTACTCGTCGAGACAGGCGCTTGTCGTGCAGTTGCTGGTGACGGTGATCGGCATGTTCCTGTGGTTCGGCGCGGCGCTGGCGTTTCTCTCGATTGTCGGCCTCGGCGGTATCGCGGCGAGTCTCGGGACAGCGGTGGGGTTCATCGCGCTCGGTGTCTCGTACGCGCTGTCGGAGATGATCGAGGATACCGTCGCTGGCGTCTACCTGTTGCAGGATCCGGACTTCGAGGTCGGGGACCGGGTCGTCGTCGACAAGATGGAGGGGACGGTCGCGGCGATCGAACTCCGAAAGAGCAGGTTCACTCTCGACAACGGCGATACGGTCGTCCTCGCCAACCGGGACGTCGAGGCCGAGTGGACCAAGCGGGCCGACAGCACGGCCGGGGAGTAATCACCGCGGCCAGTTGCAGTTCGCGCACTTGCTCGCCTCGCTACGCTCGACGCGGTCGCGGATCTTCGGCCACGGGGCATCGATCTGTTCGCCGTCTGGACTGGCGCCACAACCACGCGCACCGAGGAGGTGCCACGTCTCGGACCGTTCGGTTCGGGCGACGCGCATACGAGAACAACGACGGTCGCACACTAAAGTCCCGAGGGCGAGTCAGCGGTTGCGGTCGCCGGTGTCGACGCCGCACTCGGTGTCGTCGTCGGATTTCGACCCGCCCCCTGTGGAATTGTCAGCCCGGCGACCACCGCGCCCTTGTGCGATTTTCTCGGCTTCGGCTCGGTCGACCACCGTCGGATCATTCGTCTCGCCTTCTATGAGGACGTACAGGACGAACAGCGGGACGACACCCAAGACGACCACCAGCAGGAGGAACGCGACTCCCGACATTATTTCGACCTTGTATAGTCAAACACAAATAATTTATCGAAGGAGTGAAGAATGAGTAGTATGAGCCGTCCCGACCCCAACCGCGACCAACGCGGCTGTCCGAAGTGCGGACACGAGGAGACCGAAGTCGACGAAATCTCGACGAGCGGTTCCGGGCTCTCGAAGATGTTCGACGTACAGAACAGGCAGTTCACCGTGATCTCCTGTACGCACTGCGGCTACTCCGAACTGTACAAGGGCCAGTCCTCGGGCAACGCAATCGATATTTTCCTCGGTTAGCCGACGACGGTCCGACTCCGGATTCCACCGAGAGGGGACCGGGCCGAGGCTGTCTGTACAACGACTCAGTTGACGAAACCCCCCCGCAGTAACGAGTTATCCGCGCGTCGAGCGCGCCTCTCTGATCTCCGCCCCTTCCCGGAGTTTGTCCTCGCAGTTCGGGCAGACCCGTGGCCGGTCGAACTGCTCCGGCGTGAATACCCTGACGTACCGCTCTGTCACGAACGACTCGCAGTTCTGGCACTGTGGCATTCTTTCATAGGCTATGCTCCCCGGTCATAAGCCTTCTGTACAGTTTCCCGCGGGAAGACGGTGCCTGAGGAGTGGAAATCGAGGTGTCGAGCGAGCGGACTGATCGAGGTCGGATATAAAACAGTAGCTTTATCACTCGTAGGAGGCCAAAATTCATCGAGATTACTCCCGAGATGACACCGAACAAGCGACCGGAGGTAAATATCGGACTCGTCGGTCACGTCGATCATGGAAAGACGACACTCGTCCAGGCGTTGAGTGGAGAGTGGACGGATCAGCACTCCGAGGAGATGAAGCGGGGGATTTCGATCCGACTCGGCTACGCCGACGCGACCTTCAGACAGTGTCCGGGGATGGACGAACCGGACTGTTACACTGTCGAGGAGGAGTGCCCTGACGGGTCGGAGAGCGAGCACCTGCGAACCGTCTCCTTCGTCGACGCCCCGGGCCACGAGACGCTGATGGCGACGATGCTCTCGGGCGCGTCGCTGATGGACGGCGCAGTTTTGGTCATCTCGGCGAGCGAGGAGGTGCCCCAGGCACAGACCGAAGAGCACCTGATGGCGCTTGATATCATCGGCATCGAGAACATCGTCATCGCGCAGAACAAGATCGATCTGGTCGACCGCGAGCAGGCCGAGCAGAACTACCAGCAGATCAAGGAGTTCGTCGCCGGGACCGTCGCCGAGGACGCGCCGGTCGTGCCGATCAGCGCACAGCAGGGCGTCAACATGGATCTGCTGATGCAGGCAATCGAGGAGGAGATCCCGACGCCGGACCGCGATCCAGACGCCGACGCCGAGTTGCTGGTCGCGCGGAGTTTCGACATCAATCGGCCGGGAACGACGTGGGACTCGCTGGTCGGCGGCGTCCTCGGCGGGTCGCTCTCACAGGGACAGCTCTCCGCGGGCGAGGAGATCGAACTCCGACCGGGCCGGGAAGTCGAGGAGGGCGGCCAGAGCGAGTGGCAGCCGCTCCAGACGACGGTGCGCTCGCTGCAGGCCGGCGGTGACGACGTCGAGACGGCCACGCCGGGCGGACTGCTCGGCGTCGGAACCGGCCTCGACCCCGCGATCACCAAAGGCGACGCCCTGGCCGGGCAGGTCGCCGGGCCGCCGGGGACGCTGCCGCCGGTCCAGGAGTCGTTCACGATGGGCGTCAATCTGCTCGACCGGTTGGTCGGCAGCGAGGAGGGCGCCGGAGAGATCGAGGAGATCTCGACGGGCGAACCGCTCATGCTCACCATCGGGACGGCGACGACCGTCGGGTCGGTCACCAGCGCCCGCGACGGGGAGTGTGAGGTACAGCTGAAGCGACCGGTCTGCGCCGAGCCGGGCGATAAGATCGCGATCAACCGTCGCGTCGGCGCGCGGTGGCGGTTGATCGGCTACGGAACGCTACAGTGACGGTCGTGCTGGACACGAACGCGCTCATGATGCCCGTCGAATGCGATGTCCGTATCTTCGACGAACTCGACCGGTTGCTCGACGAGCCGGAGTGTCTGGTGCCACAGCCGGTTGTCGCGGAACTGGAGAAGCTCTCGGACGGGGCGGGCGAGGAGGCCAAGGCGGCGAGCGTGGGCTACGATCTGGCGACCGACCGCTGTGAGATCCGCTCGACCGCGGCGGAGTACGCCGACGACGCCGTACTCGAACTCGCCGCCGAATCGGGGACACACGTCCTCACGAACGACAAGCCGCTGGCCGAACGAGCACGCGAAACGGGCGTATCGGTAATTAGTTTACGCGGGAAGAATAAACTAGGTATCACTCAGTAATCGTCTCAACGGGTATCAGATATGTACAAACGGGTCACACTACGCGATACAGTCGAGGTACCGCCGGAGCATCTGGCGGAGGTCACGCCGGATCTCGTCAAGAAACTACTCCAGGACAAACTCGAAGGCCGAGTCGACGAGGACGTCGGCTCCGTCGTCTCCGTGATCGATGTCCACGACATCGGCGAAGGAGCCGTCGTGCCGAACGAACCGGGCGTCTACTACGAGGCCGAGTTCGACGCCGTCACCTTCGATCCGCAGATGCAGGAGGTCGTCGACGGCGAGATTGTCGAGGTCGTCGAGTTCGGTGCCTTCGTGGGTATCGGGCCGGTCGACGGGCTGCTGCACGTCTCGCAGATCTCCGACGAGTATCTGGCTTACGACGGCGAGAACCAGCAACTCGCCTCGCGCGATACCAACCGGACGATCGGAACCGGCGACGCCGTCCGCGCCCGAATCGTCACCAAGAGCATCGACGAACGCAACCCCCGTGACTCGAAGATCGGGCTGACAGCCAAACAGATCGGCCTCGGCAAACACGGCTGGCTGCAGGAGGAACGCGAGAAGCGCAAAACACAGGCGGAAGCCGGTGAGAACTGATGGCGGATCGACTCGTCTGCCGCGACTGTCATCGGATTCAGGACAGCGAAGAGATCGAAGCCTGCGTCGCCTGCGGCTCGACGTCGCTCACGGAGGACTGGGCGGGGTACGTGGTCATCTCCCACCCCGAGGAGTCCGACATCGCAGAGGAGATGGAAGTGACCGAGCCCGGGCAGTACGCGCTGAAGGTCCGGTGAGATGGCCGACATCGTTCTCGAACTGCAGCCGGAGCTGCGCTCGGAACTGAAAACGCCGCTCGGACCCGTCTACACTGATACCCACTCGTTGCTCGCCGACGCCGGTGCGCCGGTGATTGCCATCGGTGACGTCGTGACACATCACCTGATCGACGCCGGTGAGCCACCGGCAGTGGCGATGGTCGACGAGCGAACGGAACGCTCCGCGGTGAGCAGCGAGATTGCCGAGACGATCAGCGGCTTCGACGGCTTCGAGACGGTCAGAGAGATCACGAATCCGGCCGGGACGCTCAGCGCCGAGTTACTCACCGCGCTCCGGGAGGCAATCGAAGGCACCGGAACCACACTGCTCGATGTCGACGGCGAGGAGGACCTCGCCACGCTGCCGGCGGTGCTGCTCGCGCCCGACGGGGCGAGTGTCGTCTACGGCCAGCCCGGCGAAGGGATGGTGCTGGCGACGGTCGACGCCGAGACCAGAGAACGGTGTCGGCGTATTCTCTCGCAAATGGACGGCGACACCGAGCGCCTCCTGACGCTGCTCGGTATCGAGTGAAGACGCGCATCTACGCGATCGCCTCTCACACCGCGGTATCAGAAATTGTTGCCTCATTATCGACGGACAGTATGACGACCGGCGTCGCGGGCGGCCGCTGAGCGGAACGTGACCTCCGACGGGCCGGGAACGGGGAGAGCCTACCGAAGCCGTGGGGTCGTACCGGGAACGGCACGGATGCTGAAGAACGGCCCGAAATACCGACGAACACGTCCTGAAGTTGCCGAAATTGAGATCCGAGGTCGGGGAGCGAGAAGCGATAGTGTCGGAGATAGCGGAAGCGGTTGCTGGTATTAGGGAGTAATGGTAGGGTTTACGGGCGGAGACGTAGTTAAGAGGGTCCGGCGTCTATAGTGGGGTAGGAAGTGCAGACTCCCTGGTCGTAGCGGCCAGGTGCGGTCACACAAACAGCACAATCATGACAGCGAGTTCAAAACAACACAACGACGAGGAAGAAGAGGAGATCAGAGAGCATCTGCAGGACGTCGACGACGGATGCGGTTGCGCCGAAATCTGGGAGCACATGTCCGAGGAACGCGACGACGCGTGAGCGGAGTCGCGTTCGGCCGCCGGACGCGGGACGTTTTTGATCCCTCGTCCCGTTTGTCTACCCAATGACTGACGACGGTTCGCGGGAGTTTTTCAAAACAGACCGACAGTCACCTGTCGGAAAACCGGTCATCCGCGGCGACCCATCGATCACTGGACAGGACTCCGAGGAAGCGGTCCAGTTCGATCCCAACGACCCGGAGAGCCTGGCACTCGCCGCGGAGACGGTCGCGGCCTTCGCCTCTAACACGGCGGGGGCCGACGATAACGTCTTCATGCTCCGCGGAGCGGCAGCCTGTGCTGCGCTCGTGCGCGGCGAGGGGTCGTACAAGGCCGCCGCCGAACGGGCTGGCGACGACGTGACGGTATCGTTCATCCGGAAGTGGTCGCGGGTCCACGATCTGCCGCAGTCGATCCGCCGGCAGGTCGCCCGGGGCCGGATCGCCCCGACAGCGGCGAAACACATCGCCCGCGTCTCCGGGGCCGCACGACTGCATCTCGCGTGGGCGGTCCTCGATCACGATCTGACCGTCCGAGAGGTGCGATCGATCGCGAGCGAAGTGAACGACGGCACCGACATCGCCGACGCCCTCGCCTCCCGCGGGATCACGCTCGGTGAACTCACGGTAACGCTGGATCGGGACGTGTACGGCGAACTACGCCGCCGGAGCTCCATCGAGGACGTTCCGCCCGGCGAGATCGTCACCGACGCGCTGCTCGCACAGTTCCGGGAGCGACGGGAGTGATCGAGTGATGACACCGCAGAAACTGTCGCGACGCGGATTCGTAACGGCACTGACGGCGGGTGCCGTCGGCGCGCTGGCTGGCTGTCTCTCGAACGGGCGAGACCCGGGCGAGCAGGCCCCCGGTCAGCCGCTCGCGGTCCCGACGAAGGGCGACCCCGAGGCGGACATAACGGTCAGAGCCTACGAGGACATCGCCTGTCCGCACTGTGCGACGTATCAGACGACGGTCGTCCCCGAAATCGAACGGGAGTATCTCGACCCGGGTACGGTCCGCTACGAGTTCTACGACATGGTACTGCCGGTCGACAAACAGGTGTCCTGGGAGGGTGCAAACGCCGCCCGCTCGGTGCAGGACCACGCGGGAGAGGAGGCGTTCTGGCAGTATCTCGACGCCCTGTTCGAGAACCAGAGCGAGCTGGGTCCGGACACCTACCAGGAGTTGGCCGCGGAGTTGGATGTCGACGGAGAGACCGTCCGGACGGACGCGACCGAGCAGGCATACGACGAGACGGTGTCACACTACACCTCCGAGGCCGAGGACAACGGGGTAAATAGTACGCCGACTGTCGTCGTCAACGGAACGACCGTCGAGTGGGGCGAGGAGATCGCCGTCCAGCCGGTCGCGGAGGCGATCGAGCGGGAACGCCAGTAGCTACTCTTCGGTGGTCGAGTCGGCGGCGTCGGCTGCGCTCAGCCCCGCGTCCGGGTCGCGTTCGAGCGCCGGCGGTACGTCCCGGTCGGCGTAGCCGTCGAACCAGCGGGCGATCCGCTCGATCCGGTCGACGATGTGTCCCGGCTGGCCGCTCCGCGAGAGTTCGTGGCCCTCGTCGGGGTACCGGACGAGACGAGTGTCGACGCCGTGCTTTCGGAGGATTCGGTAGAACAGCTCCGCCGTACAGATCGGCGTCCGGTAGTCGTCTTCGCTGTGCATGACCAGCGTCGGGGTGTCGACCTCGTGGGCGTGTCCCGTCGGGGAGTGCTCCCACAGGAACTCGGGATCCTCCCACGGCGTCGTGTCGAACTCGTCTTCGACCAGTTTGTACGCCCAGTCCGTCGAGCCGTAGAAGCCGGTCAGGTCGTAGACGCCGCGCTGGGAGACCGCGGCGGTGAAGCGGTCGGTCTGGCCGACCAGCCAGGCGGTCATGTAGCCGCCGAAACTGCCGCCGGTGAGGAAGAGTCGCTCCTCGTCGACGAACGACCGCTCGGCGGCCTCCTCGATGCCCGCGAGCACGTCGCTAGTCGTCACCGCGCCCCAGTCGCGCTCGATTGCCTGCATGTACTCCTCGCCGTAACCTGTCGAGCCGCGCGGATTCGACCAGAAGACGACGTACCCGCGGGCGGCCAGCGTCTGGAACTCGTGCCACATCGTCCCGCTGGTGGTCCACATCGCGTGCGGGCCACCGTGGACTTCGACGACCATCGGATACTGTTCGTCGGGGTCGAACTCCGGCGGCGTCAGCAGCCACCCCTGGGCGGTCGCCTCGCTCGCTCTCTCGCCGGCATCGCCCACCGGATACCGAAGCTCCTCCGGCTCCTGGACGGCGTGCTCGGAGAGGTACTCCGCGTTGCACTCGGTCAGCCGGCGCTGGTCGCCGGTATCGAGGTCGGCCGCGAACAGGTCACCGGGGTGGTCCCAGCTACTCTGGACGTAGGCGGCGCGGCCGTTCTGGACGTGAAAGCCGGCGATTGCGGACCACTCGTCGCGGGCGATTCGTTCGGGCTCTGTCTCGACGGCTTGCGGTTCCGAATCGGGGTCTGCGGTCTGTTCGGGGGCGTCGATCCCCCACACCGCCGTCGCCCCCTCGTCGGGCGTGCTGAAGTAGACGGTGTCGTCGCCCCACACGGGCGCGGCTTCGAGACCGAGCGAGCGGTCGAGCGCGGCAGTCAGGACGTGAACGCCGCCCTCCTCGTCGAGCAGATGCAACTCGGTCTGCGCCATCGTTCCCTCGTCGGGGTCGGTGTAGGAGAAGGCGATCCGGTCGCCGCTTGCGGCCAGTTGCGGCTGGAACGTCGCCGTCTCGTGGACGACCTCGGCGTCGCCGCTGTCGAGGTCGTACCGCCGGATCTCCGTCGCCAGCGAGTCGTCGGGGTCGGGCACGTCCGCGTCGCAGGCGAAATACAGGGTCTCGGCGTCGCCCCAGACCGGGCTGGCGTGATCGCGGTCGGCGGTCGTCACTCGCTCGATGTCCTCGCCGTCCAGTTCGACGAGATACACCTGACTTCGCTTGCCGTCGTGGTACTGCTGTCCGGTGCGGTAGACCGTCCGGTCCTCGACGCGGGGGTCCGGCGTCTCCGGTTCGTACTCCTCGGGCACCGCCAGATCACGGTCCTCCTCACGGTCCTCCGAGGTGATCCGCTGGACGAACGCGATCCGGCCGCCGTCGGGCGACCACGCGATCTCACTGACGCCGCCGACGACATCGGTCACCTGTGTCGCTTCGCCGCCGTCGGTCGGGAGCACCCACAGTTGCTGGCGGTCGTCGTCGGCCCCGCGGGTGGAGGTGAAGGCGAGGCGGTCGCCGCTGGGGCTCCACCGTGGCTCGGCGTCGACCCCCTCCGCGAGCGTGAATCGGCGGGGGTTCCCGCCGTCGGTGTCGACGATGTGGATCGTCGCCTCGTACTCGGTGTCGTCCGCCGGCCGCCGGTGGACGTACGCCACCTGACTCCCGTCCGGCGAGAGTCGCGGTGACGCTACCTGGTCTAACTCGTGAAAGTCCGCAGCCTCGATCCGGTCCATACCTGCCTGTGCGACCGAGACGCAAAAATGCTGACGGAGCGTTTCCGCCCCCGAGAGCGTTCGTATCCGTTCTTTTGTACGATTCGATGAAACGAGAGCGGACGGGTCGTTTCGCCGGATTTACTGGGTTAGGATACGCCGAGCGATAGCGAGGCGACTCACCGGGCGCGAGAGCGAGCGCCCGGTTTTTGTTGCTAGCGTTTTCGAGTCGAGCGAGATCGAAGGTTTCGCTGACCGTGCGAACGGGCGCTCCGCGCCCGTGAGCAGAGAGTGGCTCCGCAGCGAGCGAAGCGAACGAGGAAGGCCGACGGGAAAAGTTCAGCGGGCCGGGAGGGACCGAGCAAAGGCTTCCGCGTTTGCGAGGGTCGGCAGACGCCTCGCGTCTTCCGGGAGTTGAACCACGCCCGAGAACCTGCTCGCGTTGCTCGCAGAACCTCGGTCTAGTTCAACGCTCTCCGTGGCGTTTTTACTGCTCACGGTTGTTCGCAGAAAAACGGGCCGGGAGGGAGTTGAACCCCCGACCATCTGGTTAAAAGCCAGACGCTCTCCCTAACTGAGCTACCGGCCCTCGGATACTCGTTGGGAGGTCACGGGCTAAGTACTTACGGAATCACTGCCGGCGGGCGGCGACCAGCGCCACCGCGAGCAGCGCCGCGACGGCCCCGCCGACCGCGAAGCCGGGCCCGGAGCCGTCCGAGTTGTCAGTGCTGTTCTGCTGGTCCTCGACGACCTCCTCGTCGGCCTGGAACTCGACGGTCTCCATCGCCTCGGGGTGGAGTTGCTCCGCGAGGCTCACGAGCACGTCGACGGTCCGCGGTGCGTGCTGGCTGATCAGGTTCGCGTCGAGTTGGATTACCTCCGCGCCGAGTTCGTCGACCAGCCGCTGTTGGGCGAAGTCGCTCAGCGGCCCCGGCGAGACGACGATTTCGGGGTTGGCTTCGAGCACCGTCTCCTCGCTGATCTGCGGGTAGCCCGTCCCGAACTCGCTTTCGACATCCGCGGCGATGTTTTCGGCCCCGGCGAGGTCGAGCAGTTCGTGCTCGAAGGTCGCGGCGTTAGCCGAGTACAGCGTGTCACCCTGGCCGAGGTCGTAGAACACCCGCGGCTCCTCGACGTCCGCAGTCGCTCGGGAGACGGCGTCGATTCGTTCGGCCATCGTCGCGGTGCGCTCGGCCGCCGCCTCACAGGCGCCGACGAGCCGACCGGTCCGGTTGACCAGCGTCATGATGTCGCGAAAACTCCCCGCGATGGGGTAGTGATAGACGGTCAGTCCCGCGTTGCGGAGCTCCTGAATTGCGCCTGCGGAGGTAGTGTT
This sequence comes from Halovenus carboxidivorans, assembly GCF_009831575.1. Taxonomy (GTDB): domain Archaea; phylum Halobacteriota; class Halobacteria; order Halobacteriales; family Haloarculaceae; genus Halovenus; species Halovenus carboxidivorans. Next base: position 150,122 of record NZ_WUUT01000006.1, on the reverse strand, counting down.
CGGGGCGAGGACGAGATCCGGATTCAGGTCGACGACGTGTTCGGTGTTCACCACGTCGAAGCCGTTGTTCCCTTCGACCAGCAGATCCTCGTCGGCGGCGGCCTCGCTGCCGTTCAGATAGCCGGTGTTCGACGCCGGCATGCTGATGACTTTCTCCTGTGCGCCGATCTCCCACATGTGCTGGGCGACGTTCGGGGCGGTGACGACGACCTCCTGGGGTTCTTCCTCGATTGTGACCTGCTGGCCCGTCGCGTCGGTCACCTCGACGGGAAACTCACACGCCGAGTCCTGATCGACGCTTCCCTCGCCGTGGCTCGGGTGGGCGAGATCACCGGACTGCTGTGCGACGGCGGTACCGACGAGTGCCGGCCCCGCCGCGAGTACGACGACTAACGTGAGAACGACTGCACGAACGTTCATACGTAGCCAAGCAGATAGTGCAACAAGTATTTGCCTAAAGAAAATCGACTTGCAAAACAATGCGGATCGGGGCTCGCGTTCTCGCCTGGTCGGCCGGGCTGTCGGCGGTGTTGGTCGGGACGGTCGTCGTCAGCGCGACGATCGGACCGGTCGACATCGGCGCCTGGACAGTCGCGAAGGCGCTGGTCAACACGGTCAGCTACCCTTCGGGACTCGACCTCGCGTGGTCCCAGGCCGGGGTCGGCGGTCACACGGTCGGCGTTCCCGTGCCGGACGTAACATACGCGCAGCCGTTCGATCTCGCCGTGGCGCCGACCGACGAGATCATCGTTCAGGAGATCCGGCTGCCCCGGATCCTGCTCGGCGCTATCGTCGGGTTCGCGCTGGCGACCGCCGGGACGGTCATGCAGGGGTTTTTCCGGAATCCGATGGCCGACCCGTCGATCATCGGCGTCTCCTCCGGGGCCGCCGTGGGTGCGGTCGCGACGATAGCCTTCCCGCTCGCGCTGCCGTTCGGACTCCAGACCGCGGCGTTCGTCGGGGCGCTGGTGGCGGCCTTCGGCGTCTATCTCGTCGCGACCGAGGACGGCCGGACACCGGTCGCGACGCTGCTGCTCGCCGGACTCGCGATCCAGACCTTCCTCGGTGCGGTCGTCTCCTACATGCTGCTGTACTCCGGCGAAAGCCTCGAAGAGGCGATTCTCTGGCTGATGGGTCACCTGCGGTTCAGCAGTTGGAGTGACGTCGAGGCGACGCTTCCGGTCACGGTCGTCACGTTCGCGGTACTGCTGGTCTACGCTCGTGATCTCAACGTCATGCTGCTGGGCGAGGAGGACGCCGACGCGCTCGGGATCGAAGTCGAACGGACGAAACGGATCCTGCTCGCCGGAGCCAGCATCATCACCGCCGCCGGCGTCGCCGTGACCGGGGTGATCGGCTTCGTCGGCCTGATCATCCCCCATATCATGCGGCTCATCGTCGGGCCGGATCACCGGATCCTGCTTCCGACCAGCGCGCTCGCCGGGGCGATCTTTCTGGTCGCGGCGGACACTCTCGCCCGGTCCGGGCCGGCGGAGGTGCCCGTCGGAATCGTCACCGCCGCGGTCGGCGCGCCGTTTTTCCTGTTTCTGCTCCGTCGCAGGGAGGTGCACGCGCTGTGATCGAGGGGGCGGGACTTCGCCACGCCTTCGGCGGCGTATCGGTCCTCGACGGGGTCGATATCGCCGTCGACCGCGGGGAGTTCGTCGGACTCGTCGGCCCCAACGGAGCCGGGAAGACGACCCTGTTGCGACTCCTGAACGGCCTGCTCGAACCGGACGAGGGTCGCGTGACGCTGGATGGAACCGACCTGGCGGAACTCTCCTCGAAGGCGGTGAGCCAGCGAGTCGCAACGGTCCCACAGGACGGATCCATCGGGTTCTCGTTCAGCGCCGAACAGATCGTCGAGATGGGCCGGACGCCGCACCGCTCGCGGCTGGATTGGAGCGACGAGGCCGACCCCGTCGAGGAGGCCCTCGAACGGACGGAGATGCTCGGTCTGCGGGACCGCGACGTCAGTGACCTCTCGGGCGGAGAGCGCCAGCGCGTCCTGCTCGCCCGCGCGCTGGCACAGGAACCCGACGTGCTCGTGCTCGACGAACCGACTGCGAACCTGGATATCAACCACCAGATCCGGGTACTCGGGCTGGTCGAGGAACTCGTCGAGGAGGGGAGAGCCGCCGTCGCCGCGATTCACGACCTGGATCTGGCCGCTCGGTTCTGCGATCGACTCGTCTTGCTCGGGGACGGGGCGGTCCAGGCGCGCGGACCGCCGGGGCGTGTGCTGTCCGACGGCGCCCTGGAAATCGCGTTCGGGACGCGGACGGCGGTCACCGACGATCCGGTGACGGGGACGGGCCGGGTGACAGCCGTCGAGTCGGAGTCGGCCAGCGGCCGCGTTCACGTCCTCGGACGCGGGTCGCCCGCGCGGCGAGCGCTCGGTCGCTGCTGGCGGGCCGGTTACGAGGTGACCGTCGGGCCCGTTCCCGAGGGCGATGTCGCCGCGGTGCTGGCGGAGGAGTTGGGGTGTCGCGCGATCACCGCCCCGGCGTTCGGTGAACTGGACGACCAGGTACGGAGCGAGGTCGAACGGTGCTGTCGGGAGGCGGGCGTCGTCCTCCGGGCCGGACCCAGCGGAGAGTTCGGGGAGACGGCGGCCGCGAGCGTCGAAGTCGCCTTCGAGGGGACAAACGCGGCCGTCGGCGACGGGGGAGCAGCGCGGACCGTGAGAACCGAATCGGAACTGATCGCCGCGGTCGAGGCGCTCGCGGGCGAGCGGTCGTCGGGTCTCGACGACCCGTAGACGCCCGCTAAAAGCGGGGAGAATAAGTACACGTGGCCAAAGTAACAGGCATGCGCTTCCGACGGCTCGTCGACGGCCCGTCAACAGCCCTCGCGACGGCGACCGGCCTCGTCTACCTGCTGGTAGTCGTCGGTGCAACCGCTTCGCTCGCGGACGCGGCGGCGAGCTGTTCCGGTTGGCCGCTGTGCACCGGGTCGCTGACCGATCCGGCGGTCGCTATCGCCCTCACGCATCACGCGCTCGCGCTCGTGACCGGCATCGTCCTGCTGGCCGCCGTCGTGATCACGGCTCGCGCGACGGTCCCCCGTCGAGTCGGGGCGACGGCGCTCGCCGCGCTGCTGATCTATCCGGCGCAGATCGGATTCGGTGCCCTGCTCGCGACGGACGCGGCCCCGCTCGCGCCGGGGCTGCACCTCGGCGTCGGTCTCGGCATCTTCGGGCTGCTCGTCCTCTCGCTGGCGTGGCAACTGGAGCACGAGACCGGCAGCACGGACCAGCCGCTCACGGACGAAGACGTCGACCCGGTCGAGCCCGAGGGGCCGAGTGAGCCGGTCACGCCGCTTTCCGAACGGCCGCTGTCGGCGCGACTCAAAGCCCGCGCCGGGGCGTACTTCCGATTGATGAAGCCGCGGCTGATGTGGTTGCTCTGTCTCGTCGCCGCCGCCGCGATGGCGCTCGCGGCCGGGACGAGCCTGCAGGTCGGGACGATCGTCTTCACGCTGGGCGGCGGCGTGCTCGCTATCGGCGCGAGCGGCACCTTCAATCACGTCCTCGAACGGGAGAAAGACAAGAAGATGTCCCGGACGAACGACCGACCGCTAGCGACCCACCAGATCCCGAAACGAAACGCAGTCGCGTTCGGGCTGGCGCTGGCCGTCCTCTCCGTGCTGGCCTTCCTCCAGTTGAACCCGCTGACGGCGATGCTCGGGCTGACGGCGATCATCTTCTACAGCGTCGTCTACACGCTGATTCTCAAGCCCAACACCGTCCAGAACACCGTCATCGGCGGCGCGGCCGGCTCGCTGCCCGCGCTGATCGGCTGGGCGGCCGTCACCGGTCGGATCGGCGTCGCCGGCGTGTTGCTCGCGGGCGTCATCTTCGTCTGGACGCCGGCGCACTTCTACAACCTCGCGCTGGCGTACAAGGAGGATTACGCGCGGGGCGGCTTCCCGATGATGCCGGTCGTCCGCGGGGAGACGACGACCCGGAAACACATCCTGCTGTGGGCCGGCGCGACGCTGGCGACGACGACGCTTTTGATCTGGGTGGCCGAACTGGGCTGGCTCGCCGCCCTCACGACCGTCTCCGTCGGCGCGGTGTTCGTCTGGGCGACGATTCGCCTCCACCGCGAGCAGACCGAGCAGGCGGCGTTCAGGGCCTTCCACTCCTCGAACGCCTACCTCGGACTGCTGTTGATCGCTATCGTCGTCGACACGCTGGCCGTCTGAGATAACTGTTTTCTCCGGGGAGCCAGAACCGACACACATGACGACAGTCGAAATCGAGTACTGCGTGCCCTGTGGCTTCCGCGAACGCGCGCTCGACGTACAGCAGGCGATTTTGAACGGCCTGGAGACGGAACTCGAGGAGTTGTCGCTCGTGATGGGCGATCACGGAATTTTCCAGGTGCGGGCCGACGGCGAGGTGATCTACGACAAGGCCGAAGACGACCTCGACGTGGACGAGATCGTCCGGGAGATCCGGGCGCACGCGCGGTAGCACATCGAACCGCCTTTTAGCGGGCACACGAAGGGGAGGTATGGACGTGGTCGTCGCCGAGAATCTGCGCCGGACGTACGGCGAGACTGTCGCGCTGGACGGCGTCTCGCTGTCGGTCTCGGAGGGCGAAGTGTTCGGGCTCGTCGGCCCCAACGGAGCCGGGAAGACGACGCTCGTGCGGGCGCTGACCGGGACAACCGACGCCGAGGGGACGGTGGCGTTGTTCGGGGCCGACCCGCGGGCGGTCGAGGAGGAGCGCATCGGGCTGCTCCCTCAGGAGTTCGATCCGCCGGACCGGCTCACCGCCCGAGAGCTGATCTCGTACTACCGCGGGCTGTACGACGACGGCCGACCGGTCGAGGAACTGCTGGCCGACGTCGGCATGGACGACAGCGCGGACACCTACTACGAGAACCTCTCGGGCGGGCAGAAACGCCGGACCTGCGTGGCCGCGACGCTCGTCAACGACCCCGAACTGTTGATCCTCGACGAGCCAACCACGGGAATCGACCCCGCCGGCCGGCGGCAGTTGTGGCGGCTGCTGACCGACCTCGCCGACGCGGGGACGACGATTTTCATCACGACTCACTACATGGAGGAGGCCCAACAGCTCGCGGACCGGGTCGGACTGCTCGCCGACGGCGAACTCGTCGAATCGGACACGCCGACGGCGCTGATCGACGAGTACGGCGGCGACAGCCTGCTGTATATCGACGGGGAGTTCGACGATTCTGTCGCGTCACTACTGGACTACGAGACCAGCCTGGACGACGACCGGCTGACGGTTCGCGACGTTTCACCGGAAGCCATCGGTTCGATCACCGCCACGCTCGAAGAGGCGGGCGTCGAGTACGAGTCGTTGACCTGGACAGAGCCCGACCTCGAAGACGTGTACCTCGAACTGACCGGCCAGACGGTGACGGCGAGCGGCCAGATTCTGGAGGAACAACGATGAGTCGGCTGGGTCGACTGTTCGCGGCGACGCGGGCCGGCTGGCATAGCTTTCTCCGACGGCGGACGGCGGTCTTTTTCACGTTCTTTTTCCCCGCGATCATCGTCCTGATCTTCGGGGTACTGGTCCAGACCCAGCCGGCCAGCGGCGGGCTGTTCACCGAGCCGGCGGGCTGGTACATCGCCGGCTATCTCGCCGTCGTCGTCCTGTTCACCCCGCTGTCACGGGTCGGCAGCGAGGTGGCCCGACACCGCTCGGGCAGCCAGTTCGAGAAGCTCGCGACGACGCCGCTGCGCCGCTGGGAGTGGCTGCTCGCACAGACGCTGGTCAACGTCGTAGTCATCGGCCTCGCGGCGATTTTGCTGCTCGGGCTGTTGTTCGGGGCGACCGACGCGACCGTACGGCTGTCGCCGGAACTGGCGCTCGTCGTCCCCTTCGTCGCCGTCGGGGTGGGGCTGTTCTGTGCGGTCGGCGCGCTACTTGGGAGTCTCGTCGACTCCCAGGACGGCGTGATCGCCGCGAGCAACGGCATCGCCATCCCGCTGGTGTTTCTCTCGGAGGCCTTCGTCCCCCGGGAGTTGCTCCCCGGGTGGCTGCCGCTCGAACTCTCGCCGCTGACGTACTTCACCCGCGGGGTTCGGGCGGTTACCTACCCCGAACCCGTCGAGAGCGCCGTCGGAGCGCCGCTCGGGACGCCGACCCTCGGTCTGCTCGTGTTGAGCGGCTTCGCGGTCGTCGGCTTCGCGCTCGCGGCACACCTGTTGCCACAGACCGATTAGCGGTCGAGCGGTGCGCCGGCGAGGACGAGCGTGGCTCGCTCGCCGCCGTTATTCTCGATCTGTCGTCTCTGGTCCGGGTCGAGTCTGATCGCTTCCTCCGGACCGAGCGTGACGGTGTCGTCGTCGAGGTGAATATCGACAGTTCCGGTCACGACGAAATAGACCTCCTCCTGGCCGGTGTCCGTCTCGTCGTGTTCTTTCCCCTTCCCGCCGGGCTCTAACTCCAGAACGCTCACCCCGAGGTCACTGGCGTCGAGTTCGTCTTTCAGAAACCACATCCCGCCGAACTCCTCGGGGACGACCGATTCCGCGTCCGTCTTGTGGGCCGTGTCGTATCCCATCGAGCGCAGGTTCGAACCCGAGCGAAATGAATCCCAGCGCTCGCCCATCGATTCCGGCCGGTTCAGATCCGCACGGGGGAGTTACGCATGGGAAGATTTATTATGGCCCGAGAATCGTTATGAGATAGCATGACAGAGACGAGAGAGCGGCTACGGGAGTGTTCGGCCTGTGGCCGCCTCTTCAACACGCAGGTAAACCACGGGAAGTGTCCCGAGTGCGGGACGAAGGTGACGAAGACGCTGTAAGACGACGGGCTTTTTCCGGGCGCGCCGTAGTGCAGTCCGATGGACGGGAATCGGGGGGTCGTACTCTATCTCGTCGGCGTCGTGGGGGTGGCCGGGCTCACGGTGGCACTGCTCGGTCAGTTGTACGTCTCGCGGGTTCCGGAGTTCACCCGGAGTCTCGTCGCGAACCCGATCCGGGCGGTCGGGGGCGACCCGGTCGCGGTGGGACTGATTCTCGGCACCGTGTTGAGCACGGCTCTGCTCGTGGCGCTGGTCGTCGGCTTCGGCGCTCGGTACGCCACCGAGGAGTGAACGGTCAGATCTTTGCGCCAGCGTCGCCTACGTCTGCTCGTGCAGATCGTCGGCTACGAGACGGCGGCCGTCAGCGACGACGAGGCGGGGCTGTTGATCGCCGAAGCGGGGGACGTCCGGACCGAGCCGCTCAGTCCGGGGACGGAGCTATCGTATCGCCTCGGCCGGCGTCACTGTGCCGGAGCAATCGAGTACGAGAGCGGCCGTCACACGCGGTGTGAGCGCGATCGGGCGCCGTACTGCGACCGGCACACGACGCGGTGGGCGTGCGCGCGGTGTACCGGCGACTGCGACCTGCCGCTGGAGAGCTGTCGGGAGGACCACGCCGTCTATCTCGCGGCGTTCGCGCCGGCGACGTTCAAAGTCGGCGTGACGCGGTCGTGGCGGCTCCAGACTCGACTCCGCGAGCAGGGAGCCGACCGGGCGGCACACATCCGCACGGTCGACAACGGGCGGATCGCCCGCCAGATCGAGGCCGAGATCGCGACGGAGATCGGTGATCGGGTGCGCGTCCCGACGAAACGGCGGGGGCTACACCGGTCGGTCGATTCCGAGAAGTGGGACCGGCTTCTGGACGGATACGATCCCGTCGAGACCTTCGAGTTCGAGTACGGGCTGGAGTTCGACGAGCGGCCGATGGGCGAGACGATCGCCTCGGGGACGGTCCGGGGGACGAAAGGACGGCTGCTCGTGCTCGACCGGGAGGGGTCGGTCTACGCAGTCGACCTCCGGGACCTGGTCGGCCACGAACTGAGCGCGGGCGAGACCGATCGGGCGCTGCAATCGAGTTTTTCGGCCTTCGAGTGAGCTACCAGAACTTGACGCCGAGGTCGTGCAGATCCTCGTTGTTCGCGGCGAGGTTGATGAGAAGCGGGGTGAGCGACTCGACTTCCGGAGCGTTCGCGAGCGGGCCGGCGTCGAGCGCGCGAAGCGTCTCCAGGTCGGCCGTCAGATCGATGACCGTCGCCTTCGCCTCCTCGTCGTCGCCGACGACCGGAACGTCCCAGTTCAGTTCGGCGTCCAGATCCGCGAGTTTCGCCGCCGCGAGGTTGTGGAAGGCGCCGACGACGGGAACGTCGTCGGGCGCGGCCTGGACCGCCAGGGCGGTGACGCTGCCGACGCCCGGCGGGTTGTAGTGGAGGCCGTCCTCGTCGCGCTGCATACCGACCGCCGGCGAGACGAGAACCGAGTTGTCGAGATGGTCGCTGACCGCCTCGATGGTATCGGAGAGGTAGTAGGCGGGGACGGCCGCGACGACGAGATCGGCCGGCGCGGCGGCCTCGGGGTTCTCGTGGCCGGTGATCGTCGCCTCCACACCGCGGTCGTCGAGTTCTTCGCGGTACTCCGCCGCCGCGGATTCGGCCTTCTCGGTCTCGCGCGAGCCGATTCGGACCTCGTGGTCGGTGTCGCGAGCGATTCGCAACGCGAGCCCTTCGCCGATATCGCCGGTGCCGCCAAGGAGTGCGATCTGCATACTCGTAGGTTGGCCGACCGGCGAATAAGCGTTGCGCGTTCGGGTGGCGTGCGTTTTATCCGGAGGGGTAGCCAAACGTCGAATATGGTCCAGTGTGAGATGTGCGGGACGGAGACGTCGAATCCAAACCGCGTCAAAATCGAGGGTGCAGAGCTCGATGTCTGCGACGAGTGCACCGATTTCGGGACGGAGATCGACACCGGGTCGTCGTCGAGTTCCTCGACGAAGTACTCCACGAGCAGTTCCTCCGATTCGAGCAGTTCCTCCGGAGCAGGAGCGACGAACACGGGCGCCTCGACCGCGAGTTCCGGCGGCGGCGGTGGCGGTCGCCGCCAGGACATGTTCGACGACATCGAGGAACTCGCGCAGGATTACGACGAACGGATCAGACAGGCCCGCGAGAAGGCCGGCATGAGCCAGGAGGATCTCGCACAGGATCTCAACGAGAAGGCCAGTCTGATTCGAAAGCTCGAACAGGGCGAGATGCTGCCGACCGACGAGACCCAGGAGAAACTCGAACGGAGCCTCGGAGTCGACCTCTCAGCGGGCGGCAGCACCGACGACACCGACTGGGAGAGCGACTCCTCGACCGGCGAGTACACCCTCGGTGACGTGGTCGAACGAAAAGACTCCTAAACGCCGTCGGGATCCTCGATATCGAGTTCCTCGGCCAGCGAGTCGATCTCTGCCTCCAACTCGGAGATATCGGACTGGAGGCGGTCGAACTCCTCGCTCTCGGAGAGTTCCGCACGGGTCTTCTCCAACTTGAGGACGTTGCGCTTGAGTTTTTTCGAGGTGAGGTCACGCATTCGCTCGTTGTACGCGTCCAGTGTCAGTAGGCGGTCGACCGTCTCGCGCAGTTCCGCCCGCGTGACCGGTTTGACGATGTAGTCGTCGATCCGGAGGTCGATGATGTCGAAATCGGGGTCGACGGCCGTCACCATCGCGACGCGGCAGTCCAGTTTCCGCTCTTCGATGGCCGCGAGCACCTCGTTGCCGGAGATCACCGGCATCCGGCGGTCGAGCAAGATCACGTCGTACTCCGAGGAGAGGGCATCGAGGGCTTCCTCGCCGCCGTAGGCGACCGCGGTCTCGTACTCGAAGAGATACTCGGCGTACATGTCGGCGAGGTCGTTCTCGTCCTCGACGATCAGCACCCGGGCCTGCTCGGTTCGCTGGGTCGGTCGGTCGGCTAGCTCTTCGGTCACGGTGTCGGTCTACCCTACGGTTACGCACGGACCCATATAACGGTCAGGTCCAGTTGTCCAGTCCGGTCTGGACGAGCGCGTCCTCGATGCGCTCGAAGCCGCGGTCGACCTCGTCGGGATCGACCCCCCACTGGTCGACGACGTACTCCCGGGCCGCGTCGACGTCGGGTTCGATCGAGGTGTCGGGATCGGTCTCGACCACGGCGGGGTCGAGGAAGAGTTGCTGGATGCGGTCGGCGTGTTCGATCTGTTCGCCCCGTGCCGCGAGCGCGCCGGAGAGGTCGCCGTGTTCGGTGACGAGCGAGACCGCCGTCTTCGGGCCGATGCCGGAGATGCCGTCGTTGAAGTCGGTCCCGCAGAGAATCGCCACGTCGACGAGTTGCTCCCAGGTGAGGTCGTGACGGGCGAGCGTCGCGTCCAGATCCATCCGCTCGGGGTCGCCCTTGCTCGTCAGTTGTCGAAGCGTCAGCGGCGAACCGAACAGCAAGGCGTCGTAATCCTCCGTGCCGGCGTAGTCGACGACCCCCTGCCGGGCCATGTGCGCACACTGGGCCTCGCCCTCGGCGGGGGCGTCGACCACCGGCACGTCGAGCAGACCGAGCAGATCCCGCGTCGTCTCGATGATCGTCTCCGTGAGTCGCTGTGTCCGGGACTCCAGCCGGGCGACGGCGATGGAGTCGCCGCGTTCGCGGGCGGCTTCGAGGTCGTCCTCGTACTGTTCGCGCTGTTCGCGGCGTTTCTCGATTTCGTCGTCCTTGAGGTCGGTCACCGCGCCGTCGAAGACGAAAATCGGCGTGAGATCGTGCTCGAAGAACTTCGGAAGCCCCTGGACGACGCCGATCAGGTTGGCGACCTCCGTCCCGTCGGCGGTGGTGTACGCCTCGTCGTTAGTCCACTTCACCGTCGTCGTGAGATACCGGTACAGCCAGTTGTGCGCGTCGACGGCGACGGTCGAACCCGAAAGCTCGTCGAAAGAGACCTCCTCGATGGCGGCGAGGTCGCGTAGATCTGCGTTTCCCATACCCGGAGTTGGGGAGAGACGCGCTTGAATCTCCCGGGAAAAAGCGGGCGATGTTTGTACGCCGCGGCCGAGATGTCGGCTATGGACGTCTACGGACTGATCGGCAACCCAGTCGGCCACTCGCTGTCGCCGCCGATGCACGAGGCCGGATACGAGCGGTGCGGACTCGACGCCCGGTACGTCACCTTCGAGCCCGCCGAAGACGAGGGCGCGCAGGCGGTCCGAAGCGCCGCACACCTCGGCGTGAACGGCCTGAACGTGACGATCCCGTTCAAACAGGACGTGCTCGACGCGGTCGAGCCGGACCCGCTCGCCGCCCGGATCGGCGCGGTCAACACCGTCGATTTCGGCACCGATCCGCCGACCGGATACAACACCGACGCGGTCGGCGTGGTGCGGGCGCTGGAGCATCACGACATCTCGATCAGCGGGCGAGCGGTCGTCGTCGGGGCCGGGGGTGCGGGCCGCGCCGCGGCCTTCGGACTCGCCGACCGCGGCGTCGCCGTCGATATCGCGAACCGGACGGTCGAGAAGGCGACGGCTCTCGCGGAGGAGGTGACCGAAGCCGAGGCCGTCGCGGGAACCGCGACCGGACAGGGACTGGAGGACATGGCGGCGCTGCTCGCGGACGCGGATCTGCTGATCAACGCGACCAGCGTCGGCATGGAGGAGGACCGCTCCCCCGTCCCGGCCGAGGCGTTACACGGCGACCTGGCCGTGCTCGACGCGGTCTACGCCCCCCTCGAAACGCGCCTGCTTCGGGACGCGGCGGCCGCCGGTGCGGAGACTATCGACGGCGCGTGGATGCTGTTGTATCAGGGCGTCGAGGCGTTCGAGCGCTGGACGGGCGAGTCCGCGCCAGTCGAGGCGATGAACGAGGCGCTCCGGAGCGGCCTCGAGTAGCCCGACCGGCCCCAGACAGGATGGAGAACCGCTCTGTGGCTGAGCGCGTCGCGAGGCCGGGAGACTCGCGATTTTGAAATAATTAAGTAGTCTCCCGCGCAACATATCACTATGAAGGTCCTATCGCGGATAATTCGAAGCCTGTTCGGCCTCTCCAGCACGAGTTCTGCCGAGAGCGAGTCGGAACAGGAAAGTGACATTACCGTCGAGCGGGAGCCGGACACCGAGTCCGAGGACGCGGTCAAAGGCACCGACACAGCGACCGACACGACGGGTACGGAGGAGCCGGCCGACGAAGAGCCAGCCGAACCCGAGGAACCGGTCGAGGAGGCGGAATCTGTCGAGGAAGACGAGCCAACCACAGAAGCCGCTTCCGTCGACGAGGCCGAATCAGGCGAAACCGAGGCCGAAGACGGAACGGGCGAGGCCGCCGACGAGGAGTCGGCGGAGGACGCCGCCGGCTCGGAATCCGTCGAGGAGATAACCGGGATCGGACCGACCTACGGCGAACGGCTGGAGGAGGCCGGACTCGGGACGGTCGCGGCGCTGGCCGAGAGCGACGCCGAGACCGTCGCCGAGGCCGCACAGGCCTCCGAATCCCGCGCACGGGACTGGATCGACAGCGCCAACGACCGGCTCTGAGCGCTCGGACGGTCGAGGGGCGTCCGCGGTACGTTCTGGCGGTGAGCAATCGCAAAGCCGTTAGTAGCTCCACCACGTCTAATAGAGCATGGACGTGGTGACGACTCGCAACGAGTTCGTCAGGACCGCCGGCGACGCGGCGGCAGGTGACCGAGTCCCCGTCGAAGGGCGTCTGAGCGTCGAGGACCCATTTCTGGCGTACAGGCGCGCCCGAGACGGCACCGGCGGCGCGTATCTCGACACGACCGGCGGGCAGCGTGGCTGGGGTTATTTCGGCGTCGATCCCGTCGAGATCCACAGCGTCGACCCGGGAGACGGGCCGACGCTGGAGCGCCTCGTCGAACTCCTCGACGGGGGGCTGACCCGCGGAGACTGCTCGGTGCCGTACCCCTGTGGACTCATCGGCTGGCTGTCCTACGACATCGCCCGCGAACTCGAAACACTCCCCGAGCACGCGAGCCGGGATCGGACGCTCCCTCGCCTGCAGGTCGGCGTCTACGAGACACTGGTGGCGTGGGAGCGGCCGTCCGAGGCACCCGTCGACCTCTCAGTGACGTGCTGTCCGGTGATCGACGACCCGGACGACGAATCCGCGCTCGAAGCGGCGTACGAACGCGCCCGGACGGAGATTCAGGAGCTTGTGGAACGAATCCGGGCCGGAGAACCGGACGTGGGAGCCGCACCCGCAGCGGCACAGCGCGGGCAGTTCGAGAGCGACTGCGGTCGGTCGGCGTTCACCGACCGGGTCAGACGGGTCAAGGAGTACATCCGAGACGGGGATACGTTCCAGGCGAACATCTCACAGCGGTTGCACGCGCCGGCGGCCGTCCACCCCGTCGCCGCGTTCGACGCCCTCAGGTCGGTCAACCCCGCGCCGTACTCCGCGCTGCTCGAGTTCCCCGGCGTCGACCTCGTCAGCGCCAGCCCGGAGTTACTGCTCGAACGGGAGGGCCAGCGGCTACTCACCGAACCGATTGCCGGAACGCGGCCCCGCGGCGAGACCGGCGAGCGAGACGACGACTTGGAGGCGGAACTGCGGAGCGACGAGAAAGAGCGGGCCGAGCACGCGATGCTGGTCGACCTCGAACGCAACGACCTCGGAAAGGTCTGTGAGTACGGCAGCGTCGAGGTCTCCGAGTACCGCCGCGTCGACCGATACTCGGAGGTGATGCATCTCGTCTCGCTCGTCGAGGGACGGATGCGCCCGGAGCACGACCTCGCGGACGCCATCGCGGCGGTCTTTCCCGGCGGGACGATCACCGGCGCGCCGAAACCGCGGACGATGGAGATCATCGACGAACTGGAGGCGACCCGGCGCGGCCCTTACACCGGGAGTATCGGGCTGTTCGGGTTCGACGACCGCGCGACGCTGAACATCATCATCAGGACGCTCGTGCGCTACGGCGACGAGTATCATCTCCGGGTCGGGGCGGGAATCGTCCACGACTCCGACCCCGACGAAGAGTACGACGAGACACTCGACAAGGCCCGCGGGCTGATCAACGCCGTCGACGCCGCGCTCGGTCAGCGAGCGGAGTTAGAGGTGAGCAGATCGTGACCCGAGTGCTGGTCGTCGACAACTACGACTCGTTCGCGTACAACCTCGTCCAGTACGTCGGCGCGGTGGTGACCGGCGAAACCGGAGCGGGGTTCGAGGACGGCGAGGTCGTCGTCAGACGAAACGACGAGATTACGCTCGAGGAGGTCGACGAGTTGCGGCCGGACGCGGTCGTCGTCTCGCCGGGTCCCGGGACGCCGCAGGAGGCCGGCATCTCGGTTCCGCTGTTCACAGAGCGAGAGTACCCGACCCTCGGCGTCTGTCTCGGCCACCAGGCGCTCTGTGCCGCCCACGGCGCCCCCATCGGCCACGCCGAGGCCGTCGTCCACGGCAAACCCTCGATAATTTCCCACGATGGGAGCGATATCTTCAGGGGGTTACCGGAGCAGTTCGAGGTCGGGCGGTATCACTCCCTGGCGGTCGACCGTGAGGACCTCCCCGACGACCTGATCGAGACGGCGCGGACGGAAGACGAGCGGACGGTCGTGATGGGCGTACGCCACGACTCCCGGCCTCACGTCGGAGTGCAGTTCCACCCCGAGAGCATTCTCACACACGAGGGTATCAGAATCGTCGAGAACTTCCTGAGCGTCGCCACGGAGTGGCCCGCATGAGCGAGCGGTACCACGTCGACGGCGAGCTCGTCTCCGCGTCGGAAGCGACGGTTAGCGTCCGCGACAGGGGGTTCATGTACGGCGACGGCGTCTTCGAGACGCTCAGAGTCTACGGCGGCGAGATATTCGAGTGGGAGGCTCACGCCGACCGGCTCCGCCGGAGCGGCGAGACGCTCGGATTCGCCGACGCGCTACCGTCCAGGGACTCGCTACAGGGTCGGATTCAGGAGACACTCGAAGCGAACGGACTGACCGACGCGTACGCGAAGGTGTCGGTCACCCGCGGCGTCCAGCCGGGAAAGTTGACCCCCGAGCCCGATGTCGATCCGACGGTTGTCGTCTACACCGCAGCGCTCCCCCGGGGGGGCTCCGACGGACAGCGGGTCTGGGACGAGCCTGCGGCGCTCAGTATCGTCGAGCAGCGAAAACCCGCGAAGACGGCGCTCCCCGCGGACGCGAAGACCCACAGCTATCTCAACAGCATCCTCGCCAGGTTAGAACTGCGGGACACAGAGGCCGACGAGGCGATCATGCGCTCTGTCGACGGCGTGCTCGCGGAGGGGGCGACGAGCAACCTCTTTTTCGTCGCGGGCGAGACGCTGTACACCCCCGGCGACTCCGTGCCGCTTCTGCCCGGCATCACCCGTGACGTCGTGGTCGATATCGCCGACGACGCCGGTATCAGTACGGAAACGGGCGAGTACGAGCCGGATCGGTTGGCCGACGCGACGGAGGTGTTCGTGACTAACTCGACGTGGGAGATTCGTCCGGTGACCCGCGTCGACGACTGGGAGTACGAACTCGGGCCGGTGACCCGCGAGCTACAGCGGCAGTTCGACGAGCGAGTCGATAGCCTGTACGACTAAGCCATGGCAGATGGAACAGCAGACTTTTCGTCGCTAACACGAATGTAGTGGTGATGGAATGGCGGTGTGAGTGGTGCGGGAAGCCTCACGAGGAGGACGACCCGCCCTGTGACAACTGCGGCCACGGGAGTTTCGAGAGAGCCGTCGTCCGCCAGGGCAGCGCCGGCGAGGAGAACTCGACGGTCGTGTGGGTCTGTACGGACTGCGGCCGGGAACACACGAAACACTCCCCGCCGTGTAGCCGCTGTAACAACGGAACCTTAGAGCGCCGAGAGAAGACGATCAGCGACGACGAACTCACCCAGCGACCGGGCGAGGGCTCCGGCGGCGACCGCGTCGCGATGGAGACGACGACTGTCTGGGTGTGTGCCCGGTGTGGCCGCGAGCACGCGAGACACACCGCCTCCTGTAACGAGTGTGGTAGCGCCGACCTGGAGGAGACCGAAAAGCGCGTGAGCGAGTCGGAGACGGCAGTTCCGAGCTACCTGGATCTGGTGACGCCGCAGTACGCGCTCGCGCTCGGTGCGGTGCTGTTGGTCGCAGCCGTCGCGATACTCGGATTTGCCGGCGTGATCGACGTGCCGTTCATCACGAACGACGTGCCCGATGTCGAGAACGTGCCGGGGAGTGCCGACCAGACAGAAAGCGGCGTCGAACTCGCGGAGGTCGAACGCGGCGTCGTCGACGCGGTGAACAGCCAGCGCGACTCACAGAACGTCGGGTCGCTCGCGCGTGAGGACCGACTCGACGAGATTGCGACGTTCGCCAACCAACAGCGGGTGAAGGCGGCGGTCACCGGCGAGGGAGGGGTCGACGAGGCCCAGGTCGAGGAGCTGCTGAGTGGAGAGTGTCAGAGCGCGTGGTCGGCGCAGAATACTGTTCCGGTGGAAAGCGGTGACGACGCGAGCCAACTCACGCAGCGGCTCGTCGGTGGTGGGTTCCTCGCAGATCCGTTGTTCGGAAACGAAAATATCGATACCATCGGCGTGGACACCCACGCCGCCGATGGCCGGCTCTACGTGTACACGATCCTCTGCGTCTCGAGTTAAACAGCCGCTTCGTAGGCGTCCTGCAGCCCTTCGGTTTTCTCGATGACTCGGTCCGCGCCGTCTTCGAGCGCGTCGAGGGCGTCGACATCCGTCTCGGTCTTGATGGTCAACACCGGTTCGGTCTGTCCGCCCGACTGCTCGGGGTTCACGTCGTACGTCGCCGCTGTGACACCCTCTGTCTCCAGCAGTGCACCCTTCAGGACGTTCATGAACGTGTGGTCCTCGCCGGCAATCTCGATGGCGAGTTCGGTCTCCTCCTTGTCGATAACCCGGAGTTCCATACCCTGTCTACGGCCAGTCGCGTACCTCAACCTTTCGACTCGATAATCCAGCGACCGCGGGGTTCGAGCGTGTCGGCCGGGCGATGAACTGTCACTCGGGACAGGCTGAAGGCTTTTCGACCGGCGCGCCGAAAGGCGGGTATGGAACAACTGGACATCTCCGGGGAGTTCGATGTCCACGAGTACCGCCACGGACTCAAGCTCCTCCGGGAGGACAGGGAGACGATGCATCTCGAAAACCGAGACGACTTCGCGTGTCCGGCCTGTGGCGAGCCCTTCGAGAAACTGTTCGTCACCGAGGCGCGGACGAGTAGTTTCGGCAAGCCGACGGCACCGTTCTGTCTCGCCCGGACCGAGAGCCAACTACTCCTGCTCACGCACTGAAGCGGCAGACTTACCGCAACGCGCCTCCGAGACTCGACCATGACCGTCCCCTGCGTCCGGGTCCCGCGCGAAGACGGTGAGGCGACCAGACAGGCACTCGCAGAGGTCGGGGTCGTCGACCAGCGCCACGAGATCACCCACGAGGACGGACAGCTCTACATCCCGGTGAGCGACCCGGACAGGGTGCCCGAGGGGTACCCCGTCGTCGACTACGACGCCCCGGAGCGAGAACTGCAGACCACGCCGGACGAACTGGTCGACTTCTCGGCCTCTTACGAACGGCTCGGTGAGGTGATCATCATCGACGAGGACGACCCGGACCGGGCGCGAGCGTTAGCCGACGCCATCGTCGACTCCGATCTTCCGGTCAAGACGGTGCTCAACCGCGCCTCGAAGATCCGGGGCGAACAGCGCGTCCGGGACTGGGAGATTCTCGTCGGCGAGGAGACCGAGGCCGTCCACCGGGAGTACGGCTGTGAGTTCGCGCTCGATCTGGCGGCAGTCTACTTCTCGCCGCGGCTGGCGACCGAGCGCCACCGCGTGGTCGAACAGATCGGCGACGACGAGCAGGTACTCGACATGTTCGCGGGGGTCGGCCCGTTCACGATTCCCGCCGCCAAACGCGGCGCGGCCGCCGTCGGCGTCGACATCAACGAGACGGCAATCGAGTACCTCCGGGAAAACGCCGAGCGAAACGGCGTCAGCGAGCGCGTGACCGCAATCTGTGGCGACGTGCGAGAGGTGGCCGGCGAGTACGAGGGGTGGGCGGATCGGCTCGTGATGAACCTCCCACACTCCGCGGACGAGTTCGTCGAGACGGCAGTGCGGCTGGCCGGCGAGGAGTGTGTGGTCCACTATTACGACATCGAGCCGGAGGACGACCTGTTCGGGGCCGGAGAGCGAGCAATTCGGGAGGCCGCAGAGCCGGAGTACGAGGTCACCGTCCGGAACCGCCACACCGTGCGCTCGTATGCACCGCACGAATACAACGTCGTACTGGACATCGAACTCTCGCGGGCGTAGGTCACGCGGATTCGCAACGCTTATTGGTCGTATCGACACTACTTGAGTGTGCGCGCCGGTGTAGCTCAGACTGGCAGAGCGATTCCTTCGTAAGGAATAGGCCGAGGGTTCAAATCCCTCCACCGGCTCTTCTCTCCGAACTACGTGAGCAGCGAAAGCAACGGAGGGATTTGAGAGAGGCTTCGACCGTGGTTCACCATCCTCTCCACTGACGTTTTTGTCTGACCGTCGGGAGGCCAGGCCCGGTCGAGTCGTTACGGTTCGAGCAGTTCGATCAGATTGTCGTCGGGGTCCCGGACGAACAGGATCCGCGTTCCGGTTTCGGTCGTCTGTGGCTCGCTCAGGCTCTCGATGTCGTCCGGAAGAGCCTCGCAGGTCGCGTCGAGGTCGTCGACCTCCAGACCCAGGTGTTTCGCGCCGGGCTGATTGATCGTACCGCCGGTAGCGTCGTCGCCTTCGGGGTCGTACTCGACGAGTTCGACGCGGGCGGTGCCGGCATCGAGGTGAGCGAAGGTTCCAGCGGCGCCCTCGACGCCGACACCCGTCGCGAACTCCTCGCCCGACACCGAAAACCGGGATAGAACGTCGAGTCCGAGGACATCCCGATAGAACTCGATCGATCGGTCGAGGTCGGTCACCGTCACGCCGAAGTGGTGTGCGCTGGGGTCGGTCATATCGGAGAAGCGAAGTGAACCGGAAAAACAACTTCGACTCGGAACAGGCAGGTGCCGTATTATTGCCAACCGTGCGTATCACAGACGCTCTGCTGGCGTTCAACCGGAGGTACAACCTGCAGTTCGTTAGCTTTCAACTGAGAGACGCCTCTCTGTCGCAGGTCGCCATATACCAATTGACGCTATATAGAAACGCAGGGAACCGAGAATACCAGCGCCGAATCAACCGGCGAGAAACTGCCGGGAGCGGTTCAGGAGAGCCGGATCAGTCAAGTACGACTCCGCGGTTGCGGTCACGAGTTGTTTGGGTGCCCCAGTGGACGAGGTTCGACTGGACGGTGATTGTGTCAGGTTACCAGTCCACACCCTGTCGATAATCTCGGGGATCGACCCGCGTGCACACGCAGGAGGCATGAAATTGTTCAGAATCCCACGACGCCGGTCCGCGGACGACGCTCACGCGATATTTCAGCCGTCGCGGACAGCCCTGTGATCTGGGCGAGACAGTATTCGATATATCGTTATTTGGTATATGCTTCGAGACCGACCCAGAGCACGAGCCGTCGCTGTCTGTCGTTTTCGGTCTCAGTCTGGCCGCAGAGACGTGCTGGCGAAAATACGACTGCGATACGGCAGTCGGGTAATACACGGCGTCGATACTCACCGTTCTTCCTCAGAACAGCGAGGCTCCGAACCGCGGGACGAACGAGTCCCTCGCCTTGCGCTCACCGCGTTCGCGCAGTGCGGGTTCTCGATTCCCCAGTGTAGTTCCGGTGCTGTCGCTCACGGATGATGAGGTTGAGAAGTGCCCGGGGAGGGCTCCGAACCCTCGATCTCCGCATGTCCCAGGTCCGAGGAGACCCTCGGGGGAACGTGCCGGAGTGTGCCGCGTCCGTTGAAACCCTATGAGTGCGGCGCTATGTCCAGCTAAGCCACCCGGGCGCATCCGTTCATTATCGGGTCGTTGTCTTTAACATTCTCATTCTGCCCGAGAGTGTGAGTCGACTGTCACCTACACGAGCAGGGCAGACAGCCCGAACACGACGACGAGACCGACCAGCAGGATCGCAAAGCCGACTGCGACCTGACCGGTGGTGTACTCGCTTTGGGGGGCAGTGCTCCGGCGCGGTGGCTCGCGTTCTGGCGGCGTCGGCTCCGTCGGGTCATATGGCGTCGAGTCCGTCTCCTCGCTCATATCCGGGTGTCGACGCCGCTGGTACTTCGGTGTATCGACTGGCCGATGGAAACGCATAGGTGGGCCAGTCTCCTACGCCAAGACAGCCCATATGACCCTCACCAAGCGCATCATCCCCTGCATCGACGTCGATGTCGACGACGACGGCAACGCCGCCGTGTACACGGGCGTCAACTTCGAGGACCTCGAATACACCGGCGACCCGGTCGAGATGGCCAAGCGGTACAACGAGGCCGGCGCCGACGAGTTCGTCTTTCTGGATATCACCGCCTCCGCGGAGGGCCGAGAGACGATGCTCGAGACCGTCAGTTCGGTCGCTGACGAGGTGTTCATCCCGCTGACCGTCGGCGGCGGAATCCGCACGCGCGAAGACATCAAAGAGACGCTCCGCGCAGGGGCAGACAAGGTCTCGATCAACACCGGGGCGCTCGAACGGCCGGCACTGATCGGTGAGGGCGCGGAAGCGTTCGGGAGCCAGTGTATCGTCATCTCCGTCGACGCCCGGCGCCGGTTCGACGAGGGCGGGGAGTACTACGCCGAAGTCGACGGGGAATCCTGCTGGTTCGAGTGCACAGTGAAAGGGGGCCGGGAGGGAACCGGAACGGACGCCGTCGAGTGGGCCGAAGAGGCCGAACAGCGCGGCGCGGGCGAGCTATTCATCAACTCGATCGACGCCGACGGGACGAAAGACGGCTACGACATCCCGCTGATGAAAGCCGTCTGTGACGCCGTCTCGACGCCGGTGATCGCTTCTTCGGGCTGTGGCGGCCCGGAGGACGCCTACGAGGTGTTCACGGAAGCCAACGCGGACGCGGCGCTCGCGGCCTCGATTTTCCACTTCGGCGAGTACTCGATCGAAGAGACCAAACGGTATCTCGACGAGCGCGGAATCCCGGTCCGCCTCTGATCAGTCCGCGGACTGCGCCGGCGGATCGAGCGACTCCGAGAGCTCGAACCCCTCGTAGCCGTTCTCGACGACACGTTCGCACTCGCGGCGGTACGTCTCGACACCGCCGGGGAACGGCGTGAACACCCGCGGTTTGCCGGGGACGTTCGCGCCGCGATACCACGACTCCGCCTCGGAGAACAGCATCTGGTCGGCGAGGGCGTTCGTCTGACTCACCCACCGTTCGGCCGCTTCGGGCCGGGGCTCGATGTACTCGTAGCCTTCCGCCCGCATGTACTCGATACAGTCGGCGATCCAGTCGACGTGTTGCTCGATGGAGACCGGCATGTTGCTCAACACCGCGGGACTCTGCGGGCCGGTGATCGTGAACAGATTCGGGAAGCCGTCGACGCCGAGGCCGAGATATGTCCGGGGGCCGTCGGCCCACTCCTCGGAGAGGACGGAGCCGTCTCGACCGCGGATGTCCATCGCCATCAGCGCGCCGGTCATCGCGTCGAACCCCGTCGCGAAGATGACGGTATCGAGTTCGTACAGCGACGCCGTCGTCCGGATCCCCTCGGGAGCGAACTCGGTGATCGGGTTCTCGTCCACGTCGGCAAGAGTCACGTCCTCGCGGTTGAACGTCTCGTAGTAGCCGTTGTAATCCATCGGCGGCCGTTTGCTGCCGTAGGGATGATCTGTCGGGACCAGTTTCTCGGCCGTCTCCGGATCCTCGACCCGCTCGCGGATCTTCTCGCGGAGAAACTCCGAGACGATTTCGTTGGTCTCGGGATTGAACAGCGTGTCCTCGAAGGTGTGTAGAAAGCGGAAGCCGCCCTCCTGCCAGCGCTCCTCGAGGGCCGCCTCGATCTCCTCGTCGGACAGTCCGGCGGTCGTCGCGTGTTTCATCTCGAAGGGCATCCCCAGCCAGGAGAACCGCGCGTCCTCCCAGATCTCGTCGTAGTTGTCCGTGATCTCCGCCCACTCGTCGTCGGAGAGTGGCCGGTTTCTCGCGGGGACCGCGTAGTTCGGCGTCCGCTGGAAGACCGTCAGATGGGCCGCTCGCTCGGCGACCTCCGGAACGAGTTGGATCCCCGTCGATCCCGTGCCGATCACGCCGACCCGTTTCCCGTCGAGGTCGACCCCCTCTCGCGGCCAGCGGGCGGTGTGATACCACTCGCCGTCGAAGGCGTCCCGGTTCTCGAACTCGGGAACATACGGCTCGGAGAGACAGCCGACGGCGCTGATGAAAAACTGGCTGTCGACGGTCTCGCCGTCGTCGGTCGTGACCGTCCAGTTCCCGTCGTCGAACTCGGCGGACTCGACTTCCGTCTCGAACTCGATGAGCCGGCGCAGATCGAGTCGATCGGCGACGAAACGGAGGTAGTCGAGGATCTCGGGCTGTTCGGGGTAGCGTTCGGTCCACTGCCACTCCCGGCGGATCTCCTCGGAGAAGGAGTAACAGTAGATGTGACTCTCGCTGTCACAGCGCGCGCCCGGATACCGATTCCAGTACCACGTTCCGCCGACGTCCGGGGCTTTCTCGTAGACCCGGACCGACAGCCCCAGTTCCCGCAACCGGTGGGACATGTACAGCCCCGAAAAGCCCGCTCCGACGACGACGGCATCCACGTCTGTTCCCCCCGCGTCATTTGAGACACTCCCACACATGTGTGCTCAGGGCCACGTTCGGACCGACCCGCAATAAACGTCGGGTCCAGGACCTGTACCGGGGGAAACGAAGAAGTTTTATCAGCCGCTGGCCTGAATGGTCAGCCAGGAGACAATGCCAGAGCGAGAGCCACTCTCGGGGGCGGACAACGCGTGGCGGCGGATGGGAGAGACGAACAACCTCATGACGATCACCGGGATCCTCTGGTTCGACGACCACGTCAGCTACGATGAGGTCTGTGACCGACTCGAAGAGCGGTTGCTCCAGTTCGACCGGTTCAAACAGAAGGTCGGCGGGCGCAAACGCCGAGTTCGACGGCCGTACTGGGAGACCGTCGAGGAGTTCGATATCGACGCCCACGTCTACGACATCTCACTCCCCGACCCCGCGACCGACGAGACGTTCCAGACGTTCATCGGCCGGTTGATGAGTCGTCCGCTCGACGAGCGTCGCCCGCTCTGGGAAGCCTATCTGATCGACGACGTCAACGAGGGCGAGGGCAACGCTATCACGTTCCGGATCAACCACAGCCTCGGGGACGGGTTCGCGCTGCTGTACGTCCTGCTCGGCCTGGCTGACAACCCCGAGGAGATCGAACTACCGATCGGAAACGTCCCGTCACCGCCGGGCGAGGACGAGAGTCCGACTTCGGCCGACAGAGAGGGGACAGCATCGAGCGAGACGCGGGCGGGGAGCGGAAATCCAAACAGCGACAGCGGCCGAAGCGCCGACGAGAGCGCGGATCTGAGCGAGATCCGGTTCGGGAAAGCCGGCCTGGCCGCGACGACGATCAAGGAGGTCGATCACCTGCTCAGGATGCCCGACGAGGCCGACACCTCCCTCCGCGGCGATCTCGGCACCCGAAAACGGGCCTCCTGGACGGACGAGATCGATCTCGACCGGATCAAAGCGGTCAAACGGCACTACGACGCGACGGTCAACGACGTGTTGCTCGCGGTGACCGCCGGTGCGCTCCGCCGGGAACTGGAGTCCCGCGGCGAGGACACCGAGGGCCTGCAGTTGCGCTGCACCGTCCCGGTGAATCTCGTCCCGATGGCGGACCGGGACGAACAACTCGGCAACGGGTTCGGAATCGCCTTTCTCCCCCTCCCGGTCGGAGAGCGGGACCTCGGCGAGCGCATCCGCTTTATGAACGAGAACGTCGGCGTCGAGAAACTCGGGATCGAGGCCTACCTGATGTACAGGCTGATCGAGTTCGGTGGGCTGTTACCCGAATCCGGCCAGCAGAAGCTCATGGAACTGTTCGAGGACCGGGCGACGGGCATCGTCACGAACGTCCCCGGACCGCTGAACACGTTCGAGTTCGCCGGAACCGAGGTGACCGACATGGTCTTCTGGGTGCCGCAGGCGGTCGATCAGGGGCTGGGTATCAGCCTGATCACCTACGGCGGAAGCGTCCGGATCGGCGTCGCCGGCGACGCGAACGTCCTGCCCGACGCGGGGTCGCTGGCCGAGCACTTCGAGGCCGAGATCCGGATGCTCGAAGACGAACTCGACGCGACGTAGCCGCCGTCACTCGGTGTGTTCCGTCGATCCGGGAGCGTCGCTGTCGTCGGCTTCCTTCGGGGTATCGGCCGTGTCATCGGGGGCAGAGTCCGTGCGAAACCGGCGGCGCTGTCGGGAGTGATCGACGGTGACGGGGAGACAGTTCTCACAGAAGTCGATTCCGAGTTCTGTGAGCTGGATACTTCCGTAGACCGTCCTCGGGCGGTTCGCCGTCTCGATTGCGGCTTCGATGTGTGGCTGTGCGTCGAGGACCTGGTAGCGCTTGAGGTTCTCGACCGGTTCGTCACTGAATCGAACGAGACCGAGGCGGTGGAGATTCTGGAGGTAGATGGGTGTGCGTTCGGGGTGGCGACAGCCGGCGTCGGTCCCGACCATCGAGAGGTTACGAGCGATCAGGTGGGCCTTGAACGGGATGTACTGTCTGTCGTACACGTCGAGGGAGGCCTGCATCCCGTCGGTGGCCAGCAGGCGGAGAATGCGGGCTTCGTCGCCGGCCAGGTCGTCGAGAATCGACGGGTACGAGGGGTGAAAAGCCTCGTCGCGGCCGACGTCGGCGGATTTCGAGAGGAGGCGTTCGCCTCGCCTCCGGAGTTGATCCGCCGTCACCGGGCGTTCGTCGACGGCGTCCTCGTGTGCCGCGAGCCACTCCGAGCGGCGTTCGCCGATGTCGACTCCCGAGCGCTGGAGCTCGTCGAGCGTGATCGCACGGATCTCGGTCAGAAGCTCCGCGGGAGAGCGAGCGTTCAACGCGGCGTATCCCATCCGCGTCCCGGTCCGGAGTCCGGATTCGAGCGAGTAGCCGGTCGCGCGCTGTGTCATCGCGGCACCCAGGCGGGCCAACCGAACTGACTCGAACTCGCTGTCGTCGACGGCCTCCAGATCGAGCTCCTCGTCGTCGATCCCGAACAGTTGTCCGAGTGGCCCGTCGAACGGATCGGTCATCTCGGTGACCGTCTCCGTGAGAGCGGTCCGAAACCGCTCGATGTCGTCCGGGTCGATCGTCGCCGGATCGCGGAGCGCCGCCTCGACGACCGAGAGGATGTCGTCGCTTCGGTCGCGGTCAGTTCCGGTCCCGGCGAGCGCCTGCTCGAAGACCGCCAGCAGGCGCTCGACGGTCGCGTCTTCGAGGTCGTCCGGGCGGACGATCAGTTCCTCGACCATCGAGACGAGTTCCGCGATCGTCTCCGGGTCGGTCTGGACCGGATTGGCAACCGCCCGCTCGAAGAGTTCGATCAGTCGGTTGGTCTGCTCGCGGTCGAGTCTGTCGCCGCGGAGCAGTTGCTCGACGATGGAGAAGATGCGGTCGATCTCTTCCAGACGGAGGGTGAGTTGTCCCTCGTCAGCGTCCGCGCCGTCCGTCCGCCAGTCGTCCCCCGACGCGCTGTCGTCGCCGTCCGGGAGATCACGGCTCATAGGGCGTTCACCACCAGCAGTTGGAGCCACCCGGCGACGAAGCCGAGCACGGCACCCAGCAGAATGAGCATCCACTCGTCCTCCTCGAAGGCGGGCCGGAGCAGTTCGACGAAGCCCTCCGGCGGGAGCCGTTTGATCCGGTCGGCCATCCACCCCTCGATGGCCTCGCTGCGCTCGGCGTTGAACTCGGGGTCCTGTAGCGGGTCGATCGTCTGTTCGACGCTCTCCTCCGCGAAGGCCTCCCGGAGCCGTTCGTACTGCTCGTCGCCGGTCGTCATGCGGATGATCGGAGCCGCGAGGCCGACCGAGCGGTCGACCTCCGGGCGAATCGCGTCACGGATCATCTTTCTGGTCCGGTCTGATTGGCTGCCGTGCATGAGGTTGTCCGCGATGTTTCCGATGGTCACGATCTCGTCGGCGACGATCTCGGCGTACTTCTCTGCGGCAGTTGGTTGGCGTTTGATAAAAAGTCCCTGGAGGCGAAGGGGACCGATCCGGTACTCCCTGATCGGGCGGAAGATGATGTTCAGCGCGATCCAGTTGGTGAGATAGCCGACGGCGATGCCACAGGCCGGCAGCACCCACCACGCGTCGATGTACAGAAAGAGCGGGATCGAGAACACCCCGAGAAACGTTCCGATGTACAGCCCCGAGTTGACGATAAAGGTGAGTTCGCGGTCGCCAACTTCCAGGAAGATGCGGTTGATGAGGTCGGGATGCTCGTCGAGGTGGTCGGCGATCATCCGGTTGATGTCGAGCAGTTCGTCGATGTGTGTGCCGATGCTGTCGGTGATCTGTTCGGCGATGCGTGGAAGCCGGTCCTCGACGCGAGCGTGAATGAACTCCCGGGTCGACTCGGGCATGTTGTGCCACAGTTCTGGATACTCCGATTCGATCACGTCGGCGGTCAGGTCGCGGATCTCCTCGCGGGACTCGGTGACGATGTGCGCCGCGATCCGGTCGGGATCGAACCGCTCGTAGAACTCCGCTTCGGTACCGATCTTCGCGATCCCTTTCTCCGCGGCAATCGTCCCCATCCGCGCCGACCGCGAGGGGATGATCCCCTGCCAGCCGACCCGGCCCTCGACGACGCCGGGAATCTGTTGAATCCTGCGGGGCAGTGTCGGAGCCAGTTCCTTGAGCCCGGGTATCGAGACGCCGACGAAATCCGTCGGATAGAACAGCAGGCGGATCGCGACCCAGTTCGTGCCGTAGCCGATCAGCCCGGTGATGAGCGGAATCGCCAGCAGTCGCCACTGGAGGGCGGGCAGACTCGACACGGCGGAGGCGATCACGGTGAGCATGGTCTCTCGGTCTCGCTGTCGCGACACTCTCGGCCCGAGCGCCGTGTTCACCGTTCTCACCTCCGGCGGTTTAATCTATCCGTTGGGAGGTGAGCAGCGGAGGCGCGAACGGACGGTCTCGGACGACAGGAGATGCCTGAGTGGTCGACAACGACTAAGGTTCACCGAATCGAACTAACGAAAAGCGATGTCAGACACGCCACTCGGAGCGTTTTTCCGGCTACAGCGGGAGACGATCCGCCAGACGGAGGCCATCGCAGAGGAGATACTGCGGGCGCCGGCGGAGGTCGGTGATCTGTTCGCGGAGGGGGTCGGGACGCAGCGTGACCTACAGGAGCAGGCGCTCGAACTGTCCCGCCAGTCGATCCACCGGTCGCTGGACGCCGTCGAGTCGCTCAACGACGGCGAGGAGATCGAGTCCCTGCGTGACTCCGTCGACGAAACGTTCGATACGCTACAGGACCAGCAGGACGAGGCCGTCGAGAGCTTCGAGCAGCGGTACGAACCCCTCAGCGAGGAACTGATCGAGCAGTTGGGCGAGCAGGCCGACCTGCTGATCGAACTCAACGAACGCGTCGAGGACCAACTGAACGAACTGGCCGAAGAGCTGCCCGCAGAGAGCGTCCCGGAGGAACTCGTCGAGGAACTGGAGAGCCAACTCGACGCGATCACCGAACAGTTCGAGGCGGCACGTCCGGACGACGGCGCCCCGGAGCCGACGGAGATCGAGGTCGATTCGGCCGAGGAGACCGACGCTGATTCCTGACGGAGTCGACCGGACAGCGACGACGGAGAGGACACTCGCTGGGACGGCAGGCTGAGAGGTCCGCGTTGCCGGTCGAGATGGGGTCGCTCGTGCGACC
Source organism: Halovenus carboxidivorans (assembly GCF_009831575.1). Taxonomy (GTDB): domain Archaea; phylum Halobacteriota; class Halobacteria; order Halobacteriales; family Haloarculaceae; genus Halovenus; species Halovenus carboxidivorans. The sequence continues at coordinate 122,476 of NZ_WUUT01000006.1, read as the reverse complement.
GGCGAGTCGTGTAGGTTGTATTATATTACCCCGAAATCGTTAACAGGGATTGTGCTGATTACCGAGGTACGCAGATGGTCATACCAAAACCAGACAGTGGGATTCTGAAACGGCTATACGCGAATCTCCTCAGTTCCGGGGGAGCCATCTCGCTCGATATTCCCGACAAGGTGTTGAAGCGACTGTACACCTACGGGAGCCTGCAAAACACCGACGAGGGGGTCGAGTACGAGGTCAAAAACAGACTCCAGGACGCCAAGTTCGCGGGTATTCAGAAGCTCGAAATCAACGGGGAAGGAGTGGATCTGGACGACGTGCGCATGGAGACCGCCGACGGAAAGGAGTTCGCGGTCAGCGAGGTTACGAAAGACGACCCGATCCCGTTTTCCGTCGGTCGGACAGTGACGATTACCGTCGAGGGAATCGAACTTCCGACGGGCGATCACGAGATCTACACGGAGTTCGTTGCCGAGCCGTTCGGGCAACTCTCCCTGAAGATCAGCGACACGATCCGCGACGAGAGTCAGATTGCGAGCGTCCCGCGCGACGAGGAGAACAACTACAGCGAGCAGGCCATCGCCGAGCGCCACGAGTGGCTCGAAGAGAAGACTGGCGTCGAACTCGAACACGTCCCGGAGTACTCCTTCGACGCCGAGCGCGGGGAGGGCAACGTCGAGAACTTCATCGGGGTCGCGCAGATGCCGCTGGGGGTCGCCGGCCCGGTCAAGGTCGACGGCGAGTACGCCGACGGGGAGTATCCGATCCCGCTGGCGACGACAGAGGGGACCCTCGTGGCGTCGTACAGCCGCGGCATGAAGGCGATCAACATGTGCGGCGGCGCGACGACGACGGTGACGGACGACCGGATGAACCGCGCCCCCGTGTTCGTCTTCGAGGACGCCCGCAACGCCCGGGATTTCCGTGATTGGGTCTACGAACACCAGGAGACAATCGAGGAGAAAGCAGAGGAGACCTCGAGCGTGGCGAACCTCGTCCGCATCGAGGATTACATGACGAACAACTTCGCACACCTCCGCTTCAGCTACGAGACCGGCGACGCCGCCGGTCAGAACATGGTCGGAAAGGCGACGTTCGCGGCCTGCAACTGGATTCTCCAGGAGTATCCCGGCTACGTCGAGAACTTCTATCTGGAGGGCAACTTCGGCACCGACAAGAAGGCCTCGAAGGTCAACGACATGATGACCCGGGGCAAGCGGGTCACCGCCGAGGTGACACTCGACGAGGACACCTGTATCCACCACCTCGGCGCGGAACCGGAGAGTCTCGACCACCACGGGAAAATCGCCACCCTCGGCTCCTTCTTCTCGGGGGCGGACACAAACGGCGCACACCCCGCCAACGGGCTGGCCTCGCTGTTTATCGCCTGTGGCCAGGACGAGGCCAACGTCGCCGAGTCACACTCCGCGATGATCAACACGACGCTGTTGCAGGACAACTCGCTTCACATCTCGGTGACGATTCCCTCGCTGATCGTCGCGACCTACGGCGGCGGAACGGGGATGCCGACCCAGCGGGAGTGTCTCGCGATGCTGGACTGTGACGGCGCTGGCAACGTCAACAAATTCGCCGAGATTGCCGCCGCGACGGTGCTGGCAGGCGAGATTTCGCTCGGTGCCGCCATCTCCGCCTCTGACTGGGTCACCAGCCACGAATCGCTCGGTCGGAATCGTTAACCGGCGGTCTCCGCGGTCATCGCGCCGGCAACACCCCCAGACGCGCCGAAGACCAGCGGATAGACGATTCCGGCGAGGAAGAGCGCCTGCATCTGTGCCGGTCGACCGGTCGCGGGACCGACGCTCACCTCGAAGAGGACGAGTCCGAGTACCGACAGGAGGAGATAGCCCGGCAGCACGGTGGCGCCGACCAGCAGGCCGTCACGGACCTCCGAGACGCCCTGCGAGCGGGCGAGTCCGAGCCCGGCGGTGACGAGCAGTCCGACGGGGACGAGATACAGCAGTTGCGAGAAGCCGTCGCCGCCGATAGCGGTGGCCGTCTGGTCGCTGATCGCCGGGATATCGACGATGACGGTATCGACGAAGTGGGCGTTGTAGAACACCCACCCGACCATCTCGTAGGTCGCGGGCTGGCCGTCGACGGCTTCGATCAGCCGCTGTGCGACCGAGTCCTGTACCTCGGGGCCGGCGACCAGAAAGACGAGGGCGTACCCGATGATCCACGCGGCGATACCCGCGACTGCACCGAGTCCCAGCGGCGGCCGGTCACCGGACGACGTGTTGTATGACATGCAGTCGCCGTTCGAGGCTGTCACCTAAATGTCTTGTCAGGGAAACGTAAATCCGTACGTATCGGGCAACCAACCGGGGAGCGGGTTCAGGCACCCTCAGAAGAACAGGACGTTGAGGATAACGCCGAGACAGAATGCGAGCACTACGAGCGCGAAACCGGTCTTTTTGACGCGTGTTCCGTACGCGTCCAGGCCGTCGTTAGTCGTGAGAATCGTCGCCAGCCGAGTCGGGCGCCGGAACGGACTCGGCGGCCGTGGGTCCGGAAGTCGTTCGCGGAGCCGCCGGTACTCGGTGAACGACCACAGGAGATACAGCAGGAGCCCGATCAAGAAGGCGAGAATCCCGACGGCACCTGCCAGCGGTACCGCGGCGAACGGATCGGTGAGAGAGACGGTGACGTTCTGTTCCTCGGTTGCGAGGATGACCCCGAAGATACCGAGCAGCGCGAGCGCGAACACGCCGATACCGCCCATCATCAGCCGGGTGCTCAGATAACAGACGCGGTCACGAGCCAGCCCGAACAGCGTCTCGTACCGCGTCGGTTCGACCTCGCTGGCCGGTCGGATGCCGGTGTTCTGTCCGGGCGTCCGTGCGCCGACGGCGTTCAGCGTCGAGAACAGGAAAATAACCGCTCCGAGACCGGAAAAGACGAGCGGCGCAGTCGTCCGCCTGGGTTCGAGAAAGCCCTCCGAGGGTTCGGACGGATCGACGTAGGCGGTCACCGTCTCGTTGGTCTCGTACGGTTCGATCGCCGCCTCCGCTTCCGACTCCGTCCCGTAGTTGGGGGAGAATCGGCTCGGATAGATGCGGTCGCCGGTGTAGTTGGTTCCCTCGTACTGGTAGGTGAACTCGACATCGGCGGCGTAGTCGGTGCCGCGGCGGACGTCGATCCGCTCGACATCTGCCTCGGTCACCGTCGCGTTGACGGCGACGGCGTTGTCGATGGCCTCGGACTGCTGGACGTAGTCGTAACCGCTGTAGGCGACGGCACCACCCGAGAGGAGTAAGACGATGACCGTGACTTTGGTGAGCCTGATCGGGACTCCCCTGACGGAAGCGTCCATCGGTAGGGGACTGTTCAGGCGTCCGAGCACAAATATGCGGCTTCGCCTCTCACAGCCAGCAACGCGCGGCGACCCGGAGCCGGCAGCTATTATAGCCGGGAATCGTAGCCGGTAGCATGACGCAGGCGACGCCAGTCGGGCCGTTGACCGCCCGCAGTGTCGGTGAACTCGACGTGCTCGGGGACGTGCTTCCCGGCTGGGTGGCCGGCCTGATGGCGGTGGTGACACAGCTCGGGGACTTCTGGTTCGTCACCGTTCTGCTGGCGCTGTGTTTCTGGCAACTCCCGGACGAGCGAGAAGGGGTCGTCGCGCTCTTCGGGACGGCACTCGGCGGACTCGGACTGTATCGGGCGCTGAAACACACCTTCGCGTTCCCGCGCCCCGAGGCGGTTCCAGTCGCCCCGGATGCGGTCCCCGGCCTCGTCCGGCCGCTGTACGAGAGCGCGATTGCCGCCGGCGGGTACGGCTTTCCCAGCGGGCACGCCACGACGGCGACGATTCTCTACGGGGGGTTGGCCCTGGTCGGTCCCGTCGGGACGAGACGACAGCGGACCGCCGCGGCCGCGGTGTTGATCGCCGTCGTCTGTGTCAGTCGGCTGGCGCTGGGCGTGCACAATCTCGTCGACGTGATCGGCGGAGTCGGAACCGGGCTGGTCGCGCTCGGAGTGCTGTTCGTGGGGCCGAACCGCTACCGGCCCGACCGGCGCGTGTTCGTCACCTTCGCCGCAGCCGTCGGGCTCGCGGGGGCGTACTTCCTCGCCAGCGGCTCGCAGACGGCGATCGAAGTGGCTGGTGTTGCGGTGACGACGATGGTCGGCTGGTGGGCGTTCGACCGCCGAGTCAGTTAGTCGAGAAAGTCGGGTTCGACGCGTTTCTCCTCGATTTCGGATTCGAGGTGGCTGCGGAACTGCTCGATAGGCACGTCCTGGGTCTGGTTCTCGAAGCGGTCCCGGACCGAGACCGTCTCGCTTTCCTCCTCGTCGTCACCGACGATGAGCATGTACGGGACGCGGTCGTCGTGGGCCTGCTGGATCTTCTTGCCGACGGTCCAGGATCGGTCCTCGATTTCGACGCGGAACTGGCCGAAGTCGCGGTTCTGCAGGCGCTTGGCGAAGGGGATATTGTCGTCGGAGACCGGAAGAATCCGGATCTGCTCGGGGGCGAGCCAGGTCGGGAAGTTGCCGTTGAAGTGCTCGATGATGACGCCCATGAACCGCTCGAAACTGCCGAGCAGCGCGCGGTGGACCATCACCGGCCGGTGCTCCTCGTTGTCCTCGCCGACGTAGCTCAACTCCAGCCGCTTGGGGATGTTGAAATCGAGCTGGACGGTCCCGATCGTCCACTCCCGTCCCAGCGCGTCCCGGGCGTCGAGGCCGATCTTCGGGCCGTAGAAGGCCGCTTCGCCGGATTCGATGTCGTACTCCAGACCGAGCGATTCCATCGACTCGCGGAGGCCGTTTGTCGCCTGTTCCCAGATCTCGTCGCTGCCGACCGCGTCGTCGCCTTTGGTCTCGAGCTTGTAGAGCACTTCCAGATCGAACAGGTCGTAGATCTGTTCGATCACTTCGAGCGTGCTGGTGATCTCCTCGGTGATCTGGTCGGGCCGAATGAAGGCGTGGCCGTCGTCCTGCGTGAGTCCGCGCACGCGGAGGAGTCCGGAGAGTTCGCCGGACTGCTCGTTGCGGTAGATGGTGCCGAACTCCGAGAACCGAACCGGGAGGTCGCGGTAGGAGTACTGGCCCTCGTCGTAGATGTGGGCGTGGTTGGCGCAGTTCATCGGCTTCAGGCCGTACTCGGTGTCATCCTGCTCCCAGGCGAACATCTCGCCGGCCTCCTTGAAAGCGTCGTAGTGACCGGTGGGTTTCCAGAGTTCGGCCTTGTTCAACTCGGGCGTGAACACCTCGTCGTAGCCGAGTTCCTCGTTTTTCCCGCGGATGTACTCCTCCAGTTCCCGGCGGATCGTCATGCCGTCCGGGTGGAAGTGTGCACAGCCGGGGGAGTGTTCCGGGACGCTGAACAGGTCCATCTCGCGGCCGACCTTCCGGTGGTCGCGCTCTTTGGCCTCCTCGCGGCGCTGGAGTTCGGCTTCGAGTTCCTCCTCGGTCTCGAAGGCGGTGCCGTAGACGCGGGTGAGGGTGTCGTTGTCCTCGTCGCCGCGCCAGTACGACGCGGAGATTTCGAGCAGTGTGACCGCGCCGATCTCTCCCGTCGATTCGACGTGTGGCCCCTGACAGAGATCCTGCCAGCCGTCTTGGACGTAGAAGGAGACGACCTCCTCGTCGGCGGCCTCCTCGTCGAGAATATCCTGCTTGTAGGGGTTGTCCTCGTAGATTTCGAAGGCCTCTTCGCGGGAGCGTTCGACCCGTTCGAGGTCGTAGTCGGCGTCGATGATCTCGAGCATCTCGGACTCGATCTCCTCGAGGTCCTCCTCGTCGAGTTCGACGCCGGCCACGTCGTAGTAGAACCCGTCGTCCGTCGGCGGACCGATCGCGAGTTTCGCCTCGGGGTAGAGGCGTTGCAGCGCCTGTGCGAAGACGTGTGCGGCCGTGTGGCGGATCAGCTGGAGGTACTCGTCGGAGTCCTCTGTGACGATTTCGATCTCGCAGTCCTCTGTCAAGGTCGTCGCTTTGTCGACTAACTCGCCGTCGACGACCCCGGCGCGTGTATCTTCACCGAGGCCGGGGCCGATCTCGTAGGCCACGTCCTCGACCGTCGCGCTGTGCTCCATTTCAAGCTCTGAGCCGTCCGGGAGGACGACCGTGATGTGTTCTGACATGGATCCAGAGAAGACTGCGTTGGTGGCAGAACTCGGTCACAGGGCCCGACCTGTCACGCTGACTTCTGCCATGATACTCCGAGATATCCGAGGCGTAAGCAAAAAGATTGCGCTATTCGCCGCCCGGAAACTCCTGAAAGAGCGAGTCGAAGTCGTCGTCGAACCCCGAGACGGCCGTATCCGCCTCCGCTTCGAGTTCCTCGACGCGTTCGACCATCTCTTGGTACTCCTCGCTTTCCTGTAGCTCCGAGGGGGTCTTCTCGGCTTCGAGGGTGGCCTTCTTCGAGGTCAGCGCGAAGTACTCTTGGAGGGTTTCGTTGTACTCCTCGCGCTCGCGCATGGATTCGACAGCCTCGTCGAGGTCCTCACGCATCACGGGTTTCGTGAGGTAGTCGTCGAACTCCATCGAGACGATGTCGAAGTCCGGATCGACAGCAGTCACCATGACGACGCGGCAGTCCAGATCACGGTCGCGGATCCGCTCGAGCACCTCGTCGCCGGAGTAGTCGGGCATCTGCCGGTCGAGAAAGACGATATCGACGTCGTCGTCTGCCTTCTCCAGGGCTTCCTCCCCGCCGTAGGCGGTCCGAACCTCGTGTTCCATCTCGAGCCACGTGGTGTACAGATCCGCGATATCCTGCTCGTCGTCAACGACAAGTATGGTGGTGTGTTCGTCGGTCATGGTTGTCAGATCCGTGGTCGGCCACCCGGACCCGAGACGACAGGCCTCGACCAGTCCACGGGACCGGACCGGGGGAGAGACGGTTCCGGCGGAGCCGGTTGCTCCGGTCGAGGCGGGTGTTTCGGGTGGCTCGCTGTGCGTTGCACACCTTCGGTATAGAGGAGTGGAATTAAAATAGTATCGGCTACACGGGAGGACTCGCTCGGACATTACGTAACCTCTATTTGGAGTCCGGCCCACCTAGAAGGTGTGTCAGTCGAGTCCTCAGATCCGACGGAAATCAGCACGGTCGTGGTGACCGCCGAGGATCTCACGTCGGCGCTCGAAACGAACCGGACGAGCGGCCAACACGCCGTGTTACGGATCACGCCGCCGTTCAGCGGACGGATGCGAGCACGCCTCCACGTCGAACTCGACGAGGAGTACGAGCAAGAGCCGGAACCGATCCACGTCGAACCGCGGACGCTGGTCGCCGACTCGCTGCCGCCGTACCCCCGGCCCGCGGAGACCGAAGACGAACTCCGAGCCGACCCCGACCGCGAGTACACCGTCGAGCGCCACCACGAGTATCACGCATCGGTCGTCGAACGGTGGCGCCAGCGCGTCCCCGACGCGGTCAAATCGACGGCGACCATCGAGACGGCAGCTGGCCCCACAGATATCGAGGTGTCCGTCCTCGGCCGGAACACTAGCTGAGAGGGAGCGATAAAATATCTCGCGGCCTGAGATCCGATTGTTAAGAGTTGTCAACCAGTGCCTTCCAGCGACAAAACGAGGCGAAATGTCACGAAGGCTCGGGCGGTTATATATGCGATGTGGGTGTATCTGTAGGTACGCCCCATGTCCAGCTCCTCCATCACGGATCCCAGGTCCCTCCGAAACGCGGTCAGCGGGCTCTCGGTCTCCCGCCTGCTGGTCCGGCCAGTCAAGCAACTGTCCTTCTGGGCAGCGATTGTCCTGCCGTTCATGCATCTCTCGCTGCTGGCGACAGGACTCGACTCGCAGTCGATGACCGCGGCCTTCGTCGTACTCGTCGCCCTGAACGTCTGTACGCTGTATATCGGTCACCCGTACGGAGTCGAGTGAGGCGAAAACGTGTGCAGTAGTTGACTGGACCGTCACATTTTAAGGGAATTGGGCGAGTAAGAGGAGTATGGCCGCATATGGCCGGCCGTCACTGCGTGATCTGTTCGACGAGGCACCGACGCCGCATATCGCCCACCCGCCGGCGACACACCACCGTGATTTCTATCTGGCCACCGACGGCTCCTTCCGAGAGTCCGGTGGTGGACTCGGCGTCGTGATCGAAACACGGGACGGAACGCGCGTGACACGGCTGTCAGTGCCGAACCAGTCTCCAGACAACAACGTCGCCGAGTACCGAGCGCTCCATCTCGGGTTGGACGTACTCGCGACACGGACCCCACAGACCGCGCGGATCGGTCTGCTCGTCGACCACGACGAGTTGGCCGCGAACGTCAACGCGTCTGTGCTGGCCAAACGGGACAGACGGTACAAAAGCCAGCATCCGATTTCGGTCCCCGAACACAGCGGGAACCACTGGCGCGGAATTCGCGCCCGCCTCTGTGGGTTCGAGGAAGTCCGCGCGGCGCGGATCTCCAGCGACCGCAACCCCGCCCACCCGCTCGCGAACGCACCCGGTCAGTACGCGCACGTCAACGACGAGGCCGAACGCTGTGTACGCCCGAGTGTCTCCTCGACCGGTGAACAGATCCCGCCGCCGTCACGGTCGGACCGCGGCGCGAGCGACTGACTAATTCTTCGGCTTTTCGGCTCCCGAACCGGATAGAAAGCCGATTTTCCCAGGTAGTGCTCACCCATCGTCCAGAGACCACCCGACTGGCCTCGACTCATAACTTATGAGGAAGTTACTAGAATAGTTCGAGTGAATCTTCTCCGGAGTTTGTATGAATTCCCCCAACGTCACTGAGAGAAATTTTAAATAGGACGGACACATTACTGTCACACGAGGAGGTGAACAGAGATATGGCAGTGAGCAGAAACACCGGGCACAGTAGTACAGAGACGTTCTGGGAACGAGTGTTCGGACAGTTGTCGAGGCACGACCTGGTGTTGACTGCCATTCCGCTGGTGTTCGCGCTGGCCTGGGTCGTCACGTTCGCGCTTCCGATTCCCTTCCTGGCGGCGCTCGCGGGAAGCGCGGTGTTGAGCGCGGCCGTGCTCGTCGATGCGCTGTTCGTCAACCCGCCCTGCGAGCGCGGCGGCAGCCTGTAACCGCGCGTTTTACTCTCCGAGCGCCTGCATCGCGTAGTAGAAACGCTGGAGTGCCGTGATGTGGCCGACGACTGCGAAGACGACGAGTAGCCAGGCGACGGGAGTGAGCCCCCCGATACTGATATCGACGAGTGCAGTCACGGCGGAGACGACACCAGTCAGCGCGAGACGGTCTGCTCGGCCGAGGATGCCGCCGTAAACGCGGTCGAGATCGACCGCCTGTGCCTGCGTGCCGAGATACGAGGTCATCAACACGCCCGTCACGGCGGCGAGTCCGAGCGCATACTCACCGAGACCGGCAGCCAGTCCGCTGATGATGATGATGTCGGCGTAGCGGTCGAGCACGTGATCGAGGAGATCACCCGCCCGGGAGTCGGTTCCGAGTTCGCGGGCGAGGTTGCCGTCGACGAGATCGAGAACCCCGTTCACCAGTACGAACACCGCGCCGGCGAGATAGAACAGTCGCATCTCGCTGGCTGCGTAGAAGCTTCCAGCGGCGGCCAGCGCCGCGAGGAGAGCGAGAATACTGATCCCGTTCGGCGTGAGTCCGGCGCGTTTCGCGCCGCTGACCAGCGGGGACATCATGCGGTCGGCCAGCGGGCGGAGGCCATCGAGTGTCATAGATAATCGGTGTACGAAACCGTGCCAGCGGCGGGTTCGCGCGTTCCCGCAATAACTGATTTGATCTCCGCCGCGACCCCCTCGGGGGCGCGTTCGGTCGTCTCGATCTCGTAGACGCTGTCGAGGCCGTGGCGGTCGACCGCCTCGCTCAGGATGACATCTAACGCCTCGCTCTCGGCGTTTTCCGTGATCGAGGCCTCGCTTTCGCCGCGGTCGGCGAGGCGCTGTTCGAGTTCTTCCGGGTGACAGCGCAGGACGACGACGCGGTCGGCGGGGATCCTGTGGGCCAGGTGTGACTCCACCAGAATATCCGTCCGCCCGTCGAGACGGGCGCGGACCGCGTCCAGATCGGCGATGGCGGAGCCTCGGTCGTCGTCGTGACCGATCGTCAGTCCGGCGTCGGTGATCAGATCGTTCAGGTGAATCACGTCGAGGGTGGTATCGAGCAGTTCCGTGGCCGTCGTCTTGCCGGTCCCGGGGGTTCCGGTCACGGCGACGCGCATCACTCGAGCACCTCGTTGATCGTCTCGACGGCCGTCCTGGTCTGCGGTTCGGTGCCGCAGGTGATCCGGACGCAGTCGGAGAGGCCGAAACTCGAACAGTCGCGGATGATGACCCCCTCCTGTTGGGCCGCCTCCGCGACGGCGGCCGCGTCGCCCACCTCGGCGAGGACGAAGTTGCCGCCGCTCTCCCACGTCCGGGCGTCGAGGTTGTCGCGCATGTACTCCCGCGCCCACCGAGCGCCCTCGACGGTCCGGCGGACGTGCTCCTCGTCGTCGAGCGCGGCCAACCCGGCGAGACAGCCGAGTTTGTTCACCGCGAAGGGCGTGTTGATTCGGTCGTAGGCGTCCGCCCAGTCCGCGGGAACGAGTCCGTAGCCGACCCGCAGTCCGGCCAGACCGTACGTTTTCGAGAAGGTCCGGAGGATGGCGACGTTGTCGTGCTCGTCGATCAGCGACCGCGCCGAGGGTTGGTCGGTGAACTTGCCGTAGGCCTCGTCGACGACGACGAGCGTCTCCTCGTCCACCGCGGCGGCGAGGGCCTCGATCTCGTCGAGCGGCATCTCCGAGCCGGTCGGGTTGTGCGGTGTCGTCACGTAGACGATCCGCTGGCCGTCGTAGGCGTCGAGCACCACCTCGGTGGACTGCTCGAAGTTGTCGGCCTTGCTGAGTCGGTAGCGGTCGACCGTCGCGCCGTGAGAGCGGGCGCTCATCGGGTAGTACGCGAAGCCGGGGTCTGGCGCGAGCACCCGGTCGCCCTCGTGGAGGAAGGTGCGGCTGAGATAGTCGAGAAAGCCGTCGCCGCCGGGCGAGAGCCAGACCTGCGCCGGTTCGACCGACCACCGCTCGGCCAGTCGTTCGGTGAGATCGGTGTGTGAGGACTTCGGGTAGGTGTGGACCTGTTCGGCGGCATCGCGAACGACTTCCACTGCGGCCGGACTCGGGCCGAACGGGTTCTCGTTCGAGGAGAGTTTCACCAGTCCGTCCGGGTCGAGACCGAGTTCCCGAGCGACTTCTTCGACGCCGCGTCCGGCACTGTAGGGGACGTGTGCCGACAGATCCCGTGTTTCCATGCCCGGTACAAGCAGGCCGCTAATCTTAAGCGTGCTCATCGATGGGAACGGTTTTTTTCTCACAGCGGTGACGGTACGACAGGGCGTGTGGCCTAGCGGACAGGGCGAGGGGTTCCTAACCCCTCGATCCCGGGTTCGAATCCCGGCACGCTCGTGTTACTCGCGTGCCGTAGCTCGAAAACGCTCCGCGTTTTCTCACTCCCGGCACGCCCGTGCAGGGAGCGCGAGCCAGAGGCTCGCGCGACCGAACCGGAACCGGGATTCGAGGTAGACCGAGGTTCTGCGCGGAGCGCAGGTTCTCGGGCGTGGTTCGAATCCCGGCACGCTCGTGTTACTCGCGTGCCGTAGCTCGAAACCGTTCTGCGTTTTCTCACTCCCGGCACGCTCGCTTCGCTCGCCCCACACTGTGAGACCGTGCCCTTCAAGCACGGAACGTACGTCACCGCAAAAAATCGACGATAGAGACCCCAGTGGTGGGGAATCGCTCCGCTAGCCGTCCAGATTCCGGACGGTGTTCAGCGCGTTGATCCGGCCGGCACCGAGTTCGGGGTCACTCTTTCCGTTGACGAGTTCTGCCCCGGAGGCGATCTCCTGTTCGACCTGCTGGGGGTTCGACTCGGGTGCCAGTTCGCGGACCAGCGCCGCCAGGCCGGCGACCTGTGGTGCCGAGAACGACGTGCCCGCGATGTAGGTGTACGTCCCGGCGTCGACCGGCGCAGTCGTGAAGATGAGGTTGGTCGGGGCCGGGAACGGCGTGTCCGTCGCGAACGTCTTTTCCTCCGTCTCGTAGCCGCCCCCGGGCGCGGCGACGTCGATCTCGTTGGTCCCGTAGTTCGAGTAGAAGACCAGTTTGTCGTTCGGGCCGGTCGCGCTCACGCTGAAGGCGGCCGGCACGCTGTTGGGGAGGCTGAAGCCGCCGCCCTGCTGGAGGTTGCCGCCAGCGTTGCCGGCGCTTGCGGTGACGACCGTCCCCCGTCTGACCGCGCTCTGGAAGACCGTCTGGATGCCCGAGCGGATCCCCCCCTCGTTGGCCTGGGGCGGGAGCACGCCGGGGACGCCGAGGCTGAAGTTCGCCACGTCGGCGCCGACGGAGGCGGCGTAGTCGATCCCCGCGAAGATGTCTACGAAGCGTGCGCCACCCGCATCGGGGAACACCCTGATGGGAATCAGTTCGGTCTCCGGCGCGACGCCGACGATTCTGTTCGCACCGGTGCCGCCCGCGACGCCGGCGACCGACGTTCCGTGGCCGCGTACGGCCGAGTCCTCGCCGCCGTCGTTGGCCTCGGCACCTTCGGGGACGAAGGTCACCCCGAGATCCTCGTTCACGTTGCCGAGATCCGGGTGATCGAAGTCGATCCCCGTGTCGACGATGGCGACACTCGTCCCCGCACCGGTCGCGATGTCGTGGGCCCGGTCGGCCTCGATACGGCGGTTGTCCCACTGCAGCGGACCGGACTCCGGCACGTCGTCCGCGTCGGCCCGGACCGGTGTCTCGAAGTCGACGGTCACGTCCCGAGACACCGCCTTCACCCCGGGGACGCCCTCGATATCCGACTGGGCGTCCGCTGGCCCCCTGACGCCGAGGATCGCTCCGTCCGCGACCTCTCTGAAGACCTCGAATCCGGCGTCGACGAGGCGGTCCCGGGCGCGTGCCCCGTTGGCGGTGACGACGTACTCCGCCCGGCCGTCACTCGCTGTCGCGTATCCTGTTGCGGTTAGCGTTACCCCTGCCGCACCGATTGCTCGAAGGAGTGTGCGTCTCTGTACGTTCATGTTGGTTCCAGCCACAAACGGCATAATACAGATGTGGCTGAAAGCAAATAATAGATACCACGAGATCGGACGAACTCCGCCCGTAGCGACGGTGACAGCGGGAGATTTCCCACCGCCACGGGAAGCGCTCAGGCCTCCGCGCCGTCGCTGCGGAGCTTGAACTTCTGGACCTTGCCGCTGGGATTTTTCGGGAGTTCGTCGACGAAGTTGTACGTTCGGGGTCGCTTGAAGTCGGCAAGTTGCGTCGACTCCTTGAGATACTGATCGAGTTCCGCCTGGGAGACGTCACCGACGACGTAGGCGACGACCTGCTCGCCCCACTCCTCGTGGGGTTCACCGACGACCGCCGCTTCGACGACATCGTCGTGGGCGTACAGCACGTCCTCGACGTCGGTCGGATAGACGTTCTCACCCCCGGTGATGATCATGTCGTCTTTTCGGTCGACGACGTAGAGGTAGCCGTCTTCGTCGAGATAGCCCAGGTCACCGGTGTAGTACCACTCCCGGCCGTCGGCCTCCCGGAGCGACGCCTCGGTCGCGTCCGGGCGATTCCAGTACTCGCGCATCGTACACGGGCCGGCGAAGAGGATCTCCCCGATCTCGCCCTGTTCGACCTCGTCGGTCGGATCGCCGTCGGGTTCGACGATTCGCAGGTCGTGATTCAGCGCCGGCAGCCCTGCCGATCCCCGCTTGTCGACCTGGTCTTCCGGGTACTGGAAGGTGCCGCAGGGGCCGATTTCGGTCATCCCGTAGGCCTGGAGGTAGCCGGCGTCGAACACCGCCATACAGCCGTCGAGCACCTCCTGGGGCATCGGCGCGGCACCGTACAGCCCCAGCCGGAGCGACGAAAGGTCCGCTTCGACCTCCTCGGCGGCCTGAACGAGCGCGTTCCACCCCGTCGGAGCCGCGAAAAACAGCGTCACGTCGTGTTCGTCGATGGCCTGCAGGGCGCGGACCGGGTCGAAGTCGTGGTGGATGACGCTCGTCGCGCCGACGTGGATCCGCGGAAACAGCGCCGCCTGCAGTTCGGCACAGTGATACAGCGGGAACGCCGACAGCCCCACGTCGTCGCGTCTGATCCCCCCCTCACCGATGCAGATGAGGTTGTGCTCGACCATGTCGCGGTGTTCGTGGACGACCCCCTTCGGCCGGCCCGTCGTCCCCGAGGTGTAGATGAACGCGTAGATGTCGTCCTCCTCGACGACGGTGTCGGGACGCTCGGCGGCGCTCGAGGAGAGCCTCTCGTAGAAGCCCTGGGTCCACTCCGGCCCGTCCTCGTCGATGTAGAGGTACTGCTCGACAGTTTCGAGGGCCTCACGCGCGCCGGCGACCGCTTCGCGGGTGCCCTCCTCGAAGATCAGCGCGCTCGATCCCGCGTCGTTGAGGATGTACTCGATCTCACCGGCGGGCAGACGGTAGTTCAGCGGGTTGAACACCGCACCGAGTTTCGCGCAGGCGAACACCGTCAGCACAATCTCCGTCCCGTTGTGTAGCATCGTCGAGACGCGGTCCCCCTTCTCGATGCCCATCTCCGCCAGGGCGTTGGCGAGTTGGTTCGCCTTCGCGTCGAACTCCGCGTAGGTCCAGCGCTGATCGCGACGAGGATAGATCAACGCGTCCTTGTCGGGATACTTGTCGGCGGTCTGTTCGAGCGTATCGCGCAGCGTCGGATACATGACTGAACCCCCCAGGGTGTGTTCAGCGGTCAGTGACTAAATATTACCGCAGAAGAATATGTCGTACGCCACCAATGACCAGTTGACCGCGTATCGATACACCTAATCGCCTTTGGTGGTGAGCGGAGAGTATGGACGACGAGCAGAAACGCAAAATCGCGGCGATCATCAGTGTCCTGCTCTCGTTGACCGCCATCGGGATCATGCTGTCGAGCGCGGGGTACATCCCGCCGTGATCAGTCGGCGGCCGTCGGCTGTCCGCCCTGGGCGGCGCTGACGTAGCCGCCGCCGAGATGCTGCTGGATCCGGCCGGCCCGCTGGAGTCCCTGACAGCGCCGCCTGACCGTCATCGGGTGAGCGTCGAGTGACGCCGCGATTTCCGGTGCCGTGATCGGTCCACGGTCGTCGATGATCGACTGGATCGCAGCGTCGAGCTCGCGTGTCATTGTACTTGAACACTAGTTACGAACGGATAAGAGGCCTGTGCCACGATAACACAGCCCTTTATCACCGAGCGCGGACGAACCGAAGCGGCCTTCAGCGCGGGCGACCCACGAGCGGTATGGGATCGGAGCCGCCCGAGCCAGGCGACGCGGAGAGTTTCGGTTCGCACCTCCGACAGCTCGATCACTGGACGTTTCTGCTCGCGCTCGGATTCGTCATCGCGAACATCTTCGTCGGCTCGCCGTATCTCAGCGCGGGGGCGGCGGTGCTGTTGCTCGTCGCGCTCGCCTACGACGCCTGGGAGTTCTACGACGACGGGTAACTGCAGGAACACTTTACTACTGCGGCACACACGTCAGTGTGTGAACGTCGACGACGTACTGCCGGACGTGACGATACTCGCGACCGCGCTGGGGGTCGTCGTCCTCGCCGTCGTCCTCTGGGCGGTCATCTCGTTCGCTCGCGGTGCGGTTATCCGCCCGCTCGAAGCGGTGATGTTCGCGCTCGTGTTCGCCGTGGTGTATTTCGGGAGCCTCTCGCTTCTCGAAGACGACGGCGACCAGTCGGGAGCCGACTCGGAGTAGACGGCTCTCGACTCCGCGGAGGACGGCGGCCGGGGCAAAGATCCAAATCGGCGGCTCCTGTAGTGACGACAGAGCCTGAATGTCAGAGACCGGCGACGAGGTGAGCGACCTCATCGATCGCGTATCGGAGATCGAACTCAAGCTACAGGCGATCGAACAGGCACCGCTCGGGATCACCATCGCGGACCTGCGCCAGGACGACGAGCCGCTCATCTACGTCAACGACGGCTTCGAGGAGATCACGGGATACGACAGCGAGGAGATGCTGGGGCGGAACTGCCGGTTTCTGCAGGGGCCGGAGACGGCCGAGGAGCCGGTGGCCCGGATGCGAGAAGCGATCGAGAACGAGGAAGCCGTCCGCGTCGAACTGCGAAACTACCGAAAGAACGGCGAGCAGTTCTGGTCGGAGGTGACGCTCGCGCCGCTGCACACGGAGAACGGGGAGGTGACCCACTACGTCGGCTTCCAGCAGGATATCACCAGGCGAAAGGAGTACGAGGAGACGCTCGAACAGCAGCGCGACGACCTCGGCGTACTGAACGAGATGGTGCGTCACGACATCCGTAACGACCTCCAGGTGGCGCTTGCCTCGATGGAACTGCTCCAGGCCGGTGAGGGCGACGACGAGCAGATCACCGCCGCAATCGAGAGCATCCAGCAGGCCATCGGACTCACGAACATCGCGCGGGAACTCGCGGAGGTGATGCTCGACACCGAGACGGACCACCACCCAATCGAGCTACGGTCCGTGTTGCTCTCGGAGGTCGAGGACGTTCGCTCGACGGCCCCCGATGCGACGATCACGGTTGCCGGAACGGTTCCCTCGGTACGGGTGCGGGCGAACGAGCTACTCGGATCGGTGTTCAGGAACCTGCTCACGAACGCGCTCAAACACGGCGAGCAGTCGGCACCGACGGTACAGCTCTCGGCGGCGGTCTCCGACGGCGAGGTGATCGTCACGGTCGACGATAACGGTCCGGGTGTGCCGGAGGACGCCCGGGAGCGACTCTTCGACCGGGGGTGGACGGGTGCGAGCGACGGGGGGACCGGGATGGGGCTACATATCGTCGAGCGAGTGGTCGAAAGCTACGGAGGAACGGTGGCGCTGGCCGACGAAGAGAACACCGGTCTCGGTGGCGCGAGCTTCGTGGTCCGACTGCCGGTGGCCGACAGCGACTGATCAGACGAACCGGAACGTTTCGAGGTTTTTCGGCGCGAACGTCCGCATGTTGAACTCGTGATACAGCGCCGAGGAGAACTCCTGGGTCGAGGACTCGTCCCCGTGGACACAGAGGACCTTCTCGGGCCGGGGGTTCATCGTGCGGACGAAGTTCTCCAGCCCCTGACGGTCGGCGTGGCCGGAGAAGCCGTCGACGACCTCGGTGTCCATCTTCAGCGTGAGGGTCTCGCGGCCGCGGCCGGCGCCGTTGTCGATGGGAATCTCGTCCCAGCCGTTCTGGATCCGGCGGCCGAGCGTGCCCTGTGCCTGGTACCCGACGAAGGTGAGCGTGGAGTCGGGATCGGTGCCGAGGTGTTCGAGCCAGGACATGATCGGTCCGCCTTCGAGCATCCCCGACGTGGAGATGATGATCGACGGGCCCTCGTCGGCAACGTCCTGACGCTCCTCCTCGCCGCCGTCGATGTGGTTGAACTGATCGGAGAGGAACGGATTGGAGTCCTCGTGGAAGATACGTTCGCGCAGTTCGTCGCGGAGATACTCGGGATAGGTGGTGTGAATCGCCGTCGCCTCCCAGATCATTCCGTCGAGGTGGACCGGCACTTCGGGAATCTCGCCCTCCCGCATCGCCTCTTCGAGGACGAGCATGATCTCCTGGGATCGACCGACAGCGAAGGCGGGAATCAGGACCTTCCCGCCGCGGTCCAGCGTGTTCTTGATCGTGTGTTTGAGTTTTCGCTCGGAGTCTTTCTGGTCGGTCTGGTAGTCGTTTCGACCGCCGTAGGTCGACTCCATCACCAGCGTCTCGACGCGGGGGAAGTCGTTGACCGCGCCGTTGAACAGCCGCGTGTCGTCGTAGTGGATGTCTCCGGAGAAGGCGACGTTGTACAGCCCGTCGCCGATGTGGAAGTGCGCGACCGCGGAGCCGAGAATGTGGCCGGCGTTGTGCAGCGTGAGCTTGATATCCGGCGAGATGTCGGTCACGTCGCCGTACTCCAGCGGGATGGTGTGTTTGATCGCCTCGCGGACCATCTCCGAGTCGTACGGCGGAGTCCGGCCCTCCTTGGCGGCCACGTCGAGATAATCCAGCGTCAGCAGTCCCATCAGGTCTCGCGTCGGCTCTGTCGTGTAGATCGGGCCGTCGTAGCCGTACTTGAACAGAAGCGGGATGAGCGCGGAGTGATCGAGGTGGGCGTGGGTCAACACGACCGCGTCGAGCGAACTCGCGCCGGAGCCGAGCGCCTCGGGCACCTGCAGGTAGGGCACTTCGTCCTCGGCACCGGGCTTGTCGCCGCAGTCGATCAACACGCGGGTCTCCGGTGTCGAGAGGATGAACGCGGCACGGCCGACCTCCCGGCAGCAGCCGAGGGTCGTGATCCGGACCCACTCGTCGTCGGACATCTCCTCGCGGTGGATCTGGCGGCCGATCCGTTCGAGGATGTCCCGACGCTCCTCACGCTCCTGTTTCAGGAAGTTACGGACGTTTTTCACCGTCGAGGACTCGATCGGCGGCGTCCGGACGACTTCCGGCGTCCAGCCGGTCTCCTGGGTGATCTCCCGGAGCGTCGCGCCGTGACGGCCGATCACCATCCCCGGTTTCTCGGCCTCGATGACCACTTCGCCGGTGTCGACGTGGAAATCCAGATCCGTCACACCGGCGTCGTCCGGAATCACGTCGAGGACCTGCTGGCGGGCCTCCTCGGGCTTCGAGAGCACCGCCGGATCCGGGCGAACCGTGATCCGCTTGCGGAGCTTCGAGGCGAGTTGGCGGACGAGATCGCCGTCGCGGGCGAACCGCTTGGGGTCTCGGGTGTAGACGACCAGTTCGGGGCCCTCGTACCGGACCTCGGTGATCTGGACGTCAGATGGCACTTCCTGTTCGATCGTCGCTTCTATCTCTTCGAGTTGTTGCTCTACTGAACTCATAGCTCAGAACCGTTTCGCAGAGCACACGTGTGCGCTCTCGGCACCCGTGTGGACTGTTCGCTGTCGATAATTGGACCAGACATTGTCGAATTGGAAGGTGTATCCGGATACGCGTCCGGAAAACCGCTCGTATCTGAGCATTGACGGTGCTGCATATAAAAATCTTCGCAAAAGATCATTTTTCGACGGCAGAGCGGTTCACTCCACCGCGGGTTCGAACGCCACGCGGTCGGGCCGTCGAAGGCGTACCCCGGCCGGGGAAACTGATAGATAGCCGGCACCCCCGTCTCCTGTATGCAACTGACACCCACCGTCGTCGCCGAAGAGTACGAATGGGTTCGGGGCCGCGAGGACCGGATCGTTCCCCTCATCAACGATGTCCGAGACGACCTCGGCGAGCTATTCGAGACGGACGTCGATCACGTGAGTCGGGGGCAGTACCGGGATGCGGTGGAGGCGGTGTTCGCCGACGGGGACCTGGCAGTCAACGTCGCCGCGCTCGTTCGGCTGTTGCGCACGCTCGATGTCGAGTCGGACTACCCGGGGTTCGTCGTCGACGAACTGCTCGGCCGCGAACTCGCGGGGATGCTCGCGGGGACCCAGCCCCTCCGGTTGCTCGGTGAGGCGACGTTTCACTACGCCGACGTACACGTCCACGAGGGCGACGCCGGGACGGACGACCTGGACGCGGCGCTGGCTGCCGGCTTCCAGACGCGACTGCCCGGCTGGGACTGGACCGAGGGGGAGAGTCCGTTTACCCACGAGCCCTGACACGGGGCCAATGAGCCCCGACTGGGCGAGCGTTACAGCTCCGTGACGACCTCGACGCCTGTCGTCTCGTACTCGTGCATCGCTTCGAGGCGGTCGGAGACCTCCGACAGCGAGAGCTCCCGCGCGACGAGTGCCCCGGGATCGACCTCGCTGGCCGCCAGTAGCTCGAACAGTTCCGTGTAGCTGGTCGGGGACATGCCTCGGGCGCCGACGAAGTCGATCTCCCAGCGGGTCATCCAGTCCGTCGGCAGCGAGATCTCCCCGCGCTCGCTCTCGGTTGTCAGTCCGATCTGTGCGTGCGTGCCGCGTTCGCGCAGCGACCGGATCGAGTTTCGGCAGGTCTCCGAGATGCCGAGAGCGTCGACGGAGACATCCACGCCGCCGGTCTGTTCGCGAATCGCCGCGACCGGGTCGACCGCCGACGGATCGACCGTCGCGGTCGCGCCGAGGGTCTCTGCCCGCTCGCGCGCCCCCGCCTTCGGGTCGACAGCGATCACACGAGCCCCCAGCGCGCGGCCGAGTTGGACCGCCGAGAGGCCGACCCCGCCGCAGCCGTGGACCGCGAGCCAGTCCCCGCCGTCCAACTCGGCTCGCTCGACCAGCGCGTGGTAGGCGGTCATGTACCGACAGCCGAGCACCGCCGCGTCCCGAGCCGAAATCTCCGGCGGTCGGTCGACGAGGTTGTACTCCGCGGCCGGCACCGCGAGTTGTTCCGCGAAGGCACCGGGTGCCTCGGGCTCGAATCCCAGCGCCAGTCCGTTCGGACAGACGTTGCCGTGGCCGGTCTGGCAGTGGCGGCAGGTGCCGTCGCCCAGCGAGAAGGGGACGACCACCTCGTCACCGACCTCGACGCTTCGGACCCGCTCGCCGACGGCGACCACCTCGCCGGCGGGTTCGTGGCCGAGCACCTGCCCGCGGGGCACCTTGTCGTCGTTCCACTCGCCGTGGCCCTGCCAGGCGTGGTAATCGCTGCGACAGAGCCCACAGGCCTCGACCGAGACGACCGCGCCGTCCGGACCGGGGTCGGGGGCGTCCCGCTCGGTGATCTCCAGTGGCTCGCCGTACTCGCGGAGGATCGCTGCGCGCATGCGAGCGGGTTCGGGCGCGACGGGCTAATAGGTCGGTGATCCCCGTCACGCGACGCGCGGCGAGGATACAAATCAGTCGGTGCGACGCGCGTCCCCCGGGAGCTTTTTTGTCACACGGAGTCACACGGACGTATGCATCGACGTGCCGTTCTCGGCGGAGTGTCACTGCTTGTCGGCGGCTCACTCGCCGGCTGTACCAGCGACTCCGCGGAGGAGACGACCCCCGAGAACACGAGCCAAGACGACCCGCCAGCCACCGACCCCGAAGGTGATCGGCCGGACCGGTCGTACGACGAGGAACTGCTCGGCGAACTGTACGACCTCGCAGCGGAGTTTCGGTTTCAGGCGAGCCAGCACTTCGACGACGGACGCTCTCACTGGGAGGGTGCTGACTACCGACAGGCGATGCGACGGTTCACCGCGGCCGAGGAGAAGTTCGACGCCAGCGCCGCGGTGCTCCAGCGGCTGACGACGAGACTCGAA
This sequence comes from Halovenus carboxidivorans, assembly GCF_009831575.1. Taxonomy (GTDB): domain Archaea; phylum Halobacteriota; class Halobacteria; order Halobacteriales; family Haloarculaceae; genus Halovenus; species Halovenus carboxidivorans. Next base: position 101,315 of record NZ_WUUT01000006.1, on the reverse strand, counting down.
ACCGAGGGACTCGCCGGGTTCAACGTCGCGGACACCGCGAGCAGGCACGTCGGCCACATGCACTCGGCCGCCAGAAACTACGCGCAGGCGTCGGTCGCCGCGGCCGATGGAGAGACGACGACGGCGGACTCCTACCGTGAATCCGCCGAGAACGCATTTCAGCAGGCCGACAACTACCGCTTCGCGGACGTGTCCGTGTTTCGGGACGAACTCGGAACGAGTCAGTAGACCCGGGCCGCCGCAGGATCGCTGGCACGTCACGGCGACCGCGAGACGCTCTGCCGGCGGCAACGCGTTTAGGTGAGCCCCCGCCGTATGTCGGCCAATGAGTTCCGTACCTGAACGCGGGGAAATCGACGAACAGTACAAGTGGGATCTCGAATCGCTGTTCGAGACCGACGAGCAGTGGGAACAGGCCTACGAGGAGGTCGAGTCCCGTCTCGACGAACTCCGTGCCTTCGAGGGACAGGCCACCGAAGACGCCGAGACGCTGCTCTCGCTGTTCGAGAGCTACGAGGACGTGATGCGGACCGTCGCGAACGTCATGGCGTACGCGCGGATGCGCAAAGACGAAGACACCCGCGACGGCGAGCGCCAGGCGATGGCGACCCGCGCGCAGTCGCTGTACTCCGAGGCCGACAGCGCCACGAGTTTCATCGAACCGGAGATTCAGGCGCTGGACCGCGAGGAACTCGACGCGATGATCGAGGAAGAGCCCGCACTCGACGAGTACGAGCACTTTCTCGACGACATCCTCCGGATGAAACCGCACACCCGCTCGGCCGAGGTCGAGAATCTGCTCGCGGAGTTGGGCGAGATCACGGGCGCCTCCGGCGAGGTCTACAACATGCTCGCCAACGCCGACATGGAGTTTCCCGTCGTCGAGAAGCCCGACGGCGAGGCCGTCGAGATCACGCTCAACAACTTCACAACGCTACAGGAACACCCCGACCGGGAGTTCCGACAGGAGGTCTACGAGCAGTTCTACGACGAGTGGGAGACGGTTCGCAACGCCGTCGGGACGGCCTATCGCAACAGCGTCAAGAAAAACGAGAAACTGGCCGAGGCACGCAACTACGACACCGCCCGCGAGGCCGCTCTCGACGGGCCGAACGTCCCCGTCGAGGTGTACGACACCCTCGTCGACACGGTGCGGGACAACCTCGACCAGTTGCACCGCCACGCCGAGTTCAAGCGGGAGGCCGCCGGCGGCGACGACCTCCGGATGTGGGATCTGTACATCCCGCTGGCCGAGGGCGAGAGTCCCGACATCCCTTACGAGCAGGCCTGTGAGTACGTCACCGACGCCGTCGCGCCCCTGGGCGAGGAGTACCAGTCACGGCTCGCGGAGGGGCTGGAGTCGCGGTGGGTCGACGTCTACGAGACCGCCGGCAAACAGTCCGGCGCCTACAGCGGCGGCACCTACGACTCACAGCCGTACATCCTGATGAACTACCAGGACGACGTCTCTTCGATGTACACGCTGGCGCACGAACTCGGCCACTCGATGCACTCCGAACTCGCCAGCGAGAGCCAGCCGTACGTCTACGCGGATTACACCATCTTCATCGCGGAAATCGCCTCGACGGTCAACGAGACGCTGCTGACGCATCACCTGCTGGACACCGTCGAGGACGAACGGCTCCGGCGGCACATCCTCAACCAGTATCTCGAACGGTTCCGCTCGACGCTGTTCCGCCAGACGATGTTCGCGGAGTTCGAGCAGCGCGCCCACGAACTCTCGGCGGCGGGCGAACCGCTCACCGCGGACCGACTGGACGACCTCTACAGCGAACTGAAGGGCGATTACTACGAACCGGGCATCGTCGACGACCGGATCGCGCGCGAGTGGATGCGGATTCCTCACTTCTACCGGGCGTTTTACGTCTACCAGTACTCGACGGGAATCTGCGCCGCCGTCTCGCTCGTGGAGGCGATCCGCGAGGAGGGCGAACCCGCCGCCGAGCGCTACCGCGAGTTCCTCCGAAGCGGCTCCCACGGCTACCCGCTCGAACTGCTCTCGGAAGCGGGCGTCGACATGACCGCTAGCGAGCCGATCCAGCAGGCGATCGACGTTTACGGCGAGTATCTCGACGAGTACGCACAGTTGCAGTGAGTCAGGGGTCGACCTCGACGCGGTCGTGGATCGGACCGGCCCGCTCGGTGAGATGCTGTGGCTCGCGGTCGTTCGCCACCGCGAGGACCTCGCTGACGATGCTGAGCGCGATCTGGTAGGGACTGCCGCCGCCCAGATCGAGGCCGACCGGTGTGTACAGCGAGTCCAGTTCGTCCTCGGAGAACGCCCGGCCCTCGGCGTCGAACTCCTCGCGCATCTGCTCGAAGCGCTTGCGCGGGCCCATCAGTCCGACGTAGGGAACGTCGGTCCCGAGCAGTTCGTCGACGGCGAGACGGTCGTCGACGAAGTTGTGGGTCGCGAGGACGACGTAGGTATCCTCGTCGAGATCCAGCGTCTCGGTGATCCGTGCCGGCGAGGTCGACAGCACCTCGTCGGCGGCCGGAAACCGGTCGGCGGTGGCGTTGGCCCCCCGGAAGCCGACGACAGTGACGCGGAAGCCGGCCTGCTTGCCGACCTCGGCAATCGGGGCCACGTCGTTGCCCGTCCCGACGACGACGAGATCCGAGGGCGAAGTGATCCCGTCGACGAAGACCGTCGTCCCGTCGAGTTCGACGGTGTCCGCCCGGCCGCGGGCGGTGAGTTCGGCCGCGGCCTCGCCGATCCGGTCGGCGAGATCGGCCGGGAATCCGTCGCTGGCCACCAACTCGCCGTCTTCCGGGTGGTAGTACGCCCGTGTGCCGGTCTGCCCGCCCTCGATGACCGTCACGACGCCGATGTCGCGGTCGTCGGCGACGGCCTCGGTGACCGGCCGGTAGGACTCGTCGATTGGTTCGATCAGGATGTCCAGAACGCCGTTACAGCCGACCCCCAGCCCCCAGACGTCGTCCTCGGAGTCCGGCCGCAGGTCGTACCGTTCGATCCGGGGCTCACCCGCCGCCAACACCTCGCCCGCGATGCGCTGGAGTTCGTCCTCCAGACAGCCGGCGGTGATGTGGCCGCTGCCGGGCCCCTCCTCGGGGATGACCATCTTCGCGCCCGGCCGGCGGTACGCGCTCCCCTCGACGGCGATGATCGTCGCGAGCACGCCGCGGTGCTCGCCGTCGAGAATCTCTTCGACACCTTGCAGTACTTCACTCTCCGGTACGCTCCAGTCTGAGTCGCTCATGGTTGTATCTCCGTGCGTGTGTCGTCGTCTGTCAGTCCGTGCTCCGCGGTGACGTACACCTTCTCGACGCCTGCGTCGTGCAGGTCGGTGCCGCAGTCGCCCGCTCGCACCCCCTCACGGACGGCTTCGATGTCGGTGACCCGGGCACCGGCGACCACGTCGACTCCGGCGTCGAACGCCGGCGCTGGCAGGTGAGAGGCCGTCGAACCGATCAGCACGACCGGCGAGACCGTCGCCTCGGCCGCCGCGTCGAGATAGGCCCCGAACCCCCCGTAGAGCAGCACCGATCCGGTCACGAAACAGACGTCGGCACCGGCCATCGCCGCCGCGGCCTCCCCCGGTTCGTAGGTCTCGACGGTCACTTCCGGCGGCGCCTCGACCGACTCCGCCGGTGGCGGATCCCGCTCGATCACCCGGACGGTCGCGGTGCCGAACTTCCGGAACGCGGGCCGAAACAGCCCGACGGTCGTCACCACCGCCGCCTCGTCGGTCAACGTGGCCATCGGGTCGCCGCGCTCCCAGTCGATGTCAGGCGTTGAGAGGGCGTTCAGCGTCGCGATGCCGACCGCTCTGCCGACCCTGTTCTCGGCGTCGGTCGACAGCGACGCCAGTGCGTCGGCCGAGTCGGGGAGCGCCGGCGGGTCCCCCGGCGGGCGGTGTGCCAGCCCCGCCACCCTGTCGCCCCCGCAGGTCAGCGCGACCAGCACCGCGCTGTCGCCGACGGTCACGTCCGGATCGGTCGCGTCGCGGTCGGCGAGACGGTCACGGACGCGGGCGAGAATCGCCGTCACGGCGAGACACCCCCGTCCCCCGCCTCCGTTCGGTCGCGGAAGTCGTGTTCGTAGCCGACCGGGCCGCCGGGACCGTGCCGGGCCAACTGGCGGGCCGCGTCGTCGAGATCCGCGGGGCCGCCGAAGGCAAAGAGGCCGTCGAGGTACGGCTCGACGGCGGCCATCCCCCGGCAGGTCGGTTCCCACGAGGGGGAGGCCGCCAGCGGATTGAGCCAGACGAACGCCTTCGAGCGCCGCGAGAGCCAGGATACCCCCCGTTCCAGTTCGTCGATCTCACCGACCTCCAGCCCGTCGCTGATCACCAGCGAGACCGTCCGGCGGTCGACGGCCGTCGGCCATCGCCGCCGCAGCGTCGACAGCGACGCGCCGATCCGGGTGCCTCCCCCCCAGTCCACTTCGGCACGCTCCAGGGCCGCAGCGGGATCACCGCCGGCGAAGGCGTCGGTCACCTCGCGGATCTCCGTGTCGAAGAAGAACACCCGGGTCGAGCGGGCGCGGTCGACCAGCGCGTCGAGCACGGAGAGCAGAAACTCCCGGTCGACGGCGTCGAGGACGGAGCGGCTCACGTCCACGAGCACGCAGACCCGGAAGGCGGATTCGGCCCGGTCGCGGTCCGGCAGCGACATGGTGACGCCGCCGGTCGCCATGCTCTCCCGGAGCGCCCGGCGGACGTCGACGGTCTCGCCGCTGCGGGTGCGGTCCCAGCGCCGGCCGGCCAGCGTCGCCAGCGCCGCCTCGACGCGTCGCATCGTCCCGTCGTCGACGGTCGTCGTCACCGCGTCTTCCTCGACGCTGGTTCGGTCGCCGACGGCGCTGTACGTTCCGGCCCGCTCGTCGCCCGGGTCGCCCTCCAGAGCCGCCCCCTCGCTGTCCGCGACCCGCCTGGACTCGATTGTTCCCTCCTCGTCGGCCAGGTCGCCGCTGCCGTCGAGCGTCTCCGCAATCGACGTGTCGGGGAGTTGCCCCTCGGTATCGGTCGAGGGAGTCCGGTCGTCGCCCGGGACGTTCTCTGCCCGGTCGCCGGTCTCGTCGTGGGCGGCGGTGCCTTCCAGCCCGGTTCGGAGCCGGTACCAGAAGGTGTCGAACTGCTCGTCGAAGACGGCGCTGTCGCGCGGATTCGTGACCAGCGCGGCGTGCATGGCCGCCCGGACGGCCGCCCGGTCGCGCAACCCGACCTCCGCGAGGGCCTCGACCGCGGTGAGCGCGGCGTCCGCCGGGACAATCGCCCCTTCGGCCCGGAGTCGGCGGGCGAAGCGGACGACCGACTGGAGGACGTGCTCGCGCGCGGCCGTGAGGTCGGGAACGTCGTCGGTCATGTGGTTGCACGCGCTTCGCTGGCGGCCTCTCGGAGCCGTTCGAGCAGGTCGGTGTCGACGCGCTCGATGTCCTCGGCTTCTTTCAGCAGCGCGCCGAGAGTGTGTTCGATCTCCGCCGGGGTCAGCGCCGAGTCGTCGTCGTTACGCAGCGTCGCAACCGCCCGCGCCCAGTCCAGCGTCTCCGCGACGCCGGGCTGTTTCAGGAAGGCCTCCTCGCGGAGTTCCTGCACGATGGCACAGACCTCCGCGGCGACGGCCGCATCCAGTTGCGGGACCTTCCGGCGGACGATTTCGACCTCCTCCTCGAAGGTCGGCGGTTCGACGTGGAGGTACAGACAGCGCCGCTTGAGGGCGTCACTCAGCGCCCGCGTCCGGTTCGAGGTGATAATGACGACCGGCGGCTGGTCGGCCGCGACGGTGCCGTACTCCGGAATCGTGACCTGGAAGTCACTGAGCACCTCCAGCAGGAAGGCCTCGAACTCCTCGTCGGCGCGGTCGACCTCGTCGATGAGCAGCACCGGCGGCGTCGGCCCGTCGTGGCGCAACGCTTCGAGCAGCGGCCGCTCGAAGAGATACTCGTCGGAGAACACCGACTCCGCCGCGCCGTCGGCCCCGACCGTCGGTTCGGCCGCGTCGGCGGCACCGTCGCCCGACTGGACCGCGAGCAACTGCTTGGTGTAGTTCCACTCGTACAGCGCGTGCTCGGCGGCCAGCCCCTCGTAACACTGCAGGCGCACGAGATCGGTGTCGAACCCCTCGGCCAGCACCTTCCCCAGTTCGGTCTTGCCCGCGCCGGGTTCGCCCTCGACGAGCAGGGGTTTGCCCATCTGCAGCGCCAGGTAGACCGTCGTCGTGAGTTCGTCGTCGGCGACGTAATCGGCCTGCTCGAACCGCTCCCGGAGGTCGGCCTCGGTGAGGTCGGCGAAGGCGTCAGCCATCGGTGACCGCCCCCAGATACTCCTCCGGTGCGTCGGCGAAGGCCTCCGCACAGCCCTCCCCACAGAAGTGGACGGTCTGGCCGTCGTGCTCGACCGTCGCCGCGGCCTCCTCGGGTACGACGTCCATGCCACAGACCGGATCGACGACCGTCTCGTCGTCGGTGTCGCCGCCGTGGTCGCGATGGTCGTGCTCGTGGCCCGCGGAATCCGTATCGACCGAGATCTCGTCGGCGTCACCGATGTCGACGGCCACGTCGCCGGCGTCGCGGCGGACCGCGACCAGTTCCGCGAGGACGCTGACGGCGATCTCCTCGGGCGTCTTCGCTCCCACGTCGAGGCCGGCCGGCGTCGTGACCGCCTCGATCACCGCCTCGGCGTCGAGTGCGAGACTGTCTGCGACCTGGTCGGCCAGTTCGTCGCGGCGGCGGTCGCTGGCGACGAGACCGACGTACTCCGGCGCTCCCGCGAGCGCGGCCGCCAGTCCCGTGTCGTCGTACTCGCCCATAGAGGCGACGACGGCGTAGTCGGCGTCGGACAGCGCCGCCTCGACGGCCGCGGTGTCCTCGGGGTGGACCGTCTCGTCGGCGCCGTCCGGGTCGGCCCCGTCGGTGACGGCCCGCACCTCGTAGGTGAGGTCGACCGCCAGTCGGCGCAGCGCCCGTGCAATCGGTGAGTCACCGACGATCGCCAGCCGGGGCGTCGGCGTCACCGGTTCGACGAACAGTTCGAGCGTGCCGCCGCTGTGGCAGGTCATCGGGTAGCTCTGCAGGCCCGGCCGGTCCACGTCGTCGGGGTCGGGCGCGAGCCCGACGAGTCGGGGTTCGCCCGACTCCAGGGCGGCCTGGGCCTCCTTGACGGCGACGGACTGGGCGCAGGCCGCGCCGCCGATCCAGCCGACGAGGTCGCCGTCAGGGGTGACGATCGCTCGGTCCCCGACGTTCGCCGATACCGGCGGCTCGCGGCGGACGACCGTCAGCCGCGCGAACGGCTGACCCGCCTGCTCGTACTCCCGTTCCAGGTCGGCGACGCGCTCGGGCGCGGCCGCGTCCGCACGGCTGTCCGGACCGTCGACGCGTGGGTCTGTGTCGTCGGTCATCTGCTGTCAGTCGTCGGCGCTGGCGTCCTCGACGTCGATGTCGAACTCCATGTTCTCGGCCGGGTCGATGGCCAGGCCGGCGTCGTCGAGCACCTCCCAGACGCGGTCGGGCGTCATGGGCATGTCGACGTGGGTGACGCCTGCGTGTTCCATCGCGTCGACGACGGCGTTGACGACCGCCGGCGGCGATCCGACCGTCGGTGACTCCCCGACGCCTTTCGCCCCGATCGGGTGGTGGGGCGACGGCGTGACCGTGTAGTCGGTCTCGATCTCGGGAATCTCCATCGAGGTCGGCAGCAGGTAGTTCATGAAGTCGCCGGCGGTGACGTTGCCCTCGTCGTCGTAGGTGACGTGTTCGAGCATCGCGGTGCCGATACCCTGTGCGACGCCGCCGTGGACCTGCCCCTCGACGATCATGGGGTTGATGCGGTTGCCACAGTCGTCCAGCGCGTAGAAGTTCCGGATGTCGACCTCGCCGGTCTCGCGGTCGACCTCGACGACACAGACGTACGCGCCGAACGGGAAGGTCATGTTCGGCGGGTCGTAGTAGTCGACGGCCTCGAGCCCCGGCTCTTCGTCCGGCGGCGAGTTCATGTAGGAGGCACCGGCGATCTCCTCGATCGTCAGCGAGCGATCCGGTGCGCCCTTGACGTGGAAGGCGCCGCTCTGGCGGTCCCAGACCACGTCCTCCTCGGCGACCTCCAGTTCGTTGGAGGCGATGGACTTGGCCTTCTCCCGGACCTTCCGGGCGGCGACCGCCGTGGCCGCGCCGCCGACCGGCGTCGACCGGGAGGCGTACGTTCCGAGACCGTAGGGTTCGGTGTCGGTGTCACCGTGTTCGACGGTGACATCCTCCACGTCGAGCCCGAGTTCCTCCGCGACGATCTGTGCGAAGGTGGTCTCGTGGCCCTGGCCCTGGGTCTGGACACCGATGCGGACCGTGGCGTTGCCCGTCGGGTGGACGCGGATCTCCGCGGAGTCGAACATCTCGACGCCCGCGATGTCACACTGCTTGCCGGGACCGGCCCCGACGATCTCGGTGAACGTCGAGAGACCGATCCCCAGCAGTTTGTCGTCGTCGTTCGCGATGCGTCGCTGTTGCTCCTCGCGGAGTTCGTCGTAGTCGACCGACTCCAGGGCCTTGTCGAGCGCGCGCTCGTAGTCCCCGGAGTCGTAGGTCCATCCCGTCGAGGACTCGTAGGGGAACGCCTCCTTGGGGATGAAGTTCTTCCGGCGGACCTCGGCGGGGTCCATGTCCAGTTCCTGCGCCAGGGCTTTCACCATGCGCTCGATGAGATAGACCGCCTCCGTCACCCGGAACGAACAGCGGTAGGCGATGCCGCCGGGCGCGGTGTTCGTGTAGTAGGCGTCGACGGTCCCGTGGGCGTGCTCGATGTCGTATGAGCCGGTGAAGATCTTGAAGAAACCGGCGGGGAACTTCGAGGGCTGTGCCGCGGCGTTGTACGCGCCGTGGTCGGCCAGCACGTCGACGTCGACGGCCGTGATCTCGCCGTCCTCGGTGGCGGCGATGCGACCGGTCATGTCGTAGTCGCGGGCGAAGGAGGTCGTCTGGATGTTCTCCGAGCGCTCCTCGACCCACTTGACCGGCCGTTCGAGGACGTACGACGCCGCGGCGGCGACGACGTAGCCCGGATAGATCGGCACCTTGTTGCCGAAGCCGCCGCCCACGTCCGGCGAGACGATCCGGACCTTGTTCTCGGGGATGCCCGAGACCATCGAGAACAGCGTCCGGTGGGCGTGTGGCGCCTGGGAGGTCATGTGGACGGTCATCTTCTCGTCGTCCTGGTCCCAGTCGGCCACGCAGCCACAGGTCTCGATGGGCGCCGGGTGCAGGCGCTGGTAGTACATGTCCTCCTCGACTGTCACGGGAGCCTCCTCGAAGGCCTCCTCGGTGGCCTCCTCGTCGCCGGTCTCCCAGGTGAAGATGTGGTTGTCGTCCTGGTCCAGATCCTCGCGGACGACCGGCGCGTCCTCGTCTTTGGCCTTCTCGGCCTCGACGACCGGATCGAGGGTGTCGTACTCGACCTCGACCCGTTCGGCGCCGTCCTTGGCGGCGTAGCGGTCGGTGGCGATGACCGCCGCGACCTCCTGGGACTGGAACTTGACCTTGTCCCGGACGAGCACCTCCTGGGTGTCGTCCATCAGCGTCGGCATCGTCGCCAGGTCGTGAGCCGCCAGATCCTCCGCGGTCAGCACCGCCACCACCTCGTCCATCTTCTCGGCGCGTTCGGTGTTGATGCTCTCGACGTTGGCGTGGGCGTGGGGGCTACGGACGATCTCACAGTGCAGCATCCCCTCCTTTTTGATGTCGTCGACGTAGTTCCCCCGGCCGGTGATGAACCGGCGGTCTTCCTTGCGTTTGACCTCTTCGCCCATCCCGCCGCGGTCGTGGCCGCAGTCTTTCTCGGGGTTCGGTCCCCCGTCCTCGTCCTCCCGGTACTTCGCGTCGGGTTTGTCGCGTGTCTCGCTGCTCATTTGTGGTCACCTCCCGGTGGCTCGAAATCCGTATCGACGTCCATACAGCAGTCGTCCGCCTCGCACATCGGCGTGCCGCCGTCGGAGGCGGCCTCGGGTTCGGCCGCCTCGCCGTGTTCGACCGGCGACTCCGGCGGTTCCCGGCCGTTCATCACGTCGGCGGCGTACTGGATGGCCTTCACGATGTTCTGGTAGCCGGTGCACCGACAGAGGTTGCCGCTGATGCTCTCGCGGATCTCCTCCTCGGTCGGGTCGGGATTCTCCTCCAGCAGGGCGCGGGCCGACATGATCATCCCGGGCGTACAGTAGCCACACTGCAGGCCGTGCATCTCGCGAAAGCCCTCCTGGATCGGGTGGAGGTCGGACTCCCCCATGCCCGCGTCGGGGTGGTCTTCCATCCCCTCGACGGTGGTGATCTCGCTGCCGTCGGCCTGGACGGCGAAGGTGAGACAGGACTTGACCGCCTGGCCGTCCATATAGACGGTACAGGCGCCGCAGTTGCCGGTGTCACAGCCGATGTGGGTGCCGGTCAGATCGAGATCCTCCCGGATGGCGTGGACCAGCAGTTTGCGGGGCTCGACCTCCAGTTCGTGTTCTGTGCCGTTGATCGTGAGCGAAATCTCCTTTTTCGTCATCCTCAGTCACCCTCCGCGGCCATTCCTTCGGGCGTCAGTTGGTCGGTTCCGAAATCGGCCGCCGGACCGTCCTGCGTGGCGCGTTCGGTCGCGTCGGCCAGCGCGCGCTGGGTGAGCACGCGGACCATATTGCGTTTGTACGCTGCGCTGCCGTGTTCGTCGGATTCGGGGTTCGATTGCTCGGCGGCAATCTTGCCCGCCTCCCTGAACAGGTCAGCCGAGGGGCGCTCGCCTTCGAGTTCCTCGGCGGCCTCGTCGACGGCGATGTTGGTGATGTCGACGGCGGTCAGCGCGACGTCGGCGTCCTCGATGACGCCGCCGTCGAGACGGACGCGGGCCGCCGAACCGGCCATCGCGTAGTCGCCGACTTTCCGTTTGAGTTTGTGGTAGGCGCTGCCCTCGTTGCTGCCGGACTCGGGGACGCGAATCTCGGTGATGAGTTCGTCCTCGCCGAGCATGTTGTCGTACGGCAGCAGGAAGAAGTCCTTCGCAGGAATAGTCCGCTCGCCGTCCGGCCCCTGTGCGACGACTTCGCCGTCGTGTGCCAGCAGAACGGTCCCCCAGTCGCCTTTCGGGTCGGACTGTGCGATCGAACCGGCGACGGTCCCCTGGTTGCGGATCTGCGGGTCCGCGATCAGCGGCGCGGCGTCGGCGAAACTCCCGTAGTTGCGGTCGATGATCGCCGACTCCTCCACGTCGACGTGGCGGGCCAGCGCGCCGATCTTCAGGTGACCGTCGTCCTCCCGGATGTACTCCAGTTCCGTCAGCCCGTTGAGGTCGATCACGGTGTCCGGACGGGCGAGACGGAACCGCAGCATCGGGATGAGACTCTGCCCCCCGGCGAGAATCGTCGGTTCGTCCAGACTCTCGAGCAGGCTGACCGCCTCCTCGATAGTCTCCGGTTCGTGATGTTCGAAGTTTGCTGCTTTCATGGTTAGAGCATGTTACGGAGTCGAGAGGTGACACCCCCCTCGTCGCTCTCTTCGACGTCGGTCATCTGTTGCTCGATGTTGTTGAAGAAGTTGTTCACGATCTTGTCCGCGACGGGGTTGAGAACGCGGTTCCCCAGTTGTGCGACGCGACCGGAGACGTCGGCTTCGGTCCCCCAGTTGATCCGGGAGCCGTTTTCGGTCTCCTCGATCTCCATCCACGACTCCATCTCGAACTCGCTGCTGCTCGCAGCGCCGCTGCCGGTCGCCGTCATCACGTAGTTCTCGTCGTCGCGCTCACCGATCCGGACCTGCGTCTCGAACCGGGGCTTGACGCTGCCGACACCGACCTGCATCAGCGCCGCATAATCAGTTTCTTCCCGGAACGCACGGTCGGCGACCTCCTCCGGATCTGCTTCCGGAAGCGTCTCGACGTCCTCCTCGGCTTCGTAGTCGTCGAAGTTGAAATCCTCGTCGTCCAGCGGGGTGATGTACCGACACCCCTTCAGCGCGTCTCGGACCGCGATCGGATCCGATAACATTACCCATGCGTCTTCCGGTTCTACACCTTCCAGTTCGAATGCTCCTTCGAATTCCATTTTTATGCTACCCCCCTATGGGTTCTCTTAGGACTACGGTAGGGTGTGTCGCACCATGGAAAAATAAAACTTGCGTGTATAGACAGATATTTACGTATGGCTGACACGCGGCTGGCGGGAGTGTAACTAGCACGGAAAGAGCAGTGAGTTTACTCTTCGTCGGAGAGCCGAAGGATGATTTCGCCGTCGACGACGTGCCACTCGACGGTGTCGCCTTCGGCGAGATCCAGGAAGTTCCGCACGGGTTTGGGGATCGTTGTGAGGTACTTTTCTGAGACTTTGGTCTCTGTAAGCCGGCCCATACGTGCCACCTAGTAGACTCTTAGACAAATCGACTACATCAATGTTATGGCGGCGCGAGAACCGGGACGGCCCCGACGTTTATCATCGACGGGTGGACAATAGCCGGCATGGACTGTGCGGCGTTTTTCGAGGCAGCGGGGGGACAACTGGGGGAGACCGTGGCCGAACCCAGCCAGCAGACCGCCGGCGGGCAGTGCGTCTACGAGTTCTACCACCCGCGGGTCCGGGACCATCTCGGCACCGAGGGACTGGCGACGTCGTTCAACCGCAGCGGGGTCGTCTGGGTGCCGACGGGCCGGCAGTTCGCCGTCACGCTGCGGGTGCCCGAGCGGTACGGCGAGGCCGTCGAGGAGGCGCTGGACCCGGCGCCGCTTGCCTTCGAGCGGACCGACCACCGAGGCGTCTCCGCTCCGGACGGCGAGATGCTGACGGTACTGCATTTCAGTCTCCGGAGCGGCGGCGTCTCCGAAGAGGACGTGCGCGGGACGCTGTCGGCACTCGGTACTGCCGCGGCAGTCTGACCTTTTTGATCGTCCGTGTGCAACGGGTGGGCATGAGCCACGATCACGACGACATGGTGTGGCGAAGCGACGCGGTAGATCGACTGCTCGATCTGCGGGAGACGGTGTTGGCCGATCAGCCGACCGAGGAGGTCGCGCTCGCCGGAGCGGCGGGCCGGACGCTCGCCTCGGGGATCGTCGCCCAGCAGGACCGCCCGCCGGTCTCCCGGTCGACGATGGACGGCTACGCCTTCGACGCCACCGACGGCTACCCGCTCGACCTCCGGGAGGAGGAGGTCTTTCCCGAGGACGATCCGCCGTCGATCGACGACGGGGAGGCCGTCCGCATCTTCACCGGTGCGCCGCTCCCACCGGAGGCCAACGCCGTCCTCAAACAGGAGGAGGCGACGGTCGAGGACGGCAGACTTGACGGGAGCGACATCGACCCCGGCACGTACGTCTACGAGCGGGGAAGCAACCTCGCGGCGGGCGAGCAACTCTTCGCGGCGGGCGAACGGCTCTCGCCGAAGGACGCGCTGCTGCTCGGGGATCTGGGGTACGACGAGGTGACCGTCCACGAACGGTTCGACGCGGCGCTTTTGGCGACCGGGACCGAGATCCACGAGGGCCGCCAGCGGGATCTGGACTCGCCGATGCTGGCGGGGTTGCTGCGCTCGTGGGGCCACCGTCCGACCCACGAGGGGACCGTCCCCGACGAGTACGACCGCGTCCGGGACCGCATCGACGCGCTCGCAGGCGAGTACGACGCGGTCGTGACGACCGGCGGGACCAGCGTCGGCGACAAGGACCACGTCGTCCGGGCGCTCGAAGACCTCGGTGACGTGCTCTTTCACCGGGTTCGGATCCGCCCCGGGAAGCCGATCGCCGTCGCCCGTCTGCCCGACCACGACGCCGTCGCGGTCGCCATCCCCGGCAAACCGGTCGGCGCACACGTCATCACGACGCTCGTCGCTCGGGCGCTGTTCGTCGGTCCGTCCGAGCTAGCGACCGTGTCGGCGACGCTGTCGACCGACCTCGGCCTCGGGCCGGAGGGGTTCGAGTACGTCGTTCCGGTGACTCTCGATGACGGCGAGGCGACGCCGCTGGGCCACGTCGACTCGGCGCTGTCGATCTACGAGGAGGCCTTCGATCCGAGCGTGCTCTCCTCCAGCACGCGGGCGTCCCGCGCCGACGGCTTCCTCGTCACCGAGACCGAGCGCGCGGCCGGTGAGACCGTCGAAATCGTCCCCTACCCGGTCGTCGAATGACGCCGGAGCTACCGGTCGTCGAGCCGCCGGCGGGCGTCGAGAACCCCGTCCGTGAGGGCCCTGTCGCGGGCGTATTGCTGGCCGCCGGGACGAGTTCGCGGTTCGGCGAGGCCAACAAACTGCTCGCGGAGGTGGACGGCGAACCGCTGGTGAGCCACGCCGCCCGTACGCTCGCCGCGGCGGCCGTCGATCCCGTGGTGGTCGTCGTCGGTGCCGACGGCGACAGCGTCACCGACGCTCTCGACGGATTCGATACCGTGACCGTCGAGAACCCGGACTACGAGGAGGGCCAGGCGACGAGCGTTCGGGCGGGCGTGCGAGCGGTCAGAGCGCGAGTGCCCGACGCCGCCGCTGCGGTGTTCGCCTTGGGGGATATGCCGGCGGTCAGGCCGGAGAGCGTCGACGCGCTGGTGGCCGCCTACCGCGACGGTGCGGGGACGGCGCTGGCGGCGGCCGACGGGGGACAGCGGGGGAATCCGGTGCTGTTCGACGCGCAGCACTTCGACGCGCTGGCCGCGGTCGACGGTGATGTCGGTGGCCGGGAGATTCTCCTGGAGGATGAGCGGTCGGCGCTGGTCGAAACCGGCGATGCGGGCGTCCGCCGGGACATCGATACCGAGGCCGACCTCGAACGGCTTCGAGACGAGTGGTGAGCCTCACCCCCAGCGGTGGAGGCCCTCGTCGGCGAGGTGTTCGATCTGTTCGGGGTCGGGAGCCGTCCGGCGGAGCACGCGACCGACGAGATACCGGTCGGGCGTGGAGGTGTCACAGAGCAGATCGCGCTCGACCATCGTCGAGAGAACGGTCTCGACGGTCCGCCGTCTGTCGGGGCGCATGTTCGCCTCCTCGATGACGCAGTCGGTCGTGAACGCCCCTTCCGTGAGGGCGAGTTTGATCGCCGCGACCCACGCTGGCTCCCGGTTCAGCTCCCGACACATACGCGGTAACTGTCAAGAGACAGCTATTTCAAAGTATGGGCCGGGCTGAGCCGCCACGACGGGCCGGCGCGAACGACACGGCGGTCGGCTATAGCCAGGGGGCGGTCAGGCCGGTACGTCGACGACAGCGGGCGGGTCGCCGTCGGCGTGTCGGTCACAGACCGCCTCGTGGGCCGGCGGGAGGTCACGCTCGCGGAACCGCTCGAAGCCGCTCCGGTACCTGTCACTCTCGCGCTCGCCGGGTCGGTAGACCATCCGGAGTTCCGCGATACCTGTCTGCTCGCCGGTGTAGACGAAACCGGCCCGGTAGCAGGCCTCGTAGGCCATCGGGTTGTTGACCGCGATGTCGACGGTATCGTAGGCGCCGGCGAGCGCATCGGCCGTGAACCGGAGCAGTCTCGGACCGACCCCCTCGCCGCGGCGGGACTCCCGGACCGTGACGTACCGGAGCCGAACCGTGGTCGGATCCGTGCTGTCCTCGCTGAACGCGACGGCACCGAGTAGCTGGTCAGCCTCGCGGACGATACTCTTGCCAGTCGAGGACATGACGAACTTGCCGGCGTAGGCGAACTCCTCGTGGTCGAGCCGTAGGGTCGGCCCGGCCGCTTCGCTCCCGAGCACCTGAAACTCCATAGAAATGGATGGTCGCCGGCGACTCAAGTAAGCCCCGTCCTCACCGGATGTCTTCGGCCGCAATCGCTACTGTCGACTGTATCCAGGCTTGGTGATTCTCTCGGTCGTAGACCACGTACTCCTCGTCGCCGATGTTCAACTCGGCGTACCGTTCTCGTTCGCCCTGGTCGACAGCCGCATCGTCCGTGTCGTCGGTTGCGTTGGTGCTCATAGCTGGTCGGACGGGCCACCGTGCCCTTCCATGCGAGAGTTGCACACAGCGGTATTAAAGCCCTTCTCCCCTATTATCACGAGGGAAAATGATTGACCCACAGAGCGACGGGCGCTGAAGTGAGACGAGGAGGGTCGTCCGCTCGCGGGCGGAGGGGACAGGCGCTGGAGCGGAGGAGAGACGCGGCTTTTTGTACGGCCTCGACGAATAGACAGCTATGACACTGTTCCTGCAGAGTGAGGAGGTCGCGGATCTGGCGACGCCGGCGGAGTACGTCGAGGTCGTTCGCGAGGGGTATCGACAGCGCGGCGAGGGGGCACAGGCCGAACCCCGGACGCGGCTGAACAACGCCGATCCGCCGGGGTTTCTGACCGGGTATTTCGCGATTCTCCCGGAGACGGGTGCGATGGGCGGGTACACCTACGCCGCCGGCTTCGGCCAGCAGGACGCCCAGTTCGTCCTGCCGCTGTTCGACGCCGAGAGCGGCGAACTGCTGTCGATCATCGACGGCGCGAGTATGAACCCCTGGAAGACGGGCGCCGCGGGCGCGGTCGGGATCGACGAACTCGCCCGCGAGGACGCGACCGAACTCGGGATCATCGGCAGCGGCACACAGGCCCGGGGACAGCTACACGGCGCCGCGGCGGTCCGGGACCTCGAACGCGTGCGCGTGTTCTCCCCGACCGAGTCCAACCGGGAGGCCTTCGCCGCCGAGATGGACGATCAACTGGACGCGGCGGTCGAGCCGGTCGAATCGACGGAACAAGCGGTCAGCGACGTCGACGTCCTCATCACGGCGACGACGGCGACAGAGCCCGTCTTCGACGGCGAGGATCTCTCGCCGGGTACCCACGTCACCGCGATGGGCAGCTACCACCCGACGAACCACGAAGTCGATCCCACGACGGTCGCCCGCTCGAAGTACGTGCCCGACCTCCGGGGCCGGATCGACACCGACGCAGGGGCCTACCGGACGGCGCTCGAAGAGGGTGCAATCGAGGAGGGACACGTCCACGCCGAACTCGGTGAGATCGTCGCCGGGGCGGTGCCAGGCCGGGAATCGGCGGACGAGATCACGCTGTTCGACAGCGGGGGGACGGCGATCGAAACCGTCGCCGCGGCGAAGTTGCTCTACGACCGGG
The DNA here is from genome assembly GCF_009831575.1 of Halovenus carboxidivorans. GTDB lineage: Archaea > Halobacteriota > Halobacteria > Halobacteriales > Haloarculaceae > Halovenus > Halovenus carboxidivorans. The sequence goes on along the minus strand of NZ_WUUT01000006.1, from coordinate 84,278 downwards.
CGCGCGAGAAGGGGCTCGGAGAGACGCTCGACATCTCCTCGGCGAGCGAGGCGTTCCCGGGCCGGTAATCAGAGAAAGCCGTCCAACCCCAGCGCCTCGACGAGCGTCAGGCCGCTGAGCAACGCGCCGACGAGATAGCCCGCAATCGTCCCGCCGTTGAGAAGCGGTAGGCCGGCATGTGCACGGCCCTGCTGGACGAGATACAGGAGGACCGTCAGCCCGGCGAGCGTGCCGACCATCGCGGTGGCGGCCGGCAGCGTCGCCTCGACGCCCAGAATCGAGACGGTCGGGCCGGTCTCTACGAAGAAGGCCGCGCTGGCGACCAGCACCGACGGGATGACCGCATCGCCGAGACCGATGAACAGGGCGTCACGCTCGCCGCCGGAGAGGGCTTCACGCACGCTCTCGTCGAGGTCGGCCTCGGTGAGATCCGCCTCGGCGAACACGTCGTCGTCGATCTCCCCGACGCGGTCGGGACCCAGTTCGTTGAGTACCTCGGCGTCGATCTGGTCGGGGTCGGAGGGGAGCGCCTGGTCGTCTGTGTCCCGCGTACCGTCATCCTCCTCGTCGGTGTTGGCCGTTTCGGGCATCGAGGCGTCTAGAAACGAGTACGACAGCGACAGCGGGACGACGAAGACGACCGGGACCCGCATTTCGACCATCCCGGACGCGAGCGTGAGCATGTGTTCGGTGCCGTAGACGCTGATCGCGTCGTAGACCGCGAGCACGACCAGCAGAACGAGCGCGGGGAGGATCCCGAAGTTGATGCCGAACAGGCCGGCAGCGCCGACGCCCATCACGACGCCGGCGGCGTCGATGACGTACCACTCCGGATAGAGATACAGCGCCGCGCCGAGGACGAGCGCACCGACCAGCGCGAAAGCGTCGCTGAGTGCGACGCCGCCGACGGAGCCGAGCGGGGGCACGAGCGCACCGAAGACGAAGAAGGCGATGTAGACCCCGGAGAAGATGATTACCAGACGGAGGACGTTCTCGCCGCCGTATCTGATGATCCCGAGCATCGCGACCGTGGCGACGAGAATCCCGGCGATGTAGACGATACTGATTCCCGGATTCGAGGTGTCCTGACTCCCCTGGAGGCCGCCCTCCAGAAACGGTTCGACGAGCGCGAGCGCGCCGAGCTGGACGACGAAGAAGATGCCGAGAATAACCCCGCTGGCGAGCAGCTGGCGCTGGCGATGATCCATACCGAACGCTCGGTTGTCTGCTGTTTGAGGTTTTCGAAACAGCCGAGAGAGAAGCGGCCAAACGGACAGATTCAGCGCAGTTCCCGCGCCAATACGGTTGATTTCTCGTATTTGCCGGAAATGTAATGATTTACCGGGCACATTCCGTACAACAGCAAAGTCTAACCGGGTGGACTCAAAATAGTGGAATGATGCCAACAGTAGAATACCTCAACTACGAAGTTGTCGACGACAACGACTGGGACATTTACGACGAGGGTGTGTTCGACAAAGCAGCGGAGGCCGGCCTCGACGACGAGGATTACGGAACGCTCGAAGTCAACGAAGGGGAGTATATTCTGGAAGCCGCCGAGGCTCAGGGGTACGACTGGCCGTTCTCGTGTCGCGCCGGCGCGTGTGCGAACTGCGCGGCGATCGTCGTCGAAGGCGAGATCAACATGGACATGCAGCAGATCCTCTCCGACGAGGAGGTCGAGGAGAAAAACGTCCGGCTGACCTGCATCGGGTCCGCCGAGACTGACGAGGTCAAGATCGTCTACAACGCCAAACACCTCGACTACCTGCAGAACCGCGTCATTTAAGCGACGCGCTCTGCTGGACGGGTTCTGGGATCGTTCGATCCCACGCAGTTCTCGACGGCCGACCGCGGGTTGGATTGCCGCGGGCCGCCGATTTCGACGTGTCACCGACTAGCCTCGGGTAGGGGTCCCCGCGCCACGGCGAACCGGAGCAAAAAGACTACGTTGATAGCTTCGCACCTCCCGGATATGAGCCATCACAGAGGGATCGACTACGGACGCTGGGCGAAGCGCGGCTTCCTGCTCGGGTTGGGTCTGCTGTTGCTCGGCGCTGGCGGTGAGATCGTCGGCCGACTGCTGGTCGGAACCCTTCCCCCGTGGGAGGATGCGTTGTTCACCTACATGGAGGGGATCGGTCTGACAATCGGCTTTTTCTCGCCGTGGATCTTCGGGGTCGCGCTGCCGCTGACGGACGGATAGCTACAACTGGCGGGCGATGTCCTCGGCGAAGTAGGTGAGGATGAGATCCGCGCCGGCGCGTTTGATCGACAGCAGCGACTCGTAAGCCGTCTCTTCGAGGTCGAGCCATCCTTTCTCGGCGGCGGCCTGCAACATCGCGTACTCGCCGGAGACGTTGTACGCCGCGACCGGGTGGTCGAACTCCCGGCGGATCTCCCCGATGATATCGAGATACGGCAGCGCCGGTTTGACCATCAACACGTCCGCCCCCTGTTCGACGTCCAGGGCGACCTCGGTACGGGCTTCGCGGGCGTTCGCGGGGTCCATCTGGTAGTGGCGGCGGTCGCCGAAGGCAGGCGCACCGTCGGCGGCGTCCCGGAACGGGCCGTAGAAGGCGGACTCGTATTTCGCCGCGTAGCTCATGATCGGGACGTGCTCGAACCCCTCCTCGTCGAGGGCGCCGCGGATCGCACCGACCATCCCGTCGATCATGCCGGACGGGGCGACCATGTCCGCGCCCGCACGGGCGTGGGAGACGGCGATCCGTTCCAGCAGATCGAGAGTCTCGTCGTTTTTGATCGTCACAGTCGGTTCCGACTGGGCGTCGGATTCGAGCACGCCACAGTGGCCGTGGTCGGTGTACTCACACAGACACACGTCGGTGATGACGTAGGCGTCGGTCTCGGCGGTGATCCGGCGGGTCGCCTCCTGAACGACGCCGTCCTCGGCCCAGGCCCGGGTTCCGCGCTCGTCTTTGGACTCGGGAATCCCGAACAGAATGACCGCTTCGACGCCCGTCTCGCGGACCTCCTGGACGCGGGCGACGGCCTCGTCGAGGGGGACGCGCTCGTGGCCCGGCATCGACTCGATCGGCTGGCGCTTGTCGGTCGTCGCGTCGACGAACACCGGCGCGATCAGATCGCTCGCGGCGAGGTCCGTCTCGCGGACGAGCGAGCGCACGCCGTCGGTGCGGAGGCGTCGGGGTCGCTGTGTCAGTTCCATACGCGGTCTTACCGTGGAATCCTCAAAGCCGTGTCGTTCGTCCCGACCTTTAAGTGCGAAACCGGGACCAACGCGGTCTATGAGTCGACCGAAACAGACCGACGGTACGCACAGCCGAGAAGTCACTGTCGGGGACGGAACCAACCGGCGGGCACGGGGGCGAAACCGACGGGCGAGACAACCCCAAACAGATCGGAGCACCGGACAGCACGCCGAGAGGGGCAACCGGCCGGACGCGGACGGTTGCGAGTATCGACCGAGGGGCAGCGCCGATAGTTCCGTGCCGACCGGGTTCAGACTCGTCTCCGTGACCTTCGCGGGAATCGGGGCGATGTTGCTGCTCGGCGGGCTGGCCGTCCTGAACAGCGCCAGCGCCGTCGCGGCCTACGCGGGCCCGGCCGGATCGGCGGTGGCCGGTGTCGGGGTCGTACTCGGTGCAGTCGGCGTCGTCCACCTCGCCGCCGGATACGGGACGTGGCGGTTTCGGTCGTGGGGCCGGCTACTGGGACTGGTCGTCGCGGTCGGAGGGCTGTTGAGCAGTCTCCCGCTGGTCGTGCTCGGGGGGCCGGCGGGAGTCGGTGGCCTGCTGCTGCACGGCGGCATCGCGTGGTATCTGTACACGACCGGTGAGCGATACGCTCGACTCCGGCAGACGCGGGCGTAATCAGGCGGGCGTCAGTCGGCCAGCGAACGGCCTGAGCCCCGGATAGCCGTCGACCCGCCAGACGTACAGCGCGGCCGCGAGGAGGAGAAACTCCACGTAGAAATACGGCGCTGTCAGCGAGTTCTGGAGGAGACCCAGCACCGTCGGCGTCGCCTCGTCGGGGCCCGGACCGGAGGCGAGCAGCGGCCAGAACAGCCCCTCCCAGGGAGTCGTCGGCTCCCAGAACACCGGGACAACGTCGAGCAGTGCGTGTGAGATGAGCCCGAGCGCGAACGCGACACCGGATTCTCTCGCATCGATCCGGTCGGCAACGGCGTAGCCGGCGAGCGACAGCGGCCCGAGGACCAGAAGCGAGTGGCCGAGCGTTCGGCCGCCGGGGAGCACGCCGAGTTGCCAGGCGAGGGGCTTGTCGATCAGGTCGGGCAGCAGCGCAGCGACTCCGAGCACCAGCGTCGGGGCGTGTCTCGGCGGCTCGTCGAACCGCGAGCGAGTCGAGAAGGTGTACAGGAGGTAGGCGACCGACGCGTGTCCAATCGGCCACATACCACGGGGTCGGCGGGCGGCGGATAAATACCACCCGGTCCCGGGTCACCGGCCACCGGCGGGGAGTCGCCCGCGCTGGTACAGAACCGCGAGCAGCGCGACGAACGCACAGAGCCCAACGGCGAGCAGCCGAAAGCTTCGCGTGTAGCTCGCACCGCGGCTGACCGCCGTACCGACGGTGCCCGAGCCAAGCGCCTGCACGAGCATCATCGACGCCGAGTACAGCGCGTACGCGCTGGCCCGGTGGCGGTCCGGAAGCGAGTCAAGCATGTAGGTGTCCAGAGCCGGGAACAGCGAGTGAGCGATGTAACCGACGAGCAGGCTCAAGGCGAGCAACGCCACGAGACCCTCGACAAAGGTGAGGGCGAGAACACTGACGGCGAAGCCGCCGATGATGCCGAGGATCAGCGGGACGTACGCGACCCGGTCTGCGAGCCAACCGGTCACGAAAAACGCGGGGACACCGGCGCCGAACATAGCAGACAGAAGCAGGCGGCCGGTCGCCGGATCGATCCCCTTGACGACGGCGAGGTAGTCGCCGTAGAGGTTGAACAGCGCGTTCCAGAGGAAGCCAGCGCCGCCGATGAACGCGATGCCGGTGAGAATGATCGGCCACTGAGCCCGGCCGGCGGCCAGAAGCGAGCGGTCGTCGGTGCCGGCCTCGGGGAGGGCCGTCTTGCGGGCCGCCCAGACCAGCCCGGCGGTGCCGACGGCGGCGACAGCCGCGATCACGACGAAGGTCAGTTGCCAGGAGCCGACGAGCAAAATGCCGGTCAGCGCGAGGGGGGCGACGACGGCGGCAATCTGGCTGGCGGTTCCGTGGACGCCCAGCGCGGTGCCGACGTTGTCGGGGAACAGTTCGCTGACCAGCGGGTTGGCGGCGATGAAGTAACTGCCGCTGGCCAGCCCCATCAGGAAGGCGCCGACGGTGAGGTGAAGCACCGAATCCGCGAAGGCGGTCAGCCCGGCGGTCGCGACGAGTATCGAGCCGGTCGCCGCGATGACGTGGTGGCGCTGGAACCGCGTCAGCAGCAGTCCGGTCGGGAGCCGCGGGGCGGCGCTGCCGAGCCAGGCGGCGCTGGTGACGACCCCGAGAGAGGCGGCCGAGACGCCGAAATCGGCGGCGGCAGGCTGCAACAGCGGCGCAAAGACCACCCGAGCGAGGTTGACCAGGAAGACCAACACACACAGCGAGCCGAACAGTTCGCGACGGGACACAACAGGGGGTGGGATATCCGGCGGGTTGAACCGTACGGATCGGAGCCGGGCGCCCGGAAGAGGAAACGGTTAACAGGGCCGAGCACGGAGCGTCGGTATGGCCAGTTTCGACAAGGCAGAAGAACGGATCTTCACGACGCAGATCTGCATGCGGTGTAACGCCCGGAACCCACAGCGACGCGACTCCTGTCGCAAGTGCGGCTACGGCAATCTCCGGCCGAAAGCCCGCGAGACCCGAAGCGCCTGATCCGTCTTCTTCTGCCGTCACAGCCGGTTGTCGCCAACAGGACCGACGGCGAGTCGCGTCGCCCGCGAACCCTCTGGAAACATTCATAACCATTTGTCCCCAACAAATACCATCAGACGCCAATTTTATGTGAACGGGGAACCAACACTCGGGTGCATGCCACCCGAATCCGTCCGGTCGGGCTCTGGGCGTACATCTGATCCGGTCTCCCCCCTCGCCGGATCGACAGCTATCCCGGAGTCCGACCGGCGGAGACAGGCGACGCCAGCAGCCAGTCGGTCGGCCGTTTCCCCCCACGGCCGGCCGGCGGGCCGGACGCCTGGAGTCGGACGATCGATCCACCCATCCCTCATCCGATCCCGTTGGCGGCAGTGGCTCCGTCCGTCCGGTACCGCTGTCGTTCGCCCGGGTGGACGTGCACGTACCCGGATCGACCCACCCTGTCGACGGTCGGTGTGTTCCCCCAGCACACGGCCAGTCGGCGGTGCTGTCATCCGCAGTTCCCCACCCGCGAGTTCCCTCTCACTGTACCCGTAGCGGGACCGCGTCGGAGCGAGCGTCGTTCCCCCCGGCGTTCGTCGACCGGTCTCCGCGCTCTTCTCTCGACGGTCGCTAGCTACTCGTCTGGATACTTCGGTTCGCGGCGCTGTGCGCGTTCGAGCGCCCGCTCGACGACGGTTCGAACGTCGCCCCGGTAGACGTCGCCGTGGCCGGCGTACATCGCCTCGATGCCGTCCATCCGGTCGAGCAGTTCCTGGATGCTCTCGATAAGTCGGTCGCGGGACATGCCCGGATAGTCGGTCCGGCCGAAACTGCCGTCGTCGAAGGCACCGTCGTTGTAGACGACGACGTCGCCCGAGAACAGCGACTCCTCGCCGAGGAAGGAGACGTGGTCGTCGCCGTGGCCGGGAGTGTGGACGACTTCACACTGTTCGTCACCGACGGTGATCGTGTCACCGTCAGCGAGTTCGTGGGTTCGCCGCGGGTGCTCATCGAAGGCGTAGCAGTCCGCGTCGAAGGCCGAGCAGACCGCGTCTAGTTCCGCGACGTGATCGGAGTGTTGGTGAGTAACGAGAACGCGTTCGAGCGTGTCGGTGTGCTCGCGGATCACGTCGACGACGCCGTCCATCGCACCCGCGTCCACGAGCGTCGGCTCCGCACCGAGCGCCAGGTACGCGTTACTCGTGAACACCTCAGCGTCCGCTGTCACGTTGATAACGTCCATATCTCATCTGCGGGTGCCGGCTGTAAGAACCTGTCCCGGGCCGTCGTGATTATTAGCTAACACTCTCCGAGCAATTTTTTACCGTGAAACGGTAATCTCCACCCGTATGGGGTTCGGGAGTTACGACGAATCCGAACAGGAGAATCAGGATTACGACACAGATTTTGAGGACGACGACGGCGTCTCGACCGACGAGACTGACCACGACGGCGACGTCGAGTTCGAGTTTACCGCCTCGAACGACGAACTGCTGGATCGTCTCGAAGAGATCAAAGAGAACACGTGAAGCCGGGCGTTCGCGCGCTCGGAATTGCGGAGTCCTACCGCAGCGATAGCAGTACGCTCGCTGGTGTCGTGTGCCGTGCCAGCCGGGTCGTCGACGGGTTCGTTTTCGGCTCGTGCACGGTCGGTGGCACCGACGCGACTGCGGCCGTGATCGAACTGTTCGATCGCCTCGACCGCGAGGATCTGCAGTACGTCTTTCTCGCCGGCGTCGCGCCGGCCTGGTACAACGTGCTCGACCTCTCGGCCGTTCACGGCGCCACCGACCGACCGGTGATCGCCGTTTCCTTCGAGGACAGCGACGGACTCGAACCGGCAATTAGAGAGGCGTTCGACGGCGACGCCGCCGAGAGCCGGCTGGAGGTGTACCGGTCACTGCCCGACCGCGAGGCAGTGTCGGTGGGTGAGGACCGGCTGTACGTTCGCAGCGTCGGTCTCGACGAGGACGCCGGCGAGGTCGTCCGTGCATTCACGCCCGAGGGCGGGCGTCCGGAGCCGTTGCGTGTCGCCAGACTGGCGGCCCGGGCCGCCGACCGGGAGCGGGCCGTCGACTGAGCGCCCGGAGGCGGTTCGGACCGGGTGACATTTAAGAACGACAGCCCAAACACGGGTATGGAAATTGTCCCGGATACGAGCGTGATTATCGACGGCCGGGTCTCCGAACGCGTCAACTCCGGCGAGTTCGCGGACGCGACCGTCGCGGTTCCCGAGGCCGTCGTCGGGGAACTCGAATCCCAGGCGAACGACGGCCGGGAGACCGGATGGGAGGGACTCGAGGAGCTACAGCGGCTCGTCGATCTCGACGACGCCGGCGAGATCGTCGTCGAGTACGTGGGCCGGCGGCCGGATTCGGCGGAGAAACGCGACGCCGAGGAGGGGGAGATCGATGCGATCATTCGCGACATCGCCGAACAGCGGGGGGCGACACTCGTCACCAGCGACGCGGTCCAGGCCGAGGTGGCGCGGGCGACCGGCGTCGAGGTGACCCAACTCGACCCCGAGACGCGGTCGTACGACGAACTTGACATCGAGCAGTACTTCGACGAGGGGACGATGAGCGTCCACCTGAAGGTCGGGGTCGAACCGATGGCGAAACGCGGGACGATCGGCGAGATGCGCTACGAGCGCGTCGACGACCGGGTGTTGACCGAGGACGATCTACGGGCGTTCGCGGCGGATATCGAGGAGGCGACCCACGCCAGCCCCGACGGCTTCGTCGAACTCTCAGAGCCGGGGATGACCATCGTCCAGTTCCGGGATTTCCGGATCGCGATCGCCCGCCCGCCGTTCAGCGACGGCCTCGAAATCACGGCCGTCAGACCGATCGTCAAGACCGATCTCGACGAGTACGAGTACGCCGACGAACTCAGAGACCGGCTGATGGAGCGCCAGCGCGGCGTGTTGATTTCCGGTGCACCCGGCGCGGGGAAATCCACCTTCGCGCAGGCCGTCGGCGAGTTTCTGAGCGAGTCGAACTTCGCGGTGAAGACGATGGAGAAACCACGCGACCTGCAGGTCGGCCCGGAGATCACCCAGTACACCGCCCTCGACGGGCGGATGGACAAGACGGCGGACTCGCTTCTGATGGTCCGACCCGACTACACCATCTACGACGAGGTGCGGAAAACCGAGGACTTCGAGGTGTTCTCGGACATGCGGCTGGCCGGCGTCGGGATGATCGGCGTCGTCCACGCGACCCGGGCTATCGACGCCCTCCAGCGGCTGATCGGCCGGGTCGAACTCGGCCTGATCCCGCAGGTCGTCGACACCGTCGTCTACATCGAGGCCGGTGAGATCGAGAAGGTCTACGACGTGTCGACGACAGTCAAGGTGCCCGAGGGCCTGATGGAGGAGGATCTCGCCCGCCCCGTCATCATGGTGACGGACTTCGAGACCGGCCAGCCGGAGTACGAGATCTACACGTTCAACCGTCAGGTCGTCACCGTCCCGATCGGCGAGGACGAAGGCGGGGACTCCGGCGTCGACCAGATCGCGAAACAGGAGATCGAACGCGAGATTCGCTCGATCGCACACGGCCACGTCGAGGTCGACCTCCGGGGCGGCAACACCGCCGTCGTCTGGGTCGAGGAGCGCGATATCTCCTCTGTAATCGGCAAGGGCGGCGGCCGCATCTCGGAGATCGAAGATCGACTCGGCATCGATATCGACGTGCGGACCTTCGACGAACAACCCGACTCCGCCGGAGGCACGTCGTCGGGGGCCATCGGCTCCGGTGGCGGCGGGATAACCGTCCGCCCGGAGGTGACGAGCCGACACGTCATCATTCCGCTCGACGGCCACGCCGGCGAGACGGTCGAGGTCCAGGCCGACGGGGAGTATCTGTTCACGGCGACGGTCTCACGCGGCGGCGAGATTCAGGTCTCCCGAGGCAGCGCAATTGCAGAGGAACTGGAGTCAGCAATCGATCACGGGAAGACGATCACGGTCGTGCCGTCCTGAGGTTGTGACTGCGGAGACAGAGAAACGGAGAAGCGAGCGCAACTAGTCGGAAACGGCGGCTTCGGTCTCGGTTTCGAGTTCTTCGTCGGTGATCTCGTAGAGATTCTGCCGGGCGTCGGCGAAGTAGACATCCTCCTCGATGACACCGATCGTATCGAGTCGTTCGAGCGCGTAGCGGACGGTCCGCGCGGAGAGCATCGATTCCTGAACGATCCCCTTCTGGGTGAGCGGACCGTTGTATTCGAGTACTTTGTAGACGAGCTTCGCACTCGGAGGGAGATCCGCGATCTCCTCCTCATCGGATTCTGTCATCGGCTCAGTGTAAAGTACGCCGGCTGTATAAAGATTGAGGGATCAACTCGGAACGAGCGGATCTACCGGCGTTTCTGTGGCCCGAGCGAGGCCAAATCAGCGCGGCCGCGAACCTGTCAACACCCGACTCATTACTCCGGCTCGTCTCCGCTGACTGAGTCGGCATCGGGCGGCGAGAGAACAGCCTCTTTCGGGAAGATGAAATATCCGACGGCGACGGCGACCACCGCCAGACCGACGTACCAGAAGCCGAGTCGGAGACGGTCGTGAACCAGCCCCGTCACCGCGATCACGACGCCGGCGCCGAGCAGGTAGAGGCCGTACAGAAGCAGCGCGGTCCCGGCCGCCCCCGCCGGCGTCGCGACCTCCGACTCGGGGTTGCGAAGGGTGTCGTGGGCCGCCCACGCGATCAGAAGCGCCGTGCCGAGTCCGTTCGCGCCGATCGACCGGAGCACATCGACACCGCGGATCAGGTCGACGACGAACAGCACGGCCGACCCCAGAAAAACGGCGAGGCCGAGCAGGAACAGCCACGGCGCGGCCCCGTCCCACTCCTCGGACTCCGCCATGCCAACTACGAGCACGGCCGGCGGAATAAACCACTCGTTCGCCGGGGAACGAACGGCTTTTTACTCCGGGTCGTCCAACTGTACGTATGGCGACAGAGACGGGCGAGAGTACGACCGGGTCTGACGTGGAGACAGACGACGGTCTCAGCCCGTACATGCGAAGTATCACCGTCACGACGTGTTCGACACTCGCCGGGATTGCGGCGGGGGTCCTCTCGCTGATGGGCGCGACCGGTCCGGAGGACGCGACGGGAGCGTTCTTTCTGCTCGCGGCAATCTTGATCCAGTTTCCGATCTACAGCGCCGTGGGAATCGATACCAGCGACTTCAGCGGGAAGGATTACGCGTACGTCTTTTTCATGACGTTCGCCCTCTGGTTTATCTCCTGGGGCATCCTGCTCACCGCGGGAACGGAACTGCCGTCGATTGTGTAAACAATGGCTGAAGATAGTATCGCAGTCGTCGACCTGGAGAAGTGTCAACCGGATAGATGTAACTACGAGTGTGCGAACTTCTGCCCCCCGAACCGGACGGGCAAGGAGTGTATCATCACTCGCAACGAGCGCTACGAGGAAGACGAGGTGTACCAGGGGACCGACGATCAGATCTGGATCTCCGAGGAACTCTGTCTCGGTGAGTCCTGCGGGATCTGCGTCGAGAAGTGTCCGTTCGACGCGATCCAGATCCTCAACCTCCCGCAGGAACTCGACGAGGAGCCGATTCACCGCTACGGGGAGAACTCCTTCGCGCTGTACGGGCTCCCCGCTCCGGAGGAGGGGCGAGTTACCGGCATCCTCGGGCCAAACGGGATCGGAAAGACCACCGCCGTCCGGATTCTCGCCGACGAACTGGCACCGAACCTCGGAGAGGTCGGAGACGAACCGGACTGGAGCGAAGTGTTAGAGGAGTACCGCGGCACCGCCCTCCAGGAGTATCTCGAAGCGATGCGAGAGGGCGACGTGACCGTGGCGCGCAAGCCGCAGTACGTCGACCAGATCCCCGACCAGTTCGACGGGCCGACCAGCGCGCTGCTCGAACAGACCGACGAGCGCGGCGCGCTGGACGAGTTGATCGACCGATTGGGGATCCGGCCGGTCGTCGACCAGCATATCGACACGCTGTCGGGCGGCGAACTCCAGCGGGTCGCGCTGGCGGCGACGCTGGCCCGGGACGCCGACTTCTACTTCCTCGACGAGATCACGCCGTATCTGGACATCAGCCAGCGGATGACCGCCGCCCGCCTCGTCCGCGAGTTGGCCGAGGAGGAGAACCGGTCGATGCTCGTCGTCGAGCACGACCTCGCCATCCTGGATCTGATCGCCGACGCGATCCACGTCGCGTACGGACAGGCCGGCGCATTCGGTATCATCACCCCACCGAAGTCGGTCAAAAACGGCATCAACGAGTACCTCTCGGGCTATCTCGAAAACGAGAACATGCGGATCAGAGAGACCGAAATCGAGTTCGAGGAACACGCCCCGCGCTCGAACACGACCGGGCAGTCTCTCGTCGAGTACCCCGCGCTGGAGAAAAGCTACGGCGAGGGCGAGTTCTCGCTGTCCGTCGAGAGCGGGACGATCCACGAGGGCGAGGTGCTCGGCGTGGTCGGCCCGAACGGAATCGGGAAGTCCACCTTCGCGCAGATGCTGGCCGGCCGTCTGGAGCCGGACGAGGGCGAGGTCGACTCACGGCTCGACATCGCCTACAAGCCGCAGTACATCGAGATCGACCAGCCGATGCGGGTCGACGCCTTCCTCTCGACGATCACCGACGACTTCGGCTCCTCGTTCTGGAAGACCGAGATTGCCCAGCCGCTCCAACTGGACGCCATCATGGAGCAGAACCTCACCGACCTCTCCGGCGGTGAGCGCCAGCGCGTGGCTATCGCGGCCTGTCTCTCCGAGGACGCCGATCTGTACCTGCTGGACGAGCCGTCGGCGCATCTGGACGTGGAACAGCGCGTGCTCGCCACCTCAGCGATCCGTCGCTACGCCGAGAACAACGACGCGACGGCGATGGTCATCGACCACGACATCTACATGATCGATCTGCTCTCGGATCGGCTGCTGGTCTTCGAGGGCGAACCGGCCGAGCGCGGTCGGGCCGCCGAGCCACAGGGGATGCGCGAGGGGATGAACGACTTCCTCTCGAATCTCGACATCACCTTCCGCCGGGACGAGCGGACCTCCCGGCCGCGGATCAACAAGCCCGGCAGTCAGCTCGACCGCGAGCAGAAAAACGCCGGGGAGTATTACTACGCGCCGTAGCGAGGCTTGAGCGGAACGAAAGCCTCGTCAATGCGAACGCTGTAGGGAGGACGACCGCAGGGAGTCCTCCTAATTGCGAGCGGCGAAAACCGACCAGCAGTCAGTCCTTCGGTTCGATCTTGCCGGCGTAGGTCTGGAACTCGATTGTCTCGTCGGGGATGTGGAACGTATCGGTACAGAACTCGTAGTCGTTGTCCGGCGTCTCGCCGTTCCACAGGAGGTATGCGAAGTCGTCTTCGATGATAGTGTCGTCGACTTCGATGGTCGCACCCTCCTGTGAGAACTCATCGAACAGCTCTGTGAACAGCTCCTCGATCTCGTCGAGCCCACGAAAGACACCGAGGTTCGTCACGACGGTCGAATCCTCCCCGTAATCGATCATGACTTCATCCAAATCCTGGTTGGCGAACGCGTCCAAGTGGTGTTCGAGTACGTCTTCAGTGTCGCTCATGTGTGCTCCAGAAGTATAGTGTAACTATCAGGATATAAAGGTTGAGTGCCACGTCACCCGATCCACGGCGGGAGACGGCCGAACTCACTCGATTCGGATATCGACCGGTGGTTCGGGGCGAGTCACCACGGTCCGGCGGGGAGGCAGGTCGGTCAGTCCACGGCGACAGCGCCGGTCTGTTCGGGTTCTCCGCTGTAGATGTCGGCCAGTTCCTCCTCGTAGGCGTCGCGGATGTTCCGCCGTTTCTTCTTCATCGACGGCGTGAGCAGGTCGTTGTCGGCGGTCCACTCCTCGGCGACGAGGCGGAACTCCTTGATCTGCTCGTGTGTCGCGAGGTCGGCGTTGATCCGGGCTACTTCCTCCTCGATCCACGCTCGGACGCGTTCGTCGTCGACCGCCGCCTGTCGGTCGCGAGGAACAGCGAGATCCTCCTCCTCGGCCCACGAACGCAGCGCCTCGAAGTTCGGGACGATCAGCGCGGCGACGAACTTCCGGTCGTCGCCGACGACGACGATCTGGTCGACCCGCGAGGAGGTCGAGAACTCGTCTTCGATGGGTTCCGGCGCGACGTTTTTCCCGGTGTCCAGCACCAGCAGATTCTTGCGGCGGTCGACGAAGCGGAGGTAGTCGTCGGCCTCGCGAGCGACGATGTCGCCGGTGCGGAACCACTCGCCGTCGAAGGCCCTCTCCGTCTGCTCGGGTTTCTCCCAGTACCCCTCGAAGATATTCGGACCCTTCACGAGCAGTTCGCCAACCTCGCCGGGCCGTTGCTCGCGGGTTCGCTGGTCGACGATATCGGGATCGAGGTCGATGTCGACCTCGCACAGCGGCGGCCCCATGGTGCCGACGTGGATCTCTTCCGGAGGGTTGAACGAGACGCCGGGTGCCGTCTCCGTCAGCCCGTAGCCTTCGATGATGGTCACCCCCATCGCGCGATAGAGGCGGGCGAGGTCCTCCGAGAGCGAGCCGCCGCCGGAGATGAACATCTCGATGTTGCCGCCCAGCGCCTGCCGCACCGAGGAGAAGACCAGTCGGTCGGCGACGGCGAGTTTCGCCTCCAGCACGAGGCCGGGGTCGTCGGCGCGGTCGTACCGTTGGGCCGTCTCGACCGCCCACTCGAAGACCCGTTTTCTCGCTGGAGACTCGCTTGCCTGCTCGCGGATGCCGTTGTAGATGCGCTCGTAGACCCGTGGCACGGCGGCGGCGAACTCGGGTTCGAGCGTCTTGATGTCCTCGGCAATCGTGTCCGTGCTCTCGGCGTAGCCGATGGTGACACCGGAGGCGAAGTTCTGGAAGTGATTCGAGCGCTCGAAGGCATGTGCAAGCGGGAGGAAGGCGATCGAACGCTTGCCCGGTTCGAGTTTCGGCATCGCCGCGGGCTTGTCCGGCCGGGGGCCGATCCGTCGGTGGACCTGGTTCAGGCAACTGCGCCAGTTCTCGTGGGTTAGCTTGACCCCTTTCGGGTCGCCGGTCGTGCCGGAGGTGTAGACCAGACTCGCCAACTCCGTCCAGTCCTGTCGGTCGATCCACGCCTCGACTGTCTCCTCGTCGTACTCCCGGCCCATCCCGTGGACCGCCCCGAGCGTGTGCAGTTCCGCGTCGAGGTCCCACTGCTGGGTCGGTTCGTCGAGCAGGACGACAAACTCCACGTCGGTCTCTCCTTCGACCGCCGCCAGCGTCGAGAGCAGCGTCTCGTCTTCGACGACGACGCCCGTGGCACCGGGATCGGTCAGCAGATACCGGACCTGCTCCGGGGAGGATTCCGTGTAGACGGTCGTGACGACCGCCCCCGCAGTCATGAGTCCGAGGTCGGCCTGTGCCCACTCCATCCGAGTGTCGGCGTAGATCGCAACCCGGTCACCCGCCTCGACCCCCAGGGTCCGGAACCCCCCGGCGAGGTTGCGGACGATATCCGCGACAGCGGGGAACGACAGCGCCCCGTACTCACCCGCCGGTGCCGCTTCGACGACCCCCTCCGTGACCAGCGACCGTTCGGAGACCCCGCCCTTGTACAGTTGACAGTCGATATCGGCGTAGCGGTCCGCGGCGTCGAAAAACAGCCTCGGAA
This sequence comes from Halovenus carboxidivorans, assembly GCF_009831575.1. GTDB lineage: Archaea > Halobacteriota > Halobacteria > Halobacteriales > Haloarculaceae > Halovenus > Halovenus carboxidivorans. Next base: position 68,785 of record NZ_WUUT01000006.1, on the reverse strand, counting down.
TCGTCGTCTCCCCCAGCACCGCACTGTCGTACTCACGCTCCGCCTGTAGCCAGTCCATGTACGTGTGTGACACACAACCGCGACTTCAAACTAGCTGATCGTTCACGACCGCCGGCGAGGGCCCTGTCCGGCCGAAGCGTCTCGGGGCAGGGAGTGAGATAGGAGTGGCTACTGGCCAGAAACTGACGCCGCCCAGCGGGCGGCGCAAACGTCCCGAATGTCGTCGGCGGGGGCGGCGGCGCCGACGAAGGAACCGTGGAGGGCAGTTATCGACCCGTCATACCTTAGCCAGTGGTGTCACCGGGGTCGCCGGCATCCGCTTCGGCACCCTCGATGGCGTCGGAGAGACCGTCGCGAACGGCCTCGTCGATCCGGCTCTCGCCGGGGAGTTCGCGGTCCATCGTGTCGTCTTCCTGCTCTTCGGTCACTTCTTCGTCACCGGTGACGGAGACGAAGATGTCGCTCAGTTCCTCCGTTCGTTCTGCGTTGGATTGTGATTTGCTCATGCGCGTCTATACATATAACACGGACTACTAAAGAGATTGTACCAAACTAGTTTGGAGAGGAATCCGGACGAGGATACCTATCGGGTTAGGTATGTGTACGAATGACAACCAAAGTTCCGCGGAGCGGGATATCTGCCGAAAAGGTCCTGAATCGGCCGAATACAGTCGGTTCGGCGAATCGGAAAATATCAGAGGGCGTTACGCTGGCAGGAGCCACAGAGCGTCTCTTCTTTCACGTCGACCTCCCGGACAGTCGGCGAGAAGTTCATCACGCAGCGTTTGTTGTCGCAGTGTTCCAGCCCGAGGGTGTGTCCGATCTCGTGGACGACCTCCTTGCGGACGCGATCCGAGAAGATATCGCCCGCCGAGCGGTTCGAGAAGCCGCCGTCCGAGGAGGTCCGGAGCCGATAGGTCGAGATCACGCTGCCGCTGCCCCCCAGGTACGCCAGCCCGAAGACGTAGTTGCGGCGGTGGTAGAACAGATCCTTGGGCGTGATCGCGATGTTTTTCTCCCCGCTCCCGGTCCGCTTCGCCAGATCGATGAACTCCTCCGCGCGGTACTGTTCGCGCGAAGAATCGTACGCTCCGGACGGTACCGGCTCGGCGTCGTGAACGGTGACTTCGCAGTCGTAGACAGATCGCAGCCCCGTCGAGGCCTGACGTTTGACGACTGCGTCGACGTCGCCGACCGGCACGATGTCGACGTGCATGTAGCTATATATTCGCTGTCCCCCAATAAAAATCCAGTGCGAACTGAAACCGTCGACGCCATCGCGGACCGACTCGCCGGCTACGACCGCGTCGTCGAGGTCGCCGTCGGGACTCGCACCGCGGTCGCTCGGGAACTCGCGGGCCGGGGTGTCGCCGTCACGGCGACCGACGTCGTCGACCGCGAGACGCCGGAAGGGGTGCGGTTCGCCCGCGACGACCTGACGGCACCGACGCTGTCGGTCTACGAGGGGGCCGACTGCCTGTTCGCGCAGAATCTCCCGCCGGAGCTACACAAGCCGACGGTGCGGCTGGCGGCGCGGGTCGACGCCGACTGTCTGTTTACCACGCTGGGCGGAGACCCGCCGCTGGTCGAGGTCTCGCGTGAGACGATCCCGGGTGAGACGCTGTTCGTCGTCCGTGCGAACGGCGGCCGGTGATCGTCGCGTCCCGCAATCCCCTTGAGGCAGGAACCCATCTGGGTGGGTAATGAACGTCGGGGCAGTCGTCCTGGACATCGACGGCGTCCTCGTTGATGTCGACAATTCGTACCGTCGTGCGGTCATCGAAACAATCGCGGAGATATACGACACGAAGATCGATCGAGAGACGATCCAGCGGTTCAAAGACGCCGGTGGATTCAACAACGACTGGGAACTGACCGACGCCATCGGGCTGTTCGTACTCGCCAGAGAGGAGGGCGCGGAACTGACGATGGAACAGTACATCGACACTATCGCCGGCACCGGCGGTGGGCTCTCGGCCGCGCAGGCGGCAATCGGGGAATCGTTGCCCCCTGCGGAGCGGGAACTGGTCCTCGCGACCTGGGATCCGGAGCGTCACCGGGAGGTGTTCCAGCAACTGTATCTCGGAGACGAACTCTACCGCGAACTCGAAGGCGGAGAGCCGGCCGGCGGCGAGGAGGGGTTCATCCACGACGAACCGGTGTTGGTCGACTCCGCGACGCTGTCGACGCTGACCGACAGATACGAGGTCGGTGTGTTGACCGGCAGACCCGCCGCGGAGGCGGAGATTGCGCTGGAACGGGTCGGGCTGGAGCTTCCAGACGAACACGTGATGACCATGGACGACTGGGAGGGCGGAAAGCCGGACCCGGAAGCGCTGATCACGCTCGCGGAACGGTTCGGCGTCGACAGCGTCGCCTTCGCCGGAGACACGCTCGACGACGTGCGAACGGCGAGAAACGCCGAGGGGGCAGACGACCGGACCTACTACGGGATCGGTGTGCTGACCGGCGGGTTGAGCGGCGAGACGGGCCGCGAGAAGTTCGAGCGGGCGGGCGCGGACGAAGTGCTCGACTCGGTGACCGAACTCCCGGCACTGCTGGGGTGACCGTCACATCTAACGGTCGCCGTCCCCTCTGTGGGGTATGGATTGGCGTGCGTTTGCCGCGACAGCCGCTCTCGCCGTCTTTCTCGTTCTCGCCGGAACCGGCGGCGCAGTACCGAACGCGCGGTTGACCGTCTCCGACGTGACCGTCTCTCCCGGAGAGCCGACCGTCTCCGAGCCGGTGACGATCACGCCGACGGTGGCCAGTTCGGTCGGCAGCGACGAGCCCGTCGAGATCACGCGTGTCAACGCGACGGTCAACGGCACCGAGATCGGGGCGAAATCGAACATCGGGACGCTCTCGCCCGGTGACGACGTGAGCGTCCCGTTCACGGCGACGTTCGACGAACCGGGCACGTACACGGTGGAGTTCACCTTCGTCGGGATCGACGATCAGGGCGAGCGGGTGACGGTCACCCGGACGGAGACGGTCACCGTCTCGCCCGTCCCGGCGGTGCGGCTCACCGTCGACGACGTGGCGGTCGAACCCGCGACGCCGACCGCGGGCGCACCGGTCACGGTACCGATCACCGTCGGAAGCTCGACTGGGAGTACCCAGCCCGTCGAGATCGACGCGGTCGAACTGCGGGCGGGGGCCGAGACCCTCGCGAGCGCGACCGAACTCGGAGCGCTCTCGCCCGGCGGGTCGATCACCGTTCCGCTGACGACGACCTTCCAGCGGCCGGGAGAGAAGCGGCTCACCGCCCGGTTGGTCGGAACGAACGCCGACGACGAACCGGTCGTCGTCACGCGTCCGGTCCGCTTCGCCGTCGAGTCGGGCGCGCCGGCGGTCGAACTCAACAACCGGTCGGCCACCGAGGCGACGACCTCGACGCTGTCGATGACGGTCTCGAACCCGACGGAGGGACCGCTCCGGAACATCGTCGCTACGATCGAAAGCGCCGGGCTGGAGGAGATTGTCGACCGCCGGGTGATCCCGACACTCGCCGCCGGGGCACAGGCGAACGTCGAGTTCACGGTTCGTCCCGAAACCGCCGGCGAAGCACTGCTCCGCACGAATCTCTCGTACACGACCGCCGCCGGGACGGCGGCGAGGGCGGAACGGTCGGCGGTGCTCTCCGTCGCGCCGCTGGAGGAGGACGTCTCAGTCCGCGTCGAGACACAGGGGAGCCAGCAGGACCAGCAGAACCAGAATCTCGGTAGCGGCGTCGGGGGGATTCTCGATGCGAACACCCAACAGCAGGAACAGACGGACGAACCGGGCGGCGTCGAGGTCGTCGTCAGCAACCTCGGCAACGCTCCGATACGGAACGTCGTTCTCCACCCGCGGGCTGGCAACCGATCGCTCGGCGCTCGCCCGGTGACCGACGAACTCGCGCCCGGGGCCGAGACTTCGGTGTCGGTCTCGCTCGCGCGGACGCCCCCGACGGAACTCGTCTTCGAGACCAGCTACGACGTCGGGACGAACAGGTCGACGGCGACCGCCGCCTTCGACCCGGCAGGAAGCCGCGGGGCCGTCAGCGTCACCGGCGTCAACATCGAACCCGGTGACGGGAGAGTCCAGATCACCGGCGACATCGGCAATCCCGGCGGCAGTCCCGTCTCGGGAGTCGTCGTCGCCGTCGACTCCGGCAACGGGGTCGAACCGGTCTACCCGAACAGGGACTTCTTCGTCGGTGAGATCGACGAGAACGCCTTCGCACCGTTCGAGTTGACCGCCGCAGTCGAGGAGAACGCGACATCGATCCCGCTGACGGTGACGTATCTCGTCGACGGGGACCGTCGGACCGAGCAGGTCACCCTGCCGCTGGAGGGCCGCGTGACAGACGAGTCGAGCGGCGACCCGCCCGCGCTACTGGTCGGCGGGGTAGTGGCCGCGCTGGTGAGTATACTGATCCTCATCGTCGTCCTCACACGCCGAGCATGAACAACACCGACCACACAACTGCGACCGTCGAACCGGCGATCAGGCTGGAGTCGGTAACCAAACAGTACGTCGGCGCGGAGACCGTGACGGCGCTCGCAGACGTCGACCTTCCGGTGTACGGCGGAGAGTTTCTCGCAATCGTCGGCCCCAGCGGCAGCGGCAAGAGCACGATGTTGAATCTGCTCGGGTTGCTCGACGGGCCGACGGAGGGGGTCGTTCGCCTCGGCGGACGGGACGTGACCGACCTCTCCGAGACGGAGTTGACCGACGCCCGCCGGGAGTACATCGGGTTCGTCTTCCAGGACTTCCACCTGTTGCCGACGCTGACCGCCGTCGAGAACGTGACGCTGCCGACGGCCTTTACCGACGGACAGTACGCGGACCGCGCGGTGGATCTGCTCGGCCGGGTCGGGCTGGGCGACCGGCTGGATCACACCCCGGACGAACTCTCCGGCGGCCAGAAACAGCGGGTGGCCATCGCCCGGGCGCTGATCAACCGGCCCGAGATCCTGTTGGCGGACGAGCCGACCGGCAATCTCGACCGCGAGACCGGCGTCACGATCTTGGAGGAGGTGCGACGGATCTGCGAGCGCGGCGTCGCCGTCGTCGCCGTAACCCACGACGAACTCGTGACCGAGTACGCCGACCGCACCGTGCGCCTCGTCGACGGCCGACTCGGGGAGGGTGACGATGGGTTCGCCACCTGAGCCAGCCCCCGGGAGCAGCGCCGACGGGGGGATGTCCGGCGGGCTGTGGCGGCTCCCCGCGCTGGCGCTCGCCTGGCGGAATCTCCGGCGCAACCGACTGCGGTCGGTGCTCGCCGCCCTCGGCATCGCGATCGGCGTGTTCGTCATCGTGGTGCTCGGGATTTTCGGCACCGTCCTCCAGCTATCGGCGAGCCAGGAGCTGGGCGGGATCGGCAACCAGGTGATCGTCTCGCCGGCCGAGGAGCGCCAGGCCGAGGCGCTGACACCCAGACAGATCCAAAGCGTCGAACGGGCGGCAGTCGGCCGGGGGACGGCGGTGCCGGTCTACGCCGAGAACGCGCTCGCGTCGGCCGGGAGCCAGCAGTCCCCGGCACAGATCTACGGAATCGACAACCCGGCGGCGCTGTTCGAGGGCCGGGACCGGTCGCTGCCGGCACAGCACCGCGGCGGCGCGTTCGTCGGCCCCAGCGTCGCGAGCGCGCTGGATCTACAGATCGGCAGCACCGTCGAGGTCGGCGGCCAGCAGTATCGGGTCGTCGGCTTCCTCGAACCCAGCCAGGACATCACGCCGATCCAGCCGAACAACGCCATCGTCCTCGCGGAGCGGGAGTTCACCGGCGGCTACGACCAGGCCGTCGTCGTCGCCGACTCACCGGAGGACGCGACCGCGGTCGCCGACGACATCGACCGGCGGCTGAACGTCAGGACCGATCGGGTCGACATCTTCGAGCTGTCGGAGCTACTCGATACGATCGCCGAGTTCTTCACGCTGCTCAACCGCTTTTTGATCGCGCTGGGCAGCGTCTCCTTACTCGTTGCCGGCGTGAGCATCCTCAACCTCATGCTGATGTCGACCGCCGAGCGCCGCGGCGAGATCGGACTGATGCGGGCGGTCGGGATTCACCGGGAGAGCGTGCTCAGGCTGTTGCTGGCGGAGGCGACGCTGCTCGGTGCAATCGGCGGCTTTTTCGGGGCGGTGTTGTCCGGGCTGGCCGCGCTGGCGCTGTGGGCGGTGACGCCGATCGGGCTGGACGTGGTCGTGGTCCCGCGCAACGGCGGCTATCTCGTCGGCGGGTTCGTCTTCGGAATCGCCGTGGCACTGATCAGCGGGGCGTATCCGGCCTGGAAAGCGGCGGGCGAGCGACCGGTCGAGGCGCTCCGCGGGTAGAAGCAGTTACTTCCACTCGGTGTAGCCGCACTTCCCGCAGTGGAGTCGGTCGCCGTGGTCGGCGAGGAAGGAGTCTCCGCAACGGGTGCACTGCTCGCGGTCGGTCGATCCGTCCTCGTTGTAGAGTTCGTAGCGGGCCATCTTATGCCTCCTCGGCTTCCGCCTCGTCGTCGGTGCCGATCTTGTTGCGTTCGAGCATGTGGTCCTGTTCCACGTCGTGTGCGTGTTCCGGGGAGTCGTAGACCTTCGCGGTCCCGACGGTCTTGCGCATCCCGAACTTCGTATCGAGGTTGCGGATGACGACTTCGTCGGCGTCTTTGTTCAGTTTGGCCGCCAGCGAGTCACGCACCGAGAGCCGCGAGGGGGTCGCCTCCTCGTGAGTTAGCTCGAAGGTCACGTCGGTCCTGTGCAACATCGGATTCTCGTCCTCCTCGATGATATCGAGATCCATAGTCTTGCCATATACTCCCGCCGAACCGCGTAAAAGGATTTCGAAGCCGCGAACAGAATCCGGCCGCGACGGTCGGTTACTCCTCGATTCGGATCGCCGGACGACCGGGTTCGGCCTTCCCCGTCAACTCGCCGTTGGCCTCCTCACCGCGCAGGACCGTCACGTCGGCGTCGAACTCCTCGGCGATCAGCCAGCGCGCCCGCGAGAGCACGTCGGCCTCCTGCTCGGGCGGCAGTTGTTCTTTCAGCGACTGCCGTTCGGCCTGGAGATCCTTGGCGTAGTCGGGCGCGCCGTCGTACTCGCGGAACTGCTCGCGACCCATGATCTCGCCGACGAGGTTGTCGCCGTCGAACTCCCGGGCGAGTTCGTGGGCCTCGTGTTTCCACTCGGGCGCGACCGCGATGACGACCTCGGCCGGGTCACCGATGTCGGCCACCTCGACGATCTGACGGACGTCCTCGCGGGTCTCCTCGATGAGGGTGCGCTCGCGTTCGAGCGTCTCCAGGTCACCCTCGAAGGCCGGCCACTCCGCCTCGACCACGAAGTCGTCGTGGCCGAGTTCGCGCCACAGTTCCTCGGTGACGTGCGGGGCGACGGGGGCGAGCACCTTGACGACCGTCTCCAGCGCCCGCCGGACCGTCCCGGGGTCGGGGTCGGTGTACCGTCCGTACCGGTCCAGAAGCGAGAGGATCTCCTGGGCCTCCCGCAGCGCCGCGGTGAAGGTCATCTCCTCGTAGCTCTGCTCGGCGACCGCGGCGAGATAGTCGACCTCGCGGTCGACGTACTCGGTGACCGCCCCGCCGTCACCAGTCGGCGGGTCCGCGACGAAGGTCTCGACGGCGTCGTAGAGGTGGTCGAGGAACTGGTGGCTGGATTTGACCCCCTCGTCGGTCCAGTTGAACTCCCGCTCGGGCCGGGCGGCCTGCATGATGAACAGCCGCGCCGTGTCGGCGCCGTACTCCTCGACGATGTTCTGCGGGGAGACGACGTTGCCCTTCGATTTGGACATCTTCTCGCCCTCCAGCAGGACCATCCCCTGGGTCACCAGGCGTTCGAACGGCTCGCGGTGGTCGAGCAGATCCATGTCGGCGACGGCCTTGGTCACGAACCGGGAGTACAGCAGGTGCATGACGGCGTGTTCGATCCCGCCGACGTACTGATCGACCGGCATCCAGTCGTTCGCCCGTTCGGTGTCGAAGGGGGCGTCCTCGAAGTCCGGAGAGATGTACCGCAGGAAGTACCACGAGGAGTCGACGAAGGTGTCCATCGTGTCGGTCTCCCGGCGGGCGGGGCGGCCGCAGTCGGGACACTCCGCCTCGACGAACTCCTCGACCTCTTCGAGGGGGTTGCCGGTCGTCTGGACGAACTCCGGCAGTTCGACCGGCAGGTCCTCGTCGGGAACCAGCACCGGGCCACACTCCTCGCAGTGGATGACCGGGATCGGCGTCCCCCAGTAGCGCTGCCGAGAGACGCCCCAGTCCCGCAGTTGGTACTGGGTGTCGTGGCGGGCACCGGGCAGGTCTTCCTCCAGTCGCGAGCGGGCTTCTGCGCTGTCCAGGCCGTCGTACTCGCCGGAGTTGATCAGGACGCCGTCCTCGGTGTACGCCTCCTCCTGAACGTCGGGTACCTCGCCGTCTTCGGGTTTGACCACCGGCTCGATGGGCACGTCTTTCTTCGTGGCGAAGGCGTGGTCGCGCTCGTCGTGGGCCGGGACGGCCATCAGCGCGCCGGTTCCCACGTCGGAGAGCACGAAGTCCGCGACGAAGACCGGAATCTCCTCGCCGGTCGCGGGGTTGGTGGCGGTGAGGCCGGTCGCGACGCCGTTCGGTTCGTCGCCGTCGGGGTCGGCCTCCTCGTCGATGAAGTGCGCGACCGCCTCGTCCTCCTCGGCGATGTCCCGGGCGATGTCGCTGTCGGGGGCGAGCGCGAAGAAGGTCGCGCCGTGGATCGTGTCCAGCCGGGTCGTGAAGATTTCGACCTCGCCGTAACCCTCGACCTCGAAGGGGACGACAGCGCCGTGCTGGCGGCCGATCCAGTCGCGCTGCATCGCGCGGACGCTGTCCGGCCACCCCTCCAGGTCATCGAGCGCGTCGACCAGTTCGTCGGCGTAGTCGGTGATCGTGAAAAACCACTGATCGAGGTTGCGCTGGGTCACGGGCGTGTCACAGCGCCAGCAGAGTTCCTCGTCGCCCTCGACCTGTTCGTCGGCCAGCACCGTCTCACAGGAGGGACACCAGTTGACCTCGGAGGCCTTGCGTTCGACCAGGCCCTCTTCGTGGAACTGCTTGAACAGCCACTGATTCCAGCGGTAGTACTCCGGGTCGCAGGTCACCACCTCGCGGTCCCAGTCGTAGCCGAATCCCATCGCGTCCATCTGCTCACGCATCGTCTCGATGCAGGACAGCGTCCACTCGCGCGGATTCGTATCGCGTTCCTCGGCGGCGTTTTCCGCCGGCAGACCGAAGGAGTCCCACCCCATCGGGTGGAGGACATCCTCGCCCTGCATGCGCTTGTACCGGGCGAAGGCGTCGGTGATAGTGTAGTTACGGACGTGGCCCATGTGGAGACTGCCGGAGGTGTAGGGAAACATCCCCAAGACATACGAGACGTCCTCGGCGTCGTCCGGCGTCCGGAACACGTCTTCGTCCTCCCAGGCCCGCTGCCAACGGGTTTCGATCGCGCTCGGGTCGTATCCACGCTCGCTGTCAGCCATATATGCTGGCTATCGGCGGCGGCATTGAACTAACTTTCGAGGCTGTGTTGGCGGTTCCCACCCGAGAACGACGCCGAACCGCCGTCGTTGGCCGGTGATTCCGGCCGCTGACGTGACCACCGGCTTCGAGTCCCGAACCCGTCGGCAATCTGTCAGTGCGGGCGGCGAACGGCAGGATTTTCCTCGTCCAGTGCAAGGCGGAGATATGCGATTTGGAGACCAAGTGCTGAACAGAATCTACCGAAAGGGAATGCTCGAAGACGAGACGCCGGATCTCCCGGTGAGCTACGAGGATCTGCGCGAGCGAGCCCACGAGGAGATGAGCGAAGAAGCCAAGGCGTACATCCACGGCGGGGCCGGATCGGAGACGACCTTCCGGCGCGAACAGGATTTCTCCGACTGGCGGATCATCCCCCGGATGCTACAGGGCGTCGAGGAACGGGACCTCTCGACGGAGTTCATGGGACAGGAGATCGAGTTCCCGCTCGCGATCACGCCGCTGGGCATCCAGAATCTCGCTCACGAGGAGGGCGAACTGGCGACGGCCCGGGCCGCCCGAGAGATGGACGTGCCGTTCGTCCTCTCCTCGCTGTCCTCGACGCCGATGGAGGACGTTGCGGAGGAACTCGGTGACACGCCGAAGTACTTCCAGTTCTACTGGTCCTCCGACGAGGACATCGCGCGGTCGTTCCTCAACCGCGCCGAGGACGCCGGCTACGACGGCATCGTGCTGACCGTCGACGCGCCGATTCTCGGCTGGCGCGAACGGCTGATCGAACGGGGCTACTACCCGTTTCTCAACGGCGACGGCGTCGCCAACTACTTCAGCGACCCCGAGTTCCGCTCGCAACTGGAGAACCCGCCCGAGGAGGACACCGAGGCCGCGGTCCAGCACTTCCTCGATATCTTCGGTGACTCCTCGCTGACCTGGGACGACCTCTCGTTCGTCTTCGAGAACACCGATCTGCCGGTCCACATCAAGGGCGTGCTCCATCCGGAAGACGCCGTGAGGGCTGTCGACGCCGGCGCAGAGGGGATTGGCGTCTCCACCCACGGCGGCCGACAGGTCGACGGCTCGATCACCGCCATCGAGGCGCTGCCGGCGATTGCCGACCGCGTCGGCGACGAGACGACGATCACCTTCGACTCCGGCCTCCGCCGCGGTTCGGACCTCTTCCGGGCGCTTGCGGTCGGTGCCGACGTCGGGCTGCTCGGCCGACCGTTCATCTACGGGCTGGCCGTCGGCGGACAGGACGGCGTCGAACACGTGCTCGAAAACATCCTCGCGGATTTCGACCTGACGATGGGACTTGCCGGTCGGGACAGCGTCTCCGATATCGACCGCAGCGCCGTTACCCACGAGCGCGAGCTGTAGATCTGGTTTCAACCCCCGTGATACTGCGGCTAGGGTAAGGGTCAGAACTCCGCCACGGAACGGCAAAACCCCGGTTTCGGGTCAAATTCGTCCTTCTTCAGCGAGCGCGAGTACGACGAGTCGCTTGTAAACGAACTCCATCGGCGTCGACGGGGACGCGAGATCCATCCGTTCGAGATACGGTTCGGCGCCGCTCGGCGCGAACAGCGCCCTGCCCAGTCCTGCGAGCGAGAGGTCCGGCAACCCCTCGTCGTCCAGTCTCGCCTGCAGTCCCTGAAGCGCCTGCGCGAGTGTGCGCTCCTCCGCGGTGAGATCGGAGCCGTAGGGATACCGCGGGAGAACCCCCTGTTCGCGGTACGGTTCGAGCGTCGACTCGACCGTCCCGGGGTAGTTGTGGCGGGCGTGGTCGGGGAGTTCCCACGCCGCCGGGAGCTTTCCGGCCGCCTTGGCCTGGCTGATGAGGTCGTCCTGAAACCGGGAGTCGGCAACACCGATCATCTCGGCGATCACCTCCGCGTCTGACTTGCCGCGGAGGTCGGCGATTCCGTACTCCGTGACGACGATGTCCCGGAGATGGCGGGGAATGGTGATGTGGCCGTAGTTCCAGACGATGTTCGACTCCGGCCTACCGTCGGCGGGGCGGACCGCGCGAATCATGATGATCGACCGCCCGCCATCGAGCTCGTGGGCCTGGTTGACGAAGTTGAACTGGCCGCCGACGCCGCTGACGACACGGCCGTCGGCCGTCCCGTCGGAGGCGATTCCGCCGGTTGCCGTCGCTTTCATGCCGGTGTTGACGAAGCGGGCGTGGCGGCGCTGGCGGCGTTTGAGTTCCTGCGGACCGTACAGCGCGTTGGTGAACTGGACGCTGGTCATCGCGAGTTTCCGGCGGCGCTCGGGGTCGAGTGCCCGGAGTTGCTCGTAGAACTGCGGCGAGCCCATGAAGAACCCGCCGTGGAGGACTCGACCGCCCGACAGTGACTCCCCGAGCGCGTGGTCGCTGATGGCCGCTCTGGCCTGTGGCGAGCCGAGATTCGCCGGGATCGCCTCGCCACCGATCCGGAGCTGTCCCTCCTCGTAGGAGACCTCCTCCGCGAAGACCCCCCACTGTTTCAACTGCTCGACGGCACCGGCGTCGAGTTCCGCCGAAATCGCCCCCTCGCTGAGCAGCCGATCCAGTGCTTCGATGGTAATCCCGTCGTCGAAGACGCCCTCGTCGACGAGTCGCTGGATCGTCAGGTCGTCGTAGACTTCCCTGGAGAGGACCCCCGCCTCGAAAAGTTCGAGAAACGCCTGGACGAACATCTCTGTCGCGCCGTACAGCCCCTCCTCGAAGGGACCGAGACCGCCGAGTCGGTCGATTAGATTCGACTCGGCCTCGGTCGTCCCCAGCGCCGCGATGATCTCGCGGTAGGTGTCGGTTCGGGTGTGCCGGAGTTGAGTCGCCCAGCCGACGGCGTCACCGAGCGCGCCGATTCCGATCTGGAGGGTTCCGCCGTCTCTGAGCAGCGTGCTGACGCGGAGTCCGATCGCCTGATCCGCGTAGGAGACCGCCTCGTTCGGCGGGCCGAACAGCGCCGTCTCGACCTCGCTGTCGAGGACGGCGTCGAAGGTGTCCGTCGGGACCGGCGCGTCGCCGTACATAAACGGCATCTCACGGGTGAGTTCGCCGGCGATCATCGTCTCCCGACCGGACTCGCGGGCCGCCCGCATCGACTCGATGAGATCCAGCGAGAGGTCGGTGTTCGAGCCGAGGTTGTACATCCGCTCGCCGTCGCGTTCGCCGACGCCGATCAGTTGGAGCAGGAGGTTCGGCTCGGCCTCGCGAAACGCCCGGAGGGCGTGGGTGAAGTTGACGCTGTGGTGGGCCTGTTGAGCGGTCGGATTGTCCATGTGTCGGCCGGGCGGAAAGTAGAACTGGTGAACGTCGATGTTCTCCGGGAGGGCTTCTTCGTCGAGCAGTTCGGCGTACCGGAGGTTCTGATACCCCTCGAACAGCCGTTCGGAGATCGGTTCGAGCAGCCGGCGTTCGAGTTCGCTTCCGGGCTCGGGTTTCGAGAGCGTGAGCGCGGTCCAGATCGAGAGGTCGATGTCCGGGTCGGCCAGGGCGCGCTCGACGAGTTCGTTGAGAATGCGGTTCGGTTTCCCGATGCCGAGCGGCGTCCCGACGACGATCTCGGTGCCGAGTTCGTCGAGGATAGCGTCGACAATCGTACTTGGATCGTCGTACGTGACAGCGGCCATGGGAGCTACCTTCAGATGCCACCCATATCAACGGCACGGCCCGGAGACACGTCACAACACATTTTCGGCGTCGTCGCGTGCATTCGCATATGAGCGAGGATTTCGACAAGGAAGCCGAACGCGAGAAACTCCGGGAGAAATACGAGCGTGACAAACAGAAGCGCCAGGCGACCGAACAGATGAGCGAACTGCTGTTGCAGGGCGCGACGATGACGAACGCGCACTGCTCGGAGTGTGGCGATCCGATCTTCCGGTACGAGGGCCAGGAGTTCTGTCCGACGTGTGAGAAACCGGTCGACAGGGGACAGGACGAGTCCGAAGACGACGAGGGCGACGGGATCCAGGTGACGACGCCGGACGACGACGCCCGCGTCGCCTTCGGTGACGGCGAGCAGGCGACCGAGGAGGAGACCGCGGAACAGGCCGACCAGCCCGCAGGCGACGACGAGCGTGCGGACCCGCGCCGGATCAGCACGGAGACCGAGCAGGACAGCCGCGAGCAGAGCCCACCTCGCCAGCAGACCCCCCAGCAGTCGGGTTCACAGCCGACGCCCGACCAGCAGCGACCGAGCCAGTCGAACGGTCGGCAGCCGAATCGACAGCCGTCACGGTCGGCCGCGAGCGGGCAGGCCGCTGGCTCACCGAGTCCCGGGACAGCAGAGCCGTCCGAGGCGAGCGTGGCGGCGGCCCGGGAATCGCTCGTCCGGACGCTCACCCGGTTCAGCCGGCAGGCCGCGGCGACCGACGACCCGAGCAGGGCACAGGAACACCTCGCCGCCGCGCGTGAGGCCGCCGAGGCGCTGGCCGCGCTGCGACAGTAAGTTCAGCCCCGCGGAGTCGGGTCGAGATACCGGGCGAGTTCCGTTCCGAACTGTTCTGCGAGGACGCCGATGTCGTCACCGACGAGCAGTTCGTAGCCGGATTCGAGCGCGGATTCGACGTGTGCGCCGAGCGCAACGTCGAACAGCGCGTCGCTGTCGAGAAAGTCGACGGCGGAACTGAACGACCGCTCGCGCTCGACGACGTAGCGGTCGCCGTCGATGAAGGGACCGTACGCGTTCCCTTCGGCGTAGGCGTCGTAGAAGCGGTCGGCGTGTTCGCGGACGTGAACCGGCGGCCCCTCGTGTCGCTCGACCGCCGGCCGCTCGGCGACGCTCAACTCGAACAGCAGGACAGCCTCCGATCCGGCGAAGGCGTCGGTCCGGAACACGTCGAAACCGAGGCGGTCGAGTTCCTCCCGGATGCCCTTCCGGGAGCGTTCGAGCTGTGGCCAGAGCTGGTCGTCGACGATGTCGGGCGCGGGAAACCTGATTGCGATGGGTGTCGTCCCGCGGCGGTCGAACTCCGCCGTGATCGCGTCGCTGTCCAGCGGCTCCGGCCGGTGCTCGGTGAACAGCGAGTCCCGGGGCTCGGCGAGCAGTTCACGGGCGAAGTGCTGGAGCCGAGCGACGTTGTCGGCCGAGCAGACGGCGGCGACGTTGCGCTCGGGATCGGTCGGGTCGATCACCACGAGCGGATCGTCGAACGTCTCCTCGGCGTGGCCCTCGGGGTCGAACTCGACCGGCGGGTGCCACTCGGCGGCGGCCTCGATCAGCGGCCGGAAGCCGCCGTGTTCGATGACCAGCAGTTCGGTCAGAACGCCCGAGAAGCCGCGGGTCCGGAGGTCGCTGCCGTAGACGCCGATCCCGGTGAAAAACTGCTTGCAGACGCGAACGTCACTCGCCAACTCGGGCGTGAGTCTGTCGCGGACGTACTCCGTGTGAAAGGGGGTCCGGTCGACGGCGGATTTGATCGCGGTCGCGTCGGCAACGTCGTAACACGGGACGAGATCGACCTCGAAGCCGTCGCACTCGCCGACGACGTAGGGGTGTTCGGCGTACTCCTCGCGGCCGTCGGGCAGGGCCGCGTGGCCGACATCCAGCCCGTAGGACTCCAGTTCGTCGCGGTCGAGGTCGGCCGGAAACCGGACGAACAGGTCGATATCGCGGTCGCCGGCCAGCCAGGTGTCCCGGGCAGTCGAGCCGACGCGCAGCATCTCCGCTTCGACGGGAAGGTCGGCGATGGCCTCGTTCGCGCGGGCGATCAACGTCTCCGTCGTCGCTTCGAGTGCCTCGCGCTCGGCGTCATCCGGTTCGACCCGCTGGCGGACGCGGTCGACAACTGCGTCGAACTCGTCGCTCATACCAGTCGGTTGCCGACAGGTGCGTGAAAGCGTGTCGGTGCGGGACGGAAGCGAAACGCCTATCAAAACGATCCGTCTACCATGGAGTGCGAGCCGCCGTAGCTCAGCTGGTAGAGCACCACGCTGTTAACGTGGTTGTCCCAGGTTCGAGCCCTGGCGGCGGCGTGAAATTCCTTCGGAATTTCTCGGCTCGTCAGACGTAGTCTGATAACGGCGTGTCTCTGTCGTGATCAACTCGGTGAGCGGAGCGAAGCGAACCGGAATGTACACCGAAAACAGCTCCGAACGGACCCCTGTCGACGCGGCCGGCGAAACATTTATTTAGAACCGCCAACAATTTCTTACTGAAGCGAGGTGTTCAGTAATGGCGCTGCCACGAACAGCACCGAGCTCCTGGATGCAGAGCCTCGACCTCCCGAGCCAGCTATTCGAAACCGGTAGCACCGACTACGAACTGTACGAGGAAGACGACGAGTTCGTCCTCAGTGTCGAGCTGCCGGGATTCGATCCCGAGGAGATCACCGCCTCTTGGGACGACGGTGTGTTGGACATCGCGGCGGAACACGACGACCAGCAGCGGGGGGAGCGCCGCACGTACCACCGTCGGTTCCGGTTCCCGAAATCCGTCGCTGACGAGGAGATCACCGCCGAGTACACGAACGGCATTCTCGAAGTTCGGCTCCCGGTCGAGGAGGCCGTCGTTTCCGGCCGGGAGATCGAGATCGAGAGCTAATCGAACCCACCCGAACCCTTTTTTCTGGGAAGGATCGTAAGTCGCCGGTGGTTCTAACTCACGCCTCCGGACAGTCGGGGTCGAGCGATCCGTTCGGCGGGCTACTATTTTGGTACTCGCGTTCGAGGCCCGTGATATGGTGTATCCAGGGGCACACCAGAGGTGGGGGAGATGAAGATCAGCATCGACGCACCGCCGGACGAACAGAGCGCACGCGCGATCGCGAGCGCGCTCGCAGAGCACCTCGGCCAGGAGGTCGATCTCGTCGTCGACGGGACGCCGGTCGCCAGCGCTGGCGGCAGCGAGTACGACGACCCGGTTATCACCGACCGCGAGCGGAAGCTACGGGACGAGATCGAGGAGATCCTCTCGGGCGGACCGGAGCGCGGCCACGAGAAGATCGAGGAGTTAGGGAAGTTGTTCGTCCGAGACCGCCTCGACCGGATCTTCGACGAGATCAGCTACGAGGACGGCACCTTCGCCAGACACACCGCCGACGAGAAGTTGCCGGCCGACGGGCTAATCACCGGCGTCGGGAAGATCGACGGCCGAACGGTCTTCTTCGCCGCCCACGATTACACCGTCAAAGCGGGATCGCTCGGGCAGATGGGCGTCGAGAAGGAGATCCGGCTGGCCGAGCGGGCGGTCGAGGCGGGGGCGCCGATCCTGCGGCTGATCGATTCGACCGGGGCGCGGTTGAACCTCGACGAACGCGAGAAAGGCGACACGCACATGGACCGCTACCGCGGTGGACGGATGTTCTACAACCAGTGTATCCACTCCGGGCAGGTGCCACAGATCGGGGTGCTCTACGGCCCGGATATCGCCGGCTCGGCGTACACGCCGGTCTTTTGTGATTATCTCATCATGGTCGAGGAAATCGCGGGCATGGCCATCGCCAGCCCCCGGGTCGTCGAGGCGGTCACCGGCGAACAGACGACGATGCAGGAGTTGGGTGGGCCGCGGGTCCACGCCCGCGAGTCCGGCAGTGCGGATCTGGTCGTCGAAGACGAAGCGGCCGCCGCCGAGGCGGTTCGGGAGCTACTCGGCTATCTGCCACAGCGCCACGACGCCGAGTTACCGACCCGGTCGCCGGAGACTCCGACAGTCAACCCGAAAGGACTCGACACGGAGATTCCCGAGGACCCCGACGAGGCATACGACGTACACAGCGTGATCGAGCGGCTGGTCGACGCCGGTTCGTTCTTCGAGTTGAAGCCGGAGTTCGCGCCGGAACTCGTGACCGGACTGGGGCGGATCGACGGCCGGCCGGTGGGGTTCGTCGCCAACCAACCCGCCGCGAGGAGCGGGGCGATCTTCCCCGACTCCGCCGAGAAGGGGGCTGGCTTCGTCTGGAGTTGTGATGCCTTCGGCATCCCGCTGGTCTACCTCTGTGACACGCCCGGATTCATGGTCGGCAGCGCCGTCGAGCGCGAGGGGGTGCTCCAGAAGGGGCGGAAGTTCATCTACGCGACCTCGAACGCGCAGGTCCCGCAGATCTGTGTCATCACGCGCAAGGCCTACGGGGCCGGGATCTACGCGATGGCCGGCCCCTCGTTCGGGCCGGACGCGACGCTGGCGCTCCCGAGCGCCGAAATCGCGGTGATGGGCCCGGACGCCGCGATCCAGGCGCTGTTTGCCGAGCAACTAGAGGGGATGGACGGCGACGAGCGAGCGGAGTTCGTGGAGATGATGCGCGCCGAGTACGACGACCACATCGACATCCGCGCGCAGGCGGCGAAGATGCAGGTCGACGAACTGCTGCCGGCCGGTGATCTGCGCGAGCAGTTGGCCGCGCGACTGGAGACGCTACGGGACAAGCGCCGCACCGAGCGCGACCGGTATCACGGTACGGTGCTGTTCTGAGCCGGCTCAGCCGGAGGCGTGGCGTTCGAGCCGCTTGTACGTGTTCCGCAGCGTCACCGGCGTTACGTCCGCAACGTCGGCAGCCTCGCGCTGGGTGAGGTCGTGACCGCCGTGTTTTGCGGCAGTGTACAGGCAGGCAGCGGCGACCCCGCCGGGGTTGCGACCGGTGTCCTCACCACGTTCGCGTAGCGCTGTCGCGAACTCGCGGGCGCGCTGTTCGATCTCCTGCGGGAGATCGAGTTTGCTCGCGAAGCGGGCCAGAAACTCCCGGGGATCGATCGGCCCCGTCGGGAGGCCGAGTTCGCGGTTCATCGCGTCGTAGGCGGCGTCGAGTTCCGCCCGGGTCGATTTCGCCGCGTCGGTGATCTCCGTGACTGTCCGCGAGACAGAGGCCGTCCGGCAAGTCGCGTAGACGACCGCGGCGGCGAACCCCTCGATCGAACGGCCCTGCAGCAGGTTCTCCTTCTGCGCGGACTCGAACAGAGCGCAGGACTGCTCGCGGACGTGTTCGGGGAGATCGAGCCGGCTGATAAGCCGTCGAATCTCCGTGAACGCGTAGACGCGGTTGCGCTCGGCCTTGCTGCGAATCTGGGTGCGCTTGTGCTGGCGGCGCATCCGCGCGACCCGGCGGCGCTTGCGCCCGGTCAGCCGGTTCGAGTGACCGATCTCCGTCGACAGTCCCTTGTCGTGTCGAGAGCGGGTCAGGGGCGCGCCGGTCCGCTCGGGGTTGGCATCGTCGTCGTCGAACGAGCGCCACTCCGGACCCGGATCGATGGCGTGTTCGTCGACGACCAGCCCGCACTGGGTGCAGATCGTCTCGCAATCGTCGGCTCGCAGGCGACCCTCGCATTCGGGACAACTCCGGGGTACCGTGGTTGTCATCACCAGCAACTTGGCGCCGAGGGAGTATTTAAACGAGAGTACGAAGCGGCAAAAGTTGCTTGCACGGCGAAGTCGAACCGACCGGTAACCGGTAGGTGGTTCCGGCAAAGGCTGTTCCCTCCGGCGATGAGGCCAATAATTTAATACGGATGCTGAGGTGAGAGACAGCCAATGGGGTTGTCGGAGATTGCCGATGGAATCGAGGTCACAGACGAGCAGGACGAACGCGGAATTTCGACGGTCGACACGACGGACGCGACGCTGACCGAGCGACTCGAACCGTTCGCGGATGATCTGCCGTGTACGCCGGCGGAGGCGGCGACAGTCCTCGAACGGTACAGCGAGGGAAAGGCCGTCGATGGTGCGGGGAGGGCCGCCGGCGTCGCTCCAGTGACGGCGGCGAAGACGCTACACCTGCTCGGCGAGTCCGTCTCGCCGGTCGGACCGATGGGAAAGGAGATCGTCCAAGACTGGATCGCGGGAGACCTCTCGCGGACCGAAGCGCTGGAACTGACACAACTCGGAGAGGCGGAGTTCGGACTCGCGGCCTACGTCGAGACTCACGATCCGATAGAGGACGCCTGCGCTGCAATCGAGGGCGTGCTGGCCGGCCATCGCGACCGGCGACAACCGCTCGCGGAGACGATGAGCCAGGCGACGGATCTGCTGTGAGTGTTCAACCAATGAGATTCGGGAGCGAACGCTTTAGTACGCCGGCCGAGGAGATGGCTCTATGACCCGCTGGATGTGTGGTATCGACGGGGACACCGCGACCTTCGACCGCGTCGAAGATCTGATGACCCACCAGGCCGCCGAACACGACCGAATCGAGTGCAAGGTGTGCGGAACCGTCGTCCCGGACGGCTACTTCGCGATCAAACACGCATTCGAGGAACACTCCCGGGCAGAGTACGTCCGCGCGTACGAGGCCTCCGCCGCGGAAGTCCGTCGCCGCGAGGAGATCAAAGAGGAAATCGAAGAGGCCGCCGACATCCGAGAAGTCGTCAACCGTCTCGACGAAAGTCGCTGAGAGCGGTCAAAAGAACCGCGAAACGGTCGCAGATGTAAATAAACGACTGGTATATAACGCGGAGTTTATACTCTCGCGTCCGATTGGTCCGGACGATGGGAACAGAACAGGACAGCACCGTCGACGGGGGGACAGACGGAACCGACCGACCGGAAGTGCCGCTGGATTATCACGCGATTCTCGACCACATCGACACGCCGCTTTTTATCGTCGATGCGGAGGGGCGACTGACTCACTGGAACCGCGCGTGCGCCAGACTGACCGGCGACTCGATGGAAGAAGCGATGCGGAAAGACAGAGAGACCGGATACGTCGGTCCCGCCTTCTATCACGACGGGAGACGGTCGATGACGCTGGCGGAGAAAGTCGTCGAAGCGCCGGAGACGGCGGACGAGGAGTACGGCGTCCCGCGGGTCGACGATGTCGAATACACGCTGTACGCCGACCAGAGCGTGATGCAGGATGCAAACGGCGAGAGTCGCCACATCGAGTTCAGCGCCGCCCCGATGTACGAGGACGGTGAACTCGTCGGCGTCGTCGAGATGATTCACGACCGGACCGAAGACGCGCTCCAGCAGCAGCAACTGCGAGGGATGGTCGAAGAGCTACAGTCGACGATGAACGAGATCGAGTCCGGAAACCTCGACGCCAGGGCGAGCGTCACCGAGACGGAGTACATCGACGACGAACTGCTCGGGATCGTCGACTCGCTGAACCAGATGGCGAGTCGGCTCAAAGGCATCGTCGCCGATGTCGCCGAGCAGACGGGCAGTCTCAACGACTCCGTCGACGAGGTGGCCGACAGCAGCGAACGGATCTCGACGCTCTCTTCCGAGCAGTCCGAGGCGTTGGCGGAGGTCAGCGACGAGGTGAGTTCGCTGTCGGCCACGATCGAGGAGATCGCCTCGACCAGCGACCAGGTCGCCTCGCAGGCGACGGATGCCGAAGACGCCACCGAGCAGATCAAGGAGGCGACCGAGACGACCGAGTCGGTCATGAACGACGTCGCCGCGTCGGCCGACACCGTGGCCGAGGACGTACAGCAACTCCGAGACCGGACGGAGGAGATCGACAAGATCGTCGACGTGATCGACGACATCGCCGAGCAGACGAACATGCTCGCGTTGAACGCCTCCATCGAGGCCGCCCGGGCGGGCGAGGCCGGCGAGGGGTTCGCCGTCGTCGCCGACGAGGTGAAGTCACTGGCCGAGGAGTCACAGCAGCAGGCCGCCGAGATCGAAGCGATGGTCGATCAGATCAAAGCCGACACCGAGGAGACGATCCAGAGCCTCCAGGAGACGAACGATCAGGTCGAGGAAGGAATCGAACAGGTCGAATCGACGACGGACGAACTGACGACTGTCGTCGAAGCCGTCGAGGAGACCGCCCGCGGCATCGAGCAGGTCTCGGCGGCGACCGACGAACAGGCGACGAGCACCGAAGAAATCGCCAGCATGCTCAACGAGGTCGTCGAGCGGGCGGAGGACGTCTCCGACGAGGTCGCACACGTCGCGGATATCAGCCGCGACCAGGCCGAACGGGCCGACGAGATCCACGACACCGTCCGTCGGCTTAGTACCGACCGGCGCGTCGACGACCTGGAACGGTAACTAAAGACGACGCCAGCGAATTAGTCGTCCGCCGGAGCGGCTGTCGGTGACGTGTTGATTCGGGCACTCGACCGGTTTGCGCTACGGATCTCGTCGGCGGTTCGGGCCATCTGCTCCGAGATATTCCGCTGTTTCTCGCTGAGATCCCGCGTCGAGGATTCGAGTTTCTTCGTCGCTCGTTCGAGTCCCGTCATGTCGTCGCTCAGACCGTGCATCGACTCCTGCAGACGCGTGACCGCCTGCTCGAACGCTGTGTAGCTGTCGTCGCTTTCGTGATCTGCGTGGTGTGTTTCGGTCATACACGATACAATGCACCCCACTAAGCTATCGGCTATACCTACCCTGTTAGGAGTTTTCTGCACCAGCAATACTAACGAGTTAGGTACTCTCGTGTGAGGGGGTCAAAACGCGTGTAGAGAGGTCGACGGCAATCCCCGAAACGCTGGTTCCAGACTGTCGCTGTTCGAGATACGGATCGTCAAAATCGGGAGCCCCCACCTCGTACAGTCACGCTGTCATCGCTTCCGTTCGGGTGCGCTGGGTACCATGAAAAGACCGCTCGGTCGGAGTGCTGTCCGGCGCTGAATTACCGCTCTTCGGAGTCGAGCACGCGGATTTGGTCGCCGCGGACCGTCACGGGGATCGGGACCGTCGCCTCGTACAGCTCGACGGTCACCTGGTCTTTGCCCTCGTCGATGCGCTGGACCTGCGCCTTCTCGCCTTTGAACGGGCCGGCGATGAGTTCGACGATGTCGCCCTCGGCGATCCCCTCGACGTCCGGCGTCGGCGAGAGGAAGTGTTCGACCTCCGCCATCGAGGTCTGGCCCTGGACGACCCCGTTAGCGTGGGGAATCTCGTCGAGAATCCGGTCGAACACGGAGTTGTCGTCGGCCTCGACCATCACGTAGGAGGTGACCGAGTCCGGCGCCAGGGCGGCGTGGATCGACGGCTCCTCGCGGTTGATGATCATGTCGGCGACGGTCTGCTCCTGGCTGGCGGTCGTCTTGACGGCGTAGATGCCCATCACGGACCACCCGGGACGAAACTCATGAAGACGAAGATCAGGAACCCGATGAGACCGACCAGCGCGATCCCCGCGCCGGCGATCTTCGCGACCTGCCAGAACTCCTCGCGGGAGGGCGTACTTGCGAGTTTCAGCACTCGCGTGTACGAACTCAGATCTGTCGGCGTGTTCATATCCGTCACTAGCTTTCCGGATCTATTTGACTCCTTCGACACGACCTTTTTCTGCGTCGGGTTCGCCTTCGGCGAACCACTCCTTGAAAAACGTCGATGAAAAAGTCCCGGAACTTCGCTTCGCTCAGTTCCGGTGTCCTCAGGAGCGAGCACCGCGAACGACTGAGGGCTTGGAAGACGCGGAGCGTCTTCCTGTGAACCGCGCTCGCTTGGCTCACGGCTCCGCCGTTCGCCTGTTGAGACGCTCGCTTCGCTCGCGTCTCTCTTGGCTCGCGCGGGTGCTGGCTCGCAACTGCCCAGTACCCCGCATACCGAGCCATAGCGTCCGCACAGGTTCCGGAAAGCGTTCGGAGTGCCATTCGTGATGGGCACAAGACATTTTCCAGCGAAACTGTTTTTATTTCCTTAAGAAGAGAGGATCAAACATGGATTGGTCCCTCGTCAGCCAGTTTCGCGGTGAGGTCGCAATCGTCGTCGGGTTTCTCTTGCTCCTCAACCCGGCCGTCGTTGGCACGCTCGATATCGGAGATCCGGACAGGTATCGATACGAGGCCACCGAGGTTTCGTTCTCGGAAAACGGAACCTACTCGCACGCAGCCCATCCGATCCCTCTCGATTCCGATGTGGGGTGTTTTGGCGACGATGACTGGAGCCGAGCCTGTATTCTCGAGCGAGCTATCCACGCCAACGGAGGGATCACATACGACGGACCCACAAATCCGTTTTTAGAGAGTGAATACAGTTATATCCACATCTGGGAGGAGGGATTCTTCCGACCGATTACTGAGGAACGGGGAGTGCGGATCTTCCACGCCAACGGCGGGCCCAACCTCACCAGCTCCTGGCACGCCATCGGCAACGTCTGGGAGACGTTCTACCGCGACGGCGCAGTTGCGTCCGACCCCGACCACTACATTGAGACCGCGCCCGTGGTGCCGGGGAGTGTCGCCATCGCGGAGATCGACACGCCGGTGCCCGGTCCGATCAAACTGGTCGACCACGCGCTGACCCGCGTCGCCAGAAAAGGGCTACTCGGCATCATCAACGTCGGGGGCAGTCCCGAACCCGACATCTTCCAGCCCGAGCCTGCGTAGACGAGCGGGTCGGGGATCGGGCTTTTTTGCAGTCGGTGCGCCGGAGCGTCGTGACCGGAGTCAGGGCCAGAGTCCGCGGGCCTCGTGAGCGTCGGCAATCCGCGAGAGCGCGACGACGTAGGCCGCGTCCCGCCAGGTCACGTCCCGGCGTTCGTACTCCGAGCGAACGTCCGTCCAGGCGTCGACCATCTCCGTTTCGAGTTCGTCGTTGACGCGTTCGAGCGACCACGCCCGGCGGTTGATGTCCTGCAGCCACTCGAAGTACGAGACGGTGACACCGCCGGCGTTAGCCAGGATGTCCGGGATAACCGGAATCTCCCGCTGTGCGAATATCTCGTCGGCCTTGCTGGTCGTCGGCCCGTTCGCCCCTTCGACGACGAACGACGCCGCGATGTCGTCGGCGTTGTCGGCGGTGAGGACGTTGCCGACGGCGGCGGGGATCAACACGTCCACGTCGAGTTCGAGCAGTTCGTCGTTGCTGACTCGCTCGCCGACCCCTTGGCGGGTTACCGCTTCCGGCTCTTCGTCGTGGGAGGGAATCGCGTGTGGGTCGAGCCCGTCCGGATCGTAGACGCCGCCGGTAACGTCGCTGACGGCGACGACGGTTCCGCCCCAGTCGTCCAGCAGGCGGGCGGCGTTGGCGGCGACGCTGCCGAACCCCTGGATCGCGACGGTCGTCTCCTCGATGTCGCGGTCGTAGTACTCCAGCAGTTCGCGGGTGACGATGGCGACGCTGCGGCCCGGGGCCTCCTCGCGGCCCTTGCTGCCGCCGATGACCGGCGGCTTCCCGGTGACGACCCCCGGGATCGTCTCGCCCTCCTGCATCGAGTAGGCGTCCATCAACCACGCCATCGTCTGTGGGTCCGTCCCCATATCGGGGGCCGGGATGTCCTGCGTCGGGCCGA
This sequence comes from Halovenus carboxidivorans, assembly GCF_009831575.1. Taxonomy (GTDB): domain Archaea; phylum Halobacteriota; class Halobacteria; order Halobacteriales; family Haloarculaceae; genus Halovenus; species Halovenus carboxidivorans. The sequence continues at coordinate 44,176 of NZ_WUUT01000006.1, read as the reverse complement.
TAATGTCGCGGATCTCCTCGGCGAGACGGCGGGTGAGCCGCTCCTTCTCGTCTGTGCTGAGAGATTTCGGATCGACCGCGATACCGCCTTTCGCGCCGCCGAATGGCAGATCCATCACGGCGCACTTCCAGGTCATCCACATCCCGAGCCCGACACACTCGTCGCGGGTCACCTCGGGGTGGAACCGGAGCCCGCCCTTGTGCGGACCGCGGACGCTGTCGTGCTGTGCCCGATAGCCGGTGAACACCTCGACGGTGCCGTCGTCGCGTTCGACCGGAACCGTGACCTCCTGAACCTTTTTGGGGTGTCTGAGCCGCTCGACGACGTTCGGGTCGATATCGAGCTGGTCGGCGGCGTGAGCGAGTTGGCGGCGGGCTGTCTCGACGGCCGACTCCGCCTCGGCCGACGAGCCCGAGCCCTCGCTCCCCCCGGAGTGCGTATCAGAACTCATGAGTCCTCCGGCGAACGTCGCCAGTGGCGGTTTGCACGGAAGTGATTCCGGCGTCGGTCGCGCGACACCGGGTCGACCCGTCGGGAAGCGGCGTCGGTGTCTCAGCGGCACAGGTGGGATCACTCATTGGTTGGACGTAGCGATACAGCCGGCCGGTTAATCAAGGTATTGAAGGAAATATAATGAAAGCGCCGGGGACGGTCCGTCGAGAGTCACTCCTGGACGAGCGGTCCGGAGCAGTCGTACTCGATGAGTCGGCTCTTTCGCTCGGAGATGACGGTACCGTTGTACGGGTCGGTCCGTTCGGACAGCGCCCAGATCGAAACCGTCTCGACGGTCGTGTCGTGGCGGCGGTTCCACCGGTCGCAGAGGTAGTTCGCCAGGTACGACCGGTGGTTGTCGTTGTCGGCGAACTGGACGTTCACCAGATACTTGTGAAACCGTGCGGAGGGGTAGGTTCCCTCGACATCGTCCGGTCGGCGGAAGGAGTCGTTCGTCCCCGCTCCGGGATCGAAGATCACGTCCGACTCGTGGAGAGTATCGACCATCCGACCGTCTTCGAGTCGGCCCGGCGCGGCGTACCAGCGGGTAGTCCGTACCGGGTCCGGGGCGAACATCGCCCAGTCCTGATCCGTCTCGGTCACCTCCAGGACTTCCTCGCCCGGTTCCGGGACGGAGGCGTAGCCCACGTCTGCGGCCGCCGACGTGAGCACGAGCACGAGAAACAGATAGGGGACGACGAGCGAGACGGCGGCCCGTCCGCGGTCGAGTGCGGCCCCGACCCCGTCGAGACGGGCAGTCGCGTCCGTCGGGAGCGTGACCGCCGACCCGAGCGTCGGGAGACGGTCGCGGAGGCTCCGGGTGCGGTCGAGGACGCCCGTTCGTGTGAGCAGGCGGGTCAGCCACTCCCAGACGGAGGGCGGATAATAGACGAGCATCGCGGCAATCGAGACGAGCGGAAACGTCGCGATGTTCATCGTGAGCGCGATGCCGAGGTGGACGCCGACGAACATCGTCGTCAGCATCGCCCGGCGCGCGCCGGTCAGCAACAACAGAAGCGGCGAGAGCACCAGCAGCCAGAGCCACGCCGCGGTCAGCCACTCGAGTAACGCGGGATACGACGCGAAGAAATCGCCGAGGCGGACGGTGTACTGATCGGCCTGGTAGACCATCGCCAGCGCCTCGCCGCTCATCCACTCCTCGCTACGACTCTTGTGCACCGCGTTCGTCACGTAGACCAACAGAACCTGGACCAGGATACCGAGCGACGCCAGCGAGACGACGGTCGACCGATCACGGTCGATCCGGCGGGCGTCGACGGACCAGCGTTCACCGAGGGGGAGGAATATCCCCCAGAACAGCAGCAGTCCAAGGAGGTCGTCCCCGGAGTTGAAGATCATCGGATTGCGCGCCCGAAGCGAGAGCAACAACAGCCAGGAGACCACCGTCGCCGTCCGGGTTCGATAGCCGACGATCAGCATGAGCGCGAACATACCGGCAACGACGAACAACAGCGCCTGAAACCACGCGTCCCCCGAGAGCGTGTGAATCGAGTAGATGCCCGAGTAGTCCGAGGCGAGGGCACGCCGGAGCAACACGCCCGAGTCGGTGTAGAAGGCGACCAGATCCCGCGACCGCGCGAGAAGATCAGCGACGACGACGAACCCGACAGCCATCCGGAAGACGGCGAGTCCGCGGAGGTCGATGGCACACCGCCGTCCGACAGCCTCGGAGAGTCGCGCGAACAGCCGTGATCTGTCGGAGGGAAACATATCCGGAATCTGTTGGTGAGTCGAGAAGCAACCGTATATGTTTTCTGTCGTTGGCCGGAGGCGTGTCCGAATCGCCGCGCCGCCCCCCAAAACGTGTCGGTCGGTCGTCCAGAAAGTATTAGGCGGTTCGAGAGCGATAGTCGGCAGACTCAGTACTCAGATGACACGGAGCGTATCACGCCGGGCGCTGCTGGCGACCGGGACGGCCGCCGCCACCGCCGCCGTCGCCGGCTGTCAGGCGCCGGGCGCGCTGCCCGAACCCGCGGAGCGGGTCGCGAACCCCGAGGAACAGACCGTCGTCGAGGGAGCCAACCAGTTTCGGCACTCGCTGGAGAACTGGGGGTACTACCCCGAGCAGACGGTTCCCGACGCCGTCGAGGTCGACTGGCGGATCCCCGAACACAACACCGACGACCACAGCGCGGCGAAAGCCAGCGCGGTACCGCTGCCCGAGGGGGGCGTCGTCTTTCCCGGCGACACCGGCTATCTGACCGCTCTCACTCCGGACGGTGAGATCCGCTGGCAACAGGAGACCGACATGGAGGGCAACGGCATCCACGGGACGCCGGTCGTCGCCGACGGAGCCGTCTACATCGGTGCCTACGACGGGATTTTTTACGCCTTCGACGCCGCCACCGGCGAGCGCCTGTGGGAGACCGAACTCGGGGACTCGATCGGCGGCAGTCCGACGTACGACGGCGACCTGCTCTACGTCGCAGTCGAGTACGCCGACCCCGAGGGGAGCACGTTCGCCGTCGACCCGGCCTCGGGGGAAGTCGTCTGGGAGGACCCAGAACACCGACCGACGGATCACCCCCACTCGACGCCGGCAATCGACCGCGACACCGGAACGATGGTGCTCGGCTCGAACGACGGACTGCTGTACGCCTGGGAGTATCCCTCCCTCGAGTTCAAGTGGACGTTCGAGACCGACCCGCAGAACGGGACGGACGGCGAGATAAAGGAGCCGATCACGGTCTACGACGGGGCGGCCTTCTTCGGATCGTGGGACCAGCACATCTACCGGGTCGACCTCGAAACCGGCACCATGGACTGGTCGTTCGAGACCGGGGGGCTCTCGATGGTCGGACCGGGAGTCGATCCGAGGCGGGACGAGATCTACGCGGGCAGTCACGACGGGAACCTCTACGCGCTCGACGGCGGCACCGGCGAGATGCGGTGGCAGTTCGAGACCGGTGCGGCCCTGACTGGTTGCCCGACCGTCTGTTCGGACCGGATCGTCTTCGGTTCGAAGGACCGCAGGCTGTACGCCGTCGAGATCGAGACAGCCGAGGAGGTCTGGCACGTCGACAGCGACGGCGTCGTGACGAGCACGCCGCGAGTCCACGACGGAGCGATCTACTACGCCGAGCGAGCGCCCGATCCGGAGGACGGGGAGAGAGACGGCGGCGCATACAGACTCGTCGGGCGCGGCTGAGGGCGATCACGGCTCCCCGAGTGAAACAGACAGGCCTGCGTCGGTGCGGTCGACACGCGTCCCGAACGCCGCCGAGCGCTCGCGGATCGCCTCGCAGACCCACGCCGACGCCTGTTCGTCGGCCATCGTCGCGGTCTCGTCTGCGATCTCGGTCGGGACGATCCGGAGGCTGTCGACCGAGCCGTCCTCGACGGTGAGTTCGAACAGCGCGCTTCGCTTGTTCTGAACGCTCTCCTTGTCGATGTAGTCGTCGACGAAATCGCCGGCGTCGTAGACGATCGGCCGACCCCGGTAGACCTCGACGCCCTGGAGCACGTGGGCGCTGTGGCCGTGGACGACGTCGACGCCGCGGTCGATCAGCCAGCGAGCGAACCGCCGCTGTGTCTCGCTGGGTGCCGTCTCCCAGTTCGGCCCCCAGTGCAGCGAGACCGCGAGGAGGTCGGGATCCGCGTCGCGCGCCCGCCGGAGCGTCGCTTCGACGGTCTGACGGCTCTCGGGAACGGACGGATCGAGCGGCAGATACGCGGTACCGGCCGTCCCGTCGCCCGCGGCGTACTCCGGGTACCGGTCTGTCAGCGCGACCACCGCGACCGTCAGCCCGCCGATGTCGGTGACCGCCGGGGTGAGCGCCGCCTCTCGACTCGGACCGGCACCGGCATGGGCGATGTCTGCGTCGTCGAGATACCCACGCGTGTCTGCGAGCGCCGGTGCCCGGAAGTCGAGGCTGTGGTTGTTCGCAAGCGAGGCGAGAGCGGCGTTTGCGGATTCGAGGGCCGGGACGGCGAAATCCGGGTCGGACCGGAAGTAATAGACCTTGTCGGGCCACTTGCGGCCGCGCTCGGAGATGCAACACTCCAGATTCAGGACGAGACCGTCGAGCCGTCGGAGTCGGTTCAGCGTCGACCCCCAGACGCCGTCGGGGTCGCGGCCAATCCAGTGGTCGTTCACGCTTCGACCGAGCATCACGTCGCCCACGAAGCCGATCCGGGTCCCGGGCTCGCCGCCGACACAGCCTGCAAGCGCCGTGACGCCCGCCGCGAGCAGACCCCGCCGCGTCCACGTCATCTGTCGGGAGGTAGACGGGGACCGACTTGAATCTGGTCCCGGTCAGTCGGCCCGGACGCGGGAGAGTCGCATCGCGTTGCCGGTCACGCCGACGGTCATGCCCGCGTCACCGAGCAGCACTGCGACCCAGATCGGAACCAGCCCGAACGGTACCAGGACGACGAGTGCGGCCTTGACGCCCAGACTCGCCCAGATGTTCTGGCGGATGACGCCGTTGGCTCGCATCGCCAACTCGCGGAGATACGGAAGCTTCGAGATGTCGTCACCCATCAGGGCGATGTCGGCGGTCTCCAGAGCGGTGTCCGTCCCGGCCGCGCCCATCGCCACGCCGACGGTGGCCGTCGCCAGCGCGGGTGCGTCGTTGATCCCGTCGCCCACCATGGCCACGTCGCCGTACGCGCGGGCCAACTCCTCGACCGCCGCGACCTTCTCCTCGGGCAGCAACTCGGCCCGGTACTCGTCGACGCCGACCTCCGCCGCGATTGCCCGGGCGGTGCGGTCGTTGTCGCCGGTGAGCATCACGACCCGCTCGACGCCGAGGTCGTGCAGGCGCTCGACCATCGACGCCGCACCCGGACGGATCTCGTCGGCGACGGCGATCACACCTTCGAGACGCTCGCCGGTCCCGACGAGGACGACCGTCTTCCCCGCCTGCTGGAGGTCGGGAATCGTCTCGGCGAGCAGATCCACGCAGTCATCCCGGGGGCAGTCGTCCGGGTCGGCCGGTCCACCGCCGGACGGAGGGGCGGAGGCCGCAACACCGCCGTCGGTCGCCAGGTGGACGTGCGAGAGGTCGAACCCGAGGTCCTCGAACAGCCCCGGTTTGCCGGCGTAGTGGGTGCGGTCGTCGACCTCCGCACGGACGCCCTTGCCCGGAATCGCCTCGAAGGAGGAGACCGGGTTGGGCTCGACCCCCCGTTCGTCGGCGTACTCGACGATTGCCTCCGCAATCGGGTGTTCGCTGCGCCGTTCGACGCCGGCCGCGCAGGCCAACAGGTCCGTCTCGGTCGTCCCGTCGAGACCGATCACGTCGGTCACGGTCAGTTCGCCTTTCGTCAGCGTCCCCGTCTTGTCGAGGGCAACCGCGTCGACCTCACCCATCGCTTCGAGGTGGTCGCCGCCCTTGATGAGCACGCCGTTGCGGGCCGCGCTCGTCAGCCCCGAGACGACCGAGACCGGCGTCGAGATGACGAACGCACACGGACAGGCCAGCACCAGAAGCGTCAGCCCGTAGACGAACCACGTGCCCCACGCGCCGCCGAGAAGCGGTGGCACGAGCATCGCGAGCAGCGCCAGTCCGACGACGGCGGGCGTGTAGTAGCCGGCGAAGCGGTCGACGAACTGCTCGCGGTCTGTCTTGTTTGCCTGTGCGTCCTCGACGAGGTCGATGATCCGTGCGAGGGTGTGTTCGCCGGCCGCGGCGGTCGTTTCGACTTCGAGATAGCCCGTCTCGGTGACGGTCCCGGCGTAGACTTCCTCCCCGACGGTCTTCTCGACGGGGACGCTCTCGCCGGTCACCGGCGACTGGTCGACCGCGCTCTCGCCGTCGACGACGGTCCCGTCGACCGGAATCTTCTCGCCCGGACGGACGTAAACGCGCTCGCCGACGGCAACGTCGTCGGCCGGGACGGTCACGGTCTCACCGTCGCGGGAGACACGCGCCTCGTCCGGCGAGAGATCCATCAGTTCCCGGAGGGAGTTGCGAGCGCGGTCCATCGACGCCGCTTCCAGCAGTTCCGCGATGTTGAACAGCACCGCGAGCGTCGCGGCCTCGAAGTACAGCCCCTCGCCGAAGCCGAGGCTCGCGGCGACGGCACCGAGGATGGCGGCGCTCATCAGGAAGTCGATATCCAGCGAGCGCTGGCGCACGGAGACGAGGCCGTTGCGGAGGATGATCTCACCGCCGACGGCCGTGGCCGTGATAAAGGCGAGATCCGACAGGCCGTGGGCCGTCCCGAGCACCGTAATCAGTTCCCGGTCGAGACCCGGGACGGCGAGGATAATCAACCCAGCCAACAGCGCCGCCCCGCTGGCGGCCGTTTTCAGTCCGCGCGGACCGGTCCAGACGGACTGGTCTTCGAGTCGCTGGCCGCCGGTCGCCGTCACCTCGTAGCCGGCCGCCTCGATAGCCGCCGCCAGCGTCTCGGCGTCGGTGGCCGAGGGATCGTACTCGACGGTCACGCGGCCGGTGGTCGGTGCGGGGTCGACGGCGACGACACCAGCGGCCCCGGCGAGCGCATCCGAGACTGTAGATGCACACGACGAACAGTCCATCTCGGGGACGGTAAATCGCACCTGCTGTGATGCCGTCTCGGTCATTACCCGACAGTACGTGCCGGGGTGTTATTAACTCGGCTGTTACCAGATGCGGTTGTAATAGAAGAATCTGGTAACGACGGGACAGAAGTTAATAAAACGGGCGCTCAGGAGTCGCCGTCCCACGCCATCCGGCAGTCGTCGTCACAGAAGTGGGCGGACTCGACGCTGCCGTCGTCGATCCAGGTTATCACACGGTGGCTGTTACTGTCGAGAATCGTCTCGCCGCAGGTTTCACACGCCGGGGCTTCGTCCGCCGAGATGTCTTCGTTGAGATCAGACGTCGGATCAACCATGTTGGGTCAACCGATGTGTTGCCTACACTTAATCCCATATATTGTCGGACGGGCCTGCGAGCGGTCCGGCTGGGGGAGCGCTTTTGTTCGCCCGCACCCGTGAGACGAGTATGGCATCAGACGGCACCTACGCCGGCTACGGCGGTCGGCACGTTCCGGAACCGCTCGAAGAACCGCTCGCACAGCTCGCGGCCGGATTCGAGGAGGCAATCGAGTCCGAACAGTTCTGGGAGGAGTTCGAGCACCTGCTCGAACACTACGGCGGCCGGCCGACACCGGTCTTCTACGCCGAAACCCTCTCGGAGCGGTACGACGCGGACATCTACTTCAAACACGAGGATCTGCTCCACGGCGGCGCGCACAAGCTCAACAACACGCTGGGGCAGGGCCTGCTCGCCAAACAGGCCGGCAAGGAGCGGCTGATCGCCGAGACCGGGGCCGGCCAGCACGGCACCGCGACGGCGATGGTCGGGGCGCTGCTGGATCTCGACACGACGGTCTACATGGGTCGGAAGGACATCCAGCGCCAGGAGATGAACGTCTTCCGGATGCGGCTGCTGGGCGCGGAAGTCAGGTCAGTGACCCGCGGCAACGAGGGGCTGGCCGAGGCGGTCGACGCCGCCCTGGAGGACCTCGTCGAGAACGTCGACGACACCCACTACCTCGTCGGCAGCGCGGTCGGCCCGGACCCGTTCCCGCGGATGGTCCGGGAGTTCCAGTCGGTCATCGGCAAGGAGGCCCGCGAGCAGATCCAGGAGCTACACGGCGACCTGCCCGACGCCTGTGTCGCCTGCGTCGGCGGCGGATCGAACTCTATCGGCCTGTTCGACGCCTTCCGCGACGACGAGGACGTGGCGCTGTACGGCGCCGAGCCCGGCGGGAAAGGCCTCAGTTCCGGGAAACACTCCGCGCCGCTGTCGGAAAACGAGGACAGCGAAGGCGAGATCTACCAGGGCGCGAAGACGAAGGTCATCGACGACGACACCGAGAACCACTCGGTCAGCGCCGGACTCGACTACCCCGGCGTCGGGCCGGAGCACGCGGCACTGCAGGAGACCGGTCGAGCGGAGTACCGCGCGATCACCGACGAGGAGGCGCTGGCGGCCTTCCGCGAACTCTCCGAGAGCGAGGGGATCATCCCGGCCTTCGAGCCGAGCCACGCCATCGCGCTGGCGATTCAACTGGCCGAAGAAGACGAACACGACACGATTCTCGTCAATCTCTGCGGGCGCGGTGACAAGGACATGCGCTCGGCCGCCGAGCAGTTCGATCTGACGCCCACCTCGGAGTGAGAGAACAGTTACTCCTGGATGTGCCCTTCCTCTCGCAGTTGGTCGGCTTCCTGTTTGTCGTACCGCCAGGTGATATCGGCTTTCTCGTCCTGCCAGTCCCACGGTTCGACGAGGACGACGTCGTCTTCGCGGATCCAGATCCGTTTCTGCATCTTGCCCGGGATCCGGGCCGTTCGTTCGACGCCGTCCATGCACCTGACGCGGACGCGGTTGGCTCCGAGCATATCGACGACGACGGCGAACACCTCGTCGTCGTCGGGCATTCGAAGGTCCTTGCGCCCTTCGTTGTCGCTCATACGTCACGATTTGCGAGGGAGACGTATAACTTCTGCGAGAACCGCCGGCGTCGGAAGTCACCGACTTTATTATCAGCCCTCAGAGAGCGAAAGACATGCGAAACCGGATTCAGGAAGCCAGCGACGAGATCGAGAAGATGGCCGGCACAGAGGGAAAATACGGGATCGGAGCCGTCGCCGCTGGACTCGCGGTGATCGGGCGGGACCGACCGAAACTCGCGGTCGGACTCGCGTTGATCGTCGCGGGAGTCGGGCTGGTCGCTGACGGCGCGGCCACGCGCTTTCTGAAGTCGATGGGGATGGCCTAACCCTCCGGCCGGTCCGCGCGGTGTTCGCTGATCAGGCGGTCGACCATCTCCGCGCTCTGCTGGCGCTCGCGTTCCTCGGCGCGGTCCTCCCAGTCCGCAATCGCGTCCTCGACCTCCGATTCGCGTGCGACCGCGAGTTCGTCGACCTCCTGGATCGTCACGAGATCGGCCGGCGCGACGGGAATCTCGCGCTCGAAGAGGATCTGATCGGCCATGTCGGAGAGCTGGCCGTTTCGCAGGACGACCTTCGGTTCGACATCGGCGAGCAGTTCGGCGGTCGACCGGCCGGCCCCGCTGGCGTCTCGCAGGAAGATCACGTCGTCCTCGGCGAGTCCGAACTGCTCGTCGGCCGTCTCGATGGCGTCGCGGGTGAACTGCTCGATGACTTTCACCGGCACCAGCCCGGATTTCTTCTCCGCCACGTCGGCGAAATTCGAGTGATCCAGTTTCCACAGCGCCTTCAGCCGTTCGAGTTTGTCCTCGAGTTCCGCGACGCGCTCGCGCTCCTCGTCGAGTTCCCGCTGCAGTTGGCTGTTCCGCCGCTCCAGTCGCGTCACCTCGCGGCTCTCGCGGGCCTCGCGGCGCTGTTCGCTGCGGGCCTCCTCTAGCTTTCGCTCGTACTCGTCGATGCGATCGTCTTTCTGCTTGATCGTCTCCTCCAAGGTGTCGACGTGATCCTGCAGCCGTTCGACCTGTGTTTCGAGGCGGTTGATCCGGCGCTCCTCGGCGGTCAGTTCTCGCTCGACGTGTTCGGTCTCCTCGCTGTCTTCGCTGTCGTCGGTCTGGAGGTCCGCGAGCACCTCCGACAGCGGTTCCTCGCCGGCGACGACCCGCTCGATGACCGTCCCGAGATCCAACCGCGGCGGCGTCTCCCGGGCGATCCGCTCGAACTGCGCCTTGTGGGCGTCGTACGCGCCGAAGGCCGCGGCGATGGCGTCGCGCTCGTGGTCGTTGTCGTACCCCTCTTCGCGGGTGCGGTGCTGTTTCACGTCGACCGGCAGGTCGCGGTCGGGCACCCAGCCCGCGGCGTCGAAACTCCGGCGGATCTTCTCGACGGTCTCGGGCATGGGCGTCACGTCGGCGGCGACGATCACCGGGCGGCCGCGCTCGATGATCCACTCGATGACAGCGGCAGTGTCGGCGGTGCGGGTGCTGATTACGTCGAGGACGGAGCCGTCGGTGCTGACCACGGCCACGGCCGTCGTCGTGCCGGGATCGATGCCGACGATCACGCGGTCACGGCGCTTGACCAGCGGCTCGAACTCGATGCCGTCCCGTCGCTTGCGTTCGATTTCGATTCGGACGTCTCCGGACCGTTCCGTCGAGACCGGCAGGTCCTGGGGCCGGGCGTCGACGGTGAAGATAGCGTTCGAGAAGCCGCCGTACTTCTCGGTCACGTCGCGCTCGTACTCCAGGCCCGCGTCGTCGAGTTCGGACTCGACCTCGCGGGCGCGGCGTTTGACCGAGCCGTGGATCCGGCGGGTGTACCGGTCCTCGCTCCAGCCGCCGCTGCCGGTCGAGCGGCCACGGGCGACCTTGATCTCGGTCGTGTCGGTGAACGCGGAGACCTCCTGACCGACGTTTGCGGCGGCCAACCGGGCGGCGGCCTCGGCCTCTTTCATCGGCTGTTTGCCGTACGGGACCCCGTGGCGGGAGGCAACCCGGGACAGCGGTTCGGGCTCCGTGCCGCCGGTCACCTGGACGAGGGAGGTCTCCGGCGGGAGCGAGCCGAGAAAGTGGACGAGCGCGTCCTTGTCCTCGGCCAGTTCGTACATGTTGTCGGTGGCGACCATCGCGGGGCGCTCGTCGTCGATGCGCCGGCGGAGTTTCCGGTAGCTGACGACATCGCGCTCGATGTCCTCCCCGTCGAAGACGACGAGGGCGTACGAGGGGGCGTCACCGCGGACGTCGCCGCTTTGGATATCGACGCCGAACACGACCGCGTCCAGGGCTGCCGTGCGATCACTCACGTCCGTCGGTAGGGCAGGGATTCGTATAAATCCTCAACCCGGCGACAGGCCTCGGCGGTGTCGGTGAGACGGTCGGGAGACGGCGTGACTGCTCGCGGCCGATACGTTCAATTCCACGGGACTGCTGGCAGTCGGTGTGGACAGCGAGTTCGGCTTCGAGTTGAGCGTCTGCCAGTGGGCCGAGGAGTGCTGGCCCCCGGGTCGGGAGCGAGAGCGGCCGGTGCTCGTCGCACGCCAACTGGGGACAAGGCGGCGGCGCTGGGACACGCTCGTCATCGAGTGCAACGCCGAGGGACTCCGCCAGCGCGCCGACTTCGGCTCCCGGCGTCTGGACAGCGACCTACTGCACGTCGTCCGGAACGCCCCCGCCGAGTGGGAGTGGTACCGCGACTGTCTGCCGGATCCTGGGTATCCGTGGCGGTACGTCCGCGAGGCCGTCCACCGCGCCGCCGACCGGGACCTGATCGAGGAGCGAACCAGCGGCAACCGGATCGAACTCCGGCGGCGGTTTCGATACCCCGACTGGATCGAGCGGATCGTCGCCATCGAGAACAAGCCGGACCTCGACGCCAGCGCGGCGCGACACCTCGCCGACCAACTGCACAGCGACGTGGCGCTGGCGCTCGGCGACGAGGTGTGGGTCGCGACGAACAGGACCGACGACGCCGTCGCGCCGGTGTTACTCGAAGACCTGCCCGTCGAGGCCGGCATCCTCGGCGTCGACCCGCAGCGCCGCGGCCCCGAGGCGGTCTCGGTCCGATGGAACCCGCAGACGCTTCCGACCGACACCGCCGGAACGCGGATTCTCGACCGTCCCGACGCCAGCGGGCACGACGCCTCTGCCTGTCGGTTCGAGTACGCCGATCCGGAGTGGAAGGCCCACAAACGCCGCGAGATTGCGGAGCGGGCCTACGAGCGGGGCTGGCGCTCGTACGTGGACTCGATGCGGTCGGACTGTCGACACTTCGAGATGGACCCGACCGAGGCCGTCGCGAGGCCGACCTGCCGGGCGAAAGACTGCCAACAGACGCCGCGACAGTGCAGTTCCTCCTGCGAGGCGTTCGAGCCGGAACCGCCGGCGTGGCGACAGCGTGGCTGGCCAATCGAGGGCGGGCCGGGGAAGGGACTCACGCGGGTACTCGACCGACAGCGCCGCCGTCAGCGCCCGGATCCGGACTGAGGTTAGTTCACCGTGTAAACCTGAAGAAGGACACGATATGCTGACTGGGGTACATCCGGGCGTGAAATGTTACAATAGATGCGACAAAAGCCGGTACGGGAGACAGAGACCGCTCTCCAACAGAGCGAATAAGCATCTGCTGTGGAGTCTTTGCCAGCATTGGAGGCCGGTTCCTGCACATCGTAACCAGACCGCTACTGCGCAGACTCGAACGCGTCGCGGTTCGTTTCATTGCCGGATAATTAGGATATAAAAGCTTTTTTCCCGGCATCCTCCGATCAATCTGGTGTCATGTACGGCGTGACAAACCGTAACACCCCCCGGCAGAAGACGCGTACAGTGCTGCGAGTCGTCTTGACTGCTATGCTCGTTCTCGGGTTCGTTACCGCGGGAGCGACGTCCGCTGCTGCAACTCCAGACTGTGACGAGGACGACGACTCGACCCAGTCTGCCACGACACCGGTCCCCGAGGAGTGCGGCGAGGACGATGACTCGCCCCGGTCGGTATCGACACCGGAGGGCGATTATGACCGTAGTACAGGTGAGAACCCTTCAATAGATGTCGCGGATAAGGTGGCAGATGCGACTGGGCCCGCGGGAGCGGTGGTGGAAGAGGCGGCTGAGTGGGTCGCTGACAATGCCGACGGCATTAGCAAGTCAGAGTCCGACGGAATGAGTCATCCCACCGCCCGTGTCGGTGCGTACGGCGGCGGCTCGATCGAGGGTATAACGACTGAGCAAAACGAACGAATTAGAGGGTGATCGTTGCTGATTCTATGCCTGGTCGCGTCCCAATTCGTAAAACTCCTCGTTCGGCCGCATGTCCGCGAACGTCGCCATCCGGTTCGAGAGGTTGAACAGCGCCGTGAGACTGCCGATGTCCCAGATCTCCTCGTCGGAGAAGCCGTGCTCGCGGAGGCGTTCGAGATCCGATTCGTCGACCGCGTTGGGTGATTCGGTCAGTGTCACCGCGACATCGAGCATCGCGGCGTGGGCTTCACTGATATCTGCCGTCCGGTAGTCGGTGGCCAACTGCTCGGCCAGGTGCGGATCCTCGCCGTAGACGCGGAGCAGGGCGCCGTGAGCGACGACGCAGTACAGGCAGTTGTTCGCGCCGCTGACGGCGACGATGATCATCTCAATTTCGCCGCGGGACAGCGGCGAGTGCTCGACGATGGCGTCGTGGTAGTCGAAAAACGCCCGGTACTGGTGGGGCCGGTAGGCGAACGCCTGCATCACGTTGGGCATGAAGCCCGCCTGTTCGGTCTCTTCCTCGATGTGTTCGCGGATGTCCTCGGGCACGTCTTCGAGATCCGGGACCGGAAACCGCGTCATCGCTGGCTCTGAGTCTGCCATACCCGCCCATCGGCGGCCACCGTGTTAGAGGTTGGCATCGGTTCTCACCGAGACCCACAGGATTTTCCACCCGGCGGTGTTGGGCAGTACTAACGGGCTCGCGGCGGTCGGCGAGCCGGGAGTGTGAGTGATATGCCCAAGATCAGCGTCGAAGTCCCACAGGAACTGCTCGACGACCTCGACGAGCACGTCGGCGAGGACGGCAAGTTCGTCAACCGAAGCGAGGCCGTCCGGGCGTCGATCCGCAAGACCCTCGATCTGCTCGACGAGATTGACCAGCGCCAGGGCCGACTCGAGGAGTGATCAACCCTCGATAATCATCTCCGCCGCTTTCTCCGCGATGGCGACCACCGGCGCGTTCGTGTTGCCGCTGGTGATCGTCGGCATCACCGAGGCGTCGACCACGCGGAGGCCGTCGATCCCGTGGACCCGGAGCCGTTCGTTAACGACCGCCTGTTCGTCGCTCCCCATCTTGCAGGTCCCGACCGGGTGATACAGCGTCTCGCCGTACTGGCGGACGTGCTCGGCCAGTTCCCCGTCTGTCTGGACCTCCGGTCCGGGCAGGCGTTCCTCGATTCGGTACTGATCGAACGGCTCGGCGTGCATGATCTCGCGGGCCATCTTCAGCCCCTCGACCTGCACGTCGAGGTCGCCCTCGGCGCTGAGATACTGGGGGTCGATCCGTGGGTGATCGCGCGGGTCCGTCGAGTCGAGTTCGACGAAACCGCGACTCTCCGGGCGGAGTTGGAGGCTGGTGAGCGAGAAGCCGTACTCGTGATCCGGGTCGCGAAAGCCGTGTTCGATGAAATACGCCGGCGCGAAGTGAAACTGCACGTCCGGTCGATCCTCGGCCAGCGGCGTCCGGACGAACCCGCCCGCTTCGCCGACGTTCGAGGTGAGCGGGCCGTCACCGAGGGCCTTGTACTTCCCGAAGTTGGCGAGCGTCTCGGCGTCGTCGAGGGTAACCGGCTCGGCGCAGTCACAGACGACCGGGACGTAGAGGTGATCCTGTAGGTTCCGGCCGACGCCGGGCAGATCCGCCACCACGTCGATGTCGTGTGCTTCGAGGTGTTCGGCCGGACCGATCCCCGACAGCAGCAGCAGTTGCGGCGAGTTGATCGCCCCCGCGGAGACGATCACCTCCTCGCCGGCCTCGACCGATCCGGTTCCGCCCGCGCGTTCGTACTCTACGCCGACGGCCCGACCGTTCTCGATCTGGATGTCGGTCACGTGTGCGCCCGTGAGCGCGGTGACGTTCTCGCGGTCTAACACCGGCTTGAGGTAGCCGTCGGCGACGCTGAACCGCTGTCCGTCCTTCTGGGTGACCTGGTACTGTCCGACGCCTTCCTGCTCCCCGTCGTTGAAGTCCGCATTCACCGGATGGCCGACGGCACTGCCGGCTTCGACGAAGGCCTCCGTGAGTTCGTTCGGTGCCTGCTGGTCGGCCACGTTGAGCGGTCCGTTCCGGCCGTGATGGTCGTCGTCGAACCGTTCGTTGTGTTCGGCCTTCCTGAACCGCGGCAGTAGCTCCTCGTAGCTCCAGCCCTCGCTGTCCTCGGCCCAGCCGTCGTAATCCGCGGGCTGGCCCCGGATGTAGATCATCGCGTTGATCGAACTCGATCCGCCGAGGGTCTTCCCCCGCGGCCAGTACAGTTCCCGGCCGGCGAGTTCCTCTTGCGGTTCGGTGTAGTACTCCCAGTCCACGTCGGATTTGAACGTCTCCGGGAAAGCCGCCGGAATCTCGATCTCGTCTTTCTCGTCGGGTTTGCCGGCCTCCAGGATGAGAACGTCCCCCTCCGTCTCCGTTGCGAGTCTGTTCGCCAGCACACACCCCGCCGAGCCTGCGCCGACGATCACGTAATCGTATGCGACCATACCCCGTAGTTGGACGGGGATGTGAAATAGTTGTCCGCAGAATAGCGGGAACGATCAGACGCCCTGGGCTTTCTCGGCCTCGGCCTGGACGAGATACGAGCGGTCGTCGGCGTACTCGGCGGCCGTCTCCAGGGCGCGTTCGGTGCCGATCTGGTTGAGCGCCCACGCCGCGCTCGCCCGGACCTCGTCGGCCTCGTCGTCGGCCAACACGTCGCCGAGCGGTTCGACCGCGCGGGTGTCGCCGATCAGGCCGAGCGAGCGGGCCGCCGCCGAACGGATCTCGCGGTTGTCGGCCGCCAGTCGCTGCGCGACGGGGTCGGTCGAGCGCTCTGCGCCGATCATCCCCAGCGAGCGAAGCGTGATCTTCTCGAGTTCGACGTCGCCGCCGCCGAGGAAGTCCTCCAGCGTGTCACAGGCGGCCTCGTCGCCGATCCGGCCGAGGATCCGGACCGGTTGTTTGTTGCGGCGCTGGGCCAGCGCGTGGACGGGATCGAACGCCTCCTCGGGAGCGAGGTGTTCCAACGCGTCGAGGACGTTCTCCTCCATGAAATCCGAATCGAAGGAGTCGAGCGCTTCCAGCAGCGGTTCGACCTCGCCTTCGGCCTCGTAGACGTTGATCGCGCTCAACTCCGGCGGGAAGTCCTTCGTCACGTTCGGATCGAGCACGTCGTAAAAGCCCTGGCGGCGGAGCTGTTCGCGGACTTCCAGGTCGCTCCAGACCATCGCGTCGTCGAGGTCGTCGGTCAGCGTCTCGGCCTGGTCGAGTAGCGCGGCGATCGTCCCGGCGTCGTCGTCCGGGTCCAGCGGCGTCTCGCCAATCGTCTCGGTCACCTCACCCAACTCCTCGGCGATGCCCTCGGGGTCCTCGGCGGTCACCTCGAAGGACTCCCCGAGGGTCTCACCGGCCTCCGAGCAGAACAGCGAGACCGCCTTCGCGACCTCGTCCTCGCCCTCGTGGGTCCACTCGCTGGTCGTGATCGTCGTCGTCGCCGAGTCGAGCACGTCCGTGATGTCCTCGACGTAGGGGCCGCGCTGCTCCTCGATGTCCGCTCGCAGGTCCGAGATCCGATCTTCGAGCGGTTCTTTCGGGTCCGGAGGCTCGACATCCTCCTCGTCTTCGTCCTCGTCGACCTCCGGTTCGGGCGTCGGCAGGGTCGCGGCGTCGAGATCCGCCTCGATCCCGTCGATGGTTTCGTCGGCCTCGTCGAGGTCGTCCTCGGTTTCGGCGGCCTCGACCAGATCGGCGGCCTCGTCGAGCCGTTGCTCAAACTCTTCGGGGTCCGTCAGCTCCTCGGCCGGCGGCTCCTCGCCCGCGTCTTCGGGCGGTTCCTCCGCGCTGTCTGTGTCCTCGCCGTCGCTCATGGTTGCTACTGTGTCGGGTTGGGGCAAAGGGATTTCCCTTCGTGTCGACGCCTCAGAGAACGAGGCCCGCAACGGCACCAGCGACGCCGAGAGCGAGTATGCCGCCGCCGACGGCCGCCCACCGTCGGGCGGAGCTGTGTAACCGTTCGACGCGGTCCGAGAGGTCGCCGAACCCGAGTTCGATTCCCGAGTCGTCACGAAGCACCGCGCCGTCACCGGCGTCGTCGATTCGGCCGCGCGCGAGCAGTTCGTCACCCTCCCGAATCACCGTCGCCTGGTACTTGTTCGGGGTCGTCGTCTCGCTGCCGATGCCGAGACTGACCTCGACGTCTTCGACGGGGCCGATATCCCCGAGAGAGCCGCTGTGCTCCTCGACGTAGAGATCGATGTCTGGCGTGCCGAGAAAGAGTCGGTCGGCCTCGAAGGGGTCGTCGATCTCTCCGGGACGGACGCTTTCGGCGTCGATCCGAACCCGCTCCCAGTCGTCGCGGACCGCGAACTCGCCGACGGCGAGGCCGGAATCGATCGTCTTCCAATCGTTCGACCCCTCGTCTCGGTTTCGCTCCGTCTGGACACGCCAGGCCCACACCGCGGGGTCGGCGTCGCTCCGGTCGAGTTCGCATCGATCCGGCGGGGACCGCTCCGGTTCCGCCGGTCGCTCGACCTCGACCGGGCCAGCAACGGTCCGTTCGCCGGCCGCCGTCGCCCCGTCGCTCCCGCTGGCCACCAGTCCAGACAGCCTCCGTGCGCGCTCGCGCTGTCGTCGCGCGTGAGAGATCGGAAACGCCCCGATCAGGGCCGCAACTGCGACGATCACGAGTTGGTTTACGACCATGCTCACGATCGATGCGGCAGTCCGATAACGCCCTCGCCGCGTTTCAGCCGGAGAAACGGCGGCGTCTGTGTCAGTCCGGAAAGGATATACACCGACCGTACGCATCGTCACACAATGATCCACGTCGGAATCAACGGATACGGAACGATCGGGAAACGGGTCGCCGACGCCGTCCGAAAACAGCCGGACATGGAGGTCGTCGGCGTCGCGAAGACCCGGCCGAACTTCGAGGCCAGCAGCGCCGTCGAGAAGGGGTTCGACCTGTACGCGGCCGTCGAGGAGCGCAAGCCACGTTTCGCCGAGGCCGGCATCGACCTCGCCGGCGACGTCGAGGAACTCGTCGAACAGAGCGACATCGTCGTCGACGCCTGCCCCTCCGGGATCGGGGCCGACAACGCCGAGATGTACGAGGAGTACGACACCCCGGCGCTCCTGCAGGGCGGAGAGGACGCGGAAGTCGTCGACGGGAGCTTCAACGCCCGGTCGAACTTCGACACCGTCGAGGGGATGGATCTGGTTCGCGTGGTCTCCTGTAACACGACCGGCCTCTCACGGCTCGTCGCGCCGCTACAGGAGGAGTACGGGATCGAGAAGGTCCGCGCGACGCTGGTCCGGCGCGGCGGCGACCCCGCCCAGAGCGGCCGCGGCCCGATCAACGACATCCTCCCGAACCCGGTCGAACTGCCCTCCCACCACGGCCCGGACGTGAACACCATCTTCCCCGACCTCGAAATCGACACGCTCGGGCTGAAAGTCCCGGCGACGCTGATGCACACACACAGCATCAACGTCACGCTACAGAGCAACCCCGACGCCGAGGCGGTCCGGGAACTGCTCGACGACGAGCGCCGGACCTTCGTCATCCCCGAGTGGCTCGGACTGGACGGCGCCGGCGCGATCAAGGAACTCGCGCAGGACGCCGGCCGCCCGCGGGCGGACATCTGGGAGAACTGCATCTGGGGCGAGTCGATCACCGTCGAAGGTGACGACCTCTACCTGTTCCAGGCGATCCACCAGGAGTCGGACGTGGTCCCCGAGAACGTCGACGCGATCCGGGCGGTGCTGGGGACGAAATCCCAGTCCGAGAGCATCGCGACGACCGACGAGGCGATGGGGCTGGACGACTCACTCGCGCCGACGCGCACCCGGGACTGAACGCGGTTTCCGAACATCTTCGGCAGCAAGCGGAGGGGAGAGAGCGCCGTACTCGCTCGTATGAGCGCAATCCCATCGGGTCTGGAGACGGACAAACAGCCGCCGATGACGCTGCCGCTGCGACACTTCGTCGTCGCGCTCGCCTTCCTGCTGGCGGGCGTCGGCCTCGGGGTGGCGTCGGCGGTCGGCTGGCTGTCCGGACTCGTCAGACTGGCGCATCTCCACGCGCTGCTGGCAGGGTGGATCTGTCTCACGATCATGGGCGCGATGACGCAGTTCGTCCCCGTCTGGTCCGCGGTGTCGCTGCACTCCCGTCGACTCGCCGCGGTCCAGTTGTGGCTGGTCGCCGGCGGGCTCGTCGGCTTCGTCGCGGCGCTGCTCGCCCTCGACCTCACGCTGCTCGCAGTCGCCGGCGGCGTCATGCTCGTCGGCTTCTGGCTGTTCGTCTACAACATCCTGCGGACGCTGCCGTCGCTGCGGGAGTTCGACGTGACGGAGGCGCATTTCGCGCTCGCACTCGGGTTCTTTCTCGCCGCAACGACGCTCGGACTACTCCTCGCCGTCGACTTCACGACCGGCATCCTCTACGAGTGGGGGCTGAACCGGATGGCGGTCGTCGGCGCTCACGCGACGCTGGCGGTCTTCGGGGCCGTGATGACGACGGTCGTCGGCGCGCTGTACCAGCTCGGAACGATGTTCACCCAGACAGAACTCGGCCGGGTCGATACGCTCCTCCAGCGCGGCGAGTCGGTCGCCTACCCGCTGGGCGTCGTGGCGCTCGCCGGCGGTCGACTGCTCGAACACCCGGCCCTCGCCCGTCTGGGCGGGCTGGCAATCGTCGGAAGCCTGCTGGCGGTCGCGGTCGTGATCGCGCGGAAGCTCCTGGAGAGCCAGGTCGACTGGACCCCGATGCTCTCGCGGTACGCCGTCGTCGCGCTCGCAATCGTCGCCTGGGCCGGACTGACGGCACCGGCCTGGCTCGCAGACCCGCTCGCACTCGACCGCCTGCTCGCCGCGCCGGGAGCCATCCACCTGCTCGCGTTCGGCGTGATCGGGTTCGTCGTCTTCGGAACGCTGTATCACGTCGTCCCGTTCATCATCTGGGTCCATCGCTACAGCGACCTGCTCGGCTACGAGCCGGTGCCGATGATCGACGACCTCTACAGCGACCGGCTCGCTGTCGTCGATTTCGGCTGTCTGCTCGGAGGACTTGGCGGGGTCTTCGCCGGCGTATACTTCGGCGGCCCGACGATACTGCTCGTCGCTGGGGGAACGCTCGCGATCATCGGCGCGGCGGTGTTCACGGCGAACATGCTGCTCGTGATCCGCCGGCACAGCCCGCACACGCTCGTCGGAATCCTGGGTGTTCCCGGCGACCACACCCGCGGCGAGACTGACCCCTCCCCCGGCGTCGACCCCACCGAGCGGGAGTGAAGGGGGCCGAATATCTTCGGCAGAGTGCTGGTGTGCTGGCCGTGCGAAGTACGGGTATGCTCACGGAAGACCGCGCTATCGAACAGACCGACGCGCCGGCGGGACGGCCGGTCGAGCGGCTCGACGTGCGTGAGTTGGGACCGCCACAGCCGCTCAAACAGACCCTGGAGACGCTCGTCGAGATGGACGAGGGCGTGCTCGTCCAGTACAACGACCGCGTCCCGCAGTTTCTGTATCCGAAGCTCGACGACCGCGGGTACGAGTACGACACCGTCGAGACCGACGACGCGGTCGTGACGACCATCTGGGAGTGACGGCTCCGGGAGCGCGGACTGTTTCTCACGCAGCAACCGAGCGCAACTGAATTGTTGCTGGCCGAACAATGCAGTGGTATGCGGGAACGGGAGTCGCAGGTCGACCGAGATATCACCGTCGACATCGAGGCCGGTCTCGACGAGACGGAGGCCGGTCCGAGCCGCGAGTCCGAGACAGAGGAGACCGGCGCGGTTCGGTCACGGCTCGGTACGGTGGCGACGAAACGCTCGCTCGGGACCGCCCTCGCCCTCGCGGTCGTCGGGACCGTCCTGTTCGGGTTCGTTCCGTTTCTCCCCTTCGGCGAGGCCGTGCTCGGAATCGCCGCCGGAGGGTTCGCCTACGGACTCGGCTCAGACTCCCGACGATACGTCGAGATGGCGCTGGCCGGCGCGGTCACCGGCGGCGCGGCGACGCTGTTCGGCAACCTGATCGCCGCGGTCGTCGCGTCGGGGACGACGCTTCTGGCGATCAGCGTTCTCGCCGGTGTGGTCGCCGGGGTCGTCGGTCACTACTTCGGCCGGGATCTCCGGGCCGGCCTCACCGCTGATCTCGACGATTAGGCGTCGATCAGCCTGTACGTGCCCTCGTCTTCGCGAACGATCCCCTCGTCGACGAGCTTTTCCAGTAGCTCCTCGACCACGCCCGGCGGTGCACCGACCTCGCGGCCGAGCGTTTCGGTATCGGCGCTGTCGTCGGCAAGGGCCAACAGCAGGTCCGCGAGCAGCCGGCTCTGCTCGTCGTCGAGCACCGATTCGAGGTGCTCGCGCAGTTCGGTCAGTTTCCCCTGGGCCCACCGCTGGGCCAGCGAGAGTTCGTTTTCGAGCTGTTCCACGTCGTGCAGCGCCTCGGTCAGCGAGACGACATCGTCGGGTTCGACCTCCGAGGCGGTGACCCCCGAGTCCGCCGTCTCCGGGTCGTGTTCGAGGTCGATACTCAGTTGGCGACACGAAGTGATGTCGAGCCGGGAACTCGCCGGATAGGCGCTTTTCGTGCCGAACTCGTACGGCGAGACCGTCACCTCCAGCCGGACGTGGCGTGCGATCGAGAAGTACTTCCGACGCTTGCTGTCGGTTCGGCTCTCGACCAGCCCGGCGGCTTCGAGCTTTTCGAGATGATCGATGACCGCCTTCGGGCTGACGCCCAGGAAGTCGCTGATCTCGGTGACGTAACAGGGACGCTCCGCGAGCAACCGGAGAATCCGACGCCTGTTCGCATTCCCCAGAATATCGAGAAACTCGGCGGAGTCCATTTACCCGACGTAACCCCTTCTAAGTAATAAGACTGTCCCTGTCCGAGCCCGGAAGGCGGGCGTCAGAGCGGCACAGATCGCCAAGCGACGGACTGGTTTACTCCGCGAGCGGGGGAGTTCCCGCCTTCGAGAACACGAGAGACCGAACCGCTCGCGACGGAGAAAACAAGCGTTAGGAAACAGTAGCTACCGACGACTTACGGGCCGGTGTCGTCCGGCGGACCGCCGTCGCCCGCTTGCTCGTCACTCCCGGAGTTGTCGGACTGGTCGGTGTCGTCTGTGTCACCGGACGCAGAATCAGTGCCGTCAGCCTCGTTCTCCGCTGGTGAGTCTGTGCCGGCGTCCTGTTGGGAGCCACCTGAGTCGGTCCCGTCCTTATCTGGGCCCCCAGCGGCGTCGCCTCCGGGATCGGAATCGCTAGTGTTGCTTCCCGGGCCGTCGGCCGGTCCATCGCTCCCCGGAGCCGTGTCCCCGGGCGGTTCGGCGGTCTCGTTTCCGGCACCGATCTCGCCGGGGCCGTCAGTCCCGTTGCCACCGGCCCGATCCGCCGGAGGCCCTCCGTCGACAGTTCGGTTCTCCGGCGGACCCGGTTCGTCTCCGGGCCCGTCGCCGGCGCCCGGAGCCCCGGGTCGGTCGCCGTCACCGGCCTGTCCCGGCGGGGACTCCGGCGGTCCGCCACCGGGCACCCCGGCCGGCGGACCGGGCGCGTCGGTGATGTTGCGCGCGATTTCCGCGACCTCCGGACCGGTCATGTTCGCCGCGTTGTCCCGAAGTCGCTGGAGTTGCTCGGCGTTCACGCCCTGGCTGGCCGCCGTCCGGTTGGCCCGTTCGATGGCGTCCCGGACGTTTGCGATCTGCGAGCGAAGCGCGCTCGCACGAGCGTTGTACGCCGCGTCGGAGAGGTTCTCACGGTTCCGTTCGAGGCGCTCGGTCCGGTTCTGGAGGGCTTCGAGCCGGTTTTCGAGTTCCGCCGCCCGGTCCGTGATCACCGCGGTCGTCTCGTTGTCGTCGGTGTCGTTTTGCTCGAAGGTCTCGTTCGCCCGGATCTCCCAGAGACCCATATCGAGACCGCTGTTCGCATCCACCGCGGTCGACTGCGCGAAGGAAGTCACCTGGATCCCGAACCCGGCCGGTTCGGTGTCGTTCTCGGCTGTCTCCTGGGCAGCCACCCCCAAACCGAGATCCGCAAAGCCAACAGCGGGGACTGCAACAGCCACTGCGAGCAGGGCGACCCCGAGGGCTGCAATCTGGCGATGTCTCATCACGTATCTCTGTGTTAGCCACGTCACCACATAAAACCGGAGATTCGTTCGGTCCGTTTAGATTCGGCTCAGACAGATCGTCACCGTCCAAGAGCGTTTATGAGTCCCTGTCGGGGGCTGTCGTCGATCAGTTCACTCCGATTACAACCGCCCGGCCGAGAGCCGTCTCCGGGGCGATCCGCCGGCCCGGATCAGCGGGCTTGATTGCGATTCGATATAAATTCTTGGCGAATCGCTTATATATGACACCAGATAACACGGGAGTGGATCGCATGTTCGAACAGTTCTCGGACGGATACTATCTCGGACGGTTGTACGTCGAGCCAACGACAGCAGAGCAGGCACAGATGTGTCAGGCACAACACGAGCGGGTCAACGAGCAGTTGTACGCCGACGGCGAGGGGATCGAACGCCTCGACCGGCCGCTGGTCATGAAAGTCGGGACACACCACCTCGCCGTCCGCGGCGACGAGACGGTGCCAGCAGATACGCTCTCTGTGCCCGAATCGGTGCTCTCCGAAACGTCGGTGCGCAATCCGCCGACCTTACAGGAGGTGCTGCTTGCGAAGGCCGATAGGGCCGCGCAACTTCTGGGGTTGACCGCCTGAGTTCACGCCGACCCCTGAGCGTGCTGTCCGGGAACGGGCGGCGGAGTCGGGAGTGTGCCGGACGCCGCGAGCCTGAGCTCGGGAGAGCCCGTCTTCGAGGGTTCACGCCGAGGGCGGGAGTGCCGCCACACAAGAATTTTAACTCAGTTGGAACATATCGTGACACATGGAGTCGAGCGACGGCATCCGCCGTGTGCGGGCTCGTCGAGTGATCGGCAATCGCGGCGCTGTTGACCGCTTCAGAAGCGCGAACGCTCGCGTTTCCCGGGAGGTCGCTGGAGCAGAACCGCCCGGAGCACCGGCGCTGGCGGTCGCCGCTGGATCCAGCCCCGCGGAAACCGGACGCTGACATGCGACGGATCACGTTTCTCGGGCTCGGAGTGGTGGCCGTGCTCGCGCTGGGCCTGACCGCCGCGTCGGTCGAGAGCGGACTGCAGACGGTCGATCCCGATCTGTCGGGCACCGACGGACAGCCTCGCCCGCCGCCGGAACGTGCCGGCGGACAGGGCGGCAGCGACGGCGGCGGAACTGACAGCTCCGACCAGCTCGCGGAGACAGGCGAGACGACCGATCCGTCGACGGCCGGACAGCGCTCGGTCGCGGAGATGGTACTCGCACTCGTGCTGTTCGTCCTCGGGGGGTGTCTCGCCCTCTACGGGCTGACACGGGGGGACGACGGGTCGACAGAGACGACCGCAACCCCGGACTCGGAGACGGAGACGGACCCGAGACGGCGGCAGTACGCGGTTGCAGACCGACCGGCGTCGAACGATCTGTTCCGGAACTGGCTGCTGCTGGAGGAATCAGCCTATCCGGATCGGGAGAGTGTCTCGCCGGCGGAGGTCAGGACGGCCGCGATCGAACGCGGACAGCCACGACAGGCCGTCGAAGAGCTGACTGCCGCGTTCTGTGCCGTCCGGTACGGCGGCGCGGAGGCGACCGACGAGCTCGAACGGCGCGCGCGTCGACTCGGCGAGCGGCTCGATGTCGCCGGCGGGGAGGAACGATGAACGACCGAGTGATCGTCGTCGCGGGAGTGGGCCTCTGTGCGCTCGGAATCGGCGTGATGGTCGTCCCGGTTGCCGGTGCCGGCGTTCCGACGGTTGTGCTCACGGCGTTCGCTCTCGTCGTCGTCTCCGGAGGGCTGTTGGTCGCCGCCAGCCAGGCGGACTCCTCGTCGCGGCCGAATCTCGACCTGCCCGACCCCGAACGGCGACCGCAGTATCGCAGTCCGGGCAGCGAGTTCGAGCAACTGCTCGACTCCGTCGGACTCGTCGGGCGCAGAGCTGTCAGGCGCGAGGGGTCGGAACTGGTCGACGGAACTGCCCCCCGGGAGGAACTGCTCGACAGGCTCACGGCGCAGGCGATTGCGGTGATACAGCACACGGCCGGCTGCAGTCGATCCGAAGCGCGGTCCCGGCTCGAAGAGGGCCGCTGGACCGACGACGAGCGCGCGGCCGCCTTTTTCACCGAGGGGCTCACCCCGCCGCTCTCGCTCCGCCAGCGACTCCCGATTCCGACCGACCGCGAGTTACCGACGGTCCGCCGGGCGCGTCGGGTCGTCGCCGCGCTCGAAACGCGACTCACAGAGACGGCGGGGGAGTCGACACGGCCCGGTTCGAAGCGGACTGCGGCGGGTCCGTACTGGCCGACAGATCGGCTTCCCGTCTCTCGGTCGACGAGCGGGGCGGCGCTGTACACCGTCACGGCGCTTGTGGTGAGCGGGGTCGGAGTGCTCGCGAGCGCCCCCGGGTTCGTGTTACTCGGGACGGTCGGACTCGCGCTCGCGGCGACGGCGAAGTACAGCCAGCCCGACCCGTCTGTCACGCTCACCCGTTCGGTCGAGACAGCCGCACCGGATCCGGGAGAGGAGATGACGGTAACGGTGACAGTCGAGAACGACGGCGACCGGACGCTGGCGGATCTCCGCGTCATCGACGGCGTTCCTCCCGGGTTGACGGTCGTCGATGGCTCACCGCGGTTCGCGAGCGCGCTCCGCCCGGGGAAAACTGCCACGTTCGACTACACCGTAACTGCCGTCGACGGGCATCACGAGTTCGAGCCAGCGGTCGTAATCGCGAGTGATTTCGTCGGCGTCACCGAGCGAATCGAATCGGTCGCCGAATCGACAACCGTGAGTTGCGGATTCGAGCGAACGGGAGCGCCGGAACTGGAACCATCGGAACTGACAGCGCTGTCCGGCCGGCACGCGGGCGCGCAGACCGGCTCCGGGGTCGAATTCGAGACGCTCCGGGAGTACAGGCACGGAGACCCCCCGGCACGGATCGACTGGCGGCGGCGGGCAAAAACCGGCGAGTTAGCGACTATCGAGTTCGTCGAGCCCGCACGGAGTCGAACTATCCTGATGGTCGACGATCGGCCGCCGGCGTACGTCGCCCCCGCTGCTGGAGCGATCCCTGCTCCACGGACCGGCGCGGAGATGGCGTTCGGCGTCGGGACACGGTTGCTCGACGACGGACAGCCGGTCGGTCTGGCGACGGCAACCGGGACGGAGTGGCGTCCACCGCGGGCGGGCGAAAAGCAGTACGCGACGCTCCGGCGGGCGCTCGCGGATCCCGACTGCGTCGGGTGGACCGCTCCCGACGGTTGTCGCTCGATCGAGGAGACCGTCGCGTGGCTGTCCGCGCGGACAGCCCGAAGCGTTCAGGTGGTCGTCGTCTCGCCGCTGGCCGACGACGGGAGTGTCGAACTGTGTCGGCGTCTACAGGCGACCGGCCGGGGGGTGTGTGTCCTCAGCCCGGCGGACGCCGACAGCGAGACGACCGGCGCGGCGTACGCGCGCCTCCAACGGTGGCGTCGCCGGTCGACGCTACGTTCGGCGGGGATTCCGGTCGAACTCGGGGAGCCGCAGCCAGCACCGAAACTGGGTGAGCAGGATGGAGGGTGAGCGTGTCTCCGTCGCAGAACACGACCCGAGGCCGCCGCTGTTCGGAACCGTCGGGGCGTTCGTAGCGGCCGTGCTCGCGGGAGCGGTCGCCGCCGAGACGGTGTTCGGCGGGGCCATCGCGTTCGTCGGGACGGCCGCTGTCGGAATCGGACTGTGGCGCGCCAGCCAGCAGGTCGTGACCCTGGGTGCCGGCGTGGTGCTGGTCGCGGTGCTGTTCGAGAGGATCGGTGAGACGGTGTGGCTGGTCACGGCGGCCGGGTTAGTGGTCCTCGCCTGGGTACTCGCCAGCAACGCGATCAGGCTCGGCCGACAGGTCGGCCGGGGCGGGAAGACCCTCCGTGTCGAACTCGTCCACGCGGTCGCGACGGTGACCGTCGCCGGGGCCGGCGGCGGCGGGAGCTACCTGGTGTTCCGGTCGACGGCCGGGACCGCGTCGCTGCTGGCGGTCGGCCTCTTTCTCGCCAGCGTCGTCGCCGTGGCGATGCTGCTCCGGTAGGCGCGACACCGACAGCCACCGGATTTTAATAGCTGCCAGCCAACCGATCCGACGATGCTGGACGATCTGCTCGGTCGGACCGAACTCAAAGAGCGCATCGAGGAACTCGAAGCCGAGATCGAGAGCCTCGAAGCCCAACTGGAGGCCGAACAGCGCCGCCGCGCCGACGCCGTCACCGACCGCCAGCAGGCACAGCGACGAGCCAACAGGCTCGAAGACCGCGTCGAGGAACTCGAAGACCGGGTCGAGCGGCTCGACGGCGAAGAGCAAAGCGTCGACTTCCGCACCGAAACGACCCTCCGCGGGCGGCGGCTCGACGAACTGCTCGACCGCCTCGAATCGTACGAGACCGGTCCCGAGGGGGCGCTGACCGCCTACGTCGCGGACGAACACGACCTCCCGGAGCAGGTCCGCGAGGCCTTCGGGGAGCGAACCCCGCTGGTCGCCCGAGCGGCACCCTGTCTGGTCGTCGGGGACGACGCCGGACTGATCGGAGCGTGTCTGCGCCCACCCGTCAGCCCGGAGCCGTTTGCCGAGTGGGGTGAGCGGTTCGGGTTCGAGCGGGAGTGGTTCCAGCCCCGCGGCCGGTACACGCTCGCGCTGGTTCGGTCCGATCTGTTCGCGATGGGCACCTACGAGGGCGACGAGCGTGTCGGCTTCCACGGCTTCGACAGCGATCTCAAGAGCCAACATTCCAAGGGCGGGTTCTCACAGGGTCGCTTCGAGCGACTGCGCGACGAGCAGATCGACACCCATCTCGACCGGTGTCGGGCGGCCCTCGAAGAACGCGACGCGGAGCGACTGTATCTCGTCGGCGAGCGGTCCGTTCTCGGTGAACTCGACGACAGCGCCGACGTGACCAGCGCCGTCGGCGCCACCGGACCGCCCGAGGAGGCGCTTGGCGAGGCCGCCGAGCAGTTCTGGTCCGTGCCGGTTCGCACCCTGTGAGTTGGCGGCGCGTCTCGGCGCTGTCGGTGTCGGCCCGAGGGATCAGATTTACCCGTTGCCCACTCGCGTGTACAGCTATGCGGGTTGCGATTCTCGCCCACGAGCAGTTTCCGGACGACGCCAAGACGGCCGTCGGGGTGCTCCGGTACAGCGACCACGACGCGGTCGCGGTACTCGACCGCGAGCGGGCCGGCCAGCGCGTCCGGGATCACCTCCCCGATGTACAGGACGCACCCATCGTCGCGGAGATGGACGATGCCCCCGAGTGTGACGCTCTGTTGATCGGCATCGCACCGATCGGCGGCGGCTTCGAGGAGAGTTGGCGGCCCGACGTGGCGGCCGCGCTACGACGGGGCTGTGATGTCGTCGCCGGACTCCACTACCTGCTCGGCGAGGACGAACAGTTCCGTGCGCTGGCCGAGGAACACGCCGGGGAGATACGGGACGTGCGCCGGCCGCCGGAGGATCTCACGGTCGCCTCGGGGACCGCGGGAGACGTGGACGCTCGCGTCGTACTGACCGTCGGGACGGACTGCTCGTCGGGGAAGATGACCGGCGCCTACGAGCTACGGGCGGCGGCCCGCGAGCGAGGGCTCGACGCCGCCGTGGTCCCGACAGGTCAGACGGGCATCATGATCTCGGGGCGGGGCATCGCCATCGACCGGGTCATCTCCGACTTCGCCGCCGGTGCGACCGAACGACTCGTCACAGCGGCCGCCGATCACGACGTGCTCTTCGTCGAGGGGCAGGGAGCGCTCGCTCACCCGGCCTACTCGGGAGTCACGACGGCCATCCTCCACGGGGCACAGCCGGACTCGCTGGTGCTCTGTCACGTCGCCGGTCGCCAACGCGTCGGCGGCTACGAGCGCTTCGAGTTGCCGGACCCGGGGTCGTACGCGCAACTGTACGAGTCGATGGCCGCGCCGGTCTCCGGTGCGACCGTCGACGCCGGCTTTCTCAACACCGCTGCCCTCGACAGAGACGAAGCCGACCAGCGTCTCGACGCGTACGAACAGGCGCTCGACGCGCCGGTGACCGACCCCGTGCGGGACGGCGCGGCGGCCGTGCTCGACGCCGTGTTGTAAACGCAGGGGACCGTTCGCGGGCGAGACACCAATCAGCACGCTTATGTATGCGACGGCGAATTAAATACAGATAGACTACCGATGGAAACAGCCGCGGCAGACGGGCCGACAATCAGCAGGCGGGAGCTTCTGGGCGGAGCGGCGGGGCTCACGCTCGCCTCCACCAGCGGCTGTATCCAGCGGATCAGGAGCATTCTCAACCGCGACTCGCCCTCCGCGGTGTCGCTGTCGGTGACCGCGCCGCCGGCGGACTCGGATCGGATGGCGACGCTGCTCGCGCGCCACCTCGTCGAGAATCTCGAAGCGGTCGGGATCAACGCGACGCTGAACGTGTTGCCCGAGACCGAACTCTACCGCGAGGTGCTCCTGAACGGGAACTTCGATCTGTTCATCGCCCAGATCCCACCGATGGACGATCCACAGGCGCTGTACGGGCTGTTGCACTCGGTGTACGCGACCGAGCCGGGCTGGCAGAACCCGTACAGATACGCGAGCCTCTCGCTCGACGACGCGCTCGAACGCCAGCGCGCGACGGCAGGTACACAGCGCCGGGAGGCGGTCGGGGAGGCCCTGGAGTTGCTCTGTCGCGAACAGCCGTTCACGACCGTCGCGTTCCCCGACGAGATCCGGGCCGCCCGGACCGACAACTTCACCGGCTGGGAGCGATACCCGCTGCAGAATCCGCTGTCCTATCTCACCCTCGACCGGGCGACCGGCGTCTCGGCCTCCGAGGAACTCGTCCTGCGGCTGGGCTCCGCTGACGCCCGGATGTCGCAGAACCTCAACCCGCTGTCCGCCGAGTACCGCCGGATGAACCCCGTGACGGACCTGCTGTACGACCCACCGGTGCGGCTGATCGAGGGGGAGTTCGTCCCCTGGCTGGCCTCCGAGTACAGCTGGGACTCGGGTCGGCTCCGCGTCTCGCTCCGGCCGGGACAGCGCTGGCACGACGGCACCAGTCTCACCGCCAGCGACGTTGCCTTCACCTACCAGTTTCTCGCGGACACGTCGCTGGGCACGGTCGCACAGACCGTCCCGGCGCCGCGGTTTCGGGCCTGGAGCGACCTCGTCTCCGACGCCTACGCCGTCGACGACACGACCGTCGAACTCTCGATGGTCGAGACGAGCCGCGAGGTCGGCGTCCACGCGCTGACGGTACCGGTGTTTCCGGAGCACATCTGGCGCGAGATGAGCGACGTTGCCGACATCCAGGGAATCGAGGGATCGGACAACATCACCAACGCGATTGTCAGTTCGAACATCGAAGCCGTCGGGAGCGGACCGCTCACCGTCGAACAGGTCACGACGGACGAATCGGTCGTACTCCGGCCGTTCAACGACCATTTCCTCCAGCGCGGCGCGGGGATTCTCGAAGAGATTCCCGATGCGTTCATCGGTGAACCGGCCTTCGACAGGGTAGAGTTCACGGTCGTGCCGTCGAACGAGGCGGCGGTCAGTTTGGTCGCCGACGGCGAGATCGACGCGACCGCGACCAGCGTCGACCCCCGAGGAGCCGTCATCGAGCGGATTATCAGCGCGTCAGGGGTATCGCAGTTCACCGAACAGTCACACTCGCCGTACCAGATCGGATACAACACCGGAGTCGCACCGTTCAGTAACCCGTATTTCCGCCGACTGGTGGCTCGGCTCGTCGACAAGAACTACGTCGCCGACGAGATTTTCGAGGGGTACGGGCGACCGGTGGCACATCCGTTCGACGGCACGAGGTGGAATCCCGAGGAGTTATCCTTCGACGGCGAGGACCCCGTCGTCCCGTTCATCGGCTCCGGCGGTGATGTCGACGTCGAGGCGGCCCGGGCGGCGTTTCGCGAGCGCGGCTTCGCATTCGACGAAAACGATACGCTCATCCTCCGATGATCCCGCTACTCCCCGATATCAGCGTCGTCGTAACCGTGTTGATCGTCGCGGGAGCCGTCACTATCGTCGGCCTCGACCGGATCTGGGAGTTCCGAACCGAGGCGTCGGACCGGTTGTTCTACCTGTTCCCGTACATTCTGCTGCTCGTCTGCGTTCTGATCGTCAACTCGGTGCTTCGCGCGGTCGGCCCGCGGCTGTCGTGGCTGCTCAACTGGCAGATCACCGACGAGATATTCGCGCTGGAAGGGGAGTTCGTCGCGGTCCTGCAGAGCTACGCCACCCCCGCCGCGACGGTGTATTTCTCCTACACCTACATCTACGGCTACGTCTTCCTGCTCGTGTTCCCCGTCGTCGCGTATCTCGTGATGCGTGACGACCGGCCGGTCCGGGAGACGATCATCTCGTACGCGCTCAACTACGTGATCGGCGTGTTCTGCTACCTGCTGTTTATCGCGTACGGACCGCGCAACGTCATGCCGGATATCGTCGACCAACTGCTGTACGTCTACTGGCCGGAGGCCAATCTCCTCACGACCGAGGTGAACGCGAACGTCAACGTCTTCCCTTCGCTGCACACCTCTCTGGCGGTCACCGTTGCCCTGCTGGCCTACCGGACCCGCGAGGAGTATCCCGCCTGGCTTCCGATATCGGTCGTGCTGGCGCTGTCGGTCATCGTCTCGACGATGTATCTCGGGATCCACTGGCTGACCGACGTTGTCGCCGGGGCCGTCCTCGCGTGTATCAGCGTCCGGGCGGCGGCCTGGCTGACCGACCCGTCGAACCTCGACGGGCGAGTCGGGACCGTCGGCCGTCGGCTTCGGGAGCCGATCGACCGGTTCGCCCGGGCCGGCGTCGAACGCCTCCGGAAGTTCACCAGCGAGCGGATCGATCTACCGATCTGACTCGGCCGCCGGGACGGCTCTCCACGGACCCGAGTCGCCCCGCCGTCCCAGAGTCCGTCCCTCGGGGCCCTGTGCGCCCTGCCTGAGTTCGAGTGTCCGGTCGAACGCCTCCCCGAGAATCCGCCTCGACTTCGGACTGTGTGGCTGTTCGAGCCCGAAGGCGCCGAGAAACCCGGCCGACTCCAGCCGCGAGGAGACGACGTGAGCAAATTTGAACGCCGCCTGCTGGCCGACCCGGTCGAGGATCACTCCAAACGAGTGAAAGCCGACTCGGCCGCGGTCGTGACCCGCGGCCGCGAGCCGATCGAGACAGGCCGTGAGTCCGATTCCGATTCCCGTAAGATCGTCGGCGTCGGGGACGCTGTAGACGAACGTCCCGTCGTCGAGCGTCCGGCGTGTCCGTTCCGTGCCCTGACAGTCGATCACGCAGACGGACCGGGGCGCAACGTCTGCGCCGAGGTCGTCGAGCGCGGCCGTCGCCGGTCGGTCCATCGAGACGAGAACCGCGGCTTCACCGTTGCGGAGTCCGTCCGCAAGCACCGCGTCGACCCAGCGAGTCGGGTCGGTTCCGTCCGTGTCGGCGAGACAGAGCGTCGTACCGGGACCCAGCGTCACGGCCCAATCGAACCCGAGGACAGCAGAGAGGTCGTACATCAGTTGTCGTCGATGTTGCGGATCGTCGCGATGAACTCCTCGTCGTCTTCGATCCCGCCGAGTGTCTCTGACAGGTCTTCCCGGAGTTCCCCGAGCCGTTCTTTCAGTCGTTCGTACTCCTCGTTGTCGTCGAGTTCGGCCGCGTTCTTGCTCGCTTCCAGCGTCGCGCGCTTCTCGACGAGGGCGTAGTACTCCTGTAAGAGGCTGTCGTACGTCGAGCGTTCGAGCAGATTCTCGACGGTTTCGTCGAGTGCGTCGCTTTTGACCGGCTTCGAGAGGTAGGCGTCGAACCCCATCTCCAGGATGTCGAAATCCGGCTCGACCGCTGTTACCATCGCGACCCGGCAGTCGATCCCCTGCTCGCGGATGTGTTCGAGCACCTCGTCCCCGGAGAGGCCGGGCATCATCCGGTCGAGCAGGACGACGTCGACCGACTCGTCCAGTTTGTCGAGCCCCTCGTCGCCGTTGCGGGCCGTCTCGACAGTGTAGCTGTCTTCGAGCCACAGGCGATAGGTCTCGGCGACGTCCGGCTCGTCTTCGACGATCAACACGACTGGGTCCGATGGGGCCATCTGCGATACCCTTTGCTTTCGACCCACATAGCCTTGTGGGGACACCACAACCACGCGGGAGCGCAGCCGCGACGACCGCTCTCGGTGACCGTACGCTGCCGTGAGGACCGGCAAACGGGAGTGTTGCGACCGAACAGGAGCGTCGGCCCGACGGCCGTTCTCGGCCCGCGACGCTCGTCGGGTCGACCTTTATGTGATAGCGTACCAAATCCGTTCGTGTGGGATGGTACACAGCACCACAGTATTTCGTGCTGTGAGCCAGTTGCCACGGGGGACACCAATGGTATTCAAGAAAGTCACGCTGATCGGATCGAGTTCGGAATCGTTCGACGACGCCGTCGACGACGCGATCGATCGGGCCCGCGACACCCTGGACAAGGTCCACTGGGTCGAGGTCGAGGAGATGGGCGTCGAGATAGCGAGCGCCGACGGTCGGGAGTATCAGGCGGAGGTCGAGGTCGCCTTCGAGCTAGAGGATTAGGTTCGGAAACTCTCGCCGCAGCCACATTCGCTGACGACGTTGGGGTTTTCGACGTGGAACCCCTCGCCCTGCAGACCGCCTTCGTAATCGAGGACCGAACCCTCGATGTAGTTCATACTCGCGGGGTCGACGAACACGCGCAGCCCGTGGTGTTCGTAGACCGTGTCGTCCTCTTCCGGTTCGTGGTCGAACCGCATCCCGTAGGAGAGTCCGGCACAACCGCCCTGCTGGACGTATAGCCGAAGTCCGGCGATGTCGGTGTCCATGTCCTCGCTTTCGAGCAGCGAAATCGCCTCGGAGGCGGCGGCCTCCGTGACCGAGATACCGGAGTGCTGGGGACTGTCGTCGGTCGTGCTCATACGCTATCGTAGCGTGTCCCGGAGTGTTAACCCTGACGCTGCGCGCGCACGGGACCGAACGGCTTTTTCTCGGGAGTCCCCTACGATGGCGTATGACGGTACGAGCGGGTGTCGTGGCAGTACAAGGCGACGTGAGCGAACACGCGGCGGCGATCCGCCGGGCCGCAGACGCCCACGGCGAGGACGCGGAAGTCGTCGAGATCCGCCAGTCCGGGACTGTCCCCGAGTGTGACGTGCTCCTGCTTCCGGGCGGGGAGTCGACGACGATTTCGCGGCTCGTCCACCGGGAAGGGATCGCCGAGGAGATCACCGCCCACGCCGAGGCCGGCAAACCGATTCTCGCCACCTGCGCGGGGCTGATCCTCGTCAGTACCGACGCCAACGACGACCGCGTCGACACGTTAGATCTGCTCGACGTGACCGTCGAGCGAAACGCCTTCGGCCGACAGCGGGACAGTTTCGAGGCACCGCTTTCGGTGACGGGACTCGACGAGCCGTTTCCCGCCGTCTTCATCCGCGCGCCCGTCATCGACAGCGTCGGCGACGATGTCGAGGTGCTCGCGGAGTGGGAGGACGACCCCGTCGCGGTCAGACAGGGGCCAGTCGTCGGACTCTCCTTTCACCCCGAACTGACCGACGACTCCCGGATCCACGACCTCGCCTTCTTCGAGACAGTGCTCGCCGGGGCCTGATCGGTCTCAGTTCCGACGCGCTGAAACCCGTCGGCGTCAAGATGACGGTATGAGCGACTCCACGGAGGAGATTCTCGACGAACTGTTCGACGTGATCGAAGACCGCAAGGAACGACTCCCGGAAGACTCCTACACCGCCTCGCTGTTCACCCACGAGAAGGGGCAAAACGCCGCGCTGGAGAAGCTCGGCGAGGAGACGACGGAGTTCCTGCTCGCGGCCAAAGACGAGGACACCGAGGAGATGGCCCACGAGGCCGCCGATATCGTCTATCACCTGCTGGTCGTGCTCTCGATACACGACATGGAATTGGCCGATCTCCGGGAGGAACTCGCGGACCGGCGCTGAGAACGGTTACGCGGCCGGCGCGGAGTGGTGTGAGTTATCGAGACACTGTTTCTTTCGCTCGACGCGGTCGAGCAGGTCCTGATAGGCCGCCGTCGACTGCAGCCGGGACAGCGGTTGTGCCTCCTCGAGGGTGGATTTGAGGCCTTCGAGACGGAGATACTCCCGGACCGATTCGGGCTCGTCGGCCTGTTCGAGTTGCCGTTCGACGGTCTCGATCAGTTCGTCGGTCCCGACCGGCTTGTGGAGATAGCCGTCCGGTTCGACGGAGAGAATCTCCACGTCCGGAACGACGGCAGAGCAGAACACGACCTGACAGTCGAGGCCACGGTCGCGGATCCGTGCGAGCAGTTCCTCGCCCTCGTACTCCTGCATGCGGCGGTCGAGCAGGACGACGTCCGTCTGTTCGTCGACGGCTTCGAGCGCTTCCGCACCCGTCGCGGCCGTCTGCACCTCGTAGGATCGTTCGAGCATCGCCGCATACGATTCGAGCAACGGTCGCTCGTCGTCGACAATGAGAACACTCGCAGACTCCTCACCAGTCATATCGAACGCTACTACGAGACCCGGCCATAGTAGCGCTCAGGATAACTAGTTAGTGTTCGACAGACGATAAACAACAAACCAGTTAGGTACCGCCTATGACAATCCACGGCGCCGACACCGACAGTTGAAACGGCGAGTCCGCGGAACAGACGGTCTTTTCAGTCCGCACCCGGTAGAGACGGACAATGAGCCACCCATTCGAGAATCTGCCGACGACGCCCCGGAGCGACGAGCTCCTGGACAAGGCGTTTTCCCGGGCCGCCCGGGCGGGCCGAGCGAAAGCCGGCACCGACGCCCAGCAGTCGATGTTGCTGACGGCGGCGAACATCGTCTCCGACAACCTCGAAAACGTCGTGACCGACTGGCCGGATTTCGATCGTCTCGATCCGTTCTACTACGAGCTTGCAGACGCGATCGTCGACGCCGACGCCCTGCGCCAGCACCTCAACGAGCTGAGTTGGGCGAGCAACAAGGCCACCGAGATCAGATACGAGTACGAACCCCGGCTGTCTGGTGATCTGGAGACGGCGACGAAGTTCCGCAAACAGGCGTTTGCCCGGATTGCCGACGTGGTCGAGGAGGTCGAAGACGACCTCCTCGCCGTTGCCGACGCCCGCGAGCAGTTGCGGGGACTCCCCGATATCCGCCCGGACGAACCGACCATCGTCGTCGCCGGCTACCCGAACGTCGGCAAGTCCTCTTTCGTCAACGAGGTGACCCGGGCGAGCAACGAGGAGGCCTCGTATCCGTTTACGACGACAGACATCCAGGTCGGCCACGTCGAAGCGAACCACATCCGGTATCAACTGATCGACACGCCGGGGCTGCTCGACCGACCCCCAGAGGAGCGCAACGACTCCGAATCGCAGGCGGTCAGCGCGCTCGAACACGCCGGTGACGCCGTCATGGTCGTGCTCGATCCCAGCGGCGACTGCGGCTACCCGCTGGACGTGCAACTTGACCTGCGCGCCGACATCGTCGCGCGGTTCGACGTGCCGGTGATTACCGTCGCGAACAAGCGGGACCGGTTCGACGGCGACCCGCCGGCGGAGGCGGAGTACACGATGAGTGTCACGACCGGAGAGAACGTCGAAGAAGTGCTCGATGCGATGATCGAGGCGGTCGGATACGAGCCGGAGTTGCCGATCGACGAGGACCGTTAGCCGAGCGAGAGCAGTTCGCCGACATCGTAATCCTGGGTGACGAGAACCAGAATCGCCGCGACGAGGATAGAAAGCAGGATGCCGACAACCTGAACGAGGCCGACGATGCCCTCCGCCGCCGTCGCCCAGGGTTGGCCGAGAAGCGTCCCGATGACCGTGACCAAGACGTAGCCGCCGGCGACGAGGCCGAGCACCGCCAGTTTGTCGTCGTAGGAGATGTCCATACAGGCCACCACGAGACTGGGCGTACTAAATTGTGTGGTTTGCCGCGACCGAGACGGGGTGAAGCGGCGACAGCGGATGCTTTCTTGTGTCCACAGTCCAACGACAGGACGAGATGGCAACGATCGATCCCGAGTCCCTGTTCCCGAACGAGAAGACGCTCGAAGCGGTCGCGGCCGGCGAGATGACGCAGATCCACCGCGGCCAGCAGTACGCCGACGAGGGCGATACCTTCGAACTCGACGGCGACACGTTCGAGGTCGTCGACGTGACCGAGCGGAAGTTGGGCGATATGACCGACGAGGACGCCCGCCGCGAGGGGTCGGAGGATCTGGACGCCTACAAGCAGCGGATGGTCCGCGCACACGGCGGCGACTTCGAGTGGGACGACGACACCGACGTGGTCCGCCACCGCGTCGAGCGCGTCGAGTAGCTCACAGCAGCGGCTCGCTGTCGCCGTAGGCCGCGACGACGACGGCGGTCGTGTACTCGTCCGGGGCGGAGTCCGCCGTCACGATTTTCGTCTCGACGCCGCCGTAGTCCAGGTCCCGGATGTAACAGCCCCGCTCGATGCCGACACGGAGCAGTTCGCCTACCGTCTCGGGGTCGGTATCGGCGGCTTCGTAGAAGATCCCCGCACCGTCCTCGCCGCGGACCCACGCCAATCCGGCCGCGGCGCGGGCACCCGGCGGACTCGTCTGTCGCGCCAGGACGACGTCGAGCGCGTTGCCGGTCGGACCGAGATCCGGCGCGGTCTCGGCGAGTTCCAGGGAGGCCCCGGCGGGGATGACCGAGGAGAGCGTCCGGAGGTTGTACTGGTGGAGACCGGCGTCGGCGAGCGCCGCGTCGAAGGAGGCCTTGCCGGTCGCGGCGTGGCCGGTTCCCCAGACGAGCCTGATCATACACGAGTTGCGTGTCCCGAGCCGTTTGAGCGTAGCGATTCGACGGATCAGAACGTTGAGGTTCCTCCCGGCCGAGGGGGGCTGTAGTGAGCGACGAGTCGACCGAGGCCAACGGCCCGCCCTCCGAGACGGACGAACAGCGGTCCGAGGCCGACGACGCGGACGAACGCCGGGAGTCGATCACGGAGGGGAGTCTCCTGCGCCCGCTGTTTCACCTCGCCTGGCCGGTCGTCATCATCCAACTGTTGCAGGTCACCTACAACGTCGTCGACACGCTGTATCTCGGTCGGCTCTCTGCGGACGCCGTCGCTGCGATCAGCCTCGCCTTTCCGCTCATTTTCCTGCTGATCTCCATCGCTGCCGGTTTCACCACCGCGGGTGCGATCCTCGTCGCCCAGTACACGGGCGCGGGGGGAGAGCGGTCCGCCGGGCTGGTCGCCGGACAGACCGTCTCCTTCGTCAGCGCCCTCTCGGTGGTCATCGCCGCCGTCGGCTACCTCCTGACGAGGCCGGGGCTGGAACTGCTCCCGTCGGCACAGGAGACCAGCGACCGGATCATCCCGCTGGCGGCCGATTACATGGAGGTGTTCTTCCTCGGCATCCCCTTCCTGT
Organism: Halovenus carboxidivorans; assembly: GCF_009831575.1. Taxonomy (GTDB): domain Archaea; phylum Halobacteriota; class Halobacteria; order Halobacteriales; family Haloarculaceae; genus Halovenus; species Halovenus carboxidivorans. Next base: position 5,578 of record NZ_WUUT01000006.1, on the reverse strand, counting down.
TCGGCTTTTTCGTCTTCACGGCGATCCTGCGCGGCTACGGCGACACCCGAACGCCGATGTACGTGATGGTGCTCTCCGTCGTCGCGAACGTCCTCATCAACCCCTTCCTCATCTTCGGATTCCAGGGGAACCCGCTGTTGGGCCTCGTCGCGCTCGGCGGAGTCGAATCGGCGCTGTTCGCGGCGACCGGCTTCACCGGGTTCGGCATCGAGGGGGCGGCGCTGGCGACGATCATCGCCCGCGGTGCCGCGAGTGCGATCGGGCTCTATCTGCTGTTCTGGACGGGAATCGGACCCACAGTGCGGCTCGCGCACCTGCGGCCGAACCTCGGGTTCATCGAGGATATCGTCAGGCTCGGCGTCCCGAGCATGGTCGAAAACTCCATGAACGCGCTGGCGCAGATCACGCTCGTCGCCATCGTCGTCGGCTTCTCACCCGCGGTCGTCGCCGCCTACGGGCTGGGTAACCGGATCGTCTCGCTGGTGTTTCTGCCGGCGATGGGTCTCGGCCGGGCAATCGACACGATGGTCGGACAGAACCTCGGGGCGAACCGCCCCGACAGGGCGACCCGGTCGATCTATCTCGCCGTCACGACGGCCGCCGGCGTCATGCTGGTGGTCGCCGTCGTCGCCGTCGTCGCCACCGAACCGATCGTCGGCGTCTTCCTCGGAGACGTGCCCGACGCCCCCGCGACGGTGGCCAGCGGCGTGGAGTACGTCCGGACCCGCTCGGTCGAGTTCGCCTTTATCGGGGTCACGCAGGTCATCCTCGGGGCGTTCCGAGGGGCCGGCAACACGAAGACCGCAATGGTCATCTCGATCATCACGCTGTGGGTGGGCCGGGTCGGGACCGTCTGTCTGCTCGTGTTCGGACTCGGCTGGGACGAGACCGGCATCTGGATCGGGATGGCCGTCGGCAACATCATCGGCGCCGCGGTCGCGGTGCCGTGGCTGCTCCGGGGGGGCTGGAAGGAGGCGTACATCGACGAGCCAGCGGAGACCACGGCCGACGATATCGCCCCGACGGCCGACTCAGCGCCCGGTCAGTCGCCCGAGACCGACGAACACTGAGCCGAGAAGGAGAAAAGCCACCCCGATCGCACCGACGTTCGAGAGGACCGTCAGATAGCCGCGCGCTCCGACATCCAGAAAGGGATACGGATAGGTGCCGGTGAGTGCCCCGCGGACGAGGACGAACCCGGCGTATCCGGCGGGGTAAGCCAGCCACGACAGCGGCCCGCGCCAGGAGAGCCGGCCGACCGGCGTTACCAGCCACCAGTACGCCACGAATGCGGCCGGAATCAGGTAGTGCAACAGGAGATCGAGCAGAAGATCGATTCCGAGCGGCCCCCACCCGCTCCGCAACAGCAGTTCGTAGACGACGGCGACCAGCGTGATGCTCACCGCGACGCCGGTGACGACGCTCGCCCGGCGGAAGAACCGTCCCGGCTTCGATTCGGGGGCCAGAAGCGGGAGCGTCACGGCGAGCGCGACTGCGGCGTTCGTCCAGTAGGTGAAAAAGCCGCTGAACACCACCAGTTCCCACAGGAGGTCGCCGTCCGCCGGCAGCAGCGAGCGGAGCAGAGACACGCAGAGGGCGGCCCAGGCGGCCAGCGCAATCGCCGCCGCGAGCCGTCTGCTCCGGTCCGTCTGCGTGATTCGGGGAGCGAGAATGTGGGACATACTCAGCGGACGAAGTACGGATCTCCGTCGGGCTGGAACCGACCGAGATCCGAGATCTGCCTGTAATCCGACGCGAGCAGACCCCGGAGCCGATCGACGAGCGCTCGCTCGTCCTCGTCGGTCCACGTCGCCGGCTCCTTGATCGGGACGATCAGCCACCCAGAACCGTGTTGTTCCGTCGCGTGCAGGTCAGCCGTCTCGACGGTCGCGGCGTCGATGGCGGTGTACTCCCGGAAGACGTGTGCTGTCGCCCGTTTGCCGACCGGAAGCAGGACGTGTGCGGTGATCGCACGGAGTTCGGCGTCGAAGTACGGTTCGAGATCGGCGTACGAGGCGTCGTCGGGACGTTCGCCGTCCAACTCGCACATGTGCAGATACGAGAAGTACGTCTGGACGGAGTCGAACCGGCCGTCGCCGTCGGCGGCCGGCAGGAGACCTCCCTCGCGGAGCGCGTCGAAGAACCGCTCGGACCACGGCATGTCGGTGAAGGGGATGCCCGTCGCGAGGCCGCCGTGGACGCCCGGATGGTCGCCGATGACGTGGAAGTCGGCGTCTGTGACGCCGTAGCCGGGGACGAACCGCTCACAGGGTGGATCCATGTCGAAGGGGTTCCGGCTCCGGTCTGCGATGAACTCCACAGCCGTGATACGACGGGAGCCGTCAAGGGCATTTCGGAGCCGACTATCGACCCGGCTGTCCGTACGGTGCGATACGGGCGGGTTAGGACGAAGACGCCCGGCGGCGGGAGTTGGTCCCGACGACGAACGTGTCGGCGGCCGTATCGAAGACTCGCTGCCGTCGATCGGTCGAGGCGATGGCGACCAGCGCCGCGACGAGCAGGACAATCCCTGCGACTGGGATCAGTCCTGGGACGTTTCGGGCCGCCGCTTGCGCGGGGGAAGGCGGAGCGCCGCTTCGGTCGACCACCCGGATGTCCACGAGGCGTTTTCCGAGCGTCTGTCCGTTCAAGAACCCTTCCAGAGTCGTGTTGTAGGTGAACACGAGTACGGCAGTCACGATCAACGCCGCGGCCTGGGACTGAATTCGGAGGGCCACCCCCAGCGCAACCGCGATAGCGAGGATCACGAGCCCGTCGATGAACTGCGCGACGCCCCGTTCGACGACGACGCCTGTCGACTCTCGCGTCGGTTCGATCCGCTCATCGGACCCCATGTGATTTGAAGTGAAATCAAACAAATTTAAATCTTTCCGAACCAAAAAATAGAGGTTAGCCCGGCACCGGCGAGAGCAACTGCCCGCCGTCGACGACGAAGTACGATCCCGTTACGTAGGCGGCCGCCGGGCTGGCGAGAAAGACCGCCATCGGCACGCAGTCCGCCGGTGTTCCGAGTCGATCCGCCGCGAGGTCCTCCTCGACGAGTTGGTCGGCGGTGGCCTCGTCCATCACCTCCATCACGCCATCCGTCCTGATGACGCCCGGCGCGATGGTGTTGGCCCGGATCCCGTACCGCGCCCACTCCGCCGCGACCGACTGCATCAGGTTGTGGACGCCGGCTTTGCCGGCCCCGGAGTGGGCGTAGTAGGGCGCGCCGCGGACGGAGTTGGTCGCGCCCATCGAGAGGATGACGCCGCCGCCGCGGTCGATCATCCGCTCGCCGACCTCGAACGTGCAGTAGGCAGTGCCGTCGAGAATCGTGCCCACGACGGAGCGCCAGCCGTTGGTCGAGAGCTGTTCGGAGGGCGTGAGGAAGTTCGCCCCGGCGTTGTTGAGCAACACTGAGACGGGGCCGAGTTCCGCCTCGACGGTGTCGACCATCTCTGCGACGCGGTCCGGATCCCGCACGTCGACAGTCGTCGCGCAGGCGTCGACGCCGCGCTGCTCGATGGCGTCGGCGGTCGGTTCGAGGTGGTCCATCGATCGGCTGGCAATCGCCACGTCCGCGCCGTGATCGGCAAACGCCAGCGCGATCTGTTCGCCGATGCCGGTGCCGCCGCCGGTGATTAGCGCCGTCTCGCCGGCGAGCAAATCCTCTGTGAAGATGTCGGTGCTGGGCGGCGTCTCTGGGAACCGGTCGGTGCCCTCACCCGTCATCGTCGACCCCCAGAATCTCGCGTGCCTCCTCCGGCGTTGCGGGCTCGCGGTCGACCTGTCGTGCCATCTCCGCCGCCGCCGCGACCAGATCGGCGTTGCTCTCGGCCATCTCGCCGTCGGGCAGGTAGAAATTGTCCTCCAGTCCCACGCGGACGTTGCCGCCCATCGACAGGGCGGCGCTGACGAGCGGCCACTGGTCGCGGCTGATACCGATTACCTGCCACGTCGAGTCCTCGGGCAGTTGCCGGACCTGGTGGGCGAGGTTCTCGACGGTCGCCGGAATCCCGCCGAGTACGCCCATGATGAGACTGACGTGGAACGGTCGGTCGAGCACCCCTTCCCGCAGCAGCGGGCGGGTGTTGCCGATGTGTCCGGTGTCGAAACACTCCAGTTCGGGGGTGACGCCGGCGTCGTTCATCCCCTCCAGGAGGGTCGTGATCTCCGAGAAGGGGTTGTCGAAGACCATATCGAAGACGAAATCCTCGCGGTCTTCGGAGTACTTCGCGTAGTTCATCGACCCCATGTTCAGCGCCGCAATCTCCGGCTCAACCTCTTCGACGTATTCGAGTCGTTGCTCGACCGGCGTCCCGACCGCACCGGTCGAGAAGTTGACGACGATGTCGGTCTGCTCGCGTACCTCGTCGTGGATCTGCTGGTACGTTTCCGTCTCGAAGGTCGGAGAGCCGTCGGGCGTCCGGGCGTGGATGTGGGCGACGGCAGCACCGGCCTCCCGCGCCGCGGCGGCCTCCTCGGCAATCTCCTCGGGGGTATACGGAATCGCCCCGCACTGGTCGCGGGTCGTCAACGCGCCGGTCAGCGCCGCCGAGATGACGACTTTCTCGGGGTCGTTTCCCTTCGTGGAGTCCTGTCGCTCGTAGATCGACATCTTACCGCCCCCGCCAGTCCGGTTCGCTGTCGGTCAGGAAGGCGTCGATCCCCTCCTCCGTCTCGTCGCTCATCGCGATCAGTGTGATCATCTCCTTGAGGTAGGCCAGCGCCTCCCCGAATCCCATGTCTCGGTGCTCGTAGTACGCCTCCTTGCCCATCGCGATCAGGACGGGCGAGTTCGCCGCGAGCGTGTCGACCAGGTCGTCGAGTTCCTCGTCGAGGGCCGCGGCCGGAACCACGTCGGTCACGAGTCCGATCTCTCTGGCTCGCTCGGCGTCGATCCGCTTGCCGGTAAAGAGCAGATCGAGCACCGCCTTCTCGCTGCCCGCACGGGCGATTGGAGCCATCGCCTGGGCCGGAAAGAGACCGACCTCGACCTCGGGCGTCCCGAACTCGGCGTCGGCGCTGGCGAGGACGAATTCACAGGCGCTGGCCAGCCCGAGACCGCCGGCGAGACAGTACCCCTCGACGGCCGCGACGGTGAGCGCGTCCGTCGCGTGCATCTTCTCGATCAGTCCGGCGAGCGAGCCGAAGTTCTCCCGGTAGGCCTGTGTCCCCTGGCCGATTGGGAACTCCGTCATGTCCCCGCCGGAGCAGAAGGTTCCCTCCGCGCCGCGGATGACGACCACCCGTTGCTCGCCCTCGTCGGCGGCGTCGAGCACGTCGCGCAGGCCGTGGATGACGGTTTCGCCCAGGGCGTTGCGCTGGTCCGGGCGGTCGATGGTCGCCCGGACCACGAGGCCGTCGTCGCTGGTCGTCACTGCGAGGTCGTCGGTCGAGAGCGGTTCAGCCATCCGTATCCCCTCCGGATCGGGTCGACTGCGGTACCCCCACTGTCGTGTGTCCGCATGACATACGAGTGCTATTCTGTATCAGAGAATGTAAAATATCGGCCCGGCGGGGCCGTTTCACTTTCACCGAGGGACGCGAACGCTTAACCCCGGTCGTCTGTAAA
>NZ_WUUT01000005.1 GCF_009831575.1 Halovenus carboxidivorans | reverse complement strand
TACCATTCGAATGCCACAATCGTTTCAGGTAGGGCTACTCCAGCACGACCCGACAGTCGGCGATGTGGCTGGGAATCTCGACCGACTCGAACGGCAGTTCGACGCCGCGGCTCAGTCGGGCGCGGATCTGGTCGTCACGCCGGAACTCGCCGTACTCGGCTATCCACCGCGTGATCTGCTCCACCGAAACGGCGTTCTGGCCGAACAGGAGGCGGCGCTGCAGCGCCTCGCGACGCTCACCGAAGACGGTCCCGCGATGATCGTCGGCGCCGCGACCGAGTCACCGGCACAGAGCGGACCGCCGTTACAGAACAGCGCGGTCGTATTCGCCGACGGCGAACGACGCGACCGGTACGCCAAACGGCTCCTGCCGACCTACGATATCTTCGACGAGCACCGGTACTTCGACCCGGGGACGGAGCCGCTCACGGTGGACGTAGACGGCGTCACGGTCGGCGTCAGCATCTGTGAGGACGCGTGGCACGACGCGTCGATCACCGGGAAGCGCCGCCACGGAACGAACCCGCTGGCCGAACTCGAAGCCGCCGGAGCGGAACTGATCGTCACGCTCTCAGCCTCGCCGTTCAGGCTCGGCAAACCGCAGTCTCGGGTCACCCGGTTCGGTGCACACGCGAAAGACACCGGCCTGCCTGTCGTATTCGCCAACCAGGTCGGCGGGAACGACGACATCATCTTCGACGGCAACTCTCTGGTGCTCGACCGCGAGGGCGACGTTCTCGAACGACTTCCGGCGTTTGAGGAGGCCGTTCGGACGGTCGACCCGTTTGGGGAGATCCCCGTCGGGTCGGTGTCGATGCGCGAGTCACGGGCCGGGCAGGCCCGGCAGGCCCTCCGTCTTGGACTGCGTGATTACATGGCCAAGACGGGCTTTTCGGACGTTATCATCGGCATGTCCGGCGGCGTCGATTCGACGGTCGCCACCGTGCTCGCAGTGGACGCTCTCGGTCCCGACCACGTCTACGGCGTCTCCCTCCCGAGCACGATTACGAGCGACCAGAGTATCGAGGACGCCCGCGCCGTCGCCGATGCGCTCGGAATCGAGTTCGACGTTGTGCCGGTCGGCGGCGCTATCGAGACGCTCGAAGCGTCGATAGAGTCCGCGACCGGAGAGGTCGTCGATGGTCTCGCAGCGGAGAACATCCAGGCTCGGGCCCGCGGTGTCGTCCTGATGACGCTCGCCAACGCGCGTAACGCGTTCGTCCTCACCCCCGACAACAAAAGCGAGGCCGCCGTTGGCTACTGCACGCTGTACGGCGACGCAGTGGGCGCGCTCGCGCCGCTCGGGGACTGCTACAAGACGCTGGTCTACGACCTCGCCGACCACTACAACGACGATCCTCCGGTCGGGTCGGAACCCGTGATTCCCGAGCGGGTGATCGAGAAACCGCCGACTGCGGAGCTTCGCGAGGGCCAGACCGACGAGGACGAACTCCCTCCGTACGACCAACTCGACCCCGTTCTCAAGTCCTACATCCACGGTCAGGTGACGGGTGCGGACCTGCGCGCGGAGTTTCCCGACCACGTCGTCGACGAGGCCCTCTCACGAATCGCCCGCTCGGAGTTCAAACGCTGGCAGACGCCGCCGCCGCTTCGGATCACCGGAAAATCGTTCGACCGGGGCTGGAAATACCCGATTGCGGCGAGCTACGAAGCCGTGCTGGAACGCGGAGAAGAGACGATGTCCGCCGAGACAGACTGACCCGGTCGGCTGTTCGCCGGAAACCTCCCTCACTGCGCTGAGCAGGACTCGAACCTGGGTACGAATTCCCGCTAGCGCTTGGATTTGCGTGATTCAATTTCGGAGTTGCCTCGCTCGTCACCCCCACTCCTCGGAGGAGTGCGCTGGCCGGGCCGGGAATCGAACCACGCGCAGACGTGCTCGCTCCGATGCGCGCGAGTGCTCTACTTCAATTCCCGTTGGCGATTGCGTTGCTCACTGCTCCGATGCGCGCGAGTGCTCTACTTCAATTCCCGTTGGCGATTGCGTTGCTCACTGCGTTCGTACAAACAGCGCCGGCGGGGAGTGAGCGAAGCCGGAGGCTTCGCAATCTACGGGCGGCGCATCGAGTGACGACCGGAAGGAGGAACGAGATGCGCCGGCCGGGAATTGAACTGGGCGAGACGTTCCGGGCGTCCGGCGCTTCGCGCCGTTCCGGGACTGCGACTCGCTTGCTCAATTCCCTTGCCTGCTCGTTCGCTCGTCACGTCCGTTCCTCGCAGAACTGTGCCGGCCGGGAATTGAACCCGGGCTATGAGCTTGGGAAGCTCATGTCCTACCACTAGACCACCGGCGCTCGCCCCATGCGAAACATCCGTGGCAACGCTTACAAATCCTGTGGATTGTGATCCGATGAGTCCGAAGCGATAACTCGAACTGACACATCCGTTGACCTCTCCCAGCGGTGACACCGCTGTGACAAGTACCACACCCTCTGAAACCCAAGTCGACACGGCGAAGGGTCGTCGCTCTCGTCGAGCCAGGACACAACTTGAATTTATACTGGTGTGTTTATAATCGAAATTTGAGTGCGGATCTTCCACGCCAACGGCGGGCCCAACCTCACCAGCTCCTGGCACGCCATCGGCAACGTCTGGGAGACGTTCTACCGCGACGGCGCAGTTGCGTCCGACCCCGACCACTACATTGAGACCGCGCCCGTGGTGCCGGGGAGTGTCGCCATCGCGGAGATCGACACGCCGGTGCCCGGTCCGATCAAACTGGTCGACCACGCGCTGACCCGCGTCGCCAGAAAAGGGCTACTCGGCATCATCAACGTCGGGGGCAGTCCCGAACCCGACATCTTCCAGCCCGAGCCTGCGTAATCGCGTACCTGACCGCACCGCGGTGAATAAGATATAACTCTGGTGTACCGTACGGCGCTGTTCTGTATCGTACAGTGTTCATCGGAGTGCTACCAAACTCGTACGCTGTAGTGGCCAGCTCGACTATTTCTTACTGTGCAATCCCGATTTAAATATACGCTCTCATGTGTGACCGAAGCTTCAAGTGTGCATTACGAGAGTCCAATGGTAGTATGGTAGACGAGACCAACCTGCCAGCAGAGACGCGGCGGAACGTGCTGAAGTATATCGGCGCGGCCGCCGGGTTGGGGGGACTCGCAAGCGTAACGAACGTCGATCCGTTCGCCCGACGGGGGTCAGCGTTAGGGCTCGGCCAGCAAACCTTCGAGAAAGAGGAGCGGCGGATCGAATCCTTCGACGGGACGGAACTCGACACGACGTACTACGAACCGACCGCTGAGGGCCCACATCCCGCGATTCTGATGACCCACGGATGGGGCGGCAGCAAGAAGGACCTCACGACACTTCCCGACGGGGAGAGTGAGTACTCCGAGGACGTACCGCTCGCGGAGATGTACGCGAGTCGGGGATACGTCGTCCTGGCGTACACCTCCCGGGGGTTCGGACAGGGCGAGAACCAGGGACAGGGCTCGGGCGGCCAGGTCAACTCGACGAGCGAACTCGAACGGCGAGATGCCAGCGCGCTGATCGACTATCTGGCGAATCAGGACGCGGTGATGACCGAAGGGGAGAACGACCCCGTCATCGGCATGGACGGCACCTCCTACGGGGGTGGGATCCAGCTCAGGACGGCGTCGGCGGACGACCGGCTGAACGCCATCGTCCCGCGGGCGACGTGGAACAATCTCGCACAGTCGCTCGCGCCCAACGGCGTAATCAAACGGGGATGGATCCAGGCCCTCGAATTCGGAGCCCAGAGCGGAAACATCGCCGAGAGCAACACCGAGACCACAAACGGCATCCTCGAACGGGGGTATATGACCCAAGCAGACCGGCAGTACTATCGTCAGCGGTCGCCGGTCACGTACGACGCCATCGAGGATACGCCCGCGCTGTTGGTTCCGGAACTCACGGACCAGTTGTTCCCGATCAACGAGGGAGTGCGAAACTTCCGGAAACTGCAGACCGACGGCAGCCAGGCGACACTGGTGCTCGGCCAGGACGGCACCCACGTCCTCGGCCAGCCGGATTCGTACCCGCCGGGGTCGGACACGTCGGCGCAGTTCGTCGATCAGCTCGCGCTGCAGTGGCACGAAGCCCACCTCAAAGGCGACGGAGATCCGGACGTGTCGACGCTGCACTACTACGACCGGGCGGCCGACGAGTTCGCGGCCGCCGACCAGTTCCCCCCGCATCCGGAGCGGTCGACATCCAGAACCATCTCCGAGGCGGTCGAACTCAGCGGGGCCGACGGAAACGTCGCGAGCGTCGACATCGACATCGAGGAATCGACGGAGATTCTCGGACTCCCGACTGTGCAGTTCGAGGCGACCCCGACCGGAGAGGGTCGCAGTCACCTGTTCGTCGCGCTCCAGCGGGTCCGTGACGGTGAGGCCGTGACGATCAAGGATCGGGTAACCCCGCTCGCAGTGACCGAGGGCGGCGAGATCGAACTCGAACTGTTCGGCGTCCACGGCCACCTCGAAGCCGGCGATACGCTACGGGTCGCGATGAGCGCCCGCGAAGACGAACTCACCTCCGCGGAGGTGATCGATCTGTTCGGCGGGTCGATCTACCGACCGTCCGACGACAACGCTGGGATCGAGATTAGCGCTGACACGACGGTGCAGTTGTCCGTGCCAGCGAGTAGCGAACTCCCCGACGCCGGGACCGGCAACAGCGAGATGGACGGCGAGGACATGGACGGCGAAGACGGAACCGACAGCGCGGACGGATCCGACGGCACGACCGACAGCGATGGAAGCGACACCCAAAGCGGGGACGACGGCGGGGATAGCTCCGATGGAAGCGGTCCCGGGTTCGGAATCCCGGCCGCGCTCGGCGGTGCCGGCGGACTGGGGTATCTGCTCTCACAGCGCCTGAGTGGAACCGGCCCGGATAGCGTCGACACGGAAGCAGACGACTGAACACCGATCCGCTCTGCCGGGACCGTAACCCCGGCGGCGGGAGCCGGAATCCCGAGAATTATATCCGCAGAGTCGAATACTACCCCAATGGGCGTTCTGGAAGACAAGGCACGCGCACGCACCTTCTACAAGTACCTCTCGCAGGTGTACGACCGGATCAATCCCTTCATCTGGAACGAGGAGATGCGTGACGAGGCGATCAGTTGGCTCGATATCGGTCCCGAGGACCGCGTCCTCGATATCGGCTGTGGGACGGGGTTTGCGACCGAAGGGCTGCTCCAGCACACAGAACGGATCTACGGACTCGATCAGAGCCCCCACCAGCTCTCGAAGGCATACCAGAAGTTCGGCAAGCGCGGCCCGGTCCGGTTTCACAAGGGAGACGCCGAGCGGTTGCCCTTCGCCGACGATACCTTCGACATCGTCTGGTCGTCGGGCTCTATCGAGTACTGGCCCAACCCGGTCACCGCGCTCCGGGAGTGTCGCCGTGTCGGCAAGCCCGGGAGTACGGTACTGATCGTGGGGCCGGATTATCCGAACAACACCGTCTTTCAGAAGATGGCCGACGCGATTATGCTGTTTTACGACGAGGAGGAAGCCGACCGGATGTTCACCGAGGCGGGATTCGAGGAGTTCGAGCATCGCATCCAGCAGGCCAGCGCGAACAGTCCGCGGGCGATCACGACCATCGCGACGGTACCGGACCGGTAACGCCGTCCCGTGTGACCAGCTACCACTGTCGATAACGGGAGACATACTTTTAGGGTTGGCTCACAGAGTACCACTATGGTCGAGGGGTCAGGCGACGACACGAACAACGGGGGTCGCGCCGACGAGGGGGCGATCCTCTCCCCGAACGAGCTCGACATCACCGAGAGCGAGCACGTCGAGCAGATCGACGAGGGACGGTTCGTCGTCTCGCCGGAAACGCGGACGGGAAGCGGGGGCAATCAGTCACGGGGCGGTGGTGATCCCGCGCAGAACCCACAACGGGGCGGAGGCGGCGGTCGCGGTGGGTCGGGCGGTCAGCCTGCCCCGGGGGGTCAGGGCGGCCAGGCCGGTGGCGCTGCCGGTCGCGGCGGCAACCAGCCCGGAAACCGTCGGCCGAGGAATCAACCGAGCGCCCAGGGCAGCCAACACGGTCAGCTCACCGAATCAGATGTCCGCCGATGGCTCCGACAGAAATACGAACGAAGTAACTCGAAGTACGCCTTCGACGTGACCGCTCAGTTCGACGGGGCGGTCAGCCAGCGCCGGCTCGAATCGAACGACCTGATCACGGTGTTCGAGAGCCTGATGCTGTGGTACGGTCAGCAGGTCGACAGCAACATGCCGGTCGAAGAGGTGCTCGGCATCCTGCTGATGGAATCGAACGTCCCGATTCGGTACCCGCCGGAGAGCGTCGAGAACCTCGTCAAATCGACCGATCTGGGACCGAACGACACCATCGCTGACCTCCTCGAAGCGGTCCGAGACGACGACGGCGTCAAACTCTGAGCGAGTGGTCGGCTCCGCTTGGTTTTGCTAGTATCAACGCCGATAATTAACGGGAAGCATTTATTTGGATGTTCGCGGAACCACTGAGTGAGCAGATATGGCAGAAGTACTGATTGCCGACGACTCCGAGTTCATGCGAAACCTCCTCCGCGAGATTCTCGAAGAGAACCACACTATCGTTGGGGAGGTCGAAAACGGCGTCGAGGCCGTCGAGGTGTTCAAAGAGGAGAAACCAGACCTGGTCATGATGGACATCGTGATGCCGATCCGGGACGGGATCGAAGCGACCGACGAGATCAAAAACACCGATCCCAGTGCCAACGTCATCATGTGCACGAGTGTCGGCCAGGAAGAGAAGATGAAAGAGGCCGTCAAGGCCGGTGCCGACGGGTACATCACCAAACCCTTCCAGAAACCCAGCGTGATGGAAGCAATCCAGGACGTCGTCCCGTCGTAGCGATGAAGATCGATGTTCAGTCGCTCGACACATTCAACCGGTTAGCCCACGAGGGCGCACAGGAAGCGACCGCGTCGATGGCTCAGATGACGGGCATCGACGCGACTGTCGACGTGACGAAGATCTCGCTGATCGACCGGGCCGATATCGGTGAAGAACTCGGTGCGGGATCGTTCGTCGGCGTCGAGTTCGGCTTCGAGGGCGCGCTGAGTGGCGATACCGTTCTGGTCTTCGAGCGGGGCCAGACCGAAGAGATCGTCGAGTCGATGATGCCCGGCGCGTCCACCGACGACAGTATGGGACAATCCGCCGTACAGGAGGTCGGGAACATCATGATGAGCGGGTTCATCGACGGCTGGGCAGAACATCTCGGTGCGAGCATCGAACACACGCCACCGGGATATATCGAGGGCGAGGGTGCGGAGATCCTCCCGGACGGGCCCGAGACCGGCGAGCACGATCAACTGTTCGTCTTCCGCAGTGAGATCGGCTGGGAGGGCGAGAGCGTGAACTTCTTCATCTACATGCTTCCCGAGTACGAGCCGATGGCGGAGCTGATGGCCGAATACGCCGAGACCGACGCCGACGCCATTCCCATCGAGAAACTGGCCGTGTTCAACCAGATGACACAACAAGGGACCGAGCGCGCGGCGGAGAACGTCCAACAGATGTCCGGCATCGAGACGGAGGCCGAGGTGTCACAGATCTCGTTCGTCCCGATCGAGGACGTTCCGCGGCAGTTCGGCGAGGAGACCTTCGTCGGGACGGCAGTCGAGTTCACCGGCGCGCCCAGCGGGTTCCTGCTCGTGCTGTTCGACGAGCAGTCGGCGATCACCGTCGCCGAGGGACTGATGCCCGTCGAGATGGACAGCGACGAACTGACCGAACAGCACAAGATGGCCATCGAGGAGCTCGGTAACATCATGACCAGCGGTTTCGTCGACGGCTGGGCGAACGTGCTCCAGCAGTCCGTCGATCACACCCCACCCCGGCTGGTTCACGACATGGGGCGTGCGATCATCGACCCGCTGGCGGCCCAACTCGGCCAGCACCAACAGCACGCGTTCGTTATCGACTCCAAGATGAAGACCGACGAAGTCGAGTTCGAGAGCGAGATTCACGCGCTGCCGAACGAACAGGAGCTTCGAGAAGCGCTCGACGAACTCGACGTCGAACGGGCGGACAAGACCGACGCCGACGCCGGACAGATCTTCTGATCATGAAGGTGTACGACGGCAGTCAGACCGAGCAAGCGACCGACTCTCGGCCGGAACGGATCAAGGTCGGGATCGCGGAGTACGAAGTAACGACGGAGACCGCAGAGCTGACGACCAGCGGACTGGGCTCCTGTGTCGGGGTCGCGCTCTATCACGACCCGACCAACATCGCGGGACTCATTCACGTGATGTTGCCGGTCGCGGACGAGATGGACGACGGCAAGCCCGCGAAGTTCGCCGACACGGGCACCGAACTCCTCATCGACGAGATGGAGGCCGCCGGTGCCGACGCGGGCGAACTCGAAGCGAAAATCGCCGGCGGGAGCGACATGCTCGACTTCTCTGAGGGTGGCTCGGGCATCGGAGACCGCAACATCACGCAGGTCAGAGAGACGCTCACCGCTGCAGATATCCCCATCGTAGGCGAGGATGTGGGGGGCGACCACGGCCGGTCGCTCAGACTCGAAACCGAGACGGGCAACCTCCTAGTCAAGAGCGCGAACCGCGAGGACCAGCGGCTGTAGCTCCCCGCGCCCCCGTCAGACGGCTGACAGACGCCGATCCGTGTCTGACGATTCTCAGCGCTGAAACTCCCTGGAAGAAAAGTCGGACGTTTCTTTCGGCGCAATGTAGAAAGTTCCGAAAAAATAATGGCAAAATTAAACTCGTATTATCAATTGCGATACCAGAAACAATACATTCAAGAGCGTAAGCACTGATCCTGATGTATGATGAGTGGGTCAGACAGCGCGACAACTAGCTTTCTGTCCGTCCGGGGCGTGCGAGCGTCGACGCTGACTCGCTCGCGCCGAACGACGGTCAGCGGAGGTGGTTGCTGTGAGCATCCGTGATATGGTCGATTCGATCATGGCCGACGAGGACGAAGAGGGCGGCGAGACCCTCGACGGCGGTGGGGACGACCTCGGCGGCGGTGGCGGCGGACTGATGGCCGACGACGGCGGCGGCCAGATGGACGGCGGCGGTGGCGACGATTTGGGCGGACTCGGTGACCTCGATGACGACGGCGGTGATCTCGGTGGGCTAGACGACGGGTTCGACGAGATGGAGGGCGGCGACGAGATGGCCGGCGGTGGCGGCGGGAACGTCGACGAACTGGAACACCGGCTGGACGAACTGGAAAACGAGGTCGGCAGTCTCTCCTCGACGGTGAACACCGTTCGCAACGAGAACGAGCAGATCTCCAACAGCGTCGAAGAGGTCGAAGAGAACGTCCGGAAACTGCTGGACATCTACGAGATGGTGACCCGGGGCGTCAATCCCTTCGCCGACGAGATGGACGCCGGGATGGGGATGGGCGGCGGCCAGATGGAGGGTCAAGACGGCTCGTTTGGCCTGTTCACCGACGACGAGGAGCAGGAAGAGGAAGACGTCGACGAGGACATCGCCGAGGCCGACGCCGAGGGCTTTTTCGACGACGACCTCGTCGAGGAGGAAGACGAAGGCGCCGACGATCTCGGCGGGATGGGTGGTGTCGACGACGAACCCGAGAGTTCCTCCGACGACAGCGGTGGCGGCACGTCCTTCGAGGACCTCAAAGACGAGTACGAGTCCGGAGAAGCCGACTGGGACGACGAGGGCGACCTCGACGACGACGGTCTCGACGACGACGGGTTCGAGGAGATGGACGATGGCCTCGACGACGGGTTCGAGGAGGTCGGCAACGCCGAAGCGGCTGGGGGTCTCGAAGAGATGGACGCGGATGCAGGCGTCGAGGAATCTGGAGACGACCTCGGTGACGACGACCTCTTCGACGAGACCGTCGAGGAGACGCCGGCAGAGACAGCCACGCAGGAAACGGCCCAGCAGAAGGCGACGGAAACCCAGTCGACGCAGACGACGACCGCCGGCGGGGCGACAGAGACGACAACAAGCGAGTCGACCGCGAGCAGTTCGACCGACGGGAAACCGTACATCGCCAGCCTTCCCGAAGGCTACGGTTCGGACGTGATCGTCGTCGAGTGGCTCGAATTCCTGGTGAACCAGGCGGGCATTCGAGAGACATCGAAAGCGATCGACTACTACGAGTCAGTCGGCTGGATCAGCGAAGATGTTGCGGACGAGATGGACGCGTATCTGAGTGGATTTCAGGAGACCGGACGTGGCTCGCTCGTGATCGATCACCACAAGCAGAGCCTCGAGTACATCAACCAACTCAACGGAACCGTCTCGGCTACCTCCGGACTGGACTCGATCGGAGGGCGACAGCACTAACACATGGGGTTCAGCGTCAGTGGTGCCACAGCCCTTCTCTTCGTCGCGTTCCTGATCGCCTTCGGAACCTTCTACTCGGCCACGATGGGGGCAGTCGAGCAGGTACAGGAGGCACAGGTCGAAACACAGGAGGGAAACGTGGAGACGCTGAACACCGCGATCAACATCACGACAGCGGAGTACAACTCAACTCAGGGTGAACTGACTATCATCGCGAACAACACGGGAGCAGAACCGCTCCAACCGCTCGAACTCTCGCTGCTGGTGAGTGGTAACTACACGGGGTTCGGGCAGGCAAACGTCAGCATTACGGACTCGCCGGCGGACGAACTCTGGGCGCCCCAGGAACAACTCACGCTCACGATCGGTGACAACGACCTGCCGGCGACCCCGGCAGACGGAGATACGGCGAAACTCGTCACGGTGAACGAAGTGGCGGCTACCGAACAGATCAGGGTGGTGAACTAACATGGCGAGCGTCTCAGTCTCCCATCTGATCATCTTCATCGCGGCGATGCTCGTCGCGGGTTCAGTCGCCGGTCTCCTGACGACGACCGTCGACGACATCAGCCGCGCAATCGAGGATCAGGGCTTCTCGACCAGCGACGAGATCCGTTCCGACATCTCGATCATCAACGACGCCGGCGCAACCTCGACGAACAGCAGCGGCAGCACGACCAACGTCACGCTGTACGTCAAAAACACCGGCAGTTCGGAGTTATCGACACAGCCAGAGGACATCGATGTCCTCATAAATGGCCAGTTCGTGACGGGAATCGGCTCCGGTCGGATCACACTACTCGAGGGTGCGGAAGTCTGGAGCGAGGGCGAAGTGGTCGAGATTGTGGTCGACGTGAGCGATGTCACGATCAACGACCCGGGTGAGAACCGCGCTCAGGTCAGAGTCCAGGGCGGCGAGGACGTGTTCGTCTGGGAGCAGTAACGCAGTTGCGACGACCGGTTCTTATATATTTCAGCGCATTCAATGGCCGCTCGTATGAGCAACGAGGCAGACGCAGAAGCCGAGGAGAGCCAACCGGAAAGCGAAGAGAGCGCCGAGTCCGCAGGGAACGTCGGAAGCGCGTCGTCGGGTGGAAGCGCGACACCGATCGGGGTCAAACTGGGGAGCACCCGAACCGTGATCGCGCTCCCGTCCGAGACCGGGGCCGGACTCCGGACCATCCAGACGCTGACCTGTCTGGCCGAGTACGAGGATCCGCTGACGGGGGAAACGAAGTATCTCTACGGCGAGGAGGCAGCGACGGAGTACCCGGACAAGGTCCAGTACATGCTCCGGTCGGGCCTGCCGGAAGACGAGGACCGCGCCGAACTAACGAAACAGTTCTTCAATTCGGTTATCGACTCTCACGACATTCCCGAGGACAGCGTCGTCGTCTACGCGGTCCCGACGATCAACAACCCCGCCGGGATCGAGAACCTCCGAGAGGTCATCGAGCAGAGTGACATCGGCAACCGACTGATCGAGAGCTACCCAGAATCGCTCTGTGGCGCGATTCCGGCAGTCGGCAACGAACTCGAAGCCGTCGAGGAGATTTTCGTCGCGCTCAACCTCGGGTCGACGAACCTCGAAGCCTCTGCGTACCGCCGCGGCGAGCAACTTTCGCCGTTCCGGACCGGTGCCGTGACCGGAAACGAGGTCGACCGGGCAATCGCGAACTACGTCGAGGAGGAGACCCAGGGCCGGGTCAACATCGACACCAACACCGCCCGGGAGTACAAGGAGCAACACGCCGATTTCGACGAGTTCGAACCCTTCACGGACATCATCCAGCAGCCCGGCGGCGGCCGCCACGAGTTCACAATCGAGTGGTCCGTGATGGAGGCCGTCGACGAGTACCTCGACGACGTCGTCGAGGAGTTCGCCAACACCTTCCTCTCACAGCTGGCGAACGACCACATGAAGGTCTATCAGCTCGCCCTCGATCAGCCGATTGTCCTCACGGGCGGGATGGCTTGTATCCCCGGCATCGTCGAGGAGTTCGAGGAGCGCGCCAGCGAGGAACTCGGCCGCGAAATCAACGCTATCGCGCCGGACCGAGCCGACCTCGCGGCGACGATCGGCGCTCAGCGGATCGCCGCACAGCTCGCTGAAACCCAGTAACGAGGTCAAGAATCGGCACTCTGCCGCAGTTTCACCGACTGTCCGAGCAGTTCCGGCCATTTTGCGGACGCTACTCCGGCGAGAGCCGATAGTATCAACTATGAGACCGGAGACGGTAGATTAAAAAGTGTTATCCTTCACATAACATCTATGAGTACGACTGTCCTCGCGACCAGCCTGCAGTCTCTCCTGCAGGGTCCGGCGGCGGCAGCGGCCGTCGCAGTCGCCGTCGTTGCCTTGCTGGGGGCCGTTTTTGTCCTGCGGGGAGCAGTCTCGACCGACGACGGAGGCGGCGAGCCGATCAGCGACGGCGGAACGACCGGATTCGCCGACGCAGAACCGGAGCGCAAGGCGGCCGAAAACGCGACGAGAGATCGGTCCGAAGCGTCCGGGGACGAAGAACTCGAACACCGGCTGGACGAACTGGAGAACGAAGTCGATAGCCTCTCTTCGACGGTCAAGACTGTCCGCAACGAGAACGAACAGATCTCCGAGAGCGTCACCGATATCGAGGAGAACACCGGTCGACTCCTGAATCTCTACCGCATGGCAACCCGTGGTGTCAACCCCTTCGCCGGTGACGCGGAGCCCGAAACGGCGGCCGTAGCCCACGAAAGCCCGGGAGACGAGCAGTTCGAGAAGGAGGACGAGATCGAGGAGATCGAAACGGATGTCGCAGACGACAGCGCCGCCGACCTGTTCGACAGCGAGGGGGCGGAGATCAGAGAGGAGCACTGTGTCGACAGCGTCGAGGAGGTCGTCGATTCGGGCGGCGAACCGGACGACGCCTTCCAGCAGCGCAAGCAGGCCGAGCAGACCGAACGGGAGGACGACGAACACGAGGCCGTCGAAGCGGTCGAGGAAGTCGACGACGGCGCTTTCGAGACCTCCTTCGAGTCCGACTCCGAGGCGGCGCCCGAATCCGAGGGGCCCGAACCGGAGTTCGGCACCGAGGAGATGATCGACGCGGGCGGGGAGTCCACCGCACCGGCCGCCAGCGACGGAGGACAACTGATCGAACCCCCGGAGAGCGCCGAGCCGAGTACGGAAACGCCGCAGACCGCAGAGTCGAGTACTGAGCCGGCGACAGCCACCGACGAACCGGCCGACGTGGCCGCCGAACGGGAGCGTGCCGAACCGGATGTCGAACCGGAGGCAGTCGAGGAACAGCCGTCTGTAGTCCAGCCTGCGACGGAGTCCGCGCCCGGCGGTGACCTCAGCGAGGGCAAGCCCTACGTCGACTCGCTCCCGGAGGGCTTCTCGACGGAGGTCATGACCGTCGAGTGGCTCGAATACCTGGTGGAGGAGGTCGGCATCCACGGCACGCTCAGAGCGCTCGACTACTACGAGACAATCGGCTGGCTAACCGAGGACGCCGTTGCCGAACTGGACGAGTATCTCGATGCTTTCGAGGAGGCTTCGCAGGAAGACCTCTCTGTCGAACACCACCTTCGGAGCCTCGATTACGTCGAAGAGCTGAAGCACGCGAGCGAGGACTGACATGAGCTTAGCACAACAGGACCTGTATTCGATCGGACTCGGTGAACGGGACCGGCTGAACAAGGAACTCGGTGGCGGTCTGCCCCCCGGAAGCATCGTCTTGATCGAAGGCGAGTACGGGGCCGGCAAGTCCGCGATGAGCCAGCGCTTCTCCTACGGTCTCTGTGAGGAAGGAACGATGGTCTCACTGCTGTCGACGGAACTGACCGTCGGCTCGTTTTTAGAGCAGATGCACTCGCTGGACTACGGCATGGTCGATCACATGCTCGACGAGAACATCCTCTACCTGCATGCGGCCATCGGCGACTCGAAAAACACGTTCACGATGGACGACGAGGAAGACGACCGCAAAGAGTTGCTACGCCGACTGATGGAGGCGGAGGTGATGTGGGACTCGGACGTGGTTATCATCGACACCTTCGACGCGATTTTGCGTAACGATCCGAAGTTCGAGGCCTTGGTCCGGGAGAACGAGGAGCGCCAGGCGGCCCTGGAGATCATCTCTTTCTTCCGCGATATCATCTCCGAAGGGAAAGTGATCATTCTCACCGTCGATCCGACGACGCTGGATGAGGAAGCACTCGGACCGTTCCGGTCGATTGCGGACGTGTTCATCGAACTGGAGATGGTGGAAGTGGGCAACGAGGTGCGCCGGCAGATCAACGTGTTGCGGTTCGCGGGGATGGGCGAGCAGGTCGGTGACACGATCGGTTTCTCGGTCCGACAGGGGACCGGCATCGTTATCGAATCTCGTAGTGTGGCGTAACCGGAGATTCTCGAACGAACTGATTGCCGACTGATACTCTCCGTCGGGTTCCGGTTGTTATATGTCCGAGTACGGAGAACGGAGAGATATGTATCGAGGCGCCGACCACGGGTCGGACGATGCCGTCACGGACGGCGGTTCGCCAGTGCCTGTCGGCGTCAAAATCGGGTCAACGCGGACGGTTATCGCGTTTCCCGCACCCGACGGCTCCGGAGTCCAGGTCGTCCAGACGCTGACCTGTCTGGCAGAGTACGAGAATCCGATCACGGGCGAGACGAAGTACGCCTACGGCGACGACGCAGCCGCGGAGTATCCCGAGAGCGTGGAGTTTCCGCTCCGATCCGGACTTCCCGACGCCGGCCGACAGACTGAACTCACGAGTCAGTTTTTCGATGCAGTCGTGGCGTCACACGACGTGCCCGAACACAGTGCCGTCGTCTACGTCACTCCGATGAGCGACGACGAGGCCGGCCAGGCGAACCTCCGGCGGGTGATCGAACAGAGTCCGATCGGTCAGGTCGGCATCGAACGCTATCCTGAGATGCTCTGCGGCGCCATTCCGGCGCTGGGCGAGGGATTGGAAGCCATCGAGCAGGTCTTCGCGGCGATGAATCTCGGCGCGACACACGTCGAGGCCGCCGCCTTTCGCCGCGGCGAACAGATCGCCCCCTACCGGAGCGGGCGGACCACCGGAAACGAGGTCGACCGGAAGATCATCAGCAACGTCGAAAACGAGACACAGAGCCGGGTGCACATCGACATCAACACCGCCCGGGAGTACAAAGAGCAACACGCCGATTTCGAGTCGTTCGAGCCCGTGACGGACGTCATCCAGCAACCCGGCGGCGGTCGACACGAATTCACTATCGAGCGGTCGATCATGGATCCCGTCGAGGAGTATCTCGACGGAGTCGTCGATATTTTCGCCGGCGAGTTTCTCCCGGCACTGTCGAGCCAGTACCACCGGGTCCATCGGCTCGCGCTCGACCAGCCAATCGTCCTCACCGGCGGCATGGCCTGTATCCCAGGTCTCGTCGCGGAGTTCCAGCGCCGGGTGAGGTCGGTCGTCGACGAGGACCTGACTGTCACCGCTCCCCAGCGCCCCGATATCGCTGCAACGCTCGGGGCTCACCGTATCGCGACGCGATTCGTCGGCTGACGGCCCCAAACTATTATCACGTTTGATATCACAAACGGTGGATTGAATAGGCAGACTGGCGAATATGGCTCACAATGAGTGGTAGCGACGACCTCGGCGGGTTGGGCGATCTGGACGAGGGCGGGGACGACCTCGGCGGTCTCGAAGGCGACGAGGAGTTGGGCGGATTAGACGACGGGTTCGACGAGATGGAGGGCGGCGACGAGATGGCCGGCGGTGGCGGCGGGAACGTCGACGAACTGGAACACCGGCTGGACGAACTGGAAAACGAGGTCGGCAGTCTCTCCTCGACGGTGAACACCGTTCGCAACGAGAACGAGCAGATCTCCAACAGCGTCGAAGAGGTCGAAGAGAACGTCCGGAAACTGCTGGACATCTACGAGATGGTGACCCGGGGCGTCAATCCCTTCGCCGACGAGATGGACGCCGGGATGGGGATGGGCGGCGGCCAGATGGAGGCACAGGACAGTTCCTTCGGTCTGTTTACCGACGACGAGGAGCAGGAAGAGGAGGACGTCGACGAGGACATCGCCGAGGCCGACGCCGAGGGCTTTTTCGACGACGACCTCGTCGAGGAGGACCCAGACGGCGGTGAGGAAGAGGTCGATGCCGAGATGGGCGACGCCTTCCAGGAGTCGTCCACGGACGCAGACGACGAAGCGTTCGAGGAGGTGGGTGGCGAGCTCGACGACGAGGCGGAGTTCGACGACATCGAAGGCGAACTCGACGACGAAGCCGAGTTCGAGGAGGTCGGTGACACCGACGATACGGCAGCCCAGTTCGAGGACGAGGAGGTCGCGAGTGACACGACCGATACGGCCGACGACATCGGGGACGACGAGTTGTTCGACGACACCGTCGAAGACCCGAGGGAGCCTGCGGCCGAACAAACCGTCTCTGAATCGTCTGTGAGCCAACGGTCCGAAACCGAGCAGACGACAGATACGTCCTCGCCGGAATCCGGCAAACCGTATCTGACCCAGGTCCCGGACGGCCTCACCGGTGATCTGGTCGTCATCGAGTGGCTCGAATATCTCGTCGACGAGCTCGGTTCCCGGGGTGCTTCGGAGGCGGTCCGGTACTACGAAACTATCGACTGGATCACCGAGCCGGTGGCAGACCAGCTCGAGGCGCACCTCGACAAGTTCGAGAGCGGCGAGCGCGGATCGCTCTCGGTCGACCACCACCGACAGAGCCTCGAATACATCGACCAACTCAACGGAGGTGACGCCGCACAGCAAACGGCCGTCTTTGGCGGAGGTGAGCCGCTGTGACGTCTCTGATCGCGCGTGGACAGCGCCCGGATAGCCGACCCCGGCGGCCGCGGAGTCGGCCAACACGGTTATCGGGACACCTCTCTAACTGTCCGCTCAGACAGCGCGCCGCAACGACAGCAGGCACCGACTGTTCGGTTGATCTGACGCGAACGGAGGAGATAGCATGAGTCTGGCACAACAGGACCTGTATTCGATCGGACTCGGTGAACGGGACCGGCTGAACAAGGAACTCGGTGGCGGTCTGCCCCCCGGAAGTATCGTTCTGATCGAAGGCGAGTACGGGGCCGGCAAGTCCGCGATGAGCCAGCGCTTCTCCTACGGTCTCTGCGAAGAGGGGACCATGGTGACGCTGCTGTCGACGGAACTGACCGTCGGTTCGTTTTTAGAGCAGATGCACTCGCTGGACTACGGCATGGTCGATCACATGCTCGACGAGAACATTCTCTATCTCCACGCCGCGATCGGCGATTCCAAAAACACGTTCACGATGGACGACGAGGAAGACGACCGCAAAGAGTTGCTACGCCGACTGATGGAGGCGGAGGTGATGTGGGACTCGGACGTGGTTATCATCGACACCTTCGACGCGATTTTGCGTAACGATCCGAAGTTCGAGGCCTTGGTCCGGGAGAACGAGGAGCGCCAGGCGGCCCTGGAGATCATCTCCTTCTTCCGCGATATCATCTCCGAAGGGAAAGTGATCATCCTGACGGTGGACCCGACGACGCTAGACGAAGAGGCACTCGGACCGTTCCGGTCGATTGCGGACGTGTTCATCGAACTGGAGATGGTGGAAGTGGGCAACGAGGTGCGCCGGCAGATCAACGTGTTGCGGTTCGCGGGGATGGGCGAGCAGGTCGGTGACACGATCGGTTTCTCGGTCCGACAGGGGACCGGCATCGTTATCGAATCTCGTAGCGTGGCATAACTATGACAGAGCACGGACAGCCAACTCCTTCGGACGAACTCAGGCAACACGCGGCCCGTCGGCCCCACCTGCGTGAGCACCTGATGAAGTTCAAACAGATCACGGGGGAGTTCCCGCTGTTCATCGAGGAGGCCGACGACGAGTACGAGTCGGATCGGCCGAACGTGCTCTACCCGGTCGGGGGGCCGATCTACTGCCACATCTACGGCGACGTGGGACAGGACATGAAATACTACGTCATCGAGCCGGACCTCTCGGACGACGAGTGGTCCGTCTTCAACCGCGTTCGGGACAAACTGCTCGAACGCAGTGTCACCAAACCCGCCCCACAGGACGAGGCCGAGTACGACGACCGCATCGAGGAGTTGATGGAGGAGACGACGAAGATCAAGGAGCCGGAATCGGAGTCCGACAGCGGCGTCCTGACCCGCCTGAAGAACATCACCGACGTGGGCAAGGTCGAACTCACCGAGCAGACCTACGAGAACATCCGGTATCGGCTGAACCGCGATATCGTCGGCCTCGGGCCGCTCGAACCAGTTATGCGCGACCCGGCGAACGAGGACATCCACGTGATCGGGCCGAACCAGTGTTTCACCGATCACTCCGTCTACAGCATGATCGAGACCACCGTCGAGTGGGAGAGCGACGAGCACTTCGACCAGTGGCTCAAGAACATGGGCGAGCGGATGGGCGACCCGGTGAGTGACTCCGATCCGATCGTGGACTCGACGCTGCCGGACGGGTCGCGTCTGAATCTCATCTACTCCGACGACGTGAGCCTGAAAGGCCCCTCGCTGACGATCCGTCAGGGCGACGAGGTGCCGCTGTCGATCTTCCAGATTACCGCCTGGAACACGCTCAGTCCGGAACTGTCAGCGTACCTCTGGCTCTGTCTCGAAAACGAGCAGACCGTCTTCGTCGTCGGTGAGACGGCCTCCGGGAAGACGACGACGCTGAACTCGATCATGGCGTTCATCCCCCGCGATGCGAAGATCTACACCGCGGAGGACACCGCCGAGGTCATGCCGCCGCACGACACCTGGCAGCAACTGCTGACCCGGGAGGGTGACGACGAGGAGACCTCGATTTCCATGTTCGATCTGGTCGCGGCCGCGCTCCGATCCCGCCCGGACTACATCATCGTGGGTGAGGTTCGTGGCGAGGAGGGTCGGATGGCGTTCCAGGCGGCACAGACCGGTCACCCCGTCATGCTGACCTTCCACGCCAGCGATATCGTCTCGATGATCCAGCGGTTCACCGGCGACCCGATCAACATCCCCGAGACGTTCATGGACAACGCCGACGTGGCGCTGTTCCAGAACCGAGTCAAGCAGGGCGACGACGTGCTCCGACGCGTCACCTCGGTGCAGGAGATCGAGGGCTACTCCAAGGAGATGGACGGCGTCGTCACCCGCCAGGCGTTCTACTGGGATCCCGTCGAGGACGAAATCGTCTTCCAGGGCCGGAACAACTCCTACGTCCTCGAAGAACAGATTGCGACCCTGCTCGGCTACGAGGATACCCGGGATATCTACGACGATCTGGACTTCCGAGCCCGGATCATCGAGCGGGCGATCCAGGAGGGGATCGTCGGCTACCACGAAGTGAACGAACTGATAACTGACTTCCAGCGCGACGGTGTCGAAGGACTCCCCTTCGATATCTACAGGCAAGACTAATGGCTACTGATAGTGCGGATCCGGCGATTGACCTGACGGTTACGGAGAACATCAAGTCGCTGCTTGAGTCCTACCGCCGGATGCAGATGCCGATGGGCCAGTACATCACGTTCATTCTGGTCCCGGCACTCGCGTTCTTCTTCGTGACGATTGCCGCGCCCTTCTTTTTGACCGGCCAGCCGCTGGTCGTCCGCGTGCCGATCCCGCTTTTGGGACTGCTCGCGTTCGCGTCGGCGGTCTTCTATCCGAAGATTCTCGTCAGCCAGCGCCGTCGCCAACTCGACAACCAGTTCCACCTGATGGTCACGCACATGACGGTGCTGGCTATCACGAAAATCGACCGGATGGAGGTCTTCCGGTCGCTGGCACAGGAAGAGGAGTACGGCGAACTCGCCAAGGAGATGGGCCGAGTCGTCGAACTCGTCGACACGTGGAACCAAAGTCTCGACGACGCCTGCCGTCGCCGCGCTCAGGAAGTTCCGAGCGACACCGTCGCTGACTTTTTTGAGCGTCTGGCGTACACCATCAGCGCCGGTCAGTCCCTGCGTGAGTATCTGCTCACCGAGCAGGAGAGTATCATCCAGGAGTACTCGACCGTCTACGAGTCGACGCTGAACAATCTCGACGTGATGAAAGACCTCTACCTGTCGATGGTGCTGTCGATGACGTTCGCGCTGGTGTTCGCGGTCGTGTTGCCGGTGCTGACCGGGACCGATCCGACGATGACCGTCAGCGCCGTCATCGTGATGTACATCTTCATCCAGAGCGGGTTCTACATGGCCCTGCGTTCGCTCTCGCCGTACGACCCGCGGTGGTATCACCCGCCGGAGAAGCCCTCCCAAGCAGAGCCTCGAATCAGGGCGAGTTTCTGGACCGGCGTGGCGCTGTCACTGCTGGTCACGTTCGTCACCTACGGCGGTCTGCTCGGGATCCTTCCGATCCGCATCTCGATGCTCATCCCCTTTTTCGGGACTCCGATGCCGCTGCCGCTGTACGCGGTGATCCCGGTGACCCCGCTTCTGATTCCGGGGATCGTACTCTATCGCCAGGAGAAACTCGTCAAGGCCCGAGACGACGAGTTTCCGAGTTTCATTCGGGCGCTCGGAACGACCGAGTCGGTCAAACAGTCGACCAGTTCCGACGTGTTGCGCACCCTGCGGGAGAAAGACTTCGGGCCGCTGACGGAGAACATCGACGACCTGTACAAGCGGCTCAACATGCGGATCGAACCCGCCGAGGCCTGGCGGTACTTCACCGCCGACTGTCGTTCGTACCTGATCCAGACGTTCAGTGAGATGTACCTGATCGGCCGGGAGATGGGCGGTGACCCGCAGATCCTCGGGGAACTGATCGGTGAGAACATGAGCGAGGTCAACCGCCTCCGTCAGCAGCGCAGTCAGGCGGCGACGACGCTGATCGGGCTGTTGTACGGGATCACCGCGGCGGCGACGTTCGCCTTCTTCATCGGACTGGAAGTCGTCCGTATTCTCAGCAACATGAACATCAATATCGGCAACGCTGGCGGGTTCGCCGGCCAACTCATCAACACCGAAATGTACAACATCCCGCTGATCGAGTTTCTGCTGGTCGTCGTCATCATGTTCTCGGCGATGCTTTCGGCGCTGATGATCCGGACCGTCGACGGGGGTCACAAGATCAACACCTACCTCCACTTCGTAGCGATGTCCTGGATCGCCGCACTCACTGCCATCCTGACTCGCGTGGTCGTCAGCACCTTCCTGGCGGTCTGAATCCCGAGACGTGCGGCCGATCTTTTTAACCCGCTCCCGAGCAATGTCCTCGCATGGCACGAGAGGTCACCCACGAGGCGACCGGTCCGAAACCGATCGACGAAGACGACTTCGGTGACGACGGGAAGGCCTACATCTGCCAGTGTGGGCTGTCAGATGACCGGCCGTTCTGTGATGGTTCACACAGAGCCGTCGCCGACGAGGAGGACGGAGTGGTGTACAAGTACGAGGGCGAGGGTCGCCGCAGAGAGATCGAGGAAATCCGCTACGCGGAGGAGTAAGTGGCGATTCCAGAGGGCTTATTCCGCCGGCTATCGCAGGGTGGGACATGAGTGATCGCGAGGCGTTTCTGGCTGGGGAGCGGCCGTCGGACATCCACATCTTTCTGCACGACGAGAGCGTCTCGAACGCGGAGGCGCTGGAAGCACACGGCGAGCGCGTCGAAAACGGTATCGTTCTCCTGATGGACGGTGATCAGGCGCGGGGGATCTTCCAGCAGGCGACCGGGATCGATCCGATGGCACTCGCACAGGAGGCGATGAAACGGGACGGCACGGTCTCGGAGGACTGCATCACGGCGGCCTGCCCCGACGGAGACGACCACACGCCGAAGTTCATCTTCTCGTTCGCCGAGGAACAGAACGAGGAAGTCGGCGGCATCTACGCCGACGGCCCGGTCATCCACGCCTACGTCGCCTGCGACTGCGGCGCTCGGTACTCCGACAAGTGGGTTGTCGAGTAGAGTTACTCCGGTGACTCTTCGGGATCGAGCCGTCGGAAGGCGTCGACAATTGCCTGTTTTGCGACCGCGCCGTGGGTCGTCCAGTGGTGTGCGTAATCGAGCATGTCGTCGTAGATGTCGGGCTTGCAGCCCGCTGCCTTTGGATGACCGCCGCCGTTGACCTGTGCGGCCACCTCGTGACAGCGCTGGAACTCCTCTGTCCCGCGGATCGAGGCCGATCCGGCCGGTTTGACGATGACGGCCGCGTCGGTGCCCTGCTCGCGCATCGCCTCGGCGACCTCGTTTTGCGAACAGCGGCCGTATGTGACGCCGACCGTCCACGGTCCGACCTCCCGGATCTCCGCGCGTTCGACGGCCTTCTCGATGAGCGCCTCCTTCTCGACGCGGCGCTCCGCCAGTAACTCCTCGGCCTCCGGCGGGAGATCAGCCCCGTGTTCGACGACAGTCTCGATGTAGGTCTCCGGTTCGACCCAGTGTGCGTAATCGGCCAGGTCGTCGGAGCGTTCGTCCTCCCGGATCCACAGATCGTGGTCCCGGGTCACGGCAGCGAGTTCGGCGTACTTGTCCTCGAACTCCGTGTCGAGTTCGGCCAGGGCGACATCGGCCGTGCAGACCTCCTCGGACTCGCCGACGGTCAGATCGACACCCGCGTCCCGAACCGCGGCGGCGAGGTCGTCGTCCCACTGGTGGTGGTCGTACCACGTGACGCCGTCGAGATGATCGTCGATAACCCCGATGTCGGCGATGTCGTCCTCGCTGTCGGGGCAGAGATCGCAGATGAACAACTGCGCGTCGGAATCGGCGTACTCGGCGATCCACGCCAGGGACTCTCCGAGTTCGTGCGGCCCGGTCGGTAACAGCGCTCCCTCGCCGTGGGCGAGGCGCACGAGCGCGGTACAGGCGAGTCCGTCGGCGTCCGGATCGGCCACGACGATCACGGATGCGTCTTTCAGTGTCTCGGCGGCTTCGCGCTCCTTCTGTTCGGCTTCGACCGAATCCGGTCGGAAAAACCCCTCGCCCGGGAGAACAGACTTCCGACCGATCGAGAGTCGGTCGTCATCGATCAGCCAATCTTCCATACCCACACCAGCAGAGCAACCCTCAAAAGGAGCCCGGTCGCGCCGCCTCAGGCGGCTTCGGTGCTTTCGAGCTGTCGCACCGTCAGGACCGGCTGGGGTGCCGTGCGCACGACCGCCTCCGCGACGCTCCCGAGCAGGAAGGCGTGCTCGCCGTGGCGGCCACGGGTTCCCATCGCGATCACGTCGGCGTCGATCTCGTCGGCGTAGTCGACAATCTCGCTCGCCGGGTCGCCCTCTCGAACGGCCGTGGTCAGCGGGATCGAGCCCTCCGCGTGCTCCTGTGCGAACGAGAGGGCCTCGTCGCCGGCCGCTTCGATCGCCGTTTCGAGGTCGTCGCGGATCTCCGCTGGCGAGTTCTCGATTTCGTCGGTGTCGGCGACGTAGAGGGCGTGTACCTCGGCGTCGAAGCGGGTGGCGAAGTCGACCGCCGCCCGAACGCTCCGCTCGGCGCTCTCGGAGCCGTCGGTCGCGATCACGACAGTCTCGAACATACCCCATCAATCGGCGGGCAGGACAAAAAACAGCCGGGTTCGTTGCAGTCTCTCGGGACCGCCTCCCCGCGTGGCGGGACTGACCGGCGGCTTTTTTACTCGCCCGCCGGAATAGCGCCTATGGCCCTCGATATCGATCTCGTCCTCTCGGCCGCGGACAACACGCAGGAGGCCGCCGAGGCCGCGGAGTACGCCGCCGAGGTCGCAGCCCGATACGACGCGGATCTGCACCTGCTCCACGTCATCGATCAGCGGATCGTCCGCGGACTGGAGGCCGGGGACCTGGCCAGCGACACCGTCGCAGAACGCCAGCAGTGGATCACCGGTCACGCTCGCCAGCATCTCCCGGAAGACGGATCGGTCGAACTCACCCAGTCAGGGGCTATCGGCTTCTCCGCCGACAGGCTGGATCAGACCCCCGGTAGCGTCATTCTGACCGTTGCTGACAACCTCGGCGCTGACTTTCTGGTCGTTCCCCGGGTCACCGCACACGGCTCGCCGGAAGAGATCCTCGGGAAAGCCGCTCTGCACGTCCTCGAATACGCCGAGCAGCCAGTGTTGTCGGTGTGACCGCCGGCCGGTCACGCGAGTCGCAGCGCCATCATCCGCTCGAACCGTTCGCCGCCACAGGACTGGAACCCGATCTTCTCGTAGAGGTTGACCGCTGGCTTGTTCCAGCGTTCGACTGAGAGCCAGACGCGGTCGATCCCCTCCTCCGCCGCCGCGCCGAGGGCCGTCTCGACGAGGGCGGTCCCGATCCCCGCGCCCTGGTACGGCTGGAGGACGAAGATCGCGAGTTCGTAGGCACCGTCGCTGTCGCTGACCAGCATCACGTGGCCGACGGCGTTGCCCTCGTTTCGGGCGATCACGTTGAGTCCGTCGTCGGTCATCACCGCGTCGAGCCACTCCCGGATATCCGGCTCTTTCGTCGGTGGGATTCCCTGCGCTCGGTCCTCCTCCTCGAAGTCGAGGTACATCTCGACGAGATCCTCGGTGTCCCCGTCGGCACGCGTGAGTTCGATCTCGCGGCCCTCTCGGTCCGTCACCGTCCGCGGCGGGGTCGGGAAGCCATCGACCGGCTCGTCCGGATATTCGACGCTCATCTGACGAGTTTCACCGTAGTTCGGGAGTTGAGCAGGACGAACTCGTGTACGTCGTCGAGTTTGATCTTGCCCAGCGGACTCCGCTGTCCCCCCGAGAGTACGATCTGGTCGTACTCCTCTCGTTCCGCCAGTTCGACCAACCTGCTTCCCGGGTCCGAGTCGATGCGTTCGACCGCACAGTCGACGTCGAGCGTCTCGATCCGGTCGCGGACCGCCGATTCCGTCTCCTCGATCGAACCGTCGGTCGCGTAGATGGCGACAGTCAGGTCGTCTCCCGTCTGTTTTGCACGTTCGACTGTGGATTCGAGTGCCTTGATGCCGTGGTCGGTGTCTTCGATCCCAACGAGGACGCGCATATCTACAGCGACGACCGCCGTATATAAAAGAACAGCGACGGGAGGGGTCACGGGATCGGGTACGTTTTTCACCCGCGGGTACCAGCCATCTGTATGGCCGAGAACCCAGGACAGCCAACCGACCCCGAGTCGGACGACCGGCGCGAGGCCGGAGGTGAAGGTGAGCCGTCTCGACCCACACCCGACGCCGAGGACTTCGTTGACGACGAATCGGAGGGTACCGACGAGGTCACGGACTCCGACGTTCCCGAGGACGTGCAGGCGTACACGAAGTTCTCGAAGATCGACGGCAGCACCTACGACAGGGCGAACGAGTTCCTCCGGGATCGCACGTACATCACCGCCCGGGAGTGGGCGATTGCCCGCCTCTGTGCTGACTTTCGGACGGAGACAGGCGTCGAGATGACGAAAATCGGTGAGAACCTGCCGCACCTCGTCCCCTTCATGACCGACACGTACAGTCCACAGGCGGTCAACCAGGCCCGCCACTCCTTCGAGGAGAAGGTCCGGAAGGCCGGTGCGACTTTCCTCTACGGAGCGATGTGTGACTTCTTCACCGCAGAGGAACTGGACGACGTGATGTACGAGGCCACCGAAGTCGCGAAGTTCCTGCTCGAAGTCGAGGGAGTGAACCTCTCCGTCGAGGAGGAGCTCGAAGCGGAGGACCGGATCACCGAGGTGATGCGGGACGTACGCGAACACAGCGTCGCGCTCCGTCACGACGAGGTCTGCTGTCCCGAATGCGGCCACGAGTTCGACGCGAGCGAGAACTGAGTCGGCCCCTGTGAAAACTACCAAGTCTCTGTCTGTGAACACTGAGATATGTCCGACAGCAGTTTTCCGACATCGTGGCGAGACCCCGAGTACGTCGCGGCGGTCGTCGGTACGGTCGCGACGGCGGCCCTGTTTTACTACAGCGCGCTCTCCAGTTCGGCCCCGTCGACGGAGACGGTCGGGTTCGTCCTCCTCTGGGTGCTCGGTCCGGCGGGGGTAGCACACCAACTGGCCCGCCGATACCTCTGAGGTCCTACTGCCGAAACCAGCCGTCGTCCAACCGTTCGGAGACGTACTGGAAGTCGACGCCGGCACGGTCCGCCGCCAGTTCGTCGCTATCTGAGTCCCCGACGAACAGCGCTTCCGTCGGTGCCACTCCGAGCGAGCGGATCGTCTCCAGAAGTGGTTCCGGATCCGGCTTGTAGGCACTGATGCTGTCTCGACCGACGATGGCTTCGACGTGTCGATCCAGTCCGTGTATCTCCAGGGCGATCCGGCAGGCGGCCTCGCAGTTGAGCGAACAGACGCCGACCGGCACCTCCAGCGGCAGTTCGTCTGCCAGCGCCAGCCGTTCCGATCTGCGTGCGCCCTCGCGTTCGTGGTCCTGAATCGCCTCCTCGACAGTCCGTTCGAGCGGACCGCCGTGGGCGTACTCGAACAGTTCCCAGAGGCTCTTCTCGTCGACATCGATCTCCCGGGCGCGTAGCTTCGAGGCGACATCGTCACGAACCTGCTCCCAGTCGACCGCCAGGCGGGCGAGCGTCCCGTCGAGGTCGTACACGACCGCCTCGTACTCCTCTGTCACGGACCAGTGTAGGGCGAGGCCAAGCAAATGGGCTTCGGTCACCCGGATACGGGTACGCTTAAGAGGGTCGGTATCAAACCGCCTGGGGATGGGTATCAATAAACCAGATCTCTCCGGGAGTACAGCGTTCATCACAGGCACGACCCGCGGTATCGGGAAGGCCATCGCGCTCGATCTCGCAAAACAGGGGTGCAACATCGTCTCGACCGGCAAGACGAGCGAGGGCGGCGAGTACAAGGAGGAGAAAGACCTCGACGGCTCTATCGAACAGACTGCCCGCGAGGCCGAGGAGCACGGTGTCGAGGCGCTGCCGATCCAACTCGACGTCCGCGAGGAGGAAAACGTCGAGGCCGCCGTCGAGGAGGCAATCGATCACTTCGGCGAGATCAACATCGTCATCAACAACGCCAGTGCGATCCAGCCCGAGAAAATCGAGGATCTCCCGCCGAACCGCTTCGACCTGCTCAACGATGTCAACGTCCGCGGGACGTATCTCACCTGTCACTACTTCGTCGACCACCTCAAACAGATCGAAGACAAGGACACGTGGGTCCTGACGAACGCCCCGCCGATCGAGACCGACCGCGCGCCCGGAAGCGGGCCGTACACGTGGTCGAAACTCGGGATGACGTTCATGACGCTGTCGCTGGCGGGCGAACTCAGCAATTTCGACATCGGCTGCAACGCGTTCTGGCCCGCGACGGCGATCGACACGCGCGCGACCCGGTACTTCGGGATGGGAACCGAGGACGACTGGCGGACTCCACAGATCGTCTCGGACACCGTGCTCGAAATTCTCAGCCGCGATCCGGCCGAGTTCACCGGCAACGCGGTCTACGACGAGGAACTGCTCTGGGAGGCCGGCGTCCGTGACTTCTCTGAGTACAACCTCACCGAGGGCGACCCCGCGCCGATGTCCGCACAGATGACCAACCCCGACTACGAGAGCCCGGAGTAGTCGCCGGCGTTCGAGACCGTCCGCTCGACCCAGCACACTTAACGGGTTCGCTGGCTATACTCCGGATAATGGCAGCACGGCCACCATCGAACGACCTGGACGACGAACCGGATACGGTCGAGTTCGGCATCGTCGCGCTGGAGGCGCGAGTCGACGACAGGGGTGTCAGTTTCCCGATTTCGGCCGGGGAACTCGAGGCCGCACACGGCGACCTCCGGCTGGCTGTCGACCCCTCCGGAGCGAAGATCACGCTCGCCGAGGCGCTCGCGGCCTGCGAGCAGGAGCGCTTCGAGTCCAAGCAGGACCTGCTCAACGCTATGCATCCAGTGTTCGAGGAGAAACGGAGTTCGACCGGACTCATCGGTCGGCTCCGCGCGCTGGTTCCGTTCTAATCCTCAGTCCCGTCCTCCGAGACCGCAACCGTCTCTTCGCCCGGCGGTCTCGCTGTCCCGGACGGCTCCGCCCCGTCGTCCGGTTCGAGGCGGTCGAGGCGGCGTTCGATCCGCTGGAACTGGCGGCGCTGCTGTCGGTTCGCGGTGACGATCAGATCCGACAGCACCCCGAACATCACCAGTTGGAGGCCGAAAAGCAGCGCGACGCCGCTCGCCAGAGCGATCACCTCCCGGGAGATGCCGACGACTATCCAGGAGTAGAGGACGAACACCGCCAGTCCGACGCCGATGAGGCCGCTCAACACGCCGATGCTCCCGAAGTAGAAGATCGGATTGTTCTTTTTCGCCAGCCGATACAGCGTGAGGAGGATGTTCCCGCCGTCGCGAAACGGCCGGAGGTTCGTCTCCGATCCCTCGGGCCGGGACTCGTAGGTGATCGGGACGACGGCAGTCTTGATGTCGTGTCGCACGCACTCGACGGCGAGTTCGGTCTCGATACCGAACCCGTCGGCCGACAGCGAGAGCCGACCGAAGGAGTCGGTGGTAAACGCCCGGTAGCCGCTGAGGATGTCCTGCAGGTCGCGGCCGTGCACGACGCTGAACACCCGGTTGATGATCCGGTTCCCGACCTGGTTCAGCCGAGTCATCGCACCGTCTTGCATGTCGGCGAAGCGGTCCCCGATGACGTGTTCGGCCGTTCCCTCCTGAAGTGGTTCGATCATGCGGTCGGCCTGCTCGGGTCGGTACGTCGCGTCGCCGTCGACCATCAAGACGTAGGGGGCGTCGATCATATCGACGGCTTCCCGGACGGCCTGGCCCTTGCCCTCGCCGCTCTGGACGACGACGTGCGCGCCGGCCTCCTCCGCGATATCACGCGTTCCGTCCGTCGATCCGCCGTCGATGACGAGGACGTTCTCGTAGCCGACAGCTAGAAACCGCTCGATGACTTCACCGATAGCCGCGGCCTCGTTGTACGTCGGAATGAGAACACAGACCTCGTCTCGGTCGACCATTACCGGGACGTAGATCACTTACACAAAAAAACGTACGTGTTCGCAGAGCGGCAGTCGGACGGTAAGAATCCCGTCGATTCGACGACCGGCCGGTACCAGTATCCATTAGGGTATCCGGGTCGAACCAACCGGTATGGAGTACGTCAGGAAGGACGGTGTCGAGGTGCCGAAGGTCGGTGTCGGGACGTGGCAGATGGAGACCCAGGTCGCCTACGAGAGCGTCTCGACGGCGCTGGAACTGGGCTATCGACACGTCGATACCGCACAGTTGTACGAGAACGAGGCCGGTGTCGGTAGCGCGATCGCGGATGCAGACGTGGATCGGTCGGAGATCTTTCTCACGACGAAGGTCAATCCGGCCCACCGGTCTGTCGCGGACATCGTCGAGTCCGTCCGGGCGAGTCTCAATCGCCTGGAGGTCGACCAGGTCGACCTGCTGTTGATCCACTGGCCGCATCCGCTCGCAGATCTGCCGGCGGTTATCGACGGACTCAACGAGTGTGTCAGGCAGGGCCTCACGCGGTTTATCGGCGTGAGCAACTTCGGCGTCGACCGACTCAAACGCGCACAGAACCTCTCCGACGTGCCGATTTTCACCAACCAGGTGCTCTTCCATCCGTGGTGGCCCCAGCGGGAACTGCTCTCCTACTGCCAGCAGGAAGACGTGATCCTGACGGGCTACAGCCCCCTGGCCAACGGCGGCGCAATCGACGACGACCTGCTGGCGGAGATCGGTCGCGTCTACGACAAGAGCGGCCCGCAGGTGGCGATCCGGTGGGCGACCCAACACGAGAACGTGATCACCATTCCGATGTCCACCTCCCGGGAGCATCTCGCCGAGAACATCGACGTCTTCGACTTCAAACTGACGCGGTCGGAACACGACCAGATCACCCGTCCGTCCTACCTCAAGACCGGACTCTCGATGGTCCGCGGTCAGATCGGCGTCTGACTGTCGACCCTGCCGCTCGGGGCCGACCCGGGCGGCGCGTATCGGCTGAGCTATCCGATGCTTTTAACCGGATGACACCCCCAGCTAAGAGCAATGGCTTTTGAGGAACTGCTCGAAGATCCGGTCATTCAGAAGTACCTCCACGAACTCGTCGGACCGAAGGGGATGCCCGTCGCGGCGGCCCCGCCGGACGGCGAGGTCACCGACGAGGAGCTAGCTGAAGAACTCGGACTCGAGCTCAACGACGTTCGCCGGGCACTCTTTATTCTCTACGAGAACGACCTGGCGAGCTACCGACGGCTTCGCGACGAGGACTCCGGCTGGCTGACCTATCTCTGGACCTTCGAGTACGAGGAGATTCCCGAACAGCTCGAAACCGAGATGCATCGCCTGCTGGCCGCGCTCGAAGCCCGCTACGAGTACGAGATGGAAAACGAGTTCTACCTCTCCGAGGAGGCGGGCATCCGCTTCGAGTTCGGCGAGGCGATGGAGTTCGGCTTCCAGTGTCCGGAGACGGGCGCTGAACTGCAGCCGATGGAGAACACACGCCTGATCGAGGCGATGGAGGAGCGCATCGAACAACTGCGAGACGAACTCGGCGTCGAGAGCGCCGAAATCGAGGTCTAATGGTCGTCCTCGCGACGAAGTGTTACGTCAGCGGCGACGCCCGCGAGCGCACGCTCAAGTCCCTACGTTCGCTTCTCGACAACGCCGTCGGTGATCTCGACGTGACCGTCGATGTCGGCCTCAGAGACGACGGCTTTCCCGAGGTGACCCTGACCGGCGACGACGAGACGGTCGCCGCGAACCTCCTCGCCGAGGAGTGGGGAACGATTCCCGACTCCTTCGAGGTCGGCGAAACATACGTCGGGACGCTCGACTCCTGGGACGAGGACGCGCTCGTGCTCGATGCCGGCCGACCGATCCGAATCCCGAGTGACGAACTCGGACTCGGCCCGGGTGATCCCGAATCGATCCGAACCCGGTTCGGACTCGTCCAGCACGTGCCGCTGACGTTCGTTTACGACGAACCCCCGCGGTTGGCCGACAGCCAGCGTGACGAACTGTACGACTGGCAGCGTGGCAACGGCCGCGTCAACGTCAACAGCGCGACCCGGGCGGAGGTTCGGGCGACGGTCAACCGGGCCGGCCACGCCCAGGATATCGTCACCGTCGAGCGACTCGGTCTGCTCGAACAGAGCATTATCTGTGCGGAGGATACCGACCCGCCGGGGCTGCTCGCCGGAATCGGCGAGTACCTCCCGGCCGAACTGCTCTGTGTCGTCCCATCATAAATGAACAACAGACATCGCGCAGTGCTCGCGCTGGTCGCGCTGGTCTTCCTCTCCGGCTGTACGCTGTTCGGCGGCGGCGAAATCGACGACGAACAGCTCACGGGTGACCAGGAGTACGACTGGGACTCGAACGCGACGATGCGTATCAACCTGACCGTCGGCTCGAACACGTACGCGGCTGTCGTCGATGTCGAGGGCCAGTCCGAACTGGCGGTCTACCGGGAAGACACCTTCCGGGGCGAAACCTCGGTCGAGATAGGGGACTTGAAGTTCCGATTCTCGAACGGCACCGTCGTCAACGCGACCCACCCCGGACTCGGAGCCACGCGGAACCGGGACGAGACGACGATCCGACTGCCGGCGGAGAACGGGTCGGTCGGATACACCGCACCTCGGAGCGGCAAAAGTTGGAGCGGGCCCGTCCTCGTCGACGGCACGGTCCGGATGGAGTTGCCGAAAGGCACCCGCGTCGGACTGTGGGGGCTCTCCCGGGTGAATCCGACTCCGGACGAGAACACCGTCGCAAACGACCGGACGACGCTGGTCTGGAACGACATGAACGCCGGCGATCCGATCTCCGTTCGCTACTACCTCGTCAGGGACATGTACATCTTCGGCGGACTGCTCGCGGTGGTCGTCTCTGTCGGAATCGGTGGCGTCACCTACTACTATCGGCAGGTTCGGCGTGCCAAGAAGAAACGTGAGGATGTCGGGTTAGATGTCGAGATGGAAGACGACGACATCGGCGACGACGGGCCGCCGCCGGGGATGCGGTGACCGTCGCTGCGGCGGTCGGCCTCGGGAGTCAGTGCCCCTTTGTACCGTCGAGTCCGTACCGGCGTGTATGCGCGTTGCGCTGATCGCCGTCGGTGACGAGATTCTCTCGGGGGATACGGTCAACACGAACGCCTCGTGGCTGGCCGAGCGACTGACAGAGGCGGGAGCGACTGTCTCCCGAATCACCGTCGTTCCGGACGACGTGAGCGAGATTGCCCGCGTCGTCAACGAGTACCGGGCGGCCTACGAGAGAGTGATCGTCACCGGCGGGCTCGGACCGACACACGACGACATGACGATGGAGGCGGTCGCGGCCGCGTTCGGGACTGAACTGGCCGCCGACGAGGAGGTCGAACGCTGGCTGACGGAGGGCGGCGGCTACTCCGGCGACGACCTCGCGCCGGGCACGACGCACATCCCGGAGCGCGCGGAGATGCTTCCCAATCCAGAGGGCGTCGCCCCCGGCTGTACGATCGAAAACGTCTACGTCCTCCCCGGGGTTCCTGCGGAGATGCGGGCGATGTTCGAGTTGATCGCTGACGAGTTCGGCGGCACGCAGAAACACCGTGCGGTCGTCGAGGCGGCCGAACCGGAGAGTCAACTGCTGGACCGCGTGCGGGAGGTCCAGGAGCAGTTCGGGGTCAAGGTCGGGAGCTACCCCGGCGAGTACGTGCGACTGCGGATTCAGAGCACAGACAAAGACGCCGTCGAGGCCGCCGCCGACTGGCTGACCGAGCGTGTCGAATCTCCCGAATAAGAGCCGCCGTGCGCCTGCAGGGCGTTCTCACCGCGTGAGCGAACGCACCCACAGCGCAGCGAGAACGATCCCACCGAGAAGAACGACTGCAGCCGCGATGTTGATCGGTCCGGCGCCGACGCCAACCTGCGTCGCGTTCAGTACTGTCATGTACGATGCTGACAGGCGGGTGTAGTAAGGCGTTCCGGTTCGCTTTTGTCGGCTTCGCCCGTAGTGTCGGTGATGCGTCGACTCGGGTTCGTGGTCAACCCCATCGCGGGGATGGGCGGCCGCGTCGGACTCAAAGGAACTGACGGGAAAGTCGAAGAGGCGCGGGCACGCGGCGCGGAGATGCGCGCACCCGACCGGGCCGGGGAGATGCTCACAGAACTCGCTGACACCGGTGCCGAGGTCACGCTGTACACCTGGGGTGGTCTCATGGGCGAAGCGGAGGCCGTCGAGCACGGCTTCGACCCCGAAGTGCTCGGGCGCCCGGAACGCGAACAGACCACCCCCGAGGACACCCGCCGAGCAGTTCGGGCCTTTCTGGAGGCGGATCTCGATCTCGTATTGTTCGTCGGCGGGGACGGCACCGCGGCCGATGTCGCCGAGACGATTGCCGACGCCGGCGGGGATCTGCCGATTCTCGGCGTCCCTGCCGGTGTGAAGGTCTACTCGGCGGTGTTCGCGGTCACGCCGGAGGCCGCGGCTCACGTCGCCGTCTCCTTCGACTCCACCGAGCGCGCCGAGGTGAACGACATCGACGAGGACGAGTACCGCGAGGGAGAGGTCCACACTGAACTCCGGGCGCTGGCGACGGTCCCCGTCGCCCCGCAGCGACAGGGCGGCAAACAGCTCAGCGGCGGCACCGTCGAGGGCCTCGCGGAGGGGTTCGCAGAGGACGTGGAACCGGGCCGAACCTACATTCTGGGTCCGGGCGGCACCCTCGGCACGATCAAGGAGAAACTCGGCATCGACGGCACCGCGCTCGGCGTCGACGTGTACCGCGACGGCGAAGTCCTCGTCTCCGACGGCGCGGCCGATGATATCGCCGCGGTGCTGGGCGAGCGCAACACGGTGGTCGTCTCGCCGATTGGCGGCCAGGGGTTCATTTTCGGCCGCGGCAACCAACAGATCTCGCCGGAGATCATCCGTAACTCCGAGATCGAGATCGTCGCCTCGCGGCGGAAACTCGAAGACATCGGTGCGCTCCGCGTCGATACCGGCGACGAGGCGCTCGACGAGTCGCTGCGGGGCTGGCAGCGCGTGCGCGTCGGTCGGTACGAGACCCGACTCATGGAAGTACTCTGATTTCTCCACGAACCGACTGGAACAGTCCCCGGTCGCCCTTGGAGTGACCAAGGACGTATTGATAAGATTAAGGTAGCAGTGCGAACGTAAAGGGAGTATGGAAACGCGGAAAGTCCAGCGACTGGGACCGTCGACGCTTGCGATGACGCTGCCCGCGGAGTGGGCACAGGAGTACGATGTCGAGAAGGGAGACGAGGTGTCGCTCAGACTCGGCGGTAAGGGCACACTGACCGTCATGCCCGAATCCGTTCACTCAGAGGAGAGTGAGGCGGTGATCAACGCCAGCGGCCTCGGGGCAGACGCCGTCGAGCGCGCGATCGTCTCGCAGTACGTTCTCGGCCGTCGGGTCATCCACGTTCGTGCCGACGAGGGGGAAACGCTCGACAGCCAGCACATAAACGCCGTCTACAACGCCGAAACGCAACTGATGGGCCTCGGCGTCATCGAGGAGACGCCGGAGAACATCGCCATCCGGTGTTCGGTCGACCCGGAGGACTTCACGCTCGACAATCTGCTCGAACGACTGGAATCGACCGGGTCGACGATGCGAAACGAGGCAGTGAAATCGCTGGCCCACAGCAACCCCGACCTCGCACAGCGCGCGCTCAACCGCGAGCGGCAGGCGAACAAGATTTTCGTCCTTCTGCTTCGGCTGATCTTCACCTCCTACCAGAACCCGAACTTGGCCCGGGCGGTCGGCCTGACCGACGGCTTCCCGCTGATCGGCTACCGCTCCATCGCGAAGAATCTCGAACTGACCGCCGACAACGCCGAAGACATCGCTGACATCGCACTGGAGGCAGACGGCCACTCGCTGAACATCGACCAGTCGACGATGCGACGGATCCGGGAGTTCACCGACGAGGTGAACGAACTGACCGAACTCGCCGTCGAGTCGGCCGTCGAACGCGATTACGACGCCGCAATCGAGGTCAAACAGCGCTTCGAGGAGATCAGCACCCGCGAACAGGAGATTCTCGCGGACCTGCCCGAGATGGACAACCAACAGCTACTGCAGGTCCGGGAGGTACTCGTCAGCCTCGATCAGACCGCGCAGTACGCCGTCCGAAACGCCGAAATCGCGACGAACCTGGCACTCAACGAGGAATCGGACCACATCTCTATCGACTGAGCGACCCGTCCCGACGGTCCCCGCCGGTCATCGTTCCCCCGGTGGGTGAGATGGCGTCGCCTGACCGTCTCAGTCTGGACTCACTCCTGACCCGCTACGGTCGGTCGGATCCGGAATGTTACTCCGGTAGCTCTCGGCCGTCAACACGGCGTCTACCGCTCTGGTGTAGGCGGCCTCTCGCCACGTCCGGTCGGGCTGCCCGTCGGTTTTAAGTTCGGCAACTGCCTCGAACGCCGTCCGCATCTGTTTTCGGAGTTTCTCCTGAACCCGCCGTTCCGTCCAGTACTCGTTCGTCGTGTTCTGCACCCACTCGAAGTAGGAGACGGTGACGCCGCCGGCGTTGGCGAGGATATCGGGGATGACCGGTATCCCCTGCTCTGCGAGATACTCGTCGGCTGCTGGCGTCGTCGGCCCGTTGGCCATTTCGAGTACGGCCGCAGCCTGTATCTCGGCCATGTTCGATTGGGTGATCTGGTCCTCGATAGCCGCCGGGATCAACACGTCGACATCAGCCGTCAGCAGTTCCTCGTTGGATATCTCGGTCGCGTCGAACTCGAACAGGTCGTGTTCGCTCTCGTAGCCGTCGATCAGTTCGGTGACCGCGAGTCCGGTCGGATCACGGATCCCGCCGGCGGCGTTGCTGACCGCGACGACGTTGTACCCCCGGTCGTGGAGAAACCGCGCCAGGTGTGACCCGACGTTGCCGAAGCCCTGAATCGCCACGTCGATCTGACCGTCGATGTCGGCGTGGTCGACGAAGGCGTCGAGAATCTCGGCTCCGCCGAGAGCGGTCGCCGTGTCACGCCCCTCGCTGCCGTCCAGCGCGGGCGGCTTGCCCGTAATCGCACCCGGGGCGTGTTCGCCTTCGAGCCGTTCGTACTCGTCGCGCATCCAGGCCATGATCTGCGCGTCCGTGTTCACGTCCGGCGCTGGGATGTCACTCTGCGGTCCGATCGTGTCGTGGTACTCTCTGACGTACGCCCGCGAGAGCCGTTCGAGTTCGCCGGCCGAAAGCTCCGACGGGTCGACCTGCACCCCGCCTTTGGCGCCGCCGAATGGGATATCGACCACGGCGCATTTCAGTGTCATCAGGAAGGCGAGTTCGTCGACTTCGCTCTCGTTGACGCCGGGATGAAACCGAATCCCGCCTTTTGTCGGTCCCCGAGCGCCGTTGTACTGGATCCGAAAGGACGGGAACACGTCGATAGAGCCGTCGTCCATCCGGACGGGGATGTTGGCGTTGATCCGACGCCGTGGCTGGCGCAGTAGCTCGATGTCCTGATCGGTTAGTTGCGCGACCTCCGTAATCCGATCCAGTTCGACTTCACACACCTCACAGACGGTTTCGACCCCTTCTGGTCCCAGATCGCTATCCATGTCATCTGGTTACACTCCAGTGCATAAGAAGCTCCCTCACGCCAGTGTGATGTCTCGTCGACTTAGTCCTCGCCGCGGAGCTTGTATTTCTGGATCTTGCCGCTGGCGGTCCGGGGCAGTTCGTCGATGAACTCGACCTCCCGGGGGTGTTTGTACGCGGCGACCCGGTCGAGGAAGTACTGCTTGATCTCTTCCTCGGTGACCTCTTCGCCGGGCTCGACGCCCTCGCTCGGGACGACGAAGGCCTTGGGGACCTCGTTGCGGCGTTCGTCCGGAATCGCGACGACGGCCCCCTCCGCGACAGCCTCGTGTTCGGCCAGCAACTCCTCCAGTTCGCTCGGATAGACGTTGTAGCCGGCCGTGTTGATCATGTGC
Organism: Halovenus carboxidivorans; assembly: GCF_009831575.1. Classification (GTDB taxonomy): domain Archaea; phylum Halobacteriota; class Halobacteria; order Halobacteriales; family Haloarculaceae; genus Halovenus; species Halovenus carboxidivorans. The sequence continues at coordinate 276,266 of NZ_WUUT01000005.1, read as the reverse complement.
TTCTTGCGGTCGAGAATCTCGTAGTAGTTGTGCTCGTCCCGGCGGGCGATGTCGCCGGTTTTGAAGTAGCCACGCTCGGTAAACGCCGCCTCGGTCGTCTCGGGCATGTCGTGGTATCCCTTCATCACCTGTGGTCCGCGGACGAGTAACTCTCCCTGCTCGCCCGGTTGGACCTCTTCGCCGGCTTCGTCGACAATCTTGCAGTCCGTCAGCCGCGTCGGCTGGCCGACCGAGCCGTGTTTCGTCCCGTACGTCGAGTTCACCTGCGTGTGTGTCGCGCCGTGTGTCTCGGTCAGTCCGTACCCCTCGTCCATCTCGACGCCGGTCCCCTCCTGGAACCGTTCCTGTATCGCCTCGGGCAGTTTCGCTCCCCCTTCGGCGGCCATCTCGAGGCTCGTCAGATCGTAGGAGTCGAACTCCTCGTGTTCGACCATGTCGACGTACATCGCCGTCACCCCGACGAAGTGTGTGATCCCCTCCTCTTCGATGAGTTGCATCCCGGCCTCGCCCTTCCAGTTGGCCGCACTCCGGAGATAGACGCTGCCGCCTCGGAGCAGTGGCTGCCACGCCGTGTGGGTGAACCCGGTGATATGATACAGCGGCAACCAGACCAGACTCCTGACCTCCTCGTCGGGGATGTCGTTCGCCTGGCCGAGGGTCTGGAACATCTGCGCCCGGAAGTTCGCGTGGGTCAGTTCGACGCCTTTCGGCTTCCCCGTCGTCCCCGACGTGTACGGCAACAGCGCGATATCGTCGTCGTCCTGCTCGACGAACGTGGGGTCGCTGCGCATCTCCGAGAACATCTCCACGTCGTCGTCGCTGGCGGCGACTGCGACGACCAGCGGATCCCAGTCGATTTCGGCCAGCGCCTCCCTGAGATGGTCGAGCAGCGCCGTGTGTGTCAACACGACTGACGCCCCGGTATCCTCCAGTTGGTACGTCAACTCCCGCTTGCGGTACTGCGGATTCACCGGCGAGACCGCGACGCCGGCTTTGAACGCCCCCAGCGCCCCGGTCAAGTACGCCGGACAGTTCGGGAGATACTGCAGCAGTACGTCGCCGGGTTCGATCCCGTGGTCAGCGAGGGCACCGGCAAACGCGGCGCTCTCCGCGCTCAGTTCGTCGTGTGTGAGTGTCGTTCCGTGATACTCGACGGCGAGTGCGTCCCCGTGATGGCGTGCCGTCTCCTCGTGCAACCGCGCGGCGTTACCCGACCTCGCGGCCTCCGAAAGCTCACTGGCGTCCATGGCATATGCTCCCATAGCGTCGTGTTAAAAATTTCCCCGCTCATGGCCGGCCCGCGCGTCCACCGTCGGTCACGCCCCGGCACAGACGGCATCAGCACCTCGCAGACCCACACCCCTAACAGTAAGTGTCCGCACGCAGTATCTCCAACGAGATGGATCTGTACGAATCACTCGATCCGGACGACGGCGAGGTTCTGGACACGGAGTTAGTCGTCTCCGAGGATGTCCTCGTCAAGGCGTTCGCGCTGGGTCCCGGTGCGGAACTCTCCCCGCACGAGCACCCGGAATCGACGAACATCTTCCAGGTCACCGAGGGAACCGTGACGGTCATCCAGGATGGAACCGAGGCGGAAATCACCGCCCCCGGGATCGTCCATCACGACCGGGGGGTCTCCCACGGCGCACGCAACGAGACTGACGAGACGGTCGTTCTGACCGCCAGCCTCTGCCCGATGCCCGGTTGAACCACCGACCTAGCTAAACGACGAACGTTTATTAGTAACTCTCTCCAATTGACGGCCGAATGAGAGAACACGGCCCGGCGGCCGGCGATGACGACGTATCGCCGAGTCGGCGGGCGTTTTTACGGAATGTGGTCGCCGCGTCGGCACTCCTCGGCGCCGGAACCGCGGGCGCGGGCGAAGTGGCCGCGCAGACCGACGGCGCGACGTTCACCGTCACCGACCTCTCTCCGACCGTGGTCGAGACTCGGCCCGGCGGGGAGATCCGAGTGACAACGACCGTCCGTAACACCGGGACGGTCTACGGCAGCCAGTTGATCGAAGCCCGGTTAGCGGGTAGTGTCGTTTCGACCCAGCGGGTGGATCTCGCGGCCGACGCGAGCAGACAGGTGGCGTTTCGATTACCCGTTCCCGATGTCACGGACCGGCGGCGATTTACTTTCTCGGTCGCGAGCGAAGACAGTTCCGCAGAGGGGGTCGTCCTCGTCGTTCCGGACAACCCCGTCTTCTCGGTCTCGAATCTCCGCCCCCAGACCGCTACCGTCGAACCCGGCGAGGAGGTTCCCATCTCGGCGACGGTCACGAACACCGGATCGGGTACCGGAACCGCGCAGGTACGGCTTCTGCTCGATACGATCGATGCCGGATCCCAGGAGGTGACACTGGACTCCGGAGAGTCGGTCTCGGTCGAATTTTCGATTCCCGCCCCGGAGATAGACGACGAACGGACGTTCACTCACGCGATTCGCACCCCCGACGACGCTGTCGAGGGACAGCTAACGGTCGTGCCTCCCGACCCGGCGCAGTTCACCGTCGAGGAGATCCGACCGCAAAGCCTCTCTGTCGAACCCGAACAGCGGATCGACGCACTGGTCGGAACCATCGTGAACACCGGCGGACAGCAAGGGGAGCGACAGATCGAACTGGTGATCGGCGCCGAGACGGTCGAACGCCGAAGCATCAGGCTCTCTCCGAACGAGAGCACCACCGTCCGGTTCACTGACCTCCGGGCACCGGCCGACCCGGGAACGTACAGCTACGAGATCAGGACCGGGGACGACAGTGCCCTCGCTCAGTTCCGCGTCACCGAACCGCCGACTCCCCCGACCTCCGACGGTGGTACCGGCGACTCGGGGAGTGAACAGGGAGGCTCCGATGCGTCGGCCGACCCCGGACAGATTCTCAGCTCTCTGCCAGTCGATCCGACGAGCCCACCGGTCGCGGTTGCGCTCGCCAGCGGCGGCGCGGCCACGCTCATCGGCGGATACGCGTTGCTGTCGGGTGGCAGTTCCTCGGAGCGACCCGAGGAGTCGGCGTCTGCCGGAGGAGTCCCCTCCGGCGCGGGCCCGACCGACCCACAGGGAGCGTCCGCCGGTGCGGTCGAGCAATCCGTCTCCGAGGCGGAACTCGCCGACCGGATCGAGGAAATCGACCGCCTGCTCGACAACGCAGAGGTCCAACTCGAAGACGGTGACGACGAGCGCGCCCTCGACACCTGTAGCCACGCTCGCTCGCTCCTCGAGGAGACGCGTGCGGACGCCGGGGAGCGATACCCCGATATCGTCGCGATGGCAAACGACCGATTCGAGTGGCTTCGCCGCCTCGAAACCGATATCGAAGTCGCCGGCGGCAACGTCGCTCCGCTGCTCGAACGGGAAGTCCCGGCTCTGGCTAGTCTGACACGCCTCTCTAACACCGACGGTCTCAGCGTCCTCCGGGGCACGCACACGAACGCGCCCGGCGATGCCCGCGTCTACGCGCTCGCTGACGCCGACGACGACGCCGCGGATGCGTTCACGAACGCGGTCTCGAAGTGGTACAACGGCCACACGCACCCGAACGTCGTCTCGATTTACGACCGGGACAGCCGGCCGCAGCCCTGGGTCGCCGTGGAGGATTTCTCCGGGACACGGACCGTCGCGGATCTCGCCGGCACCGACCCCGAAGGCGTCGTCGCCGCCGTGACAGATGCCGCGGAGGCGATTCGGCGGATGGAACTGTACAACGTCCGCCACGAGGACCTGACCCCCGACGTGGTTCACGTTCTCGAGGGTGGCGAGGGCCCGCAGGGAGTCGTCGACGACTGGGGGCTTCGCCGGGCCGTCGTCGAAGCCCGCGGCGACGAGCGGATCACGGCATACACCGCGCCGGAGTTGCTCTCCGCCGAGTTCGACAGCGCTGCCGGCACCGTCGACATCTACGGGCTCGGTGCCGTCGCGTACTACGGACTCACCGGGGAGCCGCCGGTCGCCGCCGAGCGGTCGGCGATTCTCGACGGCGAAATCACGCCGCCGAGTTCGGTCGCCGATCTCCCCGCCTCGGTCGACGACCCGGTCATGCGCGCCCTCGAAACGGATCCCGGTGCCCGGTACGACTCCGCGTACGACTTCAGCCAGGCGCTTCGCTCCTCGCTCGACCGGTAACATCCGTGTCAGCGGAGACTGAAGTAGGCTCGGCCCCTACTTGTGGTATGGCAGATCCGTCACCGACACCGGGCATTCACCACGTCACCTGCGTCGCAGGCGACCCGCAGGCGAACATCGACTTCTGGGTGGAGACGCTCGGGCTTCGACTCGTCAAGCGGTCGATCAACCAGGACGACCCCGGAACGTACCACTTCTTCTACGCCGACAGCGAGGGCACACCGGGAACGAGTATGACCTTCTTCCCGTGGGAGGACCTCAGCGCCGGCAAGGTCGGCTCCGGGCAGGTCTCCCGAACCGCCTTCCGCGTTCCACCGGGAAGTCTCGACTTCTGGGAGGACCGCTTCGAGGAGTACGGCGTCGAGTACGACGACCGACTCGAACGGTTCGGGGAGACCGTGCTCCCCTTCAGCGACCCCGACGGGCTTCCGGTCGAACTGGTCGAGACGGAGATTCCGGACGACGACCCGACCGACCCGTGGACCGAGTTCGTCCCCGAGGAGCACGCCATCCGCGGCTTTCACTCGGTGACGCTGTGGGTGGCCGATCCGATTCCGACACAGGAACTGCTCGAAACGATGGGGCTCGAAGAGACCGGAACCGAACAGACCGACGCCGACGCGGGCGAGGAGCGAACCCGCTTCGCTGCGACGGGTCACGTGGGCAAGTACGTCGACGTCGTCCCGACCATCGAAGGGGGTCGACAGGGCCACGGCACGGTCCACCACGTCGCGTTCCAGACGCCGACCGACGAGGATCAGGACGCGATGCGGGCGGCGGTTCGCAAGGAGGGGCTGAACCCGACTTCGCAGATCGACCGCCACTGGTTCCGTTCGGTGTACTTCCGGGAGCACGCGGGCATCCTCTTCGAGTTGGCGACGAACGGCCCCGGGTACGACAGCGACGAACCCCTCGACGCGCTCGGTGAACGGCTCGTCCTCCCGGGCGAGTTCGAGGCCCAGCGGGACCAGATCGAAGCCAATCTCACGCCAATCGAGATTCCGACCGCCGAGCGGTAGCTCACGTCTCGTCGACGCGTTTGCCGGCCTCCTGCGGGACGACCCGGCGCTCGGCGTCCTCCCATTCCCGGTCCAGTTCCGCCCCCTCGAACAGTCGGTCGAGAAAGACCGCGAGAGAGGCCACCTCCGAGTGTGGCTGGTTCGTGACCCCGACGTTGTACTCCGCGTGCTCGTAGACGTCCCACGGCACCTTCTCCGCGCCGACGACGACGAGCACCGGATCGGTCTCGTGGGCGTCCCGAATCTCCGCCTCCACGTCCTGCACCGGAAGGCCGTACATCGTCAGATGGACGACGACGCCGTCGAACGCCTCGATCCTGTCGATCGGCCGTTCTGTCTCCTCCACGGCGAAGGGGCCGCCGAAGCGGTCCGTGATGTCTTCGATGGTATCGCGACGGCTCGCTCCGTCGTTGGCCAACACGACTCGGTCGGCACCGAGCGCCCGGGCGGTGAGTCCGACGTGGGTGGTCATGCGCTCGTCGCGCCCCGGGCGATGTCCCAGTCGCAGGACAGTCACGGGTGGTCTGTCCTGCATGAGTTACTCCGAGAGTTTGCTGTCGATGGTACTCCGGGCGTCAGCGAGCCCACTCATCACGCTCCCGTCCACGACGAACCCGGGAGTCGCTTCGACGCCGTACTCGACAGCCCGTGATCGGTCTGCTTGGACTCTCTCGTCGTGCGCTCGGTTCGCGGCCGCCTCCCGGACGGCCTCCGAATCGAGATTCAACTGGGCCGCGATCTCTCCGAAGATTCCCGGCGCATTGTTCCGGATCTGACTGCCGCTTTCCATCAGTTTGGATTTGTACTCCCAGAACACGTCCCCGCCGTAGAGCCGGTAGACCTCCCTGACGGCGCTGGCCGCCTGCCAGGAGGTCGCGTGAATGAACGGGAGGTCTCGGTGCTCGTACCGGATCGAGCCGGGGTCGAGATACTCCGATTTGACCTCCGGGAACTGCTCGGTGCTGTACTCCTGGCAGTGCGGGCAGTTGAAATCCTCGAACACTTCGAGGGTGACTGCCGCCTCGGGGTCACCGAGGACCGGCGGCCACTCGGGCGGTTCGGACAGTGTCTCGCGTTGCTCGCCCGACCCGCTGGTGCCGGGATCGGAGCTGCCAGTACAGCCGGCGAGCGCGACGGTCCCCGCCGCGACTGCTCCGAGAAACCGCCGTCGGGACGCCGGCCGACGGTCGGGTCCATCTGTTATCATAGCTAGGCGTTGTCGGACCACCGTATTGAGGGTCACGACTCGACGCTACCCGCCCGAGAGCTTCTTGCCGTCGAGTTTCTTCTTCTCGCCGCCGGCGGTCTTGATCAGCAGGGCGGCGCCGTCGTGACGCATCTCGACGATGTTGTAAATCTTCTCGGTATCGCCGACTTTGACGCGAGCGAGCCCCTCTTCGTCGATTTCGATAAACGTGATCGGGGCCTTCTGGCTGCCGAGAGTGACCTCCTTGTCGGCGATTTCGACCTGCTTCTGTTTCGTCTTCCCCCACTTGAACACGCACCGGTACTGGGTCCGCGAGGAGTCTGCTCTGTCGTGGTCGATCCGCTTGCGCGTGTCGAAATCGAACCCGCAGTGGTTCACCCACCGCTTGAAGTGAGTGTCGTCGAACCGCTTCATCGGTTTGCCGCTGTCGGTTGTGCGGGTCCACAGCATGTGTGCCTTCGACGGCCGCCCGCGAAAGCTCCCGATTTTCACACTCCCATCTCTGCGATGCTCCGATAAAAATTGTACTGATGTCGCCGGGCTCTCCGCGGGCACGACCAGCGCCGAGACCACGGGGCCGGGATTTAATTCGGTCCGTTCCGATTGCCGACTATGGCCGCAATCGAGGTCGACGGGTTGCGCAAGGAATACGGCGACGTAGCGGCCCTGGACGGACTCGACCTCACGGTCGAGGCGGGCGAACTCTACGGACTGCTCGGCCCGAACGGCTCCGGCAAGACGACGACAATAGAGATTCTCACCGGCCAGCGGACGCCGACGGCGGGCGAGGCTCGCGTCCTCGGCACCGACCCGGTGACAGAGCCCATCGAGGTCCGCAGATCGATCGGGATTCTGCCCGAACGAGAGGATCCGCCGAGTTTCCTCACGCCCCGGGAGTACCTGGAGTTCGTCGGTGACGTACGCTCGATTCCGGATATCGACGACCGGATCGCCGAGTGGGCCGACGTCCTCGATTTCCGGGGCATCCTCGACACGATGAGTTCCGATCTCTCGGAGGGTGAACGCCAGCGGGTCATGCTCGCGCAGGTGTTCATCCACGAGCCGGATCTGGCCTTCATCGACGAACCGCTCGTCAATCTCGACCCGCTGATGCAGTCGGAGGTGAAGGCGACGCTCCGGGAGTACTGTGCCGACGGCAACACTCTCTTTCTCTCGACACACTTCGTCGAGGTCGCCGAACAGCTCTGTACCGAGGTCGGAATCATCGCTGACGGCCGCCTCCGGACACAGCGCGATCCGGCGACGATGGACGACGGGTTGCTCAGCGCCTACGAAACCGAGGTTGCCCGGGAGGTGTCGCCGCAGTGAGTCGGACGACCCGGCTGTTCTCCCGGATGCTAATCGAGGAGTACCGCCTGCACGCCGAACTGTTCGGCCGGGAGCGGTTCCTGGCCTTCCCGGTTCTGATTGCGCTTCTCGCCGGCGGCGGCCTGTCTCTGTTCGCGCTGACGGGAACCGCAGTCGGGACACTCGCTGCCGGCCTGCACGGGCTGGTTTTCTTCTTCGGGTTGCAGGTCGGCACCATCGGACTGGTCGGCCGCGACGCGCTCCGAGATGTCCTCGGCGACGTGACCCTGCTCGTCTTCTCGGCGCGGACGCTGCCGGTCTCCCGGCGACGACTGCTCGGCGTGTTCATCTGGAAGGACATCGTCTACTACCTCTGCTTTTTCTTGACGCCGGTGGTCGTCGGCTTCGTCCCGGTCGCTCTCACGGGCGGGCTCACAGTGCCGTCGCTGGCGTTGCTGTGGCTGACCGTCGCCGGAACCTTCGCACTCGGCACCGGGACCAGCCTGGCGCTGGCCGGCATCGCAACGCAGAACCGCGGCGTGCTGGTGGCTGTCGTTGCCGCTCTGGTCGCCGCTGTCGTTCTCGAACCCGCGGTGATGGTTCAGTTCACCCCCTACGGTGTCTTCGTCGACCCGGGGGTCCGGACCGCCGCGACCGGCCTCCTCGCTCTGGCCGTGGTTCTCGTCGCCGGCCCGCTGTCGTTCGATCCGACTTCGGGTCGGGCGCTCCGCCGGACCGACCCGTCCCGGTTTCGACGGCTCCGCTCGGCGACGGACGTTCACACCGCCAGATCACTGCTCGAAGTGACCCGCTCCAGCGGCTCGGTCTGGAAAGTCGGGTTCTCGCTGGGCGTCCTGTTCGGTGTCGCACTTCTGTTGCTCGACCGACTCGCGGCCGCGACGACGCTCGATCCGTCCGGCGGTATCGCCTTCGGCACGCTGCTCGGCCTCGGCACGTTCACGACCTACAACTGGGTGACACAGGCGGACGACCCGGCGGAGTACCTGCGCTATCCCGACGGCCTACAAGCGGTGTTTCGGGGGAAACTGCTGGCGTTTTACGCCTGTGCGGCACCGTTCGGAGCCGCATACCTCGCGGCCGGCGTCCTTCGGTATCCGGCCGCGGATCTGCTCGTGGGGATCGCCGTCTTCCCGCTGGTCGCCCTCTACGTCTTCGGTGTCACGGCGTATCTGACCGGCTTTTCGGCCAACGAACTGCTGTTCGACACGGCGCTGTTCGCGGTCTACGGGGCGGCGTTGGCGCTGGTCTCGGTCCCGCTTCTGGTCGCCGCGCTGGCCCACGGAACCGCTCCGGTGACCTCGACAGCCGTCGCTGTCGGGGTCGCGGCCGTCGCCGCCGCTGTCGGCGCGGTCCTCGCGGTCCGAGCGCCCCGTCGGTGGCACGACCGACTCCGGAGGTGACCTCAGACGAGCAGCGTGTTCAGCGCGTCCGGCACCACGAGCACGTCACTGCCGGGGTCGATTGCGTCACTAACCTCCGCCTCGGCGGACATGAGACAGTCCTCGACGAGGTCCGGGCACTCGCTGTGTGTCACCCACACCTCGTGGTCGCGCAGCGCCCGCGCGAGGACGAACGCCCGCTGTGTCCCGGGTTCGTAGCCCGTCCGAAGCTCCTCGTACAGCGATTCGGCGCTCTCCGCCGTCGAGAGCCGCTCGTGAAATCGCCGTTCGCCGCGACCCTCGCCCGCGCCCTCCGGAAGCCGGGCTGGGAGGACGACACGTCCGCCGGTTCGCAGCGGGTCGTTCGCCCCGAGGACGACGTACGTGGCCGCGCGGCTCGCCTGGTAGAGGTTCGCGTCCTTCGGGGCTCCAATCCCAGCAACGACAGCGTCGTACTCCTCGGTCAGTTCGACCGATAGCGCCGTTCTCGCCGTCTCAGCGAGCGATTCGACGACCCGCCGCGGGTCGCCCGCCGCTACGCCCGTGATCCCCGCCGGGCCGTGCGTGACGTTGAGACAGAAGTCGACGCCGACGGCGTCGCCGGCGTCGTCGATAAACCCTCGAAAGGGGTTGTCGTCGATCCGACCCAGGCGGACGCCGTCCCGCGCGAGCATCTCCGGGCCGTGACTGTATCTGATCTGTGACTCCCCGCCCGCTCCGATCACCGCCGTCTTCGCCCCGCCGGAGAAGCCGGCGTACTGGTGGGGTTCGACCATTCCCGTCGAGCAGATCACGTCTGCGTCCGCGACTGGCTCGAAGATATCGATCGGACAGCCCTCGACGGTCCCGACCGTTCGGGTCCGGTCCGGGTCGTGGTTGACCGCGAGATCGGCGTGCTCACCCAGCGCCTCGTCGAGTTCCTCCCCAGTCAGCGGCCGGTGCAGGCCCAGTCCGACCACGACGGTCACCTGCTCGCGGGCCACGCCACCGTCTTCCAACTCCGCGAGCAGGCTATCGAGCAACAGATCGTCGGGTGTGGCACGGGTCACGTCGGTCACGACGACCGCGACCGAATCCTCGGCGTCGACCTGCGGTGCTAACGGATCTCCGAGCGGGTCACGCATGGCCCTCTCCGCGGCCGATTCGACGTCGACGGACTCGCCGCCGTCGGGGACGGCCGTCGTTACCTCACACGAGGGTAACCCGACGGTAATCGATTTCTCCCCGAGTGGAACCTCTGTCATGTCTGCCGTTCGGCACGGGCGGCGCAAAACGGTTCGGATGGGCTCTGCCGTCAACCGTGGCGGGGTCGGCCTCAGTCCGTCGCGACCTGGGTCGTGATCTGGTGGACGCGGTGGCCGTTCTCCCGACACTCCTCCAGAGCGAGTTTGGCCCGATAGCCGGCGTCGTGCGCGGTCAGTCCCCGGCCGACTCCGACCTGTAGCTCGATGTCCGCCCGCTCGCGGACGGCGTCTCGGGCCTCGTCGAAGCAGTCTTCGGAGAGGTGTGGGCAGACTGCGATGATGTTGTCACCGCCGACGAAGCGGGCGATGCTGTCGTGTTCGGTCTGCATGTACTCGGCGAGTTCGAGGGTCGCGCGGCGCACGTCGAGCGTCGTTCGCGCGGCGTGTTCGCTGTCCGTGTAGGTGCCGGTCACGTCGACGATGTCGAAGTGCGCAATCGTCACCTCGCCCTCGCCGGGCGCGACCGTCCCGTCGGCGGCGAGAATCTCGGTTCTGTTCGGGTCCTGAGCGCTGCCGGCGTCTTGGAGCTGTTCGGTGGCCCTGCCCAGCGCCGCGACCGGCGTCGGCGCCGCACCGATGCCGATGCTCGCGGTCACCGGATACCGGTTGCGGACGTGTTCCTGGAACCGCTCGTGGGTTCGCCGGTCGATGCCGTTCGTGACACCGATGATGTTGTCGAACCGATCGAAGAAGGCGTAGCCGTCTTCGCGGCCCACGAAGTCCGCAAAATCAGCGTACAGGTGAGCTTGCAGAGACTGCAGATCAGTTTCCCGCCGTGGCGACGGCGTCACCGTCCACGGACCGTAGTTGTCCAGCTGGACAAGCGACAGCTGAACGTCCTCGTTGTCGTTCGTCACAGCGCAGACTTGGGTCTGACGCGTATAAAGCAACAGGAATTCCATCTGTAGTCCCCACCTCAAAACCGTTATGGGCCGATCAACGGTCGCGTCGCGTTCAGACTCACCGCACAGATCGTCAGCACGCCCGCGCCCATGACGAACAGCGGGTTCAGCCACCCGGCGAGGCCGAGCGGAATCGTTACGGCGTTGAAACCGAGCGCGAGAGCCGTGTTCTGTCGCAGTCGTTCACGCGCACCGGCGGCCAACTCGAAAGCCGTCTCGACGTTCGAGAGGTCGTCGTCGAGCACCGTGATATCGGCCGCCTCCGAAGCCAGCGCCGTGCCACCCCCGAGCGAAATGCCCAGATCCGCCGCGGCGAGCGCGGGGCCGTCGTTCGTACCGTCTCCGACCATCGTCACGTGGCCGTCCTGCTGGAGCCGATGGATCGTCGCCGTCTTCCCGGCCGGTGGCACCCCCGCGAAGACGTGTTCGACCGCGGGGTGATCGTCGAACAGCGACGCGGCCGACGCGTCGTCGCCGGTCAACACGACCGTCCTGATCTCCCGATCCGCGAGCCGACGAAGGATCTCCTCCCACTCTTCGCGGGGGTCGTCCCCCAGGACGACCAGCCCCTCTGCTTCGCCCTCCCGGCCGATGACGACCGGCAGATCCCCGGCCTCTCGGTACCCGACCGCCTTCCGTTCGATCTCTCTGGAGACGGCCCAATCCCGCTCGGCGAACAACGCGAGGTTCCCGACCAGGAGCCGCTCGCCCTCGACATCGCCCTCGATACCGGTGTCGTGGCTCCGGACGTTGCTGACGCGCTCCGTCGGAGTCGTCTCCTCCGGCGGGTCGACAGTTTCGCCGCGACCGGTTCCCCCGTCCGGCCGGGCCTCGGCGCCGAACTCGACGGCCGAGGCGATCGCCTTGCCCGCCGGGTGTGCGGCGTGTTGTTCGAGTTCGGCGGCTTTCGCCAGTGCCTGGTCGGGCACGTCGGTCGTCAGTATGTTCATCTCCCCGGTCGTCAGCGTCCCTGTCTTGTCGAAGACGACCGTGTCGGTCTCCCGGAGTCGCTCGAAGACCGTCTCGTCGAAGACGATGATCCCGTGGCTGATCGCCGCCTCGATGCTCCGCGCGACCGAAAGCGGCGTCGACAGCCCCAGCCCCCACGGGTTCGCGATGAACAGCACGCCGAGCCCCGCCAGGACGCCGCCCAGGAGTCCGTTCAGCCAGACGCCGGCGGCGGCCGCGCACACGGCCACAGCGACCACACCCGGGATCACTCGCTCGGCCAGCCGATCACTCCACCGTTGGATGCCGTGGGTGGTGCTCTGGAGATCCCAGACCGAGGTCGTCAGCGCGTCGAGGCTGCTTGTCGGCGGATCCCCGACCCGGATCGTCGCCCCGTCGCTGGTGACGATCGACCCGCCGATCAACTCGTCGCCGCTCTCCTTCCGCACCGGGAGGGACTCCCCGGTCACGACCGCCTCGTCGACGGTACAGCTCCCGGATTCGAGGACGCCGTCGACGGGGACGCGCTCGCCCTCCCTGACGAGCACCCGGTCGTTCGCCTCCAACTCCGAGATGTCGACCGTCTCCGTCGTCCCGTCGCTCTCGTAGCGGTTGGCCTCGGTGACCTGCGAGACAGTGAGTTCGGTCAACAGATCGACGGCGCGCTGTTTCGTCAGCGATTCGTAGTAGATTGTCGTGACCACCACCGCCGCGATGAGAATCGTCAGATCGAAGTAGATGTTCAGGTCGCTCGTGAGGAAGGCGACCGTCCCGTAGACGTACGCGCTCGTGATCGTCACCGCGACCAGCAGGTCCAAGTTCGGCTGACGCATGACGAGGCTGACGTAGGCCCCGCGCAACAGCGGCAGCCCGGTGAAAAAGAGGACGACACCGGTGATGATCATGAAAATCGGGAGCACCATCAGCGCGTCTCCAGGCCCCTGCCCGCCCGAGAAGAAGGCGAGATCGCCCGTTCCAAGCAGGTCCATGAGGTGGACGGGGTAGACGACCGTGATATACGGGAGCATCATAAAGAGGCCGAAGAGCACGCCCGCCGCGTACCTGAAGCCGAGCATGTCGTCCAGTTGGCGGTCGTCCCAGCGGCGCTCGTGTACGTCGGCGACGGTCACGAGACTCTCTCGCGGGACGACGCTGTAGCCGACCGTCGTCAGGGCGTCTTCGAGTTCGTCGACGGTGATCTGCTCGGGATCGTACTCGATTCTGATCGTCTCGGTGACGTAACTCGCGGCGGCGTCGAACACGCCCTCGCGGTTCGTCGCTCTTCGTTCGAGAAACGCCTCGCAGGTGGCACAGTGCATCCCGTCGATGTGGAGATACACCTGTTCGGCTCCGGTTTGCTCGTCCTCCCCCGTGGCTCCCGTCGACTGGTCGGTCGACCCGCCCGCCCCGAGTGTCCGATCCACCTGCCGACAGCCAGGCGAGCAGTACGACTGCTCGTCCGTCGCGGTCGGGCCGATTGGCTCGTTACAGAGCCGACAGCGTGCCGGGTCGTCCATCTCTGCCACCTGCCACGACTCCGTTGATGGTAGTTGATACCACGGACAGATAAATTACCACGGTTACCCGGCTCTACGACTCGGTGTGGCCGGGGTAGTCGCGCTCGAAGCGGGCCTCGATCTCCTCGGCGTCGAACTCGACGATCACGGGCCGGCCGTGCGGACAGGCGTAGGGGTTCTCACAGTCGTCCAGCGAGGCGAGCAGATCGATCATCGAGCCGTCGGTCAGCGAAGTGTGTCCGGTGATCGAGGGGTAACAGGCCAGGTCGGCGATCAGTTCGTCCGCCGCCGCTTCGACCGTCGCCGCCGCTGCCGTCTCGCCGCTCACGAACTCCCCGAGCACGTCTCGCAGAAGTTCCGGATCGGCCGCCTCGGCGACCAGCGACGGAACGGTCGCCACCTCGACAGTCCGGTCGTCGGTCAGTTCGGCCCGGAAGCCGAGGGTCGCGAGCGCCTCCTCGTGGGCGCTGAACAGTTCCGCCTCTCGCGCCGTCAGTTCGAGTTCGACGGGGTCGGCGAGCGCCTGCGTCGTCACCTCGCCGGCCAGCGTCTCGCGGAGTCGCTCGTAGTTGATCCGCTCGTCGGCGGCGTGCTGATCGATCAGCACCATCCCGTCGGCCGTTTCGGCGACGATGTACGTCTCCTGTAGTTGACCGAGTACGCGCATCGACGGGAGCGAATCGAACTCCTGGGCCGTCGGATCGACATCCGTGTCGAGGCGGCGCTGTTCCGCCCCGCCGGTGAACTTCCGGTCGCTCGAACGCTCAGGCGAACCCGGATCTGACGTGGTGCTGCCTTCGGGGTCGGGAGGGTAACTGTCCGTTTCAGCGGACTGACCAGCGGCGAACGCCTGATTATCCGCGTCAGCGGTGTCAGGAGTGTCGCTACCGCTCGTGTGGGCTCTGTTTCGCGACGGCGCTCCGTCGAACTGTGATGGGTACCCCTCGGCTCGTGACGGCGCTCCGTCGGATCCTGACGTGGACGCGGCTACTTCCTCTGACCCGTCGGACTGGTCCGGAGTCGACTCAGCCGTACCATCCTGCGGATCACGGTCTGCATCCGTCGCTGACTCTCCTGTCTGCCGGTCGATCCGTACCTGCTCTCTGTCGACCGACTCCGGTTCGACGGTCGTCTCCTCGGGTGCGGACTTCCCGCGGGGGGCGTTACTCCGGAGCAACCCCTCCCGGAGCAGTGCGCTCTCGACGGCCGATTCGATCTGTTCGCTGACGGCTTCCTCGGCCGCGAACCGGACCTCCAGTTTCCGGGGGTGGACGTTCACGTCGACGTTCGCGGGATCGACATCGAGGAAGACGACCGCGAACGGATACCGGTCCGGGGCGAGTTGTGCGCCGTAGGCCTCGAATACCGCGTCTCTGACGGTGTTCGCCGTGACGTACCGCCCGTTGACGAACGTCGAACAGTACTCCCGGCTCGCGCGGTTGGTCTCGGGGTGGCTCACCAGTCCGCTGATGCCGTCGAGCGGGCCGTCGTCGACATCTTCCGGCGCGAGTTCGATCATCGACTCCGCGACCTCACGGCCGTATACCGACAGAACGGTTTCCCGCAGGTCGCCGGTGCCGTTGGTCGCGAAGGTCTCCCGGCCGTCGTGTTCGAGGGTGATCGCCACGTCGGGGTTCGCGAGCGCGTAGTTGGTCACGATCCGATTGACGTGGTCGAACTCCGTCGACTCCTGCTTGAGGTACTTCCGGCGGGCCGGGACGTTGTAGAAGAGATCTTCGAGTTCGACGGTCGTCCCTTCCGGACAGCCCGCGGGTTCGACCGAGGTCACGTCGCCGCCCTCGACGACGAGTTCTGTCCCCCGGCCGCCGCCGCGCGGGCGGGAGGTGATCGTCATCCGCGAGACGGCACCGATCGCGTGTAGCGCCTCGCCCCGGAATCCGAGGGTGGCGACACCGGACTCCAGATCCTCGATATCCCCGATCTTGCTCGTCGTGTGTTCTTTGATCGCCTGTTTGAGTGCGGGTTCGGACATGCCGATCCCGTCGTCGCTGACCCGGATCGACTCGGTTCCGCCGCTCTCGACCGCGACGGTCACGCGGGAGGCGTCGGCGTCGATGGCGTTTTCGAGTAGCTCCTTGACCGCGGATGCTGGTCGTTCGACGACCTCGCCGGCCGCGATTCGCTCGACGGTCCGAGAATCGAGTTCCTGTATTTCCGAGGGTGGCATTCAGTCGGAAAGACCTTCGAGGAGGCCGGACTTGAGGGTTGCCTTGCCTCCCCGTCCGTTCAGGACACGGTACCTCGATCCGCTGATGTACCGAAGCTATCGCGTCGCTGTGGAATCCTGTCGTTATTACTCAATGATAAATACCCGAAGTTTCACGGCCACGAGCCCTTCCCTAATCAATAATAATGAATATTAACGGCGAGCCGAACCCGTTCGACCGGCCGCCGCCAACGTCACTATGGTGAGAACAGACGCACTGACGGCAGGCGCTGCATCGGCCCCCGCACAACCGGACTTTCTGGATATTGCCGCGCGGTCGGAACCTGGCACGGTCGTCGAGACACATCTCCAGGAGCTGAAAGCGGCGCTGCAACGAGGCGTCGACGGTGATATCGAGGTCGCGTGGATTCAAGGTCAGAGCTGCTCTGGCTGTACGATGTCGCTGCTACAGAGCGAGGACCCGGGCATCGAGCAAACTATCGGCGACCTCCGGGAACAGATGTCGTTTCACACGACGGTGATGGAGTCGTCCGGCGGAGCCGCGATGGGGGCGCTTCCGGAGACACCGGACATACTGATCGTCGAGGGCGCGATTCCGACGCGTATTCCCAGTGCCGCGACGCTGGGTGTCGACGAGAACGGCCATCCGAAGCCGATTCTCGATTGGGTCGTCGAACTCGGCGAGCGGGCAGATGTCGTCATTGCAGCGGGAAGTTGCGCCGCATTCGGCGGACTGCCCGCTGCTGGCCGGTTCGACAGCGACGATGTTGGCGAGTCAGACACCGGCGCGGTCGGCCTCCAGTTCGACGGCCGCGAACCCGGCGGGATCTTCGGCCCCGAGTTCCGAACCGGTCGGGATCTGCCCGTCATCAACATCTCCGGCTGTCCGTTGTACGCCGATCACCTCGTGTTAACGCTCGCGGCGCTGCTCAACGGCCACGAGCCTGTCCTCGACGAGTTCAACCGGCCGCTTCCGCTGTTCGAGCCGCTGGTCCACGACGACTGCGAACTCCGCGAGGAGTACGAGTGTTTCGAGTTCGCCGACGAACCCGGCGAGGACGGCTGCCTCTACGAGGCCGGGTGTGCCGGTGTCTACGCCTACTGTGACGGCTCGATGCGGCTACGCAACGGCGGCACGACGGTCTGTCGCAACGCCGGCGCACCCTGTATCGGCTGTGTCGAACCCGCGTTCTGGGACCGCTTCTCACCGTTTTACGAGAACAACCCCGAAGACCGCGGGACCGATCCCGACCCGAGCCAGGCCGTCACGGCAGCAACCGACCGGTCGACGGACCGGCAGATGGGCCTCGTCGGGATGGTGATGGCCGGCGTTCTCGCCGTCCTCGCTGCCCCGCTCGCGCCCGTGCTGGCGCTCGCCTGGCTGTACGACAACTACTGCGGCGACCAGTCCGGCGGGGGTGAGCGGGCGTGCCGGAGATAGAGATCGACCCGACCACGCGGATCGAGGGCCACCACAGCACCACGTTGTCGGTCAGCGATGGCGAGGTCGTTCGCGCCGAAAGCGAGATGAACATGTTTCGGGGAATCGAGAGCATCGTCCTCGGCCGCCCGCCCTCGGACGCCCCACAGGTCACGCAGATGGTCTGTGGCGTCTGTTTCACCTGTCACCGACAGGCGTCGATTCTCGCAATCGAGGATGCCGCCCGGCGGGCGGGCATGTTCGACTCGGTCCCGCTGCACGGACGCCTGCTCAGGGACATTATGGAAGGGATGTTCCTCCTCTGGAACCACACGATCCACCTGTTCACGCTGGCCGGTCCGGATTACAGCGAGGCCGTCGCCGACACCGGCTTCGACCGACTCGACCCGGTCGACGGCGCGGGCTACCGGGCGGCGCTCCGACGCCAGCGCGAACTCCTCCAGGCGTTCTCGGCCTTCGGCGGCAGAGCGCCGCACCCGCTCACCTACGCGCCGGGCGGTGTGACGGCCGATCCAGACCCCGAAACCGTCGAGGAAGTCCGCGAGACCGTGGCCGCATTCCGCGACTGGCTCGGTCCGACCGACGCGTTAGAGGCGGTGCTGTCGACCGCGCGCGACCGCGGCCCAGTTCCGGACCACGCCCCCGGCCTGTACGATCTCTGTTCGGTGCTGGTCGCGGCGGAGGAGGCGGGTGCAACCGGCTTCGGAGTCGGACCCGGCCGATTTTACGCGAACGGCATGTTCTACGGAACCGGCGACCGGTCGCTGGTGCTTCCCCGCGGCATCTACGCCGACGGCCGCCTCCGCCGCCCGGACCGCGAGGAGTTGATCGGGGGAATCACCGAGGATGTCTCACACGCGTGGTACACGGGCGACTCCGGCGGCCCGGCGACGACGGCCCCTCCGCCGGAGCCGGCGCCCGAGAAGACGGACGCCTACTCCTGGGGCAAGGCTCCGCGCTTCGAGGGCCAATCGATGGAGACGGGGCCGCTGGCGCGGCTGATCGCTGCGGACCGTGACCCCGGTGACATTCGTGCGTCGCCGGGCGGCGACGCGAACCGGTCCAGCACGTTCAACCGCCTCGCGGCCCGCGTTCAGGAGCTTCTGATCGTCACGGGACTGGTCGAATCGTGGCTCGACGAACTCGATGTCGACGAGCCGATGACCGGCGAGTGGACCGACGACTTCTCCGGCTCCGGCGTCGGCTTCTGGGGTGCCTCCCGGGGCGCGCTCTCACACTGGGTCGATATCGAGGACGGCGAGGTGAGTCGATACCAGATCATCACGCCGACGACCTGGAATCTCGGCCCCCGGGATGCGGACGACGAACCGAGCATCTTCGAGGAGGCAGTCGAGGGAATCGCCGTCCCGGACGTTAGCAATCCGATCGACGTGATGCGCACCGTCCGGTCGTTCGACCCGTGCCTGGGCTGTGGCGTCCACGTTCAGGGCCCGGATCACAACTTCGAGACGACGATCGAACCGCACGCGCCCGGGGGCGAACAATGACGGTCGCAGTCGTCGGCGTCGGAAATCCGACGATGGGTGACGACGGCCTCGGGCGCGCGCTCGTCGACCGCATCGACACAGAACCAGCGCCGATTGGCCGCGCACAGTTCGCCGGCACGACGGCAATGCTCGCCCTGGAGGCCATCGACGGGGCCGACCGGGCGGTCGTCGCCGACGCGGTCGACGCTCCGGGCGACCCCGGTACGATACACCGCTTCGAGCCGGGCGGTGAGGGATTCGGAGAGGTCACGATGCACGATTTCACCGTTACCGAGGCGATACGGGGCTGTCGCGGTGTCTACGACCTCCCATCCCAGATTGTCGTCGTCGGCGCGGTGCCGGCGACGGTCGAACCCCGGATCGGCCTGAGTACGGCGCTTCGGCGGGCGCTGCCGGCGGTTGCGGCTGTTGTCCGGGCGGAAGCGGCACGAAAACGCTCGAAATTAGGTAATCACGCTATGGACGCAACGTGGTACTGCGAGGACTGCGAGACGGAGATCGATCCGGACGCAGTCGACGAACACGAACAACAGGGGCACAGCGTCAGAGGGCGGCTCCGACCCGAGCGGCTCCTCTCGCAACGACCGTCACAGAGCCACGACTCGACGGACGGAGGTGAGGACTGATGTGTCTCGGTATCCCCGGCGAAATCGACGAGATCGACGGCACGGAGGCGCTGGTCGATTTCGGCGGCGCGGAGAAGTGGGTTCGGGTCGACATCGTCGGCGACCAGATCTCGCCCGGCGATTACGTCCTCACACACGCCGGGTTCGCGATTCGCAAGATCCCGGAGCACGAGGTCGAACGGACCGTCGAACTGTACGAGGCCGCAATCGAGGACGACCGCACTAGCCTCGCGGACCGGCGAACAGAGCCCGCGGCAGCCGCCGAGCCGGCGCATGGAGGTGAACAGCCGTGACCGCCGGGGGTCCTGCCGACTCCGGGGCCGACGAGCTGACCTTCCGTGACCCGGAACGCGCCGACGCGTTACGAGCGCGGTTGGAGTCACTCGTCGACCGAGCAGACGATTCGATCCGGATCGTTCACGTCTGTGGCACGCACGAGCAGACGATCGCCGAGTTCGGCCTCCGGAGCATCCTGCCCGACGGTTTGACCGTCGCAATGGGTCCGGGCTGTCCGGTCTGTGTGACCGACAGCGCGGAGGTCGACGAGGCGGTCACACTGGCGGAGTCCGGCAAACTCGTCGCCACGTACGGAGACATGCTCGACGTGCCCGGCGGCGACCGAAGCCTCGCTGCGGTTCGCGATGCCGGTGGCGATGTCGAAGTCGTCTACAGCGCAGCCGACGCCGTGTCGCTCGCGGCCGAAACCGACCAGGAGGTCGTCTTCTTCGGCGTCGGATTCGAGACGACCGCGGCACCGACCGCGAGTGTCCTCCGAAACGATCCGCCGGCCAACTTCTCCGTGCTGTCGGCGCACAAATACGTCCCGCCAGCCATGGATGTCGTCGCCGCGCACCCGAACACCCGTGTCGACGGCTTTCTCGCCGCGGGGAACGCGGCGACGATCACCGGGACGGAGGTCTTCGAGCCCATCGCTGGGACCCACGACCTGCCGGTCGTCGTCGGTGGGTTCGAACCGCTCGACGTGTTGTACGCGCTCGTCGAGTTGGTCGAAGCGATTGCCGACGACGAGCCGGCAGTCGTCAACGCTTACCCCCGCTGCGTGAGCGCTACGGGCAATCAGGCGGCGCAGACGGCCCTCTGGGATGTCTTCGAGCGCGTCGAGGGCGAGTGGCGCGGCATCGCGGCGGTCCCCGATGCGACGCTCGCGATCCGTCCCGAGTACGCGGCCTACGACGCCCGGGAGCGGTTCGATATCGAAGTCGACCGCGACAGTGAGACGACCGAGTGTATCTGTGGGGATATTATGGCGGGCCACGCGGCGCCGCGGGAGTGTCCGCTGTTCGGCGAGGAGTGTACGCCGGCCAGCCCCGTGGGCGCGTGCATGGTCAGCGACGAGGGTCCGTGCCGGATCAGACAGACGTTCGGGGAGGTCCGACAATGAGCGCGGACGACGAAGCCGAGACGCTGACCGCCGCACACGGCGCGGGGAGGGCGGAGATGCGCTCGTTTCTCTCCGAGACGGTACTGGAGCGGCTCGGTGATCCGATTGCCGACGGCGTCGGCCTGCCGGCGCTTGACGACGGCGCGGTGCTGCCGGACGGCGACCGCTCGCTGGTCGTGACCACCGACAGCCACGTGGTCGATCCGCCGGTGTTTCCGGGCGGCGACCTGGGGCGTCTCGGTGTCGCGGGAACGGTCAACGACCTCGCGGCGATGGGGGCCGTCGAGCCCCTGACGCTGACCTGTGGACTGGTGGTCGAGGCGGGGACGCCCACCGACCGGATCGAAACGATCCTCGATTCGATGGCCGAGACCGCCGAGGAGTGTGGCGTCAGCGTCCAGACCGGCGACACGAAGGTCCTGCCGCCCGACGACCTCGACGGGATCGTCCTCAACACCACCGGTATCGGCCGGATACCCCGCGGTGAACAGCTCACGAGCGACGGCCTGTCACCTGGCGACCGACTGTTGGTGACCGGCCCCGTCGGTCAGCACGGCATCGCGCTGCTGGCTGCACGTGAGGGATTCGACTTCGAGACGGACCTCCGCAGCGATGTCGCGCCGGTCAACCACCTGGTTGCGGCCGCCCGCGAGGCGGGCACCGTCACGGCCGCGACGGATCCGACCCGCGGCGGGCTTGCTACCGCCCTCACTGAACTCGCAGCGCGCAGCGGCGTCGGTCTCGTCGCTGAGGACCGGGCGGTGCCTGTCAGCGGCGCCACCGATAGCGCAGCAGCGGTCCTCGGACTCGACCCGAAGACCGTGGCCTGTGAGGGACGGATGGTTCTCGGCGTCGCACCTGAGGACGCCGAGTCGGTGCTCGATGCCGTGCGGGCGACCCCCGGTGGCGAACAAGCGGCGCTGATCGGCGACGCTGTCGATGACCACACCGGTCGGGTCGTCGTCGATACGGGCATCGGGCAGCGCTACCTGACAGAGCCGAGCGGCCAACAGCTACCGCGGATCTGCTGACATGCACGAACTCACACTCGCACAGCGGCTCCTCGATCGGGCGCTGTGTGTTGCCGACGAGTACGACGCCGCCGAGATCGAGACGCTAACTGTCGAAGTCGGGACGGCGACACACATCGCCCCCCGACAGCTACGGTTCTGTCTGGAGGCCGTCGCCGAGGGAACGAAAGCGGCGGCGGCGACTGTCGAGTTCGAGCGTGTACGAGCCCGCGGGACGTGTGACTGCGGCTGGTGCGGCACGCTGACGACGTTGTCGGACGCCGGACAGCGCGCGCCGTCAGTCCGGTGTCCGAGCTGTGGTGAACGCGTGTCGCTGACCGCCGGCCGGGAGTGTCGGCTCAGAAGTATCGAGGTTCCGGATCCGGCTGATTCGGAGACCATCTCGACGCATACATGACCACACATCGAAATCGACGCGACGGACTGTACCGCACTGGAACCGACCCGTTCCCCGGCCTCGGGAGTCTCGTAGACTCGTCCGCTGCCATCGGTTCGGCCACGACCACACCGACGAGAGAACGGCAGACGTACTGGAAGCGATCGAACGGGAAGCTACACGTGTGCACGAGCGGCTCACACACGATAACGATATCGACGCCGTCGAGATGCTCGGCGCGACCGGTAGTGGGAAGACGGCGCTGATCGAGCAGTTGGTCTCGCGTTCTCCTGCCAGCGAGCGGGTCGGCGTTATCGCCGGTGATGTCGCCGGCGACGACGACGCCCGCCGGTACCGAGACCTCGGTATCCCGGTCGCAGACGTGACGACCGGGAAGGACTGTCACCTCGATCCCGAGCGGGTCGGTGACGCCCTCGGCGCGTTCGAACTCAGTCGGCTCGATACGCTGTACGTCGAGAACGTCGGGAACATGGTCTGTCCGGCGGATTTCCCGCTCGGCGCGACGGTGCGGGTCGTCGTTGTCAGCGTCACCGAGGGCGAGGACGTGATCCGCAAACATCCGCTGCTGTTTCAGGCCTGTGACCTCGTCGTCATCAACAAGATCGACATCGCGGAGGCTGTCGGTGTCGATCCCGACCGGATGCGCGCGGATCTCCGGGAGATCGATCCGGAGTGCCCGGTCGTGTTGACCAGTGCTGTGACCGGCGAGGGAATCGAAGCACTGGAGCGGCGACTTCGAGATTTGCAAGCGACGCATGCCCACGAACACTGAGCGGTTCGCGCTTTCGCTGACGGTTCGGGGCACCGTCCAGGGAGTCGGATTTCGGCCGTTTGTCGCCCGCACCGCCGCCGAGGCGGGTGTCACCGGTTCGGTCGCGAACACCGACGCCGGCGTCGAGATCCACTTCGAGGGTGACCGGCAGGCGGTCGAACGGGCGGCCCAGCGCGTCCGATCCGATCCGCCGCGGTTGGCTACCCTCGCCGACATCGAGGTCTCGGAGGCCGAACCGCAGGGGACCGACGAGTTCGAGATCGTCCCCTCCGAGGAGGGTCCGAACCGGACGACACTGGTCCCACCGGATACGGCGCTCTGTGCGGCGTGTCGTGAGGAGATCCGCTCGGAGACATCGCGGTTTCACGACTACTGGGCGACCGCCTGTGTCGACTGCGGTCCGCGGTTTGCCGTCACTCGTGCGCTCCCGTACGACCGGGCGACGACCGCGATGGCGGAGTTTGAACCCTGTTCGGCATGCCGAGACGACTACGAAGACCGCACCGATCGTCGGTTTCACGCACAGACGATCGCCTGTCCGGACTGCGGCCCGACGCTTTCCGCCGTCGACACCGACGGAACGACCCGAGCCACGGGAACTGACGCCCTCGACTGGATCGGAACGCGGCTGGACGAGGGCGCAGTTGTCGGACTCATGGGGACGGGTGGCTGTCACATCGCCTGTGACGGCACCGACCCGGACCTCGTCGAACGTCTCCGCACCCGACTCGGCCGTCCTGCGAAGCCGCTCGCGACGATGGCCCGTTCGCTCGATTCGGTCCGGGAGTTTGCGACCGTCACGCCCGGGGCCGCGGATCTCCTCCGGAGCAAGCGCCGCCCGATCGTTCTCCTCGGACACGGGCGAACGGACTGGCTCGACGCCGTCGCGCCCGGCCTCGACACTGTTGGCGTCATGCTCCCCTACAGCGGGATCCACCACCTGCTGTTCGAGCGTCTCGACTCGGGACCGCTGGTGATGACGAGCGCGAACCGCCCCGGCGAGCCGATGGCGACCGATCGGTCGTCGCTCCTCGCGCTGTCGGACGCTCTGGACGCCGCGCTCGTCCACGACCGCGAAATCGTCAACCGCTGTGACGACAGCGTCGTTCGGCCCGTCAACGGCGACCGGCGGCTGCTCCGTCGGTCCCGTGGGCACGTCCCGCGGCCGCTCGACCGACCGGTACAGGCCGACGCCGAGGTGCTCGCCGTCGGTGCGGGAACCGATGTGACCGTGGCGCTCACTCGGGGCGATATCGTTCTCCCGTCACAGCACATCGGGGAGCCTGAAACGCCGACCGCCGCGGACGCACACCGGGAGGCGTCGAACCGGCTCTGCGAACTCCTGTCCGTCTCTCCGGACGTCGTCGCTCACGACTGCCACCCGGAGTTGGAGACGACAGCTATTGCGACCGACCGGGCGGAGCGGACCGTGGCGGTCCAGCATCACCACGCACACGCGGCGTCGTTGCTCGCGGAGCACGACCGTGACAGAGCGATCGTCATCGCGGCGGACGGCACGGGCTACAGCCCCGACGGCGTCGTCCGGGGCGGTGAGGTCCTCGATTCCGGACTTGCCGATTCCGAACGCGTCGGTGGCCTCTCTCGGTTTCGGCTTCCCGGTGGCGAGGCTGCAGTCAGGGAACCGGCCCGCGTCGCGGCGGCGCTGCTGTCGGATACGGATCGCGAGCGCGCAGTATCGCTCCTGCGTAACAGCGAGGCCGCGTCCTCGCGGGCTGACGCCGAAACGATCCTCGAACAGCCAGTTGCGGGGGTCAACAGCCCGTACTCGACCAGTGCCGGGCGATTCCTCGACGCGGTTGCGGCGCTGTTGGGCGTCTGCTCGGTCCGGCGCTACCGGGGTGAACCGGCGATGCGACTGGAGGCCGCGGCGGGCGATCCGGTCGCGCTGGACCCGCCGCTCACCCGACGAGACGGTCAGTTACGTCTCGATGCCACCGCGGCGATGGATCGCCTCGCCTCGCTCGACACACACCGGGACTCGTCGGTCGTCGCTGCGACCGCACAGCGGTTGCTCGGTCTCGGCCTCGCTGAGATTGCCGTCACTGCCGCCGACGAGCGGTCTCTCGACGCGGTCGGCTTCACCGGCGGAGTCGCGTACAACGAGGCGATCGATCGCGTCGTTCGCCAGCGGGTCGAAACAGCAGGCTACACCTACCTCGGCCACCACCGCGTTCCGCCCGGCGACGCCGGCCTCGCGTACGGCCAGGCCGTCGCCGCGAGCGCACGGTTGGCCGACAGCTGACTCGCTCGGCTCCGCCCCGCTTATTTGCGTGGCTCACCGAGAGACATGTATGACAATCTCAGAGGGCGACAGCGTGACCATCGAATACGTCGGACGACTCGAAGACGGAACGCTCTTCGACACGTCGGATCGTGCCCTGGCGGAGGAGACAGGGCTCGCAGACGAACACCCCGACCGCGCGTACGAGCCGTTGACGGTCAACATCGGCGAAGGCAACGTCATCGACGGACTCGAAGAGGCGCTTCGCGGACTCGAAGACGGTGACTCGACGGCGGTGCGGATCCCGCCGGAGAAGGCCTACGGCCCGCACAAGGAGTCCCGCGTCGCGGAGTACGACCGCGAGGCCTTCGAGGAGATGATGGGCGACCGCGAACTCGAAATCGGCTTCGAGGTCGAAGCCAAGGAGTCGGGGCTCCCCGGACAGGTCACCGAGATCAAAGAGGACAGCGTCGTCGTCGATTTCAACCACGAACTCGCCGGCGAGACGCTCGAATTCGAGATCGAAGTCGTCGACGTTTCCTGATTCCCTCTACTGGTCGAACTCGTCGAGCCGGGCGTTGATCCCGGATCGGACATCGCGGATGCGGGTGCCGTCGAGATCCAGCCCGAGCACCCTGACTGCTGCCGTGCCGACCCGTTCGCTGACGTTTTGGGGCGCGTAGACCCCCATCCGCCACTGATCGCGCTGGGCCTGCTGGAGTGCGGTCACCAGCGTCGACTGCTCGTCGAGGGTCCGGACCTCTCCGTTGACGAGCACGCGCGAGGAGGACTCTTTCATCTCCGGTTTCGACGGCACGTCGAGGATCACGGCCTCGCGGTCGACGTTCGCCTCGGCGGCGATTTCGCGCTCGAAGGACTGGATCTCCTGGTGGTCCGCACCGAGCAACTCGCTCGGAACGGCGTCGAGTTCCGTCCACAGGGCCCGTTTGAATAGCTCCCGGCTGTCGAGTCGGCCGGCGATGTCCCCGCTGTCCGGGCAGTCCCGAAGCGTCGACAGCAGATCGTAATCGTCCATCCGTCGGAGGGATTCGGCGTCGGCCGCGTCGGCGGCTAGCACGCGCTCGACGCCGCGGCGGAGCATCGCCTTGGCGATTCGGGCGACGTGGTGCTGGTAGACGGTCGGGTTCATCAGCGCGCGTGCGAGCAGGAGGCTCTCGGCGGTCTGGACGTTGTTCTCGTCGAGGACGAGTTCGCCGTCGACGAACCGGAGTTCCCGGATCAGTCGCTCGTGGTCGATGGTGCCGTAGGGGACGCCGGTGTGGTGGGCGTCGCGGACGAGATAGTCCATCCGGTCGACGTCGAGTTCGCCGGAGACCAACTGGCCGAGTTCCCCCTCGCCGGAGATCAGGTCGGCGATCCGGTCGGGGTTCAGCCCCGCGTCGGTGAGCGTCTGCGCGACTGGCCCGGAGTCGATCAGATCGTGGACCTCGTCGTGGTACTTGCCGGTGTACCGGTAGAGCACCTCCTCGATGTTGTGGCTGTACGGACAGTGCCCGATGTCGTGCAGCAGCGCGGCGCTGCGAACACGCTCGGCCTGCTTGCCCTCGATTCCGAGGTGATCGAGCGCGCGGTCGGCGAGGTGGTAGACGCCGAGGCTGTGCTCGAACCGCGTGTGGTTCGCGGAGGGGTACACCAGATCGACCGTCCCGAGTTGACCGATCCGGCGGAGTCGCTGTACCGGTGGGGTATCGAGCAACTGTTCGGCCACGCCGTGTATCTCGATGTGATCGTGGACACTGTCCTTGATCGTCGCCATACTACTGCTACTGTCCACTGATTGAAAAGGCTCGGTACTTACGCCCGCTCGCGGACCGTCTCCAGCACCTCGAACAGATCGGCCTCGCTGGCCGGGCCGTCCCTCACGGTTTCGACGGGGTCGCGGCCGTACTCTTGGACGATCCGGACGGCCCGTTCGGGTCGGTAGCCGCGGTCGTAGGCCAGCCACGCGGCCAGTACCTGCCCGGTCCGGCCGAGGCCGGACAACCCGTGTACGACGACCGGTTCGTCGTTCGCCTTCCCGGCTTCGAGGAAGGGGAGAATCTCCGATCCCAGTCGCTCCGGCGTGGCGAGTCGCCCCGTCGGAATCGACGCGTGTAGCGTGCGGTCTGCTCCGAACTCCTCGCGATAGACCCCGACGTTGGCCTGTTCGGCTTCCTCGTCCGCCGCCGCGATGAGACAGCAGACCCGTTCCATCCCTGCGGCCCGCATATCCTCGATCCACTCGCGGATACAGGTCTCGTGGTCCGCTGCCGCGTGCCAGCCGGGGGCACACGATCCGTAGACGTACTCTTCGTCGGGCGCTGCGGGGCCAAGTCGATGGGCGTCCTGGAGGAGGCGGTCTGTTTTTCCCATCGTACTAACAGATGTGCTCGCGATACTTCAGTCTGTGCGTGGTGTTCTCACTCCTGAGAAACGAACCGGTGGTTAGACCGCCTCCGATTCGATCAACCCGAAGAGGTCGTCGACGAGTTCTCCGGTGTCTTCGACCAACTCTGCCCACTCCTCGTCGTCGGGCGCCATCCCGACGAGCCGCGCGATTTTCATGATCGAAACGTGGTACACCTCCTGTGTGCCGGGTTCGCGCTCCCAGACGATGACGTTACACGGGAAGAGTCCACCGATGCGCTTCTCCGAGAGGTCGAGCGCCCGATTCGCCATCCGCGGGTTACAGGCGCCCAACACGTAGTAGGGATCCCGGTCCGCGTCGACTTTCTCGTTCAGTAACTCGGAGGGGGAGAACTCCACCGGAATCCCGAACCCGGCCTCCTCACAGCACTCGCGGACGAACTCGATAGCTTGCTCGTGGTCCATCGCGAGCGTCGCCCGCTTCTGACCGATATCCTCCTCGGTGAGCGCCGTCGGGTCGATTGGCAGCGTCATATCTGGGGCTTCGGGTGGGAGCGACAAAAAGCCAGCCCGGTGTCACCACGAGTGTTCTGAACGATGGAAATTATTTCTCCGAGAGGAGGGGAAACCGTTACCTATCTGGCCCGTGACGGTGACAACCGTATGAGTGACGAATCGGTCTTACTCGACATCGAGGACGGCATCGCAACCATCACGCTCAACGAACCCGACCGCCGGAACGCGCTCTCACAGAGCATCGAGGAGGGGATGCTCGACGCCCTCGACGAGATCGACGACAGCGACGCCAGCGTCGTCGTCATCGAGGGCAGCGGGGGGTCGTTCTGCGCCGGCGGTGACATCGACCGAATGATGGAAGGGCTCACAGAGGACGTTCCGCTGGACGACCGTGCGAAGGATCTCGAAGACGGGACGCCCGAGACGCTGACGCGGGTCTTCGAGTACCACCTGCCGACAATCGCAAAGATCGACGGTCCAGCCGTCGGCGCGGGTGCGAATCTCGCCATCGCCTGTGACATCCAGGTCGCCAGCGAGGAGGCCAGTTTCGGCTTCGTCTTCCGGCAGGTCGGCCTGAGTGTCGACGCCGGGACCTCCTATCTGCTTCCGCGTCTCGTCGGGCTGAACGTCGCCAAGGAACTGGTCTTCACCGGGGACATCTTCGGCGCCGAGCGCGCCGAGGAGATCGGTCTCGTCAACCACGTCTACGACGCCGACGAGTTCGACGAGAAAGTCGACGAACTCGCGGCGAAGATCGCCTCCGGCCCCGACGTGGCGTTCCGCCACACGAAGCGTCTACTCAACGAAGGCTTCGAGAAATCAATCGAACAGGCGATGACCGACGAGGCAGTCGCGCAGGGAATCGTCTTCCAGACTGACGACCACCACGAGGGCGTCGAAGCGTTCATGGAGGGCCGCGATCCGGAGTTCGAGGGTAAGTAGATCCGGTCAACCGACCCGGAGTTCGGCTGTCGACTGTAACGAGGGCTCGGCCGTCTCGTGGGTGAGCCGCACACCGTTTTTCGTGAACACGGACAGCGCGTCGGCAGACGCCTCCACGCGGACGGCGTCACCGACAGCGGGCGGTTCGGTCCGCTGTTCGACGACAACCTCGTCGCCACAGGCCAGTTCGACGGTTACCTCGTAGCGTCTCCCCAGGTCGGATACCGACCGCACGTGTCCGGACAGCGACACCGCGGCGGCAGTGCTCTCCGACTCCAGCGTGAGATCCCGCGGCCGCAGGTGACAGACCGCTCGATCCGGACTCGCCTGTGATTCGTCTGCGAGTTGACGGGTCGTTCCGCCGAGTTCGACCGCCGCCCGGTCCCCCGTCACATCGACGGTGATCGTGTTCGACCGGCCCAGAAACTCCGCGACGAACAGGTTCGGCGGTCGCTCGTACAGCGCCCGCGGGGCTCCGACCGCGGCGACCGATCCCTCGTTCATCACCACGAGTCGGTCCGCGAGCGCCATCGCCTCCTCCTGATCGTGCGTGACGAACAGCGTCGTCACGCCCGTCTCCGAGTGGATTCGGCTGATCTCGTCCCGTAACTGCTCGCGGAGCTGTCGATCCAGCGCCGAGAGCGGTTCGTCGAGCAGGAGCAGATCCGGCTCCGGTGCGAGGGCGCGCGCGAGTTCGACACGGCGTTTCTGGCCGCCGCTCAGTTCGTCGGGACGGAGGCTCCGCCGCTCGTCGAGGGCAACGAGATCTAAGTACTCCGAGACCTGCCGCTCCGGGTCGGTGACCCCCGCCGGCCCGAGCCCGTACGCGACGTTTTCCCCGACAGTCATGTGGGGGAACAGCGTCGGCTCCTGAAAGACCAGCCCGACATCACGCGCTTCCGGCGGGTCGGTGGTCACGTCGTCGCCGCGAAGCCGGACCCGTCCCTCGCTCGGTCGCACGTGGCCGGCAATCGCCTGGACCAGTGTGGTCTTCCCGCAGCCGCTGGGGCCGAGCACCGCGACCAGTTCCCCGGCCTCGACACCGAAGGAGATGTCCTCGACCGCGGGCTGGTCGTCGTATCGGTGCGTGACCGAGTCGAGTTCGAGCATCATCTGCCGATCACCGTGGGCACTCGTCCGATCCGCTGGATCGATATCACGACGGCGAGCGTGATCCCGAGCAGGCCGACAGCGAGCGGGATGATCTCGTCGATCCCGCCGGTGATGAACTCGACCCAGATCCGCGTCGGCATCGTCCGCGGGTTGTACGCGACCATCATCGTCGCGCCGAACTCCCCGATTGCTCGCGCGAACGTCAACACCACGCCGGCGACGATCGCTCCCCGCGCCATCGGCAGGGAGACGTGCCAGAACGTCGCGAGCGGTCCGTAACCGAGCGAGCGAGAGGCTTGTTCGAGCCGTTCGTCGACGGCGCCGAACCCCGCGCGTGCGGTGACGATCACGAACGGCGCAGCGACGAACACCTGCGCGAGGACGACCCCGAGCAGACTGTTCGTCAGCGGCACTCCGAGTGCTGCTGCCGTCGATCCGAGCGGCGTGAACTGCCCGACGGCGGTCAACAGCATCGCTCCGCCGACGACCGGCGGCAACACCAGCGGGAGGATGACGACGGCCTCGACGAGTCGCTTGCCGGGAAACGAGCGCCGCGCGAGGACGTACGCCAGCGGGACGCCGAACACCGTCGCAACCGCCGTCGAGACGGGTGCGGTGAGCAACGAGTTTCGGATCGCGTCTCGGGCTCCGGGCGAGGACAGTCCCTCGATGACGTTCGCGGTCCCGGTTCGCGAGAGAAACGCGACGAACGGGATCAGGAAGTAGACGACCAACAGTCCGCCGAGCACCGCCGGCACGAGCGCCTCTCGGGCGGATCTGTCGGCGGTGAGTCGACTCGCGTAGCTCATACCGTGATCCCCTCCGGTGTGGTTCCGTGTGCGGTCGGTAGCGTGTCCCCGACGGTCAGCCCCGCGTCGACGAGCAGTTGCCCGCTGTCCGCGAGGAACTGGACGAGATCACGGCCAGCGGCGGGTGAGGCGGCGTCTTCGTACACCGTCGCGCTGTACACGATCGGTCGGCCCGTCGCGGTGTATCCCTCGTCGGTGGTGTACGTCGCCGTCGCGTAGTGGTCGGACAGCGACGGGTCGGCGAAGTTGTACGCCGGTGGAAACTCGTAGAAGGGCAGGTCGTGATCGATCGCCATGTTCCGGTAGACGACGGCCGCCGCGGTCGATCCCGTCTCGACGCCGGCCATGAGTTGGGGTTCCTCGGGTTCTCTGTAGGCGGTTTCGAGCACCTCGTCGCGGAAACCGTCGAGGCCGTGTTCCCGTTCGGCTAATTTGAAGGCCTGCACGGCACGGTAGCCGAGCGGGTCGAGGTCGGGATCCGCAATCGCGAACTCGCCGCTGTCGAGGTCGGTTACGAGGTCGTACCACGGACCGTCGCCGGACGTGAGCGCCTCCCCGAACGCGGTATCGGGGCTGTATCCGATGCCCAGGGAGTTACTCGCGAAGGTGACGTCCCAGTCGGGGGCGAGTCGGTCGCGTAACAGCGTCGCGTCGGCGCTCACGACCACGTCTGGCACGGTCGTCCGGTCTTCGACCATCCGAATGAGCGCGTTCGTTCCGAAGTACTCCCCCCGGAGTTCCGTCCCCGTCTCTGACTCGAAGGCCGGGCCGACGTGATCCTCGAAGGTCGTCGCCAGACTCCCCGCCGAGAGGACGTGCACGGAGTCACCGCCGAGGCCGAGACAGCCAGCCCCCAGAAGCGTTCCGGCCGCCGCCAGCACCGCTCGGCGACTCGTCAGTGGCACGTCCGGTTCCGTGTGGCCCCGCATTGTAATCCAATACCGTTCCGTCGTATAAAAAACCAGGATCGAATTATCACTCGTTTGGAACCGTCGCCACGGTGCCCCGTCGTAGCCGTCGACACTCAGTCACTCTTCGGCGTCGTCTGCTTCGCTTTCGCTCTCGTCCTCAGTCTCGTTGTCGTCGCCCCCGTCGACCTCGCTCTGGTCGTCGTTCCTCTCGTCAGTTTCACCGTCCTCTGTCTCGCTCTCGGCTTCGTCGTCACTCTGATCCGGTTCCCCGGCTTCGCCCTCGTCAGTCCCGTCTTCCGCGCCCTCGTGCTCGTCGTCCTCGGAAGTGTCTCTTTCCTCCTCTGCGGGCTCGTCGGCCCCCTCTGTGGGCACGGGGCCGGTGCCGATCACCTCGCGGACGGCAGTCTCGAACTCCTGTCGGGTGGCGAAGTACTGTTTGTCGACCGATTCGAGTACGTCACCGAGGGTCTGCGGTCCGTCGGGGGTCCGGATCACTGTCTCGCCCTCGCGCTCGCGGACCGCGCTCTTTTCGATGCCCCACATGAGCCGCGCCGAGACGCGGGCGAGCGGGGCACCCTCGACGACCTGCCCTGTGCCCAGTGTCACCGCCGGCTCCTCGCTGTCCTCGTCGTCTGCCATGTTCGGCCCTTCAGGTGGACAGCGATTATGACTTTCGGCTCGGTGTCGTCTGACGGCCGTCTGACGGGTACCTTTGTAGCTGGTCGAACAACACGGCGGTATGACCAGCCTCTCGGACGTGTACGAGGGCGGGATCAACACCGTCGCGGACCCGCGCCAGCGCCGGCTCGGCATGGCTCTGTTCGCCGTCGGTGCGGCGATGGTGGTCGGTGCGATTCCCGTCGCGACGACGGAGCTGTCGGCGGTGTTGGGCCTGGATCTCTTCGCCGCCCGCGAGGTCGCGGGAATACTCGCCGGCCTCGGAATCCCCGCAGTGTTCGTCGGCCTGTTCGTCGTCGTCCCCGCGAGCGACCGGACCCGGGCCGTGGCCGCGCTCGGCGCGAGTCTGGCGGTCCTCGGCGTCCTCCTGTTCGGGCAGGCGTACCCGTATCGCTGGCTCGCGAACGACCCGCAGGTTGCGCTGGTGACGACCGCGGTCTACACCTTCGGGACGCTGCTGACGCTGTGGGCGCTTTTCATCAGTGTCGCCACGTTCAACCGACGCATCGATCCGGGCGGAACCGCCAGAATCGAACTCACCGAGGAGGGGAACGTCCGGGTCATCTCCGCCGGCCGGGATGGTGGCACGGGAAGCGTCGGGCTGTTCGGGGGGGAACCCGACGGCTCCGTCCCGACACAGACCAACGCCACCACGACTCCCGAACCAGCGAGCGACGGTAGCGGAGCCGTCAGCGACGACGCGCTCGTCGACGACGAGATTTTCGAGGCCGCACAGTCCCGCGGCATGCCCGACGAGTACTGCGGGAACTGCGACCACTTCAAGTACGTCCGCGTCGACGGCGAACTCGTCCCGTACTGCGGGTTTCACGCGGAGCGGCTGAACGATATGGACGCCTGCGAGCAGTGGGAGGAGAACAACTGAAAACCAGTCTTTTATGTGATCCGGACGGCATATCCGGTGACATGGAATTCTGTGACGAGTGCGGCTCTATGATGAAAACAGAGAACGGTTCGTGGATCTGCAACAGTTGTGGCTACGAGAAGGAGCGTGACGAGAACGACGAGGAGCAGATGGTGACGACGTCGGGCCAGGAGGAGACGGAAGTGGTCGATCTGAGCGAGGCCGAAGACCAGGGCCGACCGAAAACGACCGCGCAGTGTCCCGAGTGTGACAACGACGAGGCGTACTGGTACATGCAGCAGATCCGTGCGGCCGACGAGAGCGAGACACGGTTTTTTGTCTGTACGGAATGTGAACACAAATGGCGAGAAGATGACCACTGATTAGGCGGCCACTGAGCCGGTGAGGTGGATTCTCGCGCTGGTATCAATGAGCTCGAATCGTCCCGATCCGGTCGTCCCGCAGGCCGCGTTCGACGACGCGGGGTTCTCTCTGGCGGAGCAGCGGACAGAGCGGCTGTTCGAGTTGGCTGCTGCCCGTATCGACGGAGAGACGTTTCGCTACGAGGACGACCGCTCGCGGACGGCACTGGCCGCGGCGACCGACGAGACGGTAGACCACCCAGTTCGGTTCGTTGCGATCACCCGGCTCCGGTTCCAGCCGTCGCTACCGCCCGGCGTCTCGCTGTCGGCGTTCGCCTCGACGGTCCGACGAGAGGCCCGGTCGTCGTTTGCCGACCGCCTCGAACGGCGAGGGCTGACCGAGATCAGAGAGGGGCGACGGGACCGACTCCGGGTCGGCAGGCGCGGTCGCGCACGCGTTCGGACGTTCAGAGCGACAGACCCGCTTCCCGAGGTCGACGGGCGCTCGCTCGCGCTGAGTTTTCGGTTGACGGTGTTGACCCACCGCCGACGGGGAGTGATTGTCACCGCGGGGTTTCCGTCGGCACCGCTGGCCGATCAGTTCGGGATTGCCGACGCAGCGGACCCGCTCACGCGGACCGCCGAGGAGTACGAATCCGAGTTCCGCCAGTTACTGGACGCGATCTACCAGCGGCTCACAGCGTAGGATTCCGGGCGAACGTCAGATAGCCCGTGTGACCGACACCGGCCGTCGAGGGTCGGGTCCCCCGGTCGCCAACGTCCATCTCCCGCTGGATCGTCTCTAAGCTCTCGACACCGTCGAGGCCGGCCTCGCGTGCGGTTTTGACGACCTCGCTGGTCGCTTCGACGAACGGCGAGTAGACCGCGAGAAAGCCCCCCGGACTGAGCAGTTCGGACGCGTGTGCGACGACGGCCGGGGCGTCCTCGGTATCCAGGGTCAGCAGGTCGAACTCCCCACCTAGTTCGTCGAGGTGCTCGGTCACGTCGCCGGTTCGCACCTCGACAGCGTTGGCGACGGAACCGAGCGCCATGTTCTCCCGGGCCACTTCGGCGAACTCCGGATCCTGCTCGTAGGTGACCACGTCGGCACCGGCGCGGCCGAGCGAGGCCGCGAGCACACCCGTTCCGGTTCCGGCGTCGAGGACGCGGTCGCCCTGTTTGACACCGGTATGGCCCATCACGAGGCCGATGTCCCGGGGCATCATCGGCGCGCCGGTCCGCTCGAAGTGATGGAAGAGATCCGGGCCGCGCAACTCTCGCGCGACGAAGGCCGTCCCCAGATGCGTCTCGACGGTATCGCCCGCCTCGACGTTCTCGGGTACTTCGAGAATCCCCAGATCCGTCTCCAAGGTCGCACCCGGTTCGAGCAGGTACTCCCTGCCCTCACCGACGAAGAGATACGCCACGACTCACTCCGAGAGTCGTTCGATCGCGTCCAGCGGCATCCCGCCGGTCGCTTCCAGCGCCTCCTCCGCCTCGGCCTCGCTGACACCGGCACGGTCGGCGACCGTCTCGATGTCTTCCTGTGGAATCCCGTCGTCGGACTCGTCGTCTTCGGTCGTCGACACGTCCCCCTCCTCAGTTCGCGGACTGCCGACGACGTTGTACGTCTCCTGGCCCTGGGCGTCCATTCGCTGGACATCCGGGTTATCGAAGACGAGCGTCTCCTCACTCGTCTTGATAATTACTTCCTCGGCATCGAGTTCGTCGATGTCGATGCCCATCTGCTTCATCATTTGCTGCATCTTACGCGAGTCGAGTCCGCCACCGCCTCCTCCAAACATACCTCTCTCTTTTCGCCACGCAATAAAAAGATCTGCGTTGCTGATCGGAACCGCCCCGGCTCACACCTCGGCGGTATCCTCTCTGGCTCGGTCACCGAACGCCGCGTTGCCGTCCGTGATCCCGATCAGGTCATCCCCTTGTCCTGCAGTTCGCGGGCGATGATGTTCTTCTGGATCTCGGTGGTGCCCTCGTAGATCTGGGTGATCTTGGCGTCGCGGTAGAACCGCTCGACGTCGAAGTCGTCGACGTAGCCGGCCCCGCCGTGGATCTGCAGCGCCTCGTTGGCCACGTCGACGGCGACGCGGGAGCCGTATTCTTTGGCCATCGACGCCAACTGCGTCAGGTTCACGTCGGAGTCGTTCTCGACGGCCCAGGCGGATTTCAGCGTCAGCAGGTGTGCGGCCTCGATTTTCGTGAACATGTCCGAGAGTTTGTGCTGGATCGCCTGGAACTCCCCGATCGGTTGGCCGAACTGCTCTCGCTCGTCCGCATACTGCAGGGCGCGCTCGGCGGCCCCGCGCGCAATCCCCACGCCTTGAGCGGCGACGCCAGTCCGCGTCTCGTCGAAGAACTGCATCTGCTGGAGGAAGCCAGCGCCCCGCGTGCCGACCAGATTCTCCTCGGGCACGCGCACGTCGTCGAAGATCAACTCGGCCGTATCGGAGGCGCGGATCCCCATCTTCCCGGTGATCTTCTCCGCCTCGAAACCGTCGCGGTCGGTCTCGATGACGATCTGACTGAAGCCGTTGTACCGACCCTGGGCGTCGGGATCGGTCTCGCACAGCGCGACCACGAAATCAGCCACCGTGCCGTTGGTGATCCACATCTTGTTGCCGTTGATAACCCACTCGTCGCCGTCTTTCTCGGCGCTGGTCGAAATCGAGGACACGTCAGAGCCGGCGTGTGGTTCGCTGATCGCCGCGCCGGAGATTTTCTCGCCGCGGGCGACCGGTTCGAGGTACTTCTCTTTCTGCTCTTCCGTGCCGAACTCCATGATATTCTCCGTGCCGAACGATGTCGACATCACACAGAGTGCGAGTCCGGGGTCGGCGGCGAACAGTTCCTCGGCGATGAGCATGTTCTCGACGGTCGAGTAGCCGGCACCGCCGTACTCGACGGGGATCTGCGAGCCAGTCAGTCCCATCTTCGCCGCCTCGTCGATCACGTCGTGGGGATACTTCTCCTCGCGGTCGTACTCCGACGCCACCGGCTTGATCTCGTTCTCCGCGAACTTGCGCACTTCCTCCTGGATCTGTTTTTGCTCCTCGGTGAGTCCGAACTCCATACCCTCGTGTAAGGGCTGAGGTATATAGGTGTTGTGTCACGATACCACGATACTCGTGGACATCCCACTATCGCTCGGCGAGCACCGCGGCAACGACCAGCAGATGGGCGACTCCGCCTATGGCCGCCAGCGCACGCCCGAGCGTCCGAATCAGAGGTAACCCGGCCAACAGCCCAGTTACCTCAACGACCAGACCGCCGGCTAACAGACAGAGCGCGACCAGGGCGGTCCGGTCGTTGATCAGCGCCGTGGTACTGACCCCCGGCGGGTAGAACTGGTAACTGACTCCGACGATCGTCAGCCCGAGCAACCCGAGCACATTGAGCCGAGCGTGTGCCGCAATCCGCGCGCCCGTCACACCGTCGAGTGCGAACGTTATCCCGAGTCCGACGGCCAGCAGGCCCGCACCGGCACCGCCGAGGACACCGTAGAAGCCGATTCGATCCCGCTTCGAGCGCCTGTAGAGGGCCACTACCGCGAGGGCGTAGCCGACGACAGCTACTGCTTGCAGGGCCGCTCCGACTGCGAACAGACCGCCGGCCGGAAGGGAGACTGCGATCACGGCCGGTCCGAGCGCGCCCGCCGTGAGGACGACCAGCGCGAACCGGTGATCGATGGTCGTCACGAGAAACCGCGGGAGTAGGCGAAAGCCGACCGCAAACAGGAGCAGGACGGCCCCGCCCGCCCCGAGGAGGTGTACAGTCCGCGGTACGTAGCCGTCGACGAGGACCGGGAGTTCGCTCTCGACCGCCAGCAGTCCGTAGGTCCCGACCAGCAGATAGGCGAACGCGACCGGGACGAACGGGTTCGCGGTTCGGTCCAGCGGCACCCGGTGACTCGACGCGTCGCCGGTCCCGGTCTCGGAACCAGCGATGTTGTCGCGGATACTCGCGCCGAGGGTGCCGACGAACACCCCGACGGCGAGCGTCCACGCCACCGCACCCGCCAGACGCAGCGACGGATTCGCGGTTTCGATCCCGACGGCGAGTAGCATCGGTCCCAGATTCCCGAGGAGGAAGTGAACCGGCAGCAGTCGGGTCGTCACGAGCGAGCGGTCGAAGTAGCTCGGAACCAGCGAGTACGCCTTCCCGAACACCGTCTGGAAGACGAACCCGAGCAGGCCGACCACGACTCCCGTCCGGTGTGTTCCGCCCGCGAGGACGAGTATCTGCCAGACCGCGAGCCAGAGGGCGCCGGCGAAGACGAACCGCCGCGCCCAGCGGGAGATCCGTTCGGCGGTCGTCACGACCGGGACCGACGACCGCGCCGCTGTTCAGTCTTCTCCCGGACACGTTCCCGTCTCTGTAGTAGCCGCTTCGAGCCGACCTGGTCCGTCGCTACCGGTCGCGTCGACCTGCGCCTCGGAAGAAACGCTAGCATCGGTCGCAGTGGCGCTATCGCCCTCGTGGGCGGTTCGTCGCTGTCGGATCTTGGCGGTGTGGACGCTCTCTGTCGAGTCGTCGACGATGAGCACTTCGCCGGTGTCACTCGGCAACCGCCCCTCGATTGCGTCGGTCATGTAGGTCGGCTGTGCGGTCTGCAACGCCTCGACGTCGGCCTCGGCGGTCAGTCTGTGCGAGAGCAGGATATCCGACTGCGAGAGCGCGACCGGCGGGACGACGCTCGGCCGCTGTGTCGCCAACACGAGGCTCACTCCGGGTGCGCGCCCGCGCGTGAGGATCGTTTCAAGCGCTGGCTGTGCGACGCCGTCGAAGAACGCGTGCGCCTCGTCGACCAGAAGCCACGGAAGCCGCCGAATCTCCCCGCGAACACGGGCCTGATACAGCGACTCGGCGACACCTCGAACGACGGCGTTCATCGGTTCGTCCGCGAGCCCCGAGAGGTTCAGTACGCTCACTTCCGGTCCGGCGAGCGCCTCGGCGTCCAGTCCACCGGCGGCGTCGAACACGTCCCAGTTGTCCGCCATCCTGAGGTGGTTGATCGCGGCCCGTTTGTCGCCCCGCTCGGCGTCGGTGTTACGGATCAGATCACACATTCCATCGAGAGTAGAGCCCTCCTGTGCGGACTGCCAGACCAGTGACCCGGCTCCGCTCTGTGGCGGGAGCCCGACGAGCGCACACCAGGATTGCGGTGTGAGCGAATTCGGGGTCACTGTCGGCTGTGCTCGGACATCTGCGGGAATCTCCGGCTCTGTCGCCCCGAACCCCTCG
Organism: Halovenus carboxidivorans; assembly: GCF_009831575.1. Taxonomy (GTDB): domain Archaea; phylum Halobacteriota; class Halobacteria; order Halobacteriales; family Haloarculaceae; genus Halovenus; species Halovenus carboxidivorans. Next base: position 237,161 of record NZ_WUUT01000005.1, on the reverse strand, counting down.
AATGCACCCATCGGATCGACGACCACCGGGGCCAGCGGCTCCGCGGTAGCGAGTTCTTCGGCGATGACGCCGAGCGTGTAGGATTTGCCGTACCCTCGCTTGCCGACGACGACCGCCGCGTGCGGGCCGTCGAGATCCAGATACAGCGTCGCGCCGGAACTGCCGTCCAGCGCCCGAAAACGGCCGAGTGTTCCGACTGGTTTCTCACCGAGTTGCTCCCGGCCGCGGCCGATGATAAACTGCATACGCCGGGTGGTTCGTCGTCGTATTTGAATCCGGGGATCAGACCTTGATGTGATCGGCAATCTGCTCGCGGATGATCGAATCACAGTAGACACAGCGGATGCCGTCCTCGAGCACGTCGAACTGCGAGTGGATCGGTTCGTTCTCGTTGGTGATACAGTGGGCGTTCGGGCAGTCCAGCACGCCGGTGACAGAGTCGGGACGTTCGACGCGGTGTTTCTCGACCACGTCGTACCCCCGGATGATGTTGATGGTCGCGGCCGGCGCGATCAGCGAGAGCACGTCCAGTTCGGACTGGCTCAGTTCCCGGTCCTCGACCTTGACGACATCTTTCCGGCCGAGCCGATCCGAGGGGACGTTCATCCCGATGGAGACGGTCTCGCCGCGGCTCCCGTCGATGTCTAAGATTGCGAGGACGTTCAGCGCCTGTCCGCCCGTGATGTGGTCGATCACCGTCCCGTTCTCGATTTTGCTGACACGGAGCTGTTGGTCTGTCATTGTTCACCTCCCAGGAGTAGATCGAGCAGCGCCATCCGAACCGGGACGCCGTTGTGTGCCTGCTCGAAGTAGGTCGCGTACTCGGTCTCGTCGATGTCGTGTGCAATCTCGTCGACGCGGGGCAGCGGATGCATCACCGTCAGTGAGTCCTGTGCGGCCTCCAGTGTCTCGGCGTCGATCTGGTACTCGCCGGCGACCTCGCGGTACTCACTCTCGTCGGGGAACCGCTCTTTCTGGATGCGCGTCACGTACAGCACGTCGAGCGAGGGCAGAATCTCCGCCAGTTCGGTGTGCTCTTTGATGGACGACCCCTGCTCGTGGAGATCGTACCGGACGTTACGCGGCAGTTTCAGGCTCTCCGGACTGATGAAGTGCTGTCGGGTCTCGAAGTTCGTCAGCGCGTACGCGAGCGAGTGGACCGTCCGGCCGTACTTCAGATCGCCCATGATCCCGATTGTCAGGTCGTCAAGCCCGGCGTTTTCTCGGATCGTGTACAGATCCAGCAGGGTCTGGGTCGGGTGCTGGCCGGCCCCGTCGCCGCCGTTGATCAGCGGCACGTCGACGAACTCGCTTGCCATCTGTGCCGATCCCTCGCTGGGGTGGCGCAGCACGAGCGCGTCGGCGTAGCCTTCGACGACCCGCACCGTATCGGCCAGGCTCTCGCCTTTCTGGACGCTCGAGGAGTCGACCGGGCCCATATCGACGATATCACCGCCGAGTCGCTTGATCGCCGCGGAGAAACTCATCTTGGTCCGCGTGCTCGGCTCGAAAAACATCAAGCCGAGCAGCGCGCCCTCGTGGCGGTCGGCGTAGGCCGCGGGGTCGGCCGCGATCTCGCTGGCGCGGTCCAGTACGGCCTCGATATCCTCCCGCGAGAGCTGTTTAGCGCTCGTAATGTGATCGTGACGCATCGGTCGCATTGGGGACCCGGATCCTCTTGAATCCCCCGAACCGTTCTGACCGCTCCCGTGCCCGGCAGACGCTCGCCCAGAACGAATATATGATCGGGGGGCCTACGAACAGAATCCCGATGAGCAGTGGCCCGTACGACTTCTGGCTGCTCGACCTCGACGGCACGTTGATCGATGTCGAACAGCAGTATATCTACGACGTGATGAACACCGTCGGGAGACGGTTCGGACGCAGTTTCAGCGAGTGGGAAGCGGAGATGCTGTGGTACGGTCCGAGCCAGTCCCGAGCGACGATTATGGACCGCCACGAGATCGACCCGGAGCAGTTCTGGCAGGCCTTCCACGAGGTCGAACAGCCCGAGAAACGGGCGGCCGCGTCACACCTGTACTCCGACACGGAGCAGTTCATCCGCGCCATCGACGGTCCGGTCGGACTCGTCACCCACTGCCAGGAGTTCATCACCTGGCCGGTGCTCAAGTACCTCGATATCGAGGACTGGTTCGACACAATCGTCTGCTGTACCGACGAAACCGGCTGGAAACCCGACCCGGAGCCCGTCGAGTTGGCGATGGCGGATCTCGGTGTCGATTCTGACGCCGACGGCGTGTTGGTCGGTGACGACCCGAGCGATGTCGGCGCGGCCTGGAACGCCGGCCTGACCGGTGTCCACATCCAGCGTCGAGACCCGAACCGAGTCGGCCAGTGCGTGCGCGGCGACCGCCGAATCGAATCGCTCGACGCTCTCCTCACCGGCGCCTCGGTCGAGTCGGACCAGCGGCGAGCGATGGACTGATTGGTCTCTACGGGCGGCGTTTCGCTACGACCGCAGGGCAGAAACCGCGGCGTCGCGGTCAGTACTTCTGTTCCTCGGGCGCGAGATCTAACGCGTCGTAGAAGTCGCTGTCGAGGCGGTTGCGCTCGGAGAGCCAGTTCTCGAAGGTGCCTCGATCCTCGGGGTACCGCGAGTAGATATCCTCGTACGAGCGGACGTACTTTCGGGTCTCGATGACGCCGGTGACCGACTCGTACAGTTCCTCTTTGCTCACGCCGAGTTGCTCGAAGGTGTCCGAGCGGTACTCCGAGATGAGGTTCTTGATGACTCCCGCGCCGACCAGCGCCTTCGATTTCAGGTCGGCCACGTTCGTCTCTGTACCGACGATATCTCTGATTTCCTCCTCGGGCAACAGCGCGGCGACGGCCCGGAGGATGTTCACGTCGATGGTGCTGCCGGCGACGTTGTAGGCGTCCCGGGAGGCGAGCATCGCCGCCTCGCCGTGCTCGCGGTAGAGCCAGCGGTTGTGCTCCCAGAGGCCGTACTCGGAGAGATCACCGTCTTCGACGGCCATCGCGGCGGTTCGGCCCGCGGAGTAGCCGGAGAACGCGGCCCCGCGGATCCCCTTGCCGGTGATCGAGTGGGTCGTTCCCGCGGCCCCGCCGGCGGCCAGATAGCCCGGCGCGACCATCGAGTCGAGCGGCCGCCGGAGCGCAATCGCGGCCCCGAGTTTGTCCTTCTTATCGAACTTCTCGGCGACGCGTGCGCCTCGGTACTCCGGACGGTTCTGGATGTCCTGCTTGAGGCGGTCCGCGAGCGGAATCGGTTCCTTGTTCATCTGGAAACCGAGTCCGACGTTGATCTCCGTCGGCGTCCGCGGGAAGTACCAGATGTATCCCATCTCTTCGAGCGGTTTGCCGACGATGGCGTTCTCGTACTCGACGGGTTCCGGCGTCTCGATAATCTCCCGGTACGCCGAGCCGAAATGCGTGTAGTGTGGCTCCTCGAACGTCGCCGCGCCCGGCGTGTCGAGCGCCTCGAAATCGACCATCTCCTGGATGATCGACTGCGCGCCCGCCGCGTCGATCAACACGTCGCCCTCGTAGGTGACCGGCTCACCGTCACGGACGGCCTCGACGCCGGTGACCCGACCGTCCTGTGTCACGTCGTTGACGACCGTATCGAAGTGCTGGTCGACGCCCAGCGCGGCCGTCTGATCGAGCAGACGCTGGCCGAACTCGTAGCGGTCGATGACGTTGCTGTTGTCCTCGTACGGAAGCACTTTCCTGACGCCGAGTTCCTCGTCGCGCCACTCGATCTGATCGATGTTTCCGTTGATCAGCACGTCGTCGTCGTCCGCAATCGCGCCCATATCGATCGGACCGGGATACTTCTTCGAGTCCCGGGGCGCTTTCATCGCGTCGCCACAGGCGATATACCCGCCCTGTTCGCGGGGCTTGCGTTCGAGTTGGACGACAGATGCTCCCTCTGCCGCCGCAGTCGCCGCCGCAAAGCAGCCCGCGACACCACCACCAACGACGATCACCTCGTATGTTTCCTTCGCCATGGCCTGTTACCCTCTATTTGGAAATTGCGAATGTAACTCTTTGGGGTTTCTCCCCGCGGATCCCGCCCGGCCTGCCGGCGGGGTACTTTTCAGTTCAGCCCGAGTACGTCGGGCTATGTCCGCAGCCGAGATCCATCCAGACGTCGAGGCGACCGCCGAACGGATCGCCTCGATGGAGGTCAGGGGAGCGGCGGCTATCGCCGAGGCGGCCGCCGCGGGGCTGGCCACACAGGCCGAACACAGCAGCGCGGACTCGCCGGAGGCGTTCCGCCGCGAACTCCGGGCCGCCGCGCGTCGCCTCGTCGACACCAGACCGACGGCCGTGAGCCTCCCCAACGCCGTTCGGTTCGTCTTCGAGCGCACCGACGGCGACAGCGTCGCTGAACTCCGCCGGAGCACCCGGGACGGTGCGGCCGCGCTTCGCGCTCAACTCGACACCGCACAGGACGACCTCGGCGCAATCGGTGCCAACCGGCTCAGGGACGGCGATACGGTTCTCACACACTGTCACTCGACGGACGCGCTCGCGTGCATCGAAGCCGCCCGCGAGCAGGGCAAATCCCTCTCGGCAATCGTCAAGGAGACCCGACCGCGCAAGCAGGGGCACATTACCGCCCGACAGCTCCGCGAGGCCGGCGTTCCCGTGACGCTGATCGTCGACGGGGCCGCTGGCCGGTATCTCGACGACGCCGATCACGTCCTCGTCGGCGCGGATTCGATCACCGCCGACGGTTCCGTCGTCAACAAGATCGGCACTCGGTCGCTCGCGGTCAACGCCCGAGAGCGGGACACGCCGATCGTGGTCGCGGCACAGACGCTGAAGCTCGATCCGGCGACGCTGTCGGGACACACCGTCGACATCGAGCACCGCGCGGAGGCGGAAGTCATCAGCGACGACGACCGGGAGGCAATCGGAGAGATCGACGTCGCGAACCCGGCGTTCGACGTGACGCCCCCGCGGTACGTCGACGCGATTGTCACGGAGCGAGGCCAGTTTCCGCCGGAGAGTATCGTCATGCTCACCAGAGAACTGTTCGGTGAGGGTCCCGTGCGGCCGTGGGAACAGCGATGAGTCGGGTCGTCTGCGCCGGCCACGTCAACTGGGACGTGACGCTTCACGTCGACGACCTCCCCGATCCGGACGGCGAGGCGGCGATCACCCACCAGTCACAGGCCGGCGGCGGCAGCGCCTCGAACACCGCGACCGCGCTGGCCGGACTCGGGATCGACGTCTCGCTGCTGGGCAGTGTCGGCGACGACCAGTACGCCACCCTCGCCAGAGACGAACTCGACTCCGTCGGCGTGGATTGTTCGGCGCTTAAATCCGTCTCGGGGGAGACGACGGTCAAGTACATCGTCGTCGACGAGGACGGCGAGGTGTTCGTCTTCGCCAACGAAGGGGTCAACGAGGCGTACGATGCCGACGACCTCGCCGAGGAGACGCTCGCGGCGGCTGACCGGCTTCATCTCACCAGCCAAGATCCGTCGACGGCGGCCGACCTCGCCAAACGCGCCCGGAAACGCTCTATTCCGGTGAGTTTCGACCCGGGACGGCGGCTGGATACCCGGGCGTACGACGATCTCATCCGCGAGGTCGACCTCCTCTTTCTCAACGAGCGAGAGGCCGACGCTGTCGAGTCGCTGCTGGAGACGCGAGAGTTCCCGACGGTGATCAAACGCGGAAACGGCGGAGCAACCGTTCGGAGCCCGGACGGTCGAATCACCCACGAGGGGTTCGATGTCGACGCCAGCGACACGGCCGGTGCGGGCGACGCCTTCGCGGCCGGCTACCTCGCCAGCGTCCTCCGCGGACGGTCCGTCCGCGACGCCCTCGCAGATGCGAACGCCTGCGGCGCTCTCGCGGTACAGTCTCCCGGCGCGCGTGTCGATCTCTCGCTGTCTGCCGTCGAACGGTATCGCCGCGATCACTAGGGCAGCCGTGTCGCTAACTGATCGAACTGCTGTCTGAAGCGGACCTCTGCCCGGCCCTGTGCCAGTTCTCGGGCGTCGTCGAAGGCGGCCTCGAAGCCGAGCATCCGCCACAGCAGTGTCGCGAAGTAGTAGACGGCACGTCGCTGCTCGAACCCTTTCGCGGGGTCGAAGTCGAGATGCTCGCGGTAGCCATCGTATAGCTGTTTCCGAAGCCGATTTCTCGCGGCGGCATCCTGAAAGGCGGGGTCGATGAACAGAAACTCCGTCCGTGCGATGTGATACTCTGGATCCGCCGCGAGTGCGAGTTGCCAGTCGAGGACGGCAGTGATCGGTGCGGTCTCTGTCGGATCGAACAGCAGATTCGCCGGGCGGAAATCGTCGTGGACGAGCCGTGGGGGGCCGGTGCTCTCGATACAATCGATTGCGCTGTCGATGTACTCACGCGCCTGATCCTGCAGATCCGCAAACGGGGTGTCGGCCAGCCGGTCGATGTACGACTCGACCAGGTCGGTAAAAAACGCCTGCCAGTCCCAGGAGAACTCGTCGACGATCAACCGCTGGTCGTCCTCGTCCAGCGCGAGTCGACCGAACCCCTCGAAACCGATGTTCGCGTGCATGTCACCGAGCGTCCGCCCGGTGTGTGCGATCACGCGTTCGCGGGTCGGCCGGTCCAACTCCCCCATCGACGCCGCGAGATTCTCTCCCCGGATCCGCTCCGTGACGAAGTACGGCTCGACATCGAGTTCGGGGTCACGCTTGAACACCAGAATGCGCGGGACCGGTACGTCCGTCCGGTCCGCAACGTACTCGTGGAGAAACGGTTCGAGCGCGAAATCGGGGTCCCCGGCCTGGAACTTGACGACCACCTCGTAGGTCTCACCGCCGACCTTCAGCGAGACCATGAACACCTCCCCCTGGTGGCCCGCAGTCGGCCGTTCGTACGAGAAGGAGTCGTAATCCGGACCGGATTCGTCTAAAACTGCCTCGATATCGCGCTCGGGGCTCGACACAGCACGTGCTTCGAGACAACCCACAAAAAACCTACTGACCGGGGCAACCGCCCACACAGCCGGAATCCTGTACGCGATAGCAGACTCACCGTCCGACTCACCGCGGCGTCGCGGTTCCCCACTTGTCGACCGCCGTCGCCAGTTCGGGGTACTCGGCGCTGGCCGCTTCGAGGGGTCGGCCGTCCTGTGTCGCTTCGACTGCTCCCCGGAGTGCACGTGCGCCCGCACGAGTTCCGTCCGGGTGGCCGTGGATTCCACCGCCGGCCTGGATCATGATCTCCTCGCCCAGACGGTCCAGCAGTTCGGGCACCAGCCCGGGGTGTAATCCGCCCGAGGCGACCGGAAGGACATCCGAGAGACCGTGTCGGTCACTCCGCAGCCACTCGTTGATCCCGACCGTATCCTCGTTTTCGAGTTTCCCGAGGTCGGCGGTGCCGGTGTGGATGTGATCCACTCCGCAGAGCCGTGCGATCTGTGCGATGACACGCATCGAGACGCCGTGTGAGGGCACCCGGTCGAAGGCCGCGTGCATCGCTCGGTGGGCGTGAATCGCCAGCCCGTGTCGTTCACAGCGCTGTCGGACCTGTTGGACGGCGGCCCACCCTGTCGTGACCACGTCGACCATGACGAACTCACAGCCGTGTTCGGCCGCCAGGTCGACCCGTTCGAGCATCTCTCCGCCGGGGGCCGTGACGTTCAACAGGTAGCTCTTCCGTTCGCCGGTCTCGCTCTCCGCTCGGTCGCGCTGAGCCAGGCTCTCCGTCAGGCGGTCCTCGAATGGGTTGAACGACTGATCCGTGAGATTTTCGTCGTCTTTCAGCAGATCCACCCCACCGACCCACGCCTCGTATCCGACCTCGGCGTGTTGCTCGCTGGAGAGCCCGACCTTCGGCTTCGGGACGGTCGCTAGCGCCGGTCGATCTCCGGCGTCGAGAATCTCCGACTTGACCGCGCTCCCGTACTGGGGTCCGGGGAACGCATCGACGACGGCGGCTGGCCACTCGCAGTCGAGCAACCGGATTCGGTCGACGGCTTTCATCCCCATGATGTTGCCGGCGATACACGAGAGAATCTGCGGCATGCTTCCCGGCTCGAACAGCGCTTCGGGGTACGCGACCTCGACAATCCCCGCGGATTCGTCGATTTCGTAGGCCGTCGCGGAGAGATCCGTCACCGATCCCTCGACATCGAGTTCCGCCCACGTTCCGTTCGAGCTCTCGCTTGCGACCCGGCCCGCCGCGTCCGCCCAACTCATGTCCGCGGCCGGTTCTATCGAGAACCGACAGCGGAGATCCGATGCGAGGGGTTCGTACTCCCTGTCCAGAAAGTCCTCGTAACTGATTCCCATACTTCCCGTTCGCCACCGACGCTGATAAACTCGGCTCCCCCTGGGCCGACAGCTACGACGGCGTCCAGAACCGAGCCACGACGGCCGCGTCTGTGGTATCGGGGCGCCAGACGACCCACGCCTGCGTTCCCGAGTCGATCGACCGCTGGCTCTCGAAGGTGTCTCCTTTTCCGACCGGTCCCTCCCAGGGCTCTCGCTGCTCGGTCCCGTCGTGGACGTACCGGACGAGCAAATCCTCGACATCTGAGCCGGCGATCTGTTCGAGCATCAGCGTGCCGCTGTCGGTGACCGACGGCTGGAAATACACGATTGGCGGGGTAGCTCGACCGAGAGCGGTCGGATCGATCGGGTTCCACAGGTTCTCGTAGCCAGCAATCGGAAGTGCGGTCTGAAGCATCGCCGGACCCACAGCGCCCGTGACGGAGGTCCGTGCACTCACGACAGCCCCGTTCGTACTCGTCGACCACTCCGAGTCACCGAGTTCGTCCTGCTCCGACGCGGCGTAGGCATCGAGTAGCGCCGACCCGTCGGCCATGCTCGGGTCGAGATAGCTCACGGCCCGCTGGACCGCCGTCTCCATTCCGGGAGAGACACTCAGCCCGCTACCGACGATTCCGGAGACGGCGGTATCGAACGCTTCAGTTCCGGTATCGGCGCCCAGTGGGACGAGTGCGTACCCCGCAGCACGCCGCATCGGCGCCTCGTCCAGTTCTTCGACGACCGATGCGTACGACGGCGCGTTATCCGCCAGCGAGGTGCCTCCGCTACTCTGGTGATCGATCTCCGTCGTGAGAGCCGTTTCGGGTCCGGAATCGACGTTCGAGCGCGCCACCGCGATGAACGTCCCGTCCGTGACGGCGAACGCCTCGAACCCGCTCGTCTCCTCTTTGGTTACCGCATAGCGTTCGTATCCGTCCTGGGTCCCGAGGGATTCGACACCTTGCTGTGAGAGCCACTGCGTGAACGGTTCCGTCCCGAACTCCCCCTCGACGACCAGCGATTGTCCGCTCGGGACGCTCAACGCGAGTCCGCCACCCGCGATTCCCTGTGACCTGACGCGGCTTCCGGTGAACGTATCCATGTCTTCGAGCGTGAGATCCGGAATCTCCTCGTTGAGCACGCCGATCAGGCCGCCGCCGATTCCGGGAGTCACGGCAGCGAGATTGACTGCTCCGGTCAGTCCCGGGATGCGGTAGTGATAGCCCGAGAAGAACTCCGGACGGACTTGCTCCGTCGGATCGGCGATTCCGCCGAGCAGTCCGGTCCCCGGTGACTGGTCCTCCGTGTCGCTCCCGAAAAATCCGGCACAGCCGCTCAGAGCAATCCCGCTGCCGACTCCGGCAGCGCCGACCAGAAATCCGCGTCGCGTAGTCATGTATTGGAATCCATACACGTCGCCCGATGTAAACGCTTGCGGCCTGGCTATCAATCCTGAGAGAGGAGTAGAGTACCCCTGTCCAGAGATGTCTCTGCCCGGACGCGAAAAATGGGAAAAACTGGTTCGGCTGGTTACCGGAGCAGGTCGACGGTTTCGCCGGTCGTCAGGTTGTCCGGGACGTTGATCCGGGCCTCGCGGGTCGCGCCGTCCTGGGTGGTGAATCGCAGCAGTGCGGATTCACCGGGCTGCAGCGGGTTGAGGTCTCCGGAGGCGTTACCGGACCGGTCGGTGCCAGACAGACCGCCGCTGAAGTCGAAGACGAGTCGGTACCGATCCGAGGAGTCGGTAAGGACTTCGTCACTGCTATCCTCGGCGACGAGCGCTTTGATACCGAACGTGCTCCCAAGCTGTGAGTTGCCGTTACTGTTCGCCGCGAGGATCGCCGTGGTCTCCTCGCCGACGAACTCGACGGTGACTTCACTGAGGTTCAGGTCGCCGGAGCCGGAGGCCCGCTGAACCGTCAGATTCGCGTTGACGACTTCCTCGCTGGTGCTCGACACGTTTCCAGTGGCGCCGACGATTTCGATGTTGTTGGAGACCTGATCCGTGCTTTCGGTCCCGGTCTGTTCGGCCTGGGTTTGCAGGAACCCAGCAGTGTTGATCAGCACGCCCGCGGCGATGGCGGCGACCAGCACGAGTGCGATGAACACGATCAGCGTACCGATCCCGACCTGACCGCGGTCGTCCGTAATGTATCCTTTCATGATTGTCTCGTCTGCACGCAGTGGCAGACTTACTCAGCAATTCAGTGTTCTACTGTATAACCGACTCGGCCAAATTATCGATGGTGAAAATACAGTATCTCTCTTTCTCTTCTTACACTATCTAACAAAAGAAATGTATTTAAGGTTACAATGTATAGAATAACGAAAGTGGGCGGCTATTTACCGAAGTAGATCGACAGACTCGCCGCCACTAAGATTATCCGGAACGCTCAGTCTAGCCTCACGAGTCGCACCATCCTGCGTGGTGAATCGTAGTAAAGCGCTTTCCCCAGCATCGAGTGCTTTAACCCCCTCAATATCCTGTACCTCTGTGTTGGAGGTCGCATTGAAATCAAATATGAGCCTGTAGCGGTCTGATGAGTCCGTCAGAACGTTATCGTTGCTATCTTCTGCCACGAGCGGTCTGATTCCAAATCGGTCATCAACACCGCCTGCGTTACCGTTACTCTCCGCAGCGAGAATGATCGTGTCATCTTCGCCAATGAACTCAACTGACACTTCGCTAAGATTCACATCACCAGAGCCAGATGCACGCTGGACGGTGAGATTTGCAACTGTTACGTTAGACGTGGAGGAACTGACTTCACCAGTAGCGCCGACGATTTCGATGTTGTTGGAGACCTGATCCGTGCTTTCGGTCCCGGTCTGTTCGGCCTGGGTTTGCAGGAACCCAGCAGTGTTGATCAGCACACCCGCGGCGATGGCGGCGACCAGCACGAGCGCGATGAACACGATCAGCGTACCGATCCCGACCTGACCGCGGTCGTCCGTAATGTATCCTTTCATGGTTATCTCGTCTGCGCACAGTGGCAGACTTGTTGTGGTTTCTTTCCTGTTACATATAATTGTCTCGCCCAAATTATCGACAGTGAAAATTGCGTCTGTGTAGTGTTGCTAGCGTCTTGGCACCGGCGATGGACACTTTAGCTCAGTACCATAAACTTACTACACAGTTTGGGGAACTGCATAGCAGCCATCGTTGCTACGGTGTAACGCCCGGAAAATTTCTCACTATCTACCGGAGAATATCAACGGTCTCGCCGCCAGAGAGGTTGTCTGGAATGTTGATTCGTGCCTCACGGGTCGCGCCGTCCTGAGTGGTGAACCGGAGCAGTGCGGATTCACCGGGGCCGGGAGCCGTAATTCCATCTGCGTTGTCGCTGGAAGCGAGGTTGGTTTCCCCAGTGAAGTCAAAAATAAGACGATATCGGTCCGATGAGTCCGTCAGCACGTTATCGTCGGAGTCTTCGGCGACGAGGGGACGAATCGCAAACTTTTCGTTCAAGTCGTCGGCATTGGCATTGCTCGCGGCGCCAAGGATCGCTGTATCGCCCTCACCAATGTATTCGACGGTGACTTCACTAATATTCACGTCGCCAGAGCCTGAAGCTCGTTGAATTGTCAGGTTCGCGTTGTTGATAACCGACCCGTCAGTACTCACGTTCCCAGTAGCGCCGACGATTTCGATGTTGTTGGAGACCTGATCCGTGCTTTCGGTCCCGGTCTGTTCGGCCTGGGTCTGCAGGAACCCAGCGGTGTTGATCAGCACACCCGCGGCGATGGCGGCGACCAGCACGAGTGCGATGAACACGATCAGCGTACCGATCCCGACCTGACCGCGGTCGTCCGTAATGTATCCTTTCATGATTGTCTCGTCTGCACGCGGTGGCAGACTTGCTCATCAGTTCCGTGCACTCTCATATAAATTACTCTGCCAAATTATCAACGTAGAAAATGAGGTTGCCCGCCTGTACTGTTCCTTCTCAGAAGTGATACCGTAGGACCGAGGCGAAACCCTGCTGTTACGACTCGTAGGTAATGATACTGAAGATAACGAACAGAAGTCCCAGAGTCAACAGACCGCTGTTGACCATCAGTAACCACCGGGGATTGTTGAAACTGTACAGGAACGCAGAGATGAGCGTCGCCGCCGCGCCCGCTACCGCCAGGGAAAACCCGAGCGCGAGGTGCAACATCGCGCTTCGGGAAGTCTCCACGTACGCGCGCAACCCCATCCCGGCCACTGTCAGTCCAGCTGCGATGAACACCAGCGAACTCATGGCGTACACCGATTCGATTATGAGAGACACGATAGTATACAGTACCTTAGGGACGAAGTTAAATTCTCCTACCCCAGTTTAGCTGTTGATAACAGAGGATGCGCCGCCGCACACACCCGCCTGTTCTGCTCCGAGAATCTCTCCGTAAGAGCAACTATGCCCGGAGCTTCCGTCTCGGAACGCAGTGATATCTCTGGAATCATCGAAAAGAACGAGACGCAGGCGGGGACCTCAGGGGGCGTGGGGCTTACCCTTCCGAGAGGGTGCGCCAGGCTTCGTCGAGGGTGTTCGTGACCTCTGTCCGTTCCTCGATGTCGACGGTGAGTTCCTCGTCGAAGTCGATGGACACCTCGTCGACGTTTCTCCGGTACACCTTGATGCGCCGGCGGTCGTCCGAGAGGATGTTGTCGTGGAGTTCGAGCAGGTTGTGCTCTGTCAGTTCGTCGATGCGCCGGTAACACGTGGCGATCGGAATTTCGAGTTCGTCGCTTAGTTCCTGTGCCGACCGTGGTTCGTCAGTCGCGTCCAGGATCTCTGCGCTGTATTTGTTGCCCAACGTTTGCAGGAGGTCCACTGAAGACATCGGTTATCAGAATTTAAATTACGATAATCAATAAATGTACCGGCCGAGAACGGCGTTTTCTAGCTGTGAAAACACCCGGGGCGTATCAGCCGAAATGCGACACGTGAGCGGTCCTGGCCGGTATTTCATCGGGTGATAACGACGTAAACAGTCAGATTGGTGACTCGTCTTCGCTCATCATCGAGAACGCACTGGCGTTCTGGTGGACAGTGATTCCACCGTCCGAGATCTCCATGGGGAAGATGTCAGTATCGATGTTCTTCTTCCGCATCTTCGCCACCCAGACGTACCGGTTGACCCCCGAATCGGTCGGGGTCTGAAGCAGATAGATGTTCCCGTCGGTGAGGAAGTTTTCCAGGCTGATGTCGGTCTCCGGGAAGACCGTTCCCTGCTCGTTCGTCATCAGCGTCGTCAGATTGTTCTCCGCGAGGATGTCAGTGAACTTCAGCAGGTAGGTCCGCTGCTCGCGTTCGGTCTCGAAGAACAGTTTGAACATCGTCAGCGAGTCCAACACGAGCCGTTCGTAGTTGTCGTCGTCGAGTTCCCCGAGCAGCAGTTCCAGCGAGGAACTGAAGTCGTTCTCCCGGAGCAGGACCTGCTTGTCGTAGATGGTGATATCTCCGTTCTCGACGTACTCGGCCCAGTTGTCGAGTCCGATCGACTCGGCGGCCTGACGCAGATCCTCGGCGTTTTCCTCGAAGGAGAGGAAAATCCCCTTCTCGCCGAACTGTTCGACGCCGTTGTAGATGTACTGCAGGCCGAGAATACTCTTCCCCGCGCCCGGGTTCCCGCTGACCAGCGTGGTCGAGTTGTTGACGATACCGCCGTTGAGGATCTCATCCAGTCCGTCAATCCCTGTCTCAGTGAGTTCGATCATGCCTACGAGTGCACCCTCTGGGGATCGACCCAGATAACGAAATCACCTTCTCCCTGTTTGATAACTCCTTTGATCGATTCCTTGTCTTCGGCCGGAGACTGGTCGACGTCGCTGTAATCGACCTGTACGACCTGTTTGACCTCGTCGACCAGCCACCCCGCGGCCCCGGCGTTGTCGGTGATCTCCGGATCGTAGACGATGATCCGTTCGGCCTCTCTGTCCCTGTCGTCGATATCGAAGACGGTCTTCGGGTTGACGATGGACGTCGTTCGGCCCCGCAGATCCATTACGCCTTCGACGTGGTCCGGTGAGTTCGGAACCTTCGTCAGTTCGCCGACGTCGACGATTTCGGTCACGTAGTCGATGCTCACGCAGTACGTTTCCTCGCCTAACTCGAATTCGAGGACTTGTCCATTTGTCTCTGTCATCGCGGAACCTCCCTGCAGATGCAGGTGTGTAGACGGTCAGATTCGCCGCTGAATCCGGTACCGTCGGTCGGCTGTCTATCCGTAGGGACTTCTCGATGTAACTTAAATCTGCCCACTGGCCTATCAGATTTGATTACGCGGGCGGAGTATTTATTTGGAGAGTGCGCACAGTAACAGACGAGAATGCTGACGATCCTCGTACAGCAGCCGACCTGGTGTTGGGTGAGCAGGCGATGACTCGGGCGGTCGTCGCCGACGACTCACACTTCATGCGGAGCGTGATCTCCGACATCCTCGACGACGGCGGGATCGATGTCGTCGCACAGGCTCGCAACGGGAAAGAGGCTGTCGAGGCCGTCCGCGAGCACAGTCCGGATGTCGTGACGATGGACGTGGAGATGCCCGAGATGGACGGGATCGAAGCCGTCGAGCGGATCATGGACGAGCAGCCGACCCCGGTGTTGATGCTGTCGGCACACACCGACGAAAACGCCGATGTCACGTTCCAGGCGCTGGACAAGGGCGCGGTTGATTTCTTCACGAAACCCGGTGGAGAGGTCTCGATGGAGATGTCCCGACTGGAGGACCAACTCGTCGAGATGGTCTCTTCCGTCGCGGATGCGGGCGTCGACAGCGGAGGCCGGGACACCGACACGACGCCAACGTCCGAGTCAGCGACCACGGAGTCGAGGGATGGAGCGCAGTACGTAGACCGTCCGACGCTTCTGATCGGTTCCTCGACGGGCGGACCGAAGATGGTCGAGCGGGTGCTGTCACAACTGCCGCTGGAAGCGGATTTCCGCGTGCTGATCATCCAGCACATGCCGGACGGGTTCACCGGTCGGTTCGCCGACCGGATCGACTCACGCAGTGATTACGACGTTCGGGAGGCGAACGACGGGGATCGCATCGGCGGCGGTGAAGCGCTCGTCGCACCCGGAGACAGCCACATGGTCGTCTCGAACTACCACGCTGGCCGGCTTCGGGTCAAACTCACCGACGACCCGCCGGTCAACAGCGTCCGACCCGCGGTGGATATGACCATGTCCAGCGCTGCGGAAGTGATCGACGACCCGATGGTGGGGGTCATCCTCACCGGTATGGGGGAGGACGGCGCTGCCGGGATCAAGTCGATCAAAGCCGTCGACGGTGTGACTCTCGCACAGGACGAGGAGACGTCAGCAGTATTCGGGATGCCGAAACGCGCGATCGAAACGGGATACGTCGACGACGTACTCTCGATCGGGGAGATTCCCGACGGGATTCTCGGCGCGATCGCACCTGACCGACAAGAGGTGAACTAACTATGGACGATCAGTATCTGGACGCATTCATCCGCGAAAGTGAGGAAGAAATTACGAAACTGAACAACTCGCTGCTGGAGCTGGAGTCGGACCCGGAGAACCGGGACGCGATGGACCAGATCTTCCGGACAGCACACACCCTGAAGGGTAACTTCGGCGCGATGGGCTTCGAGGACGCGTCAAATCTCGCACACGCGATGGAGGATCTGCTGGACGAGATGCGCGACGGCAACATGTCCGTCACTCCCGAGGTGATGGATCTCATCTTCCAGGGCGTCGACGAGATCGAAGCCATCGTCGGCCAGATCGAGGAACAGGGCCAATCGCAGATGGACACCAGCGATACGGTCTCTCAACTGCGAAACGTGCTCGAAAGCGGGGCGGATGCGGCGGGCCAGCCGCCGGAAGCGAGTTCGGACGGAGCCGAGACCGAGGGCCAGACCAGCAGTAACCCCGAGGGTGGGGACCTCACCGCCGATGCCGACCTCGACAGCGTCGATATCGACGACGACGATGTCGATGATCAGGTCGCCTACGCCGAGATCGATCTCGGCGACACCGACATGCCCGGTGTCGACGCGATGTTCGCGATGGAGTCCGTCGAGGAGGTGTTCGATATCCTCGGGACCGAGCCGGACCGAGCGGCAATCGAGGACGGCGAGTACGACGAAACCTTCGGCGTCTTTCTCGATACGGACGATCTCGGCCGCGTCGACGCCGAACTCGACAGCGTCGGTGAAATCTCCGATGTCGCCGTCGAGGACGTAACCGACGAGGTACTCGGCGGCGGTGCTCCGACCGGAACCGGTGGCGGTGGCGGCCCCGAGGACGAGCACTCCGTCGACGAGATCAAGTCGGTCCGGGTCGATGTCGATCAACTCGACGACCTCCACGGCCTCGTCGAGCAGCTGGTCACCTCCCGGATCAAGCTCCGACGCGCGGTCGAAGACGAGAACATGGACTCCGCCGAGGAGACGCTGAACGAACTCGACAAGATCACCGGCAGCCTCCAGAACACGGTGATGGACATGCGGCTGATCCCGCTGAAGAAGGTCGTCGGGAAGTTCCCCCGGATGGTGCGGGATCTCTCCCGGGAACTCGGCAAGGAGGTCGATTTCGAGATCGAAGGCGAGGAGATCGAACTCGACCGGACGATCCTCACCGAGATTTCGGACCCGCTGATGCACATCATCCGGAACTCGCTGGATCACGGGATCGAACCGCCCGAGGAGCGCGTCGAGAACGGCAAACCTCGGCAGGGCCAGGTCACTCTGCGGGCCTCTCGCGAGCGGGATCACGTCGTGATCCAGGTCGAGGACGACGGTGCGGGCCTCGACGTCGAGGGGATCAAGAAGACGGCAATCGAGAACAACGTCCGGTCCGCCGAGGAACTGGAGATGATGGACGACTCCGAGATCTACGATCTGGTCTTCCACCCTGGCTTCTCGACGACCGACGAGGTGACCGACACCAGCGGCCGCGGCGTCGGAATGGACGTCGTCCACGACACGGTCACTCGGCTCGACGGCTCCGTAGACGTGGACAGCACTCCCGGCGAAGGGACGACCGTCTCCCTGCGGCTGCCGGTGACGATGGCCATCGTCAAGGTGCTGTTCGTGCAGGTCGGAGACGAGGAGTACGGCATTCCGATCAAAAACGTCGACGAGATCACCCGCGCCGACGAGATGCAGCAGGTCAACGGCCGGGAGGTCATCAAGCACAACGACGAGATCTATCCGATCGTAAACCTCGGCGAGACGTTCAACGTCCCCCAGCGGGCGGCGACCGACGGCGGTACCGAAGGTGGGGATATGCTCGTCCGCATCCGCGAGTCCGAACGCCAGATCGCGCTGCGGTGTGACGCTGTCAACGCCCAGGAGGAAGTCGTCGTCAAACCGCTCGAGGGAATCCTCAGCGGTACTCCCGGCCTCTCGGGAACCGCCGTGCTCGGTGACGGCAACATCGTGCACATCCTCGACGTGGTGACGCTATGAGCACGCAGGACGACAGTTTCGAGGATCTGCTCGAGTACATCGGGCGCGAACTCGACTTCGAGTCCGGCTTCTACAACGACTCCTACCTGGACCGCCGGATCACCGCGCGGATGCGCCGGACGGATATCGACGAGTACGACGACTACCAGCGCCTGCTCGCCCGCGACGACGAGGAGAAAGAGGCGCTGCTGGACTCGCTGTCGATCAACGTGACCGGCTTCTTCCGGAACCCCGACGCCTGGGAGAAACTCCGGCCGGTTCTGCGAGAGTTGACGACAGACAACCGCCGTGTGCGGATCTGGTCGGCCCCCTGTGCGGACGGTCGGGAGCCGTACTCGCTGGCGATGCTCGCGCTCGACGATCCGGATATCAACGACCGCCGGGTCGAGATCACGGCGACGGATATCAACGCCGACATCCTCGAAGAGGCCCGCGAGGGCGTCTACGAGACCTCCCAGACGAGCGACATCGCCGAGGAACTCGAACCGCTCGCGGATTACGAGCCGTACATCGACCGCGATGACGACCAGTTCTCGGTCAAGGATCGAGTCAAGGATCTCGTCACCTTCGAGCAACACGACCTGATTCGGGGCGACGAGAAGAGCGATTTCGATCTGGTGCTCTGCCGGAACCTCCTCATCTACATCGACTCCTCGTTCAAGGTGCCGATCTTCGAGACGATCCGTGGTTCCCTGCGGGAGAACGGCTATCTGATGATCGGCATGACCGAGACGCTCCCGACGGAGTGTCGTGACGACTTCGAACCGGTGTACAAACAACAGCGGATCTACCGACGCAGCTAATGTCGCTTTTCGAGCACGAACGGGCCGGGAACGCACAGGAGATCATCCAGACGCTTCACGACTCCCAGAGCGAGGAGGTCCGCAAGCGGGCCGCCGAAGTGCTGGGGCGGATGGACGACCACGAGGATCGCGGAGACATTATCACCGCACTGGTCCGGGCGGTCCAGGAGGACGAATCCGACGCCGTCATCGCGGCGGCAATCGACGCGCTGGACGAACTCGGCCAGGAGGCCCTCGAGGAACTCATCACGAGCATGGCCGATCTGGATATCGGCGAAGACGCCGCCGACTGGATGAAAGCGAAGGCCTTCGTCCGCGCGCTCGGCGCTGAACTGCCCGAGCTTCGGATGGCGGCGGCCAACGCTATTGGCGAACTCGAAGTGCCCGATACGGTGCCGAAACTGGTCGAGCGATTCGAGGACCCGGATCCCCGCGTCCGAGCGCGTGCCGCCCGGGCCTGCCGACAGATCGGTGACGCGCGAGCGACCGAACCGCTGACCGGCCTGTTGACCGATCCGAAAGCCGCCGTCCGGGTCGAGGCCGCGGAGGGGCTGGGACGGATCGGGAACCGTCAGGCGCTCCAGGCCCTGCTGCAGTTGTACGACGACGAGGACGAGCGTGTGCGCCGGATCGCGGTCCGCGGATTCGGGCAGTTCCGCAACGACCGCCCGGTGGAGTACCTCGCCGAGGCGCTGACCGACGAGTCCGCGCCGGTGCGTCGAACCGCCGTCTTCTCGTTGATCGAACTGCTCTCGAACGTGCCGACCGAACAGAGCCACCAGATCCGCGAGACGGTCGTCGAACAGCTCTCGGAGAGCGAGGACAACTCCGTGATCGACCCGCTCGTCGAGATTCTCAACGCGGGGACGAAATCAGCACAGCGACGCAACACCGCGTGGCTGCTGGGCCGGGTGATGGAGAGCGACGAGAACCGCGAGGCCATCGACGCCCTGATCGACACGCTCGAAGACGGTGGAAAGATGACAAAACAGTTCGCGGCGACGAGTCTGGCGGAGATCGGCGGCACGTATACCGAGGAGGAACTACTCGGAGTCGCCAGAGACGAGAACCAGGACAGCGACGCGCGCGCTCAGGCCGTGTTCACGCTCGGGAAGATCGGTGACGAGGATACCGCCGAGGACATCGAACGACTGCTCGACTCGACCGAGGACGAGCAGGTCAGACAGCGTGCGTTCTCGGCACTGTCGAAACTCGGTGGCCACGCACAGCCGGGACAAGGATGATTTTGCTCCGTCCGGGTCAGCCCGAACAATTAATTAGACGCTGCACACAAACCCACAGAGAGGACCGACAGCGATGAGCGACGGCGAGAGCACGCTTGCTGACCAGCAAGGGAAGTTCACGCAGGTTGTCAAAGACGGGGACAAGGTCCCCGACGTAGAGTGGATACCGGGTCGGATTCTGCTCTCCGACAAACGGCTCGTGCTGGCGAGCAACCAGGGCAAGCGGACGATTCCGCTCTCGAAGATCTCGACCATCAAGACCAGAGACGACGCCAGCCAGCCGTTCGCGAACGTCTCCAGCTATCTCTCCTTGCAGGTCGGCAACGACGTGACCCTCGTCGCACCGAACGACCACGAGGAGTTCGAGCACGAACTGTACAGCGCGGTGCTGGACGGCGAGGTCGTCATCACGAAACACCCGGCTGTCAAAGGGGGCGTGATTCAGGACACGGAGTGGCAGAAAGGGCGCATGGCCGTCGACGAGGACCAGATCGGACTCGCGCTCGCGGACGGAAAGTTCGTCGAGGTTGAAGTCGACGATGTCGGAGACCTCTCGCGCAACCGCGGAGAGGTTCTCGACAAGGAACGGCTGTTCATCGAGGTCGAACACACCGTCGGCAACACGGCCGTCGAGACACACATCTCGGGCAAACAGCGGAAGGTGAACATCCTGGCCGGTCTGCTCGGGAGCAATCAGGCCCAGGACCCCGAGAATGTCGAACTCTCCGACCGCGAACAGGAGGTGCTGATGGCGCTTTACTCGGGCGTTTCGCCGTTCCAGATCCCGCAGTTCGTCGGGATGGATGTCGAGACCGTCGAACAGATCTACGATCAACTCATCGAGCAGGGGATTCTCGAAGTCGAACGCGAGCGCCGCGAGGTCGAACTGAAGGCCCGCGGTCGCCACGTTGCGGGCGAGGCGATGGGACGGGAGTAATCAGACGTTCACTTCTTCGAGGTGGCGGTTGACGACGATCTGTCCCTTCGGCGTGAGCCGGGTGCCGGTCTCCGTATCGACGACGAGATCCTTCTCCTCGAGTCGGTTGAGCACCATCGTCACGTTCGAGGGGTCGATGTCGACGATGCCCGCGAGTGAGACGCCCTCCTGACCCCCGCCGGAGTAGATCGCCGTGAGAATCTCCTTCTCGTCGGCGGTAATCTCGACGTCTTTCAGTTCGTTCATCAACTCGGTGTACTCCAGTCTGAGATACCGCCCCAGAATCGTCATCTTCCGGGCGGTGTTCATCGCCGCCATCGTCACCATCGCCTCGCCGGAGGGCATGTGCTGAAGCTCCAGCACCGGCTGGCTGCTCCCGTTGATGTCCCGGTTCGACCGGCTGAACTTTGTCACCGTCGCGAGTTCGATCTCGACGGTCTCCTCGCGAGTCTTGAACCGCACTGACTGCGGGCGGAGAAACAGCCGGCAGGGGGTGAACGACTCGTCAGTCACGCGCCCGCCGACCCGTGCCGGGTGTTTGATCGACATCCGCGTCCCGTTGAGAATCGCTTTGAACAGCACCGTCGCGAACTTCTGGATCGTCGAGTCCTCGGCCTCGACGACGGCCTTGTGACGCTGGCCCTTGAGCTCGAAGGCGAGCGTGACAGTCGACTCGAAAAAGCCCTGGATTTCGTCGGGGACGTGACCGACGGCCACGTCGATGACGGAGTTCAGCGGAATCGTCAGCCTGTCGTTGCTGTCGACCGCGAGCACGAGTCGCTTCTCGCTGAGGAGGACGCGACCTTTCGCTGGCTCTGCGCGGGTTGCAACGCTCGAATCAAACTGCGCGACGAAATCCGCGATGATCGATTCCGACATGGCTCTGACTGTCCGCGCAGGTCACGGAATTGTCTGTGTGAACGCTGCGGGCGATCAAAAGGCTGACGGAGAACGCGGCGTCACAGCGAGTCTGCGATCTCCGACAGCGAGCTGTCGGGTTTCTCGATTGGCTCGTAAACGACCCGTGTTCCCGGTTCGCGGATGCCGTAGGCGTACCCGTCTGTGAGTACGTCGACGACGAGCGTCGTCCCGGGCTGAAATCCCTCGTCGTCGAGCCACTCGGCGAGTACGTTCTCGCCGTCGGTCGTGCGAGCGAGCCGCTTGTTGGCGTACGCCCCCCGGAGTACGGGCCGGCCAGCGAGCGTGGAGTCGACCTGGGCGTGAGCACGTGCCCCGCCGACGACGACCCGGACGAAATCGTCTACGTCACACTCCAGATCGCCGGGAAGCACGATCTGGGGTCGGCTGGTCGACCCGACTGTCGAAAGCTCGACGCGGTAGGAGTCCACCGCGGGGTGATCCGACGGAATCGCGTCTGTCACGTCACTCCTCGGTCAGCAGTTCCTCAACGTCACCGTCGCCCTGTTCGACGATCTTGGCGTTGATCTGGCGGGTGGCGTCGCTGATCTCGCGGCCGCGGACGGTCACGCGCTTGCGCTCACCGTCCTTCTCGGGGTTGAACCCGGTCCCGCCCGTCAGGAGGACGGCCTTGAGGTTCGCCCCCTTCACGTCCTCGCGCATCGGTCGGCCGGCGTCGTCGGAGCCGCCGGTCACTTCGAGCGTATATCCGTCGAGTCCGACCGCGCTCCCGTCGATTTCGTCGCCGATCTCTCGTCCGATGAACCGGTTTGCGTCCTGATCCGATACGTCGACCTGGTGTGTACGCCCCGTCTCCGGGTTGGAAACGGCGACGGTAAACTCAGCCATACTCGTACGCAGTAAACCCCCGATAAAAAGCCCGTCGAAGTATTTCCCCACGCGCGGAGGTTCCGCCGCGCGCCGACCCGCTGGCACCGACGACGCTGTGGCCGTCCTTATCCCGCGGGCAGCCGTACACCGGATATGCTCACGATCGACCTGGACGATTTCATGTTCGAACTCAAGGAGGGGACGGTCAAACACGTCGGCGCGTCGACCAACAGCGCCGCGGTCAAACTGTACGACATCGGGGAGACGGAGGTCCGTGAGTTCGGCGATCAGCTGAAAATCACCTGCTCGGACGACAGCGGCAACGAGATCGAGCTGGCCCTGGATCCCGCCGACGCCCGTGAGATCGCCCGCGGCGTCGAGCAACTGTCCGAAGAGGGCTCGCTGTCGGAATAACCGAAAGGCGGCGGCCGGACGGGGCTGTTTCGCACGTGAGTAGATATCACGAGTCCTGAAGGTTCCGAGCCGGTACGTTTAAGCGCACATCGCCACCGGATACGTGTATGAGCGAGAACGGGAACCGGCCGCTGGATGTGCTGGAGACATCTGTCGGCGACACCGTCACGGTACAACTCAAAGACGGCGAAATCTACGAGGGCGTCCTCGCTGGCTACGACCAGCACATGAACCTCGTCGTCGAGGAGAGCGAAGACACAACGATTATACGCGGGGATAACGTCGTATCGATACGTCCATGACCGGTGGAACATCCAGCCAGGGAAAGAAGAACACGACCACACACGTAAAATGCCGGCGGTGCGGTGAGAAGTCCTATCACGTGAAGAAGAAGGTGTGTGCGTCCTGTGGCTTCGGTAAATCGGCAAAGCGCCGTGACTACTCCTGGGAGACGAAATCTGGCGAATAAAATGCACGAAAAGTGCGGCGTTGTTGGTGTCTCGTTGACGGATAGAGAGGCCGCGCGTCCGCTCTACTATTCTCTGTACGCGTTGCAGCATCGCGGCCAAGAGTCGGCTGGAATCGTCACGCACGACGGCTTCCAGCAGCACGAGCACGTCGAGATGGGTCTGGTCGGTGACGCGTTCGACCCGGACGACCTCGACACGCTCAACGGCGCGAACGGCATCGGCCACGTCCGATACCCGACCGCCGGCGGAGTGAACACCTGCTGTGCACAGCCCTTTTCGGTGTCGTTCAAAAGCGGCTCGTTGGGCCTCGCACACAACGGCAATCTCGTCAACGCCGAGGAAGTCCGCGAGGAACTCGCGGAGTTGGGTCACGCCTTCACCTCGAACGGCGACACGGAGGTCATCGCCCACGACCTCGCCCGGAACCTCTTGGAGGAGGATCTCGTCCGCGCGGTCAAATCGACGATGAGCCGCATCCACGGCTCGTACTCGCTGACGATCATGCACGACGAGACGGTGCTCGGCGTCCGTGATCCGCAGGGCAACCGGCCGCTCTGTATCGGTGAACTGGAGGACGGCTACGTGATCGCGTCCGAATCGGCGGCTATCGACACGCTCGACGGTGAGTTGATCCGAGACGTGAAGCCCGGCGAACTGGTCGTGCTTCACCCCAACGGCAGCGGCTACGATACCTATCAGCTCGTCGACGAGTCTCGGACGGCACACTGCTTTTTCGAGCACGTCTACTTCGCTCGCCCGGACTCGGTCATCGACGAGGAACTCGTCTACGAGGTCCGTCGTGATCTCGGCCGTACGCTCTGGGAGGAATCCGGCGTCGAGACCGATGTCGTGATGCCGGTTCCCGACTCGGGGCGCTCCTTCGCCTCGGGATACGCCGAGGCGGCCGCGGAAGACGGTGCGGACACGGAGTTCGCCGAGGGCCTGATGAAAAACCGGTACGTCGGCCGGACGTTCATCATGCCGACCCAGGACGAGCGCGAACGCGCGGTCAGGCTGAAACTCAATCCGATCAAATCGACAATCGAGGGCCGGACCGTGACGCTGATCGACGACTCCATCGTCCGGGGAACGACCTCGACGCAACTGATCGAACTGCTCCGGGACGCCGGCGCGGAGGAGATTCACGTCCGCATCGGCTCACCGGAGATCATCGCGCCGTGTTATCTCGGTATCGACATGGCAAGTCGCGACGAACTGATCGCCGCGGACAAGACGACAGAGGAGATCCGCGACGAGATCGGCGCTGACAGCCTCTCGTATCTCTCCATCGAGGGCGTCACGAACGCGCTCGGCAAGGACCACGACGATCTCTGTCTCGGCTGTGTGACCGGCGAGTATCCCTACGATGTCGAGGGCGAACAGACCGACCGCGACGTGTCCCGCCCGATCATCGACAACGCGTCGAGCGCGGACGACTGACCGGCCGCTGTTCTGATTTTACTCGCTGTCGACGCCGCGTCTGGTCTCGACTGTCGCCACCGGAAGTTCGACCAGCACCGTCGTCGGATCGGCCGCCCGTTGGAGTTCGATCCGGCCGCCGTACCGATCGACGATCAGCGCGGCGAAGTACAGTCCCAACCCGTCGCCGTCGCTCTCCTGGCCCCGCGTGTTCGGCTCGAACGGACGGCCGAGGTCGATACCCGCGCCGCCGTCGTGGACCTCGACGGTGACCGTCTCGGCGGTTTCAGTCACTGTCACCGACACGTCGCCGTCGCCGTGGACGGCGCTGTTCTCGAACAGTTCGGCAAACGCCAGATGGAGCAGTTCGTCCGCTCGAACGGTCGCTTCGACGGCTTCGATTCCCGAGACAGTCAGTCCCGGGGCCGACGCTGTGGCCACGCGACGACCGTTCTGGAGTGCCGTCCCGAGATCGTATTCCGCAGGGTCCGCGGCGTGGGTGAGGATATCGACGAGCGTCTCGACCCGTTCGACGGTCGATTCCATGTGCTCGCAGTGAGCGAGAATCGACTCCGTCCCGTCCTCGGTGTCGATTTTCTCGGCGGCGAGTAACTCCGCCCGCCCCGCGATGGCCGAGAGGTCGTTCAGGATCTGATGGCGGAGAATGCCGTTCAGCGAGGACAGCGTCTCCTGCTGTTCGTCGAGAAACTCCCGGCGGGCCTGCTCTCTGCTCGCCCGCGTAATCAGTCCCCGAACCCGAACGTCGTAGTAGCCGACGACAGCACCGAACAGCGCGCCCGCGGCTAACACGGAGAGAAAGACCAGAGCGGTATCGAACGTCGAATCGATCGCGGGGAGCACGACTCCGGCCCACAGCCCCATCCCG
Organism: Halovenus carboxidivorans; assembly: GCF_009831575.1. GTDB lineage: Archaea > Halobacteriota > Halobacteria > Halobacteriales > Haloarculaceae > Halovenus > Halovenus carboxidivorans. Next base: position 211,548 of record NZ_WUUT01000005.1, on the reverse strand, counting down.
GAGACGACGATCACGCCGAGGCTCATCCAGCCCAGCACCAGCCCCATCTGGTTGAACTCCCGGACGGTGAGCGCGATCCGGGCTCCCGCGGCGATCAACGCCAGACAGAAGACGACCAGCCCCACGACCCGGCGGAGCTCCTCCCCACTCAGTCGCCCGTCGAGCAACACCGCCGCGAGGCCGACAGCGAGCATCAACGTCCCGAGCAGGCTGATCGTGTACCGCCAGTAGTCCCCGACGAGCAGTGCGCGGAGTCGCTCAGCCATCACCGAGGGTAACGGGTCGGCTGTGTTAAGCGTACCCCAGTCAGTCCGACTCGGTGATCTCGATATCGAGGAACTCCTCGACGGCGGCGACGACGCTCCCCCCGACGTTGGCCTGGATCGCTCGCCCCTGTTCGAGCGCCAGCAGGTCGCCCTCGCTGATCTCCAGTTCCTCGGCGAGTTCCCCGAGTTGGTAGCCGGCGTCCTGCCGGGCGTCGGTGACGAGGTCGTCGTAGCCGTCGCGGAGATACGGCAACTGGTCGTCCTCGTAATCAGCACCGTCCTCCCAGTGGGAGGGGTCGGCCTCCGCCGCGTCGTGGATCTTCGCCGTGTTCTGTGCGGCTCGCTTCTTCCGGTCGTCCCGAGCGGAATCGTCCGACTGGGTGGCGTTGTCGTCGTGCTGGGCGCAGTCGCTACAGACTTCGAGTTGCGCCCCGGCGACGTTGACCGTCTGGGTCTCGACGCCTGCGGCTCCACAGAGTTCACAGCTCTCGCCGGAACCGCCACCACCGCTACCGGTCGAGTATTTCGCCATGGGGCCGCTAGCAGATTGCCGATATATAACTCTTAGTTCCTCGCCGTCACCGTCCGTTCCGGCACTCGCCACCTCCAACGGTGTTCACCCGGATCGGTCGGCTCCGCGCCGGGCCGAATCGAACATATCGGGGCGTATTTGAGTGACCGTAGCACTGTGTAGTAACTACTATTTATCCCCACGCCAAGGTGTCCATATGTCACAATCGTACGATCGAGGCACCGTCGAGAGTTTCGGACGGTGGCTGGAGTTCAAACCCGGAATGTGGGCGTGGATTCTCCACAAGCTCACCGGGTGGATACTCGTCGGCTACCTGTTCACTCACATCGCAGTGCTGAGCACGGCGACCGGTGTCGACCCGGCCGCCGCGGCCGCCGGGAACGACATCTACACAACGACGCTACAGAGTCTCGAAGAGCTGCTCATCGTCCGATTCCTCGAAATTGGACTGCTCACCGTCGCGGTGTTCCACATCCTCAACGGGATCCGGCTCCTGTTCGTCGACCTCGGACTCGGACTCGACCGACAGGATGTCAGTTTCTACGTGTCGCTGATCATGACCGCACTGATCACACTCGCTAGCCTGCCGACGTTCCTGGGAGGTGTCCTCTGATGGCCGAGCACTACTCCTCGTTCGAGCACAAGGGCTGGCGGTGGTTCGTCCAGCGTATCACCGCTGTCTTCCTCGTCGGAGTGCTGGCCTTTCACTTCATCACGCTGCACTTCGTGAACCACGCGGCGGAGATCAGTTTCGCCGGCACCGAGGCACGGATGGGCCAGATCGGCTACTTCTCGCTGATGGTCACCTTCCTCATCACCGGCGCGTTCCACGGCGTCAACGGCGTCTACAACGGACTCGTCAACATGGGGCTGAAGGGGACCCAGAAGAAGATCGTCGCCGCAATCCTTACGATTGCGACGCTACTACTGATCGCCCAGGGACTGCGCGTTGCCGTGGCAATGAGCGGTATGTTCTAACAATGAGTACGGAAATTCAACAGGAGACCGAGACGACCGAGGAACAGTCACCCGAGCAGATCCGCGAGGAGGTCGCGGAGGATCTCTCGGAGAAGCGCCGCGAGCAGATTCAGGAGGATCTCGAAAGCGCAGAGAAGACGGTCCAGCTCAAGGTCTTCCGGTACGATCCGGAGATCGAGGGTAAAGAGGAGCCGCGGTTCGACTCCTTCACAGTTCCGTTCCACCGCGGGATGACGGTCCTCGACGCGCTCATCTACGCGCGGGACCGATACGACTCCTCGCTGACCTTCCGACACTCCTGTCGGCAGGCGGTCTGTGGGTCGGACGCGCTGTTCATCAACGGCCAGCAGCGACTGGGCTGTAAGACCCAGATGGGCGATCTCGAACACCCGGTCCGGATCGAACCCCTGCCGCACCAGGATGTCGTGAAGGATCTGGTCGTCGACATGCAGCACTTCTACGACCAGATGCACGCCGTCGAGCCGTACTTCGACCCCGACGAACTGCCGGACGGCGAACTCGAAGAACAGCACCAGACGCCGGAGAACCGCGAGAAGGTCAAACTCTCGACGCGGTGTATCTGGTGTGGCGCCTGTATGTCCTCGTGTAACATCGCGGCCGGCGACAACGAGTATCTCGGCCCGGCAGCGATCAACAAGGCCTACCGCTTCGCGATGGACGAGCGGGAGGGGTCGGACCGCAAGCAGGAGCGACTCCGCATCATCGAACAGGAACACGGCGTCTGGCGCTGCCAGACACAGTTCTCCTGCACGGAGGTCTGTCCGAAAGACATCCCATTGACAGAACATATCCAGGCACTGAAACGCGAATCGATCAAGAACAACTTGAAGTTCTGGTAGACCAATATACCACAGACTCCACCTATCCATGTACAAACACGACGTCATTGTGGTCGGCGCGGGCGGCGCCGGCCTCAGGGCAGCAATCGCGGCGCACGAAGAGGGAGCAGACGTTGCTCTCGTGAGCAAACTCCACCCGGTGCGTAGCCACACGGGTGCAGCAGAGGGCGGTATCAACGCCGCGCTCCACCCTGAAGACTCCTGGGAGCTACACGCCTACGACACGATGAAAGGGTCGGACTACCTGGGCGACGCTCCCGCTATCGACACCTTCGCCAAGCAGGCCCCCGACGAGGTCATCCAGCTCGAACACTGGGGCATGCCGTTCTCCCGCGAGGAAGACGGCACCGTCTCCCAGCGACCGTTCGGCGGCCTCTCACACCCGCGGACGACCTACGCCGGCGCTGAGACCGGCCACCACCTGCTGCACACGATGTACGAGCAGGTGGTCAAACGAGGTATCGAGGTCTACGACGAGTGGTACGTCTCCCGGCTGGCCGTCACCGATCACGACCGCCCCGAGGATCGGGAGTGTTACGGCGCCGTCGGCTACGACATCAAGACGGGCGAGATCGACGGCTTCTACGCCCGCGACGGCGTCATTCTGGCCACCGGTGGAAACGGCCAGGCGTTCGATCACACGACCAACGCCATCGCCAACACCGGCGACGGTCAGGCACTCGCCTACCGCGCCGGCGCGCCGCTTGAGGATATGGAGTTCGTCCAGTTCCACCCGACGACGCTGCCGTCGACTGGCGTCCTGATCTCCGAGGGTGTCCGCGGCGAAGGTGGTATCCTCTACAACGACGAGGAAGAGCGGTTCATGTTCGAGTACGGCTACGCGAACAACGAGGGCGAACTCGCCTCTCGTGACGTGGTCTCGCGGGCCGAACTCACCGAGGTCAACGAGGGTCGTGGGATCGAAGACGAGTACGTCCACCTCGACATGCGCCACCTCGGTGAGGAGCGGATCCTCGACCGACTGGAGAACATCCTGCATCTGGCAGAGGACTTCGAGGGCACGGACGGCCTCGACGAGCCGATGCCGGTCAAACCCGGCCAGCACTACCAGATGGGCGGCATCGAGGTCAACGAGAACGGCCAGACCTGCATCGACGGGCTGTACGCCGCCGGCGAGTGTGCCTGTGTCAGCATGCACGGCTCGAACCGACTCGGCGGTAACGCGCTGCCCGAACTGCTCGTGTTCGGTTCGCGCGCCGGACAGCACGCGGCCGGCGGCGACCTCACCGATCCGGAGATCCCGACGGGTCCCTCCGCCGAGAGCGAGGACGGCGAGGTCGACACCCCAGTCGAACCGGGCAGTGTGGGTGACCGCTCTGATCCGGTCGTCGCGGACGGCGGTGCGGTCGCGACGCCGGAGGAACTGCTCGAAGAGGCGATCCGCAAGGAGCGCGAGCGCGTCGACACGATGCTCGAACGCGACGGCGTCAACCACGCGGAGGTCCGCGAGAAGGTCCAGAAGACGATGACGGAGAATGTCAACGTGTTCCGCGAGGAGTCCAACATCAAACAGGCGCTGAAGGACATCCGCGAGGCCCGCGAGCAGTACCAGCACGTCGGCGTCGCGGACAAGTCTCGCACGTACAACACCGACCTGATCCACACGATCGAGACCCGCAACGTCATCGACAACGCCGAGGCAATCGCGCTCGGCGCGCTCGCCCGGGAGGAGTTCCGCGGCGCTCACTGGCGCAAGGAGTACCAGGAGCGACGTGACGACGAGTGGCTCAAACACACGATGCTCTCCTGGAACGGCGGCACGCCGAACCTCTACTACAAGCCCGTGATCCTCGAAGGACACGAGCAGACCTACGAACCCAAAGAGCGCTCGTACTGAGCCGGTTCGTTCTCTTTCTTTCGCCGTCTCATCGATAGCTAATAGTGTCTGCCGTGAGAGTATCAGGTAGACGGTATGTACGTCGAATTTCACCACCGGAGCGAGATCCTTCACCGGACACTCCGCGAGGTCGAGGGCATCGAGGTCGTGGTCAGGGATCTCGCGACCGGACCGGAGACGCCGCTTCGACTCACTGCGGCGGTCACCGGTGACGGCTGTGGCCGGTTTCACGCCCTGGTGGCGGAGGACCCCTCTGTCGGCGAACTCAAACTGCTCGAGGACGGCGACCTCCGCCGGTTGTACTGGATCGAGGCCGTCCCGGGGACGACCGACCAGCGGGCCTACGAGGCCGCTATCGACTCCGGCGGCGTCTACCTCCAGTCCCGGTGGGACGGAGAGGGCTGGTACACGACGATGAACTATCCCGACCAGGAGTGTTTTCGGGACTACCGGCAACGGATCGACGATGCAGGGATGGAGATCGAACCGACCGTCGTGCGGGTCGGCCGATATCTCCTCTCCGGCGGTGCGTTCAATCTCACCGAGAAACAGGAGGCGGTCCTGCTCGAAGCGATCGAGGGTGGGTACTTCGAGGTTCCCCGAGGATCGACGCTCGGACAGATCGCTGATCGGCTCTCGATCAGCGAGCAGGCGGCGTCCGAGCGACTCCGCCGAGCGATGGAATCGCTCGCGCGCGCGGCCGTGACGAACACCGCCGAAGAGGGCCTCGTGGTCGACGACTGACGGCCCCGTGACGATTTTTAAATGCGATGACGCCCTATACGTGTGTGATGGGGACCGAGCCGTCGTTTACGATTCCCTCCCGGCCTCAGCGGCGGTATCCCTACAGCGGCGGTGTCGAGTACGAGGGTCAGACCATCTTTCGGCTGATCCCGAGCCGGAGCCGGTCGAACGAACAGCTCTCGGCCGCCCTCGAACAGACCCTCGATGCGGGGCCGTACCGCTACGGCGATTTCTACAATCTCCCGATGGCGCTGTTTTTGGTCCGAGACGAGGGGACCGGAGACGTGTTCCGCGCGTCCGTCCGAGACGGCCGTATCCGGCTCCACGTCCTGCCCGAAACCGGGTCGGCCGGACTCCGGCGGCTGTACGATCGTCTCGTCGAGCGCAGCGACTGTGAGTACCGCGTCGAGTGTGAGACCGCCGAGTGACGGTGCCGTTCCTTTAAGTCTCTCTCGGCCCGAGTGAAGGACATGAAAATCTATACCGGCCGCGGTGACGACGGGCTGACCGACCTGCGGAACATGGAGCGGGTCTCGAAGTCGAGCGCTCGCATCGAAGCATACGGCAGTGTCGACGAGGTGAACGCACTCGTCGGGAAAGTCCGCCCGACAGGTCACGAGGATATCGACGACCACCTCCGGGAGATCCAGAATCACCTCCACATCATCCAGGCAGATTTCGCCAACCCCGACCCCGACGAGGACGACCCACGGGTGCGCGAAGAACACGTCGACGCGGTCGAAGCGATGATCGACGAGTACGACGACGAACTCGACCCGATCGAATCGTTCATTCTCCCCGGCGGCTCCGACCCTGGCGCTCGGCTCCACCACGCACGTGCCGTCTGCCGGCGCGCAGAGCGGCGCGCGGTCACTTTCGCCGCCGAGGAGTCCGGCGTCAACGACACCGCCGTCGTCTACCTGAACCGCCTCTCCGATACGCTGTTCACCCTCGCTCGCGTGGTCAACCAGCGTGAGGGCGTCCCCGAGGAGAACCCGACGTACTGACCGGATGGCCCACAAGAGCTATATCTGCTCTACACTTATAGTATAATATGAACAAGCACTTCGAAGATACGAAATACTACGTCAAACGCGCGGGCGAAACGGCAAAGAAAGGCCTCAGCGAGGAGCTTGAGCCGCTCCAGGAGCGGATTCAGGATCTCCGAGACGAGGAGGAACAGCCGGAGCCGAGTCGCGTCGAGAAACTCCGCGAGGATCTGAAGGAGTTCCAGCAGCGAGCGGAGGGCGAGGCGAAGGAGGCCCTCGGTGAGGCGCGCGAACGACTGGACAAGGTCCGCGAGAAGCCTGCCGAGTAATCCCGAACGCTCTTTTATCGACCGGACGGAGTTCGAGTGATGACAGAACTGCGGTATCTTCCGGACGCAGACGATGTCACGGAGTTCGAGGCAACGGTCACGACAGCCACGGAGGAGTACATCATCCTCGACGGCACCTACTTCTACCCGGAGGGTGGTGGACAGCCCCCGGACCACGGCACAATCGAGTGGGACGGCGGCAGCGCGACGATCGACGACGTCTGGAAGGACCACGGCGACGTCCGCCACGGAGTCCAGTCGCTGGACGGCGACCCGCCGACGGAGGGGACAGCCGTTACCTGTCGTATCGACGAACAGCGCCGCCGCAATCTCTCGCGGATGCACACCGCCCAGCACGTCGTCTCCCGGGTCGTACTCGACGAGTTCGACGCCAGCACCGCGGGGAATCAGGTGTACGCCGAGCGCTCGCGGATCGACTTCGAGCCGGCGTCGTTCGACGATGCCGACCTCGACCGTATCGAGGAGTTAAGCAACACAGCTATCGAGGCCGATTACGGCGTAACCAAAGAGGAGCGGCCCCGAGAGCAGGTCGAGGAGAACGTCGACGAGGGCCGGGCGCTGCTCGATATGATCCCGGATCACGTCGATCCGCTCCGTGTCGTCGCAATCGAAGAGTTCGATATGTGTCCCTGCGGAGGCACCCACGCCGACAGCCTCGGTGAACTCGGCGGGATAGAGATCCTCGACTGTACCTCGAAAGGCGAGAACGTCGAGCGCATCGAGTTCACGCTCGACAACCTCGAATGACCGTCCGGGAGCAGGAAAGCAATTCTTAAGTCCACGACCCGGTAAGGTGGAGTTGTTCGGGTTGGTGATCTAGCCCGGTTATGATACCTCCTTCACACGGAGGATGTCGGCGGTTCGAATCCGCCCCAACCCATACGTACTACGTACGATTCGTAATCGTGCGTTTTTCGCTATTTTAGACCGTCTACTTCTGGTTTCGGGAATAGCGGGCCGATATTTGCCAGCGACGAAATTCGTTAACTCATACGCTTGCTGCACGTGGGGTCCCTCCGTCTGGCGGTCCGCGTATATCATCGGAGTTTCCATATAAAAAAGTGATGCTCAGTAATTGGATTTGCTTTGGGGAGGCTGTCGAACTACTAAGCACTAAGAAAGACTTGATTGGCAGTCTGTCTATGTTCTAGAGCAGAGAATGTAATTGGTGGTGCGCGAGAGAATTTAGCGTCCAACGTCAGGCCACTTCCCGCCACTCAGCTCAGTGATTCAAACATCGATCCGGGAGATTGTTGCTACCCGTTTTGAGCGAGTCACTGGGTGGGATAGTGCCTATCACAATTCCCGTTCAAATACTGCGTCGATTCGGTTAATGATGGCCTCCTTGTCTTCGTTATTCCGTTCGGCTTCTCGAAGGTCGTCGAAGTAGTCGGCGAGGGTAGAAACGACAGTATCGGGTAACGCTCGCGGATCGATGACGGGCATCTCTTTCACGTCTCCCGGTTCGAGTTTCTGGAGTCCGCCTGACAGCGTGTGTTGCGCTCGGGAGACGATCTTGTTGACGAAGTCGGAGTTCAGATACGCCAAGAGCGCTTTCTGGCCGGTCCGTCCAATTCCTGCGTCGGGGTAAATCCCATAATAACTGTTCAAGTGTCGCGCGTTGGTATCGTTGAGCAGGAAGCGGAAGCCCGACCGAGTCATCGGTGCGATCAGTATCGGCGCGACGTCACCGCGCTCAACGCGGTACCACGGCTCCCGGCGGTGGACGGTTGCCCGTGTCGAGAGCGTTTCGTGCCGGGTTAAGCCGTGTCGTAAATATTCCGTTACCGAGAGCACTGGTTCGTCCGTTATTGCCGCTTCACTCCACTCTGCGCGGCCAGCCTCGTCATCGTAAGTCGTTGTCGGCACTCCCTCGACGGGATCGGTAAGGTATAAAAGCCAGCTGGGCCGGTCGTTATCGCGGTAGTGTTCCCAGTCGTCTGACCGAATATCGTACCCCTCGACGGCCTTCGGTTTCGGCACGATCCGTTCGCGGAATCGCGGTTCGATTCCCCACGCGTCGACGATCTCCTGTGTGAGACAGAAGAAGTCGTTCTCGCCAGTTTGTAATCCGCGTCGAACGTCCGCGAGCTCCGAGAGCGGCGTGAGACGCGGGGACGTTTCGACGTCGCTCGGGTCGAACAAGCGGTCCCATTTCCGCTCGGGATCCAAGCCCACCTGTTCGAAGCACTGAATGGCTCCCCAGTCCGGTTCCTCTCCCCCGCCGGTTCGGACCGCGTCGACGAGGGTCGGGACATCCGGCTTCTCGTCGATGCGGATGAATCGCGTCACGCCAGTCTCCGCACTGTCACTCCGTGCTTCGAGAAACAGGATCAGTTCCGTCGTCTGCGCGTTCTCGAATACCGACTCGGTATTCGGATCAGACATCAGGAGCGCTTTCACGTGGAACTCCCGCAACAGAAATTGCTTGAGTGGCGTTCCGTAATCCCGGGCCAGGAAGGCGTGCGGGACGATGACTGCCGCCCGGTCCCCGGGGTCGAGGAACTGCCGCAAGTGGTACAGGAAGTACGCGTACAGCGGCGAGGTGCCGGGAATCTCTAAGCCGGTCTGATCTTCGGCTTGGGCGTTGCGTTCGGCTCTGTACTCCGCGGGGAGTTCCTGATACCGAGTATACGGCGGGTTACACACCACCGCGTCCACGTCGTGATCCAGCTCTCCCGGGCTGAGATCGAGGAAGTCCGTCAGTTGAGTTGTCGTGGCTTGCCGGGCCAGTGTCTGCGCTGTAATGCCCATGCGGGCGGCGATTGGACTCCGATCAATCCCCGTGACGTCCCCCGGGTCGGTACTCGCGTCCCACCGTGGATGGAACGGCGTCGACAAGCCGCCGGCCCCCATCCCCGGATCGAGAACGGTTTCCCCACCGGTGGTCGCCCACGTCTGCATGAGGGTCCCGATCTCTGGTGGGGTTCTGTGTTGACCGATCGTCCTGCGGTACTCGCTCGGGAGTAGCGCTTCGTAGAGCTTCCCGATGGTCTCTGCGGGTCGGGTTGAATGTAACACTCTGTCTCGTTCGTCGAGGACCGCTTCCAGGTCCGCCGGCTCGAATCGTCGCACGACGTCATCAAGGACACACGCGTCGATCCCGAGGTGTGGTATTCGGTCCTTGATTTGCCGAAGTGCGTTCTGCGGAGTGGTATCGAGTGCTGGCCACGCGTGTCGCTTCCGTTGTCGTTCGTAGAGAACCGCCTGCAGGAGGACACTCAAGACGGCCTGGCGTGCGATAATCCGCTGAACAGTTGCGTGCTCCAGTGAACCGAATCCGTGTAACTCACACCAGTCTTCGAGCCGTCTCCGAACCGGCCGTGACAGTTCCGAATTCAGAGTCGGCACGACGGTATCAGCGGCAGTTGTAATGGTCTCGATCACGGCCTCGCCAGCGACCGGTGCGAACGCTCGGGCGACCGGGTCCCACTCGTAGTTGAGGTGATCAAGTACCCGGCGCGTGAATCGCTCCTTCACCGCCGGTTCCCAGACCGGAATCCCGGCGTTTACCGACGCTCGATAGAGTTCTGATTCAGAGAACGGAGGTGGGAGGTCGTGTTCGTCGCCGGCGAGATGGTCGATCACCTTCTCGATTTGCTCCCGTCGACGGGCTTCTAACCCGATTGGTGTGACCGGTGATTCGTCTCTCCCGCCGCTCGATCCCACGGAGGGTTCAGGTGTCGGGTGGTACGTGCGAGTATCGCACCTCGTCTCTCGTCGATCAAGACGAGTGTCACGCCTAGATTCTGACATACGCCTCGCTCCGGGAATGATCCGAAGTGTACCGCCCACCTACCGAATCGTAGGTTTTCCGAGGCGACTCCTATCGCTACGTTTCGACTAGGTGACCGAATTCCTCGACGACGACTTCGCCGTCAATTTCGCGGTTTTCGCACCAATCTAACGCCGCTTCCTCTGTGAGCGCTTCAATTTCTTCACTACCAATCCGACCGCCGTTGTGTGGTTTCGCGTATTCGGTTGCGGCACCACCTTGCCCGTGAAGGAAGTACTCTCCATCTGGGGTTCTGTACAGCGTTTCGATGAGGTAGTTGAAATCCCCTCGATCCGTGTTTGGTGCATACTGAGCGATCTGTTCGGCTCGGTCCGTATCGTACAGTTTGCGGTTGATGACGCGTTGCATCGCAAACTGGTGGAAACCGCCGGTTGAATTTAATACCTTGCCGTATGAATCGGATTTCTCTCGTTAGCGGTATTCAGATGCCGGATTTCGGACTGTCAGCATGAGTCGCAGACTGACAGCACGACTATATCGCTAAAAGCCACCAGTTTCTCTCAAATTGACTACAAAAAGACGTGAATCAGAGACGGTACCGCGCGCTCTTCAATGAATTCTTCGTAACCTCTTGAAACCGACCAGATAACCCAGAATAAACATCCAAACTACCTTTGTACTATTTCCTCAGATCTGCTTAATTGAGAGTCCCGGCAGTCGTACTCAGGTTAGTGTGAGTATGTCGTCTATATCTGCTAAGGTAAACAACGACCACCTGTCGTCAAGTTGCGTGTCAAGCCCATCGACGAACCCGCTCTTTGAGAATACGGCGAACCGCTCGTCTCGATCTGCTGGCCCCCACCGAACGCTTTCCGCCTTTGCCTGCAGACTCTCAACGAGGTCTTCCCCAACTGGCTCAGTCGTCCACTTGCATTCGGCGAGGAGAACTCGATCGTCGTTCGGGGCTAATCCGACGATGTCGATTTCGTCTTCGCCGTACCACCAGCGACCGACTTCGGAGTACGGATCGAATCTGCCTTGTCGAATTCCTTCCCAGACTGCTTCTTGACACACGTCCTCGAACGTCGTTGCGACGTGCATCGGGAGGTCTGGTTCAATCGTCCCGTTGTACACGACTGCTGGTGCTTCCTCAATACTGGAGCGATGCGGCTCGACGTAGCGAAACCAGAACCGGAGAAACTCGTCTGCAACGCGGTACCGTGACCGCTTCGACTTCTTCCCGGACGCTGTCACTGGCACGTCCCGTTCGATCAGGCGGAGTCGACGCAGTGTCTGTAAGTACTTCGAGAGCGGCCCTGAATCGATCCCCGTTGCGCCGGAAATCTCGTTCGGTGTCGTGTGCCCCATTGCAACCGCTTCGAGAATACTCATGTACCGCGCTGGGTTTCGGAGTTCGGTTCGCAGGAGAAACTCCGGTTCGTTATATAACACCGCAGACGGTGACAGCACGTGTGATCGAATGTTTGCCGCGAGCGATTGATCGTAATCGAACAGAGTGAGATACATCGGGGTCCCACCCGTGACGGCATACGACCGAATGGCGTCTGTAATCTCGTACGAGATGACTTCGCGTGCTTGTTGAAAGGAAAACGGTGTCACGTCGAGTTGTGCCGTTCGTCGGCCGTACAGTGGACTCTCATGACCCAAAACTTCGGATTCCATCGTACTTACGCTCGACCCGCAGAGCACCAGCATCGAATCCGTCTCATCTAGTGCCTGGTCAACGAATCCTTGGACATACGACGGGAGCGAGTCGTTCTCTTCGACGAGATACGGGAACTCGTCGATGACGATAACCAGGTCTTCTCGCTGGAGTTTCTCCCCGAGGTACTCGAACGCCTCGTCCCACCCGTCGATTCGCGGGACGCGCTCGTCGAAGTAGTCCGCGACTTGGTCGAGGAATTTCTCGCGTTGCCGATGCTCGGCTTCTTGGGAAGCGAGGAAGTAAATGTGGGGACGGTCAGCACAGAATTTTTTGAGGAGTTCTGTTTTTCCGACTCGACGGCGGCCGTAGACAACAATAAAGTCTGAACCGGGGGACTCGGCCGCAGTCGTAAGGGTCCCGAGCTCTTCTTCCCGGTCGTAGAAGGTCATACTCTAAATAATAATTACTACGATAATGGCTTAAGAATTCGGGTAGCCATCCCTATCGGAGTGTTTCTCGCACTTCGATCAGGGCATCATATCTCTTGAGAGGTACCGTAGAAATTGGGATTATCGAGTCGGGGAACTGTCCTATGGGGTTGTGTCGGGTAATTTCACTCCTCGAATCCCGGGCCAACAGTAAACGAGTCTGGTGCGCAAGGCAGTTGGTTGTGTTGGCACCACTGACAGTGTTCGCCAGCAGTATACCGACTGAAGGAAAACTCGGCAATGCGATGCATCGACTCCGTCACGTCGTTTCGGACTACTTCCAGATCACCGTCGCTGAACGTTCGCGTTTCGACCTTCGGCCCAATTTCACCAACGTATGCGTACCCAGCACGCGTCACTGGCTCATCGTATAGATCCCGGCACGCTAACAGGTAAATCGGGAGTTGCTTGTCGTCTTGCAGATCTCGGTGACGTTCAGTCGCCTTGTAGTCGATGACGAGGAGGTCATCGTCCGGTGTCCGGTACACGGCGTCGATGTAGCCGACGAGTTCGTGCCCATCGATATCGAGTTCGAACTCTCGCTCCGCGTCGATAATCTCGTAACCGGGGAGGTCTAACTCGAAATACCGGTCGATACACTGCTTCGCCGCCGGGAGCGCGTCCTCAGCGCGGCGCTGACTGGCGAGGCGCTCGCAGATTCCGTACCACTCCTCACGGCATTCCACACCTTGATTCGCGGCTTGCTCTGCAGTGTCGTGGAACAACAACCCGATTGTCCGTTGCGACACACCATCCCCGTCGTTGCTTGTGGTCTCTTGGTAATCAGGGAACGCATTGACAACGTACTCCAGATAGTGACTCCGCGGGCATTCTTCGTAGGCTGCCAGCGACGTGTAGCTGTGCGATAAGGATGGTGATGGTATCGTCGGGCCAGTCAGTGACGCGACTCGGAGCACCTCCCGTTCGGTTCTCGATGAGAGCGCGCCGTCGAGAGTGGCCGTTGCAAGAGTTAGCACGCGGTCGCGCGCAGTCTCTACCGCAACCTCTTCTCCGTCATGATTGATGGAACCACCAACATCACCGATTGTCTGGCCAGCCAGCGTGTTCGTCCAGTCTACTGCGTCGCCCGGGAGGCACTCTTGAACGTCGGTCCAGAGTGGGAGGTGTCCTCGCTCTGGCTGCCATGGAATTCGAGCTGGAAGTATTTCGTCAACTCTCTCTGAGACCGACTCCTCATCCGCAGCCTCGTCGTCTTCCTCGCTGCCGCCCTGCAGAACGAGGATGTCCTCGGCACGAGTGATCCCGACGTGGAACACACGACGGGTTTCACGGGCATCGCGCTCGACGAAATCCTGTGCGAACGCTGCCGTCGCGCCGTCTGAAAGCGCGGTTTCGAGCGCGTCGTACGTTCGTGAACTCGGGGCCCACTCCTCAGCTGTGATTTGCGGGATGAGAACGACGGGGAAATCCAGTCCTTTGCTCTTGTGGATCGTCATCACGTTGACCGCGTCGTCCGCGACGTCCGGCTGACTCGTCGGGGTGGTGCCGCTCTCGTCGAACAACGAGTCGTAGTGTTCGAGCGAGTCGATGAACTCCGGGGTGAGCGGTGGTTGCACGGCACTCTCCCCGTACTGGTCGATGACGTCATCGAGTTGTGTGAGATCCCGGCGCTCCTGCTCGCTGAGATACCACTCGATGTTCGTGACGTCTTTGAGTTCCCGGTACAGGTGACTGAGTGACGCTGCGTCGCGGAGTTCGAGTAATTCTGTGGCGTGCTTGCGGGCTTTTGCGACGCGGTCCGGCTCTTCGAACTCGTCGAGGGGTGCCTCCCGGAGCGTATCTACGAGCGGCTCGTCACCGGCGTTGAGCGTGCGAAGGTCTGCATCGCAGAGCCGGTACCGCATCAGGAGGACGCGATTCCAGCTCACCTCGTCTTCGGGGCGTGCAAGCGCCTTCAGGTAGGCGGTGACGGTGCCGACGCCGACTGATTCCGTGGCTAAATCCCCCGCAACCTGGTATGGAATCCCGGCGTCTTCGAATTCCTCGATGACCGGTGTCGCGTGGGCGTTCTTCCGAACGAGTACCGCGATGTCACCCGGATCGTACGCCTCATCGAGGTTGTCCGCTGCACCGCTCAGTACATTCTGGACGACGGTGCGAAGTTGAGAAGCACCGTCCGCGTCGTCGTCTTCGCCCGGCAGTTCGACGGTAGCGACGGTGTCCCCGTCGTACGCGGGTTCGTCGACGCGAGTGAGTGTCTTGTGTCGTTCGCGGTGGTCGAGTTTTTGAATTGCCTCGTTCGCCAGGTCGAGAATCGGTTGCCGGGACCGGAAGTTCTCCTCTAGTGGTTCGTCCGTGAGCGCCGTGAACGCCCGGTCGAGTTCGTCGGTGATGTTGGCGACGTTCGCGCCGCGCCACTCGTAGATCGCCTGATCGTCGTCCCCGACGACGAACAGGTTGTCGTCGGTGACGAGTGACGTGACGAGGTCGAACTGGAGGCGATCCGTGTCCTGGAACTCGTCGCAGAACACGTAGTCCCACCGCTCGGCGATTTCCTCGCCAATCGGCGAGTCCATCAACGTGGCTGTCTCGACGACCAGGCCGTCGAAGTCGATGAGATTGCGCTCGTCCAGTTCTTGCTCGTACGCAGCGTACCCTGCGGTGAGATCTCGGGCAGCAAGACAGTCGGAAACGAACGAGTCGAGGTGATCAGTGAGTTCGAGGTCAAGATTGTTCGGGATTCCTTTCGGGGCGCCGCTCGCATACCCTCCGAACAGGTACTTCGGGAGTTTGTACGCGTTGTCTGGCAGGTCACGCTCGCCATTGTCGTGGGCCTCGAACGCGGTTTCAAGCGCGTCACACACGTCGATGAGCCGGTCGAGGAAGTCCCGGGCGCTGGCTTTGATGCCGTTCGTTCCTAATGCGTCGCGTTCCGCCGTGAGTTCATCGCGCACGTCGGGCAGTGAGTCCAGTACGCTTGACACGGAACGGCCTCCCAAGTGGTCGCTGGCAATCGTTTCGATGCGTTCCGGAAGGTCGCCGAGGTCGTAGACGCGGTCGGCGGGCCCGAGGAACGCGTCGATATCGTCGGGCGTGATGCCGCTTCGTTTCATCGACCCGATGAAGTTGAGGAGCTTCGACGCAGCTCCGGACGCGTACCCGTCGCTGCCGTACACGTTCGGTTTAACTGACCGGTACTCGATCTCATCAAGGACGTCCAGAACGATGGCGTACTTTTCAGCGTCCGTGGCAACCTCAAAATCCGGGTCAATCCCGGCTTCGTAGGCGTAGTCGGTGAGAATCTCGTTACAGATCGAATGGTACGTGTACGCGTCGATGTCGTACCCCGCGGTCCCGAGTTTCGCGTTGAGCTTCTCCCGCATCGAGTCCGCCGCGTTGTTCGTGAACGTCAACGCGAGAATCCGGTCCGGCGACACGCCTTCCTCGTCGATGAGGTGCTCGATCTTCCGCACCATCGTGAACGTCTTCCCCGTCCCTGCCCCTGCGAGGACACGCATCGGGTAGGCGTCGGAATCGATGATCGTCTGCTGTTGGGGCTCCGGGGAAACGTTTTCCTCCGGGACCGGGTACCACGACGGGTACTCGGCGTCGTCGCTCATTGCTGCACCTCCGTCGACAGGCGGTCAGGACACATCTCTCGATAGTCGCAGTCCGGGCACGCTTCCTCAGTGATCAGGTCGAGCAGGTCCGGTTCGTACGTCTCACTCGTGATGCCATCGTGGGCATCTCGGATGAGCGCCCAAATCGTGTCGTAGTGCTCCTCGTAGATCTCCGTCGTTTCCCGAGGCCAACCGCGCGCGGACACGTCGTATCCGCTCGGGGTGCTCTCGAACGACGTGCTGTTGAGGAGACCGTAGAAACTGAACCGGACCTCCATCCCGTCCTCGTAGAACGGCTCGTTCTTCATGCCCTCGACGTACACCGCCGTTTGGAACGCATTCCGGACCCGCTTCGGTTCGTGGGCCTCCCCGTCGAGATGGTCGCCAAGGTACTCAGCTGTCCTCGACGAAAGCACACCGTTCGTGTTCCGCTTGTAGTCGAAAATGTGGAGTCCGTCTTCCGTTCGGATGACGTTGTCAGCTTTCCCGTGGAGTGCTCGACCCTCCACTTCGCACTCCACCCAGCATTCCGTAGCGGCCGAGAAGCGAGCGTGCTCGATCCCGTCACCGCCGTCCGGATCGAAAAACGACGCAATGGCCGCGCGGTTCTCCGCTCGCTGATACTCCTGATGCGCAGCGGATTCGTAGTCGTCCGGCGTACTGTGTTCGTCCCACTTCGCCTCGAAGACCTGCATCGCACGGTCGTGTATCGTCTCCGCGTCGTCATCGCGGTCAGTCGCAGTACACACGTCTTCGATCGTCTCGTGGTAAATCGTTCCTTGGTTGAGATACAGTTCTGTCCGATCCGGCGCGTTCACATCTTGCGCGTACCGGTAGTCGTACAGGCGCGGACACGTCGCGTAATTCGCTAACCGCGACGGGGAGAGCGACGAACTCATCGCCGCACCTCCCCGTTAGCGAACTCGACACGTGCACGCAACGCTTCCCGGAGCTCGTCCCCTCGGGACCCGCTTTGTTCGAGCAGATCCTGAATCTCACCGAGTTCCGCTTCGACCTCGTCGAGCGACACCGTCACGTCCTGACTGTTCGCGCGACGCACCTCCGCGAGCGCCTCGTCGACCCGCGATAACAGGAACGTTTCCGCCGCTTGCTCACTCGTAATGTGTGGCTCGCCGGCCTCGGTCACCCACGGCAAAGCTTCATACGCCGCTGTGAGAAACCGCGACGCCTGCGTCCGCTCTTCGAGTGCCGTGTCCTCATACTCGTAGAGACAACAGTAGAGCCGCTCTTCTGCCGCACCCGCACCGACAGCCAATCGCCGCCGCGCGTGCTCCGTGTGGTACTGCGCGAACGGTCGTCCCGACGCTGTCGACGTCGTCGGGAACGTCGCGTCCACATCCGCGCCATCGAGTTCCGTGACACCGGGGTAATCCGGCATCGATGCGACTCGCTCGGTCGGAAACAACCGCGTCAGGAACGGGTCACCCGGGTACTCACTGTTGACGAGATTCACGAGAAACACCGCGCGGAACGATTCGTTCTTAACCGCTTGCAAGTGATCGACGCGAACACCACCGTCGAGATCTGTCGCGCTCGTCTGATTCTGCTGCGGTGCATACTCGTGAGCGCGTTCAAGCATCTCCGTAAAGGACTCCCACGTCGCATCCACGAACTCTGTTTCTTCGAGGAACTCCGCCATGCGGAATGCCCGGCGGACGTTCCCGAACTGCGCGCGTGCATCCAACGGCGACGCACGCTCCGCGATCCGCTGTTTTAACCCGGAGTCTGTCGCCCACCAGCGAATCGCGTCTTCGAGGCTATCAGACTTGTTGACACGGTCTAAGCGCTCTGTATCGCGTGCCGGGCCGTGGTCGGACACATCGTCTTCGTCGTCGGCGAGGTATCGAACGGCCGCGAGGAGTTCTCGAATCGCAGGATCGTCACCGAACCCAGTGACTGTCGTCGATTCAGTCGGAATCCCAGTGCTTTCGAGCGCTTCGATACTGTCCGTAACAGCACTGCCGCTTTGCTTCGTGGCGACAGCGATGTCCTCGTACCTCCAGTCCGACTGCGACACGAGGTCTTCGATCTCGTTCGCAATCTCAGCGAGTTGTTCGTCACTGGAATCCGCAGCGAGGACAGAAACCGACCCGGCCCCTGGATCTTCTGAGACCGTTTCGTCGGCGAAATAGGCTGCCGTCGCAGCTGGCCGCGTCGACGGCGTTCCCGATGCCCCGCGTCGCGTCTCGCTAAACGAGACGTAGTCCGTGACTGGTCCCGTCTCGACCCACGTGCGCCGCACACTACCGTTCTCTTCAGCAAGACAGACGAGCTCACAGTCCCCCACGAGCGCGTCGAGATACGCGCGGTCAAGCGGGAAAAACTCCTCAAACTCGACTGCAAGCACCGCGTCGAAATCGACGACAGCCTCGCGGGCATCCCCAGTGAGGACATCGAGCGCCTCCGAAATGAGTTGGCCGCGTTCCATGTGTCCGTGTTCTGCGAGCCACTCGTGGAACGTGTCGAGTGCAGCCGTGATATCACGGAGTTCCGGAGTTTCATCAGGCGTGACTGCCTGCCAAGAAATCGTGCCCATCACGGCGTCCACATCCTCGATGAACGACGGCTGCGCAGACGCCCGTTGCAGGTACTCGGTTTCCCACTCGTAATCGTCGAGGAATCGGTAGAGGAGTTCACGCCGCAACGCGTCGGAGAGAATGACGCGATCATCGGTCTGGTTGAGGACATCGGTCGCGTGCACCACCGACGACGTCACGTACGGCGTCGCCGCACCCGCCAGTTCCTCACCTAACGTCTCACGGAACGTGTCCGCACTCGCTGGCGCACCCGTGATAACCAGCACATCCTCAGAATCATGCTCGTCAAGGAGCGTTCGGTATTCCTCCTGCGCTGTCCGTTCGACGTTTTCGCCTCCAAACGGTGTCGTAACTAATGTTCCGGTGAACTGTTGGTAACTAGATGATCGTGACACGCAATTGTCCCTCGGATACGTGCAACCGTTGAACGGTTACGTCATAAGAGTATTCCTACTCCCGACTATTGCACTTTGCTAGTTTAGCTCTGTTAAAATCCTCAAGCTGTGATATGTTTCTATCGTCGTGCTGTATATAGAGGATCAATGCAGCACTCACTAACCACTATTCTCCCTCCTGAGACCACTGCTCAGTAGCACTGTAAATTGACTGCTGAAAGTGCTGACAATATCCGTATGTTTTCTGAGCGCCGTACAAGAGAAATGCGTGAGTCTTACACGTGGGGTACGGCCAATTAAGACTGTCAGTAGGATTAACAGTATGATTTATACGATCTTAGTTTGTACAAATTCAATACAACTGATATGGATAATCAGACGAGTGCAGCAATCTACGTGATTATTAGCGGGCTCATATTCACGATCACGTTCGGTTCTCCCTACGTCATCAACAGTGACGATGAATTAATTATAATCCTTTTTGCAGGCTTAGGGATGGTCGTGAGCGGACTCATTTTGTTGTTTGGCGTGTACTACGACAGCAGAAAAAAAGCAAGTTCATAGATGTTTAATTTTTGGCGCACGACAGAAACCCAGATTGCTACATATATCCTCTGTACTCAGTACACCGTTCGTACCAATATTCCGATATATCGTAACCAATTGCGCTAGATTGCTCGCCTGTACTGATTGATTCGAGCAGGTCAAGATAGCGACCCCGCGTGCTGTGTATGTACCCTATCTATACCGGTTAAAAACTACTATAGATATGCTCTGCTGGGTGACTGAGAAAAAACTCACCAGTACTCTTCGAATAAAACCCGCATAGGAGCGGCTGGCTGTTGACGCCAGTCGACGAGCCACATGATCCATCCTTGAAACAATGCCACCGCCACAACGATACCCACCACTCCTCCAGTTAGCAATGCGGCGCTTGATCTCCACCCAAGTATCTGGGTGGTAAACCAGATCTCAAGAATTCCGACCGCGAACATTCCAACAACTCCCGCCCCAGTCACGGTGAGTACGAAGCATTTCCCAACGACTGTCCCGGCATATTTTTGTTTGAACCGTTCAAGCGCCGCCGTCATAGTGCTAACAATCTATTTCTTAGAACTTGTATTTTAATCAATTAATTCACTCATTATTTATCGATCAGACGTGTTTCGTTGTGAAAGCACCAGAAGCAGACTGCTGAATACATATCTTGTACGGATCGATCCGATCAGGTTGAATCTGACTGAAGCATTGTGCAAGACTTGTGTCTTGTATTCCGCACCTGATTCCTGTCTGGGTTAAAGAATTTCAACAGAGCCGCTTGTCTGTATATCGTATTCATCTCTCTAAACATCTGTCAAACCGTGTATTAGTTTTATTCCACAATATGTTGGCAAAGCTCCTATACTTCTCCATTGAGTTGTCCTGATAGAGGATGGTATGACCGAGCCAGACGACTTGCGACAGGAATTAACGAGACTGACACGCCGGTGGGAGCAACTCACCGCGGTTCCCGAAACGCCCCGATCGCTGATGGACGTGATCGAATACTCGTTAGGAACGCAACAGAAAGCCGAGGTGTACATCAACCGTCTCTTCGCATACTTCCTCGACCCGGAACAGCCACATCGAATGAACTCGGAATTTCTCCGCGCATTTCTCAATGGCCTCCCCGACGCGTGTGGATTCGAGGAGGATATCCACGACCTCTCGGATGTCGTCGTCGACGATCAAGTACGGCTCACTGAGCAGGTCGGCGGAGAAACATTGTCGTCAGGATTCGTTGACCTAGCAGTTCAAGTCCCAAACGAATGGTTCCTCCTAGTCGAACTCAAATTCTCTGCCGAAGACACTCAAACAGAGTTCTATCGACAGGACGTCACGCACATCGACGGTGTTCCAAAGGACGACTACGAGTCTGGCGCGTACTATCTCTATCTGCATCAAAACGACCGGCCCGACGCGAACGACCCAGAATTCAGTAACTGGACGTGGACAGCCTTCGTCGAAACGGTCCTAACAAATTTCATCGTCAATAACGCACCACGATATCCACAACGAACCGTCGTACAACTCCACGAATTCGTTGACGATATTCGATCCATCACAGGTATGTCAGATCCCACCGACGACGTTGACGAGAAAGTCGAACTGTATCTCGACCACTACGATGCCATCGCTGACGTGACGGACACGTTCGAGAACCAGTGGGAGACGTTCTCTCATAACTGGCCCTCGCGGCTTTCAGATCGTCTCGTCACCGCCGATGAAGGATCGATCCGCTCGGAGAGCGATTACCACGTACTGTTCGAGTGTGCGAACGACGCTATCGGGGACTGGTGGTTTCGCTCAACGAGTTCCGATTGGGGGATGATCTTCAAACACGGCTGGTGGCGACACACAGACGACCTCACAGACGTCCTCCACGGCCGGCCAGATGATCGAAACGACGCCCGAAGCGGGTTCCATCACCGCCTCGAAAACGACCGTGAAACAGCAATCAGAGACAATACGCTCACACTCTACTTCCGGAACATGGGAGCAAACGATCAATCGTTCATCGATGCTGTATCGGAGCACTTCGATGAGCGGGCAGATGCGATCGACGCAGCGCTGCCGGACGCTGCCAGTCGCACCGAGAATAAACGGAACATGATCTCGGCAGAGTACGACATCGTCCCTGACGAGCACAGCGATTTTTTTGCGGCCTACGTGGCTGCCCTCGAACGAGGGTTTTCGGATCTCGTCGTCGAAAATCCCGATTTGATCGCCATCCTCGACGATACTTACACGGGCGCCGTCGCGGAGGTCTACAACACCCAGATTACAATGAGCACCCAATAAAACTGAGTTCGAAGTCCACGGCGATCCGGCTTACAATACCGCTCCCGGTGATTCTGGGTATTGAATTATTTTCACGTCTTCGTCGCGGTTAGCGGTTGTTTCGCGGGCTAACTCGTCGACGAACAGCAACCCCTTGACATTGACTGACTCCAGTAGGTCTTCTGCGGATTCAACGTACTCGTTAGTCTCCGACTGTTTGAAAACGCCATGTACTCCAGTAGTTCCCTGAGCCCGGTTACGACGTAGTCGGTATTCTGCGTGTACTTCACTTCACCAAGGAACACTTGTTCAAGTTCCGTCCCACCAGCCTCTGTCTCCCGGTATCGCTCCAAGACGATATCAGGACGGCCGCCCCACAATGAATCACTGCCACCACGCCCAAGCAGATCCTCAGAGATCGTTTGCCATCGGGAGAGCACCTCGTTCATACGGTACAGGTACCCATCAGGCTCAATATCTTCAGAGCCAATTGATTCACTGAATGAAAGCCCTTCACCGGTCGCATCGTGAGACAAGACGAACTGTGACCCGTCCTGCTCCCACGTAGCGATCGTCGACGGACTATCTCGACTGTCAGTCAACACCCGATACTCCACGCCCTCGTACGAATCAAGTACGCGGAACACCCAGTACAGTTCGAACAGCGTGTCCGTGTTCGCTGGCGCAATGAGTGTGTGATTCAATATATCTCGCGCTTCGGTACTGTCCAACTCGTGGTTCATCAACTGTCGGTACCGATCCAGTAGGACCGCTGCATCCTGATAGAACTGCGAGCGCGAACGCTTGACTGACTCGATGGTTCTGTCCGTGATATCGGTATCACCGACGTTGATCCGCTGCAGGTAGATGTTCTGCTCGTAAATCCGGTCAAGCATCTCCGCTGCTGACTCCACGCCCCGGCCACTCCCGCCTGTGTGCGGCATCACCCACTCGTTCAGCCAGTCATACCCCTCCGGGTTGTCCAGCGCGTACGCAAGGTCATCTGTAACGATCTCGTGAATAATCGTCAGTAACCGTTTCAGCACGAGGTTCTCGTCGATGTTATAGTGCTCTTCAGGCTGCGTACACACAAACAGCGGCTCATCCAGCCGACCAGCGCGTGCCCGTGTCTTCACCGTTTCCTGCCAGTCGATCTGTCCGCGGATCTCACCACGGTACTGGAACGACTCCGGAGCGGTTGTCGTCTTCATCTGCCGAATCCGGTCTTCCAACTGCCGCATGAAATCCAAGACACCGACTTCCGAGCTGTCGTCTTCAGCATCGGTCAAGACGAAGTGAATCCGGAGCAGCGTTTCGATGTCGTCGATATCCAGATCAGCGTGCGCCGACCCGATAACTCGATCAAATCGAACGCCTTTCCGGAGATACGTCTGGAAATCGTCGGCAATCTCTCCCAACAACGCCTCTTCAGTCGTCTTCGCCATCTTCAGTTACTCTCCCCCACCTGGCTGCAGCTCAATCTGGAAGAAATCACGTGCGACTGTCCACAACTCTCCCGTCTCGTCCTCAACAATCTCGTCAAGCGCCCCAATCAGCTGCTCTAACTCATTCCGCCGCAGCCCTTCCAACTGCGGAAACACATACATAATGATCGGCGAAACGTAATCCGCTGTCTCCGTTGAGGGAGCAGCTGCAACGTGTTCATAAATGTCCTCAACGATGGCTGGTCCGATGGCTCGCTGTTCATTAACCGCTCGCCAGATACGCCCGATCGTCTCGTAGTGCTGGTCTGCTTCCGGAACTCCACCGTTTGCCGCCCAGACTGCGACATAGTCTGCAACGAGTGATTCGAGTGCAGAATCATCACCATCCTCACGCTCAGGAAGATCAGGAACTCCGACAGGGACGAACGCCCAGCGTCGCATAAACGCGTAGCTCATCTCGTACAGCGACGTCTTGTCGAGCGTGTTCATCGTCGCTAACATCCGCCAGTCCTCAGGGATGAAAAACCGGTTCTGACCGATCTCCTCGTGGCTGCGGCATGCGTCGAGGATCTCGATCGGATCCCCGTCGGCGTCATCAAACGGTAATGTGACGCTTTCTCCCGTCAATGCCGAGAATAACGACCCGAACGCTTTGTCGATATCTGCCCGGTTGAGTTCGTCGATGACCAGCCACTCATTCGCGGGTGTCCCGTCGCCATCTGCCTGAAACCGGTCTAACACAACTCCCGGCTCGAATTCCAGCGTATTCTGCGTGGTCGTTTGATACCCGCCGACCGTGTCGAACGTCGACCAATCAGCCGACGCTGTCACGAGCTCCGACGTATCCTCACCCACCGTCGCTTCACACACTTGCCGCGCCAATTTTGTTTTCCCTGTCCCAGGCGGACCGAACAGCAACACGTGATTCCCGCTCGTCAACGCCTGTTCGACTCTATTTCGAATTCTTTTCCACTCTGTTTCAGGGAAATATAGATTGCCTCTGGGAACCGTAATTTCTTCCGAAGGAACCGCAAGCTTCTCAGCGAAATCGTCGAACCGCTCGATCTGGCTTAACTCTACAATCCTGTCGAACTCTGTTTGTGTGAGTTCCGTGATGACGAAGCTGTTGTCAGACTTAACGAGCTGACTTGTCTCCAGAGCATCATCGGCCTGTATATCACTCCACTGAGGTCCATCTAAAGACTCCTCCCAGCGAAGTGTAATACCCTTCACTTGCTCCTTAGCATTATCCGGTTCCGCTTCCTCATGAATCTCTTGCGTCACTATCGCCCGGCCAACGACTTATTTCACCGGAGACACTTGATAGACGAGTGCTTCATCGCCTCGACGAGCCTCTCGGTACGCGTCTATATTTCGACGCGGTTCCCCGTCTGAGTTCGTTACTCGGTAGAACACTTCACCGCCTTCGTGGTGCCAGTCAGTCGCTTCAGCATTCACCCAAAAGTACTGTGTCTCCCCCGTCTCGCTGGCCTCCGGCTCATCGGGATACGTATTGAGTAAGTAATCCGCTCCAGCTGCGGTCAGGTTACACAAATACCACGACTGAACGCCAGTCGCATTCACTGCGTACTTTTCCTTCTCTTGCCTGATATCGTCCCGCCGCAATACTGGCGCGATTGTTTCGATTTCCCGTACTGTGTCGAAGTACGTGAGATCCACGTCCACACGCCAGTACGTTTCGTCATTCTCCGCTCCTTCGAGATCCGCCCCTGATACCTCGTATGCCTCCGTTTGAACAACAGAGTGTGCTCGTACACCGCCATCCCAGTAATGGAGGAGGACATCACCTGGTTCGAGTTTTGTTAAATCCCGAGTAAAGTACGTGTCCGAGGATCGAAGATACTCTTCGTCCCGTTCGCTCGGATTACTTTGATTCACCCAGTAGTACTCAGTATCTGCAGCGACGTTTACTGACGAATCCGGGTCTTCACCCGTGTTGAGGAGATCATCCCAACTCCAAATCATCGTCTGGACGTGAAGCATCGAAGGGTTGTCAACACGGCCCTGCAACCGCTCTAAGAGTTCCTGGCAAGCAATATTTAATTCCTGATACTGACGCGCATCGAACCCCTGGTTCACCTTGTAGTCCGCGAACTCACCGAAGAAATCCCGCATCTGCGTCCACTTGTAATGAACATACTGGCCCGGATGGACAAACATCAGTAGACACGCACCGAGCCCGAGCAGCGATCCAGGTGCACTACCGGCCTCGACATCCGCGTAAAACTCCCGAAACCGGTCTAACCGCTCTACGAGATCTTCAGTCGGATCAAAGAAAAACGAAAGCGTATCCGCGGTTGCTTCGACATCCGCTTCAGAAATCTCTTTGAATTCATGCCATGCTACACCGCCATTCTGACCGCCGCCTAACATGTACGCCGGGATTGTCGTCCCGATACTCACCTGCTCATCAAGTACTTCAAGCAGCACCGGAACATCACTCGGCGATAACTTCGTCACTTCGGTGTTCGCTAAGAATTCTGCCTCCAAATGCCGCTGATAATCCCATTTCCACGTTTCCCACCCAACAGGTGAGGTCGCATCTTCCTCATACCCACCAGCATCCCACACCTCAACAAACCGATTAACAACATCCTCGATTCCATCAAACTCAATCTCAGATACCGATCTACTCATTCACCAATACTGTCTCATCGACTCTCTTAAACGTACCCCACGAACATGCTACCAGCACCGGATCAGTCTTTGTTCACATGGGATCTCGATGGAATTGTTCATTCCTGAAATATCGGATTCCGAGGCGGCGTCCACAACAAACATGATACTGCCCAACGCGGATTACATTAAAATGGGGACACTTGTCCTTGACATTGAAACAGCGAGTCCGTTCGAAGAACCGCCGGAGAACTCGAACGACACCCAGTACTTCGAATTCTTCGCTGTCAGCCTCGCGCACGCTGACGACCTGGACAACGCACCAGAAACCGAGGTGTTGTTCCGGCGCGGCGACTGGGATGACCAATACACGATTGATATCTATGAGCGCCTCTTCGAGTGGTGTGACGGCCGCAGCGTCGATCGTCTCCTCACGTACAATGGCACCTGGTTCGACGGCACGCACTTGCTGAACTGGGCCCACGACATCGACGATAGTGCTGACCGAGACTTCCTGGTACGCACAGAGGTTTTGTTCGAGAACCACGTTGATGTCGCGCTCGCGGCTGCCGACGAGTACGAGGCCGAACTCTGGGACGACCAGCACATCCTTCCTGACTGGAAAGCCTACGACCTCGTCGGCATCGAGAACGACAGCGTCTGGTACGACGACTACGACTTCCCCGACACCTATCTCTCTGGGATCGACGGGAAAGCTGTCCAAGGCAAGCACATCGGGCAGATCCTCGGCGACAAATACGTGCAAAACGTCGAAGCCGGTATCGAACACACCAGTGTCCACCGCGAACTCACACAACTCCTCAACGACTACTGCCACAGCGACGTCGCAGACCTCATTGACCTCTACACAGCACTCGGAGGTCCCCGCCTCGACGACACTTACCGTCGGACAGCCACCGACATCGCCTGATCTCTATTCACCTCGCTATCTTGATGTTCAAGATTACTGCAAAGGTTTTTCGACCGGGGGGCTCTCAGGCCGATGTCTCACTCGGCTCAGACTCCGCTGAAACTCGAGTTAGAAGCCTGTCTGCGGCCGTTGCCGCGGTAGTTGGTTCCAGTCCGTGCTGACAGTAGGTATCAACCACTGCTGACCGGATTTGTTCGTCAGGCCGCTTCGGGCGCGGATCAAGGTAGCCCTCGTCGCGGAGGTAGTCCCGGAGTTCGTCGATATTGTCGTCACGGAAGTAATTGATATCTGGCAGTCCGTCAAGCAGTTCCTCTGGATCGCCATCGACACGATCCGCTAGGGCGCTGACTTCCTCGATAAATTTGTCGCTGACGGCGCCGCTGGCTTCTAACACGTCACGGTCAACTGCCTTCCCGCGTCCGACCGTATACGCTTCGACGAACGCTTCCAATGCCGCGCCATGCCGGTGAACCTGCTCTCGAGACGTCTCTGACAGGAGGCCATCAACGGCACCAACCTCCAATAACGACTTGAGATGTCCCCAGCGCTCAATGCCAGCAGTACGGAGTCGGTACAGCACCGCCGGGTCTTCGGTCACGTACCAGAGCGGTGCCGAGGCTGCTCCCTGTCGATGATCTCACGGTCGTCCAACTGGTGGTGAACCGAACCCAAGACGAGCTTGATAGCCTGACGACCGAACCTGGGACGTCATTACGTCCGAGTAAGGAGCGAATGGCCAAGGGAGCAGCAGCCTACGCGATATTCGTCAGTCTAATCGCGTTCAATCTGGCCAGCCTCGGGCTCCTCCCCGCTGGAATCGCTTGATCCATCTCTTAACCGTATCAGAGGGGGGTTACCGCTCCGGGTATCAGCTTAGAACACGGCAGATTCCAAGGGGTGACTAATTCCAGCAGTGGATCATCATTCATAGCGTGGAATCTTCTGTTTATAGGATATACCGTATGATATCTCCCCTCTATGCAGGAGTGGAATTCTCTTGGTTTAGGTTATGATGGGTGTTTCGTGCTCCCCCACTGATGATCGACAGCATGGGTGAGTTACAGGATATTCGACTCAAACCCGAGATAACCTCAGAAGACACCTGTGCTTGCGCGGTTATGGAAGGCCCTTATCGGAAAGCGCCAATATATGTTTCCCCGGAAAATATTTGTTTTCCGAGCGCATAACACAGACAATGACTGATCCAACCCCGTTTCCCGATGCGGCTGAATTACCGGACGAAGAGCCGGACCCGTCCGAGATCGACCCCTTTGAGGAGGATCCAGCCGAGTACGAAGACATCAACGAGTTCGCAAAGGCGGAGTGGTCCGAATCGAAGACAGCCCGACAACGGGTGAAAGACGTCGTCGTCCGAGCGACCAGTCCGCTATCCGCCGCAGAGGTAGCCGAACTCGCCGACGTCTCTGAGCCGACCGCGAGGAGCGAATTGAACGAGCTCGCGGAAGAGGGAACGGTACTCGCAGAGTCTACGGATAACGGGCGCACGTACCAGCGAGACCCCGATTGGTATCGGATAAGGCGGATCCGAGAACTCGCAGGGAAGTCTCAATCCGCTCTCGAAACCACACTACAACGGCTGGAACGGGAGATCGAGACGTACCGGGAGAAATACGGGGAAAACACCCCGGAGGAGCTGATCCTCTCTGACGGATCACTCACCGATGACACGTGGGAAGATATCTCTCATTGGAGAACAGCAGTAGTGGACAGGGAGTACATTCGAACTGCATTGCAGTATGCCAAACTTCAGCGATCCGAGGAGATTCTGTTCGATGACGAGAGCGATAAAGACAAAGAACTAACCTCTACCTGAGTTACATCCAAGTACGCATGGCGATGGGAGGTGGGAGTCCGATTGACGAGGACGCGATTATTGCTGCCGTGACCGTGTTCCAGGACCGCTTAGGAGACTGCGTCCAAGAGGTTCGTTTCAAGAACTCCAGGAACGGGCCATACGAAGAGGCGATGATTACACCTCGGGAAGCCCGGTTGACGATCAGTCCGGGAATCCAGCGAAAAGGCGGATATTTCGATATCCAGTGGTGGCGGAACGGGGACTACAAGTACCACTACCGGGAAGACGGGCTGGAATTCAGATTCGGACGCGAAGCCGACAACGCGAGTACCGACGACCCGGTCAGACACTTCCACCCACCGAGCGACCCCTCACAACACGTTCCCTCGTGTATAGGCCCCGGGCACCCCCCGGAGCGAGTGACACTGGCAGTAATCTCGTGTTGGCTCGCTGCCGTGAAGGACAGCGATCCGAAGCCGCTGAACTCGCAGAGTAACCCTCCGTAGCTGTCTAGACGGATCCGAAGGTCAGAGCGGTGCTGTGAACTAATGAGGAGCGAGTCATGTAACTCGTCAACAATCAGTGGGTGTGGCGATAATCCTATGAAACGCGCTACTGAGAAGAGAGTCTACAGCGTCATTCGTGGTGAGGTCTGACCTCGTGGATGCGAACCGAGTACTGATCTGGTATGTCGTCGATCAGAACGCGGATTTTCAACACGCGTTCTTCGGTTGCGAGCTTCCTCATCGCGTCGGTCTGCGACCGTTCGAAGGACGCATCGCCGGTCTTGATTTCGCACCAGTACCGCTCTAACACCTCACCGTTCCATCCGTCTCGGGCGACGACACAGCAGTCCGGCGTCCAGCTACCACCGCCCTTGTCAGTCGAGACGGGTTTCCCCGAAGTCACGTCGATTCGAAGCCCGATTTCTAAGTCGTCAGGATCTACATTCAGGTCTCGCTTGACGAAATACTCCAGCGCAGGGGGCTTCGAACCCGACTTCACGACCGCTTCCCCGAGAGCGCCGTACAGATTCGCGCCGACGTCGAACGTCCACGTCTTTCCGTCGGTGGACGCCGGTTCCCTGACGGAGCGGTCGTAGTCGGCGAGCAGATACCCATTGACATCGCTCGGGTCGTTCGGTGCTGCCGCTTGAACGCGGAGCGATCCGCTCTCAGTCGAGAGTTGATCTGCGAACGCCTCCGCTTTCGAACGCGACCCGAAGGACAGTACTTCGCCGTACTCCTCGAAAACGTCAACGAGCGGTTCGTTAACCTCCAGCGCGCCCGGCTTGATTTCGAGCGCGTATCCCGACTCCTCGTTTGGAGTGATGGATTCCGGTTCCAACGATTCCGGAGCAGTTGTGTCTTCATCCTCAACCAGACGGCCGTTTCTGAACTTCAGTTGATCGAGCTCATCGTCGGAGCCCATTGTGCCAAGAAAATGTGAGAGCCCTCTCAAAATACTATTGAGTACCCACTAGAGCGCGAGGTCGCGTGACTCGCTAGTCCACCGTGGCGCTCTCAGGGCTGTCACAGGTCTCGCTCAGCGGGCACGAGACACACTGTGGGGAGCGAGCTGTGCATACCTCTGACGCGAAATCCAACATCGCGTGTTGAAACTCGCTGGCCCGGGTTGACGGCGAAAGCGCGTCCGCGAGATCGGTAATTACCCCGGATTCGGGCGGCAAGTCGAAGAACCGCGAGAGCAGTCGTCGCACGTTCGTGTCTACTGCCGCGATTCCGGCACCGAACGCGTGTATCAGGACCGATCTCGCGGTGTAACCACCGATACCGTATAACTCGACCAGCCCGGCGGGCCGTCGGGGAACCTCACCCGAATATCGGGCGAGTAACTGCTGTGAACACCGCTCGATAAACTCGGCGCGCTTCACTAGTCCGAGGCGGGCGATTCGCTGCTCGATGTCGTCTGTCGCGGCGGCGACGACGGCTTCCGGTGTGGGGTATCGAGCGATGAACGGGACGTATGCGCCGGCGACGGCCGCGGCAGTCGTCCGTTGAAGCAGAATCTCCGCGACGAGTACCTCGAAGGGCGTCCGGTCCGCCTCTCGCCAGGGCAGGGAGTGTCGGCCGTTCTCCTCGTGCCAAGCGAGTACCGGTTCGACGAAGGTTCGCTGAGGGTCTAACACGAACCGCTTTGGTCGCGTTATCGATTAAATAGATTCGTGGGACGCGGATTCTGGACCGTTAGATGTGGTCCAAGTAGCCGCGTCGCTGTTCTAGCTTCACTTCCTCGGACCGCTTGTCGTAGTGCTGGTCGAGCACTTTCCGGCTGACGTTCATCCGGTCGCTGACAACCTCAACCGGGACGTCCTCCGAGAGGAAGTGCGTGATGCTGCCCCGTCTGACCGCGTGTGGACTGACCGCCTCGGGGCACTTCGCGTTCGGCTTTTCTTCACAGTCCGGGCAGGGATCACCCCGATAGCACGGAGATGTCACGCGGTAGATCACTCGCCGTATGGTGTTCCGATGCATCCGGCCGCGAGCAGTCGTGAGGAGCGGCTTCCGACTGTGGCCGTCCTCCACTGCGCGACGCTGGTCCTCGATGTAGTCTTCGAGCAAGTCGCTGAGTGCGGGTGTCATGGCTACCAGCCGGTCTCCTGCTTTACCGTTTTTCAGTGTCGTCCCCTCGTCGGGGCGGTGGACTAGACGTATGCGTCCCTGATCGAAGTTGACGTCCTCGACATCCAGTGAGTGTGCGGCTCCGCTGCGCATCCCAGTTTCCCAGAGCAGGGCGAGTACGACGTGTTCGATTGAGCCGTACTCGTATTTCGTGAGGTAGTCGAGGATCTCTTGCGCTGTATCCGCATCGAGCGTTTCGTCGCGTTGGCGCTCTTCCGGACTGACCCGCGGTATCATCACCTTGTCGTAGAGGCTTTCCGGGACCGCCTCAATGGTCCCCGCCCATTTCAGGAACACCCGAAGAGAACTCATCTGCATCCGGAGTGTGAGTTTGTTCAGTGTACCGTCGTCTTTCCGCCACAGTCGGTACTGCTGGATATCGCGGCCCGAGAGTTCGTTGAGGTTGTCGATCCCTTCCTGTTGACACCACCGTATGAAGTGGTTCGTCCGGTACTTGTAGTTCCGAACGGTCGATTCGGAGCATCCGGCTTCCTTGTGATCGAGAAATAGTTGCTGCGCTGTGCTCGGTTCTAGCGGTTCCAAGTCGTCTCTGTCTATGGTCATGGTTGACATGGGTCGCCAGTAAGAGGTCTCGCGCGCGCAGAATCGACGTCGAAGAGTCAACGCGTATCTCGCGGTATATCCGCCCCAACCCATGAAGCATTTTCGCGGAGTGACCGCGGTTCGAATCCGACCCGACGACATTACCACACTCGTGAGTGGTTCAGCTACTCCCCGCGAGCGGTTACCGTCGCCTCGACGGGACCAGACGGCCGGAGGGTTACACTCGGTTGCAGATCCAACTGCTCGCGTTCGACGACGACATCGAACTCCTGCAGGACGTGTGCGAGCGTGAACTGCGCTTCCGTCAGCGCGATCTGTTTTCCGATACAGACCCGCGGGCCGCTCCCGAACGGGAAATACGAGTCGATACCCCGGGACACTTCCCCGTCCCACCGATCCGGCCGGAACGTCCGTGGGTCGTTCCAGACGCGGCTGTCGCGGTGGTGCGCGTACGGCGACATGAAGAGCAGTTCACCGTCCTCCAAAGCGGTGCCGGCGAGTTCGGTACCCGAGCGGACTTCCCGCGAGAGGCTCCAGACCGCCGGCGTCAGCCGCAACGTCTCCCGGACGACACGCTCGGTGTAGGTCAGTTCCGAGAGGTCACCCCAGCCCGGCGGGTCGCCGCCGAGCACCGACTGCGCCTCCTCGGCAACTCGTTCGCGGATCTCCGGGTGCTTCGAGAGCCAGTGGAAAGCGTAGGTGATCGTCAGCGCCGTCGTCTCCTGCCCGCCGGTCATGAACAGGACAGCCTCGTCGATGAGTTCGTTCTCCGAGAGTTCGATCGACGGGTCCGCTTTCGCCTCGATCAGCGCAGTGATCATGTCCTCCGGCGGGTCTTCTTGGCGCTGGTGCCAGTCGACGAACTCCCGTGCGACGCCTTCGATCACCTCGTCGGCGGCCTCGAACTCCTCGGAGGGACCAGTCTGGAGGCGCTCGGGGAGGACAACGTCGGTGAGGCTCGGCTCGAACTCCTCGGAGAACGTCCCCATCGCGTCGTGGACGGCGCTCGCGCGCTCTCGGTCGGTGTCCTGACTGAACAGCGACTGGGTGATTACCCGCATGGTGAGCACCGATAGCTCCTCGTGGAGGTCGAGCGTCCCGCGCTCGGGCCACGCGGCGAGCATCTCCTCGACAGTCTCGCTTGCGATGTCGGCGTACGTC
The DNA here is from genome assembly GCF_009831575.1 of Halovenus carboxidivorans. GTDB lineage: Archaea > Halobacteriota > Halobacteria > Halobacteriales > Haloarculaceae > Halovenus > Halovenus carboxidivorans. The sequence continues at coordinate 178,531 of NZ_WUUT01000005.1, read as the reverse complement.
GAGAGCTTTCCGCCGACGAACTCGGGTTGTAGTACCGAGCGTTGCTGTTCCCAGAGCATCCCGTCGCTCGAAACCAACCCCTGACGGCGCTGTGCCTCCGGTCCGACGGCCGGCCGTCGGAACCGGTCCCTGTCGGCGAGAATCTCGTGAACGAGCGTCGGGTCGAGGACGACCGTGAACCGCTGACCCACCGCCGGATCGAGTCTGACCATGGGATACTGGCCGCCGTAGGCCTCCTGTACTCCCGTGAGGACCCGCAACGGGTCGTCGACAAATCGCGAGACGTTTCCGATCACTGGCGGGCCTGCGGGCGTGTGCACGGCATCGCGCATACCACTGACAGGGACTGTACCTCCATAATGGTTGCCCGCGGCGGACCTCATCGCTTCTACTCCCGGCCGGCCCCGCTTCCATCCGAGATATTATTACACAGATACGAGAAGTATCTAGTGATGGACGCGATTGTCCTCGCAGGCGGATACGCAACGAGGCTGTGGCCAATCACCAAAAACCGCCCGAAGATGCTGTTACCGATCGGCGAACAGACGGTCATCGGCACCGTCTTCGAGGAGTTAGAGGCGGACGACCGAATCGACGATGTCTACGTCTCGACTAACGAGAAGTTCGCCGGAGAGTTCGAGTCCTATCTCGCCGGCAGCCCCTACGAGAAACCGCAGGTATCCGTCGAGGAGACGACCGCCGAATCCGAAAAGTTCGGCGTCGTGGGGGCACTCGGCGAACTCGTCGACCGCGAGAATCTCTCGGACGATACGCTCGTCGTCGCCGGAGACAATCTCATCTGTTTCGAGATGGGTTCGTTCATCGACGAGTTCGAGGCCAACGGAGCCCCGACGCTGGCCGCGTACGATGTCGGATCGTACGAACGCGCTTCCTCCTACGGCCTCGTCGAACTCGACGGCAACGAGGTCGTCGACTTCCAGGAGAAACCCGACGAACCGAAGAGCACGCTCGTCTCGATTGCCTGCTATGCCTTCCCGAGCGAGACGTTATCTCTGTTCTCGACGTATCTCGACGGCGAGAACAATCCCGACGAACCCGGCTGGTTCATCCAGTGGCTCCAGGACAGACGCACGGTCAACGCCTTCACCTTCGACGAGGCGTGGTTCGATATCGGCACGCCGGAGAGCTATCTCGACGCTATCGCCTGGCAACTCGACGGCGAGAACGTCGTGCACCGCGACGCCGAGACGGAGGATGTCGAACTCCAGGGCAACGTCCAGATCATGGCCGACGCCGAGGTCACCGATACGACGCTGTCGAACTCGATCGTCTTCCCGGACGCGACGATCACGAACAGCGAACTGCGCCGCTCTATCGTCGACAAGGAGTCTCGCGTCGACTCGCTGAACCTCTCGGGCGCGGTTGTCGGCGCACACACCCATCTCAACGGCGATTAGCGCCTACTGCCCTCGCTCTTTCAAGCGGCGGCGAGAGAGACTCCCGATTCCGGGACAGCCGTCGCGATACCAGACGAACGCGGCCAGACAGAACAGCCCGAGTTGGAACCACTCGTAGGGGCCGACCGAGTACCCGAGAACTCCGTCGAGGATACTCCCGACCTGTCGGGGCTCGGGCTGGTCGAACAGCGGCCAGACGAGATACGCCGCCGCGGTGAACTCGCCGGCGAAAAACTGCGGCGGCAGGTCGGAGAGTAGGTGTACGACGTGGCCGACAGAGAACGCGACGCCTACCTCACTGCAGTCGTATCGAGCGGTGATGCCGAGGGCGACGGGGATCAGAATCGGCAGGAACAGCGCCGAGTGTGCGAGCGCTCGACTGCCGGGGACCACACCGAGCCCCCAGCTGAGCGGCTTGTCGATCAGATCCGGAAGTTGTGAGCCAACGGCGAGCGCGAGAACCGGACCGCCGGCTGAGGGCCGCCGGTGCTGTCGTCGTACCACCGCCGAGTACAGCAGATACGCGACGGCGAGGTGGCCCCAAAACCACATATCGCTTCCTGTTGTTTAGCGCCGAAGTGAACTTCGGTCCCGGGCAGTGATCCGTGGAGACGTGCACGCACACTCCGACCGAGTGAACGCTTCGTCGGTTATTTTCGTTTCACGTCGTCGAGCATGAGCTTTCGGAGCACGTCACCGTAGGCCGGTCTGGTGACGAGCACGCCGATCAGCACGCCCACGATGGTGACGATTGCGAAGCCGCGGAGGTCACCGAGGCTCAACACCGCGAGCGGGCTCATCGCGATGATCGTCGTTCCGGCGGCCATCCCGATGATCCAGAAGGCCTTCCGGAACCGGCTCTGGAACACGCGTCCAGTCTTCACCTCGTCGCGCCGCTGTAGGATCTCGTCGGCCATGATTATCAGGTCGTCCAGCCCGGTCCCGATGACTGCGATGAGGCCGGCGATGTGAGAGAGATCTAACGCCATCCCGATTGCGGCGGCAAAGCCGAGCAGCAGGAACACCTCACTCGCCGCCGTGACCAGCATCGGAACCGCGACGCGAACGTCTCGATACCAGACGTAGACCACCAGACTCACCGCCAGCCACGCGAGGAAGGCCGTGAGCAGAGCCAGCGGTTTGAAGATCTGTGCCGTGCTCGGGGAGATGTAGCTGGTCGACTCGATCCGGAGCTCACTCGGCAGTGCGCCCGCTCTGAGGTCGACCTCCAGCTGGCGGGCCTCTTCCATGGAGTTCGTCGTGATGACGTATCCCCCGTCGAAGTTCCCGGATTCGAGCGTGTTCGCCAGATCCGGGTTCAGTCCCGCGGCGCTGGTGATGTTGCCATCGACGACTGTGTACAGACAGTACTGGTTCGGATCGGGCTCTTCGCCCTCCTCCCACCGGCACTGCTGTGGCCCGCGGACGCCGTTCTGTGTGAAGCCGGTTTCGACCATCCGCTCCTGGAACCGCTGTGCGGCCTCGTCGGTCAGTTGGATTCTGACGTGCGGGAGATTGATCGTATCGGAGGCGCTCGCGGGCGTCGCTCCCGGGATCCGCTGGAAGTCGCCCTCTTCGAGCAGCACCTCCATGTTCGGTTCGGTCGCGTTCTCCGTGGCGTTCGGATAGCCGAGCATCACCTGCACCCGACCGGGGCTCCCGATGAGTTCCTCGACCCGTTCTCGGTCGGCTCCCGGGACCTCGACGACGATGAAGTGCTCGCCGCTCGGGGTCTGTGTCGTCGTGACACTGGATCCGCCGAGGCCGGTCTCGTCGATCCGCGTTTCGAGCACCCGAACGGCTTGCTCCCGGGAGGTATCGGTGACGCCGACGCTGATGTCGTCCTCGCTCACGTCGAGGCCGGCGGCGTTCAGCGCGGCGACGAACGCTGATTGCGGGACCTGGTCCGGGCTCTTGTACAACTCGATCGCGTTCGAATTCGGCCGCGTCTGCACATCGACTGGCTCGACGTTGTACTCGCCCTGGAGTTCACTCACGATAGTCGACGTGATCTCGCTTTCCCTGTTGGTGTCGAACTGTACCTCCTCGGCCGTCTGGCCGACGAGTTGGCCCCGGACACGGGTGCCGCCGGCCAAATCGAGTCCGTACTGCAGGTTCGTCGGATCGCCGAATGCCTGTGTCTGGTTATCCGTGGCCCCGTTACCGCCGGCGCCCGGTCCGAGCGGACCAAACAGCGCCACGGCCGCAAGCGCACAGAGGACGACCAGCATCAGCACTCGCCAGTTGTCTCGTACGTCGATCATGCGCTATCACCGCCCGTGTACCACCGGAGCAGACTCATGTTGAGCAGATATGTGTTGAGCAGATCAGCCGCGAGCCCGAAGATGAGGATGAGCGCGATATCCCCGAGTAGCGGGATCCCGAACACCCGGGCGACGATTGCCATCGTCACCATCGCGGCGATGGAGGTCAGCGTCATCGACACGCCAGTCCGCATCGCCGCGTAGGCGTTGTCGTAGAACCCACCCCGCCGACGCAGCACGTGGTTGTTCAGCAGGATGTCGGAGTCGACGCTGTAACCGATAATCATCAGCAACGCGGCGACCGCCCCCAGCGTGAGTTCGATCCCCAGGAGATTCATCAGCGCGAGCGGGATCATGATGTCCGAAAACGCCGAGAGAACGACCGCGATACTCGGGACGAAGGTCCGGAACATCAGGGCGACGAGGATACTCATCCCCGCGAAGGCAACGACCAACCCGAGCAGTGCCTGTCCCTGCGTGTCGCCGCCGAACGACGCGGATCGCTGTTCGACACGCTGGATGACATCCTCGCCGTTCCCATACTCCTCGTTGAGCGTCTGCTCGATAGCCTCGGCCTCCTCGCCCGTGGCCTGAGTCTGGACGGCGTATCTGTTGTCCTCCAGGCCGACCGACCGGACGTTCTCGATGTCGTGCTCCGAGAGCACCTGTTCGATCTCGTCAGTCGAGGTGTCCTCTGCGACGAATTGAATTTCTGTACCCCCGGTAAACTCGAATCCCAGCGCGACCGGTGATCCGGTCATCACGTACGCGCCGGCAATGATCGCGAGAGAAATGCCGAGGATTACGAGTGGGATGGCCGCCAACTGGCGGTCCGTATACTCCTCGTATGGGGCTCGTTCAACGTCGATACGTCCCATAGGATTGCTTCCGAGATGGTGTTGAATAAGCCTTTTTATACAACTGTTCCGTCGTCCTGCCAATATCCGGCGGCGGTCAGCGCCGGGATTCGAGCGCCTCCCCGACGGCGACCGCAGTCGCCTCGTCGAACCACTCGGTGACGATCTGACACCCGACTGGATCGCTCGGCCCCTCCGCCCCGGACCAGGGCACGGACAGCGCGGGATGGCCCGTGAGATTGAACGGGCTCGTATGCGCAATCGTCTCGAGGAGGTCCGCGTCGGTCTCCACCGAGCCGTACTCCGGAGCCGTCGTCGGTGTCGTCGAGAGGACCAGCGCGTCGTACTCGTCTAGCCGATCCTCGACGACAGTCCGGAACTGCCGTCGGGTGTTCTGTGCGGCGACGTAGCCGGCGCTGTCGTCGCTGGCCGTCAGCGCCCGCCCGACGACGAGCCGTGCTCTGACGTTCTCGCCCAGTTTCTCCGTGTCCATCTCGGCCACCGCCGTCCGCCACTGCTCGCTGTAGCCGGTTCCGACGCCGATGTCCTGCCCGGCCTGGGCGGCGAGTGTCGTGAACTCCGCGGCCGTAACCGCGGCGTTGACAAGCGGCTGTGTGTCGAAGCCGGGTAGGGACACCCTCTCGACGGTCACCCCCGCGGCTTCCAACTCGTCGGCCGCCGCTTCGATTGCCTCCGCCACCGCCTCGTCCGCACGGCTCTGTGCCTCTTCGACGAGTCCGACTCGTAGCCCGTCCGGGCCGGCGTCCAGGCCGTCGGTCGGCTCCGGCGTCTCCATCCCGTCGGTCGACGGGTCGCGGCCGTCCGGCCCGTTGATCGCTGACAGGACCGTCGCCGCGGTTTCCACGTCCGGAGCAAGCGGTCCGATGTGGTCCAACGAACTCGCCAGGTCGGCGAACCCGAACCGCGGGACCGTCCGGAAGGTCGGTTTGAACCCGACGACCCCGCAGTACGACGCCGGGATCCGAACCGATCCGCCGGTGTCGGTGCCCAGCGCCGCGTCGACGAGACCGGCCGCGACTGCCGCTCCGCTCCCGCTCGAAGAGCCGCCGGGGACGCCCTCCGCCTTCGGGTTCGTCACCGGGCCGTGAGCGCAGGTCTCACTCGTCGTAAAGTAGGCGAACTCGTCCATGTTCGTCGTTCCGATTAGCTCCGCACCGGCGTCGACCAGCCGCTCGGTGACGGTCGCGTGGTACGAGGGCTCGAACTCGATTGCCGCCGAGCCGCAGGTCATCGGTACGCCCGCGACGGCGATGTTGTCCTTGACCGCGAGTGTCATCCCTTCGAGGGGGCCGGTAGCCGCCGCCGAGAGCTCACACCGATACAGGAAGGCGTTGTACTCGTCGTCGCCCTCACGCACCTCCCCTGCCGGGGCTCCCTCGAACTCGGTCGGTTCGAGACTGTCGAGCAACGCCTCAGTGTTCGTGATCTCCGTCCTGTACGCGTCCCGTTCCGCCCCGGATAGCGTCAATCCGTACGTTTCTGCGGCCGCATCCAGTGCCTCCGCTATGCGATCGTCTGCCATAGTTCGGACTGCGACGAGAGAAATATAACCCTTTCCCCGGACTCAGGGGAGATATCGGATACTGATGACGCCGGACTCCTCGTCGGTCCTGACCTCGACGCGGTTGACGCCGTAGCGTGCGGCGTTTTTGTAGGGGTTTTCCTCGTCGTCGAGGGAGTCGGCGGTCTGTTCGACCAGGTCGGGGTCGATCTTGAGGATGTGGATCTCTCCTTCGCCTTCCCGGTCGATGGCGATTACCTCGTCTCGACCCATCTCCTCGGAGATTTCCATGACCTGTGTCGTCGGCGGCTCTGGGCTCCGCTCGACGTCAATCGTGTAGTGGTCGGTCAGTTCCTTGACGAAGTAGGAGACTTCCATCGGGGGTTGTGCGACGAGTGTCGCTTCGACGATATCGTGTGTCTCCACGCCCGGGTTCTCGATGAGCGTACAGATCTCCGCGGTGTTCACGTCGTGCAGCGTGACGGCCTCGTCTTCGGCGTATTTGACGTAGTACGTCCCCGATTTCGTCTCGGGCTCTTCGGGCTGCTCGGCCATCGGCCCGGTGAGTCCGGTTCCTCCGTCATCGTCCTCGTCGTCGTACGCTTCGCCGGGTCTGACCGGGCTCGGGTCGCTGTCCGGATCGTCGTACATCCCCGCGATCGGATCCTCCTCGCGCCGCTTTTCGGCCTCCGAGAGTTCGTCGCTGTTGCCGTCCTCCTCAGACATACCCGGGGGTAGGCGGTTCGTACTCTTTGCCGTTTCGACTCTCCGGACGCGGGAGTCGTGAAGGCTTTAGGAGTCCCTGACGAGAGAGCCAGTATGCAGATCGATATCGGAAACGCGCTCGATACCGTCCTCGCCGAGGGGCTCACAGAGGAGGACCTCGACGACCTCGACGAGGCGGTCGAACGGGCGCACGAGCGCATCGAACGCGGCCGCGCCGAAGACGAGTTCGGCTACGCCTCACTCAATCTCCCGACCGCGACCGATCCCGACGAGATCGAAACCGCCGTCGAACCGGTCGCGGACAGCGAGGCGGTTCTCACCGTCGGCATCGGTGGGAGCGCGCTCGGCGCGGCGACGATTTCCGAAGCTCTCGGCCCCAGCGACGTCGATCACCTCGTTCTGGACAACGTCGATCCCGCCCACGTTCGCGGGACACTCTCCGATCTGGATCTCGACCGCACCGCCGTGAACGTCGTCTCCCGGTCGGGAACGACTGCCGAGACGCTCGCCAACTTCCTGATCGTCCGCGACGCGATGGACGAGGCGGGCGTCGACTGGACGGAGCGGACGGTCGTCACGACCGGCGAAGACGGGCCGCTTCGCGATCTCGCAGACGGTCACGGGCTTCCCTCCCTCGACGTGCCCGCTGGCGTCCCCGGCCGGTTCTCCGCGCTCTCTGCGGTCGGACTGGTTCCGGCGGCGATCCGCGGCCACGATATCGAGGGACTGCTAGCCGGCGGGCGCGCGGCCGCCGACAGTCTCGGCCCGTCGCTGTTCGAGTGTCCGGCCTACGCCTACGGCGCGACTGCGTACGCGCTCGACCAGCGCGGCTTCTCGACGAACGTGATGATGCCGTACGCCGAGGGGCTGGAAGCCTTCGCGGAGTGGTTCGCACAACTGTGGGCCGAGAGCCTTGGCAAAGACGGCACCGGGCAGACGCCGGTTCGGGCCCTCGGCGCGACAGATCAGCACTCACAGCTCCAACTCTACCGGGCCGGCCCGAAGGACAAGCTCCTCACGCTCGTCCGCGTGACCGGCCAGCCGGACTGTCCGATTCCCGAGACCGGGATTCCGGATCTCGCGTACCTCGGCGGGACGGACCTGGGTGAGTTACTGGACGCGGAGTTCGAGGCCACGGAGGCGAGTCTGGCCGCCGCGGAGTGCCCGAACGTCCGGATCGAACTCGACGGCCTCGACGCCGAGAGTGTGGGCGCGTTGCTGTACGAGATGGAGGCGGCTTGCATTCTCGCGGGCGAACTCTACGATGTCGAGACGTTCACACAGCCGGCCGTGGAGTGGGGGAAACGCGCCGCGCGGGGACTGCTCGGCGGCGGCGACTTCGAGGAGGCCGAGGCAGTCGCCTCCAAGGAACGGCTCGAAATCGACTGAATCACAGCGGATATCAACCACAGGCCCCGTATTGGGGACAATGGCAGACGACTCCGGCGGCCTCGGCTCTGCACGGATGCCCGACGGACGGCCGCTGTTCGAGTTCGGTGACCTCGAACAGCGTCGCATCGGTGTCCTCCACTCGATTCTGCTCGTTCTCGGCGCGTTCGTCGTCGCGGCACTGTTCGTCAGCATCGGGGGCGGTGCGCTCGAGGCCGTCGGAGTCGAGCCCGGTTCACCGGCCGCCGCGGTCGTCGACACGGCGACGAACTTTATCGGGCTGCTCGTCGTTCCGCTCGGATATCTCGCCTGGCGCGAGGAGTGGGCACTGGTCGGGTTTCGGCGTCCCTCGACCCGTGATCTCGCCACGATTGTCGTCGGTGCGGTCGTCCTTATCGTCTTCATGAACGCCGCGGAACTGTTGCTCTCCGCACTCGGTTTCGAGCCGGCGCAGAACGCGGCGGTGGAAAGCGGCCGCGAGAACCCCGAGCTGTTCCTCTACTATATCCCCGTCGTGTTGCTGTTGAACGCCCCCGCGGAGGAACTGCTCTTCAGAGGTCTCGTTCAGGGGCTGCTCCGGCGGGCCTTCGGCGTTCTCCCGGGCATCGTCGGTGCCGCGGCCATCTTCGGGCTCGTCCACTACTCCGCGCTGGTCGCCCAGGGCAGCGCCGGCGCGTATATCGTCATCGCGCTCGGCTCCGGCGTCATCCTCGGTATCCTCTACGAGTACACGGAGAATCTTCTGGTCCCTATCGTCGTCCACGCGGTCTGGAACTGTCTGGTCTACGCTACCCTCTACCTCGAAGCGACGGGTGTGCTCTGACGCTGACGCGCGTCTGACGCCGTTTTAATACAGTGGGAGATGTTGGCATAGGCATGTCCGCTTCCTTCAGTGTCGTGCTGTCAGATGACCGCGCCAGAGAAGTGCGCCGACTGGCCCGCGAAAACGACCTCCACGAGAAGGAGGTGCTCGAACAGCTCGTGGACATCGGGCTGGCGGAGCTGGAGGAGGGCGAGCCAGTCTGAGTCGACGTAGCGGCGTTCTGAGTCGGGGCCGAGCCACCCAGAGATCCCACCGCGCGCCGGATACGAACGGTCTCCCCGGATCAGGCCGGATTCTTTCGGGAGAGCTCACTCCCACAGACGGGACATCTGTCGTGGTCGTCGTCGAACTCCCGGCCACAGCCCTGGCACTGGTAGTTCCAGTCGCGCTGTTCGTCGATCCCGTCGCGGGCGATGACCTCGACGGCGACGTTGAGCTTTTCGGCGACGTTTTGCATCGCGTAGTCGTCGGTCACGAGCGTCCCGTCTAGCTCGAAGGTCGCGGCGACCAGCCGAATGTCCGTCCGCGAGAGTTCGTCGTAATCGCCGGTCTCCCGAGCGGCCCGTTCGATCTGTTCGACGGTCTCGGCGTCTGGAATGTGCATGTGCATCCCGGAGCCTTCGAGGGCGTCGAACCGGTAGGCGCTCTCGTCTTCGAGTTCCTCTCGGACGAGCGGAATCGAGGCGATCTGCTCGTCGGTGTGATACTCGTTGATGAACGCTGATGAATCGAGAATATACATTCCTTACCGCTGGATGATCATGTGGTCTTTGACCGCTTGTACGCGGTTGACGGGAACGAGGAGCCGACCCTGGGGGTCGGTCTCGAACTCCTCGGTGGCGGCGTAACTCTCGTCGGGATCGATGACCAGATTGGCGAGTCGACCCGAGTCGAGGTCCATCGTGATGTTGTACAACATGCCGAGTTCGGCCCCATCCGTGCCCATGACGGCTTTCCCGGAGAGGTTCTCAGCGAGTATCTCTGGCATATCTAACTGTATTGCAGCCCCCGCATTTAAATTTGCACGCCCGGTTGCGGCCGCCGTTTCCCGGTCTGTAGCCACGGCATTGATTACGCGCCCGCCCTAACAGGCAGATATGCCAAAGACACTGGAAGTCGTTTGCACGGATGACGAATGCGAGATGGACATGTTCGAGTTGCACTACACCTACGACATGCCCGACAGCGTCGGTGTGAGCGATTTCGTCTGCCCGTACTGCCAGCAGACAGACTGTCTCTCGGAGGTGGAACTGTAATGCGTGGGGTGGGCGAGTCGGTGGGGTCTGCCGTCTTCGGCACGCTCGGCCGGGTCATGGCCCGCACCCAGGAGAAGCGCGGCCTCCCGGTCGACCTGCTCGAGAGCGACGACGCCTTCCTGGCGATTTTCGACGCCCCGGGCGCCCACAGCAGCGATATTCAAGTCCGATTCGAGGACGACACGATCTTCGTCCGCCTCGACCGATTCCGCTCGCCCCGCGAGGAGTACGAGATGACCTACCCCGGTCGCGGTCTCGCGCTCGACGGACGGACGACGCTTCCGGACGGGGCGGCCGTCGACCCCGCCGGCGCGACCGCGACGCTCAAAGAGGACGGGACCCTCCACGTTCGGATTCCAAAAGCCGACCAGGCGACCGCACACGACGGCTCGGACATCGAGACGGAACCGTCCGCGGACGAGCAGTAACTCCGCTTTTCGTCCCGCTCTGTCCCGTGATTGCCGAGAGCGGACTCAGGACAAGGACTAAACAGGATGCCAGCAAATGATACTGGTATGCCAGAGGCATACATAGTCGACGCGGTCAGAACGCCGTTCGGGAAGGAGGACGGGGTTTTCAGCGACACCCATCCGCAGGATCTGGCGGCCGAGCCGTTGCTGGCGCTAGAGGAGCGCAACGGCTTCGACGGCAGCGAGGATATCGAGGACGTCGTCTACGGCTGTGTCTCGCCGCTCGACGAGCAGGGACTGAACATCGGCCGTATCGCACCCATGGTCGCCGGCTGGGACGACGACGTACCCGGCGTTCAACTCAACCGGATGTGCGGCTCCGGCCAGCAGGCGATCAACTTCGCCGCCGGCCAGATCCGCGGGGGGATGCAGGATGTCGTCGTCGCGGGCGGCGTCGAGCACATGACGCGGGTGCCGATGGGCAGCGACAACCCCTCACAGAACCCGGATCTCGACGGTCAGGCCCTGACTGATACCTACTTCCAGTACTTCGACGAACTGACTACGCAAGGCGAGGGAGCCGAACGCATCGCCGAGCAGTGGGGGTTCTCCCGCGAGGAGGTCGACGAGATTGCGCTCGACTCGCAGACACGCTGGGCCGAAGCCGCCGAGAGCGGTGCGTACGACGAACAGGTCGTCCCCGTCGAAACCGAACTCGACGGGGAAAAAGTCACCGTCGACACCGACGAGCACCCCCGCCCGGAGACGGACATGGAGACGCTATCGGAGCTCCCGCTGGTCTTCCGTCAGGAGGGCGACGGCGTCATCCACCCCGGCAACTCCTCCGGCATCGTCGACGGTGCCGCGGCGACGCTGGTCGCCTCCGGCGAGGCCTGCGAGGAACACGGCTGGGAACCGAAAGCCCGGATCGTCGACTCGAAGGTCGTCGGCGTCGATCCTCTGACGATGCTCACTGGTCCGATCCCGGCCACGAAGGAACTGCTCGAGGAGAACGATATGACCGTCGACGACATCGACCGTTTCGAGATCAACGAGGCTTTCGCCTCCGTCATCACCGCGTGGCTCGAAGAGACGGGCGCGAGTTGGGAGAAGACGAACGTCTGGGGCGGCGCGATCGCTCACGGCCACCCGCTGGGCGCGACCGGCGCGGCGCTTCTCGGCAAACTCCCCTACCAGCTCGACGCGTGTGATGGCCAGTACGGCCTCTGTGCGATGTGCATCGGCTTCGGACAGGGGATCGCGACGATCGTCGAACGCGTCGAGTGAACCGTTCGCCGGCGCTCGACGCGCGACGAACTCGCTTTTCTAACCGGCGAGCGCTCCGCCGACAGCGCCGCCGAGCGCGCTCTCGATGGCGGCGATCAGCGAGACCAACACGATGATCGCGAACGTCCCGAATCCGAGCGCGGCCCCGATAGCGCCCGCGACCGGACCGAGGCTGAGCCCGACGATAGAGATCACGATCCAGACTAACACCGCGATGAAGAAGCCGCCGAGGCTGCCGGCGAGCAGGCCGTGCCAGGAGCCTCGGAACAGGCCGCCGCCGGCGAGATAGCCCGCGACCGCGCCGCCGATCACCGCCGCGAGTAGCTGTCCCAGTCCCGGAATGATCAGCCCGACCGCGCCGAGGCCCATAATTGTGAGAAAGCCGACCGTAACGGCGCGCCAGTCGATCATCACCGACCTCCCGCTCGGGGCCGTCCAGTCGCGTGCTCGTTCGTTCTCGGTCGTCGGCAGTCCGCCCGCTGGTTCGAGATCATACGTTCTCTCGGGGAGGGATGCGGATAGTTACCGTCAACTTATCCGGCCCTCTCGGCGCGAACGGTCGTTCAGGAGACTGGCGGGGTTTCGTGGAGAAACGTCTGCACCTCGACGGCACGCCCGTCTGGATCGTCCGCGAAGAACTGGTAGATATCGAAGTCGGCGTTGGTCTCTGGCGGCCCGCGTGCCCGCGGTTCGAGACTGCCGTACAACTCCTCGACGGCCGCGCGGTCCTCGACGACGACGGTCACGACTCCCTCGGTCTCCGGGCGGTCGTCGTCACAGAACCCGACGAGCAGATTGTCCCGTTGCAGAATCGTACAGCCACCGTCCTGTTCGAGCCACTCCTCGAAGCCGAGCCGTTCGGTGTAGAACTCGACGATCCGTCGGCGCTGGTCGGTCCGGAAGAAGACGATACCCGTCATTCGAGCCGGTCCGTGTCGATCGTGACTCCCGGCGGCGTGACGACCAGAAACCCCCTGAAGTGGACGAGATTGCCGCCCCCCTGGCTCACCTCGCGGGCGAATCCGGAGCCGAGTTCGTTCAGGTCACCGTCGACATCGAGGACGAGCACAGCGCCGTCGTCGACGAGATCGACCCACTCCTCGCTCGGTGTCGTCCCGTCGAGCACGCCGAGTACGATGCGTCCGCCGCCGTCGACCCCCTCTTCGTCTCCGAGCTGGTCCTCGACAGATTGCAGGTCGAGACCGTCGAAATCTCCCATACCCGATACTACTGTGCTGGTGTCAAAAAGCCACTGGCTGGCTACATTCGGGACCGGGAGGGCGGCGGAAAACAACGCTTTTGCGGGTCGGTGGGGAACCAGAGTGTATGAAACTGCGTTCGCCAGGCGTGACTGTGGGTGTCGTCGGTGGCGGCCAACTCGGTCGCATGCTGGGTGAGGCCGGTTCGCCGCTCGGGATCGAACTGCTGGTCTCCGACCCGACACCGGAGTGTCCGGCGTCGCTGGTCGCCCGCGATCAGGTCGTCGGCGCCTTCGACGACGAGGAGACGATCTACGAACTCGGTGAGCGGGCGGACTACCTCACCTTCGAGATCGAACTCGCCGACCCGGACGTGCTCGAAGCCGTCGAGGAGGAGACCGGAACGCCGGTCCACCCCCGCCCCGAGACGCTGCGGATGATCCAGGACAAACTCGTCCAGAAAGAGCGGCTCAGCGAGGCCGGGATTCCCGTTCCCGCCTACGAGGCCGTCGACTCGGCCGCCGAACTCCGGGAGGCGCTGGACGACCTGGGCTATCCGGCGATGCTCAAGGCCCGCGAGGGCGGATACGACGGTCGCGGGAACGTCCTCGTGGAGAGCCCGGAGGATGTCGAAACCGCCTTCGAGGCGATCCAGGGACCGGCGATGGTCGAGGAGTTCGTCGACTACGACCGCGAACTCGCGGTGATCGGCTGCAAAGGCGACGGCGAAACCGACACGTTCCCCGTCACGGAGACGATCCACCGCGAGGAGATCCTTCGAGAGACGGTCTCTCCCGCCCGGACGGACGGACAGACCCGCGAACGCGCCCGCGAGGTGGCGACCGAGATTCTCGACGTGATGGCCGGGCGAGGGGTCTACGGGATCGAACTGTTCGAGCGGGCCGACGGCGAGATTCTGTTGAACGAAATCGCCCCGCGGCCACACAACTCCGGACACTGGACGATCGAAGGCTGTCACACCTCCCAGTTCGAGCAACATCTCCGGGCCGTCACCGGTCTCCCGCTGGGAGCGACCGACCGCCGGGAACCGACGGCGCTGGCGAACATCCTCGGTGATGTCGACACTCGGCAGGACGCAGAACTCTCCGGCGTCGAGGACGTGCTCCGAACCGATACCGTCTCGCTGCACTGGTACGGGAAACGAGAGGTCTACAACCTCCGGAAGATGGGCCACATCACCTCCGTCGGCTCCGAGCCTGACAGCGTGTTGAGTCTGGTCCGCGAGGTCCGTGACTGGCTCACCTTCCGGGAATAGCGCTCGGAGACGCTGACATCGGTTCGAGCACCCACCGCTCGTGTCGAGTCAACGGCGTCTGCCGTGTCACTCCGAGGTGTTCAATGGTGGTTACCGCACGACGGATCGCCGGTCACGTATCCGAGTGTACCCGCACTCGGTCCGGTGTGGCAGCGGTTTTCCCACCAGTCGGAGCATTCAATCGTCCAGCAGTTCGTCTATCGTCTCCCGGACGTCGCCCTCCCGTTCGATGTCGAACGTCTCGCTGAGTCCCGCCTCTTCGATCGCGTCTTCGAGTTCCCACCGCGTGACGCCGTTCGCCCGCGCCGCCTCGTGGAGGCTTGTGTCAGTGAGCGCGAACGTCCCGAACGCGGTCGCGACATCTTCGTCGACCCCGTCACCGACTCGGTTGTCTCCCATACCACCCTCTAACTACAGCCCCCTGCATGTACTTTACCCCGGGAGCCGCGCGGAGTCCCCGGAACGGTCGGCCGACCGACAGAAACAATTTTGCGACTGGGCGGCGACCGCCACTGTATGACAACGACTGGGAGTCTGCCGGGGGAGCCGGATCTCGTGCAGGTGCTCGACGAGAACGGGTCCGTCCTCGACGGTGCGACCGTGCCGGATCTGTCGGAGGAGGCACTCGTCGAGATGTACGAACAGATGGTCTTCGCTCGCCATCTCGACGAGCGGGCGGTCACGCTGCACAGACAGGGCCGGATCGGGACGTATCCGCCGCTGGCCGGCCAGGAGGCCGCGCAGGTCGCCTCGACGCACGCCCTGGCGGACGACGACTGGATTTCCTACCAGTACCGCGAACACGGGGCCGTCGGGGTCCGAGGGATGTCCTACAAGTACCTGCTCTACTGGATGGGCTACGAGGAGGGCAACGGCCACCTGGCCGACGAGTATATCTTCCCGATGAACATCTCTATCGGGAGTCAACTCCCTCACGCGACGGGGATGGCCTGGGCCTCGAAACTGAACGGCGACGACAACGTCGTCATGTGTCACTTCGGGGACGGAGCGACCTCCGAGGGTGACTTCCACGAGGGGCTGAACTTCGCGGGCGTGTACAACGTCCCGGCGATTTTCTTCTGTAACAACAACCAGTACGCCATCTCGGTCGGGCGGGAGAACCAGACTGCGAGCGCGACCATCGCACAGAAGGCCGAGGCCTACGGCTTCGAGGGGATGCGCGTCGACGGGATGGACCCACTCGCGGTGTACGCGGTGACCGAGGCGGCCGTCGAGAAGGCCCGGGATCCCGATGCCGAGCCACCGGAGGGGGTCGGTCGCGCCGGACGCCCCTCTCTCATCGAAGCCGTCATGTACCGACTCGGCGCCCACACGACAGTCGACGACCCCGACGCCTACCGCGAGCAGGCGGAAGTCGAGCGCTGGCGGGCGTTCGATCCCATCGAGCGGTACGAGAGTTTCCTCAGAGACCGCGGTCTGCTCGACGACGAGTCTGTCGACGAGATTCACTCTACGGTCGAGGACGAAGTCGCCGCGATGATCGACGAGGCGGAACAGGCCGACCCCGACCCGATGGCGATGTTCGAGCGGCCCTACGAGACGCCGACGCCGCGCGTACAGGAACAGAAAGAGTATCTGGCTGATCTCCGTGAGCGCCACGGCGACGACGCGCTCACGAGAGACGAGTAGCTACAGTTCGATCCGCTCGACGATCTGTTTGTCGTCGTGGTGTGAGTTGATCGCCACGATCCGCAGGTACTCCTCCAGTCCGGAGTTTTCGACCTTGGCCTTGAGCAGGTTGTCCACCTGGAAGACGCCCGCGGCGTTGGTCATGGCGATTTCGACGAGCACCGTCGGGCCGGACACGTCCCGGAGCATCACGCGCTCGATTGCCTGGCTGGAAACAGTGTTGATCCCGCGCCCGCCCTGTTCGTAGGGTTGGCGGGATCGACCCCGCTCCATATCTAGGGCGTCCGAGACGCGAACGACCCCGGCTTCGAGCGTGAGCGGATCCTCCTCGGTGTGGTGGCAGATGATGGCGTGGAGAATCTCGCCTTTCATCCGGACGCGCTCCTCCAGGTCGTAGAACTCGCCGAGGATTCGGTCGAGCATATCCGCGGCGAGGGGAATCGAGTAGTAGGGGTGGTCGTCTCTGTGGACGACGTGGCCGATGTCGTGAAGCGTCGCCGCCAGCGCGATAATCACCGGTTCGTCGGCCTCCTCTAACCCCTGTTCACGGGCGCCGTTGAACTCCACCCCGCCGCGTTTGAGCAGTTCGTACAGGCAGAGCGCCCGGTTGCGGACGATTTCGACGTGTTTCGGTCCGTGGTCGTTGTACTGCTTGCGGGTGACTGGGTTGACGTTCTGTGCTTCGAGATACACTCCGATCTCTTCGTCAGTTCTGATGAACTCCAGGACCGCGTTGACTCGCTCGTCCGGAAAGGAGTGTTCTCTGCCCGGGTCGTACCGACGGAGTTCCACGCCCCCTTCGGTCCCGTCGTCCTCGCTCGCTCGACGGATGCCGCGGCGCAGTTCCTCGGCGTCGGTGTCTTCCACGGAGTCACGGCTCTCGTCCGCACCGGAATCCTCGACCATGGCCGTACCTACGACAGCCGATTAAAAAAGACCGCGGGTCCGATCAGTTCGCAGCGGCCGCTGCCGCCTCTTCAACCTCGTCGTAATCGGGCTCGATTCCGGGGTTGTCACCGACCCACGCGTACGTGATCGTCCCGGACTCGTCGATGACGAAGACCGCTCGCTGTGCGAGTTCGTCGATCCCGTACTGGTCGAAACTGGTCACGATGTCGTACTCCTCGATCAGTTCGCGGTTCGCGTCGCTGATCAGATCGAACTCCAAGCCGAGTTTCTCCCGGAACTCGTTGAGCGTGAAGGGGGAGTCGACGCTGACGCCGTACAGCGTCGCGCCGGTGTCTGTAAACTCCGCGAGTCGGTCCTGGAACGTGTTCATCTCGTGGCTGCAGACGCTGGTGAACGCGCCGGGGAAGAAAGCGAGGACGACCGGACCGTCCTCCAGTGCCGTTTCGAGGTCGAACGTTTCGACCTCGCCGTTTGCGATCGGTGCCGTGAACGTCGGTGCCTTGTCACCTTCTGAGACCATACCAGGTGTTCGGCTGGGGGTTTCATCATGGTTTGGATTGCGAGTGGTGGCCAGGTAGGCGGTGGATACTCCTTCAGATCCTTGTAGCGAGCAAAAAGACTATAATCGGCACTCGGTAAGACACAGGTAGAAATGGCTACGACACTCGTGCCCCTCTTCGGGCCGATCCCCGGCGGCATGGAGATGTTCGTCATTCTCCTGATCGCAGTCCTACTGTTCGGTGCAAACAAGATCCCGAAACTCGCTCGCTCGACCGGGCAGGCGATGGGAGAGTTCCAGAAAGGCCGCCAGCAGGTCGAACAGGAGCTCGAACAGATGGAAGAGCAGATGGACCCCGAGGCAGACGTGGACACCGACAGCTCGACGGTCGACCTCGACAACGAGGAACCCGACGAAGACTTCGAACTCGACGACGAGACGCAGAGTTCGAGCTAACCACCAGCCATTCTCTGTTCTGACCTGCTCCGAGAGAGGAGTCACTACGGCCGCAAAACCCAGCTATTCGTCGGGCTCGAACTCCAGCGAGACGGAGTTGATGCAGTACCGCTTGCCGGTCGGCTCCGGCCCGTCGTCGAAGATGTGGCCGAGGTGGCCGCCACAGTTCGCACAGACGGCCTCCGTCCGGCGCATCCCGTGACTCGTGTCGACATCTGTCTCGATGTTGCCCTCCTTGTAGGCGTCGTAGAAGCTCGGCCAGCCCGACCCGGAGTCGTACTTCTGCTCGGAGTGGAACAGTTCCGCGCCACAGCCGCTACAGTGGAAGGTGCCTTCCTCCTTGACATCCAGTAGCTCGCCGCTGAACCGCGGTTCTGTTCCGTTTTCCCTGAGAATTTCGTACTCCTCGTCCGTGAGAATCTCGCGCCATTCCTCCTCCGACTGCGGGAGTTCTTCCTGTTGGCTCATACCCGTCTGTTGGGGCTGGATACGTATAAATCGGTCTGCATCGACACGCGTCTCACACTGACCAGGAGGGGAGCTAATAAAAACCCACACAGACCCGTCCCAACCGTTAGGAACCCCGACGGAAGATAGACGGGTAACACGCGTCGCGGCTGACACCTGCTACGCCGGCCCGACGGGCTGACCCGTGGTGCCGGAGCGCTCACAGATCAACCACAGGAGGTGAACTCCAGTCGTCCGGCCGACGTTGAAATCCGCCCATTCCGTCGGTCCGACCCGGCCGATAGCCGCTGAACCCCGGAATTCCTGACAGAATTATGAGATAAGTATTTACGTGTGGAGAGCAAGGGGGTAGGTATGGATGCAGTAGTATTCCAAGGCGTCGGAGAACCGCTGCAGCTAGAGCAGGTCGACCGCCCGGACTGCGGACCCGAGGAGGTCGTGGTCGAAACGGAGGCCTGTGGAATCTGCCGGAGTGACTGGCACGCCTGGCAGGGGGACTGGGACTGGATCGGGCTCGTCCCCCAGCCGGGACTGATCTTCGGTCACGAGCCGGTGGGGCGCGTCGTCGAAGTCGGTGAAAACGTCACGCGCTTCTCCGAGGGCGACCGGGTTACCAACCCGTTCAACCTCAGCGACGGCACCTGTCCGTACTGTCGCGCCGGAAAGGCGAACATCTGTGAGTCGTCGGTCCCGATGGGATTCGTCGACTTCCAGAAGGGTGCGTTCGCCGAGGAGTACTCCGTGCGCAACGCCGACCAGAATCTCGTCGAAGTGCCCGACGACATCCCCGCTCACGAGATCGCCGGGCTGGGCTGTCGGTTCGCGACCGCCTTCCACGGCGTGAGCAAGCGTGTCGATATCGAACCCGGGGACTGGGTCGCCGTCCACGGCTGTGGCGGCGTCGGCATGTCCGCAGTCCACACCGCCAACGCGCTCGGCGGGAACGTCATCGCGGTCGACATCATCGACGAGAAACTGGAGATGGCCGAGGAACTCGGTGCGGTCGCGTCGATCAACTCCCGGGAGGTCGAGGACGTTCCGCAGGCGGTCAAACAACTCACCGAGGGGAGCCGCGGCGTCCAGGTCTCCGTCGAAGCCCTGGGCATCGCCGAGACGATCCAAAACTCCGTCGACTGCCTCGCCAAGGGCGGCCAGCATCTCCAGGCCGGCCTGACGACCTCCGAGGAGGAGGGAGAGGTCTCGCTGCCGGTCGACAACATCGTCTGGGACGAACGGGACTTCCACGGCACCTACGGTATGCCGCCACACGAGTACGACGAAATCTTCCGGATGATGGACAGCGGCAAGATCGAACCCGGCAAGATCGTCTCGGAGACCTGCGGACTGGGCGACGTGCCGGACGTGATGGAGCGACTCGGCGACTTCGACACGATGGGTATTCCGGTCTGTACGGAGTTTTAACTTCTAGGTCCCGGTAGTAGGGGTACGGATTGGGTGCAACTATGACGTACAAACTTCCCAGTGAGGCCGAGGAGTGGGTGGCCGAATACGAGCGAAAACTGAACGAGTCGGATCAGTACTCACACGCCGGCGAGGGATGGGGTGTCGGATTCAACGGCGACTTCCTCTTCGAGATCCAGCCAGACGGGAGCTACGACGGCGAGCCCGTCTACATGTATCTCGAACTGCAGGACGGCGCCTGCCTCGACGCGTACGTGACCGAGGGCCCGGAGAGCGAGGATTACGGCTTCGCCTTCCGGGGCGGCTACGAGCAGTGGAAACGGCTCACGGCCGGCGAGATCAACCCCGTCGAGGGGATGATGGACGGCACCTTCGACCTCGACGGCGATATGCAGAAGGTCATGCAGTTCAGCCAGGCGGCGATCGTCATGACGGAGACGGCCAGCGAAATCGACACCGAGTTCGAGTACTGAGCTCCGTCCGTCTCGGTCTCGACCGAGCACGAACCCGGCTATTGTCGTAAATCAGAAGCGGAATCTCGGTGAGTAGTGTAAATTACACGACCGAACCTGGTTACCAATCGGGAGCTATCGCCGCGGACAGGCGGTAGAATTTTACTTCGACCGCCAGAATGAGAGGGTATGGCAGATTCCAAACGGACAGGCGCGGAGTTGTTCGTGGAGACGCTACAGCAGTACGGCGTCAAACACATCTTCGGGAATCCGGGGACAACGGAACTCCCGATTGTCCACGCGACAGAGGATACGGATATCGAGTATATTCTCGGCCTGCACGAGGACATTGCGACGGGGATGGCCGGGGGGTACGCGAGCACGCGCCGATACCACGCCCACAATACCGCGGATCAGGTCGGCGAGCGCGACGTGCTCCCGCTGGGCGTGGCCAATCTCCACCTCTCCGCCGGTCTGGCACACGGCCTCGGAAACATCTACGCCGCGTCTGTTGCGGGAGCACCAGTGCTCATCACGGCCGGGATCCACAGCACAGATTTCCGCCACGAGGAACCGATTCTCCACGGCGACCTCGTCGAGATGACCGACCAGTTCACGAAGTGGTCCGACGAGGTTCGCTCGGTCGAGGCGCTACCGACGATGCTCCGCCGGGCGGTCCGGACGGCGCTGACACCACCGACCGGGCCGGTCTTTCTCGCGCTTCCGCTGGACCAGATGCTGGCGGAGACGACGGCCGAACCCGAACGGCTCGGGACGATTCCCGACGGCGGGCGCGGCGATCCGGGACAGATCGCTCGCGCCGCTGACTTCCTCTCGGAGGGCGAAGACGTGGCGATGGTGCTCGGCGACGGCGTCGCCCGCTCGGGGCGAGACGGCGTCGAGGCCGCGGTCTCACTCGCGGAGACTGTCGGCGCACGCGTCCACGGCGAGATTCTCTCCTGCGAGGTGAACTTCCCGACTGACCACGACCAGTGGGTCTCGTACATCGCTCCGGACGAGACCCTCGCGCGAACGCTGATGAGCGCCGACGTGCTCGTCCAGGTGGGCTGTTCGACGAACACGACGCTGACTCGCCACGACACCGAACTCATCCCGCCGGAGACCACCTGCATCGACATCAGCGACGACGCCTGGCAGATCGGGAAAAACCAGCCAGCCGACGCCGCGGTCATCGGTGATCCGGGCCGGGTCATGTCCGAACTCACCGACATCCTCGCGAACGATCTCCCCGAGTCCCTCCGGGAGAGCCGCCTGGAATCCGTCGCCGCTCGCCGGGAGTTCGTCGCCGCGAAGATGGAGGGGATGGGCGAGGGCTCTGCGACCGACGATCCCCGTGCCTCGAAGGCCCAACTCGTCGACGCGATGGAAGATGTCGCGGGCGACGCGTACATCGTCGACGAGGGCGTCACCTCGAAGTACGCGATGCTGACCCGCTGGACCCTGCAACCGGACCAGTACATCTCGAACAAGGGCGGGGGACTGGGCTACGGGCTCCCGGCGTCGATCGGAGCGGCAATCGCGGAACAGATGCGCGACGATCCGCGAGATGTCGTCGGGTTCATCGGCGACGGCTCGTATCTGTACTACCCGCAGTCGATCTACTCGGCGGTCCGCCACGACGTGGACCTGACGGTCGTGATTCCGGACAACCGCAACTACCGGATTCTCAAGGACAACACGCTCGACATCATGGGCGGCGACGAGGACGACTACGAGTTCGTCGGCATGGATTTCGAGCCGCCGGTTGATCTGGTCACGAACGCCGAGAGCCACGGCGCGACCGGCCACCTGGTCGAGACGCCCGACGAGATCGGATCGACCTTCGCAGAGGCACTCGACAACGACGGCACTGACGTACTCGACGTGCTAGTCCACGACTGAAGAGAACCGAGACGTTCTACGTCCGCGTGAAAAAGCAGTGAGACGGTCCGGATTACCCGAACATCTTGCGCATCATCGGGTGCATCTCCATCAACTGCTCCTCTGCGATCTCCTCGTAGAGCTTGTAGGTGATGGAGACCGTCAGTAGCAGTCCGGTTCCAGTCACGCCACCGATGGTGCCGAGCATGTTCGCCATCACGGCGAGGAACCCGACCAGTGCGCCGCCGATGACGGTCACCTGCGGGATGTACTGTTCGAGCACCCGCTCGATACTCCGGGTGTTCTGCCGGAAGCCGGGAATCTGCATGCCGGAGCCGTGGATCTGCTTGGCGGTCGCCTCGGGGCCCATGTCGGTGGTCTTCACCCAGAAGATGGCGAACACCGCGCCACCGACGATCATGACCGTCAGGTCGACGCCGACGCGCAGGAGGATCTCCCAGACCTCGTTACCCCCGCCGAAGCCGGCGAACCACATCCAGTCCGTTGGCGACTGGATCGGCGAGAGGAAGTAGAACAGCCCTTCCTGGGCCTGTCCCTGTTCGCCGTAGACGCCCAGCCACGCGGGCATCCCTGCCCACTGGTCGTTCAGGATGCGGCCGATGAACTGGATGTTCATCTGGACCGCCCGAACGAGAATCATCGGCAGGACGCTCGCGTAGATGAGCTTCACCGGGTACCGGCCGCGGGCACCTTTGACTCGCGTGTTCGACAGCGGAATCTCGACGCGGACGCTCTCCGCGTAGACGACGATCCCGAAGATCGCGAAGGTGGTGAACACGGCCAACAGCCCGACCTGGAACTGCCCGCCGGGACCGAGCAACACGTCCTGTATGCCCGCTGGCGTGAGCAGACTGCCCGAAAGCTCACGCTCGCCGAAGATGACACGCACCCAGGTCGCGATGATCCCGTCGTTTCCGCGGCCGAGCAACTCGTTGAATCCGAGCAGCCCACCGACCATTCGCTGGCTCACGCCAGCGATGATGAACAGCCCGATACCTGAGCCGACGCCCCACTTGCTCACGATTTCGTCCATGAACAGGATGAGGATACCGCCGATGAACACCTGCACGAAGATCAGGAACTGCAGCGTGCTCGGGCTGACGCCCAGCGACTGCGCGACCGCCGGTGCCGGACGCAGGAAGCCCGCGTAGACCATCGGTAGCGCGGTCAGCGCCGTCATGATAACCACCAGTAGCTTCTGGAGGCCCTGGTAGAGCACCTGATCGCGCGGGTTGTTCTGGGTATCGAGTCCCAGCAGGTCGGCACCGCCGAGCAGTTGCAGGACGATGCTCGCCGTCACGATCGGACCGATGCCGACGTGCATCAGCGATCCCTGCGACCCTGCCAGAATCGACCGGAAGCGCCCGAAGGCGTCGGTCGATGTCCCCAGCCCGAACAGCGACACGTTCGTCAGGAAAAAGTACAACACGAGAACCCCAGCCGTCCAGCCGAGCTTTCGGCGGAACGGCACGTGCCCTTCCGGGCGACGGACTGCGGGCATCCGCGTGAGTACCGGTTCGGCGGTATCCTTCCAGCTCATGTTATTCCTCGTCTGTCGATTCCTCGGTTTCGACCGGGTTTAGTGCTTCGGTCTCACCACCCGCGGCCTCGATTTTCTCGACCGCACCGTCGGAGAAGTCGTCCGCGATGACGGTCAGTTCGTTTCGCACCTGCCCCGCACCGAGCACCTTGACTCGGTCGGCGGTGTCTGCGTCCTCGACGATGTCGCGGGCGTCGATCTCGTAGCCGCCGTCGGTCTCCTCCGCGAGACCCTCTGCGGCGAGCAGCGGTGCGTCCTCGTCGAGTTCTCGCACGTCGACGGTGACGACCGTGTCCTGGGCCTTCTCCGGCCGGGTGAAGCCCGAGCCCTCCTCGCCCAGGGGTGGGTGGTTGTGTTTCTCGTGTTTGTCACGTCCTGCCGCGCCGCGGCCACCACGGTGACCGGCACCGCGGCGGTTCTTCTGGGAACCGCCGCCGTGGGTCCGGGAGCCGCGCTGTCGTCGTTTCTTGGATGTCATTATCGCATCGCCTCCAGTAGTGAATCGAACTCCTCTGTCTCGTGGGGACCGATCTGCCCGCCGGTGCTGACGGGCTGTTTGACGCCGTCGTGACCGCCGCGAGGCGGATGCAGCCGCAACGTCGGCGAGAGTCCCGCCTCCTGCAGCGTCGTCTCCTCGGCGAGCAGCGCCTCGGCCAGTTCCGAGATGCTTCCGTACCCGGTCTGTTCGTCGACCCACGCGTCGTCGATGTCGCCCTCGCCATCGGCGGGTTCGGCGCGGTTTTCGAGCAGCGTCTCGACGGTCTCCTGGCTCGGCTCGCCGTGGGCGACGTAGTCGTTGACCTTCGCGATCATCCCTTCGTAGCTCGGCTCCTCGGGAACCAGCGTCGCGTGGTTGACGCGGCCGAGGTTGAGCATTTCGAGGGTGTCGCGGGTGTCCTGGTTGATGTTCACTTCGCCGCGTAGCTGGACGACCGCTTTCATTCCTCGACCACCTCGCGCTGCTGCTCTCGGACGCGCTGGGGAACACGGGCCTCTGCGGCGTTCTCCAGGGCGTTGTACGTCGCTTTCGCCAGGTTCACCGTCGTCCGGGTGTTCCCGTGGCTTTTCGTCCAGGCGTCCTCGACACCGGCGAGTTCGAGCACTTTCCGCGGTGTCTCCGCCGCGGCCAGGCCGAGCCCTTTCGGTGCCGGCTGGATCTCGACTTCGACGCTGCCGGCCTTGCCCGTCGCGTTCCGGATCAGCGAGTGGTCGCCGCCCGGTTCGTCCTCCCAGGAGCCGCTTCCCAGGGGGATCTTGACCAGGTTCAGTTTGCCGATGTCGATGGCCTTCTGGATCGCTCCGCCGACCTGATCGTCACGGCCCTCGGCGTAGCCGATGAGTCCGTCACGGTTGCCGACGACGACGACACAGCGGAACTTGACTCGTCGCCCGGAGTCGGTCATCCGCTGGACCATGTTGATGTCCAGTACTTCGTCTTCCAGATCGGGAACGAGCTGGTCGACGAGCTCTGCCTCCTTCAGTGGCAGCCCCGAGTTCAGCGCTTCCTCCATCGTCTCGATCTCGCCTTCTGCCACCTTCTTGCCAAGTCGGGTCTGTGGGACCCATCCGTCTTCAGCACTCATAGTTCAACCTCATCTTCGAGCAGTGTTTCTCGCAGTTCGTCGAAATGCTCCGGAAGCTCCGTCGCGTCGAACTCCCCGCTGTAGAGGCCGTCCTGCTGTTCGGCGTACTCGGCGATGTGCTCGCCGCGCGTGCGCGGCCACTCGGCCAGCACGTCGTCGTTGTGGGGGATCTCCAGGCCGGCGTCGATGGCGCCTTCCTGGACTGCGAAGACTTTGCTCCCCGGTGTCGGGGAGTTCAGACCGATGTCGAGCACTGCCTCCTCGACACCCGCCTCGACTGCACGCAGGCCGGCGAGCAGACCGGTGAGGTACGCGGCGGGCATGTTGCCCGTCGGTGCCTCCCAGCCGTACTCCGCGAGATCCTGCGAGTGTGCGCTCGCGAGCGTGTTGTCTCCCTGTGGTCCTGTCGTCACCAGCTGCGCCCTGACGTGTTTGTTGCTCTTTCGAGCGACCAGTCGTGGCTTGCCGGATTTCAGCAGGCGCAACCGCTGATGGTAATCTGTGCGTGCCTCGCGGCGTCGCCGCATCGGCACGGTGTATCGTGGTCCTGTTGCCATTAGATCTCACCTCTGAGTTCGTTTTCGAGATACCGCTCTAGGTCCGCGACGCTGTCGAACTCGCCGCCGCCCGCCTTGTCGTACAGATCGCGGTAGGTCGAGCGGTCGATTTCGCCCTCGTCGCGGAGTTCGCGCAGTCGCTTGCGCTGTGCGCGAATCTTCGACTGCCAGTTCTCCTTCTCGTTCTGTCGGGCGCCGGCTTTGCCCTTCCGGGAGCCGGGACCTTTCTGGTGGCCGTACGAGCGTTTCTGCTGGCGCTCGCGGGCCTGTCCGCGGGAGTTGCCGTCCGGAGCCTCCGCGCGGATGGCTCCTTCGTCGACCAACTCGCGGATGTCTTCTCGGGTGATCGCCTCCGCGATGTCACCCTGCCGGCTGGGGTCCAGCCAGACCTTGTTCTCCCCGACATCGAGCACGTCCGATGCGAGTCGCTTCTGTGCGCTGAGATCAGTCATTCTACTTCGACCTCCACGTAGGTTGGGTTGAGGACGCGGATGCCCTCGTCTTCTGCGACCTCTTCGATCCGCTCGCGCTTGCGCGCGCCGACCGTCGAGGCGATTCGAACCGCTTCGGTGTCCCCGTCGACACCCTCCAGATCGTCCACGTTGTGCACGCGGACCTCCTCGAAGCCGGAGGGGTGACGGCCCCGAACCGCTTTCGGCGACCGGAACCCGGCTTCGACGGTGTCGCCTTTGCCCTTGATACCGCGGCGCTGTTTCGACAGCGTTCCTTTCGGACTGCGCCACGAGGTGGGCACGCGTTTCTTCTTGTGGTGGTCCTGCCGGTTGAACTTCGGCTTCCCGACGCGCGAGCGCTGGGCGAGCAGTCGCTGCTCGTTCTCGTCCAGGTCAGGCGTTTTGTCGACGAGTCCGCGAGGCCGCAGTTCCGTCTCGACGTCTTCCTCTTCCTCTGCTTCCTCGTCTTCGACTTCCGCCTCGACCTCCTCGCTCACGTCGAGGTCGCCGACGTCGGCTTTGATTCGGGCGGCGAGTGCCATCCCGATCCCGTCGACGTCCGCGAGTTCGTCCTGGCTCGCGCCACGGACCTTGTCGACGGTGTCGTAGCCGGCGTCTTCGAGAGAGGCCGCCTTCGAGTCACCGACGCCGCTGATGTCGGTCAGCTCCTCGATTTCGGGCTCGTCCTCGTCCGACTCGGCTTCCTCCTCGTCCTCGTCCGGTTCGAGTTCCTCGATGTCGGCCTCGACACCGGCGCTGACTTCGACCTCGTCGGTCTCGGCTTTCAGCCGTGCCGCGAGCGCCGTCGAGATGCCCTCGACGTTCTGCAGTTGCTCCTGGCTGGCCGCGGCGACGTGCTCGGGGGACTCGTAGCCCGCCTCACGGAGCGCCTCGGCCTTCTCCTCGTCGATTCCGCCGAGTTCGGTCAGTTCTTCTGCCATCAGGCGTCACCTCTGTTCGGTTTCTGTGTGATGTAGACGCCGTCCTGGAAGACGCGCACGTCCTTGTCCGTCACACGCGTTAGCTGCTCGATATCGGCCGCTGTCTGCCCGACTGCCTCGATGTCCGGCCCGGAGAGGGTGACGATCTCGCCGTCGATCTCGACCTCCGTGTCCCCGTGGATCGGGGCCTCTCGCGGGGCCTTCTCGCCGAGGAAGTTCTCGATGACGACCGAGCCGTCCTCGACGGCAACGTCCATCGGGAAGTGGGAGTAGAAGATCTCCATCTCGTACTCCCAGCCCTCGGTCACGCCGTGGAACATGTTCCGGACGTGACTCTCGAAGGTGCCAAGCGTCGACAT
Organism: Halovenus carboxidivorans; assembly: GCF_009831575.1. Lineage (GTDB taxonomy): Archaea > Halobacteriota > Halobacteria > Halobacteriales > Haloarculaceae > Halovenus > Halovenus carboxidivorans. Next base: position 150,914 of record NZ_WUUT01000005.1, on the reverse strand, counting down.
CGTCTTGGCGTCGTCGGCATCGCTGCTGATGACGACCTCGCCGTCATCGACGCTGACATCGACATCCGGGTACCAGAGGCGTCGGGTGACGCTGCCGTTCGGTCCCTCGACGGTCAACTCGAGATGGTCCATCTCGGCGTCGACCTCGTCTGGAATCTGTAGTGTAGTTTCTGGCATTGTTCAGTATACGTATGCGATGACCTGACCACCGATCCCCTGCTCTCGGGCCTCGTAGTGGCTCATGATGCCGTTCGAGGTGGTGACGATGAGCGTCCCGTAGTCACGGGCGGGGAGAAACCGCTTCTCCCACTTCTCGAACTCGTCGGCACCTGCCGAGTAGCGGGGCTTGATGGGGCCACACTCGTTGATTGCTCCTTTCAGTTCGACCTCGAACGTTCCGCCTTTCCCGTCGTCGATGCGCTGGAAGCCGTCGATGTACCCGCGGTCGTACAGCACTTCCAGCACGCTACCGATCTCGTTCGAGGCGGGCGATACTTCCTGCGTGAGATGGCCGACGCTGCCGCCGTTGTCGATCGCTGACAGCGCGTTGGCCAGGGGGTCGTTTCCTGTCATGAGTACTTCTTGAAGCCCATACTTCGGGATACTTCACGGAAGCACTGCCGACACAGCCAGATGTCGTACTTGCCGACCAGCCCCTGTTTGCGGCCACAGCGCTGGCACTCCCGCAGTTGCCCTGTGCGTTTCGCGGCCTGCTCGCCGGTCGACTGTGCCTCCTGTTCGCTCTCGCTCATTGCTTGTCCTCCGTCATTCGTTGACCTCCACGTCGAACGTTCGTTCGACGTACGTGATCGCGTCGTCGATGCTGAGCCGGTGTGCCGACGGAATCTGCCGGGAGCCCTTGTCGCGTTTGGCGACGCGGTAGCCCGGCCGGACCAGATTGACCGTCACGTCCAGCCCGTAGATTCCGATCGTCGGGTCGTACTCCTGGCTCGGGAAGTCGGTGTGTTCCTCGACACCGTAGCTGAAGTTCCCGGTGTCGTCGAACTGGGCGCGGTCCAGGTCGACCAACTCCAGGGACTTCTCGAGGAACTCCTCCGCGAGTTCGTCCCGGAGCGTGACCTTCGCACCGATGGGGTCGCCCTCGCGGATGTTGAACTCGGGTTCGGTCGCTTTCGCGGTGGTTCGCACGGACTGCTGGCCGGTGATCTCTTCGAGGATCTCCTCGGCCTGTGCGAGGGGTTCACCGCCCTGACCGACGCCCATGTGGACGACGACCTTCTCGACGCGCGGTTCGCGCATCGTGTGGAACTCACCGCTGGACTCGTTCTCTGAACTCATGCGTCATCACCCTGCTCGCGGTTGTCACCGCTCGCTTCCGAGTCGGAATCCGACTCGCTTACGAAGTTCTCGTCGATCACGACGATGTACTCCTCGATGGTCTCGAAGCCGCCGTCGGCGTCGACCGGAGCGGCGTCCTGATCGACGAGGACGTTGTTCTGCGAGCTACCCGGCGTGACCTGGATCTCGTCGATCTGGCCGATCTGACCCGCGTGTGCGCCGTCGACGGCCGTCACGAGCGCGCCCTCCTCGTACTCGAAGTGGGCGACAATCTCGTCGTCATCGTTGGCGATGACGATCGAGTCGTCGACGCTGTACTCGCTGTCCTCCTCGACGAGCAGGGTGTGCCCGTCGTGAAGGGTCAGCTGTACGTCCCCGCCCGGCACGTTCGTCTTGTTGACGATCTTGCCGAGCTTGCTCTGTGCCGACTGTTCGTCGATCGGGGTCAGCGAGAGCCGGCCGCCCTCGTCGGGGAACACGCGGTAGTACTCCTCGCGCTCCTCGAAGGCGACGATGTCGAACATGCCGACCGGCCGCTCCTCGTCGCTGATCGCTTTCCCGTTGATCTCGACGTTGCCTTCGTTCAGTGCGTATCGCGCTTCCTTGCGGCTGTCGGCGTAGCCGAGCACGTCCCGAAGGATGATGAGCAGGGGAACCCCTGACTCGCCGTGTGGCCCTGCGTCGGCCTTGACCGTGAAGGTCTCCTCCTTTCGCTCAACGGGCCAACTTTTCGGGACTGACAGCCGTTTCTGGTGTTTCGTCATTCGTTATCCTCCTCCGTAGCTTCGAGACGCTCCTGTCGCAGCTCGTCCGAGAGGTCGAGGTCGACGACCCGCAGATTGCTCGCGTCGAGCGGTCGCGGGACCTCCTCGCCGTCGGCCGTCTCGAGGGTCACGTCCTCGACGTGGACGGCGGCGTCCTTGAGGTCGACATCGACGACCTCGCCCCGCTCGCCGGCGTCGTCGCCGCGGAGCACCTCGACGGTGTCCCCGGCGTTGACGCGGACCGACCGAGTGTCGTACTCCTCGCGGAGGTCCTCGGACAGCGTCGCCTTGACCTGCTCGTGACGTTCGTGCAACGGAGCGCGTCGCGTTGCCGTTCGCTGTTTGTGTGGTTGTTCGCTCATATCTATACGATCATTGTCGCTGTCGAGGCAATCGACCCGAATCGCTCTGCGACCTCACGGGCGATTGGCCCCTTGATCTCGGTTCCGCGCGGCTCCTCGTTGTCGTCGATGATGACGGCGGCGTTGTCCTCGAACTGCACGCGGGTGCCGTCCGGTCGGCGGATCGGCTTCCGCTGGCGGATGACGACCGCTTCGAGCACCTGCCGGCGCATCTCCGGCGTCCCTTTCGTCACCGAGACGGTGATCTTGTCACCGATCCCGGCCTTGGGATGTCGGTTCAGCGTGCCGGAGTAGCCGTGGGTGCTGATGACCTTGAGCTCGCGTGCGCCCGTGTTGTCGGCGCAGTTGATCAGCGAGCCCTTCTCCAGGCCCTGGGTGACGTCCGCTTTCAGGGCCTCCATCAGTCGTCACCTCCGTCGACTTCGACGACGACGTGTGATTTCGTCTTCGAGAGCGGTCGGGTCTCTGCGATTCTGACGGTCGCACCCTCCGAAACGGGCCGCAGGATCTCCGGCACGTGGGCCGGAATCCGCGAGCGCCGCTTCATCAGGCGGTCGTACTTGGGAACCTGCACGTCGTACTCCCGTTCGACGACGACCGTCTTCTCCATGTCCGTCGAAACGACCTCGCCTTCGAGGACCTGGCCCCGAACGGGGAGGTCACCGAAGAACGGACATGTCTCGTACTCGTACTCCTCTGGATTCTCTGGTTCTGGTGGTGTGTCTACGTCTAATCCTATCGCCATTTCGAGTCACCTCGATGTTCTGTGCGCCGTGCTGGCCGTGCGACGAGTCGGCTGCCCGCCGTCGCAACGACCTCGCCCGACGGCAACGTCCACGCGAACTCCGCCGCCTCCTTGGGTACCTGCCGGACACGACCCTCGGACTCGATGCCCAGCGTCTGTGTCGTCTCCATCACGCACTCGCCGCTGATCCCCTCGAAGGCCGGATTCGACGCTGTCCGGACCTCGACGGGGAGGCCGACGAGTTCGTGTCGCGGGAGTGTTGTCGGGCGTACGTTCATGTTATTCGGTCGCGGGCGTCTGCTCGCCCTCGAAATCGCCCTCTTCGGTCTGGATCGTCTTGATCCGGGCGATGGTTCGCCGTAGCTCTTTGATCCGACCCGGGTTCTCCGGCTGCGCGCCGGCGGCTTTCGCGGACACGGCGTTCAGAAGCTCCGTCTCCAGATCTTCCAGCTCCGCCTGCCGTTCGGTCGGTGTCATGTCACGGATCTCGGCTGGATGCAGGATGGTCATTCGTCATCACCCTCCTCGTCCATCTCGTCCATGAGCTGTTCGGCCTCGGCTTCGGTCTCCTCGTCGAGTTCCTCCTCGACGTCGGCTTCGAGGTCCTCGAGTTCCTCCTCGACCCCTGCCTCCTCGGGCAGGTCGGGGTCCTCGAACTCCTCGGCCTCTTCGACCACTTCTTCGTCCGTCTCGTCGTCTTCCGGCGGCGCGCCGATCTCGGGCTCCTCGCCCTCCTCGGCCTCTTCGGGCTCGCCGGCGAGCAGTTCCTCGACGCCCTCGCCGTCGTCGACGATGTAGTCCTCGACTTGCTGGTCCTCGTAGACCTCGAAGTCGTCGGGAAGCTCCGCACCCGGCGGGATGATCTTCACCTGTACCCCGATGGTGCCGAGCTGGACGACCGCCGTGCCGATGCCGTGATCGACGATCTCCTCGGCGGGTTCGCCGTTGTGTTTGATGTAGCCACGGTTGAACTTCTCGACGCGCGAGCGTGCGCCCGTGACCTTTCCGCTCAGGACGATCTCCGCACCGAGCGCGCCGGCTTCCATGATCCGGTCGATCGTCGTGTGACCGGCCTTCCGGAAGTACCAGCCGCGTTCGAGTGCGTTCGCCAGGCGGTCCGCGACGATCCGGGCGTTCAGGTCCGGCTCTTCGACCTCCTGGACGTCGACCTGGGGGTCCTCCAGCCCGAAGTCCTCTTCGAGCGTGGTAGTGATCTTGCGGATGTTCTTCCCGCCTTTGCCGATGACCATTCCCGGCTTCTCGGCTTTGAGCACGATCTGTGTGCCCATCGGCGTCTTCGCGATCTCCATCCCGCCGTAGCCGGCGCGACCGAGCTCTTCCTGGAAGAACTCGTCGATCTGGGTGCGCTGCAGCCCGTTCTCGATGAACTGGAGTTCGTCAGCCATTACTCATCACCCTCCGTCTCTTCGAGGACCAGTTCCACGTCTACTTCCGGCGTGTTCCACGGACTCGCTCGCCCCATCGCCCGGGGTTTGCGACCCTGTGCCTCGCCGACCTTGTGGGCGGCGACGTGCATGATCTCCATCTCCTCGCCCTCGAATCCCTGGTACTCCGCGTTACCGATCGCGTTTTCCAGCAGATCGAGGAAGGCCTCGCTGGCCTTCTCGGGGAACCGACCGGCGTCCCAGCCGTCGACATCGCTCCGGTGACCGACACCGGAGTTGTGCTGTCGGAACGGCACCGACTGGGTGCCCTCGATGACAGCCTCGAGATACTCGACTGCGTCGCTTGCGGTCATCCCCTTGATCTCACGGGCGATGGCTTTGCTGTGCTTGTGGCTTATGTGCCGCTCCCGGAGCATCGCTTTCGCCGTCGTCTCCGGGTCGGCCTCGACTGAGTAGCTAATTCCCATGATTTACTTGAGGGGTACGAACTTCGAGGAGCGTGTCGCTCCGATGCCGGCCTGTCCGTGTTCGACCGACGTTCGGGTGAGCTGGAACTCGCCCAGGTAGTGGCCGAGCATCTCCGGCTCGATCTCGACACGCTCGAAGGACTGACCGTTGTGCACCGCGAAGGTCAGTCCGACCATCTCCGGGAGGATCGGCATATCTCGCAGATGCGTGCGGATCGGATTGTTTGCCGTCTCCTCCTCGTCGGCTTCGCGGGCCTCTTCGAGCAGCTGCTCTTTCTCGTAGGACAGGCCGCGTTTGATACTTCGCCGCTGGCGTGCGGGCAGCAGTTCCGCGACTTCCTCGAGACTCAGTTCCTGCAGCTCGTCGAGCGTGTGACCACGGTAGGTGAACTCGCCTTCGTGGCCGATCTGGTAGTCCGAACTCATTCGTTTCCACCTCGTCCGGTGCGTTTCGAGGAGATGTCCCCGACCTTCCGCCCCGGCGGGGCGTTCCGCGAGATGGATTTCGGCTTGCCGGGGTGCTGGCGGCCACCGCCACCGAACGGGTGGTCGACGGCGTTCATCGCGACGCCACGCACCCGGGGCCAGACGGTCCCGCGGGATTTGACTTTGTGGTACTTCTTGCCCGCCTTGAGGACGGGTTTCTCCGTTCGACCGCCGCCCGCGACGACGCCGATCGTCGCCCGGCACTGCGGATCGAGCCGTTTCATCTCGTCGCTCGGTAGCTGGACGACCGCGACGTTGCGGTCGTGGGTCAGAAGCGTCGCGTTGACACCCGACGCGCGGGCGAACTTGCCGCCGTCGCCCGGCTTGGCCTCGACGTTACAGACCGGGACACCTTCCGGGATCTCCGCCAGCGGCATGGTGTTCCCGGGCTCGATTGCCGCCGAGACACCGATCTGGATCTCGTCGCCGACAGCGACGCCCTCGGGCGCGAGCACGAGTCGCCGGTCGCCGTCGTCGAACTGCACGTCGGCCACCGGGGCGCTCCGTGCGGGGTCGTGCTCGATGTCGAGCACTTCGCCGGTGACGGTATCCTTGTCCTCCAGTTTCCGGTGGTCCATGTCGGCTTTGTACCGATGCGACGGGGCTCGGAACGTCGAGCCGCCGCGTCCGCGTCGTTGTCCGCGAATGCGTCGTCCCATCGTTAGAACACCCCGATTCGGCTTGCGACTTCCTGCGCGTCGTGCTCGTCCGAGAGTGTCAGTTCAGCCTTCTTCTCGCCGTTTGGCGTGACCATCGTGTTGACATCCGTGACGGTGAGGTCGAACTGCTCTTCGACCTCCGTCTTGATCTGACCTTTCTCCGCGTCGGTGTGACAGATGAAGACCATCTTGTTGTCGAAGTCCATCTTGTCGACGGTCTTCTCGGTCACGTGTGGGTGTTTGATTGCGTCTGTCATCGGTCGGCCACCTCCTCGACTGCGCTTTCGGTCCAGACGGTGAGTCGGCCGGGATGGGTTCCCGGCGCGAGATCCTCCGCGTTCAGCTCTGCTGCGGTGGTTACGTCCGCGCCGGCGAGGTTGCGCGCGGCGCGAGACGGTTCCTCGCTGGTCACGAAGAGGATCGATTTCGGTCGCGTGTACTTGCGGCCACGCGCCGAGCCCTGTCCGGCCTTGATCTTCGTCTCGTCGGCCCGCTCGATGTCGGCGTGGAGGCCGAGTGCGTCGAGCATGGCGGCCGCTTCCTGTGTCTTGTAGACCTCCTCGAACTCGTCGGAGACGACCACGGGCAGTTCGACGTCCTCGTCGAACTCGTGGCCGCGCTCTGCGACGACCTCGGGGTCGGCGGTGGCGGCGATCGCCGAGCGGACCGCCTTCTGTCGCTCCTTGTCGTTGATGTCGAGCGACCGGTCCTTCTCGGCCTTCGGCGGGTGTGCGGGTCGACCGCCCACGGTCTGTGGGACGCGCCGACCGCGCCCGCCCTCACGCGGAACGTGTGCCTGACCGCGACCGGACCCGAACGACTCCGCCGGCGTCCGCATGCCGGCGTACTCGTCGGCCCCGTAGTCCTGCTTTCGATTCGCCTGTGCGGCGAGTACGGCCCTCTTGATGAGATCCGGCCGGTACTCGCTGTCGAACACGTCCGGGAGATCAATCTCCCCGTCCGTGTCGCCCTCGATTGTGCGTACTGGTACCTGCATAGTTTATCCCTGGTTCGATGCTGTCGAGACGTACCGCACCTCGGGGTCGAGACGCGGCTGGTCGTTCGGACGCACTGCGGGGCGCAGGCGGACGAGTCGCTTGTCCGGACCGGGCACCGAGCCCTTGACGAGCGCGTACTCGTTGTCGACCTCGCCGTAGTCGATGAATCCGCCCTCGACGGTCGGATCCTCCTCGCCGAGATCGATCAGGCGCTTGTTGAGTTCGGTGCGCTGGTGGTAGCCGGTCTGTCCCTGCTGGGGGACCGTCGAGCGGACGCGGCTCGGGTTCCACGGACCGAGGTTGCCGATCCGTCGTCGCCAGCCCTGCCGGGCGTGTTTGCCCTTCCGCTTCTGGACGCCCCAGCGTTTGACGGGACCCTGCGTCCCTTTCCCTTTCGTGACGGCCGCCACGTCGGCGTACTCGCCGGCGCGGAACACGTCGTTGACCGAGTACTCCTCGTCGCCGAGCAGGTCGAGACCGAACTCGACGCGGTCTTCGAGCGAGCCGCCGCCGACGCGGTTCTCCATCACGTCGGGTTTCTTCTTGGGCACGCCGTCGACGTCGGCCGGGACGGTGTGCGTGATCGCACGCACGTCCGCGAGCCGACCCTCGTCGAGTGCCTCCTGAATCTGTTCCTCCGAAGCGCCGCCGTCCTCGGGCACGTCGAGTGCCCGGTCGAGGTCGGGGTGGAACTCGTCCGCCCAGACCTCCGTCAGCGGTCGCTTGCCGTACGGTGTGTCTTCGTAGGCCCGGAGCGCGACAACCCGCATCGGTGGCGTCTCGACGACGGTCACCGGTACTGTCTCCTCCATCCCCTGTCGCGGGGAGTCGGGTTCGTCGTTGATCATCACGACGTGGGTCATTCCGGCTTTGTAGCCGGCGAAACCCTGGAGCGCAGGCTGACCGTCGTCGTCCGGCCAACTGTTGAAGCGAGGCGTCTCGCTGGACGCTCGCTTGCGCGGGCTGAAGCCCATCGAGCCTTTTCGTGGTCGTTCTGGTTGTGGCATGGTTACTCCATGAGGTTCAGGCAGGCAAGTGTCGCGAACACCGCTTCTTCGGTGCGGACGACCTGACTGCCCTGGTTCGGAACCGTATTCAGCCAGAGGTCGAACCCTCCAGTCTCTTTGGAGCCGTCTTCGCGAATCTCCTCCGGCGACAGCCCGAGGATCGCGGGCAACCCGCGTTCGGGTGCGCCAAAGGCGACTGTGAACTCGTGCTCGCCCGCGTCCGCGCCTGCGGACTCGGCTGCGAGCTCGTTCAGCCGGTCGGGACGGAGTATCTCACCGTGCCGCGAGGCGGCAATGGTGAGCCCGGCGTCCGACCGCGATACTGCCGCGTCGAGGTCCGGGGTATCGACGGTGTAGCCAGATGGCTTACCGACGATCTTTGCCCGGACCGGCTCTCGCGAAGAGACGTCGATGGTGACGCGCTCTCCCTCCGTGAGATCCATCCCGTCTGGGACGAGGAGAGAGATCGGGTGTTGCAGTCCGCAATTGACCCGGACGCGCCCATCTGATACGGCCTTCGTCACGATTCCCTGTCTTAACGACCCCGAATCGTCCGATCCGGAGCCGGTCTGTGAACGCGAGCGGAGCGGCGGCAGGACGCCCGCGTACGCCAGTTCGTCCCGCGTATCCCAGAGCTCCTTTCGGAGGTCCGGGGGCGTTGCGGCGTATCTGAGTACGGTTTCGACGAACCCGTCGTCGTATTTCCGTTCGCCCTCGGGGTCCGGGTAGACCGACAACCGGTCCACCCGGAAGACCGTGGCCGCGCGGGCCACGTAACCGATCTTGCGAGTCGCCTCGCGTTTGTCCTCGGCTTCCCGGGCGAGCGACGACGGCACGAGTACGCTGACGGTCATGCCGTAACGCTTCCACGTCGCGCCACTAGACTGTAGCGATTACTCTCGTACGCTGAGTTAAAAAGCCCCCGTTTCGTTCGCGGGCTGGGTGGCGTTCACATGGCCTGCTGGGGGATCTCTCGGCACTTTCGCCCTGCCTACCCGTGGGGTTGGTCCCCACACCGTTTCGAAGCCAGAACTGCCGAGAAACTGCTACCCCCTTCGCTCCGGGACAACAGCGTGTGGAAGAACTTCTGCTCGCGATCCTCAAAGGCGGTGAGGTCGTCGCCGACTGTATCGGCGGGATCTCTCAGAGCGACGAAGACGAGCAGGCCGGCCCTGATGAAGACGAGTCCAATCGAGAGCCCTGACCGGACGGCGAGCACCGCTCTTCGGAACGGCGCGACGTGAGATTCATTCGTGCCGGCCTCGAACGGCCGGGTATGCGAAGCGGCGTCATCGTCGCGGGCGGACACTCGACGCGGTTCGGCGAGAGCGACAAGGCCACCGCAGAACTGGCCGGCACGCCGATGCTCCGCCGCGTCGCCGACCGTCTGCGGCCGGTCGTCGACGAACTGGTTGTCAACTGCCGCGAGGACCAGCGAGCGAGCATCCGAGACGCACTCGCGGGGTATCCCCTCCCGGTCAGGTACGCGCTCGACGAGGAGGAGGACCGCGGCCCCGTCGCCGGCATCCGCAACGGGCTCGCCGATGTCGAAGGAGAGTACGCCGCCGTCGTCGCCTGCGACATGCCCTTCGTCCAGTCCGGTGTCATCTCGATGCTATTCGACCGGGCCGAAGGACACGACGGCGCTGTCCCGCGGCTCGACGACGGCTGGTTTCAGACCACCCAGGCGGTCTACCGCGCAGACGCGATGCGGGCGGCCTGTGAGCGGGCGCTCGCGCAGGGGGATCCACGGATCGTTGCACCGCTCGAGGATATCGAACACGTCGTCGTCGGGAGCGAGGAGATCGAAGCGGTTGGCTCCACGGAGAGCTTCGAGAACATCAACACGCGCGAGGAGTTCGAGCGGGCCGCAAAGCAGTTCGAGTCCTGATTCTCGGTGGGGCTACTCGATCACGTCGACGACCGGGTCGTCCGCCAGCAGGCTCGTGAGGACGACTCGTGGCACGTCCGCACGGTCGAGAACGTCCCTCGCAATCTCACGACCAACCTCGGCCAGCCCGTCGTCGTCGACCTTGTTGAGGACGGGAACCGTGGTCGCGCCGTCGGGAACGTGTTTGAGTCCTCCCGCGGGGCTGGCGAGCACGGCTCCCACATCTGAGGTGGTGATCTCCTCGCCCGGGCTGAGTCCGGTGATCGAGGCGACCCGTTCGGGACGGTGCACGACATCCTCGCCGAGCGGTTCGCCGACCGCGTGGACGCTCGCGATGGGGAGCACGGTCTCCGTCGTCTCCGGAATCTGTGGCTCCTGGTCGCCGGGGGCTTTGAACTCCCGCGTCCTGGCGCCGTCGGCTTTGGCCAGCACCACGTCCGCGACACCTGCCCGCCCGAGGTCGTCGACCACGGCGGTATCGTACCCCCGGTATCTGGTCTCTCCGTCCCGCCCCGCAACGGCCCCGACCGGATAGCTGTCGGCGTCACGCAACGCTTCGACCGGATCGTCGGTCGCGACGACCCCGCTCACCTGTTCGTCGAAGATGGGGATCCGGACCGTCGCCGTGACGACGCTCCGAAGCCCCTCGTCGGCGGCCCGACCGGCCAGCGTGTACAGCATCGTCTTCTTCCCGCCGGCGCCGACGACGCAGACGACCCCCGATCTGGCGTCTACCGCGTCGAGAAGGTCCATACTTCAGGCTACGTGGGACGTGATAAAGGCGTTACGAGGCGACGTACCGACTCTGCCCCGACTCCCGTCGGTGACCACCGAGGTCCCTCGGTCGGGGCGTTGGCACCTGAGTTAGAATGCCCGGAGGGTTCACATTTCTAACAGCACTGAGTGGACCTATGACCGTTTCCGAGTTGGAAGCGTACGGCATGCAGTGGATGGACGAGGAGTCGGTGGACGACTGCCTCTCTGCACAGTCGACGGGCGTCCTGGGGCTTCCGGACGAACAGGCACCGTATCTGTTGCCGCTGTCCTACGCCTTCGACGGTGGGGATAACCTGTACTTCACCTACGTTCTCGGCGAGTCGAGTCGGAAGGGCGAACTGACGGCGCAGGCGGATCTGGCCCGGTTTCTCGTCTACGAGGCCAGTTCGCAGTTTCGGTGGCAGAGCGTCCTCCTCACCGGTCGGCTCGACCGCGTCGACGAGGACCAGTGGTCCGAAATTCGGCACCTGCTCGCCGACGCGTGGCAGCCGAACACGCTGCAGACCGCCGCGACGTCCGGCGGGGTCGAGGTCTACGAGTTCGAGATCCGGGACCGCTCCGGCATCGAACAGGACGGCCTGGCCCCGGGGTTCCGAGAGAACGTCGACCCCTGAGGTGGACGTCTCGTCTCCGAGCCCAGCGGGTGACGGGGTACCGACCAGTCGCCGCGCGCGCCCGAATCCGCCCGACCGAGTCTCGTCGGTTTCGATCAGGACGACTCCTCCGACCCTGACGCCGACCCCGCGACGGGCGTCTCCCCGTCGAGTGCATCCGTGAGATCGAGTCGGGCCACGGTCTGCGCGGTCGGAATGCCGTTTTCGCTCCACCCGCGGGCCGCGTAGTACTCGTCGAGCATTCGCTCGAACCGACCGGAATCGACCACCGATCCCTCGTTCGGCCCGGAGGCGACGGGTCGCTGGAGCGCCGCCGGGAGTTCGTCGTCGGCCCTGTCGAACCCCTCGCGGACGTTGAACAGCCTGGTCAGCGTCCAGATCCGTTCACCCACTGTCGCCAGCGAACCGGCCGTCTCGAGTCCGACGACGTCGAGCCACTCCTCACCGAGATCTTCGAACACGTCCCCGACGAAGTCGTCGACGATCAGACTCCAGAGGACGGCACGCTCGTTTTGCTCGGTAATGACGGTGTCGACGATCCGCTCGACGCTCCACTCCTCGAAGACGGCACGCTCGACCGGCCGGGCACGCCTGTGACAGCCGCCACGGTCACTCGTGGCGTAGGCGAGGGCCATGCTCTCTGCCCCCCGCGGATCGTAGGAGGGGAGCTCCATCGACTTGACAGTCGGGACGAACTCGTCGCCGCCGGTTGCCGCCACCGCCGCCGCGACGCCGTCGGCGAGACGGTCCCCCGTGTCGCCGTCGCGGGTGGCGATCGCTCGGACGAGCGAGCGGGCCGTGTCCACGTCTCCGAACTCGTACTCCTCGTCGAGCAGCCCGGCCTGGCTGGCGCGGATTGCCCACGCGATGGCACTCCCAGTACTGACGAGATCGAGTCCGAGTCGATCACAGAGCCCGCCGAGCTCCGCGACCGCTTCCGCGTCACCGATTCCCAGCCCGGCCCCGAGCGACAGCGAGGCGGCTCCCCGGGTGACCGTCTCACCCGCGTCTGTCTCGACGCGGAAATCGCCCTGCTGGTCACGGTCGGGGTGTTCGCGCTCGGTCGCCAGCTCGCGGATCGCTTCGACGCCGATGTCGACGGCGTCCTCGAACCGTGACTCCTGCCAGCCGCGGGTCGGGAGGATTCCCACTTCGTCGGTGAAATCGACCGTCTCGACGGTCCCGCCAGCGGAGAGCCACTGTCCGGTTCCCGAGGCCTCGAACTGCTCGGCGTATCGCTCTCTGAGCGCGGACAGCCCGCTCGGTGACTCACCGCGGACGACGACCGCCTTGCACCGTTTCGCGCCCATCACCGCACCGGCACCGCCACGGCCGGCGTGGTGCTCGCCGCCGTCAGATGCGAGCGTCGCGTATGAGACCTGTGACTCGCCCGCCGGGCCGATACAGGCGACTGCCGCGTCGGGTCGTGCCTCCGCGGTAGCGTCGGTTTCGGCCCCCCAGAGATCCGTCGATTCGATCCCGACAGAACCGTCTGCGACGACGATCTCGACCGGTTCGTCTGCCTGCCCCGTCACGAGAATCCCCGCGGCGTCACCGAGCGCACCGGCGAACCGCCCGGGGAACGCCCCGCCGGCGTAGGAGTCGAGGAAGGTACCGGTCAGCGGCGACTTCGTGACGACGACGTACCGGTTCTCCCCGGGTAACAACCCCGTCAGCGGTCCCCTGAACAACAGAATCGCGTTCTCGGGACCGAGCGGGTCGACGCCGGCGTCGAGTTCGTCGTACAGATACCGCGCTGCGAGTCCTTTGCCGCCGACGAACCGCCGTCGCCACGACTCCGGAACCGGCTCCCGACTCACCGACCGCTCCGAGAGGTCGACCCTGACGATTTCGGGCAGTGTTTCGAGCATCTTCACACCCCCCTGAGACCCGGAGGTCCCCCTCCTGGCTCTCTCATCGTCGCGATGGCAACTGAGTGGAGTCGGGTGTCACGGTACCGCCGGACGCTGAAGCAGTGCTCTTGCGGTTGTATCATCGGACTGGTCGGGCTCGTGGCTGGTGTTGGATCATTCGACGCGGAGACAGATACGGCCGCTCGGCTACCGCAGATCCATCTCCTCTGCGCGCTCGACGGCGAGGTCCGCGAGTTCGTCGAGGTCGCTCTCGGAGCGGTCCGCGAGCACGCGGAGCATCATTCCCAGATGAACCGCGGCGTTCTCTCTGAGTTCTTCGGCCGACTCCGTATCGTTACCGAAGTAGTACTCGTGACGGCCGTCCTCGTGAACTAGCCCCGTATAGAGCGAGTACAACTCACCTGTCTCGATAGCCGATGCCGCTTCGGAACGCACCTCTCGAAACCGTGGGTTAGCCATACCGTACACTCGCCCGGCAGCGACTAAACGCCTTGGCTTCGCGGGCCGAGACCGTGCCAACACGTGTCAACGCTCTTCAGGAAGATACAAAAACGAAACCTCGTAATCACGGTGTATGGTATATAACAGCCACAGTCGGGGGGATATATGACAGGATTTCCAAGTATGCACGACAAGCCGTCGAGCGAATCGACTGCGGAGACGCTCATCAGATTCTCTTCGGGGCCGGATCGGGGGGACGCGACGGACGTACTCAGCGCGGCCGAGGAGGTCGCAGACGACGTGGCGGTCAGAGCGACTGGCCCGACGGGGATCACCGCCTACGAACCGCTGGCACTGGTCAGCACAGACGGCGAGACTCGGATGTACGCCGCCGTGGACGCCTCACAGGCGACCGACCTCGTCCGTGCGGCCGAAGCCGGCGAGTCGACCGATTTCGAGCCGTTCGCGGTGGTCGAACACGAAGACGACGGGACGCTCCCGGTTCCGGACGAGGGACCGCTCGCTGTCGGCGACCGCCGACTCCTCGCGAAGTGCGGCTGGGCGAACCCGGTCGCTCCGGCAGACTGGACGCTGGTCTCGGAGCGCGTGACCGCCGAGACGCGGCTGGAGACCCCGATTCTCGGACGCGGCCGCGGTGACGCGGTGGCGGAGACACCCGTCACCGAGGCGTGGGACACGATTCGCGAGACGGACGGCGAGCCAGTCGTCGTGGTGAACGCACACGATACCGACCCGCGCCACCGGAGCGACGAGACGCTGCTCGCCGGTGCGACCGTCGCCGTTCTCGACGCGGCCGTGACGGCTGGCGTGCTCGTCGGCGCGACTGACGTGCTCGTCCTGCTCGACGCGGACGCTCCCGTTCGGCCCCGTCTCGAAGAGGCGGCAGACGCACTGGCCGAATCGCTCCCGATCACGCCCAAAATCGCCGTCGGGCCGCCGGAGTACCGGGCCGGTGATCCGACTGCCGCCCTGGAGGTGTTGGAGGGAAACGACCGAATCGAGCCACGCCGCCAGCCCCCGTCGCCCGCCAGCTACGGGCTGTACGGCCGCCCGACCGCCGTCCACTCCGTCAGAACCGTGCTCCAGGCCCGGGCGGCGCTCCAGCGGGAACTTCCCGACCTATCGCCGCCGGGTTCGGACGACGGAGAGCCGACCGACGGAGAGCGAGCGCCGACACGGTTGTTCAGCGTGACCGGCGACGTAGACCACCCCGCGGTCGTCGAGCTATCGGCCGACGATTCGCTGTCGGCGGTGCGTGAGGCCGTCGCCCCGACCGACGGCGTCGGGATGGTCTGCGTCGGCGGAATCTTCGGAGGGTTGACCGATACGCTCGATTACGACCCCACGGCAGAGGCCCTGACCGAGGCGGGTCTCGGACTGACGGGCGGCGTCGAGATTCTCGGCGAGAGTCGGTGTCCGGTATCTGAGGCCGGCGAACGCGTTCAGTTTGCGGCCGAGGAGAACAGCGGACGATGCGTTCCCGGCCGCGAGGGAACCCAACAACTGACCGAACTGCTCCGCGACATCTACGGCGGGACGTTCGACGCCGAGAAGATCACCGAACTCGCCAGGGTCATGCGAACCACTGCCAACTGCCAGATCGGTGCGACGGCCCCGCGACCGGTCACGACCGCGCTCGACAGATTCGGCGAACAGTTCACCGAACACGCGAACGGAACCTGCCGACACGGCACCTGCTCAGATAATCTATGAGTACCGAGAAATCACTCCCACACGTTCCAGACGTTACAGACCCCAGACCATCGACACCGGTAACGGCGGAGTTCGAGACCGGGACCGCGAACGATCCACCGGTAGGTACGGCCGGCGACGACGGAACGACGATCACCGTCGACGGCCACGAGGTGAGTCTCCCACCGGGTTCGACCGTCATCGACGCGCTCGAACGCCTCGACGACGACATCGTCTCCGTCGACCCCGGAGTCGACGGCGTGGCAGAGGAGACGGACGTGCCCGCGCTCTGTCACTACGACAGGGGGGGCGACTGCGCCGACGAAATCGGTCCCCGAAGCACCTGTCGGACCTGTATGGTCGAGACGGACGAACACGGCCTGGTGCCGTCCTGTTCGTTCCCGGCGGAAGACGGACTGAACGTCCGGACAGACACCGACAGCGCCGAGGAGAGCAGAAGCGTCAATCTCGACCTGGTTCTCTCGAATCACAACCTCCGCTGTACCACCTGCAACGGCAACGGCCGGTGTGAACTCCAGTCGGCCGCGATCAGCGAGGGCGTCAACCACCCGCGGTACGGCGTCTTCGACGACCGCTCGGAGTACGAACCGCTCGACGACACGTCGTCGTTCATCCAGATCGACCGCAACAAGTGCATCCTCTGTAACCGCTGTGTCGAAGGCTGTAACGACGTACAGGTCGAGGGCGTCCTCCGGATGGAGGGCCACGGCGAGGACACCCGCATCGGATTCCAGTCGGACGCCGAGACGATGGCCGACTCGGAGTGTGTCTCCTGTGGCCACTGCGCGACGGTCTGTCCGACCGGATCGCTGACCGAGAAGGGAATCGGCGGGGCCGCCACGCTCCCGCTGCCCGGGTTCACCCAGCGCAACTCCATCGGCACGGTCATCGAACACGAACCGGTCGAGACCCTCGACGACACCGACTCGCCGAACCGCGAGCCCGGCCCCGGCACGGGTATCGAAGCCGAACCGGACCCGATCGAAGCGGAAGGCGGTATCTCGTCGTACATGTCGAACGCCAAGCGCCTGGCCGGTGACCTCGCGAAGGAGTACGGCAGAAAGGCCTTCCTGGCCGGCGAACACACCGCCGAGGCAATCGCGGCCAACACGCTTCCCGAGGGACGACTGTTCGACATCGCCGACGCCGTCAGCGACTACCGACTCGGCAAAATCGACAAACAGGAGACCACCTGCGGGTTCTGTGCGGTCGGCTGTCGGTTCGAGATGTGGGGGAAAGACGACGACTCGCTGGGAGTCGTGCCGGTCGATGATCCCGACGACGCCCCGGCGAATAACTTCTCGACGTGTGTCAAAGGGAAGTTCGGCCACGAGTTCGCGAACAGCAAACAGCGACTGACGGACCCGCTTGTGCGCGACGAGGACGGGGACCTGCGGCCGGCCTCCTGGGAGGAGGCGCTCGATCACGTCGCGGAGAACCTGCGGGAGATCCAGGACGAACACGGGATCGACGCAGTCGGCTGTCTCGCCTCCTCGAAGGGAAGCAACGAGGAGGCTTACCTCGTCCAGAAGTTCGCCCGGCAGGTGCTCGGGACGAAAAACATCGACAACTGCGCTCGGCTCTGCCACGCCTCGACGGTCGCCGCGCTCCAGCAGACGCTTGGGTACGGCGCGATGTCCAACCGCATCAACGAGGACATCGGGGAGGCCGACGCCTACCTCATCTCCGGGTCGAACACGACCGAGTCGCACCCGGTGCTGGCGACCCGCATCAAACAGAACGTCCGCGACGGCGCCGATCTCGTCGTCTTCGACCCCCGGAAGATCGGTATCGCGGAGCACGCCGATCAGTACACCCGGACGAAGCCGGGATACGACGTGACCTGGCTCAACGGGCTCATCCGGTACATCATCGAGCACGACCTCCACGACGAGGCGTTCATCGAGCGAAACACGAAGAACTTCGAGGAACTGAAAGAGAAGGTCCAGGCGTTCACCCCCGAGAAAGTCGAGGAACTCGCCGGCGTCCCACCGGAGGAAATCGCGTCGGCGGCGGAGACGCTGGCCGAAGCCGACAAGGTCGTCTTCGGCTGGGCGATGGGGATGACCCAACAGAGCACCGGGACGGAGAACCTGCTGGCGATGGCCGATCTCGCGCTCGTGTTGGGCCAGGTCGGCAAGCCCGGCGCGGGTCTCTCGCCGTTCCGCGGCCAGAACAACGTCCAGGGCGGTGGCGGCGACATGGGCACGCTCCCCGGCAGCCTCCCCGGCTACCAGGACCCCTCCGACGAGGAAGTCGCCGAGAAGTTCGAGGCCGAGTGGGGCGAGCGCCCGCCCGAGGAGCCCGGCCTGAAGGTCCCGGAGATGCTCGAAGAGGCCCACAACGGCAACCTCCGCGGGATGTACGTCGTCGGCGAGAATCCGGCGCTGTCCGAACCCGACATCCAGCACGCCGAGGAGGCCCTGGCGGATCTGGACTTCCTCGTCGTGCAGGACATCTTCATGACCGAAACGGCCCAGCACGCGGATGTCGTCCTGCCGGCGGCCACCTCGCCGGAGAAACACGGCACATTCACGAACACCGAGCGCCGCATCCAGCGGGTCCGTCCGACTTCCCGACCGCCGGGAGACGCCCGTCAGGACTGGGAGATCACCCAGGAACTGGCCCGTCGCCTCGGCTACGACTGGGACTACGACCACCCCCGCGAGATCATGGACGAGATCAACTCGGTGGCCCCCATCTACGGCGGCGTGACCTACGACCGCCTGGAGGAGGGCGAGGAACACGGTCTCCAGTGGCCCTGCTGGGACGAGGACCACCCCGGGACGCCGTACCTCTACGACTACGAGGAGGGCAACTTCAACTTCGAGGACGGGAAGGCGCGGTTCGTCCCGGCCGACGGCGGCCATCCCGGGGAACTCCCCGACGAGGAGTACCCGCTCACGCTGACCTCCGGTCGGGTGCTGTACCACTGGCACACCGGCCAGATCACCCGCCGCGTCGAAGGGCTAATGAGCCACGTCGGCGAGAGCTTCGTGGAGGTCCACCCCGAGACCGCCGACAACCTCGGCATCGCTGACGGGGAGTACGTCCGCGTCGAGTCACGGCGGGGCGACATTGTCGTCAAGGCACAGGTCACCGACCGCGTCGGTGAAGGGACGCTGTTCATCCCGATGCACTTCGCGGCCGGTGCCGTCAACAAACTCACCGGCGAGACCTTCGACCCGCAGGCGGGAATTCCGGAGTACAAGGTTTCGAGCGTCAAGATCGAACCGCTCGGTCCCGACGCGGACGCGTCGACGCTGCGACCCGACGTGCCGTCGGAGCCCCGTGACGGCGTCGCGGACGACTGAGCATCCGTCGCCGCACTGATTCGGGACCGTATTTTCGCCACAGTCGTCGCTCGTAACCCGTGGGTTGCTCTTCGAGAACAGTAGATCCCGCCCGGCCCGGACACCGGTACCCTGCTGTTGTCACTCATTCCCATGGTAATATAAAGAAACCTTAATAGTACGGTTTGACACTTAACACAGGCTTTTTTGACGTTCCTTCATCAAAGGCGTGTATGCCATCTTCAACGGCTGAGAAAAACCGGTGGCTGATTGCAGTCGGTGCGGTTGCAATCCACCTATCCATCGGGGGGATTTACGCGTACAGCATCTACCAAGTACCGCTTAACGAGGCGCAGGGATGGAGTACGTCGAGCGTCACGCTGGCGTTCTCTATCGCCGTGTTCGTCCTGGGCTTCACCGCGGCCTTCCTCGGGAAGTACGTCGAGAAGTACGGGCCTCGCCTCTCGGGGCTCGCCGCGGCGGTGCTCTACGGCGCCGGGATGCTCGGTTCGGGGCTGAGCGTCCAACTCGGGAGCCTGCCGCTGTTTCTCGCTACGTTCGGTGTTCTCGGGGGAATGGGCATCGGACTCGGGTACATCTCACCCATCGGAACGCTCGTCGAGTGGTTCCCGGACCGCCGAGGTATGGCAACCGGTCTCGCAGTCATGGGATTCGGTGCGGGTGCGTTGCTCACCGGCCCGCTGGGGAACTACCTGATCCAGACGTTCAGTATCCCTGTGGCATTTTACGGGCTCGGGGCGCTGTACTTCGTGCTCATGGTCGCGGGAGCGAGCTATCTCGCCAAGCCGCCGGAGGACTGGGTTCCGGAGGGCATGGAGTCGACGGAGAACGCGCAGGAAGAGGCCCGCAGCGCGCTGCCGGGACTGGATAACCTCACCGCCGCCGAGGCGCGGACCTCCCCGCGGTTCTGGATGGTCTGGTTGATCATCTTCATCAACGTCTCCGCGGGGATCATGCTGCTGGCGTTCGCCTCACCGATGCTCCAGGAGATCGCCGGTGCGACCGCCACGACGGCCGCGTTCATCACCGGCTACATCGGCATCTTCAACGGTGGCGGCCGGATCTTCTGGTCGACGCTTTCGGATTACATCGGCCGAACGACCGTCTACGGAGCGTTCATGGGAATTCAGATCGTCGCCTTCTTGGTGATGCCGCAGTTGGCTGGGGTCTGGATCCTGGCGGGAACGATCTTCCTCGTGATTACCTGTTACGGCGGTGGATTCGCGTGTCTGCCGGCGTACCTGAGCGATCTGTTCGGCACCAAGGAGGTCAGCGCGATCCACGGCTACGCCCTGACGGCGTGGGCGCTGGCCGGGGTCGCCGGCCCGCAGATCGCGTCGTTCATTCTGGAGACGACCGGGGGCTACACGCAGGCGCTGTACATCATGAACGGCGCGCTCGTCGTCGGCCTGCTCACGGTGCTGGTGCTGCGTCGGCAGATCGGCAAACTCCAGGCCGAAAGCGACGCGCAGGTCGGAACTGCCGCGGCGACTGACGACTGACGACTACCGCGACACTTTTTTGCTACCGCGCTCGGGGTCGAGGAGTCACTCGTAGCCGATCTCGGGGCCGAGTTCGATATCGCTGGGCACGAACGTCGCCGTCGCACGCGCCAGTTGACTGCCGTCGTCGTCTTCGATCACGGACCCGGCGATGTACTGTCCCGGATTGTCGTGTACTACCTCGCCGCGAGCGTGCATCGTCCCCTCGGTGATCGGTCGCGTCAGGTAGAGGTTCATCTGTGTCGTCAGCACGAACACGTCCTCGACCAGCGAGTTCGCCGCGAAGAAGGCGGCGTCGTCCAGCGCCTTGAAGTAGGCCGTTCCGTGGACGGCCCCCGCGGGGTGGTGCAGTTTCTCCGAGACGGGGAGGTCGATAGTCGCCTCGCCCTCCGAGACGTTCAACTCCGGGTCGAAGAACTCGTTGATCGGGGCGTGGTCGTGGTACATCCGTTCGAGTTTCCGGTAGTGCTCTGACATTGCGCCCCGTTCGACGGCACCGGTAGTAAGCCCTGGGGGTCGCTGGTCCCCCACCGCTCGGACCGAAATACCGAAGTCCAGGCTCCTGATACGTTCATCTGTATGGCCGATATCGATGATCTCGTCGAAGCCGTCGTCGACGTCGAGGACGTGATCGAGGAAGTCGGCGACCCCGAGGAACTGGTGGGTGATCTGATCGAGGATCCCTTCGTCATCGTCTTCGGTCTGGTCGCCGGCTTCGCCGGCCTGCTCACGATGTTGCTGTTCGCCGTTACGGTCGGGGCTATCCTGCTCTCGGTCGGCCCGCTCTGGATTCTCGTGTCGCTGACGGTGTTCATGTTCCTCGTCTTACTGCTCGCGTTCGGCGCCTTCCTCTACGTCCGGACCAGCCTCTCGGACAGCGTCCAGCAGAAATTCGACGAAGCGCTCGCGCGGGCCGACACCAACTCCAACTCGACCGGTTCGATGACCGAACAGGAGGCCATCGACGAACTGAAGCGCCTCTACGCGGAGGGTGACCTCCGGGATCACGAACTCGATCAGGCCCTGGATGACGTGCTCACGAGCGACGACCCCCAACGCGTCCTCGAACGGTACAGAGATACCGACTCGGCGGAGTACGAGTACTCCTGACTCGCCACGGGGGGCCTACTGCCCGGCGGTACTGCCCGACACCGGAAGCTCTATCGTCCGGTCGCTCGCGAACAGCGCAAACAGCGCAAACAGCGCGAACAATCCGGGTTCGTTCGCCGGGACGCCGAGTACTCCGAAGATGCCGAGGATGCCGAGGCTTCGGACTGGTATCTCGGTCATACTCGTCCGTTCCGGCTCCGGTATAAAAACGCCACCGGCGATTCTAACGCCCAGAAACTCAGCAACTTGAGAACCCGCCGTCGACGACCAGCGCTTCGCCGGTGATCCAGTCGGCTTCGTCCGAGGCCAGAAAGAGCATCGCGTTGGCGATATCCTCGGGTTCGCCGAGCCGCTTGAGGGGGTACTCCTCGGCCATCTCGGCTTTCATCTGCTCCCACTCCTCCCGGCTGCGGTTCCGCCGGGGCATCGACGTGTCGGTGATCCCGGGACAGACGGCGTTGACCCGGATCCCGTGCGGGCCGACCTCCGCGGCCACCGCGCGGGTGAAGTTGACGACCGCCCCCTTCGTCAGCGAGTACGCCGACAGCATCGGCGCGCCGATGACCCCCGCCAGCGAGGCGGTGTTGACGATTGCGCCCCTGCCCTGTTCTTTGAACTGTGGGATCGCCGAGACGGTGCCGTTCCAGACGCCTTTGACGTTGACGTCGATCAGTTGATCGCGCTGGTCGTCGCTGATCTCCTCGACGTGGAGTCGTTCGTGGCTGACACCCGCGTTGTTGAGCAGGATGTCCAGCCCGTACTCCTCGACGGTGGCGTCGATCGCGGAACTGAACGCCTTCCGGTCGCGCACGTCGAGTTCGTGGGCGACTCCCTCGCCGCCTGACGCCTCGACCCGTTCGACCGTCTCCACTGCGCTCTCGTGGTCGATATCGGCGGCCACGACTGTTGCGCCCTCCGCTGCGAATCGCGTCGCCGCCGCGCGGCCTAACCCCGAGCCGCCGCCGGTGATAAACGCGGTTTTGTCTTCGAGCCGCATGCTGTATCCACCGACCGGCAGGGGTATAAAATACGGGGCATCGCTCGACCGGGCGAAATGAACGGATCTTTCCCGCCGCCGTGTCCAGATGCAGGCAATGACCCAGTCGGTGTCGTGGCGGTCGTACGCCCTCGTGGTGCTGGGAACGCTCGTCTACACCTCGCTGATGTTCAGTTGGTTCTCGCTGCCGGCGTATCTCCCGACGATTATCGACGATGTCGGCCTGTCGAGCACCGAAGCGGGCATCCTCGCCGGTGCGGTGCCGCTGACGTACATCCCGCTGGCGCTGTTTTCCGGACTGGCCGTCGACCGGTTCGGACCGGGGCACAGCCTCGGGGTCGCACTCGGATGTATCGGCGTCGCACAGATCGCCCGGAGCGCAGCACCCGGATTCCTCGGACTGCTCGCGACGACCATCGGCCTGGGCGTCGGTGCGACGCTGGTTACCTTCGGACTCCCGAAACTCGTCTCGGTGCTCTTCCCGCCCGACGAGACTGGTCTCCCGTCGTCCATCTATCTGGTCGGGGCGTCGGCCGGAACCGCGACGGCGTTCAGCCTGGGCCGGCCGCTGATCGGTCCGGCACTCGGCGGCTGGCGACGGCTCTTCTTCTGGAGTGGTGTCCTCATCCTCGGATACGCCGTCGTCTGGCTCGCCGTCGTCCGGCTGTCACGGCTACGGACCGCCTCGGGTGAGGGCGACGGTTCCGGGGACAATCCCGCACTCCGAGATCTGAAGACGGTCCTCCTGCACCGAGAGCTTCGGCTCGTCGTCGTTCTCGGGATCACGTACCTGCTCATTATCCACGGACTCCAGGGCTGGCTGCCGGCGATTCTCGAATCGCGGGGGCTCTCGGCCGAGCGCGCCGGACAGACGACGACCCTGCTGGTCGGAGCGAACGTCCTCGGAGTGTTGACGATCCCCGGTCTCGCGGACCGCTTCGGCGCGCGGCGCGCGGCTATCGTTGCGACCAGCGCCGTCGCCGGGCTGGGCGTGGCGGCGATCATCGGCGGCGGGCGCTCGCTTGTGGCTGTCGCGGGTATCGTCGGGGCGGGACTCGGCGTCGGTGGCCTCTCGCCGATGGTCCGTGCAATCCCGCCCGCGCTGGACGGGATCGGCGCTCGACTGACCGGCACCGCCGTCGGTCTCGTCTTCGCCGTCGGTGAGATCGGTGGCTTCGCCGGGCCGTTTCTGATCGGCTTTCTCCGGGAATCGACCGGTTCGTTTACTCCCGGCCTCGCCGTGTTAGCAGTCAGTGGCATCGCGGCCGTCGTCGCTGGCTTCCGACTCGACTCCGCCGGCGGCTGAGCGACCCCGAAGCGGCGACGACCCTCCGCTGTTCGCTCGAACGGTCTCCGGGTTCGTCGTCGTCCTACCTGTCTCGTTCTCGACTGAGACGGGCAAGTTCTCGTCTATGCAAAACCCTCAATCAGATTCAGCCCGTTGGTCGTACATGGACAACCGCCGCCCCCGCGGCTCGGATCGGCCGTCGACGGAGCGGGCAGCCAGCGATCTCTGGTCGGTGGTCGTCGGGGCCGTCCTCGGCGTGGTACTGCTCGTTGGGCTGTTGTACGTCGGCGGCGCGAGCCCCCTGGGGGGCGATCAGTCGGCAGCCAACACGACTGACCAGCCGGCGGCGTCCGATCTCAACATCACCGCGGCGGAGCGAGCGGTCGCAGCGGCGATCAACCGCGAACGGGTCAACCGCGGTCGGCCGCCGGTCGAGTACGACGAGGAGATAGCGACGGTCGCCCGCAACCACAGCCAGGATATGGTCGAGCGGAGCTACTACGCCCACGTCTCGCCGGAAGGGGACACCGCGTTCGACCGGATACAGAACGGACCCGCCTCCTGTGCCGTCGTCGGGGAGAACATCGCCGCGACCTGGTGGAACAAACCCTTCGAGACGACCGACGGCGAGCGCGAGCGACACACGTCTATCGCGGAGTTGGCCGCGGGCCTCGCAGAGCAGTGGCTCAACTCGCAGAGTCACCGGAAGAATATGCTCGATCCGCGCTGGGAACGCACCGGCGTCGGTATCGCCGTCACCCCCGAGGGCGAGGTTCTCGTCACGCAGAACTTCTGTGCGTGAGCCGGGTGAGTCGGGGCGCACCCTCACTGGAGACAGCCACCAGACCCGATGACGCAAACAGTTTGTTTACCGCCGCACTAGCACTGGTCAGTGACAGACACAGGGGACTCTGACGACGCGACGAGCGAGCGGCCGGGTGTCGACGGCCCGGACGGAACCGATGCGGACGGCCCGGACGCGGATCTGTTCTACGACGCTCTGGAGTCGCTCGGTCGGCCGGTACTCACCGCGACCCGTTACGCACAGCTGCGGGAGTGCACCCACGAGGAAGCGGTCGCGGAACTCGACGCGCTCGTGGACTCGGAGACGGCGGAGCGACTGGACGTGGCGAACGATCCCGTCGTCTGGTATCCCGTCGACTGGGCGCGGATGACCGACCGCGAGCGGGTCATCCTCTTCCCGGACCGCCGGGAGATCGTCGTCGACCAGCCCGAGCAGTTCACCCGCGCACAACTTTCGCAGTTCGCCCACCTCGTCGAGACGACTGGCTCGGGGGCTTACAAGTACGAGATCCGTCAGGAGGACATCTGGCAGGCACCGTACGAGACGCTCGACGATCTGCTCGGCACCGTCCGGTCGGTGTTGCCCGAGCGGTCCGACCCGCTGGAGTCGTGGATTCGCTCACAGTACGAGCGGGCGAACAAGTTCCGTCTGCGGACCCACGAGGACGGCTACACGGTGCTCGAAGCTCAGACAGCCGATCTCATGGGTAACGTCGCCCGGCAGAAACTCGACGACGACCAGCTACGGGCGCCGATCTCCGAGACCGAGAGCTGGGTCGCCGAGGAGTCGATCGCGGCGGTCAAACGGATTCTCTACGAGGCCGGCTATCCGGTTCGGGACGAGCGCGACCTGGAGCGAGGGGAACCGCTCCCGGTCGAGTTAGAACTGGAACTGCGCTCCTACCAGAAGCAGTGGGTCTCGAACTTCCTGGAGACCGCCTCCGGCGTCCTCGTCGGCCCGCCGGGCAGCGGCAAAACAGTCGCCGCACTCGGCATCCTGAGTGAGATCGAAGGCGAGACGCTCATCCTCGTGCCGGGTCGGGAACTGGCGAGTCAGTGGCGCGACGAACTGCTCGCACGCACCGACTTAGATCCGGAGCAGATCGGTGAGTACCACGGCGGCCAGAAGGAGATCCGCCCGGTCACGATCGCCACCTACCGAACCGCGGGGATGGACCGACACCGCCAGTTGTTCGACAGCCGCGAGTGGGGCCTGATCGTCTACGACGAGGTGCATCACATCTCCGCGCCCGTCTACCGTCGCAGCGCCGACCTCCAGACGAGACATCGTCTCGGCCTCTCCTCCTCGCCCGTCCGCGAAGACGACAACGAGAGCGACATCTTCACGCTGATCGGCCCGCCGATCGGCACGGACTGGGACGGACTGTTCGAGGCCGGCTACGTTGCCGAACCGGAAGTCGAGATTCGGTTCGTTCCCTGGGGCGACCGCGAGGCGCGCAACCAGTACGTCAGTTCGGAGGGCCACGAACGCCGCCAACTCGCGGCGACCAACCCCGCGAAACTGAGCGAGATCGAGGCGCTGCTGGGCGCCCATCCCGACGAGCAGGCGCTCGTGTTCGTCGAGTATCTCGACCAGGGCCGGGCCTACGCCGACGCGCTCGGGGTACCGTTTATCAGCGGCGAGATGCCCCACGCCCGTCGGGAACAGTACTTCGAGCAGTTCCGCAACGGGACGCTCTCGACGCTGATCGTCTCGCGGGTCGGTGACGAAGGGATCGACCTCCCGAGCGCCGCGCTCGCTATCGTGGCCTCCGGGCTGGGCGGCTCCCGACGACAGGGAACACAGCGCGCCGGCCGAACGATGCGGCCCACCGGCCGCGCGCAGATGTACGTGCTCGCCACCCAGGGGACCCGCGAGGAGGAGTTCGCCCGCCGCCGCATGCGCCACCTCGCAGAGAAAGGCGTCCGAGTGACCGAAACGACCGTCGAATCCGGCGGCTTCGAGGAGAGAGTCGACGATTCCGCGGACGACGCGGCCGAGGAACCCGGGCCGGAGGAGTGAGCTCACCCGAGCACGGAGTCCCGGAGCGCGAGCGAGAGGGCGATGAACCCGCCGCCGAGGCAGGCGACCGCGAGCGTCGCGCGGGGCGAGGCGCTCACCGAGTCCGGAGCGACCGACAGCAGGGCGAACGCGGCGGCCAGCGCGACGGCACCGACCAGAAGCGTGGCGCTCGCGTGCACTATCTCGACGGCCCGGCTCTCGCCGGGTCCGATCTCTCGGTCGAGTTCCGCGCCGAAGTTACCGATATCCCAGACGGCGAGGCTCACCACGACCGTCCCGAGAACGAGCCAGGTCGGCCCCCCTTGTACGACCAGTCCGATCGCCCCGAGGAGCAATCCGCCGCTCGCGATCGAAAAGCCCGCGCCGTCGTCGGTCAGATAGCCCAGGTAGACCGCCGACCACGAACTCAGCCCGATCACGCCCGCGAGTGCAACCAGCACGCCGGCCAGCAGGACGACCACCGCCGTCTCGCCGTAGACGGTGACCACCGGAAGCACCCGGCTCTGGACCTCCAGCGCCAGCGACGAGGGCAACCGGGCCGTCGTCTCGGTGAGGATTCGGTCGAATACCCGTCCGGCGGTGGCGGCGGCGACGACGGTGAGCAGACAGCCGGCGGCGAACGGGCCGAGCCACTGGCTTCCGCCCGGTTCGGACCACTCCGCCCACTGCCGTAACAGCGAATCGACCAGAATCCAGCCGACTGTGACGACGACAACGCCGAACAGTAGTACCCTGAGCGCGCCCGCTGTCGTGACGGACTGGATCGCCGCGTAGAGGCCGGGGCCGAGCGCCGCCTGCAACTGCCCGGGGGGGACGCTCGCCTCGATCACGATAGCGGGGACCATCGCGACCCCGGTCAGGCTGACGGCAGCCCGCAGGCCACTCGTGAGCCGGGAGACGGTCCTGTATCTGGAGCGGTTGCCGTCCCCGGCGAGCAGGTCCGCCACCGGCACCTGTCGGAGGAACAGCAGCACGGAGACGCCGGTGACGGTGAAGACGAACAGGAACGATCCGAGGTGGAGATGCGTCAGCCTCGGAGCGAAGACGACCCGTACAGACCGGGCGAGCACCTGCCCGAACGGACTCTGCGAGGCGCTCGGCGCCCCCCCGAGCGCGACCCGGACGAACAGGACCAGTCCCGTCGTGACCGGGGCGCTCGCCGTCACGAACGCGATGCGGGTATACGCACGCAGCGAGGGTTCGTCGAGAATGTCACGCCAGCCGAGTACGAACCCGAACAGCGCGATAGTACAGCCGATAACGATGCTCAGCCCGCCGAGAATCTCCAGGATCGCGACCGAGATCAGCGGCGAACTCGGGACCGGAAACTGCGAGCCGACCAGAAGCAGCGTCGTCCCGAAGATGCCGCCGATGAAGCCGATCCCGACGGGAATCGCCAGTAGCCCGAGTGCGAATCCCCGCCCCGGGCTGGTCTCCCCGTGATCGGTCAGCGCGAAACACGCGGCCAGACAGAGGATCCCGACGACCCCCATCACGACCGGCGCCCAGAGTTCGAGCACCTCTCGGAACAACAGCCCGCCGGCGACGGCTCCGAGCCCGATCGCGAGCATCGAACTCGTCCGCAGTGAGCGTGATCCGGTCATAGCTGTGGGAGCGTTCGGTCGAGTGCGTACTCGACGGGGAACTCGGCGGGCCAGTCAGTGACAGTTACGCCCGCGCGTTCGAGCGCGCTGAGTCGCCGTCTGCGGTGGATCGCGCCGATCCGGTGGCCGGTCGTCGTCCCCGCGGTAACGTCCGGACTGATGACGTGACACGCGTGGTCCCGGGCCGCCAGCGCGGAGGCACATTCCATCGGCCAGTCGTCGACCAGCGGAGAGCAGAGCACGACCTGTGCGTCGGCGGGAACGCGGGCCACGAGCCGCTCGGTCAGCGATCCCCGCCCCGGACCGGCCCCCCCGTCGGCGCGGAGCGGTGTCTGCCCTGTTTTCGCCCGCGCATTCGGCCCGTCGGTCCCGACCGTGCCCTGTGTGTCGGCCGCCGCGCGGGTCGCCGTCCGGAACAGCGCGGTCGACGCCCCGTCCGGCGAGTTCGAGTCCACCCAGGGGACTCCGTCGGCCCCGACCAGCGGTTCCGGACTGTCCTCGAGACCGACGGCAGACAGCGCCGTGATGACGCCCGCGCTGTCGAGTGACTCGTACATCCGCTCGGCCGCGTACGCGGCCAGGCTCGCCCCCGTCGGGTAGCCGCGGCTGTGTCGGACGCGTGTACACGGCCGGCAGTCGATGATAATTACCGTTCTGGCCGCCTGTTCGCGGCGGTACTGGACGGTGACGAACTCCCCGGTCTTGGCGACCTGATGCCAGTTGATCCGGTTCATCGGATCGCCGGGGTGGTACTGCCGCGTCGAGTAGAACTCGAGACCACTTCCGCCGGTCTCGGTGGCGACAGTCCCAGTGTGCTGCAGCGTCGCCTCCATCAGCGGTGGGTCGCTGAGCGGCCCGCCACACCGCAGCGTCCGGTCACCCTCCGCGGAGATCGTTCGTTTCTGGAGATCGGTCCCGGCGAACGACCGGAGGCGACAGTCGGGGTCTCCGAACTCGAATCGACCGCGTTCGAGGACGACGGTGTACTCGATTGTCAGCCTCTCGCCGGGTCGGAGCGGCTTGCTCCCCCGCGCGGACCCGTCGACGACGGGACAGCTATCCGGAACGCCGTCGGCCACGCGCAGGTCGGGAAGCACCGTCGATCCCGTGTTCTCGACGCGCAGCGTGACGCGTACCTCCGAGCCGGGGCCCGCGCCGGTCGCCTCGAACTCCCGGGTCGCTGTGAGGTCGACACCGTCCGGAACGCTCGATACCGAGCCGTACAGCGAAAAGACCAGTCCGATGACCGCGCCGGCGACGAGGACGAGATTCGCGAGCAGGAGTCCGAACCCGGCCGTCACGAACGCCGCGACGAGTCCGACATCCCAGCGGCTGACCGTCATCGACGTTCGACCTCCTCGATCACCGCGACGGTCCGCTCGATCCGTCGGCGGCGTTCACGACGCGGAAAGACGAACAGCCGAACCTGTGCCCCGAGAGGCGTTGCAGGCCCGTCTTCGCCGGCCAGAAACGCCGCCACGAGCGGGTCATTACACCACGTCCCGTCGCTGACCGCTGTTCGTGCCTGCTGTTCGGTACAGCCAACTAGATCGGCGTACACGGCTGCTGCGGTCTCCTGTAGACGCTCGCGCACGGTGACGAAGTCCTCGCTGCCGTCCTCGATTGCCGTCTGCACCTGCCGCTGGAGGTGATGTCCGGCAAGTCCCTCGACGGAGTCGGAGTCTCCCGGGTCCCGGTCGAACTGATCGGTCGTCCCCTCGCGGTCGGCCGCCGGCGAGCGAAGCCCGATGAGCAGGTAGCCGATCAGTCCCGCCCCGGTAAACAGAAGCGTCCGGGTCGGCCCGACGGTTTCGATCCGTTCGAGAAGCGACTGCACCGCCCCGAGCGAACCCACCGCCGGGACGAAAAGCAGGGCGATTCCGAACAGAATCGAGAGGATGCCGACGACCCCGAACGCCGAGCGATGCCAGTTCACGACTCTCTCCCCTCCGTCTGTTCGATCTGCTCGATTGCCTGCTGCACCCGTTCGAGCCGATCCGACGGCGACCGAGAGCCGTACTCGACCTCCCTGAACGTGTCCCGGAGTTCGGCGACTGGCTGCTCGGGCAGGCCGTCTTCCTCGACCGCGTGGTCCGCCAACTCACCGGGTGTGCTCGTCGTCGTCGAGTCGGCGCTGACCGAATCCAGGAACCTGTTCCACGCCTCCCGGACCGTGAGCTGTTCTCCCGACGAGTGATCCGACCCCGCGTCCGAGCGAACGACCCGCCAAATCCTGTCGACGATACCTCCGATCTCGCGGCGGAGTTGGCTCAGGCTCGTCGTTCCCGTGAAGACTCCACCGACGGTGCGCAGGCCGGACCGAATCCGCCGGACCGCAACGACGACGTAGCGATCACCGTCTGTGACCAGCGCAACAAATCCGTTTTGGAGACCGCCGATGCCCTTCGCGAGGACCCCCCGGAACAACTGCCCGATCGCCTGCGGACCGATCCCCCGCCGCCCGAGTACGTACCCGACCAGGCCGAGCAACGCGAGCAGTCCGAGACCGACCCCAGCCGGAACGTACAACAGCCCCGTCAGTGTCGTCGAGATCGTCTGCCCGTTGGTTCGAACGCTGATTGTTGCGGTCGGGCTGAACGGGAGTGACACCTCAGCCGTCCCGTTGGCATCGGTCACAGCGACTTGCTCCCCGGCGACGGTAACCGGCACGCCAGCCGCCGGTTCGCCGTCGAGTCGCGCCGTCACCGTCGCCGCGCCGAAGGGATTCGGCCCGAGCGGTCCCGTCTCGACCGACAGCGTCAGTTCCGGAATGGTGATCGTCCGTTCGCCGGAGATCGGATCGCGCTCGACTGTCACCGTCACGTCGCCGGTGCGATCAGGCAGTTCGATCACGAGTTGGCCGCTCTCGTTCGTCCGCCCGACCCGCTGTCCGTCGACCCTGACGGTCGCGCCGTCGATCACGACGTCACCGATCCGGGCGGTCAACAACAACTCTCCGCCGGGTGCCGGTTCGCCGCTCGTGACGATAGACGCCGTTCGGTCGATCGGATGCGTATCAGTCGGCTCCTCTGACTGGCTGAGCGAGGGCCGTCCAACCTGGTTGCTCGATACTGTTGTGGCTGTCGTGGGGGCACTGCCGAGCGATCCCGCCGCGGAACTCGACCCGCCGAGAACCGTCGCGTTCCCCTCGGGTGATTCGTATAGCTGGTCGGTTCCGTTCCCCTCGGAGTCGAAAATCGCGGTCTCCAGGGCGTCCGGTGTCGCGTCAGTCCCCTCCCTGATCTGTACCGTCAGTTCCTCGGCGTCTGGAACGGTCCCGACGACCGTTCCGTTCCGGTCGGTGATCCCGACCGATTCGCCGTTGAACAGCACCTCGACTCCCGGGACCGCGGCGTCGTTGTACGTCACTGTGAGTTCGACGGCCGTCCCCGGAACGGCGGTCCGGTTCAGCGAGGTTTCGAGCCCGGTCTGCTCGTCGGCGTCCGATCCCTGCCCGCCCGGCGAGAACGCCTCGCCGGGGCTGCCCGGATCCTCGATGTCGAACTCCCCGTCGACGTTCTCGAGTGCCTCCTGTTGGCGCTGGAGGCGTTCGTTGCCCGGTGTGGGATCGAACCGGACCCAGCCGACGCTCTCGAAGTACACTTCGACCCAGGCGTGGGCGTTCATCCCCCGAACCTCGTAGGTGTTCTCGCCGACGCGCTGCCCGGAGGTGTACCCGACAACGTATCGTGCCGGGATACCCTGTGAACGCAGCATGACGGCCATCGACGTGGCGAAGTACTCGCAGTATCCGGCGTCCATCTCGAAGATGAACGTATCAGCAATCGAGTTGCTGCGTTCGGAGACGCTGAGATCGTACTCCTTGTTCGAGCGGAGATACTCCTGGACGGCCCTGGCCTTCTCGTAGGGGTCGTCCGCGTCGGCCTGCTCGAAGACGCTCTCGGTCCGTTCGGCGATTCGGTCGGGCGTGTCCTCCGGCAACTGCGTGAACCGATCCTCGATCGCGTCCGGATACGACTCCGAGGTCGAACGAAGCCGGTCGACATCGTTTCGCGGGGCGAAACTGACCCCTTCGATCGTCGTTCCCGGACTCAGCGACGATCCGGCCTGAACCGCGCCGTTGTCGCTTACGAGCGGGTTCTCGATGCCGCTGACCAGCGCCGGACGGTACGCCGTCGGCACGGCCGACGCCCGCTTCTTGAGGGTGATCTCGTAGTCGATCCGTTCGCCGTCTGGACCGGGGTGGCTGATCCTCCCGTCGACGGGACTCGTCTCCGTCGAACGCGTCCAGCCCGACCCGGTGTACGTGCCGTAGGCGGCCGTCCGCCAGTACGTTCGCTTCGAGCTCTCGACGACGAAGTGAACCTCGGTGCTCGTCGTCGCGAACGTCTCACTGTTGAGCCCGATTTTGCCGCCGACGCCGGTCCCTGCCCCTGGACTCAGTGCACCAAGTCCGCCCCCGCCTCCGCCGGAGCCGGCGCCGGGGTTCGGCGCCGCACTCTCGCCGGGGAGCACCTGTTCGAGCGGGCTGCCGGCCAGCCCGTCGACCGCGAACGCGGGCATCAACAGCGTGACTGCTACGGCAGCACACAGGCAGCCGACGACCAAGCCGATACGGGTCCAGTCCCGGCCAGCGGGCTCAGCTGAGTCTCCGTCCATAGGGCGGCAAGTTGCCGCGAGATTCGAGACCGACGCAGTTAGATGTATCGTTCGGTACAGTGACCTTTTCACCCTCGGCCGACGAGAGCGGGTATGGACGCTCACCTCCGGGCCGGTATCGCCATCTTCAACGCGGGAGGGTATCACACGGCCCACGACGCCTGGGAGGAGTACTGGCTGGGGTTGGACTCGGGAACCGACGACGAGCGATTTCTC
Organism: Halovenus carboxidivorans; assembly: GCF_009831575.1. Lineage (GTDB taxonomy): Archaea > Halobacteriota > Halobacteria > Halobacteriales > Haloarculaceae > Halovenus > Halovenus carboxidivorans. The sequence goes on along the minus strand of NZ_WUUT01000005.1, from coordinate 117,912 downwards.
CACGGTCTGATCCAGTACACCGCCGCCGTGCATCACGCCCGCGACGGCAACTGGGCCGGGGCGACCGGACTCGCGGACTCCGCCCTGGAGTATCTCGGATCCCTCCCCGCACAGTACCGCGGTGTCGAGGTCGAGTCGATCCGGTCGTCCCTCCGGCGTCTCCGCGACGACCCGGAGGTGATCGAACGCCGCCGGCCGCTCGCGCTCACACACCGTGGAGAGGCGCTCGCCCCGGAGGATCTCGACTTCGAGGCGACCGCCATCGCGGCCGAGGCGCTTGCCGAACGCCGCGGGGAGGAGGATCTACTCGACCGAGCGACGAGCTACGCCCGGGAAGACCTCGACGGAACCGCCGAGCCAGGCCGCGGCGAGACCGACAGTCGCATCCTCCCGCTCGTCTTCGATTACGTCCGGGACCCCGACCACCGCTCGCTCGTGGCTCGACGGCTCGAACAGCACTGCGACCGCCGGCAGGCCAAGGCGGACGACGTGGCCGGTCTGTTCGATCCCGAGGGGTAACCCGGCGTTGCGCTCCGGCGAACCGGCAACGACACCTCTTTGCCGGGGATGCACCAAAGCGGGGTATGGAGCAAAAGCGGGAGCTCACCAGCGTCGATCTGGCCGCCCTGACGGGCGAGCTATCGGCGTACGAGGGGGCCAAACTCGACAAGGCCTATCTCTACGAGAACGGCCTGGTGCGGCTGAAGATGCGACACTTCGATCTCGGACGGACAGAGCTGTTGATCGACACCGGCGAGACCAAGCACCTCCGGGTCGCCCCACCGGAACACGTCCCGCCGGCCCCGGAGCGACCGCCGAACTTCGCGATGATGCTCAGGAACCGCATCGAAGGGGCGGAACTGGTAGGCGTCGAGCAGTTCGAGTTCGACCGGATCGTCTCCATCACCTTCGACCGTCCCGACGGGTCGACGACGCTGGTCGCGGAGCTGTTCGGCGACGGCAATCTCGCCGTCCTGGACGAGAACGGCGAGGTGGTCGACTGTCTCAACACCGTCCGACTCAAATCCCGGACGGTCGTCCCCGGCGCGAAATACGAGTTCCCCGACGCCCGATTCAACCCCCTCCGCGTGGACTACGACGCCTTCGAGGCCAGACTCACCCAATCGGACACCGATGTCGTTCGCACGCTCGCGACCCAACTGAATCTCGGCGGTATTTGGGGGGAGGAACTGTGTACCCGGGCCGGCGTCGAGAAGACACTCGACATCGAGGAGGCCGAATCCCGGCACTTCGAGGCCATCTACGAGGAACTGCGTGCCCTGCGTGACCGCATCGACAGCGGCGACTTCGACCCGCGTGTCTACCGCGAGCGGACCGACGGCGACGAGCCAGGCCGCCGGATAGACGTGACTGCGGTTCCGATGGAGGAGTACGCCGACCTCGAACCGGTCCGGTTCGAGCAGTTCACCGACGCGCTGGACGACTACTTCACCCACTTCGACGAGGACGACGAGGAGGCCGCGGCGTCGGAGGACCGCAACCGGCCGGACTTCGAGGCCGAAATCGAGAAGCAGAAACGGATCATCGAACAGCAACAGGGAGCAATCGAGAACTTCGAGCGCCAAGCCGAGGCCGAGCGTGAGAAGGCGGAGTCGCTGTACGCCCACTACGACCTGGTCGACGAGATTCTGACGACCGTCCGGGAGGCCCGCGCGGACGGAACGCCCTGGGACGAGATCGAAGCCCGGTTCGAGCAGGGCAGCGAACAGGGGATTCCCGCCGCCGAGGCGGTCCGGTCGGTCGACGGGAGCGAGGGCACCGTGACGGTCTCCATCGACGACAGCGACGTTACGCTCCGGGTGAGCGACGGGGTCGAGAAGAACGCCGACCGCCTCTACACGGAGGCGAAGCGAATCGAGGAGAAAAAGCAGGGCGCACAGGAGGCGATCGAGAACACCCGCGAGGAACTCGAAGAGATCAAAGCGCGGCGCGAGCGGTGGGAAGCAGAGGACCGAGGCGAGGACGACGAAGACGAGGACGAGGACGAGGACATCGACTGGCTGAATCGGTCGTCTGTCCCCGTCCGGAAATCCGAGTACTGGTACGAGGACTTCCGGTGGTTTCACACGAGCGACGGCTTCCTGGTCATCGGCGGGCGCAACGCCGACGAGAACGAGGAAATCGTCAAGAAGTATCTCTCTCGCGGTGACCTGTTCTTCCACACGCAGGCCCACGGCGGTCCCGCGACGGTGCTGAAAGCCACGGGACCGAGCGAGGCCTACGACGACTCGATCGAGATTCCGGATCGCTCGACGGAACAGGCCGCGCAGTTCGCCGTCTCGTACTCCTCGATCTGGAAAGACGGGAAGTTCGCCGCAGACGCGTACATGGTCGATCACGACCAGGTGTCGAAGACGCCCGAGAGCGGCGAATTCCTCGAAAAGGGGGGGTTCGCGATCCGCGGCGACCGGACGTACTTCGAGGACACGCCGGTCGGGGTCGCCGTCGGGATTACCTGCGAGCCGGAGACGCGCGTCATCGGTGGCCCGCCGGAACCGATCCGCGAGCGCGCCGAGACAGTTATCGAGGTCGAACCGGGCAAGTACGCCCAAAACGACATCGCGAAGCGGCTCTACCGGGAATTTCGGGACCGCTTCACCGACGATTCCTTCGTCCGGAAGGTCGCGAGTCCGGATCTCATCCAGGAGTTTCTCCCGCCGGGCGGCAGCGTCATGCGCGAGTGAGAGTCCGGAGCACCGGCCTCCAGCCGCCGGATAGATCCCCATCTTCTTACTGTCGGGCGGAATAGGGAGGGACATGTTCGAGAAGACGACCTGGATTCGACTCCCGCGAAGCGTCGTAGTCGGCCACGGCGTTCTCGGCCAGACGGCGGAGGTGGTCGCGGACAGCCACCTCCCCGGCCAGCCGTTGATCGTCACGAGTCCGACGCCGCGGGAGGTCGCGGGCGAGCAGGTCATCGAGGCGCTGTCGACGGTCGGCCCCGAACCGGAGGTGATCGTCGTCGAGACGGCGAGTTTCGACGCCATCGAGGAAGTGCTCTCGCGCGCGGCAGAGGTCAATCCCGGCTATCTCGTCGGCCTCGGCGGCGGCAAGGCAATCGACATCGCGAAGATGGCCGCCGCGGACCGGGATCTGGGTTTTATCTCTATCCCGACGGCAGCGAGCCACGACGGAATCGTCTCCGGGCGCGGATCGGTTCCGGACGGCGACACGAGACACAGCGTGGCGGCCGAACCGCCGCTTGCGGTCATCGCGGACACGGAGATCATCGCTCAGGCACCGTGGCGGCTCACGACCGCCGGCTGTGCGGACATCATCTCGAACTACACCGCCGTCCGGGACTGGCAACTCGCGCACCGTCTCAAAAACGCCCAGTACTCCGAGTACGCCGGCGCTCTCTCTCAGATGACCGCGGAGATTCTCGTGGAGAACTCCGATTCGATCAGGGAGGGCCTCGAAGAGTCGGCGTGGATCGTGGTCAAGGCGCTGGTCTCCTCGGGAGTGGCGATGAGCATCGCTGGCTCGTCCCGGCCCGCAAGCGGCGCTGAGCACCTCTTCAGCCACCAACTCGACCGCCTCGCGCCGGGCACGGCGCTGCACGGCCACCAGGTCGGAATCGGATCGATCATCACCGCCTACCTCCAGGGCGGCGACCGCGAGGAGTGGCACGACGTTCGGGACGCCCTGGAGAGCATCGGCGCACCGACGACCGCCGCCGAACTCGGCATCGACGACGAGACGGTGATCGAGGCGCTGACGACCGCCCACGAGATCCGTGACCGGTACACGATTCTCGGTGACGGGATCAGCGAGGCCGCCGCCCGCGAGGCCGCGAGCGTCACCGGCGTGATCTGAGCGCGTCCGCCTCGGCAGTCACGCGTAGACGGGGTGATCGTTGGGGTCGAACGATTTCCAGACGGCGCCCGCACCCGCCGTCCCGGACGTGTGTTCGCCCTCGAACAGCACCGCGAGCGTGTAGACAGTTTCCCGGCTCTCGTCGTTGCCGTCGTGGAGACCGAGGATCGTGACGGCTTCGAGTCCGTCGATCTGACAGGTGATCCCCGCCATCTCGTCGACCGTCTGCCGTGCGACCCGGTGGAGTTCGACGTCGAAAGTCGTCGTCGTCGACGGGAGCACCTCTCGCCCGTCCTCGTCGACGTACAGCACCTCCGTCTTGTCGTTGAGCACTTTCGCGTGTACGTCCAGTTCCTTGCACCCTGATTCGTTTCGTTTCCGTTCGTACTCCGCTGTCGGAACCGTCACCGTGCGCTGGTTCACCGAAAACGAGCCGTATGACTCCTCCAGCGCCGATAGCTGTGACTCCACAGCGCCGCTTGTCTGCTCCACCACTCCCATAGCACGCCCCTTGGACTGGAGCTACCTAAATCCAGGAGACGTTATCACTCAGTAAAATTCCAGTTAAAAACCCCCGGTTGGGCGACACCCACGCATAGTACGTTTTTTGACTCTGGGTGACCCACCCGAAAGCAATGAGCGAGTACGACTACGACGATCTCGGGTTGGTTGCGGGACTTGAGATCCACCAGCAACTCGATACCGAGACGAAACTGTTCTGCGCGTGTCCCACGCGGCTGCGCGACCCCGAGGAGGCGAGTCGGACGTTTACCCGCTATCTGCATCCGACCAAAAGCGAACTCGGTGAACTCGATCAGGCCGCCGTCGAAGAGAGCCGCGTCGACCGCGAGTTCGAGTACCTCGCATACGACACCACCTGTCTCGTCGAGGAGGACGACGAACCGCCGGGCCGGGTCGACGAAGAGGCGATCGAGACGACTCTCGAAATCGCCCAGTTGATGGAGATGGAGCCGGTCGATCAGGCCCACGTCATGCGAAAGATCGTCGTCGACGGCTCGAACACGACCGGGTTCCAGCGCACGATGCTCGCCGCGACCGACGGCGTCATCGAGACCGAGGAAGGCAACGTCGGCATCGAGGATCTCATGCTCGAAGAGGAGAGCGCCCAGCGCGTCGAGGAGACCGACTCCGGCGTCCGCTACAGCCTCGACCGGCTCGGAATCCCGCTCGTCGAAATCGGGACGCGCCCGGACATCTCCTCGCCGGAGCAGGCCCGCGACGCGGCCGAACAGATCGGCATGCTGCTGCGTTCGACCGGTAAGGTCAAACGCGGACTGGGGACGATCCGCCAGGACGTCAACGTCTCCATCGCGGAGGGTGCCCGCGTCGAGATCAAAGGCGTACAGAGCCTGGACGACATCGACGACATCGTTCGCAACGAGGTCGGCCGACAGGTCGAACTGCTCGACATCGCGGCGGAACTCGCCGACCGCGATGCGGCGGTCGGTGACGTGCGGGATGTCTCCGAGGTGTTCGCCGAGACCGACAGCGGCGTTATCGGCGGTGCGCTCTCCGGCGACGGGAGAGCGATGGCCGTGCCGCTGTTCGGCTTCGACGGACTGGTCGGCCGAGAGATCCTGCCCGACCGTCGCCTCGGAACCGAGTTCGCGGATCACGCCAAACGCCACGGCGCGGGCGGCATCTTCCACACCGACGAACTGCCCGCCTACGGCGTAACCGAGGCCGAAGTCGAGGATCTCCGAGACGCCGTCGGTGCCGGTCCCGAGGACGCGGTTGCGCTGGTGGCGGACGATCCCGAAACGGCCGAGTTGGCGATCGAAGCCGTCGCTGACCGGGCCGAGCAGGCGCTCGACGGCGTCCCAGAGGAGACCCGCGGAGCCAACGAGGACGGCACCACCCGCTATCTCCGTCCGCTCCCCGGCGCGGCGCGGATGTACCCCGAAACCGATGTGCCGTCGGTCGATCTCGATCCGAGCGAGGTCGACCCGCCGGAGCTGTTGACCGAGAAGATCAGCCGCTACCAGGAGGAGTTCGGGCTGGACGCGGCGCTGGCCGAGCAGGTCGCCTACGGCCATCGGATGCCGCTGTTCGAGCAGGCCGTCGAGATGGGCGTCGACCCGACGCTTGCGGCCGACACGCTCGAATCGACGATGACAGAACTCCGACGTGACGACGTGCCCGTCGAGAACGTCACCGACGAACACTTCGAGGAGCTGTTCGCGCTGCTGGTCGAGGACGAACTCGCCAAGGAGGGGATTCCGGAGCTGTTGACCGCACTGGCGGAGAATCCGGAGCTATCGGCCAGCGAAGCCGCCGAACAGCAGGATCTCGGCAGTGCCGGCGAGGACGAGGTCCGGGAGGCCGTCGTCGACGTCGTCGAGCGCAACGAGGAGCAGATCGAAGCGGAGGGCATGGGCGCGTTCTCCGCGCTGATGGGCGAGTGCATGGGTGCGCTTCGCGGAAAAGCCGACGGCGACGTGGTCAGCGACGTACTGCGCGAGGAGATCCAGAAGCGAGCCTGAGACCGCCCGTTACAGTGTTTCGGACTCCCAGTTTCCGTCCGCGATGACGGCGTCGAGTATCCCCGGCAGTTCCGCTCGTTTGTACTGAATCCGCGCGGCGAGCGACCGGCGCGTGATCTTTTCTCTGGTCGTCTCGTCGAGTCCGTACTCGGCCGAGTGGGCGAGTTCGACGACGTATCGACTGACTGCATCGAAGTCGTCTTCCATCTGCCAGCCCAGATCAGTCTCCGCTTCTCGGTAGTGCTCCGCAGCACGCTCGTACGCCGGGTCGGGTTCGTCTAAGCCGCCGAGGACGCGAAAGTCACCCCGAACCTCGTGGAGCAGCCCCTCCCGTGCACCCTCGAACACCCCCGCCTCGAACAGTTCCGTCGCCAGGTCGTGGCCGCGTCGAGCGTATCGACGACACTGTGTCGGCGCGTCAGCGAGGCGATAGCAGAGCGCCCCCGCGAACAGATTCTCGACCGCATACCCGAACGCGGTCGGCCAGACCCCTACCGGTTCGTCTATCGACGTGTTCTCCGGAGAGGGCCGGAGCCGCATCTGGTTGCCCATCGCAGCGGCGACGTAGTAGGCTCCGGCCCGTTCGAGTCGGTCCGCGCGACGGCACTCGCGTGCGTGGGTGAGATACTGGCGTATCGCCCGAACTGAGGCCCTGTATAGTTCGGCGCTAGTGCACTCCTCCTGATCGGTCATCCTGCCCTGTACAGTTCCGAGCGGATCTCCAAGAATGTGTGTGTCGCCCAACAACTCTTCGGGAAGACTGCCCGATCACTCTGGGTCCCGTCGCATCTGCTCGTGAAATCGGTCGTCGATACGTCGTCCGACCACTCCACTTCAGTCCGAACGAGAGTGCCGACGACCTGGCCCTGAAGATGGATCATCGGGCGCCAGCAGAGCGTGCGTCTCTATCGGCTCGATCACGTGATAAGCGTTCTACGGCGTTCGCCGGACCCCTCCTCAGCCGAACAGCCGCTGGCGAAGCGAGCGCTCGTACGGTTTCTCGGCGAGCAGCACCGAGCAGTCGACCTGGTTGACCACGTCGAGGTGCAGAGAGTTCGAGGCGAGACGGGAGAGCAGTCCCCGTTCGGTCGCCCCGATCAGGACGAGCGAGCGCTTCTCGGCTTCCCGCCTGATTGCCCGCTCGACGTCGCCGGAGTCGTCGACGATCATCGTCGCGTCGTCGAGGCCGCGGTCGGCGGCCCAGTTGCTGAGGAATCGCTCGCCCTCCTCCTTGGTCGTGTCGCCTTCGACGACGTGCAGTAGCGAGATTCCGGTCCCGAGTTCCCGCCGAAGCGCCCGAGCGACCTCCGCGCTGAGATCGGAGTCCGGGCCGCCGGCCGTCGCCAGCAGGACCTCGTCTAACTCCAGCCCGCGGTCTTTCAGGACCAAGAACTCGCAGGGGAGCGTTCCGGTGAGTTCGTCGATCTTGCTCGCGGATTTGATCGTGCCCCACGGCTTGTTGTCGTCCCAGGCCATCACGACCTGATCGGGCTGATCCTGGGTCACCTGGTGGAAAATCTCCCGGAAGGCGTTGTACGAGACGACCGTCGAACTCTCGACGTGCACGTCGAAATCCTCGGCGCGGTCACAGAAGTCCTGGAGCTTTCGCTCGGACTCGGAGACGATCCGCTTTCGCTGGCCCGTCCCGGCCCGCATCGTCATCCTGTTCGGTACCTGAACGATGTGGACGAGGTGGACCGACACGTCCTCTCGCTGGCTTGCGAGGGTGTACGCGAAATCGACGAGGCCGGACTCCGTTCGGGGGTTGAAGATCGGAACCATGATCCGGTAGCCGTTGCCGGCCTCGGTCTCGCTTCCGCTGTGGGTGTCGAGCAGGGGGACGTACTGTCTGCCGACGAGGCTGCCGAAAAACCACTCGGGCATCGACAGCCTGCTGAACGTCCGGGCGTCGTCCATCGCGCCGAGACGCCCCTCGCTGGTCTGGTAGTAGTTGACGACCGTGACCAGGACGACGCCGCCGAGGGTGTTGCCGAAGAAGACCGGAATCACGAACTGGAGCATCCCGGTGGCCGCCTCGACCTGCCCGAGCGAGAGCAAAAAGACCATCTCGGTGAACGAGACGACGACGTGATAGAGGTTTCCGAGCGGGATGCAGAGGAAGGCGAGGTAGACGACGACCAGCCGAGAGATGGTATCACGGGAGGCGTACTCCACCCAGACGACCCCGGCGACGATCAGTCCGGCGACGGCCCCCTTGAAAAACAGGTTCCAGACCGGCTCGCTCACTCCTTTCTGGCCGAGGTACTCGACCATCCCGAACGCCTCGGGCGAGAGCACGCCCGTGTGCGCGAGGACGACCGCACCGATGGCACCGCCCGTGAAGTTTCCAAGCGCGACGACGGTCCAGTTGCGAAAGAGCGCGGGGAAGGACGCGAGTCGTTCGAGCGTGAGCGCGACCGGGGGCAGCGTGTTCTCGGTGTACAGCTGGTAGCCGCCGATGATGATGTAGATGAAGCCGATCGGATAGAGCAACGCCGAGAGGACCGGGGCAGCGTCGCCGAACTTCCCGGTCGGGGACGTTCTGGCCAGCAGGGACGCGTAGATGAGCAGCGTGATCGTAATTGCGAACCCGCCGGCGACGGCACTGAAGAACAACTCCCGTCGCCCCTCGGTGATCTCCTCCTCCGCCGCGGCGATGATCCGCTGGAAGATTTCGTCCGAGGAGAACCGGTCACGGACGACCGATCCCTCCGACGGCGCGGCCGGTCGCTGTGGGTCGGGATCGGCGGCTGCACTCTGCTCTCCGGTCTCTGGTGGGCCGTCGTTCGACATTCGTTCGGCCCGATGTTTCCCCGTCGGGGTTGGTAATGCTTTGGGTTATCCTCGTTCAGGGGTCGAGATCGCTGACGGTCCCGACACCTTTCGATTGGCCTTCGCGGAAGACGAATCGCTGGCCCTCCTCGACGAGATACGGGCGGAACTTGAACCGAACCGTCGCCGTCCCGCTGTCACCGGGCAGTAGCTGTCCGTCGTCGGGATAGATCGCCGCCGCCTCGCTGACCGTTTCGAGGTGGATCACCGGCTCGTACCCTTCTCCGATGGTCGTCGGATGGTTGAGTACCATTATCTCGGCCTCGAACTCTCGAACCGGTTCGGGGTCGGCCTCCCTCGGAAGCAGCGCCATCCCGCGTTCGATCTCCTCCTCGTCGACGCCTTTCAGCGCGATTCCGACGATTCGGCCGGCCGTCGCCTCCTCGACGCGGTGGTAGTGCATCTCGATACTGCGGACTTCGACGTCCCGAAAGGTTCCGTCGGGCATCGGTCCGAGGCTGAGTTTGTCGCCCGTTTCGACGGTCCCGGTGCGGATGGTTCCGGAGGCGACCGCACCCACGCCGGTGACGTTGTACGTCCGGTCGACGTACATCTGAAACGATTCCGTTTCGGGCGTCTCTCCGGTCTTCGGCAACTGCTCGAAGAGCGTGTCTAACGTCTCTAATCCCCGCTGTGTGACGGCGCTGGTCGTGACGATTGGGACGACCGTCTCGCTGATCTCGTCGATGGCCGCCTCCACCCCGTGTCGCTCGATCCGCAGCGGCGAGCGGTCGGCGTCCCGAAGCAGGCGTTCGATCTCGCGTTCGACCTCGGCGAGTCGGTCGTCGTCGACCAGATCGGCCTTCGTGATCGCGACAATCGTCGGGAGTTCGGTCGCGAGCAGGATTCCGAGATGCTCTCGCGTGGTTTTGGTCGGCCCGTCGTCGGCCGCGACGGTCAACAGCCCGTAATCGAGTTTCTGGCCGACCAGCCCGCGGATCGTCGTTCGGAGCCACGGCTCGTGACCCACCGTGTCGACGAACGAAACCAGCCTGTCGGCCTCCTCGACGATCCGCGCGCGGTCGCCCTTGCGGTGCGGGTTGTCCATCCGGACGGCACCCTCGTCGTCGAAGCCGTAGACCCCGTAGGAGAGGTCCGCCGAGAGGCCGCGTTCGATCTCGTGTGGTCGGACGTCGAGAAAGCCCCGGGTTCCGCCCTGGCCGTCGTCGGCATCGCCGGTGACGAGGGAACCGACCAGCGTCGATTTCCCGTGGTCGACGTGGCCGGCCGTGCCGATGACGATGTGCTCGTCGTCCTCCATGACTGCGCCTTCCTCGATGGTCGCCAGGCCGACCAGTCGCGTCTCGTCGCCGTCTCCGTCGCGCCAGTCGACGCCCCAGGTCTCGACGTCGGCGATGTGTGCATCGGCTTTCTCGGCGAGCAACGACAGCACGTCCATCGACTCCGAGAAGGTCTCCTGTTCGATCCCGGTGATCGTCCCGTCGTCGCTGACGCCGATGACGTACGTTGCGGTCCCGTCGCCGGACAGTACGCGGTGGCGTAGCTGTGCAACGAGGCTGTCTAACCGATCATCCGAGAGATGAAGATCCTTCGTGAGCCGTTCTTTGAACTCGACGCTGCCACCCTCGCGTTCGCCACGCTCGACGACGCGTTCGAGCGCGGCGGGTTGCGGGCCCATGGGGTGGGGTTACATGCCACTGTAAATAAGCCTTCCCCGGCCGTGAGAGCTGCTACCAAGCCACTGTGGTCGCCCGCCGGCAAACACCTTTATATTTAGGAGCATCCTACCGCCGACAATGCGGTTTCTCTCGGACAGCAGGGCTCAATCGGTCCAGATCGGAGCCGTGTTGCTGTTCGGGATTCTCATCATCCTCCTCTCGACGTGGCAGGCGTTCGTGATTCCGAACCAGAACCAGGAGGTCGAGTTCAATCACAACGAGCGAGTCCAGCAGCAGATGACCGACCTCCGAAGCACCGTCATCTCGATGCCGGGTGCGGATACGCCCCAGTCGGTCACGGTCGATCTGGGGCTCCGGTATCCCTCCCGAACGATCTTCAGGAATCCGCCGCCAGTGAGCGGCACGATACAGACACTCGACACGACGAACGAGTCGTTCAACGTCACGATTCGAAACGCCGAGGCACAGAACGACGACTTCGGTCAACTCTGGGCGCGCGACGGCGCGACCTACAACACCGGCGCGATCGAGTACCGCCCTTCCTACAACGAGTACGAGAGTGCGCCCCGAACCATCTACTCGGGGACGGTGCTGTACAACGCTTTCGACCGGGAGAACCAGCAGTTGCCGGTCAGCGGACAGTCGCTGGTCCGGGGCAATCGGATCTCGGTCGTCGCGCTGAACGGCTCGCTGAGCGAGAACGGCGTCCGGAGCCGATCACTCGACTTCGAGCCGCTCAGCACGCAAACCCGCGAGGTCGAGATCGAGCCGGAACCGGGCGAACGGATCGTACTCGAACTCCCGACTCGGCTGGGGGTGAACCGCTGGCGGACGCTTTTCGAGAGCGAACCGAACGTCAACAGTTCGGCGGTCACGCTCGATCAGTCCGCCTTCGGTGACGAGGGAGTCGGTCTGCTCCGCGTTCCGCTACGTCCCGACCCCGTGGGCAGTCAGGACTTCTATCGGCTACAGCTCGCGAAAGTCGGCATCGGGACCGGTACGACGACACCGAACGCGGCGTATCTGACTCCCGTCGAGGGGAACGGCACCGAGATCCAGCGCAGCGAGTCGGTCGAACTGACGCTCGAAGTGCGGGACGCGTACAACCGGCCGGTGAGCGGCCAGCGGGTGTTCGCCGACGCTGAGGCGGGTACGATCACCAACAGCGAACCGACGGACACCAGCGGGCAGGCGACGTTCACCTACCAGACGGACAGCACTACCTCGACCGGGACGACCCGGATCAACTTCAGCATCGACGGGCCGATCGGGGCCGGCTACGACAGGAATTCGCCGACGAACGTGACGATGGAGGTGGCGGTGACGAGTTCGCAGAACGGCGGGGGCGGCAACAGTGCCTACTCGACGACCTGGCAATCGCCATCCGGAACTGGCGACAATACCGGGAGCAGCCTCACGAACTGCGACGCCGAGGATTGCACGTGGGATGTCGGGGCGAGTGGAGACGACACGCTGACCCTCCGCGCAGCAACTAGCCCGACCATCGAGGGTGCAAGCCTCGATTTCTCGGTCGACAACAGCACGGTCGGCAGCATCACGCCCGGAGAGAATACGACGACGGCCGCGGGCGAAGCCACGACCGAGTTGACGGCGAAGGAGAACGGGACCGTTGGTATCTACACGGCGAGTGGTGGGTCGAGTGACGTGATCAACGTCACCGTCGAGAATGTCACTGCTGCTGCCACGACGGACATCGCCATGCGGGTCGACGACCTCACCAACCGGCGGGCGAACGAGCCCAGGTTCTACGTCTCGTACGACGTTGGCGTCTCCCACGACAATGTCGAGATCATCGCCGAGAGCACGGAGAGTTCTGCAAGCGCCCAGGCGACCGGTGCGGTGGGCCGTGACGGTCGTCTGCTCGCTCCCGGATTCGGGAACGGGGAAGAGTTTGAGATTACCGTTCGAGCTTTGGAAAGCGGTAGCACTGTTGCAGAACGGACCTTCGTGACAAACGCAGATACTCAGAACCCCGCCGAAAACGACGACCTGAGTCGCTCGTCCAGTGCACAACTCCTCTCCTCCGATATCGTTGACCGGTCGAAGCCTAACCAGAACGAGGTCATCTACCGATTCGATTGGGACGTCTCCAGCGGAGACTTCTCCGAAGTCGAACTGCTGGTCCTTAACCGGAACGGAAACGGGGCATCGACGACGCAGACCACGAATGTCCGACAGAACCAGAACGTCGACGTGGAGCCCGGCGATGGCACCAACACAGTATACAAGGTCGGACTCCTCGTCCGTGACTCCGACGGCGTCGTCGTCGACAGCCGAACCGTCGAAGACACGGCCGAAGGGAACGGCCCGTGACGCAGTTCGACAATTGACGAACTGACAGTCGACAGAGACTTATAGCTATTCACCGACAGTAGGTGTATGACAGAAGTGGGAATCGACGGCATCGAAATCTGGGCAGGAAAGCTCGAACTGGATCTCGCGGAGACGTTCGCGCCCGCGCAGGACGACGACCCCGGGAAATACACCAAGGGGCTCGGCCTCTATTCGTCCTCGCTGCCGGACGTCTACGAGGATATCGTGACGATGGCGGCGAACGCCTCGAAACGACTGCTCGAACGGAAAGGCCTCACGCCGGACGACATCGGCCGGATCGACGTGGCCACGGAGAGTTCCTTCGACAAATCGAAGCCGATTTCGACGTACGTCGCTGGCTGTCTCGAACAGACCTTCGAGGGGGACTTCCATCACGCGAACAAGGGCGAGCGGAAGTTCGCGTGTGTGTCGGGGACGCAGGCGCTCGACGACGCGTACAACTGGATTCGAGCGGGCCGGAACCGCGGCCGGAAGGCGCTCGTGATCGCGACCGACACGGCGCTGTACGAGCGTGACGACCCCGGCGAGGCGACTCAGGGTGCCGGTGCCGTCGCGATGCTGATCGACGAGGATCCGGACGTGACCGCACTGAGTGACGCACAGGGCTTCGGCAGCGCCGACGAGACGGACTTCCTCAAGCCGAACCAGCAGTTCCCGAGCGTCGACGGCAAGCGCTCGATGCAGGTGTATCTCGCCCGGATGCGCGAAGCGATGATGGACTTCGAGCGCAACGGCGGCGACACCCACCCGGACAACTTCGAGCTGATCCCCTTCCACACGCCGTTCCCGGGGATGGTCCGGAAGGCGGCCGTCCTCGGCTACCGACACTGTATCCGCGACACCGAGATCGAGGACGAACTCGCCGAGGAGATCGGCCGCCAGCCCCGCCCCGAGGCGTTCGACGACGAGGAGGAGTATCTGGACGCGGTCAAAGAGTACACTGAAGCCCTTGGCGAGACCGACGCCTACGCCGACTGGTACGAACGGACGGTCCAGCCGACGCTCGCCATCTCGGAACAGGTCGGCAACTGGTACACCGGCTCCGTCCACATCGCCCGGGCCGCCGGACTCGCGGAGGCGCTCGAAGAAGGGCGTGAGCTGAGCGGACGGGATCTACTGGTCGCTTCCTACGGCAGCGGTGCCCAGGCGGAGATCCACGCCGAGACGGTCCAGCCCGGCTGGGAGGACGAAATCGCGCAACTGAACATCCAGGAGCAGATCGAGAGCCGCGAACCCATCGACTTCGAGCAGTACGAAGCGATTCACGACGTGCACAACCACGACGCCGAGACGGACATGGAACCGCTGACGACGCCCGAAGGCGAGTTCGTCTTCGACGGCTGGGGCCGGATGGGTGAGCGCAAGTACACCTACGTCGAATGAAAACCTCCGCGCGAACGGAGTGAGCGCGGTTCACTCTGCCGGAGCGTAGCGACGGCAGAGACCGTTTTTCAAGTTTTTGCGAGGAGTGGTGCGCGAAGCGCACTCGACGAAATAAAAAGTGGTGGGTCAGGGCAGATCCTGGTGGCGTTCGAGCATCGTTTCTAAATCGAGATTCGTGACGGCGAGTGAGAACCCGTCGACGCGGGCCAGGTCGGCCGCGTGCTCCCACACGTCGCTCTCTTCGAGACCGTGTAAGACGACCGCGTGCGGCGTCGGCTTGACGACTCGCAGAGCCACGAGTGGGGATTCGCCGCGCGTGACGTTCGTAAAGACCAGCGCGCGATTCGTGCTCTGCCCGTAGAGATTGTAGAACTCGTCACTGGAGAGTCTGCGAATCGCCTCGATGCTGTCGATGATCGTGTGTCCCGCGATGGTGTCGCGGCTCCCCCGTACTAGCTCGGTCGCCCCGATGGCCTCGTAGTACCGATCCAGCGGGATGTTCGCCGGATACTCTCTGAGGTCGTGGACGACGGCGCTGTCGAACCCGGCGGAGAGGACGCGTGCGAACTGGCGGATGTGTCGGCCGCCGCTGCGTTCGTCGATCTCCAGGAGGGCTTGCACCGCCCGACGAACGATCCCGATCCCCGGATTGTCCCGGCGGCCGCTCTCGTAGTCCGAGACGACCGACGGGGAGACACCGAGTTCGTCGGCCAGATCGGTCTGTGCGACCTCGAAATCGGTACGCCACTTCCGCAGTGTCGCCCCCGGATCGTCGCTCAGCGTGATCTCACCCGCCATCTTCTCGGCGAGTCTGTTCCGATCCTCCCGAGCCATATGCTGTCACGGAGAGGATCTGAAATAAGCCTGCCGGATGGCTCAGCGCAACGCCGACGGCTCGGGGAGGTGCTCGGTGAGAGCCGTCGCGTCCCTCGGCACTTCCAGTTCGACTGTCGGCACCGTCCAGACCGGACACGAACACATCCGTTCGAGTTCGTCCGGGTTCGTCCGCTCCGCGACGGTCTCGCCGTCGTACTGATTCAACACGACCCCCTCGACCGGAACGTCTCGCCTCCGGAGTGCCTCGACAGTCAGGGCGGTGTGATTCAGCGTTCCGAGCCCGGAGCGGGCCACGACCACCGCCGAGACCGAGAGGTCGGCTACCAGATCGACAATCTCGCGGCGGGGCTCGTTTGACAGCGGAACGCGAAGCCCGCCCGCGCCCTCGACGATCCCGACCTCGCTTTCGGCCAGTGCTTCCCGCGTGTCCGCGAGCAGTGACTCGTAGCTGATCGGGTCGTCGGCCCGCCGGGCGGCGACCGCGGGAGCGAGCGGTTCCGGTCTGGATCGGAGCCGGACCGCCGCCGACTCCTCGCCGCAGGCCGCCGCGACGTAGGCCGCGTCGTCGTCCTCGGGAAAGGCCGTCTGGGCGGGCTTGATCGCCCGGGCGTCGTATCCCGACTCCCGGAACGACGAGACGAGTCCGGCCGTGACGACAGTTTTCCCGATGCCGGTGTCCGTGCCGACGACGGCGAGACTCACAGCAGACCGACCTCCTCGCCGGCGGCCTCGAAGGCCGCCAGACAGCGTTCGATCTCCCGGTGGGTGTGTGTCGCCTGCGGCGCGACCCGGATCCGACTCGTCCCCTCCGGAACGGTCGGGGGTCGGATCGCCGGGGCGACGATACCCGCCTCTCGAAGCCGGTCGTCCAGCGCGACGGCGTCCTCGCGCGTCCCGACCAGTACCGGGAGGATGTGTGTCTCCCCGTAGACCTCGTAACCCATCGATTCCAGTCCGTCCCGGAGCAGTTCGACGTTGGCCCACAGATCGTCACGCTGTGCAGGTGCGCGTTCGAGCGCGCACTCGGCCGCTGCCGCGGCGGGCGGGGCGAGTCCCGTCGAGAAGACGAACGAGCGGGCGGCGTTGAGCACCCACTCGATCAGCGTCTCGTCGCCCGCGATGAACCCCCCCTGCGCGCCCAGCGCCTTCGAGAGGGTCCCGAGTTGCACGTCGATCCGATCTTCGAGCCCTCGCTCACCGACGATGCCCCCGTCGTAGACGCCTGTCGCGTGGGCCTCGTCCGCCATCACCCACGCTCCGTACTCCTCGGCAACTTCACAGATTTCGGCCAGGGGAGCCACGTCGCCGTCCATCGAGAACACGGAGTCGGTGACGACCAGCCAGGACTCCCCGGGCGCGGCAGTCACTGCTCGCTCGGCCATCGCGTCGGCGAGCGCGCTCGCGTCGCAGTGGTCGTACACCTCGACATCGGCCGCGGAGAGCCGTGCCCCGTCGATGATGCTCGCGTGGTTCAGTTCGTCCGAGAAGATCACGTCCGGATCGAGCGCGGTCAGCGTTCCGACGTTCGCGGCGTAACCCGAGGAGAAGACCAGCGCACGCTCGGAGCCTTTCCGCTCGGCCAGCGCACGCTCCAGGGACCGATGCGCGGGCGTGTCGCCGACGACGAGACGCGACGCGCCCGCACCCGTTCCGATCTCTCGGGCCGTCTCGGCGGCGGCTCGGATCACCTGTTCGTCTCCGGCCAGTCCGAGGTAGTTGTTCGCGGCGAAAATCGTCCGTCGGTCGCCGAAGGCCGGTTCGTCGCCGCCAGGATCGGCGGCGACGCGGCTGGTGGCGGCGACGGAATCGACTGGCGTGAGATCCCGCCGTAGCCCGTCGGCTTCCCGTTGCTGAAGCCGCTCGTCGAGCCCGAATCCGAACCCGGTTTGTAGCGACATCTCAGAAGCCGGGCATCAGCTCCGCCGGCCCGAAGACGCCGTACTCGCCGGCGCGGTTCCGCCGGACGCCGGTTTTCAGATAGCCCAGCGCCGGACCGTTGACGTTCGCCTCCATACTCGTCGCGTCGTCGAGTTCGAAAGTGTTGGTCCCGCGTTCGCCATCGAAGGTCCGACCCGTGACCCGGACGGTCGTCGTCGTCGGCTTCTCGTCGGAGCGCACGTCGAGGATTCCGCCGACGGTCACGTCCTCGGCGTCACAGATCCCGGCGCGTTCGAGGAGGACGTCGTCAGCGTGTTCCATGTCGTTGAACTCGATGACGCCGTCGTGGTCGTCGACGATCGCTTCGATCTCCTCGTCGGTGAGATCTCTGGCCGTCTCGATGTCGTAGCCGTCGAGGTGAGCGATGTCTTCCCGGACGGTGCCGCGGTTGTCCTCGTAGCCGGACTTGAGTCCGACGCCCCACCAGATCTCGACCTCCTCGATTTCGACGAAGGACTGTGCGGCCAGCGCGGCCGCTCCCGTGAGGAACCCGGGCGTCGCGCCCGCGCCACAGATGAAGGTGATGCCGCTGTCTTCGAGCATCTCCGCCCGGTCGTCGAGCATCCCGATCACACGTGATCGTTTGAGGACGTCGACGAGAACCCCCTCGTAGTCGGCCTCGGCAAATCGCTCGGCGACCCGCGGGATGAAATCGTGTTCGAGATTCGGCAGTGCGATCAACACGGCGTCGATGGCGTCTGACTCGGCGATGATGTCGTCGATGGGCGTCTCCGTCGGTGTAGCCTGTGCCGAGGCGACGACGCCCTGCTGTTCGCCGGTCTGTTTGACTGCGGTCGCGCCGCCGTCGGAGGCGATGTTGCCCTCCGTCGCCGCGAGCAGTTCGTCTCCGTCGAGACCCTCGTGATCGATGGCCACGCCGTCGCGGTCGCAGGCCGCGACTGGAACGAGGTGGTCTTTCGAGCTCGAGTATTCGATTGCGCGTCGGCCGATACCTCCGGTGCCAAGTACCGCAAAGTGTATGTCGTCCATTGTCAGTCGTCGATGTTTGTCGCGTTGCTCGTGGCCGTTCCCGCGGCCTTGCCGGGGTTCGGTTCACGGTGTCGGTCCTTCACCGCCTTCGGATCGAACGAGTTCGACGAGCGGTTCGGTTCGAGTCCCGCCCGCTGAATGATCTCGATGTCGTCGCCGGGGTCCTGGCCCTCCGTGGTCAGGTAATCGCCGGTCAACAGCCCGTCGGCACCCGCCTCGAAGGGCAGGTGTTGGTCCTCTGGCGCGAGGTTCGCCTCCCGCCCACCGGTCAGTCGCACCCGCACGTCGGGGTGGAGGAACCGGTAGACGGCGATCGTCTTCATGATCTCGGATCTGGTGATGTCGGCGTGGTCCTGGTCGCCCAGCGGCGTCCCGGCCACCGGGTTCAGGATGTTCACCGGCAGCGAGGAGACGCCGATGTCCTGCAACTCGACGGCGGCGTCGATCCGATCAGTCGGTGACTCGCCCATGCCGAGAATGACGCCGGCACAGAGATCCATCCCGGCGGCCTTCGCCCGACGGAGCGTCACCAGTCGGTCCTCGAAGTCGTGGGTGTTGACGATTTCGTCGAAGTAGCGCCGGGAGGTCTCGATGTTGTGGTTGTAGTGGTTGAGGCCGATGTCTGCGAGTTCCTCTGCCTCCTCCTCGGTGAGCAGACCGAGCGAGGCGTCGGCCTCGACGTCGGTCTCGTCGCGGATGAGTCGGATCGACTCACAGATCTCCGCCCACTCCTCCGGGCGGTTCTCCTTGGAAACGCCCTTCTCGGCGACGACGATGCCGAACCGCTGGGCACCGTCTGCCTCCGCTCGTTTCGCGGCATCGAGGACCTTCTCCGGGCCGAGAAAGTCGTAGGTGTCGATACCGGTGTCGAAATGAACTGACTGTGCACAGAACCCGCAGTCCTCCGCGCAGTTGCCGGCTTTGGCGTTGACGATACTACAGGCGTCGACGGTCCCGTCGGAAAACTGCTGGCGGACGAGATCCGCGCCGGCGGCGAGTTCCTCGACTGGCTGTGCGTACAGCGCCAGTCCATCGGTCCGGTCGAGCTGCTCGCCGTCGAGCACTCGCCGGACCGCGTCGTCGATTGTCTGGTTCCCCGTCTCGTAAACCACGTCCACAGTAGCGGTTGACAACATCATAAAGGTAAGGGGTCGGCGCCGGTGGCGGCCTCGGGCCGAACCCGGCATTTTCGGGCTCTCTGCCTTTCCTCTGCAGTCGGAGTCAGTCGGACGCGATACCCGTCGAGACCAGCGTCGTCGCAACTCCGCCGAGTAGCAGGACGAACCAGTAGGTACAGAGCCGGACACAGAAAGCAGTCATAGCAGCAGTGGCGACCTCGACGCCCGCGAACACGACGAGCAATACCGTTATCGCGACCTCGACGCCGCCGATCCCGCCGGGGATCGGGAGCACGTTGAGCAGATCACTCGCTGGCATCACGACGCACGCGACGCCGAGCGGAACTGCGACTCCCAGCGCGGCCCCGGTGGTAACCAACGCCGCCGAGAGCAACACCCAGGCCACGATAGACCAGACGACCGCGGCGACGATGCGACCCGGACTCTCCCGAATCAGCCGTCTCGCGTCCCCGAACCTCGCGAGCCACTCCGAAACGGGTTCGCGAGCCGTCGCCCGCGCGACGGTCGCGGAGACGCGCCCGAGACTCCGGTTGAGAGCCGTCGCGATCCACGCTACCGTCCGGTCGATGCCGAACCCGGCGACGAGCGCCCCGAGTACGACGACCCAGGCGATGCAGACGAGCGCGAGCGCACCGACTACGGGGAGTAGAGCGCGATGCCCGCGGCCGAGGAGGAGCACGGAACCAGCGAGTGCGACGAGGCTCAGTCCGAGAAAGCTCACGGCCTGCGAGATGAGCGCCGCGGGGAGCCCCTCCTCGGTCGAGAGTCCGGTCGATCGCCGCATCGAGTAGACGATCAACACCGGTCCGGCGACGCTTCCGGCGGGCAGGAGCTGTCTGGCGTAGACCCCGCGGAGATACGCTAACCCGGAATCCGAAGCGGGGGGAATATCCAGCAGTACGAGCAACCCCCGATACTGTGCGAAAAGCGCACCACTCACCGCCAGAAAGCCGAGGCTGTACGGACCGAGTCGGAGTTCGGACAGTGCCGCCAGTATCTGTCCCGGGCCGACGAACCAACCGAACAGAGCCAGTGCCACTGCACCCGCGAGAAATCCGGCCGCGATACTGGCTCGTCCGCTCGTCCGTGACACGTGGGTTAGGTGTCCCGGTCGGACAATAAATGCGCAGGCAGATACCGGAGCAACCGATTCGGCAGGAGCGGTTCGAGCACTCGCTGGACGACCTGCTGGCCGAGCGTGGGGAGGCGCCGCCGGACGGCGGTGTAGACGACGGCGACGACGACAGACGCGACGACGGGCCACCGCAACGCTCCGTCGACGACTGTCCACAGCACCGCGCCGAGCAGCAGCGTCAGCACCAGTCCTTCGGGGGAGCCGTCGTAGCGCACCCACCGCTTGGGTGCGTACCAGTGCTGGCGGTAGTGATCGTAGACGGCGCGGTCGGACGTGGCTTCCCACGGCCGAAGTGAGAGCCCTCCGCCGAGGATATCCATGACGCTGTGGACGGCCGCGCCGACGAGGGCCGCCATCGCGGCTACCGTCAGCGCCGTCGGAACGAGGAGGGCAAGGACGACCGATCCGCCGGCCAGCACGGAGTAGTAGGTCGGGAAATGGAGCGTTTTCCGGTGTGCAACGACCATATCGAGGTCGGGGACCACCCCGCCGACCAGTCCGCCCCAGAGCGCAACACCGGCGAACTCCGGCGCGACGGCGCCGACGGGGATCATGAGTACCATGCCGACGAGGGCATGGACCGGAAGCATCATCGTATCGACGGAGGACGCCCAGGCGTTTGAGGATATCGGCTCGACAGTTCACCCGTTGACACCAACTACTAAGAGACGGACTCACATACCACTACGTATGGATTTTGCGACCGAGGAGACCCACAGCCTGATCCAGTCGACTGCGACCGAGATTGCGGGGGAGTACGGACCGGAGTACTGGCGAGAGAAAGAGCAGAAAGGGGAGTTCGCGGCCGACTTCTGGGACGAACTCGCGGCGGCCGACTTCCACGGGCTGCTCGTTCCCGAGGAGTACGACGGTGCCGGTATGGGGATGCAGGAGATGGGGGTGGCGATGGAGACGCTCTGTGCCGAGGGCTGCGGGATGGCCGGCACGTGGTATCTCGTCCTCACCGGGGGGATGGCGGCGCTCGGCATCCGCGATTACGGCACTCCAGAACAGCGGGAGCGCTACCTGCCGGACATCGCCGCCGGCAACCGGAACTTCTCGATCGGAATCACGGAACCGGAGGCCGGAACGAACACGCTCAACGTGGCAACGCACGCAGAGCGCGACGGCGACGAGTTCGTCCTCAACGGCGAGAAGGCGTGGATCACCTTCTCCGACATCGCTGACAACATGATTCTCGTCACCCGCACGACGCCGAAATCCGAGGTCGAGCGCGGGACCGACGGCATCTCGCTGTTCGTCGTCGACATGGACGACCCCGGTATCGAGACCTCGCCAATCGAGAAACACGGGATCAACTACTCGAACTCCTGTGAGGTGTTCATCGACGACGTGCGCGTACCCGAGGAGAACTTGCTGGGGGAAGAAGATGGTGGGTGGGAGCCGCTGGTCCACATGATCAACCCCGAGCGGATCGGGTTCGCCGCCGCGGGAACCGGAATCGGAACACTGGCGGCCGACGCCGCAATCGAGTACGCGAACGACCGCGAGGTGTTCGGCCGTCCCGTCGGCGAACACCAGGGCGTCTCGTTCCCGATAACGAAAGCATACGCGCGCATGGAGACGGCGTCGGTGATGCGAGAGAAGGCTGCCTGGAAGTTCGACAACGGCGAGGACTGTGCGTACGAGACCAACGTCGCCAAGGCCACCGCCGTCGAGGCGGGGATCGAGGCGGTCAAACAGTCGATGCAGGCCTTCGGCGGGTGGGGCTACGCAAAGGAGTACGATGTCGAGCGGTGGTGGCGCGAGATCAACCTCACCCGCCTCGCCCCCGTGACCCAGCAGATGGCGTACAACCACATCAGCCAGCAGATCGGCTTCCCCAAGTCCTACTGATGAAGATACGCGTACAGCCGGAGACGACCGAGCAGGACGCACAGATCATCGCAAAGGCGCTCGCACAGCACCTCGAAGACGACATCGAGGTGTACGCCCGCGGCGGGGACACTCCGCTGGCGACCGTCGAACGGGCGAGCACGAACGGGGCCAGCGCCCCCGAGACCGACGACCTCGGCCCGACCGACCGCGAGCGGAACCTGTGGAAGGAGATCGAAGACATCGAACGGGGCGGTCCGGAGAAGTACCGAAAACGGCTCGAAGAGCAGGGTAAACTGTTCGTCCGAGACCGTCTGGACCTGTGGTTCGGGGAAGACGGACTCGCCTTCGAGGACGGCAAGTTCGCGGAGTTCGACGCCGAGGAGCGACTGCCCGCGGACGGCCTGATCACCGGCGCGGCGGAGTTCGAGGGGCGGGACGTTCACTTCATGGCCAACGACTTCTCGGTCAAAGCCGGCTCGATGGCCGAGAAAGGCGTCGAGAAGTTTCTCCGGATGCAACACCGCGCGCTCAAGACCGGCCGTCCGGTGCTGTATCTGATGGACTCCTCCGGCGGGCGAATCGACCAGCAGACCGGCTTTTTCGCCAACCGCGAGGGGATCGGCAAGTACTACTACAACCACTCGATGCTCTCCGGTCGAGTCCCGCAGATCTGTGTCCTCTACGGCCCCTGTATCGCCGGGGCCGCCTACACGCCGATTTTCGCCGACTTCACGATCATGGTGCGGGACGTGAGCGCGATGGCGATCGCCTCCCCGCGGATGGTGGAGATGGTCACCGGCGAGGAGATCGATATGCAGGAGCTAGGCGGGGCGGAGATGCACACCAGCGTCTCGGGAAGCGCCGACCTGATCGCCGAGGACGAGGAGCACGCTCGGGAACTGGTCGCGCAGTTGCTGAGCTATCTGCCTCGGAACAGCGACCACGCGCCACCCCGGAGCGACCCCGTCGGGCCGGCGAAGTCCCCGGACGGAATCGACTCGGTCGTTCCGCAGTCCCCGAACAAGGGCTACGACATGCGCGACGTGATCGAGCGAGTCGTCGACGCCGACTCGGTGCTCGAACTCCGGCCGGAGTACGGCAGCGAGATCATCACCGCGTTCGCGCGGATCGACGGCCGACCGGTCGGGATCGTCGCCAATCAGCCGGCCAACCGTGCGGGTGC
This sequence comes from Halovenus carboxidivorans, assembly GCF_009831575.1. Classification (GTDB taxonomy): domain Archaea; phylum Halobacteriota; class Halobacteria; order Halobacteriales; family Haloarculaceae; genus Halovenus; species Halovenus carboxidivorans. The sequence goes on along the minus strand of NZ_WUUT01000005.1, from coordinate 94,300 downwards.
GATCTTCCCCGACGCGGCCGAGAAGGCCGCGCAGTTCATCTGGACCTGTGACGCCTACAACGTCCCGCTGTTGTATCTCTGTGACACGCCCGGGTTCATGGCTGGCTCCGCCGTCGAGAAGGAGGGCATTCTCGAACAGGGCAAACGGATGATCTACGCCACCTCCTCTGCGACAGTTCCGATCCAGTCCGTGATCGTCCGGAAGGCCTACGGCGCGGGTGTCTACGCGATGGCAGGCCCCGCCTACCAGCCCGAGTCGACGATTGCGCTGCCCTCCGGCGAGATAGCCATCATGGGACCGGAGGCGGCGATCAACGCGGTGTACGCGAACAAACTCGCAGAGATCGACGATCCCGACGAGCGCGAGCGGAAAGAGCAACAACTCCGCGAGGAGTACCGCGAGGACATCGACGTACACCGGATGGCCAGCGAGGTTGTCATCGACGAGATTGTCCCGCCGAGCACGCTCCGAACCGAACTGACCAACCGATTCGCGTTCTACGAGGACGTCGACAAGGACCTGCCCGACAAGAAACACGGGACCGTTCTGTAGCGATTTTTCGTTACCTATCGAAGTTATACACTTTTTCGGTGACGAGATCTCGAACTGTACACTATTTCGCCCTTAGAATCTTGGTTCGTATTCGATTTTCAGACTTTTGTGATTGTACAGGCAATTTCTAGGGCGACACCTATCTGTTTATCCATTTGTCGCGTACGAGAGAGCACGAATGCTCAGACAGATCATCATCGTCGGTGGTGGGCGCGTCGGCCGACACAGCGCCGCGAAACTCATGGACGACGGCTTCATGGTAACGGTCATCGAGAAAGACGAGGAGATGTGCGAACGGTTTCCGGATCCGCTCGCCGGCCGGATCATCGAGGGAGACGGGACGGACATGGAGGTGCTGCAGGAAGCAAACTCGGAGACGGCAGACATCGTTGCGGCGCTGACCGACGACGTGGAGACGAACCTCCTCGTCTGTGAGTTGGCCCGGGAACTCGCGCCGCAGGCCGAGACCCACCTTCGAATCGACGACGACGGTCAGGAAGCGTACGCTCACCTCAACCACGTCGACCACGTCGTCTATCCGGCGGCGCTGGCCGCGGAGCGGACGGTCGAGCAGATATCCGAACCGATTAGCTGATCTCAGCCCCCGCGCTCCTGCTTGGCGATCAGCACTCGCGTTCCGTCTTCCCGTGCGAACACCGAGGGCGTCCCGTCGGTTCGTTCGGTCTCGAAACTGAGCGACCCGACGCGGGCCGAGTCGTTTACCGCCGGGATTGCTGTCGTGCCGAGAACGGTATCTCCGCGCGTCACGTTCAACCTGAACTGCCCGTCGCCGGGTTCGACGGCGACGGTCTTGTTCGCAATCTCCGCGCGGGCCGTCGACCGCCCGGAGCGGAACGCCTGGACCGTCTCGTCGCCGTGGCTCACTTCCACGGTGTACGCGGAGTCGTTCCCGACGACGTTCCAGCCTCGTCGCGTCGCGGTGACGGTCTCGCGCCACCCGATCCCGCCGACCGGAACGGTCACTGTCCCGCTGTTTTTGAGGTCGCTCTTGCCGGCGGCGGCGATCCATATCTGGCGCTGTTCGTTGACGACGATGAGGCCGCTCTCCTCTGTCCCGATCCGTCCGTGTCTCGTTCCCTCAGCGTAGGTGACCTCGTATCCGTCGACCGTGATGCTCTCGCCGTCCGGGACCGGATCCTCGGCCATCCGCGCGTTGTTGGTGACGATGCTCGGGAGGGCGACTACCGCGACGACGAAGGCGAGCGAGAACACGAACAGGTCGCGTCGGGTGAGTTGGGTTCCGATCCGGGACGGCCGGTGCGACGGAAAGAACGGATAGAGCAGCAGTATCAAAAGCACCGGGATTGTTCCGATCCCGAACGGGGGTACTGATCCCCTGCTGAACGTCCCCGACCAGGCCGCCCAGATCAACACCGCGACCGATCCGATCCAGAGCACCGACACCAGTCGCATCCTCGGCACCCAGGAAATCTCGCTCACGCGGTCCGGGAGCGGCGATTCGTCGGCCGCCACCGCCGCCGTGACGAGTACGCTCAGCCCGAGCACGAAGATGACACCGACCCCCCGTAACTGGAGAAAAACGTCCTCCTCGGGCGAATCTGCGAAGACGTATAGCTGCCGAGAGAGACCGAACAGCAGTGTCGCGAAGAAGACGAGCGCGGGACGACGCGACTCGTTTCGACGGTGCAACAACACGAGCGCGAGGAGGACGCCGAGCAGGAATCCGAGCAGGTGTGCCTGGACGTTGACCCCCCACCAGGACGGCGGGCCACCCGACCCCGCTTCGGCGGTCGCCCTGACTACTGGATCGAGCAGCGTGTTGACGAGGACTGCGGTGCCGGTGAACCCGACCATCGCGATGACCGCCGCGACGGGGAAGTAGACGACCGCGAACCCGCCGAAGGCGTAGACCGTCCCGGAAAACCCGAGCGACCAGCCGAAGGCCAGCACTGAGGTCACCAGCGAGACGACGGCGACGATAGCGGGAAAGATCACCAGCGCCCGGACCCAGGGGGTGTGCCATCGCGACACGGTCCCCGGCGACGAGTCTCGTGGGCCGTCAATCTCGGCCGGCGGCGGATACTCGTACTCGTCGTTCGAGTCCTGCGGGGGGTAGTGTCCCCACGCGTACTCGACAATCGGGGCGAGGACGAGCGTTCCGATCATGTTTCCCATCAAGTGTCCTGGACCGGCGTGTGCGAACCCCGAGGTGAGAAGCCCCAGCGGATACAGATAGGACCAACTACGAAACGGGAGCGTTACAGGGGAGTTCCAGTGTGTGAACCCGCTCTGTGCGCTCAGATAGAACCCGACGACGCCGGCGATACAGAGCACAGTCCCCCACGGCACGCCGAAGATGAACCGTTCGGAGAGTCGGTCGTACCAGACTCCGCGGCCGGAGAGCAGCCAGAGATAGCCGAACGCGACGAACAGCGCCGTGACGATTCCGATCCGGACCGGGCCGACGCCGGCGAGCATACTGACACATCGTCGTCATTCCTTGTGAGTGGTTCGGTCCCGGCGACCCGAGATACTTTTTCGCCTCGAACACGTTCGTTCGGATATGACACCAGAAGAAGTCGAAGAGGTCATCGAATCGAACATTCCTGACGCGACCGCGGAGGTCGGCCAGCCCCGCGGCGTCGACGACGACGACCATCTCGCCGCGACTGTCGTCTCCCCGGCGTTCGAGGGGAAGTCACTCGTCGACCAGCACGACATGGTCTACGAGGCCCTCGACGACCACATGACGACGGATATCCACGCCGTGGAACTGACGACCCGGACGCCCGAGGAGTAACCGTTTCGCTCTTTTCGTTTCATTGACCCCAAAGAGTTACGTGACGGGGTGCGAACAGGTTGGGTACGTATGAGTAATGACGGAGAATCACAGGCTGGTGACCTCACAGCTCCCGAACAGGCCGACGACACACCTGACACGGAGGAGGATACGGCGGCCGACGAGACCGTCCAACCCGAGTCGGAGACGACCGAGGGACCGGACGAACCGTCGGCCGAAAGCGAGCAACGGGAGGAGGCACCGGAGGAGAGCACGCCCCAGACCCGTGAAGAGGAACTCGCGACGCGAGAGCGACGGCTCGACGAGCGAGAGCGGGGGCTCGACCAGTTGCGGTCCGAACTCGACCAGCGCGAGGCCGATCTCGACGAACGCGAGGAGGAACTCCGGGAGTTCGAGGAACGCCTCCAGGGACGGCAGGCCGACCTCGACGAGTGGGAGGCCGAACTCGAACAGCGGGCCGCCGACCTCGACGAGCGAGAGACGGCCATCGAACAGGAGGAAAGCGCCCTCGAACGGCGGGCGAGCGAACTCGAAGACAAGGAGCAGGTGCTCGAAACCTACGTCGACGACCGGGTCGCGGAGTCGCTGGACGGCCGCGTCGACCGTATCGAGAAGGTCGTCGGCGAGCGGATCCAGGCGCTCGAAAACAACGTCAGCGATACCGTCGAGAGCCAGTTCGAGGTCGCGCTGCAAAAGCAGGAGACGACCGGGCGATTCGGCGTCATCGGGGGAACACTGCTCGGAGTCGGCGGCATCCTCTTCGTCACCCTCGGCGTGCTCGTCGCCCTCTCGGGGCAGGTGAGCGCGTATCCCGTCATCGTCTCCGAGACGGCGAGTGTCGGAATCGGTGCCGTCCTGTTCGTGCTCGGAGCGGCACTGAGCCTCGGCACCGCCGCCGACCGGCTCTGAGCCGCCCGTGTTGCGAACTTCCAGCCCTGTGATAATAAGATTCTACTACCGCGGGGCCGGGAGTTAATATATGACAGTTGTCAGTGTCTCGATGCCGGACGAGCTGTTAGAACGGCTAGATACCTTCGCCGAGGAACACGGCTACACCGGGCGAAGCGAAGTCGTCCGGGAGGCCTCGCGGAACCTGCTGACGGAGTTCGAGGACAAACAGCTCGAGGACCGGGATCTGATGGGCGTCGTGACGGTACTGTTCGACTTCGAGTCGACGGATGTCGAACAGAAGATGATGCATCTCCGCCACGAGTACGACCACCTCGTCACCTCTCACGTCCACAACCACGTCGGCAACCACTACTGCATGGAGTTGTTCATCCTGGAAGGGACTCTCGACAACATCTCTACGTTCGTCGGGAAGATCCGTGCCACCCAGGACACGCTGTCGATCGATTACTCGGTGATGCCGGTCGACCGGATCGGCAGCGTAGTCTGAGCACTCGGGACAGGCGGCTGTCGGTCAGCGCACCGGGAGCGATACATAAAAGCGTAAACAGGCCGAACTGACCCGTAGATAACCACAAACAATGAGTTACGGACAACAGATGCGACCGCTGCTCCGCGCCAAGCTCCCGACATCGTCGTCGATGGCTGCCGTCCTGCTCGGGGATCTGCTCGTCCTGTTCGCGTTCATCGCGACGGGACAGATCTCCCACGGCTACGTCTTCTGGGAGGCACCGGCCCGGACCGTCCTGATCACGATGCCAGCCGTCGTCGGATGGCTGGTGGTAGCGGTCCCAGCGGGGTTGTTCGTCCCGAGTACGGTCCGGAATCTCAAGCGACTGGTCCCAACGGTGCTCGTCGTCTGGACGGGAGCGGCACTGATCGCCGGGCTGATCCGCTCGACGAGCCTCGTCCCCGGCAACGCACCGCTGACCTTCCTGCTCGTGAACATCGTCTTCGGCGCGGTGTTCATCACTCCCTGGCGGGTGGCCGCCGGCTGGTGGCTGGGCCGGTAGGGCAATCGCATTCGTTAAGTACCGACCGCGAAAAGCACCGATATGGCAGAGACGACGCAGAGTTCCGATCTCGGCAAAGGACTCGTGTTAACGTTCGGTGCAATCGGTGCCCTCGGCGCGATTGCCATGGCCGGTAGCTCGTACATGTCGTTCGCGGAGCACGACGAGACACTGCAACTGCTCTCCGGAGTCTTCCTCACGGTCGCGCTGTTGGCCTCCGGCATCGCCGTCGCCGCCGTCCATCTCTACGACTGATCGCCCGCGCAAGAACCGTTCGTAACTGCAAATTTAAGACGCTCGCACACGTAGGTTCGTCTAATGACAGAACTCGGTGAGACGGATCGAGAGATCCTCGATTATCTGCGGGAGAGCGTCTCCCGGGGCGAACAGTATATCCGCTCGAAGACGATTGCGAACCAGCTCGGACTGTCCTCGAAGCAGGTCGGCGCACGCCTACCGAAACTGGACGAACAGTCCGACGACGTCGAGATCGAGAAGTGGGGCCGCGCCCGGTCGACGACCTGGCGAGTCACCCGGAGCTAGGCTTTTATTCGCGTACCCGTAACGGGTGGTATGGTTGTTCGCGCGGAGCGAGTTGTGGAGATTCCGGCCTCACGAGAGCGCGTTTGGGAGTTCATCGACGACCCGGAGAAGCGAGCACGGCCCATCAGCGTCGTCCAGGATTTCGAGTTGCTCGAAGACGGCCGCGCCGTCTGGCACGTCTCGCTCCCCATCCCGCTCAGTGACCGGACGATCCGCATCGAGACAGAAGAGCGAACGCGAACCCCGCCGGAGTACGTCGAGTTCGTCGGCAACTCCAAGGCCTTCCGCGTCGTCGGAGAACACGAACTCGAGGAGGTCGACGGAGTCACCGAACTCCGGAACTCCTTCAGCGTGGACGGGCGGGTTCCGGGGGTGGAGCGATTTTTCAAAAAGAATATTGATTCGGAACTGAAGAACCTCGAAACAGCGATCAAGGAGGACATCGGCGTCGATACCGACATAAATTGACGGGTTCCAATTTTCACTACTGATAATGGATCGGTAGGTACAAACCACCGGCAACAAACTGTTCAGGTATGGGAGCTGCAGAGGATGACACGACCGTACTGGTCGTGGACGACGAAACAGCCGTCGCGGACGCGTACACAGCACAACTCCAGCGGGAGTACGATGTCCGTACGGCCTACGGCGGCGAGGAGGCGCTCGATGCCGTCGATTCGTCTGTCGACGTGGTGTTGCTAGACCGGCGGATGCCGGTCATCTCGGGCGACGAAGTGCTCGATGAGATCAGAGAGCGCGAACTCGACTGCCGAGTTATCATGGTGACGGCGGTGGATCCCGACTTCGACATCGTCGAGATGCCGTTCGAGGACTACCTCCAGAAACCGGTCGACAGAGACGACCTTCACGACGCGATCCAGAACCAACTCGCCGCCAGCGAATACGACGAACAGGTCGACGAGTTTCTCGAACTCAACACCAAAATCGGGCTGCTCGAAGAGGAAAAGCCGACCCAGGAACTCGAAGAGTCCGAGGAGGTCCAACAGATCAAAGAACGCGCGGAGTCGCTCAAGGACGACCTCGACGAGACCGTGATGGAGTTCGACGAACCGGCCGAGGCCTTCCAGAACCTCGTCTAACCCCGAACTCGTGACGCCGTACCTGTGTAGAGGTTCACCGCCAGCGCTCGCTCTCGAAGACGATTTCGGAGAGCCGCGAGGCCAGTTCCCGCGCCTCGGTCTCCGTGTCGGCGTGTAACTCCCCCGAGACGGGTCCGGCCTCGCCGCCGACGCCCTCGGCCGCCGAGATCGGATCCGTCCCCGCCGGGTAGGAGTCGGTCGAACCGGTCGGATACGTCCGCTGGGCGCGGGTTCGGGCTCTGAGATCCCGGAGCGCGGACCGGGAGAGTTCGGCATCGAGATGCTGGAGATCGTACCGGACGATGTAACCGCGACGGGCATCACGGATTCCGACGACCGGCCGATCCTCGTTCGCACACTCCTCCCAGAGTGAGCGCCGCTGTGATCCGCTCTCGTAGATCGGAACGTGCTGGGGTGCGAGTCGATCCATACCCCTAGTTGGATCGGAGGAGTATTGTTCTGTCGGACCCGGGACTCACCGAACGGCCTCGGTCGCCTCGGCCATGATTTCGAGCGCCTCCTTGATCGTCTCGATGTCGGTCGCGTACGAGATGCGCGCGTAGCCTTCCCCGTGGTCACCGAACGCCTCACCGGGGACGACGACGACCCCGCGGTCGATCACTTCGTCGACCCATCCGTCCGGCACTTTCGGCATCGCGTAGAACGCCCCGGAGGGACGCGGGCAGTCGATGCCCATCGAATCCAGTCCGTCGAGCAGCACGTCCCGGCGCTGCTCGAAGGCCGAGCGCATCTCCTCGACCACGTCCTGCGGGCCGGTCAGCGCGGCTTCGGCCGCGTACTGCGCGGGCGCGCTCGCACAGGCCTGTCCGTACTGGTGGACCCGAAGCATCCGCTCGATCCGGTCGGTCGAGGCGGTGATCCAGCCGAGTCGCCAGCCGGTCATCGAGTAGGCCTTCGAGCAGGCGTTGACGACGGCGACGTTGCCCCCGTCGGTGAACTCGGCCGGCGAGCGGTGTTCCCCCTCGAAGATCTGGTACTCGTAGACCTCGTCGGAGAGACAGAGCACGTCGTGTTCGTCCGCGATCCGTGCGAACTCCCGCATGTCGTCGGTCGACTGGACCGCACCGGTGGGGTTCGCGGGGCTGTTGACGACGAACGCGGCGGTGTCGTCGGTGATCGCCTCCTCGACGGTCGCCGGGTCCAGGGTGAGGTCGTCTCGGAGCGGAACCGGCCGGGGCGTGCCACCTGCGATGTGTGTCAGCGCCTCGTAGGAGACGAAACCAGGATCGGGGAAGACGACCTCCTCGCCGGGGTCGACGTGTGCTTCGAGAGCGATGTGCAGCGCCTCGCTACCCCCCGCGGTGGCGATGATGTCCTCCGGATCGACATCGAGGTCGTTGTCGCGGGCGTGTTTCTCGGCAATCGCTTCCCGGAGGGATTCGGTCCCCTTGTTCGAGGTGTAGGCGTCGGCTTTCCCCTCCCGAATCGCCTCGACAGCAGCCTCCCGGGCGTGGTCGGGCGTGGGGAAATCCGGCTGGCCGAGACCGAGGTTGATGGCGTCCTCGCCGGCCGCCTCGAACACCTCGCGGATGCCGCTGATCGAGACCTGTTCGACACGATGTGAGAACGATGGCATACCCTAATGAGACCACGCCGTGCGCATAACTTTTCATGTCCGGAACGGAGGGATTCTTGATGCGGGAACTCCGAGCACCGATATGCTCGCGCTCGTCCCGTCCGGTATGGTCGGTACTACCGTCTTCGCATTTCTCCTCATCTGGGCGATCATCCTGATCCACGAACTCGGACACTACTACGCCGGTCGGCGGATCACTGGCATCCCGCGCGACGAGATCAAACTGGTAACGCCGTACCTGCCCCGGTACGTCGCGCTCCGGGACGGCGAGGAGTGGGTCGGACCGACGCGCCTCCAGCAGTACCGGTCGGCGTATCGCCGCCACGATCCCGACCGCGAACACGAACGGCGGTTCGCCGCCGCGGGCGATCTCATCCAGGCCGGCGTCGTCGCCCCGATCGGACTCGCAGTCGGCATCGTTGTCGACCCCGATGTTGGGGTGACGATTCTGTCCGCGTCCCTTCTCGTCTTCGTCGTCTACGCGGCAATCGACGCCGTTGGGACGCTGTACCGGGGGAACCCGTCGGGTGACTACTCGCTGCTCTGGACCTCGACGCCCGCGTTACCGATCACCCTCGCCCTCGCGTTTTCGAGCCTGCACATCGTCGCGCTCACGCTGCTCATCTGACCCTCGCCGCGGGTCGGCACCCCTTTGATCGTCCGCGCACAACCAAAGCGTATGGGCGCACTCTCGGGAGTGACGGTCCACGACCTGGCTATCTCCGTCGGCGACACGCTCGTCGTCGCCGACCTCCACGTCGGCAGAGGGGCGGCCTCGAACGTCGAACTCCCCGTCGGTGAGGGCGAGGAGATGGTCGAGCGGTTCGAGTCGCTGTGTGCCGACCTCGACCCGGAGGAGGTCGTCGTCGCCGGCGATCTGTTACACTCCTTCGAGACCGTCCCCGGTCCGGTCAGAGACACGCTCTCGGGGCTGAGGCGTGCGGCCCGCGACGTCGGCGCACGTATCGTCGTCACCCCGGGGAACCACGACACACTTCTGGACGCCGTCTGGTCCGGCCCGGTCGAGGAGGAGTACCGCCTCGGAGACACGGTCGTCTGCCACGGCCACGTCGAACCGGAGGCCGAGGCCGACCGGTACATCGTCGGCCACGACCACCCGACAATCGACATCGAGGGGAGACGGCGAGCCTGTGTACTCGCCGGTGAAGAGATCTATCGGGGCGCGGACCTGGTGATGCTCCCGTCGTTCAACAAACTGGTCCGGGGCGTCCGGATCAACGACATGTCTGCCGCCGATTTCATGTCTCCGCTCGTGACCGACGCCGACGCGCTCGCGCCGGTCGTCCGAGACGCCGACGCCGGTGAGACGCTCACCTTCCCGACCCTCGGGGCGTTTCGTCACCGGCTCTGAGCTTCACTTTCACTTTCACTCCGGGGCTGGCTCGGTTTAACGTATCCTCCGCCGGAACCGACGAGTATGCTCAGAGACCTCTCACAGACCTGTGGCGGCGACGGCTGCTCGAACGCGCTTTCGGACCCGTTGATCGTCTACGAGACACCGGCGGGAGAGCGGCGGGCGTACGAGTGTTGCTGTGGCGCGGTGACGATCACCGTCGCGAAGTGACGGGCCTCAGACGACCTCGAAGGCGACGACGAACCACTTCCCGTCTTCGGTGGCAGTGAGATACGTGTTCTCGACGGCCACCCGACCGCTGACCGTCTCTCCGCCGCCGTCCGTCTCCGGCGGTTCGGCCTCGTAGGCCGCATCGACCAGCGCGTTCTCTCGGTCGGCAATCGCGCTGATCGTCTCCTCGGGCAACCGCATATCGAGTGACGCGATCCGCTCCCGGGAGAGATTCCTCGCCTCGACGAGTATCTCGTCGATCTGCAGCGATCGCTGTTCGATCTCGGTGTCGCCGGCAGTCGGATCGAGCGGGGATGCGCTGTGTAGCAGGTCGGCCATCGCCCCGGCATCGCCGTCGTGTTCGGCTTCGAGATACGCGCGGACGACCGACCGCGGACTGTTGGTCTCGGAACCGCCGAAACAGCCAGCCAGGGCGCTGAGGGCCACTCCCGCGGCGGCCCCGAGATACCGTCGTCGCCGCATAGCAGAACAGAGCGCAGGACGATCAATGAATGTGTTGTTGCCGAACCGGCAAGCGTAAATCCGCCAGCCGGCAATACTCGGTATGACTGGCGACGCCTGGGTGAGTCTGTTTTCAGGCGGGAAAGACTCCTCGTGGGCGCTCTATCGTGCACTCGAGGAGGGGTTGCCCGTCGAGCGACTGCTCACTGTCCACCCGGACGGCGACTCGTACATGTACCACGTTCCGGCGACCGAACTCGCCTCGCTGGCCGCCGAGAGCATCGGGATCGAACTCGTCGACGTTCGGCCCGACGACTTCAACGCGGCGGAGACAGCCGACGCGAGCGAACAGGGAGACGCCGAGTTGGCGGTCCTGGAGGAGGCGCTGACCGATCTTGACGACGACCTTCCGGGCGGCGTCGGCGGCGTCACCGTCGGGGCCGTCGAAAGCGAGTTTCAGAACTCCCGGGTCGAGGCGATGAGCGAGCGACTGGGTATCGAGACCTTCGCGCCGCTGTGGGGACGAGACCCGAAACAGATCGCCGCCGACATGCTGACCGCGGGGTTCGAGATCACGATCATCCGGGTCGCGGCGGGCGGACTCGACGAGTCCTGGCTCGGTCGCACGCTCGATGCCGACGCGATTGCCGATCTCGTCGAACTCAGCGAGGAGTACGGTGTACACCCCCTCGGAGAGGGCGGCGAGTTCGAGACGCTCGTTCAGGACGGGCCGCACATGGACCGACGGATCGAACTCGACTACGAGACCGAGTTCGACGGAACCCGCGGTACGCTCCAGATCGAGGACGCCTGGCTCGCCTGACCGCTGTCACAACAAACTTAACGCATCCACAAGTACATCCGGGTATGATATCGCTTGACGAAGCGGTGACGGCACGACTCGAATCCCACGGGGAGCGGTTCGAGGTGCTCGTCGACCCGGACGCCGCCCTGGCAATCAAACGCGGCGAGTTCGACGGCGACCTGGAGGATGTCATCGCGGCGGAGGACGTCTTCGAGGACGCCTCGCGAGGCGATCGACCGGCGGAGAACGCTCTGGAGGAGGTCTTCGGCACGACTGATCCGCTGGAGATCATCCCGGAGGTGGTCAGGGAGGGGGAGATCCAGATCACCGCCGAGCAGCGCAAGGAGATGAAAGAACAGAAGCGCAGACAGCTCATCAACCGGATCGCGCGCAACGCGGTCAACCCACAGATGGACGACGCTCCCCACCCCCCGGATCGGATCGAGTCGGCGCTGGAGGAGACCGACTTCCGGATCGATCCGATGGAACCGGTCGAGTCACAGGTAGACGACGCGCTCGACGCGTTGCGGCCCGTGATCCCCATCCGCTTCGACACGATCACCGTCGCGGCGAACCTGCCTGCGGACTACGCCGGCAGCGGCCAGGCGAAGATCCGCGAGTTCGGCGACCTCCAGCGCGAGGAGTGGCAGCCTGACGGCTCCTGGATCGGCGTCGTCGAGTTCCCCGCCGGGATGCAAAACGAGTTCTACGATCTGGTCAACGAGGTCTCGAGCGGCGAGGCCGAGACGCAGATCATCAAGGACGAAGACGACCTCGACACTCGGTAACGCCCGAGGGGTGGACTTTGGGTTTATATGTGATCACGACATACGTGTGAGCAAGTGACAGGAACGCCAGAACGGACAGTCGTCGCGAAGCGTGTCGACGCGGGGGAAGCCGACACCGACGAGATCACCGAGTTAGCGCGCGCGGCCGGCTACGCCGTCGAGGATGTCGTCACGCAGACGCGAACAGAGGATCCGGCATTTCACTTCGGAGAGGGAAAAGTCGAGAGCATCGCCGAGCGGGTCGTGCAGGCGGACGCGACGGCACTCATCGTCGACAACGAACTCGGTCCGTACCAGACGTTCAACATCGGCAACAAACTCCCCGAGGGAGTCCGCGTCATCGACCGCTTCCGGCTCATTCTGGAGATTTTCGCACAGCGGGCACAGACTCGAAAGGCACAGCTACAGGTAGAACTCGCACAACTCCGCTACGAACTGCCGCGCGCGGAGGCGAAGGCGAGTCTGGCCAAGCGCGACGAGCGGCCCGGCTTCATGGGCCTCGGTGAGTACGACGAGAGCCGCGAGCGCGACATCAAAGCCCAGATCGCGCGGATCCGCGAGGAACTCGACCAGATCGAACAGACCGACCAGCACCGCCGCGAACAGCGCCGGGAGTCGGGTTTCGATCTGGTCGCGCTCGCCGGCTACACGAACGCCGGCAAGTCGACGCTGCTGCGCCGACTCGCGGCCGATCTCTCCGTCGACGAGAACGAAGACATCCACCCGGATCTGGACACGACCGCCGAGTCCGAGGATCGGCTGTTCACGACCCTGGGGACGACGACCCGCCAGGCCGATTTCGACCGCCGGGACGTGCTCGTCACCGACACCGTGGGGTTCATCTCCGATCTCCCACACTGGCTCGTCGAATCGTTCAAATCGACGCTCGATGCCGTCTACCGCGCGGATCTCGTGTTATTAGTCGTCGACGTGAGCGAACCGATCGAGGAGATCCGCGAGAAGATCGTGACGAGCCACGACACGCTGTACGAGCGCAACGAGGCCCCTATCGTCACCGTTCTCAACAAGTGCGACAAGGTCGACGACGAGGAGATCCGGGAGACGAAAGCGGCGCTGTCGGCGCTCGCGCCGAATCCGGTCGTCATCAGCGCCAAGACCGGCGAGAGCATCGACGCGCTTCGCGAGCGAATTCACCGGGAACTCCCGGATCTCGAACGCGAGCGACTCGTGATGCCGATGACTGACGAGACGATGAGCGTCGTCTCCTGGATCCACGACAACGCCCACGTCGACACCGTCGAGTACGGCGACCAGGTGGTCATGGAGTTCGAGGCCCGACCTGCGGTTGTCGAGCAGTCCCGGGCCAAGGCGAAGGCCCTGGTCGAGTCAGGTGCCTCCGTGTAGCCGTCCTACCGGTCCCGGTACGAAGCGTCGGCGATCCCGACCGTCTGACCGACCCCGACGAATGCGATCCCGACCAGTAGCACGCCCTGTTCGCCGGCGAGCAGTCCACCAGTCGCCACCACGGCACCCAGCGCCGACAGCCCCGCCGTCAGGAAGTACAACCGTCGGGCCGGAGCCACCTCTCGGCCGGTGTACGCGAGTCCCCCGGCGGGTAACACCATCCACCCGACGAGGCTCACGCTGAACAGGAGGCGGTCGAACTCCGGGACGAAGAAGCCGGCTAATCCGGCGAGCGTGACAGGAATCCCGACGACCATCACGAGCCGCCAGGCCCGGAAGGCCCCGTCGGACATCGCGGACCAGCCAGTGACGGCGAAGAAGGTGATGAACATCACCATCACCGCGTGGGCGATGAGCATTCCGTCCGAACCGAGCGCGCCGAGCACGCTCGCCGCCGTCGCGGCCCACGCCGCGGGAACCAACACGACCGGACCGAGATCACGGATCCGCTCCAACATATCCGGACGTTCTCTCACCACCAGTATGAGTGTACCGTCACCGAGTCCGTCCATCTGCCGTCGCGCCTCCCACCGTGAAACGCGCCGCCGGGCTTTTTGTGTCCGTTGGAACAAGAAGCGAGTATGACAGTTCTGTCGACGCAGGACGAGGGCAAAGTGCTCATCGATATCGAGGGCGAAGAGATCGGCGTCGTCACGGCGGTCGATCCGGAAGAACAGGTCGCGTTCGTCGATCCGGAGCCGAGCGTCGCGAACTCCGTCATCCAGGGGCTGGGCTTCGGTGACGCCGGCGAGGACGACATCGAGGTGCCGGCCGACAGCGTCGCAACGATCACCGACACGGAGCTGCGAGTCGCTCGGGACCTGTGATCGCTCGCGGCCGCCGGCAGGACTAACTACCGGTAGCCACTGCATACCGTATGGATTTCACCCGCGCGTCCCGCGGCGCCGCGTTTCTGTTGCTGTTTGGGGACATTCTCGTGCTGTCTACCGGCGGCGCGGCCGCCGACTCCTCGCCGGAGGACCCGAAACTGGTCACGGACTCGACGGAGTTCGACACGGAACGGGGTGCGCAGGAGGTGCCCGGAGAGACGACGATCACACTCACGCAGGAACTGGCCCGCCTGCCGGAGCAGCGGGGACAGTATCTCGCCCGACACCGCTACGAGATGCCCACGGAGGCGGCGCTACTGCGCGTGACGCTGCCGGCGTCGTCGGTCGTTCGCTCCGCTGACGGGTTCGTCCGGGAGGACGATCACACGTATCGCTGGGACGGCACGACGCGGCGACCGACGCTCGCCTACGCGGTCCAGGCGAACGAGTCGCTCGACAGGACCGGACCCATCGCGGGACCGGGACGGCTCGTCTACGCCGACGTCGGTGCCTGGGGAGTCGTCTCCCAACCCGCGACCGGACACAGTTGGGGCTGGCGGGAGCCCGACAGCGTCGGATTCGAGCGCGAGACGGTCGTCGACGGACCCGGTGCCGCGGGTGACGTGATGGCGTATCTCGGCGCGTACGAGGAGTTCACTCACAACGCCCACGGCCAGCGGTTCAGGCTCATCGTCCCCGCGGCAGCGAGCCTGTCCGAATCCCCCGCTGCGCTGTTCGATTCGCTGTCGGCGGCGTCCGACGAACTCCGGGTCGGTGACCGGGACGAGACGGTGTTCGTGATCGCCACGCCGTCGGACAACATCGACTGGGGGGTTCGAGGGCTCCAGACCGGTCCGGCGGATATGTGGGTTCGTGACAGGGAGCGACTCGCCGACGCGGACAACGTCTGGCTCCACGAGTACGTCCACACCCGCCAGAACTGGGCGGCGGCGAGCGACCTGGGCTGGCTGACCGAGGGCGGGGCGACTTACTACGCGGCACTGCTCTCTCTCGATCAGGGATCGATCAGTTTCGAGCGCTTCCGGCGCCGACTGGCGGTCGGGACGAGCGAGCAGTTCGGCGGGTCGATCCTGGCCGATCCGGCGACCTGGCAGGGCACCGCGCAGTACCACGTCGGGGCGCTGGTCGCGGGCGAACTCGACAGGCGCATTCGTCGCCAAACTGCCAGTAACAAGTCCCTCCAGGCCGTCTTTCGACGGTTCAACGGCCGCGCGACCGTCCTGAATCGGACCGATCTCCAGTCGGTGATCGCCGAGACGGCGGGGGAGACCGTCGCGGCCCGCGCCGAGCGGTGGACGACGACGACGGATCGTCCGGCGATGTGGGATCAGGCGGCCCACGAGACGGCCTTCGCAGAACCGCCCGAGCCCGCCCGTATCACGCTGTCGACGGCGGACGACCGAGTCGACGTCAGCGGTCCGTACAGGGACCGACGGCTGGCGGAGGGAGAACCGGTCGTCCCCGGAGAGACAGTTCGATTCGCCGTCCTCGCGGAGAACTTCGGCGGCCGACCCGGGACGTTTACCGCTCGGTTGTTCGCGGACGGGTCCGTCGTCAGCACGACCACGGGCACGCTCGACGCCGGCGAACAGCGCCGCATCGAGTTCGCGTACACGTTCACGGCCCCCGGCCCCGTACGCCTCGCGGTCGGGGAGCGCGTGCTCGACGTGCAGGTCATCCGGCCGGCGACCCCGACAGTCGAGTCGCTGTCTGTCAACAGGTCGACCATCAGTGCGGGAGCCGCGGTTCGACTCTCGGCGACGGTGACCAACGAAGCGGCCTGGCCGGCGGCGGGGAGCATCGGCTTAACCCGCGACGGACGGCGATTCACCGATTCGAGGGTTCGACTCGACGGAACTGCTACCGAGGAGGTCAGCGTCGTCGTCCGGATCGAAGAGCCCGGCACGTACACCTTCGGCTCGGGGAATACGACCGACACAGTGGCCGTAACTGTCGAGCCGGCGTCCGCGGACGACTCGACGAATCAGTCCTCGGAGCAGTCGAGTGACGACACCAGCGCATCAGCACCCTCGACGGACGACAGCGGGGACGGCAACGCGTTCGGTCCCGTGGCGGTCCCGGTCGTCATGCTCGGTCTGCTCCTCGGCGCTCGCCTCAGTCGACGAAGTAGTAGCTGATGCCGTCCTCGACGCGGGACTGCACCTCTCCTTCGGCCTCCAGGTGTGAGAGTGCACTGTAGACCTCCGGGAGAACGTAGTGGAAGTTCCTGTCGCCGGAGCGCTTCTGTGCGAGTTCGAGAACTGTCGTCCCCCCGTCGGCGACGACCGCTCGCGCGCCGGCCAGCATCTCCTCGATATTCTCACGGGAGCGTGTCGCAGTCTCGTGGAGGCGGTCGTGGGTCGGGCCGTGGCCCGGGAAGACGCGCCGCGGCCCCAGGCTATCGAGGCGATCCAGGGCCGTGAAAAACGCCTCGACGGCGTCCTCGACTCCGGTGTCGAGGCCGGTGTGAATCATCACCGACCGGAACGGCTCCAGCAGGATATCACCGGAAAACAGGATCTGTTCACCGTCGATGTCGACATCGTAACAGAGGTGATCGGCCTGGTGGCCGGGCGTGTGAATCGCCCGAAAGGTGACCCCCCCGACCGGAACCTCGTCGCCGTCTTCGATCCAGACATCGACGGTGTCGGGATCGAGCAACGTCCGGTTTCGTTCCAGAGAGTTGACCGACTGTTCGACGACCGTATCGAGCATCTCGCCGCGAAGTCCCGCGCGGGACGCGTGTCGTCTGACCGTCGCGCCGAGGTCGTCGACATCTCGTGACAGTCGCGCACGCGCACCGACAGGGGCGTACACCGTCGGTGACCCCGCCTCGCGGACGGCGTTGACCTGTCCGATGTGATCGACGTGCGGGTGCGTGAGAACAAGGTGGTCGATGTCCGCGAGCGTGTATCCCGCCTCGGAAAGTCCCGCCTCGAACTCTGTCGCGGATTCCTCGCCGTCCATCCCCGCGTCGACGAGGATCGGTTCGTCGGCGTCGATCAGATACGCGGCGACGTGGCCGGGCGGCCAGTCGACACCGATCTCGATCCGGTGGATCTCCGTCTGTGATTGTGACGTACTCGGGGAGTCCATCCTTCGCCCCGTAATTCAACGATCCTCTTAAGCGTTCAGGATTGACAGAACTCCCGCTGGTGATCGGATCGGACGACCGCCCCGAGAATTGCCAGGCGCGACCGGGACCACAGATTTGGGACGAATCTGAAATATGGTATCGGATGTCGGTAACGAGATTTCGACGCGTAACAAATTCCTATTAACGGATGAAAACTCGTCCAGAATTTATTTTACAATGGAAGTGTAAAGGCCGTATATGTCGTTCGAACTGTCCGACGAGCACCGAATGATTAGAAAGGCGGTGCGCGAGTTTGGTGAAGAGGAGATCAAGCCCGTCGCCCGCGAGTACGACGAGAACCACACGTATCCCGAAGAGATCCGCAAGAAGGCCGCGGAGAACGACTTCGTCGCGCCGAACATCCCCGTCGAGTACGGCGGTGCCGGGATGAATTCGCTGGCCTCCTCCATCGTGACCGAGGAGCTCTGGCGCGCGGACCCCGGTATCGGTAGCGCCGTCGGGAGCGCTGGATTCGGATCCAGCATGATCACGAAGTACGGGAAAGAGTGGATGAAAGAGGAGTGGCTGCCGAAGATCGCGGCCGGTGAGACAGCCTCCTGTTCGATGATCTCCGAGCCGGCACACGGCTCGAACGTCGCCGGGATCGAGACGACCGCCGAGAAGGACGGCGACGAGTACGTCATCAACGGCAACAAGATGTGGATCACCAACGGCACCGTCGCGGACGTCGGTGTCTGTATGACCAAGACCGACCCCGGCGCGGGTCACAAGGGCATCACGGCCTTCCTGGTCGAGATGGACAAAGACGGCGTCGAGACCGAGAAGATCGACAACAAGCTCGGCATCCGAGCCTCCGACCTCGCGGAGGTCATGCTCAACGACGTTCGCGTCTCCGAGGAGCACATCATCGGCGAGGAAGGCAAGGGCTTCTACCAGCTGATGGACTTCTTCGCGTCAGGTCGAACCAGCGTCGCCGCACAGGCGGTCGGTGCCGCCCAGGGCGCGCTGGACGCCGCACTGGAGTACGCCAAAGAGCGCGAGCAGGGCGGCCAGAAGATCAGCGAGTACCAGGCCATCCGGCACAAACTGGCCGACATGGCGGCGACGAACGAAGCCGCTCGCTCGCTCACCTACCGCGCAGCCTCCCAGGTCGAGGCCGGCAACGAGCAGACCGCGACGAAGTTCGCCAGCATGGCGAAGTACTTCGCAAGCGAGAACGCTGTCGAAATTGCCGACGAGGCGATCCAGGTCCACGGTGGTGCCGGCTACGTCACGGATCACCCCGTCGAACGCTACTACCGAGACGCCCGGATCACCAAGATCTACGAGGGTACCAGCGAGATCCAGAAGAACATCATCGCAGACCAGATCATCTAATCCATGGATCACGAACAGTGGTCGGAGGGTCAGGACGAACTGTCGGTCACCGTCGACGGTCACGACCTGACCGCCGCGTACTACGAGTTCGAGGGCGGCGAGGAGCCACCGGTGATCTTCGTCCACGGGATTCCGACGTGGTCGTATCTCTGGCGTGACATCGCCCCCGAGGTCGGCTCCGACCGCCGCGTGATCGTGCCGGATCTGCTCGGGTACGGAAACTCCTCGATGGAGGACGGTTTCGACCGCTCGATCCGTGCCCAGGAGCAGATGCTCGAACAGCTGATCGACGACCTCGTCGACGGCGACGTCGTCCTCGCGGCCCACGACATCGGCGGCGGCGTCGCGTTGCGCTACGCCGCTCACAACTCCGACCGCGTCGCGGGGCTGGTCATGTCGAACGCGGTCTGTTACGACTCCTGGCCGGTCGAGTTCATCAGCGACCTCGGCCTCCCGGAGACCGCAGACGCGCCGGTCGAGCAGATCGAACAACAGGTCGGTGGGGCCTTCGAGGCCGGCGTCTACGAGGACGAGGCCGATCCCGAGTTCGTCGAGGGGATGGTCGCGCCGTGGCTCAGCGAGGAGGGCGTCACGTCGCTGTCCCGCTGTGCGGTCTCGACGAACACGAATCACACGACCGAGCTGGATTACGACGAGATCGACACGGAGTTGCTCTGTCTGTGGGGCGGCGAAGACACGTTCCAGCCCATCGAGTACGGCGAACGCCTGGTCGACGATCTCGGCGGCGAGATGGTCGAACTGGAGGCCTACCACTGGGTGCCGTACGACCGCCCCGAAGAGTACGTCGAGCATCTGGAGGCGTTCCTGACCGAAAACCTTGGGTAGGAAGACACAGTTGGTCAAATCATGAACGACGATGATGCCCCGGACTGGGAATTCAAGGAGCGGGATATTCTGATCCTGCGGGAGCTGTCGCGCGATCCACAGCTCTCCTCGCGGGATCTGGCCCGCATCCTCGAAGAGGACCACGGGATCGATGTCTCGCACGTCACCGTCAGCGAATCGATTCGCGGAATGCGCGAACAGGGCGTCTTCCGGGAAGCGATCATCCCCAACGAGGAGTATTTCATCTTCGGGTTGTTCGAGTTCAAGATCGACCCGACCGCCTTCGAGGACGGCTGGCGGGAGGCGATGGAGGACATCCGCGACGACGAACACACCATCTTCTACTTCCTCTCCGACGGGGAGTACCAGTGGAAGTCGGTGATGATGTTCCCAGACCGGGAAGCGGAGTCGAAGTGGATCCACGACTTCTACAAGGAGCACGGGGAAGTGATCCACAACATCCGCAACTCGGTGGTCCACAACGTCCTCAAGTTCCGAACCGACCCCGAGGTGCTCGAGGACCTCTCGGCGACCGCCGAGGAGTAACCCCGAGTTCGCTTACTGCGATTCTCTGAACAGCCGATAGCTCGCGGACCCTTTGACGACCGCCTTTCGCTCACCGCCGGGCGTCTCACCGAAGACTGTCACGTCGGTGAATCCCATCGATTCCCCCGCGCGGACGACCTCCGCCTCGACGGTGAGGTCGCTCCGCGCCGGTCGGAGATACGTCACGTCGAGATCCGTCGTCGTCAGCGCCGGTGCCGTCGGGTCAGCAAACGTCGTCCGCAGCGCGAACCCGCTCGCGGTGTCGACGAGCGAGGCGGTCACACCGCCGTGGATTGTCCCGCGGGACCCCTCGACGATGTTCGTGAGTTTCTGGTCGTGGGGCATCGACAACACGGCCCGGCCCTCCTCGAACTCCGTGACTTCGACGCCGAGCCAGGAGAGAAAGTCGTGGTCGTCGATCACCGCTTGCACGGAGTCGAGCACGTCTTCATCCATCGATACCCACCTCGATCCGGAGCGTCCGTCGAATCATCCCTGCCGGAGGGACACGCTCCGTCCCCTTAACTCCTCGCTAACTTGTTTCCGCTGTTAACAAAACTACCCGATCTGAGAACAGGAGTTAGCTCAGTTCGGCGGTAGTCGACTGCTGTAAAGCTCAGCTCTCGACGGGACGGGGAGTTCTCGGCTCAGTGGCCGGGGAGAACCGGTTTCGTTTTGGGGCTGGGTCACCTGCCGAGAGATAATGGAGCCGATACGCGTCGCGGTGCCCCGCAAGGGGCGACCGTTGGAGGCGGTCCTCGAACGGGTCGCCCGCAGCGGGTTCGAGGAGACGGCCGACGAGATTATCTCGACGCTCCGGTACGAGAAAGCGATCACGAAGGGAGAGCGGACGGACGAGCGGACCGTCTACGAGCGTCTGGCGTCGTACAGCGACCTCTCGACGCCGGAACAGCCGGAGTTCACGCTCTTTCGGGACGCGCGAAAGGGGATGCCCCGCCGGATCGTCTTCGACAGTATCACGCTCCCGTTCGGGGACCGCCGTCTCCAGTTAGTCGGCAGAGAGGAGCCACTGCGGGCGCTGCGAAAACACGAGTTCGCGCTCGGATTCGACAGCGCGGATCTCGTTCTCGAAGAGATCGTTTCGCTGGCGGACGAACCCCTGCGGAGTCTGCAGGCGGTCAACGAGCGGATCAGCCCGTCGGACACGGACGTTCGGCTCGTCACCGGACTGGGGGATACGGTCCATCACACGCTGCTGGCCCGCCCGAACGTCCTCGACTCGCCCGATCAGCCGCTGGACCGGGCGTTTATTAGCGATTACAGCGGGCCGCTCTGTGTCTCGCCGCGATACGAGCGTCTGGTCGAAGCGACGCTCGGATCGAAGGCCGTCGAGGGCGTCGAGTTCACCTACCCCGAAGAGGGCCAAGAGGAAGAAGCCGCCATTGCCGAGTGCGGACTCGGCGTCTATCTCACGGTGACCGGCTCGACTGCACGCGAACACGGCCTCCTGATCGGTGAGAGACTGTTCCCGAGTGAGACGGTCCTGCTGTCGAACGTCTCGGAGATGAGCGCGGCCGCCGAGTCGTTCGTCGAGCAGTTCCTGGCGACGAGCGAACTCGAAACTGCGATGCCGCCCTCGCAGTGAGGATGGCCTCGCTATCGACCCGTACGACGCCGGCTCGCTTCTGGAAACCCCCGTCGTATCCCGTGCGGCATCTGGGTGGTCGGCGGACGGAGACACAGCCCTCAAGAGGCCGATCACCTAATCGAAACCGATGAGTCAGCAGTTGGGTTCGGTGCTGTTCGGCGACCCCTTCGCGGTCATGAACACGATAGGACTCGTCGCGTTCGCGCTGGTCGGTTCGGCCAAGGCGATCCGCGAGGAGTTCGACCTGTTCGGGGTTGCCGTCGTCGGCCTGGCGACGGCGTTCGTCGGCGGCGTCACGCGGGATCTACTCGTGAATCGAGTGCCACTCGCGCTGCAGTCCCCGATCGAAATCGCGCTGGGACTGCTGGGTGTCGTCCTGGCGGTGGTGTTGAGCGTCGGCCTGTCGGCCCCGGACGAGCACACGATCACGGTCGTCTCCGATGCGATCGGTCTCGCGGCGTTCACGACGACGGGTGCCATCGTCGCGACGGAGGCGGGCGTGTCGGCGTTCGGGGTCGTCGCCATCGGGACGATCAACGCGGTCGGCGGCGGCGCGTTCGCTGACATCCTCCTGGACCGGTCCCCCTTCATTCTGTTCGACGACTTTTACGCGAGTTGTGCGGTCCTCGGCGGAATCTCGTACTGGCTCGTCGACGGCGTCGGTGTCATTCCCAGCGGCGCCGCGGCGGCGTGTGCGGCCGTGACCGTCACACTCCGGTTGATCGCAGCCACGAGAGACTGGTACGTGCCGACGGTCCAGCGGTTACAGTCCGCCCTCGACCCGTGAGCGTCTCACCCGGCGAGGGCGATATCAAGATAGAGCATGATGATGACCCCCGCCATGAGACCGAGCGTCGCGACGCGTTCGTAGCCGCTCCGGTGGGTCTCGGGGATGATCTCGTCGGAGATGACGAACAACATCGCGCCCGCCGCAAAGCCCATCGCGTACGGGAGAAGGGGGTCGACCGCTGCAACGGCCACGGCTCCGAGCACCGCCAGCGGAATCTCGACGACCCCGGCGCGGATGCCGGCGACGGCGGCGTAGAGCCGTCGGTCGAGGCCGGCGTTGATCGCCGCCACGGAGACAGCCAACCCTTCGGGGATGTTCTGTAGGCCGATTGCGAGCATCAGCGACAACGCGGACCCGAGTCGTGCCGGATCCTGTCCGGCCGCGCCGAATCCGACGCCGACGGCCAGCCCCTCGGGCATGTTGTGAAGCGTGATCGCCAGGATAAACAGGACGACCCCGGTCAGTTTGTCCTCGGAGACCCCCAAGTTCTCGCCGGGTTTCGCCGCGTCCGTCCGGCGGCTTCCGGTCAGTAGATAGTGGGCGTGCGGGACGAGTACGTCCGCACGGTCGAGAAACAACGCGCCCAATCCGACCCCGATCAGCGTGGGAACCGGATCGCCGCCCGAGTACTCCTCGATACCCGGGATGATGAGACTCGTAAAGGCCGCTGCGAGCATGACGCCGGCAGCGAACCCCAGCATTCCGTCCAGCGCGCGCTCGGACGGGTCCCGCCAGACGAGGACGAGCGACGCCCCGAAGAGATTCATCAGGGCGATAACTATGCCACCGGCGAGCGCCTGCCAGGGCGGCGATGTCCCGACGATCCGGACGAACGTGTCCGAAAACTCGACTGCCATATCTACCCAAGGAGAAAAGACGGCAATATAGCTGTGGGTTCCACCGATCGAGCCAGCTCCGAACAGTCCGTTTCGACTACAAACAACACGACAGAGAGAGCGTCGAGACGCTCAGAAGAGGTCTTCGACGTGGTCGGCGACCTCGTTCGGCGTGTCTCCGACCGGGACGCCGGCGCTTTCGAGCGCGTTGATCTTGCTCTCCGCGGTGCCGGTGCCGGAACTGGAGACGATTGCGCCGGCGTGACCCATCCGCTTGCCCGGCGGCGCGGTTCGGCCGGCGATGAAGCCGACGACCGGCGTGTCGACGTGTTCGTCGATGTACGCCGCCGCCTCTTCCTCGTCTTCGCCGCCGATCTCACCGCACATCACGATGGCGTCGGTGTCGGGGTCGTCCTCGAAGAGTTCGAGCGCGTCGATGAAGTCCGTCCCGATGATCGGGTCGCCGCCGATGCCGATGGCCGTCGACTGGCCGAGACCGCGCTCGGTCAGGTTGTCGACGACCTGGTAGGTGAGCGTCCCCGACCGGGAGACGAGACCGACGTTGCCGGCCTCGAAGATGTTCCCCGGCAGGATACCGAGTTTCGCCTCCCCGGGGGTGATGACGCCCGGACAGTTCGGGCCGACGAGGTGGGTGTCGGTGTCCTGCAGTTGACGGTAGACTCGACTCATGTCCTGGGTCGGGATGCCTTCCGTGATGGCGACGACGAGATCGAGCGGCGCGTCCAGCGCCTCGAACAGCGCGTCACCGGCAAAGGCCGGCGGGACGAAGACGACTGCGGCGTCGGCGTCTTCCTCGCGGGCCGCGCCCGCGACGGTGTCGTAGACGGGGACGCCGGCGACCTCCTGACCGCCGCGGCCCGGCACTGCGCCGGCGACGACGTTGGTCCCGTACTCTATCATCTGTTCGGTGTGGAACTTCCCTTCGCCACCCGTGATCCCCTGGACCACGACGCGGGTATCGTCGTCGACGAGGACGCTCATGCGGACCACCCCGTGTTGGTCCGCATGAGGTTGTTGAGCGCAGTCTTGCGAGCGATGCGAGCGAGCAAGCGATCAGCAGAACTCATTGTTCCACCTCCGCGGCCGCCTCGACAGCGGCCTGGACGGCGTCTTCGAGTGTCGCTTCGACCTGGACGAGATCTGTGTTGAGAATTTCCATGCCTTCCTCCGCGTTCGTCCCTGCGAGGCGGACGATGACCTGTTTCGGGATTTCGTCGAACTGTTCGAGCGCCTGGTTGATCCCGTTGGCGACCTCGTCGCCTCGGGTGATCCCGCCGAAGATGTTGAAGACGACGGCGTCGACGTTGTCGTCTGAGAAGACCATATCGAGGGCGTTGGCCACCCGCTCGGCTTTCGCGCCGCCGCCGATATCGAGGAAGTTCGCGGGTGCGCCGCCGTAGTAATCCACGAGATCCAGCGTCGTCATCA
The DNA here is from genome assembly GCF_009831575.1 of Halovenus carboxidivorans. Lineage (GTDB taxonomy): Archaea > Halobacteriota > Halobacteria > Halobacteriales > Haloarculaceae > Halovenus > Halovenus carboxidivorans. Next base: position 69,337 of record NZ_WUUT01000005.1, on the reverse strand, counting down.
CCAGTCCGGCCCCGTTGCCGATGATGCCGACGTTTCCGGAGAGTCGGACGTAATCGAAGCCGTACTCGTTGGCCTTGGCCTCGAGGTCGTCCTCCGCGGCCTCGTCTTCGAGTTCGGCCAGATCCTGCTGGCGGAACAGGGCGTCGCCGTCGAGGTTGAAGACGGCATCCGCCGCGATCACGTCGTCCTCGGCGGTGACCATCAGCGGGTTGATCTCGGCGTCTGCCCCGTCTCGTTCCTCCCAGAGGTCGTACAGCGTCGAGAGGATACTCGCCACGTCCATGGCGATGTCCCGGTCGACGCCGGCCTCGTAGACGACCTTCCGGGCCTCGTACTCGTGCATCCCGAAGGCGGGATCGATGTGTTCGCGCGCGATGGCGTCGGGGTCCTCCTCGGCGACCTCCTCGATGTTGACGCCGCCGCGGGTCGAGACCATGGCGACTGGTTGGCCCTCGCCGCGGTCCATCGTCACGCCGACGTACAGTTCGTTGACGAAGTCGACGGCCTCTTCGACGAGCACCTTGTCGACCTGGTAGCCTTTGAGATCCATCCCCAGGATCTCGGCGGCGGCCTCGCGTGCCTCCTCGTCGTTCTCGACGAGTTTGATCCCGCCGGCCTTGCCACGCCCGCCGACGTGGACCTGGGCCTTGATCGCGACGGGGTAGCCGATCTCACCCGCGGCCTCGACGGCCTCGTCTACTGTCCGCGCGAGCGTTGCGTCGGGAGTCGGAATCCCTGCATCGGCGAATACTTCTTTCGCCTGATATTCGTGTAATCGCATCCTAGCCACTCTTTCTGCCGAGGGCCTGTTAGTTGTACCGGAACGGAACGAGCCCGATTCACGCAATCGTCAGAATCACCGCCGCCTTCTGCCGAATTTGTTCGCAAACCCGAGCAACAATCACAGAGATGACCTGTTCGGTGCCGAAGGAGTTGACAGATCAACTCGTTAGAGGTGTTCGGCCCGTGCGGCCGTGTTGAGTGACGTCTCCGCGATGTTTCCGCCGTACTCCGCGGTCCGCAGCAGGCTGTCGAGTGTGAGGGCGATCAGGTGGCTCTCCTCGATGTCCCGTTCGTGAAGCTCTCGTTCGGTCTCTTTGAGGTCTGCACTCAGTTCGTCGCGCCGATCTAGGGCGGTGTGTGCTGTCTCCGTCTCGCCGTTGTCGATGATCGTCGCCGCCGCCTGGTCGACGATGTCCCGGGCCGTCCGACCGGCCGTCTCGATACGGTCGGCGAAATCCCCCGGCAGGGGGTGCTCGAACTGCGTCGCCAGTTCCGCAATCTTGACCGCGTGATCGCCGACCCGCTCGAACTGTCTCGCGGTCACCTGATAGTCCGACAGCGCCGTCCGTTCGAGGGCCAGTTCCTCGGTCGTGACCGGATTGTCGAGCGCGCGCTGGAACTGTCGTAGCACCATCGCGTACAGTCGGTCGACCTGGTCGTCGCGCTCGGCGACGCGTTCGGCCCGGTCGGCGTCCTGTTCGAGCAGCGCACCGAGCGCGTCCTCGTGCATCGAGAGCGCGACCTGTTGCATCTGTTTCGTCGACTGCTCGACCGAGACCGTCGTCGAGTTGAGCAGGTTCTTGAGCGTGATCTCCGTCTCCGTCGACCTGATGATTTCGAGACCGATCAGTTTCCGGGTCGTCTCGGCGACGACGCGACGACTGTGGTCGAACCCCGTCGGTTCCGCGAGCGTGATACTACTGAACCCGCTTGTATAAAAGGCGAGAATCGTCCGGCGGATCCGTTCGTCGGAGTAGCCTTCGACCTCGACGGACGCTTCCTTGAGTTCGTCACCCACCTCTGAGGGTTCGATGACTAACTGACTCTCGTGCGGATACAGACGGAGGGTATCGCCCGGCCCGACGTCGATCTCGTTCGCCCACTCTTTTGGCAGTGACACCGTATACGTCGATCCACCAGCCAACTGGATCTTTCGTTCTTTCATTCTGCGGTATCTGTATCTGCTCGGTTTTGTTTATTAACGATTGATATGAGGTGTATAGCGATCACACTCCGGTATGTATTGCTATATATGTCTCTATCCACACACGTTCTCGACACAGCGTTCAGAACCAACTGTGCTGGTCTGTACTATTCTGACTGCTCCATGCCGTTATGAGCAATTTATATAAGTATTATAAAATGTTTTTATAAGGTGTCCGGAAGAGGCAGGTGATGACGCAGGATTCAAAGCGTCTCTCAGGGCGAGTATCACGACGAAAATTCCTCATCGGTGGCAGCACAGTCGGCGCAACGGCCCTGGCTGGGTGTACCCTCGGCAGCGGTGACGAGTCCGAGTCCGAAATCGACACCCTGACCGCGGACGGGTCGTCGACGGTCTATCCGATCGCGAACAGGGCGGCGTCGCTGTGGAACGGGAACCCGCCAGCGGACGACCAGGAATACTGGGGTCCGGGCCAGTACGGCATCGACACGGACCAGAACCTTGCCGACTACTGGGCGGGGCTGTACGGCTTCGAGGCGACAGGAGAACGGAGTGTCCCCCCGTTCCAGACACAGGTGGCACTCAGCCACTCCGGAACCGGCGTCGAGGCGGTGACCAACCAGCGCGTGGACATCGGGAACGCGAGTTCGACGGCCGAGTCGATCCTCGGGTCGGACTCCGAGGATGTCGATAACCTCGTCGACCACGTTGTTGGCGTCGACGGGCAGCCTATCGTCGTGAGCCGGGAGATCTACGATGCGGGTGTCACGCAGCTGACTGGTGATCAGCTCCGGGCCATCTACAAAGGCGAGATCACGAACTGGAGTCAGGTCGGCGGGCCGGACCGGGAGATCTACGCTATCGGTCGTGCGGAGGACTCCGGGACCGACACCGCGTTCCGCGCGAACCTCTACGGCAACCCAGACGAGCCGATCTCCCCGGACACGCGACAGGGCCAGAACCAGCAGGTCGCACAACTCGTCCAGCAAAACAACAACGCTATCGCGTACATCGCCCTGGCGTTCGTGAATCCCGACGGCGGAACGCCGCCGATCGGACTCGAACTCGACGGCACGCTCTACGAGTACGGCAAGAACCTCGGTGCGAAAGGGTACCCGCTGAGCCGGGACCTGCACTGCTACACCTGGCAGGATACCGACGAGCGGGAGAGTGCCTTCATTAACATGATCCTCTCGGAGTTCGGCCAGCAGAACTTCGTCGCGCCGAACAACTACTTCATGCTCCCACCGAGCCGACGCGAGGAGGAACGCGCGAAACTGGCCGATCAGGCCTGACGGGAGTAGACCTCCGCGCTAGCGTACGCTCGGGCGGTCGATATTTTTCCAATCATGAGTAAGACACAGAACTCGGTCGGACGGGCGGGATCGGCTCTCCAGCAGCGGGTGGACTCGTTCGGTCGGACCGTGGTCGAGATGGATCGTACCAGCCTCCTGTTTGCGGTGGTGCAGTTGCTGCTGATCCTCGGGGCGTTCGCGAGTTTCCTCATCCAGTCACCGTGGGCGATGACGCTTTTGTACGCCTTTCTGCTCGTGACGGGCATCGGGTGGGCGAGGCGACAGGAACTGACTGCGAAACTCCTGACGTTCGAGATGACGGCGCTGACGCTGTCGACGCTCGGGCTCATCGCGTTTTTCCTGTTTCTGGAGGCGTTGCCTGCACTCCGTGAGATGGGACTCGGACACGTGCTGTCGCCGTTCGGCTCGAATCAGTGGTCGGTCTCCCAGGGGCAGTTCTCGCTCGTCCCGATGATCCTGGGGACGCTCGTCACGACCGCAGTCGCGATCCTGATCGCGGCCCCGTTCGGTGTCGCTGGCGCGCTGTTCATCAGCGAGATCGCACCAGACTGGCTGCGCGAGATCACGAAACCCGCCGTCGAACTGCTCGCCGGTATCCCCTCGATTGTGTATGGGTTTATCGGCTTCACGATTATCAACAAGTACGTCTCGAACCTGTTTTCGATCACTCCCGGCGGGGCGATGTTCACCATCGGGATCGTCATCGGGTTCATGGCGCTGCCGACGGTCGTTTCCGTGGCCGAGGACGCGCTGTCGGCTGTCCCGGACGCGATGAAAGACGGCTCCGTCGCCATGGGCGCGACGGACTGGCAGACGATGAAAAGCGTCTCGATCCCGACGGCGTTTTCGGGTGTCTCGGCGGCGGTGTTGCTCGGCGTCGGCCGGGCAATCGGTGAGACGATGGCTGCGACGGTGATGATCTCACACAGCCGTCGGATGCTGGAGCCGACCGTGTACAACGTCTTCGACAGCACTGAGACACTGACGACGCTGATCGCATCGGGGTACGGCACTGCACCGCCGGAGTCGACGTACATGAGCGCGCTGTTCGTCGCCGGTGTCCTCCTGCTCGTCATCGTTACCGGCCTCGGGATCGTCTCACAGCTCATCCAACAGCGCATGCAGCGCAAGCTACGGGGTGGACAATGAGCGACAGCTACCGGACGCAGTTGGTCGACACGAAGGGAACGAGCTACGAACAGTTCGCTATCGGAGTCACCGTCGCCTCGTTTGTCGCGTTCGTGCTCGCGGCCGGAACGCTGTTCGGCTGGGTCCCGGTCGCCGGAGAGATCAGCGGCGTTCCCGGGGCGACGTATTTTGGCGTCGGCGTCCTCGGTCTCGGCGTGGCGACGGGAGCGCTCGGCGCGTTCTCGCGGTGGGGCGAGGCACAGACGACCCCCAGCCGATCTGCCGGTCTCGTCGTGGGGGTCGTCCACGCGAGCATCTGGACGGTGGCCGTCGGTCTCTTCCTCCGTTACACCATCGGCATCGGAAGCGTCAGTTGGCTTCTCGCCGTCGCCGTGGGCGTCGGTGTGGGATACTTCGCGCTCGCGTTGCCCGAGGATCTTGGCGCGACCGCTCCCACGGCGGTGTTCGTCGCGTTCCTCGGCTTGCTGTTCGTAACGGGCCTCATCTCGCCGTCCTGGGCCTGGCAACCCAACGGGACGAACGCGACGATTCCGGGGACGCTCGTGATCCCGCTGTTGACCATGGGCGGCGTTCTGATGACGGGGTGGGCGAGCGCGTCGGCCTACGAGGGGTTCGGAACGCGTGGCAGACAGAACGGGGCGTTCGTCCTCATCTCGCTTGTCGTGTTGCTCACCCTCTCGGTGTTGGTCTTCCTGCTGGCGTTCGTCTTCGAGCGAGGGATCATGGTCGTCCTCGAAAACCTCACTCTCAGCGCGGGGACGGTCACCGTCCTGCTTGCGACGGCGCTGTTCGCGTTGCTCCGAACCGCCACGGTTCGGCCGACGGTCGCGAACGGCACCGACAGAGTCGCCGCCTTCGTCAACCTCACCGTCGCGTCCCTTCTCGCACTCGCTACGCTCGGCTTCGTTCTGGTCATCGGGACGAATCTCTCGATTTCCGCCGCCTCGATCACGGTCGAACCCACGGCGGTCGTCGGTGCTGTTCCCGGACTGATCGCGGGCGGGGTCGTCTTTGGACTCACTAGAGAGTCCGGTGAGTGGCGTCCCGAGAGCGGACGCGGCCGGTCGATCAGACGTGCATTCAGGGCCGCGCTGCTGGTCGCCGGCGGAATCGGAGTTCTCGAACTCGTCGCCGGCCTGGAACTCGCCGTCGCCGGGATCGGAGCGGTCTCCGTGCTGCTCGGCGGCGTCGTCGTCGCAGCGCTGTTGGTCGCCGCTGTGCGGCCGACCGACGAGCGAACGGAGTCAGACCAGGTGATTCCGCCCGTTTCCTGGCTCGGGCGGGTCGCGGTGACCGCCTTCCTGCTGGCCTGTCTCCGTGTGTTCGCCACCGGGTTCCCGGTGGGCCTCGATCAGGCGGGCATCGTCGCCAGCGGGACGATCGACTGGCCGTTCATCACGAACCCGTCGCAGGGGCTGGGGATCCAGCCGGGCGTGATGCCCGCAATGTTCGGCACCATCTGGATCGTGATCGGTGCGGTCACGTTTGCGGTCCCGCTGGCCGTCGGCTCGGCGGTCTTCCTGACGGAGTACGCCGAAGACAGCATCTTCACCCGTGCCGTCGACATCGCCACCAACGGTCTGTGGAGTACGCCGAGTATCGTCTTCGGGCTGTTCGGACTCGCGTTTATCGTCCCCCGGTTCGGAAACACGCCGTCGATTCTCGCCGCGCAGTTGGTGCTTGGCTTCATGCTGTTGCCGCTGGTGTTGATCACGAGCCGTGAGGCGATGAAAAGCGTCCCAGACGAGTACCGCGACGCGAGCGCCGCCCTCGGCGTCTCGAAGTGGCAGACGATCCGAAGTGTCGTCGTCCCCGCGTCGATGCCAGGAGTCATCACCGGCGTCATCCTCGGCGTCGGTCGGATCGCGGGCGAGACTGCCCCGCTACTGTTGGTGCTCAACGGCCCGGCGTTCCCGAACTCGGGGCCGAAAGTCCTCTCTAGCTTCCTCGTTCGCATCGGCGCGGATCCGCCCTTTATCCACGTCTCGAACCCGGCCCTGATGGAGCGTGCCAGCGCCCTCCCGTACCAGCTCTATGCGGTCATCACCGCCGGCGTCGGTGCCGAACAGTCGTTCGGCTGGGGGACGGCGCTGGTCCTGCTTGGGGTTGTCCTCGGCTTCTTCCTGTTGAGCATCGCGACAAGACGATACTTCAGACGGAAACTGCACCAATGACAGAGTCAGTCACCACCACGACCGACGGGAGCATCGAATCGGAACAGACGACTGTCGACGAGCGTACGAGCGCCGAAAGCGAGGAGCAGACCAAACCCGAGTGGCGGGAGTACTCCTTCGCGGGCGAGCCGGTGCTGTCAGTCGAGGATCTGAACGTCTGGTACGGCGACGACCACGCGCTGAAAGACATCTCGATCGAGATTCCCGAGCAAAGCGTTACCGCGCTCATCGGCCCCTCCGGCTGCGGGAAGTCGACGTTCCTGCGGTGTCTCAACCGTATGAACGACCGGATCAAGGAGGCCCGGGTCGAGGGGACAGTCGAGTTCAACGGGCAGGATATCTACGCGGACGCGGCGAATCTGGTCGAACTCAGAAAGCGGGTCGGAATGGTGTTCCAGCATCCGAATCCGTTCCCGAAATCGATCCGGGAGAACGTCGCCTACGGACCGCGCAAGCACGGCGATCTGAACCGCGGGCTGGTCGCTCGCCTGCTCGGACAGGACGAGAAGGAGGCCGAGGACGAACTGGTCGAACAGTGTCTCCGGGACGCCGCCCTGTGGGAGGAGGTCAGCGATCGACTCGAAGACAACGCCCTCGGCCTCTCCGGCGGACAGCAGCAACGGCTCTGTATCGCCCGCTGTCTCGCCGTCGACCCCGAAGTGATCCTGATGGACGAACCCGCCTCCGCGCTGGACCCGATCGCGACCGCGAAAATCGAGGATCTGATCGAGTCGCTGGCGGAGGAGTACACGGTCGTGATCGTCACTCACAACATGCAGCAGGCGGCCCGTATCTCCGACCAGACGGCGGTTTTCCTCACGGGCGGCGAACTCGTCGAGTACGGCGACACCGATCAGGTCTTCGAGAACCCACAGAGCCAGCGCGTCGAAGACTACATCACCGGCAAGTTCGGGTGAAGACGATGACAGACGAGGGAGGCCGAGAGTCGCTCGAAGCGCTCCGATCCGACGTGTCCGCGATGGGCAAAGACACCGTCGCGCAACTCGAAAAGGCGCTCGACAGCCTGGAAACGGGGGACGAGACGTTGGCCCGGGAGGTTATCGAGGGCGACGAACGACTGAACGAGACGTATCTCGCGCTCGAGAGTCAGTGCGTCGACCTGTTCGGTCAGCAGGAAGCGTTCGCCGGTGATCTCCGGTTTATTACGGCGTCGTTCAAGATCATCACCGACCTGGAGCGGATCGGCGACCTGGCGACGAACCTCTCGGAGTACGCCTTGGCCGCGAAACACGAACTGATTCCCGACGACGCCGTCGACGAGATCGGTCGAGACGCACTCTCGATGGTCGAGCGGAGCCTCGCGGCCTACGAGGCCAGCGACAGCCAACAGTCCCGCGAGGTCGTCGCCAGCGACGACCAGATCGACGAACTCTGCCGGACGGCCAGCGAGACGGTCACGCGCGATCTGATCGAACGAGAAGCCGAGAGCGACGGTCCGTGGATGGTCGAACAACTGCTCGACGATGTCACACGGGTGTTGTTGACAATCAGAGATATCGAGCGAGTAGGCGACCACGCGGTCAACATCGCCGCGCGGACCTACTACATGGTCGAAAGCGACCCGAAATTCATCTATTGACAATGGAGACAAGAAAGATTCAGTCAGTCGGTGGCGGAACCTACACGGTATCGATCTCCAAGGAGTGGGCGGACGCACAGGGTATCACGACGGGAGATACCGTCGAGTTACACCGACATATCGACGGGATCTTCGCCATCCAGGCGCCCGAACGCGAGCGGACGGCTCCCTCTCGGATCACCATCCACCTCACGCAGGCGGAGACCGACACCATCGAGCGGACGATCCGGGCGGCCTACGCCGCGGGGACGAAACGGCTCGAACTCGAGAACCCGGAGACGTTCACCGCCGAGCAACAGGAGACTCTCAGACGCGTCACGCGGCAGCTAACCGGCGTCTCGATTGTCGAGGACTCCGAGCGGGCCGTGACGGTCAAGACCATGCTGGATACCGACGAGATTTCCGTCCGACAGTCGGTCCGACAACTCCGGTTCGTCGTCCTCTCGCTGCACCGGGACGCGACTGCCAGCCTCGCCGGCGGTCGGGCACCCGCGGAACTCGCCGAGCGCGACGATCAGGCCGATCGACTCGATGCGATGATCACGCGCTCGTTCGCTCGGGCGATCCGTCGCCTCGACGAAGTCGACGCCCTCGGCGTGACGCGGCCGGAACTGTTCGATCTCTGGCAGACCACCCGCGAGCTAGAACGGGTGGGCGACCACGCCGACGGAATCGCGACAGCCGCGGAGGCTCTCGGCGGTGATCTCGATCAGGGTTGCCTCGACACGCTCGAAACCCACGCAGAGACGGCCCGCGACATCGTCTCTGATGCCGTCAGTGTCATCATCGGCGACGCGGGTGCCGAGACGGCACACCGGGCGCTGATACTCCGTGACGACCTCTGTGCCGACATCGACGCGTCCGATGGCGGTCCCGATCTGCTCGCTCATCGGATACGACGCACCGCAGAACACGGCGGTAACATCGCGGAAATCGCCCTCCAGCGGGCAGCCCGAACCGGCAATCTCCAGGACCTGTCCTCGTAGTCTTCGGCCCTCCAGACCGCCCGTATTACTCGTCGAGTGTGACCTCGATTCCCCTGGATCGGAGATCCGCCGCGAACGCCGCTGAATCCGTTTCCAGCGCCCCGAAGGTGTTGTAGTGGATCGGCACGACGAGATCCGGAGCCATCGCCTCGGCGAGATTTGCCGCAGCCTCCCGATCCATCGTGAAAGTACCGCCGATTGGCGGCACGAACACGTCTACGTCGAGTTCGTCGTGGCCGGCCAACACGTCGGTATCGCCGGCCCAGAACACTCGGGTACCGTCGACTCCGAGCAGGAACCCACAGCCTCGGCCTTCCGGGTGAATCGGCGTCCCGTCTGCCCGCGTGTGCGGGCCGTCCGGTTCGTTGTAGGCGGGCACCGTCCAGACCGCCGTCTCTCCGATCATCCGCTGGTCTTCGGTCCCGATCCCGGTCACGTCGTACGGAAGATCGACGAGTCGAGGGAGGTCTCGGCTACTCGTTCGGGTGTTGATCCCGTCGCAGGCGAGCACGGTTCCGTCCTCGTCGAGCACCCGGTCGATCCCGTCGGGGTCGTAGTGGTGGACGTGTGTGAGACAGACCAGATCCCCGTCTTCGGGGCGGTAATCGCTCGGCTCCGGGTGTGCGCGTCCCCGTTCGGAGTCCGGTTCCCACTCGCCGGTCAACACCCCGTACCGCCCGGGATCGAGATAGATCGTCTGCTCGGGGCTCTCGATGCGTACCGTCGCGTATCCCAGCCACTCGATGCTGATGTCCTCGTACTGAACGGTCATACCTCCCGTTGGCACCGAGCGGAAGCCAGTCTTTCGGAGCCGACGGACGAAAGTCGTTTGTCTCCGACAGTCGAATCCGGAGCCATGAGCCTGGACGACCTGACCGAGGATATCGAAGCACAGTACGCCGACCTCGGGGACGAACTCGACATCGAACTGGACCGCGAAACGCGCAACGAACTGGCGATGCTGTCGGTCGCGCTCGAACCAGAGGAGACCGACGAACTGCTCCGGCGGGGGATCCACATGCTCTTTCAGACGGCCGTCGACACCGGTAATCTGGACTTTCATCTGCGCAGCCAGTACGACGTGACCTACGACGAGTATCTCTCGGGGATGACCTTCGAGGAGATGACCGGCGGCCAGTTCCCACAGCCACAGCAAAACGACGACCGCCGCTATCAGTTCTGACCCGACACTGCGCGGACGCTCTCGGCGAACAGGTCGGCACCGAGTTCGATCTCTCGCTCGGTTACGTCGAGCGGCGGGAGTAGCCGCATCGTTCTGGTGCCACAGCCCATGATGAGAAAGCCCCGGGAAAACGCCGCCTCCTGCACGTCGTCGCGGATTCCCTTGCTCTCGAACTCGACGGCGAGCATCAGTCCTTTGCCGCGCACGTCGACGACACCGCCGAGATCCGCGTCCCGGAGCAGTTCTTTCATCTGGCGGCCGCGCTCGGTGGCGTTCGCCAGCAGGTCGTGCTCCTCGATGGCGTCGATAGTGAGCACCCCTTTCGCCGAGGAGAGGATATCACCGGCGCCCCACGTCGAGGACAGCCGGCTCTTTTCCTCCGGGAAGACTTCCTCGCGGGAGAGCGTCGCGCCGACCCGGGCGGACTTTGCGCTCGCGATCACGTCCGGGTCGAACGCGTAGTGGTCGGATCCCCACCACTCGCCCGTCCGTCCGAGGCCGGACTGCACTTCGTCGACGACCAGCGGAATGTCGTACTCCTCGGTGACGGCTGCGACTTCGCCTGCGAACGCCTCCGAGGGAAAGCGATAGCCGCCCTCGCCCTGGATTGGCTCCATCACGAGCGCGGCGACTTCGTCGGGGTTGACGTAGCCCCCCTCCCCGACCATCTTTCGCAGACTCGACGTGTCGTCGAAGAAGAAGCCACAGTCGCAGCTCTCCGGCGAGCAGTTCCGGTCCGAACAGTAGGGCACGTCGTGGACGCTCGGGATTTCCGGGAACTGCCGACGGTAGATTTCCTTCGAGCGATTGAGCGAGAGCGTTCCGAGCGTCCGGCCGTGAAAGGCTCCTTCGCAGGTGATCGCGTACTTGCCGTGGGTGTGATCGTAACTGATCTTCAGGGCGTTTTCGACCGCTTCTGCCCCCGAGTTCGAGAGAAAGACCGTATCCATCTCGTACTGCTCGGAGATAGCGGTCAACCGCTCCATCAGATCGGCCGGCCCGGGGATCCCGGCGTCTTCGAGGGCACCCGTCGCTGGGAGGTAGAAGTCCTGTCCGGCGATTTTCATCGGGTCGACGATGTCGAACTCGGAGAGCGGGTCGAGGATCTTCGGGTTGTTGTAGCCCAGCGGCATCGCGCCGACGTGACCGGTGAAATCGAGCAGGACGTTGCCGTCGACGTCCGTACAGAAGGGACCGATAGCGGGCGCGCTGTGATCCCAGACGAACTCGTAGACGTACGTGCTCGGGGCCGCGCGCTCGTGGTGAAAATCGACGACCCGCCGGGCGCGTTCGCCCGGAAGGTCGCTGACCTGTGGTTCGGCCGTCTCTCGGTTCATGCCGGAGGTTGGTCAGGTGCGGCCAAGTATGTTGGCCCCGCTACCCGAGCACGAAGTCCCGGAACGTCTCGAAGTAGAGGCGGGGAGTCCGCGCCCGCGAACCCGACAGCGCGTCGTCGAGAATCGTCGGTGCGCCCTCGCTCACGCCGGTTCCGTGGCCGACGCGGATACGGCTCGGATCGAACTCGCTCAGGCGACTCGGGGGGAACAGCCGGAGCATCGGATGCACGCCCAGTTGCCGCTCCTCGGTTCTGAAGTAGTCCGTACTACCGACGGATTCGGGGACGACGAGCACGCCCGTCTCCTCGTTGTACAGCGCACCCTCCTGCCAGAAGGAGTTGTCGACCAGTTTGTGCAGACTGAATCCGGACTCGCCGAGCGAGTTCCCGAACCGTTCGACGGGGGCATCGAGGTCGTTTGCGACGCCGCTCATAAACGACGGAACCCAGACGGACACGTCGTGGCGGTTAGCCAGTTTTGCACAGTCCCGTTTGTGCCTGTCCAGCAGGATGACGACCCCCGACACGTCGCCGAACTCCGCGATCAGGTCGTCGAGGTCCGGAACGTCGATGGGATCGACCAGCCAGACGCCGCCGTCGTCGCCACGGATCGCGTGACACGCTCGCTGCATCGCCTCGTCCGGATACGGGATCCAGCCGACACCGTCCTCGGATCGATCGATCTCGCGCCATTCGACCGCCTTGCCGGAGCCTTTCATCGACATATCTCTATCTAGAGGGTTCCTCGGTACAAAAGACCGTCCATCGGTACACACTCCCGTCGTGGCTGTCAGGTCCGGCAACGGCGGAGTGCGAACTGGTCCGGCTATACGTCGATGCTCGTCGAGTCGTCGAGACGCTCGAAGACGACTTCGAGGACACCGTTGTTGTAGGTCGCGCTGGCGGAGTGTTCGTCGACACGACCCGGGAGTGAGATGCGCTCGCTGTAGCGTCGCTCGCCGTTTCCGGCGTCGAGTTGGAGCGTCTCGCCGTCACACTGGAGATCGATCGCCTCCTTTTCGACGCCAGGGATGTCCGCGACGACGCGAATCTCGTCGTCGCGCTCGTGGATGTCGAGGTGCACGTCGTGACCGCCGTGGTCGCTCTCACCCGCCCGCCCGGAGTTGTGCTCGAAGTGGAAGTTCGCGTTCGGCCCCATCATCTCGTTCATCATCCGTTCGATCTCGTCGAAGAACTCGTCGAAGGGGTCGTCGCGGTCGTCGTCTCTCATATGCGTACTGTAGGAGTAGACTACTGAAAAGACTTCGGCAGCGTTTTCACTGCGCGAGCGCGCCGGAGGCCTGGCGGGACACGAGACGACTGTGTGACCCCGACTGTGGCTCGAACAACACCGACGGCTTTTGTACCGGTGTATCCAACTGTTCGTATGGACCAACCCACAGAGCGCGTCGCACTCGCCTGTCCGGCCTGTTCGCCGGACGCCGAGACCGTCCACGAGGTGCTCTCCCCCGGCGGTCAGGCGACGATCCGCTGTACGGAGTGTGACCACGTGCACAAAGAACAGTTACCCGAGGAACAGACGATGACGAAAGATGTCGTCGTCTCGCAGGACGGCGAATCGTTCTCGGCCTCGACCGAAGCGCCGGTCGACGAGACCATCGCCACCGGAGAGGAGTTCCTCCTCGAAACCGACGAGGCGATTCTCACCGTCCGGATCACGAGCCTCGAACTGGCCGAGGGACGGACCGACGAGGCCACCGTCGAAGACGTTCGGACCATCTGGACCCGAGCGGTCGGGAACGTGAAAGTCAACGTGACGGCCCACCCGAAATCCGGCGAACACGACGAGACCCGCAGTTTCTCGCTGCAGGTGCCCGGCGATTACGAGTTCGTCGTCGACGAGACCGAGGAACTCGGCGGCGAGGAGTTCACCGTCGAAGGTATCTACCTCCGGGACGACGCCACCGGATACGAGCACGAGAAGTTGGATTTCGAGGGGGATATGGCGGTCGCGAAAGACATCAAACGGCTCTACGTCCGCGACGAGTCGACCTCCGCGTGGTCGGCGTGGTAGTATGGACTACGAGCAGGCCCGCGACCGACTCGTCGCGGACCTCGTCGAGCGAGCGGATCTGAGCGAGCAAACCGCCGACGCGATGCGTGCCGTCCCGCGCCACGAGTTCGTCCCGGAGTCTCGCCGGAGTGACGCCTACGAGGATCGGCCGCTGCCGATTGGAAACGGCCAGACGATCAGCGCCCCACACATGGTCGGGGTGATGCTCGATCTACTCGCCCCCGACCCGGGTGATCGAATCCTCGAAATCGGAACCGGCTGTGGCTATCACGCCGCCGTGACGGCCGAAGTCGTCGGCCCGGAGGAGGTCTTCAGTGTCGAGTACTACGACGACCTCGCAGCGCGGGCCCGGGAGACGCTCGATAGGCTGGGATACGGTGAGATCAGCGTCAGGGCCGGCGACGGTCGCGACGGGTGGGCTGACCACGCTCCGTACGACGCCGCCTACCTCACCTGTGCGGGCGAATCGTTCCCGCCGGCACTCGTTGAGCAGGTCCGTCCCGGCGGTGTCGTGCTCGGACCGATCGACGACGGCCGACAGCGACTCGTCCGGGGCGTCGTCGGTGAGGACGGTCTGCGTGACCGCGAGGGTCACGGCTACGTGCGGTTCGTTCCCCTGCAGTAGCCGAGCGGTCCATTCATTACTGCTCGGCACAAGGAGAGCACATGGACCCTGCGGTACTCCGCGACGACATGGTCGACAGCCTGGTCCACCCCAGTAAAGGGTGTGTCCAGAGCGACGCCGTTGCAGGCGCGATGCGGACTGTTCCTCGGGACGTCTTCGTCGAAGACGAGCGCGGGGCGTACGCGGACCGGCCGTTCGAGCGGCTGGGAACCCGCGTCTTGGCCCCGAGCACGGCCGGCCGACTGCTCGAAGCGCTCGCTCCCAGGCCCGGAGACTCCGTGCTCGTCGTCGGCGCCGGTGTCGGTTACACGACCGCAGTGCTCGCGGAGATTGCGGGCGGCCGACACGTCCAGGCCGTCGATATCAACCGCCAACTCGTCTACGAAGCCCGCGATAATCTCTCCGAAGCCGGCTACGCGGAGGTGTTGGTCGACTGCCGCGACGGTGCCGACGGGCTGCCTGAATACGCCCCTTACGACCGGATCCTCCTCGAAGCCGCCGCTGTCAGCCCGCCGGACGCACTTCGCGACCAACTCACCGAGGACGGACGGTTGGTCATGCCGCTCGGCACCACACAGCAGTCGATCTCCGTCGTCGACTCCGACGGCGATGTCGAGCGGCTGGGTAGCTGTGCGTTCGATCCGATGCTCGTCGAGGGCGAGCAGGCCAACACCGTCGAGCGCAACCGGACCCACCGCGAGGACCGCGAGTTCGCCGAGCGGGATGCCCGACGCCGGAAAGGGTGGGAACTGGACTGGATCGACTGGGATTAGTTCTCGACGACGAGAATCCCGGTGTTCTCCTGCTTGTCGATGTACTCGCCCTGCGGCGGTTGGATCTTCAGTTCGATCCGGCCGTCCTCCTGGTTGGGCCGTAGCTCCGGATCGATAGTCAACTGTGCGGTACCGTCCCCGTCCGTCTCCGCGCGCGCGAGCGAGTCCAACTGTGCCGTATCGCTCCGTGCGATGACCGTGGCATCCTCGATTGGTTCGTTATCCGGGCTGACGACGGTGACGTTGACAGTCTGATTCCCCTCGTCGATCACGTCGGGGTCCGGCTTCGTGTCTAACTCCGTCTCGTTCAACGAACTGAAGCCGCCGACGACGCTCATCATGACACCGAGACACGCGACCCCGACGACGAGTGCGATGACGAGGCGAATCGGTAATCCTTCGATTGCCCGTTCGTCCTGCCAGAGTGTGCGACCTGACATACGGGCGTTGGCCCGACGGTCGTATATAAACTCTCGGCCGGATCGCGGTCAGTTCCCTTCGATCAGTCGACGCAACTGCTCCGGAGGCACGGCGCCGCGGGCCGCGTGCTCGCCGTAGACGAACGTCGGGACGCCGGTGATACGCTGCTTCTGTGCCGCCTCGAAGGCGGATTCCAGCCGCTGTGCGCTCGATTCGTCGTTCAGCGTTTCGGAGACGACTTCCGGGGGCACGTCGGCCGCTTCGGCGAGGTCTTCGAGAACGTCCTGGCGGCCGATATCTCGGTCGTCTTCCCACAGCGCGTCGAAGACACTCCGGTGGAACTGCTCGAACTGTTCCGGGTGCTCCTCGCGGACCCGGTAGGCGACTCGCTGCGCGTCGTAGGAGTCGACGTTCTTCTTCAGTGGTTCGTCCATCTCGACGCCGTACTCGTCGGCGAGTCGCTCGACGTTCTGTTTGGCCTGTTCGTAGTACTCCTCGTCTTTGCCGTTGTCGACGGAGTGGTCGATCGTTCCGTCGGGGCGGCGCTGTCGGCTCCTGAGATCGAACGGATGCCAGTCCGTCGGAACCGGTTGCTCGCGCTGGTCCTGGTACTGGTCGAGCGACTCGTAGCCGAGATAGCAGAACGGACAGACGTAATCCGCGTAGACGACGACGGCGTCGGTTGCCTGTTGACTCATACGACCGAATAGGAGTCGGCGAAGGAAAGTCTCGTCGTTCTTCGGAGTCAGGCCCGTTCCAGTTCGAGCACGAACACCGCGCCGTCGTTTCGGTCCTCCGGATCCTCCACCCAGATCTCGCCGCCGTAACCGGTTACAATCTCTCGCACGAGATACAGCCCGATACCTGTCCCCTCGCTTTCGAGCCCTTTCTCCTCTTTGCCGAAGATTGTCTCCTTCTGTGAGTCCGGAACACCGGGGCCGTTATCTCGGACTCGGACGAGCACGGTGTCGCCGTCCTCCTCCGCCGTGATCCGTACCTCTGGTTGTTCCTTGTCGTTGTGCTGGACGGCGTTTTTCAGGAGGTTTCTGAACACTGTATTGAGCATCTCGTCTGCGAGTACCGAGAGTTCCGTCAGGGACTGATCGACGGTGAACGTCGCGTCCGCGTGCGCGGGCTGAATTTCGGAGATTTCGCTGTCGATCACGCTCTTCAGCGGGACGGGTTCGAGTTCGACCTCCGAGCGGAGGATCACGTCCGTCAGATCCCGCGCAGTGATCGTCAGTTCGGCGGCCTGTTCGTTGCTCTCTTTCAGCCGTTCGAGGTGTTTCTGTCCCGCCTCGTCGACGTGCTCTTCGAGCAGTTCGGCGTACGTCGAGACGACCTGCAGGTCGTTTCGGATGTCGTGGCGGACGACCTGATTGAGCAGTTCCAGGTCGTCTCGCTGGGACTTGAGCTTCTGTTCGGTCTCCTTTCGCTCGGTGATGTTTCGGCTGGTCGTGATGTACCCGTCGATCGGGCTGTCCGGGTCCGGAACCGTCCCGGTAGTCGCCAGCCAGATCCACTCCCCGTTCTTCTGTTCCAGCCGGAACTCGACCTCTTCCTCGACGTCGTCACCGTTGGAGAGCGCCCGGAAGGCGTCGGTCACCCGCTCCCGGTCGTCAGGATGAATGTAATCGAGGATGTTCTCCCCGAGAAGTTCCTTGCGCGACCAGCCTTTGACGTGTTCCGAATTTGGGGACTGATACAGCACCGTGCCGTCCTCGTCGACGACCGAGATGATGTCCGATGTCTCCTCGATGAGTGTCCGGTACTGCTCGGCACTGAGTTCGGTCAGTCCCCGACTCTCCTCGCTCATGCTGCTTACAATTCGGGGTATGTACTGAGCGGTTAAGTATTCTCACCGTTCGTACTTAATGCGCGCTCGGGAAGATATTCGCCACGCTCGTTCTCTGTGTCGAACGGCGTATACTCGTATAACACCCCGACGGCGACTGGACGGCTGGACGTTCGATCGCGACGACGGGATTTAGATTATAGTTTATCAATCTAAATTAATTCTCAAAATCTTAGAAACTGGACGCGGGTTATATCCCCGTATCGAGAACCCCCGAGTATGAAGCTTCGTCGCAAGAGAATCGCACAGGTGATCGCGGTCGTATTCGTGTTCAATCTCATCGTGATGGGTGGCGGCGCGTGGTTCGCCTACCAGGAGTCGCCTCCGATACCGGACCGTGCCGTCGGACCGGACGGTGAGACGGTCATGACCGGCGAAGACATCCGCGACGGCAAAGAACAGTTTCAGAAAGACGGCCTGATGAACCACGGCTCCATCCTGGGCAACGGCGCGTACTACGGCGTCGATTACACCTCCGACGCCCTGTCGTTGAAAACCGAGTACATGCGCGAGTACTACGCACAGCGCGAGTACAACGCGTCGTTCGCTCAACTCGACTCGGAGCAACAGGCGGCTATCTCCGAACGTGTCAAAAACGACCTCGACAGGAGCTACGACGGCGGTCCGATCGAGTACACCGCGGCGGAGGTCTACGCCCACGAACAGGTCCGCCAGGAGTACGTCAACCGGTACCACGAAGGTGACCACCAGCGGGGCGTCCCGGAGGGGATGATCGACAGCGAGGCGGACGCCAGACGGTTCGCGGACTTTGCGATGTGGACCGCGTGGTTCTCCCACACCGACCGACCCGACGGGGAGAGTTCCTACACCAACGAGTGGCCGTACAACCCCGCCGCCGGTAACGACGCGACGGGGCCGGTGATGATCTGGAGCGTAATCGCGATGGTGCTGCTGGTCGCCGCCGCGGGCGGCGGCATCTGGCTGTACCGTTCGGTCGAACTTCCGGAGCCGTCCTCGGAGGGCATCTCCGTTCCGGATCCGGGAGACGTCGAGATCGTCCCCAGCCAGCGGGCCGCGCTCCGGTTCGTCCCCGTCGCCGCGGGATTGTTCCTCGCGCAGGTGTTCCTCGGCGGTCTGCTCGCACACTTTTACATCGAGCGGGCCGGCTTCTTCGGAATCGAGGAACTGTTCGGCACCCATATCCTCCAGTTGCTCCCGTTCGCCATGGCGAAGACGTGGCACATCGATCTGGGGATCCTCTGGATCGCGGCCACGTGGCTGGGTGCGGGGCTGTTCCTCCCGCCGCTTCTGACGGGTCACGAACCGAAGCGGCAGTCGACGTACGTCAACGTCCTCCTCGGCGCTTTGGTCGTCGTCGCCGTCGGTGGACTCGGTGGCATCTGGCTCGGTTCCAACGGCTTCTTCGAGAGTGAACTCTGGTGGATTCTCGGCAACGAGGGGCTGGAGTACCTCGAAGTCGGCAAACTCTGGCAGTTCGGCCTGCTCGTCGGCTTCGGCCTGTGGGCCTGGCTGGCGGTCCGCGGGCTCAAGCCGCTTTTGGACCGCGAGCCCATCTTCGGCCTGGCACACATGATTCTCTACGCCGGCGGGTCGATTGCATTGCTGTTCACCGCCGGATTCCTGTTCACGCCCGAGACCAACATCGCCGTGACGGAGTTCTGGCGCTGGTGGGTCGTCCACATGTGGGTCGAGGGCGCCTTCGAGTTCTTCATCGTCGCCATCGTCGGGGTGACGCTGGTCTCGATGAATCTGCTCCGTCGCCAGAGCGCGGAGAAGGCGGTCATGCTGCAGGCGCTTTTGGTGATGGGAACCGGCGTCATCGGCGTCTCCCACCACTACTGGTGGGTCGGGATGCCCGACGTGTGGATCCCGATCGGGAGCGTCTTCTCGACGCTCGAACTGCTGCCGCTGGTCTTTATCCTCTACGAAGCGCTGGGGCAGTACACCGCGATGACCGAGGAAGGCGGGTTCCCCTACAAGATCCCGTTCATGTTCATCGTCGCCAGCGGTGTCTGGAACTTCGTCGGGGCGGGCGTGCTCGGCTTTTTCATCAACCTCCCGATCATCAACTACTACGAACACGGCACCTACCTCACGGTCGGGCACGCCCACGCCGCGATGTTCGGAGCCTTCGGCTTCCTCGCGCTGGGGATGGTCGCGTACATGCTCCAGCTGGCCATCGAACCCGAGCAGTGGGACGGCTCCTGGCTGCGGGCGGCCTTCTGGTGCTGGAACGTCGGGCTGGCGCTGATGGTGTTCGTCTCCGTCCTCCCGGTCGGGTTCCTCCAACTGGAGGCGGCGTTCACCGAGGGGTACGCGGCCGCTCGCAGTCTGGCCTTCTACGAACAGGGGATCGTACAGACGCTGTTCTGGGCGCGGCTTCCCGGTGACACGCTCATCATCCTCGGGACGGTCATCTACGCCGCGGATATCGTCCGCAAGCGCTCGGTCCTCCGCTCGACGGAACCCGATCCGACGACCGAGGACATGGCCGTCGCAGAAGGGGTGCTCGACGACGACTGAACCCGGCCGGTCCGGAGTAGGTTCCCGCACTGACGAGCAGTTTCCCGGATAATCAAAAACAGGCGTTTCAGACGCGTTTGTGACCGATTCCGGGGGTTTATCCCTGTAGGAAACACTACCTAATCGTGACGAACAAGCTACTGGAGTCGTTCCGGCCGTTCGGCGTTCGGTCACTTATTACGCACGCTATCATGGCCATCACGTTGGTGGGTGCGCTCCTGTCGGCGCTGGTTCTAGAGGGGGAACTCGGTCAGGTGTCATTCGTCGCCTTCGTGAACTTCACGGCGGGCATGTGGATCTGCCAGTCGATTCACGCTCTCGGAAATCCGCAGTACGAGGGAGTCCTCAGCGTGGTGAGAAACCGTGGTGACTGACGCAATCGAGTTCGGACGCCTGGGCCGGTTGCTGGCACTGATCGCGTTCGTCACTGCGCTGTTCGTGCTCACGGCCGCGGAAACGCTCGACGGCCGGATCCTCCAGATCGGCGTGTTCGCCATCGGTACGATCTCGGCGATCACCGGTCTGATCGGTGTGCTGATCGCGGCCAGCGTCGCGTACGACCACCCCTGAGACCCGGCCCCGGGAGGCGGGCCGACCCCGCGTACATATATTAACCTGTAGTTTGATAAGACGACAGGTAGAAAGAGACGCTATGCACAAGCCACTGCTTGTCACGGAGTTTCTCGACCGTGCGCGAGACCACTACGGGGACGAGGAAGCGGTCGTCGCGACGACGGGGGAACGGTACAGCTACGAGGAACTCGGCGAGCGTGCCGACGGCTTCGCTGCTGCCCTGCAGGATCGGGGGATCGAGAAGGGGGACCGCGTCGCCGTGCTGGATCCGAACACGCACTACCACCTCGAAGCGGCCTTCGGAGCGATGCAGGCCGGGGCCGTCCACACGCCGCTGAACTATCGACTGACGCCCGACGACTTCTCGTACATCCTCGAAGATGCCGGCGTGGACGCGATCTACGCGGATTACGACTTCGCCGAGAAGATCGAGGCGATCCGCGACGAGGTTCCGACGGAGACGTTCATCACGAACGACGCGGCGGCCGTCGACGGCGACTGGGAGTCCTTCGACGAGATCGTCGACAACGGCGGCGAGTACGACCGCCCGGAGATGAGCGAAGACGAGATCATCACGATCAACTACACCTCCGGAACGACCGGCGATCCGAAGGGAGTCTGTCGAACCCACCGGGCCGAGACGATTCACGCCTATCTCACTACGGTCCACCAGGAGATCAGCGACGACGACGTCTACCTCTGGACGCTGCCGATGTTCCACGTCAACGGCTGGGGACACATCTACGCCGTCACCGGCATGGGTGCGAAGCACATCTGCACGCGCGGTGTGGAGGCCGAGGAGATATTCGAGGCCGTCCAGACCGAGGACGTCTCCTATATGTGCGGTGCGCCGACCGTGCTGAACATGCTCATCGACTACTACGACGAGCACGAACCGGAGACGACCGGCAACAACGACGTTCGGATCGCCACCGCAGGCGCCGCCCCACCGGAGGCGACGATCCGAACGGTCGAGGAAGAGTTCGGCTGGTATCTGAAACACGTCTACGGCGCGACTGAAACCGGACCGCTGATTACCACCTCCGACGCCCGCCGGTTCTTCGAGGACGACAGCAGCGACCGGTTCCGCGTGAAGAAACGCCAGGGCTTCGGCTATCTGGGCACCGAAATCCGCGTCGTCGACGAGGACGGCAACGACGTGCCCCGGGACGACGAGACCATCGGTGAGGTCGTCGTCAGAGGCAACCAGGTGATGGAGAAGTACTGGAACAAACCCGAGGCGACCGAGGAGGCGTTCAACGACCGCGCCGAGGGCTATTACCACCTCGGGGACCTCGCCACGGTCGACGAGAACGGGATGATCTCGATTCAGGACCGCAAGAAGGATATCATCATCTCCGGGGGCGAGAACATCTCCAGCATCGAACTCGAAGACACCCTCTTCGAGCACGAGGCCGTCAACGACGTCGCCGTCATCCCCGCACCGGACGACGAGTGGGGCGAGACGCCCAAGGCCTTCGTCGTTCCCGCGAACGGCGATCCGGAGGACCCGCCGGTCTCGGCGGAGGAGCTGACGGAGTTCACCCGCGAGAATCTGGCGAACTACAAGACAGTCCGGCGGATCGAGTACGTCGAGGATCTTCCCACGACCGCGACCGGAAAGGTCCAGAAGTTCGAGTTGCGCGAGCAGGAGTGGGAGGACGAAGACCGGATGGTCGGCGAAGGATAGCGAGAAGGACTCCGAGACCCGCCGGCCCGGACGGTCGACACTGACAGCCGTCTACTCATCTCTCGATCAGCCGCCCTGAAGGCCGTATTCGTGAACGGCCACCCGTCTCTCATCGAATTTAACATGTTAACATCCCGGTTTTCATGGTCTGACACTGTAGTCTTATCCAGTCATGGGATCCAATCTCACGAGACGACAGCTACTCGGAACGATGGGGACGACAGGTGCGCTCGCACTCGCCGGCTGTGCCGTCGGTGACGACGAGGGACTGAGCGGGGCGCTCAGTATCGGCGTCCTGCAGGACTTTTCGGGCCCGCTCCCGCAGTACGGCGCGCAGGGGACCGCCGGCTTCTACAACGGACTCGCACAGAAAGCCGGAACCGATCCGCTCGGCGAGGAGAGCGTCGACGCGGGGGAGTACTCGTACTCCGTCGGAGACATCGATGTCGAACTGCTCGTTCGGGACACGCAGTTCAACCCACAGGAGGCACAGTCTCTCGCGGAGGACCTGACGACCGAAAGCGAAGTCGACCTGCTGTTCGGCGTGGGGAACTCCGGGGGCGCACAGCGTGTCATCACGCAGGTCGTCGACCGCTCGGACGTGCCCTACATCATGGGACCGGCGGCCTCGGCGGGGCTGACGGCGAACGAAGAGACCTGCCGCGAACAGGTGTTCCGGGCGAACGAGAACACCGCGATGGACGCCCGCAGCGGCGGCGTCTACATCGCCGACTCGACGGATGTCGAGCGGATGGCGCTGTTCGGCGCAGACGACACCTTCGGGCAGTCGGTCATCAACAACTACCGGACCGTTTTAGAGAACCGCGGCGTCGAAATCGTGCTCGAACGGTCGGTTGCGAGCGGCCAGCAGGAGTGGCAGGGGCTACTCGAAACGGCCGAAAACGCGGGCGCACAGGGGATGGTCGGTGGGTTCACCGCCTCGACGCTGCCGTTTTTCGCCACCGAGTTCCTCACCGGTGATTACGACATGCAACTGTTCGGCGGCTTCGCCTCCCGAGTCACCCTCAGTATCGTCGGCGATACGCTCAGAGACGTGCTCGGGGACAACTTCACGAACGAGGGGCTCGCGAACGCCGACTTCGGGCCGTTCACGACCCGATACCACTGGAACCAGTACGACAACGAGATCAACGACGCCTTTATCGACCGCCACACCAGCGCCTACGGCGTCGTGCCGGACCTGTTCACCGGCGGCGCGTTCACGGCCGCTTCGGCGACGATCCAGGCCGTCCAAGAGGAAGGCGAGATCTCCCGCGACGCTATCGTCTCGGGACTGCGCGGCATGACCGTCGAGGAGACCCCGAAAGGCGAGAACGCCTACACCTTCCAGGAGTACAACAACCAGGCGCGCTCGCCGATGACCGTCGCGAACGTCGAAGTGACGCCCGACGATCAGGAGAACTGGCCGGCCGCGATCCAGCCCAGCGAGCCGATCGAGACGGTCCCGGCCGACGACGTGACGATCCCGGCCAGCGAAATGAGCTGTGACCTGTCATAACGATGCTTCGCACGACCGGACTCACGAAACGGTTCGGCGGGATCACTGCCACCGATCACGTCGATTTCGAACTCGGTGAGGAACTGACCTCGCTGATCGGGCCGAACGGGGCCGGGAAGACGACGTTTTTCAATCTCCTCACCGGGGCGCTGACGCCCTCGGAGGGAACCGTCGAGTTCGAGCGCGACGGCCAGTGGATCGACATCACCGACGCCGAGCCACAGGAGACTGCCCAACTCGGCATCCACCGTTCGTTTCAGATCACGAATATCTTCCCGACGAGTACGGTCCTCGAGAACGTCCGCGTGGCCGCACAGGCACACGGCGAGAACTCGCTGCGGCTCTGGCGCAACGTCAACGCCTTCGAGGAACACTACGAGGAGGCCCGCCGGATTCTCGAACGGGTCGGGCTGGACGGCCAGGAGCAGGTCACCGCGGAGAACCTCAGCCACGGCGAGAAACGCCAACTCGAAGTCGCAATCGCCCTGGCGGGCGATCCGGACGTGTTGCTGTTAGACGAGCCAAACGCCGGCGTCTCGTCGGAGAACGTCGACGACATCAAGGCGCTGATCGAGGACGTCGCGACCGACCACGCTGTCCTGCTGGTCGAGCACAATATGGACATCGTCATGGATGTCTCCGAGCGGGTCGTCGTTCTCAATCAGGGCGCGATCATCGCCGACGACGTGCCCGAGAACGTCCGGGGCGATCCCGACGTACAGGAAGCGTATCTCGGCGGCTACGAGGCTGGTGATCTCGAACGACAGGCGGCGACAGACGGGGGGATCGTATGACGCTGCTCGACGTCTCTGACATCCACACCTACTACGGCGAGAGTCACATCCTCGAGGGAGTCTCTCTGGAGATCGACGAGGGCGAAGTCGTCGCGCTGCTCGGGCGCAACGGTGTCGGGAAGACGACGACGATGCGGTCGATCCTCCAGCTAACGCCGCCGGTCGAGGGGACGATCACCTTCGACGGCGAGGAACTCGTCGGCAAGGACACCTACGAGGTGGCCGAGGCCGGTATCGGCTGGATTCCCGAGGAACGCCGGATGTTCACCCGGCTGAGCGTCGAAGAGAACATTCGGGCCGCGGTGCCGGACAGCCAGCGTGTGCCGGAGGCGCTGGAGACGGCCTACGAGACGTTCCCGATTCTCAAGGAGCGCTCCGACCAGCGCGCCGGTGATCTCTCAGGCGGCCAACAACAGATGCTCGCAATCGCTCGCGGACTGGTCGGTGACAACGACCTGTTGCTCGTCGACGAACCCAGCGAGGGACTGGCTCCGCAGATCGTCACCGACGTGGGGCGGGCGCTGATGGACGCCGCCGAGGAGATTCCCATCCTGCTCGTCGAGCAGAAACTCGGCCTCGCGCTGGATCTGGCTGACCGGTTCTACGTCATGGACCACGGCCAGATCATCGACGAGGGCGAGACGAGCGCGGTTTCGACCGACGACGAACGACTCAGGAGGTATCTCTCGGCATGATCCCGACAGTCGATCCGCTGTTCGTCGGTGATGTGCTCGACCTGCTGACCTCGCCGGGGGACGTTTCGAGCGTCCTGATCGAGGGATTCGCCAAGGCGAGTCTCTACCTGATGATCGCCAGCGGCCTGACGCTGATCTTCGGGCTGATGGATGTCATCAACTTCGCCCACGGTGCCTTCACGATGTACGGGGCGTACATCGCCGCGGGGCTGATGTTAGGACTGGTCACCGCCAGCATGGGGTGGGCGACGGTGATGCTCGTCTTCCTGTTCGTGCTCGTCGTCGTCTTCGCGCTGCTGGCGGCGCTGGGAACCATCTTCGAGGTGACGCTGGTCAGAAAGCTCTACGAGTACCCGCCGATCTACCAGATACTGCTCACCTTCGGAATCACGATCACGATGGAACAGTTCATGCGGATGATCGTCGAGTTCCGCGACATCAACAACGGCCAGTGGAATCTCGACTGGGCCTCACCGCGGCGTCAGACACTCCCCTCGGAGTTGGGCGATTCGGAACTGCTGTTCGTCGAGTTCACCAACCTCCAACTGTTCGAGATTCTCCTCGGTGTCCTCACCGCCGTCGGGATCTGGGCCTTCCTCAACAGGACCCGCTACGGGCTGTTCGTGCGCGCGGGCGTCGAGGACGAAGAGATGGCCAAAGCACTCGGCATCAACGTCCAGCGGACCTTTACGGTGGTGTTCGCCGTCGGTTCGGGTATCGCCGGCGCGGCGGGTGTGGTTCTGATGTGGGACCCGCTGTGGAGCGTCAGTGTCCCGCTCGCGCTGGATGTCCTGTTGCCGGCGTTTGTCATCGTGATCGTCGGCGGCCTCGGTTCGTTCAAAGGCACCGTCGTCGCCTCGCTTCTGGTCGGCATGATCGACGCGCTCGGAACGTGGGCGTTCACCACCGGTGTCATCGAGTTCACCGGGCTGGAAGAACTGATGATCTTCAGTATCCTCGTCGTCATGCTGATCCTGCAACCGCGCGGGCTCTTCGGCGTCGAAGGACAGGGTGATCACGGATGAGCGCAGACGCGGCACACCAGTACGAGCCGGATAGCTGGCCCGTCCAGTACCTGCAGGATCACGCGATTCACATCGCCGTCGTCCTGGTATTTCTCGCGTACCCGTTCGCGTACGACGTGCTCGTCGATCTGTTCGCGCTGACGGCGGAGATGATCCTCCCCGAACCGGACACGATGTTGATGGTCTTCGTCCTCGGGCTGTTCGCGATGTCTTTCGATTTCGTCAGCGGCTACACGGGCTATCTCTCCTTCGGTCACGCTGCCTTCTTCGGCATCGGGGCGTACTTCGTCGTCCTGGGGTACAACGGCCAGCTACCGATCGTTCCGGCGGAGTTCCCCTTCCTGGCGCTACTGCTGTTGGGTGCGGTCGTCGCCGCGCTGTTCGCGCTGTTGGTCGGCCTGCTCGCGTTCCGCCTCAGCGGCGTCTACTTCGCGATGATTACGCTCGGTATCACGGAGATTATGTACGTCATCTCACAGCACTGGGATTACCTGACGCCGGGCAACTCCGATCCGGCGACGGGAACGACCGCCGGGGGAGCGAATCTGGCGGACTTCGAGCCGATGATCGGGATTCCCTTCATCGACCCGCTGAACGCGAACGTCCATCCCGGATTCGGAGACACGTCGATTCTCGGCATCGAGTTCGGTGACTCGGTGATCGTCGCCTATCTCCTCGTCGGACTGCTCGTGTTGATCTGCTACTTCCTGATGCAGCGGATCATCCACTCCCCGTTTGGTCGCGTCATGATCGCGATCAGGGAAAACGAGGAGCGCGCGAAGGCAATCGGTTACAACGTCTTCTACTACAAGATTGGCGCGTTCATGATCGCCGCATTCTTCGGCGCTGTCGCGGGCGCGCTACTCATCGTCATCGAGGGGACAGCATCGCCGGACACGACGCTGTTTTTCCTCGTGACGGGGTTTGCGCTGGTGGCGACGATCATCGGCGGACTCGGGACGCTCGCCGGGCCACTCTTCGGCTATATCTTCCTCGAAAGCGTCAACGAGTTCCTCACGCGGGAGGCCAGCGGCGGCGGCCTCCAGCCGTGGCTGCAGGAGGTACTCCCGGAGTCGGTGCTGACCGCGACTATCGGCGGCATCACGGTCGACGGAGCGATGGACGCGTTCATGACCGGCCACGGGGAGTTCTACGCCGGGATCATCTTCGTCGTCTTCGTCCTCTACGTGCCGGTCGGGATGCTCGGGACGCTGCGACTCCGACTCGGCTCCGAGACCGTCGCCAGGTCCGTCTCACGGCGGATCGGCCGGCTCCGTGCCGACGACACGACCGGTGAGGTCGACACCGATCCACCTGCCGAGACCGAGACGGAGGCGGGTGCCGACGAGTCGGATTAGACCGACTCGAAGAGCTCCCGCAGGTGGCCGTTTACCTCCTCGCTGTCCTCGATCATGAACAGGTGTGAGCCGCCGTCGATCCGCTCGAAGCGGCTGTCAGGAATCTTCTCGGCCAACAACTCGCCGTTTTTCACCGGGAGCACGCGGTCGTGGGTGCCGTGGAGGATCAGCGTCGGCAGATCGATCTCGTGTACCCGGTCGCTCGCGTCGAAGTTGACGCCGGCCGCCCCCTGTGACTCGCGGGCCACCTCGCCAGCGTCCTGTTCGATCCGCCAGTCGATGATCTGTTCGATCACCTCGGGGTTGCGCTCGGCGAACTCGTCGTTGATCGCCGGGTCCATCCGATGGCGGATCGTCTCGCGCTCGTCTGCGCCCTCCGGCACGTCGAACATCTGTTCGAGCGTCTCGTCGGGAATCGGGATCGCCTCCTCGCCGCCGTGGGTCGTACAGAGAAGCGACAGCGAGATCGCTCGGTCGTGATCGAGGGCGTACTGCTGTGCGATCATCCCGCCGAGACTCGCGCCGACGACGTGGACCTGTTCGACCCCCGCATCCGCGAGCACCGCGTCGAGGTCGGCCGCCAGTCCCTCCGTCGAGTAGCCGAGTAGCTTCGTGAACAGCAGAACTCGAAGACTCTGTGGGAGTCGACCGACGAGAGGAGGCAGTCCCGCCTCCGAGTCGCCCGTCCCCCGATTGTCCGGAAAGATGAGATCGTACGCCTCGAAGGCACGGTGCTGCCAGTGCCAGGACCACCGACCGACTCCTAACCCCTGGACGAACACCACTGGCGGGGCGTCTGTCGCACCGTCGTCGTACTCGTAGTACAACTGGACGCCATCACGCTGGACAGTTGGCATAGCAACACCTGGGAGCCGTCGGTACTAAAACCCACGTGCCACCACTGTACGGCCTGATCTGTCCCAAAAGCGGCGAGTAATGCCAGGATTTATCACGAACAACTACGATAGACTGATCAAGGGGGGTTACCAGTGATCGATATCTCGATGGAGATGGAGCAACAGGATTGTCCATTCATCGATACGACCGCGGATTACGATGTATCGTTCTCGTCGTTTCAGTGGAACTTCGACGGTGGGGACCGCGAACTCGAGACGCGGATGGTCGTCGAAGGCCAGAGCCGGGAAGCTCTGGATAACGCTTTGCAGGCGCTGCAGGATCACCGGAACATGTACAGTTGCACGCTCCGCAAGCGGATGGGGAACACGGCACACATCCGAACCACAATCGACGAGACAGACGCGATGGAGACAATTCGTGAATACGACGGCTACGTGACCGGTCCGTTCCACATCGAGGGGGGCTCGGAGACCTGGCACGTCGGCTTCGATTCCACTCATTCCGCGGACAACACGCTGTCGGATCTCGACCGTAACAACGAGTTTACGATCATCTCCCGGCGTCAGACGGCGCTCGCCGAGATGCAAGAGCTAATCGAGAAACGCGACGCCGCAATCGAACTCCTCCGGGGCAGCCAGAGCCTGACCGCGACCGAGCGGAAGACGATTGCGACGGCGTTCGAGTCCGGCTACTTCCAGTCGCCGCGGGAGACGACGCTGTCGGATCTCGCCGAGGAGTTCGACATCTCCAAGCCCGGAGTCTCGAAGAACCTCCGGCGAGGTCAGCGCAAGATCACCCAGAGTGTGGCTGGTGCGCTCGAACACCTCGACGACCCCGAGTAGCGCCGTCGGCACTGTCAAGTTGCTCGACGCTAACACGGGCGTATGCTCACCTGCCCACAGTGTGGCTATCTGCACGGGAGTACCGACGAGCGCGGACGGCCGGCGGGCCAGTACGACGATTCCATAGACCAGACGGCCGCACAGGAGGACGACGGCTCGTTTTACTGTCCGCGGTGTAACGAGACGGTCACGCCCGAGTGACGACGATATCAGGAGTCGTCGGTCGACCCGTCGGTCCCCTCGGCGGAATCGGCCGATCCGTCGATCTGTTCTGCCGCGTTGACTACCGGGGGTTGTGCGTCCTGTTCGACCTGAAAATCCGAGAGTGCGTCACCGTCTTCCGGCACCATCGACTTGGACCCGAGGCTGACACCGCTGGTTACGATGGCCTGAATCCCCTGCTGGACCGAGATGTCGACATCGACCACTCGCTCGCGGTCGACGCTGATGACGAACCCACCCATGACCGGATTCGGAGCCATCGGCATGAACAGCGTGACCATCTCCTCGTGACCCGCTCCCTCCTCGATGTAATCGGGGGTGTCGGCAGTGACGAACGCGAGCGCGTACGAGTCGTCAGTCGGGTACTCGACGAGTTTGACGTCCTTGAAACTCTGACTCTGGCTATCGAGAAGCAACTCGCTCATCTCGTTGAAACTCGAATAGATCGGTCCGACACCGGGGATGCTGGTCATGAGGTCGTCGAAGGCGTTTTCGACTCGGTCGAAGCTCTTCCATTCGAGAGAGACCAGACCGATCAGCAGAATGAGTCCGACGAGACAGATCAGCACGGTGATCTCGACGAGCCACGTCGGAATGTTCGGTAGCCCGAGCAGGGACTCGACGATGCTGACCAGCGGGTTGATGCGGCTGAAAATGAAATTCGCCACGAATCCGAGAATGATGAGTGTAAGCACGAGCGGCACGATAAGCACCGTTCCGCGGATGAGGCTGGCGCGGACCAAATCACGCAGACGGTTCCGCCGGCTCTTCTTTCCAGCGGCTGTCAGGATCGGCATACCGGGATATGGAAACGACCCAAAGAAAGGATTGCGGTCGTCCTGTCCGGCCCGCGGTTGCGATCATACGTAACCCCGACGACTGTCCATACTAGTCAGGTATATCCACGGTAGATTGTACGGGCTCCCGTCGCGGACCCCATTATGTTAGGATTCGACGGGTGACAGCGTTGTCTCGTGTGTACCACCATACGTATCAGCATGAATAGGCCGATTCCCCGGGTGGACGGTACGCGGAAAAACGACCCTCAAACGCCGGTATACCTGCAAAATCAGGAAGTGCGTTTTTATCATTCTTATCCTAATGAATACGTGTAGAATGAGAGCTGCTGCGAGTGAATCGAGGACACTCGCACATCTCCCGGTCGGTTCGCGCTCGGCTGACAGCCACCCCGCGCCTGACGCCCATCCAGGCGGGCGAACAAGATATCACCTAACACAACAAAAGCCGAAGATACCAGAAAACTATCTGTCAGCGTCTGTGGTAATACCGACCTAAATACGCTTTAGAGGTCAGATAGATCGGTTCCGCTGTAGTTATTAGAGACTTGTATATGATTTCTTATACTGATGCCGTCCAAACTATTATTACATATTATTCCTTAGTGTCGTATGCAATGCATTGGTCTGTAGTCGACGCGTTCGCGAGTACCGTACTATCAGTAGAGTTCGGAACCGGTGCGTTCGGCCACACTCCAGGGAGCGAAGGCGCCTTCCTCTGGATCGGCACGGCCGGGATGTTCCTCGGGATGCTGTACTTCATCGCGACGGGATGGGGTGTCACTGACTCCCGGATGAAGAAGTTCTACATCGTGACGACGATGATCGCCGCCATCGCGTTCAGTAACTACCTCGCGATGGCGACAGGGTTCGGTGTCGTCGACCTGGCGCCGTTGCTCGAAGGCGTCGACGAGAAGCCCATCTACTGGGCCCGGTACACCGACTGGATCCTGACGACGCCGCTGCTGCTGTACGACTTGGCGCTGCTCGCAGGCGCTGATACGGAGGACATCGCGACGCTGATCAGCCTGGACGTGATGATGATCATCACGGGCGTGATCGCGACGCTGGCCGTCTCACCGGTCGACATTCTCGGCCTCGATGCCGACGGCCACCGCGTGCTCTGGTGGGGCGTCAGCACCGGCTTCTTCGTGGTGCTGGTGTACTTCCTGTTCGCCGGCCTCTCGGACAAGGTGTCCCAGCTCGACAGCGAGACCCAGGGCACGTTCAACCTGCTTCGATACCTGATCCTCCTGCTGTGGTCCGCCTACCCCGTCTGGTGGCTCATCGGCAGCGAGGGTCTCGGTGTGGTCGGTCTCACCATCGAGACTGCCGGGTTCGCGGTGCTCGACCTGACTGCGAAGGTCGGGTTCGGTATCATCCTGCTTCGCAGCCACAGCATCCTCGAGTCCAGCGCCGCGCCGAGCGGTGAGGCGACGACGGCCGACGACTGATCCGAACGAACGACTGCGGACGTGACCGGTTGTGGCTTTTTTTTTTGAGTCTGCTCGAGTAGGCTTCGCCCTCTCGATTATTTCCCGAGCGCGACCCGTCTGGATAATAGCATTACGAGGCCCCGATAGAGTCGTTCGTCGAGAAGTGGCTAACGCGACGGGAGTTCACTGGCCGACCTCGCCGTGACTGATTAGTATGAATCGGTCCGGTGTGCCACCGTTCGTGTCGGGGACGCAGACGGACCCCGCTTGGCGGACTGTCCGCGGAGGGGTCAGCCGACGACCTCGCCAGTCGTAGCCTTTTCGAGGCTCCCGGCCAACTACGGGCCGTGTTCATGAGTGTGATGACCGATGGCTGAACGCGACAAGGCACATCTCGAACGCGCCATCGCGGCGCTATCGGACCGGCAGTACGAGCAGGCTGGGGACGCCTACAGCCGTTCCGGCTGGTCGCTGCTGGCCGAACCGCGGGCGGAGCTGAGCCCCTTCGACGAGGACGAGAAAGGCTGGGTGGGCCGTGGGCTCCGCTCGCTGGCCGTCGGCGCAATCGCCTACCGCGTCGCGGGCGAGCAGTCCCGTGCCACGCGCCGCAGTATCGAGGGCGTGGCCGTCGCGAAAGACCTCAGAAACGCGCTGACCGAACCGGCACAGCAGGCCTGTCTTCTGGAGTTCGTCGCTGACTTTCACGTGATCGGTGATCTCAGCGGCGCGACGGAAGCATACGAGACGGCGGCGACGGCCTACCGAGAGGGAGCGATCGACTCCCCACAGACCTGGGGGACGACCCCGCTGTTCGAGGCGGCCGCCGAGCCGATCAAACAGCTCGCTCGCAGCACCGCAAACGGCGAAATCGCAATCGCCTGGGAGGACCTCCACGGCGCGGATCCGGACCAGCCCGGCGAGTTTCTGGCGCACCGAGCGCGGTACAAGCGCTCGCGGCTGCCGAGCCTTCTCGACAGCGTCTGTGAGTCGGGATACTTCGCCGCGCCACGGGGGACCACCGAGTACAACAACGACCAGTACGAGTGCCCCGACTGCGGCAGTCACGACGTGAACTGGACCGGCGACAACGTGCTCTGCATGCGCTGTTCACACCGGATGGAACGCCGGTAATCACTCGATATCGAGCAGTTCGACGGTTCGATCACCGGCCCGGACGGTGACGACCTCCTCCGCGGACAGTTCGTACGGCGCGCTGTCGTCGTCCCGGGTGAGGACGGCACCGGAGGAGCGTTTCGTCGTCAGAAGCTCCAGTTCGACGGTGGCGTCTTCGCTGCACCGGATCATCTCCGGCGTCTCCTCCGGCGTGTGAATGTTGTTGAACGCGATGCCAAGCCCGTCGGTGAACGTCTGTTTCGTGATCGCCTTGAAGTAGCCGGTCGATCCGAAGGGGGTCGCGACGAGGACGGCGTCGCCGATCAGTTCGGGGAATCTCCGGCTGAATCCAACGTCGTCGATCCGCACCGCGAACGTCGCCGCCAGCACGGGCGACTGGTGATGGAGGCTGATCTCGTTCAGCGCGCGAAACTCGTCTGTCAGTTGTTTCCCGTCCCCGCACGCGGTCAACGTTCGAAAACTCCGGGAGGTGAGGGTCGCTCGCCCGTCTTCGAGTCGGGTCAGTTTCCCGAGCAACTCCTCGACATCGAAGGCCGCTCGGTTCCCCTTCGAGGTGCCGGCTCGCACCGGCAGGATCGTCGGGTCGGGGTAGCGTCGCGCCGCGTACAGAATCGTCCCGTCACCACCGATGGTGACGATCACCGCCGAGGGGTCGTACTCCTCGACGACATCGAACCCCTCGGCTCGCAGTTGCTCGCGCCAGTGGCGCTCCCGCTCGTCCTCGTTCGCAATCGGGAAGTACTGCACGTGTCCGAAGCGAGACCCGCCGGAGGCAAATGTGCTTCGTTGCCCGGGTCGCCGTCGATCAGTAGAACGTGTCGCCGGTCTTCGCCTTCTCGACCAGTAGATCACAGGGCAGCGTCTCGGCGAGTTTCTTCGTGTCCTCGTGACGGCTCGCCACCTCGGTCAGTTTCTTCAGAATCGTGTCTGCGCCGACCTCGTCGGCCTTCTCAAGAGGGCCCTGCGGCCAGTTCCCGCCGAGTTTCGCGCCCGTGTCGATATCTTCCGGCGTCGCGACGTCGTTTTCGACCATCTTCGCGGCCTCGTTGACGATGGGTGCCCAGACCAGCAGGGTGTCGAAGCCCTGTCCGGCGTCGACGGGGATATCCGGCTCGTCGTCGTCGCTGTAATCGTAGTAACCGGCGTCGGCTTTCTGCCCGTATCGGCCCTTGTCGTAGAGCTGGTGGACGATCGGACAGACCTCCGTGTCGTAGGACATCGGTCGGTCGTCTTCGAGGTGGTCCTGTTCGCCCTCGACGCGAAGTTGAATCCCGCCGGTGTAATCGGCGAGTTCGAACGGCCCCATCGGGAAGCCCTCCTTGTACTTCATGGCCGAGTCGATCTCTCGAATGGTGTGTTCGCCGCGGTAGACCATCCACGCCGGCCCCTCGCCGTAGGGCCGCATGAGCCGGTTGACGATGAACGAGGGGATGTCCATCTTGCAACGAATCGGCGTCTTGCCGAAGGACTCGACGAGTGCCTCGGCGGTGTCCCCGACCTCCTCGGGGGCGTACTCGGTCATGATGACCTCGACGAGATCCATCAACATCGGTGGGTTGAACCAGTGGGTGCCGACGACCTGCTCCGGCCGGTCGGTCACCTCCGCCAGCCGGGTGATGTTCAGCCCCGAGGTGTTCGTCGACAGAATCGCCTCCTCCGGCGCCACCTCGTCAAGCGTCTCGAAGATGTCCTCTTTGACTTCCTGCTGTTCGACGGCGGCTTCGGTGACGAACTCCGAGTCGCTGACCGCGGCTTCCTGGTCGGTCGTGAACGTGATCCGGTCCAGCGCGGCCTCGGTCTCCACCTCTGTCGCCGCGTCGTTGTCGACGGCCTTGCCGTAGGACCACTCGATGTTCTCCTCGGCCTCCTCGAGCTGGGACTCGTCGATGTCCTGCAGGTACACGTCGTAGCCAGCCAGCGCCGCGACAGCGCCGATGCCGCGACCCATCTGTCCTGCGCCGATGACTGTGATCGTCTCGATGTCGTCGATGTCGACTACCATACTACCCGGTTCGCCCCGGGGTGGGTTAAAAGTGAATACGTGTAACCGTGGCTCGTTATTCCGCCGGTTCTAACTGGCCCCGCGGGAAAGTGGGCCACGTGCTCGCTCGCTGGCTCTCGACGGTCGTCCTCGCGTTCGGGGCGGCGGTCGGGTTCGTCGTCTCGTATGCCCTCCCCGTTCGGTGGACCCGCGGTCCGGAGGCTCGATGGTGGGAGTCGCTGCGCCGGGTGAGTTCTCGGAGCTTCGGCCTCGTCGACGAGAACGGCGGCCCCCGTCCGATCACCGACGGCGAGTACGCCGGCACGCTCGATTATTCGCTCGCAGAGACCGAACGGCTACTCTACGGCGAGGGATTCATCCGCAATCCCATGGCGCGGCTGAAAACGCTCGACGGCCGTCCGGAAGACGGCTCGTGGGTCTACCGGGAGTCACCGCTCGCACCCCGGCAACTTCACCTCATGCTCTTCGAGAACGGCGACGGGACGACCGACGTGTACGCACACGCGGAACTCTCCAGTGTCAATCCGCTCTGTGGCCCCGCGCACTTCCGCGGGGACGGACAATCGGTCAGTGCCGGCGTCGAACGCGCCCGCGAGTGGTTGCCGCTGGATACGAGCGCCGTGACTACGACTCCGCCCGAGGGGTCGTGGGACTCCTAGGCGCGGTCGAACCGGCCGCGGCGGTACTGCGGCGGCCACTCGATCTCCTCGCCGAGTTCGTGAGCGGCCTGCAACGGCCAGTACGGGTTCCGGAGCATCTCCCGGCCGAGCGCGACCAGATCGGCCCGCTCGTTGCGTACCAGCGCGTCCGCGTGCTCCGGTTCGGTGATTCCGCCGACGGTCGCAACTGGGATGTCCGTCTCCGAACGGATCTCCTCTGCGTATGGCACCTGATAGCCCGGTCCGGTGCTCGGAATCCGCTGATCGGGGTGGATGCCGCCGCCGGAAACGTCGATCAGATCCGCGCCGAGGTCGTCCAGTTGGTCGGCCAGACGGACGGACTGCTCGATGTCCCAGGAGGGCCGGTCGGGAAGCCAGTCGCTCGCCGAGATCCGGACGAAGACGGGTTTGTCGTCCGGCCAGACCGACCGAACGCGCTCGGTCACCTCCCGTACCAGCCGCGTTCGGTTCTCGAAACTCCCGCCGTACTCGTCCTCGCGGTCGTTCGTCACCGGCGAGAGGAACTCGTGGAGGAGATAGCCGTGGGCCGCGTGGACCTCGGCCACCTCGAAGCCGGCATCGAGGGCGCGTTCGGCGGCCGCGCCGAACTGCTCGATGAGGGCGTCGATGTCGCCGGTGTCCATCCGACGAGTCGGCACTGTCCCCTCCTCGTGGGGATACGGCTTCTCGGAGGGCGCGAGCACTTCCCAGCCGCCGTCCTCGGGCTGGATCGGTCCGCGCCCCTCCCACGGTCGTCTCGTCGAGGCCTTCCGGCCCGCGTGGGCGAGTTGAATGCCCGGCATCGCCCCCTGCGAGCGCATGAACTCCGTGATCGGTTCGAGCGCCTCGGCGTGCTCGTCGGACCAGATGCCGTGGTCGTGGGGCGTAATCCGGCCGTCAGGTTCGACCGCGGTCGCTTCCATCATCACCATTCCTGCACCGCCGACCGCGCGCGTGCCGAGGTGGACGCGGTGCCACTCGTTGGCCAGTCCGTCCTCCGAGGAGTACTGGCACATCGGCGAGAGCATCACTCGGTTTCTGAACTCGGTGCCACGCAGCGAAAACGAACTAAACAGCGAATCGGTCACACTCGTACTACCCGGTCGAGCGAATAAGGGCTGTTGGTATCGTTCCGACCGGCCGCGTTCAGACTGCGTACGGCCGTTCTGTGTCGTCCCGCAGTCGTCTCAGCGAAGCGACTCACTCCGCTGTGCGGCCGGCGGGCACGCCCGGTTTTTCTTTTTGTACGAGGCGGCCGTCCGTACGAGTATGAGCGAGCGCAATCCCGATCTGGTCCTGTACGAACTCCAGAGTTGCCCCTACTGTGCGAAAGTGCGCCGTGCGCTCTCCGATCTCGACCTCTCGTACGAGTCGCGGTCGGTGCCAAGTTCGCGGAGCCAGCGCAGCGAGGTCTACGAGGTCAGCGGTCAGTATCAGGTCCCGGTGCTGGTCGACCGAACCAACGGGATCGAAGGCATGCCCGAAAGCGACGACATCGTCGAGTATCTCTACGAGGAGTACGGCGACGGGCAATCGCCGCCCCCATCCGGCGTTATCGGGCGGCTGCTGTCGGTGTTCTTTTAACCCCGCTCCGCGCGCAGTAGCGCCTGCTTGAACGCCTGGACCGTCCGGTGGCGCTGGTCGGCGTCTCTCCGTAACGCGGTCATGATCGGCTCGTCGAACGGCTCGATCCGTTCGCGCTCGGCCCCGGACGCCACCGCGCTCGGCGGGTCGAACTCTCCGGCTAAGATTGCGTCCCGATCCCGATTGACGGGCGGTCGCTCGCTGAGAACGTGGTAGGCAACGGCCCCGAGCCCGTAGACATCGGTCCGCTCGTTCACGGCCGTCCCGCGGATCTGTTCCGGGGCGGTGTACGGCGTCAGGAAATCTTCCCCGAGCGCCCAGCGGACCGCCCGTTCGACTCCCCAGTCGTCGACGCGGACGGAGGGGCCGTCGTCGTCGACGAGCCAGATGTGACTCGGAGAGACGTTCGAGTGAACCTCGTTGTACAGCCCAATCTGGCGAACTGCCTCGGCGGTGTCCTGCAAGACGTCGAGACCTCTCTCGACGTCCAGTTCGAGTAGCGACTCCGCCAACCGCACTCCGGCGGGGTTTTCGGCCAGCACCCACGGCTGCGGGTCGCGTCCGAACTCGTAGACGGTACAGACGTTCGGATGTGAACTGACGGTCTGCCACGTTCGGACCCGGTCGAGAAACGCCTCCTCGACGGCATCCGTGACCCGCCGCTCCGGATTCGGCGTGAGGAGACGAGTCCCGTCACGCCCGCTTCGACTGCGGGTGTACACCGCGACAGCGTCACTCGCCGTATACGATGCGCTGTCCTCGACCTGTCCCACGTCGAGGCTCCCGTCACTTGCCAACAGTTCGGGGTAACATTCCGACAGCCCGCGGTCCGCCGTCGGCTGCTGTGTCGTCGTCTCCCGCTGTGTCCGGTCAGGTTCCTCCCGGTTTCCGAGGAGGCTGCTGGTCTGAGAGACGATTCGAGTCCCGAGGGAAGGGTCGTCCTGCTTCCCCGAGCTATCGGCCGACCCGTCGCTTCGGGCGAACGTGGGCAGATCCAACTCGCCGCCGCGGGCCGCCCGAACGCCGAGTCGACCCCCGTACCAGGAGAGTTCGAGCGCCGACAGCGCGAGCGGGAGCCCGACGAACGCGATCACCAGCGAGACGAACATCCCCTCGCCGGTGGTCGCGTCGAAAAACAGCGGCGTCTGGTCCGCGAACTCGGAGAGCGAGACGCTGTCGCTCGATTCTGCGACGACCCCGAGTTCCTGAAACAGCCCGACCACGAGCAAGGGGAGGATGTACACCAGGATCATCCCGGCCCAGTCGGAGGGATCCTGCCCGACCAGCCCCGGCAGATCGAAAAACAGCGTCACGACCTCGATGACGCCGGCGACGACGGCGAACATGGAGAAATATCCCGACAACCCGACCGGTTCGGTTCCGACGGCTCCGGCCAGCCGAGTGAGTATCACCCGCGCCCGACTGACGATCACCATCGCTGCGAAGCCGACTGCGGTGAACATGAGGATAAACTCGGTGCGCGTGGTGATCTCGGCACCGGTCAGTATCCAGTATCCGATTGCTACCGCCAGAACGACCGGAACACCGGCCCACAGGGCACGTCGGAGCGGCGCAGACGGTAAGTCCGAGGGGGCGATCAGGACGAATCCCCACAGATAGGCCGCTATGAATCCGAAGTAGACACCGACGAAGACGAGCAGCGCGACGAACGTGACGAGCGTGTAGACGAGTCCTTCCCCGAGCAGCGTCGACAGCAGCCAGTCGACGATGAGGAAGGGGATGCCGAACACCAGTACCCAGATCACGCCGAGGATCAAAAGCGGGACGACCGCAACCGGCGAGAGGAGAGCGAGGACGAGATAGGTCAGGTCCGCGCCGAGCCAGCTCTCGAACCCCTCGCCGTCACCCATAACTTCGATTTTTGTTGCGGCTTGTTAGTAACTTTCTATCTCTCATCCAGAGCCGTCGAAGCCAGTGTTTCGACCGGCCTAATGACAACATTGAAGGTTAGATTCAGTCTAAATCGACTATGGAGGAGGCGGCCAGCAGGCGACGGTTCGCCCGCGCGGCCTGGGTGAACGTCCTCGGAAACGCGGCCAAAATTCTGGTCGAGGGCGCGGTAGGGCTGCTGTTCGGCAGCGTGGCGCTGGTCGCAGACGCCGCGCACTCGATTGCGGACCTGATCGCGAGTCTGGTCGTCCTGCTGTGGGGCGGCAGTCGGTTCGACGACCCCGACATCGACCACCCCCACGGCCACGCCCGGATCGAACCGCTGACTGCGCTGTTCGTCGGCGCGGTGATCGTTTTGCTCGGCGCGAATCTGCTGTACGAGTCGGTGCTGGGTCTCGTCGAGAGTCCGACGATCACGTTCAGCCCGTACATGATCGCGGCGCTTCTGTTCGCCATGGCCGACATGTACCTCGTCTACTGGTACACCGAGCGCACGAACGCCGACATCGGCTCGACGGCGCTCGACGCGCTCGCGGTCGACTGCCTCAACGATCTGTACACCTCCGTCGCGGCGCTGGTCGGCGTCGCCGGCATCGCCTTCGGCTACCCAGTGCTCGACGCCGTCGCGGGCGGCGTCGTCAGCCTGCTCGTCGTCTACCAGGGAATCTCGATCGCTCGGGAGAACCTGACCTACCTCTCCGGGAAGGCCGCTCCGGGACACCGCCGGGAGGACGTACGCCGGACGCTGCTCGATCACGACGAGGTACACGGTGTCCACGACCTCGCGGTCTTCTGGGACGGCTCCGTACTCGAAGTCGAGGCCCACGTCGAGGTCGACGGCGACCTGACACTCAGGCAGGCCCACGACCTGGAGACGAGGCTGGTGACCAGCGCACAGACCCTCGACGACGTGCGGGATGTCCACATCCATCTCGATCCCTCGGGCGTCGGGGAGTGGAAGGACACTCAGGAGTCACTGAGTACGCCCGCCGTCACGGAGTCAAACGCCGGGGAGTTCGAGTTCGACGCTCGACCGCCCGGACCGGCCCGGCCGAGCGAGGACCGCGAGTCCTGACACTCAGTGTTCGACGAACTCGATAAGAACGCCGCCGGTCGATCCCGGGTGGAGAAACGCCACGTCGTGGCCCCACGCGCCGGGTCGGGGCTGGTCGTCGATGAGATCGATCCCGAGTTCACGGGCCGTCTCGAGGCTCGCTTCGATGTCTTCCGTCTCGACGGCGAGGTGGTGGATCCCGGGGCCGTTCTCGTCGAGATAAGCGGCGATTGCGCCGTCCTCGACCGGTTCGATCACCTCGAAATAACAGTTCCCGAGGTCGAGAAAACTGATCTCCATCCCGTCGAAGGTCTCCTCGTGGGCGACCGTGCAGTCGAACAGCGCGGTGTACTGTTCGATCATCGCCTCGGCGTCGTCGGTCGCGATTCCGGCGTGATCGACGCTCACATCGCCCCACCCTGGTTGTGTTCACCGAAGACCGCCCGCATCGCGTCACAGATCTCGCCGGTCGTCGCGTAGGCTTTCACCGCGTCGATGATGTACGGCATCAGGTTCTCGTCGCCGCGGGCGGCCTCCTCCAGCGCGGTCAGTCGCTCGTCGACGAGTCCGTCGTCGCGCTCCTCGCGCATGCTCTCCAGTCGCTCCTTCTGGCGCTCCTGCTGTTCTTTCGAGACCTCCTCGATGTCGACTTCCTCCTCCTCGTCGACCTGGAACTCGTTGACGCCGACGATGATCCGCTCGCCGCTTTCGATCTCCTGCTGGCGCTCGAAGGCCGTGTCCTGGATCTGCCGTTGGACCCAGCCGTTGTCGATGGCTTTGGTCATCCCGCCGCGGCTGTCGACCTCGTCGATGATCTCGAAGGCCTCGGCTTCGAGTTCGTCGGTCAGCGACTCGACGTAGTAACTTCCCGCGAGCGGGTCGATAGTGTCCGCGGCCCCCGACTCGTGGGCGAGAATCTGCTGTGTTCGCAGCGCCGTCCGGACGGACTGTTCGGTCGGCAGCGACAGCGCCTCGTCTTTGCCGTTGGTGTGCAGGCTCTGCGTGCCGCCGAGCACCGCCGCAAGCGCCTGGTAGGCCACCCGAACGACGTTGTTCTCGACCTGCTGTGCGGTCAGCGTCGACCCGGCGGTCTGGGTGTGGAACTTCAACTGCTTGGAGGCCGGGTTCTCGGCGCCGAAGCGTTCGTCCATGATCTTCGCCCACATCCGCCGGGCGGCCCGGAACTTCGCGACCTCTTCGAGGATGTTGTTGTGGGCGGCGAAGAAAAACGACAACTGCGGCGCGAACTCGTCGACGTCCAGCCCGGCGTCCACCGCGGCCTGGACGTAATCGATGCCGTCGCCGAGCGTGAACGCAATCTCCTGGGCGGCGGTCGCGCCGGCCTCGCGGATGTGGTAGCCGGAGATCGAGATGGTGTTGAACTTCGGCGTCTCCTCGGCGCAGAACTCGAAGATGTCGGTGATGATCCGCATCGACGGCTCCGGCGGGTAGATGTAGGTGTTCCGCGCGATGTACTCCTTGAGCACGTCGTTTTGAATCGTCCCGCGGAGCTCCGAGCGGTCGACGCCCTGCTGGTCGCCGACGGCGATGTACATCGCGAGCAGAACCGACGCCGGCGCGTTGATCGTCATGCTCGTCGAGACTTCGTCGAGGGGGATCCCCTCGAACACGCGCTCCATGTCCCGCAGCGAGTCGATTGCGACGCCGGACTTGCCGACCTCACCGGCCGCCATCGCGTCGTCGGAGTCGTAGCCCATCTGCGTCGGGAGATCGAACGCCATCGACAGCCCGGTCTGGCCCTCGTCTAGGAGGTAGTGGAATCGCTCGTTCGTCTCGGCGGCGGTCCCCATCCCGGCGTACTGACGCATCGTCCAGAGCCGACCGCGATGGCCCGTCGAATAGACGCCGCGGGTGTACGGCTCCCGGCCCGGAAATCCGAGATCCTCGTTGTAATCGAGGTCAGCGATGTCGTTCGGTGTGTAGAGTCGCTTGACCGGTCGACCGCCCGTGTCGGTCTCGAACTGCTCCTTTCGCTCCCCGAACCGTTCGAGCGTCGGGTCGACTTCCTCGGCCTCCCACTCCGATTTCGCCGACTGGATCTCTTCGAGTTCTTCGGGATCGAACATACCTCTACCGTGCGGATCCGCGGCCTTAACAGTTCAGTCTCGGGTACACCGAAAGGCGGCTGACGGACCCGCGCTCTCCGGACAAATCAACGCCCGAGTTGATCCGTACCGACCAGCGGCTGCGACCCGGGACGAACCTGAATCTCCGCGGTAACCCCGTCGTCCTCGGTGTAGACTCCGATCTCCCGCCGTCCGATGTCGGTGTCGTCCGGTACTGTCACGTTCGCGAACGCGACGCGCTCGCTCGTATTAGCCGCTAACTCGACCGTTCGATCCGCGAGGACCGTGTAACTCTCGCCCGCGGTCCCGTTCAGATCCGACCCTATTCGGAGTTCGACGGACTGCTCGCTCGTCACCAGCCCCTCGTTCGCCACGTTCGTACCGACCGTGATGGAGCCACCAGTCGCTGCTCGGTCTGGTGCGGAGAGGTTCCCGACGGAGAACACCGGCGGTTCGACCGTCACCGTGGTACTGTCTTCGCCGACGAACACCGGAATCTGGACGAATCCGAGGTCGATGAGTTCGTACAGCGTCACCGTCACCGTCCGTCGGCCCGCGTCACCTCGGGCCGCCTCCCACGAGAGTGTGACCTCGTCGTCAGTGTCCGTGGTCGCGTTCACGGGAGAGCCATCGACGGACAACTGAAGCGCGTCACCGTACACGCCGCCGGTCGTCGCGGTCACGTCGAGTCGCTCGCCCTCTTCGATTGGGGCGTTCGTCGAGAGAATTGTCACGTCCCCGATCGGATCCTGCACGACGACGGCGACGGATTCGCTTTCGTTCGCCGTCGACACAGTCAGCGCCTGCGTTCCGACGTCGTCGTCTCCTGTGGTCCAGTTGAGCGTCACGGAGCGGCGTTCGCCGCCGGCGAGTCGCGCCGTCGTCCGGTCGACTGTCTGACCGCCGAGCGTGAGTTCGATACGCTGGGTCTGTGCCACGTCGCCGGCGTTCACGACGGTGAACGCGATGCTCGCCGGCTCTCCCGCGAGCACCGTCACTCGGTCCGGCACCTCTTCGAGGCTGAACTCGGGAGGATCGAGTACCGTTACCCTCGTTCCGGCACTGTCGTTGGCGGTCTCGACGCTGATCGGTGCGGTCCCGGGAGCGGTCCCCGTCGCCGTCAGGGTCACTGTCGTCTGTTCGCCGCCGCTGAGAGTCACCGTCTCCGTCCCGTCTACCGGGCTGATCGCACTCCCCGTATCGAGCACAACGGTCTGGGTCCCGTCGAGGCCGCCGGTGTTTTCGATCACCGCGCGGACGGTCAGGTTTTCGCCGGTGAGCACCTGGTCTTCGACCACCGTGAGGGCGGCCACCTCGAAGCTCGCTGGCTCGAACACGTCGACGGTCTGATTCTGCGCGTCGTCGGGCGTGCGGACGGTGAGCCTCCTGTCCCGACCCGGGGCTGTCGGCGTCACTGACAGCGAGACGGTATCGGTCTGTCCGGGTGCGAGTCCCGACACTGTGGCCCGTGTTCGCTTCGAGCCGAGAGTCAGGTTGACCGGGTCGCCCGTCGCGGCCCGTTCCCCGGCATTTCGGAGCGTCACCTCCGCGGTGAGTGGCTCACCGACCACGTACGGCGGAGTGTCCGAGAGTGAGAGCGCATCGACCTGAACGTTCGCCGTCGGGAGTCTGGCTTCGATGTCGTCCCCTCTGCCTCTGCGGTCGTCGGCGGTGACGGCTCGCAGTCTGAACAGCGAGACGACCGCATCGGCCCGGACCACCCGGTAGTCGAACTCGACGTCGGTCGTCTCGCCCCCATCGAGACGCAGTTCCTCGGAGAGTCCAGACGGCGAGAACCCCGCGGCTCTGC
This sequence comes from Halovenus carboxidivorans, assembly GCF_009831575.1. Taxonomy (GTDB): domain Archaea; phylum Halobacteriota; class Halobacteria; order Halobacteriales; family Haloarculaceae; genus Halovenus; species Halovenus carboxidivorans. The sequence goes on along the minus strand of NZ_WUUT01000005.1, from coordinate 25,382 downwards.
CGCGTTTGCGCTGGATGCTGACCGTCCCACTCGCCGCCGTCGCGCCCGAGTTGCGGACGGTCACGGTGATGTTCAGTACGTCTCCGGGCACGACGGGATTGTCGTGCTCGAAGGCGACGACTTCGAGCGAGCCGTCTTCGACGACATCGACTTCGATGGTGTTGCTCGTTTCACCGTCGTACGTGGCCGTGACAGTCGTCGACCCGGTGTTGTTGCCGACGAGCGTCGCGTTCGCCGCGTCGACATCGAGAACGGACTCGTTGCCGACTGTCACCGTCGCGTTCGCTGTGACATCCTCGGGCTCGGCCTGCTCGAACAGCTGTGTCACCGTGTAGTTCGTCGATCCGGCGTCGCTGATTGTCGTCTCCTCGACATCGAGTTCGAGCCCCGCGGAACCGACGACCGCGGTAGCCCGAGCGAGGATCTGACCGCGGTCGACCGCGACGACGGTCACGTCGACTCTCCCCTGATAGCTGTCGCCGGTCGACTGCACCCACCGCTGTCCCGGAGCGAACTGGTCGCCATCGCCGTCGACCGGATCGAACGCCTCCGCGAGGACGAACCGCTGGTCGGGACCGGACTCGCGTTCGACGACCACCCGAATCCGGCTGGCGTTGAACTCGTCGCCGCCCTGGTGTGCCAGTTCGATCCCCGAGGCCGTCGGCGTCACCTCGACGTTCGCGAGGGGGTCTCCCTCCCGTCGGTCGTCGGTATCGGAGAGGACGAACAGCCCGGCTGTCGTCGCGGTCACGACGACGACCGCAGTCAGGAGTACGATCCCGACTGTTTCGGACTGTGACCGCTCCGACGAGACCATTCGTTAGCCAATGGGCGACCGAGAAAATATGTGTTTCCACACGCCGCCAGCCCGGGCCGGACTCACCCGGTATCGTACTTGTAGCTGGTCTCCTCGGGATCGATCCCGAAGTCCTCCGGGCCTTCCTGTGGTTCCTGCTCCTCTTCCGGTTCGGACCGGGCGTTTTTGAACGCCTCCCGGAGGTGACCGGGCATCCTGAACCGCTCGACATCGATCCGGAGGGGGACAGCGCCCGGATCGATGCCGTCCTGTTTCGCTTCGAGTCGGCGCTGGAGCGGGTCGGGTAGCCGTGCCGGTTCGACGGGAGAGAACCCGAACTGCGTGAGATACGAGGTTTCGCTCGTCAGCGAGTAGACGGTCTCGAAGCCGTTGTCGCGGGCCGTGGTGACCAGCCGTTCGACGACGTGCGCCCCGACTCCCTGTTCACGCCACTCGGGGATCACGCCGATGCTGGTCAGCTCGCAGTATTCCTCGTCGTCGGTCTTGTGGATGCGGATGCGACCGAAGCCCGCCCGCTCGCCGGTGTGTTCGTCGACGGCGATGACGTAATCCCGGGACCGAAACGCTGTCTCGTCGAGCTCCATTGCGTCGATCTGATCGAGTAACCAGACCTCATCACGGTTTTTCGCATCCCGGACGTACATGGATTGATCTATGCAGCCACCGGATGAAAAGCATTTCTGGGGACAGCCGACCGCCCCTCTCAGTCTGTTCCGGGTCGATCCGTCAGTCGAGATACGTCGACTCGTCTCGGACGATGTTCGACTCCAGATCACGCGGGAACTGCGTGAGGAAATCGAGTCCGTCCTCGGTGATCGCGACGGTATCGGAGTGACGGTAGCCGGCGTCCTCGGTGTAGATGCCCGGTTCGATGGTGTAGACGTGGCCCGGTTCCATCGTCGCGTCGCTCCCGCGGTCGATGTACGGCGGTTCGTGGGCCCCCAGGCCGATGTTGTGACCGACGTGGTGTCGCGCGAACTCCGTGATCCCCTGCTCCTCGAAGTACTCCCACACGGCCTCGTCGACGTCGCTGACCGGGACGCCCGGCCCCATCGCGTCGAAGGCGACTTCCTGGGCTTCGAGCATCAACTCGAAGTAATGCTCGTCCTCGTCGGAGGCCTCGCCGACGAACATCGTCCGTTCGAGTTCTGAGTAGTAGCCGTCGACGTTCGCCGTCGTGCCGGTGATGAGCACGTCGCCCCGGGAGAGCCGTTCGTTGGGGGTGTGTCCGTGTGGCAGTGCCGTCTCCTCGCCGCTGATGTACCCGGCGTGGACCGGTCCGTCGCCGCGTTCGCGGACGGCGTACTCCGAGCCGAGCGTATCCAGCATGGCGCGGGAGGCTTTCGTCGACGCCTCCTGGCTGACGGTGACCGGGTGGGCACCGACCGCCGTGAGGTCGGCCAGATACCGGTGGGCGAGGTTCCCCCACTTCGCGGACTCCCGGATCAGTTCGATCTCCGTCTCTGATTTCGCCTCGCGCATCTCCCCGACCCAGTCCTGATCGTCGACGGTGAGGAACTCGCTGAGTGGCGGCCCCTCGTAGCCCATCACGCCCGGAGCGCCGTCCATGTCCGCGAGTACGGACTCGACGCCCATCTCCGAGAGCATCTCGGCGGCCGTCTGGATCGGGTCGCCCCCCGGATAGTCGAAGTAGCTGTGCACCTCGTCGATACGCGGGTTCCCCTCGACTCGTTCGACCTCCAGCCGTGGGACGGTGAGTTCGATGCGATCAGTCGACACTCCGAGCACGACCGGCCGCTCGGTCTGGATGTGATGAAAGCCGGTGACGTACTCGATGCTGGTCGCGTTGAACCAGACGGCCGCGTCGGCTTCGGCCGCGTCGAGACGCTCTCGAATCGCCTGGATACGAGACTCGAACTCGCTTGCAGGAACGCTGGTGGTCATAGTTGCGGTAGCGCACAATTCGTCATAAAACGAGCGGTAGCGCTCGCGGGACCGATCCGAGCGACGAGAGTGCGACGGGCGCTACCCGAGCGGGTCGGTCTGTCCGTCGCCGAGGATCATCTCGTACGTCGGGGGGTAAGTCCCGTCGACGAGGAGTCGCCCCCAGTCTGTTTCGATTCGGAAGAAGACGCTCTCCTCGTCGGTCAGATACGGACTCGGGCCGTACTTGTCGAGATACCGCCGCTCGAACTCGTCGACAGCCCGGCCGCCGATTTCCGTCGCCGTCCCGGAGAGTTGCAGGTTTCCCTGCGTGCCGTCGACGACGACCGCAACGGCCGGGTTCGCACGCATATTGTCGCACTTCCGGTACATCGACTCCGTGGTGACGTAGAGGTCCAGGTCGTCGTCGGAGACGAAGCGAACAGTCGCGGCCTCCGGGACGCCGTCGGGCGAGGCCGTCGCGAGCGTACAGGTCCGTGTCTCCTCCAGTAGCGTCTTTGCCGTGGTCTTCGGTGAGTCGCCGTCCGTGTCGCTCATGTCGCGAAGTTGGCCTGTTCGTACTCGACGCTTGTGGCTCTCACCGGCCCGTCTGCAGTTCTCGATCCGCCGGTTCCGTCTCGGCGGAGTGGTATCTCGCCTCGCCGCTGTCCGGGTCCCAGGAGAGCGTCACGGTGTCTCCCGGTTCGATGTCCTGTCGCGGGTCAGACTGTACTTCGGACTCCGCACCAGAGGGCTCCCGTTCGGTCTGATCCACAGATACTTCTCGCCGAGTCGACTGGGTACAGATATGCAGGTCATCGGTCACCGTGGCTGTGCGGCCGAGTTCCCCGAGAACACGCTGGCGGCGATCCGCGGCTGTGCTCCCCACGTCGACCTGATCGAAATCGACGTGCAACGCTGTCGCTCCGGGGAACTCGTCGTCTTTCACGACGACACCGTCGACAGACTGACGGATGCGACCGGAGCCGTAGCCGACTTCGACTACGAGGAACTCACGACGCTGACAGTCGGTGACAGCGATCAGTCGATTCCGACGCTGGGGGAGGTACTCGACGCGCTTCCGGAGGATACAGGAGTCAACGTCGAACTCAAGCGGGCGGACGTGGCCGGTGCTGTCCTCGATGCCCTCGCCGACTCGGACGCCGAGTTGATCGTTTCGTCGTTCGATCCCGCTGCACTTGCCCCGTTTCAGGGGCACTCGATCCCGACCGCATTCCTGTTCGCCCACTCCTTCGAGGCAGGACTGCAGACGGCGCTGGACCTCGGGTGTGCGTTCGTCCATCCGCGGTACGCCATCACAGATGCGGCCGACATCCGGCGGGCACACGAACACGGGATGTCGGTCAACGCGTGGACGGTTCCGACCGAGGCGGGGGTCAGGCGGTTGAAGGCCGGCGGCGTCGACGGTGTGATCGTCGACACGTGGCGGATCATCCCGGGCGAGCGAACCGAATAATCGCTTCACAGACACACCCAGCGGGACAGGTGACTACGTACGATTACGGACACCAACTAGTGGCGTTTATTATACTCCCCGGAGCAGTTGGTGATGGCGTGTCCGCAGTACAGCCAATCTCTGGCGACGCGTCTCCAGACCACTGCGTGTCACGACAGTGTCTCGTCGACATCGACCTTCCATTCCAGCCACTCACCGGTCACCTCTCGTCGCTTTCGCGGACACGTCCCGGCACCCGCCCCGGTGCCGCCGTTTTCGTCACCGACCGAGTGCACGCCTAACTGCCGCTACCGAGCGGTTCGGACCACTCTGTTCGCTCCCGTTACCCTCCTAGAAACGGCTTTACTGCCGGCTTCGCAACGAACGTGTGTATGTCACACCCGGCCGTCCCCCGCGAACGATCGAGCCCACACTCCGACCAATCCGCGGATCCCCCCCGAACCTGCCCGATTTGCGAGTTCGGCGCCGAGGAGCGTGACGATGTCTACGTCCACCTCCAGACGTCCCACCGGAAGAGTCGACTCGCGGCGGTCGTCCTCGAAGAAGCCGGCGACTCCTGACCGGTTTCACCGAGCATAGCCGTCCCGTATCCAGCGACCCCGCTCGACAGACGTGATCGAAACATCACCAGAAAACTGACGTGTGCGGTTACGAACGGGTCTCTGATCGGTTCGCGACGCGACACCGTCTGTATCGAATGACACCACCCCGTACTCGTCTCCACTGCGTCACACGCAGATGGAGACCGGTTGCTGTCGCCCGGATATATACCGCTCCATAGCTCCGGTAAACCCCAAGTAATTCTCCTAGAAGCGGTTAATATCCGGATGACCGTCCGGTGAGACATGGCCACTCAGAGCGGTTCGGCTCCAGACCTGTACTTCGACGACGCTCTCGAACTCATCGAATCGGAGCAATCGATTCTCGCCGCCGAAGCGGATGCGTTCCGAGCGTTTCTCCGCCACGTCGAGGAGCTTTCCGTATCCGCCCCGTCTACTGGCGGGGCCCCCCATCTCTGTTCACAATCCGCCCGCAAAGATCCGTTTCGCTCGGTCCGGGAAGCCTACCAGGCGACGGTGATGGATCTCGCACACTACGACGAGGAGTACGGCGAGTCCTTCGAGGAAAGTGTCCGCATGGAGTACGGCCCCGACATCGCGACGCTTCTGACCACCGGACAGGTCTTCGAGAGACATCACAAGCAGGCTGTCGTCGTCGCGACGGAGGATCTGATCGACCAGCGCGAACGCCTCCGGGACGCACTTCTCGAGGAGCGAGAGTCGATCCAGCGGTTCCGAGACCCGGTCGAGTCCGTCGTCGACGGGATCGCTAGCCTGGACAGCGCCGCGACGACGCAGGAGACACCGAAGCTTCTCGATAGCTATCGGAGACGGCTCAGCGTGCTCGAATCCCGCTGTCACGACCTCATCGACCAGCGGCAGTCAGAGATCGTCGACGGCCGTCGGGCGCTGTCGCTGCCGATCACCGAACCGGACATCCCGTCGTATCTCTACACGAACCTGCCGGTGACGTACCCGGTCGTCGCCCCGCTGACGGGGGCGCTGGAATCGGCTGTGACGCTCACTGCGACGATCGAAACCGAACGGTCGGCACAGTCCTGAGTAGGTCCGAATTACCCCGATTCCGTGTCTCTAACCCTCAGAGCGTCCGAACGCGCTGGGCTGTGGTTCAGTCAGACGCGACCCCGACGGAGAGGTACTGCTCCAGGAGGTCCTCGCGGTCGCGGAGTTCCTCGATGGTGCCATCCCAGGCGTTCTCGCCGCTCTCGATAATGTAGGCCCGCTCGGACAGCGAGAGGGCGAACTCGACGTTCTGCTCGGCGATGATGACGGTCACGTCCCGACTCACGATGTCCTCGAGAATCTCGGTCAGGTCCTCGACGATGACGGGGGCCAGCCCCTCGGTCGGTTCGTCGAGCAGGAGGAGGTCGGGATTCTGCACGAGTGCGCGGGCGATCGACAACATCTGTTGTTCGCCGCCGCTGAGGTTCTGCCCGCGGTTTTCCCGCAGATCGTCCAGCACGGAGAAAATCTCGTACATCTCTTCGATGTCGCGGGGAGTGCCGGAAGCGGCGTCGCGGGCGACCACGAGATTCTCCTGGACGGTCAGCGTCGGGAAGATCCGGCGCTCCTCCGGGACGAGTTTGATGCCGCTGTTGCTGATGGCTTCGACCGACTTCCGAGCGATCGATTCGCCGCGATACTCGATGCGGCCCTCTCTGCGCGGAATCGTCCCCGTGATCGCCCGGAAGGTCGTCGTCTTGCCCGCACCGTTGCGGCCCAGCAGGGCGACGACCTCGTTCTGCTCGACGGTCATGTCGAGGTCGAAGAGCACGTGACTGTTGCCGTAGAAGCCGTTCACGTTCTCGAATTCGAGCAGACTCATAGTTCACCTCCGAGGTAGGCCTCACGAACGCGCTCGTCGGCCATCACCTCGTCGGGCGTTCCATCGGCGATCAGTGCGCCGTTGTCGAGCACGAGGACCCGGTCGGAGATACCTAACACGACCTCCATATCGTGTTCGGTAAGCACGAACGTCGTGTCCGTCTGCTCGTTAATCTCCTCGACGAGGTTCACCATTCGTTCCGTTTCCGTCGCGTTCATCCCCGCGGTGGGTTCGTCGAGCAACACGACTGTCGGGTCCGTTCCCAGCGCCAGCGCCACTTCGACCTTCCGCTTGTCACCGTGGGATAGGTTTGCACACTTCGTCTGTTCCAGTCCTTCGAGGTTGACCATCTCGATGATCTCGCGGGCCTCTTCGGAGAGTTCGGGGTCACTCCGGGCAATGTCGCTCAGATTGAGCGAGCGGTCGGTTCGGCTGATCCGTGCCACCCGGAGGTTGTCGATGACCGACAGCCCCTCGAAGACGTTGTTGATCTGGAACGCTCGCGAGAGTCCGAGGCGGTTGATTTCGTACGGCGTCTGTCCGGTCACGTCGACGAGTTCCGTCCCGTCCCGCGGGCGGAGTTTGACCGATCCGCCGGTGGGGTCGAGCCGACCCGACAGGAGGTTGTAGAAGGTGGTCTTCCCGGCCCCGTTCGGGCCGATGATGCTCGTGACGTCGTCGCTGTCGATGCTGACGCTGACGCCGTCGACGGCCATGAGCTTCCCGAACTGGCGCTCCAGGTCTTCGGTTTCGAGTACGGTCGTCACGCTTCGACACCTCCGAACAGCCCCTCAGGTCTGAGAAGGAGCACGGCGATCAGCGCGACGAACGGGAACAACTGTCCCGCACCAGCGGTAAAGAGGCTCCCGACGGCGATCATGATACCGATGAGGTACGCGCCGACGAACGCACCGGTGAACGAGCCAAGTCCGCCGATGACGACGACGACGAAGGCGTTGATAATCACCTGATTACCGAGTTCCGGTGTCACCGACTGCAACGGCGTGACGAGAGCGCCGCCGAGTCCTGCCAGTGCGGCACCGATAAAGAACACGATGGTGTAGAGCCTGGGAACGTTGATACCGAGGAGCCCCGCCATCTCGCGGTCGCTCGACGTGGCGCGGACAATTCGCCCGAAGTTGGTAACCCGGAGGGTCAGCAGGATGGCCCCCATCACTACGAGGGACATCACGATGACGAACGCCCGGTAGCCCGGAATCGAGATACCCTCCGCCAGGGTGAGATCGAAGCGTAACAACGCGGGTGGGTCGACGACGTTCGACCCGGAACCGAAGATGTTGCGTACGCTGTCAGTGATAATGAGAACGAACGCGAAGGTCAACAGCAGTTGGTCGAGGTCCTCACGGTCGTACACGCGCCTGAGAAAGCCCATTTCGATGACGACACCGATCAATCCGACAACCAGTGTTGCCAGCAGTACGCCGACCCAGAATCCCCCCGGGAAGTCGTTTATGGTGACGATCACCACGTACGCCCCGACCATGTAGAGGGCTCCGTGTGCGAAGTTGAGCACCTCTAACACCCCGAAAATCAGACTGAGGCCGACTGCGATCAGAAACAGTGTGCTCCCGATGCTGATACCGGTGATCAACTGATCGATCAGAAGGCCTGGATCTACCATGCATGCGAATGACACACTATCTGATTAAAAGTTTCGGGGTATTCTGTTTGATTTATGAATACTGGCATACAGTTCGGCCATCCTGTGTGGTGTTCCAGGCAATATTTACATATAAACTCGAAGATATATACTGGGCATGTGTGCACAAGACACACAATGCCAGCGAATGACTCGCCGGCAGAGGGGGGAGTAGAGATCACTCAATCACGTGCCGTCGACCGACGGACATTTCTCGCAGCGGCGGGGACCGGGGCGACAGTCGGCCTCGCAGGCTGTCTCGGGGGAGGAGGCGGCGAGGGGGTCCGGATCGGAGGTGTATACCTTCTCTCGGGCCTGGCCGAGGCCCTCGGTGCCGGTTCGGCCGCCGCGGCCGAGGTTGCCGTCGACGCGATCAACGAGGAGGGGGGAATCAACGGTAACGACGTCGAAATCGAGATCCGGGACCACGGAGATAATCCGCAACGGCAGATGCGGAGCCTCGTCCAGGAGTTCGGTGCCGACGTGATGATCGGACTCACGTCGTCGGGGGTGACGCTCAACTCGGGACCGACAATCGAACAGCTCCGGGTGCCGTTCACCCTCACTGACATCGGTACGCCGTATATCACCGAACCGGACACGGAGACCTACGGGGACTACTACGAGGACAACGGGACTGCGGCCGGACTGCCCAATCTCTTCCGGACGAACTCGAACACGAGCCACATGACCTACGCGATTGCCAGGTTCATCCAGGAGAACTACGCGGATACTGGCACCCTCAGCATCGCAAACATGGGGCCAAGCTACGCGTACGGCGAGCAGACCTGGGAGTACGTCCAGGCGTACATGGACGGACTCGGTGTCGATTACGAGGTCGTGGCCTCCGAGTTCCCCGAACTGGGTGCGACGGACATGACTCCGCAGATCAACTCGGTCATCTCGGCGGATCCGGACCTCCTGTTCACGAGCTTCTGGGCCGGCGACACCGTCACGTTCGTCTCGCAGGCCGCCGAGCAGGGTCTATTCGATCAGGTCGACGATGTCTTCGACACCATCGGTGCCGATCCGACGAACTTCGAGGCGCTGGGCGACACCATGCCCGAGGGGCTTCACTTCTCGGGCTGGTACTGGCCGGGCGCATACGGGACCGAGGCCGACCAGAACTTCATCGATCTCTACCAGAGCACCTACGAAGACGACAGCGAGGTGTTGGCCTACCCGACCTTTACCGGTGGAAGCACCTGGGCGGCGGTTCAGATCTACAAGGACGCGATAGAGGCCGCCGGCGGCACCAACCCAGACGACGTCATCTCCGAGATGGAGGGGTACACGTACGAGGACGACCCGCGCGGCTCGGTCACGCTGGACGCCGAGACCCACCAGGCGACGGCTTCCTGTGTGATCGGGGAATCCTCGTTCGACGCGGACGTGCCCTACGACGGCGCCGGACAGGTGAACACGCAGACGTACACGCTCGACCGCGAAACCTCGCTAGAACTGCTGGACGGCAGCGGTCTCCCACCGGGTCTCTAAGATCATGAGCTATGGGTTCACGGAGCGGTTACAGGACAGGCGAAACGCGACCGGCGCGGCCATCCTCGTAGCGGTCGCTCTCGTCGCCGCGCCGTTTCTCCTCGGTGGATACCAGGTGAATCTGCTGGCCGAGACGCTGTGTTTCGTCCTGTTCGCGACCGCGTTCAATCTGTTGTACGGGTACACCGGCCTGCTGTCGTTCGGACACGCGATGTTCGTCGCGATCGCTGGCTACGCCGTCGCGTTGACCGTCACCGACCTCTCGCCGATGCTCGGCGTGGCGGGGACGTTCGGCGGCGCGGCCCCGCTCGCGACGTGGTTCCTCGCGCTGGTCGTCGGTGTCGTCGCGGCGACCCTGCTGGCCGTGTTCATCGGCTTCCTCTCCGTCCGACTGGAGGAGATCTACTTCGCGATCATCACGCTGTCGTTCTCGATGGCGATCTACGTGATCGTCCTCCAGGACACAGTCGGCTCGTTGCTCGGACAGGAGATCACCAACGGCTCTGACGGATTGACCTTCATCATGGGCTTCGTCGAGCTGTTCGGCTGGGAGTTCCGACTCGTCGACATCCTCAATCCGCTGGCCTACTACTTCCTGACGCTGGTCGTCGTCTCCATCGCGATGTTCACGCTGTGGCGGATCACCCGGTCGCCGTTCGGGATGATCTGTCTCGCCATCCGGGAGAACCCGGAGCGCGTCGAATCGCTCGGGATCAACGTCAGGTTCCACCGCTGGATCACCTTCATCATCTCCGGCGCGTTCTCCGGTCTGGCCGGCGCGCTGTTGATCCCGCTGTACACCAACGTCAATCCGCAGTACGCCTACTGGACGTTCTCGGCGCGACCGGTCATCATGACCGTCATCGGGGGACCATACGCCTTCCTCGGACCGGCTATCGGCGCGTTCACCTACGAGTACCTCCGGTGGTTTATCAGGCAGTTCCCCGCCCTGGAGGCTAACTGGCAGATCAGCCTCGGGCTCTTGCTTCTGGTCGTCGTGCTGTTCTTCAACAACGGCGTCGCCGGCGGAGTCAACCGCTTCCGCGCGTGGATCGGCGTCGCTGTCAACCGCTACCACAAGGGCGGGGTCCGTGGTGTCGTCTCGCTCGTCAGAGAGACGATCATGAAGTACGTCAGGCTGGTCTGGACGACGCTCCGAGGGGGCGCTCGTTCGCTGATGCGACGTGTCGGGATCGGGAGCTAGCGACGCTGTCGCCCGACCCGGTCGTTTTCTTCGACGGCTTCCGGAACGTACCGGCGCTCGCGCGCTCGCAAACAGCCAGTAGGTCCTACCGATCCGGGCCAATACTCGACCAGAACAGTCGTCCGTCCCCGAATTCCTCGCCGGAACGGCAGGAAGCGGAACGGCTTCCCGTCGTCCACAGGCTCGGACCGCTCACTCGGTCACGCTTCGAGATTCCGAGTGGGCTCGTTCTGTCGTCTGCTGCGCAGACCCGTCACTCCTCGTCGTCGTCAACGTCCTCGAAGTCTGCGTCGACGTACTCCTCGTCGTCGGCCGCACCGGTGCCCGGACCCGCGCCGCCAGCGGGACCTGCACCGGCCGCGCCAGCGCCGGGTCCGGCACCGGCCGCGCCGCCGGGACCGCCCGCGCCCGCGGCACCGGCCTGCTGCTGGTACATCTGCTTGCCGATCTCCTGCAGTTCCTCGGTCAGGGTCTCGGTCGCCTCTTCGATCTCCTCGCGGTCGGCATCCTCGTCTTCGAGGACCTCCTCGACGTCCTCGATGTAGCCTTCGATCGTCTCGCGGAGGTCGTCGTCGACGGCCTCCTCGTTCTCGTCGAGAACCGTCCGCGCGCGCTGGATCGTCGACTCGGCCTCGTTGCGCGCCTCGATTCGCTTGCGGCGTTTCTCGTCTTCCTCGGCGTGTTTCTCGGCCTCTTTCTGCATCTCTTCGATCTCTTCGTCGGAGAGACCGACGCCGCCCTCGATCGTGATATCCTCTTTGTTCCCGGACTCGCGGTCCTCGGCGCTGACGTTGACGATGCCGTTCTCGTCGATCTCGAAGGTGACTTCGATCTGCGGGACGCCCGCGGGCGCCGGCGGGATTCCCGAGAGCATGAACTCCCCGAGCAGTTCGTTCTCCTCGGCAATCTCACGCTCGCCCTGGAAGACGCGGATCTGGACCGAGGTCTGGTTGGCCTGGGCGGTCGTGAACACCTTCGACTCCTCGGTCGGAATGGTCGTGTTCTTCTCGATGAGTCGCTCGAACAGTCCGCCCTTGACCTCGACGCCCAGCGAGAGCGGCGTCACGTCGACCAGCACGATGTCGTCGACGTCGCCGGAGAGCACACCGCCCTGGATCGCCGCACCGAGCGCGACGGCCTCGTCGGGGTTGACGTTCTTCTGGGGCTCCTGTCCCGTCATCTCCTCGACTTTCTCCTGGATCATCGGCATCCGCGTCGATCCGCCGACGAGGATGACCTCGTCGATGTCGTCGCTGCTCAGGCCGGCGTCGGCGAGTGCCTGCTCGGTCGGGTCGACGGTTCGCTCGACCAGATCCTCGGTGAGAGACTCGAATTTCGCGCGGGTGAGCGAGGCTTCGAGATCCTTCGGCCCGTCGTCGTCCGCCGCGATAAAGGGGAGATTGATCGAGGTCTCTTTCCGGTTCGAGAGCTCGATTTTCGCCTCCTCGGCGGCCTCGTGCAGCCGCTGTAGCGCCTGTCGGTCCTCGCGGAGGTCGATGCCGTGTTCGTCCTCGAACTCGTCGGCGAGATAATCGATGATCGCCTGGTCCCAGTCGTCTCCGCCGAGGTCGTTGTCACCGTTGGTTGCGACGACTTCGTAGACGCCGCCGCCGAGTTCCAGAATCGAGACGTCGAACGTCCCGCCCCCGAGGTCGTAGACGAGCACGGTCTGGTCGGACTCGTCGTCCAGGCCGTAAGCCATCGCGGCGGCGGTCGGCTCGTTGATGATCCGCTCGACCTCGAAGCCGGCGATCTCGCCGGCGTCTTTGGTCGCCTGGCGCTGTCGGTCCGAGAAGTACGCCGGGACCGTGATAACGGCGCGTTCGATCTCCTCGCCGAGATACTCCTCGGCGTCTCGTTTGATCTTCTGGAGGGTCATCGCCGAGATCTGCTCGGGCGTGTACTCCTCACCCTCGAGTTCGACCGTGTAATCCTCCTTCCCCATGTGCCGCTTGATCGACTCGACGGTGTTGTCGGGGTTCTGGACCGCCTGGTTTTTCGCCGGCTTCCCGACTAGCTGTTCGCCGTCGGAGAACGCGACGACTGACGGGGTCGTCCGGTCGCCCTCGCTGTTGACGATGATCTCCGGGTCGCCGCCCTCCATGACCGCGAACGCGCTGTTCGTGGTCCCGAGGTCGATTCCAAGAATCTTGTTGCTCGTCATGTTACCAGAACATACCCGATTCGGTCGGTTAAAAGTTGCTAGATCACCTCCCCCCGAACCACAGCCACACACCGCAAGCAACGGAGTTTTGCCGTCTCGCTCCCCGATAATCTAGGGATTTATGTTCGACCACAAATCAACCGGATACTGGGCCAGACTGGAGGCCTCCGGTCACTCCGCGCTATCCGTCTCCTCGACGGCGTCCGCATCGGAGCCGTCACTGACGGCGACCTGGGCCGGGCGGAGCACCTTTCCGGCCATCTCGTAGCCGGGTCGGTGCAGTTGTGCGACCGTATCCTCGGGCTGGTCGCTCTCGACTTTGATTAGCACCTCGTGGCGCTGTGGGTCGACCTCGGCGCCGGGGTCGGGCTCGATCACCTCGACGTTCTCCCGATCGAGTTCCTCGTCGAACTGTTCGAGGGTGGACGCCACGCCGCCCCTGATGTCGCTGTCCTCGTCCTGATCGAGCGCGCGAGCCAAGTTGTCCCGCACGTCGAGCAGGCGCTCGACGAGATCCTCCGTCGCGCGCTGTTTCTCCTCTTCCATGCGCTCCTTCTGCCGTCTCTTGTAGTTCTGGAAGTCCGCCTGCTTGCGCGAGAGCCGGGACTCCAGATCGTCGGCCCGCTCGCGCTCGGATTCGAGTTCGGCCCGGAGTTCGGCACGTTCCGCCCGTAGCGCCGCGATTAGCTCCGCTACCGTCTCGGTCGGCTGTTCCTCGACGAACTCGGTGAGATCCTCGTCCCGTGAGTCGTCGTCGACGATCTCCTCCAGAAGCGCATCCGGGTCCTCGCTCGGCTCCTCGGCGATCTCTTCGAGCGACTCCTCTTCGGTTTCGGTCGATTCCTCGGACTCACCGTCCGTCTCGTCCGAAGCCGTCGCCTGTCCGTCCGACTCCTGCTCGTCACCCGTCTCGTCGGGCGTCTCCGCTGTCGGTTCGGGTGAGTCGTCGTCCGCGTCCTGCCTGCTCATATCCGTACCAAGCCTGTTCGTCAATAAAAAGCACGCGACATCCGGAGCCAGAGCGGCCGGTTATTCATAGCTAGAACGTGTCCACCCGACCGTCTGTATAGCTAGCATATCGTTCCATCGACCACGCCCGACATGGATTAGATATGGCAACGCAGATTTCGGTCACGGACAACCCCTGTGGCGACGATGAGGACAGCGACGACCCCCGTTCGCTGCTCGAACTTCTCGGCGACGAGTACACCCAGCGCGTGCTGTTCGCGGTGACGGATCAGGCGATGAGCGGCAACGAGGTCGCAGAGACGGCGGACGTCTCGAAGGCGACCGCCTACCGCCGACTCGACGACCTCGAGGCGGCGGGACTGGTCGAGTCGGAGACGGTCTTCGACCCGGACGGCCACCACCACGAGCAGTTCTACGCGGTCGTCGAGACAATCGACCTCGCCTTCGGCGGCGGGGATGTCTCGGTTACCGTCGAAACAGAGGAGGACGGGGACGCCGACCGGCCGTCGATCCCGAACCGGGAGTGAACGCCTCCGAAGGATTCGCCGTCAGGGCCGGGTTTTTGTGCCGTCGCGGCGAACTCGCACCCATGAGAGCCGCACTGTTTCACGGTGAAGGAGAGATTGCTGTCGAAGATGTCCCCGACCCGACAATCGAGGAGCCGACGGACGCGGTCGTTCGAATCACGCACACGGCGATCTGTGGCTCCGACCTGTGGTTCTACCGCGGCCAGCGGGAGTTCCCGACCCCCGGTCGCGTCGGCCACGAACCGATGGGCGTCGTCGAGGAAGTCGGCTCGGAAGTGACACACGTCCAGCCCGGCGACCGCGTGCTCGCGCCCTTCTGGATCTCCTGCGGAGAGTGTGAGTTCTGCCGGAAAGGACTGCACACCTCCTGTGTCGATGGGGATAGCTGGGGCGGCGAGATGACCGGTGCACAGGGGGAGATGATCCGCGCTCCACACGCCGACGGCACGCTCGTCAGGATCCCGGATCGCTACGCCGACGACGAGGACGTACTGGAAGCCGCCCTTCCGCTGACCGACGTGATGTGTACGGGCCACCACGCGGCGGTCAGCGCGGGCGTCGAGGCGGGCGATACGGCGGTCGTCGTCGGTGACGGCGCGGTCGGTCTCTGTGGCGTCCTCGCCTGCCGCCGACTCGGCGCCGAGCGAATCATCGCCCTGGGTCACCACGAGGACAGACTGGAGATCGCCGAGGAGTTCGGCGCGACTGACACGGTCGCCGCACGCGGCGACGAGGCCGTCGACGCCGCGCTGGATCTCACGGACGGCGGTGCCAACCACGTGCTCGAATGCGTCGGCGCGGAGTCGTCGATGGACACCGCGTTCCAGGTCGCCCGCCCCGGCGGCACGGTCGGCTACGTCGGCGTGCCCGCCGGCGTCGACGAGGCGGCGTTCCTCGAAACGGCCTTCGGGGACAACGTGACGCTGGCCGGCGGTGTCGCGCCGGTGCGCGCGTACGTCGACGACCTCCTGGCGGACGTGCTACAGGGGACGCTCGATCCGTCGCCTATCTTCACGAAAACGGTCGACCTGGACGGGGTCCCGGAGGGCTACCGGGCGATGGACGAGCGCGACGCGATCAAGGTACTCGTGAAACCCTAATCCCCGACCCCGAGACGCCGACGCGCGACGAAGACCACGGCGATTGCTGCGACGGCGACACCGAGAATCGTCGGGATCAGCCGCCCGGATCCCCACTCCCAGCCGAGAAACTGCGTCCCGACGAAGGCGATGCCGGCGACGACCAGCCCGATCCCCGTGGCCAGCGGCGACTGGCTTCGACCGAAGAGTTGTTCGATGTTCATGTGTGCAGATATGTCGCCGCGTCATATGAAGATCTGGTCGCCGTTTCTGCCCGTGCAACCGACACGCGTGACGGTGCTACCGACGGGTTCTTGATCTGCGTGCGGAGTCACGAGCGTTCCGAGTGTCCCCGGCAGTATACCCCGGGAATCGCGGTGCTTTTTCCTCTCCTTCCCTACGTCTACTCGATGGAATACGTTCAGGAGCGGATCAGCACCTTCCACGATTACGGGGGTGCCGATCCGTCAGCGCCGGTCGACCAGGCGACGGTCGTCGTTCCGCTGGCCGAACGGGATCAGGGCAGTCCCGCGACGGAGGGCGTCCTCCGAACGCTGGAATCGGTCGACCCGGGTCGGGTTCTGGTGCCACTCCGGGCGGCGGAGTCGGCGGTCGGAGAGGTCGCCGCCTGGCTGGAGTCGTTCGATCTCGATCTGACGGTGCTGTGGTGTACCGCACCGGCGGTCGAGTCGTTGCTTGCCGATCACGGCCTCGACGGTGCGGCCGGCAAAGGGAGAGACGTCTGGCTCGGATTGGGCGTCGCCGGCGAGTCACCGTACGTGGCCGTCCACGACGCAGACGCGCTGACCTACGACCGACGGCACGTCCCGAAACTGCTCGCACCGCTCGCGGAGGGATACGACTTCACGAAAGGCTACTACGCACGGGTCGAGGATCAGCAACTCTACGGCCGACTGTTCAGGCTCTTCTATCGGCCGCTGATCAGCGCCCTCAGCGAGGCCTCGACGGCGGAGTTTGTCACCTACCTCGGGAGTTTCCGGTACGCGCTCGCTGGCGAGTTCGCCACGACCGGCGACCTCGCACACGGGATCCGCGCCCCGCGGGGCTGGGGCCTCGAACTCGGCACCCTGGGCGATGCCTTCGACCACGCCGGCTTCTCCGGCAGCGCACAGGTGGATCTCGGGATTCACGAGCACGAACACCGCTCTGTTGAGGGATCGGGTGGTCTGGGCGAGATGTGCGACGAGGTTGCGGCGACGCTGTTCACCGTCATCGAAGAGCGGGGACTCGACCCGGACTACGACCGACTGCGGGCGGCGTACCGCGATCACGCAACCAGACTCGTCCGCCAGTACGCCGGAGACGCGTCGTTCAACGGCTTCGAGTACGACCCCCAGCGCGAACGCGAACAGATCGACACCTACGCGCCGTCGGTCTCCCCGCCGGGCGAGGACACCAGACTCCCCGCGTGGGAGGAGACTGCACTGGCGCCGAACGATGTGCTGGCGCGCTCGGAGACCGCGCTCGCACAGCGCCGGTGACCCAACGCCTAAGAGGCAACCGGGAGAGGATTCAGTATGGAGTACTCCGGCGACGAGGTGGCCGGTGTCGTCGACTCTTTCGAGGCGCTCACCCGGGCGGAGCTACGACAGGCGCTCGCAGAACTCGCCTTCAAACGCGGCGAAGACGCCGAGCCTGGGGAGTTCGACGAGGTGATCGACGAGGCGATCCGGGCCTACCAGTTGATCCGGATCGAGGGGGAGCAATCGCTGCTCGTCGTCGGCCCCGCGGCCTTTCCGGTCCGTCCGGAGGGGACCGCTGACCTCCAGCATATTCTCGATGTCGAGGACCGTGACATCGACCGCGAGCGCGCGGGCGAGGCGGCGGTCGAACGGGTCCGCGAGGAGGCGGCACTGGCCGTCGAGATGGGCGATACCGACACGATCGAGGCGCTGATCGACGTGAGCTACGAGATCGAGTCGTGGGCACCGGTCGATGTCGCGGACCTCCGGACGTATCTCGACGAGCGGGCCTAGGCCGCGAGACCAACAAATTAAGATTCTGGACGCCGTCCATCCGCAGTAGATGGATCTCGCGGCCGTCCGTGCGTTCGAGCCGGCGACAGTCGACGATCAGGAACGAAAAGCGGCCGTCATCGTGCCGGTGATCGACCGCGAGAGCGGCCCGCACGTCCTCTTTACCAAGCGTGCCGAACACCTCTCGGACCACCCCGGGCAGATGAGCTTCCCGGGCGGCGGTCACGAACCCGAGGACGAGTCGCTCGAAGTGACCGCCAAACGCGAGGGCAACGAAGAGATCGGACTCGATCCCTCGGAGGTCTCGATCGTCGGCCGTCTCGACGATATCCGGACGATCACGCGATACTCGGTTCGCCCGTTCGTCGCCGAAGTGCCGGACAGGGTGTACGAACCGCACGATGGCGAAGTCGCCGAGGTGGCGATTCTCCCGGTCGCGGAGCTGACCGACCTGGAGAACTACCAGAGCGAGCGCCGCGAGCACCCCTACTACGGCGATATCCGACTCCACTACTTCTACGTCGACGGCTACACGGTCTGGGGTGCGACGGCCCGGATGCTCGTGCAGTTTCTCGAACTCGCCACGGACTGGACGGTCCCGCCGGAACCCGACCGCGAGGTCGGCCCCGACGCCGACTACCCCGTCTGAGCCGGCGGGCGGGCAAACGACAGGGCTAAGCCCCTCCGGTGTCGAAAACCGGCAACATGACTGCGCTCACCGGGGCGACGCTGACTGATGTCGGAATCGACGCCGTGGCCCTCAAGCCGACAGAGGTCGCCGTCGAGCGCGCCCGCGGACTCGCCGTCGACACCGTGACGATCGATTTCGAGGGGAGAGAACACGTCCCGGACCCGGAGACGCTGCGGACGCTCGCCGAGGAGTTCGAGGTTCGTCTGACGGTCCCGGTCCGAGCGGACGGGTTCGACCCCCGTGGGAACCAACGCCACCGGCAGGCGCTTCCATCGGTGGTCCGTGAGGTGCTCGTCGCCGGCCATCAGGCCTATCTCGACGAGGACGAACAGAAGCGAGCGGTCGCCCCGCGGCTTTCCGCCGCCGCGGCCTCGGCCGACGATCCCTGGATCGGCACCGAGGGAATCGAACGGCTCGCACTCGCAATCGGCGGCACGCAGTTCGAGTTGCTCGGTCCCGGAACCGTCAGTTCGGTCCGGGCGCTCCGGGAAGCCGGGGTCTCCGATAGCATCGCGGTGTACGCACCAGTCGTTCTCTCGACGGACGAGTCGACAGTTCTCGATAGCGTCGGCGAGTATGCCGCCCGGCGCGAGCCCGTCCGCGAGCGCCTGCCCGAGGACGCCCCCCGTGACAGCGGTGCGACCGGCGACGCCAGGTCGGAACTCCTCCGTGGCTGCCGGGCGTACGGACTCGTCGGCGGGCCGGAGACGGTCGCCGACCGGGTCGAACGACTTCGCTCCGCCGGCGTCGACCGGATCGTCGGCTACCCGGCACGGGGTCTCGATCCGCTCCTCGAATAACTATGGTCGACAGGGTGAGCGTCATCGGCGGCGGTGCAGTCGGCCTCCAGGCCGCCAGTACGCTCGCGGAACGGGGCGTCTCCGTATCGCTGTTCGAGGCGGGACGACTCGGTAGCGGTGCGTCCGGCCGCGCCGCGGGGATCTGTTACGACGCGTACGCCGACCGCCGAGACGCCGGCATCGCCGCCGAATCGCTCCGGTACTTCCGTGAGCACGACCTCCTGACCGAGTGCCCGTACCTGTGGTTCGCCTGTGACGCAGAAACTGCGGACGCCATCGACGCACAGGCCGCCCGGATGGCCGACCGCGGCCGGGATGTCGAACGCGTCGACGAGGAGGCGATTGCGTCTCGGTTCCCGGCGCTTCGCACCGACGATATCGAACGCGGGGCCATCGCGCACAACGCCGGCTACGTGGACACCGACGCGTATCTCTCCCATCTCGCCGCCCGGGCCAAGGCAGCCGGTGTCTCCGTGCACACCGGGGCCCCGGCGACGGTAACCGGCTCCGGCGCAGTCGCCGTCGACGGGGAACTGATCGACAGCGATGCCGTCCTCGTCGCCGCCGGTGCGGGAACCGCAGATGCGCTCGTCGACTTCGGCGCTGACCTCGCCCTCGGGCTGTACCGCACCCAGGCGCTGGTCGCCGGCGAGGCCGGGGACGTGCCGATCTACTACAACGCGTCGACGGAGCGGTACGCACGGCCGACCGACGACGGGGTTCTCGCGGGCGACGGCTCGGAGATGTATCACGGCGACGCCGACGGCTACGACCGCTCGGCAGACGACGCCTTTCTCGCTGACCGGCTGGCGGCACTCCGGCAGCGACTCTCCGGTGAGCAGTCGGTCGAGCGGTCGTGGGCTGGACTCTGTACGGCGACCCCCGACCGTGACCCGCTGGTCGGCGAACTCGACGGCGGGGTGTACGTCGCAACCGGCCTCTGTGGGCACGGTCTGATGCGCTCGCCGGCGCTGGGGCGTGCCGTCGCGGACCAGATGCTCGGCGGGGACGGGATCACCGGGTTCGACCCGGGGCGATTCGACGGCGACGAACCGATCTCTCTCCCGCTCGGCGTGACAGACTGACGTGGTCGGGCCGAAACGGCGCGGCGGCCGGGTCAGCGCGCCCGGCCTCGGAAACCCCGGTAAACTAGCCGGGAATTTGCCAGTATATAACTGTACTCACGGCCGAACGGTGGCTTACGACTCGACGAATCCCCAACCGATACGTCACCTGCGGTTGGCCATCGCAGTAGCCCGACGCGACCGTCGACCGCAGGGAGTCGGTGGTTACCGCTGGGGACTCACGTAGCGACTGCTTCGGTGGCAATACCCGAATCTGGCCGAATCGACGGCTGAGAGGCCCGATTGAAAGGGACAGTTATTTTGGCGTCGGTGGTCCCGTGTGTACCATGCGACTCGAAGACGAGACAGCACTTATCACGGGTGCGGCGTCCGGAATCGGCAAAGCGACTTCCCTGCGGTTCGCGGAGGAGGGGGCAGAGGTCATCGTGACGGATATCAACAGCGACGAGGGGCCGAAAATCGCCGACGAGATCGACGAAGCCGGCGGCGACGCGACGTTTTACGAACTCGATGTCACCGACGCCGACCGATTCGACGAACTCGTCGCGGACGTATACGACGAGCACGGGCTCGATATTCTGGTCAACAACGCCGGGACCGGCCACCCGTCTGCATACGTCGAGGAGACGGACACGTCGATGCGGGATTTCGTCATGGACGTCAACATCAAAGGCGTCTGGAACGGCTGTCACGCGGCGCTGCCACACCTGAAAGAACAGGGCTCCGGCTCGATTGTCAACGTCGGCTCGCTCGCGAGTATCTTCGGACTCCCCAAGCAGGCCGCGTACTCCCTCAGCAAGGGTGCCGTGTTGAACTTCACGCGCGCCGTGGCGGCCGAAGCCGGGCCGAAAGGCGTCCGTGCGAACACCGTCTGTCCGGGCTTTACCGACACGCCGCTTCTGGACCAGTTCCTCGCCGCTGCCGACGACCCGGAAGAGGCACGTCAGAAACTCCGCGAGGATTACCCGCTGAAACGGCTCGGCGAACCCGAAGAGATTGCCAACTGTATTCTCTTTCTCGCTAGCGACGAGGCCTCGTGGGTGACGGGCCACGGGCTGGTCGTCGACGGCGGCTACCGGACGAGCTAGTTCGGGCGCGGCGAACTCCCGTCGAGTAATTAGCTGATAAACTCGTTGTTTCGCCAGTCGACCCCGTCGTCCTCGTCGGCTTCACCGGGGTCCTCGGCGACTGTGACCGACGCGGGCCGCCGTTCGCCGTCGACGATTCGGACGGCCTCGATATCGTCTTCCGTCGCGGCGACGGCGGTCAGGGTTCCCTTCTCCGCTCGGCTGGCGATCTGACAGAGGACCTGGAACATCTCGTACTGCAGCGCCGTGTTCTGCAGGACAGTCTCTCGGTCCCCCTTGAAACAGGCGTACTCGACGAGTTCCGATTCGATCTCTTCTTCCTCTTCGAGCGCACCCCACTGCGGGCCGCCGCCACCGCCCGAGGGGCCACCCGGTCCCGCGTCGGGGTCTTCCTCGTACACGCGGTTTTCCGTCACGCTCGCTTTGAGCTGTGCGGTCGGCGTGTACTTGCTGATACTATCATCATCGGGCACTGCGCTGATGATGAGCGTATTGTTTCGTCGTGTGATATCAACACCCTCGATTCCGTCCGGCAAGTCGGGGTCCTCGAAATACTCGTGGACATCCTCGAGCGGGAGTTCCAACGTCGAATGAAGTCTGTATACGCGGCTGGTCATGGTTTGAGGAGTTCGAGTTCGGTCGTCAGCCCTGCACTGGCGCCGAGTGTTCACCCTCTACTATGGCCCCCACCCATATAGGGTCTACTCTTCGTGAACGGGTCGAGGCTCCGATCCGTGGGTGACTGCGGCACCGGCGAGACGACAGGAAGAGATCAGTCGTCGGCGGCGGCTGTGTCGTTGCTATCGTCAGCGGCGGGATACTCGTCGTCGATGCTCGGCGGGTACTTGCCGCGGTCGAGTTTGAGATCGGACTGCGGGCGGGCCATGCAGGTGAGGGCGTACTCCTCGCGTTCGGCGTCGGTCAGGCCACGGGCGGCGGGCTGTGTCACTTCTCCCTCCTCGATTTTCGCGGAACAGGCCAGACACATGCCGACCCGACAGGAGAACTCCTGAGCGATGCCCTCCTCGATGCACTTGCTCAGGATTGTCTCCTTGTCCGACACTGTGATGCTCTCGCCAGTTCCGACGAACTCGACGGTATACTCTGTCATGTGCATCCGTTCGACTGTCGATGACTAAATTCTTTATCACTCTCGTGACCTGAGCCCGGGGACGGAATCCGGTCGACCTACCGTTCGACGCCGGACCCCCGAACGCCCGTGACCTCCATCAGGGGGTAGCCGTCTTCGAGGTGCATCTCCGCCACGACGAGTGTGTCCTCGTAGGCGATCTCCATCTCCACGTCCATGAACTCCCCGGTGAGTTCGGTATACTCGGCCGGCCCCTCCTCGATTGCCGCGGCGAGCCTGTCGGTGTCGATATCGATTCGGACCGCCCGGCAGTGCGGCTGGTTTTCGATCGCTTCCTCCATCGCCGCCGCGAGCGAGGCGGCGCTGTCGGGGCTGATCGGCGTCCCGGCGAACTGGTGATACAACGTCCCGAACTTGATCCCGGCCTCGAAACAGGCGGCCTCCGTCTCCGCTGGCGCTCGTTCGCTCATACTGATCGTTCCCGGCCGAGTATAAACGACCCGTCGATCCCGGCAAGCGGTGACTACCCGCCGTTCTGTCTCGGATCTGTCAGCAGCGCCGAGCGGAATCGTATGCTACTTATTACTGCCAGTGCTTGTGCGAACTGAATGGACGAGCCGGTATTACTCACTGGAGCAGGGGGCCACGTCGGACGCACAGTCCTGAATGGGTTGCGCGAGGAGTACGACTGGCGGCTCATGTTTCACAGTCAGCCGGCCCACGAACCCGAGTTTCCCTACTGGACTGGTGAGGTGGAAAACCACGCCGACGTTCGGCCGGCGATGGAGGACGTCAACGCGGTCATCCACCTCGCCGGTGATCCGCGTCCGGACGCCCCGTGGGAGAGCGTGCTCTCGAACAACATCGACGGCACGCACACTGTCTACGAGTGTGCAGTCGAGGCCGGCGTCGACAAGATGGTCTTCGCCTCCTCGAATCACGCCGTCGGGGCCGCCGAAACCGACGAGCGAACCCCCGAGATGTACCGCGCCCACGACGACTTCCGCCTGGAGGGCGACGAGTTCCCCCGGCCCGGGAACCGCTACGGCATCAGCAAGGCGACCGGCGAAGTGATCGGCCGCTTCTTCCACGACGAGTACGACATCTCGGTCTGTAACATCCGGATCGGAAACCTGAACGAGGACCACCCCCCGATCGATTACGAGCGCGGACAGGCGATGTGGCTCTCGCCGCGAGACTGTGCACAGATCCACGCCCGCGCGCTCGAAGCCGACTACGACTTCGAGATCGTCTACGGTATCTCCGACAACGACCGCAAGTACTACTCCCTAGAGCGAGCCAGGGAGGTGCTCGGCTACGACCCGCAGGACAACTCCGCGGAGTGGGACGGTGCCGAGCGCATCGACGGGACGGCCGAAGCAGTCAACGTCGACTGATCCTTACTGCTCGGTGAGCCACGTCTGAAGCGTCTCTCTCAGTGTCTCCGCAGCGTCCGATCTCGCTGTCGGCCCGAGTTCGAGTTGGATCCCACCGTTCCCTTCGGCCAGCCAGTTGACGAAGTTCTCCGGATGTGTCCCAGAGTACTGTCCCTCCGTGACGACATCGACGGGCACCGACAGCGCGGAGTCGAGTCGCTCTGCAATCTCGTCTTTCGTTCCGTCGTCCGTCGCACCGCCGACGAGCACCTCGTCGTCGGCCAATCCGTGCAGGCTGAGCACGCGGTCGAACCCCCGGTCTGCAATCTCGCCCAGCAGGGGATACTCGTCGGGGCCGAGAGCGGTCGAGGGCGGGTGAAATCGCTCGAAAGCGCTCCCCTCCCCGTCGTAGCCGAGCGTCGCCCAGCACACCGCGTCCTCCGTCGCTGTCGCCAACTCGACTGCGAGTTCCGCCGTCCCCGGTTCGACCGCACCGCCGTGTCCGGCACAGATCACCGTCTCGTCGTGGGTTCCGTCGTCGTACAGCAGTTCGATGAGATGGGCTGTCGCGCTGACTTCCACCGGCTGTGTCGAGATGAACCGTCGACTCACAGCTAGGACTCGGCTGTCAGCACAATAACCGTACCGGGTCTCCGACCAGTATCCTCTTTTGATCACGCTCGTAACCACGCCTATGGTCACTGAAACTGTCGCAACACCGGCACCAGTCGTCCGGTTTCCGATCGGACTCGTCGGCGGAGTGCTCGCGACGCTCGGAATGGATCTGCTCATGGGCCGCCTGCCGGAAGGCGCGACTCCGCCCTCCGTCGCCGCTGGGGTCCTGACCGAGACACACCCGGACAGGGCGCCCGGTCGGCTGGCGACTGTCGCGCACTACCTCGCCGGTGCCGGGACGGGCCTTCTGTTCGTCTGGCTCTCGCTGGCGACGGAAGCCGTCGCCGGCACTGCGTCGCTGCTGACCGCAGCGGCGACCGGAGTCGTCCTGTACGTGCTGATGGTCGGGTTCTTCGTACTCGTTCCGCTGCCCCGAGCGCCCGGGCTGTCTTCCGACCGCCGGAAGACCACCGCTCGCGACTGGGCACTCTCGGCGGCCGGCTATCTGCTCGTCCTCGTCCCGGCTGTCACGCTCGGCAACCAGCTACTCGGCTGAGAGAAGTCGTCAGGCTGTTGGTGCTGTATCGACTTTCCTAACCCAATGAAACAGCCACCCAGCGACAGACGGGACGAATCGGGAGCGACCGGCGCAGACG
The DNA here is from genome assembly GCF_009831575.1 of Halovenus carboxidivorans. Taxonomy (GTDB): domain Archaea; phylum Halobacteriota; class Halobacteria; order Halobacteriales; family Haloarculaceae; genus Halovenus; species Halovenus carboxidivorans. The sequence goes on along the minus strand of NZ_WUUT01000005.1, from coordinate 300 downwards.
TGGACCTTCCCCGGATCACCGGCGTACTGCTCATCCTGGCCGGGGTCGCACACCTCGCCGTCCCGACTCGACTGCTCGATATCGCCGCACGGGTGTATCACGCCGTGCTCAAAGTCGAGTTCGATCCGCTCCCGGAGGCGTCGAACCGGGTGCAGGTACTCGGCGTCGGGCTGATCGCCGCGGGGGCACACCTGCTGTACTACGGCGGTCTACTCCCATCGAGCGAATAGGCTCGTTTTTCAGCGCTCTCGACGGGAACGTCCAGTGACGACCGTAATTTAATTGAACGAGTACACTAAC
>NZ_WUUT01000004.1 GCF_009831575.1 Halovenus carboxidivorans | reverse complement strand
CAGAATTAGGTTGGGCAGATTTATCAAATGAAACCCGGCTCAACTCAGCCGGTGTAACTACCGTCCTCAAAAGAGTATCCTGTATGACCGTAATCGAAGACGAAACACCACTCAAACAAGAATACATTCCGGAGGAAATCGTAGGCAAAAAGCAGGAGGAAAAGTTTCTCTCAGAGAATCTGGAGCACAGAAACCTGCATATCCACGGTCCACGAGGAACAGGAAAAACTCATCTCGTAAGAAAAGCATTGGATGAATCCGAAGCAAGGACTTGCTACATCTCCGGTTTGAAACACAGGACACAGTACAAGGCTCTGCAAGAAATTCTATCACAGCTAACCCGAGATGAAGTCAGCTCAGGCTACCACACATCCGAACTCCAGAGAAAGATCGAAGAACACACAGAAGTCATGGACATCGTCGTTGTCCTAGATGAACTCGACTTCCTCTTATTGAATGACGGTGAAGACCTGCTCTACTTCCTCTCACGGCTACCAAACCGGCCGAAAATCACGGCGATAACCTCGAACGCAGAAAATCTCCAAGAACAACTGGAGCCACGAACATACAGTTCGCTGCAACCACGGAGAATCCAGTTCGAACCGTACACCGGCGAACAGATTTACGAAATACTTGCAGACAGAGCCTCGAAAAGCCTGGCAAAAAAATCAGTCCACAGAAACGCAGTAACCTACATAGCACCATCAACTCAAAACGCGGAGATTGCCCTGACGTGGTTGAAAACCGCTGCAAAGAATACAGAAAACGCGGTGACGGAAGAACTCGTAAAAGAACTTCGGCACAACGCGTTTGAGGCCTACACTGCGGGTAAACTCGAACATCTTTCACAACACCACGAACTCCTATACCATGCTGTAGAGGACTTAGCAGAAGAGGACGAGGCCGTGAATGCTGGAGAGGTCTACCAACGATACCAGTCAGTAGCAAGTGAGGAAGACGTCAGCGTGCTTTCTGATCGTAGAATCAGCGACTTCCTGAAACAACTCGAAAAACTTGGCTTGATCAACGCAGACTACCACTACGGCGGAAAGAAGGGGAAAACGCGAGAGATACAACTAAATAGATTGTAGTAACCGAGTGATATCTTCTTCCTCCAGTTCTTCGAGTTCCCGCAGCATTTCTCTCCTCTCTTTCTCCAGTTCCTGTTTATCTCTCCAGTGCCGTACTCTTTCCTCCCGCAATTCGTTGTAAAACTCGTTTACCTTCTGTTTTAATTCGTCAACGTCTCCCGTCAGTTTGTAGGCTTTCTCCAACCTGTCCAAGTACCAGTCCAGTTTAGACTGTAGATCTTCTTGATGCTCCTCAAAAATAGCCTCACGCTCCTCCAACTGCCGCTCAATCCTCTCTAATTCCGTCTCTAACCTCTGCTCCTGCTTCCTCTGAGACTGCCTTAGAAACTCCTCAACATCAAACCCAAAATCCTGTCCTCCGTATTCGAAGTACTCCATGACATAATAACAAGAAAAGAAGGGAAAAATCGGCTATTCCTCACCCGGCTTCCATTCCCTGTATTCCCTTGCCTTCTCTCTATAGAACTTCGGCAGCTCCTCGACTTCCTCCTCACTCCAAGACTCAACCTCTTCTAAGAGTTCTTCAGCTTCCTTGAATTCAGAAGATTTGATCACAGACAAGTTAGTGGTGAATAAGTTTGTGAAGAATACTATCCGCCGTATTTCTCATGAAGGATTTTGATACCGGGTGAAATGGTGGCCGAAAAGGTTGGAATAAGCACAAGAACAAAAATAAAAGTGTTATAACCAATTGATTAATAACAAGGCTGATTCAAGACGATGAGTAAGACTAGAGGCGCTGACAAAAAGAATCAATCCAAAACACAAGCACGTTTCTCTAGAAGAAATATTTTGGCAACAAGTATCGCAGCTGTAGCAGGCACTGCCGGATGTCTAAACAGCGGCGAAGCGGATAACGATGATAACAATAATTCGGAAGGACAGGATGAAGCCGACATACCTGAGGTTTCTACCACAGAGATAGAATTCGTAGACAGCAATGGAGAATCTATCAACAACTTAGCACAGGTCAAAGTCAGAACAGACCAAGAAGTGGATCCAGAAAACCTGAGTGGGACAGTACAGGTAGAAACACTCGACAATCAGATCCCACTTGAATTCACTGAAACACGAGAAGGAAGATACGTCAGCCAAGAATTGGAGATCCAGGCAGAGACGACAGTTACCGCAGAACTCCAGCCAGGAAACCAGATCGATGGCGACCAAGGAGATCTCCAATCTTCTACAGAGTACCAGTTAACACAAGGTACATCGGTTCAGCAAACAGACTCTGCGCCGGGGATCATAGAAGCAAGGCTCGAACCAGACAACAGTACTGCTGGAAGCCTGGAAAACCTGGCAGCAGAAGAACTCGAAGCAACAGCCCAAGTAAACGGGCAAACACAAAATATTACTCTACACCCAGAATACACAGAAAACGAAAACGGCGAACAAGAATTCAACGGATACACCGCCCTAGTCAACGTAGTCCAAAATGGGAAAATAAGAGAAGATGTAGAAATACAGATTGGGGAAATAGACGAACTAGAAGGTTTCAGGCTTGAAGACGGTAAACTAACTCTTACTGGGGAACAAGCACAGAAATCAATAGATTCAGAAGAATTTATCTCAGCCGAAGAAGCATATGAAGAAACCTACAGCGACGGAGCACCAATCAGTGAAGACGACCTAGACCAATACCAGAACGGAGAAATCCAAGACTTCGGAGAACTACTCAAAGAAATAAACGCAAAAGCACCAACATTCGGCGACGCCAACCAGGAAGACAAAGCAACAGAAGTCTACAAACAAGTCGGTCACAACCTCCTAGACCTAGACAGAGACCAATACAGAGTAATCAAAAGAAGCGCCACATCAGGAGTAGACTACTTTACAGTATTCTACAGAAAAGACACGAGTGAAGACTGGAACAAAGCACTAGGAAGAGGAAGAAACTACGAAGAAGCAGACACAACCATCCTACTACCTGAAATGGAGACAGAAGACCTGACAAACTCCGTACTATCCAACCTCCACGGACTCCACAACAGAGAAGATCCAACCAATGCCTCATCAATAGACTTCCAACAAGTAACCGACATATTCAGCGAATTTGGCGTGAAACAGGAGTACAGTGAAGACGAATGGTCGAGCAGACTAGAGAACCTAGATGAGTACAATGATTTATTGATTCCTGGTGGAGGAGAGATTGGATATACTGCTGATGTCAGAGGACACATGCAGGACCTGATTAATCCCAGAGGCGGCGATGTAGGAGCAGAACTTGAACTAGTAGAAGCAGCATCAGAATACTTCCACAACGCTGTACCAGAAGACCAGTTCATGCAGATAGACATAGACACAGAGGGAGAAGGCGAAGGAGAAAAATTAATAGAAACTGGAACTGGGGAGGCATTCTACGCCACAACTGTAAACCAGGAAACCCATGAAGAAAACTTCATGGCGCTCTACGATCCTGATGTAGCATCCTAATCCAAACATCCGAAGGTTTCCTGACTGCTTCCGGTTTAATCGGCAAGAATTCTTCCCGTTGCCCCAACCTAACGCCCTCATTCATACCAATCTGCTCGACATCGTCTTCGACAGCTCCCGCCATTGTTGATCTGCTATACTTCTGTGTCGATATTTCGGATTAGCTCGCAGTATTCATTCCTCCGTCAATTCCTCTATCTTTCCTAGGACACCGTTTTCCTCAAGTTCTGCCAATCGTTCCAAGACTTCTTGTTTGTCTTGTCTGCTCGTTTCCTGTTCTAAGCTCATTGGTCGGCCGCAGTTCCGGCATTCTGTGTGCGTTGACTGATTTTCTGTTCCACAGAACGGGCAGTCTTGACTCTGATTTTGTTCTTCCCCACTGCTGAGGCCGTACTCTTCTCTGATCGCCTTGTTGACGTCGTCGTTATTCAGGTGGACGTAGACCTTTGCTCGATCTGATCCAGGTTTCCAGCCCGCAAACTTATTCAATTGCTCGTAGCCCATGAACGTCGCAACCTCGGTCAAACGCGTATGCCGAAGATTGTATGGCGTCCGCTTATTCTCAGGTATATCCGCTCGTTCACAGGCCTTCTTGAACCGTCGTCTGAATCCATCGTAATTCATCCGGTCCGAACGGTCGGGCTCGTAGTTGCAGGAATCGTCGTGGTGATGGGGAATCTTTCCACAGTTCTTACAGGCTTGTTGCTCTGCTTTCACCCAGAGAGGTGCGTTCGGATCGTCGATATCACCCGGTTCTCCGCCCAGTGGATGCGAAGCGATCCATTCTCTCAGTGGGCGTCCTGAGCGGACGAGTTGATTCGTCCTGTCCGGCGTACCTTTCGCTCCCTCCAGGTAGATGAAGTCACCTTTCTCGTTGGTTGTGAAGTCGGCTATATTCCGGGAAAGCAGTTCGCCGGGACGAGCCGCAGACTCGTAGAGGACGTAAGTAAATGCTCGGTCACGGGTATTGGCGAAGTTCCTGAGTAGCTGCTTCAGTTCATCGTCGGTGAACAGGTCTTCTCGGGAGACAGAGGTTGGCTTGCTGCTCTTGTGGACAGAGAAGAACTGAATTTTCTCAGGAGCCTGTCCTCGATTCTCGACCGTGTAAAACTTCTTAATCGCACACCGGAACTTGTGCTTCGTAGCCTCGGCGTAGTCACTCCGGTTAAGATCCGCGACAAGAGTCTTGAGCTCTTGTTCAGAGGCACCGCGTATTTGGAAATCTTCCGGTGCAAACTTGTTGAGCACCGTCTTCCAGGCATAGATGTGGCGTTGCTGCTGGCTTTCACCTATCCCTTCTGCCGCGGCGTGGTTAATCAGGTCACGTACTGCTTCGAAGTTTTCCTCCGAGACCTCATTTTCCAGATTTTGAAGGGCTTTGGATACATCGATGTATTCGGTTGTGGTCATACTCGTGGTTCACGAAAGTTAGAGGGAAGGAAGGAGTGGAGAGACCTGGATTCAGTTGATGTCTGGTCCTTTGAATACGGGATTCACTTGGCCGGGTAGATCGTTCCTCGGCCTTCTTTTGCACCCTGTCTCACTTGATGTCCATTGAACCGTCCGTAGCTTGGACTCTCTGTCCCCGCTAAGAACGTTTCATAGGTCTCTAATCAGTTACTTTCCTCATCTCCTTCCTTCGTTTGGGTTTCAATAAGTATTGAGTAATAATGTATTTTTAAATTTTTGTCAAATAGATACTTCGGTTCTGGCTATACGTCGGTTTGGTATGGTTCTTCTTTGGCTTCCTGTACGTCCTCATCTTGTTCTATTTCTGATCCGGACCGATCTTTATTTTGTTCTGCAACAGATCTCAATGCTTCCCGTCGCTGCTCAAACCCATCACGCATCTTCGATAGGCCCTTACTCAAGCCTCTTGCAAACCGTCGGCCTTTGGGTGTTATCCTGAATCGGTGAGGCTCTTCATCTTCATCCACTTCAGCCATGTCTAAATCCTCATAAGATTGCATTCGGCTGGAGAATCCAGGATCCAGCGGCCCGTGTTCTTCTCGTCTAAATTTCCAGTCCTCGGATTCAGAGTCGGAATTTTTGTACTGGTAAAGTGACTTGTGGAACTTGAGACGTCCCTCAACTTCTCCATCAAAGTCATCAAGCATCATTAGGCGCGGATGGAAAACTTCATCTTCGTTACTATCGCTCATACGAAATCACCCAGTGTGGTCTGGAGAGGCTCACGTTCCAAGACTTCGACGTTCTCAAACCATGCCTCAAGCGAATCATCGGATGTCGTCGCAATCAATTGCTTATCCAATCCTGTAAGGTACTCTAATGCGGCTTCCTTATTTTCCTCTTCCTGGAGATTGGAGAATGGCTCATCCAGTACGATTGTATCCCAGTCGATGACCTCGTTTTCGGTAGCGAACTGGCTTAATGTGCTTACAAAAGAGATATTTAAGAGATGCAGCTCGGATCCACTCAGATTGCCCCCTCGGTCATACTCCCTTAGATTGTTTCTTCCTGGGAACTGGATTCGGCCCTCTTCATTTATATCAATCTCCAGTTCCAAATTTGAGTTCATCTCATTGTAAGCTTCTTCCCACGCATCGCTGAACTCCTGTATACCTGCCTCAAGACTTTCTTCAGTTAATTCATCTACCATTCCAGATGCTGATTCGAGCGCATCGGAATATGCTTCCAGCCGTTCCTCCGCTCGTTCTTTCCGTTCACTTAGCTCTTCCTGCTTTGCGCGTGACTCACTCAGACTCTCAGAAATGTTCTCTAATTCATCCTGTGTATGTCGTTGTACTGCCTCGATATCGTGGCTGTGGTTGTCTAACCGCCTCTTTATAAATCCGTCTAGTTCTCCGATTTCAGGCTGTTCCTCTCGGAGCTGTTCTATATCATCTGTGACTTCTTGCCGTTGATCTCGAAGTTCCTCGATCTCCGCTTCTAAATCCTCTATAAGATCATCAGAGCGTTCTATCTGCTCTTCGATACTGTTTCTCAGTTCCTTCAGAGAGTGTTTGCGACCGCAGTACGGACAATTGCCAGTATCTATCCTATTCTTTGCTTTCTCAGTGGTGATCCTCCGGTCGCAGGTCGGACAGACAAAGTCATTGACCGCTTCCGCGATGATCTCTTTTACCTCCGAATCATAGTTTTCTTGTTTCCCCTTCTTTCGATGAAGTTTCCGTAGCCGCTTTCGGATTCCCTCCTTCTCCCTGAATAGCTGGTCAAGCTTCTTTTCTAATTCCTGGTTTCGCTGTAACTGTTCACTGATCTCTTGAAGTTCACCAGTACTTATTTTCTCCTGAATATTCTCATATTTCTCTTGCTGAGATTCGAGGTCGTCTATCGTTCTTTCTACTTCTTGAAGGTCCTCTGAGACACGCCGTTTCTCATCCCTGGTTTCAACAACCAACTGCTCCAACTGGTCCTCCGCACGCTCGAATCTTTCTATGCGCTGTCTCAGGTCCTCGTTTGTGACGGTTCTAATCAGAGAAATTCGTTTATTTCGACTCAACTTGTCCAATGGCATTTTCCCGAGGTGGGAGTGGACAAAGTGAGAGCTGATAAGAGGTGTATCGCCGATTTTTTCTCTGAACGTATCAGATGCTTCTTTACCGGTTACTGTTTCCTCGCCATCTTCATACTCTGCTTCTGGGTTCCCTCGGAAGAATCTTGTTCCATCTGTAAACCCTAGTTCAACCTCGTTCTGGCGGCCAGTAGCCAGGTCAATCGTATTACTGGCTCCGAGAAGATTGTATAGTATTGCGTTAAATGTTAGTGTTTTGCCAGTTCTACTTCCGCCCTGAAACAGAAGTGATCCTCCAGTTATATTTTCGACTGTTTTTCCTCGATGTTCGCCGTTGGCGAACTTCTCGATATCGACGGAATCAATCTTCATTATTTGTTTCATACAGTTTCATCGAACTTTTAACTACTTGTCGGAGGTCACGATAGCTGCGGTAACTAAACAGATAAATTACCAAAATCGCACCGACAATTGAGAGTAGTGTACCCACGATCCCTAAGAAAAGATACGATACAAATGGCAATGAAACCGCGATCAACAGCCCTGATAGAACCGTAACAAGATGCTTGTGCGCTTTCTGATCCATCTCATCAATTGAATTTTGAATCTCGGAATCAGCATCCCAGTAAAACTCATCACTCCCTGTCCGCCCATCGATTGTATTGAATGTCTCCTCTATCACCTCCCCGGCGAATACCTCCATCAATGCATCATTAAATACAGTCGCCAAGAATACGACAACGGCAGGCGGTATCACAGCTGCAATTAGAACAATAAACCGCTCAGACTGGATCAGCAATATAGATTGCATCTGCAACACATACAGGACAGTAGCAGAGTAGAGGTAGAGAAACAAGGCACCCCATCCACTATCCAAAATACGGTTTAGAGTCGACATAATACACAATATCAAAACAAACTGTTACCAAACTTGTCCTTCAGAACAATCCAATATCGATTATATAGCTAGTTTCAATGGTTCCAAAATCACAGGACTGCACAGAGCACGGAAAATCACCGGTTTAAAAACTCCCGAAGCAGTCGAAATACCACTTGATCGGGATTTAAGCCCTGTTCTTGCATTCTCTGCTTCAGTCCTTCCTGAATTTCTTTGTTTCTGGAGGCGATCCACACGATGAAGTCTTTCTCCAGGTGTTTCTCTACGTGTTTGATTTCTCTTGGATTGTCACCCATCGCTACTTCGACGGCTAGCTCCGTGTTTCCCATGTTGACGTATACATCTGCATCGAACTTTTCCAAGAAGGCGTGCCAACCCGCCTCTTCGAATGCATCTCTAATGAACTGCTGCCAGTACCTGTGAACGATCCCGCCTCTCCCTTCGTGTTCTGGATCTAGGTCGGTGTTTTGTTCGACGTGGTCTCGGCCTTTCTCCGTAAGTTGCAGGAGCTTCCTGTTTTCGCTGTTCTTGACTTTTCTCTCTATTACGACTCCTTGGTCGACGAGTTTGTTCTTTGCCTTGTTTCCTTTGTAACTACTGGAGAACTCTTGGTAGCGGTCGGTAAGTGGCTTGAACGGGTTCTCAATGACGTCTTTGAGTAACCGGTCTGCTTCGTTTGAGAGGTCTACTTCGGTTGGATCCTCGGGTATCTCTCTGTCGGGGACTTCTTCGCTTCTACCCGGGGCTATCTTGTCGTCGAAGCTCTGCGTAGTTTTCCGAGGCTCATAGGAGAGTTGTTCCCATCTGTTTCGCTGTCTCTTTTCGAGTTTTCTGTCAGTGACTTCTTTCTCTAATTGGTAGTTAGTGAGTTTGACTGGGACCGGGCCACGGCTTCCGACCTGGATGATAGCTTCCCCTGTATCGAGTTCCTGAGCGAACTCCGCCTGCCTCTCAGACAGATTCATCGCCTCAGTCATTGCCTGAAACTGCTTCCTTCCTGCCGTAGGAAGCAAAACCTTGGTGTACGTGTTAGCCTTGATCGAATCCGTCAGCTTGGAAGCCTCCTGATCTGCAACGACCAGTCCTTCTCCAAACTCCCGCATCTTCGCCGTCAACTCATCAATCTCAGGGATACCAGAAGCATCCTGCCTTTCCTTATAGACTGAGAAAATGCGTTTCCCCTCGTCGAGGAAGAACACATGGTTGAGGCCTTCACCTCTCTGGTTCTGAGCCAAGCGGTACTCGTAGACATAAGCGAATAGGATCTCCATCAAAAAGTTCTGAACATCACGGGAAAGGCCGTCAAACTCAAAGACAACATCTTCCTGCAGCAGTTCCTCCACGGAGTAACCCTGGCTGCAATCAAAAACAGTGCCGGCAACCAAGTTCATCGACTCAAGCCTATTCAACAACGTGTCGCGGTAGTCCGCCTGCTTCCTGACAAAATTGATCCCATCCTTCTTGACCAAGAGCTCCAGTTCATGGAGACTAGGGAAAGGCGGCGAGTTCCGGTTAAAGAGATTGTACAGCCGGTAGAGCTCGATAATCTTCTTCATCAAATAATTCTTAGAACCTGAGAGAAGCGCCGTAGCATGACCAAACACCTCAGCAAAAACCTGAGCCCACCTACGCGGCGGCACATTTTCCGGCGGCTTCAAAGGATTAAACCTGAATTCCGTCCAAGGAAGCACAAGAATGTCCTCGACGTGACGATAGTCCTGCTTCAAATCAAACGCCCAGAACGGCCTATCGATCTCATCCATCAAACTGTAGAAAAGAGTAGTCTTTCCAGAACCTGACTGACCGACCGCCAAGAGATGCTTACTTAAGTCCTCCTGAGACAGACAGAACAGACTCTGTTGGAAATTTTCACCGACTCTAATTTCTCCGAACGTGGCTTCCTGGTCGAAAGGATACTTCCAATGCCGAACAGACTTACCTAAGACAGCCTTCACCGCAGACCTCTGCACAGACTTATTGCCAGACAAGCCAGCAGCTAACACCAGCTTCCGGACCTCAGGATCATCTAAGATACCATTCTGCTTCGCCACGCTTAGAAGATTCTCAATTCGCCGGCTCATACGGATCAAGTTGAAGAGCTGGATTCCCTAGAAAAAGAGGAGAGGCCTGAATTCTGTTGCCCTCCTTGGACTCTCTCAATCTAATGAGAGTACTATTCGTTCAAAGACTCACAACGGTCGTTGGCTCTTTTTTGAATGCTTTCCACTATCTCTTCAAACTTGAGGATAGTATTCACAGGTGGGAAATCCTGTATTCTTAACTGGTTCTGATAGTACTCCTGCCGTCTTTCCTCCATCTCACCGGCACCCAGTGGCTCCGGTTTCTCTTTCTTATAATCATATCTGAGTATCCGCTCAAATGCTTGATCAACAATCTCACGATTGCCCTCGTGCATTACACGTCCTATGCAAGAGTCCCAAGAGATACCTTTCTGATCTAACTCCAATTTGGAAAAGAGAGTAACTTCAATCAAGGCTTGACAGAGAGTAACTGCGTAGTCTTCAGCTGGCGACTCCGAAGCCTCGATACACACTTTCTTCCAGGCCTTCTTCAGGTTGCCTTCAGCAATTGGATAGCGCCCTTCTTCGTTAACATATCGAAGAAAAGCCCCAGTAGTTGCAAATAACGCCTTCCTCCATGCGTAAACCGAATTTACCCCTTCTCGGTTTGGGGCGTCATCCGGAACATGCTCATACTGCCACTCCATCTCTACCTGAGCAATATCATCACCATAGTGATCCAAGAGTACTTCATGAGATTGCCCCATATACCGGTAAAGGTCTGTCATCGAATATGTATACCATCCCACATCACTAACTTTCCAGAGCTGACGTGAAACGCCAGTCTCAATCGAAGATAAGATACTCCAAACTACGCCCGGCCTCGGCTTCTCCGATGCATCAAGCAAAAGCTTCCCTAGGTGCTCCCAAGCAACATTACTGGAGATAAGGGAACCTGTCTCAACTGGTGCATCTCTGATAATACCTGATATCCCAAACTGAGCCTGTTGTGAAACGATATCGTCCGAAATATCAAGCCCATCATTACCAAGATTGTATTGCAGCTCCACAGCAGTACTAACAACCTGATTCTCATCTTTCTCTTCGGCGTGCAGTGAAATATCGTGGAGATGCTCCTTGAAAACCGGATCAAACAACTCCCTCAAGACCTGCCTTTCTTCTTCTGAGAAGATTTCTCGTTCTTTCAATTCGAATAGCGTATTTTCGACAATATCCCCGTATTCCTGTAGACCTTTTTCAGCAGTAACTCGTTCATCGCTGGAGAGAGCGTTCATAGTCAGATTGTATAGTGGATGCATAGGGTGCGCCGTCTCAGAATCATTCTCAACCGACTCCTTCACTTCTTTTAGATACCGGTCCGTGGACATCCCGGAAACAAAGGCATCAATAGCACCGTCCGGAGTGCTCTGCTTGATAGCAGTTTTTACGAAAACAAACAGCGCAATTACGGTAGTCAAACCAAGGCCAGACGCAACCCCAATTCCAGCGGTGTACATGCGGTACGAGGTCTCTGGAACTATTAACAGTAGACATAGGTCAACTGCGATAGATAAGACGAACAGACCGAACGTGTAGATGAAAATCGGAGAGTCTGTAAACAGCGAGATCATCCTCGGAGAGTATCGTGTTGCTATCAGCTGAATTCCAATCACTGTCACCGAAAACACGATTGCAAGGATACCTGCTTGAGCACCAGCTAACGCGCTGAGGAATAGACGTGTATTCTCCGGCACTGTCTCAATACCAGAGAGATAGCCAGCAATAAAGCCTACAGAGGGAACTAAGATAGTAATCAAGACGAGGGTGTAAAGAATACCTCCTAGAAGGCGCTGGATATCATCGATGAGAGAATTCACGGGTTTACAGCCCCATCTTTCTTTTGTATCATACCATTCTACTACCTCATTCATTCCCGAATTTTAAGCCGTTTGTGTGAAATATTACTGAATTACATATTAGCTGGTTCCACCATTGCTCCTGGTAAAAACAGAACTACCAGTCTGTGAGACCGCTTTGTTCCGTCAACACCTCCGTAGCCTCCTCGACTTTCCTGTTTCCTGATTTTCTCAGTACCATGCTGGTGTATTGTTCTTTGCCGTGGAGGTCGGCCAGGTTTTCCAGGTACTGTTCTGCTTCTTGAACGGTGCCGAAGAATGGATCGACGAGTTCATCTCCTGATTCGGTGTGGTAGACTACTCCGTTTTCTCCGCTCCAGTAGTACTGAGTCCGGCTTCCTCCGTCCGTCACCAACTCCTCGGCCTCTTCCTCCAAGGCTTGGTCAATCGCTTTCTTGTAATGTGCTTCTGGAAAATAGTTCTCCAGTTCGTAGCGGAGAGGCCCGGAGAAACTGGTTCCTCCGGTTAGGTTCAACCAGGACGGCTTATCCTCTTCCACATACCGTTTTTCATCGGTGTATTCCTCTAAGAGTTCGTCGACATCAGTGATCGGTGAGATCACCCTGGTATCCTTCGTCAAGAACCGCCTCTAACTCGGTTTCATAGACGCCGACGATATCCTCTAGTTCTCCGCCATCCGGGAACAATGGTCCTTCATCGTCTGTATCTAGGTCTGTGCGGTATGCGCCAGCTTTTTCCAGTTGTTCTTGGCTGAAGTAGCCGTACTCCCACTGTCCGTAGGTGTTCGGAGATTTTACGCGTCCAAAGTAGATGTCGTCCTCTTCTTTGTCGTATGCCTCCCACTCCCAGTCAGGCAGGAATGCTGCCTCCCAGGAAGCCAAGGGCTCCTCTTCGTCGAAGTCTGTAATTGCGGGTTCACCTCGTATCCCCCTATTATCAGAACGAATCTGTAGTAGGATGCTACACGCCGTGTTTCTAATGAGAATAAGATATTTGGAAGAGAAACTGAATTATGTAGTCGGGTTAGCCTAATACTCCATTCCCCTCATGTACTAGTTGTTTTAGTTCATTGCAGTCATCTCTTATAGATTTGAGGAGGCTTTCATCGGTATCCAGACCTTTTTCTTCACATTCTTCGAGAAACCTTTCTACCGTAGTGTAAACCTCTTCGCAGTACTCGTCAATCAGGACTGGACACCCTGTAGCTGTCTCTGGGCTGGGAAGATCATCGTCATAATCAGTTTTCCCCCACTGTCTCAGTGCAACCCTTATATGACTCCGGTTTAACGGCTCGTGAATTATCTTGAGTATCGTCGATTCGATCTCCGAAGATGTCTCCTCGTACACATCTAACTTACCTTTCTTAATATCTAAACAGACGTTGAGAAGGAAATACAGATCTCTGTGAATATAGAAACCAATGAAGCCTTGTTTTTCACTCGATTCAAAATCTATGTCTGTGATTGTGATTTGCCCGATATCTATTCTGATCGAACCGGCGAGCTGAGACTGATGCACCGGATCATTAACTATATACTTGACCTCTACACCACTCATATCAAGAGTTAGCGATTCACTCTTTAATATACATCGTCTGTATCATCCCAGTGTTGGGATTGCGGATTAATCTTACTGGACGGCGTATGTTATATCTTGACAACACAGTACTGTCTTCGATTACTAATCTTTGGGCATCATTTGAATTAATTTGCTTACCATGCCTCCCAAATTCCTTGGCAAGTTCTTGCATTTCATGTGGCCCCATTGATGAAGGGAAAGAATCGTATTGTGACGTGACTGATCCAGGGTTCGCATAATCAGGAACCCTGAAATCGGTGTTTGTTGGATTTGCGTGTTTAGCAACTATATGTTTCCACCCTGGACCAGTTTTGAGGATTTCGTCTAGTTTATTGCCTTTAAACTTATTTGTTCTTGGCATCCAAATAACGTTACCCTCACGTTTGAAACCAAACGACACGTCTACCAACTTTAAGCGTTCATCTAATTTGTTTGAGAGCTGTCTACTTGCTTCTTCGAGATTGTTCGATATTTTCGTAATTGATGCGGCGTCCAATCCTTTTTCTGAGAGTCGAAGAGCCTCTTGCGGCTTATTTCCTTGCGTTATGAGTCTGTTAACCTGACTTTCAGAGAATCCGCTGCTTTTGAGGGCAGATATTGCTTCAGCCGTGTTCTTATAATTATCACTTTGCCTTGATATTTGTACCAGAGCGTCATCATCTAGTCCTTTATCAAGCAGGTCATTTTCCGAGAGTCTGATGATTGTGTCGCCGTCTAGATCCTCAGCAAGCCGACGGATCTGTTCTGGTGAGGCACCAGATTTTGCCAAGGTTTCGGCCTGATCGTCGCTGATCCCATCTATCTTCTTGAATTCGGCTTTCCGGCTGTTCACCACTTCATCTAATTTGGTTTTAAGTTTGGACTTCAGATTTGGCCTGTTTATTTTCGCAATAACATCTTCTACTTTATTACGTGGTAGTTTGCTTGAGAGTTTCTTAGTTACTTCACGCGCTTTTCCAGGGTACTTCTTCAGGTACTGAGTGGTGATGTGGGCCGCATCTGAGATATCTTCCGCTGTATCAAGAGTGAGACTTCCACCAAGTACCGCTGCTCCGCTCCCTGTGGTAAGGGGTTCAGGAACTGCGACTCCAGCAGCCCCTGCAATTGTACCTGCGCTTCCTCCTGTACTGATCGCTGCTCCTCCGCAATCAAGCGCATTAGTACCTAAATCATCATTAACTGCTAAAACGCAGTCCCTAAGGTCTGCTGCTGCATCGGCGACTGGGACGACACTTCCTCCCAGCCAACCAGCGAAATATGCGGGATCTCCTGCGCCTGCAATATCCTCCTGTAATCCGACCTCGCCATAGATAGCTCCTCTAGCAGTTACAGACAGCTGCTCTACAAAGAGATCAGACGTTATGATCTTATAGGCTATAACGGTGCTGGGACTATGCTCCGAAAAAAAGACATCTCTAGTAAACGCTGCCGGATAATCATACTGTTCTATTATTTCCTGAACATCAACGAACTCGTCGGAACTGGCATTATCGACTCCTTTGTCTTTTTCAGACGGATCTTGGGCCTGATTACTTTCCACCAAGACAATTTCTCCAGTGTCTTGAACCTGATCTGCCCTGACCTCTACAGTCTTTTCTGCATCTTGAAAGTCTGAGTGAGTGATCTGAATCACATGAGCCCCGGACTGGATATTATTGATTTCAAAGTAACCTTTAGAATCAGTTTTAACTGAAATCTTAGACTTCAGGTTGATAGTAGCATCCTCAATTCCGTCTCCAGAGTTAGACACTACTCTCCCCTGGATACTGCCGGTGGATGAGTCGACACTGATAGCCTCTGCGTGCCTGTTATTGGATTCGTCTCCTTCCTGAACCCTATTAGAGGGATCAACTCGGGCGACCACATTTTCGACTGACTCTGCGGCAGTCCATGATCTGCTGTTGATCTTAACGTTCCGCGTCTCGCCTGCATCTAAGGAAATGCCACTAAGGCCGAACTCCTCTGAGCCCGCAGTTAACTCCATGCCGGTAGCTGGTACATCAACTTCCCCATGATTTGTGATAGATACAGTAAAGTCAACCTGATCTCCGGACTCTGGATTTGAAGGGGACCAAGAGATATCTTCTATGACCAGGTCTGGTTTTTCTGATTCTACTTGAACAAACCATTGAACAGAATCTTGATTCCCGTTTCCGTCAGTAACTACTGCCCTGATACTATGACTTCCTGCCTCAGAAAACGTGTAGTCCAAGCTTGCAGTTTCTGAGGATCCATCTAGCATTTCAGGATTTCCGCCCAAACTATCTCTGTACTTACCGTCAATATACCATCGGACCTGTTTTAAATCGGAGTCCGGATCTGAGAAAGCAGCCCTAAACCGTTGTTCACTATCTTGAGAAACCTCCAAATCAGAATCTGTTGGTGAAATACGCTGTACAGATGGGGCTCTATCTAGGCTCTCAACTTCGACAGTCCATGTCGTAGCAACAGAAGTAGTACCGTCGCTAACTTCCACTCGAACGTTATAATCTCCAGGCTCAGAGAAGGTGTGGAAGTAACTATTTCCGGTTCCAGCCTTCATACGGTTGTTTGCATTGATATCTGTAATGGACCATGAGTAGTCGAGGAAGTTATTATCCTGATCTGTGGCAGATACAGCAAAGCCAATTTCGTCCCCTTCAGTTATTTCAAGCGCTGAATCACTTGGACTTCTATTCGTTATTCTAGGTGGATGTGTTTGAGGCTGGATATCGTAGCTAATTTCATCAACATCTAGAATATCTCTATTTTCGGTTTTTAGCAATACTGAGACCTGCCAGGGGCTAGCTTGGTTACTTGGAACTGTCTCTTTTCCTGAAATAGAGAGTTCATCCCTGCCACGCGATACTTCTTTATACGCTAATCGGCCTTCGCCGTTCGATTCAAGTATAATCACACCGTCAACTCCGGAGAGCTGGTAATCCAACTCAATATCATAAGAATAGGTTTCTCCGGCATTGAGAGTACTCTCGGCTTCTGGAGTCGAAATGCCACCATGGATGTCTACCGATCCTTTGATCCTATCAGTACGGAATTCTCTTACTTCACCAGTGTTGCTTCCTGCATTCGAGCTTGCAACTGCCCGCAACTCGTATTCTGTATCCGGTTCAAGTCCTTCTATACGGATTGAGAAATCAGACTCTTCGTCCAGTTCTCTTGCTTCGGATGTTTTCCATTCTACCGCACCTTGTTTTCGATATCTGAATAGAACTGTTGAGTGACTTTCACTGCCGAGACTATCTAATCTTCCCTCCAAGATGGTTGACGATGCTGATAAGTCTCTCACGCCGACCGTAGAAACTTCCGGACCTACCTCTGGTTGCTCAACGGCGACAGTCCATGAAACAGAGTCCATATTCCCATTTGAATCATAAACCGTGGCTCTGACATTGTGCTGCCCAGATTCAGCGAAGGTGTACTCTGTCCAAGTTGTATGTGATGACTGAGGTATACTATTTGGATTATTGGGCAGATCATTCCTGAACTCTCCATTGATATACCACCTGATCTTGTCAAGATCAGAATCGGGATCAGATGCCCTAATCTCAAATCTTCTGGTATTGTCCTTTTCAACCGTGAAACCAGAGTCGTGCGGTGAAACGCGTTCAATAGATGGATCACGGTCTTGATTCTGTCTACTTACTTCTAACGTCCAGACATAGTCTATATGGTTAGATCCATCTGTTATATCCACTCTGATGTTGTAATCTCCAGGACTCTCGAAAGAACGAGTGATGCTACTACCCAGACCGGAGCCAATTTCAGAGTATCCACTTTCCTTCGCTAAATTATTCACATACCACGTATAGGAAAGACTGCCTCCGTCCGGATCAGATGCATCTACACTAAAACTAACTGAATCATCAACTGTTGTTTCATATGCTTTTTCGGGACTGGCGTCTGCTATTGTAGGTGGATTGCCCTCTGAATCAACCTGATAGTATTCACTGTCTCCTCCAAAACCACTTTGAGCTTCTAAAGTCCCTGAAATACCAAATCTGTCCCCTTTTGTTGCTTCTGGGACTCTTTGGTTGACTGTTACTGTAACAGTGTCGTAATCCCCCGATCCAGTAACACTTTTTTCTGCGAACTTGCCATCAGCGTTTGTAAAGTAGAGCTTTAGTGTCCCTTCTTCTCCTTCTGGGAGTTGATAACCGACTACCACCTCGAAGTTGTATACCTTACCTGCTTCTAACCTTTCGGAGAGTACAGGTGACGTATCGTCTGAGTCAATAAGAAAATCTACATCTGTATTTGTAGCGGTTGCAGCAGACGTAGCACCAACGAACAGTGCCGGGACAATTATTGATGTCGTAATAATCACCGACAGAAAAACTGCAAAAGCCTGTTTTACCACTTTTCTATCCCGGATTCCCAACCTTCTGAGCATGATCAGATTACGTCTTTCGACGATACTGTCCCTATTATAGGTGGAAGGCAATAGTGTTAAGGAAAAGCATCATATAAGCGACTATAATACTCTATCTATTGAGTTTACTGTCTATTTACTAAGACTGAAAAATAAAATTGACGAGTACTGTTTACAGTTTTTAACTGTACTCACCGAGTAAAGTGCCTAATACTCGATCAATAAAGACAGGTCTACAGTTCACGGGCATTCCTCAGCTCTCGGAGTGATTCAATTTCACCATCCCAATACGGTTCCACATCGTCTCCTTCGATTAGTTGCAGGCTTCGCCTGCTGACAGCCTGACTTCCGACTTTATTTCCTTCCGGAACTTCGGAGTTCCCGTTTTCAAGCAGGTTGGATAATGCTTCGAAGCCCTGATCGAGGTCGTAATCCGGTATACCGTCCGTGTAGTGCGTCAATGCACGTGTACCTGCATTATACGTCTCGTACAGCGTCGGAGAATCAGGATCATCTACCTCACTCTGCAACGCGTTAATCAGGTCAGGAACAGGCTGTTCTAAGTATTGATCAATTCCCGTATCCATCAAAACCAATAGTGCCTCATCCCTGTTCACCAACTCTTGTTCTTGGGCCTTTTCCAGGCGATCCTCAACGACTTCAGGACTTTCTACGACAGCGTCGACGGCATTGTAAGCTAATCCGGGTTGGAACGGTTCGCCGTGAGTCTGCTGGAAATGCAGATCGGAAACAAATGCCATCATTCCGTTGCTGCATACCTGTCTCTCCGCCCCGATATCATACTTCAACGCATGAAACCCTGAGTGCCCGCTCTGCACCTTCAAACCCAAGTCGATAGGATCGTCCTCACTCGGATAGATCTCCTCATCGAAATTCAATGAGGCACTCATCTTATGCGCTGTAGGAGAAACGGTTACTCTGCCGGACGGATCCAAGCCATGGCTTCCAGCAGCATCACCAACCGTCTCCAGAATATCTCCATACTGGATGATGTTGTAGAAGTCAGTTGATGAAGATACTACACCAGTTGTACGTCCATCATCAGTCCACAAACTATCTCGGTACGGCACCTCCTCCCACTCATCTTCCCCGATGTGGTGTGCGTAGACATCTTGACGCTCCACATCCGGCAGTATTTCGGCGGTTTCGTAAAGCTCGTCCAAACCATCGAAAACATAGGTCTCACCTTGAATTATGAATCACCTCTACCGAAATACGGGAAAGGAACTGAGTAGTGGATGATCAGACACCAAGTTTCAGATGCTACTCTCCACCGCCTCTCAAACGGCTCTTCCGCTCATCAATTCCTGGATGTGCCTGTGAGTGTGCGAATGAACCGAAAAATAGGCCGAAATGTTCTTGCCAGCGTGTCGGGCCGTCATTCCCTGAACCTCCACTTTTACCGATCATTTTAGCTTTGTTGAGGGCGGAGACAATCTCGTCTTCGCCCACTTTCTCCTTAGCGTATTGATCGGCCTGAAATTCTCTCTCCCGAAAGTTCAGGAGAGCATAGAGAACATTCTGCCCGGTAAACAATAGGATCGATAAGAAAGGCAGATAAAAGAACAAAACGCCCTCTCTGGCCTGGATGTGCTTTTCCTCATGGGCAACGATAGCCTCTAACTCTCTTTTTCCGAAATGGTCACTCTCTATGAACTTTGATGGAATGAAAATGTAGTCATTGAAGCCTGTTGAGAGAGCAGCTGGACTATCTTTCACATCTCCAATCTGATAGACCTTAGCTGAAGTGTCAAAGTCATACTCAACGGGTGAGGCAGCCCTGAATAAACTAATCTTCTCCTTAGCCCAAGTCACCGTCTGATACATGAGCCCGACCGCAAAATACAGAATAGGAGTCGTCGCATAGAATGCAATAATCGCGAGGAGGGGCATTTCAAACGGATTGAATAGTAGCTTCTGATAAAAGTAGAAGATAGAGAGGACTAGAGCCAGCATCAGGTAAGAACCGAGGATCACCAAAATGAACCAGAATGCTCTGGGTTTTTTATCTGTTTCAACTCGGTGATCTTGCTGTATGTTCCTTATTGCTTCAACGACACGGTTGCCAGAGATGTTCTTCGAGAACCGTTCCAAATAAGACTGAGTTAGAAGAAGAATTCCAACACCCGCCAGCATCACGCCGAAGAAGCCAAAATACACGGAAAAAGCAAGGAAGAATCCTGGAATAACAACTGCGGTAATGACTGCAATCAGGTACTCGCCGGTTAATACCGGAATTACGAAATCGAGCTTCCTAGATTCGTTATTTCGTAATCCTACCGCACCGAGAAAGCAATCCACCACCGACCTTCCAACTTCGTTGAATCTTCCCATTGAGCCGTCGAATTTGTCTTCAGCGAACAACAGCCAGTACAGCAAGAAATAACAGAGAAGTGCTCCCGAAATCAGCAAGACAAATGATTTTAGTATGTAACCGAGGCTGCCTAAAACTGAGGCGAGAAATACTATTATCCGCTGTGTGAAATACTGTGAATCTCGTGTAAGCGGATCGGACTTCTTTCTCAGTTCTGGAAGTAAGCTCTCAATAGAAGCTGGCACCGAGTTGGCAATGAGATAAATCATCACCGATATTAGAAAAATACCTAGACCACTCATCGTTGCGGCAAATCCTATTGAATCCATCTTAGCGAAGTTCAGCAGACCACCTGGCGTTATCACCGCACCTACTGAAAAAAGGGTGAAGGCCGCAGCAAAACCGAGAACGGAGGCAAGAACCAGGTAGTACCACTTTCTATCGACGTAACACTCCTCAGTTAGTACATAGACATCTTCTTTGTCAATTCTCCATTTGTACTTGAGGTCAAAACCTTCAGTGCTGGATGTGCCTGTAAGTGAGGATCCCTCAAACTCAATGTCCGTGTCTTCACTGATTTTTCTGAGCTCTGAGCGAATCCCGTCCCTGTCTAGTCCGGTAATTTCTGTCTGAGACCTATTTAACAGAATAAACGAGGACATCGTGTTTAGAAGAACTTCGGAACCTGGTCTAACGCACCGTCCCACACGTCTGAGTCAGAAAATCGCTTATCGAACTGCTCTTCTGTTAGAATGTAACACGACTCCTTCGTTCCTGAGATCATACCGCTGTGATATACGAAGTGAAGGAAGCCATCTTTCGGCAAGTCTAACTTTTCCATCACATCATTTGTGATGCTGGTCCCTTCAATTCCTGCATCATCATCGTAGAACGGTTTTGGCACTGTAAGACCATACTTGCTGTCTCCCTCAGTAAATCTTGTAGATGCTCCGCTGTACTCATAATCCTCTTTTTCGAGGTGGTTATGGGTTATAATCAGTGTCCTCGAAGCATCGTTGAAATACCAATCGACGCTGTGTCCCAATCTGAGTATTTCTTCGTCGCGGAAGATCCGATCCGGGACTCTGACATATCTGCCGTCACCGTCTTTCTTCATCATAGAGATTCCAGCGTGGTACCATTCTAGTTCTTCCTCCGTCATTGGGAGAAAGGAATAGACGGGTAGGTCTTAATCGTTTCCCGTAACTATCTGTGTTCTTCTAAAACGCTGAGAACATCGTCATTGACCTGCTGGATCTCTTGTGAAATATCGGTAGCGACGTACAGGCTTTCCTCAAGGGTGTCTTCGTCGTAATCCAATGGAACTTCCAACTGTATAATGTGTAGTGGATCCGTCTGATTTTTACTCAAGTATTCGGCGTCATGATCTGCTACGATTGACTGGTACGTTTCCTGAATCTCCTCCCCAAATGAATCTTCGTATGGATCCTGTCTTTGTGTACCGTCTAATGGTTGTTGCATACTGCCACTAGCTGATAAGACCGGTTCGTAAGAGTGTGGAACAGTCAGACGCAAGGTTGCATCAGTCTCGTTATGATCAATGTATACTTCATTATGATTGAAATCTGCTGCACTCTCTACTATTTCATCTTTTGCATCAGTAATATCGGAGAAATGCCAGTCTGGGTGGTCCTCGAACTGGTCCAATAGGTTTCGGAAATGTGTTCTGCCGTAATCGTCGGGGTTCACGTCTTCAGGATGCATAGT
Organism: Halovenus carboxidivorans; assembly: GCF_009831575.1. Classification (GTDB taxonomy): domain Archaea; phylum Halobacteriota; class Halobacteria; order Halobacteriales; family Haloarculaceae; genus Halovenus; species Halovenus carboxidivorans. Next base: position 342,968 of record NZ_WUUT01000004.1, on the reverse strand, counting down.
GATTCTATACTTACTGCTGAATGACAACTTTTTTATAATTGATTGCTATGCCACCCACCCACATACACGCTAACAGTGTTCTAGGCGTAGTGGACCTGGCTAACGGGTGAAGAATCTTCACCCAAGGGAAGAAACACCCCCTCCCGGTCAATTTCTTACAGTATTATACCCCAGTAATTATCCTGCCCTTCCAAGTCCAGGCTGCATGCTGGACAGGATCCAACCTGGAACGGCACGGCGCATCGTTCGGCTAATCAAACCTACCGCTATCCCGTTCTGGATAGCACTCCCACTACTGCAAAGTTCAATGGGCTGCCAGCCACCGGAGAGCCTGCAGCCGTTGCTGTCGCTGATTGACTCGTTTACCACGCTGGCATTTCTCGCAGGTGTCAGTCTCGGTGTCCTCGGGTTTTCAGTCAGCGGTGTGATGTACATGATTCCTGGTGAGGACTGGACTAGAACCGGGAAGAAGCTAGTTCGACACGTCTTCGTCGGTGTTGTTCTCCTACTGGCAGCACCGATGATTGTTGACTACCTGGTTGCCTCACTCGGCGGGGATGCATTCTGCACCGGTTCGGAGGGGGAATAAGATGAACACGTACGCGTACGGAGCTGCACTGGCTGCCGCTATCTTGATCGCTGCTAGTTTCACTGGATTGGCAGCAGCCGACACGCATCAAGAGCAGCCGGAACCGCCGGAAGAAGAAGAGGAAGACGGTTCCGGCATCAGTCTTGATCCGATTGTCGGTCCGCTTGAAGATCTGGTAGGGCTATTGAGTGACTGGCAGGGAAAACTGGTGGAAATACTGAAATCGATTTTCTACCAGCCATTTCGGGACTTAGTCCAGGCTCTGGTCAGATACGTCTACGATGCTGTGACCACGACACCATCCGTCCAGCATAGTTCGGCAGTACAGGAAGTCCACCAGCAGGTACTCTACATCAGTTACCTGCTTGCTACGGTGGTCTTCATGGCTGCGGGACTGCTCTACATGACCGGGCCAATTCTGGGGTTCTCGTTCGCTGAGGTCCGGATGATGCTTCCACGAGTTATCATTGCTCTAGTCTTCGGTGCATTCTCCTTACCGTTACTGGAACTTGTCGTTGAGTTAATAAACGCTCTAAATACGGCTTTTGCTCCAACTGGTATGGAAGTCTCCATTAGGGAACTGTTTGGCCTGGGCTCAGGGCTTATCCTTGCGGTTGTCGTGAAAGCTACCGCTCTACTCGCTCTGGTAGTGTTGTTCATTCTTAGGGCAGTATACATTCTGTTTGTCGCCGCTATCAGCCCCTTGCTCGCTCTCATGTGGAGTATTCCAAGAGTGAAACGTTACGCCAACACGTTCATCGCCGGATGGTTCGCAGCACTGATCTTCGCACCACTTGATCTTCTGGTGCTCCGGTTTTCACTAGCGTTGATGAGAGGTGACGGTGCAACAGTACTACAGACTGCGGCAAACTGGCTTCTCGGTATCGCCAGCCTTGTTCTCCTACTGCTGGTGCCGTTTCAAGTCTGGTCAGCATCGCAAGCTGCAGTTGGTCAAGGATACCGAGTGAGTAGAACCGTGAAGAAACGTGTCGGCGGTATCCGGGAACGTGTTGGAGGCAAGGACCGGCGAGAGGCTTCTGAAAGGCGAAGAAACCGCGGTAGAAGAAGACATCCTCGTGAAAGGAGGAGTGAGTGGAAATGAGTCGAGTCGACTACCGGATGCCGGGCGGCCTAAATGTTCCTACCCAGTTCTTCGGGCAGTTCACCTGGAAGGAACTGCTGAGGATCGGTTTGTTCCCTGCCCTGTGTATCCTGCTTTTAGGTTCTACAGCGGGCCTCGCCTTGATGTTCTGGCTCACTGTTTCGCTACTGGTCGGGCTGGCCTGGTACGGATATCGGCCCTTCGACCGGTTTCTTGACGAACTCGCCGCAGATGCTGTCTCCTGGTATATCCGCTGGCGAAACCTCGAAGAAGACGGATTTGAAGAGGTTTCTGAAGACTACGTCGTTACTGAAACCGGTGAGGTCGCAGCCGCTATCGAGGTCGAACCGGCTAACTTGGAGATGCGGACTGAGACGGAGCAGCAGGCGTTGATCTCCATCTACCGCAGCCTCTTCGAGAGGGTGTCCTACCCAGTCCAGATATATTCCAGACAGAAGCCACTCTCGCTGAACGACTACAGAGACAATATCAGGGAGAACAGATCGCCAGACGATGTACTGAAGAACGACTACGTGGAGCATATCGACGAATTCAGCGACGCCAATCTTTCTCGGACAAGGCACTTTATCGTGGTTCGTGTCGGACGAGACAGTCAGCGCTGGATAGAAAAACAGCTCAGAGAACGGCTATCTATCCTCGAAGAGAAAGAAGAGGACATAGAAAGGCAAGTCCTTCTCAACGAACTTGACTCCCGGTGCAGAGATGTTCTGTCGACGTTGAACACCGGAGACCTCGCCGCACAGCGATTAGAGAAACGGGAGTTGGAAAATCTGATTCAGCAAGAACGGAGGCGAAACCCGCGTCCAAGCCCGTTCTACACCGGACAGCCGAAGGATGGCAGAGGAGAGTACAGGAAGACGGTGTACGTCACCGAATTCCCCTCATCTGTCGAGGCAGGATGGCTCGCACAGCTACAGAGAACAGATGGAATGGTCGATGTTGTCCAAGTCATCGAACCGAAAAGCACCGCAGAAACCTCGAAGAAACTGCAACGAATCTCCGAAAAGCTGAACGCAGAAATCGATTCGCTACTCCACCAAGGCTACCGCGGCACCAACAAGCTCGAAGGACTGTTAGAGGATACCGAGTGGTTCCTCGACCTACTTGCCAACCGGGAAGACCAGCCTGTCGACTACGGCGTCTACATCACCGTCCACAGTGAGGACCAGGAGACCTGCGACAGAACCTATCAAAAAGTCTGTAACCGGCTTGAAACCGTACAGATAGAATACGACCGGGCGGTCTTCCGAACGGTTGACGCACACTACACAGACTCGATGCTGTACACCGATCACCTGCGGGAAACGATGCTTCTACCCGCCAAGTGCGCAGCAGCAGGATTCACATTCGCAGTCCGAGATAACGTCCAAGAAAACGGCGTAATTTACGGCGTCGACACTTCAGACGAAGCACCTGCCCTATTCGACCGGTTTGACTGGAGCTCCCATTCGATGGCACGGATGGGTATGGTCGGCTCCGGAAAGAGCTACGCCACGAAGATCGAAATCCTTCGAGCCTCCCTCGCCTATCCCAACCTTCGGATCATCATCGTCGATCCGAAAAACGAGTACAGAAGCATCGCTCGAACCCTCGACGGCTCTACTTACACGCTCGGCAGGGACGAAGATTACAGCTTCAGCCACGATACAGTCTGCTTCCAGGTCGAAGAACGAGGTCAGGAAGAAAACACCGAACTCCTCGTTGACTTAGTGCAGCAGATCTACGCAGAAGTCAGTCAGGATCAACGGAAGACCTTGGTTGTAGTTGACGAGGTAAGAATCCTGATGAACGATGAAACCGGTCGTCGAATCCTGAACCGGTTTGTCCTCGAAGGACGGGACACGAACACCGCAGTTACGCTGATCTCACAGAACGCCTCCCACTTCACCTACTGCCGGGAAGGCCGGGAAATCTTGGACAACATACCCGGCAAGGTATTCATGCGGCACGACCGCGTCCCGGACTCCGTCGTAGAGTACTTCCAGCTCTCACAGCGGGAAAAACAGGAACTGTTCGAGCTCAAGACAGGTACCGACTCAGACCACAGTGAGGCACTGTTCAAGGTATCCGGGCTGATCGACACACGGCTCAGAATCGAGGCAACGCCGCAGGAGCACGCACTGATAGAGCCAAGAACGGAGGGAGAATAATGTCTCTGAGCCACCAGATACTCAATACCTATACGGAGGTCAACGAGGACGAAGCTACGGAACTCCGAGAAGGAACACCAGAAAAATACACTGTAGCAGTCAAACCGCCGAAAAACAAGAGTCTGCCAGCTACACTCGGACAACTGGTCCGAGGACTCACAGAAATACAGTCGTCGTTCTTCGGGGTGAAAAACGCTTCACCGACGGCCGCATTCGAGATCCGACGTGACATCCCGGACAGCCTTCGCTTCCAATTCACACTACCCACAAAGCGCTTAGAACGAAAATTAAGAACCCATCTCGCCACCGAAATACCCGACATAGGATTCGGATCCGGGGCTGACGGCCTCCCAGTAAAAGAGGGAGACACAGTCGGTGGCGGCATCCTAACCTTGGGCCGATTGGACCGCTACCCGTTACGCACAGAATTCGACACCCCACCCACGAACTCGGTTGCCTCAGCACTCCACCGGCACGCGATGCAGGACACCCGGGTAGTCATTCAGGTACTGTTCCGTCCGGTCGCAGGGAAACCATTGCGTCGGTGGTACTGGAAGCGGAGAGCCTACCAACGGATCGGCTACCTTCGAAAGGAGAAAGAGAAACTGTGGGGGAACAGGCCACCAACACCACGAGAACGAAAACAGGCAGACGCAGTCGAAGAAAAAGCCGGTACACGACGATTCCACACCTCAATACGGTTCTTCATCGCTGGAGCCGGAAAGTATACCCCAAGCCGAGTAAAGGAGCTTGCAGGCGGCTTCAACGTGTACGAGAGCGGAGAGACAGGCCAATATTTCGACGCAGTCACTATCACTACGCTCCGCGAGAAACGCCTCCTCAACTTCTCAGATACAGTAGCAAAGAGACGATTCGGTTATTGGAATCGCAGCTTCCAGGCCAGCCGTAACGAGCTTGCCGGCCTGATCGCACTTCCAGACCTCACCCAGGAAAACATCAACTACAGCAAACCATGAAACCAGACGAAGTCAAAAAGCTGATTGAGAGCACCGAAAACCAGGAAAGAACCTACCTCGGATCCCGGGAATCGATGTTCGAGGTCGAAGAACACGTCGGAATACAGGACGACAAACTACTGACTCACGTCCTAAACATCGGGCCTACAGGATTCGGGAAAAGCCAGTTGCTGCTTCACGTCGCACTACAAGACGCTTACAAAGGCCACGGCCTCTGCATCATCAACCCGAAAGGCGGTCTTATCGACGAATTCATCGCCAAACTCCCTGAGGACCGGATCGACGACGTGGTCTATATCAACCCTGGTCAGGAGCCGGTTACACCGGTTAACGTCCTTGAACCACACACTACGGAGGACATGAATACGACTCAGCTGGAGAACCAAAAGGAGATCATCGTCTCCGACCTCATCGACCTATTCAAACGCCAAAGTGAGAACTGGGGCGACCAATTCGGAAGAGTCCTGGAAACCCTGCTACGCGCACACCTCGACCTCAACATTAAGAAAAACGAATCGAAGACACTCGTCGATGTCTTCCGCTGCGTAATCCAAGACGAACCACTAACCGAACTCATCGACCAGACACAGGACTCAGTGATACGAGAACAGCTCGTCCGAGTCAAAGAGGACATGTCCTCATACGAAATGGAGCCGTTGCAGCGCCGGCTGAATGACTTCGTCATGAACCCGACCATCCGGAGAGTTATCGGGGCTGAAGAATCAGGAATTGACTTCAGAAAAGCAGTCAACGAAGGCAAAATCGTACTGGTAGATATCCAGAAAGGTGAAGTCGGCGGCACAGTCTCCGAACTCGTCGGATCCATCGTCACCACCAAGATCTGGGCAGCAGCACAGAGCCGGATCACACAATCCGCCGACGAGAGACAATTCTTCCACCTCTTCGTCGACGAACTCCAGAACTTCGCCGGTGAAGGAAGCAACTTCGCCAAAATCCTCTCAGAAGCACGCGAATACCGGCTCGGCTGCTGGCTCGCAACCCAGTACCTCCACCAGTTAGCACCCGAAATGCGTAGAGCAGTTGCAAACAACTGCCGGACCAAGACCGTCTTCAACCCCAGTGGAAGCGAAGACACAGCCCGTATAGCAGCAATGCTCCAAGGAATCGACAAAACCACGTTAACATCCCTTGGAAAATACCGGGCTGCACTTCAGAAACCATCGGAGAAAAATCAGAGAAACGCGGTCATCTTCGACACCTACCCGCCCTGGGAAACCGACTACAGCAACGTCGACAAAATAAAGAAGGAGAAAGCGGCGGCCTCCACCGCCGAGGACAATATCGCATTAACCCAGTCCCTCGGGGAATCACAAAACGCCGGTAAAGAACAACACCAAGAACTGCTTGCGGAAGCCAAGAAACACCTCGAAGAACGCGGATTCCAGGTCAACCTGCTTTACCAGGACCAGGGCGATGAAAAACCGGACGGCCACATCCACCTGCCGAACGGAGAAATCGCACACCTCGAAGCCGAAAACTCCACCCTCTCCAAACCAGGAAAAGTACTCAAAAACCTGCAACGCGCCGAAGAAGAGAATCGAGAAGTCTTCTTCATTGTCCAAGACGGCGAAGCAGCAAAACTGGAAAACATCCTGTCAGATCCGGTCAATAGGAGAGGCAGTGAACACGAAGACGAGAACGGCAGCTACAGCCACTACAAGAAAGACGGAGAGCCCGTTACCGACGTTGAAGAACTGAAACAAGCAGAGTACCGTATACTTGAACTTACCGGCGACGAGTTAGAGGAACAGGACGAAGTCGAAAACAATTGTCCTGAATTAGAGGGGAACAGCCGTGAAGACCTGGAAAACTTCTGCCTATACCGCGACGACTCGGGGTTCTGCTCCGCATTAGAAACCGAATGCGTCCTACAAGCCGATGACTGACAACACACAACTCAGAGACAAAGAACACCTCATCCTCCAGCAAATCAACAGCGGCAACGACGACGTACAAAAAATCACAGCAGCAACCACTCTCGAAAACCACCACGTCACATACGCATTCCAAAAACTCGAAGAACACGGACTTATAGAAGTCTCAAAACCTGACGGCATGGTAGAAAGAGTCATCGACGGACAAAAACGCGTATTCCAACACCCCAAACAAGCAGAACTCACTGAAAAAGGAGAACAGTACCTTCAACACTCGGAACCAGAGGATCTAGACGATTACGAGAATCTGAGTCACAGAGAGCTTGTCCAACGAATACACCAACTTGAACAGGATATGGCAGAACTACAGCAGTCGTTCCAAACATTCCGAAAACAGGTTCAAAACCACTTGGAACGCTGATTCACGTCTTCCCGTTACCATTTTAACGATTGACACCGCTATGGCAGGTAATGGAGTTCTCTTCCATAGGCGAGGCACTCCGGGAGTATTTCGCCCTCGGAAGAGACACTGTTTTGCGATATTCTACGTTTGAAGATGAAACTAATTTCACAAAATCGATTGCATGGGCTGTTGGATCTCTAGGTCTGACGGTTGCAGGGTTCCAGTCTTTCCTCAGAAGCTCTGATCTCTCCAAGCCCGGCCTAGCTGTACTCTCCATAGTCTCAATCATCCTACTTCCATTACTTATCAATCGATACACTGCCAAATCAGCCGAGAGAACTACAGAAAAAGAATTTCATACGACAAAAGGTCGATTCAAGGTTATAACAACTTACCTCCTTATCGGGATTGTCGCAGTTCTACTGCTTTACAGTATAGGGGTTCTTACAATATCAGACTTAGTTTTCCTTGATCTAGGTATAGTAGATATACTGTTTGGGACTGGTCTAGTGTTCCTATTCACGCTTGCAGCAGCTTTAGCCAACTATTCCACAATCACTGAGAAATACCCGTCTCTCCAAGAGGTCCTAACTACATTCGAAGGAGAATCAAACGAAAAACTGGATCGGATCGATAACGAAATCGAAGGCATCGGCCATATCCCCCGATCAGAAACTAGCCGAATTATAGAAAGCATCGAAGACCAAGACAACCCCGATAATTCGATAATCAAGGGGCGTGGTGGTGTTGGAAAAAGCGGGATACTGAAACGAGTATGCGAAGAAAGCAACCACCAACTACTCTTCATCGACGCAAGTGCTCATGCAACGATCTCATCCGACTCCGACATATTCGATGGTCTTGAAACATCTTTGAAGAGATGTATCCATCAGGTATCAGCAAACAGAACCTTGGTAGTTATTTTTGATCAATTAGACGACACTACAAGAGAAACAGGAGAAGTATACAGTGAGATAATTGATTCAGTCGCACAATTAAACGGAGTCGGCGTAATATTCGCGTGCCGAACATACGAATTAGACAACTATGATGAATTCCAAGATCTCACCGTTTCTGGATATTTCGACAACGAGATCGAGGTCAACACTCTAAGTGAAACCCAAGCCGAGGAGCATCTAGAAGAATTGGGAATCACCTCGCCCACCCAAGACTTGATCGAACTCTGTGAAGAAATAGAATACCTTGATGTAATAGGGACACTAGTCGCAGAAGGATCAGACCTGGAGGACGTAACAGAACAGGTCGCGGTCTGGGAGGAATATCGAGAACTCTTGGCAGAAGATCACCCTAGCGACGGTCAGCGGAGAGGTGATCAAGTAATCGATAGAGCAGTTGAACACGCAATTGAAACCACTGAAAGCGGGAACTCCGTATTTTCCGTGGATGAAATCCTATGGACCGATAGGGAATTGCTCTCGATCGGGGCTATACGGAGAGTTACAGAATCGGGGAGAGACCGTGTATTCCGATTCAGGCACCGCCAATTCCAGTTATACCTCTATGCCTGGCAACTAGTCAATCGAACCGTCGATGACGAACACTTGTTCCAAGATGTCATCAACGATCTATCCGAGAATATCAGTAATGACGTGGTCAAGTGGATGTTTGCGGTCTATACTGATAGGGAAGAGGAGTTACCGGAGGGCGCAGATGATTTTTTGGAAGAAGTCCTTGACGAAGAAGGGTTCCAATTCTACTGGGCATCGAAGATACTGGATGTCGTGAAACGATGGGACGCCTCTGTGAATACGCCAGTCACTGAAACAGTCCTTGAAAAACTCGAATCAAGAGAAAAACTCTACAATTACTTCTTCGATGAAGAGACCGACACTTCTTGGATTCAGGCCTTGGTGGATACGGACAGATTCCAAAGCCCTCCGCGACACCTTCTGGCCTACCTCCACGATATCGCAAGTCTACATCCTGAAGAAGTCAGTTCCGTAATCAGGGAGAATATTAGCGGTTTAGATCGAAGCGAGAAAGCGTTGGTGGTCTCCATCATCCAGGAATTACCTCTGGAATATCGGGTTGATCTTTATGATGTTGTGAAAGACGGCCTAGACGAGTTGGAACCGCGGCTCGATATGTACTATTCTCGGTCCGCGGAACTCGCTGAAGATCTCGTGAATGGAGAGCATTTTGATGAGGGACTAGACCTGATTGATTCACTGCTCACTATTCGTCTAGAAGCCGAGCCGGAGGGACGCAATGAGGATATCATGGGTTCATATTATCTGACTTCATTATTCGAAGAAGGAACCCTTGAGAGATTAGTACGAAATCGCCCGAATCAAACGCTCGAACTATTCGAGGAAAAACTGAATGATGCTGCCACCGTGAGAGCGGAGGCAAGAGAAAAGGAAGTTGTCGACATCCATTTCTTCCACCAGTTTGCGGTTTCCAACTTTAGTATAGAAAAAGACGACAGGAATAAGCCATTTGAATTATTTGTTGGGTTCCTTCGAGAAACAATTGATATCTGGTTTGAATTATCTGATGTAAAGTCTCAACGAGAAAAAATTGCGGAATATCTTGATTCGAACGTTATACTCCGTGGATTTGGATTCTATCTGCTCCGTGAACACAGTGAAGACCACACCGACTTGGTTGGAGAAGAGCTGATTGATGAAGAGAATTACCGGGACAATCGATTAACGAAAGAATTTAACCTGTTACTGAAGCACGGGTTCAGTTCTCTCCCAGAAGATCAACAACAAGAGGTAGTTGAAGTGATAACCTCGGTTCCGGTTCGTGATTCCTTTGAGCGGATTGCCGAGGATAGACAGGACGAGTTCGAAGACACAAGTGTAGAAGAATTTGTCGAAAGGCGCTCCGATCGATGGATCAGGGATCGGCTCTGGCCTATCAGGGCAGATCTATCCGAAGAAGCGGAAGAGCAGCTCTCTGAACTACTTGATCAATTCGAAGACGAACCAGAAGATCCTGAAGCACCCGCGATAAGAGGCGGGTTTGTCTCACATGAAAGCCCAGAACCCAGATCCGAACTCGAAGAATACTCTCCAAGTGAGCTGATCGATTTCTGTATCGAAGAACCCTTTGAGGAGCAAGAATGGTATGAATCAGCTATAGAAGGATCTGGAAGGACGGGGTCGGTGGAGGAAATTGGGAGACAGGGAGCAGCGGAAGAAATTGCAGATATAATCTTGGACAACCCAGAAGAATATGCCACTGAAATATCAAGGCTTCGAGAAGCCCCTGCATCCTACTCAAACCGGCTTCTTGGACACCTGAGAGACCGGATGGGAGACGAACGAGAAATATTAGACAGCCAAGGTTTCCGAGAAGCACTTTGGGAACTCTCTGAAAGTATAATCGCGGATACAGAGGAATGGCCGAAACACACGAGAAAACGAGTAGGATGGCTCCTCAGAGATGGATTCAGCAATACTGATCTGTACGAATACTTCCTACAAGAAGAAGACAGAGTTCGAGAAATCATCTTAACCCTAGCAGATGATCCTGATCCAGACATTAGTACAGACCGGCCTCCGGAAGGATACGCAGGCCACAATGATCCATCACATACGGCATTAAACACGGTGCGCCCAGTAGCTGTAGATGCCCTCATAATCTATGCGCGACGGGTAGCCGTTGACAAGGACTCAGAACCTGACTCAAAAGTAATTGAAAAATTGGAGGAGAGAATGAACGATATCTCGCTCGGGGTTCACTCCGTCTTCGGTCGGCGACTCCTAACTCTGTGGCCTGTTGACGAGGACTGGATGATAAATCATCTGACAGACATTTTTCCGCGTAGCCAGAGTCAAAAAGACACGGAAAGATTTACTGCAGCTTGGGACTCCTATGTCGCGTTCAGCCAATCTCATCCCGATGTTTTCCCGTACTTGAGGAAGTATTACTTCCATGCTATCGACTTAATGGCCGAAGGCAAGACTACCGAGACAATAAACGCCGACCAGCAAATGGCCGGACATCTCCTTGGGAACTACCTATTTGAGTACGATCTTGAAGAATGGTCTGAGTCTTTACTAGCCTATCTGTATGATCGTGGCGATCCAGATCTAGCAAGACAAGTCGCGTGGAATCTCTGGAGATGGGGAGAAGATCAGGAAGAGGACAAAGCTTACGATAAATGGGATAAAACCCGGTCACTATGGGAAAGGCGAGTTGAACAAGTGGGTGATGATGACACGTATTCGGAAGAAATCACATGGTTTGTCCGCTACCTAAGCCATGTTGGAAATAGAGTTGATTTATCTGAGGTCGACGATCTTCTGAGAAGATCGATATTCCATATCGGTAATCATCAACACAGCATGGGTGTCTGGTCAACTCTGGAAGAATATCTATCACATCAAGCAGCAGACTACACAGAGACCGCAGTAGGGATTTTCCACAAGCTTGTCACGGGGTATCAGAGACCGTTTGGACAGGATTTCAACGATGATGTGGCAGACATCCTACGCCCAGCATTCGAGGAGTTCGAATCCGGTGACGAAGTCTATACTAAAGCCTTCGAAACCGCTCAAATTTACGCCTCTGAGAGAGACGACCGAGCTCAAACTTTTCTCGACAATAACCACTGAACCCATTTCCAGAATCTGGTTCTCTCTACCGATTCGATGACTCTGTCAGGCTACTCTCTGAGGCAGTTACACTATTCTGTGATCCAGGAGTGTATACTCGATTGAAGAAACTTATTTAAAATTGTGGTCACAATGTACATACATTAGGTGAGTTGAATGGGAAGTACCAGAGTTAATTTCCGTCTCCCAGAAAACCTGGTTGAGAAGGCGGATGTGGCAGCAGAAGTCACGCACAAGAACCGGACTGAGATAATAGTAGAAGCACTACAAGACTACTTGGACGACATAGAGGACGACGAAAAATTCAAAGAAGCAGTCGTGGAACTCTACCTCGACGACCAGATCGGATTTGAAGTCCTCAAAGAATTTATCGGTAGACAGGACGCCGAATCCGTCCGTGCCTCAAAAAACATTCTCGACCAGGGCGAAGACTTGGCCGACGACCTCGCAGAACTGTAGAGGCTGAAAAGAAATGATCATAGCGGATACAAGCGCACTCGTTTCACTCGCCTCTATCGACCTCCTCAACATTTTTCTAACAGAATTCAACGTCCACACCACCGAAACAGTAATTGAAGAACTGGAAGACACCGCAGAATACAACGACAACCCTGGAAACGCCGCAGAAAATGTACTCAAAAATTTAAGTCAGATAACTACTCATCAAGTTAAAGAAGAATTCACGTCTTCTCGCGTGGACCAAGGAGAAGGAAGCTGTGCACTCCTCACTCAGGAAATAGATGCGGAGTTCTTGATCACTGACGATCTCCGAGCACTCCCAGAACTTCAGACAGTAGCGGACGCCCAGGTGGCGATCTCGCCCATCGTACTGAAAGCACTCATCCAGAGAGACGTACTGGAGCACGAGGAAGCACTAAACAAACTGGACGACCTCGCAGAACAACGAGACTGGCTCGGCGCACCCATCTACAGAAGAGCCAAGAACCTGTTCGAGTAGGACCTGCTTTACCCCATACATCTTTCAAATCTCCAGAGCCCCATACTAAGGGCTTCAACCGCGCCTTCCTGGACATCGAGTTCCATTCAATACAACCCTAGTTCCTCGTCTAACTCTTCCAATGTGTAGCCTTCCGACTCTTCTTCTTCGTACTTTTTTATTCGTTTCCGCAGCTTCTCTGCTACTTCTGGGCGTAGAACAAGGTCTTCCTCGACTTTGTCCCGCAGTGCTTCACGCACGCACTCAGAAGTACTATTGTAGTTTTTTCTTTGAGCTACCGCTTCTATCTCGTTTTTCTGGTCATCCGGCAGCTTAATCGTCAACGACGCCACAAAATCTCACCATAGTAAGACCACGGTAAGAAAATATTAAATATCTAACCTACCACCCCGGAACACCTTAGAAAATCAGCACCGAAAACAGGTGTGCCAACCAACACCAGGTCAGAAGATCAGCCCTGAATCAGCCACTACCAATCACTCCCTGGTTTGAAAAAAGGGTTTGAAACAGGTCCTAAACTCCAACGACTAACCGTTGTATACGGGATTTACAGAAGAGAGAAAGGAAGAGAATTTTTCAGTCTATGTTGTTGACGGCGTCTTGTTGCCGGGCCGTCGAACTGTGCTCGTACTTCTCTGTCGTTCTCTTCGATTTATGCCGGCACTGCTGCGCTGCAACAGCTAACCCTTCCTCCTCGGCTACGTAGGTCGCAGTACTGTGCCGTATCGAGTACGGCGTGAGATCACGGTTCTCCAAGTCCAGATTAGCTTCTTCGGCAATCTTCCGGAACACGTCCCTGAACGAATCCTTGTCGTACCTGTTACCGTACATCGTCAGCCACAACGCATCCCGGCCATCGTACTTCTCCCGTGTCTCCCGCTCATCAACCCAACGCTTCAGGATCTGACTAGTCTCCTCTTTCAACGCCACTATCCAGTTCTCCCGGTTCTTACTGGACTCCTCTCTCGGGATACGAAGTATACCATTTTGTGTATCAACCCAGGAAACGTTGGCACGTTTGATTTCGATAGGACGTAGGCCCGCATCCAACGCAACATGAATCATCGAAGTATACTTGAACGAGTTAGCCTTCTGCCAGTCCTTCATCGTGATTTCTTCCTTCGGCTTCTGCAAACGCTGCGCAAGATACGTCTTCCACCTCTCACGCTCCTCAGGAGTCACCGAGTTGTAATGCGGCACACTCCCGTACTCCATAGCCGCCTCCCGGAGCTTACGGCGATCATCCCTGGTAAGATAATCCCGAGGTGTATAAGTCGTAGACGGATCACTATACTCAATTTCCGGATCCCACTCCACATCCTTGTTACGCGCGTGCCTCTTCCACTTGAACAACGTCTTCGCCGCCTTCTGATAGTGGCACTTCGTAGACTCCTTCATCTCCTGCCGCGCCAAATGCCGCATCCAGTCATCCGCATCATCAGTAGTTAAATCCTGAACGTACCGGCCCTCACGATCCCAAACAAAACGGTAAAACAGATCCAACCGATTCATCCTGTTCTTCGCAGTGGAATGGCTGTAACCTTCCGCCTTGTCCGGATTCTTTCCAAGCGCAAGCATCCACTCCGCGAGCTCTCGCCGGTGTTCACGATATGTAACCTCCTGCCTCGGATTTAGATATTCTTGAGCATCCTCTGTCACGAGGACAATTCCATCAACCTTGTTCTCATCGCTGTGCGTCATCTTCGACACCTCTGTCTAGAAGCTAGAACTAGAGGCCACCAAGTTTTAAATATATACTGTAATATGCCTGACTGTTCTTCGTAACCGCATGACTGCGTCGGCCCAGGAGAAACACACCCGGGTACTCGTTCTTGCATGGTGTACATTGTTTCACCGACGAAGAACCCGGTAACTACCGGACGTAACAAGGAAAGAGAGCCTAGGCCGGAATTTGAATCCGGGGTCTCGTCCTTACCAAGGACGCGCTTTACCGCTAAGCTACCCAGGCGCGCATACGGTGATTGCCGCGAGTGATCTTTGAACGTTTCGGTTCGATCCGACCGTGCGATCAGTCATCAACCGATGTCGTCAGGCCATCGCTGCCGCTCTGGTCGGCAATCAGCCCGCGGAGTCGATCGCAATCGACATCGGCCAGAAACCGCTCGGCGGGTGGAAAGCCATCGTCGGCGACGCTCTCGGCGAGTTCGGCGGCGAACGACTGGACGTTCGGCGAGACTGTCCGGTCACCGACCGTGGTGCCCGCGACGGCAGCCAACTCCAGCGCGTCGGCTTCGAGGTTGCGCGCGAGCGAGTCGTCGCCAGTCTCGCGTTGAACCGTCTGGTCGCGGCCGAACGCCCGAACCGTTTCGACCGCTCGATCCGACGCCTCCGTCTTGGCGAGCAGATAGAACCCGCGTGCGACGAGTACGTCCGCGACGAGAATATCCAGATCTCCGCTCTCACTCGTTCCGGTCTCCCACGGCTCCTCCGACGCGAGTCGACGAGTGAGGCGGAGTCCGTCGTAGATGAGTTGCACGCCCGCGGCACGTTCGCCGACCGGGTCGGCGAGTTCGTCATCGGTCGCCTGTGAGACTGTACTCGACGTTGCGCGTGCGAATCTGATGGTCAGTACACCCGGTGCCATCGATCCCTGATCGAGCCACTCGGCAATGCGCTCGTGTAACCCCGCGGGTTCGACATCCCGCACGGCACCGAGCGCCGCCCGACGCGTCGCCCCGGCTTCGTCCATTACCCCGCTCTAGCGGGAGGAAAGGCAAAGAACTTTGGAAACCACCGCCCTGGACAGCCCATGATTACCACAGACGTGAGGGGGGCCGTGCGAACGGTGACCCTCGACCGGCCAGACCGGCGCAACGCGCTCACCAGCGAGGGACTCGACGAACTACAGGCGGCCATCGACGACGCCACGGAACCGGTCCTGTATCTCTGCGGGGAGGGCGAGGCGTTCTGTGCCGGTGCGGATCTGGACACCGTCCGCTCGCTCGACGAGGAGTCCGCTGCGGCGTTCGCCGAGAGAGGGCAAACCGTCGCACACGCGCTCGCGAACTACGACGGCGCGGTCGTTGCCGGTGTCGACGGGCCGGCCCGCGGCGGCGGCGTCGAGTTGGCGCTGGCCTGTGATCTACGGGTCGCGACGCCGGCGGCGACGTTCGCTGAAAACGGGGTCAGTCTCGGCCTGTTCGGGGCGTGGGGCGGCACGGCTCGACTGCCGCGGGTCGTCGGAGAGGGCGTCGCGCTCGACATCGCACTCTCGGGCCGAGTCCTCGACGCTGAGGAGGCGTACGACCACGGCCTCTGCAGTCGAGTCACCGAACGGCCGCGGCGCGTGGCCGACTCCCTCGCAGAGAACGACCCGACCGCGATGAGACGGATCAAAGAGCGGATCCGCGACACCGGGGCCGTCGAGGACCAGCAACGCCGGGAGCGTGCGGCGTTCACGGAGCTAATCGGAGCCCTCGACGACGGGTCGTGATCCCAGGCGGAGCGTGCGAAACCACTATCACCGCCGGAATCGCAACACCGTACGAACGCCAGATGAGACGAGTCGATCCACCGGCCCGGAGGGGGTGGCGATGACCCGGGTCTGTCTGCTGGGCGAGGAGGAGACCAACCTCCAGTACGAGCTACTCTCCCGGGAGACGGCTCGCGATGCGCTGGCCGCGTACGAGATCACCGAGCCCTTCGAGAACGCCCTCGCCGTCGAAACGGTCAGTCTCGGAGCGGCGGTCTCGCTGTTGAACGACCTCGACTGGTATCTGACTCGGTTCGTCTCGGACGCCTTCGTCCGCGATCCGTCGATCAGCAGCGAGGAGTGGCTCTCGCGTGCTCTCGCAACGGCGATCCGAAACGACGACGTCGACCCGGCCGACAGCGGGCGGTTCCTCCGCGTCTACGGCGTCGAGACCGACGACGGAGAGGGGGAGACGAAGCCGCGGCTGGTCGAACCGATGCTCGTGACACGAACCGGCGCGGAGATTCCCGAGTACGATCTCCGGGAGGTCGACCGGACTGTGATCGTGCGGCTGACCGAGTCCGAGTTCGGAGCGTGACCGAGCGGGTGTCGGTATATTACATAAGGCTTATGCGCGCACTGCTTCTGTCATCTGCTAATGAGCAACTGGCGGGAACAGCTGGCAGACGAATCCGAGACAAAGGCAGTGATAGACTGGCTGACGGAGTTCTATCACTATCCGTTGCTCGTCTTTCTCGTCGGGTTCGTCTTCTGGAACCGGATCCGCAACTGGCGGAACTTCATCTACGAGGGACAGGTGTATTACAGCGGAAACGACCCGTGGTACAACCACCGCTCGGCGGAGTACGCCACGGAGAACTTCCTCGGCACGATGCCGTTCGATCCCTGGACGTATTTCCCGTACGGGACCTCCACGGGGCAGTTCGGGGCGCTGTTCGATCAGATCATCGCGCTGCTCGCGCTCATCCTGGGACTCGGCTCGCCGAGCAGTAGCCTCTTCGATCACGTCGTACTGCTCGCGCCGCCGCTGTTCGCGGTCGCGATCTGCATCCCGGCGTATCTGATCGGGCGACGCCTCGGCGGTCGGTTCGGGGGGCTGGTGGTCGTCGGCTTCATCGCCTTCGCGCCGGACCGGTTCCTCCAGATGACCCTCGCCGGGCACACCCAACACCACGCGGCCGAGGCGCTGTTCATGACGCTGTCGATTCTCGGCGTCATGGTGTCGCTTTCGGTCGCAGAGGAGGAACGGCCGGTGTACGAACTGATCGCGGCCGGCGAGATTTCGGCGCTTCGGCGGACCATCGGCTGGTCGATACTCACCGGGATCGCGATGGGGATGTATCTCTGGGCGTGGCCCCCGGGCGCCTGGCTGTTCGGTATCCTCGCTGTCTTCTTCATCTTCCATCTCTCCTTCGAGCACCTCCGGGGCCGGAGTCCGGAGCACACGGCGTTTGTCGGCGTCATCAGCCTCACGACGGCGGGAGTGCTCCAGTTGAGCACGATTCGAACTTTTGACATGGGCGTGGCGAGTCGGTCGTTCGTACAGCCGGGGCTGGCCTTCGTCGTCGCGCTCGGACTCGTCTTCATGGCCTGGCTCTCTCGCGAGGTCGACAGCCGGGACCTGTCCCGGTCGGCGTATCCGGGAATCGTCGGAGGACTGCTCGTCGTCGGAGTCGTGTTCGTCGCCCTCGCCCTCCCGAGCCTGTTCGACTTTTTCATCTCGCAGGTCGACCGCGTCTTCGGCTTCATCACCTCCCCGGGGACGACCGCCGGGACGATCGGTGAAGCTCAACCGCCGGAGAACCCACAGCAGTATCTCTACGACCGGTACGGACTGGGTATCGTCACCGCGGGCGTCGGCGCGGCCGTGATTCTCGGCCGGCAGGCGCTGAAACGAGAGCCGGAAGGCCAGCAGTTGCTGATGGTCTTCTGGGCGGCGTTTATGATCGCGGCCACGATGACACAGACCCGGTTCGGCTACTATCTCACCGTGCCGATCGGAGCGCTCAACGCGACGGTCGCCGGGTTCCTGATCCAGACGATCGGGACGCCGGACACCGACGAGTTCACCATCGAAACCCACCAGGTGCTGACGCTCGTGTTGATCGTGATGGTGATGTTCGTTCCGTTGCTCGGGCTGCCGTACACGGGCGTCGACCGGACGGCGACGGAACGGGCTGACAACCTCTCTCAGCCCGGCAACGTGCTCGTCTGGGACCAGAGCCTCCAGTGGATGGAGGAGAACACGCCCGAACCGGGACGGTACAACAACCCGGACGGCGAGGCCATGGATTACCTGGGAACGTACAAGCGGACTGAAAACTACGAGTACCCCCAGGGAGCGTACGGAGTGTTGTCCTGGTGGGACTACGGCCACTGGATAACGAACCGCGCAGAGCGGATTCCGAACGCGAACCCGTTCCAGCAGGGCGTTCAATCAGCGGCGAGGTTCCTCCTGGCGCAAAACGAGTCCGAGGCACTCACCACGCTCGAAAAGGAGTTCGACGAGAGCCAGGGCGCGGAGACCCGATACGTGATGATCGACTGGCAGATGGCCGAGACGGAGGGCCAGGTCGGCGGGAAGTACTTCGCGCCGGCAGAGTTCCACCCGGACTACTCGACGGATGACTTCTACCAGCGGGTCATCAATCCGTCGGCGAACCCGCGCCAGCTGACCTCCGCCCAGGAGATCTTCCAGCAGACGATGCTGATCGCTCACGATCAGCGATACTACAACTCGATGCTGACCCGCCTCTATCACTACCACGGGAGTTCACGGGCCCCCGAGGCGATCGGTGTCGAACGGCTGCCGGGTGCCGGCCAGCCGGCGGTCCGGTCGTTCGGTAGCCTCCAGGAGGCCCGTCAGTGGGCGTCTCAGTCCGACACGAGACAGGTCGGCGGCGTCGGAGTGCTGCCCGAGGAGCGCGTCGAGGCGCTGAAGCACTTCCGGCTGGTACACATGAGCGAAACGTCCGCGGTGCCGTCACAGGGAGACGAGAACGTCCAGGAGCTAGCCAACAGCGGCGTCAGTTTCGGGCGGTTGAGCGTGATTCAGCGGGACCTCTCGAACTCCGGAATCACACAGGCGTACCGGAGTATGCTGGGTCCGAACAGGACACAGCAGGCGATCCTGCGGTCACAGCGGGCGCTGCAGGGCTCGAACCCGGCGTGGGTGAAGACCTTCGAGCGCGTCCCCGGCGCGACGATCCAGGGCGAGAACGGGCCGGAGAACGGAACCCTGCGGCTCAGCGTGCCGATCAAGCCACCGAACGGCAACGAGTTCCAGTACACGCAGCGGATCGAAACTGACGAAGACGGGACGTTCAACACGACGGTGCCGTACTCGACGACCGGCTACGACGAGATCGGTGTCGAGGACGGACACACCAACGTCAGCGCCCGTGCGAACGGGAGCTACCGGATCACCGGCTTCAGTTCGGAGGAGCAGGCCCTCTACAGCGGCCAGTTCAACGTCTCCGAGGAAGCCGTCGTCACCGAGGACTCGGAGCCGATCTCCGTCGAACTCGACAAGCGGGACTTCGGGACCGACGAGAACGAGTCTGAGTCCGGGCAGGTCCAGTCGGCGACCGTCAGCGAGCCCGCCGACCAGATCACCGTCGAGTTCAACGGGGAGACGACCGTCGCCGACCCGACGGCCGCGGCCGCGAGGATGAACGCGACTGTCAACGGCGAGCCCGTCGAGGTGACGGGAGTCTCCAGCGGCGAGGTGAACACGGCCGTCACCGTCTCACTGGCCGAGCCGGTCGCGGCCGGTGACTCCGTCGAACTCAGCTACTCCACCAGGCAGAACGATCCGGCGATCATCATCGGTACCCGACCGATCGAGTCGTTCACGACGGGCGTAGAGAACAACGTCGGCAGCTGAGCGCCGAGCGTCGAGAGATACAAACAGTGGATCACCGAGACCGAACCGAGACGGCAGCGCACGACGGCGGCGTACTGGCGTTGCTGACGATCTATCTGAAAGGGCTCGCGATGGGGAGCGCCGACGCCGTCCCCGGTGTCTCGGGGGGCACGATTGCGCTGATCGTCGGCGTCTACGAACGGTTGATCAGCGCGCTCACCGAACTCGACCCCGCCGTCGTGAGACATCTTCGGACAGCCCACCGCCGATCCGGCCGCCGGGCGCTGGCCCGGGAGTTGCGGGCGATGGACGTGCCGTTTCTGGTCGCCCTCGGCGGCGGGATGGCGACCGCAGTGGTGGTGCTCGCCCGGGTCGTCGAGTTCGCCCTGGAGGTCGTCCCGGGCCCGACCTTCGCCTTCTTTTTCGGGCTGATCGGGGCGTCCGCGCTCGTGCTCGCCCGACGGGACTGGCTCCGCGGGCCACGCCAGGCCGGAGCCGGGGTCGTCGGCTTCCTGTTCGCGTTCGCTCTCGCCGGCGTCTCCGGCGGCGGCTCCATCCCGAGTTCGCTGCCGGTGATCTTCGTCGCCGGGTCGGTCGCGATCAGCGGTATGCTGTTGCCGGGCATCTCCGGGGCCTTCATCCTGCTGTTGCTCGGCCAGTACGAGACCATGACCGAGACGCTGAACGGCTTCGTCGACGGGCTGTTGGCGCTGGGGCGAAACGGGATCACGGCCACGCTCGTTCAGGACGGAATTCGGATCGCGGCCTTCCTCTCGGGGGCGGCGGTCGGCGTGTTCACCGTCGCGTACGTGGTGCGGTGGGCGCTGGATCACTACCGGCAGGCGACGCTGGTCTTCCTCGTGAGCCTGATGCTCGGCTCGCTTCGGCTGCCGGTGCTCGAAGTGCTCGCAGTCACGGAGTCGACGGCGACCGGGATCGGTACCGTCGTCGGTGCCGCCGTGTTCGGTGCCGTACTCGTGGTCGGTCTCGACAGATCGACCGCGGACCTCTCGTATTGAGCGACAAAACGCCTTTGACCGCTCCACACGGAGCGGGAGTATGACCGAGGACATCACGGCTGTCGCCCGAGCGATTTCCGAGGCGGAGTCGACGGTCGCGTTCACCGGGGCCGGAATCAGCACGGCCTCCGGAATTCCCGACTTCCGGAGCGAGGGGGGGATCTGGGATCGGTACGACCCCTCGGAGTTTCACTACAGCAAGTTCAAAGCCGACCCCGCCGCCTTCTGGGAGAAGCGACTCGAACTGTACGACGAGATCTACGGCGAGGAGATCCGGCCGAACAGCGCACACGAGGCGTTGGCCGCCCTGGAGGAGGCAGGCCACCTCGATACCGTCATCACGCAGAATGTCGACGGACTACACGCGGCCGCTGGCTCCTCCGTGATCGAGATTCACGGAAACGGTCAGCGAGTCGCCTGCGAGAGCTGTGACCGGACCGCGCCGCTCGACACCGCTCGCGAACAGATCGAAAACGGAACGCTCCCGCCGGAGTGTCCGGACTGTGGCGGCGTTTTGAAGCCGGATGTCGTGCTCTTCGGCGAGCAGCTACCCCGCGTCGCGTTGCAGCAGGCCAAGCGACTCGCCCGGGACGCCGACGTACTGCTCGCGGTCGGCTCCTCGCTGACGGTCGAACCCGCCGCGTCGCTGCCGCGGATCGCTACCCGAAAAGGCGCGACACTCGCAATCGTCAATCTCGAAGAGACCCCCGTTTCCGAGAGGGCCGAGTTCGATATCCGCGGTGACGTGGCGAACGTGCTTCCGGCGATCCGAGACGCGGTCGAATCGGTCTGAGCCGGTCGGAGCGGTTCGGAAAACGTAAGTGCTGTTCGGCAATACCCCGGGGTAGTGACTGGACCCGTCCGACGAGCAGCGGCGTTTTTCGTCGTGAGCCTGTTCGCCTTCGTCGTTCCGTTCGTCGACGGGGTCGACGAACCCGCCGTGGCGACGGTACTCGCGATCGGTCCGTTCCTGTTGATCGCCGCCGGTGCCCTCGCCCTCGACGCCGATACGGTCCTGTTCGAGCTGTTCGCACGACCGGGCGACCGTCGGGACGGGACGTTGTACGGGCTCGCAGGCTTCGCCCTCGCGGCCGCCGGAACGGCGGTGCTGGCGATCGAGTTCGGGATGCCGGTGCCGATCTACGTCGGCACCGTCCTCCTGCTCTCGGTCGGGAATCTCGTCGGCCAGGCCAGCCGCCACTCCACGAGCGATCCCTTCCTGGCGACGGCCGGGTTCGTCGGCGGCGGCTTTCTGGCCGGGAGCTGTGCCCAGTTTCTCGCCGCCGGGGTGACCGGGCCGAGCGTGCAGTACCAGACCGTCGCCTTCCTCGCGGCCAGCGGCAGCCTGCTCGCTGCCCTGCTCCGAGAGGCGCTGTTCAAGCGTGACGACGTGCTGGTGCTTGTCAGCGTCGCCCTGCTGTTGTGGTTTCTCGGCGCGCTCCCCGTCGAAATCTCGACGGTACGGATCGCCGTCGCGCTCGTCGTGACTGTCGTCCTCGGCTACGCCTCCTTCGCACTGGACACGGCGTCGCTGCCGGGGATGTTGACCGGCGTCCTGCTGGGGCTGTTGACGATCGTCCTCGGCAGTTACGGCTGGTTCGCGATGTTGATCGCCTTCTTCGGGATCGGCGGCCTGGCCTCGAAGTACCGCTACGACCGCAAACTCGACCGCGGGATCGCCGAGGAAAACGAGGGGGCGCGCGGAACCGGCAACGTGCTCGCGAACTCTCTCGTCGCGCTGTTCGCCGTCGTCGGCGCGGCCGCTAGCCAGCAACTCGGCGTCTCGGAGGCGGTGTTTTTCTTCGCCTTCGCCGGCGCTGTCGGGGCCGCACTTGCCGACACCCTCTCTAGCGAGATCGGCGGGCTCTTCGACAACCCCCGATTGATTACCACGTTACAGGTCGTCGAACCGGGCACCGACGGCGCGGTGACCTGGCAGGGCGAGGCCGTCGGCGTCTGCGGGGCCGCAATCGTCGCCGGGATCGCGCTCGTGACCTTCGAGGCAGTGGACCCGCTCGGAGCCAGCGCGGTCGTCGCCGCGGGAATCGTCGGGATGACCGTCGACAGCCTTCTCGGCGCGACCATCGAGGGCTGGCTCTGCGGGAATCAGGGAGTGAACTTTCTCGCCACGCTGTCGGCCGCCATCGCCGGCGCGACGATCGCCGCCACCGCTGGATTGACTCTGTAACGATGGTTCGAGTCCGACAGACGACGGCCGTCGACGGGGACCGCCTCCGGGAGATCCAGGCGGCGGCACTCCCGGAGCCGTGGCCGGAACTGCTCGACGCCGCGCTCGGAGGCTTTCCCCCGCTGTTCGTCGCAACCGAGACGCGGCCGGTCGGCTACGGTATCGTCATGCCCGGGCCGGAAGAGACCGCTTATCTCACCGAACTCGCGGTCGCTCCCGACGAACAGCGGAAGGGATACGGCTCGGCGCTGCTGCGGCACATCGCGGAGACCCAGCGCTCGGACGGCTACGAGCGACTCGCACTGACGGTCCGGGCCGTCGACGAGGGCGCAAAGGAGTTCTACCGGGAGCACGGGTTCGAGACAGTCGAACGGCTCCCGGACGAGTACGACAGCGGTGCGGGGTTTCTGCTCGTGCGCGATCTGACCGAGCCGATCAACTGAGATCGATCTCCTCGGCCGCGTGCACCCTGACGCTCGCGGGCTGTTTGACGAACTCGCCGGTCTCGGCGGCGATGATCTGGCCGACCCCGCGCTGTGCGCTGATATCTAACAGCCGCTGCGTGGCGGTCCCGTCGAGGACGACGGTGTGGGGAGCGTCCTCGGCGTCCTCGATGGTCTCGAAGGCGGACTCCGCGTCGGATTCGGCGCGGATCGCAAACTCCGAGTCGAGCAAGCGAACGGTCCCGGCACCGTCTTCGATCACCGCCTCGACGTGCCCGGCGAGGGTCGTCGGTTCCCGTTCGGATTCCTCGGACGAGGAGTCCGGAGTGGGTTCCTCGGCTGTCGATTCCGCCGGCCCGGAGGAGTGCCCGTCGGTCGACGGGGACGGCGTTACCGCCTCCCGGTCCGGTTCGCTCCCGTCGGCGTCGTCCGGCCCGGTCGCAGGGGCCGGGTCCGCTCCCGCGGAAGCGTCCGCGCCGGCAGGCGGGTCCTCGGGGACAGTTCCCCCGTCTGTCGGTGCGAACGCCTCCCGCGGGGTGTTCCCCTCCTCGACCTGTTCGTAGGGGAGTTTCTTGCGGAGTGCGGCCATGACCGCCGCCCTGTCGAGGTCTTCGACGGAGCGGTCGTGCGGGGCGAAGGCGACGTAGTCGACGTTGCCGACCTGAGCGAGTTCGCGGAGGATCAGATCGCCGCCGCGGTCGCCGTCGAGAAACGCCGTCGTCGTCCGGTCCTGTGTGAGCCGTGCGATCTCCTCGGGCACGTCGGTCCCCTCGACGGCAATCGCGTTCTTGATACCGACCGAGAGTAGTTTTCGGACATCTGCACGGCCCTCGACGACGATGATCGCGTCGCTGTCGGCGACGCGGGGGCCGGCGGGGAAGCCGCGGTACTCGGTCAACTCCGACTCGCGGACGCGCTCGCGGACCTCCTCGACGAGGCGTTCGCTGGTGAGTTGTTCGTCCTCGAAGGCCGCGAGCAGTTCCGTCGCGCGGTCGACAATCTCTCGGCGTTTGGCGGCGCGGGCGTCCTCGATTTTGATGATCGAACACGACGCCCGGCAGGGGCCGACCCGCTCGATGGTCTCTAACGCGGCGGCGAGGACGGCGGTCTCGGCGCGGTCCATCCCGCTCGCGATCTGGATCGTACCGAACGAGCGGCCACCTTCAGATTCGATGTCGACGTCGATCCGGCCGACCTTCGAGGCGTCCTGCAGGTCCCGCAGGTCCATGTCCTCACCGAGCAGCCCCTCGGTCTGGCCGAAGATTGCGCCGACCACGTCGCTGCGCTCGACGACACCGCTGGTGCGAATATCCGCGTGAATGACGTACTTTGCTGAGTGTGGCATATCTGTCTCGTCGGGCGATCCGATCGCACGGTTCTGACACCGGATACTACGGCTGGTGAAGTCATATAAGTGGCGGGACAGGATCGGCGACAGAAGGCCGGTGGTGACTGGGCGTGTCTCCGACGACGAAGCGAATCGACGATCCGGGGCGTCGGGTCGATCACTCGATGTCCCGGAGGCGACCGACGCCGTCGACCTCGTCGATCACGTCCTGGACCGGTTGTGGGACGTGCTGTCGCCAGTCTTCTCCGTCGATCATCTGCCGGCGGATCTCGCTGCCCTTCAGTTCGTCGCGGTCGAACATCTCGGTCTGTCTGACCTCGATACCCGCCTCGGAGAAGAGCCGAATCACGAGCGGATTGTTCGAGTACGCCACGTCGAACTCCGGAGCCATGCTCTGGACGTGGCTGACCCACACCGAGTTGCGGTCGAGATCCTCGATCGGAACGACGTAGTCGGTGATGTCGAACGGTTCCAGGGTTTTGCGGACCATCATGACGCGTTCGCCGGCGGTGAACGGATTACGTCTGGTGTGCGACGCGTCCGCACTGCCGATCCCGACGACCAGTTCGTCGACGTCGTCGGCGACGTACTCGGCAAGCTTTCGGTGACCGCGGTGAAACGGTTGGAACCGGCCGATCAGACAGCCTCGATAGGGAGCCATTTGCATGCCATTTGGACGCGGATTATAAGAATGGACGGTGTTCGGACTGGCGGCGTAATTGCCTCGTAGAACAGCTCTGTCGCCCAATTTGCCATTTGCAGGAGCGATAGTTGGGGAGAAAGTATATCAGTCGACAGCCCTTCCAAAACAACATAGCAACGTTTGCATGAGCAACGAATCAGATGTCCCGGATACCGACCGGGAAATGGACGCCGACGAGGCGGCTGAGTCGGACTCATCGGAGTCTGCCAGGCCGGCGGCCGACGCTGATACGGCTGGAGACGGAGCGGACACGCCAGCCGAGGAGACGAGCCCGGAGGGGTCGGCCGGCGACGAGACGACAGCCGCAGATGTCGGTGAGACGGACAAGCGCGACGACCAGGGCATCCGGCCCCCAGGCAGCCGTCCGGGATCGGACGACGAGCGGCCGGGCGCTGACAGACCCGTGAGAACGGCCGGGGACGACGAGGAGAACCCCCTCGACGAGGCGCTCGGGAGCGATGTCGACGAGGACATGGAGATCGACGAAGAGATCGAGGAAGACGATCTGCTCGGCGGTCTCAAGGTCGAGACCTCCAAGGAGATCAGCGTCCCCGACCGACTCGTCGATCAGGTGATCGGGCAGGATCACGCCCGAGACATCGTCCTGAAGGCGGCCAAACAGCGCCGACACGTGATGATGATCGGCTCCCCGGGAACCGGGAAGTCGATGCTGGCGAAGGCGATGAGCCAACTGCTCCCCAAAGAGGAGCTTCAGGACGTGCTCGTCTACCACAACCCCGACGACGGTAACGAGCCGAAGGTCCGGACGGTCCCGGCTGGCAAGGGCGAACAGATCGTCGAGGCCCACAAGGAGGAGGCCCGCAAGCGCAACCAGATGCGGACGGTGATCATGTGGATCATCATCGCCCTCATCCTGGGATACGCGCTGATAATCGTCGGGCAGATTCTGCTCGGCATCCTCGCGGCGGGGATCATCTACCTGGCCTTCCGGTACATCTCCCGGGGCAACGACGCGATGGTGCCGAACCTGCTGGTCAACACCGCAGATCAGCAGACCGCGCCGTTCGAGGACGCGACGGGTGCCCACGCCGGTGCGCTGCTGGGCGACGTTCGACACGACCCGTTCCAGTCCGGCGGCATGGAGACGCCCAGCCACGACCGCGTCGAACCCGGCGCGATCCACAAGGCCAACAAGGGCGTGCTCTACATCGACGAGATCAACACCCTCGATATCCGGTCCCAGCAGAAACTGATGACCGCGATCCAGGAGGGTGAGTTCTCGATCACCGGCCAGTCCGAGCGCTCCTCGGGCGCGATGGTCCAGACCGAACCCGTCCCCTGTGATTTCATCATGGTGGCCTCGGGGAACATGGACGCCATGGAGAACATGCACCCGGCGCTGCGCTCCCGGATCAAGGGGTACGGCTACGAGGTGTACATGGACGACACCATCGACGACACGCCGGAGATGCGCCGGAAGTACGCCCGCTTCGTCGCCCAGGAAGTCGAGAAAGACGGCCGCCTGCCGCACTTCACGCGGGAGGCGATGGAGGAGATCATCCTCGAAGCCCAGCGCCGTGCCGGGCGGAAGGATCACCTCACGCTCGAACTCCGGAACCTCGGTGGACTCGTCCGCGTCGCGGGCGACATCGCCCGTGCAGAGGGCAAGGAGTACACCGAACGTGAGGACGTGCTCCAGGCGAAAGGCCGCTCGCGCTCGATCGAACAGCAACTGGCCGACGAGTTCATCGAGCGCCGGAAGGATTACGAACTCACCGTCAACGAGGGCGGCGCTGTCGGCCGGGTCAACGGGCTGGCAGTGATGGGCGAGGACTCCGGTATCGTCCTCCCCGTGATGGCCGAGATCGCCCCCTCCCAGGGGCCGGGCCAGGTGATCGCCACCGGCCAGCTGAAGGAGATGGCCGAAGAGGCCGTCGAGAACGTCAGCGCCATCATCAAGAAGTTCTCCGACCAGGACATCTCCGAGAAGGACATCCACATCCAGTTCGTCCAGGTCGGTGAGGGCGGTGTCGACGGCGACTCCGCCTCGATCACCGTCGCGACGGCAGTGATCAGTGCGCTCGAAGAGATCCCCGTCGAGCAGAACGTCGCCATGACCGGCTCGCTGTCGGTTCGCGGCGACGTGCTGCCCGTCGGCGGTGTCACGCACAAGATCGAAGCCGCCGCGAAGTCGGGCATCGACAAGATCATCATCCCGAAAGCCAACGAGCAGGACGTGATGATCGAGCCCGAATACGAGGAGCAGGTCGAGATCATCCCGGTCTCGCACATCTCCGAGGTGCTCGAAGTCGCGCTGGCCGGCGAACCCGAGAAGGACTCACTGGTCGACCGACTCAAGTCGATCACCGGCCGCGCGCTCGAACAGCGTGAGGTCGGTGCCGGCGGCACGAACCCGAGCCCGCAGTAAGCGTGGCTCAGCCGCTCGCGTTTTCGCTCGTCGCAGGGCTGTTGACCGTCGTTTTGCTCGTCTTGTCCCGCCAGTCCCAGGACCTCCCCCAGGCTGGGGACGGAGAGTCGACTGCGGGCGAGACGAACGCGCCCACAGCGGAGCACACCGCAGCGACCACTCCGGGGGGACGGGCCGAGCAGCCGGCATCGGAGTCGATGGCCGAGTCACCGGCACAGGGCGAGCACTCCGAGACCGATCCGGTGCCGACCGGCGAGCCGTCCCCGGAGGTCGAACTGACGCCGGCGATGGTGCTCGGAAACGTCGCCGCGACACAGGGACTTCTCGCGGCGGTACTGCTCGTCGCGGGCTGGTACTTCTCGATCCCCGCCGCGGCGTTCGGCGTGGCGAGCGAACCGCTCTCGACCGGGGCCCCGGCAGTCGCCCTCGGCGTCGGATTCGGGGCCGTCCTCTGGGTCGGAAACGAACTCTCGACGACGGTCGCGGACGCCGTGGGTGCGGCCTACGACGAACGACTGAGAGAACTGCTCGCGCCGGATTCGCCGGGCGGGTGGGTCGTCCTGTTCGGTGCCGTCCTGCCGATCATCGCGGTCGGCGAAGAACTGCTCTTTCGGGCGGCGCTGATCGGCGTTCCGGCCGCGAGCTTTTCGGTCTCGCCGTGGCTGCTCGCCGTCGTCGCCTCGCTGGCGTTCGCGCTGGGTCACGGTGCCCAGGGACAGGTCGGCGTCATCGTCACGGGCGTGCTCGGGTTCGTCCTCGCGGCCGGCTACATCGTCAGCGGGAGCCTGCTGCTGGTCGTCGTCGCTCACTACGTCATCAACGGACTGGAGTTTCTCGTCCACGAGTATCTGGGAGTCGACCCGCTGGGGACGAGTCGATAGCAGTCGGGGTGTTTCAGTACCGGCGACAGAGCGCGGCAGTATTTATATGTAGAAAAACGACATCGAACGAATGGCTGATCCCGTTCGGTGTGACGGATCGGGGCTGTTCTGCCCGAACTGCGGCAACAGTGCGACACCCGAGCACGACTACTGCATCCACTGCGGACACGATCTCGCCCCGCTACAGGAGGTCGCAGACGCCGATTACGAGACCACGACAGAGCGGGCGGACGCCGAGCAGGACCGCGGGAGACGGTCGACCGGAGACGACCTGACGGCTTTTCGCAGGCGGATCGGGTATCTCGTCTCCCGCGGGTGGGAGATCGAGTACGACGGCCACGACGAGGTGGTTCTCGTCGACAGAGGCCTCGGCTCGATAGCGATTCACAGTCTCCTGTTCATCTTCACCACCGGAGTCGGGAACCTGCTGTACGCCTGGTATCACTACTCCGTCGCACCGACCCGAGTCACGCTCCGCGCCGACGGAGAGGGCTACGAGATACTCTCCCCGGCAGACCCCACGGCGGAAACTCCGCAGGGACAGAGTTCACCACAGACGTCCCCGCTGCAGCTCGGCGGCGGGGTCGCCATGCTCGTCATCGGCATCATCATGGTCCTGACGACGGGACTCACGCTCGTCTCGACGCTGCTCGGACTCGCCTCCGGGATCGTCGGCCTCTACGTGCTCCCGCCGGTCAGGCGGCGGCTTCGGAACCGACACACGCTGATGACGTTCGGTCCGACGGAAACCGTCGACGAACGGTACGTCGAGCAGACCGACCGCCCCTGCGCGATCTGCGGGTCGCGAGTGCTCGACGGCCTCGTCCGGGAGTACGAGCAGGAGTACGTCCTCGCCGGCCTCCCGCTGTACACGATGGAGCGGGGAGAGAACTACTACTGTCGGGACTGCCGGAGTCTCGACGTGAGCCGCGAACTGTCCGGCGGCGTCGATACCGGCTACGACACCGACGAAAACGCCGAAGACAGCGTCACGCGGGAGCTCGAACGCCTCCGTGAGGACGACGCGGAGGCGGCGACCGGAGAGCGAGAGCGTGAGTCCGGAGAGACGTGAGTACATCCCGCACCGTTATGGGATCTCGTGACACATCTTCGATATGGTCGAGTACGGCCAGTTTCTCGACGGAATCGTCCACGAACCGACACAGACGGAGGGCCGGGGGTTCGATCTGACCGTCGCGGAGGTGTACGAGGTTACGGGGCCGGGGCGAGTGGATTTCGGCGGCGGTGAACTCGACCCCGCGGCGGCGGAGCCACACGACAGCGAAAAGCGAAATCCGGACGACGACTACGAGTGGTGGCATCTCGACGCCGGACGGTATCTCATCGAGTACAACGAGTCACTGCGAGCGTCAGATCTGGTGTTCACGCTGCAGACCCGGACCGAACTGCTGGAACGCGGGGCCGCTCACCCGACGCTGTCGGTGCGTCAGTTGCCACGAGTGCCGCTGTCGGTCAGTGGGGCCGGGCTCGAACTCAAGGAAAACGCCCGGGTTTCGACGCTGGTCGCGACGGAACGAGAGTGAACGTGCCCCGGCTCAGACGTCCTCGGAGCCGCCGTCACTGCGGGGCCGCGGTGCCGTCTCGGCAGCGCCGACCTCGAACCGGTCGATGTTCGCCTGGAGTTGCTCCGCCTGCTCGGCGAGCGACTCGACGTTTGCGGTGACCTGGCTCATCGACGCCGCCTGTTCCTCTGCGGCCGCGGAGACGTCCTCGGTGTCGTCGGCGGTCGATTCGCTGAGTTCCGCGACCTCGTCGACCATCGTCACGACCTCCTCGGCGCTCTGTGCCTGGTCGTCGGTCGCCTGTGAAATCTCCTGCACCCCGTCGTCGGTCTGCTCGACGTTTTCGGCGACGCGTACGAACGCGCCGGCCGCGTCCTCGACCGACTCCGTCGCCTGCTCGACCTGCTGTTCGGCGGTCTGGATCTCCGTGACGGTCGTGGTCGTCTGCTGTTGGACCTCCTCGATCAGCGCCGCCACGTCGCTCGCGGAGTCCTGAGTCTCCTCCGCGAGTTGCTTGACCTCGTCCGCGACGACCGCGAAGCCGTCGCCGTCCCCGGCACCGCCGGCGCGGGCGGCTTCAATGTTTGCGTTCAGCGCGAGCATGTTCGTCTGCTCGGCGATATCGCCGATCAACTCGACGATCTCGTCGATCTCGTCCATCTGTTCGTCGAGTCGTTCGACGTTGTCGACGGTCGTACCCATCCGTTGCTGGACCGTCTCCATCTCCTCGATGGCCTCCTGGGCGGTCGTCTCGCCCTCCGCGGCGACCGCTGCGGTCTCCTCCGAGGTCTGCGCGACGGTCTGTGCCGTCGAGGCCGCCTCCTCGATAGTAGCCGACAGCGTCGTCATCTCCTCGGAGACAGCCTCCAGCCGGTCCCGCTGTTGGTCGGCGCTGTGGGCGATGTTCTGGATCACTTCGCTCACCTCCTGACTCGCCTGTTTGACCTCGCTGGCACCGGCGTTAGCCTGTTCGCTTGCGGCCGCGACTTCCTGTGCGAACGCCTGGAGATCCCTGATCGTCTCCTCCAGATCGGTCATCATGTCGTTGAAGGCACTGGCAATCTCGGACATCGCGTCGCTGTCGGTCCGGCTTTCGAGTCGCTGTGTGAGGTCGCCCTCGGCGGCGCGTTGCATCTGCGTGCTGAAGCGGCCGGCCTCCTCCTGGAGTTGTTCGCTGAACCGCTCGGCGCGCTCGCGGGCCTCCTGGGCCTGCTGTTTCGCCTCCGTGGCTTCCTGTTGGGCCTGTTCGGCCTCTGCGGCCCGCTTGTCCGCCTCCGCGATCTGCTCGGTCAGGGCGTCCCGAATCCGGGCCAGGATAGCCGACAGTTCACCGAACTCGTCTGTCCGGGACTGGTCGATCTCGACGTCGAGGTTCTCGTTTTCGATCTCCTCGGCGTAGCCCGAGATCGTCTCGATAGAGTTCGAGATGTCCCGGGAGACGACGGCACCGATGGCGAGCAGTCCGAGGACCGAGAGTCCGATCAGAAACAGCAGGTTCTGACCGACATCCCTGGAGGTGGCGTACACGGTGCTCTCCGGGGCGGCGACGACGACGGCCCAGTCTTTGTTTTCGAGAGCGACGGTGGTGACCAGCGCGGAATCGGCCTGCATCACCTCGGTATCCCCGACGGCGACTGTCTCGACGCGGGATTCACCGGCCGCTAACTGGGTGAGGGGTTGGATCCGGTCGGCGAGGAAAAACCGCGTGAGAATCTGATCGAGTTCCGGCGCGAGCGCGACCTGACCGGACCGCTTCGCGACGACTTCGATAACCCCGCCCTCGATCGGAGAGGACAGTCGCTCGCTCCGGGCTTCGAGGCTGACGGTGACGACAATCGCCTTGTCGGGGTTGTCGGGCAGCGGACTGACGAACCCGATCTCCTGGCGCCCCTGGTACTGGTAGGGCTCGAACGAACGAACGTCCGCCGGCCCCTCGAACTGATCCGAGGCGACGGCCCAGGCGCGGTCCTGGCGGCTGATCACGATCCCCTCCTGTGAGGGGTCCGTACTGACGACGATCGTATCGGAACTCATATCGTAGAGATGGGCCGCCTGCGCCGAGTCCGGGAACAGCGAGAGGTCCTGGATCAAGTTGTTCCTGATCTGTTCTGTCGACCCTTCGGCGTAGACACTCTTGCTCGACATCGAGACGACATCGCTGTTCATGTTGGCGATGTAGCTGTCGAGGCCCTGAGCCTCGCGCTCGGCAGAAGAGAGCATCTCGTCTTCCGCCTGTTGTTCGACCGTCGATGCAGTCTGGGAGTAGCCGACGTAGCTGGCAGCGAGCAACAGCACCGTCACCGCGACAACTAGCCCGCCGATCTTGAAGAGATAGCGTCCACGCAAAACGTCGTAGACACTCCGGATACGACTCCGGACGGAGCCGTCACCTGCACGTTCAGCGCTCATATCAGGAGGAATGACTGCTGGGGGTAATGAATATGGCTACCCCAATTTTGTATTTGATACCGACACATATTTTACCGTGAGAAGACGATGGGAGCAATCTCCCATAAGATGTTAACCAGTCGTGTTTACCAGACGACACAGTTGTGCCTCCAGGCCAGGGGAGTGGTCGGCTCCGGCGTCGAGGCTCTTCGGTGATTCAGCGCGTGGGAAAGACCGATAGATACTTTTGGTTAGCCTAAAAAGTGTTGGTAGAAAATGCGCCGCCGACCCCCGTTGCCGAACTGCTCTGTTCGGGGAGTTCGGACTCGGGGCAGGATTCAGTGACTATGTCTGGACAAAAACTCGACGAACGCGTGCAGACGGGTCAGCCCGCAATCGGCTGGCACGACGAGCGCGAGGAGACGACAGACGCCGAGACAGTGCTGGAACTCGACGGACTCACCCGGAGGTACGGGATCGAGACGGCCGTCGAGGACTTCTCGCTGTCCGTCGGCCAGGGCGAGTTGTTGACGCTTCTGGGGCCGTCGGGCTGTGGCAAGACGACGACGCTGCGGATGATCGCCGGCCTGGAACAGCCCAGTTCCGGCTCGATCCGGATCGGCGGAGAGACGGTTGCCGACGGAAGTACCGCGACGCCGCCGGAAGAGCGCGATGTCGGGCTGGTGTTTCAGGAGTTCGCGCTGTTCCCCCACCTGACCGTCGGGGAGAACATCACCTTCGGAATCGACGACTGGGAGCAGGAGCGCCAGCAGGAGCGGCTGGCGGAGTTGTTGGCACTGGTTGATCTGGAAGAACACGAGGACAAGTATCCGGACGCGCTCTCGGGCGGCCAGCAACAGCGCGTCGCGCTCGCGCGGTCGCTGGCTCCCGAGCCGGACATCCTGCTGCTCGACGAGCCGTTCTCGAACCTCGACGTTCGACTGCGGATCGACATGCGACAGGAAGTCCGTCGGATTCTGAAGGAGGCCGGCGTGACGGCCATCTCGGTCACCCACGACCAGGAGGAGGCGCTGTCTATCTCCGACCGGGTGGCGATCATGAGCGACGGCCACCTCGAACAGGTCGGCAAGCCGGAACTCGTCTTCGAGAATCCGGAGTCGCGGTTCGTGGCGAGTTTCCTCGGCCGCGCGAGTTTCCTCACCGGCCGGGTCCGCGGGGAGACCGTCGAGACCGAACTCGAACAACTGGAGACCGCACAGCTAAACGGCCCCGTCGACGCGTACGACGGCGCGCAGATCGACATTCTCGTCCGGCCGGACGACCTGGAAGCCGTCCCCGCCACCGACGGATCGGCCGACGGCGAGGTCGTCCACCGGCAGTACAACGGGCCGAACTTCGTCTACGGGGTCGAGCTAACGGATGGAACGACGCTGCGGTGTCTCCACAACCACGTCGAGGTCTTCGAGCACGGCCAACCGGTCGAGGTCTCGATCACCGCCGACCACGACCTGGCGTGGTACCCGACCGAGGAAACCGACATCTAAAACAGCCTCCCCGCCGCAGGGACAGGTATGGTCACAGCGAGCGCCCCCGGCAAGGTCTATCTGTTCGGGGAGCACGCGGTCGTCTACGGCGAGCCAGCGGTGCCGTGTGCAATCGAACTGCGGGCCGAGGTTACTGTCACGCAGCGAGAGGACGGGTTGCGCGTGCAGGCGAACGACCTCTCCTTGGACGGGTTCACCGTCGAGTACGACGGGGACGCCTCGGGTCGGCCGGACATCGACGTGTCCGATTCGCTGGTCGACGCGGCGATGGGCTACGTCAACGAGGCCATCGCACAGGTCGAGGACGCCGCGGGCGTCGAGGACGCCGGCTTCGAGGTACAGATCGACAGTGAGATTCCGCTGGGGGCGGGACTCGGCTCCTCTGCGGCGGTCGCCGTCGCGGCTATCGACGCCGGCACGCGGGAACTCGGCGTCGAACTCGCACCCGAGGAGATCGCCGAGCGCGCCTACCGGGTGGAAAACGAGGTACAGGACGGGCAGGCGTCCCGTGCGGACACGTTCTGTTCGGCGATGGGCGGGGCCGTCCGGGTCGAGGGCGAGGACTGCCGGCAGATCGGCACACCCGACCTCCCCTTCGTGATCGGCTACGACGGCGGGGCGGGCGATACCGGTGCGCTCGTCGCGGGCGTCCGCGAACTGCGCGAGGAGTACGGGTTCGCCGCCGACACGGTCGAGGCCATCGGAGACATCGTCAGGTGCGGCGAGCAGGCGTTGGCCGACGGCGACGTCGCGGAACTCGGTCAGTTGATGAACTTCAACCACGGCCTGCTCTCGGCGCTCGGTGTCTCCTCGCGCTCGCTGGACGCGATGGTCTGGGCGGCCCGAAACGCGGGTGCCGACGGCGCGAAGCTAACCGGCGCAGGGGGCGGTGGGTGTATCGTCGCGCTGGACGACTCCCCGGAGACGATCACCGCCCTCGAATACACCCCGGGCTGTGAACAGGCACTGCGGGCGGAACTCGACGCCGAGGGCGTCCACACCGAGGGACACCGATGACGACGATTCTCAAACTCGGCGGCAGCGTCATCACCGACAAGGACGAACCAGAGACGGTCGACGACGAGCAACTCGGGCGCGCGGCCGAGGCAATCGCCGGCTACGTCGACAGCGGCGGGGAGATTGTCGTCGTCCACGGCGGCGGGAGTTTCGGCCATCACCACGCCGCCGCACACGGGGTGACCCGAGCTGACGGGAGCCACGATGGTGAGGGACTGCTCGCGATTCACCGGGCGATGGGACGGCTCACCGACGCCGTCCTCGACGCACTCGCGGACCGGGGCGTCGACCCGCTCCCGGTGCGACCGCTGTCAGCGGGCTTTCGGGGCGAAGACGGGACCGTTACGCTCGCGGACGGGAGCGTCCGAACCATGCTCGCGGAGGGGTTCGTACCGGTGCTCAACGGCGACGTGATCGCACACGCCGGTCACGGGGGGACCATCGTCAGCGGCGATACCCTCGTCGTCTCCCTCGCCGAGTCGCTGGACGCCGACCGCGTCGGACTCTGCTCGACGGTGCCGGGAGTGCTCGACGACGACGGTGCCGTCATCGACGAGATCAGATCCTTCGAGGCGGTGGCGGACGTGCTCGGGGAGAGCGAGTCGACGGACGTGACCGGCGGGATGGCGGCGAAGGTACAGCGGTTGCTCGAACTCGACACCCCCGCCTCGGTATTCGATCCCGACGGACTGAGCGAGTTTCTCGACACCGGACGCGCGGGGACAGTCGTCAGGTGAACCCGCCCGCACCGGGAGCGGTGTGACGCCGAAATGCATTTACGGGTTTCAGACAATTGCCACGGTATGGCTACGACATCGTTCGCGGAGAGTTTCAAATACGGCGCTCGACTGTTCGTGCTCTTTCTCGCCGTCGTCATCGTCGGTGGGGGCGGCCTGGGCCTCGGCGCCGCGCTCATCGAATCCGAGATGGTCGGGTGGGACCTCCCGAGCGATCCGGATGTCGCCATCTTCGCCGGCGGGGCCGTGCTCGGCGTGCTCGGGACCAGCGTACTCGTCATCGGCCACTTCGCAATCGTTCACAAGCTAATCGCCGACGGCGTCGCGAGAGGGTCGACGGAGATGAGCGTCGACATCGAGGCTGCCGGGAGCGGGACCGAGCAAGCCCCGGAACCAGGTGACGACGAGCAGACGCCGGACCAGCAGAGCCTGACGGCCGAGCCGGTCGAACGCGAGCCGACACGGACGGAGGCCGACGCCGAGAGTCGCCAGCCGCCGACCGAACCCGACCAACAGCCGAGTCCGGCCGCCGGCGAACAGCCCCCGATGGAGAGTTCGGCGGCCGAACCGACGGAGCCCGCTCGGCCGGTAGAAGCCGAGGAGAACGACGACGCCGGCCGCGAACAGACTGCGGAGGAGATCGTCTTCGGGAGCAGCGAACCCGAAGACGGAGCGGGCGGTGACGGTATCGACGAAGGGCCGGAACAGTCCCGTGAAGACGCCGAAACCGCCGGAAGCGCGGACACTGATCCGCTGGCCGATAATTTCGACGAGGAGTAACGAAGGACCAACCGACGTTCTTTTTAGGCTTGCGGTACGACTTCCGCGTATCCGAGCGAACGGTCGCCACGGGAACGACGGGCGACCGGCGTGCCGCCACTGACGACGGACTCGGCAACGGGCCGTCCGTCCGACGGCGGCCGACCGACAGCGTCGGGACCACTCGCCGGCCGATTAGTTGGCCGTGCTGTGGTTGCCGGTTCGTCCGGGCGTGGCGAGCGCCTCGGCGTGATCACTATGGAAATCGAAATCGCAACGATTGGCGGATACGAAGAGGTCGGGCGACAGATGACGGCAGTGCGGGCGGGCGACGACGTCGTCGTCTTCGACATGGGCCTGAACCTCTCGAAGGTACTGATCCACGACAACGTGGAAACAGAGCGGATGCACTCGCTGGATCTGATCGACATGGGTGCGATCCCGGACGATCGGATCATGTCCGAGTTGGAAGGCGACGTGAAGGCCATCGTGCCGACACACGGCCACCTCGATCACATCGGTGCCATCTCGAAACTCGCGCACCGATACGACGCGCCGATTGTGGCGACGCCGTACACGATCGAGCTGGTCAAACAGCAGATTCAGGGCGAGGAGAAGTTCGGCGTCCAGAACGACCTCGTGAAGATGGAAGCCGGCGAGACGATGAGTATCGGCGAGCGAAACGAACTCGAGTTCGTCAACGTCACCCACTCGATCATCGACGCGATCAACCCCGTCCTGCACACGCCGGAGGGGGCAATCGTCTACGGGCTGGACAAACGGATGGACCACACGCCGGTCATCGGCGACCCCATCGACATGGAGCGGTTCCGCGAGATCGGTCGCGAGGACAACGGTGTCCTCTGTTACATCGAGGACTGTACGAACGCCGGCAAGAAGGGTCGCACGCCCTCGGAGTCGGTCGCGCGACGCCACCTCAAGGACGTGATGTACAGCATCGAGGACTACGACGGCGGAATCGTCGCCACGACGTTCTCCAGTCACATCGCGCGCGTGAAGTCGCTGGTCGAGTTCGCCGACGACATCGGTCGCCAGCCGGTGCTTCTGGGGCGGTCGATGGAGAAGTACTCCGGCACCGCCGAGCGACTGGACTTCGTCGACTTCCCGGAGGATCTGGGCATGTACGGCCACCGCAAGTCCGTCGACCGGACGTTCAAGCGAGTCATGAACGAGGGCAAGGAGAACTTCCTGCCCATCGTCACCGGCCACCAGGGTGAGCCGCGAGCGATGCTCACGCGGATGGGTCG
Source organism: Halovenus carboxidivorans (assembly GCF_009831575.1). GTDB lineage: Archaea > Halobacteriota > Halobacteria > Halobacteriales > Haloarculaceae > Halovenus > Halovenus carboxidivorans. The sequence goes on along the minus strand of NZ_WUUT01000004.1, from coordinate 304,797 downwards.
CGGCGAGACGCCGTACGAACTGGACGACGGTGACAAAGTGCTGTTCTCCGCGCGCGTGATTCCGGAGCCGATGAACGAGGGCCAGCGCTACCAGTCAGAGCGACTGCTCGGCATGCAGGGCGCACGCATCTACGATGACATCCACGTCTCCGGACACCTGAACCGCGAAGGGCACTACGAGATGCTGCAGGCGCTGCAGCCACAGAACGTCATCCCGGCCCACCAGGACATGAGCGGCTTCTCGGACTACGTCAACCTCGCCGAGAACCAGGGCTACAAGATGGGTCGTGACCTGCACGTCACACGGAACGGGAACCTGATCACGCTGGTCGAGTGATCATGTCCCGTCAGCAGGCAGTCGAGGCCGCGCTCGAACGGCGACGACGACTCGTCAACGACGCAATCGAGGAGGATCTGCCCATCGACGAGCCACAGCGGCTCTACGAGGCGTCCCGGTATCTCCTCGAAGCCGGCGGGAAACGGCTTCGCCCGACGATCCTCCTGCTCGCCGCGGAGGCGCTCGCAGACGTCGAGCCGGAGTCCGAGGACTACCGGGCGTTTCCCGCCGCCGACGGCGGCGCGGTCGACGTGATGGCCGCCGCGGTGAGCATCGAGATCATCCAGTCGTTCACGCTGATCCACGACGACATCATGGACGACGACGACATGCGCCGTGGCGTCCCAGCGGTCCACCAGGAGTACGATCTCTCGACGGCGATTCTCGCCGGTGACACGCTGTACTCCAAGGCCTTCGAGAACATGCTCGAAACGGGCGCGTCGGCCGACCGCTCCGTGCGAGCGCTCTCGGAGTTGGCGACGACCTGCACGGAGATCTGTGAAGGGCAGTCGCTGGACATCGAGTTCGAGAAGCGGGCGGCCGTGACGCCGGACGAGTACCTCGGGATGGTGGAACTGAAGACGGCGGTGCTGTACGCCGCGGCGGCGAGTATCCCGGCGGTTCTCATGGGCTACGACGACGCCGTCGAACCGCTACACAGCTACGGACTCGACGTTGGCCGGGCGTTCCAGATCCAGGACGACCTGCTGGACCTGACGACGCCGACCGAGAAACTGGGCAAACAGCGAGGCAGCGACCTCGTCGAGGGTAAGCGGACGATCATCACCGTCCACGCCCGCGACCACGGCGTCGATGTCGACGACCTCGTCACTGCGGAGACGGTCGAGGACGTGACCGAGGCCGAAATCGACGAGGCGGTCGCAACACTGGAGGAGGTCGGCAGTATCGAGTACGCCCGCTCGACGGCTCAACGGCTGGTCGATAGCGGGAAATCACACCTCGAAACCCTGCCCGACAACGAAGCGCACGACCTGCTCGACGACATCGCGGACTATCTCATCGAGCGGGAGTACTGAGCGCGGGCGGTTGTCAGAACGGCGGTCCCGGCGTCCCGATTCCGACCGCACCGAGCAGCCAGAGAATCGCGAGAACGACCGCGACGACGACGACCAGTCGCCACGCCAGCGCGAACACGATCCGCAACACGACGAGAATCAGCAGTATCGTCACCAGCGCCGAGAGCAGGAGGCCGAGCGGACCGACGAACAGTGCGAGCACGTGAGTAGCTACCGCGGACACACCGAAGACCTTTGTGGCCGCTCGCATCCGGCGGTGCGGCAACTCCTCTACGCCGTTTCAGCGTGAGAAACGCGCCGACGCAGATATATTCGTTCGTTGAGAAGTATCGGACAGGAGTGAGTCTCTGGGCAGTCACGAAAAAGGAGTTTCTGGACACCCGGCGGTCGTACACGCTGGCAGCGACGACTGCACTGTTCGTCCTCTGGGCCGGGTTTCTCGCCGGGATTCAGTGGGTGCCGAATATATACCGCGACAGCGAACTCTCGACCAGCACGCTGGCGATGATGAACAGCATGCAGCAGTCGGCGGTGTACTTCGTCCCGTTGATCGGGCTGATGCTCGGGTACGCGGCCGTCGTCGACGACCGGGCGAGCGGGAGTTTCAAGCTCATGCTCGCGCTGCCACACAGCAGGCGGGATTTCGTCTTCGGGAAACTGTTGGGTCGGGTGGCTGTTCTGTGTGGCGCTGTCGCGGTCGGATACGGGACGGCCGCCGTGATCGCGGTCGTCGGCTACGACGCCTTCTCGCTCCGAATATTCGGGCTGTATACGCTGTTGACGCTCCTGTACGGAGCGGTCTACGTCAGTGTGGGGATCGGGCTGTCGGTGTTTCTCCGATCACGGACGGCCGCGCTGGCGGTGATGGTCGGGCTGTACGGCCTGTTTCTGCTGTTCTGGAACGTGTTCCTTCTCGTGTTACAACTGGCGACCGTCGGTTCGGAACTCCCGGAGGGCGGCCTGCCGAACTGGATCGAGTTCGTCGGCCTGTTGAACCCCGCAAACGCCTTCGGCTACGCCGCCAGGGGACTCATCCCCGAGTTCGCCGAGATAACGAGATACCCGGAGCCGGACGCCGTCTTTCTCCAGAACTGGCTCGGGATCGTCGTGCTCGTGGTCTGGGTGATCGTGCCCGTCACCGTCGGCTATCTCCGCTTCCGGCGACTCGATCTCGGCTGAGAGTCGATACCGAAAAGACCGCCGCCGAACAACGGGAGGTATGGATTTTCAGGAGACGCTAGAACTCGCCGCAGGGCTGCCCGAGACGCTCGGTCCGCTGGTCGCGGACATCGACGGGACGCTCACCGACGACCAGCGGGCGCTGGACCCGCGCGTCCTGCCGGTCCTGCGGGCCTGGCCGGAGGCGGTCGTCATCGCAACCGGGAAGGCGATGCCCTACCCCGTGGCGCTCGCGGAGTTTGCCGGTCTGGAGCCGAACGTCATCGCCGAAAACGGCGGCGTCGCGCTGGCGGGTTACGACCACCCGGTCCGGTTCACCGGCGATCCGGAGGCGGCGACGGCCGTCGTCGAGGAGTACCGCGATCGGGGGTACAGCCTCGGCTGGGGCGAGACTGACCTCGTCAATCGCTGGCGCGAGACCGAGATTGCGGTCAGCCGGGACTCGCCGCTGGACCCGCTGGAGAGTATCGCGGCCGAGCACGGGCTGGTCGTCGTCGACACCGGCTACGCCTACCACGTCAAGTCCCCCGACCAGAGCAAGGGGCGGGCACTCGAAGCAATCAGCGACGATCTCGGAGTGTCCCCGGAGGAGTGTCTGGCGGTCGGAGACTCGACGAACGACGTGTCGACGTTCGAGGTTGCCGGGCGAAGCGTCGCGGTCGGCAACGCCGACGAGGACGCGAAAGCGGCGGCTGACCGCGTCACGTCCGCCACGTTCGGTGACGGATTTCTGCGGGCCGTCGAGTGGTTCCTCGGCCGGGAGCCGGAAGCTTAAGAGCGATGCCGACCCAACCTCGGGTAATGCCGGTTCCGGAACTCGACGAGCGCGCACGGGCCTGTGCGAGTCGCCTGCTCGACAGCGACCGCGTGCTGTTGGCCTCACATATCGACGCCGACGGCCTGACCAGCGCCGCGATTGCCTCGCGGGCGCTCGAACGAGCCGGACTCGACCACGAAGTCGTGTTCAAAAAACAGTTGGACGAGACGGAGATTGCGAGTATCGCCGCCCGGGAGTTCGAGACGGTGCTCTTTACGGACTTCGGGAGCGGACAGTTGGACGACATCGCGAAACACGAGCGGGCCGGCGACTTCGAGGCGGTGATCGCGGATCACCACCAGCCCGCCGACGCCGAGACCGAGTATCACCTCAACCCCTTGCTGGAGGGGATCGACGGGGCCTCGGAGCTTTCCGGCGCCGGAGCGAGCTACCTCCTCGCGCGGGCGATGGCCGAGCGGTCCGGCCAGAGAGAGGACAACCGCGACCTGGCCGCGCTCGCGGTCGTCGGCGCGGTCGGAGACATGCAGGCGGTCGACGGCGAACTCGTCGGCGCGAACCGGGCGCTCGTCGAGGAGGGCTCCGAGGCGGGCGTCCTCGAAGAGGGACAGGATATCGCCATCTACGGCAAGCAGACGCGGCCGCTTCCGAAGTTGCTCGAATACGCGACCGACGTGCGGATTCCGGGGATCACCAACAACGAACAGGGCGCAGTCGGCTTCCTCGAAGAGCTACCGGTCGATCTCAAGACACCGGATGGCGACGGCGAGTGGCGGCGGTGGGTCGATCTGACCGACGACGAGAAACAGACCGTCGTCAGCGCCCTGTTACAGCGGGCGCTCGAACGCGGTGTCCCGCCGAACAAGGCCGAGCGGCTGGTCGGAACGACCTACACGCTGACCGACGAACGACCGGGGACGAGTCTGCGGGACGCGAGCGAGTTTTCGACGCTTCTGAACGCGACCGCCCGGTACGAACGCGCCGATGTCGGGCTGGCGGTCTGTCTCGGCGAGCGGGGCGAACCCTTCGAGCAGGCGCGGCGGTTGCTCGAAACCCACCGCAGGAATCTCTCGGAGGGGCTGGAGCAGGTCAAACGACAGGGCGTCGAGACGGCCGAGCACCTGCAGTATTTCGACGCCGGCGAGGAGATCCGCGAGACAATCGTCGGTATCGTCGCCGGGATGGCGCTCGGAGTGGACGGCGTCGATAGCGACCGTCCGATCGTCGCCTTCGCCCGGAAAAACGAGGAGGAACTGAAGGTGTCCGCCCGCGGCACGGGACCGCTGGTCGGACGGGGACTAGATCTCTCGGTCGTGATGAGCGAAGCCTCCCGAGCGGTCGGCGGTGACGGCGGCGGTCACGATATCGCTGCCGGGGCGACGATTCCAGACGACAGACGAGAGGCGTTCGTCGAGCGAGCAGACGAACTCGTCGCGTCGCAGATCGGGTGAGGCTTCGGGACCGAGGCCGCCGCAGACGACCGGATCGACGGATTACTAGCTGTTGTCGATCGCCTGCGCAATCTTCTGGCCGGTCAGCGAGTCACCGAGGTATTCGAGGTGGCCGCCGACGGAGCTCGTCACGTCGACATCCGCGTAGCCGGCGGGCCCGTCACAGCCAGCGCCCTCGGTGCCCAGCGCCGTGTCGCCGGAACCGCCGTACGCGCTCCCGACGACATCGTCGTTGAGCGAGTGGATGTTGCGGAACACGTTGGCGTTCTCGGCGATCCCCTCGGTCCAGATCCCGTCGCAGACGTTCGAGCCGTCCGCGGCCGCGCCGAGCGCGGCGATGGTCTCGATGTCGGAGCTGTCGCGGATCTTGGTCGGGATCCAGCAGACCGTCCGTCCCCCCAGCGAGTGGCCCGTCAGCCGAACGCTGCCGCCGCCGGAATCGTAGAACTCCTCGATCAGGTCCGCGGTGACCTCCGCGACCTCTTCGGTGTCGCCCTCGGACTCGAAGTAGTTGAGATTCGACGCCGGCCACTCGATTGCGACGGCGGCGTCGGGATTGTAACCCGCGTTCTCGACGGACGTGAGCACGTCGTTGGCCTGGCTCTCGACGGTCGAATTGCCGAACCAGCCGTGGATGAAGACGAACAACTCGTCGACGACCGGCAGCGAGCCGTCGGCGTACCAGCCGAAAAGGCTATCGTCGACTTCGATGATCTGGAGATCCGTCTGTGCAGCGGCGGCCGTCCCGGAGAACGCGGCCGCGCCGGTGCCGGCGAGCGCCGCCGCGCCGACCCCCTTCAGCAGTGTACGTCGGTTGATTGTCGTCGGTTCCCCTTCCCTCTGTGTCGAGTCAGCGTCTCTCATGAGACAGTAGGACAAGGGAGCATAAACGGCCTATATGTTGTTATGGCTATAGTTACGTATTTATAACAGCCCCGGCAAACCGCCCGACACAGGCCGGATAGGACCCGTTCGGCGTGCGGCCGCCACGGCGGGCGAAACAGCAAGGATTTGCCCGTCGGGGGCAAAGCCACGGTCATGGCCGAGTTCGATCCAGAGAAATTCGAGGACAAATACCAGCACTACTTTCCGGAGCTACAGCGGGCGTACAAGCAGGCCTTCGAGACGATGAACGACCAGTACGACTCCGAACTGATCCACGCCATCGATCAGCAGGTGCTCGCCGAGAGCGAGCCGTTCTACGAGGGGGACGGGGAGTTTCGGATCGATCTCCCCGAAGATATCGACGACCGACTCTCCGGCGTGATCGTCGACGACGAGAAACTGGCGGCGATCATGGACCGGTACGAGGACGAGATCGAGGCGGAACTGCGGTCGGTGTTCGGCTTCGGGGACTGAGCCGCGAACGTGTGAGACCCAAAGCCTAAGCCCACCCGAGACGTAGCCGGATGCACAATGAGCACTGAGACTGAGGATCAGGATCCCGAGGACGAACTCCGCGAGCGGATCACGAACTTCCTGCGGCGGAACTTCCCGCAGATCCAGATGCACGGCGGCAGCGCGGCGATTCAGGATCTCGACCGCGAGGAGGGTACGGTGTCGATCCAGCTCGGCGGCGCCTGTTCCGGCTGCGGCATCTCGCCGATGACGATCCAGGCCATCAAGACCCGGATGACGAAGGAGATCCCCGAGATCGAAGAGGTCCACGCCGACACCGGCATGGGCGGAAACGAAGGGATGGCCGGAGGTGCAGGCGGTATGGAGCCCTCCTTCCCCGGCGGCGGTACCGGCGACTCCGACAGCGACGAAGGCCCCGAGGCCCCGTTCTAACTCTGTCCGTTGGACGCTGTTTTCGGCCGTCGACAGCGACCGCTCACGACCGAAGGCCCCGCTCGTGTTCCCACGCCCTGATCAGCGCCGCCAGCGTCTCGTTGACCGGGACGGGCGTCTTCTCCGCGGTCTCCGCGACGTAGCCGTTGATCGCGTCGATCTCCGTCCGGGCGGCGGCGCGAACGTCTTGCTGCATGGAGGAGGTGTTCGCAGCGGTCGCCTCAGCGACCTCTCGGGTTCGCCGGACGGCGGCCTCCTCGGAGATGTCGACGCCGCGTTTACGGGCTACCCGTGCGGTTTCCCGGGCGGCTTCGGCGGCGACCGTGTCGGCGGGCCCGTCGAGCAACGCCCCGTTGGGGACGCGAGCGAGGGCGGTCGTGGCGTTGATGCCGGCGTTGACCGCCAGTTTCAGCCAGAGTTGCTCGGGCATCGCCGTCGAGTACTCCGTGACCAGTCCCGCGGCAGAGAAGGCCGCGACAACCTCCTCTGCGAGCGAAGACGGACCGCCGTCGGGGGTGCCGATCGTGATCTCGCCGATCCCGGTACATTCGACCGTTCCGGGGTCGCCGCGGCGTGCACCGTAGGTGCACGTCGCCGCGAGGACCGGAGCCTCGAGACCCGCGGCGAGCGTCTCCTCGTTGCCCAGCCCGTTCTGCAGAGAGAGCACGGCGTCGAGTGAACAGTCCGCGAGTGCCTCGGCGGCCGCGGGCGTATCGAAGCTTTTGACCGTCACGACGGCGAGATCCGCCGCCTCCGGGGGCGTCGTGGCTGCGGCGGGATACGTCGTGGCTTCGATTGCGCCGCTGATTCGGACGCCCCCCGCCTCGATCGCGGAGACGTGGGGGTCGCGGCCGACCAGGGTGACGCTGTGCTCCTCGGCGAGACGGCCGCCGACGAGCGTGCCGAGGCTGCCGGCGCCGAACACACAGATCTCCATCGGCTGTCTGTCCGGCGGCCAGCGCAAAAACGGCAGCGGCTGCGACAGAGCGCGGGGACCCGGCGACCTCAGTAGCCGACCGTCTGTGAACGGAGGCGCTCGATTCGCTTCTCCGTCGGCGGGTGCGTCGAGAAGATCTTCTGGAGCGTGCTCCCGCTGGAACCGAAGATACAGAGCGCGTTGACCGTCTCCTCGCCTTTCATCTCTCTGCCCTGTGCGCCGGAGCTAATCTTCTCCAGCGCCCGGGCCATGGCGTCGGGATTGCGGGTGTAGGTCGCGGCGTCTTCGTCGGCGACGTACTCCCGGTATCGGGAGATAGCCATCACGAAGATCATCACGATCATCTGAGCGATGGTGCCGACGAACATCGCGAAGATGTAGGTGCCGATGTTGCGCTCGCCGCCGAGGATCACCGCCCACTGGGCGATGATCCCGACCATCGAGGCGATCGACTGGCCGAGGACCATGATGACGACGTCGCGGTTTTTGATGTGCGAGAGTTCGTGGGCGATGACGCCTTCGAGTTCGTCGTGATCGAGCAGTTGAATGATCTCTTTCGAGATCACGACGGTTCCGGACCCTTTCCGGCCGACGGCGAAGGCGTTCGGAACGCCCATCTCGGCGACCATCAGGCGCGGCTTCTCGATATCCATCTCCCGGCAGAGCTGTTCTGTCGACTGGTGGATGCGGCTGTAATCGTATCTGCCCTGGCTCTGCTCGGGCATATCCTCCGCGCCGACGCTTCGGATCGCCATCCACTTCCCGAACTTATACTGGAAACCGACGAAGGCGAGGCTACCGACCAACAGGAGGGCGAGGACGGATGTTCCCGTTCCGAACATCGCCATTACTACTGCGGCGACAGCCGCGTAGAATCCGAAGAGGATGGACCCCGCGACCATCATCCGCAGTTTCAGTCCGTTGTGTCCTACCATCGTTCTGCTAGTTCGTGATGGACGGTAAAAAAGTGAGTGCTTACTGTCACTGCCCCGCACGGATCCGCCGGAAGGCTGAACTACCGGCCCGAGCAGCGAATCCGGACCGGCAGACCGTCCGACGGTTCGAAGCCGGCCGAATCCCACGACTTGGGGCACATCTTAAGTTTACACCAGCCATTTGTGGGGTATGGAGTTTTGAGAGATGAACGGAACAGGTGGTCAGATTGACGTACTCTACGTCGACGAACCAGACGCGACTCGACGGCTGTCGGACTCCCTCGAAGCGGCGGAGGAACGTATCACGGTCCGCAGCGAGCGCACCGTCGCTGACGGGTTGGCGGCACTTGCCGCAGAGCCGATCGACTGTATCATCGCGGAGTACGATCTCCCCGACCGGACAGGAATCGAGTTTCTCACGTCCGTCCGGGACGACCACGGCGACCTCCCGTTCGTGCTCTACACCGAGAACGGATCGGAACAGGTGGCCAGCGAGGCGATTTCTGCCGGCGTGACCGATTACCTCCGGAAGGAGCCGGGGACCGATCAGTCTGTGATGGTGGCGAACAAGATCAGAAACGCCGTCGAGGCCCAGCGGGCAGAGCGCGAACGGCGCCGACAGCTAGACGCAATCGAGAGCGCCCAGGAGGGCATCAGCATCCTCGACAGCGACGGTCAGTACATTTACGTCAACGAGGCGTACGCGGATCTCTACGGCTACACCCGGGAGGAGATGCACGGCGAACACTGGGAGTTGGTGTATCAGGACGAAGACGTCGCGGAGATCCGAGACAGTGTGCTCGAAACCGTCGAACGGCAGGGCTACTGGGAGGGAACGACGACCGGACTCCGGGCCGACGGAACTACCTTCGTCGAGGATCACGTCCTCGCGTTGACCGACAACGGGGAACTCGTCTGTACGGTCCGAGATATCACCGACCGGACCGAGCGGGAGCGGGAACTCGAACGGACACGGGACCTGCTGGACCAGACGGAGCGGATCGCGGACGTCGGCGGGTGGGAGATCGATACCGAGACGATGGAGGTGTTCTGGACGGATCACCTGTTCGAGATCATCGGCAGGGAAGGATCCGAAGAGCCGCCGCTGGAGGACGCGCTTGAGGTGTACTACGGTTCCGACAAGCAAGTCGTCGAAGAGGCCGTCAACCGAGCGCTCGAGACCGGCGAGCCCTTCGATGTCGAGGTCCGGTTCGAGCGCTCGGACGGAGAGCTTCGCTGGTTGCACGTACAGGGGACCCCGACAGTCGAGGACGGCGAGGTGACGACGCTCCGCGGGGCCGTCAAGGACGTGACCGAGCGGAAGGCCCGGGAGGAAGTCCTCCGGGAGATGTACGAGATCATCTCCGACCGCGAACAGACCTTCGAGGAGCAGGTCAGATCGCTGCTCGATTTAGGTCGTCGGGAGCTCGGAACGCAGTACGGCACGCTCTCACAGATCCACGGCGACGAGTATCTGTTCGAGATTGTCGCCGGCGAGGACGACCGGATCCACCAGGGCGATCAGGTCCCGCTGGAGGCCACCAACTGCGAGCGCGTCGCCGAGACGGAGGAGACGGTCGTCCTCGGTGACGTGGCCGAGGATGCGCCGGAGGAGACCGAACGCGCCGGCTATCAGGAAATGGGGATCTGCTCGTACATCGGTGCGCCCGTCCACGTCAACGACGAGGTCTACGGCACCTTCTGTTTCTACGACACCGAGACACGGACGCAGGAGTTCTCGGAGTGGGAGCAGACGCTCGTCGATCTGATGAGCCGGTGGGCGAGCCACGAACTCGAACGCTCGAAGACGACCGAGCAGTTGGAGGCGAAAAACGAGCAGCTAGAGCAGTTCGCGTCGATTGTCTCCCACGACCTCCGCAATCCGCTGAACGTCGCGTCGCTCCGCCTGGAGTTGGCGATGGACGAGTGCGACAGCGACCACCTCCGCGAGGTCGAACAGGCCCACGGACGAATGAAGCAGTTGATCGAGGACCTGCTGGATCTCGCGCTCGAAGGCGAAACGGTCGACGAGACGATCCCGGTCACGCTCGAATCCCTCGTCGATCACTGTCGGCAACACGTCGACACGCGCGGGGGGAGGCTGACGGTACTCGAAGACCGGACACTCGAAGCCGACGAAAGCCGACTCCAGCAGCTATTCGAGAACCTGGTCCGAAACAGCGTCGAACACGGCACTCCGAACGGTCGGTCGGGTGCCGGAGCCACCGCAGGGGGCGAGACTGAGGGCGTGTCGATCACCGTCGGACCGCTTGCGGACGGCTTCTACGTCGAGGACGACGGGCCCGGAATCGACCCCGAGGATCGCGAGAACATCTTCGAACCGGGGTTCTCGACGAGCGACGACGGCACCGGCTTCGGTCTGAGTATCGTCGAGCAGGTCGCCACCGCACACGGCTGGGAGGTCGCCGTGACGGAGAGTTCGACCGGCGGCGCCCGGTTCGAGATTACCGGCGTCGAGTTCGTCGAGGACTGAGGCGGCCGTCGAGCGGAGCCGGAAATGTTCGTGAGAGAACCTTTGGCGCCGGATCGGGAAGGGCCGATATGGCCGGACGAGTCGTCTCGACGGAGTGGCTCGAAGCGAACAGAACTGCCGTCTCGGTCGTCGACGTTCGCCGCGAGTGGGAGTACGACGAGAAACACGTTCCGGGAGCGGTAAACGTCCCCTACGAGTCGTTTCGGGACCCGGGCGAGCAGACACCTGGGAAGCTCCCGACAGCGAAGGCGTTCGGGGACCTGCTCGGCAGCGCCGGAATCGAGTCCGACGATGTAATCGTCGCCTACGACGGGACATTCGGAACCTACGCCTCGCGGTTTCTGCTCACCGCCGAGGTGTTCGGACACGACCCCGACCGCTTGCACCTCCTGCACACCGATATCGACGGCTGGGAGCGAGAACACGCCACAGCGGCGGAGCCACCCGACATCACGCCGAGGAGCTACGACTGTGAGCGGGCGGCAGACAGCCCGTTGCTCGCGGCGGAGGAACTCGAAGACGCACTCGATAGTGCCGTGATCGTCGACACTCGTGACGACATCGAGTACGACACTGTCCACATTCCGGGCGCGATCAATTTCCAGTGGCGCTCGCTCGTCGACGAAGCGGACCGGGCGCTGCTCCCTGCTGACGAACTCCGGAGCGTCCTCACAGCCGAGGGGATCCCGCTGGATCGACCGGTTCGGCTGTACTGTAACACCGCACGTCGGCTCAGTTTCCTCTACGTCGTGTTGCGCCATCTCGGTCACGACGATGTCGCGTTTTACGAGGGTGGAATCGACAACTGGGCGGACTACGGCGGCCCGGTCGAGACGACCTGACCGCCGTGCCGAAAATGTTCGACACGCGACCTATTGTGGTTCGGGACTACTGTTACGATGCGTATGAGTTCGGTCGAACAGCGAGTTATCGAGCAGTTCCAGGAGGAGCACCGCCAGACCAGGGACAAGTGTCTCGAACTCTCGGACGCGATCGAAGAGGGGGACCTCGACCGCGCAGAGACGCTCGTCGAGGAGATCAACGAGGCCGCCGGACCGCACTTCCAGTACGAAGAGGATGCGCTGTACCCCGCGCTGATTCCGTTCTTCGGCGAGGAGAAGGTGAAGGAACTCGTCGCCGAACACGACGAGGCAATCGAGGCTGCGGAGACGCTCGCGGAGTTGACGAGTCAGGAGTCGCTGACGGAGGAGGAGCGCCAAGAGGCACTGCGTGCGCTCCCGAACATCATGGTCCACGTGAGCGACTGTGACGGCCTCACCGTCTATCTCGAGAAGGCCGACGAGGAGGTCTTCGAGGAGATCGAACAGAGCATGGAGGAGGCCAACAGCCGGGGGCTGACACTGACCGAGTACGACGAGACGGCACGTCCGTCCCCAGAGGAGATTGTCGCCTGACGTCTGCCGAGTCGACCCAGCCTCTCCGGGGGATGCTGAGAACGAGCGGTATCGACGGCGTGCCTGGTTTTTCGATACTGGCCCAGTAAGCTAAGTATCAAATCGTCTTATATCCTCTCCCGAACACGTTCAGCGAACCTCCCAGGAAATGGGACGGCGCGACTCCCTCATATCACGGGGATTCTTACGACCACGTCGGAATGAACGACAAGAACACCACCCCGGTACGCCCGCTCTCACGGCGAAAACTCCTCCTCGCTGCCGGAGCGACGGGTACGATGGCGCTCGCGGGCTGTGCGGGTCGTACCGACGACCAGACCGGGAGCCCGGATGAAGACGACTCGAACCCCGGCGACGAGCAACCGCGGGGACACCGTTCGCCGGCCCTCGAACGGTGGGTGGACGAGGTGCCGCGCCCCGCGACGCAGGAGCCGACCGGGACGAAGGACGGGCAGCCGTACTACGAAATCGAGATGCGGGAGAGCCAGCAGAAGCTACACCGCGACTTGCCCGAGACGACTGTCTGGGGATACGAGGGGTCGTTCCCCGGGCCGACAATCGAGGCCGAGCAGGGCGAACCGATCTACGTCAGGTGGACGAACAACCTCCCCGACGAACACCTCTTTCCGGTCGATACGACGGTACACGGCGATATCATTCCCTACGATATCGAGGGAGTCCGGACGGTCACACACCTCCACGGCGGCAACGTCGAAGCCGCCAGCGACGGGAAGGCGCGCGGGTGGTTCACCAGAGATTTCGCCGAGACCGGGCCGGACTTCGAGAAGAAAGACTACTACTACGCCAACGACCAGCCCCCGGCGACGCTGTGGTATCACGATCACGCGCTCGGGATCACCCGGCTAAACGTCTATGCCGGGCTTTCGGGATTTTATCTACTGCGCAACGACCACGAACGAAGTCTCGGGTTACCGGACGGCGAATACGAGATTCCGCTGGTGTTGCAGGACCGAAAGTTCACCGATGACGGTGCGATGTACTACCCGGACGGCCCCGTCGAGAGCGAAAGCCCCGATCCGAGCATCGTCCCGCAGTTCTACGGCGATGTCTCGACGGTCAACGGGAAAGCGTGGCCGCGCCTCTCGGTCGAGCCGCGACTGTATCGGTTTCGGTTGCTCAACGGGGCGAACAGTCGCTACTACCGCCTCGCGCTGCTCGAATACGACGAGCAGTCGGGCGAGACGGGAGCGGCCGGGCCGGAGTTTGTCCAGATCGGAACGGACGGCGGACTCCTCCCGTCGCCGGTCGAACTGGACGGTCGCCTCGAACTCGGTTCCGCCCAGCGAGCGGACGTACTCGTCGATTTCAGCGAGTACGCGGGAGAGACGCTGTTAGTACACAACGATGCGCCGGCGATGTACCGCGGCCAGAGCAGGGCAGAGGCGGACGATGTCGAACCGTTGCCGGAGATCATGCTGATCGACGTCGAAGAGGGCGAACAGACCGAGACGAACGTCCCCGAAACGCTGACCCGGGTGCCGGAGTTGTCGCTCGAAGCGGTCGACACCGAGCGGTATCTCCCGCTACTACGGAGCAGCGACGAGTACGGGCGGCCGCTGTTTCTACTCGGCTCGGAGGGGAACCAGTCCGGGCACAGACTCACCGATCCCGCGACGGAAACGCCGACCGTCGGTGACACCGAACTCTGGAGTATTCCGAACCTGACCGGGATGTCCCACCCGATCCATCTCCACCTCGTTCACTTTCAGGTGCTGGGCCGGCAGTCGGTCGGCTACGATCCCGGCGACGAGATCGATCCCGACTCGCTCAGGCCGCCGAAACAGTTCGAGCGAGGGTGGAGCGACGTAGTCTCCGTCGATCCCGGAGAGGTTGTCCACATTCTCGTCCACTTCGGGGAGTACGAGGGACTGTTCACCGACCAGACCGGCGAGTACATGTGGCACTGTCACATGATCGAACACGAGGATCACGACATGATGCGGCCGCTCGACGTGCGATCGACCTCCGAGGAGGGAAGCGACGACTGAGTCGAATCCGGGGGGCGTCCCGGACAGCCAAACCGGACGACATATGTCGCCAAGCGATCACACACGAACAATGGAGGACGGCCGCAGATCCGAGGACGAACCACCGGCGCTGCAGGACGTGCTGGACGCACTCGACGATCCGGACTGTCGCTCCATTCTCCGGGAGGCAATCGAACCCATGACCGCAACCGAACTCATCGACGCCTGCGAGATTCCGAAGTCGACGCTGTACCGGAAACTGGACCTGCTCAGGACCGCCTCGCTCCTGCGCGAGCGCGAGACGGTCAACGCCGACGGCGGGCGAGTGACACACTACGAGTGTTCCTTCGAGAACGTGACCGTCAGCATCGACGAGACTGGCGAGTTCTCGATACAGGTCGAGCGGCCGGAACAGACGAGCGACGAACGACTCGCGGATATCTGGTCGATGATGGGGGAAGAGTTATGAACGAGATCGCGATGGCAATCGCCGTCGTCAAATCGATCACGCTCGTCCTCGGGGGCGGGATCACCTACATCGCGGTGAAGGCGTACCGACGGACCGGCGAGAAGTCGCTGCGAGCGCTGAGCATCGGGTTCGGTATCATCACGCTCGGGGCCGCGATCTCCGGCATCGCCAACCAGCTCTTCTCGGTCTCTCTGGAGATCGGCGTGTTCGTCAACAGTATCTTCGTCGCGTGCGGACTCGCCGTGATCCTCTACTCCCTGTACATCCAGTGAGAGGGTGGGCGGGTCGTCCGAACGGGTTCGGGACCATACTTTGGACGATCCGTGACCGAGAGACGAGCATGTCAACGGAGTCTCCGACCCCGGCGGCCGACTCGCCGCCGAGGCCGCCGGCGGTGGGACAGGCGATGGCGCGGTATCTGTTTGCCATCTCCCGTAACGGCGACGGAGCGGACCGGGTCACGACGGGTGATATACAGAGCGCAGTCGGTGTCACACCGGCGAGCGTGACGGAGATGCTCGGGAAGTTAGACGAAGCAGGGCTTGCCGACTACGAGAAGTACGACGGCGTCGTGCTCACCGACGCCGGCGAAGAGGTCGCCGCGCGGACGACACGGCGCTTCTGCGCAGTCACGACCTTCTTCGAGTCGGTGCTAGACGCCGACCTCGACAGGGAGGTCGCCTTCGAGATCGGCTATCTCCTCCCCGAAGACAGCGTTACCCGACTCCGAGCGATCAACTCTGCGGCGTGTCCGGAGTACTGCCCCGAACGCGGCCACCCGGACGGCTCCCCGGTCTAACTTGCTCCCGACGAGGTATAAAAATCATATAAACCACCCCCGAATACCTGCCCGGCAAGATACTTTTAGGTATGCCTAAGACAATGGTGTGAGACCGCGGCCGACGGCCGCTCACGGAGACTCAGACCATGCCATACGCGAAACTCTCGATCACGGTCCCGGAGGATGTCTGGCTCAGCGAACTATCTCAGGAGTTCCCGGCGGTGCGGTTTCGAGTGCTCGCGGCGACGGCCAACGACGAGACAGGTGTCGCCCGCCTCGAACTGAGCGGGCCGAACGTCGGCGCCGTCTGCGAGCAGATGGAGTCGTACGATGCGGTGACGAACATGATCGTCTCGGCCCGGGAGTCGGAGCGACGCCGACTCCAGGTCGAGACGACGGTGCCGGTGTTGATGAACGCGGTCCAGACCGCCGGCGTTCCACTCGATCTGCCGGTCGAGATCGAAGATGGAGTCTTCGAACTCGAAACGACCGTTCCCCAGGAGAAACTCTCACGGCTGGGCGAGACGCTCGATTCGCTGGGGATCAGCTATACCGTCGAGCGGATTCAACAGGAGACCGAATCGGAGGAGCCGCTGTTGACCGACCGGCAGGAGTGGCTGTTGCGGGAGGCGATCGAGCGGGGATACTACGACACCCCCCGACGGATCACGCTCGTCGAACTGGCCGAGCAGGCCGGGATCGCCAAATCGACCTGTAGCGAAATTCTCCACCGGGCGGAGGGCCAGGTCCTCAAGGAGTTTCTCGAAGACGAGCGCCAGGGCCGGTCCGAAGTGTCCATTACGGCGGACTGACCGGCCCTCACGACCTGACCGCGAGCGCACCTGAGGGAAACTGTGCGATCTCTGTGGATCCGGCCGCGTTCGGATCGAAGGCAGTGACCGCGAAAGCTTGCCAGAGGATTCGTTCGGGATAGGGCCGGGCAGCGATATCGATCCCGAACGCCGAGGCGAGCCGATCGTAATCGAGTTCTCCCCAGGCCGTCGGCACCTCGACCGGGGACGGGACCGTTTCGAGGTCGATCCCGAAGGAGGGAAACAGACAGTACTCCCCGTTCGGGTGGTACAGCGTCCGCCGGCCGGGAAACCGGACCACCAGCTCCGGACGCGTCGAGAGAGTCGCCCCGCCCGTCGTCTCGACAGACCGGCGAGAGAGCGGGATGCGCTCGCAGGTGCCTGCCGAGATTGTCCGGCTACTCCCCTCGACGGTCAATTCGACCGCGTCCGGGGTCACCCGGACGAGTTCGATATCCGGCTGCGAGTACGCCGCAACGAGCGCCGTCTTCGAGTCACCGACGATTGTCCCGTCGACGACGAGTTCGGAGCCGTCCGGACAGGACTGGACGAGTGTCGGCCCGTGGTTGAACTCGGCCCGGAGCGGAGCGAGTTCGTGCGTCGTCGCACAGACGCCCGTCCACTCGCGGACCGGAGGAACGACATCGGGAAGCCGGCGGCGCCAGTAGAAGACCCGCTGTTCGTCGTCCGTCTCGTAGGGAATCGAGTCGGGAAAGAACTGCTCGCCCAGACAGGTCGGTTCCAGATCCGGATGTTCGAGTTTGCACTCGACGTACGGCCCCGTCCAGGTCAGCGGCGACGCGAATCGCTCGGCCGGAGCGAGCCCCCACTCCACGGTCGCCTCGCTCGTGTTGGCACCCCGGTTGCTCATACGCGCTGTTTCGACCTCCGAGGGATGGACCTACTGGCGAATATCTTCGACGGGACGGCTTTGAGCGTCGACGAGAAAGCACAGCCAGGATGGGCCAGTCACAGCACGAATCGGTCGAGACCGGGGGAACGGAGCTTTTCGACAGGTACACGCTGCCGAAAGTCGCACTGACGATCATCCTCGTCGCCTCGCTCGCCGGCACCACACTCACGCTCCGGCTCAGCGGCGTCGGAGCGGTCGCGGTGGTGCTGGCAAAGTGGGGGTATCTCGTGGCGCTCGGTGTCCTCGTCGGCGGCCTGTGTTGGAAACACCTCTTCGTGCGACCGCAGGACCTCGACGACACCGGATCGTACTGCGAGCGGATGTACGACCGGTTCGAGTCTGTCGGGCTCTATGCGGCCGGCGCCCTCGCGCTCAGCGGGGTTGTCGTTCTCCCCCGCTACTGGCGGTCGACCGCCGGGCCGGCGGTGTCCGGTCTCACGGCACTGGTGTTCGCGGGACTGCTCGTTACGTTCGCCGCAACGCTGTTCCGGTCTGGCTCCGTCGACGGACAGTTCCGGAGTCCGCTCGGACTGGCCGCGTTCGGGAGCGCTGTCGGGCTCTTGGTCGCGACGGCCGCCGCAGAGGTGTCACTCAGGGGAGGAGCGGTCGACATCGTCGCGGTCAGGACGCTCCATCTGCTGGCGTTCGCGCTCTGGGTCGGCGGCGCTGTCTGGAACATCTTCGTCGCCGTCCCGGTCGGGCAGGAGTCACCGACAGTCCCGGTGGTGCGCGCCGCGGGCCAGCAACTCGAACGGTTCCGCTGGGTCGTTCGGTTCGTCTTCCCGACAGTCGTGGTGACGGGACTGTACCAGGCCCACGCGCTGTTCGGCTGGAACGCGAGCATCTACCTGCACTCGACGCTGGGACGCGTGATCGTCGGGAAACTCGGACTCATTGTCGTGCTGTTCGTGATCTTCAAGCTCTGTCCGATGTGGCGGGCCTGTTCGCCTATCGAGGGCGTGTGTGATCTGGAGGAACTCGGCGGCGGCGAGGTGAGCGGCGATGACTGAGTCACAGGTCCCCTCTGGGCTTCCGGAATGCGAGCCCGAGATGTCGGTCGACAACCGCGGAACCGGCTGTGCGAACGGTATCGCGCGCGTCCAGCGGGCACTCGAAGACCTCGACGACGGCGACGTGCTGGAGATTCTGAGCACCGACAGGCGAGCGAAAGAGGAGTACCCCCGACTGGCCGAGCAGACTCCCCACGAACTGCTGGGCATCGAGTCGGAACGCAAACGCCTCGTTCGGACCGAGTACACGACCTATCTCCGGGTTCGAGAGCGGACCGAGGGCGGCGATTCGGGGGAGTCGTAACAGAAGCGTAGGACGATCCAGAGACCGCCGAATCGGGGCGGACGGATATCGAAAACAACTGGCAGCGACGACGGTCGCCTCGCAAGCTGGTCCGCCGGATCCTGCGGTGATAGGGAGGTATGACAGCATCCAATCATTTTATTCTCCTGTGGAGTGGGCTATCGAGTATGGACGACGAGTCGAGCGATACCGAGGCTCCCGAATCGGAGATCCTGAGCAGCGCAACAGACGAGGGACGAGTTACCTTGGACCACCAGATAGCGACGATTCGAAACACGTCAGATTTCGCGTTTCGGATGCTTCGGCTCAACCTCGTCCTGATCGGCGCGCTGTTGAGTTCCGTGCCGGTCGCGGCACAGTTTGCCATTCCGATCGGCGTGTTTATCAACGAGTTCACCGTGCCGGGAGTCGGTTTCCTGTTCGGATCGATCCTCACTGCCGCGGCAGCACACACGCTGACGACGGCCAGCGCCGGTATAGGACCCGGGGGGCTGATGACGGTCACGAGCGACGAGCCGAGCGGACGGGAGTTTCACGAGCGTCTCTCCGAAAGCTACGCGGAGTGGATCGCAGAGAACCACAGGACGCTGATGAGACAGAACGGCGTATTTATCCTGTCGATGCTGTTGTTCATCAATTCGGCCATCTTTCTGGGCGCCGGGTTCGTCGCGGGAATCTACGACCCGGGGTTCGGAAGCCGCCCGCTCTACCTTCTCCTGACTGCGGCCATCACGCTGGCCACCGATCTAGTACTGCTCAGAACGAACGGATACGAACCGGTTGCCGCCGCACTCGACGTATTCAGAGACTAGGACGCTACTCGGAGGAGTCGGGGTCCTCGGAGTTGCGTACGATTCGGCCGCCGTCTGGAATTTTCTGGCCCTCGAACGTACGCCGCGATTGGTCTTCCTCTTCGATCATGCGCTATCGTAACTACTGTTGAGTAAAATACATTACGGGCGGAAGGTGAGGCCGACACACAGTGGTGGCTCACCGCATAGCGTCGGAAGGAAGTGCGCTGGCCGAGAGTGTAAATACTGGCGTTGAGTGCCCGTTTTTGTGCCTCTACTCCGCGGTTTGATCGGTCGGTGTTTTCAGAAATCATTGGTGAACTCCGTGTTGACGACGAGGTTTCGTCGGCGGTTCTCCATCCGATCCCGAAGGCGCTGCCGTCGTTCCTCGGGATCAGCCTTGTCGTAGTGCTGTTCAATCGTCTCGACGCTCGAATTCACACGCTCGGCGACATCCTCCGGCGGCCAGCCGGCGTTGAGCATGTACGTGATCGCACCGGTGCGAATCGGGTGCGGTGAGCGACTTGACGGACACTTACTCCCGTGGTGGATGTCGACCCACTCGCAGGACTCGCGAGACTTCCCGTGCGGACACTCGCTGTGTAGACAGGGCTGTGTCGACACGTACGACCACGTCCGCATCGTGTTCTCGTGCGGACGGCCCTGATTGCTCGACAACAAGGGTTGGCGGCCGAACTCATCCCGAGTGTCGTACCGCTCATTATCGATATACGCCTGCAGCGCGTTCGCAGTCGGCTTCGGCAGAGCAACCGGCCGCTCGCCCCGAACTTTGTTCTTCAGCGGTGTATCCGTCTCTGGTCGGTGCCTGAACTCGACATACGGAGAGTTGCCGAGTTCGCAGTCTTGCAGGTCGAGCGCGCGAATCCCACCCTGCCTGGCACCTGTCACCCACGCCAGCTCGAAAAAGGCGTGCAGTCGCGAGCCGTAGTGCTTCGGCGAGTCACGATAGTACCGCAACAGCGCGAGCGCAGCGTCGGTGTGCAGTTTTGTGTCGTCCGTCCGGTCGTCTTCATCAAGGTCAGGAATCCGAACAGCGTCAGCCAACCCCTGCTCGACAGCGCCGATGTCCTCCAAGAAGCGGATGAACATCTTGAACGTCCACATCTCTCCCTCCAAGGTCGCGGGAGCGATCTCCGAGCTACGCAGCTCATAGAACTCGTCGATGTCGTAGCGTTTCAGATTCCCGACGTTCCGAATCCCCACCGAATCACACCACTCTGTGAAGAGCTTCAGACGGTACTCCCACGTACTGATGCTCCGATCTGAGGCGTCAGGCCGCCGTCGGCGAAGGTAACGGTCCCGGGCCTCGCGGGGAGTGAGTTCCTCCGGTGATTTTCGTTGCCGGCTCACGCGGTCAACACCTCCCGAAACCGCTCGCTACAGTCGACGCACTGGTAGAACTCGACGCGCGTCTGCGGGTACTCCGCGCCGTTGTCGGCGACCATCGTCACGTCCGTACACCCGCAGGCGGGGCAGGACAGCGTCACGCTGAACCACCCCCCGCGTGCGGGGTGGGGGTGCCGGCGTTCGCATCGTCGATCACGAACGGCCCGCACTCCTCGCAGAGTCCGGTATCGTGCTCGACTGGGTGGGAGAGCCGAGTCCCACAGCCGAGACAGAGGTCCCAACTCATGCGATCACCTGCTGATCCTCCGCCAGCGCGCCGCTGGCTTCGACGCCACGCCCGGTCTCGTACTCCAACCTGCCAGTGCATCCGTTCTCGCACTCGTAGATCTCGTACCAACTACCGTGCGCCTCGTCGGGATCGGTCCCCTCGACGGGATGGGGCTTGATCCGCGCGCCACAGCACGCACACCGCTCACGCATCGCGACCACCCGCGTATTGAATCGAGCCGTGTTCGTCGGGCGTCTCGAAACCGAGGGGCCGACCGCCGTCGGCAAAGGCGTCGAGCCCTTCCTGTGGCGTCGAGAGGTCGTGATCGTCGGCCAGCTCGAAGGCACAAGCACAAGACTTCGGGACCCAGTCCTCGGCGCTACCCTCGGAGACGAGCCAAGCGTCGTCGGTCTCGCGGGCGATCACGCCGACGACCAGCTCGGGGTGGCGACCGCTGACTCCGGTGAGGTCCTTCTCCTCAACCAGCCACTCGTCCATCGCAACGACGACCGACTCGGGCCGCCGGAGCAGCGTCTCGGCGACAACGTCGACCGCACTGCCGGTAAGTCGGTCGTGACTGGCGAGGTCGTCATACGTGGCGACTTCGATCACGCTTGCTCACCACCGTCAGGGCTGACAATCGTCTCGGTATTACCCTCGCGGTCGTCGAGGACGACCTGATGACGGACCTTCCCCTCGGCCTGGATCTTGATTTCGAGCGGGCCGGCGTCCTTACAGACGGTCGACCGGCCGTGGGTCAGCAGGTGGTTCAGGTCGTCGGCGTCGAGGCGGATGGTCACGCCACCCTCCGCGTTGTACTCGGTCTCACTCATCGGAATCACCTTCCTGCTCGCACAGCCAACAACCACAGCGCTCGAAGGGCAGATCCGTTTTTGTCTGAATCTCCTCAACGTCTTTCAGCGTCTCGCGCATCTCGAAAGCCTGCTCGACGAGCCGATCTCGCCGATCGGGCTCGAAGGCGAACGTATCGTTGTCGGGCCACGTTCGCACTTCCAGATTCTTCTTGTTGAGATAGACGACTTGGCCGGCGTCGGCATCAAGGGCATCCATGTATAGCGTCAGTTGATCGAGGTGCCGTTCACTCGGCGGGTCGAACTTGTACCACCCGCCGCGAGTCTTCCAGTCGTAGACGACATTGTCGTGAGCGTCGTACACGTCGGCGTGGCCGGTCACACGGACGAGCCCGTGATACCCCGAGCGGTCGTACTCTTGGGTGATCGGTATCTCGTGATGCACGCCGGGGAACCGGTCCGAAAACTGCTCTTCGAGCCACTCGTGAACCAGCGTCCCGATCTGGAGCACACCAAGCATTTCGGTGTCGTGATCTTCGAGCCCGCACTTGCTCAACGCCGCCTGTCGCGGACAGCGCGCGAGTTGCGACGGGTGGAAGGTGAACGAGTCGGGCTCGGTGTGGCTGTCGTCGTCGTTCGCAACGGCCAGCGTTCGGGCGAGTTCGTCTGCCCAGTCGATTGGGTCTGGCGTCGCCGGCTCGTCGCTGTCGACGAGGTCGGACTCAAAGTCGCCGAGGTCGTCGGAACTCACGCCTGCTCACCCCGCTCAGACCACACGCGGCCGCTAACTCTCATCAGCGACTCATCGAGTCTCTCGGCCCGACCTACCGCTTCGCGGATGAAAATGTACGTCAGCGCCGGGTTGTCTTTCGGCTGGTTCATTGCGAACCAACCCCCGCGTGCGGGTGGGAGGTCTCGCCCCCGTCGTCGCGCGCTTCGGCCAGCTCGATCTTCAGCCGAGCGCGGCGAAGTAACGTCTGCACCGTCGACGGGTGGCGCTCGGTTTCGCGAGCGAACTCCCGAACGCCGGGTTCACCCATCTCGACGGTTTCGAAAACCTCGCGCTCCGACTCGGTCAGCTCGTCGAGTGCGGGGCGCTTATCTGCTGGCGGTACCTCCGGCTCAGTACGGGCCTCGCGGCCCGTGCGGTTGGTTTCGGACATAGGATCTGTCCACGAAACCGCCTTTTCCGGGCCTGTGTTGCAGCACAGGCCCGAAATCGCAAATGTCGAGAGGCATTTGCGAGCGATTAGACGGCTTCGTGTGTCATACAGATGCAGCGGTTATTCAAAAATGTATCGTTGATGATCTCAAACATAGATAATTTGGAATAGTAGCATAGGCCAGCTATTCAAATAGGTATTGTGTATGAGATATTATAATGCGTAAGTCCGGTGAATGGATGGTATTGTGGGACGACAGGATTTTAGAGATCTGTCGTAACGATGAGGACAATGTTTGTAGTGTGGGTGATTTAGCGGATCATGAACACATCCGTATCTCACAGCCCTCAGTTTCTCGAAGGTGCAAGAAACTCGCGGAACACGGTCTTCTCAGAAAAGTCGGAGACGGTGTATATCTCCTCACCGAACGCGGAGAGGGGTATCTCGACGGTAAGATCAACACCTACGAGGACCAGCCGGACAAGGTACCCGAGACAGACGACGAGGATAGTGGAGTATCGTCCCCCAGTAGCCCGTCACCCTGAATTACTCAAATGTCAGATGCAGACCGTCAGAGTGCCAGATGGATGAAACGAGAAGACGACCGTATCCTCGAATTTCTCTGCGAAGAGGATTTGGCAACCCATCAACTCATCTCTCGCGAAGTTTTTGAGAGCGTCTCACCGCCTCACGTCGCCGAGCGCCTCGCGATGCTCGAATACGCAGGTTTTGTGTCTTGTGAGGGCTGGGAGAGTTACGAACTCACGACTGAGGGGCGAATGTACCTTAACGGCGATCTCGACGCGAGGAACCGACCGACACCGACAGTCGACACGGTATTGCGGTAGACAAGCTGCGGGAGGAACAACCCCAAAAGCTGGACAAGTGGAAGTGCGATTGCAGTGATTCAAAATGTCCAGTGGATGGGCTCACGCGCGTCGCTAATGACCTGCGACACGACAATAAAAAGATGTTGCGTGGGCGTTACGACGAGTCGGAGTAGATGACCTGAGAGTCTTGGTCGGCCGGGTTCCAGATGATTTCGATTTCCCAGCTATCAATCGGGACAACAGAACCACCTCCTCCCGAATTTGCGACAGCGCTACCACCACCGGCACCGGAGGTGATTTTTTGTTCGTTGATGAATGCCTCGGTGGTATTAATACGGATTGTATCGCCAGCAGTCACTTCACCAAGGTTTGCGTTTGCTGCATCCATGGCAAATTTAACATCATTACCATTGATTGTTCCTTGCACTGTTGCCGAAGAGGCCTCAAAATCATCTCCACCGGTCACCTCAAGTGTGAGGTTCCCATTATCAACACTTGACTCAATAGTCGGACTGGGCGCAGGCTCGCCAGTATTTCCACCAAGTCCGAGTACAAATGAAGCGATCACGGCCGCGAGAATCACGGTGATGGCCACCATGAGGATCACGCCGATCACTGGACTTACTGCACTGTCGTCGTCTGTCAGTAGTTGTCGTATCGACATTACGAATCAGAGTAGTAGGAGAGTAACGTATAAAGATGGGTGACCGATTAACAAATATTAGACTTGAGAATCGGCCCTCGCAGCAACTTCGTAGCTGGGTATGCCTGTTTCACGGCGAGAAAAAACGGCACCGTCTTGCGATTATCGACCGCCAGCATCGTTTGAGTAAGATCACGACACAAACTCGTAGAGGTATTGTATCTGAAAACAGGAGAATACCAGAGGAGAATAATTCTCATCTCACCAACATTACGAACCCGACCGACTCCCGAGAACCACGAAAGCGGTGTTATCAAACGCTGTAAACGAGTAGGCACACTTTTATTACTTGTTGGCATACGTGTGGACAGAGCCGCCGAAAACGGGATAGAACGACCGGGGTCTACGGCGCGCGTAGCCTCCACGTTCATTTCGTAATGGCTAACACAAAGCTATTACATCCATCTCGTTTTCGTCCGGTGGACAACAAAACTATGAAACTGAAACAACTATTCAAGGACGACGATGCCGTGAGTCCGGTAATCGGCGTGATCCTCATGGTGGCCATCACCGTGATTCTCGCAGCCGTAATCGCAACCTTCGTACTCGGATTGGGCGAACAGGTGAGCAGCACCACACCAAACGCGAATTTCAACGGTGACTTTGCTGGAAACAGCTCATACACAGTGTCAGCCGGAGCTGGCACTTCAGACGTTTCCGCCGAGAACTCGACAGTCATCGAAATCACCCACACGAGCGGACCGACGATCGAAGCAGGGTCGCTTAGTCTCGCTGGTGATGCAAGCAACTTACAAATAAATGCTACTGAAAAGGGAATTAACCCAGCCAATGAGGATATGTCTGCTGGCGATACAATAGTTGTCTACGGAACCAGTCCAGAGCCAGTCTCACAGGGAGACACGATTAGTCTTCGATGGCAGAATGAGGAAGGGAGCAGCGCAATCCTCAGCCAGTTTGAGGTGAATGAAGACTACGACATCGATAATTCCTAAACCCCCGAAATATCTTAGTTTTTTATTATAATGCCTGACCGTCAGACACTCACACGTGACCTTGCCGAAACGTACACTGGCGGCCGCTACGGCGATCCGTGGGACTACGTCGAAGCCTACCGTGCGTATCTGGACTATACCGCCGAAAATCCAGAAGAAGGATCGACATCTGTAGCTCGGGCACTTGAGCAACCACGCGGTCGCATCCGTGTCTGGATGGACGGCTCGAAGCCGGATCCAGTCCGCGCAATCGAGATCGCCGAACAACACGACTGGCTTGATTGGGACTGGGAGACAGACACAATACAGGCACTGAACTGTCTGGTGGCCTGGATCTTCGCGGGAGGGTCGATCAGGACAGAAACTTATGTGCCATTATTCACAGTCGACACAGACGATGACGAAACAGTCCTTAGATCACTCCTTCAGACCGCTGTCAACGCGCGACTCTATTACAACGACCGCACAGAAAACCGGGCCCGAGAAGTGACCATTCAACAGCACCAAGCGGTACTCGGCCGGTTCCTTGCCATCCTCGGCGCACCGGTCGGGACAAAGAACGACGACCGTGCTGATCTATCACTCCCGTCGTATCTACGAGAGGCACCCGACTCGCACCGTCGCGCGTTCGCCCGAACGTATGTCTGTCTCCGGGCGACTGATCGTCCGAATCGACCAAACCGTCCAATTCAGATTAGCGAACGGCGCGCAGCATCATACCGGGCTGAGATCCGGGCCCTGCTCAACAGTCTGATCTCTGGAGCAGTCACAGCAACAGGCCAGACATTCACCCTCTCGAAAGCAGCGGCTGAAGAACTTTACCAGCCTCCAACCATCGGAGCCTCGTAACCCCACACCTGCATTCGGGTGAGGGTCAGACAACATCGACCGAAGCAAACTCATCGTCGACAACCCCCTCAGTCGGACTATTGAGATACGGCTCGATGGCAGCAAATGAGTCCCAACCACCAACCTGCATCACTATCCGTGGGTTCAGGTCCTCGTCTACCAGTAGGCGCTGTGCGAACCGCCGGCGAAGATCGTGACTTGAGATGTGCTCAAAATCGTCATTCCCCGTCCGCTCGGCTGCCGCTTCAGCCGTCCGCTTCACCGCCGCCCGAACACCGCGTTCGGTCAGCTCAACAAACGGGTCGTTCGGAGCAATGTTCTCTGCATTCTGGAACTGCTGGAGATCGCGCTCAACGGCCGGCGGCAGGTAAGCGTCCCGAGGCTTCCCGCCAGAGCCGGTCGTATCCTTTCCGCGGGGCACCCGAAGCCGGTACTGGCCGCTATCGGTCGTTGAGATACCGGACGGCGTCACTTGGGGAATCTCAAAAGCCCGGAGTCCGACGTACGCACCGAGCTGGATGATCACATCGTCGCGGTAGCTGGCGGCCGCCCGTCGAAGATCCTCGATCTCGCTGTCCGTGAGCCACACCTTCGTCTCGTTGTCGGCCTTCGTGGCTTCGATTCGCATGTAGCTTTGTCTAATTTCTCACGTATTATTTCTACTGTATGACATACATCGGACCAATCTTCTGGGTAATTGGCACAAGCACGAGCGATTTCAGAGGGGTCTGTTTCCGACTTGTATAACAAGCCGTCACCCCGCAATGCGGTTTTATTCTCCAGTGGTAGAAATTACCACCGAAGAATATTACTAGGTGGCAAGGTAAATCCAGTGTATCGGCTTGTAAAATTGAGCCGACAACAACTCTACTCAAACCATGGAACAACTCCTACCACCGAAATTTCGCCCCGCAACATGGGCGATTACCGAACTTGCAGCGCTCAACTGGGGACTCGTCGAGTTCGCCGACACCAACCTCCTGACCGACGTGCTCGGTCTCTCCGGTGATCCGCTGACGGTCACCTTCGGCGTGATCGGCGCGGCCGGCGCGGTCGGCCTCTACAACACTGCCGCACACTACCTCGGGGACTGATCTATGACGCAATTCGAGTTGGACCTAGAGACGTTCGTCATCTTCCCCCTCTTCGCGCTCGGGACCGCCTCAACACTTGGACTCGTCGCAGCCGACTGGCTCCCGGTTATCTCACTCGGAGACGTGTTCGTCGAGGTGAGCGGTATCCAGTGGACCATCGGCCGGCTCCTCTCCGTCGGAGCCCTTGGCGCTGTCATCCTCAATCGAGACGACCCACTCGACTTTGACGCCTGGGGCGTCCTCGAAGTCTGGGTCCTGTACGTGACTGTCGGGCTCATCATCGCCCCACCGTTCTTCCCCGTTTTCGAGGGCTGGATTACCGAGACACCCGCCGCGTTCGTCTCCTTCACCATCCAGAGTATCGGCTTTGCACTGATCACCTACGTCAACTGACCTATGAACATGACACGACACACGAAAATCGGATTCGTGCTCGCGGCCATCGGTCTCGTTGCGATCCTCGGTATCCTGACTGCCGGCGCGGCGGCCGTCAACGTATCGAGTGAACAAATCACGGTCGACGACGGACAGACCGTCACTGTCGATGTCGAAGTCACCGACGAGTTCATCAACGACTCCCAGACGAGCACATCCGTCGACGTACAACTCAAAGACGACACCGGAACCGTCGTCAACTCGACCACACTCACTGTCGAAGACACCGCCTTCAACGGGACGTACTCCGGCTCGGACACTGTGTTCCGAACGGCGGATTTCTCCCCTGCAGCGGGGAGCTACACGGTCGTCGTCAACGCAACTGCACAGGACTACGTTGCCTCGACAGACACAGAGGTTCCCTCAGCGACGACCGGCGGTGGACTGCTCGGCGGTGGCGGAATCATCGCCGGCGCTGGCTCGACTCAGTTGATCGCCTTCGGAGCAATCATCGCCGGACTGGCTTACGCCTACCGGAAGGATTGGCTATGATCGACAAAGAGGCGTCGTACCTTGCTGTAATCTCGGCGATCGTCATCGTTGTCGGCCACGAGTGGCTACACGCCAGCTCGATCACTGACCAGATCCCGAACATCACCGGCACCACGACCGCCGCCATCGATTCGGTCTCGGTCGGGCTGGCAGCTCTCGTCGCGGCCGGCGTGACGATCAACGCCTACGTGTATCAAGTGGACGACTAACGGATTCACCCCCCCACCCGAATGCGGGGGATTACTCAACATATGACCAAATCCCAACAGACGACCGAACTGGACGACCAACGAACGATCCCCCGCCGTGGCGTGCTCGGCGGAGCGTATCTTATTAGGGAGGACCGTGATGTCTGACTCAGCACGAAGTCAGTTGTTCGCGCTGCTGCTGGTCGGGTTGATCATGCTGACTACCGTAGGATTACCACTGGCGGTCCCACATCCGACAACGGACGGGACCAGCGAGCTTTCGCCTGTTCAGGAAGCGAAAGCGCAGTCAGGCGGACAAATCGTTTGCTCAATGAATGTTTATCTGACTCAAAATCGACCGTGTGACATCCAGTTCAACACTGGTGTTGAGAAGAATCTTGATCATCTCCAAGCATATCAAAAAGCAGTCAGTAAAGTGGCTGCTCGGAAAACTGTCTTGGATATTATTGGCAACTACGCGAAAGATACGAAAGATGTCGCATTTTTGATTGCCGAACGGGAGATCTACAAAGCAATTGTTAACGGATCCAGCAAGGCAGTTGCGCTATCAAAGGCAAAGACTTCTGTAACTGAATACTATGAAACTAAACAGTTCAATTACTTGGACTTCTGGAATCAGTACGTCGTAGCACAGGATAATATCCACAGCACTGCCCCAGAAGCAATCTACGCTCCTAAGACGATGGCAAATCCCAAAGATGCATCTACTGTCCAAGGAGTGAATTACAAGGGTCTCAGGACGCGTACAGTTGAATTTCAGCAACTCAACAAATCCCTCACTGTCCAACAGGTCAAACTCCGAGTGAACTGGAAAGACAAGGACGGTGTGAGTGATTCCGAACCGTTCTGGTTCGACCCGATTAGTGAGATCCAGCACTCCCTCACGGGCGCTCAGAAGACTGAGATTGCGATAGATGGACCATTCCAAACAGTCGCACGACCACCATCTCCGGATAATGGGCCTCAGCAAGTCTACATCTACGGCCCAATTTGGGATGAATATGAAAAGTTAGAGTCAACGAAACAGGAAGTGCTAAACGATATAAATTCGTATGTTGAGAACACATACGCCAAGTTTGAGAGTGGGAAACTGGATCCCGAACAAGTCTTATCACAAGTCAATCAGATCAACAACTTCATCGCGGAAGTCAACCCAAAGGGAGGAAGTTTCGATGAAGTATCAGCATTCTTAGAGGCATCCGGAATGGCTACGCCGGATAATGCCAGCTACATGGATATTCGATACAGGCCATATAGCGACACTTCAGGAACAGATTTCGGGGCTAATCGAACACTGAATGGATTGCTGGCGTCAACGAACGAACCTCCGACCGGTGATTGGGAGGTCAACCGAACGTACGAGACCAATAATCTCGAAGGGAGCCAGACGGTCGCGCTGATTGAGGGTGGCTATCAGCAACTTGACGGACGGTTTGAGATTCAGAACGTCTACAACGAGAATGGCGAGGACGTAGGCAGTGTGAACATCACCACCGAAACCCGAGATTACTCGGTGAGCAACACGACTGAGTTGCAAAACCGGACTCAGCGACTCCAAGAGCAGATTGACAAGTTGCAGAAGTTACAGAGGACGACAGTAGTTACAAGTGGCAAATCTGCAGGCACAGGGTTTGTACAGGGGATTGCTAACGCGCTTGGCAATCTCGTCGGCAATCCCTTCGACGGAGTTGTGCCAGGGGTTCCCGGCAAGAGCCTCACACAGATACTCGTGCTTGGTGTTGCTGCGATACTCGGCGTGAGGGTGCTAACCGGGTAACAATGACGGGATACAGACTCACCGCGCTGGCTTGTGTGTGTGCGCTCGCACTGCTGGCCGTCCCCGCACCAGCACTCGCCCAGACCGACACCGCCCAGAACGCCACCGCACCCAACGAACCCAGCACCGAAGTTGCCGACCAGCTCGGCGATCTCGTGATCCATTCCTACAGCTACAGCGATGGCACCATGACCATCGAGGCGACCTGGCGCGGCCCCACCCCCGAGACGATTACACTTACCGAAATGATCGAACTCGACAGCGAGGGCACTACCTCAATCTCCTTCCAGACTCAACGACTCTTGCCGAACGAACGCACGAAACTCACGATCGACGCTGAGACGCGTACCGGCGGCACCGCGGCCGTCCTCGTCACCACGCCCCAGGGCACAGAAATGAACGAAGCGCTGGTCCTCCAGGCGGGCAAACCGTCCGAGCCGGACACACTCATTCCACAGCGAAATGCAATCCTTGGGGCTGGAATAGCTGCCGCCGGCGCGGCCGCACTGACCTTTGTGTTTGTGCTCAGGCGGAAACACGAGGAAGAGCAGGAGGTGGATCGACTCGCATGAGCGACACCACCCAACGCGCCAAAGAGATCAGCTCCAACTTGGAACGACGCACACTCGACCGACTCGCTGGCCTGCGCACGTTCGCCGACGAGAACTCCCGACTGCTGCTGCTGTTCGGCTTGCTCGTCGTACTGCTCCAGTGGGCGGGCATCATCAACCTCGCAATCCCGAACTGGTGGCCCTACGCGCTGGCGATCACCCTCTCCGCGACGGCCGCGGCCTACGTGGGTGCAGACAAGGTCGCCGACCTCATCCCCGAGGAAGACGGGATCCTGCTCGTCTCCTACACGGTCGACGACGGCACTGGCGGGGCGATCTGGGAGGTTTCCGAAGACACGTGGGCGGAGATGACCGTCGACGGCACGCTCTTCGAGTGGTCTCAGTCCCACCGCCGGATCTACGAGTGCCGCGATTACGACCCCGACAGCAATCACGCGGTCGCCAACTGGCGGGAATCCGCACCCGCCAGTGAGTTCGCCGAAGAACGAAGCGTCGACGACGCACTCGCCGCCGTGCGCGAACTCCGGCAGGATCTCGAACCCGAAGCCGCGAAAGCCCGCGAGATGCGCCGGCGTATCCGCGGGATCACACGCCAGCTCGACCGCCAGCGCGCCCAGGAACTCAACACGGCAATCGACGAGGCGACCGTCGACGCTGACATGGGCGAGGCGACGATCTCCCAGATTCTCGACGACGCACTCCCCGACGACCTGCACCCGCACGCGGGTGGGGGTGAAACCGACGAGAAAAAGAACGGGGACAAAGCCGACGAGCACTGGCGCGACGAACCGATGGTCGATCTCTCCGGGGTCGACTTCGAGGAAGATCCACTGAGGGCACACCAATGAGTGACGGGAGTGCATACGCGGCGGCCGAACTGGCAACTACACTCCGCGACGAGCCCGACGAGCACGTCCGCGGCTACGCCGGCCTGATCGACGATCGCGATACACTCCAACTGCTAAACCACCTCGATACCGTGCTCACCGAATCGGTCGAAGAGACACGGGTCGGCCAGGAGATCATCGCGAACGCCGCGACGGAGACAATCGACGAGTCCGTGCGAGCGGGCAACGTCTCCCAGATGAAAACGGCGACCGGGCTCACGAACCAATCAGAAAAGAAAGAGCGGTTCTTCGTCGAGGTGGCCGACCGACTCACCCACGAGGGCGCGGTCGGGCTCGTCTTCGGCTCGCCCGGCAGCGGGAAGACATCGCTCGTCCTCGATACGGCGAACGTCTGGCGTGCGGTCACCGGCGGGAAGGTCATCGCAAACGTCGACTGGGACGGCGCTGACGCTCAGTTCTATAGTGATGAAGAAATGCTCGAAACGATGGCCTCGTATCAGGGGCCGGTGCTGGCCGTCCTCGACGAAGTAGCCCAGGAACTCTCTGGGTTCGGGACAGGCTCGAAGAAAGCCGAAGCCTTCAGTGACTCACTGCTGTTCATCCGCAAGCGCCAGGAAGAACACGGCGAGTACGCCAAACGCGGGAGCGTGCTCTCGGTCGCGCACACCCGCACGAAGACCGCCAAGGAAATTCGTCGCGTCGCGAGTTTCGCCGTCGAGAAGCCTGACAAGACCCGCCCGGACAAAGCCCGGATTCTCGAAAGCGAGGGCGGCAAAGACGAGTGGGACGAACTCGCCACGTATCAGGGCCTCACGGACACCGCAGAGACCTACGACGAGTATCAGGCTTCAGACTTCGAGGTGAGCGAGGATTACGATAGCGACGACGACAGCGACGACAGCGGCCTCTCTGCAGACAAGAAGGCGTCCATTCAGTCGGCGATCGTACTCACACAAGACCAAGGGCTCACCTACGATGACGCCGCCGATGCAGTCGGCTACTCGTCGTCGTGGGTCGGCGATCGCGTCCAGGAATGGAAAGATGGAGAACACGACTTCGTGGAGGTTGACGATGAGTAAACTAACAGACAGCGCAACGACAGCGCTATCCATCCATCCACAGCCCCCCCGCGAATACAATTTTAATACGTGCGTGAGGCGGGGTCGTGGATTGGTCAGCAATCGGGTCCCGCGGCGGGGCAAATCGGGATGGAAAAAGAAAAAATGGCTGCGCTGCTGGGCGCTGTCGAGCTGGCGCACCCACACAAAACACAACACACAACGATGAAACGAGTTCTCCTCGTGGCGATCGCCGCGTTGATTGTCGCGGCATGGCTGGACGTACAGACCGGCGTCGATCTCCTTGACGCACTGATCCGCGCGGTGCCGATAGACTGGCTCCGGGGGCCGCTACAGTGACCGTCGAGAACAGACGCGCGCCGGGCTTCTACGGCGCGAAGGTCGAAGACTGGGTACTCGACCACTACGGGCTGGAACGCTCATACGAACCTGTGAACGGCGCACGCATGGACGCTGTCGTTCCCGAAAACGGCCAGCCGGTCGAAATCAAAGCCGTGGCACTGAACCGGAAAGGTGGCCGGGCGAATCAGACACGGTTCAAGATCTGGCGGGACCAGCACGACGCGCTAAACCGCGCGGGCGGGTACTATGTGTTCGTCGCCTACTATTTGCGCTCCGAGGGGGTTGCCGTTCAAGATGCGCAGAGCGTTCGCGCCGACTCGTTGAATATCAACTGGTACGGCGACACCGCCCCACGTGGCTCCGAACAGGCAGAACTTCCGGCGCGGCAAGTGTTCAACTGAGTCCCTGCCCTACCCCCTGTAAAAACTATCTGAAGGTAAAGTTAAATTACTATTCTAATTTGGTATGAAAAAACTTTAGTAAAAGTTCTTATTTATAATTCAGATATGGCAAGTTATGAGCCTAAAGGTAACGAAAGCACATCCATTCCCGTCGTCGGCGGCCTGATTTATGGCGTGGCAGCATATATTGTCGGCTTTATTGTTACTCTGGTATACCTCTTGACTACACAGCCAGAAACTGGGAATGAGCTTCAGAACATCTATCAATTTGAACCCGGGACAGGAACGAACTCTGAACTCCTAATTAACACGATTGGCTGGATTTATTATAACGCGCAAACAGTTCCAATCCAGATTACCGGCCGAGATGGTTCACAAATCACGGTTAATGCCCTCCGCGAAATAGGTGCCGGTAATCCACTAATTTATAATGCGATTCCAGCTGTCGTTCTCATTATTTTTGGAATAATACTTGCACAGCGGGCTTCAGCAACCTCTGCCCGTTCTGGTCTGGTTGCTGGTACTGCACTTGTTGTTGGCTACGGTATCTTGGCAGTAGGTGGTGCTCTGTTTTTCAAAATCTCGGCTCAAGGACTAACCTACCAGCTTCCACTCACCAACGCAGTGCTCATAGTCGGAATCGCATATCCTGTCATCGGCGGAGGAGTTGGTGGAGTAATTAAGGGCAGTCTTTAGTAGCTTTTAGGCTGGATTTGGTTGCTTGCCAAAATCAGTCCATGTTTCTTAGACCCACTTGTCCTCGAATATCTGGTGCTGGGGGGAACTCAAGCCGATTATTACTGAATCTTGGCCATTTTAGGGGCCTCAGTGCATGCGGTTGATCCCATCATTCAGTATGTATTTTGCTGAGGAATTGATTTAGCGTGGTTCGCTCAGAACAAATTCGGTCCGTTTGCTGTATTCACACTCTCAATCTTGCCCATCTCTATCTACCAGTTCCAAAACGGACCTCTTGGAGATTATTATCTTCGGTGAAGAGTCATAGAAAGTACGCCTAAGTGAGATTACGGTCTACCGAATCCCAGTAATAACAGATGTGTAGATACCAGAACAGCGCCGTGCTGGAGTACACCAGTAACGGTTCAATCACGACGGACCACCTCACGGTCGAAAATCCTCGGCCAGCCGAGTTTCGCCACCTCACGCCGTCCGTTGTCGTACCAACTCCCGTCGAGCAGATCGCCGACCGTCGCGGCCGGGACAACCATGCTGGCGATGAGCGGCGTCTCCGGCAGCGGAGCGTACACTGTCAGATAGTAGAACGCGCCGGCGTCGACGAGTTGGTCGTGGCTCACTCGCTTGATGTACCACCGGCCGGGCGTCTGGCCGTCGCCGTTGCTCTGCTCAGGAATGCAGCCTTTGATTTCGACGGGCGTCTCAGGCTCGACGAGACAGACACCACCGAGCGGACGGTTCGGCCGTGGGGCCAGCACCTCGACCGTCTCGGCGTCGTGCCACTCCGCTTCGCGGTCGTCGACGGGGGCAAGCGCGGGCTCGCGCTCGATCACGGCGGCTTCGACCGAACTCCCAGTTCGCTTCGGGTGCAACGAGTCCAAACTCACGCCTGACCACCCCCCGCGTGCGGGTGGGGGGTCTCGGTCCCCCAGTGACGCCGACTCAGGTGCAGTTGTGCTGGGTCGGTGAGATGCTTGACAGCTCGCGCCCGAACTCGCGTCATTCCAACGGTGTCGGCGTTACGCATCGTCGGCACCTCGCAATTTCCAGCTTCGGTTGCTGGTGTCGAAATTCGTCTGCTGTCGGAGGTACCCGCGCCGGCGGAGTTTTCCGAGCACCGCTCGCTCGACGACTTTTTCGGACTTGCCGAGTGTCGTCGAGAGTTCCGCCACAGCGAGGTCGTGCGGGATGAGGCCGTCCGAGTTGGCGATCGCGACCAGTGTCATGTACCCTTCCCGGAGCATGTCGTCGTCAGTCGGGGCCACCCGCGGGGCGTCGGTGCCGTCGGCTTGGCTGAGTGATCGTTTCATCGCCGCCCGGAGCGCTTCGGCGCGACTGCTGTACTGCTCGGACTGCTCGACGTGAGCGTCGAAGCGCTCGACGAGTTCCTCGTCGGCGCGAACCTTCACCTGTTTCTGACCACCGTCTTCGCTGTGAGGGAGCTGATTACTCATCGTCACCTCCAACGATTGCGTCACACCGACAGCAGGCGAGCGCGTCACCGCCAGCGACGGGGACGAGTTCACGGCGTGCGTCGCATCGTTCGCAGTAGCCGAACTCGGCAAGCGTCACGCCGGGACACCTCCGTGAGTGGTACCACTTTTCGGGGGTGTGGTACCACAGGGTCGGTTGGCCGACGTGTGGCGATTTCCGCCGGCGAGAGCAATAGTGGTACCACTCCCCCCACCACTCTGCGAAGGTCTCGCGCCAGCGGGCGTCCCCGCGTGTGATGATACGGAGCCCTCGAAGCCGACTCGGAACCGGCGCACAACACAAGCGCTCGTCACGCCTGCTCACCTCCGACCTTCTCGCGAGCCCACCGAAGCTGATTCCCGACGGTCCCCGGAGCGCGGCCGGTCTCCCGCGCGTACTCCCGAACACCGCACTCGCCCAACTCGCAGGTGAGGTATGCGTCGAGTTCTTTCGGCGTGAGCCCGGCGAACTCCCGCGCATCGCCGCGCTCGGCCACGCGAAGCCAGGACGGCGGCGCGTCGTACTCGCGACCAGTCTGCAGGTGCGTCACGACGAGCCCGCCGGTGATCCAGTCCCACCAGCAACTCGCGACGTGAGCACACCAGTCGTCGTAGTGATAGCCGGGACAGTCGCAGTTGACACGCAGGACGCGACCGCTGAGCACGAACACGACGCGGCGGGGTTCGTCTGAGTTCTCCAGCCAGACCATGCGCTCGGCGTCGTTGACCCAGCCGCCGCGATCGCGCTCGGTCTTGCGCTCCCAACTCCCAGACATGTCGAACTCATCCGGGAAGGTGAGCGGGCTGGCGGTCGTCTCGATCGTCGCCAGATCCGGGGTTGCCTCGGACTGGCTGCTCATGCAGACCACCCCGTAGAGCGGCCGCTACCTGTCAGGAAACCCGGGAAAAAGGGTATATATGTAGTGCGCTGGCCGAGATT
Source organism: Halovenus carboxidivorans (assembly GCF_009831575.1). Lineage (GTDB taxonomy): Archaea > Halobacteriota > Halobacteria > Halobacteriales > Haloarculaceae > Halovenus > Halovenus carboxidivorans. The sequence continues at coordinate 268,075 of NZ_WUUT01000004.1, read as the reverse complement.
TGAACTCGGGTTAGGACCGTGGCAGGGTCCTGTGATACCACTACACCACCAGCGCTCACTTCGTTCACGCTGAGCCTCGCAGACATCTCGTCTGCTCACCACCAGCGCTCACGTTGTCTACATTACTCTGTACACCGGCAAACCAATAAAAGGCTTCCGAATTGGCCAAGCGGTCGCCACGGAATGCCGGACAGCGGCCGAGTCGCTCCCTGCCCTAGGTGATCGGACCACGCCGGAAAACCCCCGACCGACGGTTCGAGTGATCGACGAGGTATCTGAAATTTGGAATACATCATAATTATTTCACGGAGATTTATGTTCACAACCCCCATAAGCATGTGAACATGTACCAGGCGAACGGAGAGGACATCTTCGTCATCGATGGGCACGTCCACCTGTGGGACGCGAGTAAAGAGAACATCAAACACGAGGGGGGAGAGCAGTTCATCCAGTGTTTCTACGACTACCACACCGGATTCACGCCGGAGGACAAACAGTGGTCGCTGGATGAGTACCGGAAGTACGGGGCCGAGCGGATGGTCGAGGACCTGTTCGGGAACGCCGCGGTCGACATGGGTATCTTCCAGCCGTCGTACCTGACGGACTTCTACGACGAGGGGTTCAACACCATCGACCAGAACGGACGGCTGGCCGAGAAGTATCCCGAGCGGTTCATCAACAACGGGCGGTTCGATCCACGCGAGGGCGAGGACGGACTTGCCGACCTCGAACGACAGAAAGAGGAGTACGACATCGAGGGGGTGAAGCTATACACGGCCGAGTGGAAGGGTGACTCGAAGGGCTGGCGACTCGACAGCGAGGCCGCCTTCGAGTTCCTCGAAAAGTGTTCCGAACTGGGCATCGACAAGATTCACGCACACAAGGGGCCGACGATCCGCCCGCTCAACCGTGACGCGTTCGACGTTGCCGATGTCGACGACGCCGCGAGTTCGTTCCCCGAACTGGAGTTCGTCGTCGAACACGTCGGACTCCCGCGACTCGATGACTTCTGCTGGATCGCCGCCCAGGAGCCGAACGTCTACGGCGGACTCGCAGTGGCCGCACCGCTGGCGGTCCACCGACCGCGGAAGTTCGGCGAGATCATGGGCGAACTGCTGTTCTGGCTCGGTGAGGACCGCCTCCTGTTCGGCTCGGATTACGCGCTGTGGAACCCCGACTGGCTCGTCGAAACGGTGATGGACGCCGAACTGACCGACGAGCAACGCGACGAGTACGACGTCAGACTCGACATCGACACGATGAAGAAGATCATGGGCGAGAACGCCGCCGAACTGTACGATATCGATATCGAGGCGAAAAAGCGGGAGTTCCGGACCGACGACATCAGCGAGCAGTTCGGTCTCGGAGACCACTACGGCGAACCCGCCGCCGCCGACGACTGATGTCGGGACGCTCGACTGACGATCCGGCGGCGACAGCGGCGGCAACGCGTAGGGAGCCGACTGAGGCGGCCGTCCGCGACCGACTGGATCGGGTGACCGATCCGGAACTCGACGAGTCTATCGTGGCGCTTGAGTACATCGACGAGATCGCTATTGAGGGAGAGACGGTCACGGTCGATTTCACGCTCCCGACAGCCTGGTGTTCGCCGGCGTTCGCGTGGATGATGGCGACCGACGCGCGGGACGAAATCGAGACGCTAGAGAGTGTCGATACGGCGACGATTCGCCTCCACGAACACATGCACGAGACGGAGATTACCGAAGGGGTCAATCAGCGGCAGTCCTTCGCCGAGACGTTCCCCGACGCGGACGGCGGCGTCGCCGAGATCCGTGCGACGCTCGATCAGAAGGCCCGCCTCGCTCGGCAGTACGAGGCGATCAACGCGCTCACCGACGCGGGCCTCGATCCCGAGCAGATCGTCGACCTGACGGAGCCGGATATCGAACTCTCGGACGAGAGCGCGATCGTCTACGTCCGCAACAGCGCGGTCGCCGTCGCGGTTTCCCGCGAACCGATTGCGGAGTACCTGCAGAAGGCTCGCACCGTCGGCCTCTACCGAGAGGAAGAGCCGGTGTTTCGCGATCCCGAGGGGGAACCGATCGATCCCGAGCGGTTCGCGGTGGTTCAGAAGCGAGCACGCCTCGCGAGTGTCAACATGTCCGGACAAGGGAACATCTGCGACGCACTCAACGAGGCCCGCCGCGCGGAGGACCGACCGCCGCTGAGCGAACTCGATCACTGACGCCGCTCAGAACCCGAGGACGCTTCGCGGGCCCGGCGGCGGACCGTCCGTACCGCGGTCATCGTCGCTGTCTTCCGGTTCGCCGTGGCCGGGTTTCGCTAACCCGTGGCGATCCCCGTCTCGAAACGAGTCGAGATCCCACCCGCAGTCGGGGCACTGTCGCTCGCCGTCGAGGGAAGCCCCACAGCCGAGACAGGTGTCGAGCATGTGTGTGTGTTCCACATGCACAGCCAGCGTCAAATCTGTATCGGCTGTCGAATCAACCGACAGAAAAAATCAGCAAAATCAACTGGATCAGTTCGGACGCCTTACAGCAGGTCGTAGTCCCGTTCCTCGTGCTGGACGGAGATCCACTTCGGCTCGACGAGTTTGTCGACGACCCACTCGCCGTTGTACCGGCCCAGACCGGAGCTTTTCATGCCGCCGAAGGGAGCGTTTGGCTCGTCCTGGATCGGGTGGTCGTTGACGTGGACCATCCCGGCGTCGATCTGACTGGCAAGCTCGTAGGCGCGGTCCTCGTCGTTGCAGTTGACCGCGGCCGCGAGGCCGTACTCGGTGTCGTTGGCGATTTCGACCCCCTCCTCGTCCGAGGAGATCGGAATGACCGGCGCAATCGGGCCGAAGTGCTCGTTGCACGCCGCGGCCATGTCGTTGGTCGCGTCCGAGAGCACCGTCGGCTCGAAGAACAGATCGTCGGCCTCGCCGCCGGTCTCCAGCGTCGCACCCTGCTCGACGGTCTCCTCGACGTATTCGAGGAGGTCGTCGCGCTGGGTCTCGTTGATGATCGGACCGAAGTCGGTGTCGGGGTCCATCGGGTCCCCGACGGTCAGCGACTCGGCGTACTCGACGAGGTGGTCGACGTACTCGTCGTAGACGTCCTCGTGGACGAGATGCCGGTTGATCGAGATACAGACCTGTCCCTGGTGGGTGAACGACCCGACAGCGCCGATCTTGGCGGCCTGCTCGACATCCACGTCGTCGGTGACGAGGAAGGGACCGTTGCCGCCCAGTTCCAGCGTCGGCATGGTGAGATTCTCACCGGCCTGCCCGGCGACGGACTTGCCGACGCCCGTCGATCCGGTAAAGGCGAGGACACGGGGGACCGGGTGTCCGGCGACGCGGTCACCGATCTCCGAGCCACGGCCGGTGACGACGTTGACGACGCCGTCGGGGAGTCCGGCTTCGTCGGCGATTTTCGCGAGCATCAGTCCGCCGATGATCGGCGTGTCCGTCGCGGGCTTGACCACGACGGTGTTGCCCAGCGCGAGGGCCGGAGCGAGCGCTCGCGTCGTGAGATGGAGGGGGTAGTTCCACGGCGAGATGATGCTGACCACGCCGACCGGTTCCTGGACGATGTGGTGCGTCTTGTCGCTGTGGAAGACCGAATCACGTTCTTCTTTCGCTGGGGGTTCGACATCGAGTGCGGTCTCGAAATCAGAGAGAGCGATGCCGGCCTCGCCCTGGGCCTTTCCCTGGGCGCTGCCGGACTCCTTGGCGAGCAGTTCGACGATTTCGCCGAACTTCTGCTGCATGAGGTCGCGCATCTCCTCGACGTACTCCAGGCGCTGCTCGCGGTCGAGCGCCGCCCAGTCGTCCTGCGCGCGGTCGGCGGCCTCGTAGGCCTCGTCGACGTCGTCGACCGTCGCCGCCGGAACTTCCGCAAACGTCTCCCGGGTCGCGGGGTTCTCGACGGGGATGGTCTCGCCGCTCGCCGACTCGCGCCACTGTCCGTCAATGTAGAGTGTGTCCCACTGCGCGTCAGGTTGGACCTCTTGTGGTGCCATCTCTGTTCGGTAGGGCTTGGACACTCATAGACCTTCATGATTCCATTACTGACCATTAAAATAAGGCGGAAATATACGCGCCAATGTAATCGAAAGCACTTAGATCGGATCGAGTATGCGGAACTGGGACACGACGGGGGACAATTTAGGTACAGGTGGGGACTATCCGAAAAGACATGGATGAATCTACGGTCTACCCGAACGCAGACGAGAGCGACTCCGCTCGCCCGTCGGTCCCGCGGCGAGCGATGCTCGCCGGGTCGGTCGCGGCCGGCGCGGCGGCGACGGCAGGCTGTCTCGGCGACGACACCGAGCAGGCCGCGGCCGAACCCGTCGAAGCGCCGACCGTGTACGTGTTCAACACCGGCGACGGCACCGTAAGCGTCATCGACAGCGAACGCGACTCCGTCGTCCGGACCCAGTCCATCGGGATGACCGCCTCCTTTCCCGCGAACCAGTTCGCGCCGCGGGTGATCGATAGCGAGTCGGATCCGCTCTGGCTCAACGTCGACGACGGGGTACGGGCCGTCGCCGTCGGCACCTTCGAGCAGCGAGCGCACGTCGAGACGGGATCGGGCGCGAACTGGCAGGAGCAGACTCCAGACGGCGACAACGTCGTCGTCAGCGCCCGCGAGCCAGCCCACCGCCAGTTCAGACTCGACGCCGATCCCGCCTCGGACGGGTTCGGGGAGGTGACCGGACGAATCGAGCGTTCCTCGGAGGGAGGCCGCGGCGACAACGACGGCCCCGGCCCGTGTGACGTGACCATCCACCCGGACGGCGAGTACGCGTACGTCCCGGACCTGTTCGGTGACACGCTAACCGTCCTCGACATCGACTCCTTCGAGATCGCTCGACAGGTCGCCGTCCCGGGAACCGACGGGGAGCCGACGGCACCGTGGATGGGGACGGCCTCGTGGGACGGCTCGACGCTACTCGTCGAGAACAGCGGCGGCGACGGCGGGAGTGAGAGTCTCTGGGACGTGACCGATCCGGCGGGGCCGGTCGAGATGGCCCGACTCGGACCCGACGACGGACTGGGGCGAGGACCGCTGACCAGCGAGATCGGACCGAACTCGGAGTACGGCTACGTATTCACCCGGGAGACCGAGGACGTGACCGTGATCGACATCGAGGACGAAGCAGTGGTGGATCGGCTGGATCTCGGCGGAGAGGCGTTCGTCGGATCGTGGAACGTCGACCGCTCGAAACTGTACGTCCCGGTCCAGACGAACGACGAGGTCGCTGTCATCGACGCCGGGGAGCGAGCGATCGTCGACCGACTCGACGTCGGCGCGGAGCCGTACGGGGCGACGGCCGCGCCGCTTCGTGGCTCGGGCGGCGAGACGGCGACCAGCCTCGAACAGGTCGCCGGCGAGTACGAGACGACCTACTGCATGGGTCAGTGTGCGTGCGGGCACGAACTCTGAGAACTCAGAGCCACTCCGCGAAGGAGTCCGTCTCGCGGCTCCGGCGGATGTACTCCCGTTGCATCCCCGTGATCGCGGCCGACAGATCGTCGCCGGCCCGGAGTCGGTCGCGGACCTGCCGGCGCTTCCAGACGCTGGGGGTGACCCCCGCTGCGACCCGCTGTTCGAGGGGGTCGAGACGCGAATCGACGTGCTGTCCCCCGACACCGGCCGCCTCAAGCCCCGCACGGGCGGTCTCAAAGACCTCCTCGAAGATCAGTTCCGAGTCGGTCGTTCGCTCTCCCTCGGCCGTCAGCCAGTGGAGCGTGCCCGCGAGCCCGTCGCGGGCGGCGTTGTAGAAGCTCTCTCTGGCCGACTCCCACGATAGCTCCGACAGCGGGTGGTCGGTCTCGACGAGTCCGCGGATCAGCCCGACGGTCAACCACTGCATCGAGACCACGTCGGCGACGGTCGGCTGGGTCGGGATCGGACGGTACTCGATACGTAGCGACCGCTCGTCGCCGCCGCCGACCGGATCGCCGCCGATCACACAGCGGAGCCACCGCCAATAGGTCGAGCGCTTGTGGTCGAACTCCCAGTGTTCGTCGGCGAAGGAACGGCGCGGCTCGTCGGTGATCCACTCGCGGAGAACGGGGGCGAAGAGGTCGTCTGCCACGACCCGGTCGACGGTTTCGGCGGCGCTGTCGATGTCGGCCGGCACCCGGACTTTCGGCGAGGGGGTGACGTTCATCGACTGCTCGAACACCGCGATGCGAAGCTCGTGGTGGGTCTGCGCGAGGAGCGCCTCCGGATCGTCGGTGTCGGTGTACAGATCCGGCGGCAGAAACGGCGAGTTCGTCGACAGCGCCAGCACCGGGCCGAGGGTCCTGATCGCCGCGTTGTAGTACTCCGGGAACTCCTCTGCGCTCGGAATCTGGAGATGTGGCTGGATCGAAGTGGCCAGCGACTCGAAGAGAATCGACGGGAACGCGCGGTCGATCCCCGGCGCGTCGAACTCGACGCTCCCGTCACACAGCCGAAGCGTCTCGTTGTCGAGGGCGGTGTACCGCGGGTCTGCCCGCATATTCGTCGCGAAGACGACGCCGTCGCGTCGCTCGGTCGCCGTGAGATACGAGACGCTTCCGGCCTCCGGCGGAATCGCCCACATCGCGTCGTTGACCAGCCGACAGTCGGGTGCGACGGCGTCGTCTGCCGCTGCGAACGCCGACTCGATGCGGTCGGCCTGCTCGGTGAGTCCCGACTCGTCGAAAGGGTCCGGGTCGGTGTTGAGTTCGGCGTTGTGAACGCCCAACTCCTTGGTCGCGCCGGCCTCGTACGCGTCGTCGGGGACGGCCGTGAGGCGCCCGTCGGGGTCGACGCCGTAGACCTCCATTTCGAGGCCGACCGCGAAGTCGGGGTTGTCGAGCCGACCGCCGCGGATCGCTTCCCGAAGCCGATCGGCCTGGTGCTCGACGCGCTCGGTGAACCGGTCGGCGGCGTCGGCCGAGAGCGAGCGCTCGACCAGGTCGGTCGTCTCGCTCATCCCCGCCCCCGCATCTCAGTCCCCCGTCTCGGTCGATGCCTTCTCGCTCTCCTCGTCGGTTTCGGACCCCTCACCGGTCTCGGACTCTTCCTCGGCTTCCTCCTGGAGTCGGCGTTCGGCCTCGTCGCGGTCCTCGGGATAGCCGACGTCGATACGCCAGCCGTCCATCCGGATGGCGTCGATCGTCCGCCCGGATTCGATCAACAGATCGATCGCCTCACTGATCTCGTACTCCCCGCGGTTCGAGGGCTGGACCAGGTGACAGGCGTGGAAGATCTCGGGACTGAACGTGTAGAAACCGGTCATCACGAGGTTCGACGGCGGCTCCTCCGGTTTCTCGACGACATCGACGATCTCGCCGTACTTGTTGGTGTCACAGACGCCGTAGCGGCTGGCCTCCTCGTAGGGCACTTCTTCGACGAGGAAGGCGGCGTCGGCGCGCTGTTCCTGCTGGCGGTTGATCACGTCCTCCAGGTTCGCCCGGAAGATGTTGTCCCCGAGCATCAACACGAAGTCGTCGTCGATGTACTCCTCGACGGTCAACAGCGCGTGTGCGAGCCCCTTCTGTTCGCGCTGGTGGGCGTAGGTGATCGGGATGCCCTCGAACTCGTCGCCGTAGTGTTCGATGATATTTTCCTTCTTGTAGCCGACGACGACCAGCAGTTCGTCGATGCCGACCTCGATCAACTGCTCGAAACAGTGGGTCAAAAGCGGCTTGCCGGCCACTTCGACCATCCCCTTCGGTTTGTCATCGGTCAGTGGCCGGAGTCGAGTCCCCTTGCCAGCCGCGAGCACGACAGCCTTCATACCTGATGTGTCTGGATACCAAGTAAAACACTTTGTGGATGATCGAACGAGAGTACAATGGCAGGGATTATACCAGTGGCTGTCAAATCCACCAACGAGAACGTTTCATGAGCGAGACAGCGGAAGAAGACCTACCGGTCGCGCTCCTCGTCGACGACGAGAAGGAGGTCGCGGACGCGTACGCCCTCAGACTGCGCGGACTCTGTGACATCGAGACCGTCTACGACGGGCAGGCGGCTCTCGAACAGATCGAAGACGACGAGATCGATATCCTGCTGCTCGACCGGCACATGCCGGGGATGTCGGGCGACGAGGTGCTCGAACGGCTTCCCGAGACGGGCTTTTCCGGCCGGGTCATCATGGTGACGGCCATCGACCCCGGCTTCGACGTGCTCGATATGCCGTTCGACGATTACCTCTGTAAACCCGTCGACAGGGAGGATATCCGCGATGCTGTCTCCCAGCAGTGTACGGTCCTCGGCTACGAGACACTCGGCGAGTACTTCAGCGCCGCCTCGAAACGCAGCGTCATCGAGACGGAACTGCCCGAGGAGAAACGAGCCAACCACGAGGAGTACCAAGCCGTCGTCGAGCGCACGGAACGGCTTCGGGAGCGGGCGACGCGACTGCTGTCGGACGCCGAGGAGCTGTTCGAGACCTTCGAGGGGATCGAACGCGAGGGGCGGTGAACCGGCTCAGGTTCTGTCCGTCGTGTCGAAAAACTCCGCGAGCAGTTTCCTCTGTCCGGCGCGGAGATGGTGGAGCAGCGTCGGCCCGGTGATGTCGAGAGTGTCCGCGACCTCCTCCGCGGTCGATCCGCGGGGCGACTCGAAGTAATCAGCGAAAAACGCCGTCCGGAGAGCTGTCTCCTGTTTGTCCGTGAGCCGCTCGCTCAGTTCGTCACGGAACTCCTGCGGCGTCGTTAGCTCCCGTTCGCGGCGGTGTTTCGCGACCACTTCGCCGTCGTACTCGCGGGTGACAGCATCCGCGATGCGGCGAACGTCCGTCTCCGGAGAGAGTTCGACGACGCACTCCCCGCGGCCGTCCTCGAACTCCGCGTGAGCGACGGTCACTCCCTGTGCGGCGAGGGTCCCGAGCGGCGTCTCCGGCGTGAGGTCGACTTCGAGAGAGCCGCTCGTCTCTCGTTCGCTGATGACGCGGGCCTCTCTGGCCTCCGGATGGTCGGTGAGGTGATCGGCGACGGACTCGGGGTGAGCGTCTTCGACGACCACGTAGCAGTAGAGATCACCCCCCTGACCGACGATGCCGTCGAGAACGATCCGGCTGTCGGTCGCGGTCGCGACCGAGACCAGCGGCGCATCCCCGTCCGTGAGTTCGATGGTGAGTTCGACGACCGCGTCCGAGCGGATGAGGCTGCGCTGGCGGCTGGCGTTGATCGCGAAGCCGGCCATCTCACCGACGGTCTCGAAACTCGCGCGTTCGCGCTCGGAGAAGGCCTCCTGGTCGGCCGCGTAGATGCCGACGACGCCGTAGACGTTCGAGCCGTAGGTCAGCGGGATAGCGAGCAGCGACTGGAGTCCGTCGGCGAAGGCGGCCCGCCGGACCGGTTCGGGCACGGACCGATCACCACCCAGGGGCTGGACGATCTCCGGCGTCGCAGTTTCGATCGTCTGCTGTTCGGGGAGCGGATCCTCGCCGTCGAGCGCTTCGGTGATCGCATCGAGGGTCCGCCCGGGCGTGCCCGCGGACGCCTGGACCTGGATCTCGTCGCCGCCGAGTTCGCGCTCGCCGACCCAGGCGAACTCGTAGAGATCAGTTTCGCCCAGCCGATCACAGATCGTCGCCGCGATTTCCGTCCGGGAGGAGGCGTCGACGAGTTCGCCCAGAATATCGGAGATGAGCGTGTTCGTGATCGTCAACCGGTCGATGTCGCCGCGCAGTCGCTCGGTTCGCTGTCGGGCCCGGTGGCGTTCGGTCACGTCCTGCAGGTAGATCGTCACCCGTTCCGCGGAGGGGACGACCGAGACCTCGAACCAGCGGTCGAGTTCGGGGTAGTACTCCTCGACCTCACAGGACTCCGGGGTCGGGAGATCGAACGCGGCGGGGACGGTGTTCTCGACGGACTCGGGGAACACCTCCTCGATCTGTCGCTCCCGGAGGGCGCGCCCGAGCAGTTCCCGCGCCCGTCGGTTTGCGGCCGCGACGACGCCGTCGGTACCGGTTTCGATGATCCCGATCGGCGCGGCGTCGTATCGATCCTCCATGCTTATTCGGGGTCCAACCCCACGATTTCGAACCGCGCTCCGCCAGTCTCCGAGTCGGTCACCCGGACGGACCAGCCGTGGAGGTCGACGATCCGGGCGACGATAGCCAGCCCCAGTCCCGTTCCGTGATCGTCCGAGGAAAAGCCCGGCTCGAAGACGCGTTCGCGGTTCTCGGGCGGAATCCCGACGCCGTCGTCGGCGACGAACAGCCCGTCCGGGAGCCGCCCGACGCTGATCGTGATGTGCTCCTCCTCGGTCTCCGGAGGACCGTGTTCGACGGCGTTACGAAAGAGGTTCTCGAACAGGCGGGTCACCCGGTCGCGGTCGGCGGTCGCCTCGGGCAGGTCTTCGACGACATCGAGCGTCGCGCCGTTCGTCTCGACGGTCTGCCAGGCGTTTCTGACGACCGCGTCCAGGTCGACGACCTCCTCCGGATTGACGACATCCTCGCCGCGAGCGAGGGTCAGTACGTCCTGGATGATCCGCTCCATCCGGTCGTGAGCCTGTTCGACGTGATCGAAGTGCTCCTCGGATTCGAGTTCACGGCCCGCGCGTAGCCGGGCGCGAGCCACGTCGAGCGGGTTGCGCAGATCGTGGCTGAGAACGCTTGCCACCCGGTCGACGCCGACGTTCTGTGACTCTCTCTCCTGATCGACGGCGTTGAAAACGAGGTGTCCGGGTTGATCGTTCTCGGGTGCGATGATGCGGACGAGATATCGACGCTCCCTGTGGTCGGGGTCACGAACCCAGCACCGGCCGCTCCGGTCGAACGACGGCTGATCGCCCAGCACCGGCAACTCCTCCCCGAACCCGTCCGCGAGCGGATCACCGGCCGAGAGCCCGCTGATCCGACCGAACTGCTCGTTGCTCGCCTGGACGACCGCACGGTCGTCCTCGAAGGCGTAGCTACAGGCCGGGTCGGGATACCGCTCCATCGGAAGCGACCACGATTCGTTCGCTGTCATGCTCGGGCAGGAGTCCCCCGTTGGTTGAGAGCGTCGCTCATCTCTATCCCGTCCGTTTACGCTGGTATCCATTCATAGCCTCTAGGCATATAGATACCTACCGGTCGTTATCGGCAGGATGAATTACCGTCTCGATCCCATCGGGGCCGAAGCGACAGGTGGCGCCCTCGAACGTCGCTCGAAAGCGCTCGCGGTGGTGTCCGTCGGGATCGAAGACGGTCTCCGACGCGACCAACCCCGCTTCTTCGAGGCGGTCGAGACGGCGATACACCGTCGCCTTCGAGAAACCGGTCGCGTCGACGATGTCGCGGCCGGCCTGCGGTGAACCCGCGATTGCTTCGAGGATGGCCCGCGCGTACTCGTCGCCGAGAAGCGAGAGCAGTTCTTCGGGGTCGGTCGTCTCCGGTGCAGTCGGATTCTCCGCCGGGGCGTATCGCTCGCTACGCTTGGATGCTGTCTGCGCCATCTTATCACAACAGATGGCCCCGTTTCCCCTGGGAGTGTATGCTAGCTATACAGATCCACCGCCAAGACAGTATCTAGTAGTACAGACACTCGCCGGACTATTCGGTCGAGTCCTCCGGTACAGCGTCGGACGGCTCCTGGTCGGTGTACTCGTCGAGCGTGTGTTGGATGTCGAGTCGTTGTCCGGACAGCACGTACGGAAGCAGGATCGTCACGGCGTTGGTCGTACAGACGAGCAGGATCGGGGCGAGGAACAGACCGTACAGCCCGAAGACGGTCGGACCGACGATGTAGGCGACCAGCAACAGACCGGTGTGAGTCTGGTCGCTGCTCACCTGTGCCCTGACGACGATATCGGGAATGAAGTCGACGACAACCGCGCTCACGACCGCGAGAATACCGATCGGGACGAGGAGTTCCAGTTGACCGATCACCCAGGCGTTCGCCGCGAGTGCGAGACAGACCGGGATGTATACGATTTTGATGCCGATGACCGGGATGAGGCTGGCGACGCCCGCCAGCGCCGCGAGCAGCGCCGGAAACGGAACGGCAGCGCCCGTCGGTGCGAAGAGGTTGTAGACCGAGAAGGTCGTGAGCGAGATAACCGCCGTGATGAAGATGTTCACGATGTTACCGAACAGCGTGAGCGAGAGTTCGTCGTCGACGGCGCGGGCGTACCGGCGGACGATACCCGTGTCATCGTAGGTCTGGAAAAACCACTCTGCGAGTTTGGGGCCGTCGACTAACAGATAGTACGTCCCGCTGACGATGAGAAGCAACTGGACGAAGAGGCTACCGGCCAGACTCGCGGCCTCCAGCAGTCGGCCGGCGACCGCCTCCAACCCCATCTGTGACCCGCCGAGGCCCTGGAGAGACGTAAGGTCGATACCTCCGGTGTTCAGTTCTCTGAACAGCTGGCCGAGACCACTTTCCAGCAGACCTCGGCTGTTCAAAAACTCCTGGACACTCGAGGCGACGATCGTCGCGGTGTAGACGATCAGCACGACGAACGGAAGGCCGAACAGCAGAATCGACAGCGCGGCCCGCACCCGGCGGCCGAGGTCGAACCGATCCAGCGAGCGGAAGATCGGTCGGACGGCGTAGTACAGAAAGATCGTGAAGACGACGACGGCAGCGAAAACCAGAGCAACGTACGCGATGATCAGAAAGAGAATCGCGATCCCGCCGCCGATCAGCAGTCTCCTCAGCCGCTCCCGATCATCCATCATCGGTTCGAGATTTAACCGGTCGTTGCTTCATTCTACCGGTTCGATAGATTGGAGACTGTGCCCAGCCAGCATTATAAGTTTTGTGTGGCGTTTCTGAGAAAGAAAGGCGACAAGGTCGATTATATACGCTCCCGTCGTACGAATTGGTGGCGGCATCTGACTGCCGCCCCCGCCCCACCCAGTCGAAAGCGGCTCCCCGCCGCTTTCCCGTTTCCGTGCCCGACGGGGGGCCGCCTGTGTCTCGGTGCTCACCTACTCGGCCCGCCTTATTACGCCGTTTCCGGCTAACCTGTCGAGTTCGTCGTCGTCGTAGCCGACCTCGCGCAGGACCGCCTCGGTGTGTTCGCCCTGCTTTGGGACCGGTCGTCCCCGGTCACGGGGCACGTCCGTGCCCTGTGCAGGAAATCCAATTCGGGGACGCCGCTCGTCCCAGATCAGATCCCGCGTACCGACCTGTTCGTCGTCGAGTGCCTCCGTGAGCGTATACACCGGTTCGACGGAGGCTTCGACCCCGTCGAGCGTCTCCATCCACTCGTCACGACTCCGGGAGCCGAAGAGGTCGGTCAGTTCGGCCCGGAGCGCCTCGCGTTCGGCGTCGTCGTCGGTCATGTGGGCGTCGATGAGATCCTCCCGGTCGACGGCCTCACAGAACGCCCGGAAGAACTGCGGCTCCAGGGCGGCAAAGGTCACGTACCGGCCGTCAGCACACTCGTAGACGTCGTACCACGGATAGCCGCCGTTGAGTTCGCCCTCGCCCGGCCGGGGCTGGTCGCCCTCGAACACCGGCTGTACGACCGCCTGCGAGAACGACAGCACCACGTCGGTCATCGCCACGTCGATGTACTCCCCACCCCCCGAGCCGAGTTCCCGGGTGAGCAGCGCCGAGACGATGCCGAACGCCGCGAAGAGTCCGCCGGCCATGTCGGCAACCGTGTAACCCGGCACCTGCGGGCGAGCGGTTTCGTCCTCTCGGGTGAGATCCAACATCCCGGCGCGGCCGACGTAGTTGAGGTCGTGGCCGACGCTGTCGGCCATCGGTCCGCCCTGGCCGTAACCGGTCAGCGAGCAGTAGACCAGGTCCTCGTTGATCTCGCTGAGTCGGTCGTAGTCGACGCCGAGTCGGTCGACAACCTCGGGCCGGAAGGATTCAAGCAACACGTCGGCGTCCTCGGCCAGTCGGTAGAGGGCTTCCTGCCCCTCCTCGGATTTCAGGTCCAGCGCGACGCCCTTCTTCCCGCGGTTGACGGCGTCGAAGACCGCACCGACGCCGCTGTCGGTGTACGGCGGCATCGCGCGGGCGTAATCCCCCGAGCCGGTATCCTCGATTTTGATCACCTCGGCACCGGCGTCGGCGAGCAGTTGCGTGGCGTACGGTCCCGGCAGCAGCCGGCTCAGATCCAGCACGCGAACCGAATCGAGTTGCATACGGCTACTCACGGAGAGGGCCGTGTTAAAATGTCACTGTCGGCCCGCAGTAAAAAGACGAGTTACCGGCCGTCCTCGCGGACGTATCGCAACGCCTCGGCGTACTCCGCCGGGTCGATGCGCCCCTCCGCCTCTTCGAGCCGTTTGCGGATCTTGTCGGGTGTCATGGCTCCGTGCGAACATACGTAATGAAAGATCATTATGTTTTCGGCCAATCAGTATCGGGGGAGACAGCGAATCATATTTATCGGGCGGGAGCCGAGAGAGCGCAAATGGGCGAGCTAGCCGCAGTGGTCGAAAAACCGCGGGCCGACGCGGCGATCGGTGCGCTACGCGTCGAGGGCGTCTACGACGATTCTCGCAGCGTCTACGAGTGCGGGTCGGAGACGGTCGCGATTCCGGTCACGGAACCGCCGGAAGAGACCCCGGTGCGAGAGGTGATCGAGGAGGCGGGCGAACCCCGACTCCAGAGCCTCGAAGATCATCTTCGGGAGGCCGGCTGGAGCGAGTCGGAACTCGACCAGGCACCGGGGTCGTGGGCCGTCATCGGGACAGTCATCCTCGTCGACGTGAGTGACTGCCCGCGGCCGGAGGATGTCGGAGAGGCGCTGCTCGCGATGCACGGCCAGGCGGACACGGTGCTGGCCCGGCAGGGTATCTCCGGCCGCCACCGCGAACCGGCGGTCGAGGTGATCGCCGGGGCCGGGGACACGGAGACGGTCCACCAGGAACACGGCACCACCTACGCGATGGATCTCTCCGAGGTGATGTTCTCACCGGGAAACAAGGCCGAGCGGGCGCGTATGGGGGACGTGACCGGTTCCGGGGAGCGTGTGCTGGATATGTTCGCCGGAATCGGCTACTTCACGCTGCCGATGGCCCGGGCCGGTGCACACGTCACGGCGGTCGAACACAGTCCGACGACCTTCGCGTATCTCGTCGAGAACGTCGTCAGAAACGGCGTTCAGGAGTCTGTCGAGACCTACCGAGCGGACTGTCGGGACGTGATCGCGGAGGCCGAGGGCTTCGAGTTCGACCGGATCGTGATGGGCTACTACGACGCCTACGAGTATCTCGACAGCGCGTTTGCGGCACTCGGCCCGAACGGAACGATACACATGCACGAGGCGACACCGGAGGAACTCGTTCCGGACCGGCCCGAGCGACGGCTTCGTGAGGCCGCCGGCCGGGCCGAGCGATCCGTCGCGAAACTGGACACACGGACGGTCAAAGGCTACAGCGAGGGAGTCTCGCACATCGTCGTCGACGCCGATATCGAGTAGCCCGATCCGGCCAACTATATTTGTCGGGAATACCTCTGCCCCGATATGGAGAGGCTACGGGTGCTCGTCGCGGACCGAGACGAGCCGACACGGTCGGAGACCGCCGCGTTCGTCACCGAGGAGTTCGATGCCGACGTACAGACGGCCGAGTCGGTGGCGGCGGCGTCGGAACTGATCGAGACGGAACCGCCGACAGTGCTGGTCACCGGCTACGCGTTCCCCGACGGCAACGGACTCGAACTGGTCGAACTCGCGCGCGAGCGCAATCGGGGCTGCGGGTGTATTCTCTATACGCACTCCGAAGCCGTCGACACGACATCTTTCGAGAACGTGATCGTCGACTTCGTTCCGAAGGAGGCACCGGACGCCGAGCAGACCCTCCGAGCGCTGATCGAACAGACGGGGATCGAACAGAGCCAGGCGGCACACCCGGTCCCGGAGCGCGAACAACAGCGTCTCGACGCGACGGAGGCGTTCGCCGAGCAGACACAGACGGAGCCGTTCAGGCGGATCAGCCGGCTGGCGGCGGATCACTTCGGCCTCGATTCTGCCGCGATCGTGACGATCCACCGCGACGACGTCGGGGTCCTGACGACCGTCGGGCCGGAACGGACGCCCCGACTGCGCGAACAGTCGCTCGGTGCACACACGCTGACGGCCGACCAGCAGGTGGTGGGCGTCGAGGACACACGAACGGACCCGCGTTTTGCAGACATCAACGCCATCCACGAGGCAGGTATCGTCTCCTACCTCGGCGGGACGATTCGAGATCCGGAGGGGCTGGCGGTCGGCGTGCTGTCGGTGTACGGGACGGAGCCCCGGACGTTCGACGCCGAGGACCGCGCGTATCTCGGCCGCCTGGCGACGCTCGCGGGTGACCTACTCGACGGAGGTGAGCAGCCGTGACCGCCGATTTCACCTTTCCCGAGTTACCGCTCGAACCGGTTCGTGCCGGTTCGTCCGTGCTGGTGACCGGGCCGGGACGCGCGGCCTCGAAGCTCGCTCGCCGGCTGAGTATCGAACTCGATCCCGGGCAAAACGAGGGGGCGGTGCTCATCTCGACGAACACGACCGGGCGCTCGCTGGCCGCCGAGGCCGCGGCGTCGTACCCCGATTTAGATCTGAGCCGGATCGGCGTCGTCGACGCGACCGGACGGGCGGATGTCGAGAGTGACACCGCCGCCCGGATAGAGGCCGTCTCCGGGACGGGCGATCTGACGGGGATGAGCATCGACTTCTCGATCCTTTCGAGCGCACTCAACGAGGACGGAATCGACCGGCTCAGACTCTGTGTCGACTCACTTTCACTTTTGCTGTTGTACACCGAACTCCGGACCGTCGTCCGGTTCACGCACACGCTGGGCGGGCGGGTCAGGGCGACCGACGGGTTCGGGGTCTTCGTCCTCGACCCGACGATGCACAGCCCGCAGGTCGAGTACACGCTCAAATCGATCTGCGACGGCGCTATCGAGATCCGAGTGGCAGACGGCGGCTACGAGATTCGAACGGAGGGGTTGCCCGGACAGCACGAGGGCTGGCAGTCCGTCGATATCACCTCGGCGTGAGGTCAGTACCAGTCCAGATCCGCCACGAACGACCGCAGCATCGACCGCGTGACGTGCGGCATACAGACGATCCGCATCTCGCCCGCGCCGGTCTTGGAGACGCGCCAGCCCCGGTCGCGGAGTTCGTCGGTCATCGGGACCGAGAGGTCCGCCGTCACCAGCGGCAGTTCCGGACCGAAGACCTCGTGGCCGCGGTCCGACAGCGCGTCGGCTAGCCACTCGGCGTTGTCCATCGCCCGTTCGTACTGCTCGCGGTAGCCGACCGGCCACAGCGCCTCCATCGCGGCGACGGCGCTCGCCACGCCGGCACCGCTACGCGTGCCTGTCAGCGTGATCTGAGAGGTCGATTCGAGATACGGGGTGTCGATCGCCAGATCGTCGAAGAGTTCGCGCGAGCGAGCGAGCAGGCCCCCCGCGGGGACGGCCGCCTGCCCGCCCTTGTGCGGATCGATGGTCAGCGTGTCGATATCGGCGTGCTCGAAGTTCCAGTCGAAGTCGGTGAAGGGGAGGTAGAAACCGCCCCAGGCGGCGTCGACGTGACAGAGCGCGCCGGCATCCGCGGCCAACTCCGCAATCTCCGGAATCGGATCGACGACGCCGTACTCCGTCGATCCGGCGACGCCGACCACGCCGACGGTGTCCTCGTCGATCAGTTCGTGCATCGCGTCGAGGTCGGCGCGGTGGTCGGTCGTCGGCGCGGTCCGCAGTTCGACGCCGAGCAGTTCCGCCGCCTTTCGGAAACTGAAGTGGACGCTCTCCGGGGCGACGATGTTCGGGGCGCGGCTGTCGCCGTGGTTGCGAGCGATTCGGACGGCCTGGATGTTCGCCTCCGTCCCGCCGCTGGTGATATAGCCGGACGGGTCGGGGAGACCCGCGATCTCACCGAGCATCTCGACGGCCTGATCTTCGAGTTTGGCGACCGTCTTGTAGGTGCCTGGATCGCCAGGGTTCGTCGCGAGAAACCGCTCTGCGGCCTCCCGAGCCTTCGGGTGTGGTTCCGTACACATCGAAGTGAGAACCCGCTCGAAATTCTGCGGCTCGGCGCGCTGTACCGTCTGCATGTCTGAGAGACAGTGCCCCGACTGTCTTAGTGGTTGTGCGTTCGTTGTGTCCGTATCCCATACGGCCGTCGACCGTCGAAGGGAGAGATCAGCCGAGAAGGGAGCGAACGAGATCCACGAACGGCTGTTCTGCCCCGGTTCCGACTCCCTCGAACAGGGAGACGTTATCGAGGACGAACGAGACCCCGGCCGGGAGGGCGACGAAAAAGACCCCCAGCCCGACGAGTCCGATCACGGCCTTGCCGAGAATCGAGAACGTGCCGAGCAACACCAGCAGCACGACGCCGAGTCCGACTGCGACCAGCGCCGTCCCGAGCGAGAGCGCGACGAGCGAGAGCGTCTCGGTCCGCGTGAGACCGCCGGTATCGGCCGCGAGCAGGACGGTCACGCCGGCGACGAACAGCCCCCAGAAGAACGCGCCGACGAGCCGCATCCTGCGTCGCCGCCTCCGCTTTCGCGGATCCTCCGGAATCTCGTCCTCGTCGAACGTCCACGGATTTGGCATCGCTTCGAAGTACCGCCGCGTGGAAAACGGTGTACCGATTCCGGTGAATTTCGCGCCGTCCGGCGGGCCCGTTGGCCCGGCGGCGGGAGGACTGCATCAGGATTTTACGACCCCCCCGCGTGGGTCCGATATGGACGATCCGAAGATACTGGTCATGCGACAGAAGATCCACGGTACCGACGCGACGGTATACGGAGCGGAACTCCGCCAGCGGCTCCCCGACTGCGATATCACGGTCGCGGAGACGCCCGCAGAGGAGCGCAAGGCACTCCAGCGGGCGGATATTGTCACGGGACTGGAGGTCACCGAATCGCAACTCGACCGGGCGGAGAATCTGAAACTGTTCGCCTGTGTCTACGCCGGCACCGGCCACCTCGACCTGGACGCCTTCGAGAGACACGGCGTGTCGGTCACGAACGCGTCGGGCGTCCACAGGACCAACATCGCCGAGTACGTCGTCGGCGCGATGATCTCGATGGCCCAGCAGTTCCCGCTGGCGTACGAACGCACCGACCGACGGGAGTGGCGCAGCTATCCGACCAGGGAACTGCACGGCTCGACGGCCGCCATCGTCGGTCTCGGTGCCATCGGGCAGGCGATTGCGGACCGACTCGACGCGTTCGGGATGGACACCGTCGGCGTCCGGTACTCGCCGGAGAAGGGCGGACCGACCGACGAGGTTCTCGGCTTCGAGGAGATTCACGAGGCCGTCGCAGACGCCGAGTACGTCGCGCTGGCCTGTCCGCTGACCGACGCGACCCGCGGACTGATCGACGAGGAGGTTCTGATGACGATGCCCTCCGATGCGGTTCTCGTCAACATCGCCCGCGGCCCCGTCGTCGACACGGACGCATTACTCGCGAGCCTGCAGGCGAACCGCCTCCGCGGTGCCGTTCTGGACGTGACCGATCCGGAGCCGTTGCCGGAGGATCATCCGCTCTGGGGGATGGGCAACGTCGTCATCACGCCGCACAACGCTGGCGACACGCCGGAGTACTTCGCCCGCTGTGCAGACATTCTCGCGGAAAACGTCGACCGTCTCCGGAGCGGCGTCGACGAACTCGAAAACCAGGTCCGGTAGTCAGGCCGAGTCGACGGCGTCGGCCACCTTCTCGATGGGGTGTGGCGGGTTCGACTTCCCGGGCCGGTCGCCGAGCTGTGAGCGACAGGACGCGCCCGGTGCGGTCACCGTCTCGCCGTGGCTCTCCTCGACCTGATCGAAGAGAATCTGTCCGATGGCCTTCGAGAGGTCGTAGTGTTCCTCCTCGTAGCCGAAAGAGCCGGCCATGCCACAGCAGGAAGAATCCAGCGGATCGACCTCGTAGCCCGCGCGGCGGAGCACGCCGACGGCGTGGTGGTCCTTGTTCGTCGCCTTCTGGTTGCAGTGGCCGTGGTAGGTCAGCGACTCGGCCGGCGCGTCGAACTCGATTGCCTCGTCGAGACGTGTGTTGTCGAGGTATTCGAGGATGCCGTAGGCCGCGGCCGAGACCTTCTGGACGTTCGTTCCATCGAGCAGGTCGAGATACTCGTCCTGGAACATCACGGCGTCGGACGGCTCGACGAAGACCACGGACCAGCCGTCGTCGACGCGGCCGGCGAGTTTGTCGACGTTCTCCTGGGCGTGGGATTTCGCCTTGTCGAGATAGCCCATCGAGAACGCGGCCCGGCCGGACGGAGCCAGGTCGGTCGGGATGTCGACGTGGACGTTGGCGGCTTCGAGCACCTCGACGGCGGCCTTTCCGGGGTCGAGATAGCTGTAGTTCGTGAACGTGTCGGGGAACAGCAGGACCTTCGCGTCGGCCTCGGCCTCGGAGACCGTCGAGCCGCCGCGTTCGTCGAACCAGTCGACCAGCGTCTGCCGCTTGAACGTCGGGAGTTCGCGGTCACGAGCGATGCCGAGGGTCTTCTCCATGACGATCCGCGCGCCCGGAAGTCGCGGTGCGATGTTCGACAGCGGGGCCAGAGCACTGCCCAGCGCCGCGGCGCGGTCGATGTTTCCGAACAGTTTCGAGCGCAGGCTCGATCCCTCCTCCTGGTGGTGTTCGTGTTTCACCTCGGCTTTCAACTTCGCCAGGTCGACGCCGGTCGGACAGTTGCTCTTACAGCCTTTACAGCCGACACAGAGGTCGAGCACCTCCTCCTGGAACCGGTCAGAGTGGATCTCCTCTTCCGGGAGTTCGCCGCTGATCGCCGCCCGGAGCATATTCGCTCGACCGCGGGTGGCCTGAATCTCCTCGCCGGAGGCGCGGTAGGTCGGACACATCACGTCCGAGTCGGTCTGGCGGCAGGTCCCACAGCCGTTACAGAGTTCGACCAGATGGGAGAACCCGCCCTCGTCCTCGAAGTCGAGTTCGGTCGTCGGCTCCAGGGACTGGTAGGCCGCGCCGTAGCGGAGGTTCTCGCGGTTGTCGGCGCCGACGCCGCGGTCGTTGTCCGGCCCCACGTCGTCGGGGCTGTCCCGGTAGACGACGTTTCCGGGGTGCATCTGCCAGTCCGGGTCGAACGCGGTCTTCAGCTCCTTGAACGCCTGCCAGAGGTCCTCGCCGTACATCTTCGGGGTGAACTCCGTGCGGGCCATCCCGTCGCCGTGTTCGCCCGAGAAGGCCCCGCCGTGTTCGAGCACCAGATCGGTCACGTCGTCGGTGATCGAGTGCATCTTCTGGATGCCCTCGTCCTCCTTGAGGTTGAGAATCGGGCGGATGTGCAGCGTCCCGGAGCCGGCGTGTGCGAAGTAGGCGGCGGAGGTGTCGTGGTCGGTCAGAATCTCCTCGAACTTCTGGACGTACTCGGCGAGTTCCTCCGGCGGAACCGTCGCGTCCTCGATGAACGGATACGGTTTCGGATCGCCTTGCAGGCTCATCAGCAGCGGAATCGCCGCCTTCCGCAGTTTCCAGAGGTCGTCCTGATCCGCCTCGGTGTACGCTTCGAGCACGTCGAAGGCGTCACCCTCCTCGACGAAGTGGGCGTTCGTGTCGGCAATCGCCGACTCGAAGGCCTCGCGCTGGGTGCCGTCTTCGGCCGGGACGAGTTCGTCGTCCCACTCGAGCATGAGCGCCGCTGCGGCCCCGTCGGGAATCGGTTCGGCGTATTCGGCGTAGCCCTCCGACTCCTCGGCCAGGCGGAACACCTCGTCGTCCATCAACTCGACCGCGCTGACCGGATACTCCAGCGCCTCGGGGACGGCCTTCAGGGCGTCGATCAGATCGTCGAAACAGTACAGCGCGAGCGCCGTCTCGTCGGGTTTCGTGACCAGCGAGACCGTCGCCTCGACGATGACGCCGAGGGTTCCCTCCGCGCCGACGAACAGTTTCGAGAGGTTGATGACCTCCTCGCCCTCGTCGTTCTCGTAGATGACCTTGTGGAGGTTGTAGCCCGAGACAGAGCGCTTGAGCGAGGGGTACTTGTCGTCGATCTCCTCCTGGTTGTCCTCGACGAGCGAGCGGACCGTCTCGTAGATATTCGCCTCCAGATCGTCCTTGGCGACGATGTCCTCGTACTCCTCGGAGTCGAGGACGACCTCGCGGGTGTGAATCAGCTCGCCGTTCGACAGGACCACCTTCAGCTCCTCGGTGTACGCGTCGGTGATGCCGTACCGGACCGAGTGCGCGCCCGTGGAGTTGTTCCCGATGCCGCCGACGACGGTCGCCCGGTTCGAGGAGGCGGGGTCGGGGGCGAACTTCAGGCCGTGTTCCGCCAGTTCCGCGTCGAGGTGGTCCTGGACCTTCCCGGGCTGGATCGTCGCCCGCTGTGCCTCGGGGTCGATATCGACGGTGTCGTCCATGTACTTCGTGAAATCGAGAACGACACAGCCCGGACCCACGGACTGCCCGGCAAGCGAGGAGCCGGTTCCTCGCGGCAGGATCGGAACGTCGTACTCCTCGGCGAGCCGAATCGTCGCCTGCACGTCCTCGACGGTTCGAGGGAGCACGACCCCCGCGGGTCGCGCCTGGTAGATACTGCCGTCAGTCGCGTAGAGAACCTGCGTGTATTCGTCGAACTGGACGTCTCCCTCGACGTGTTCCCGGAGTGTCGCCGCGAACGCGCGGTATTCGGGGACGTCCGGTCGTTGCGTGTCGAGTGCTGTCACCGAGGTGTCCCATCCACCCGGATCGCTTCGTGCCATACCCGATGTACCAGGCCTCGATAAGAAAAAACTGGCGTCCGCGGCCTTGTGGGGGTACAAACCCCCAGGGGAAGCGTTTCGGACAGAAAACCAATCTCCCCGTCACGAAGGATGCGATACGCTTAAGTTAGTGTACGGATTTGTCCATTGTATACCGGAAACGTTCATTGGTGATACTGAATGACAATGGAATCTTATATCGAGCGGGTGACGGAGGGCGAAGATCTCACACAGGAGGAGGCGAGAGAGGCCTCGACACTGATCTTCGAGGAAGCGACGGAAGCACAGATCGGCGCGTTGCTGACGGCACTGCGGGCCAAAGGCGAGACGGAGGCCGAGATTGCCGGTTTCGCGGAGGGGATGCGCGACGCCGCCCGGACCATCGACCCCGACCGCGATATTCTCGTCGACACCTGCGGGACGGGCGGGGACGATTACGACACGATCAACGTCTCGACGACCAGCGCCATCGTCGCCGCCGGGGTCGGCGTCCCCATCGCCAAACACGGCAACTACTCCGTCTCCTCCTCGTCCGGGAGTGCCGACGTACTGGAGGAAGCGGGCGTGAAAGTCGACGCCGAACCGCCCGCCGTGCAGGAGGCCATCGAGGAGAAGGGGATCGGATTCATGCTCGCGCCTGTCTTCCACCCGGCTATGAAGGCGGTCATCGGCCCGCGGAAGGAGCTCGGGATGCGGACGATTTTCAACGTGCTCGGGCCGCTGACCAACCCCGCCGGCGCGGACGCCCAGGTCGTCGGCGTCTACGATCCCGAACTCGTCCCCGTCATCGCCGAGGCGCTGGCGAAGATGGACGTCGAGCGCGCGCTCGTGGTCCACGGTTCCGGCCTCGACGAGATTGCCGTCCACGGCGAGACGACGGTCGCAGAGGTCGACGGCGACGAAATCGAGGAGTACACCCTGACGCCCGGCAACCTCGGTCTCAAGCGGTACGACATCGAGGAGATCGCCGGCGGCCAACCCGCCGAGAACGCCGAGGATATGCGCGGGATCATCGAGGGTGAGATCGACGGCGCGAAGCGCGATATCATCCTCGCCAACGCCGGCGCGGCCATCTACATCGCCGGCGAGACCGACACCATCGCCGAGGGTGTCGAGCGAGCGCGGCACGGAATCGATTCGGGAGAGGCCGCGGCGAAACTCGAAGAACTCCGCGGCGTCAGTGCATGAGCGCGCGCGTCAAGATCTGTGGGCTGACGAGTGCGGCCGACCGGGACG
This sequence comes from Halovenus carboxidivorans, assembly GCF_009831575.1. GTDB lineage: Archaea > Halobacteriota > Halobacteria > Halobacteriales > Haloarculaceae > Halovenus > Halovenus carboxidivorans. The sequence goes on along the minus strand of NZ_WUUT01000004.1, from coordinate 244,244 downwards.
CCGCCGTCCGGGCCGGCGCGGACGCCGTCGGATTCATCACCGGCGTGCCCGTCGACACCCCGCGAGAGCTGTCGCCGTCGGAGGCCGAGCGGCTGGCCGGCGGCGTCCCGCCGCTCGTGACGAGCGTCCTCGTGACGATGCCCGACAGCGTCCAGGACGCCGTGAACCTACAGGCGGAGGTCGGAGCCGACGCAATCCAGATCCACGGGACGCTCCCGCCGGAGAAAGTCGGGGGACTCCGGGCCAGAGTCGACGCGCCCGTCGTCGCGGCGGTCGATCTGTCGGCCGACATCGAGGAGTACGCCGCGGCCGCCGACGCCGTTCTGGTGGATTCGACCGACGAGGAGGGCGGCGGCGGCACCGGTGAGACCCACGACTGGGAGCGGACTCGCGCGGTTCGCGAGCGGATCGAGACGCCGCTGATCCTCGCCGGCGGGCTGACACCCGAAAACGTCGAGGCGGCCATCGACGCCGTCGACCCCTTCGCCGTCGACACGGCCAGCGGAGTCGAGCGGACCGGGGGGGAGAAAGATACCGACGCGGTTGCCGCGTTCGTCGACCGGGCGCGGGGAGTCCGTGACGGAGGTGAAGACGTATGAACGTCGACACTGACGGCGAGACGTTCGCGGAGTTGGCAGACGGCGACGACCCGACGGTCGTCCGCGTCGCGGGGGCGGTCGAGACCGAGATCGATCCGCTGGCGGCGTACGCCGCACTGACCGGCCGAACCGGCGACGCCGACGACTCCGAGTACGCGTTCTTGCTCGAAAGCGCCGAGAAAGTCGCCTCCAGCGATCCCGACGGTGCGTTCGCGCCGACCCACGAGGACCGCCACGCGCGGTTCTCGTTCGTGGGCTACGATCCCGCCGCGGTCGTCACCGTCGATCCGGAGGACACCACCGTCGACGTGCTCGACGACCGCTACGAGGGGCTGATCGAACCGAACGGCGGCGACACCGTCGACAGCCTCCGCGCGGCGATGCCCGACGTGCGACTGCGGAACTTCCCCGACCGGGACCGTCAGCACCTCGACGGCGGGCTCGTCGGCTTTCTGAGCTACGACGCGGTCTACGATCTCTGGCTGTCGGAAGTCGGCGTCGAACGCCCAGAGTCGCGGTTTCCCGACGCGCAGTTCGTCCTGACGACGAAGACGCTCGTCTTCGATCACGTCGAGGAGACGCTGTCGCTGGTGTTCACGCCGATCATCCGCGAGGGCGACGACCCGGACGCGGTCTACGCTGATCTCGAAGCCGAGGCCGAACGCGTCGAGCGAACCCTCTCCGAAGCCGCCGCGCTCGACACCGGCGGCTTCCGGAAGGACCGCGAGCGCGCCGGGCCGAAAGACCAGTACGAACGGGCCGTCGAGCGAGCCAAAGAACACGTCTACAGCGGCGACATCTACCAGGGCGTCATCTCGCGGACCCGAGAGCTGTACGGGGATGTCGATCCGCTCGGCTTCTACGACTCGCTTCGGACGGTCAACCCCTCGCCGTACATGTATCTGCTCTCCTACGGGGACCGAACCATCGTCGGTGCGAGCCCGGAGACGCTGGTCTCGGTGGGCGACGACACCATCGTCTCGAACCCCATTGCGGGGACGTGCCCGCGCGGGAACTCTCCCGTCGAGGACCGCCGACTCGCCGGGGAGATGCTCGCCGACGGCAAGGAGCGGGCCGAACACACGATGTTGGTCGACCTCGCGCGCAACGACGTGCGTCGAGTCGCACAGGCCGGGAGCGTCCGCGTCCAGGAGTTTATGAACGTGCTCAAGTACTCCCACGTCCAGCACATCGAGTCCACGGTGACGGGAACGCTCGACGACGATCACGACGCTTTCGACGCCGTCCGGGCGTCGTTCCCGGCGGGGACGCTGTCGGGCGCGCCGAAGATCCGGGCGATGGAGATCATCGACGACCTCGAGCGGCAACCACGCGGCCCCTACGGCGGCGGCGTCGGCTACGTCTCCTGGGGTGACGACGCCGATTTCGCTATCGTCATCAGGTCGGCGGTCGTCGAAGACGAGGGCGACGAGCAGCGGATCACCGTCCAGGCCGGGGCGGGCATCGTCGCCGACAGCGACCCCGAGGCGGAGTACGAGGAGACGGAGAACAAGATGGACGGCGTCCTCGACGCGCTGGATCGCATCGAGATGGAGGAGGTGAGTCGATGAGCCAAACTACCGCCAGCGAACAGACAGAGGTCCTGTTCATCGACAACTTCGACTCGTTCACCTACAACCTCGTGGAGTACGTCAGCGAACACGCCGAGACGACCGTGCTGAAAAACACGGCGTCGCTGTCGGAGGTGCGGGAGACCGACCCGGACGCGATCGTCATCTCGCCGGGCCCCGGCCACCCCAAAAACGACCGCGACATCGGCGTCACGAACGAGGTACTGCGGGAGATCAGCCCCGAAGTGCCGACCCTCGGCGTCTGTCTCGGCCTCGAAGCCGCGGTCTACGCCTACGGCGGCGAAATCGGCCGCGCCCCCGAACCGATCCACGGCAAGGCCTTTCCGATGGACCACGACGGCGAGGGCGTCTTCGCGGGCCTGGAGCAGGGCTTTCAGGGCGGCCGATACCACTCGTTGATCGCCAGCGAGGTCCCCGACTGCTTCGAGGTGACGGCGACGACGGAGGTCGGCGACGAGCAGTTGGTCATGGGCATCCGCCACGAGGAGTACCCGATCGAGTGCGTCCAGTTCCACCCCGAGTCGGTGCTGACCGCGGTCGGCCACGACCTCATACAGAACTTCCTCGCGCAGGTCGAGTAGGGTCACCTACTTTCATACTCCGGGCCGGCGAACACCCGGTGTGCTCTCGTATCCGCCCGGAACGTTCGTTGCGATCGCAATCGCGACCCACGGGCTGGTCGGACTCGCCCTGGGAGCGGTGCTGTTCGACCGCCCGCTCGCGGGGCTGATCGCCGGCCTCGCGCCCGACGGCGACTTCCTGTTTCCCGACCTGTTCGGCTGGCCGCTGGTCCACCGAGGGGTGACACACGCCGCGGTTGCACTGCTTGCGGTCGTCTTGCTCGCGGCCGCCCTCAGAGACCGACGGACCGCCGCCGCGGTCGGGGTGGGATACGGCTCGCACTTCCTCATCGATATCACGACACCGATGGGGATTCCGCTGTTCTACCCGCTGGTCAGCGAGCGGCTACATCTCGATGTGGCTGTGACCGGACACGCGCCGTGGGTGACGGTGCTGTTCTGGCTGTGCGGGCTGAGCGCGCTCGGGTACTGGTACGTCCGGCGCTGACTCTCAGCGGCGGTCGCGGACGTGGTCGCTGGTAGTCACGTCGATGTCGAGTTTCTCGGTCCCGCGGATCCAGTCGAGATACCCCTCCAGACGGGAGGCGGTGCGGAGCGAGTCGACCGTGTCGTACCCCTCGCGCAGTTCCTCGTTCGTAAACAGCGCGTGAATCTGTTTGTGGCAGGGCCGACAGAGCGTCACCGTCGGACTCTCCGCCCGGCGCTCGGGCCGGAGGTGATGTTCCTGGACGACACGGGGATCCGCGATGCGCTCGTCCGGAATCCGGCGGCGACAGAGTGCACAGGTCGTCGGCATACCGGCTAGTTCGTCTGCCGTCCTCAAACTCGTTCCGGGGGGACTGCGGGACACACGCCTTTTCACCGTCCCGGCTCGAAGCGTTGCCATGGCGACCGATCTGGACGTGCTCGTTCTGCCGGCCTTCGACAATCTCGGAGATCTCCCCGCCGAGACGACGCCGTGGGAACGGGCCTACGACCTCGACCGCCAGCGCGAGATTGCGGGGCTATCCCGACCGCTTCGGTACACAGAACGCGGGGTCGGCGTCGTCCCGACCGGCGTCGGAAAGTCGAGAGCGGCGGTGACGACCGCGGCGCTGCTCGGGAGTGATCTGATCGATCTCGGCGACGGTCTCGTGCTCTCTGTCGGGGTCGCGGGTGCGCCGCCGTCACTGCCGGTCGGCTCCGTCGTCGTCAGCGAACGCGTCGTCGACTGGGACGAGAAGTGTCGATTCGACGACGGTGAACTCGCGATGAACCCGTACACGGAGGGACGAGGCTGTTACACGCTCGACGCCGCGCTCGTCTCGGAGATCACCAGTCTCGGACGGGAGGTCGACCTCGACACGCCCGAACAGAGCACCGAGGAGCCGCGGCTCCGGCGGGGGACGAACCTCTGTGGCGACGAACTCTGGCACGGCGCGGCGGTCGCCGAACAGGCCGAGTGGCTCGCCGAACAGTACGACGCGTCGCCGTACTGCGTGACCGAGATGGAGGACGCGGGGACGGCGACGGCGCTCGAACGCTTCGGCCGGCTCGACTCCTACTGTGCGATCCGCGGCGTCTCGAACCACGACCGTCCAACCGGGGACCGGTCGGCACGCGAGAGCTTCTTCGCGGAGGGGTTCGAGGACGGGTTCGGCCTCGGCGTCGAGAACGCGGCCGCGGTCGCTCGGGCGGTCGTCGACGACCGACTCGCCTGAGACGGTCGGGAAAACAGGACGTTTAACGCTGCGGAGAGTATGCTACGAGTATGAGCAGAGGATTATCGAGCGAGTCAGACGGCGAGAGTCCGCTCGCGGCGGCCGGCGAGCGAACGCTCCGGATCGGCGAGGACAGCCCGATCCGGATCAGCACCGGCCACCGGATTATGCACCACGACGGCGCCTGTTCGCGCCCGCACGGCCACAACTTCGAGATCACGGTCGAAGTGACCGGCACGCTCACCGACGAGGGGTGGGTCGTCGACAAGGGCGCGGTGACCGACGTGATCGACGAGTGGGACCACCGGTTCATCGTCGAATCGGGCGACCCGCTGGTCGAGGCCTTCCGACAGTCCGGCGACGAGGACGGCCTGGTCGTCATCGACCAGCCACCGACCTCCGAGGTGCTCTCGGTCCTCCTGGAGCGAGAGCTCGAAAGCCGGCTGCCGGAGAACGTCAGCGCCGTCTCCGCGACGGTCCGAGAGACGAGCGAACTCTGTGCTACCGATGCCAGTCGCCAGTGACGCCGCCGAACTCGGCCGGGAGAGCCCGCCCGACGAGCCGGCGCTACCGATCAACGAACTGTTCGTCTCGTTGCAGGGCGAGGGGAAACTGGCGGGCGTGCCCTCGGTGTTCGTCCGCACCTCGGGCTGCAATCTCCGCTGTTGGTTCTGTGACTCCTATCACACCTCCTGGGAACCGACCGGGAGTTGGCTCACCGTCGAGGAGATTATCGAGGAGGTCGAGGGGTTCGACGCCGACCACGTCGTGCTGACCGGCGGCGAGCCGATGATCCACGACGAGGCGATGTCCCTGCTGGGCGAACTCGGCGAGCGCGGCTACCACACGACCGTCGAGACCAACGGGACGATCTATCGGGACGCTCCGATCGATCTGGCGAGTGTCAGCCCCAAACTCGCGAGTTCGACGCCGACCGCCGACCTCGACCCGGACGGCGACGGCGAGTGGGCCGACCGCCACGAGGAGCGACGGATCGACCTCGGCGCGCTGGCGACGCTCGTCGAGGAGTACGACCACCAGTTGAAATTCGTCGTCACCGACCGTGCGGACGTAACCGAGATCGAATCGCTCCTGGATCGGCTCCGCGACCGCGCCGCGACAGCGATCAGTGACACCGACGTGTTGCTGATGCCCGAGGGAACCACGCGCGAGGAACTCGCGGAGACGCGCACGCTCACGGCGGAACTCGCACAGGAGTACGGATACCGCTACACGCCGCGACTTCACGTCGACCTCTGGAACGACGAACCAGGTACCTAAGATGACAGCGAACGACAGCGCAGTTGTACTCGTATCGGGCGGTATGGACAGCGCAACGGCGGTCTACGAGGCGATGGAGCGAGGCTACGAACCCTACTTCCTGCACGCCTCCTACGGCCAGGAGACCGAAGACCGCGAGCGGGCCTGTGCCGAGCGTCTCGCGGAGGAGGTGGACGCGGCCGACTTTCTCCACATCGAGACCGACCACCTCGCCAGGATCGGGGCGTCGAGTCTCACCGACGAGGAGATGGAGGTGGCCGACGCCGACCTGGACAGCGACGAGATTCCCTCCTCGTACGTCCCCTTCCGCAACGCGAACCTGCTCTCGATGGCCGTCTCGTATGCGGAGGCGAACGACTGCTCGGCGGTGTTCATCGGTGCACACTCCGAGGATTTCTCCGGCTATCCGGACTGTCGCCCGGCGTTTTTCGAGGCCTTCCAGACCGTGATCGACGTCGGCACGAAACCCGAGACAGAGATCGATCTCGTCGCGCCCTTCGTTGAGTACTCGAAGACGGAGATCGCCGAGCGGGGACTCGAACTCGGCGTGCCCTACGAGCACACCTGGTCGTGTTACCGCAGCGAGCGGCCGGCCTGTGGGACCTGCGACGCCTGCGCGTTCCGGCTCGAAGCCTTCCAGTCACTGGGCGAGACCGACCCCATCGAGTACGCCGAGCGCCCCTCCTACGTCGAGTGAGCGCCGCCCCCGGGATTTAGGGGCGTTGTCGCCGTACACGGGATATGCGACTCGGCTACCACTGTGCCTCGTTTCAGTTCCCCGGGAGCCAGCGGCGGCCGTTCGAGTCGGCGATGGCGCTGGCGCGTCGTGTCGAGGCCGCGGGTTTCGACTGGTTTTCGGTGATGGATCACCTCTGGCAGTTGCCGTTCGTCGGCGAGCGCGACGAGCCGTTTTTCGACGCCTACAGCGTGTTACCTGCCGTCGCGCGCGAGACCGAGGACATCGAGATCGGTGCGCTCGTGACCTGTCCGCACTACCGGGACCCGGGAGTCCTCGCGCGGGAGATGACCTCGCTGGATCACGCCGCCGCCGGCCGGAGCGTCTTCGGGATCGGTGCCGGCTGGTTCGAGGAGGAGTACGACGCCTACGGGTTCGAGTTCCCCGACGCGGAACGGCGCGTGCGGGACATGCGCGAGACGGTGCGGCTCTGCCGGACGCTCTGGAGCGAGCCCTCGCCGGTTTCGTTCGACTCTGAGTCGATCACCGTCGAGGACGTGATCCACGAGCCGAAACCGCTCCAGGAGGGCGGTCCGGAGGTGCTCGTCGGCGGCAACGGTGAGGATCTCACGCTCAAGGCGGTCGCGGACCTGGCAGACCGCTGGAACGCCCCGGCCGTCAGCCCCGACGCCTTCGAGCGGAAAGTCGACGTTCTCGGGGAGTACTGTGAGGCGTTCGGCACCGACCCTGCAGCCATCGAGAAGACGGTCCTGCAGACGGCGGTCATCCGGGACGACCGCGAGGGCGCTCACGAGGCCTACGAGCGCGTTCGGAGCGAGACGGCCGCAGGTCCGACTCCGCGCGAGGAGTACCGCGGACTGATCGGAACGCCCGAGGACGTGATCGATCGACTCCAGCGTTTCGAGAGCCTCGGGGCGGGGATGGCCATGGTGCGCGCCGAGCGCAACGATCCGGAGACGATCGATCACCTCTGTGAGACGGTCCTCCCCGCCGTCTCCTGAGCCTCGACGACGGGCGGACCGACACGCCCCCGGAGTTAGTCAGCGCCGCGGGGGACGACGTAGCCACACCCCTCGCACTGGTAGCTGGTCGATACGAAACCGGTCTGGGAGACGATTGTCTCCCCGCATTCGGGACAGGTCATTCGTATCGTACACTATACCGCCGTATAACATTAAGTCTTATTGCTAATCGGGAATATTTGACCCGTTAATTGGGCGTTTGTTTTGTCGGCTGGATCTGACCGCCGCCTCCAGTGCTGTGAACCGTCGGTCCGCGAGGGGGGTGGCTGTCTCGGTCGCGTGGTGAAGAACTGGTGGTTTATACTGGTGCCCGCCCCACATGCCGAGTATGCAGACACATATCGTCCCGGTCGGGTTCGATTACGACCGGCTGATCGCGCCGCTGGTGCGCGAGCAGATGGACGTCGACCGGGTGATCCTACTGGAGGGGGACGTGGGGAGCGAGGCAAACGTCGAGTACTCCCGTCAGATCGCCGAGAAGCTCGAACAGGACTACATCAATCTGCTCGGCGCCGAGACCGAGCGGTTCGTCATCGAGGACGTCTACGACTACGACGAGGCCTTCGAGCAGGCCTTCGAGTTGATCAACCGCGAACTCGACGCCAGCGACGGCGAGGGAGAGGTCTGGGTGAACATCTCCGCGATGCCCCGCACGGTTTCGTTCGCCTTCGCGACGGCCGCCCACTCGATCATGGTCGAACGCGAGGGCGACCGCAACCGGATTCACACCTACTACACGGTTCCCGAGAAGTACCTCGAAACCGAACTGGCCGAGGAACTGCGCGCACAGATCGAACTGCTCGAAGACCTCCAGTCGAGCGACAAGGACGACGAGCAACTGGAGGAGCGACTCGAAAGCGCGAGACAACTGCTCTCGGAGTTCGACGAGCGCGGGACGACCATCGGCGCCAAGGAGATCGACGGCAGCCACGTCGTCGAACTGCCGGTCGCGCTGTTCTCGAACGTCGAGCCATTCGAGGAGGTCATCCTGTTCACCCTCGGCGAACACGGCGAGTTCGAGTCCGTCTCGGAGCTCGCACAGCAGTTGGCCCGGGAACTCGGGGAAGAGTACACCGACTCCTTCCGCTCGAAGGTCATCTACAACGTCGACCGCCTCGGCCCGGGCGGGAAAGGCTACATCGAGCAGGAAGAACACGGGAAATCCTACCGGACGCGGCTCTCCCGCATCGGGGAACTCTGGGTCCGCGCACACTCCGGCCAGGAAGACGCTCGGCTGGACCTGGATCTGTTCTGACCGGCCGATAGCTCGCCGGCAGGCCACCGAATCGGCTCCCCCGTTGCTGACAGTGAATCGCTGCCTGCGGGTTTTTGTGTTGCTTGTGCGATAACTAACTGTATGCCAGAGATCACGGTCACGACGACAGACAGCCTCGATGGAACAGAAATTGTCGAGTATCGCGACGTCATCGCCGGCGAGGCGGTGATCGGAGCGAACGTCGTCAGCGACATCGCCGCGGGGATTCGAGACGTCGTTGGCGGGCGAAGCGGTTCCTACGAGAAGAAAATCGAGTCCGGCCGGCAGGAGGCGCTGGCCGACATCCGGGCCGAAGCCGAAGACCTCGGCGCGGACGCCGTCGTCGGCGCGACGTTCGATTACGAGGAGATGGCGGAGGGGATGCTGTGGGTGAATATCTCCGGGACCGCAGTGACGACCCGGTCGGAGTGAGGCCGCGCGGGAGAACCAAGTCATTAATACAGTCGCTCCGTCCATATACAACCATGAGACGCCGAGTGGCTCCGGTACTGGTTTTCGTAGTAGGGGCCTCGTAGCCCCACCACCACCACACACTCGGCGGACGCACCGGTTTTCGAGCAAGCCCACGGGAGCTACCTATGAGTGACACACAGGATCGATCGACGGAGGAACCGGCCACAGAACAACGGTTAGACGGCGAGTACGACCCGGAGACGGTCGAGCCGAACTGGCAAGACCAGTGGGTCGAAGACGGGACCTACGCCTACGACGGCGACGCCGACACCCGTTACAGCATCGATACGCCGCCGCCGACGGTCTCGGGGAACCTGCACATGGGCCATCTCTACCAGTTCACGCTGCAGGATTTCGTCGCCCGCTACCGCCGGATGAAGGAGGGGACGGTCTTTTTCCCCTTCGGCTACGACGACAACGGCATCGCCTCCGAACGGCTGACCGAACGCGAACTCGGGATCAACCACAGCGACTACTCCCGACGGGAGTTCCAGGAGAAGTGCCGGGACGTCTGCCAGGAGTACGAAGCGGCGTTCACCGACGACATTCAGTCGCTGGCAATCTCCGTCGATTGGGACAACACCTACAAGACTATCGAGCCCCGCGTCCAGCGGATCTCACAGCTCTCTTTCCTCGATCTCTACGAACAGGGTCGTGAGTACCAGCAGCGCGCGCCGACGATCTGGTGTCCCGACTGTGAGACCGCCATCTCGCAGGTCGAGCAGGAGGACGAGGACAAACACACGAAGTTCAACGACATCGCCTTCGAGGTCGTGGAGACGGGCGACGGCTCCGAAGAGGACACCTTCACAATCTCGACGACCCGACCCGAACTGCTGCCGGCCTGCGTGTCGGTGTTCGTCCACCCCGACGACGACGAGAACCAGCATCTCGTCGGCGGAACCGCTCGAGTGCCGCTGTTCGGCCAGGAAGTGCCGATCCTCGAAGACGACCGTGTCGACCTCGAAACGGGCAGCGGGCTGGTGATGTGCTGTACCTTCGGTGACCAGACCGACATCGAGTGGTACCAGGCCCACGATCTGGATCTGCGCATCGCAATCGACGAGTCGGGGACGATGACCGACGTGGCCGACGACTACGAGGGACTCACCACCGAGGAGGCCCGCGAGCAGATCATCGAGGATCTCGACGAGGCGGGCTATCTGCTCGAATCCCGCGATCACGAGCACACGGTACAGGTCCACGAACGCTGTGGCGAGGAGGTCGAGTATCTCGTCACCGAGCAGTGGTACGTGAAACTGCTCGACAAGAAAGAGGAGTACCTCGAAGCCGGCCGGGAGATGGACTGGTTCCCAGAGAAGATGTTCACCCGCTACGAGCACTGGATCGAGGGACTCGAGTGGGACTGGTGTATCTCCCGCCAGCGCGACTCCGGGATTCCGTTCCCGGTCTGGTACTGCGACGAGTGCGGCGAGACGCTGTTTGCCGACCGGGAGGATCTGCCGGTCGACCCCATCGAGGACGAACCGCCGGTCGACGCCTGTCCCGAGTGCGGCGGCGGCGAGTTCGTCCCCGAGGAGGACGTCTTCGACACGTGGGCGACCTCCTCGCTGACGCCGCTGATCAACGCCGGCTGGGACTGGGAGGACGGGGAGTTCACCTTCGAGAACCCGGAGCTGTACCCCTCGAATCTCCGCCCGCAGGGCCACGACATCATCTCCTTCTGGCTGTTCCACACCGTCATCAAGTGCTACGAGCACACCGGCGAGGTGCCGTTCGATCACGTGATGATCAACGGGATGGTTCTGGACGAGAACCGCGAGGCCATGTCCAAGTCCAAGGGCAACGTCATCGAACCGAGCGAAGTGCTGGAGAACTTCCCGGTCGACGCCGCCCGCTACTGGGCCGCGGGCACCTCCATCGGTGACGACTTCCCCTACCGCGAAGGTGACCTCGAAGCGGGCGAGCGGCTCCTGCAGAAGCTCTGGAACGCCTCGCGGCTGGTCGACCAGCTCACCCCCCAGGCCGGCACCGTCGAGGACGTGGCCGAGGACGACCTCGCGGAGATCGACCGCTGGCTGCTGGCCGAACTCGACGAGACGATCGATCTCGTGACCCAGCGCTTCGAGAACTACGAGTTCTCGAAAGCCCGGACGGAACTGCGCGATTTCTTCTGGTCGACCTTCTGTGACGACTACCTCGAAATCGCCAAACAGCGACTCGACGACGGGCCGAACGCCTCGACGGAGTTCGCGCTCGTCCGGGCGCATCGGACCTTCCTGAAACTGTTCGCGCCCTTCCTGCCGCACATCACCGAGGAACTGTGGCACCGGATCTACGACGAAGCGGGGTCGGTCCACACGACAGACTGGCCGACCGCCGGCGGCTACGAGGCCGACCTCGACGCCGGCGAGACGGCGATGGAAGCCATCTCGGCGCTGCGCGGGTACAAAAGCGAGAACGGCCTCGCGCTGAACGCCACCCTGTCCCGCGTGAAGATCTTCGGCCACGTCGGGGAGTTCGCCGGTCCCGTCGCCGAGGTGATGCACGTCGAGGAGATCGAAGCCAGCGAGGACGAACCGGAGATCACGACCGAGATCAGCGGAATCGACCTGGACTACTCGCTGGTCGGTCCCGAGTTCGGTAACGAGGTCGGTGCGATCGACGACGCCATCGAGGCCGGCGAGTTCGAGATCGACGGCGACACGCTGCTGGTCGGCGGCGAGTACGAACTCGACGACGAGATGTTCGAGATCGAACGCCGACGGATCTACTCGGGCGACGGCGAGATGATCGAGACCGACAACGCCGTCGTGATCGTTCAGGAGTAGCTACCAGCGCACCCGGAAGCCGTCTTCTCCCTGCGGTTGCTCGTAGTTCACCTCGACATCCTCGACGCGAGCGGCGTCGCTGCCCTCGTGACAGAACTCGACGAGCGATTCGACGGCCTCCTCCGGTCCCTCGAAGACCGCTTCGACGCGGCCGTCGTCGAGGTTGCGAACCCAGCCGTCGACGCCGGCCTCTCGGGCGGTGTCCCGCGTCGTCGCCCGGAAGTACACTCCCTGCACCTTGCCGGTGACGTAGACGTGAGCGCGCGTGCGGTCTGTCATACGTTCGTGTCGGTCGGCCGGAATAAAATCGCTTGCGGCGGGCCGGAGGGTCACTCCTCGCGATTGCGGAGGTAGTGGAAGAGATACGTCTGGGTGTATCCCGCGTACTCCCCGCCGAGTCGTTCCCGGATCGCACGCGAGGTATCGGTGTAGTTCCCCTGCTCGCAGTCGGGGTAGTACTCCTCGATGGCGGTGCGAATCCAGGTATCCAGCGGGACCGATTCGAGATAGCCCAGCGAGAACAGGAGAGCGCAATCAGCGACCTTGTCACCGACACCGACGTAGCGGGTCAGCAGGTCGCGAGCCTCCTCGTAGGGTAGGCCCTGTGCCTCCCGTGGGTCCGCGCCGTCGGCGACCATCTCCGCCGTCTCCTGCACGTAAGGGGCCCGATAGCCGAGGGAGAGGTCTCGCAGTTCCTGTTCGGTCGCCGCGGCGAGTTGCTCGGGCGTCGGATACGCGTGATAGGTGTCGCCCTCGAACTCGATTGGCGTGCCGAAGGCCTCCCGGAGTGACTGTTGCATCCCGTGGATCCGGGAGACACGCATCTGTGCCGAGCAAATAAACGAGATCACCCCCCCGAAGGCCGGTTCGCGGACGATTCGCATCCCCCAGTACTCGTCGTAGGCCGCCTCGATGACGTCGTCGTCGGGGACAGAGGCGCGGATCGTCCGGAGGTCGTCACCGAGTCCGAGGCGTCGACGCAACACCGGTTCGGCGTCGACCGTCGAGCGGTATTCGAGTCCGCCCTCCCGCTGGCGGACCTTGATGACGCCCGGTTCCCCGGTGGCCCGGGTCGTCGTGAGATACCAGTCGTCGCCGCCGTAGGTCGCGTCGTAATCCGCTCCGTCTGCCCGCCACCAGAGGTAGGTCTGGCCGCTCTCCAGAGTCGACTGCAGATCGAACGGCACCCCATCGAGGTCGATTCGGCCTCGTTCCATCGTACAGAGGGAGGGGAACCAGCCGCTTTTGGCTTTCGAGACGGACCGAGATTACCCCGAGTAGGCATGTGTTAACTATTCACTCCATAGTGTTCAGATAAGCTGATTCCACGCGAAGGCAAATTTTCGTAACCACTCGTCAGCAGTTTCTGCTTCGGCGTTGCTGAAACAGTTTGAAAACGAAGAGGTTCGTCGTTTTACTTCTCGAAAGACACGTTCAGCGCTGTTGCGATCTCCGTGACGTTCGACGCGGAGATCGAGGCCGTGACGAGAACAAGCGTCTTTCAACGAATGCGAGCCGTCGATGAGAAACACAGCGTCGTCAACGTCGTGTTTCGCGCGGAGTGTCGCAAGAAATTGTTGTGCGAGAACGCTATTTGTGCAACGTGATTCGGATCGTGTCCATCTGTGGGCTGTAAATCAGCCTTATGAACCCAGTTATGGACGGTGGATCGTGCGCGTTCAACACCAAATATTTCGAGAATTGAAACAGTATTAGATAATGATAATCCAGCAAGATGGAGTTGAATACTGAGCTTCATCAACAGTCGTGGGGTTGCTTCTCGCTCCACAAAATCTAAGTCGAACTGGCCGATACTACCGCTGAGGCGGGCGTTTTCTGGCATAAGCACTCAAAAAACGCCTCGCCTCACTCTTCAATCCTTATCTGAACACCGCGACCTTCTGTTCAGGGGAAATATTTTCATCGGCAACGTCAAACGATCACGTATGCCGATCATGTCGAGCGATGACTTCTCTATTCACCGGCAGGGCTGTCAGAACGTCGACGACGGAATGCCGATTTCGGACCTGCCGGACGAGGTCGAATCGGTCGACGACCTGGACTGTCAGTGCTGGGACGACCTCGATTCCCTCGCAGAGATTGCGTGAGGCTGCGACCGTCGTTCGTCCCGGGTTGAAGCCGCCAAGGACGAGGACTGAGACGGCCCGAGCCAGTGGATTTATATCCGACCGAGTGAGTCATCTCCAGTAACGCCGCGTCTTCGAACTCGAAAGGTACTTATCCCTGATGTAATTATATGTAATTAGATTATGGCAGACCAAGCGGAGTTTCCGGAGTACCTGGACGTAGATTACACGGACGGAGAGGGCGAGGACCCCGCCGACTACCCGACGATCGAGGACAAAGTCGAGAAGGCGATCGAAGTGACCCGAGAGGGTCTCGAACAGTACGAGAACCCGGTCGTGATGTGGACCGGCGGGAAGGACTCGACGCTGACGCTGTACTTCATCAAGGAGGTCGCCGAGGAGTTCGGCTACGACCTGCCGACCGCCGTCTTCATCGACCACTTCCAGCACTTCGACGAGATCCACGACTTCGTCGACCACTGGGCCGAGGAGTGGGACCTCGACGTCGTCTACGCCTCGAACGACGACGTCGGTGACTACGCGAAGGAGAACGACCTCTCGCCGGGCGACGACATTCCGATCGACGCGCTGAACGAGCACAACCAGCACCACGTTCGAGAGATTCTCGAGTACGAGGAAGACTCGTTCCCGTTCCTGCTCGACACGTACGTCGGCAACCACCTGCTCAAGACGGTCGCGCTGAACGACGCCCTGGAAGAACTCGGCGCCGACGGCGTCATCTCGGGCGTTCGCTGGGACGAACAGGAAGCCCGTGCCGACGAGACGTTCTTCTCGGAGCGACACGATCCGGACATCTACCCGCCACACGACCGCATTCAGCCGATCCTCCAGTTCGACGAGCGCGCGGTCTGGGACACCTTCTGGCAGATCGTCGTCCCCGAGACCGTCGAGGGCTACCCGGACGACGGCTACGTCCCCGAAGGTGCCGAGGACCTTCCCGAGGGCATCACCCAGGAAGACATCCCCGTCTCGCCGAAGTACTTCGCCGGGTTCCGGTCGCTCGGCAGCGAAGTGAGCACCGAAAAGAGCGACGAGGAGCCAGCCTGGTTGCAGGATCTCGAATCGACGACCGAGCGCGCGGGCCGCGCCCAGGACAAAGAGGACCTGATGGAGCGCCTGCGCGACCTCGGCTACATGTAGACTAACGAGAGACTCGCGGTTTCTCCCCTGGCGATCTTTCTCGAAGACCAACAAGTTACTACTGGGTCGAGCGGCATATGCCGCGTATGGGCCTGCAACGCTCCCGAAGGCTGGACGGCGACCAGCGATTCGCACTCGCAATGATCCTCCTGTCGGTCGTGATTTTCCTCGCAGTCTGGCGTGAGGAACGCGACGAGTGATTACCGCGTGATTTGCTCACATGAAAACTGCTTTTGTTCTTCAGACTGACTATTACGTGTGACAGACTCAAGCGAACAATCGGCGGTCGAAGCGGTCGAGGAGGTAGACGCGATTGGCCCTGCCGTCCTCGCATCGGTCGGATCGGTACTGCTCGCGCTGTATTTCTACTACGTCCGCGATGACAAACAGCGTGGGCAGTTCATCGGGTTGTGGCCGACAACGATTCTCGCACTGGCATCGTACTTCAAGCTACGGGAGATCCAGCAAGCACTGTCGGACCAGCAAGACTGACGCGGTCGCGAACACGCTCGTCGGACGACGAGGGGGGAGCCGACTCACGCGGTCGCCGTCTCCTCGCTTTTCAGATCCGGGTAAATCTCGTACAGCGCGATCAGACTGAGGAGCGCTCCTGCTGCGATGACGATCGTGTCCGGATCGATCTCATCCATACACTGTCATTTGTGCCACGTTTCCAAATAGCTTGATGTCGCCCGAACTCGTCGCTCCGGCTAAGCCGAGGGCCGGTTCCGGCTACCACTCACGCCCGACTACTCCACGTAAACCCGCGTGACGTGGCCCCCACAGCCACACTGATCGATGTACTCCCACTCGATGGAGCGCTCGGAGTACGCCTCCAGTTCGTCGTAGAGAAACGTCTCCGGGTGACCCAACTCCCCGTGGGTGACGAGGTTGACGTGGTTGCCGGAGACGGTGTGTTCGATGGCGTCGACACCGTCACGAACCGCCCGCGCCGGATCGTCGGCGTACTCGGGAGTCTCCAGGTTTACGGACCAGGAGTTGTCGTGCATCTCCGCCGTGACCGGTTCGGCGTCGTGATCGTGGTCGTCAGTAGTCCCCATACGGGATGGTTCGATCCGGTGGCACTTGAGCCCGAATACCGTTCCCGGAGAGTGAAAACAGCGGCCAGCCGGATCAGACGTCCTGCACTGCGGCGAGAACGTCCTCGTAGTCCGGTTCGTTGGTCGGGTCGTCGGCGACCCAGTCGTAGACGATCTGGCCGTCGTTGTCGATGACGAACACCGCACGGTTGGCGATGCCGTAGAGACCGAGGTCCTCGATATCCATCTCCAGCCCGTAGGCGCGGATCGCCTCGCCGGACATATCGCTGACGAGATCGAACTCGATGCCGTGTTCTTCCCGGAAAGCCCCCTGGGAGAACGGCGAGTCAGCGCTGAGACCGAGGATCGTCGCTCCGGCCTCCTCGAACTCCGCCAGATGCTCCTGGAAGGCGATCATCTCGTTTGTACACGGGGGGGTGAACGCTCCGGGGAAGGTAGCGAGGACGATCGGTCCGTCCCCGATATGCTCTCCCAGGTCGAACGGTTCGTGATCGCTCGTTCCGACTGTGGCAGTAAACAGCGGTGCGTCGTCACCTGTTTGTGGCGTAGACATCGTCGTGATATTGGACTGCAAGATCAATAAAAGTGGAGCCAAACAGGTTCCGGACGACCCGACACGGAGAACGGACGGAGAGCAAACGCTCGGTGGAGAGTCGATACTCTCTTTGGACCGGCAGAGGTAGATTCAGGTATGACTGATACCGTCACCCCACAGCGCGAGTACGGCAGCAAGGGCGGGATGGGACCCGTCGGCTGGTTCATCGCGATTCTGATCGGACTGCTCTTCCTGCCGGTGCTTCCGTTTATCCTGCTCGTGGTGGTCGTACTGCGTCTGTTTGGCGCGGGGGACCGACCCGAGTAACTCCGGAGATTTTTCTACGAGCCCGCGGCCAACCCCGCCGAATGCAGCACAACGGAGGCGACTCTCGTGGGTGAGCGGGCCGTGGTTGCCCGTCACCGTCGGTTGGACCGATACGATCTCTCCCGGACGCAGTGGGCGAATACCGTCCGCATCTGTGCTGTCGCCAAGCGGGGAGAGTGCCCCACGACACGCGCATCGAGCGAGTGGAAACGGTGTGGACGGATCAGGTGGGAAGCGCTCGTCGACGGTCTTGACTACCTGTCGCTCGACCTCTGTGTACGGTGTGACGAAACCGCAGTCCGTCTGTATCTGCCGGTCTGGCTGGGGATTCCGGCGGGCGACGCGGACGAAATCGGTACGGCGTGTGGTCTCCTGCTTCGGGTCGGGTCGGTATCCGGGCTGGTCCAACTTCGAGGCCAGATCCGGGGATGCAAGGAGCGACTGGGCCGCGAAATCGAGAGCGGCAGCCTCGAGACGGCCGAGGCGCGGCGGATTCTGTGTACGGAGTTCGCAACTCGGATCCGATACGTCTCTGCCTCGGCCCGGAGACGACAACTCCGGGGGTGATCCAGACCGCCAGCCACATACTGATCCGTCCCGGAGCCACCGAACGTGACTGGGCAGGGACTACAGGCACACAGCGCGCCCACGGCCAGTGAGGCACTCGACCTGCTCGAACGCGGGATCGAGGCGGACCGACTCATCACGGTCTTCGGACAGTGCCGCGTCGAGTACGAGGGTCGGGCAGCGAGTTCGCTGGAGGCCGGCAACCGACTTACCGTCCTCAAGCCGGACGGGACCATCCTCGTCCACACTGACACCGGCCAACAGCCGGTCAACTGGCAGCCGCCGGGCTGTACCCACGAGAGTCGGCTCGAAGGCGGCCAGTTAGTCGTCGAGAGCCACCGCTCGAACCCCGACGAACAGTTGCTCGTCACCTTCGAGCGGGTCGATCAGGTCGTCGTCTACGACGGCAGCGGCGAGAGCGACGTGACCGTGATGGGGACCGAAGCGGACCTTCGTGATCGGATTCTCGACCGGCCCGAACTCGTCGAAGCCGGGTTCGAGCCGCGGGCGACCGAACGGGAGACGTCCGCCGGCGCGGTGGATATCTACGGAACCGACAGCGACGACAACGCCGTGGCGGTCGAACTCAAGCGCCGCCGCGTCGGACCGGACGCGGTGAGCCAACTCAACCGGTACGTAGAGGCGCTGGAATCCGACCTGCACGCGGGCCGGACGGTCCGTGGAATCCTCGTCGCGCCCTCCGTGACTGACCGGGCGCACAACCTGCTCGAACGCCGCGGACTCGAATTCGTCTCGCTCTCTCCGGACCCGGAGTGATCACTGCGGGTCGAACTCGTCGTTTCTCAGCCCTGCCCGGACCGGCGCGTGTTCCTCGTCGGTCGGCGGCGGTGCCGTCACGAGTACTGCTTCGAGGCGAGTGTCGTCGTCGGCTTTGATTCCGCGGTCGGTATCGGCGGGAACGACGACGATATCGCCGGGCGACACCTCGTGTTCGGTCGGCCCCTCACGGACGACGCCCGTACCGGATTTGATGTGGATCATCACGTCGCTGCCCGGCGCGTGGACGGGGATGAACTGCCCTGGCTCGAAGTAGCCACAGACGACTTTCATCCGGTCGCTCTGGAAGACGCCGGAGGTCGCGAACTGCTCGTCGTCGAAGGCCCGTTCGGCTTCGATGGTCGTCTTAGGCATAGGTGCAAAGAGAACGGCTCGGACTGTTCGTCGGTGAGTGTACTACTGGCATACAGTCGGTTGGAGAGCCGGACCGCCCGTGAGTCTACTCCCGAATATCTCCGAACACGGTCGCTGGTCGTGAACTGTCGCCCGGAACACTAACGACCGGCGTCATTCCCGGCGTCGTGCCTCGGTCGGCCGGCTAACCCTCGTGCCGGGCGGGTTGTCCGGACGGACAACCACGTGGTGGCGTCAGCCACCACCGTGTCCCAGACGGGACGGGATATCGCATGCCCGGGTTCACCGCGCCGTCATCGCACCCGAGTGGGTCTGCTCACGCGGGGACTGGGGCACGCATCAGTGACGTGACCCCCCAGCCGTTTAGACCCTTCGTACGGGCGGGAACTCCGGCCGAACGAGGACACTGATCGCTCGCAGGTCAGCTAATAGATAATTCTTCCTTCGAATGATTACTCGAAAACAGGTGTCGAGAACCGATTTTTTCCATTTGAAGCCACTTACAACCATTGAGTGTATCTGTAGTGGACTGGTTGGTTCTTAAGCCGCGAGAAAACGCGGTAAACAGTGTAAACGATTCTGGACGGTATGCACAATTAAGTAAGGATCTTCACGATGTGTGGGATACGACGGATGATGGAGTCACTCGACGTGTTGATCGTGGACGATACTGACGGCTGCCGGGATCTCTACGCGTTCTGGCTGGAGGACGACCACGCAGTGGAGACAGCCCCGAACGGGACGGTCGCGCTCGACAGGATCGATCACAGCGTCGACCTGGTTCTCATGGACCGAAACATGCCCGGTCCCTCCGGCCTCGACGTTGCGGCGGAGATGCGGACAGCGGGCTACGACTGCCCGATCGTCATGATTAGCTCGGAGCCAGCAGATGTCTGTCTCTCGGAGTCACCGCTCGACGAGTATCTACGAAAGCCCGTGGACGAATCGACGCTCGAATCCACAATCGAGGACGTGACGACCCGACCGCGCCTCGACACAGCGAAGCGATCGATCCATCAGTCCTCCTGACGGCTCAGGTCACCATTCGACCGACAGCGTCGCCTCTGACCAGCCGAAGGCGTCGCCACCGTACGGGCCGGCCACCGCCGTGATATCGCCGGGAAGATACGGACTGACGATCGCTTCGACCCGGTATCTCCCGGGAGTCGTCCACCTGTCTCTGACCGACCACCGATACGTCGCCCCGCGGATCGGAACGCTCTCGTCGGTGATATCGTACTCCCAGGCACTATCCGGGGCGAACGGCACGACTGCCGTCTCCGGCGAGTCGATGTTTGCAGACTGAACGAGCAACGCCAGAGTGTGAAACCGGCCCGGGGCGGTCTGAGCGCCGAGGTCCCACTCGCATGATATCGTCGTGGTTTCGCTGGTCGTGATCGTCCCGCTGTCGAACCCGACAGTCGTGTCAACCGGCTCCTCGACGGTCGTCCTCGTCTCCGCTGTCCCGCCCGTCGATCCCGCCTCGGGACGAGAGGCCCGCCCAGTCATGCCGAACAGCGACAGCGACGACAGTCCCGCACCGACCGATTTGAACAACGCTCTCCGCGAGAGCCCTGAATCGCCGTCCGGCGGCTCTGACTCGGGACACATTCTAGCATTGGTATGATATGACAGGACATAGTATTTTTTGAACCGAATCGGACACTGTCTGTTCGCGTTCATGACGGTGCCGGCGGGCGGCGTACCGGGACGGATAACAGTGGATTTAAGCACCGAGTGTATGGGCTACTGGTATGGAGCGTGTCGACGTAGCAATTGTTGGTGGCGGACCCGCCGGGACATCTGCGGCGGAAGCGGCCGCGTCGGCGGGTGCGAACGCGCTCGTTATCGAGAAAGGGGTGCCACGCGCGGACCGAGCAGGGCCGGGCCCCGACTCGACCGACGCGGCGGGTCTGCTCGATTACTGGATCGATCTGATGGGATTCGAACCCGACGAGATTCCCGACGACGTTGTTCTCCGGACGCTGGACGGGGCGGATTTCATCGGCCCCTCGGAGACCTTCCGGATCGACGAGACCGGGATCGAGGCCTCGTATCCGGAGTTCGGCCTCGCCTTTCACCGGGCGAAGTTCGACGACTGGCTCCGCGAACGGGCCGAGTCCGCGGGCGCGAACTACCAGGTTGGCGACAGCGTCACGAGCGTCGAGAGTTCCGTCAACGGCGGCCACGAGCACACCCTGACGCTGTCCAACGGCGAGGAGATCACCGCCGAGTATCTCATCCTCGCGGACGGTCCCCAGCGGACGGTCACGACGGAGACGCTCGACCAGTTCACCACGGACCGTGCTATCGAGACCGTGCTCAATCCGACGGAGGTCAACCACATCGCCTATCAGGAGCACCGCGAGGTGCCCGAGGAGATCCACGAACCCTCGCGGCTGAAGTTCTGGTGGGGGCTGATGCCCGGACACACCGCATATCCGTGGGTGTTCCCGAACGACGGCAACGTCGCCCGGATCGGGCTGACGATGCCCATCGGACTGGATATCGACGACTTCGACCCCCGGATCTGGGAGCTACTTCGTGAGGAGGACACGCGTATCCCGCAGGGTCGGACGTACATCGAACGGCTGATCGAGCGGGAGTACCCGGGATACGACATCGACGATTTCCCGCTCGTCGAGGACCGCGGCAAACGGAACGGGACGGAGACGTACGCCATCTCTTCGACCCGGCCGATCGAATCACCGACGAAGGCCGGTATCGCGGTCGTCGGCGGCGCGATGGGCGGCACGTCGGCATTTCACGAGGGCGGCGACCACGTTGCGGTCCGGACCGGAAAGATCGCGGGCCGACTCGCCGGAGAGGGCGATCTCACCGGCTACAACCGCGAGTGGCAGTCGGCGCTAGATTCCGAGTTCCTCCGCAACGTGACGATGGCCGAACTCGTCAGGGAGTACCAGCCGAGCGACTGGGACCGGGCCTTCGGCGCGGCCGAGACGATGGTCAACCGCGGCAACTACAACTGGCGGAGCACGCTACGTGCCGGGCTGACCGGCTTCAAACTGCTGTACGGCTACAAGCGGACCAAAAGCCGATTCAAGAGCGGAAACTACGTGCAGTTCCGGGAATCGGAGTACGCGATCTGAGTGCGGGAACAGTGGCCGTCAGTCGTCGATGATCCGTCCGTCGGGATCGATCTCGCCGTTTCGGATGCGCGTGCTGCTGATTCTCGTGCCGTCTTCGGCGACGACGAACGGGGCGGTGTGGATTTCCAGTCGGTCGAGACCGCGTTCGATCCGCTCCTCGTTGAGTTCGTTCGCTCGCCGCTGTGCCTTCGCTTCCGGAGAGACGATCAGTGCGTCGGCGTCCGGCCGCGTCGCGGCAGGGCCGTAGGTGTCCTGTAGCTTGACAATTTCGTAGCTCGCCGTGTACGTCTCCGCGAGAATGTCGAGTTCCGCAGCCAGCGTTTCCCGGCGCTGGTCGTACGATCCCAGTTGCTCGGCGTGTTCGGTGTTCTCCCGCGTCTCCGTGGCGAGTTTCGAGGAGGTCAGTCCGACGATGACGTGACCGTCACCCGGGCCGTCGTGCGACGCTGTCTGGAACGCCTTGTGTAACAGTGCTCGATGGCCGTTGTGAATCGGTGTGAACGTCCCGCCGAGGATCGCTGTCCGGTCGCTCCCTGTCACAGAGACGCCTTCGTGATACGGTCACCTATACGTACTGGTCTCGGATTACAGGTAGCCGCGCTCGAGTAGCAGTTCGCCGTTCAGCACCGACGCGCCGGCCGCACCGCGCAGGGTGTTGTGTGCCAGGCAGTTGAACTGGAGTCCGCCGTCGGTCTCCTGGATGCCGCCGGCCGCGATTGCCATCCCGTTGTCCGCGTCGCGGTCCAGTCGCGGCTGCGGGCGGTCCGGCTGCTCGAAGACGTGGATGAGTTGCTCGGGAGAGCTGTGCAGGTCGAGCGTCGGGTACGACCGCATCGCCTCCTTGGCTTCCTCGACGGTGGCGTCCGCCTCGGTGTCCGTCCAGACGTTTTCGAGGTGGCCGTCGAGGGTGGGAATCCGGTTGCAGGAGGCGTCGACGCGGGCACCGTGCCAGGAGACCTCCGCACCGTCGAACTCGCCGAGCAGTTTCCGCGATTCGGTCTCCATCTTCCGCTCCTCGCCGCCGATGTGCGGGATGGCGTTGTCGATGATCTCCATCGACGTGACCCCGGAATAGCCCGCGCCGGAGACGGCCTGCAGCGTCGAGACGGTGATCCGGTCGAGTCCGAACGCCTCGTCGAGCGCCGCCAGCGGCGGCACCATCGTGATCGTCGAGCAGTTCGGGTTCTTGACGAGCGCGCCGTCCCAGCCCCGTTCGTCCCGCTGGACCTCGATCAGGTCGATGTGGTCGGCGTTGACCTCGGGAATCGTCAGTGGCACGTCGTCGTCGGCTCGCGCGTTCGAGGAGTTCGAGGAGACGATATACCCCGCCTCACAGAAGGCCGGTTCGACTTCCTCGCCGACGCTCGACGGAAGCGACGAGAAGATGAGATCGACGTCGTCCGGAACGTCCTCCGGCGTGGTCGCGCCGACGGTCATCTCCGCGACCGAGTCGGGGATCGGCACGTCGATCCGCCACTTGGCCGCCTCGTCGTACCGTTTGCCGGCGCTGTCCTCACTCGCCGTGAGCGCCGCAATCTCGAACTCCGGATGTGGTTCGAGAAGTTGGATGAGCCGCTGTCCGACCGCCCCTGTCGCGCCGAGGATGCCTGCGCGTACTGTCATACCGGGTCATAGGTCAACGAGCCGTCTAAACAGTTTGGAAATGGCCCCGCTACAGGTCGGCGACCGCCTCCTCGATCTCCTCGCGCGGAACCGGCGAGATCCAGTCGTCGGCCACCCAGTCGTAGGTGATCTCGCCGTCGTCGTCGATGACGAACACCGACCGCATCGGCGTCGACGTGTCGGCCATCCCCTCGCGCTCGGTCAGCAGACCGAACGCCTCGCTGGCCTCGCCGTCCGTATCGGAGAACATCCGGAACGGACTCTCTAGATAGCGGATGAACGCGTTCTGCGCGTACGGGCCGTCCCGACTCACCCCCAGAACCGGGACATCGAACTCGTCCCAGCCGGCGCGGTCGTATCGTTTCCACCAGTTCTCGTCGATGGCCGAGAAGGCAAAGCCGAAGAAGACGAGCACACCCCCGCCGTCCAGCGCCGCGTCCAGCGTCGTCGATCTGAACGACTCACCTGTGCAGAGCAGCGCCTCGAACTCCGGTGCCTGATCGCCTGCCGTCGGTGTCATACCAGTCCGATTGCCCCGGAGGGTAAAAATACCGCCGGGTATCTACGCTCCCGCGTTCGCCGCTACTGGAGCGAGTACTCCGCAGCCAGATCCGCCAGCACCTCGGTCCGCTCCGTGGTATGTGGGGCTGTCAGGGGGGAGACGCTGATCCTGTTCTCGACGATGGCCCGCCTGTCCGTCCCCTCGGGGTCGGGGATATCGCCGTCGGCGAGTTTCTCCCAGATCGGGTTGACGAGGTCGATCTGGTCGCCGTCCTGTCGAGAGGAGAGTTCGTAGACGTGAGAGGGGCGGGTGATCTCCATCTCGCCGGTGCAGATGTCCGTCGTCGGGGCGTTGATATTCAGGTAATCGGCCACCTCGAAGAGCCCGGCCTCGAAGGCCCGGTCCGCGAGATATCTCGTCGCGTCGACCGCGGCCGCGTAGGACTCGCTTGGAATCTCCGAGGCTTTCTCCCACTCCGGGCTGGGCACGTACAGCGAGGTCGCGATGCCGGGGACGCCGTGAAAGGCGGCCTCGACGGCCGCGCTGACGGTCCCCGACCGCCCCAGCACCGCCGCCCCCATGTTCGCCCCCTGGTTACAGCCCGCGACGACCAGATCCGTCTCCGGGCACAGCGAGGAGAGACCGGCGACGACGCAGTCGACCGGCGTCCCCTCGATGACGTAGCCGAGGTCGTGCTCGCGGACGGTGACGGTCTGTGAGACCGTCCGTCCGACCGCGCTCTGGTCGTCTGCCGGCGCGACGGCGGTGACCGACCCGATCTCGGAGAGGCCATCGTACAGCGCGTGAAACCCCAGCGAGTCGATCCCGTCGTCGTTCGTCACCAAGATGTCGAGGTCGTCCATGGCGATACGCAAGTGCGGACAGCGCTTCAAGCCTGCGGGTCAGGCCGGCAGCCGTTCGACGACCGTCTCCCCGTCGACGACGAGGTTGTACGCCCCCTCGTCGTCGTTCCAGAGGACCAGCACGTTCTCGATCTGGAGGAACTCTCCGTAGTCGGCCCGCCGGAGATCCTCGTTGAGCAGCGACTCCTCGGTGAGGACCGCGAAGTGATCGATCTTCTGGCTGCCGTCGCCGATCAGAAACAGGGGGTTGCCGCCGTCGGCGAGGTCGGTGCTCAGTTTGACCCCGGCGCAGTCGATCCGGTCGGTGACGTGGCGCTCCGTCTCGGCCATCTTGGCGAACCGACCCCCCGAGAGGTCGATATCGAGCCGGCGGCGGCCATCGGTGCGCAGCAGGGAGCAAGCGTACTGCACATCGACGTTGACGAACTCGCCGTCGCCCGGCTCGCGGTCGCTGTCGGGGTCGTCGAACTCCGGCGTGCGCTCGCCCTCGTCGAGTCGGCGCTGGAAGGCGGGCACGTCGAGGTCGGGTCTGCGGTCGAACGACCACGAAGTGCTCTCGGGCCGTTCGTGAGGCCACAGCCGAACTGTCGGGGCGTAGATCGTCGCCCCGGCCTCCCGTTCGGCGGTGCGCTCGATCTCCCGGAGCCGTATCGCAGTGTTGCGGTCCGCGGGAGCAATCGCGCAGAGCGTGCCGTCGGCCGCGAGGTGATCGAGCAGATCCTCCACCACCGACTCGGGATCGTCCAGTTCCGAGAGGACGTTCGCACAGAGGATCAGGTCGAACTCGCCGTCGTACGGGGCGGTCTCGACCCGTTCACGGTGGATCGCCGGGTGGAAGTTCCGGCCGGTCGTGTCGAGGAGGTCCTCGAGCACGTCGGCCGCGTCGCTCGGTTCGACAGCGTGGTACTCGATCAGGGTATCGTCCGGTAACAGCTCCGAGAGCCCGAGCGCCGGGCCGCCGACGCCGGCCCCGACATCGAGCACGCGAAGCTCTCCCGAGAGCAGCCCGTCGGCGGCCAGGTCCGCGAGCACGTACTGTGTCGCGGCGAAGTACGTCGGGAGGTGATAGATCGCGTACCCGAGCGCCGTCACCTCGTCGTATGTCACCTCGCCGCCGCTGAGATACTGCCGTTTGAAATCGCGGATCGTGGCGCGGAGGCGGTCTCCCGAGGTGCCGTCGGGCCAGCCCGGGCCGAACGCGTCGAGCAGTAGTTCCTCGACCGACAGCGCGATCTCGGAGGGGAGCGAGTCGACGCCGTCGAAGGAGAGATCGACGGGATCGGTCGACGCGGGCTCGAACCGGCCGTCCTCGCGTTCGACCAGCCCGAGTTCGAGGGCGGACTCCCGCAGCACCTGCCTGACGGCGGCCGGGTGGGGTTGGCCCCGGACGTATTCGTGGATCTCCTCGGGGTCGATGGGTCTGACCTCGCGGAGGTACTTCGCGTTGTCGAGTACCTGACTGCGTTGTGTGTCGTCCATTACTCTGGGGTCTCCAACCTGGCCTCGTCGTACAGTCGCTCGAACTGCTCTGCGTCGGCGTCGGCGAGTCGCCGCGCCGCCTCTGCGACGTCGTCCGCGCCCTCGAAGGCGGCCTGGATATCGGCGTACACCCGGCTCTCGCCGCCGGTCACCTGCTCGGCGAGCCTCGTCAGTTCCGTCGAGATCGGCGTCTGGAACCGTTCGGGGACCTCCTCCGCGGCCAGTCCGAAAGCGAGAACGGCGGCGTGCGTGCGGGCCTGAACCGTCTCCATCGCCGCGTCGTGTTCCTCGACGGTCGTCTCGAAGACATCGTTGCCGCGGTCGCGCAGCGCCGCGAGCACGTCGTCGGTGATCGGGCCGCCGGCGTCGACGACGGCCGGAACGTTGCCCGGTTCGTTCTCGGGAGCGAACAGCGGGTGCAGGCTCAGCCGCTCACAGTCGGGGGCGTGCTCAGTCATCGCGTCGACCGGTCGGGCCATCGTCCCCGTCACGTCGAGTATCGCGGCGTCGGCGTACCCGGCGTACGTCGCGATGGCGTCGGCGGCCGCGGGGATCGGAACGGCGATACAGACCAGATCAGCGGTCGGGACCGTCTCGGGCGAGACCGCACGACCGCCGACTGTCTCGGCCGTCTCACGCGCCCGCTGAGGGTCGGTATCGAGCACCGAAAGCTCGGTCAGGAGGCCGGCCCCGGAGAGCACCGAGCCGAGCCACTGACCCATCGCGCCCGCACCGACGAGGAGAGCGTCCATCGGCCGGTCATTGCGCAGGCGAGGGCAAAAGCGGTTCGGTGCAAGCCGTCGCGTGCGAACGCGAAAAGGCTATGCCGGCGGGGGACACCCCGAGTAATATGTTCGACGAGTGGCGGGTACGCGACCCCCGATCCGAGGCGTCGACCGAGCAGTCGGCCACCGTTCCCGGCCGGCCGGAGGGGCTGGCGGGGGCCGAGACGGTCGAGTACGCGAGTTCGTTCGCGGATCCGCGCGGGCCGGACGACGAGATTGCAGTGCTGGAACTGCGGGGGCTGTACGCACACGCCGAGGTGGAGTTGAGTGCAGACCGTCTCGACGGCGACGGCGCCGTCGAACACGACACCTATTTTCGACCGCTGCGGATCCCGTTCGTCCCGGAGGAGGAGACCGAACTCACGGTCACATGTCACCGACCCACCGACCGGTTCGGCGGGATCCACGACACGGATACGGTCCCGGACGAGCAGTCCACCCCGGGAATCTGGTGGGGCGCGACCCTCGAAACCTGCTCGCTCCCGTACATCGACCGGATCGACATCACACCCGTGGCCGACAGCGACGGAGCGCGGCTCGATCTCCGGACGACGGTCGTCACCGACGGCCCGCTCGACGATCACATCACCTACTCGGTCAGGCCGGCCGGCGACACCAACTCCCGGGGAATGATGCAGCGAGGGAGCATCGAGACGGACGAGCCCGGACGGACGGTCGTCGAACACACTGTCGACGTACACGACCCCGAACTGTGGTGGCCTCGGGGTCTGGGCGAGCAACACCTGTACACGCTACGGGCGAAACTGGGAGACGCGGAGCGGACCCGTACGACCGGCATCTGCGACATCGAGTTCGACGACGGCCGCCTGCGGGTCAACGACCAGCCAGTTCCGATCCGCGGGATCAACCTCGTGACCGCCGAGGAGGCGGACGTCGACCGCGCGCTGGAGTGCAACGCGAACCTCGTCCGGGCACACGGCCACGTCCTCCCGGACGAACTGTACGAGCGGTGCATGAACGAGGGGGTGTTGGTCTGGCAGGACCTCCCGCTGACGGGCCCCGGCGAGTTCGACACCGACCGGGCGAAACAGCTCGCGACGGCGCTCGCTCGGCAGTACAGCCGGTATCCGTGTCTGGCCTGTACGGCCGTTCACGACGATCCCGTCGACGCTTTCGACGACGGACTCGGGACCGGAACGGTCGACAGGCTCCGGTTCCGGTATCGGGCGTGGCGCTCCGGGTACGACGCCGGCCCGGCGGAGCAGGTCGCCGCGGCTCTACCCGAACACAGACCGTCGGTTCCGGTCGTCGGCGGCCCGGGCGTCGGCGGTGACGTGGGCTCGTACTACCCGGGCTGGAGCTACGGCGAGTCCGAGGAGATCGGTTCCCTGCTCGACCGGTTCCCGGCCTCGGTTGTCGCGGAGTTCGGAGCCGGGTCGGTCACCGACGCGTGGGACGGCGGCGGAGTCAGCGGATTCGACGCGAGCAAACACCAGCGACACGTCGACGGCGGAACAGACGAGTCGCAGCGGTACCAGTCGGAAGTGTTGCGCCGAGTGATCGAGTATCTCCGCCGCGAGCGGACCGGGGCAATCGCGTTCGCTCTCCGGGATACGGACAGCGCGGGCATGGGCGTGTACGCCTACGATGGCGAAGGGAAACGGGCGTCAGAGGTCGTCCGACAGTCGTTCGAACCCGTTCAGGCGTTTCTGGATACGCCCGGAGACCACGAGAGCGAACTCACCGTCGTCAACGATACTCCGAAGGGGCTCTCCGCGACGCTCCGCTGGGAGGCCGGCAGCGCCGACGGAACGCTCGATCTCACCGTCGGAGAGAGCGGCCGGTGGACCGGCGGACCCATCGATATCCCCGCAGAAGCGGAGCAGGTTCGTCTCGAACTCGCCCTCGACGACCGGCGCGTGAGGAACGTCTACGACCTCGCCCGCTGGCGAAACGCCGCCCCTTGAGAACACGCGCCACAGGGTTGTTCGACCGGAATCTTTAAATCCGGTCCCGTAGTATAGATAATCACCAGAACGCGTGCGGCGTTTCGGTCGTACAGCATTTCGCCCAACATGATAGGGAACGCCTGTTTTCGACGACAGCAGATCCGACGGGTGAGTGCTACATACCGCCGCAGCGCATATGGCATCGAGGTACAACCATGGCAGATTCGATAGACGAGTCCAAAAACATCGAAGTCACAGACGAAGAGCTCGAAAACAAATCCAAAGGCGAACTTATCAAACTCGCCGGGAAACTCCGCGACCGGCGTAACGAGTTGAACCAGATGGCCTCCGAACGGGCCTCTAAGCGCGACGAACTCAACGCCAAGACC
This sequence comes from Halovenus carboxidivorans, assembly GCF_009831575.1. Classification (GTDB taxonomy): domain Archaea; phylum Halobacteriota; class Halobacteria; order Halobacteriales; family Haloarculaceae; genus Halovenus; species Halovenus carboxidivorans. The sequence continues at coordinate 214,700 of NZ_WUUT01000004.1, read as the reverse complement.
CGCGAGAAAGTCGACGAGGCCCAGGAACACCGGGAGACTCGCGACGAACTCAACGAGCAGGTCCAAGAGCACAAGGAGAAACGTAACGAACTCAACGCGGAGGCCAACGAGCTGTTCGACAAGGTCGAGCAGCTCAAGGACGACGCCAAACTCGACGAGGGGAAGGATATCGAGGAGCTCGAATCCGAGATCGAAGATCTGGAGTTCAAACAGCAGACCGAGGTGCTCGACACCGAGGACGAGCGCGAACTCATCGAAAAAATCGAGGAGAAGCGCGAGAAGCTCCAGGAGAAAAAGGAGAAACTCGACCAGAACGAAGAGATCGACGAACTCGAAGAGAAGGCGGAGGAGGTCCGTGCCGAGGCCTCGAAACACCACCAGAAGGTGACGGAACTCGCTGACGAGGCCCAGAAACACCACAACGAGATGATCGAGGCCTACCGCGAGGCCGACGAGATCCGCGACGAGGCCGACGAGATGCACGAGAAGTTCGTCGAGGCTCAGGAGGCCGCGGACCAGCACCACGAGGACTTCGTCCGCGTCCAGAAGCGCCTGCGCGAACTCGACAAGAAAGAAGAGGAAGAGGAGCGCGAGCAGCGCGAGGAGAAACAGGAAGCCGCACGCGAGGAAGCCGAAGAGATCTACCAGCAGTTCAAGGAGGGCGAAACGCTGGACACCGAGGATCTGATGAAACTGCAGAAGACGGGTCTGCTCTAATTACTGCCGGCTGACCGGAGACGCGTATTCTCACCGCCGATCAGAGACCGACAGCCAACAGTGCCGCATCGCCCAGCAACAGCACCGCACAGGCGGCGCTGGCGAGGAGATACGGTCGCACGCGCCCGAGCAGTGTTGCCGTCTCGATACCGGGAGGAAGGCGCTCGACCGGGAACCCCTCCTGGAGATACGTACCGATCCCGACGGGGCCCCCGACACGGCGCATCCGGAGCACGCCGATTTCGATGAGCGTGTTCATGATGCCCCACAGCGACAGCATCGCCAGCACGGCCCAGCCCCGGGGAGTGTCGAGCAACAGCGGGAGCGGATACCGGACCCAGATCATGTATCCCCCGGTGAGTGGGAGGACGACACCGGTCCAGCGAGTGATGAGCAACAGCCGGTGGAGTTGTTCGGTGAACGCCGCCGGACCGAGCCGACCGGCACGGGCGCCCGGAAGCACTGCGTAGACGACGTACAGTGTCGCACCGGTCCACAGGGCCGCCGAGAGGACGTGCAACACGTACGCAAGCGTCAGGAGGGCCATCACCACCCTCTTCGGCTGGATACGACAAAAGGCCGTCCCGCGATAGCGCGGCCACTCACAGGGGCAGGGCGTCGCGGTCGATGTCCGCTCTCCGTCCGTCGAGGATGTCGAATCGCTCGTCGCGTCGGCGTTCGAGCCAGTGCAACAGCCGCTCGGCCCACCCGAGCTTGGCACGTTTCTCCTCGTCGACCGTCGGATCGTCGAACTCCCAGCCGGGAAAGACCAACCTCGCGGCGCCGAACTCGTCCGCCAGAAAGGCGGCCCGATCCCCGTCGGTGAAGCCACCGAAGTTGTGGACGGCTCCGGTCGGCTCGGCCTGTGTTGTCGGGATCACGAAGGCCGTGTCGAGTCGCGGAACCCACTCCTCGACGAGGTCGAGATTGTCACCGTGAGCGTGGACGGCGGCCGGAACCCCGTCGGCGGTGAGATCACGGACAGTGGCGGGGTTCTTGTCGAGATCAGTCACCATGCAGTCGACCGCAATCTCCCTGTCACGGAGGCGATCCGCCGCGACGGAGGCAGCGACGACGATATCCGCGTCCCGTGCAGTTTGCAGCGCCGTCGGTTCGATCAGCGAGTCCGCACCGCCGGCTATCGCGACGGTCTGTCCGGTCCAGTCGACCCGCTCTGTCTCGAACGTCTCGCTGCCCGCAACCAGTCTCTGGAGTCGGTCCCTGACCCGTTCGTCTCCGCCGCGGCCGTAGCCGAACGCCGAGAGAATGCGCTCGTAGACTGGTTCCCACTCGTCGAACTCCACGGCTACACACCCCGCTCTCTCCGGAAGCAATCACGGCCCAGATAAACCGGGTTGAGCCGAAATGGCACACCGAACTGCCCCTGCCCGAGTATGCCCTTTCGGCCGTCATTGCCTGATTTTGGCTCTTTAGGTATAAGTTTTCTCACCGGGACCCCTCCGCAACCGCCGTCAGCGACCGGGTCAGCCGGTCGTCGTCGACGGCCTCGGCCAGCGCCCGCACGGCACTGACAGAGCCCGCGACGAACACCGGCTCCGATCCGCCGACGGCGACGTCGAGGTCCTGCCCGCAGTCGCGCAGCTCTGTGAGCGAGCGCTCGTCCAACCCGCGCAGTTCGCAGGCGGCCGTGACGCCGGACTCGGCGAGTTCGCGTTCGTCTTCCTCGACGTATCTGGCGGCGTCGCCGACCGTCCGCACGTCGAGTTCCTCGACCTCGACGCCGTCGATGGTCGCGGTGGTTCGGTCCGGCGTGAACGTGTCCCCGACCAGCGCCGCGTCTCGGGTCTCTGCGACGTCGTGGGTCCTGATGATGTGCGCGCCGCGCTCGACGGCCATCGAGGTGGCAGCGAGAGAGACCGGGAGGGCGCCCTCGGTATCCCGGCCCGCGATGCTCCGGAGGAAGTTCTTCCGGTTGATCGAGACGAGCATCGGCTGGCCGATAGCGCGGAACTCCCGGAGTCGGCGGAACGTCTCGCGGTCGTCTTCGATGGTCTTGTCCTCGCTCCACCCCCCGAAGGCGGGGTCGATGATCGTCTTCTCGGTCAGCCCGTTCTGGAAGAGAGCGTCGTAGATGTCGTCGACGTCCTCGATCGCACCCGGGCGTTCGAGATCCGGGGGGCTGGCCATCTTGCCGACGGCCACGTCGTACTCCTCACAGACCCGCGGCATCTCCGGGTCGGCGAAGCCGCAGATGTCGTTAACCATCTCGTACCCCTGCTTGAGCGCCTCCTCGGCGACCTCGTGGTAGCGGGTCTCGATCGAGAAGACGGCGTCGCCGCTGACGCTCTCCATCGTCTCGATTGCGGTGTCGAGCCGTTCGAGTTCCTCCTCCGCGGAGAGCACCTCGAACTTCTTGTTCGCGGATTCGAGGCCGACATCGACGATATCAGCGCCCTGATCGATGAGCTGTTCGTCGACGTACGCAGCGGCTTCACCCGGGTCGTCGAAGACCGACGGCTTGTACGGGGACTCCTGGCTGACGTTCAACACGCCCATGATCCGTGGCGGCTGGTCGTCTCCGATCTCCAGTCCGGCCGCGTCGACAGTTCGCATACACGCCTGTTGGCTTTGAGCCTGTTAAGCCGGTCGGTCCCCGGCGGCGGAGCCGGAGCTATCCGACCCGAAAGAACAGAAAAAGAGCTACGACGAGGTGGTCGTCGCCTCAGCGACCAGCACCGTCCGGCGGTCCTCGCTGTCCGCCGTTACCGCTCCCGGCGTTCTCGTCGTCCGAATCCGTGTTGTTTTCATCGTCGGCGTCGTCCGAATCCGTGTCCTCAGCCGCTTCCCGCTCCGCTGCTTCGTCGGCCTCCTCGTCTTCGGCCTCCTGATCGCCTTCGTCGTCAGCGTCCCCGGTTTCGTCTTCTTCGGCTTCGGTCTCGTCCTCCTCGTCCTCACCGTTCGGACCCGCATTCTCGGGCGGACCTCGTTCGGTGTCGTTGTCGGGACCGGCGTCTTCGGGCGGACCCCGGTCAGTGTCGTTGTCCGGACCGATATCCTCGGGCGGACCGCGTTCGGTGTCATTGTCCGGGCCCGCGTCTTCGGGCGGACCCCGCTCGCTGTCGTTTTCCGGGCCGGCGTCATCAGGCGGGCCGGCCTCGCCCGGAGTCTCGTCTGCCGCCGGGTTGTTGTTCAAGACGAACGTGGAGACGAGCTGGCCGATCGGTTCGGCGGTCTCGTTCTGGGCCGTTTCGTTCTGGCTCGTCTCGTTGGTCTCCGTCTCGTTCTCACTGCTCACGTCCTCGTTGAGCAGCGACTGAACGAACGAGGAGACCAGTTGTCCGAACGACTGTTCGGAGTCCTCCCCTTCGGTCTCGCCCTCGTCAGTCTCTTCGTCTTCGGTCTCCTCGTTTTCCTCGTCTGCGTCCTCAGTAGTCGCGTCGAGTTCTGTCTCGACGGTGACCGTCTCACCGTCGACCCCCGCAGTCACCTCAACGGTCGCGTTCTCTTCGGGCGCGGGGAGTTCGACCTCGCCGTCGTCGTCGGTCGTGTAGATCCCGCTCCCGTTGTAGGTGTCGTTACCCACCGCTGTCACTTCTACCGTGCTGTTCTCGACTGCCGAACCGTTCTGCGTGACCGTCACCGTAACCTCTCCGTCGTCGTCCTGTGTCACGGAGAGATCCGCGTGCCCGTCCGCGGCGGCCGTGCCGGCCCCCGCGGCGAGCACGAGCCCACCGAATGCCAGTGCGGCCACGATCAGTGCTGTCTGTCTGCGCATCGTATCCTCTCCTTACTCTGAGATACACCTAAACCCCCCCTCCCGTTTAGGTCGTTCACGGGGCTGTTCGCTCTCGTTGAAAGCCGCCGATAGCCAGCGACATACTTCAAAAACAGTTTATGGCGTTTATTTCTCTGTATTATCGGTCGTACAATTACGCCTGTGCGCGGTCGAACAGCGCCTCGGCGCGTTCGCGGGCGTCGTCGATGACCTCCTCCAGATCGAGGGTCTGGAGTTCCCGGTCGGCCATCAGCACGGTGCCGTCACAGACGGTGTGGCGAACGTCGCTGCCCTTGACGGCGTAGACGAGGTGGCTCAGCAGGTCGTGTCGGGGCGTGAGATGCGGCTTATCCAGATCGATCACGGCCAGGTCGGCGTTCGCGCCGGCTTCGATGCGGCCGCTGTCGAATCCGACCGCCGCGGCGCTGCCGGCCGTCGCCATCTCGACGGCCGCCGGCGCGTCGACCGCCCGGGCATCCCCGGCGGCGAGTTTGCCGATCATCGCCGCGTCGCGCATCTCGTCGAACATGTCGAGGTCGTTGTTCGAGGCTGCGCCGTCGGTGCCGAGTCCGACCGGGACGCCCGCGTCGAGTAGCTTCTGGACGGGGGCCATCCCGCTCGCCAGTTTCATGTTCGAGGCGGGGTTGTGGATGACCGCCGTCTCCCGTTCGGCGAGCAGTTCGATCTCGCGGTCGTCGACGTGGACGCCGTGGGCGAGAAAGGAGTTCTCGGCGAGGAGTCCGAGGTCGTCGGCGTACTCCAGCGGGCGCTGGTCGTACTCCTCGACTAGCGGGTCGACCTCGTTTTCGGTCTCGTTGGCGTGGAAGTGGATCGGGATGTCGTCCTCGCGGGCTTTCGGAACGTACTCCCGGTAGAACGACTCGTCGACGGTCGTGAGGCTGTGTGGGGTGAACATCGTGCGGACGCGCCCGTCGGCTGTGCCGTCGTACTCGCGGGCGAACTCCAGCCCCGCCCGGAAATCCTCGTGAGCCGCCTCGTCGTCCTTGCCGACGGTGATCGCGCCGTGGCCGAGACGGGCGCGGACGCCCGCCTCCTCGACGACCGCCGCGACCTCCGGCATGAAGAAGTACATGTCCGCGAAGGCGGTCGTCCCCGAGCGGATCATCTCCGCGATACCGAGCGCCGCGCCCGCCCGCACGTCGCCGGCCTGGAGTTCGGCCTCGACGGGCCAGATGTCCTCCTGGAGCCAGTCGTCGAGCTGTTTGTCGTCGGCACTGCCGCGAAACAGCGTCATCGCCACGTGGGTGTGTGCGTTGACCAGCCCGGGGACGACGAGGCCGCCGCTGGCGTCGAGTTCGCGGTCGGCGTCCACTTCACCGGGTTCGACGACAGCGTCGATTGTCCCCGTTACCGTGTCGATGAGAACGTCAGCGGGATCGATGCTGTGGTCCGGGCGGAGCACCTCGCCGCCGGTGACTGCAAGCGTGTCCATACCCGGAGTGGGTCGCGCCACGCTCTTAATCCCTGTCACAGATGCCGCGGCAGGACCTGCCCCCAGACGTGTTTGTCGAGCAACCGGACGGTCAGGGGTTCCTCGACGGTGATCTGGCAGGACAGCCGAGGGTAGCCGAACTGGACCGCCGCGGCGTCGTGCCAGTGATCCGGAGCAATCTCCGGCTCGATGTCGACGGTACAGGTCGCACAGAGTCCGCGACCGCCGCAGTTGGCGTGTCGGGAGAGGGTGCCGTACACCTCGAATCCCCGGTCGAGCAGGGCGTCCCGGAGCCTCCGGCCGCGCTCGACGTCGATAGTGTGTTCGTCGGCCCCGTCGATGACAGTGACGGCGACGGTCTGCTGTTCGTTGGTCACGAGCAGTCGGTACGGCCTCGCCTCTCAAAAGAAGTAGGCGCGGAATCGCTCACAGCAGGCCGATCACGAACCGAACGGGTGCGAACAGGACGGACCCGGCCTGCTGTGGTCCAAAAAAGGCCAGAGAGATGAGAATCGAGTTGTGCAGCGAGTGCAACAGCCACGGCACGACGAGGTTGCCGGTGTACTCGTAGACCGCACCGAGAACGAGCGCGGTGACGGACAGAATCGAGATTGTCGTCGCGACGGCGACCGGATCGGTCGATCCGAGCGCGACCACGTGGACGGACGCGAAGATGATCGACGCGGCGACGATGCCGGGCACGACGTCGAACCGTTCCCGGATGCGGTTCTGGATGACGCCGCGGTACAGAATCTCCTCACACGGGCCGATGACGAGAAACATCAGCGCGAAGACGCCCGCGATCAGGACGGGATCGGTGCCGGCGCTCTGGGTCAACTGATTCGCGCTCTCGTTCGACGCGGGTTCCGTCCCGAGTAGCGCGATGATGGTCGAGACGACGATGGCGAGAACGATGATCCCGAAATAGCCCAGAATCACCACCCCCAACTCCTTGAGCGAGGGGACGCGGAGACCCAGGTACTCGCGGATGTCCGCCCACCCGAACCGTCGGGTGCGCCGGAGGTAGCCGACTGCGAGTCCGAAAAAGCCGAAGTACTGTCCGAAGGCCGCGCCGACGATCAGCGCCGCCCCGGTGGACAACTGCAGGAGACCGACGAGCGGGACGGAGAGCAGGGTGAACGCCAGCAACAGGATGATACTGAGAACGGCGAGACCGATGCCGGTCGCAATCGGTCGCCAGCCCGGCTCCTTGCCGCGCATCGATCCGGGGGCCCCCGGGCCCGTTCGCCGGGGTTCCCGTGACGGCTTCTCCCAGTCGGAACCCGAGCCCGTACCGTCACGCGGCGCTGGGTGCTGGTTTTCCGGCGGTCGCCCCGCCGACTGGGTGCCGTGATCGTCGAGCGCCGCGCCGCACTCCGGACAGTAGTTGTCCGACTGGTAGATCTGCGTTCCACACGAGTGATAAAAATCGTCCGACCCGGAGGGCTCGTTCATGTACCCACAGATTAGGACTCCGGTAAAAAGAGCCTTTGTCTCCCGCGGGTCGAAACACAGTTGTCCCGGGCCCCCGACGGGTACGGTATGCGTATCGCTGTGCCCAACAAGGGCCGTCTTCACGAGCCGACCCTGGAGCTACTCGAACGGGCCGGCCTCCACCTCGTCAACGGAGCGGACCGGAAACTGTACGCCGACACCGTCGATCCCGACGTGAGTGTGCTGTTCGCGCGAAGCGCCGACATTCCGGAGTACGTCGCCGACGGGGCGGCCGAACTCGGGATCACGGGCTACGATCAGGCCCGGGAGTCCCCGGTGGAGTTGCACGAACTGCTCGATCTCGACTACGGTGGCTGTCGGATCGTCCTCGCCGTCCCCGAGGACGGCGACATCGAAGACGTGTCGGATCTCGACGGCGGGACCATCGCGACCGAGTTTCCCCGAATCACCGAAGGGTACTTCGAGGGGACCGATGTCGACGTGAGCATCACCGAGGTCTCGGGAGCGACCGAACTCACGCCGCACGTCGACATGGCCGACGGGATCGTAGACATCACTTCGACGGGAACGACGCTACGGATGAACCGTCTCGAACCGATCGAGGAGATTCTCAGCTCCTCGGTTCGGCTGTTCGCTCGCGAGGACGTGCTCGACGACCCGAAAGTCGAACAGGTCCGGACGGCGCTGGACTCGGTGCTCGCCGCGGAGGATCAGCGGTATCTCATGCTCAACGCGCCGGAGCAGCGACTCGAGGAGATCAGGGAGGTCCTGCCGGGGATGGGCGGGCCGACGGTGATGGACATCGCCGGGACAGAGCAGGTCGCCGTCCACGCCGTCGTCGCGGAGGATGCCGTCTTCGAGGCGATCAGCGAACTCAAGGCCGTCGGTGCCAGCGACATCCTCGTGACCGAGATCGAACGGTTAGTCGAGTAAGATGGGCGAGGACGACAGCCGAGCACGAACGGACGAGAGAGGCGCCGACCGGGAGACGACCCACCGAATTCACGCGGCGGACGCCCGGGACCTGAGCGAACTCGACGAGAACGCGGTCGATCTGGTCGTCACCTCGCCGCCGTATCCGATGGTCGAGATGTGGGACGACCTCTTCGGAGAACTCGCCCCCGAGGTCGAGTCGTATCTCGACGCCGAAAAGGGCGAAGCGGCCTTCGAGGCGATGCACGGCGTCCTCGACGCCGTCTGGGACGAACTCCAGCGGGTGGTCGCCCCCGGCGGGATCGTCTGTCTCAACGTCGGTGACGCGACCCGAACCGTCGGCGGACAGTTCCGTGTCTACCCGAACCACAGCCGAATCACCAGCGCCTTCGAGCGCCGCGGGTTCGACCCGATGCCCGATATCCTCTGGCACAAGCCGACCAACAGCGCCGCGAAGTTCATGGGCAGCGGAATGCTCCCACCGAGCGCGTACGTCACCCTCGAACACGAACACATCCTCGTCTTCCGCAACGGCAGTCGACGGTCGTTCGAGCCGGGCGCGGATCGGCGCTACGAGGCCGCTTACTTCTGGGAGGAGCGCAACCGCTGGTTCACCGATGTCTGGACGGATGTCCGCGGGCGGTTGCAGGATCTGGACGACGACGGACTCCGCGACCGGGCCGCCGCCTTCCCCTTCGAGATTCCGTACCGGCTCTGTTCGATGTTCTCCGTCTACGGAGACACCGTGTTAGACCCATTCTGGGGAACCGGAACGACGACGCTCGCGGCGATGGTCGCGGGGCGGAACTCGATCGGCTACGAGCGCGACCCCGCCTTTCTGGATCGCTTCTCCGAGCGCGTCGAGGACGTGCCCGACATCGCCAGAGACGTGATCGGTGAACGCCTCCAGCGGCATCTGGAGTTCGTCAGCGAACGGTCCGACTCCGGAAGCCAACCCGATTACGAGTCGGAGTATTACGGCTTCCCGGTCATGACCAGCCAGGAGGAGACACTGCGGCTGTACGCCGTCGAGAGTGTCACACGAGCCGGGGAATCACCGACCGAGTACAGCCTCAGACACCGACCCGCCGAGGAGACGACCGTCGTAGATCGACTCGAACGCGAGTGAGAGCCGATCAGACGGAGCGTTTCTTGACCGTCCACTCCTCGTCGGGCACGTCGAAGACGAATCGGCGGCTCCCGCGGCCGGTCTGCAAGACGAGTCGCTCGTTGCCGAGTTTGTACTTGGTGACCATCCGGAGTTCGATCTCCTCGCGGAGGGTCTGCAGGCGGAACTCCTTGCGGCCGGTCTCCTCGTACATTCCCAGAGTGACGCCGATGTCGTCGAACTCACAGACGATCTTCGACTCGGTCACCTCGTCGAGATCTCCGCTGTTCCGGGCGACCCACTTCCCGAACGAGGTGGCGAACTCCTCCGAGAGTCCGCCGTCCTCGTTCCAGATCTCGTCCATACGTGTACCGGCAACTGCGCCATTATAGAACTTTTGGGGACGGTCGTTCGGTCGTCGTCCGTTGAAAATTCAGATACAGAGAAACGTAGAGAGAACCGCACAGGGAGGGTCCGTCAGTCGAGCAGGCTCAGTTCTTCCAGTCGGGTGACGATCTTGTCGACGGCTTCCTTGGCGTCGTCGGGTTCCTTCCCGCCCGTGATGACGAGTTTGCCCGAACCGAAAAGCAGCGCCACAACGTCGGGGTCTTCGAGGCGGTAGACGAGTCCCGGGAACTGCTCGGGTTCGTACTCGATCTTTTCGAGGCCGAGGCCGATGGCGATGGCGTTCAGGTTGAGATTCCGGCCGAGATCCGCCGACGTGACGATGTTCTGGACGATGATCTCCGGGTCGTCCTCGACCTGGATGTTCAGTTCGCGGAGTTTGTCGAAGACGATACGCAGGCTCTGGTGGACGTCGTCGGTGCTTTTCGCGCCGGTACAGACGATTTTCCCCGACCGGAAGATCAGCGCCGCCGATTTCGGCTCCTGTGTCCGGTACACGAGCCCCGGGAACTGCTCGGGATCGTAGTCCGCGCCCTCCAGGTCCATGGCCACGCTCTGAAGGTCAAGCTCCTGGCCGATACCAGTCGACGCAACGACGTTTTCGATATTGATGGTCTCCTTGGGATCTACCATGTCTCACCTTAAACCTCGTATTTAAGATTTATAAAGGTTCGTGACGCCGCAAACTGGGAACCGGCCGAGAAACCATACGTGTTTTGAGAGGTTCTGTTTATATTCCCGTGTCCGTGTCGACTGCACCGGCAACCGATACGCTGATGTCGATTCGGCCGTCAGTGCAGGCGTGTACGTTCTCGAACTCGCCGGCCAGGACGACGAGTTCGCGGCCTACGAGGCCGAGCACGCGGCGAGCGATATCTCCAGACTCGCACCGGGGCTGGTGACCGCTCGGGGTATCTCGGACCGCTTCGAGCAGTTGGCGTTCACCCATCGTGCCAGCGAGTTGATCGGTCGAGGCGTCCCGACGGTGGCAGACGCGCAGGCGATTCTCTCGACGGCGACGCTCGACCGGGAGGGGTCGGTCGCGGTTCGGGCGGTCGACGTGCGCTCGACGACGGGCATCGACACGCAGGCGGTCGAGCGAGCGCTGGGCTCCGAACTCGTCGAGCGCGGGTTCGAGATCGACCTCGACGACCCGGATCACGAACTCCGGGCGCTGTTCTCCGGCGGCGAGAACGGAACCTGCGCGCTGGGGTGGCTCGTCGCCGAGACCGAACGCGGGTTCGGCGACCGGAAACCGACCGACCGACCGTTCTTCCAGCCCGGGAGCATGGACCCGATGCTCGCCCGAGCGCTCGCGAACATCGCCGGAGCGCGGCCGGGCGCGACGGTGCTTGATCCGATGTGTGGCACCGCCGGCATCCTCATCGAGGCCGGGCTCGCGGGGGCAGACGTGATCGGCGTCGACGTACAGGAGAAGATGGTCCGGGGGAGCCGTGAGAACCTCGCAGCCGCCGTCGACGAGGGGTTCGAGGTGATCCGCGGCGACGCCGGACGACTGCCACTCCGAGAGGACGCCGTCGACACCGCTGTGTTCGACGCGCCGTACGGCCGCCAGTCGAAAATCGAGGGTGATCTCGGCGAACTGGTCTACGACGCCCTCTGTGAGGCCCGTCGAGTCGCCTCCCGCTGTGTCGTCGTCGGGGACAAGCCGTGGGCACAGCCCGCACACAACGCCGGCTGGACGACCGAAGCGGTGTTCGACCGCCGGGTCCACCGGTCGCTGACCAGATACATCGTCGTGCTCCGGGACTGAACCGGAGGCGTCCGTGACCGATCTGCCGCAAGGTTTTTTCCCACATGGTGAGTCGATACACCAATGACCGGGCTGGGCGACCTGCTGAATGATGTCGTCGAGGAAATCGACGCCGTACTGCTTTTTACGGAAGATTCGGAGACGTTCAAACGCTTCGATGCCGACGAGATCAACACGGTCGTCGTCGGGACGAGCAACGCGGTCGACGCCGAGCAGTTCGTCTCGCTCCCGCTGCAGTTCGAGGAGATCGACGGCCGAATCAGATTCGGGATCGAGGGCGCACTGGATCAGGAACTCATCGAGGAGACCGACGAGGTCGTCTGTCTCACGAGTTCGTTCAGTTCGGCTATCGACTCGATCATCCGGGTCGAGGCCGATCAGTTCACCCAGACCGGGCTGTACGATCTGTTCGTCAACTCCCGGGCCGACGCCGACGTCGTCCGAGACGTGTTCGAGGTTGCCATCGAACTCGGGAAGAAGGGTCAGAAGGGCAAACCGGTCGGCGCGCTGTTCGTGGTCGGTGACGCCGGGAAAGTGATGAACAAGTCCCGGCCGCTGTCGTACAACCCCTTCGAGAAGTCTCACGTCCACGTCGGCGATCCGATCGTCAACGTCATGCTCAAGGAGTTTTCCCGGCTGGACGGCGCGTTCGTGATCTCCGACGGCGGAAAGATCGTCTCCGCGTACCGTTATCTCGAACCCGGTGCGGAGGGCGTCGACATCCCGAAAGGGCTGGGAGCGCGACACATGGCCGCCGGCGCGATCACCAAGGACACGAACGCGACCGCGATCGTCCTCTCGGAGAGCGACGGGATGGTCCGGGCGTTCAAGGCCGGCGAACTGGTCTTCGAACTCGATCCGGAGGAGTACTGAGATGCAGATCGACTGGCCAACACTGATCCGTAGTCTCTTCTCGGAGGAAGCCGCTCTCACCGCGGCGGTGGTACTGCTTCTCACCGGCGTCTTGCTCTCCTATCTGACCTGGCGGTGGACACACACGCTGTTTCGTCGGACGGGGATCAACGAGGCTGTCGAGGGGACGACCTTCGAGCGGACGGTGGCCCGGTTCGGCACCTCGACGAGCGGAATCATCGCCACACTGCTGGCGATATTCGTCTACGTCCTGACGGCGATTACCGCGTTCAACGTCGCGCGGCTGCTGAACTTCGAGCTGTTTTGGGCGCAGGTCACTCGGAATCTCCCCGGGCTGTTCATCGCGGTGCTCGCGGTCATCGTCGGGTTGATCGCGGGTGACAAATCGGAGATCATCATCCAGGAGCGGCTCCGGTCGGTGAAACTCCCCGAGGTGAGTCTGATCGGTGCCACCGCCAAGTACAGCATCTACTACATCGCGGCGCTGATCGCGCTCGCACAACTCGGTGTCGCAACGACCGCCCTGCTCGTCCTGTTAGCCGCGTACGCCTTCGGTCTCGTCTTTCTGTCCGGCATCGCGTTCAAGCAGTTTCTCACCGCCGGCGCGGCGGGCGTCTATCTCCTGCTCGTCGAGCCGTACACCATCGGAGACGAGGTCCGCATCGACGACAAGCGGGGAATCGTTCAGGAGATCGATATGTTCGTGACACGGATCGAGGCCGACGGCGAGGAGTACATCATCCCGAACCAGCAGGTCTTCCGTTCCGGGATCATCCGGATCCGGGGGTGAGAGCCGCGGCAGTCGGCTCGACTCGGATGGTTTACCGCCCTCGGCTACGATGGAACTGTATGCGCGTCAGTGTCATCGGCGGTGCGTCAGTGTCCGAGGCGACGTACAGACGGGCCCGAGAGGTGGGCCGGTTGCTCGGAGAGCGCGGCCACGAGGTCGTCTGCGGCGGTCGGGGCGGCGTCATGGAGGCGGTCTGCCGCGGCGCCCGAGAGACCGGCGGACACACGATCGGCATCTTACCGGGGGCCGACCGGGCGGCCGCAAACAGGTACGTCGAGACTCCGATTGCGACCGGGATGGGAAACGCCCGAAACGCCCTGGTCGTGCTCAACGGCGACGCCGTGATCGCTATCGACGGGAGCACCGGGACGCTCTCCGAACTCGGTCTGGCGCTGGATTACGGCCGTCCGGTCGCCGGTCTCGACACACACGATATCGACGGCGTCGAGGCCGTCGACGCCCCGGACGCGGCGGTCGAGTACGTCGAAGCCGCCCTCAGGTGAGCGGACTGCGAGCCGAATCGGAGCGAGCGGCCCCCGGCGATCCGACGGTATTTACTGTTCCGCCCGCGAATGGGTGCAAGACAGACGTGAGCAATGAGTAGCCACCTCCCGTTCGTCGCCGCGGTCGTCTACACCCTGATCGGGGCGGTGCCGGCGGCCGTCGCCGCGGTCTCCTGGCGCAACCGGGGGACGCCCGGAGCGGCGGCGCTGGTCGTGACCGGTCTCGCGGCGGCCGCAGCGAGTATCGTCCAGGCCGGCCGGTTTCTCGACGGACCGCTGGGACTCTCGGCGTCGGTCGGAATCGTGCTGCACATCGCGTTGCTCGCGAGCGTGAACGTCGCGGTACTCGGAACGCTGTACGTCGCCGCCGAGTACACGAACCACACCTGGTTGATCCGACGGTGGCTGCTCGCCGTCCTGGCGTTCGCTGCGGTTGCGCTCCCAGTGGGGCGCATCTTCGCCGGCGCGGTCGATAGCCAGGCGTTCGGCACGCTAGCAAACGCCGACTTCCTCTATCGGGTCGTCGTCGCGGTGTCGGGACTCGTGCTGTTCGTCCGCCAGTATCTCGGCTCGCAGGGCGTCTACCGAAAACAGGCGGGGGCGCTCTCGCTCGGACTGGCGCTCGGGGCCGGGTTCGGTCTGCTCGAACGGCTCTACTCGGACCCGTTCGTCGAGTTCACGTTGCTGGGCATGAGCGGCGGCTGTGTGGTACTCGGAATCGCGCTCTTCCGGTACGAGTTTTTGCAGACCAGTCCCATCGCCCGGGAGACGCTGTTCGATTACGTCTCCGATCCCGTCGTCGCCGTCGACGCTCGAACGCACGTCGCCGACGCGAACAGGGCCGCCAGAGACACCTTCGGTATCGACGACCGAGAGATCGGACAGCGTGCGGAGGCGGTCTTCTCGACCGACGAGGAACTGACATCCTCCGAGAGCGTCTCCGCGGGCGCGGCCGCTCCGGTCGGCGGACTCGTGCTCGACGGACGCCGGCACTTCGATCCGTCACACCCGGTGATCGAGGCGCTTCACCGCGGCGACTCTCTCTCCGAGACGGAGTTCGCGCTGGTCACCGAGGGCGGTGTCAGCTACTACACCGTGACGAGCACCGCTCTCTCGGCCGGGCCCGACGCCGCCGGCCACCTCGTCGTGTTCCGCGAGGTGACCGCCGAGCGCGAGCGCGCACAGGACCTCGATATCCTCAAGGAGGTGCTCTCACGTGTCCTCCGACACAACCTCCGCAACGAGATCACCGTCATCCGCGGGTTCGCCTCGTCGATCTCCGACAAGGGCGACGAGGGGACCGCCGCCGAGGCGGAGCGGATCGTCGACCGGACGAACGTGCTCCTGAACACCAGCGAAACCGCCCGAGCGATCAAAAACGTCATCGACAGCACGGAACCGGTACCGGTGTCGCTCGGGGAACTCGTCGCCCGAGCGGTCGAAACCGCCCGTGACGGCCACCCCGGTGCGACCGTCGACGTCGACGTGCCCGACGCGACGGTGTCGATCAACCCCGAGTTCGACGCGGCACTGCGGGAGGTGATCGAGAACGCAATCGTCCACAACGACACCAGCCCGCACGTGGAGATCACCGGCGAGCGAATCGACGGAGTCGTGGAACTCAGGATCAGCGATAACGGTCCTGGAATCCCGGAGTACGAACTGGACGTGTTGGACCGCGGCGAGGAGACCTCGCTGGATCACGGGAGCGGGGCGGGACTGTGGCTGATTCAGATCGCGACCGAACACTCGAACGGGGACTGTCGGTTCGAGACCGGCGAGGACGGCACCACCGTCACAATCAGACTACCGGTCGCGGAGTCAGCGGACCGGGCGACGCTATAGGTCGTACCGTTCGCCGTCGAGAGCGAGCGGTTGCTCGAAGGCCTCCTCCGCCGGGTAGTAGTGTGCGATGTGGACGATCCGCGTCTGCTCGGCGTTCAGATCCTCCGCGAGCGCCAACGCCCCTTCGCGAGTCATATGTTTGGTCCCGAACGTCCGGGGGACGCCCTCGTCGTCGTGGTGCGTGCCGCCCATCGGGTGGTACTCACAGAGGTGTGCGGGGACGATGCCGTCGGCTAACAGCAGATCCGGGTCCGAGAGCACCTCGCGGGACTGCTCGGAGAGTCCGTAGCTCGTATCGCCCGACAGCGAGAGCTTCGCGCCGGTCTCGGGGTCCTCCACCGCCAGTCCGTAACAGAGCAGCGGCGGGTGATCGACCGGGACCAGCGTCACCTCGAAGCCGCAGGTCTCGAACGGTTCGAACGGTGTCTGCGGGGTGACGCCGATCTGGTCGAGATAGTAGTAGTCACTCTCGACGGTCTCGGCGACGCTCTTGTCGGTCTCCGGGTCGGTTTCGTCGGCCGCGTGGACGGTCAGATCGTCGACGAGTCGAAAGCAGTTGCCGAGGCCGTCGAGGTGATCGAAGTGGATGTGTGTGATGATCGCCTCGTCGGGGAGCGGAACGTCCTCGCGGAGGAACTGCTGGCGGAAGTCCGGGCTGAAGTCGATCAGCAGCGATTCGTCGGTGCGCTCGTTGTGGACGTGGACGGAGAAGCGAGTCCGCTCGACACCGCCGCCAGCGGTGATGGTCGCGCCCTGCTCGCGGGCACGCTGGAGGACCCCCTCCTCGGGGTCGCGTGCGGCCTGGCAGGTATCGCAGTCACAGCCGACCGTCGGCGTCCCAGTCGTGTCGCCGGTCCCGAGCAACGTGACCTGCATCGTCAGCAGTGATACGGCAACGACGGACAAAAAGTCGGTGGATACGGCGGGCGGGTCGGCGCGGGGAGGGATCAGTCGTGGCTGTGGTCGTGGTCGCCGTCGAACCCGCCGCCGCCGGCGACGAGCGTGTCGTGGTCGCCCTCGATCATGTCGAGATTTTTCAGCGTGTCTCGCTCCTCGAACTCCTCGACGGCGTCGATGAGATCCTGTTGGGTGAGCGTCGTCCGCTCCTCGGTGAGCGCTTCGAGGACCGCTTCCCGGAGCACCAGTCGGAGGTCGCTGCCGGTGAGCCCCTCCGTGAGTTCGGCCAGTTCGTCCGCCGAGAAGTCGACGATCTCCATCTGCTCGGTGACGATTTCGAGGATCCCGGCGCGCATGCTGTGGTCCGGTTTCGGGAAGTTGACAATCTCGTCGAACCGCCGCCACGCCGCCGCGTCGAGCTGGTCGGGGTGGTTCGTCGCGCCGATCAGAAGCACCTCGTCCTGGATGAGACTGACCTCGTCGATGCTCTTTAACAGCGTGTTGACGGCGCGTTTGATCGCGGCGTGTTCGTCGCTGGATCGGGTCTTGGCGACGAAGTCGAACTCGTCGATGAAGAGGATACACGGCGAGAGGCGCTTGGCGACCTCGAAGGTCTTCTCGACGTTTTTCGCGGTCTCGCCGAGATACTGGCTGGTGATCATCGAGAGTTTGACCTCGACGAAGGGGAGCCCGAGTTTGCTCGCGAGCGCCCGCGCGACGCTGGTCTTGCCGGTTCCCGGCGGGCCGACGAACAGCAGTTTTCCGATCTCACGGAGTCCGATGCTGGCCAGATACTCGCGGTGTTCGATGGCCTTGACGATTTTCTGGATCTCGCCTTCCTGTTCGCTCGTCAACACGATTTCGTCCAGGGTCTGTTCGATCTCTTCGGGAGCGCGGATGTCGACCAGATCCAGCATCTCCTCCTCTTCCTCGTCGTCGAAGTACTCCTCGAGCAGCGAGTCGATGAACTCCCGGTCCGCCCGGGCCGGGCGGTTCCGCTCGCTGGCCCGTTCGTAGGAGACGTTGCGGCCGTCGGAGAAGTGCTTGGCGAGGACGGGGTTGGCCTCGATCCGGTCGTCGTCGGCCCGGTCGAGATACCACTGTTCGGCCATCTCCCGGTCGGTAAACGAGAGCGTGCCGGAGAAGTCGTCGTAATCGGTGAACATCAGTCCGGAGATAGCGTCCCACGGCTGATCGACGCCGGTCGCGCTCTGTGCGCCGCCGACCGTCGGCGAGAGCGGGCGCTCGATCCGGCCGTCACTCCAGAACGGGCCGCGGTAGGCCGCGGGCAGATCGTCGGCATCGAGAGTATCTGTCTCGTTGTAGACGGTCGTCGTCAGAACGAACTCGACGACAGCGAGTTCCGGGTCCTTCATTCTCACAAAGGTAGCGCCGCAAGCCAAATAAGTGCCTCGAAGCGCCGCTCAGAGACGAGTCACAGGACCGACGACGACCCGAGACACCGCTTGAGTCGAACGGTCGCACCACCCAATCCGCGGCTCACAGCCGTGAGGATCTACAATCCATCAAATAGTTGCGAGTCCGGGTCCGATCCCGCTTCGATCTGTCGTGGACTCAGTCGAACGACCACTCTCTGTGGCGTCCCACCTCGAAACTGTTGTAAGCCGCCGCGAGAAACGACCGGGCATGAAACTGGCGCGCATCGAGACTGACGACGGCATCCTCACCGGCGAATACGACGACGGAACGGTGACGGTGGAAGGTGAACAGTACGAGATTGGCGAGGACGCGACGCTGCGAGCGCCCTGCGAACCGGGGACGTTCTACTGCGTCGGTCGAAACTTCGCGGAGAAAATCGACCAGATGGACTACGACATCCCGGACACGCCGGACTGGTTCATCAAGCCGGCCGTCTCGCTGCATCCGCCCGAACAGCCGATCGAATACCCGGAGTGGACCGAGGAACTGACATACGCCGGCGAACTCGCCGCCGTCATCGACGAGGAGTGTACGGACCTCGACGGCGAGGACGAGGTGCGGGAGGTTCTCCGGGGCTGGACGATTCTGAACGACCTCGACGCCCTGGATCAGGAGCGACGAACCGCCCGGAAGGCATTCGACGGCTCCGCGCCGCTGGGGCCGGTCATCGAGACCGACCTCGACCCCCGGGACAGCAAAATCGAGACGCACATCTCCGGCGAGAAGCGCCAGGACGCGACGACGGAGTGGATGATCTTCGATCCTTACGAGACGGTCGCCTTCCTCTCCGAGCGGTACACCTTCCGGCCGGGCGACGTGATCTCGTTCGGGAGCCCGGCGAACCCGGGGCTGCTCGAACCCGGAGACGATATCGAAATCTGGTACGAGGGGATCGGTCGGCTGAAAAATACGGTCGTCGACCCCGAGTAGCTCCCGACTACAGCTCGCCGAGTTTGCGCAGCAACTGTCCGCGGTACTCCTCGTCGGCGCGGACGCCTTTCAGTTCGAGGACGCGCCGTTCGAGTTTATCCAAAGCGACGTTGAAGGCCGTGTCGGCACCGTAGCCTTCGCCGGAGCCGGCGACCTGTCCCTTGTTGGTCCGCAGGCGGACCTGACACTGGATCAGCGGGGTACCGCGGAGTTTCTCCTTGTGTTTGTGGAAGCGGACGTGAGCGTGCTGGACCTGCATGTCCTGGTACTTGTCCGCGGTCTGCTGGATCTCCTCGCGGATCTCCTCGCGGGAGAGGGTGTCCAGCAGTTTGATGTTCGTGATCTGAACGTCCATGTGATCCTCCTCCGTGTACGTCAGTGCCCGGAGCACGTCGGTTTTCGTCACGATTCCCGCGACCGTCTCGTCGTCATCGTCGGGCGTGACGACCAGCCCGGCGTAGTCGTTGTCGAGCATCTGCTCGACGGCGGATTTGACCGTGGCACCGGTCGTCGTCGTCGCGACGGGGCTGGACATGATATCGTAGACCGGGATGTCGAGGACGCGGTCGATATCGCCCGATCGGTCGCCTTTCTGCTGGCGCTCCATATCTCGGACCGCGAAGTCGGCGATGTCGTGGGTCGTGACCATCCCGGTGAGTCGGCCGTCTTCGTCGAGGACGGGAAGTCGGGAGATACTGTTCTCCCGGAGCAGGTTGATGCAGCGACCAATCTGGGTGTCGTCGTCGACTGTCACGACCTCGGCCGTGTAGATGTCCGCGACGTCGAGCGTATCGAGGTTGTCGAGCACCGCTTCGAGGATCGCCTCCTCGCTGACGATTCCCCAGAGCGTCTCTCCCTCGAACACCGGCGCGATCTTCGCGCCGCTTTCGACCAGCACTCGTGCCACCTCACGCACGTCGTCGGTCCGCCGGACCTTGGGCGCGGATCTGACCAGCCCCCGGACCTTCGCCCCGTCCTGAATGTGTGACTGAATCAGCTGTTTCTGGTTGATAATCCCCGTATAGTCACCGTCTTCCGTGACCACGATCCCTTTCGGTCTGTCTTCCTCGAACATCGAGCGGACCTTCCCGAGGCGTTCGTCCGCGTCAATCTCGGCGTAATCGGGAGTGGCTATGTCAGCAATATCCATCGTAATCTCCACATCGAAGTTCGACGCGTGGCATAATCAAAGTTAGTCTCGCTCCCACGACAGCAAAATCACAACAACCGTCCGACGAGGAGATACGCAATCAGATATGCGCCGGTCGCGCAGACCAGCCCGCGGCCGATCTGATACCCCAGCAGTTCGCGATCCAGCCCCCGAGTCAGTCCGGTCGCCAGCCCGGTCAGCACGACTGCGAGCAGCAACGCGTACACCCCGACGGGACCGCCGAGCCAGACCAGCGACTGCGTCTGCTCGGCCAGAAACTCCTCGCCGCCGATCCCCTCCGCGAGGGCGACCGTCGCACCCGCAACGAGCGGCCCGAAAAGCATCCCGGTCGTCTTGAGTGTCTGGCAGACGTGGGTGAGTCCTCGCTTGGCCTCGCGCTCGATTGCCTGGAGATCCTCGACGTGATCGCCCAGCGCCAGCAGTGCCGTCCCGGCGGGGCGACCGGCCTCGGCCGCCAGCGCGAGCAGCGCGACGCTGCCGCGGACCCGGGGGCTCGGCACGGCTTCGAGGACGCCGTTGCGGCCCAGGAACGCCTCTTCGACGCCGATCTGCAGTTGACGGTGTCGGAGAGATCCGGCGCGAAAGACCGCGCCGATCTCGTCGTCCAGTTCCTCGCCAGTGTGTTCGATCGCGGTCTCGACCGCTCGTCCGTTGGCGACCCGACGACCGACCAGTGTCAGCGCGTCGGGCAGCGACCGCTCGATACGTCGAATGTGTTCGTACTGGCTGACGACCGGGCGGTAGTACAGCCACAGACCGACACCGACCCCGAATCCGGACGCAGCGACGACTCGGCCCCACAGCGGTGTGACCCACCCCGCGGCGACGCCAGCACAGACCGCGACGCCGAGGGAGACGGCGACGGCCAGGCGGCGTCTGTCGGGGACACCGTCGTGGTCGGTCGTGATCGCTGGCGGGGGGAAGGCGACGGGTCGGTTGGCGAGCAGCCACGCCGAGGCACCGAGCAGCACTCCGGGGAGCGCGATATCGTAGAGTGTAACGACGGTCAGCGGCGTCACCGCGACGCCGACCGCACTGCCTGCCGGCAGCAGCGCAACGAGGGCGGTCGGGAGCAACACGCCGAATGCGTACAGCGCCGTCACGGGAGTCCGGACCCACGCGCCGAACGATTCCATCTGGTCCCGCGTCCCTTCCATCACGACCGTCAGTGCCCGGTCGAGCAGGCGCTCGCGGTCGCGGTCGGTCGCGTTACCGGCCGCGGAGACGAGTGCGACCGACCGACGCAGGGAGGGGAAGAGGTCGGCCCACGCGTCACCGAAACTGACGAACCCGGCGAGGCCGGTGTGTCGGCTCTGGCGGACGTGATCCGCGAGACTCGCGGCGAGGACTCCGCTGCCGGTCCGGGCGGCGAAATCCGCGGCTCGCTCGGGAGTCGGCGAGAGCCGCATGCTGAGGACGGTCCGGGCGACGAGATCCGGTGCGGCCCCGAGTGCGGCCGTCCGGCGGGCGGTCGCCAGCAGGCGCGGCGCGGACTGGACCGTGTGCGTCGTCAGCAGACCGACCGTCACGGCCGCGAGGACGGCCACGGCTCGAAACTGTGGCGGGACGACGACGGCAGAGAGCGAGAGGGAGAAACCGACAACGAGACCGGCGACGTACCCGGCCTCGACTACCGCGGCAGGGTCGACGGGGCGGCCGAGAAAATCGAGCGCCAGTCGGAGTTCCGTACTCGGCTCGGCACGCCACGGATACAGCGCCGCCGTCGCTTCGAGGAGCCTGATAATGTGAGTGCCGCTCATCGCTCTCGCTCCCCGTGGGAGTCGACGACTGCGCCCACGTCGGTCCCACCGGCGTCGGCCAGCGATTGCAGGAGTCGCTCCCGGCGTTTGAGTCGTTCGCGGAGGTCGGCATAGGGTTCCCCGGCCGCGCGGAGGTCGTCGACCGCCGTGCTGTTGCCCCGCTCGATCCGTCCGGTCGGATCGAGGCCCGCGCCGCTCCGCTCGAACAGCGTCTCGAAAGCCGGCGCCGTGCCAGTCGTGACCTCCTCGACCGCGCTGACGCGGCGAGTGCTGTCGGCGGTGATCTCACAGGTGACGATCAGGTCGGTCACACCGAAGGAGGACGGCGAGACGCCCAGATCCTCGACGACGCGCTCGTAGACGGCCTGGCCGCCGTCGCCGTGAATCGTCCCCAGAACCGCCTCGCTGTTCGCACCGACGCGCATCGCCTCGTAGAGAACCCCCGCTTCCTCGCCACGAACCTCTCCGACTGCGATGGCTCCGTCCCCGAGTCGCAAGGCTGTTCGTAACGCCCCGGCCGGCGAGAGTTCGTCACCGTCGGCGCTGGCCAGCAGGGGCTGGATATCCCGTCCGGCCTCCTGTAACGGTTCGACCGGTAGCTCCGGTGTGTCCTCGATAGCGACGGTTCGCACGTCTGGTGGGAGTTCCCAGAGCAGGGCGCCGAGTAGCGTCGTCTTCCCCGCCCCGCGCGGCCCGGCGACCAGCACCGCGGCACCGCGTTCGACCGCGACCGAGAGCAGCGCTGCTGCCGTGGCAGAGAGCGTCCCGTTTCCGACGAGCGCGGGCAGCGTCCAGACCGCGTCGTCCTGCGCCCGGAAGGCGAAGGCCGTGCCGTCGCTCGGCGGTTCCGTGACGCCGGCGACGCGCATCTGCCGGTCTGCGACGGTCGCCGTCGCGTCGAGCGTTGGATCGGCCCGCGAGAACGCGCGACCGCTCTCCCGACGGAACCGCGAGGAGAGCGCCTCGACGCCTTCGGCCGTGAGGCGGACGTTCGTTCGACAGGTCTCGCCGTCGACGGTGACGCGCACCTGGTTCGACGGGGCCGGGGCGGTGACGAAGGCGTCCGAAACCTCCGGGTCGGCAAAGAGGTCTTCGAGGAGACCGAACCCGCGGGTGTGTTTTCGGAGAATGCCGCTGATCCGCTCGACGGAAACTGTCTCGGCGTACGCCTCGTCCTCAGCGACGGCACGGACCGCCCGGCCCGGGGCGCGCTGTTCGCCCTCGAAGGCTCCGCTGGCGAGGCGGTCGTAGGCCGTCGCCAGCAGATCGTATCCCTCAGCCGAGAGGTCGCGCTCGGCGGGCCAGAGGAAGTACCGGTCGACACCGGTCGGCTGCTCGTATCGTCGCACTGTCGCGCCGGTATCGAGTTCGCAGACATCCCGTAACTGTGTATCGGGCGGCGGAGTGGTGCACACGCGCCAGTGACTCACCGTCGGACCAACCGCCGGAGCGAGTACCGTCTCGTAATCAGCGGCGTTGGCAGCGAGTTCGGCAAGCCCCGTTTCCGCGGCGATATCCCGGACCGCGTCGGCCCGTCCGGTCGCTTCGTGGGCGGCCGCGAGTGGGTCACGGAGCGCCCGGGCAGCGAGCCGTTCGTCGTGAAACTCCGTCGCCTCGGCGAACCGTCCGGCCGCGGCGAGCAGGGCGGCCGACTTGTCCTCGTACGCTCGAACGACCCCGCGGCGTTCGACTTTGACGGCCTCTGCGTCGCGGTCGACGAGTCGGCCGATAACGGTCTGCCGGCAGTCGGGGCTGTCGGCCAGCCGCCCGTCCCGGTCGCAGGCCGAGGCGTCGACAATCAGGGTTTCCCCCTCGAAGGACGGCTCACAGCCGCACGGCTGTTGATCTGTGTCGTCACTGAGCAGCGACGCGAGTGCGTCCGGAAGACGACCGTGCAGCGACATGGCGATCACAGCAGTTCCCGGATTCGCTGGAGTCTCCCGGTTCCGTCCGACTCCTCGGGGAGGAGCGAGGGGTCAGTTTGCTGCTCGGACCGGGACGGTGAACGACCGCCGTCTGTCGCTTCGGGGCGGGTCACGTCTCCGGACGATTGCTGGTGCGAGCGAGCGCCGTGGCGTCGCCCGCACTCGTGGCAACGACCACGTTCGGCCGCGTGGGTGCGCTCTGTGGGTTGCTCGTCCCCGCCTGCTTTGGTCGGCTCACCTGCTCGGGCCTCGATCTCGTCACCCGCTTGAGCTTCGGGTACCCCACCGGCTTCGAGCGTCTCGAAACTCGATTCGAGCGCTTCCGCCTTGGCGAGGGCGGCGTCAGCCCGCCGTTCGACGTCCTCGTTGACTGACCGGACGTTTCCGACGTATCCCCTGAGCGCCTGCGCCGCCGCGTCGATCTCGTCGACCTGCTCCTCTAAGTCGTCGAGGCGCTCCGTGATCGTCGAGAGGGTGTCCTGAATGTCAGCGTAGTCACCGGCCAGTTCCTGGTCGAACTCGCCCTCGGCGACTGTCCGTTCGAGTGCCTCGACGCGCTCTGTCAGTGCGTCGTCCATAGGCCCGCTGGTCCGGTACTGGTATTTGAACCCTCGGACGGTGATACCCGGAACCGAGCGGTCTAAAGGGATGCAGTCCTGAGGTCCGCACATGAACCGCCGTGCTTTTCTGGGTCTCGTCGGTGCCGGCGCGTCCGCGACGCTCGCGGGGTGTTTCGACGGGCAAGCGGCCGCCACCGATGACAACCGGGTGACGATGACACAGGTCGATTTCCGGCCCGAGGAGTTGCGGGTGCCGGTCGGAACGACCGTCGTCTTCGAGAACACGAGCAGCCACAGCCACACCGTCACCGCGTCCGGACTCCCCGAAGCGGCCGACGACTCCGAGTACTTCGCCTCCGGCGGGTTCGACAGCTACGAGGCCGCCAAGGCCGCGTGGGACGACCGTGCCGGCGGGATACTCGAACCCGGCGATACGTTCGAAAACGAGTTTACGACTCCCGGACGGTACGACTACGTCTGCATCCCCCATCTCCGTCAAGATATGGTCGGTGCGATCATCGTCGAGGAAGCGGAGACCAGCGACGACAACTCGACGGCGTCGTACTGAGCCGTCTCGGACTGTTCTGGCCCGGCGAATCGTCACCCGAGTCGTCTCTCGGATCGGACACCCCGGCGAGGCAGTTCACGTACCGTTGTGTTTCTTGGAGTTCCCTCGGCGGCCGTTCGAGCGACCCCGCTGACCGTTCGGTCCGCGACCGTTCGAGCGGCCTCGTCCCGGGTTCCGCGGTGGCTCCGGCGAAACGACCACGTCGGTCGTCGTGGGAATCTCTGGGTCGTCTGCCACGTTGTTCGTGGCGTCGGTCACGCGTTCGCCGCCCACCCGTAGCCTCGTGTCGAGTCGGCCGATCAGGTCGTTGAGATTCGCCGTCGCCTCCGCCGGCGCCGCCGCGGAGCCGAGACAGACCACGGCCCCGCCGTCGTCACGGAAAGAGCGAACTGCTGCGGCCTCCTCCGGGGTGAAGGAACTGACGGGCGTGGTGACGATGAGGGCTCGCGCCCCGGAGAGGCGGTCGAGGGTCACGTCGTTGATCTGCTCGAATGTGATCCCCCGCCCTTCGAGATGTCGCTGGTAGTAAGCGGCGTCCTCGTTCGAGAGGGCGTAATCGACGCCGAACTGGCCGTGACCGCCGTCGATGAAGACGATGTCCTCGCGTCCGTCGCCAGCCAGCGTCTCGATGACGTCGCTCAGGAACGCAAAGTTGTCGAACCCAGACGTGTCGGCCCCGAACCCCTCGAGTTGCTCGTAGGACTCGTCGATCAGGAGCGAGCCGCCGACGGCGACACCGGCCGCCGAATCGACGCCGAACAGCGGGTGTTTCTTCCTCGAGGTCTGGTCGCCCAGGGCCGCCTCAGGCTCGGAGTAGGCGGCGACGGTCTGCGGCCGTGGTCGCCCGTTGTCGCGGTCGAGAACCGCCGCGTCCGGGACGAACAGCTCGGCAATCTCGCCGTCGCGGTACGGCGAGGCCTCGCTGATGTCGCTTTCGGTCCAGACCCTGCGAGCGTCGCTGCGGGCGTCCTGTTCGAGCGCCCAGAACTCGTCGTGGTCCTCGAACGTCGAGCCGTAGACCCGAGCGTATCCCTTTTCGACCATCTCCCGGTTGTACAGCGTCTCTCGGCTGCCGTCGCCGTCGGCATCGTACTCGGCGTACGCGAGCAACCGCGTGGGATCCCGGAGCGGTTCGTTCTCGTCGAACGACAGCGTGATACTCTCGCCTTCGAGACGGCCGCGAGCGAACGTCGTCGCCCGACTCGCCCAGTCGGTGAGATACTCCGTCGTGCGGGCGTTCGGGTCGTCGTCGATGCCGTCGCGGGCCTCGAACAGCGAGTCCGGGCCAGTGAAGTTGCTCGTAACGGGGACGAAACGCGCACCGGCGTTGTTCTCGTCGTCGACGACCTGGTCGTCGTTGAACCGGAAACCGAGGTCGAGCGCGTTGGCCACCGCGTTCAGGTTGGCCGTCGCGTCGAAGTTGTTGAAATCCGACTGGTCGTGGAGAATCACCGCCCCGCCGTCGGCGACAAACTCCGAGAGGGCGGTGCGTTCCGCGTCACTGAAGGAATCGGCAGGTGATGTGATCACGACCGCGGCCGCTCCCGACAGGTCGGTTAGATCGGTCGTCGATTCGAGCGTATAGCCGTTTTTCTCGGCGTAGGACTCGAACTCGGGGAACGAGGCCAGATCGTAGAACTGGCCGTGGCCCTCGTCCCACAGGACGGTGCCGCCGCCCACGAGGCTGTCGTAGAGGTTCAGCAGGAACTCCTCGTTGTCGGCGCTCGTGTCGAATCCCTCGTCGACGAACGGTGCTCCGAGGCCGGCGACGGCCCCGTCAATCGCAACGAGCGGGATCGCAGCGTCGTCGGGGTAGGAAACCGCGTCGCCGGTTCCGTCGCTGTCCTCGTTGCTCGCGGTCGGTTCGGCGGCGACGGCGACCAGCGAGTCGTCGGTCAGTGGCTCGCCGTTCGCATCGAGCAGGCTCGCCGTCGAATCGAAGACGAGTTCGTCGACGGCATCCGGGGCTCCGATATCGTAGGCCAGCCCTTCCCACTCCTCGGGGCGCTCCGCGGTGGCAGCCACGCTCGCGCTCTCGGGGGTGTCGATACCGAGCACGCGGACCGTCGCGGTGTACTCCGTTTCGAGGCCGATATCCTCGCCGTCGAACGTGTCGCCGTCGGCCACGCTCTCGACGCGAACGTCGTACTCCCGGCCGCGCCGGAGGTCGATAGTGATCCCCGGTCGGTCGCCGAACAGCGGGAACGCGTCGTTGAAGTTCGACGTGAGCGGGAGGTACGCGGTGCCGACGTTGTTCTCCGTATCGCCCACCTCGCCGTCGTTGAACCGAAAGCCCGCACCGAGGGCCTCGGCAACCGCGTTCAGGTTCGCGGTCTGATCGAAGTTACTGAAATCCGACTGGTCGTGGAGGACGACCAGTCCGCCGCCGGCGACGAACTCCGAGAGGGCGGTGCGTTCCGCGTCACTGAAGGAGTCGGCGGGTGAGGTGATCACGACCGCGGCCGCTCCCGACAGATCGGTCAGATCGGTCGCCGCCGACAGCGTGTAGCCGTTGTCCTCAGCGTAGGCCGCGAAGTTCCGAAACCGATCGAGGGAGTAGAACTGGCCGTGGCTCTCGTCCCACAGGATCGTCTCCCCCGAGGCGTACTCGTCGTAGAGATTCAGCAGAAACTCCTCGTTACCCAGATCACCGAGCGTGTCTTCGCCCTCGATCTCAGGGACGAGGTCGCCGTCGTTGACCAGCATCCCCCCGATACCGACGACGGCGCCGCTATCTCGGTCGTCGATGCCGACCAGCGGGATGTCGGCGTCCTCAGGGTAGGAAACCGCGTTGCCGTCGCCGTCGCGGTCCCGAACCGAGGCGGTCGATTCCGCGTAGACGGCGACCAGCGAGTCGTCGGTCAGCGGGCCCCCGTCGGCCGCCAACAGCCCGCTCGTCGACGGAAACAACATCTGTCCGATCTGTCCCTGCTCGGTCGTCGATACCTGTTGGGGTAGTGGTCCCGTCGGGAGTGCCTCGGCCCCGGCGGTACCGGCCGCTGTTACTCCCGCCAGCGCACTTATGAACTGTCGTCGACGCATCAAGCTATCTCTCGAAGGTGACACAAATAAAACATGCTAACTCGTCAACAGAGTTCTCAGTATGTGTATGTTAAACACGTACTGGCCGACAGTCGTGACCGTACCGGCTGGATAGGTTTCCCGGTGAGTCCGGATACGCCCCGGACCAGTAACCGCTGTGGCCGTGCGGTGAGGGGGTCGGTTATCCCTCGTCAGGCTCGTACGGGTGTGCGTCGTCGACCGACGGCGCACCGACCGCGAGCACCCGCACCGAGTCGTCTGCGCGCTCGGGATTGTACGCGCGCTGTGGACTCCCGGGGTCGACGAAGAACGCCTGGTCCGCCTCGACGACGAACTCCTCCTCCGGCGTTTCGACGTGCAGCGTCCCTTCGAGGACGTAGAATGCCTCGACCTGTTCGTCGTGGTAGTGATACGCCAGGCCGGACTGCTCTCCGGGTGCGAGTTCGTACACGCGGAACCCGATTTTCGAGTTCTGGTACTCGTAGCCCGCGGCGGCGCTGAGCGAGCGCACGTCTGTCGGTCTGTCGTCCCACTGGTCGAGTTCGTCCGGATCGAGCAGGTGATATCCCATGCTCGCTGGTAGCTAACCGAGAACCAAAAATACCGCTGTCGAGGGCGAATACTCATCAAAACGGCATCAGTTGGACGGCGACGCGGCTGGTCGGCTGAGTGCCGAGGCGCAGATCGCGCCGAGAACAACGTCGAAACCGGTCCGACGACGTTACTCGTCGACGTCGACGCTGGCTTCCTCTTCGGCGGCGACCTCTTCGGGCCGGGCTTCGAGGGTCATCTTCTGGATCTCGACGCGGCGAAGCGGGTAGATCGTCTTCGCCTCGTTGTAGATCGCCGAGGAGAGCCGGCCTTCGACGACGCTGTCGGTCAGGTCCTCGAAGGTGCGTTCGCGGGCGTTCTCGCGGACGAGATCGATCATCGTCCGGCGGATCGCCTTCTCCTGGCTCTCGTCGGCACTCTTGGTCGTCAGTGCGACCGGCTGGATCTGGACGCGGTAGTCGTCCGCGGTCAGCACCGTGATGTACGCCTCGATCTTCGAGGAGCCACGGCGGACCAGGCTGCGCAGGTAATCCCGCGTCAGCTCGTGTTTGATGAACTCCGTGTAAGCCGTGTCGCTCGCGACCTCGGTGATCTTGAACGTGAGTTTGGTGTTGTTTCCGCTGGCGTCGTTTTTCAGATCGCCGAGCGTGGTCTCGATCGTACGACCGAGCGCCTTGTCCGGTTCGTCTGCTGGTGTCTTACCGAGCTCCTCCCGGTCGAACTGCTCGGGAGCCTGCACGGTGTACCACCGCTTTTCCTGCTTCTGCTTTGAGACTGATCGTTCGCTCATGTGTTTGTGGTTGTCGTGGACGTGTCCCCGTCCGTGGTTGTGAGCTGTTCCGCCACCTGGAGATTGACGACGTAATCGTCGAGTGTCGACTGCAGCCCGCCCGTCGACTCGCGGTCGATAGTCGTGACGACCGTCGATCCGTCGACGCTCGTCTCCATCTCTGCCGTGTTGTCGGGCGCGAGCGCCTGTGCGACGGCCACGGCCGTCTCGGCGTCGCCGTGGTCGGTCTCGATCCGCGCGAAGCGACCGGTCATACTGCCTCCGTAAACGCCGCGACGAACTCGGTTGCATCGCCGGAGAACGCCGCTCGTCCCCGCCGACCGGCCGCCCCGCTCGTCCCGTCGACGGTCGTCGCCGCCACGTCCAGCGGCTCGGAGAAGTCGACCGGATCGCCCGCACGCGTCGTGACGGCCGCACGGTCGGAGTCGACTGCGAGGACGACCGGCTCCGGCGAGCGGTACGCTGCGACGAGTTCGGCGACCGTACAGACGGGCGCCGGGTCCGAGCACTGGACGACGAACAGCCCGTCGTAGCGGCTGGTCGTCGCCGTTCGGATCGCCTCGTGTGCGCTGGCACCGTGTCGCCGCCAGCAATCGAGCGCGCGCTCGGCGTCGACTCTCCCGAGTGCGAGCGCGACTGCCAGCCCCGACTGCTCGCGAGCGACGGCAGAGAGCAGATCGGCGTAGCCCCCGATCGTGCCGAACGGACCGCCGGCCAGCGGCCGGAGGAGCCGTTCGACCGCTTCGCTGCCACGGTCGACGCCTGCCGGATCGCCGGCGACCGACAGCGCGACCGCGGAGGCCAGCCGTCGGCGGTCTTCCTCGGTCGGTTCGGGCGGAATCTCGACGCCGAGTTCTGCCCCGATGTCGTCACGGCCCGAAAACGGGGCGTGGACGAGCGTCGAGTGTGCGAGCCCGTCCGCGGGATCAGCGGTCGGCACCGCGACCCCGGGCCGGCGCTCGATGCCGCGCTGGCGGGCAACCGTGGCGAGTTCGTCGCCCGGGTGCCCCTCGGCGGCGACCGCCCCGGCCAGTGCCAGGGGCAGGTCGCCGGCGCCGAGTTCGCGAGCGACGGTGTGGGCGGTTCGAGTGGCCGCGTCGTCGAGTCCGATCGTGAGATCCCCGCCGGTCACCGGGCGTCCGACGGCGACGAGCAGATCCGTGTCGGTCGAGCGCTGTGCTGGCTGCTCCAGCGGCGTGACCGACATCTGGTAGGGGATCTGCCGGTGGTCGAGCGCGTCGGCCAACAGCCCAGCGGCGGCGACGCTGTCCGCGTCGGTCGCCGCGACGAGACGGACAAACTCCGCCTCCTCGACTGCGGCCCGAAGATCGCTCGGTGTCGTCTCGGCTGGGTGACCGGCGGCGGACATCTCAGATCAGGTCTCGGGCTTCGTCGACGCTGTAACTGAACTCCTCGTCGAGTTCGTCGCCCCGGTAGTAGTCGATGAGACGACGGATCTTCGACTCGGTATTCTGCAGCGCGCGCTTGTTCTGATGGTCGGTGGGGTTCTCCTGGACGTGATCGCGCAGGCGAACCGCCTTGGCCATCAGGTTCCGGAGATCCTCGGGAATCTCCGGGTCTGCGTCGTTCTCTTCGAGGATCTCGGTCACTTTCTTGCCCGTCGCCAACTTCACGTCGGGGACGGGTGTCCCCTGAACGCCCTCGTCGCGCAGTTTCAGCCCGATTTCGCTGGGGCTGTGGCCTTCCTCGGCCAACTCCACGACGCGGTCTTCGATCGCTTCGGGCTCGACGTCGCTCCACTCCGGTGGGTCGTCTGCCGCCGGCTTGTCCGATCCGGACGAGCCACGGCGGCGTGAGTGCATTCGTGCCATGTGTATCTTTGGAACTGCACGAACCGCTGTAAGCGAGGCGTCCGTCTGGACGCTGTGGCCGATACCGGCCGACACTCCCACAATCCCGAGCCATCCAAGCGGATGGCGAGTCAGATTTGCGGTCGTGCGTTCCCGTCCGTGGGAAGTGGAGCCGACCGTTTAACTATTGCTTTCTGGACTCAGTACTCGACTGTCGTTCCGGCACGCACGTTCCCCTCGCCGTCGACAATTTCGACGGTCACGTAGTCGACCTTGTTGAGGTTCACGTCGAACGTCTCGGCCGTGTTCTCGACGGTAAGTCCAGTTCTGGTCGCGAGATTGTCGTCGTCGTTGTTGTTCTTCGAGCGGTTCACACGGATTCGCATCTCTGCATCGGGATCGTTCGAGTTCGCCTCGATGTCGACTACGAGATCACCGCCGCTCGACCCGAGCGTCACGTCGTTGATCTCGTAGGTCGCTTCGAGGACAGTCACTTCTTTGAGAACAGTCCCGTTGTCACTCTGGATGGATATGTCGCCGGTGTCGGGGACGGTCCCGGTCGTGTTCCAGGAGAGGCTGACAGACTCGTTGGCCCCCGACGAGAGAGACAGATTGTTGTCGCCGTTGTTGTCGCTGTAGCTGTCGACCAGATTGCCGTTGTAATCGTACAGTTCGATGTCCTGTGTGTCGGCAGTGTCCCCGACGTTTTCTATCGTGGCCGCGACATCGACAGTCTGGTTCTCGAACACCTCGTCGTCGTAGGAGTCGACGGTCACGTCGAAGAACGGACCGCTGCCGTCGGTGACCGACACCGGCGTCGAATCCTCGAACCCGCTCTCGGTTCGGACAGTCGCGTCGTACTCACCGGTCGATGCGGATGTCCAACTGAGCGTGATCTGTTTCGTCTCGTCTTTGTTGAGGTGGAGCGACTGGCTGTCCCTCAAGGCGCCGCCGACGGAGAGGTTGATATCTTCGGTTCCCTCGAACCGTTCGTTGGTAACACTGACGTTGACGTGGAGTGTCTCGCCGTCGGTGATCGCAGAGTTGGTATTGTCGATGGAGACGTGGTGTTCGGGCTGTTTGTATACGGTACAGTTTTCGCCGCCGATTGTCGTGTTCGTGCACGAGAAACTACCTTCGAGGAAGACATCCACGCCGATGGTGCTATCTGTCGTGGTGACATCCCCCCCTGAGTCGATTGTTCCTCCCACGTAGGAAATCGAGGTCACCGAGACATCGCTGTTGTCCCCGGTCGTTATCGACCCATCGACCGTCCCGCCAGTCACGGAGGCAGAACCCTGCGTGTCGACTGTGATATCGCCCCCGACTTGGGAGCCGCCGAGAACCTGTACATCACTGCTGTCGTCAGCGACGATGTCGCCACCGACCTCCGAGGTGCTGTCGAGGTCGATATCGGTTCCGTCTCCGGTCGTTACGGTTCCGCTCACGGTCGAACCGCTATCTACGTCGACGTTGCTCGCGTTCTCCGCCGTGAGACTGCCGCCGATAGCCGAGCCAGTGCCCAGAGTGACAGAGCCGTCACTGGTCTCGACGGCGCCACCGATGACGGCGTCGCTGAGTGAGATATCCTCGCCAGTGGTTGCGCCCTGTTGGATCGTCGAGTCCGTCACGCTCAGACTACTGTTTTCACCGCCGGTAGCTGTGCCGTCGATTGTCGATCCACCCTGGATAGTGATATCGCCGCCCGCGGTGGCGTCACCGTTGATCTCCGATCCGGAGTCCATCTGGAGTGCGTCACCGGCCACAACGTCACCGAGGTACGTCTCGCCGTCGGTCATCGAAACCGTTCCGTTGACATCGATTTCCCCCAGGACGGCACCGTCATCGATTGTCAGATCTTCGATCAGCCCGACGTTTTCCTCGGTTAGATCACATCGGACCACCGTATTCTGGACGGTTACGTCCGAACCGGACGCGAGTTGATCCTCGATATATCCACAGCCGTTCTCTGGCTGTGGCACTCCCGGCGGTAACGGCTCTTCTCCCGGGCGAATCGTGAACGAGTCGAGCACCGCGCTGTCCTCTCCACTGCGCCAGATCACGCGGACTGTCTCGCCGCGTTCGACCCAGAGCCTGATCGACTCGCCCGACTCGAGTTCGTCGTCAGCGCTGTACTGGTCGCTGCTGGTCAACTCTCCGCCGCTTACCGCCGCGTCGATTTCGAGTTCCGACGCCGGAATCCCCTCCCCACTGTCGACGGCAATCGTCAACAGCCCGGCCGCTTCTGTCCCGCTGTCCGCGGGCGTGACCCCGAAGCTATCCTCCCTCTGGTGGTCCACTTCCTCGTAGTGGAAGGCGAGTCCAACTGTCGGCGTACTGTTCGGTTCTTCCCCGGCAGTCGCAAAGACGAGCGGCGCGACGACGACTGCCAGCGAGACCGTGATCGCGATCATCAAGACGGCCCCGATAACTGGACTCACCGCGCGCTGTGTCTCCAGCGGCCGCTCCCGCCGCGTGTTCCCACCCTGTTGGCGCGCCTTAAATCTCATTTTTGATAGCAGGAGCCGATGCTACCGGAACCAAACAGGTCCAGTCGAATAAGTGCTCCGGGCAAGGGAGTTCCGTTGGGAGAGCCAATTGATTTATCAGGTCCTGTGTCGTACGACGAACGAATGACACCCTCGACGCGCGACGGGCGAGCGCGGTCTCGCGGCCAGAGCGAGACGCTCGGATTTATCATCCTGTTTTCGATTTTGATTGTCGGTGCACTCCTGGTCGTCGGTCTCGGTTCAGTCGCGCTGGACGACACCGAACAGTCGCTGTCGGACGACCGCGCGGAGCAGTCGCTGACGCAGTTCGCCTCGAAGGCGGGCCTGGTCGCCCTCGGCGAGTCGGATTCACAGCGGATTTCGTTCCCGACGGGGGCGGGCGAACAGTTCTCGGTCGAGGAGAACACCGGCTGGCTGAAGGTGACCGTCGAGAATCAGACCGCCGCCAGTTCCAGATACACCGTGATGAACCAGACGCTCGGATCGGTCGTCTACAGACACGGAAATTCGCGGGCGGCGTATCAGGGCGGCGGCGTCTGGCGTGCGAACGACGCCGGCGGTGCGATGGTGTCACCGCCGGAGTTTCACTTCCGGAACGGAACGCTGACGCTGCCAACCATCTCCGTCAGGGGAAGCGGATCGCTCGGCTCGAACGTGGTCGTGACGAAAACCGGCGTCAACCGAACCTTTCCGGTCATCGGGACGGTCGACGAGGACGAACAGAACCCCCTCAACAACCACCTCGTCCGCGTGACGGTCAAAAGCGAGTTCTACCAGGGGTGGGGACAGTACTTCGAGGAACGGACCGACGGGGAAGTCAAGTACAACCACAGCAACCAGGAGGCGACGCTCGTGTTGGTCACCCCAATCGAAGAGACAGAGGTGACATCCGCGACGGCGAGTCTGGCTGCAGCCGGTGACTTCACACTCGCAGGACGAGCAGGGTCGCGGTGCGGTGGCTCTTCGTCCAGTGACTTCTATACGGACAGTTACGACTCGACCGAACTGGCTGACGGCGAGGATTACTGCGATTATCTCTCGAACAACGAACCGGGAATCGACGGCGACATCATCTACGGCGGCGATGTCGATATCTCACAGGGGACCGGTGGGGCGGACATCTGCGGGAACATCATCTCCGGCGGGACCGTGACGACGAAAGGAAGTACGGACGGCGACGAGATCAACTGTGGCGGCGGCAAGGGGGGAGGACAACCGACAGTGTACGGAAATATCGAGTACACCGACGACTGTATCGACTGTGAGGATGCCATCGCGAGCATCCCCAGCCGAGATTGGGAAGCGACCCAGATAGACGGCGTGCGCTCGGCCGCACCGATCGGTTTCTACGTCGAGAGCCAGATCGAAGCAATCGAAGAAGATGCCGACGAGGTCGATCCCGGAACAGACCAGACACTGCAGTCCGGCGACTACTACTTCGATTCGTCGTTGACGGTCGACAATGGAGATAACCTGACACTCGACACGTCAGACGGTAGAATCGACATTGCCGTAGAAGAGAATGTAATCGTAGAAGATGACTCGACGATACACGTCACCGGCGACGGACGGGTCCGCGTATTCGTCGGCGGAAATGTTCCTGACGGGACGTATCATTTTGCACTGAAGGATAGCTCCGAAATCAACGAGACAGGAACTGACGCGCGAAAGTTCCGCATGTACGGAAAGGAGGACTTCAAGGCCACCATCGGTAACAGTGGAGGCATCGGAACTCTCGCGAAGTTCGTCGGTGTGATCTACGCGCCGCCGAGTGAGACGAGCGACAGTTCCGTCAACATCGACGGGGCAGAGGTCTTCGGCGGGATGCTGACAGGGACGACGACTCTCAACGCCGGAAGCATCCACTACGACGAAGCGCTCAGAAACGAGCAGGTGATCGAACCCGACGCCGGCGCGGTGACGGTGACCTTCCTCCACGTCACTGTCAACGAAATTACGGTCAAAAGCGGGTAAGCTGGACTCGCGACCGTTCACCGGATGATCGAGAGTTCGATTCGCTGGTGGGTGACGAACACCGTCTCCGGATCGTCGATTGTACAGGAGACCGTCTGGTCCGCCGTAGTACAGTCGAGACCGCGCTCCTCGACGAAGTACCGCTCCCAGATCTCGTAGCGGGGTGAGGTGATCTCGATTGTCACCTCCTCGTACTCCCGCTGGGTGTCGGCGAGGACCTCCCTCCGGGTCGATTTCCCTCGGAGGAGGACCGTCGTACCGCTCGAGGATTCCGAGCCATCCGAGACGGTGTGAATAATCGGGAAGTGGACTCGCTGTTCGCTGAGTAAGAACGGGGGATCCCGGATCATGAGTCCGCCGTTGGCCTGCTGACGGAAGACCGCCCCGCCTTCGTAGACGAGGCTGGTCTGGTCAGAGATCTGGAGTTCGACCGGGCGGGCCGTGTACTCGTGCGTGCGCGGGACGACGCCGTCATCGACTGTGACTCGAATCCGGATCGGATCGGCGTAGAACAGTTCGGATTCGCCGAGATCGATCTCGGTTGCTCGACTCGGACTGTTCTGTTCGTAGACCGATGCCATGTTGTCCGCGACCACGTCGAACGCTCGCTCGGCGTTTGCGGCCTGTTCGTTGTCCCGGGACTCTTCGAGGATGCCGAGACCGGTGAAACTGACCACAGATATCGACAGCAACACGAGCGAGAAGACGACGACGTAACCGATGATCTCGCTGACTGCTCGTTCCCTAGGCATTGGTGATTCGAATCCCCCCCTCGTCGTCGTCGTAGATCACGGCGATAGCCCCGCCGTCGGCCTGTGACTCGATGACCGGAGTCCGGACGGAGACGTTGATCTCGACGCTGGCGCTGGACCCCTGTACGTCGATTCGGAGCCGCGCCAGTTCCGTGCTCGCGTCCGGTTCGACGAGCGTCACTCGATACGGCGCGCCGCTCACGTCCGGCTGGAAGGTCTGGTTGACGTACGCTGTCTCGGTCCCGTTCCCGGCCTCGACGTAGCGGTCGACCTGTTCGATGTTGCCGGCGATGTGCGTGCCGATGACGTTCGCCTCCCCTTCCGCGACGTCGTCGCGCTGGTCCTCGACAAAGGTTCCGCCGGCGACGATGAGTCCGGTGACCAGAACCGACGAGATACCGAGTACGAGGACGTAGTTCAGCGTGATCGAAACGCCCCGGGAGCGTCGGATCGGACCGTCGGCACCGAGTCGTCCCGTCATGGCGGCACCTCCCCGGGGGCGACGACGATCTCCGTCTGGTAGCCGACCTGCGAGGTGAAAAACTCGTAGTTGACGCGGACGCTGTAGATTGCCTCCGCCGTGTACGGATCGTCGGGGTAGCTGTCGTACTGGCCTCCGGAGACGCTCGTGCTGTTGACGATCATCGAGTATGTCCCTTCGATTGCGTCGCCGTTTCTGATCTCGATGTCGTAGGCGTCGCCGAGTCCAGTCGCGAAGTGCATCCGCTCGCCGCTCGTCTGCTGGATCAGGGCGTAACACGGCTCGCCGTCGATTGTCCCGGCCGTCACGTCGACCGTGAACTGCTCCGGGAGGTCACGGGTACAGGACTCGCGTTCGCCCGCGGGGGTCTCGACCTCGACGGTCACGTTACCGCCGTCTTCCGAGATGTTCATCCGCCACTCGTCGCTGCCGTCGCCGGCGACGAAGGTGAAGGGGTTCGAGCTTCGAAGCGCAGACTGGCTCGTGACGTTGAAGACGACGTTTCTGGCGTGGACGGTCCCGGCCAGCGTCCAGTCTGTATCGCCGTTGGCGTCGGTGAACTGGCCGGCGCTGTCCTGGGCGAGTCTGGTTCCGAGGTCGTGGCTCTCGTACTCGATGACGACGCTCTGGCCGAGAACGGACTGGTCGGTTCCGGAGCGGCGGTTGATCTCTCGGACGGCCGCGGTGATCTCTGACGGGGACCTGTCGGGGTCGTCGTTGATTCCGGCAACGGCGGCCCCGACGGTCCGGGTCACCTCGTACCGATACTCCAGGGCGTCCTGCGACCCGGGCACGTCGTCGCGGGTCGCCAGGTTCTCGGTGAAGATTGCCGAGTTGACGACCAGGGCGAGCGCGACGAACGCGACCGCGAGGATGAACGCCGAGAGGAGGACGATCTGTCCGCGGCGTCCGTCCTCGCCCGGGATCAGATCCGCCACGCGACCACCTCCACGCGGACCATGTTGTACATCGGGCCGTCGTCGTCGATATCGGAGGCGTAAAACTCCGCCGCGGAGAGCGGCGTCCCGTCAGCCAGCGTATCGGAGTCCCGGAGCGGCACCGTCCACGACGCGCTGACGGCGTGGTCGCTCGGGTCCCCCTGGTCGATCAGCACCTGGCTGTCGAGCCCTCCCTCGGGAGTGTGGAAGTGCAAGACGACGTTGTACGCCACGTTTCGATCAGTGTACGCGCGTCTGAGTGCGTCGCCGAAGGCGTTGTCCGGCGGGGTTCCGCGGTAGTAGCCGACCGGGTCCGCGCCGACGAACCGCTGTTCGCTCTCGTTCCACGCCAGCACCGCCGCCTGCAGCGAGCCGTTCTCGGCGGTGCTCGCCAGGACGCCCTCGCTGCTCTTCTGGAGCTGGTTTTCGAGGTGCTGGCTCGACGTACTCGCCGACAGCGGCGTCACTGCCGTCATCTGGAGCGCAAAGCCGACCGCGACGAGCAACAGCAGCGCCGACGTGACGGCTTCGAGCGTCATCGCCTGCGCCCGCTCGTCGCCGGTGCTCGGGCTCACCAGACGAGCACCTCCATCGTGACCGACTGGCCGTGCAGCGAGACAACCCGGCGGGCGGTCACCGTGGACGTGCCGTTACCCGGTGGATCGCTGCCCGTCGCCAGTTCGATATCGCTCGCCGCGCAGTCGCCGCTGTACAGGTCCGGGCCGCCCTCGTCCTCCGGCGTCCAGCACATCGACGTGCGGCCGTCCTCGTCGAAGGATTTGCTCACGACGATCCGAACGTCCTGCGTGTCGGTGAGATCGAACTGCTCGGCGGGATCTGTGCTGTTGTATCGACACTCACTCGTCGCGCTCGCATCCCCCTCGAAAAACGAGACCGTACAGTAGGTGTCGAGGACGTGGGGCTGGCTGGGCGATCCGAGCAGATCCTGCGTGAGCGAGTCGGCAATCTGGTTCGAGACCGCCGGTTCCTCCTCGCCGCTGAGGTCGAACGGCGAGAGAATACCCGGGACGAACGTGAAGACGAACAGCACGACTCCCAGAAAGACAGCCATCCCGATAGCGAAATCGATAGATGTCTGACCTCTGTGAGCCCTCATCTGACGAGTCCCCGGCGTGTGTCGGTGAAGTGCTGATGTATCACGGTTCGTCCCCGGTCCCAGTGCGAGTTGCGTCTCCTCGGAGAGACGCCCCAGTCGTACTCGCTACAACCAAATCACTCACATCGTATATCGGTTATGGCCAACTGACCCGGAAACGGGAGAGTGGTGTTCGGGCCGTAGATCCCCTCTCGCTGCGTTCTGTCGGGGTTATCCTTCCAGCGATTTCTCGAAGTGAACCAGTTCGTACTCGCCCATCACCGAGCGGTCGACTTCGCGGTAGCCCGCCGTCGAGTACAGATCGACGGCGCGCTGCTGGCGTCTCGCCGTCGTCGCCAGCAGGCGGTCGTAGCTGTCGGTGTCGACGCGGCGTTCGAGTTCCGCGAGGAGCGCTCGACCGTACCCCTGTCCCTGACTGGGCGGGGCGACGCGCATCCGGTGGAGTTCGACGCTCCCGGGGACGGTCCGCTCGTCGTCGTGGCCCTGTTCGTTCGGGAGAAACCCGCCCATCGCCACGACGGCGCCGTCGAAGGTCCGGGGAACCTCGCTGTCGGCGGACTCCGAGATACCGACCAGAAACTCCCCGCCGCTCTCGATGTACGACGACTCGATCGTTTCGAGGTCTTCGGTCCCGGGAACGTCGGTCGGATCCGTTCCGGCCTCGCGCATCGCCCACGCGTGGAGCCGTAACACGGCCTCGCTGTCCCGGGGGTCGTACCGTCGAAACTGAATCCCGTCGGCCATGCTACCGGTCCTCGAAGACCGATTCGCCGGGCTTCGTGCGCGCTCCCGTCGAGAGGACGACCCCGGGGTTGAGACTCGTGTTGATCCCCGTCTTGACGCGGTCGCCGGCGACGACGCCGAACTTCCGGCGGCCCGTGGAGACGCGGTCGCCCTTGACCGTTACCCGCACGTCGGCATCGTCGTGGCGCAGGTTGGCGACGTTCGTGCCGGCCCCGAAGTTCACGTCTCGGCCGAGGACGCTGTCACCGACGTAGGAGAGATGTGGGACGCTGCTGTCGGCCATGATGACGCTGTTTTTGATCTCGACGGACTGGCCGACCTTCGTGTTCTCCGCGAGCAACGTTCTCCCGCGAACGTAGGCGTTCGGACCGACAGTCGCGCCCGAGCGGATCAGCGCCGGGCCTTCGACGACCGTGCCCGGTTCGACCGTCGCGCCTTCCTCGACCACGACGGGACCGCGAATCGTCGCAGAGTCCGCGACGGAGCCGTCGATCCGGCGGTCGAGTTCACCGAGTCGCCACTCGTTGGCTTCGAGCAACTCCCACGGGCGGCCGACATCCAGCCAGCGGTCGAGTTCGACGGCGCGAACGTCGAACTCGTCGATCACGCGGGCGAGAACGTCGGTCAGTTCGTACTCCCCGCGTTCGGATTTCGGCACGTCCAGATACTCGATGGCGGCGGCGGGGAACTGATACGCGCCGGCGTTTGCCAGTTTCGAGGGGGGATCGGCCGGTTTCTCGACGATGTCGGTGACAGTCTCGCCCGCGGTGGACAGCACACCGTAACTGGTCGGATCCTCGACTTCGATAGCGGCGATGGCCGGCCCGTCGCCGAACAGCCCTTCGATTCCCTCGTCGTAGAGGTTGTCACCGTTGAGTACGACGAACTCGCCGTCGAGTTCGGGAGCGGCCGCGCGGACCGCGTCGGCGGTGCCGCGCTGTTCGGACTGGGTGACGAACGTCACCGGAACGCCACGATACGACTCACCGAAATACGACGTGATCGCGTCGCGTTCGTAGCCGACGACGACGATCAACTCCGAGACGCCGGCGTCGACGGCGGCGTCGGCGGCGTGTGCCACGAGCGGTCGGTCGGCGACCGGCACCATCGGTTTCGGGAGCGCGTCAGTCAGCGGGCGCATCCGGGTTCCCTGTCCCGCGGCCAGCAGTACTGCTTGCATGGGCGTATCGTCTCGGCCGGGACTAAAATGGGTATCGTCACCGACGCGGTTCAGCGCCGCTTCGAGCCACGTCGGGCCGACACCGGGGCACGGTCCTCGAAGGATTTGCCGCAACTCGGACAGTCGCCGTCCTCGAAGAACTCGCGCGGTCCTTCTCTGGTTTCGGGATCCCAGCGAACGCGGTAACCACAGCGGTCACAGACCGTCGTTTGTCGCGCCATGTTGTCAGTTGGACTCGATGGGATATAACTCTCGGTGGTCGGCCGGACACGCCGGATTTTTGCTGATCCGCCGCCTATCCGCCCCCATGACAGAGGAGATTCCGGACTCGGCCCGCGAGGCGTTCGAGGCACACGAGAAGATCACGGCGACCGAGGAAGGGTACGCTGTCGACACGACTGTGTTCGACGGTTACGTCCGGGCCAGTGACGGCCCCGACTGGAAGAACACCTACACGGTGACAGTGTTCGTTCCGACGCTGTCCGCGGCGGCGGCGGAGGCCGTCGGCCCGGCCGTCGAGGACGGGTGGCGGGACACCCTCGAACGGCGGTTAGGGGACGCCCCGCAGTCGACCCGGGCGGCCGTCGACCTGCACGACCTGAGCGTCGAGGAGATCGACGACGAACTCCAGATCACCTTCACCTTCGAGTTCGGCAACGCCGACCGCGCCGCCGAGATTGCGAAGACCTTCGTCGAGTACGTCGAGGGGACCTACGTCGAAGGTATCGTTCCCGGCTACGAGTACGAGCCACCCGTGGCGGATCTGCTCTCGGAAGCGAGCCAGGCCGACGACAGCAGCGCGAGACGCGGCGGCACGCCGCTTTAGTCCATCGCGATATAGGTCTGTGTGCTACTGACGCCGTCGATCGACTGGATCTCCGTCGCGGCGATGTCCTTCACGTCGGCGGGGGAATCGACCGCGACGACGGCGATGAGGTCGACGTCCCCGGCGACGATATGAGTCCGTTCGACCCCCTCGATTGCCGTGATTGCATCCTTGAGTCGGTCCGCCTCGCTCGTGTTCGCTTTGATCATGACGTATGCTCGTACCATAGTTAGACACCACCCGGTTGCGCCTGTGCGCCGTCGCCGACGATCAGTTGTCGAATCTCGTCGAGGGTCTCCACGTCGCCGAGGACGACGACCCGATCACCGTTTTCGAGGGCGTCGTCCGGCGTGGGAAGCCTGAGTGGGTTGCCCTTCGATCCGTAGGCGATCAGCCGCGCCGTGCCCGGGAGTTCGAGTTCGCTCAGCGTGTAATCCTCCATCGGGGAGTCGCTCGTGATCGTGAACTCGACGATCTGGAGCGACTGTTCGATATCCGCGATCGCCCGGATATTGCCGCCGGTCAGCGCGTTTTTCGCCAGGATCGCGCCGAGCCGTTCGGGGTAGACGATCTGATCGACCTCCTCGACGTAGCGCCGGTAGATATCCTCGCGGTAGTCCTCGTCGATTCGCATCACCGTCCGACAGCCGTACTGGTTAGCAATCGCACAGGCGGCGTAGTTCGCGTTGAGGTCGCCGGTCAGGGCGCCGACGGCGTCGGCCTCCGCCACGCCCGCTTCCAGCAGAACGTCCTCGCTGGCGGCGTCACCCTGAATCACCGAAAACCCCTCCGACCGCGCTCGCTCGACGGCCTCCTCGTCGGGGTCGACGACGACAACCTCGTGGGCGGAACCGCGGATCGCCCGCGCAGTCCGCAACCCAACCCGGCCTGCGCCCAGGATTATGAATCGCATGTGCTACCGTACAACAAGGAGGAGGATAAAGCTAACCCGGTCCAGAGCTACCACGAGGGGAACACTTTTTGCATGCCATATCATACCACATACCAATGGTCCAGGCATTCATCATGATCAAGACGGCCGCCGGGGAGTCCGCGGCGGTCCGCGAGCAGGTGGTCGGGATGGAGGCAGTACTCGAATCCCACGTCATCGCCGGCCAGTACGACGTGATCGCGGAGGTGCGGGGAGAGGAGGTCTACGAGGTGATCCACGCCGTCGCGACCGATCTGACGAGCCTCGACGGTGTCGTCGACACGCGGACGTACATCTGCCTGGAGTGACTGTCTGCTATCCCCCCGCTCACGGGGTCGGTGTACCCGGGGCTCACCGGACGTGAAACTCAGAGCTAATGATCATCGGGACCGAATTATTACAATTATTCAGATGTATAATAATGCGGCCACAGACATCAAAATAGTTACTAAATAAGGGGATCAGACGGCGATAAATATATACGCACCCTGTGAAAAACAGAGAAGTATGTCATCCGATGGTGACCAATCACACGTAGAGAGCACCCGCAGGAAGGTACTCGCGGCCATGGGCGGCGGCGTCTCAGTAGGACTCGCCGGCTGTGGCATCTTTGACAGCGAGAGTAGCCCGTCAGAGCTGACCGTCTCCGCCGGGGCGAATATATCGACGTTCGACCCGACGATCATCGCCGATGCGACTTCGGCGTCGACAGTTGGGGCCTTCTGTTACGAGTATCTCGTCGACAACAACTTCAGCCTGACAGAGTGGCAGCCGTCGCTCGCAACGTCCTGGACGCAGGTCGACGACACGACCTTCGAGATGCAACTTCGAGAGGGGGTCCAGTTCCACAACGGCGACGAGATGACGGCCGAAGACGTCCGGTTCTCCGTCGAGCGAATCCGGGGAACGGTGAACACCGCGGCAGTCGACAACGTCGACAACGTCGAGATACTCGGCGACTACCAGATCCGAGTCAATCTGACGAACCCCCGCGGAGAGGGGCTGTTCCTGACGAACTTCGGCGGGGTCCCGATTCTGCCCAGTTCGGTCGACGGACTCAGCACGACTCCGAGCGAGGACAGTTTTTCCTTCCAAGATCAGTCACTCGGGACCGGGCCGTTCGAGCTCGACGCCTTCCAGTCCGAGGACCGCCTGGAAATCGTCCCGTTCGACGACTACTGGTACGACGGCGACGACTACCCGAGCACTCCGCCGTGGGAGCGGGTTACGTTCCGTATCATCCCCGAACAGTCCTCCCAGGAGGAGGCGATGCAGAACGGCGAACTCGACATGATCGACAACCCCGCGCCGTTCAACCTCGGACAGTGGGACAGCATCGATCCCGAGCCGAAGATCGGGGACGCCGTCGGCTTCGACTTCGTCTCCTACCCCGTCAACCAGTCGCCGTACAACAACCCCAAACTCCGCCGCGGCATGACCAAGCTCATCCCGCGGAGCGACGTCATCCAAGCGGTGTTCAGCGACTTCGCAACGCCGCTCGGCGGCCCGATCAGTCCCGGACTGGGAACGTACTTCGACGAGGAGCGCAACCAGGAACTGCTCGACAACTACGTCGGCGAGAACCGCGAGGAAGCGCTCTCGCTGATCGAGGAGGCGTTCAACGAGGAGGGCATCGAGCCGCCGTTCGATCTGTCGTTCATCACCAACGTGAACACGACCCGAGAACGGTGGATGGAGGTCATCCAGCAGACCTTCGACGAGACGGAGCTGTTCAACGCCGAACTCGAGGTGCA
The DNA here is from genome assembly GCF_009831575.1 of Halovenus carboxidivorans. Classification (GTDB taxonomy): domain Archaea; phylum Halobacteriota; class Halobacteria; order Halobacteriales; family Haloarculaceae; genus Halovenus; species Halovenus carboxidivorans. Next base: position 170,455 of record NZ_WUUT01000004.1, on the reverse strand, counting down.
GGCGTTCGATCAGCTCGTCCCGTTCCTGGTCCAGGGTGAGGCCGCAGAGAGTACCGACATCGTCGGTATCGGGTGGACTGGCGGCTCGGACCCCAACGGCCACGTCGAACAGCTGCTCGCCTCGGACCAGCACGTCCCGGCCGGGTTCAACTGGAACCTCTACGAGAACGAGGAAGTCGACCGGCTGATCACCGAGGGCAAGCAGGCGACAGAGACCGAAGAACGGATCCAGATCTACCGAGAACTCGAAACTGTTTTGGCTAACGAGGTCCCCGAGGCGTTCATGTGGACGGGCGACGCAATTCAGGTCATCCAGCCGGACTCGTTCGCCAACCCCGACGACTGGCAGCCGTATCCGAACGCGAGTTTCCGGTACTGGTCGATCTACCGTCCGAACGTCGGCAAAGTAGTGGAGCCCCCCGAATAACGGTATAACAAGCACTAAACCCAACGGATGAGCCTCCAGCGTTACGTTCTCAAACGGGTGCTCGTAACGATACCGATACTCATTGGTGCGACGATGCTCACGTTCGGCCTGGTCGCGCTGACGCCGGGTGATCCGGTGGATTACATCATCGCGTTCCAGGACGTGAGCCCAGAGGTCGAGCAACAGTTGCGCGAGCAGTACGGCCTCGACAAGCCGTTGTTCATGCAGTATCTGGACTGGCTGGCCGGTGTCGTGCAGTTCGACTTCGGCGATTCGATCTCGAATCAGCGGCCAGTGACGGAACTGATCATGGAACGGCTTCCGTACACGCTGCTGATGGGGTCGATGGCGTTTATGGTCACGCTGATCACGGCGATTCCGACGGGGATCATCGCCGCGTACTACCGCGGCTCGGTCATCGACCAAGCGAGCCGGGTGTTCTCGGTCGTGGGGATCGCGATTCCAAACTTCTTCCTCGGAATCTTGCTCCTCCTGATCTTCGCGAGCCAACTGAATATCTTCCCGTTCCTCGCGCCGTCGTCCGGGGGTGCCCTCACGCCGGAGATGGCGGTATATACGCTGTTGCCCGCGATCACGATCGGGACCGGAGCGACAGCGTTGCTGATGCGCCTGATGCGTTCGTCCATGATCGAGGAACTGGACAAAGATTACGTCACGATGGCCAGAGCCAAGGGGCTCCCGGAGCGGACAGTCGTGAACAAACACGTCCTTCGGAACTCGCTCATCTCCGTCGTGACGGTCGCTGCGATCCAGGTCGCGTTCATCATCAGCGGGTCCGTGGTTGTTGAAATCGTGTTCAGCTACCCCGGAATCGGACGACTGCTGGTCAACAGCGTGGGCGCACGTGACTTCCCGGTCATTCAGGCGCTCGTGTTGCTGATCGGGGTCGCGGTGATTCTCGCGAACCTGCTCGCAGACATTCTCTACGCGTATCTCGATCCACGGATCAGGTACTAACCATGACGACGGAACAAACACACCAACACGCGAAGCGGGGTCGGATCAGCATCGACGGGTTCGATGCCGAGTCAATTGAGAAGCGCGAACCGCTCTCGGACTGGCAACCGAGCCTCGAATCCGAAGAAGGGAAAGGTCGGCTGTATTACGCCTGGAAACGGTTCAAGTCGAACCGCCTGGCGCTGTTCGGTGCGGCGGTCATCGTGATTATGACGCTGATGACGATTTTCTCCCGACCGATCACGGTCGCAGGCGTCCCGGTGCAACCGATTTCGCTCGCACCGTACGATCCCGCGGCACAGGACGTGCTGACGGGGTACTCCTCGCCGTCGGCCGAACACCTGTTCGGTACCGACTGGGCAGGCCGTGACATTCTCTCACGGATCATGTACGGCGCCCGCTGGAGCCTCTCGATCGGATTCATTGCGGTCGGCGTCGCGATGCTGATCGGCGTCCCGCTCGGTGCGATTGCGGGCTACTTCGGCGGCTGGGTCGACGAACTCATCATGCGAGTGGTCGATCTGCTCTACGCGTTCCCGTTCATCGTGCTGGCGATCGCGATCATCGCCGTGCTCGGACGCGGCTACTGGGAGATGGTCATGGCGCTGGTGCTGACCGGCTGGCTGGCGTACGCCCGCATCATTCGCGGGGAGATTCTCAGCGTCAAGGAAAACGAGTACGTCACGGCCGCGAAGGCGCTGGGCGCGACAGACCGGAAGATTATCTCCCGACACATCCTGCCGAACGCGATGGCGCCGGTCATCGTCCAGGCGACACTCAGTGTCGGGACAGTCGTGCTGGCGGCCGCCGCGCTCGGATTCATCGGCCTCGGTCTCTCGCCGGCCAGCGCCGAGTGGGGCGTCATGCTCAACGTCGCGAACGCGAACGGCGCGATCCGGCTGGGCTACTGGTGGGCCGCGATCTTCCCCGGCCTGGCAATCTTCATGTTCGTGCTCTCGATCAACCTCCTCGGCGACGGGGTCAGAGACGCCTTCGACCCACAGGGAAGTACCAGTCAGAACAGAGAAGGAGGAGGACTCTGACATGGCGATGCTCGAAGTCGAGGATCTGAACGTCCGCTTCTACACCGAAGACGGCGTAGTAAAGGCGACGAACGACCTCTCGTATCAGATCGAGGCCGGCGAGCGATTCGGTATCGTCGGCGAAAGCGGTGCCGGCAAAAGCGTCACGAGTCTCTCGCTTCTTCGACTCATCGACAGCCCCGGCGTAATCGAAAGCGGCGAGATCCGGTTCAAGGGACAGAACCTCCTCGAACTCTCCGACGAGGAGATGCGCCAGATCCGCGGAAACGAGATCTCGATGATCTTCCAGGACGCCGAGACGGCGCTGAACCCGGCCTACACGGTCGGAGAACAGATCGCCGAGGCCGTCCGCTATCACCTCGATATGGACGAAGAGGAGGCCAGAGAACGCTCGATAGAACTGCTCGAAGATGTCGGGATTCCGGACGCCGCCGAGCGGTACTCGGATTATCCTCACCAGTTCTCCGGCGGAATGCAACAGCGCGCGGTCATCGCGATGGCGCTGTCCTGCGACCCGGATCTGATCCTCGCCGACGAACCGACGACCGCCCTCGACGTGACTATCGAGGCACAGATCCTCACGCTGCTCGAAGAGATCGCAGAGAAGTTCGATACCGCCATCCAGTTCATCACGCACGACCTCGGTGTCGTCGCCGAGTTCTGTGACCGCGTGATGGTCATGTACGCCGGTCATCCGGTCGAGATCGGAACGGTCGAGGAGATCTACTACGATCCACAACACCCCTACACGGTCGGACTGATGAGTTCGATCCCGCGGATCGGCGACGACAGCGAACGGCTCCAGACGATTCCCGGCAGGATGCCGGACCTGATCGAGATGCCGCCGGGCTGTAACTTCCATCCGAGGTGTCCGTACGCCGAGGAGATCTGTACACAGCTCTCCCCGGAACTCGTGGATGTCGAGACGGGCCAGGAGGCCGCTCCGGACGACCGGAATCAACACGCCGCGGCCTGTCTCGCACACACGGGCGAACTCGCCGGGTCGCTGGATTACGAGGTGACGGTCCGGGACGAACTCGAAGCGACAGCCACCGACGGAAGCGGAACCACGGAGGGTGAGATCGATGAGTAGCAACGAACCACTCATTCGCGCCGAGAATCTCAAGAAACACTACCAAAACGAGAGCGACTTCATCGACCGACTGCTGGGCCGCCAGCAGTGGGTCAAGGCCGTCGACGGTATCTCCCTCGAAATCGAGGAGGGCGAGACGCTCGGTCTGGTCGGTGAATCCGGCTGCGGAAAGAGTACCGTCGGGCGCACGCTGCTGCAGTTGCACGAACCGACCGACGGGACGGTGTACTTCAAAGGCGAAGATATCACGGAGTACTCCTCGAACGAACTGCGAGAACTCCGCCAGGAGATGCAACTCATCTTCCAGAACCCGCAGTCCAGTCTCAACCCGCGGCTGACTGTCAACGACATCATCGGCGAGGCGCTGGATATCCACGGACTCGAAGAGGGCCAGAGCCGCGACGAGCGGATCAAGGAACTACTCGAACTGGTCGGGCTCAGCGCCAGCCACGCCAACCGGTACCCCCACGAGTTCTCCGGCGGACAACTCCAGCGAATCGGGATCGCACGCGCACTCGCGGTCGAACCAGACTTCATCGTCTGTGACGAGCCGGTCTCTGCGCTGGACGTGTCCGTCCAGGCGCAGATTCTGAATCTCCTCAAGGATCTGCAGGAAGAGTTCGGGATCACCTACCTGTTTATCGCACACGACCTCTCGGTCGTCGAACACATCGCCGACCGGATCGCGGTGATGTATCTCGGCGAGATCGTCGAAGTCGGGACGCCCGAAGAACTGTTCGCGCCGCCGCAACACCCGTACACGGAGGCGCTTCTGTCGGCGGTACCGGAGCCCGATCCCGGCTGGAATCCCGAGCGGATCATCCTCGAAGGGACGGTCCCCTCGCCGCTCGATCCGCCGTCAGGCTGTAAGTTCCACACGCGCTGTCCGAAGGTGATCCCGCCCGCCGACCTGGAGTTCGAGCAGGAAGAGTGGCGCGCGGTGCGGTCGTTCGCGACGCGAGTCGAGTCGGGCGACCTCCCCCTGGGTTCGCTTCGCGAGGAGTACGACGTGTCGGATGCCAGCGAGTTCGACGAGGCGATCCGCGAGGAGCACGATATCCCGGCACGGCTGAGCGATCCGGAGGCCGAAGAGATTCTCTCCGAGACCATCCAGGCGCTGGAACAGGGTTCGTTCGAGCGGGCGAACGACGCGATCGGAGACGCCTTCGAGACGCCGTGTACGGTCCACGAGCCGGAACTACAGCAGGTCGAGGGCACCGAGATCGCCTGTCACCTGTACGATAGCCGGTATCAGGACGGCAGTGTCGACGAGTCCGCCGCGTCGGGTCAGCCGACCGCGGCCGTCTCCGAGAGCGACGACTAACGGCGGTGCGTTTTTAGCGATTTAGCACCTACAGCGGGTATGCGACGGATTTACGAGTCCGAGGCGGTCGACCGGAGCGACGGTGATCCGTTCCGCCCGAACAGCCGTGAGAACGGCGAGAAACCACAGGCGGCGCGGACGCTCCCACAGCGACTGCTCAGCAGGTGGTTGGTCCCACAGCGCGTGCACAGGCGGGCGGTCTCTATTTCTATCGAGACCCCGGACTCGACGTACGAGGAAGGCGAGCCAGTCCCGATCTCGATTCAGATGCACAACCGAATGCCGTTTCCGGTCGCTGTCAGAACCGTCTCGCCGGTCCGGTGGACCTGGGCGATCGACGGACAGCGACAGACACCGAAACCGCCGTCGGGTGCGGAGACCGCGCTGTTCGAGTTCGACCGCGGCGAGCGGAAACGGTTCAGCAGGCGCTGGACACAGATGTTCCAGGTGAACGACTCGGAGTGGGAACCGGCCGCTCCCGGAAAGTACACCATCTCCGCCGCGCTCAACGTCGACAACCCGGACTCCCGTGCGCTGTCGGCGGAGACGACGATCAGAATCGAGTGATTACTCCGCGTAGAAGCGTTCTGTCGCCATCTCTGCGACGGTTTCGATCTCCTGAACCAGCGAGTCCGAACGGTCGATCCTGTACTCGGCCTGTTCGGTCTCGTAGTCCTGTTTCTCCAGGAAGTCGAACGTCTCCAGTTGATCCGTGGCCTGCTGGACGGCTGTCTGGTTGACCTCCGCCGCGTTCGCGATCTCTTTGACCGACAGGAACCGGTCCGCGTAAAAGAGCGTAACCAGGATCCGCGCCCGGGTCCGGTTCGCGAACAGTTTGCACAGTCCGTTCTGGTCGACTAACTCCCGGAACTCGTTCGACGAGACATCTTCGAGGTCGTCGGACATACCCGCCGGTTCGGGGGCGGGGCATATGAAGATAGCGTCGAGGGGACGGACTCACGGGCTGTCGTGTTCGTCCTCGAAGTCCCGTTCGTCGCGGTAGGCGTCGACGAAGGCGTCCAGATCGAACTCGGCCAGTTGCTCCTCGAACTCCGCGACCGTCGGGCCGTCGTCGGCGTGGCTGATCGCGTGTTCCATCAGTTCGACCAGCAGTTCGACGACGGTTCGGTGGAGTTCGCGGGAGTCCATATCGGCGACCCAGACGAGACCGTAACCCACCTCGCCGTCGCCCGAACAGTCCGCGACGGCGATGCGGTCGGGATACTCCTCGCGGACCATCGCTAAGGCGTGTGCGGTCGTGAACTCGTCGTACTCGTCCTCGGTGGTGATCGTCGAACGCAACGTGTCGACGAGAAATTCGGGGACGAACCGGCCGAGCGGGTGAACGTCCATCACGACCGCGTGCGTGCGGCCGCACTCACACGAGAGTTCCCGCATCCCGAGATCGAGATCGTGCGTGGCTACCGTCTCGCCACAGGGCAGATCGAGTTGTTCGTCGGTGCCGCCCGGGACCCGTGGCTGGGCCATACTCAGGGCCAGTCCTCGCGCTGCTCCTGTTCGACCTGCTGGGGCTTCGTGTCGGGGGCGAGTTCCCACTCGGCGGCTTCTGCGGCCGCCTCAACGTCGACGTACTCCCAGCCGGTCTGTTCGGCCAGTTGTTCGTCTTCGGGCTCCGTCCCGACGAAGACGTACCGCTCGCTGTCGAACTGGTCTTTGATGTTTTCGAGGCTCTCCTCGCGGCTCCGGGGGCCGGAGAAGAAGTCCTGTCTGATCCGGTGTTTGCGCGTGAAGTTCGTCACGACGTAAGTCGGTTTCTCCGAGATGACACCCACGTAGTTGGTCCACTGCCGGGCGTCGGTAAATACCGAGTCCGGTGAGCGAAGCTCTTTGAGCGCGGCCAACTCGAACGCGAGGGTCATATCGCCATTGCCGCCATCCATACCTCTACCTCTGTCGCCTGGTGAAAAAAGGCCGTCGGTCCCTCTCAGAGACCGGGAACCTGCTACGCGGCCGGTTCGGCCGCGCTCCGCTTACTTCGCCTGGGGCGGCGCTTCGAGGTTGTCGACGTCGATCTCCGGTTCGAGCAGTTGCTCCTTCTGGTCCGCGACCTGTCGTTCCTCGCGGATGATCCGCTTCAGCGCGGACTGCTGTGAGAGGTCACCGATCAACACGCCGCCGACGAGTTGGCCGTTCTTGAAGGCGAGACGGCGCCACTCGGTGTCGGAGTACTTTCGCTCGGCCGTCTCGTCGCCGATGGTCGGGTGGCCGAAGGAGAGGAAGGGGAAATCGAAGTGCGTGATCGAGTACGAGGACACCCACCGGAACGACTCGACGGGTTCGTCAGCGACCATGTTTTTCGCCGCGACGGCCCCCTGTTCCTTGGCCGACCCCCAGGCACCGTTCTGTGCCCGCTCACCGAGAATCGTGTCGTAGAACTGCGTGATGTCACCCGCGGCGTAGACGTTGTCGACGTTGGTCCGCATGTGTTCGTCGACCACGACGCCGTCGTCGCACTCGATGCCGCTGCCGTGGAGCCACTCGGTGTTGAAATCCAGGCCGATGGCGACGCCGACCCACTCCGCGTCGAACCGCTCGCCGTTGGGATCGACGGCGGCCTCGACGTGGCCGTCGTCGTCGACCTCGAAGTGATCGACGCCGGAGTCGAAGACCGGTTCGACCCCTTTCTCCGCCAGCGCGTCGTGGATGATCTCCGCACCGTCGAGCGAGAGGGCGTACCGCCACCAGCGGTTGCCCCGCATCAGGTATTTCGCGTCCATCCCCTGTGCGGCACAGACCGCCGCGAGATCGATCCCGAGCAGTCCGGCCCCGACGATGACACCCGTCTCGGCGGTGTCTGCGTGTTCTTTGATTTCGCGGGCGTCCTGAAACGTCCAGAAGTGATGGATGCCTTCGGCGTCGGAGTTCTCGACGGGCAACTGCGCCGGTGTCCCCCCCGTCGCGACCAGTAGCTTGTCGTAGTCGTAGCTCGCTCCCGTGTGCGTGTGCACCGTCTGTGAGTCCGTGTCGACGCGGTCGACGTGAGTGTTCAACTGGAGGTCGATATCCCGCTCGTCGTACCACTCCGGTTCGTGGATCGAGATCGGTGCCTCCGGCAGTTTCCCCTTGGCGAACTCCTTGATCAGAATCCGGTTGTACAGCGCTTCACCTTCGTCCGTGATGACTGTCACGTCCGCGTCCGGGTCCTCTTCCCGGATGGTTTCAGCCGCCGAACTCCCCGCGATTCCGTCGCCGACGATGACATGCGACGTGCTCATATCGGTAGTTGAACGCCGGGGTTAATGTGGGTTGCTATTCGTGTAATTCCAACTGTCAGCCCCCCCATTCGTGCTGTAATTCGGCGTATTAGTTTTCAAACGCCATATTTGGGGAGTTTTTCCGGAAGGATCTGGACGAGATTGCCCTGGGTTTGCCGGGTGCTGAACCTCTGTTTGTTCGCTCGTTGTCAGCCGCGAGAGATCGGTCCCAATCGTGGGATGGGACGGCGACTGGTCGCCGTTCCGTCGCGCGGAGATATACCGGCGGGACCGACGGGATGAAGAGTCTCGCTCACGTATCAGCGGTCGATGAAAATCCGCCAGAACGTCCGTCACTGGGCAGCCAAGCAGGCGCTGACGATGCCGGTCGTCGGGGGTATCGTCAACGACCGACTCGTCGGGATGCACACCGATATCTTCCTCGACCGCACGGACGAGAGCGAACGGGAAGCGCGTCGAGAGCATCTCAACGACTTCTTCGACGCGACGATGGACACCTACGTCGCGGCGCTGGACGCGGGCTATCCCGAGGCCGACGCCCGGGAGATCACACACATCCAGGCCAATTTCGATTTCTACAACCACGGCTGGACCGAGATGATGGAGTTCCCGGTCGAGGAACTCGGCGAGCACTACGACAGATACGAGGACTTCTTCGAGACACACGGCATCTCCATCGAGGATCCGCTGGGGAACTTCCGGCCGGCGGACGGAATCGCCGACGCGCCGTCGACGCCCGAGAAACTGGACGAACCGGAACACCCCTACGCAGAGGGAGGATTTGCCGACGATGTCTACGTAGAGGGACCGGACGGCGAGGTCCGGGTCGGTGGAAGCGAGGAGCCGACAGACCTCGATCCGACGGAGGTGCTCGGCATCGACGCCGACGAGGACGGCGACGAGTCCACGGCAGACTGATCAGGCCGGCCCGACCGTATCCCGAACCTGGACGGCCATCCCAGTCTCGAACGCCAGCATTCCCCGTCCGGAGAGTTCCGCCCGACCGACGGCGAGTAGTCTGCCGTCCTCGTGTTCGACGATCACCTCGTCACGGGGCCTGATAGCGCCGTCGGCGCGCGTGACGAACTTGGCGAAGGCGTTCTTTCCGTCGCGGACGAACGGTTCGCTCTCGTCGCCGACGACGACGCGGTAGCCCTCGCTCGGGAGTCGCTGTTGCAGTCGACGGCCCCCCTCGATGCCCAGTCGGAGTCGGCCGTCCTGTTCGTACGTGCCCAGGCGGTCGCCGTCGACGTGGATCTGCCGGAGACGGCCGGAGCTCGTCCGGGTCACCGAAAGCTCTTCCTCCGGCGGGAACAGCGCCGTCCCACCGCCGGGGCCGAACTGGTAGTCCGCGACCGTCCGCAACGCGTCGAGATCATCAGCCATTGTCCACCGTACTCGGGTCAGCCTCAAAAACGACTCCGTTTGCGCTCAGAGCAGGAACCGGTCGGTGTCTTCGCTCATGTCGACGAAGCTATCCGCCGCCTCGACGAGTTCGTCCGCGGTCGACTCGGCGAAACAGATCACCTCGATTCGGACGCCTTCGTGTTTGAGGTGGTGGCACAGGCGCGTGAAATCCCCGTCACCGGTACAGAGAACGATGGTGTCGACGTGGTTGGCGAGGGTGATCGCATCGAGACAAATCCCCACGTCCCAGTCGGCCTTTTTCGAGCCGTCTGGAAACGTCTTGATGTCCTTGATCTGCGTCTCGAAGCCGATGTCGACGAGCGCGTCGAAAAACGACTCCTCCTCGGGCGCGTCCGCCCTGATGACGTAGGCGATGGCCCGGGTCAATTCGCGGTCGGAGACAGACTCCTCCAGCAACGCGGCGTAGTCGATGTTACGGGTGTACATGCTCTGGGCCGTGTGATAGAGATTCTGTGAGTCGGCCAACACGGCCACGCGCTGGTTCGGATGAATCTCGCTCATACACCGACTGTGCGGGCCAGCCGTTTATGCGTTATTGCGGCGACGGCGACGACGCTCAGTCCTCCTGCCAGTAGTAAATCTCCTCTTTCGGCGCCCCACAGGAGGGGCACTCCGCCGGAATGTCTTCGATCTGCCCCATCTCGCCGCACTCCCAGCACCGCCACATGATCGCGTCGCCGTACTCCGCCTCGCCCGGCCCCGGCAGAACGGTCACGTCGTCTTCGGCCCTGATGTAGAAGCCGTGTTCGTCGACCCCGCGGATCGTGCCGATCTGTGCCCCCTCCTCGTCGTACACCGGCGTCCCCGGCTTGAGTTCGTGCTGTTCGGTCGTTTCGCTCATACGATATTGTAGGTCGAGTATCATCATAAATCTACGTGTGTTGTCAGCAGGAATTCGCCGGTGTAACTAACATGATCAAAGTTACACAGTTTTTGGATAAGTAATTATCATAGACGAGAAAGGGGAGTTAGGATATAAGAAGAGGTATCGAAGTAACTGTAACTGATGCAGGTCACACGGATCCTTTTCCCGCAGAAGGCCCGGCAGAGTTTCACGCTCAAGATGGGTGTCGGGTTCGTACAGATACTCGTAGTAACAGCCATATTTGGGGCTGCGATCTCCGCGGAACTCGCAACTGCGGCCGAAACCGGGGACGTGGGGGCCGTCCGTGACGTTGCGTTCTCCGGCTTTCTGGGGTTGATTCTGCTGACGGTCATCAATCTCGGGTTGTTCGCGGCGACGGTCGGGGGGAACACGGCAACGTCGCTCCGGTTTCTCGAACGGAAAGCCGAGAAGATCGGCGAGGGAGACCTCGATGTCGATCTCACGACCAGCCGGTCGGACGAGATCGGACGGCTGTACGGCTCCTTCGACGAGACACGGCAGTCACTCAAAGAATCCATCGAAGAGGCCGAACAGGCGCGTGCCGAGGCGACCGAGGAGAAAGAGCGGGCGGAGCAGGCCCGCAGAGAGGTCGAGGAGGAGCGCGAACGCCTCGAAACGATCAACGAGCGGCTACGGGAAGACGCCGCCAGATTCAGCGAGACGATGGACGCCTGCGCGGCGGGGGATTTCACCGCTCGTCTCGACGCTCGAAGCGACAACGAGGCGATGGTCGCGATCGAGGAGTCGTTCAACGAGATGATGGGACAGATCGAGAGGTTAGTCAGCCAGATCGACACCTTCGCCGAGGAGGTCGCCGTCGCCTCCGAGGAGGTCAACGAGCGCACGACAGCGGTGCGAGAGGGAAGCGTCGAGGTCAGTGCGGCCATTCAGGAGATCTCCGAGGGAGCGGACGAACAGACCGAGCGGATCCAGGCGATTGCCGGAGAGATCGAGGACATCTCCGCCGCGACGGAACAGATCGCAGCCAGTGCGGCACAGATCGCCTCGACCTCGCAGGCGGCGGTCGAGACCGGCCAGCAGAGCCGCGAGACCGCAGAGCAGGCGATCTCCGAGATGAACGCCGTCGAACAGCAGACCGCCGACGCCGTCGAGTCGATCGAGGCGCTCGAATCGGAGATGGACGCCATCGGCGAGGTGACAGACCTGATCGCCGAGATCGCGGAACAGACGAACATGCTCGCGTTGAACGCCTCCATCGAGGCCGCCCGTGCCGGTGAGGCGGGCGAAGGCTTCGGTGTCGTCGCCGACGAGATCAAGTCCCTGGCCGAGGAGACGAAGGAGGCGACCGACGAGATCGAAGGGCTGATCACCAAGGTCCAGAGCCAGACCGACGAGACGGCCGACGATATCCGGGAGACGAGTGAGCGGATCTCTTCCGGGTTGCTGACCGTCGAGGAGACCGTCGACGCGGTCGAACGGATCGTCCGGAACGTCGAGGAGGTCAACACCGGGATCGGGGAGATCGACCGGTCGACGGATACGCAGGCCGACTCCGCCGAACAGGTCGTCTCGATGATCGACGAAGTGGCGAATATCTCGGAGGAGACGGCGACGCAGTCGAGCGATGTCGTACAGACGGCCGAACGCCAACAGGACACCGTCGAGTCGGTGTTCTCCCGCACGGACGAACTCTCCGCGCGGGCGAGTTCGCTACAGGAGGTACTCGCGGAGACGACCGTCCGCGAGGAACGGGCAGAACCCGCAACGCTCGGGGGATCAGCATGATCGGCGAGGCGACACTGTGGTTCGCCGTCGGTGCGCTCGGGATGGGGCTCGGCACTGCCGTGTTCCTCAACGGCCTCGCGCGGGCCGACTCCGAGGTGCAGAAGTACTACGCGGTGCTGGCGGCGATCAGCGGGATCGCGACCGTCGCCTACGTGCTGATGGCACTGAACGTCGGCGCGGTCTCGGTGGACGGCCGGACCGTCTTCGTCCCACGGTACATCGACTGGCTGCTGACGACACCGCTTCTGTTGACGTACCTGTGGATGCTAGTCAGCAGTGAGCGAGGACTGCTCGCACGGATTGTCGCGGTCAACGTCGTCGTGATCGTGGCCGGATTCGGCGCGTCGCTGCTGTCCGGCACTGCCCGGTTCGGACTCTTCGCGGTCGGCGGACTCGCGTACGTCGGCCTCGCGTACCTGCTCGTTGGACCGCTCACAGAACAGGCCAGCGGGAGGGCGACGGAGTCGCTGTTTCGCGGCCTGCGAAACCTGACCGTCATCCTCTGGTCGGTCTACCCGATCATCTGGATTCTCGGTCCGACGGGACTCGGTGAACTGACGATGCTGACGAACGTGCTGTTGGTCACCTATCTCGACCTCATCACGAAGGTCGGGTTCGGACTGATCGCACTCAACGCCGGAGCGGAGCTACGAAAACAGCTCCAGCGGTCACGGAGCACCGCGGCGGCCGGTAGCTGATCGGCCATTGGGGTATATATACGCCCCTCTTGAAAAGACGTCTCCTGCGAGTGGGAAAACGAGGGCACGAGACAGTTCTACCGGGCGGCGGGTTTCGAGCCGAAACAGGTCGAGTACGCAGGGCTCATCGACTGACGCGGAGACGCGGATTCAGTTCGCGGTGCTGACAATCTTGATCACGTCGCCCTCTTCGAGTTCGTGATCCTCGCCGATCCGGCGGTTCTCTCGGGCGTCGACGGCGTGGAGGTACCCCTCCCCGATGTCGGAGTGGACCGCGTAGGCCAGATCCAGCGGCGTCGAACCGCTGGGGAGCAGGTGTGCGTCGGGGAGCATCCGACCCTTCCCGTCGATCCACTTGGTCTCGTTTTCGACCGGGTAGGCCGTGATCTGATCGAGAACGTCGTAGACGACGGCGTCGAGGGCCTGCTGGACGCCTGTACCGCCGTACTGTTCGGTCACGGTCCGGATCTGTTCGAGTCCTTCGCGTTGCTGGTCGCTCACGTTCCCGCTGATCGAGAACGTCTCGTCGCCGGGGTCGTACTCGACGACGCCGGCCTCCGCGCCGCGCCGGAGCGCGAGTTCGCCGTCCGCGGTCGCCGGAACGAGATAGTCTGCGGCCTCCCGGAGCCGTTCGATGTTGCCCTCCGGCGCGATGTCGGCCTTGTTCGCGACGACGATCATCGGTTTCGTCTGCGCGCGCAACTCGCGGGCGAGTTCCCGGCGGTGTTCGTCGGTCCACTCCCGAGGGTCCTCGGGATACTCCAGGTTCCGAAGGACGAGCGCGATATCCGCGACGGTCGCCCCGACACCGGTCAACATCTCCGACAGCGAGTCGTCGATGTCGAAATCCGGCGAGCGGGATTCCCGTTCGATCGTCTCCCAGTTGCGGTCGATGATCGAGGCCAGCCACCGATCCATCTCCCGTTCGACGAAGTCCAGATCCTCGACAGGGTCGTGCTCGCCGACCTCCACCGGTTCGCCCTCCTCGTCGGTCGCGCCGGCGGCGTCGACGACGTGGAGGATGGCGTCCGCGTCGGTCAACTGATCCAGAAACTGGTTCCCGAGCCCCCGTCCCTCGTGGGCACCGGGGACGAGCCCCGCCACGTCGAACAGTTCGACGGGGACGTACCGTTTGCCGTCCCGGCAGTTGTCGCTGTCACAGCGCCGGTCGCGGTCCAGACAGGGACACTCCGTGCGGGCGTAGCTGACTCCGCGGTTCGCGTCGATTGTCGTGAAGGGGTAGTTGCCGACCTCGACATCGGCCATCGTTGCGGCGGTATAGAACGTAGATTTGCCGGCGTTCGGTTTGCCGGCGAGCGCGAGCGAGAGCATACCTTCTCTTTCTCTCCCCGGGGAAATGCCTTTTCGGTTCGCTCACTCCTCGGGCTCGACACCTAACGCCGTCAGAAAACCGGTCCCGAGTAGCTCCTTGGTGCCCTCGGGACCGGAGACGCGAAACGCGGTCTGCTCGTAGGGCGGTTCGATCGCGAGTTCGTAGCTCGCAAACCCACAGCAGCGCTGTTCGTTCGCGACGAACGTCGCCAGGGCCTCGACTGTCTCCTGGGTACCCTGGAAAACGTGGGTGTAGCCGTCCTCGTGTTCGGTCGAGGACACGTATCGGTCCGCGAGCGTCGCCAGCACCGCGGCCGGCCGCTCGGCGGCCTGCTCGGGGGTGATCGTACACGTTACCGTCTGCTCGTGGTCGTTTTCGGACATCCGTACTCGACTTTTGATCCCGAAGTGTTTATACTGTCAACTCCAAAGTATCGGAGTAGCTTCGAGAAATCAAAGCCATGTCAGAATCGACCGACCTGGACCCACAGTGTTACTGTCCGACCAGCGGGATCATCGACCTGCTCAGCCGGAAGTACGCGATGCAGACGCTGTGTGCCGTCGGTGCGCTGGAACCCGTCCGATACGGCGAACTCGAAACGGCGTTCGGGGACGTGAGCAGTTCGACACTCTCTGCGCGACTCGAAGATCTGACCGGTGCGGGCCTGCTCGAACGCGAGCAGTACGACGAGATTCCGCCCCGAGTCGAGTACCGACTCTCGGACGACGGCGAGGAGCTGTGCGAGCGCCTCGAACCGGTGTTGGCGTGGGTCCGCGAGCGGGAGAGTTAGTCGCTCGATTCGGCCGGTTCGGGGCCGAGCGGCTCGTTTTCTTCGGTCGCCGTGTCGGGGTCGGGAACGACTGAATCCTCGATCACGTTCTCCGAGACCATCGAGGTCTCCTCGGTCGCTCGGATCCCGCCGTCGACGGTCGCGTCGTGGTGGACTTCGACGTACTCGCCGGAGACATCACCGCGGATTACCGCTTCGGGGCCGATCCGAACGGTTCCCTCGCGAGTCGTCACGTTTCCGGTGATCTCCGTGCGGGCACCGACCGTGATCCCTTCGCGGGCGCGGAGGCTTCCGAAAATCTCGTTGTCACGGCCGACCACGAGCGACTCGGCGCGGATATTGCCGTGGAGGCGACAGCCGTCACCGATCCGTCCGGGCGTCGAGACCTGCCAGGCGTCGTCGCTGACGCGACTGCCTTTCGGGATCAAAACCGGCTTCTGACCGTGTTCGTCGTCGACCAGCGAGGCGACGAGTTGTTCGGCCGCCTCTTCCTCACCGATGCGGAGCAACTGGGAGAGATACATAAAGAGGAAGACGATAGTCGGCATCGGGTCCCGGATGATGATCCGGCCGTTGGCGTCGAACCCCTCCTCGATTTCGACGTCGTCGCCGATATCGAGGTCGCCGGCCACCCGGAGACCGCCGCCGATCTGGACCCGCTCGCCGAGATACGCGTCCTCCCCGACGAGCACGTTGTCGGCCACCTCACACCACATGTCCAGTCGGCAGTCGCCTTCGGCCTCGATGTGACCGCCGAAGGCGACACGCTCGCCGGCGATGACGTTGGCCGCCCGGACTCCGAATCCGACGGAGGTTTGACTCCCGATGATCACGTCCCCGTCGGTCACGAGGTCGTGTTCCTCGACGTGAATCCCGTCGGGGATCACCAGTTCGTCGAGCGGGTCTGAGCGAAACGTCGACACAGCTATACAAGCGTTTTCGACCGTATTAAAGACTGAGGCCCCGTACGACGGGCGTCTGACGGACGCAAGACGGCCACAGGCGTGCGGATTGGATTCCCGCGGATTGGGGATCGACGCGCGGTTGAAGAGGCTGAGACTACAACACGGTAACGATGGGAGATGGCACCGCAGAAACCCGAGCGGAGGCCGTCGTCGACGCCCTGGGACTCGTCTACCACGACGGTCTCGACCCCGACGAGTTCATGCTCTTTCCCGAAGACGGCGGGACGACAATCGAGGCCGACGGCGAGGTGAGCGACTGGAGCGAGACTTTCGGCGGTCGCCCGGCCTTCGAGTGCCTGGTGCGGACGATTCTCAGCCAGAACACGAGCGACAGTGCGAGCCAGCCAGCACACGAGGACCTGCTGGAGCGGTACGACGATGGCGGCGATCTCGCGGAGTCGCTGGCGGCGGCGGACCACGGGACGCTGGCCGAGACGATTGCGTCCGCCGGGCTGTACAACCAGAAAGCCGAACGGATCATCGCGGCCGCCGAGTGGATCCTCGACACCTACGGCTCGGCCGCGGCGTTCGACGAGTTCGTCCTCGACAACGGCGCCGAGACAGTCCGGGAGACCCTGCTGACTCTCGACGGTGTCGGGCCGAAAACCGCAGACTGTGTGCTGCTGTTCGCGGGCGGTCGCGGGGGCGTCTTCCCGGTCGATACACACGTCCACCGGATCGCCCGGCGGATCGGACTGGCCGAACCGGATGCCGACCACGGGGCCGTCCGCGAGGCGTTGGAAGACGCTGTTCCAGCGGAGAAGTGCGGCTTCGGGCACACGGCGATGATCCAGTTCGGGCGGGAGTACTGCGCTGCCCGTGGGCCTGCCTGTCTCGACGACCCCGAGGCCTGCCCGCTGGCCGACCTCTGCGACCAGGTCGGCGTCGATCCGGTCGAAGGGACCGTCACCGACCCCGCTGATGTCGTCTGACAGCGCGAGCGGCGATTGTCCGGAGGTTTATATCCCGAGACGGGAGCAACGCCGGCCGTGCGCTGGCTCGGTCTCGTCTGCTGTCTTGTCGCCGTGACGGCCTCGCTCGTGGTGGCCGCGACGCCAGCGGCAGCGACACAGCAGACTCCGCAGGGAAACGCGTCAGCCCCGGAGATTGTCGAACTCTACCCGGATCCCGCGACGGATCAAGACGCCGGGGAGTTCCTCACCATCACGTTCCCGGCGGGGACGGAGCCTGACAGAATCGCGCTGGTGGACGAAGACAGACCAGTTCCGCTCGGGAGATGGCTGAACGGGAGTCGGTTTCACGACCGGACGCGGGTGACCCTCTCGACCGACCCGGAACCGACCCGGCGACTCACGAACCGAACTGTCCGCCGACTCCCGGACCGGGTGCAACTTGCGAACGGCGGAGACGAAATTCGCCTCCTGCGGAACGGAACGCCGATCCAGCGGCTCAGCTACGACAACGCCACCGAGGCCGAGGTCTACGGGGTCAGGGAGTCAGACTGGCAGCCTCTCGGCGGCACCGACCTGCCGATAGCGACGGCGACCGGCGGTTCGGTCGAGACGTTCGTGCTGCCGGACGAGCCGACGCGCGCGGTCGAGTTTCTCCGGTCGGCCAGCGAACGGATCCTGTTGGGCGGCTACACCCTCTCGTCACAGGCGGTCGTCGACGCCCTCGTCGCCGCCGAGAGCCGCGGCGTCTCGGTCGCGGTGTTACTCGACGGATCGCCGGCCGGCGGCACGAGCGACGCCGCCGCGGCCGCACTCACGGAGTTACGCCGATCCGGCGTCGACGTACGGGTCGTCGACGGCGCGCGCGCCAGGTACCGGTTCCACCACGCGAAATACGCCGTCGTCGACGAGCGCGCGCTCGTCACGACCGAGAACTGGAAACCGAGCGGACTGGGCGGTCGTTCCAGCCGCGGGTGGGCAGTGATTACCGACCAGCGAGCGATTGTCGACGGACTCACGGAGACCTTCCGGGCCGACCGTGGCTGGGTCGACGCCGTCCGCTGGTCGGGCACGGGAGCCGACGACGGCGAAGCTACGTCTCACGAGAGCCCGTATCCCTCGTCGTTCGAGGCACGTTCGTTCGAGGTCGAGCGCACGGAACTGTTGGTCACCCCGGACAACGCCGGCGGGCGAATCCGGAAGCTTATCGATAGCGCTGACCGACGAATTCGACTCAAGCAGGTCAGCATCGGTTCCGAGCGGTTCCCGCTGCTGCGGGGGGTCATCGATGCCGCCCGCCGCGGCGTCGAGGTCGAGATTCTACTGAGCGGGGCCTGGTACGTCGAGAAGGAAAACGAACGGCTCCGGCGACGACTCACGGAGCGGGCGGCGGCGGAGGACCTCCCGCTACGGGTACGAGTCGCTGACCCCGGCGACCGGTACGAGAAGATCCACGCGAAGGGGTTGATCGTCGACAACGAGACGGCCGTCGTCGGGAGCATCAACTGGAACAACAACTCGCTCCGGCGCAACCGCGAGGTCGCACTACTGATCGAAAGCGACGGGGTCGCGGGCTACTTCGGCCGGGTGTTCGACGCCGACTGGGAGGCGGCCGCGCCGGTCGAACGGGAACGGTCTGTTCCGGTCGGCCTCGCCGCGGCAGTGGTCGGGGCAGTCGTGCTCGCGGCACTGGCCGTCAGACGGATCGAGTTCGAGCGTGATTGAACGTCGCGCCAGCCGCTCGGGGGCGAACGCGTACCGACGAACAGGGGGTCATCAGCCGCGGGCGGTTCGCGACCGTTTACCGACGTTCCAAAAATCCGTTCAAATCCGTTTATATCGTGTTATCAGGCCCTGAACGGTTCAGTTTCGAGAACCGTCTGTCCCCCTTATCCCGGTCGATCACACAGTATCGGATGCAATGAGCGCAGGAAAACTGCTCGCAATCGTGGTCGGATCGGCACTGCTGATCGGCGGAGCGGCCGCCGTCAGCGCGACCGGCCCGGGCGAGATGGCCGCGGACAACGCACAGGTGAACGACAGCGCAGAACAGGCTCCGGCAGAGGATCCGAGCGCCGCGAACGAATCGGACGACGACGTGAACGACTCCGAGGCCCCTGACGAACGCGCGGACCGCGCGGGGAACAGTTCCGTCGGACCGGCCGGCGGACTGCCGGAGCAGGCGCCGGACCACGTGACGGAGATCCACAACGCCATCGAGTCGTTCCTCAACGACACGGTCTCCGACCTCGGTGATGTCCTCCAGGGCATCCTCGGCCCGGACGACGCGGGCGAGGGTGACTCCTCGACGGACGGCGAGGAGACCGACGACGCCGCAGGGAGTGGTGACGACAGTGAAGCGAGCGACGACGGGACGGCGGCCGGCAACGCTCCGGACGGCGTTCCGGCGTAGACAACTGTTTACGCGCCACGCAATTATTCAACGTACCAATGACAGACGAACACATAGACAGACGGACCTATCTCGCGGGACTCGGCGCGGCCGGGATAGCCGGACTCGCCGGCTGTAGCCGTGGCGGGGTCGCCGCGCAGACGGGGACACTTGCGACGAGAGTAACCGATCAGCCGGGCGACATCGCAGACTTCGAGTCCTGTGTCGTCACTATCGTCGGCGTCTGGCTCGGGCCGCCGAGCGAGACGAACAGCGACGGCACGGCAAACGAGACCGACAGCGGCGGTACAGACGACGGGGACGGAGGAGAGGACGGCGAACGCGAGTATCTCGAATTCGACGAGCCGCAGGAGGCCGACCTCGTCGACCTACAGGGTGAGAACACCCAACTCGTCGACGAGCGAGAGCTTCCGACCGGCGAACACAGCTACCTCCAGCTGGACACCGACGGCGTCGAGGCGACCCTGGACAGCGGGGAATCCGCGACCGTCGAGGTACCCGGTAACGCGCCGCTGAAGTTCAACGAGCCCTTCGAGATCAGAGCGAACACCCGGACCGTGTTCACGGCCGATTTCACGCCGGTCAAGCGCGGTCAGTCCGGCAGTTACAATCTCCAGCCGGTCGCAAGCGGCGTGACGGTCGAGTACGAGGAAATCGAAGCCGAAAGCGACGGCAACGAGACCGAAAGCAGCGGGACAGGCAGCGGCGGCGAGTAGTCGAACGCCGCGTATTTTTCACGAAGCGTAGCGGGTAGCGATCAGACTTCTTCCGGCATGACGGCCGAACTGCCGAGTTCCTCGTCGATTTCGGCGTCGGACATCTTCTCGACGAGCGCCTCGATGACCTGTTCGCGCATCCCGCTGACGAACTTGATCGAGCCGACGACGAGGTGACCGCCGCCGCTGACGCCGCCGCCGGGCACCTCGGATTTCAGTTCGGCGACCATCTCGGGGATGTCCAGTCGGACGCCGTCAGATCGGAGCACGGCGAAGTCCGGCCCGAAGCCGATGGTGATGACGGGGTCGCCGGTCTCGGCGACTTTTCTGTCGTGGATCTTTCCCGTCGTCTTTCCGGGCGCGGGGTAAGTAAACCGTCGGGCGTGCTGTTCGACGTCGATCCGGTACAGGCGCGCGCCGTTGTCGAGCTGTTCCTCCGTGACGTGTTCCATGGCCGCGTCGAGTTGCTGGTCGACGTCTCGGGCGGCGCGCTCGCTGAGCAGGTCGACGACGCGCTCGTGGCGGTCACGGTCGTCACAGTTCACGTTCAGCAGGTCGTTGACGAACTCCCGGCCGTCGTTGTACCGCAGCCAGTAGGTCGCGTAATCCAGGGCCTCGCCGATGTCCCGGAGGTCGGCGGTGTCGTATCCGACGTCGGCGGCCAGGTCGAGGTAGTCGTCCATGGCCTCGCCCTCCGAGCGGTCGGCGATGCCGGCCACCGCGGGCACGTGGCGGAGTTCGTCGGTGATCTCCGGGGCGATCATCCGGGCGAGTTCGACACACATCATCCCGGTCGTGATCCGGTAATCCTCGTCGTAGAGGTAGGGGTTGACGTGGTGGTCGGTGAACTCGCTGACTGCGTCCGGGTCGGGGTGGTGGTGGTCGACGACGAGAATCGGCACCTCGTAGTGTGCGAGGTTCCGATAGGCCGGCGTGTCCTCTTCTGTGCTCCCGTTGTCGAGCATAAGGAACAGCGGGAGTTTCTGCCCGTGTCGGGTCTTGTTCTCCAGCGCGAAGTTGAGATCCCGGGTCACGTCCTCGAGTTCGTAGAACGGGGCCTTGCTCGGAAGCCGCTTGAGCAGGTGTTGCGGGGCGTCGGGGTCCTCCCAGGTCTGTTCGATGAACTGTTCGAGCGCGTACTGCAGCGGGACGCTCGCGCAGAGGCCATCGCCGTCAGCGTGGTGACGGATCCGGATCGGCCGCCCCGACAGCACCGTCTCGCGCAGTCGCGTCGCGACCGCCTGCAGGTCGCCGCGGAGTTTCTCGAAGGCCGGCCAGTCGACGAAGGGATCGACATCGGCCGCGTCGATCACGTCGCTGTCGGTGATCTCCGACTCGACCCGCAGGCGTTCGTCGCCGGTGAGGACAGTCAGTTCGTCGGCTTCCACCTGGCAGGCGCCGTTTCGACGCTCGACGGTCCCCGTGACGCGAACGAAGTCGTCGAGTTCGATCTCGGGGTAGGCGCGGACACCGGCCTCCTCGAAGGCGGCGCACGGAACGACGCGGTTCGGCGTGCGAACCTGGAAGATGGTCGGCCCCCCCGTCTGCTTGATCTGGACGACCTGGCCGTCGAGGTGAACGTCCTCGCCGGCGACGGTTTCGAGATCGGTCGTCGTCGCACGCGTTCCCGGCCCGACAGGTTCGGTCTCGTACTCCGCGACCTGCACCTCGACGAAACTGATGTCGCCGTCCTCGCGGATCGCGTCCAGTTCGACGATCAGGTCCTCGCCCACGTCGTAGGATCCGATCAGATTCGAGCTGTGAACGAGCCCCGAAACGTGTTCGGAAATGTCGACGAAAACGCCGTACTCGACGACGCCGTTGACCGTGGCGTGATACTTTTTCCCCTCCTCGACGTCCTCTACTCCGCACTCCGGATCGAGATCGTAGACGACAGTCGACCGCTCGAGGTCGGTACCGTCATCCCCGGTACCATTGGGTGTAGACATATACCACCCGTACGTCACTGTCAGGTTTTTAAGCTTCGATCTGTCTCCGGGGGCTATCCGGAACGCTTAGAAGGCGGCAGTCCCGACTGCTGTCCATGCGATACCTTCGGGGACACTGTCCCGACGGTACACACGGAGTTGCTGGGAGCTGTGCAAACGGCCGCAGACGCGTCGAGACTCGGGAAACACCCGGTGGCCGGCGATGAGCAGAGTCGTCGCACAGGGGACGTTCGACATTCTCCACCCCGGGCACGTCCACTACCTCCGCGAGGCGAAGGCAATGGGCGATCAGTTACACGTGATCGTCGCCAGAGCGGCGAACGTGACCCACAAGCCCGATCCCATCGTCTCCGAGCCCCAGCGCGTCGAGATGGTCGAGGCGCTCGATCCCGTCGATCACGCCCGACTGGGTGACCCCGACGACATCTTCGTCCCTATCGAGGAGATCGACCCCGCGGTGATCGCGCTGGGCCACGACCAGCACCACGACATCGAGAAACTCGAAGCACGACTGGCCGAGCGCGGCATCGACTGCACCGTCGAGCGGGTCTCCGGGCGAGAGCCGGACGAGGACGAACTCCTCTCCAGCGGCCGGATCATCGACCGAATTCTACAGGAACGCGGGTGAGAGCCCGTCGCCGGCGTTCTCACTCGACGCTGAGCTGTAACAGCGGCGACTCCCATTCGACCTGCTCGCCGCTGACTAGCTGGAAGGCGTACGCGCCGCGGCCCCGATCTCGCCCGCGGAGATCGATCAGGTTCCCGTCGATACTCGAATCGAGCAGGTCCGCCGCCGTCTCCGGGGATTTGCGCATGCTGAGCTGGAGGGGCTGAGACGCTCCGAGCTGGATCACCTGCCCGTCGCGGTCCAGAGCGCGCATCTCGTAGGTCTTCCAGCGGTCCAGCGGCACGTCGAGGGGCTGCTGGTGCCAGTGGCTGTTCGAGAGCTTCCCGTGCCAGTGGATCTGGACGAGTCGGGTGTCGGTGTCCGGCTCGTAGATCTCCATCGGGAACGAGGAGTTGAGAACGCGGTCCCCGGCTCGAAGCCGCTCCAACTCCTCCGCCGACTGCTCGGGCTCGTCGTCCGTCTCGCTGGGGCCGCCGGTACACCCGGCGATGCCGAGCGTGACGGCGGCGAGACAACTGTGGACTACCGTTCGGCGGGACTCCATCGTTGAACAGCTACGAACTCGACGGCCAATGGTGTTTGGTGGCTGGATACGCTCCGCACACAACCGCCGTGGCGGCGCCGCCCACCGTTCACCCTCGTCGCTGCAGTGAGATCGGCGGCATATCCAGAAACGCGGTCTGATAGCCGCGGTGGCGCGCGACCTGCGGCGGCGAGTCGATGACCAGATCGAACGACTCGCCCGGTTCGAGCGCGGCCGAGAGCCCGTAGTGATGGCCGACCGTATCGTCGACTGTCTCGATTAGCTCCCCCTCGATGGCTCCCTCGACGGAGAGGCTCATCTCCGGGAGCGGGATCCGGTTGTACGGCGTTCGCGGCGAGACGAGCAGGTAGCCGCCGTCGTCGGCCGACAGCCGCGACTGATCGAGATAGCTGAGGACGAACTGCGCGTCGTGGCTGCTCGGTAGCCCCCCCTCGCCCGACCGCCCGAGCAGTTCGCCCGGATACTCGTCGGCGGGCGGAAGCGTCGTCGCGGGGGGCTGGGCTGGCGTCTCTATGCCGGTCTGTCGGGTCATCAACTCGGCCGCGTCCGGCTCTCCCCAGCGTTGTTCGTCGAAGGTGATCGACCGCCTGTCGAGTTCGCTGAACAGCTCCTCGCTGAACTCGAACTCGAAGCGGACGGTCCTCGGCTCCTCGAACCGGCCCGCGAACTCCCCGGTCTTGCGGGCGCCGATCGGCCGGAGCTGGAGTTCGACCTCGTAGACCCCTTCTTCGGGGAGCGCGCCCTCGTATCCCGGCGTGGCGAACTCCCGGTTATCCCCGAGGTGAAACCCCATCGACTGGGAGATCATCGGCCGGGGCGCACCCGGTCGGCCGACGGTCTCACCGTCTTTGAACACCCGCATCGGCCCAGCAACGTTGACCGGGAGCGACCGTCGCGTCTGGCGATCCCAGACGGAGAACATGAAATGCAGCGAGAGGGCGT
Organism: Halovenus carboxidivorans; assembly: GCF_009831575.1. Classification (GTDB taxonomy): domain Archaea; phylum Halobacteriota; class Halobacteria; order Halobacteriales; family Haloarculaceae; genus Halovenus; species Halovenus carboxidivorans. The sequence goes on along the minus strand of NZ_WUUT01000004.1, from coordinate 146,405 downwards.
CGGGATCCTCGCGGACTGCCTGCTCGCCCCGGGTCAGCCAGAAGGTGTGTGGGTACGTCCAGTGGGGCATGACTCCGTAATCGCCGGCCCGCTGGGGTGAGAGAGTCAACGTTCCGTCGCGATGTGACGGGAGATAGACCCGGTCGGGCGGGTCCGCGATCACCCCGGATGCCGGGCCGTCGCGCTCGTCGACGCCGACGGGTCGGTCGTCCGATTCGTTGCCGGCGGGCTCCTCGCCGTCAGGTTCGGGTTCGGTCTCGTCGTCAGACCCAGAACAGCCGGCCAGCGCCGCGGTCGCGGCGACCAAGCCACGGAGGTAGTCCCGGCGGGGATACTCGTCCAGGTCGGGGAGGGACATTGCCGACACGTTGGTCCGTGTTCGGCTTCTGTGTTGTGGTGGCACTCGTCGTGCGGGGACCGGTGACCGAGGAGGTTTTGGGGATCGAACGGGTACGACTGCGCATGCAAGACCCGGCAGATCTCGACGTGACCATCGTCGACGGCTACGTCGACGAGCCGGCACACTTCGGCGTGCCACCGTACATCTCGACGTATCCGCGGTACACCGCCGGGGCGCTGGTCGACGCCGGGGTCGAACAGGACGCGATCACGTATCTCACAATCGACGCCTTGCGCGAGGAGCGGTCGCGCTGGCAGCAGGTCGAGGAGGCGGATCTCATGATCTACGTCGGGGGGATGACCGTCCCCGGAAAGTACGTCGGCGGGACGCCAGCGGAACCGGAGGAGGTCAAACGCCTGGCCTGGACCGCCGAGGGGACGACCCTGATGGGCGGCCCGGTTCGGTTCGGCGTCGGCGAGGAGAACGCCGGTGCACAGGACATGGAGCGGGACGACCTGAACTACGACTTCGTCGCGAAAGGCGACATCGAGGCGGCGGCGTACGATCTGGTCCACGGCGGGATGGAAGGGTTCGGCAACCGAATGCGGGACAACGAGGAGATCACCCGGTGGGCCAGACGGGGCGCGTTCGTCGTCGAACAACACCCGAACCACCCCGAGTATCTGATCTGTGAGATGGAGACCTCCCGGGGCTGTCCGTACCGGTGTTCGTTCTGTACCGAGCCGCTGTACGGGGCGGATCCGAGCTTTCGGACCCCGGAATCGGTCGTCGGTGAGGTCGCGGCGCTCGCCGAACACGGTGTCCGCGATTTCCGCCTCGGCCGACAGGCCGACATTCTCGCCTACGGCGGCGACGGCGAAGCGCCCAATCCGGAGGCGCTCCGGGAGCTGTACGGGGGGATCCGGGACGCGGTCCCGGACCTCCGGACGTTCCATCTGGACAACATGAACCCAATCACTATCGTCCGGTGGCCGGAGAAGTCCCGGGAGGGGATCCGAATCATCGCCGAACACAACACGCCCGGCGACACCGCGGCGTTCGGGCTGGAGTCGGCCGACCCCGTAGTGCAGGAGAAGAACAATCTGAACGTCTCCGCCGAGGAGTGTTTCCGGGCGGTGAAGATTGTCAACGAAGAGGGAGGGTGGCGACCCGGCGGCGACCCCGAGACGGCCCCGAACTTCGGTTCGGACGCCGCCCAGCGGCTCCCGAAACTCCTCCCGGGGATCAACCTCGTCCACGGTCTGATGGGCGAGCGAAAGGAGAGCTTCGAGCACAACCGCGAGTTCCTCCAGCGCGTCTACGACGAGGGGCTGATGCTCCGGCGCATCAACATCCGGCAGGTGATGGCCTTCGACGGGACCGAGATGTCCGATACCGGCGCGGAAATCGCGCACGACCACAAGAAACTGTTCAAACAGTACAAACAGGAGATCCGGGAGGAGATCGACAACCCGATGCTCCAGCGCGTCGCGCCGCCGGGGACGGTACTCGAAGACGTCCACCTGGAGTACCACCAGGACGGAAAGACCTTCGGCCGACAGTTAGGGACGTACCCGCTGCTGGTGGCGATTCCGGGCGAGCACCCGCTCGGTGACATCATCGACGTTGCGGTGACCGATCACGGCTACCGCTCGATCAGCGGCGTCCCGTACCCGCTCGACGTGAACAGCGCCTCGATGGACGAGCTACGGGCCATCCCGGGCGTCGGGAGCCAGACGGCGGGCGATCTGGTCGTCGACCGACCGTACGAGCGCGTGCCCGACATCGACGGCCTGGAACGGTTCGCGACCGCGGAGTCGGCGGAAGGTGCCGACTGAGGAACCCTCAGCTACGTTCGGGGCCGGAGCCGACCATTCTTATCCCGTCGTGACGAACACCGCCGACGATGACTGAGCTACTCGCGGCGGCGGCACTGGGCGAGTTCGCACGCGCTCTCCGGACGGGCCAGCGCGAGCCGACGGCCGCACTCGACTCGGTACGGGAACGGTTCGAGGCGGTCGAGCCGACGGTACAAGCGTTCGTCGACGAACCGAACTGGGGCCGTCTCGCTGCCGAACTCGACGATCTGGGGACGCGGCACGGCAGTCCCGGGGGTCGCCCCCCGCTGTACGGCGTCCCGGTCGGTATCAAAGACATCTTTCACGTCGACGGCCACCCGACACGGGCCGGTGCGAGCGTGCCGGAGGAGACGATTGCAGGGCCGCAGGGATCGGCAGTCGACGCCCTCGAAGCGGCGGGTGCAATCGTCCTCGGAAAGACGGTCACCGCGGAGTTCGCGCACTTCGAGCCCGGACCGACGCGGAACCCACACGCGCCGGAGCACACACCAGGTGGCTCCAGCAGCGGGTCGGCGGCGGCGGTGGCGGCGGGGCTGTGTCCGCTGGCGCTCGGGACACAGACGATTGGCTCCGTCACCCGCCCCGCCGCGTTCTGCGGGATCGTCGGGGTCAAGCCCAGCTACGGACGGATTCCGACTGACGGCGTGTTCCCGGCCGCTCCGTCGGTCGACACCGTCGGCTACTTCACGCAGGACCTCGACGGCGCTCGCCTCGCAGGAAGCGTGCTCTGTGAGCACTGGCGCGACGGGACCGATCCGGAGGCGCTAGAGACGATCGGCGTCGTCGACGGCCCATACCTCGACAGCGCGAGCGACGAGGGGCGCGCGCAGTTCCGCTCACACGTCGGAGAACTCGACGCCGCCGGGTTCGACGTGTACCGAATCGAACTGTTTCCGGACATCGAGACGGTAAACGAGCGACACGAGCGACTCGTCGCCGCCGAGATGGCGCTGTCACACGGGGAACTGTACCCAGAGTACGGCGACCAGTACGCCGAGCAGACGGCGGCGTTGATCGAGGAAGGACAGTCCGTCTCGGTCGGGCGTCTGTCCGAGGACCGAGCGGGTCGGGGCGAACTCCGCCGGGCGATCCACGACCGAATGGACGAACACGGGCTGGATGTGGTCGTCAGTCCCGCGGCGCCGGGGCCAGCGCCAGAGACACTCGATTCGACCGGAGATCCGATCATGAATCTCCCGTGGACCCACGCCGGCGTGCCGACGGTCACTGTCCCCGCCTCGACGACCGACGACGGCCTTCCGCTCGGATTGCAGTGTGCAACGCGGTTCGGAGACGACGAGCGACTACTCCGGTGGAGCCAGCAGATCCGGGCGACACTGGACCAGTAGTCGGACCTCGAAGGGAGAAACCGAACGAAACACGGGTGGACGTTCGGCCGGTCGAAGAGGATCTACGGACTGGACGGCGACGGCGAATCGAACGACAGTCGATTAAAAACTTTTAACAGGAAACGGTAACACAATTAGAGAAATAAGAGAATACTGCGTCGATGTAGGCGGCTGTCGAATATCTTTTCGTGCTATGCCCCGACTTTGCAGACGATATTCAGACAGTCCGCAGTATTGAATACAAAATCTTTTCAAAGGCCTGGATCGTATAGTTTAGATACAAGGTGACACAGTGTGCCAGAGATGGAAACCGCGGCCTTCGAGACTGACCTGAGCCTCTTCAAGTACGACAACCTGGAGCAGTTGCCGCCCCAGTACCGGGAACTCGAAGAGGAAGAGCGCTCGGAACGCATCGAAGCCGCACTCGAGGAGTTGGGTGACGACGTGGTGATTCTCGGCCACAACTACCAGCGCCGAGAGATCGTCGAACACGCGGATTTCGTCGGTGACTCCTACCAACTGAGCAAAGAAGCCGCAAACGCAGACGCGGAGTACGTGATCTTCGGCGGAGTGACGTTCATGGCCGAATCGGCCGACATCATCACCGACGACGACCAGACGGTGATCCTGCCGAGCATGGAGGCCTCGTGTCCGATGGCGGGCATGGCCGAGGCCCTGCAGGTCGACGACGCCTGGGCGGAGATCACCGCCGAGACCGACGAGAACATCATTCCGATCACGTACATGAACTCCTACGCCGACCTGAAGGCCTTTTGCGCCGAGCAGGGTGGGCTGGTCTGCACCTCCTCGAACGCTCACAAGGCCTTCGAGTACGCCTTCGAGAAGGGCGACAAGGTGCTGTTCCTGCCCGACAAACACCTCGGGGAGAACACTGCCCACCGCCTCGGGATGGCCGAGGAGACCGTCGAGTGGGACCCGTGGGATCCCGAGAGCAAGGACACGAGCAAGGTCGTCGACAACGACATCATCCTCTGGGAGGGCTACTGTCAGGTCCACGAGCGGTTCCGACCGGACCACATCGAGCAGGTCCGCGAGGACTACCCCGACGCGAACGTCGTCGTCCACCCCGAGTGCCGCCGCGAGGTCGTCGAGGCGGCCGATGTCGTCGGATCTACGTCGACGATCTGCCAGACCGTCGAGGAGGCCGACCCCGGCGAGACGTGGGCAATCGGCACCGAAATCCACCTGACGAACCACCTCGACCGCTGGCACCCCGAGGTGAACGTCGTGCCGCTCTGCGGTGAGGCCTGTATGGACTGCAACGCGATGCGCCAGATCGACCCGAACTATCTGGTCTGGGTGCTCGAGGAACTCACCGAGGGCCGCGAGCGCAACGTCATCGAGGTGGCCCCCGAGGAGAAGGAACTCGCACAGGTCGCACTCGACCGAATGCTCGAAATATGAACGAACGCGAGACAGACGTACTGGTCGTCGGGACAGGTATCGCCGGCCTCTCGGCCGCGCTCGCCGCGGATCAGGCGGGTGCGGACGTGACACTCGCCACCAAGGCCGAACGGCCGGAGCAGGCCTCGACGTGGTGGGCACAGGGCGGTATCGCCGTCACGCGGGACGACCCCGAGCAGTTCAAACAGGACATTCTCGACGCCTCGGCCGGGACCGCCGACCCCGAGGCCGTCGAGGTGCTGGTCGAGAACGCGACCGACACCGTCAGCGACGTGCTGGTCGAGACGGTCGGCATCGAGTTCGACACCAACGGCGAGGGGTACGACTTCGGCCGGGAGGCCGCCCACGACGAGCCACGGATCCTCCACATCAACGCCGAGACGGGCAAGCACATCCACGTGCCGTTTCTCAACTACGTCGCCGACGAGACGGACGTGACCGTCCTCGAAGGGACTGCGGCGTTGGAACTGATCCGACACGAAGGTCGGGTGTACGGTGCGATTCTCGAACGCGACGGCGAGTGGGCACCGACCTTCGCCGGGTCGACGATCCTCGCGACCGGCGGAATCGGCGCGCTGTACCCCCGCTCGACGAACCCCGACACGGCGACCGGCGACGGAATCGCGATGGCCGCGCTGGCCGGCGCGGAGGTGGACGACATGGAGTACGTCCAGTTCCACCCGACCGCCTGCCACACCGACTCGGGGACGTTCCTCGTCAGCGAGGCCGTCCGCGGCGAGGGCGGACTGCTTCGCAACGGCGACGGCGAGCGGTTCATGCCCGAGTACCACGAGGACGCGGAGCTCGCCCCGCGGGATGTCGTCGCTCGGGCGGTCAAGACCGAACGCGAGCAGACGGGCGAGGTGACCCTCGACGTCTCCGACATCGATTTCGAGGCGGAGTTTCCGGACCTCGCCGAGAAGTGTGCCGAACACGGCGTCGACTGGGAGACAGGCATCCCCATCGCACCGGCACAGCATTTCCTCTGTGGCGGGATCAGCGTCGACGACCGCGGCCGGACCACGCTGGACAACCTGTACGCCGTCGGAGAGTGTTCCCGGACCGGCGTCCACGGTGCGAACAGACTGGCCTCGACCTCGCTGCTCGAAGGGCTGGTCTGGGGCCAGCGTGCCGGCGAGGACGCCGTCGGCAACGAGATCGAGCGGATCGAACCGCCGGAGTTGCTCGAACGGGACCCCGACCTGCCCGGTAACTTCGCGCGGGACAAGTTCCGCCGACTGCGCCGCGTGATGGACGAGATGGTCGGCATCGAGCGCACTCCGAGCGGACTCAAACGTTCACAGTCCGTGCTCCGGCGACTCAAAGGCGAGGTCGACGCGTACGTCCGCACGCGAACGTCCCGGTCGCTGTACGAACTGCGCTCTGCGTCGGTCGTCTCGCTGCTGATCTCGCGGGCGGCCGCCGAGAACGAGCAGTCCGTCGGCTGTCACTACCTCGTCGACGAGGAGACAGTCGAGTCGCCGGCCGAGCAATGATTCCGCAGAGTCAGATCGAGCGCTGGCTCGAAGAGGACCTCGGCCACCACGACGTGACCAACGACGTTCCCGGCGAGACGGAGGGACGGCTCGTCGCCAAAGAGTCCGGGATTGCCGCCGGACTCGACGCCGCGGAAGCCGTCTTCTCGTATCTGGATGTCGACGCGGAGGCCGTCGTCGAGGCCGGCGACCGGATCGAAGCCGGCGAGGCTGTGCTTCGCGTGTCCGGACCCGCACGAGCCGTGCTCAGGGGTGAGCGCGTCGCGGTCAACATCGTCGGCCACGCCTCCGGCGTCGCGACGGAGACCCGGGCGGCCGTCGACGCCGCCGAGGAAGCCGCAGATGTCGCCGGTCTCGAACCGCCCCGAATCGCCGGAACCCGGAAGACGACGCCCGGCCTCCGGGGTATCGAAAAGCGGGCCGTCGCCGCCGGCGGCGGTGACACCCACAGACTCGACCTCTCGCACATGGTGATGGTCAAGGACAACCACATCGCCGAGATGGGGATGGAAGCGGCGGTTGCGCGCTTCGACGAGCGTGTCTCCTTCGCCACGAAGATCGAAGTGGAGGTCGAAGACCCCGAGGACGGCCCGCGTGCGGCCGAGGCCGGGGCCGATATCGTGTTGCTCGACAACCTCTCTCCGGAGGAGACTGCCCGCGGCGTCGAGTTGCTTCCGGAGGGAACCCTCGCGGAAGCGAGCGGCGGTATCACTCGTGATGATCTCCCGGCCTACGCACAGACCGGAGTCGACATCATCTCGATGGGGTCGCTGACACACTCCGCGAACACGCTCGATTACTCGTTTAGAACCGGACGGTAGCGAGTCCCGCTGGCCCAATTTCTCGACATCTTACCAGAACGCGGACACATGGCAAAGCCACTCGTTGCAGTCGATTATCAGATATAATAACCGCTTGATAACGTTTATGGCCGTGTCGTCATACGTACTATCATGTCAAACCCGATACGCCGATCATACGGTATCAAGCTCATTTTGGGCTATGCGATCACCGGGAGCGCAGTAACAGCTGTTGGGATTGTGACAGGCGATGCGGCGGCGACGATCGTGATGACGTGGGCCGGGTTGTTGGCGCTCGGATCGGTTACGGGAACGAACACGATCGCGTCGATCGTCGAGTTGGAGCGGCGGGCGAAATCTATCGCCGACGGCGACCTAGATACGGACCTCAGATCGGGGCGAAAGGACGAGTTCGGCCGACTCTACGAGACGATCGACGTGATGCGAAACTCGCTGTCGGAGCAGATCGAGTCCGTCGAGCAGGCCAGAGCCGAAGCACAGGAGGAACAGGAACGGGCCGAACAGGCCCGGCGCGAGGCCGAGCGGGCCGAACAGGAGGCGACGGAACTGGCAGAGGCTTACCGGCAGACAGCACAGCGGTACGCACAGGCGATGCAGCAGGCCGCCGACGGCGATCTCTCGACGCGGATCGACGTCGATACCGAACACGACGCGATGGAGACGATCGGTCGGGAGTTCAACAACACGATGGACGACCTCGAAGAGGCGCTGTCGGCGGTGAACGCGTTCGCGGGAGATATCCAGCGCGACGCCGACGAGTTGGTTCGGTTGACGGACGAAGCGGAGTCGACGGTCGACCAGGCCGTCGAGACGACCGGCGACATCGCGGCGGACTCGAAGGAACAGCGCGAGCGACTCGAGGCGGTCGCACAGGATATCGACGACATGTCCGCCGCTGCCCAGCAGATCGCGGCGACGACGGACGATCTCTCCTCGACGAGTGACAGCGCAACGGCCGCCAGCCGGGAGGCCCGAGACGCCGCGAACGAGGCGATCGACGAGATGGAGGCCATCGAACGAGAGACGGCAGAGGCCGTCGAACAGATCGAGTCACTGACCGACAGCACCGAGGAGATCACCGAGATTGTCGAGGTGATCAACGAGATCGCGGATCAGACGAACATGCTCGCGCTGAACGCGTCCATCGAGGCCGCCAGAGCGGGCGGAGGCGGCGGCTCCGACGCCGGTGACGGCTTCGCGGTCGTCGCCGACGAGGTGAAGTCACTGGCCGAGGAGACCCGCGAACGGGCCGAGGAGATCTCGCGGATGGTCGCCGAGGTGCGCGAGGAGACCGCCGACGCCGCCGAGTCGGTCCGCTCGACCCGAACCCGGGTCGAACGCGGGACCGACACGGTCGAGTCCGCACTGCGTGAGATCGACGCAATCGCGGACGCGACCGAGGAGATCGACGAGGGAATCGCGGAGATCAGCGGAGCGACCGCCGATCAGGCCGACACCGTCCAGACGACCGCGGCAGCGATCGACGAGGTTTCGGAGATCAGCCGCGAGGCCGAGGCGACCGCCGGGACCGTCGCCGACTCGATCGAGAGCCAGCGCGACCGGTTCGAGGCGATCGCCAGCACGCTCGACGAGTTCGAGCGCAACGCCGAGGATCTCGTGGCAGAGCTGTCCCGGTTCCGGATCGAGAACCACGGGCGGACGGCCAATTCGACGGCCCTCTCCGACGGAGGTGAGCGATAATGTCGACCGCGATCACCGTCTCGTACTCGATCAGCGCGGTGGGACTGCTCGTCGGTGTCGGAATCGTCTTCGCGCTGATGCGAAGCGACCGGGTCGACGCGGAGCGAGGGAAGTTCGCGTGGCTGTTCATCATCCCCGGGTTCGCCGCGCTGTCGTACATCCTGATGGCGGCCGAGATCGGTGTCATCACCGTCAACGGCAACGAGGTCTATCTGTTCCGATACATCGACTGGGTCGTCACGACACCGCTTCTGGTCGGGTACGCCGGCTACGTGGCGGGCGCGCCGCGGAAGTGGGTGCTCGGGGTCGCCGCCGCGGACGCGATGATGATCATCATCGGCCTCGGCGCGACCCTGTCGACGGGAATCGCGACCTGGGTCGGATTCGGCGTCTCCGCCGGGGTCCATCTCGTCCTCCTCGCGATTCTCTATCTCGTCTTCCCGATGTTCGCGAGGGAACACCGCGAGCGGTATCGGCTGTTCAAGATCCTCCAGAACCACGTCGGCCTGCTCTGGATCGCGTACCCGGTTATCTGGATCACGAGCCCCGCCGGCCTGGGCTACGTCTCGGCTGTCGGGACGGCGATGATTATCGCGTACCTGGATCTGGTCGCGAAGACCCCGTACGTCTACTTCGTCTGGACAGAACGTGCGTCCTTCGCGGTCGATCCGGTCGACGCTGACGACGCCGGAACCGAGGAGACGATCGACGCGGACGATGTCGCGGCGGCCGCCGACTGAGCGTCAGGCGAAATCGTCGTAGGTCGGGCGGTCGTCCCCGCCGGGGAACGAGTCGACCGGGACGGCGATCTGGTCGCCGCTCTCCATGTCTTTCAGCGTGACGTTCCCGTCCGCGAGGTCCTGTTCTCCGACGATAACGACCGTCTCGGCGTTGATACTGTCTGCGTAGTCCAGTTGCGCGCCGAACGAGCGACCGGAAACGTCCGACTCGACGACGTGACCCCGGTCTCTGAGCTGTCCGGCGATCCGAGCGGCCACGTCCCGGGTGTCCCCGACCTGAAGGACGTAGTAATCCGTCGACAGCGATTCCTCCGGCCAGACGCCGGCGCGCTGACAGAGCAGCGACAGCGTCGCGTAGCCGGGCGCGAACCCGACTGCGGGCGTCGGCTGGCCGCCGAACCCCTCGATCAGGTCGTCGTACCGGCCGCCGCCGAACACCGACCGGGAGATCTCCCCCGTCGAGTCGAAGCACTCGAAGACGACGCCCGTGTAGTAGTCCAACCCTCGCGCGGTGGTCAGCGAGAGCGTGCAGTACTCGCGGACGCCGAGATCGACCGTCGCGTCCAGCACCGCCTGGAGGTTCTCGACGGCGGATTCGACGCGGTCGGTGCCCGCGAACTCGATCAGTTCGTCCAGACCGTCCTCGCCGGTCTCCAGCAGCGCGTCGAAGTCGTCGATCTGTGCCGTCGTGAGTCCGGCGTCGGTGAGCAGGTCGGCGTACTCGTCGGCGTCGATTTTGGCTCGCTTGTCGACGGCCCGGATCGCCGCCTCGGTGTCGATGTCGCCCTCGAAGGAGGCGAGCAAGCCGCCCAGAATGTCGCGGTGGGACACCCGAAAATCGAAATCCTCGCCGGTGAGGCCGAGATCGGTGAGCGCAGTCGCGGCGACGGCGAGAATCTCGGCGTCGGCGGTCGGCTCCGAGGAGCCGAAGATGTCGATGTTGGTCTGGTAGAACTCCCGGAACCGGCCCTGCTGGACCTGTTCGTACCGCCAGAACGGGCGGGTCGACATCCACTTGATCGGCTTGGAGAGTTCCTGCTGGCGGGCGACGACCATCCGCGCGACGGTCGGGGTCAGTTCCGGCGTCAGCGCGACCTGCCGGCCGCCCTTGTCCTCGAAGGCGTAGAGTTCTTCGAGAATCTCCTCGCCGCTCTTGTCGGCGTACATCTCGGCCGATTCGAGCGCGGGCGTCCCGATCTCACGAAAGCCGTGTCGGCGGGCGGCGGACTCGACGGTGTCCATCACCTGCCGGCGGGACTGCATTTCCTCGGGATAGAAGTCACGGAACCCCTTGATGCGGTCGTACATGTCCCTCCGTTCGGCAACCACGCGCTTGAAAGCTTCTCTCTGCAGACGAGTAAGCCGACCGTCAGGTTCATACCGACCGGGGCTGTCATCTGGAGCAATGAAGCGCCGAACCCTCCTCGCGGCCGCCGGTGCGGCGACGACCCCGCTGATCGCGGGCTGTCTCGGGGACGACAGCCCCAGCGATGGCGGCCCGTCCGCCAACGAGACGGAACCGCCGGCAAACGAGACGGACGGCCAGAGCCGCGAGGGCGACGGCACCGAGGGCGGGGACGGCCAGACGACGGTCGAGGGCGAACCGCTGTTCGAGGACTCCTTTTCAGCGACAAGCCAGGGCGGCTTTCTCGCGGTCAACGAGGCCGTCGAGACGCGTTCTGAAGCGCGGGAAGCGGGCTTCGTGCTCCCCGATGGCGAGGAGGAACTCACCCTGGAAGCGGAGGTGACCGAGAACGGGACTTGGGAGTCGACGCAGGCGGAGTTTCCGACGGTTCGGGTCGACGAGCCCATCACCACCGACGTGTCCCTCGAACTCCCGAACGGGCTGAGCGGGACGCTCTCCGACCAGCAGATGACCGTGGCGGGGCGGGTTCGCGTCGTCATCGAAGAGACCGGCGATCAGTTCGGCTTCGAGATCGAGGCGACGACCGGAGAGAGCGGCAGTCTGAGCGGGGCGGCGAACTTCGGAGAAGAGCCGCCGACGGCGGTGCTCGTCGACAACGAGTTCGTCATCGAGGAGGATACGGGCAACATCTTCGTCGACGACTTTCTCGGGATTCCCGCAGAGGAACCCGGAACGAACTGGTTCGAGATCGAGATCGAACTGACCGGCACCTAATCGAACAGTTCCTCGAAGACCTTCTTCTGGGCGGAGCGCAGATGCTGGTGGTAGGTCGGGCGGGAGATGTCCATCGCCTCTGCGAGTTCGTTGCCGTCGACCTCTCGGGGCCAGTCGAAGAAGCCGCCGAGGTAGGCGGTCCGGAGAGCGGTCTCCTGGCGGTCGGTGAACCGCTCTGAGAGGGAGGCGCGGAACTCCTGGCGGGTCTCGACGGGGCGTTCGCGCTCGTGGTAGCCGAGCAGTTCCGTGCTCGGGTACTGGTCTTCGACGAGTTCGAACAGGTCCCGCGCCTCCGCCTCGTAGGGGAGTTCGACGATAAATCGGGCCGTGCCGTGCTCTGCGGTCACCTCCCGGGGGGCCGCTCCGTACTCGGTCAGCGTCGCGAGCAGGGAGTCCTCGACGGTCAGTTCGAGCAGACACTCCTCCTCGTTGTCGACGATGCAGGTCACCGTCTGGACGGCGACATCGTCCTCCGCGATGGAGACGAGTTCGTCGGCGTCGACGCCGCGAGCGGTGAGATACAGCCGGATCGAGCCGTCGGGGCTGTAGTCCGTCCCGGCCGATTCGAGCACGCAGTCCGTCGCCGCGGAGAGCCGACTGAATAGGAGCTCCTGGTCCGAGATCGAGAATTCGAGTTCGATGATCTCGGTCGCGTCGAGAATCCGGCCGCGTTCGATCGCGTTGATCGCGTTGGCGATCACCCGGCCGAGCGATTCGAGGACGATTCGCTCGCGCTCGTCCAGCGCGTCCTCGTCCTCGGCGAGGACGGTCAAGACGCCGTAGTTTGCGTCCTTGTAGACGAGCGGGATCGCGAGCAAGGAGTTCACGCCGCTGTCTCCGACGATGGATGCCCACGGCCCCGAACTCGCGTCGGAGAGGTTCGTCAGGATCTGTGGCTGCTCGTCGCGGTAGGCTCGGCTCACCGGCTCGTCGGTCGCGGCCAGCGGGAACGACCGCCCCTGGATCGGAAGCGAGGCGTCGCCGGCCCACTCCGAGGGGCTTAGAGTCTCCGAGGCCACGTCCGGCTGACCGATCCACGCGAAGGAGTACGGCTCGGCGTGTGCGAGTTCCTCGACGACGCCGGCTTCGAGTTCCTCGCGGGTCTGTGCCTGGACGAGCACCTCGACGGTGTTCTGGACGAGGCCGTTCACCCGGTCGAGGACGCGCTCGGTGTGCGCCTGGGCTTCGCGGACGTCCTGTTCGCGTTTGGCGCGCATACAGGCCGCGGCGGCGCTCGTCGCGAGCAGCGCGAGCATCTGCTGATCCCGTTCGTCGAAGGCGTCGGCCTCGGTGGCGGAGACGCTGATGGTGCCGTGGACGCCGACGGGATAGTACATGACCGACCGCGTCGGCCCGAGAGCGTCGGCCTCGTCGAGGTCGTTGATGATCTGTGGTTCGCCGGACGCGAACACTTCCCCCGGATAGCCTTCACCGACGTCGTAGATCGGCCGTTCACCGAGTAGCTCGGTCGTCTCGTCGGTCATCGCCGCCGGGACGAGCGTGCCCGCGTCGCTGTCGTACAGCCGGAAGACGCTCAGGTCGAATCCGAGCAGATCCTTCGCGGCGTTGACCGCAATCTCGGCGACGTGATCGCGGTCCCGGGCCTGCATCAGCGACCGAGTCGTGTCGAGAATGCCCGCGAGTTGCTCCTGGGTGGCCTGCCGCTCCGTGACGTCCCGACCGACGGTGGCGACACCGCTGATCGAGCCGGTTTCGTCCCGGAGCGGTGCGTTCGAGAACTCGTAGGGATGCTCCCGGTCGCCGTCGACTTGCACCGTCGCTTCGACGGCGCTCGCCTCGCCACCGAGGGCCGTTCCGATGGCCTCAGTGAGCCGGTCGCGGTCCTCGTTGACGACGAACTGTGCCGGTTCCTTCCCTTCGATGTCCGCCTCGGAGACGAGTTCCTCGAAGCGGTCGTTCCACCGGATGAGCTGTCCGAGGTCGTCGGTCGCGAACAGCGGGTCCGGCAGACTGTTCATCAGGCTCTCGGTGAAGGCCCGCTGCTCGTCGAGTTCCCGCTCGTAGGCGCGCTGTTCGAGCAGGTAGCCGATCCAGTCGGTCAGTACCTCGGCGAAGTGTCGGTCCTGCTCGTCGAACGGCGATTTCCGCGGCTCGCTGTCGACGAAACAGACCGTGCCGAACTGCTCGCCGTTGACGGTGATCGTCGCTCCGAGATAACACTGCAGATCCCACTGTTCGTACCGCTCGTCGGGGATGGTCTCGTCACGGGCGGCGTCGGTCACCGTCAGCGGCTCTGATTCCGAGATGGTGTACTGGCAGTACGTCTCCGAGAGCGGCGTTCGGCCGCCGGGAGTCAGCTCCGGATGGTCCCCGACGCTCGTGACGATCTCCTGGGTCTCGCCGTCGATCCGCGAGAGAAACGCGCTCGATGTGCCGAGTTGGTCGGCCCCGGCGGTCAACAGCGCGTCGATTTTCGCCATCCGCGAGAGTTCTCGATCCGTGGCGATCTCGTGGAGTCGTTTCAGCGGAAACTCGCTCACGACCGAATCCGTCTGCTGACCGCCGTCGGCCGCGACTGTCTGCTGTTGGGCGGCACACTGCCGAACCGCGCGCCGGAGCGCCCGGTCGCTGCCTGTGCCGTCGGACCGAACGATCCGGGTGACGCCGGCCTCGTACAGACCACTCGCGTCGACATCCGTCGGAACGTACATGACCGTCGGTGCCGCGAGCGCGCCGAGATCGGCCGCGAGAGCCTCCGGACGGGCTGCCGGAACGCCGACGACGCAGTCCGGTCGGTCCTCACCGAGAGACGCTGCGCTCGTCACCGTGGTGACCGCCGCCGAAAGTGTCTCCGCGACTGCCTCCCGAGACGCCGACCGCTCGCCGACGACACACACCTTGATCTCCTCACTCATGACTCGGTAATACTAACACATTAGGTATAGGCCGCTATAAACACTTGGCTGTCCACGGACTGCGGGGCTACCCGGTAGCCCAGTCGTCGGGTCGGATGCGGTCGATCAGTTCCCCCGGAAGGTCGTTCCCGCTATGTCCGCACGAGCCTCGTTGCGCTGTCGGCGGCGTTCGCAGACAGAGTGGGGCACGGACGCTGGCGGGAGGTTACCGCATCAGTTCCTCGTTTTTCTGGAGATGTTCGAGGATGTTCGCGTGGGCCTCGCCGTTCGAGCCGAGCAGTTCCTTCCGTTCGTCGGAATCGAACTCGACGGAGTACTCCTCGCCGTGTCTGTCCGTGATCGTCGCTCCGGCGGCACGGGCGATGACGACGCCCGCGGCGACATCCCACGGGTAGGTTCCGTACTCCCAGATACCCTCGGCACTGCCGTTTGCGAGATAACAGAGGCTGAGCGCCGCCGAACCGAGCGCGCGGACGCCGCGAGTTTCCTGATAGAAGTGGGTGAGGAACTCGCCGTCGGGGTCCCACCCCGAGAGGAGCATGCTCTCGTCGAGCGCGGATCGGTCGCTGGTCTGGATCTTCTTCTCGCCTTTGTACGCGTCTCCGCCCTTGACCGCGTGGAACATCTCGTCGGTCTCGGGGACGTAGACGACGCCCATCACGGGTTCGCCGCCTTCGAGCAGGCCGATTGAAATCGAGTACTGGGGGTTGCCGTGCGCGAAGTTGCCCGTCCCGTCGACCGGATCGATAACCCACTTGTACTCGCTGTCGCCCTCGACGGTTTCGGCTTCCTCCGAGAAGATGGTGTGATCCGGGAACTCGTTTTCGATGATGGTCGTGATGATCTTGTTGGCCTGGTGGTCGGCCTCGGTGACGATATCGGATTTGTCGGTCTTGACAGTCACGTCTTCGACGCGGCCGTGGAGTTCACGGAGCGGTTCGCCCGCGCTCTGTGCGGCCTCCGTCGCCACGTCACGGGCGCGTTCGACCGTACTCAGCTCCTCCTCGGGGAACTCGTCGTCCAGCAGGTCGCGGGGACCGTCCGGGTCGTCGCGGATACCCCAACTCAACTTCTCGGTAATGGCGGTCATGAACTGGTCGTCGTAGCTCGTCCGGACCACGTGCGCGCGCTCCTCCGAGCCTGTGATATCGATCACGTCGCCGCCGCTGAGGATCTTGTGTGCGCGGCCACCGTCGACGAGCAGGCTGGCCTGTTCGCGGCTCACGACCTTGATGTCCGCATCCGCGGAGACGACCATCGGCCGGACCCCCATGCTGTGGGTCTGCAACGGGGTGATCTGGAGCGTGTGGTTGTCTCCCGGCATGTGTACGGGTCCCCCCGCCGACAGCGCGACACCAGTCGAACCCGTCGGCGTCGAGATTGCCAGCCCGGTCCCCTCGTACTGACCGACGTACTCTCCGTCGACGAAGACGTCGAGTCGGGTGATCTTCCGGTCGAAGGGGTTCTCCGGCGGGACGTGCTGGAGCATCACGTCGTTGATTCCGGTCGCGTCGACACCGGGGGCGTCGACGTGGAGTTTCTGACGGCTGTCGACGGTCGCCCGCCCCCGAACGACCTCGTCGAGCGCCGCTTCCAGTTCCTCCAGTTCGACGCGGGCGAGAAACGCGAGCGAACCCGCGTTGACTCCTAACTGCGGAATCCCGAGCGGCGTGAACAGTTTGATCCCTTCGAGGAAGGTTCCGTCCCCGCCCAGGGTCACGCCGAGGGTCGCTCGGCCGGGCTCGTAGGCGTCGCCGATCTCCTCGCCGAGTTCGACGACTGCGACGTCGATCCCCTTCTCCGCCGCCCAGTCCTGCAACCGCTCCAACGGCTCCCCGCTGTCGGGGCTCGTGAGAACGATGATTTTGTCTGTGGTCGCGAGTCTGCGTCCGTGCATGGGTATAACGAACGTGTGAGGCTTGTTTAATAGTTACTTTGCCGGGTATTTTATGTATCAGTCTCCGAGCAGTCGACCCATCGCCGCGTACTGGTGCGGTTTTGCCCGGAGGTACGACACAATATTCACCGTAACCACAAGGAACCGATCAGGCGCGAAGAAATAATCAGTCAGTAAGTTGTCCGTCCTTCGGACCGCTCCGAACCACTGGTTGTCTCGCTGTAGACGGGCACCAGATCCGAATCCCCGGGATAGGAGATGCGTATTATGACATATCAACCGAGAAACGAAACTATTGTAGGTTCGCCCCGAGAACACGGAGATATGGCTGTAATCGACATCGCACGCACCAACGTTGCTACCGCAAGCCCAGACACCTCCGTCGCGGACGTCGTACGGAAGATTCACGAGGAAGAGGTCGCGGGACTCGTTATCGTCGACGACGGGAAGCCGCTGGACCTGGTGACGGCCAGAGACCTGCTGCGGGCCGTGCTCGACGACGAGTTCGACGCCGAGAACACGCCTGTCGAGGAGTTCATCGACGGGGACATCCCGACCGTCGAGGCCGACGAGGGGATGTACGATACCGTCGAAGTGATGTCCGAGCGTGGGATTCGTCGGCTCCCGGTCGTCAAGGACGGCGAGCTCGCCGGGATCATCTCGATCAGCGACGTGGTGGTGCTGCTGGGCATGGAGCTACAGCACGTCGCGACGGCGATTCGGAGTTCCTCGCCGGCGTACGAACGGGACGGCTTCGACTACTACGACGGCTGAGAACGGCCGGCTTTTGATTTCGCGTCGGTCCGAGAGTTCGCCCGCTAGCGGTTCGGCGGGCGGTCAGATATTTATTCGCGCACCGCATCCCTCCCTCCAATGGGTGGTTACGTGTGTACGGTCGCCGGGGGCAACGGCGGCGTCGGAAAGACGACGACAGCGATCAATCTCGGAGCCGCCTTCGCGGAGCGCGGCCGCGAGACGGTAATTATCGACGCCGACCTGGCGATGCCGAACGTCGCCGAACTGCTCGGCGTCGACTCCGACGCCTCTCTACACGACGTGCTCTCTGGCTCGACGACGATCAGCGAGGCGCTCACCGACGCCGGCGGCCTGGCGATCATCCCCGGCGAGTCGAGCTTAGACGCCTACGCCGAGGCGGACCCGAACAAACTCCCGACGGTCGTCAACACGCTCAGCCGGACCCACGACGTGGTCGTGATCGACACTGCGGCCGGGTTGGGTGCGGAGACGACCGTCCCGCTCGAACACGCCGACGGGGTTGCCCTCGTGACGACACCAGATCACGTCTCACTGACAGATACCGGCAAAACTGGCACGCTCGCGGAGATGGTCGACAGCCCGATTCTCGGAGCGCTGGTGGTCCGAGCAACGCCGGAGACGCCGCTCTCCGGCATCGACGAGGAGTTCGACTTTCCGGTGCTGGGCGGGATTCCGGACGACGTGGGCGCCGCCGGCACCGAACCGCTCGTGACCGAATCCGGGGAGAGCCCGGCGGCAACGGCCTACCGGGAACTCGCCGGGGAGCTAGAGCCCGTCTTCTTCGGAGCGAAAACCGTGGGAGAAACGACGCTGGTCCCGTCGGAGTGGACGGGGTAGCTACCGGCCGCGGACGTTCGCCAGAAACTCCTCGAAGACCTCCTTACAGTCCGAACAGAGCGTGTAGTTGGCGTACGCCGGCAGCGTATCGCTGGGTCGGCGGTAGAGTTCGACGCCGACGACGGGAGCGGAGCCGAGCTCCTCAGCACAGAAACTGCAGCGGTCCCGGATCTCCCGATAGCCGCCGCCGATGGAACGGTCGGCGTCGATCGGTGGGTGCGCGTGATCGTCCCAGGCGGCGAGCAGTTCGACCGGTTCGCTCGCGCAGTCGGGACAGTACAGCAGTCCACCGGCGGACAGCCCCGCAATCGAGTTCTCCCCGGCCTCGGGGTATGTCTGGAGTGCAAGCCGTTGCTCGGCCAGCGCCGCCCCGCAGGCGGTACAGTCGGCGTGGGGGTCGTGATCGACGTTCGGTCGTGACTCGCTGCTCATACGGGCACTCGTGACCGCGGACTAATAGAGATGCGTCAGACGGGTGGCTGTCGTCCGTCCGCCGGCCACCTTCGTGGACGGCCTCCGAGAGCGTCAAAAGCGAAGACGGTATGAAGCCCCTCCTGTATTGGACGTATAATGACTGGCCAGGGAGACGCCGATCACGAGAACGCGATGCAGGACGTGATCGCTGTCGACGCGGACGACAACAAACAGGGAATGGTCAACCGACTGGACGCACACACTGGCGACGGGATCCGACACCGGGCGTTTACGACGCTTCTGTTCGACGAGCAGGGCCGCATTCTCCTCGCACAGCGCAGCCCCGACAAACGCCTCTGGGACACGTTCTGGGACGGGACCGTCGCCTCCCACCCCGTCGAGGGACAGTCACAGGTCGAGGCCGCAACGGTCCGTCTCGAGGAGGAACTCGGGATCGAACCCGACCAGTACGACGACCTGCGAGTGACCGACCGCTTCGAGTACAAACGCTACTACGAGAACGCCGGCGTCGAACACGAGGTCTGTGCGGTCCTGCAGGCGACGCTCGCGGACACGGAAATCGATCCCGACCCGGAGGAGGTCGGCGGCGTCATGTGGGTGCCGTACGAGCGACTCCACGAGAACCCGCAGTGGTACCGCCAACTCCGGCTCTGTCCGTGGTTCGAGATTGCGATGCGCCGGGACGTGCGGGAGTGAGCTACTCCCAGAAGGAGCGCGTCCGGGCGTACTCCCGTTCTCGCGAGAGAATATCCCGGTAGAAATCGTCCTCGTCCTCGCGGAGTTTGTTGATGATCCGCGCGGCGTTGCGTGGCCCGACGCCACGCGCCGCGAGCGCGATGACCGCCCGTTTGCCGTGGCTCTGGACCAGACTCGCGGCCTTGTAGGCTCGTTCGGTCTGTTTCTCCTGGTCGTCGCCTTTCTCGTCGGCCCGCACCGCCGCGACCGTCTCGTCGTCCCAGGGGTTGAGCGCGGCGATCTGTGTCGACTCGCAGTTGGGACAACTGGGCTGGTCGCGGACGCGCTTGACCGGCTTGGTCCGCTCGTACTCCTGGCAGTGCAGACAGAACAGGATCACGCGGTCGTTCTGCAGGCGCTCTTTGACCGTCTCGATGACGCTGGCGTCGGCGTTTTCCGGAGTCAGAAGCTCCGTTCCGGAGCCGCGACCGCCGGTTCCGACCGGCGTGTGTTCCCCGACCGTCTCGACGGCAATCTCGCCGGACTGCACGCCGCGAAGCACGTCCTGTGCGCCCTCGATGGAGAGTTCCTCGTGGATGAGTTCACGGAGCGCCTCGTCGTAGACCGGCGTGTCTTCGAGCGCGTCGAGCAGGCGGGTTTTCCCGAAGCTAGTCGAGCCAGTGCCCCGCCAGCGCTTGAGCGCGCCGAACGTCGCCGCGACCTGTGCGAGTTTGAACTTCAGCGCGTCGGCGTTTTTCAGGCTCAGTTCGATGAGCCCCCGGACGTGCTCGGGGTCGGTATCGCGGAGGACTTCCTCGGCGTCGGCCAGCGAGATGCCGTGGGGCACGTCGAGTTCGATACGGTAGGGGTCGATCTCCATGCCGACGCTCGACCCGGTTCGCTGGCCTAACAGTGCCGAGAGTAGTCTGCCGAGCGTCTCGTTGATCTTGTGGCCGAAACAGGCGTTGACGACGAGCGACCCGGCCCCGCCTTCGACGACGATTCGATCGTCAGTTGCGACGGGGTAACCGGCCTCCGCCTGGTCGCTCAACTGCTCCAGTCCGGCGGTGATCGTCTCCGGGCCGAACTCGTATCGACGGGTGAGATCCCGTGCGACCGACGTATCCGATCCCCCGGCGGCGAGTTGGTCGCTCGCCACGGCCCGCAACTCCCCGACGCCTTCGGCGACCTGCCTGGTGACGGGGATCTCCTGGCCGGTCCAGGAGGGGACCTCGCCCGCAGGGTCCTCGATTGGAGAGACGGTCACCACCTCCTCCTCTTCGTCGACCTCGGTGATCCGCCACATCTCCCCGCCCTGGATGAAGATCTCGCCGGGTTCGGCGAAGTTGACGACGAACCGCTCGTCGAGGGTGCCGACCTGTCGGCCGCTGACGACGTCCTCGACGTCGTAGGTCGCCTCGTCGGGGATCATCGAGAGATTCTGATAGAAGTACTGCCAGGTTCCCCGGCGCTTCTCCAGACGGTCGTCGTCCGCTTCCAGCCAGACGATCCGGTTGTCGGCAATCTCGCGGACGATCTGTTTGAACTGCTCCTCGGAGAGATCCTGAAACGGGTAGGCGCGGGTGATGATCTCGTAGGCCCGCATCGCCTGAATCTCGCCGAAGCCCATCACGAGGCCGGCGATCTGGTTGGCGACGGTGTCGAGGCTACCGTGGTGGATCGCGGCGGGTTCGACGTGGCCGTCCTGTGCGCTGTGGCCGATGACGAGCGATTCGAGCACGTCGTCGGGGTGGCTTGCGATGATCGTACCGCTCGATATCGCGTCTTCGCGGTGGCCGGCGCGACCGATCCGCTGGAGCAACCGAGTCACCTGCCGGGGGCTGTTGTACTGGACGACGTGGTCGACGTGGCCCACGTCGATCCCTAGCTCCATCGAGGAGGTACACATCAGTCCGGCGATGTCGCCGTCTTTGAACCGGGATTCGATCTCGATGCGGGTCTCCTTGGCGAGCGAGCCGTGGTGGATGCCGATGTCGGTGCCGTACTCCTTGAGCCGCGAGCCGATCGCCTCGGCGGTCTGTCGCGTGTTGACGAAGACCAGCGTCGCCTCGTTCTCCGAGATGATCTCGTCGATAGCGCGGACGTGGCTCGCGATTTCGGGGTCGGTGACGAGTTCGCTGGCGATCCGTTCGTCTTCCTCGGTCGGCGTCGGACAGCGCACGTCGATGTCGAGTTCGCTGCCGATATCGACGCCCGCGACGGTGTACTCGCGGTCGCCGGTGAGCAGTTTCCCGATCTCGTCGGGGTCGTCGACCGTCGCGGAGAGGCCGATCCGCTGCGACGGACCGGCGAGTTCGCGCAGGTGCTCCAGACCGACCGAGAGCTGTGCCCCCCGCTTCGAGACCGCGAGTTCGTGAATCTCGTCGATCACGACGTGCTCGACGTCTTCGAGCGCCCGGCGGAGCTTCTCGCCGGTGAACATCGCCTGCAGTGTCTCTGGGGTCGTCACGAGCACGTCCGGCGGGTTCTCGGCCTGTTGCTGGCGCTGGTAGTCTGAGGTGTCGCCGTGACGGATGTCGATATCGATGTCAAGCGTCCGGCCCCACCACTCCAGGCGCTGCTCCATGTCGCGGTTGAGCGCCCGCAGCGGGGTGATATACAGCGCGCTGATACCGAAGGTATCCTCCCCGACGATGGCGTCGAAGACCGGTAACATCGCCGTCTCGGTCTTGCCGCTGCCGGTGGGCGCGACGACGACGACGTTCTCGCCGTCGACCAGGGGCGGAAGGGCGCGGCGCTGTGGCTCCGTCGGCGTCTCGAAGCCCCGTTCGGACAGCGCCGACCGGAGTTCGGTGCCGAGCAGGCTGAACGCCGCGGCCGCGTCGTCGATCCGGCCGCTCTGCGCGCCGTTTGTCATCGTATTCGAATTGGGCCTGACGGGATTAAGACCGTCGGAGTCGGTGCCGGCCAGCCGTCGGGAGGGCACCACCGCCGAAACCCGGAGCGGGCCGAACATGTGAGGTAGACGGCCGCAGACGGCCCAGTGCCGTTTTCAATAACCAAAATACGGCCGGAGTATTCATACGGGTTGGCTATTTTTGGTAAGTTATGGCACGAGCCGAAGGGGTTGCGGACGCAAGCGATATGGTACGGAGATTCGTCGAGAATCTCCCCAACGGGACGCGGATCGACGGGGGAACGTACCGAAGACGGCACCGGGGTATCCTTCTGGTCATCGCGATTCAGGCACCGATTCTGTTTGCGATCAGCCGGTTCACCGGAACGGAACAGATCACAGGGGCGACGCTCCCGACGATCCCACTCGTCGAGAGTGTCGTCGGCATCGGGCTGTTGCTCGCAATCGTTGGCGTGGCAGCCGTGCCCGTCTTGCCGCGGCGGGTACGGTCGGCGCTCGGTTCGTTCGCGTTCATGACGACGGCGGCGCTTCTGGCGCATTTCTCCGGGGGGTTCATCGAAGCGCACTTCCTGTATTTCGTCGGCGTCGGCGTCGTCGCGGTCTACGAGGACTGGCTCCCCTTCGTGGTCGCCGTCGGCTACGTCGCCTTCCAGCACAGCGTGTTCGGCCTGATCGGCCGGATCCAGGTCTACAACCACCCGGCCGCGATGGCGAACCCCGAGATCTGGGGGCTGATTCACGCCATGTTCGTGCTGATGTTGGTCGGCGCAATCCTGACGAGTTGGCAGTCGCTCAGCCAGGCCCGTGACGAGGTCGAGGCCCGAATGGCGGAGGTCGAGGCGGCGAAAGCAGACATCGAGGAACAGCGCGAAGCGGCAGAGGAGCAACGTGCCGAGGCCGAACGCGCGAGAGAGGAAGCCGAGCGCCGGCAGGAGGAACTGGAACGCCAGCAACAGCAGATGGCGGAACTGAACGAGACCCTCTCCGAGAAGTACGGCGAGACCATCCGCCAGTGTGCCGACGGCGACCTGACCCAGCGGCTCGACGAGGACGTGGACAGCGAGGCCATGAGCGAGATTGCACGCGAGTTCAACCGGATGCTCGACGAGTGGGAGGCGACGATCACGCGGGTCCAGTCTGTCGCCGAGGAGGTCGACACACTGAGCGAGGACACCAAGGCCAACACGGACGAAGTCGAGCGCGCCAGCGGCGAACTCGCGGAGTCGGCCCAGCAGGTGGCCGCGAGCGCGGAGTCACAGAGCGAGACGCTCGACGAACTGGCGACGGAGATGACCGAGGTGTCCGCGAGCGTCGAGGAGGTCGCCGCGAGCGCCGAGGAGACCGCGGAGACGGCGAACCGCGCGGCCGAACAGGGCGCGGAGGGCGAGCGGGCGGCGACGGAGGCGACCGAAGAGATCGAGATGATCGAGAAGCAGACCGAGGAACTGACGACGCAGGTCGAGTCACTCGACTCGGAGATGTCCGAGATCATCGAGATCGTCGACCTCATCGACGACATCGCAGAGCAGACGAACATGCTCGCGCTGAACGCCTCTATCGAGGCCGCACGCGCTGGCGAGGCGGGAAGCGGGTTCGCGGTCGTCGCCGACGAGATCAAAGGGCTGGCCGAGGACGTGTCCGAGGCGACCGACGACATCGAACAGCGCGTGACGACGGTCCAGGAGCGCACTAGCGCGGCGACCGAGGAGGCCGAGGAGGTCAAGAGCCGAGTCGAACGGGGAGCGGAGACGATACAGGAGGCCATCACGGTCTTCGGTGAGATCAGCACGGCGATCGAGGAGGTCGAACAGGGCGTCGCGGAGATCAGCGACGCCACCGACGACCAGTCCAAATCGATCGAGCAGATGGTCGCGATGGCGGACGAAGTCTCCACGTACAGCGATGAGACGGCCGAGGAGACCCAGGCGATGTCGGCGGCGACCGAACAGCAGACCGCCGCTATCGGAGAGGCGGCGTCGGCGGCAGAAGACGTCTCGGCCTACGCCTCGGAACTGGCGTCGGAAACCGCCAAGTTCCGGACCGACACACAGCGGGCGGGCCCCCAGACGGAAGTGTGAGCGCCGGCGGGTTCGAACGCGGCCGCTGACGGCCTTTTCACTCGTCGTACTGCATCGCCGCTGGAGTCGCCTCCAGCAGATCGCTCGCAATCAGCCCGTCGCCGTGCTGTTCGGCGACGATATCGCCAGCCCGTCCGGCGACGTACGCGGCCAGGCCCGCGGCGTGAATCGGCTCCTGTCTGGCAGCGAGCGCGCCGGTCGTGCCGGCGAGGATGTCGCCGGTCCCGCCGACGGTCATGCCGGGGTTGCCCGTGCGGTTGACCCGCGTTCGGTCGCCGTCGGAGACGATATCCCGGTTGCCCTTCACGAGCAGCGTGTGACCGAGTTCGGCGGCGAACTCCTCGACGGCGTCGCGACGCTCGCGCCAGTCTTCGGCGCTCGGGCCGCCCATCTTCGCCAGTTCGCCCTGGTGTGGCGTACAGATCAGCGTCGCTTCGGTCTCGATGTCGGGGACCAGTTCCAGCGCGTCGGCATCGACGACGGCGGTGCCGGTGAAGGCGGTGAGAATCGCCTCGGCGGCTTCGAGCGTCGACTCGGAGTCACCGAGGCCGGGACCGATGACGAGCGTGTCGTGTTCGGCGGCGAACTCCATGACCTGTCCCACGTGACCCGGCTCGAACTCCCGGCCTTCGACCGGGCGGACGATCAGATCCTCGCTGTACCCCTGGACCTCGTGGGCGACCGCCGTCGGGCAGGCGACCCGGACTAGGTCGGCTCCGGCACGCAACGCGGCCTGCCCGGCGAGCGCCGGCGCACCGACGTAGGGGCCGCCGCCGATCACCAGCACCTCGCCGTGGTCGCCCTTGTGGCTGTCGGGATCCCGAGAGAGTCGGAGCAAGTCGCCTCGTTCGACGAACTCGCTCGCCGCCTCGGGAATCCCGATATCCGCGACAGTCACCGGCACGTCGAGATCCGGCAGGCCGGGTTTGGTCTCGTGGAACGTGACGACGTGATCGGCCTGAACGGCGTCGTCGGGGTACGTCCCGGATTCCGCGTTGAACCCCGACGGCACGTCGACGGACAGCACGGTCGCGTCGCTGTCGTTGATCGCCGCGGCAGCGGTCGCCTCCGGTTCCCGGAGCGATCCGGTGACGCCGGTCCCGAGCATCGCGTCGACGATCAGATCCGGGTCTCCGAGGTCGACCCCCGAGGAGTCTCTGATCTCCTCGCGGCGACAGTCAGCGGGTTCGAGCGCCGCCCAGTTCTCCCGTGCGATTTCGGTCCCGATGGTCTCCGCACGACCGAGCAGCAGGACGTCGACGTCGAACCCCTCCAGAAACCGGGCGGCGACGAAGGCGTCACCGCCGTTGTTGCCACGGCCGGCGACGATAGTGATCGAGTCGCCCTCGTCGACGAGGGTGCGGGCGACGCGAGCGGTCGCGTTGCCGCTCGACTCCATGAGCTGTTTGCGTGGTACACCCAGTGCGGCCGCGTTCGCGTCGACGACCGCCATCTCCGAGCCGGCAATCATACGCCGGCCTATGGCTGGCGTGACAAAAACTGTGTGGTCAGGCCCCCGGGACGCCGAAGGCGTCCAGTCCGCCGACACCGACGATGCCGAGGATCCCGAGGACGACGAGCGCGGACAGCCAGGCACCGACCCCGACGATTGCCGCGCGAATCCAGCCGACGCTGTACTGCCATCTGACGACCGAGATCCACACCAGCAGGCCGGCAATCGACGCGAACAGCCCGCCGATCCCGACCGCTGCGAAGGCGATGTCGACGACCGTCCACGCGACGGCACCGAGCAACGCCGTGAGAACGGCGTCTGCGTAGTCTTTCGCTGCGAACGCCAGTTTCGCGCCGACGTGGATTGCGAGCCCGCCGATGAGGAGGCTCACTGCGAGGACCAGCAGCGACGTTCCGATTCCGTGCGTTGTCATACCAAACGCTCGCGGGGCGAGTATATAAAAACGGGGCCGTCACCGAGCGTCGACCGGCCGCACGTCGACAATCTCGGCGTCGAACTCGTAATCGCCGGGGACGGCGCTGCCGGGCTGGTAGGCCGACTCGAAGACGTACTGTGCTCGGGGTGACGTGCCGCCGCGGGCTTCGATAGAGTCGGTCTTCGTCCAGGTCTGTGCGCTCTCGCCGTCGGGGGCGTACCGCAACTCCATCTCGATCCGTCCGGCGAGACGCTCCGGACGGCGGTTTTCGAGATCGATCCGGACCACGATGTCCTCGGGGGTCCCGGGTCCGTCGTCGACCCCGGACGGCCGGCGGATGTTCGCGAGCGCAACGACGAACTCCCCTTCCGCATCGGCACCGAGGTAATCCGCGACGGCGTCGAGACATCCGGACAGAGAGACGGCAACGCCGCTCGCCGAGAGCGCGAGTACGTCACGCCGGGAGGGACTCATTCTGTTGTCGGTCAGTGATACGCGAACTTGTACGTTCCGGGATATCCCTCGACGGGGAGCGGACACCACGAGACGGGCGATCAGGAGTCCCGGGGAGACACCAACCCTTAGGGCTGTGTCTCCCCTATCGACTGATAATGAGTAACTCGGACCTCGACACCGACGAGGTCGCGGCCATCTACGACGAACTCCTGAAGACCTACCGGACGGAGTGGGAGTACCGCGGCCACCGGAGTCTACACCTCTCGTACTACGACGACGAGCACGACGAACCGGCGGAGGCGGCGATGAACACGATGCGAGTGCTCTCCGAGGCGGCCGGAATCGACGGCTCCGAGCACATCCTCAACATCGGCTGTGGCGCGGGCGAGGACTCCGTCTGGAACGCCCGGGCGTACGGCGCGGAGGTGACCGGCGTCAACATCAGCGAGACGCAACTCGGACTCGCCCGGGAGAACGCCGCCGAACACGGGGTCACGGAGCGAACGAGGTTCAACTACGACGACTTCCACGACCTCGACACCATCGAGGACGACTCCGTGGATGTCGTCTGGGGACTGGAGGCGCTCTCGCACTCTTCGGACCGCGCACGGGCGCTCGCCGCCGCGAACCGGGTGCTTCGGTCCGACGGCCGTGTCGCGTTTACCGATCTGTTTTTGACCGGCGCGGGCGAGGGCCTCTCGGCGGCGGAGCGCGAGCGAGTCGAGACGATCAACGACGCGCTCGGACTCCGGATCGGCGCTATCGACGAGTTCGAGCGGACGCTTTCGGCGGCCGGGTTCGAGGGAATCCGGATTGACGACCTCACTGACGGGATCAAGCCCTGTACGGAGCGTCGCCGCAGTTTCGCGCGGATCGCCCACCCCGTCGGCCGCCTGCTCAGCGTGGTAGGCGTCGTCTCCGAGACGCAACTGGACAGTTTCCGCGCATCAGCGGAGATCGACCGACTGATCGACGCCGGCGTGCTCGGCTACTACCTCGTCACCGCCGACGTATCGGAGTAAGCACGGGACGGCCTGTACTCACGAGGCCAGCGGCAACCGAACGACGAAGACCGCACCGCCGTCCGACTCCGCCGACGGGCCCCGGTCCTCGATGTCGACGGTGCCGCCGTACTGGTCGACGAGCGTGTCGACGAGATAGAGCCCGATTCCCGATCCGTCGCTGTGGCCGCCTTTGCTCCCCTTCTCGAAGATCCGTGCCTTCCGTTCGTCGGGGATACCCGGGCCGTTGTCCGCGATCCGCACCGTCGCGTACTCGCCGTCGACACCCGCCGAGACGACCGTTCGGGGGTCGGGGCTGTCGTTGTGGACGACGCTGTTTTTCAGGAGGTTGTCGAAGACAGAGTCGAGCATCTCGTCGGCCTGTACGTCCACCTCCGGGAGCGTCCCGTCGATTTCGATTGTCGCAGCCTCGTGTGCGGAGCGGACCTGTTCGATCTGGGTCCTGAGCGTCGTCGCCAGCGGCGTCGGCTGCTGGGTCTCACCCGAGCGGAGCATCACCTCCGAGAGGTTCCGAGCCTCCTCGGTGAGCACGATCGCGTTCTCCGCCGCCGAGACGATACTGTCCGCCGAGGAGCCGAGTTCGGGGTCGATCTCCTGGGCGAGTAGCTCACCGTGGGTCTTGATCACCTGCAGATCGTTGCGGATGTCGTGGCGGACCATCTGGTTGAGCAGTTTCAGATCGTCGCGCTGGGCTTCGATCCGCCGCTCGTAGCGTTTTCGCTCCGTGATGTCCCGGGCGGAGCCGACGATCATCTCGACGGTCCCGTCGACGACGACCGGCGAGAGTCGCACGTCGAACGTCGAGTCCTCCCCCTCGACCGTCGTCTCCAGTTCGAGCACGCCGCTCCCTCTGCGCTGTAAACAGGTGCGACAGCTATCCAGTAGCTCCGGGTCGGCGCGGCCGTCGAGCGGTTCACCGGGAGCGACCGGCCGCTCGCCCGCTAGTACGGGACCGGCGGCGTCGTTCGAGCGCCGGAGCATGATCGCACCGTCCGGTTCGACAGCCAGCAGGAACAGGCCGTCACGAACGTTCTCGAAGACGGTCTCGAACTCGCGGTTCAGCCGTTCGATCCGGTTTTCGCGGGCCTTGCGGTCGGTGATATCCCGGAAGTAGATCGAGATGCCGCCGTGTGGCTCGGGGTAGACGTTCACCTCGAACCACATGTCCATCTCCCGAAGCCGTTCCTCGAACGAACGCGGCTCTCGCTCGTCCATGACGGTGTGATACACGTCGTAGAATGTCGTCCCGGTCGCCTCGGGGAAAACGTCCCAGATCCTCTCCCCGAGGACCGTCTCGGCGTCGATGTCCAGGATCGACTCCGCCTGTTCGTTGATCTCGATGAACTGCCAGTCCGAATCGAGCCCCAAGATGGCGTCGGTCATCCGTCGGACGGTCCGCTGGCGTTTCTGCTCCTCGCGCTTGCGCTCGGTCACGTCGCGGCTGTTGACGATGATGCCGTCGATGACCTCGCCGTCGAGCTGGTTCGTGGCCCTGATCGAGAGCCATCGCCAGTCGCCGTCGGCGGTCCGGAACCGCGCCTCGTCCGCCACCGTCCGATCCGGATCCTCGAGCAGTTGTTCGTACGTCTCCCAGAGGGCTTCGCGGTCGTCGGGGTGGACGAAATCGAAGGCGTTCTGGCCGATCAGTTCCGACTGCTCGTATCCGAGCGCCCGCCCGACAGCGGGGCTCTGATACTCGATGTGTCCCGCCTCGTCCAGCACCGAGACCACGTCGCTCGACTGTTCGACGAAGGTCTTGTACCGTTCGAGTTCCTGTTCTCGGCGTTCGAGTTGGGCGTTTCTGTCCACGAGGTTTCGGGTCGTATCCCGCCGCGTGAGGAGATTGTCCAGCCGCCAGATCACCGTCTCCCGGTCCAGCGGGGCGGTCAACACCTCGTCGATCACGCCCGTTCCGGCAGTCGGATCGTGGAAGGCTTGCCTGTCGATCTGCGTGCGCCGGCGGCGAACGAGCACGACCGGACAGAAGACCTGCCCGTCCGCACGTTTGCGTTCGCGGAGTTGCTCCCGGTAGGTGGGGAGGGAGTGATCGTCGACCAGGTACAGGTCGGCCTGTCGGACCCCGTCGCCGGTGACGACCTCGTAGCGGTCTTCGAGAAGGGACACGACAGCCGCCCGCTCACCCTCGCTGTCGATCAGTACCTGTGTCCGACTCATTCCTCGCCGCTCCGCCTGTAGGTCGGCGTCCCGGTCAGGAACCCCTCGACGTCGGTCTCCGGTCCCCGCATGACGATGCCGTCGGAGTCGAGCGTGTACGGTCGAACGGTCTCCTCGTGGTCGCCAAGTCGCTTCTTCATGACGCCCGCGACCCGCTCCTTTCGCCCCTCCCGTTCGATGTAGTTCAGAACGACCAGGTTGTCCGCGAGATAGCTGAAGTTCTCGCTCGTCGGTCCGGTTGCGGCGCTCGAGTGTGCGCTCTGATCGATCAGGACGACCGAGACGGTTCGCCCGGTGAGATACCGGCACAGCGAGTGCAGCGAGCGGACGACATCTCTCCCCTCGCCGTGCAGGGAGAGCTGATACCCCTCGGTGCCGTCGATGACGATCAACTCCGTCCCGCGGTCGTCGACGTCCTGCTTGACCCGACGTGCGAACTCCTCGGGCGAGAGGGCGAGCGGTTCGATTTCGGCGAGTCGTAGCTCGTCGTCGGTCGGGAGATCGATTCCAAGCGCGGCCGAGCGGTGCCGGAGGGTTTCGACCGCCTCCTCGAACTGGTACATGCTGGCCGGCCGGCCGTCGGCCGCGGCCGCTTCGAGGAGTTTCGTCGCCAGCGTCGTCTTGCCGACGCCGGTCGGCCCGGCGAGGACGGTGACGGTGCCGCGCTCGATACCGCCGCCGAGCAGCGCGTCGAACTCCTCGAGACCGGTCGAGAGCTGTTCTGGATCGACCGACTGCGTGCCGGCAGGGTCCAGCGCCGGATAGACCTCCAGCCCCGCCTCGCGGATTTCGAGGCCGTGTGTACCGTCTCGCTGGCCGACACCGCGGTGTTTCTCGACGGCGATCCGTCGACCGGTCGCCTCCCGTTCCAACCGGATGACACCGTCGCTGAGCGAGCGAACTGTCGCGTCCGTGCTCGTCCCCGGCGTCTGTGTCGAGAGGACGGTCACGCCCTGACCCTGGAGAAACCGCATGAACGAGACGAGTCGCTTGCGGTACTGGTACTCGTCGGGTTCGATGGCCTGTAACTGCGTGATCGGATCGAACAGGATTCGGTCCGGATCACGTTCCTCGATGGCGGTTCTGA
Source organism: Halovenus carboxidivorans (assembly GCF_009831575.1). Lineage (GTDB taxonomy): Archaea > Halobacteriota > Halobacteria > Halobacteriales > Haloarculaceae > Halovenus > Halovenus carboxidivorans. The sequence continues at coordinate 115,452 of NZ_WUUT01000004.1, read as the reverse complement.
TCCGCTCGATCGTACGCTCACTCTCGATGTCGCGGGGGTCGACCAGTTCGTAGGACTGCTCGCCGCGAAAGAACTCCGAATCCGGACCGAGATCGAGATAGGCCGCGTCCGACAGATCGATTCCGACCTGTCGGCCGTTGTCCAGGATGTCCTGGCGGGACTCCTCGCCGTGGATGAACAGGGCGGTCTCGCCCTCCTCCAGCCCCGCTTCGAGAAACGACATCCCAAGCAGTGTCTTTCCCGTCCCCGGTTCTCCCGAGATGAGGTACATCCGCCCCTCGACGATCCCGCCGCGAAGGATCGTATCGAGGCCCGGGATACCGCTCGAGATCCGGGGGAGCGCCTGCGCTGTCATTGTCATATACGGGTGAGGAAAAGGCAAATGCGTTGTGTATCTTCCCGAGCGGTCGCGGGAGTGAGTCGCGGGCGTACCCGGCAGTCACGAGAGTGAGTCGCGGGGACCGTCACGGACGCAATATTTACTACGGGTGCTTCCGAGATTCGAACGTGATCTTCGGCGGCTTCGCAGTGATTTTTCTCTGTGTCGGCGTGCTCTTGCTCGCGGCGGCAGTCGCCGGCTGGCGGTCGGTCGACGCCCCCGCGGCGAACCTGTTCGCCGTCGTCGCGGGACTCGCCGGGCTGGGCGGCATCTATCTCGCGTTTGGATTCGCCGCACAACGGTTTTTTCTGATCCTCGGGACGACGATCAGCATCGCGTTGCTCCTTCCGGTCCCGTGGGTGCTGTTCGCCCTCGATTACGTCGGTCAGGAGTCACTGGTTTCGACGTGGATCGCGGGGCTGTTGTCGGTGCCGGTGCTCGCGGGACTGTCGGCAACGCTGACGCTGTACGTCGGAGCGGCGATTCCCGAACTCAGTCTCGGAGCCCGGGCGGAACTGACCGGCCTGCTTGCGGTTATCGTCACGGTGCTGCAACTCGTCCAGTGGGGCGCACTGCTGTACGCCGGCGGGCTCGTCCTCGTCGGTGCCGGACTCGTCCTCTGGATGTTCCAGCGGTACGGCCACCTGGATTCGACGACCGGGATCGCTCTCTGTGCGTTCGGAGCGATCCCGTGGCTCGCGATTCTCTTTGCCCTGCAACTCGAACCCACCTCGTTCGTCGGGTTCGGTGTCCTCCTCGCCGCCGGCTACGGGTTCAAAACGGTTGCGGCGGTCGCACTGGTCGGCCCGCCGGGGCTGTTCAGTCGGGTGCCGGCGGCCGGAAACGTCGGCCCGGCGACGATCATGGAGGAACTCGACGATCCCGTCGTCGTCACCGATCCCGACGGAGTGATCGTCGAACTGAACCCCGCGGCCCGCCGGGAGTTCGACTGGTCGGACCGCGTCGTCGGGGAGACGCTCAAGCGGTCGCTCGGTGCTGGGCTGGCCGACCTCCGAGAGAGACGAATCGTCGAGATCGAATCGGAGACCGGTCGCGTGCTGTTCGAGCCGACGGTGTCCGACCTCAGCGACCGACACGGCCACCCGCTCGGCCACGCCGCCGTCTTCCAGGACGTGACCGACCGCCGGACGAGACGACAGCGGCTGGACGTGCTCGACAGACTGCTGCGACACAACCTGCGGAACGATCTCTCCGTCATCATGGGCTACGCCGACGTGATCGAGGACCGTGTCGACGATCCCGCGGCGCTCGATGGAGTGGCACGGATCACCGACACCGCCGAGGAGTTGGCAGAACTCTCCGACAGAGCGCGCAAATCGACGCAGTTGCTCGGAACGAACACCGACCCGGGCGAGACGACGCGGATCGAACCGCTGATAACCGGGCTGTTCGGTGATCTCCGGGCGGAGTACGACGCCGAGTTCGAGTACAGGGCCGACGTCGCTGTCGGCGTCCCAGTTGCCCCGGACCAACTCGACCTCGTCTTTCGGTCGCTGATCGAGCGGACGCTCGACAACAACGACTCCGAACAGCCAGCCGTCGAACTGCGCGCCGACTACGACGCCGAGCGGACGTATCCGCTCCGGATCTCGATCCGTGACAACGGCCCCGGCGTGCCACAGATCGACCGGGAAGTGATCGAGACCGGGACGGAGACACCGTTAGAACACACATCGGGCGTCGATCTGTGGACGGCCCGGTGGCTGGCGACCGGCTTCGGCGGTGATATTTCTTTCGAGGACGGAGAGATCGTACTCTCCTTTCCCAACGCGACAGTCGCGGCGGATGTCAGTCAGTGAGCCGCGACCAGTCCGGCGCGTTCCGCGGGACGGGCACGGATCGACTCGGTCCGGGCGAGAATCTCCAGTTCCCCGCTCTGTTCGTCTTCGCCCTCGTTGAGGACGACGGTGACGTCGTAGGTGTCCGGATCGTTCGGGTTCGCGACGCCGTCGAAGACGACCGTGATGACGTCTCCCGTCGAGGGGTTCGTGTACTCGCTGCCGGAGAGTTGGATCTGGAGGCTGCTGCCGCCGTCGCTGACGACCCAGCCGTCCACGTCGCTCTCGATGTCGAGTGTCGTCCCGTCGGTCTTCTCGACCTCGAAGGACTCGATGTCACTCGCGCTCGTGCCGCTGAACATGTCGTCTGAGGTCGTCACCGACACGTCGAGTTCGTTGAGCGAGTCCCCCTCCATGTTCGCGTCCTTGATCTCGATCCGGACGCGGTACCGAACGTTCTCGGCGCCGGCGGTCGGATCTCTCGGAGCGAGCAACGCGTCGGTGTTCGACCAGGGGTTGATACTGCCGTCGGTCGCGTTGTCGAACTCCGGTTCGCGGAGTTGATCGTCGTAGGTGAGGACGAACCCGGCGACGACGGAGGCGAGAAGGACCACGATGGCGACCATCAGCGTCACGCCCAGAACGGCGCTGATCGCCCGCTCAAACTCGACCGTAGCGTCGTCGTCCGTACCGCCGAGCACGGTCGTGATAGCGGTTCTTCGGTTTTAATAGTGCGCTTTCGGTACGAACCGCGAGGACAGCGACCAGCAGTCCTATTGTACTTCCGTCCAATCAAGAGGTATGCTCCAGCTCGCCGTGGCGACCAACGCCGAAACGTACGAGCGGATGCAATCGCCGCTCCGCGAGCGCGGTATCGACCCCCAGCACGTCGAGACAGCGGAGCGGTCCGTCCGGCTCGCCGCCGGTGACCGGGCGTACCGACCCGCCGAGCGGACCGGGAGCTTCGATGTCGGGTTCGTCTTCCCGCCCCGACTGGCCGAGGGCGGCGTCGCGAACGGTCTACTCGACATCCCCTGGGTGAACGGCCGCGAGGAGATTCTCCGCTCGCGGTTCAAGGGCGAAACGCTCGCTCACCTCTCGACCGCCGGAGTTCCGGTCCCCGAGTCGGTCGTCGTCTCGGATCCGACCGACGAGTCGGCCCTGCGGGATGCCTTCGAGCAGTTCGATCCGCCGGTCGTGATCAAGCCGAACTCCACGACCCGGGGCGTCGGCGTCGCGAAAGCCCACGACCTCGATTCCTTCCTGGGCATCTGTGACTATCTCGACCTGGTGCACGACTACCGGGCGACCGGCGATCAGTCCTTTCTGGTCCAGGAGTATCTCCCCGGCGCCCGCGACTACCGCGTCATGCTGATCGACGGCGAGGTGGTGGGTGCGGTCGAGCGCCGACTCCCGGAAGAGGCCCTCGAATCGGGTCAGTGGAAACACAACGTCCACCGCGGAGCCGAGGCGACCGGCGTGAGCCTCGATCCGGCACTGCGGGCGCTGGCCGAACGGGCGGCCGAGGCGCTCGACATCCCGTGGCTGGGGGTCGATCTGCTCGTCACCGACGACAGGGCCGTGGTCAACGAGACGAACGCACGACCGACAATCGATACCGCGACGAAGTACGAAGACGGCTTCTGGGACGACGTGGCGGCGCTCATCGAAAGCCACGCCTGAGCGAGGCCGACAGTTCTTTTTTCCTGCTCACCGAACCCCGGGGCAATGGAGCGGTCGGAGTCCCGTAGGCGAACTCTGCTGGTCGTACTCGCCGTCTCGGTCGTCGCGCTGGCTGGCTGTGGCCTCCCCGGCGGCGCTAACTCCGGTTCGGGAGGGGCCGAGGGCCAGACCTATCCGGGTGTCGTCGACCGGACGACCGCCTCGTTGTCCGAGGAGAACGCATCGGCGTTTCTCGCCGCGATGACCGACGACTCCGGCGAACTGACACCAGTAGCCCGCGCCTGGGTCGATCGACTCGAAGCCGTCGAGAGCGTCGGGACGACACAGCGGGATGCAGTCGCGCGCTCTCTCGCGACCGGCGGCCTCGGGGAGGGACGACTCACTCGGCTCGATGCGGTGCTGGCCGCGCCGCCTGCCGCCCGGCAGACGATACTTCGAGACGGGTTGCGAGACACCTCCGGCGACGGCCTGCTCGACGGGGAGGCCCGACTGCTCGGCCTCGACCGGACGGAACGGTATCCGACGGTTTCGGCCGCCGCTCGGGAACTGTCCGCCGGCGGGTACGAGAACGAGTCACTCGCCTACCTCGACCGACTCTCGGCCCGCATCGATTCGGAGTTTCAGCGCGCACAGATTCGCGGCTTCGGCCTCGTGAGCCGGTCCGTCGCGAACGGCTCAGTCACCGCCGGTGACCGGCGGGCGCTGGCTGATCGCTCCGGCGACGGGCTGCTCGACGGAACGGCGAGGGAACTCGGACTCGCTCCCAACGGCTCGCATCCCGTCGTCTCAGGGCTCGCGGAATCGCTCGCGACGAACGGCTACTCCGAGACGGAACTGTCGTATCTCTCCCGAATCAGCAACGCCTCGAAAAACCGGTCTTTGTGGGCGCAGGCCGCCGCCGTGGGGCTGCGCGACGGGGCCGCTGGCGACGGATCGGTCGATCCGGCGGTGGTCGCAGGGCTGGAGGTGACCGGCACCGGACTGCTCGCGGGATTCGCGGCCGAAATCGGGCTCACGAACCGGACGGACAACGCCACGGTGGGGCGCCTGGCGACGCGACTCGCAGATGCCGGGTACACCGAGACCGAGCTGACGTATCTCAGACGAGCCGCGACCGTCACCGCGGTGCCGCCTCGGTACGCACAGGCTCGCACGCTCTCGTTACTCGAACAGCCGACAACAGACGGGACCGTGACGACCGAGGACAGCGACGCGCTGGTCGATAGCTCCGGCGACGGTCTGCTCGACCCGATGGCACGTCAGATCGGGGTCGATCCGGCGACGGCGAATCCGCGGCTCGGTGAGTTGGCCGGGCCGCTGGCCGTCGGCGGGTACGGCGACACCGAACTGGCCTACCTCGAACGGGTCGCAGCACTGCGGCCCTATCGCGGAAACGGGTACGAACGCTGGGCGCAGGCCCGACAGCTCGGATTGCTCGACGACGCGGTCGCGAACGGGACCGTCACTGAGGGCCAACTGGGAGCGCTCGGAAACGACGACGAGGACCGGCTGTTGAACGGGATCGAAGCCGAGTTCGGGACAGATCCGCAGCGGGCCGACACCAGCGGCGACGGCTACCTCGACCACCTGGTCTGGGGACCGATGCGTGATCTCGGACTGTCGGTCACGCCAGGCGAACCCGACGTGTACGTCGAACTCGACAGCGTCAGCGGTCAGGAGCCGGCGAGCGAGGCCCAACTCCGCGATGTCGCCGAAACGTTCCGCTCGGAGCCGGACGATGTCGGTCCGATCAACGTCCACTTCTTCCGATGCGATTCGGATCGGCCAGATGTCAGCCGGGCGAGCCAGATGGGCGACCGGATCGCGGAGGATCGGACTCTCAGGGGGCTTGGCTTTCACTACCTGCTCGTGACCGACGGCTCGCTCACCTTCCGGGGGACCGAGGTGTCGGGACTCACGTACACGTCGACGGGCGACCAGAGCTGGATGGTCATCGACGGCACGCTCAGCCAGCGCGTAACGCCGACTCACGAGGCGAGCGCACTCGCGCACGAACTCGGCCACTCTCTCGGCCTGAGTCGGTCCGCGTTCGAGGGAATCGACTCCAGAGCGTACAGCGACGGCGATTACGAAAGCGTCATGAACTACAACCACTGGACGCCGGTCACCTTCTCCCGGAGAGCACCGTTCGACGATTACCGCTGGATGGCCGAGCAGTCGTTCGGAAGCTACCACCAGAACAGGACCCGACTCGAAGCGACGTGGCAGACCGGTTCCGTCGAGGGGGAAGTGGGCTGTCGGCGGGTCGTCGCCTGAGCCCCCGGATCAGTTCTCCGGAACCCGTGAGAGGCGCTCGAAAAGCGAGGCCGACGCGGAGGGATCCGAGTCCGCGAGCCAGCGGTCCCCGTAGAAGTAGAGCGCACTGAGGCTGAGCCCCCAGAGGAGGTGACCGAGTAGCGAGGGAGCCGAGAGCATCGGCACGGTCGCGTCGAGTCCGAGCGCACGGAGCCAGAGCGGCATTACCACTCCCGCGGCGACGAGCCACAGCGCGAGCGAGAACCCGACCGCGATTCCCATCTGGTGCCGGAGCCGACGGCTCGATTCGGCGGGCAGCGCCGACAGCAGACCGGCGTAGACGAGCCCGAAGACGACGCTGTGGAACTCGTGGGAGATGGTTGCGACGATGAGGTTGTCGACGCCGTAGAGTGCGCCGATGACCGGAACGTCACCGCCCACGACGAGCATCGCGAGAGCCATGACGGCGCCGGCGACCAGCGAGGCACCGACCGCGAGGGCGACGCGCGAGGGGGCGACCCCGGCGGTGGTCGCGGTCGCCCCGGGAGAACTGGTCCCGAGTGTCGCCCCTTCCCGGGGGAGTCGAAGCGAGACGGTCGTCCCGGAGCTGTCGACTGTGGTCGTGATCTGCCCGTCGAAGCTCTCGACGAGGAGACGAACGATGTTCAGCCCGAATCCCGTCGTCGGGTCGTCGAACTCCGCAATTTCGCCGCGTTCGAGCAGCGCCCGCTGATCCGCCGGCAGCCCGGGACCGGTGTCCGAGATGTGGACGGTGACGTGATTCGGCGCGAGGTCGACGCTCGCATCGACCCGGGGGGCGTTCTCGTCGGCGTACTCGACCGCGTTCAGGAGCAACTGGCGGAAGACCTCCGCGAGTTGGGCGTTCGCGCGGACCAGGACGTCCTCTGCGGGCGTCTCGACGGTGATCTCCGCCTCCGGCGCGAGATCACGGACGGCGTCGATCTCGCTGTCGAGGCAGTCGATCACGTCGACCGCGCCGAGCGAGCGGTCGGAGCGGTCGGCAGTCTCGGAGAGGTACTTGACGTTCTCGACCGTCTCGATGATATCGTCGGTCTGTCCGTCGATCACGTCGATGGATTCGGTTCGGTCGCCGTCGGCGAGGACGGAGGCGTGACCCTTGATCGCGGTCGCGGAGTTGATCACCTTGTCCCGCAGCAGTCGGTTCAGGAGGATGAGCCGGTTCGCCTGCCGTTTCAGATCACGGCGGTGTCTGCGGTTGCGGGCGGCGTAGAGGCCGGTCAGCGTTCCGCCGACCGCGCCGCCGATGAGGAAATTCGAGAGATACGTCTGCTGGCGGAACTCCGCCATCGTCGAGACATCCGACTGGGTGCCGAGCGCCGTCAACACGACCAGAACCGCCATGCCGCCGGTGCCGGCGATCGACCACAGCGCGGTCCTGCGCAACAGCGTCTGGTCGTAGGCCCCGACGGTGAGGATGACGCCGAAGGCCGTCAGCGAGAGACCGAGAACCAGCGGAACGATCCCCGCGAACAGAAACTGCCGGGTTGACTCCTGGGCCGCTAACGTCACGGTCATCCGCGTGAGAACGAATCCGAGAAGTGCGATGACGAGCCCCCACGGTGACAGTGACCGCCAGTTCATTACTCCAACTACGGAGGACGGTTCGATAATGTTTGGGGACGGTCACGCGGCCGGCGCACAACCGTCCGGAGAGGTGAGGGCGACCGGGGGAAACTAAGGGTTATATGTGAGAGCGACCCAACGAGCAGGCAGTGACAGACCCGATTCCGACCGGTTGCGAGCCGATCGACAGGCTGCTCGGCGGCGGCTTCGAGCGGGGGGCCGCGACGCAGATCTACGGCGCGCCGGCCGCCGGCAAGAGCAATCTCGTCCTCTCGGCGGCCGTCGAGGTGGCCGCTTCCGGCGGATCCGCCCTGTATATCGACACCGAGGGAATGCCGGTCGAACGCCTCGAACAACTCGCCCAGCCCTACGACACCGACCTCGATACCATCGCCTCCCGAATCATCATCACGGAGGCGTACGACTTCGAGGAGCAGCGCGAGGCCGTCCAGGACGCCGCCGAGTTCGCCGACCAGGTCGATTTCGTCGCGCTCGACAGCGCGACCGGGTTCTACCGGCTCGAACGAACCGAACAGGACGAGGGCGACGCGCTCCGGGCGGTCGGGCGACAGATCACGCATCTCCTCTCGCTCGCCCGGAAGTACGATCTCGCCGTCGCCTTTACCAACCAGGTCTACACCGATCCGGACAGCGACGCGACCAGCGGACTCGGCGGACATACGCTGGATCACTGGTCGGCGCTGATTCTCCGCCTGGACCGCTTTCGTGGCGGCAACCGCCGGGCGACGCTGGAGAAACACCACAGCAGGGAGGCCGGCGAGACGGCGCAGTTCCGCATCACTGACACCGGCCTGGTCGGGACCGAGCGGTGAGCCGACAGCCGTCCTGTCGGTTCGCCAGCACACACGCTGAAGGCGGTCGGCCGTGAATCGGCCTGTATGGACGAACTCGAAGGCGCGACTGCGTTCGTTACGGGCGCGAGCCAGGGTATCGGCGAGGAAATCGCGGTCACGTTGGCGGACTACGGCGTCAACGTGGCGCTGGCCGCCCGCTCGGACGGGATCTACGAGACCGCCGAGCGGATCGATACACCGGAGCAGACGCTGGCCGTCGAGACGGATGTCACCGACGAAGCCAACGTCGAGGCGTCGATTGCCGAGACAGTCGAGACGTTCGGCGGGCTGGATATTCTCGTGAACAACGCGGGCATCGAGGGGCCGACCGCGCCGGTCGGTGAGATCGCGACCGACGAGTTCACGCAGATGACCGATGTCAAGGTGACGGGGCCGTTTCTCTGTCTGAAACACGGTGTCGACGCCCTCAGGGAGAGCGAGCGCGGAACGGTCGTCAACATCTCCTCGATCGGCGGCAAGCGACCCTACCCCAACCGAACGCCGTACGCGGCAGCGAACATGGCGATGATCGGAATGAGTCGGACCTGGGCGCACGAACTCGGCGGCGACGATATCACGGTGAACACGATCTGTCCCGGTCCCGTCGAGGGGCCGCGGATCGAGCGCGTGATCGAGGCACAGGCAGAGGAGCGCGGCGTCTCTCCCGACACCGTCCGCGAGGAGGAGTACTTCGACGACCTCGCGCTGGCGGAGTTCATCGACGCCGAGAACATCGCGGAGATGATCGCGTATCTCGCGAGCGACGCCGGGCGGCAGATCACCGCCCAGGACATCAACATCGACTCCGGCGGGACGTGGTACTGACCCGCGATAGCACGATTCATTACGCTCCGCGTCGTTCCGTCAGATATGGTAACTATCGATCCGCCGACCGAACGAACCTGCGAGCGCTGCGGTCGCGTCGAACGGTGGGACGAGGACAGCCAGACGTTCGTCGCCGACGACGAGAAGGGCACGCCGCACTGTCTGCACGAGTGGGACATCAACGGGCAGTACAACCCACTGCAGGAATCCGAGTCCTGAGATGCCCACCGTTTACGTCACGGCACCGCCGGGGGCGGGCGCGGAGATTGCACGAACCGTCGTCGAGGAGGAACTCGCCGCCTGCGTGAACACCGTCGAGTGCTCGTCGGTCTACCGCTGGGAGGGCGACGTGCACGAAGACGACGAACTCATTCTGCTAGTGAAGACCACCGACGACCGGTATCCGGCGCTGAAAGCGCGACTCCGCGAGCTCCACCCCTACGACGTGCCGTGTATCGAGCGCTTCGAGGAGTCGGACGTGCTCGGGGCCTTCGCGGAGTGGCGAGCGGAGAACACCTGATTACTCGGCACGAACCCCGTCGAGAACGCGGTAGCTTCCGTAACCGACTGCCGCACCGACACCGGCGGCGAGTGCCAGCGCCCCGAGTGAGACGGACGTGAGGCCGGCGAGGGCCGACCCCACCGTGGCACCGAGGCCGCCGCTGAGTGCGACGAGCGGACCGCTGTCGTCCTCGCTCTCGCTCATGTGCGTACATACACGCTCACAGAACGTACCGATTACGGTGCGCGGACACAGTCGGCCGCTCAGAGGTACGGCACCGGTCCGCCGTCGAACACGCCCGCGAGGACGAGCACCGATATCAGCAGGCTACTCAGGAGGAGCGAAACGAACGCGGGATCGACGTGCGTGTCGCCGTGGGCGTAGAAAACGCGCTGGCCGAGTTCACCGAGTCCCGCACCGACCACGCCCATCGCCGTCCCGGAAGCGAGCCCGAGCGGAAATCCGTTACCGACCGCGAGTGCGGCGATAGCGGCCGGGAGGACGACGTGAAACGTAACCGGGATCGGGTAGCGTCCGACGCGAAGGCCGAACACGAGCGCGAACAGACTCACGAGCGAGAGGCCAAACGGGAGGTAGACGCTGTCGGTGGCCAGCGCGAGCACGGCGCCGACTGCTCCGCCGACGACCCCGATGATGGCGACGATCCACCACTCGTAGTACCGGGGTTGCCACGGCTCGACGGCGTGTCGGCCGGCGATGCCGTCGGCCGTGTCGTAGCCGTCACCGCCCCAGTACGCCCCCTCCTCGAACGGAGACATGTCGAGCAGTCGCTTGCCGTCGAAGCGGCCGACCAGCGGGTAGCCGACGGTGAGACGGACGAGCAGTGCCGACCCGACGACGGCGAACGCGACCGGATCGACCGGGAGATAGCTCCCGAGTGCTCCGAGGGCGACGCCGGCGACGCCGAAACACCCGCCGACGAGAACCGCCCGCGGCCGTCCGAACAGCGGTCGTCGGATCTGTTTCGCCTGGTGATACCGGAATCCGGTGTCGATCGGTCCCTTCCGGGCGGCGTAGGCCGCCGCTCCGACCCCGCCCGCGAACGCGACGTGCGGGCCGAACAGCGGGCCGACGCCGAGTGCCGACACCGGGCCGGCGGCCGTCGGTGCGCCGTCGACGCCGAGCGTCGCGAGCAGTCCGACCGCGTTCCCGTCGAGGACGAACAGGGTCGCGAGTTCGCCGACGACGATGACGACGCCGGCGAGTCCGAGCGCCGATGCCGCCCCGACTGCCGCGCCGAGTGCGCCGCCGAGCAGTCCGGCGAGCAGCACAATCGCCGTACCGACAGTCAGGAGCATCTGCTTTCCCCTCGGACGACGGCGTCGTCGACAGACCGATCCATTACCAGCCACTGCGTCCAGGTGGCTCATAGTTGTGACGCTGTCGTCCCGCCGTCGTTACATGTACATCCGATCCGCGTAGAACTCGCGGTCGTCGCGGGACTGCTCGGCCTCGTCGAGCGTGGCCATCCGCTCGGCCAGCGTCTCGTAGTGCTGTTTGATCTCCCGCGAGAAGTCCTCGAGTTCCGACCGGTCGATATCGAGGTCGTAGGTCGATTCGACGGCATCGAGAAACAGCAACGCACCGTCGATATCGGGCCCAGGGGGATGAGCGGGAGTCACGTAGATCCCGGTCGGCGGCCCTTCGCCGCGGAGACTGTGGCTCAGGAACTCGCTTGGAACCCCGTCGAGCACGCCGCCGGACATCGGCGGGACGTCGCCGTCGAGGCGCTCGGTTTCGTACTCCTCGGTGGCGACGTAGAAGACCTGGTGATCGTCGGGGGCGTGCTCGTACGCGACGGGGTGGAGCATCGCAATCTCGGCGATCTGACTGTCCGTCGCCCAGTCGAGCACCTCCTCGACGAACGGCCGGGCGGCCCACGGCGGGACGAACAACTCGCTCAACAGGACGACGATACTCTCGCCGTCGATGTCGTACAGTCGGGTGTGATGGCGGGGAGTGCCGTCCTCGAAGGGGGTGATAGCGGGGAGTTCCGCCGGCGCGACGTGACCGATCTCTGTCGCCTCGTGTTCCTCGACGATATGCGTGGCCGCCGTCAGACTCGCCATGCCCGGCGAAGCGAGCCCGACGAGCAACGTCTGTCCGGGAGCAATCTCCGGACAGTCGATCGTGAACGCCGTGTCTCGTGGCATACCGATACTGTTGGCCGCCACCCTCATGAACGGGAGGGTCACGGTCAGGAGAGAATCACGAACAGGTTCCAGCAGGTCACGACCGCCCCGACGACGGCGAGCGCGAGCGGAATCGCCACGCGTCCCGGCGTCCGAACGAGATACCAGACCAGAAAGCAGGTGCCGACGAACCCGATCTTCAACAGCAGGAACCCAGGGACTCCGCCCTGTCCGAAGACGAACAGGGCGACCGGCCCGCCTTCTGTCACCCCCTCGCTGTGGAGACCGAGCAACGTCGTCACGGTATCACCGATCCCGTACAGGACGACCGCGAGAACCCAGAGTGCGGGCTGGTTATCGATAGCAGCGGCGACGACTCCCGTGTTCCCCGACACGGCAGGACGTTGTTCGCAGTCCAACTAAAGTGTTCGCTACAGCAACACGACCATCGCGGCCGCAGCGACGACTGTCAGCGTAAAGAACAGCAGGAAGTCAGCGAGCGGTGAAATGTACGTATCCGTCGCTGTCGCCCCCGCTTCGGAGTCGGTGGTCTCCGAAGAGACGTCCCCAAGTCTTCCCTGACCCATACCCGAACTGGGCAGTCAATCGGTTTAAGCAATACCCCCCGAGTATCGTTTGTGAGAACGGGGTAAGGAGTGCCGTGGCGGTCACCTGACGGTGTTTTCGAGGGCCCCGATGCCGTCGACTTCAAGCGTGACAGTGTTCCCCGATTCGAGGAACTTGCCGAGTTCGAGACCACATCCTTCGCCCACGGTCCCGCTCCCGAGCACGTCGCCGGGATGGAGCGTCTCGCTCTGGGAGACGTGTTCGATGATGTCGGCAAAGGAGTGGTACATCTCGCCGGGGGTCCCCTCGGACCACGTCTCGCCGTCGACTTTCGCACGCATCGTCGCCGCTTCCGGATCGAAGGCGTCCGCCGTCACCAGATACGGGCCGAAGGCGTTGGCGAAGTCTTTCCCCTTCGCCGGCCCGAGACGGGCCTCCATCTCCTCGCCCTGGATGTCTCGGGCGCTGAAGTCGTTGAAGATGGTGTAGCCGGCGACGTACTCCTCTGCCTCCTCCGCGGGAATATCTCTCCCCTCCTTGCCGATGACCGCCGCAATCTCCAGTTCGTAGTCCATCAGATCGGAGTACGCCGGCCACTCGACCTCGACGCCCGGCCCGACCACGCTGTCGGCGTTTGACTTGTAGTAGACCGGCATCTCGTACCACACGTCGGGCGGGTCCTCGCCCATGGCGTTTTTGACGTGTTCCTCGTAGACCATGAAATCGCGCAGAGAGTTCGGCCGCGGGACCGGCGCGAGCAGATCCACGTCCTCCTCGGGGAAGACGAGGCGGCCACCGTTGGGTCCGGTCTCGTCGTCCGTCTCGGCGGCGTAGGTCTTTGCCGTCTGTGCGGCCTCCAGAGCCCGGTCGCCGCGCCGGAGAAAGGCAACCATCTCCGGCGGAGCGTGCGCTTGTGCGATAGTCACCGGGTCGGCATCGCCGTCGGCCGCGAGCGCGGCCGCGTACGCCGTCGTCACGTCCACGAGGTCGTCGCCGTCGACCGCCCCGACCCGTCGCTGTGGCCCGACAGGAGTGTCGACCGCGAAACTGGCGAGTTTCATGCGCCCACCTCCGGAAACACCGCCAGCGGACGCACCCACCCGGCGCTGCCGTCCTCGACCTTGATCGGCTGTGCGATCAGCGGGACCTCGGTCTTCCGGGGCAGGGCGTCGAGGTTGGCCATCTTCTCGATCTGGCAGTACTCGCCCTCGCGACCGGCGAGGTGGGCCGGCCACAACTCCCCGGCGTCGCCGGTCCGCTCGAACCGTCGACCCATCTCCGCGAAGGGTTTATCGAAGCCGTAGGCGTCGGTACCGATCACGCGAATCCCCTGCTCGACGAGATATCTCGTCGCATCCCTCCCCATCCCGGGGAACTCCGTCAGGTAGCTCGCCTCCCCCCAGCGTTCGTCGGCACCGGTCTGGAGCAGGACGATCTCGTCGCCGGTCAGGTCGTAATCGAGCGCGTCCACGGCGTCCTCGACGTCGTCGACACCGATCTCCTCGCCCGCATCGAGGTGGCGCACGTCGAGGACGACTGCCTCGCCGAGACACCACTCGAGCGGCACGTCGTCGATGCGGCGCGCGGGTTCGCCCTCGCTCTCCGGGCCGTAGTGGTACGGTGCGTCCATGTGTGTGCCGGTGTGGGTGATCGCTTCAATCTCTTCCCAGGCGAGGGCCGTCCCGTCGGGGAAGTCGTCGGCGGTCACGTCGATGTCCTGCTCCCGAAGCGTTTCGGCGAGCGATTCCGCTCCGGCCCGATGATCCATTCGCTCGATGTTCGCCGGATACGGTTCGCTGGCCGGCCCGTCCTCGATCCCGATGCTGAGATCGATCACAGTCCAGTCGGTGAACATACACACAGCAGCGGCGGCCACCGTTGTAACTGTTCGCCCGGGAGAGTCCACCCGCTTTTTACCGAGGATCACCTACCACGTCCCGTGTGTACGATTACGCTCGCCTGGCAGTGTTTCGAGGAAGCGCCGTTGATCGTCGCGGCCAACCGCGACGAGTTTCTCGACCGCCCGTCCGAGCCGCCTGCCCCGCGGGACTGGGGTCGACAGGTGATCGCACCCCAGGACAAGGAGGCGGCGGGAACGTGGATCGGCTACAACGACGCGGGAGTGCTCGTCGCGATCACGAACCGGTGGACGCCGTCTCAGATCGACGGTGACCGGTCCCGCGGCCTGCTCGTCCGGGACGCGCTCGGGGAGTCCAGCGCCGACGAGGCGATGCGGTTGGTCGAGCGGGAACTCGACGAGCGCGCCTACGAGGGGTTCAATCTCGTCGTGGCGGACAGCACGAGCGCGCTGCTGGCCGAGTACGACGGGAACCGACGGATCTCGACGCTCGATCCCGGCGTCCACGTCGTCGTCAACGTCGGCGCGGACGGGAACTACGACATTCCCGCACGGCGGGAGGCCGACGGGACCCAGCAGGCCAGCAACGCCGACGCCGTGCGCACCGCGCTCCGGCCGGAGCCGGGCGAGTCCGGCGAGGAGTGGCTGGACCGGGCCGCGACGGTGGTCGGAGATCACGAGTACGGCGTCTGCATCCACCGTGAGCAGTTCGGAACGCGGTCGTCGTCGCTGCTGTACGTCGGTGAGGCGGAGACCCGGTACCGGTACGCCGACGGGCCGCCCTGCGAGACGGCGTTCGAGCCGGTCGAGGTGCCGTTCGCGTGACCGGAGTCAATCGAAGGTCAAATTTATCCGGCTCACATATGTTGGTAGGAACATGAGCACGCAGACTGCCGAGGACGAGCTGTCCGAGGACGAACGCCGGGGGCTCGCACTGATCCGCGAGACCGGCGGCATCCACCAGAGCAACTTCTGGAAGGAACTGGATGTCTCCTCGCGAAAGGGGAGTCGGATCGTCGAGTCGCTCGTCGAGAAGGACCTGATCGACCGCGAGGAGACCGTCCACGAGGGACACAACACCTACTACCTGTCGCCGACGGCCGCCGACCTCGATTTCTCGCTTCTGATGGCCGGTGACATGCTCTCGCCGTTTATCGGTGACGAGGAGATCGACGAGCAGAGCGACGCCTTCTCGCAGTGGGTCATGAACCTCGCCTACGAGGAGTGACGTAGCGATCCCCGGGAGTTTTCGTACTCGCTCGGTCCGGTAGCTCCCGGTAGGTGACTCGAACGCAGAAACGGAGTGGTGTGTTAGTTGTCTTCGAGCGCGTCGGCGATCCGGTCGAGCGAGCGCCGCATATCGTGGACCTCGTCGCGCAGTTTCCGCATCTCGCGGGCGAGTTCCTCGTTGTCGGAGTCACCCTCGTCCTGTCCGGGTCGACCGCCGGGGCCGCCGGGACCGCCGCCCATGCCGCCCATACCGCCGGGGCCGCCGCCCATCATGCCGCCCATCATCTGCGCGAAGGGGTTGCCGCCGCCCATGCCACCGCCACCCATTCCGCCCATCATCTCCTCGGGGGGTGCGCGGTCGCCCTCCTCGCCGTCGCCCTCGCCTTCCTCGGCGCGGCGCTGTCGGATCTCTTCGACCCGCTCGCGGAAGGATTTCTCCTCACCGTCGGCGTTTTCGGATTCGCTCTCCTCGGCTGTGGAATCGTCGTCTGCAGGTTGGTCGGACATAGTACCGCTTTTTGTTGCCCGCGGGAAAAGGGTGTCGTCACTTCTGTGGCCCGTCGCGAGGATGGGTAACGACTATCCGAGTTCCACCCCTTGACCTGTGCATGACCAACAGTTCGCTCGACGCGCCGGCACGGACGGCCGTCGAACAGTGTATGAACCTCCAACCGACCGAATCGTGTGCAATCGTCACCGACGACAACCGCCAGGCAATCGGGGAGGCGCTGTACGCCGTTGCCTCCGAAATCACCGACGACGCGGTACTACTCAGGTATCCGCCGGGCGACCAGCACGGCGAGGAACCGCCGGAGCCAATCGCGGCGGCGATCAAACACAGCGACGTCGTTCTCGCACCGACGACGAAGAGTCTCAGCCACACGACCGCACGAGTCGAAGCGATCGAGGCCGGCGCGCGGATGGCGACGCTGCCGGGCATCACCGACGGCGTCTTCCTGATGGGACTGGACGCCGACTACGAGCGCATCCGCGAGGAGTGTGCGAACGTGCTCGCGCAGGTCGAGGACGCCGAGGAGATCCGCGTGACGTCCCCGCAGGGCACCGACATCACGTTCGTTCCGGGCGACCGAGAGTGGATCGAAGACACGGGCATCGTCCACGAGGCCGGCGAGTTCTCGAACCTGCCGGCGGGGGAGGTGTTCGTCAGCCCCGAAACCGCGGACGGGACGGTCGTCGTCGACGGGACCATGATGCCCCACGGCCAGCTCGAAGACGGCCACACCGTCGAGTTTGCCGTCGAAGACGGGACGGTGACCAGTATCGAGGACGAGGGCCTCCGGGAGGAGGTCGAGGCCGCGGCGGCGGAGGCGGGCGACGACGCATACAACCTCGCCGAACTCGGGATCGGGACGAACGTCGCCGTGGCCGACCTCGTCGGGTCGGTCCTGCTGGACGAGAAGGCCGGCGGTACCGTCCACATCGCAATCGGGGACGACCACGGAATCGGCGGGGATATCGAGGTTCCGATCCACCTCGACGGTATTCTGACGGAGCCGACGGTCTACGCGGACGGCGAGGAAGTGACGTTGCCGACCGCCGACCGGTAGCGGCGACGGCGGTCTGCTCAGTTCGGCCCTAAGGCTCTGAAACCCCTCAAATTGGCCTCGTTGGCTTCGAATTCAATAGCTTCATATGGTTAGAATTCCGTGGTATATAATATCATGGGGAGGATGGCAAGGCACGAGGAATCGAGCAGGCTGTTCACCGGTGACGGGCAGAAAGAGCAACTGTTCGCGGAACTCGACCGCGCGGATCTATCGCGACATCTCGCGCTGTTCTACGAGGATCAGGACGTGCAACTGGAGGTTGCGACGATCTATCTCTGTTACGGGCTGATGTCGGGCAAGAAGTGTCTGTACTTCCCGGAGAGCAACGGACCCGAGGCGATCAGACAGTCGCTCCGAGACGCCGGAATCGATGTCGACCAGCGAATCGCCGACGGCGATCTCACGATCACAGACGCGACGGAGGCCTACCTGGACCCGGAGTTCGACTCCGACCGGATGATTTCGACGCTGGAAGCCGCCGCGGAAGAGAGCGTCGAGGAAGGATACGACGGACTGTGCGCGGCCGGCGAGAACACGTGGTGTTTCCACACCGACGTCCCGTTCGAGCAGATTCTGAGCTTCGAATCCGAGTTCGACGACGCCTGCGGGGATGTCCCGGTGACGGCGCTGTGTCAGTACGACCTCGCGCGGTTCAGCCGCGAGTCCGCGGCGAAGGCGCTGTGGACACACGACCAACTCATCTACCAGTACACGTTGTGTGACAATCCATACTACATCCCCCCGGAGGAGTTCACCGCCGACACCGACGTGGCGCTGGACGCGAAGCTCATGCTCAACCAGACCTACGATCTGGCGCGGACACAGCGACAGCTGAAACAGCGCGAACAGCGGCTCGAAGTCGTCAGTCGGGTGTTGCGGCACAACATCCGGAACGACCTGAACGTCGTGACCGGAAACATCGAACTCGTCAGCGAGAGCGCCGCGCTGAGCGAGGAGGATCAACAGCGACTCGCCGACGCGATCGAACACGTCAGTAGAGTCTGTGAAATCGCCGAAAAGTCCCGGTACGTTCAGCAGACGCTCGAACGGACCACGATCAACTCCTTCGACCTGAGGGCGCTGCTCCGGAAGGTCGTCGCGGAGGTCACCGATCAGTATCCGGACGCCACTCTAAACGTCGAGGGCGAAACAGACGTGCAGATAGCGACCAGCAACGCCTTCGGGGAGGCGTTGGTGCGGTTGCTGAGCGCGATCGTCCAGAGCGAACCCGAAGAACCCACCGCGATAACGATCAGTTGCGAACCAGTCGCTCCGGAGAACGTCGCGATCAGCATCGAGGCGGAGCGACCGCTCATTCCGGCTACCGACCGCGACGCACTCGAACGCGGAACCGAGACACAGTTGAAACACGGGACCGGTCTGGATCTCTGGCTCGCGAAGTGGATCATCGAGAGCGGCTACGGAACCGTGAGCTTCCCGGAAGACAGCAGCCGGCTCCAGATCACTACAAAGCGAATTTCGGAGTAACCGCCTCTGAGAGTCGATTTTGGGGGGTAAACCGGCCGCCACCGTCAGCCGTCCGCTCGTCGCGGGGTCGCGACGGAGGTAGACAGATATATAAGGCTGGCTCGTTCTTTGTAGAATGCTTATGTCCAACAACGAGGATACGTCGGAATCCCCGGCGGATCGAGTTCTTCCAGGGCACACTGGACAGTACGTCTGAAATCACAGACGCACGAATTTTCGACACCACGCTCCGCGACGGAGAGCAGACGCCGCGAACATCGTTTTCCTACGAGGACAAACGTGAGATAGCGGCGCTGCTCGACGAGATGGGAACCCACGTCATCGAGGCCGGGTTCCCCGTTAACAGCGACGCGGAGTTCGAGGCCGTCCGTGACATCGTCGACACGAGTACGACGACGATCTGCGGACTGGCGCGTGTTGTCGAGGAGGATGTAGAGGCCGCGCTCGACAGTGGCGTCGATATGGTCCACGTGTTCGTCTCGACCAGCGACGTCCAGCTCGAAGATTCCATGCACGCGACCCGCCAGGACGCGGCCGAGCGTGCCGTCGAGTCTGTCGAGCGCGTGAAAGAAGCCGGCGTCGAGTGCATGTTCTCGCCGATGGATGCGACACGCACCGACGAGGCGTTCCTGCTCGATATCGTCGAGCAGACCGTCGACGCCGGCGCGGACTGGATTAACATCCCCGACACGACTGGGGTCGCGACGCCGACCCGCTTCCAGAAGATGGTCGGCAAGGTCGTCGAGGTGGCCGACGCTGGCGGCGCACGCGTCGACGTGCACACCCACGACGACTTCGGGCTGGCGGCCGCCAACGCGCTGTCCGGCTACGAGGCCGGCGCGAGCCAGGCGCAGGTGTCGGTCAACGGCATCGGCGAGCGGGCCGGCAACGCCGCCTACGAGGAGGTCGTGATGGCCTTAGAGTCGCTGTACAACGTCGACACCGGTATCGACACGACGGCGATCACGGAGCTATCCCGGACCGTTGAGGAGAAATCAGACGTTCCGGTACCGGGCAACAAGCCCGTCGTCGGCTCGAACGCCTTCTCCCACGAGAGCGGGATTCACGCGGCCGGCGTGATCGAGAACTCCGACACCTTCGAGCCGGGCGTGATGACCCCCGAGATGGTCGGTGCCGAGCGGGAGCTGGTGCTCGGGAAACACACCGGTACCCACTCGGTCCGGGAGCGGCTGATCGAGGCCGGCTTCGACCCGACCGACGAGGAGGTCACCGAGGTCACGCGCCGAGTCAAGGACTTCGGCGCGGAAGCCCAGCGGGTGACGATGTCCGAACTGGAGAAGTTCGCCCGCGAGGTCGGTGTCGACCGCAACAGGGAAGGGGAGGTTCGGGCCTGACCCCATGACCCCTTCGGCGTTCCAGAGTCGACGAGCAGCCGCACAGCGACCACCGAGCAGCGGCGCCTGCTGTCGCGCTCTGTCACGGAACGTTTATTATCCACCCCGAACAGAGGTACGTACTGATGCGACAGCACGCTGGCAACCGATGGCCGACCGTTGCCAGCAGCAGCTCCCGGCGGGGACAGCCCGTCATCGGCCGTATTGTAGGGGCGGTATAGCCCCTCAGCATTCCATTCTCCAGTTTTCCGGTTCGTATCGTACTCCAGCCGTGCTGCGCAGACGACAGACAATGACACAGACACACCCACAGGGGGGATGCACATGAGCGAGCGTGCATCAGTCCCGAAAGAGGAGCCAGAGGAACAGGCGACGACAACCGACATCGAGACGGGCGCGGACGCGACCGTCGCGGCGTTGGAAAACGCCGGCGTCGAGAGTCTCTTCGGCGTGCAGGGCGGGGCGATCATGCCCGTCTACGACGCCCTGTACGAACACGAGGAGATGGACCACTACACGATGGCCCACGAGCAGGGCGCGGTCCACGCCGCAGACGCCTACGGCATCGTGACCGGCGACCCCGGCGTCTGCATGGCCACCTCCGGCCCGGGCGCGACGAATCTCATCACCGGCATCGCCGACGCCAACATGGATTCGGACCCCCTGATCGCGCTGACGGGTCAGGTCCCGACGGATTTCGTCGGGAACGACGCCTTCCAGGAGACCGACACCATCGGCGTCACCCAGCCGATCACGAAGTACAACATCTTCGCCGACGACTCCGACACCGTCGGGAAGGACGTCGGCGAGGCGTGGGCGCTGGCCAACGAGGGACGACAGGGGCCGACGCTCGTCGACCTGCCCAAAGACGTGACCAACGGCGAGACCGACAGCGAACCGGCCGTCCCGGAGACGCCGGAGACGTACGACCCGCCGACGGAGGCCGACGAGGTCATCGTCGAGGAGGCGGCGCAGGCGCTCAGCGAGGCCGAGCGGCCGGCGATTCTCGCCGGCGGTGGCGTCATCAAGGGCGAGGCCTGTGACGAACTGCGCGCGTTCGCACGCGAGTACGAGATTCCCGTGCTGACGACGATGCCCGGGACCGGTGCCTATCCCGAGGACGATCCGCTCTCGCAGGGGATCGCCGGGATGCACGGCACCGGTTACGCGAACCTGGCGATCTCGAACTGTGACGTGCTGGTCGGTGTCGGCACCCGCTTCGACGACCGGCTGACCGGCGACATCGAGACCTTCGCGCCCGACGCGGAGATCGTCCACATCGACATCGATCCGGCGGAGATCTCGAAAAACGTCGAGGCCGACTACCCGCTGGTCGGCGACGCCGAGCGGGTGCTCGAACAGCTCGACGACGCAATGGCGGGCGCTCCGCCGGCCGAGCAGTGGCGCGAGCAGTGCCAGACCTGGAAGGAGGAGTACCCGCTTGATTACGAGATGCCTGAGGACGAGCCGCTGAAACCGCAGTACGTCGTCGAGAAGTACGACGAACTGACGCCGGACGACACCATCGTCGCGGCGGGGGTCGGCCAGCACCAGATGTGGGCCTGGCAGTTCTGGACCTGGAAGGAGCCCCGGACGTGGGTCACCTCCCATGGTCTGGGGACGATGGGGTACGCGGTGCCCGCGGCCATCGGCGCGAAGATCGCGGCACCCGAGAAGGAGGTCGTCGCCTTCGACGGCGACGGCTCCTTCCTGATGACCGCACAGGAACTCTCCGTCGCGGTCCGCGAGCAGTTGAACATCACCATCGTCGTCCTGAACAACGAGGCCGTCGGGATGGTCCGGCAGTGGCAGGACGGCTTCTTCGAGGGCCGACGGATGGCTTCGGAGTACCCGTGGGTGCCCGAGTTCGACAAACTCGCGGAGGCCTTCGGCGCACAGGGGCTCCGCGTCGAGGACCCCGACAACGTCGAGGAGACGATCCAGCAGGCCCGCGAGTACGAGGGACCGTCGGTGATCGATGCGATCATCGATCCCGCAGAGAACGTCTACCCGATGGTGCCGAGCGGCGGCGACAACGCCCGCTTCGCACTGAACGAAGAACACCTGGAGCAACTATGACGAAAGGCGAACTCCCCGGTCCCGGCCCGGACGAGCGGATGCATCCGGAGGGACGACGGAACAGTCAGGGGATCAGGATCGATCCCGAGGCAGAGGCAGAGCACCCGCCGCAGCGCGCCGTGCTGTCGGCGCTGGTCAAACACGAACCCGGCGTGCTGGCGGAAGTCTCCGGGCTGTTCAGCCGGCGCCAGTTCAACATCGAGTCGCTGACCGTCGGCCCGACCGTCGACGACGACCTGGCCCGGATGACAATCGTCATCGAAGAGCCCGAACCCGGCGTCGATCAGGCGAAAAAACAGCTCGAAAAGTTGATCCCCGTGATCTCGGTGCGGGAACTCGACGCCGACGCCGTCCAGCGAGAACTGGTCATCGTGAAGGTCAACGGCCGCGAACCCGACAAGGTCAACGCCATCACCGACATGTACGACGGCCAGACGCTGGACGCCGGACCGCGGACGATCACCGTCGAGATCACCGGCAACGAGCAGAAGATCGACGACGCAATCGACGCCTACGAGCAGTTCGGTATCCGTGAGATTGCCCGGACCGGCTACGCCGCCCTCGCACGCGGCGAAGCACCGACTGCACAGGTGACACAGCCGAACCAAGCACCGACCGAAGCGCAGGTCGCAACAGAAGAGCGCGCAGACGACTAACCATGACAGACGAGTTTACGACGACAGTCTACTACGACGAGGACGCTGAGGAATCGTACATCGAAGACAAGACGGTCGCGGTCCTGGGCTACGGCAGCCAGGGCCACGCCCACGCACAGAATCTCGACGACAGCGGCGTCGACGTGATCGTCGGCCTGCGGGAGGGGTCGTCCTCCCGTCCGGAGGCCGAAGCCGACGGCCTCGAAGTCGCGACGCCGGACGTCGCGACCGAGCAGGCCGACACCGTCGTGATGCTGATCCCGGACACGGTCCAGCCCGCCGTCTACGAGGCGATCAAGGACGGACTGGACGAGGGTGACACCCTGCAGTTCGCACACGGGTTCAACATCCACTACGGGCAGATCGAACCGCCGGAGCACGTCGACGTGACGATGGTCGCGCCGAAGTCGCCGGGTCATCTGGTCCGCCGAACCTACAAGCGCGGCGAGGGCACGCCCGGTTTGCTGGCGGTCTACCAGGACGCGACCGGCCAGGCACACGAGGAAGGGCTGGCCTACGCCGAAGCGATCGGCTGCACGCGGGCAGGCGTCATCGAGACGACCTTCCGCGAGGAGACGGAGACGGACCTGTTCGGCGAGCAGGCGGTGCTCTGTGGCGGCGTGACCGAGATGGTCAAAGCCGGCTTCGAGACGCTCGTGGACGCGGGCTACGCCCCGGAGATGGCCTACTTCGAGTGTCTGAACGAACTCAAACTGATCGTCGATCTGATGTACGAAGGCGGGCACATGGAGATGTGGAACTCCGTCTCCGATACCGCGGAATACGGTGGCCTGACGCGAGGTGAGGATGTCATCGACCGTGAAGGGATGGAGGAGATCCTCGAAGGCGTCCAGAGCGGCGAGTTCGCCCGGGAGTGGATCTCGGAGAACCAGGCCAACCGGCCGGCCTACAGGCAGTACCGCGGCGCCGAACAGAACCACCAGATCGAGGAGGTCGGCGAACGCCTCCGAGAGCTGTTCGAGTGGGGTGAGCAGGAATGAAGATGCAAGATATCGATCACACGCACCCGCACACGGGCACCGCGTTCGGACGGAACTACTACGACGCGGGCGCTGTCGCCACCGACGGCGGCCGCGAAACGGACGAAGAGACGATGGAAGACGTCGACCACGAACCGGCAGAGGGCGCGACGCGCGCCTTCGAGCGGGGCACAGAAGGACGTGAGAGGTCAGTATGAGCCAGGGAACACTGTACGACAAGGTCTGGGAGAAGCACAAGGTAACCGAACTGCCGAACGGACAGGACCAACTGTTCATCGGCCTCCATCTCGTCCACGAGGTGACGAGCCCGCAGGCCTTCCACATGCTGGAGGAGCGCGGCCACGAGGTCGCCTTCCCCGAGCGCACGTTCGCGACGACGGATCACATCGTCCCGACGACCCCGGAGGGCCGGGAGCGACCGCTGAACGACCCCGAAGCCGAGGAGATGCTCTCCGCGCTCGAGGAGAACGTCGACGAGAACGGCATCACCTTCTTCGGCCTGGAGTCGGGCAAGCAGGGGATCACCCACGTCGTCGCGCCGGAACTCGGACTGAGCCAGCCGGGGATGACCGTCGCCTGCGGCGACAGCCACACGGCGACCCACGGTGCCTTCGGCTCCATCGGCGTCGGCATCGGCACCTCCCAGATCCGGGACGTGCTCTCGACCGGCTGTATCGCCGCCGAGAAGCAGAACGTCCGCCGCGTCGAGGTCAACGGCGAACTCGGGGAGGGCGTCTACGCGAAGGACATCATCCTGAAGATCATCCAGGAACTGGGCGTCGACGGCGGCGTCGGCCACGTCTACGAGTACGGCGGCTCCGCGGTCCGCGACCTGGACATGGAGGGCCGACTCGCCATCTGTAACATGTCCATCGAGGGCGGCGCTCGCGCGGGCTACATCAACCCCGACGAGACCACCTACGAGTACCTGAAGGGCCGCGAATACGTTCCCGAAGGCGAGGAGTTCGAGGAACTCAAACAGTACTGGGAGTCCATTCGGTCGGACGAGGACGCCGAGTACGACGACGTCGTCGAAATCGACGCCGACGGCATCGCGCCGATGGTCACCTGGGGGATCAACCCCGGACAGGTCATCGAAATCGACGACCCGATCCCGGCCCCGGAGGAGTTCGAGGCCCGGACCGACCGCGAGGCCGCGGAGAAGGCGCTCGAACACATGGATCACTCGCCCGGCGACACGATGGAAGGCTACGACGTGGACGTTGCCTTCCTGGGCACCTGTACGAACGGCCGCGTCAAGGACTTCGAGGTCGCGGCGACGGTGCTCGAAGGCCGGCAGGTCGACCCCGACGTGCGCGCGCTGGCGGTCCCCGGATCGGAGTCCGTTCGCAAGGAGTGCGAGCGGCGCGGCATCGACCAGACGTTCATCGAGGCCGGCTTCCAGTGGCGACAGGCCGGCTGTTCGATGTGTCTGGCGATGAACGACGATTCGCTGGAGGGCGACGAGGTCTGTGCGTCCTCCTCGAACCGCAACTTCATCGGGCGACAGGGCAGCAAGGACGGCCGGACGGTGCTGATGAGTCCGGCGATGGTCGCCGCCGCGGCCGTCGAGGGCGAGGTCGTCGACGTGCGCGATCACTTCGACACCGAGTTGCCGAGCGGAACGAACCGCGCAGAGGAGGTGGCCGACTGATGGCCGACGATATCGAGATCAGCGAGGTCGGCGGCACCGGCGTCCCGATTCCGGGCGACGACATCGACACCGACCAGATCCTCCCGGCGCGCTTTATGAAGGAGGTCACCTTCGACAACATGGCGGATTACCTGTTCTACGACGCCCGCCGCGACGACGACGGCGAGTTCAACGACCACCCGCTCAACCGATTCGACGGGGCATCGATTGCCGTCGTCAACTCCAACTTCGGCTGTGGCTCCTCCCGGGAGCACGCGCCGCAGGCGATGATGCGCTGGGGCGTCGACGGGGTCGTCGGCGAGTCCTTCGCCGAGATTTTCCGGGACAACTGCAAGTCGCTGGGTATCCCGGCGATCACGGCCTCACACGAGGAGGTCTCGGCGCTGCAGGAGTGGATCGAAGACAACCCCGACGGGGAGATCGAAATCGACGTCGAGGCCGAGACGGTCACCTACGGCGATACCGTCATCGAGGGCAACATCGACGACGCGATGAAAGAAGCCCTGATCGACGGCATCTGGGACACGACCCAACTGATGTACTCGAACCTCTCGAAGGTCGAGGAGACGGCGTCGAAGTTGCCGTACGTCGAAGAAGCCTGATCGGCCGACTCTCCGGCCTGTTTTCGCCGTAGTTCTGCGAGATCACAGCGACGAACCGGGCGGGAACTCCGCGCGGCGTCGCCACTGGCGGGCGTGCGAGGAAACGAGAATCGGACCGTCCGATTACGAGGACCCGGCCTGTTTCGGGTCGCTGTAGGTCGGCGTCGGATCCTCGACCCCCGAGAGATACGCCGCCAGATCGGTCGTCGAGAGCATGCCGACGACGTGTTCCTCGTCGTCGACGACCGGGAGGTGATGAACGTCGTAGGTGATGAGGCGGTCTGCGGCCTCCTGCACCGAGTCCTGTACGCCGATCGTGACGACATCGGTCGTCATGTAATCCATGACGGAACTCTCGTCTTTGGGGTCGTTCTCCGCGACGATGTGAACGAAGTCCGTGCTCGTGAGAATCCCCCGAAGCTTCTCGTTCTCGTCGACGACGACGACCGAGCCGATGTTGTTGTCGCGGAGCAGTTCCGCGGCGAACTCCACACTCTCTCCGGGCGTCACTGTCACAACATCCGAGGACATGAGCCGTCCGACGAAGATGTCTTCCATGAAAGTTCCTGATAGTCCGTGACCCTAAGCAGTGTCGGTCCTGGTCGATCTTGCCCACACCAGTGACGACTCTCCCGGAGAGAACGGCTCGGGTATCGACATCCTCTTTTCCGCCCCACGTGGAACTACGGGCATGACTCACGAGATCGCGGTCATTCCCGGCGACGGGATCGGACAGGAAGTGACGCCCGCGGCGGTCGACGTGCTCGGGGAACTGAACATCGATTTCGAGTTCGTGCACGCCGAGGCAGGCGACGAGACGAAAGCAGAGACCGGGACGGCACTGCCCGAGGAGACGGCAGAAATTGCGGCCGACGCGGACGCGACGCTGTTCGGCGCGGCAGGCGAGACGGCCGCGGACGTGATTCTCCCGCTCCGGTCGATCGTCGGCTCTTTCGCGAACGTCCGCCCCGCCCGGGCGTATCCGGGACTCGACGCGCTCCAGCCCGAGACCGATCTGGTGTTCATCCGGGAGAACACCGAGGGGGTCTACTCCGGCATCGAAGACGAGATCACCGAAGGGGTGCGGACGCTGACTCGGGTCATCACAGAAGACGCCTCCGAGAAAATTGCCGAGTACGGCTTCCAGTACGCGAAACGCAACGGCTACGACGACGTGACCATCGCCCACAAGGCGAACGTGATGCGCGAGACCGACGGGCTCTTTCTCGACACCGCGGAGCGCGTCGCCGAGGAACGCGGCGCGGAGTACGACACCGCGCTGATGGACGCGCTGGCGATGCACCTGGCCATGACTCCGGAGGAGTACGGCGTCGTCATCTGCCCGAACCTCGCGGGCGACATGCTCTCGGACCTGGCGGCCGGTCTGGTCGGGGGACTGGGGCTGCTTCCCTCTGCGAACATCGGCGAGGAGAACGCGCTGTTCGAGCCCGTCCACGGCTCCGCTCCCGACATCGCGGGCGAGGGCGTCGCCAATCCCTCGGCGATGATTCTCTCGGCGGCGATGATGCTCGACCATCTCGAATATCCGGAGGAGGCCGAAACCGTCCGCGCGGCGGTCGAGAGCGTGCTCGACTCGGGGCCGCGCACGCCCGACCTCGGCGGTTCCGCCTCCACCGAGGAGATGACCGAGGCGGTCGTCGACGAACTCTAGTCGGGTTTGACCAGTTTGTTCCCGTCCTCGGCCAGCAGTCCGCGGTCGACGGCGATGCTGATGACCTCCGCGCAGTCGGCCTCCGAGAGGTCGTAGGTGCTGGCTGCGACCGCCATCAGCTCTGTCTTGTCGACAGGGAACTCGCGGTTCTGGAGGAGACGCATGACCTTGTTGTACTCCAGCGCCGAGATCGAACGCCTGTGCTCGGACTCGTCTCTGCCATCGTCTTCTGTACCTCGCCCGCCGAGTGCGCCGTCGCTTTCTGGGACCCCCGACTCCGGTGAAGGGTCGTCGGAACCGCCGACCTCGCGGCCACCGGACAGCTCCGGAGCTGGATCCGCCGATCCGGGGTCATCTTCCGTGAGATCAGACTCGTCCGCTGATCCGGAATCGTCCGCGAGATCAAGGTCGTCCCCCAGTCCGGAATCGTCCGCGGAGTCGGGCTCGTCCGCCGACTCATCCGCGATGTCGTCGGAGTCGTCCTCAGAGTCGCCGCCGAAGGCGATTTCTTCGGCGGAGTCGGCGAGACTCTGCCTGTCGTCCGGTTGGTCGGTCGTCTCGGACTCGTCGCGCCGATCCGGATCGCTCTGTTCCGACTCGTCACCGCCCGCGAGAGGGTCGTTTCGAAGTTCGTCCGGAACGTCCGGTTCCATCTCGGACTGTAGCTCGTCGTCATCGTCCGGGACCGTGGTCCCCGGGTCGTTGTCGAAGTCGAACCCGCCGTCGTCCGAATCCTCGTCGGGCTCGGTCGACTCGATCGCGCCGGATTCCTCTGTCCCGGTGTCGAGATCGAACGAGTCGTCGTCTGCCGGTTCGAGGTCCGTCGTATCGTCTTCCGACAGGTCGGTCGTGTCGTTCACCTCCGCCCGGTCGCCGTTTTCCTCGGGCCGGGCCGGCGGCTCACCCTCGCCGGGCGTCTCGCCCTCGGCGGAGCGTTGTAGCTCGGCGTTGAGTTCCTCGGGTATCTCTATTTCGCCGTCCAGTACCTCCTCGATGTCGGCGTTACCGGTCGCAATCTCGTCGGCCTGCAGGATACTCGGATCGATCTCTTCGCCCTCGGGAGTCGTCGCCCCATCCTCGTCATCCGGGTCGGAATCGCCCAGTCCCCGATCGGAGGAGTCCGCCTCGAACTCTTCGACCCCATCGGTCACGCCCGCGGCTTTCCCCTCGCTGTCCCCGAGATCGAGACCCTCCGATTCCTCTTCGCCCTCCAGGCCGGGTTCGTCCTCTCTCTCGGCATCAGATTCGGCCGGCACGTCCGCCTCTCCTTCCGCCGTCGGCGGTTCTGTGTCTCCGAGTTCGACATCGCCCTCGGTCTCGTCCCCTTCGGAATCGCCGTCGTCAGCCTCGGCTGGCTCAGTGTCGTCGGGTCCGGACGGGTCCGCTTCGGCGTCGTCGGACCCGGAAGCGAGGTCGAGATCTGTGTCAGTGGTGGTGTCCGCGGAATCGGCCGACCTACCTCCCTCGGCTTGGGAGTCAGCATCCTCCGATTGGGCGTCTCCCCCCGGCTCCGCGAACTCGTCGGGGACGTCGGGTTGCATCTCCGCCTGGATGTCGGTCTGTTCGGCGTCGTCGGCTTCGTCGACTGCCAGCCCGGGGACGACCTTGATCTCCTCGTCGTCCGGGAGTGCGTCGGGATCCGTGGTGACCGGCTCCGGGCTGATATCTTCCGTCCGGCTACCCGCCGCCTCCATCATGTCGTCGATTCGGCGGCCGCCCGACTCCGCGGTGTCGGCCGTCTCGTCGCCGTCTGTGTCCGGCTCTCCGAGCAGACCCGCGGGAGTGGCTTCGTCAGCCGACGGTTCGGCGGCTCGCTCGTCGTCTTCCGGCGTGAGATCTGCGGAAGCAGTCGCGACGGGGTCACCGGTCTGGCGGTCCTCCTCGGCGGAGGTGTCCGCGTCCGCGGGCCGAGTCTCCCCGACACCGGAGGCGTCGAGCAGTCGGTCCAACTTGTGCCGACAGCTCGCACAGAGCGTGACCGAACGCTCCCCGCCGGAGGCCTCGACCGTGTACACCCCGAGGGGCTCGTCCAGCGCCGCCCCACAGAAGTAACACGATGAAAGATGGTCCATGTGGCTACGAGGGGTCCATCAGGTCAAAAAGCCAGCGACTGTTATTGTCCGTTTTCGTACACGAACGCCCGGAGGAGTTTCGCGCCGAGAGCCGCTGTCTGGCCGTCGTCGCGGTCGTTTACCTCCACTACGTCGAATCCGACCGCCTCCGGCGCGACGGTACGCACCACGTCGTGCATCGTCGGCGGTTCGAGGCCGAACGGCTCCGGTGTCCCGGTCCCCGGCGCGAATCCGGGGTCAGCGGCGTCGATGTCGACGCTCAGGTAGAGATCACCGGACCGGTCGAACTCCCAAGATGGAACGTCGGCCGGTTCGACGAGCGTCACGTCGGCCACCTCGGCGCGTTCGTACTCGGCTTTCGATCCGGAGCGAGCGCCCAGGATGATCGCTTCGTCGACGATATCGAGGGCGTGGTGTGTCACTGTCGCGTGGCTGAGAGGGTTCCCGGCATAGGACTCGCGGAGATCCAGATGGGCGTCGAGACAGACGTACACGTCCGGGTCGAGCGCGCGGAGTGCAGCGATGGTAACGGTGTGTTCGCCACCGAGTACCAGCGGCGTCAGCCCCTCTCCGGCGAGTTCAGCGAGCGTGCCGGAGAGGAAGTCGAGATACTCGCTCACGTCGTCCGTCGGGTGGATATCTCCGTGGTCGTAGACCGCACAGTCGGTAAAACAGGAATCCGTCGACTGGTCGTAATCCTCGAACGGATGGGCGGCGTGGCGCAGCTCCCGCGGACCGAACCGAGTTCCCGGCCGGAAACTCGTGCTCGCATCGAGCGGGGCCCCCACAACTGCGAACGAGCCCTCGTCGCGGTCGGCCACGGCCCCCGGAAACATCAGACGATCTTGCGCTGGCCCTCGAATTCGAGGAACTCGATCTCGTCGTCGGCGGACAGGTCCTCGTCGCCGGCTTTCATGACGAAGTTGTCGTAGGTCTCAAGATCCATCACCTGGATCTCGTCGGAGCGAACGTCGATGACCTGGCCCTGCTTGCGGTTGATGATCGGGACCCAGACCTTCGCGTCGACGGGCTGTGAGAGCGAGCGTTTCTGACCGTCGAAGACCCCCTCGGCGTCGATTCGGGCCTTGGCGCTGCCGTGCTTGCCCGGCTTCGCCGTACTGTAGGAGGTGATCTTACACGGTGTGTCCTCGATGAGGACGTAACTTCCTTCGTCGAGTTCGCGAACTTCGGTCTGCTGCTTTGCCATGTCCAGTCGTTGTCTACGTGTGAGTATAAACGGTTTGGAATCGAACCGGAGGCGGTCTCACGGCTGCGAGCTCAGCGGTTCCCGTCGCGGTCGGGGGGGCGCTCTTCGACGGCAATCGACTGGCCGCCGCCGGGAGAGTCCCCCTCCGGAGCGGAGTCGTCCGAGTCCGACTGCGAGTCCATCGAGTCGCTCGCGGACCCGCCGAGAGCCTCACCGAGACCGACCGCGTCCTCGTCCTCGCGCTGGCGCATCCGTTGTCTGGTGAACTGTGGCTGACCGCTGAACCCGCGGTCTTTCGTGAACGAGCGATAGAGTAACAGGCCGACGATCAGCGTCGGGACGGCGGCGACCGCCGTCGCCTCGATGCTCTCGAAGACGTACAGAAGCGTCGTGGAGACGAGGCCACCCGTGAAAACCATCCCGAGAATCATCCGTTTCGCCAGCCGATCGAAAAAGTCGTTGTCCTCTTCGAGTTCCGCCTTCACCCGGAGGTCGTCCCGTTGCATCCGGTCCAGCGTCGACTCCAGTTTCGGCGGAACGCGGATCACGGAACTGGCCGCGTCACCGACCTCCTGAACGCGCTCGGTCGCGTACTCCCGGATACCGCGTTCGAGATAGCCCTGTTCGCGAAGGTAGTCCGTCGCGACCGAGATGAAATCGAACTCCGGGTCGAGCGTGACACAGACACCCTCGACGACCGTCGCGACGCGGAGAACGAGCGCGAGATTCGACGGCAACCTGAGCGGGAACTCGTAGATGGTGTCCTCCACCTGTTCGATGATCTGCTGGACGCGGTACTGTTCGACCTCCTCGCCGCGGACGTCCGCGATTGCGACTTCCATCACGTCGGCCATGACATCGCGGTCGGCCTCCGGCGAGAGTGTTCCCATCTCGATCAGCGTATCCAGAATGGCGTCGATGTCCTGTCTGGCGACGGCGGTGTAGAAGTCGATGATCTTGTCCTGGACGAACGGGTCGACGAACCCGCTCATCCCGAAGTCATAGAAGATGAGCGTCCCGTCGTCGGCGACGGCGAGGTTTCCGGGATGGGGGTCGGCGTGGAAGACGCCGTCCTCGACGATCATCTGGAGGTACGTCTCCTGGAGCGTGGTCGCTAGCTCCGAGCGGTCGAGGCGTTTCTCGTCCAGTCGGTTGAGGTCGTTGATCTTCGTCCCCTCGACGTACTCCATCGTCAGCACGCGCCGCCCGGAGTGAGACTCGATCAACCGCGGGATACGGATGTCGTCGTTGCCCGCGAAGTTCTGACGGATGCGCTGGAGCATCTCGCCTTCGCGCTCGTAGTCCATCTCCTGGCGGATCGTCCGCTCGAACTCGTCTGCGAGTGTTTCGAGTGAGAACGACCGCGCGTCGTCGACAAACCGCATGAGAACCGGGAGCAGCCACCGGATCACCCGGAGGTCGGCCTCGACCAGGTCCTCCACGCCGGGTCGACGGACCTTGACCGCGACATCCTGCCCGTCGATCTGCGCGCGGTAGACCTGCCCGAGGCTGGCTCCGCTGATCGGGTCCCGGTCGAACTCCGCGAACCACTCGGAGACCGGGCCGAGTTCCGCCTCGATCACCCGTTCGGCCTCGGCCCACTCGGCGGCGGGCACGTCGTCCTGGAGTTTCGAGAACTCGGCGATGTACTCCGGCGGGAGGATGTCCGGCCGCGTCGAGAGCAGTTGGCCGAGTTTGATGAAGGTCGGACCGAGGGTCAGAAGGGAGTTCAGCAACTTTTCGGCCCGGCGGCGACGCGTCGCGCTGGACACCTCGCGGGGGCCCCCGACGATCAGGAATCGGCGTCGATCCCGGAGGTAGGCGACGGTCAGGGGGAAGAACTGCCAGATAACGATAACGAACCGCCAGTATGCACGGAGATTCACTACGACGACACCTCGAAGTCAGGCCTCGTCGACCGGAATCCGTGTCTCCTCCGTGACGGCGTGTTTCGGGACGGTGAGTTCGAGGACGCCGCGCTCGACGGTCGCCTCCGCCGCCGTCGGATCGGCGTCCGGCGGCAGCGGGAGGTCGACATCGAGAAACAGCGAGCGCTCCTCGGAGAGGAACCGGAACTCGCGGGAGACGTCCTTGCTGCGCCGGGCTTCGATGCGCAGCCGGTTGCTCTCGGCGCTGATGTCGATGGTCTCGGCAGTCGCTCCCGGAAGGTCGATCACGAGGAGATAGCTATCTTCCCCTTCCAGGATATCGGCGAACACGGCCTCTGGGAGATCACGCAACGCATCGCGCAGCGCTGACATATCCGGCCGTATGGACGGAACAATCGTAAACCCCCCGGTCTCGGCAGAGGAACGCCGTCGTTTTACGGACTGAGCGGATAGAAGAGTGTAATGAGCCAGGAAACGAGCGAGCGGCCCGACGGCGATCTGCGTAACACCGGTATGTCTC
Organism: Halovenus carboxidivorans; assembly: GCF_009831575.1. Lineage (GTDB taxonomy): Archaea > Halobacteriota > Halobacteria > Halobacteriales > Haloarculaceae > Halovenus > Halovenus carboxidivorans. Next base: position 81,978 of record NZ_WUUT01000004.1, on the reverse strand, counting down.
TGCGGCACGACCGCGAGTGGGATTACGAACTCGACCGGATCGTCGACGCCGTTGCCGAACGCGACGCCGAGACCGTCGGCCTGCAGTTCCCGGAAGGACTCAAACGCCGCGGTCCGGGCGTCGCCAGCGATCTGCGCGAACTACTTCCAGACGACGTGTCGGTGATGATCTCCGGACAGCCCTGTTACGGGGCCTGTGATCTCGACACCTACCTGATGAAACGGACCGACGTGTTCGTCCACTTCGGTCACTCCCCGATGAAAGAGTCCGACCGCATCATCTACGTCCCGCTGTTCTCGAACGTCGATGTCTTCCCGATCATCGACCGGGCACTCGACGAGGAACTCGCACCGCCCGAGGAGGATCCGGACGTGGGGCTGGTCACGACGGCCCAGCACATGAACAAGTTCGACGAGATGCGCGAGTATCTCGAAGACGAGGGGTACACGGTCCACACTCGGCGGGGCGACGAACGGCTGACCCACGAGGGTCAGGTGCTCGGCTGTAACTACGCCTCCGCGGACGTCGACGCCGACCAGATGCTGTACGTCGGCGGCGGGAAGTTCCACCCCCTCGGGCTGGCGATGGAACACCCCGAGAAACACGTCGTCATCGCTGATCCGGTCAACAACGCCGTCTCCGTCGCCGACAACGAGAAGTTCATGAAACAGCGCTACGCGACGGTCCACAAGGCGATGGACGCCGACACGTGGGGCGTGATCTTCTGTACGAAGATCGGACAGGGTCGCTGGGAGCAGGCCCAGGAGATCGTCGAGAACAACGACGACGCCTACCTGATTACGATGGACGAGGTCACCCCGGATCGGCTGCGAAACTTCGGACTCGACGCTTACGTGAACACTGGCTGTCCGCGAATCACGACCGACGACGGTCCGCAGTTCAACAAGCCGATGCTCACCCCCGGCGAGTACGAGATCGCGATCGGCGAGAAGCCGCTTGACAGCCTCGAATTCGACACGTTCCACGGCACGTGGTAACGCCGCCGGTTCCGACCCTACTTATCTGCGCCGCACGTAGTCCCGCCGATGGGATTTCACACGTTCGACCCGGAGATGGCCGACCGACTCGAAGAGCCGACGCGGTTTCGGTTCTGTTCACGAGAGGAGTTGCTCCAGTGGCTCCCGACGGGAGCCGACAGCAGAATACTCGACATCGGCAGTGGAACCGGCTTCTACACGGACGAAGTGGCTCCGTTCGTGGGAAGCGTCGTCGCGCTCGATGTCCAGGCTGTGATGCACGAGCGCTACCGTGAACGAGGCCTGCCGGAGACCGTCGGCCCGGTGACCGCGGACGCCGGGCGACTCCCGTTCTCCGCTAACACATTCGACGGCGCGTTCTCGACGATGACGTTTCACGAGAGCGCGACCGAGCAGTCGGTCAGCGAGTTGTACCGCGTGCTCGCCCCCGACGGACAGGTGGTCATCGTCGACTGGACCGCCTCGGGCGACGGCGAGTCCGGCCCGCCGCTCTCGGAGCGATACGACCTCGATCAAGCCCGGACGCTCCTCTCCGAGGCCGGCTTCGAAATCGAGGTGGCGGCGACCCGCTCGGAGACGTTCGCTCTCGTCGGGCACAAGTAATTACCTATAGTTATTCGGAAGTCTTTTAGTATTAACAGCGGTATTTCCGTGTAGATGTCGACACGGAGTCAACTGACCCAGCAGCTCGGGGTCGTCGCGGGGTTCGACGATCCGCGGGTCGACCTGGAGCAGTACCGGACGCCGCCAGAGCTTGCCTCCTATCTCGTTCACGTGGCCGACCTGCAGGGCGATATCGAGGACCGGACGGTGGTCGATCTCGGCTGTGGCACTGGCATGCTCGGGCTGGCGGCGACGCTACGTGGCCCCCGGCGGGTCATCGGCGTCGATATCGACGCCGCCGCGTTACACACCGCACAGGAGAACCGCGGCCGAATCGCCGCGAAAAGCTCCGTCTCGTGGGTGCAGGCGGACGCGACCCAGGTTCCGCTCGCTCCCGACGAGGAGACGACGGTCGTGATGAACCCGCCGTTCGGCGCACAGGACGGCAACGAACACGCCGACCGGGCGTTTCTGGAGACGACCGCAGAGATCGCGAGCGTCTCGTACTCGATCCACAACGCGGGAAGCTCCGAGTTCGTGGAATCGTTCGCGGCCGACCACGGCGGGGAGATGACCCACGCCTACAGCGCGGAGTTCGACCTTCCGAAGACGTTCGAGCACCACTCGGCGGAGTCAAAGACGATCGACGTGGAGCTGTTTCGTATCGAGTGGTGACCGGGAGAAGACCGGATTTATTGGGGCATAGCCACACACACCAGACGTGACAGCAGCCGATACCGTCGGCGATGACCGTGCGGACGACCCGGAGCCGAGACCGACTGCGCCGGACGAGCGGATCGTCAGCCTCGACGTGCTCCGGGGCATCGCGATTTTCGGGATTCTGATCATCAACATCCAGTCGTTCTCGCTGCCCTCGATCGCCCGGGTCAACCCGACCGAGTACAGCTATTTCAGCGGCGCCGACCTGTGGGTCTGGCTCGGCAGCCACGTCTTCTTCGAGCAGAAGTTCATCGCGCTGTTTTCGGTGCTGTTCGGCGCGGGGATCGTCCTCTTCATGCAGTCGAAGCAGGACGCCGAACGGTCGGCAATCGTGCTCCACTACCGTCGGACGGCCGTCTTGCTGTTGATCGGACTGGCCCACGCCTACCTGTTCTGGGACGGAGACATTCTGGTCGTCTACGCGGTGTGTGGCTCCCTGGCGGTGCTGTTCTGGGAGGAAAGCCCGAAGCAGTTGCTCGCTATCGGAGCCGTCCTGATCGCGATTCCGACCGTCCTCAGCATCGACGCGGCGTTTCGGATCGGGCTATCGGCCACTCACGACGCCTGGACGGCCGCCGACGGGGCGATTCAGGCCGAGATCGAAGCCTACCAGGGGTCGTGGCTCGACGGCTTCGAGCAGCGGCGCGAGGAAGCGATACAGGCACACACGACACAACTGCTCACCTCGACCGCGTGGCGGTACACCGGGCTGATGCTGTGGGGGATGGCAATGTACAAGTCGGGGCTGTTGACCAACGACTGGTCGCGTCGAACCTACCGGCGGCTGATCCTCCTCGGTGCCGCGGTCGGGTTCGCCTTCGTCGGAGCAGGGCTCTGGATCGTGTTCAGTTACGACTGGGCCGGCGGTGCGGGTGTGCTCAACTGGTCGCTGAACAACATCGGAGCGTTGTTCGTGGCGCTCGCCTACGCGAGTCTCGTGATGTACTACTGCAAGGGTCGCTCCAGCGGCCTGCTCATCACCGTCTGCCAGGCGGTCGGGCGGACGGCGCTCAGCAACTACCTGTTCCAGACCGTCGTCGCGACGACGATTTTCTACGGGTACGGCCTCGGGCTGTTCGGACAGCTCAATCGAGTCGAACAGCTCGGCGTCGTCGTCGCCATCTGGGTCGTCCAAGCGATACTCTCCGTCGTGTGGCTCCGGCGGTTCGAGTACGGTCCCGTCGAGTGGCTCTGGCGGCGCGGCACGTACGGGGACTGGCGGTGAGGCGGACCGAACTATTTATCAGCCGGTGTGACAGTCCATGAGGTATGTCGGGCCGCCCGTCTCGCCGTGGACTGCTGTCCTCTGTCGGCGCCGTTTTCGCGGCATCATTTGCTGGTTGTCTCGATAGCAGTGAGCGCGAGGAAATCGACGTCACCGTGAGCAACGCGTCGACAGTGCCGGTCGATTACGACGTGACGATCGAAGAGGTCGAAAAGACCGGCGCAATAGAGGCGAGCGGGTCGGACCAGTACGAAGACGAACTCCCCCGGCCCGATTCGACGACGCGGTTCGATGTGGTCGGCTCGTTCGAGATCGATGTCCGCGGCAGTCAGAACGAGACGGAACCCCGGGCCGGGTCAGAAACGAGCGGGTCGGCAAACGAGAGCAGCGACGGCCAGCCGGGTGGCGGACGGTTCGGCGCGACTATCGAGGTGACAGCAGACGTGACCAAGATCACGGTCATCTTCACCGGGGACCAGATGAACGTCAACACGGTCACCGCCGAGGCGGGGTAGGCGCAGAGGTCACGACCGAAACGCGGCGATCTGGACGACGGTTCCCTCGTGGCGGGCCAGCAGAGCCGAGCCGTTCCGGCTGAACTGAATCGATCCGATCGTGGTTTTGCCGCCCGGGCCGGGAATCTGCTCGACGCCGATCCGCTCGCCGTCGCGTTCCACCACGAGTTCGTAGAACTCATCGGCCGGACGGATCGTGATCGTGCTGTCGTTGATGAGAAGATTCGCCGTGACGGGATCGGCGGCGTACAGTTCCTGCCACCCGTCACCCCGGTTAGCGTACACCTTGTAGGTGCTGTTCGATCCGGCCACCTCCCATCCAGTTCGAGAGATCTCGACCGTCTCGCGCCAGGTGGCGTCGCCGAGAGCGACAGTGGCCGACCGCCGGGTCGCGAGTTCCTGTGCGGAGATGGCAACCCCCCAGCTGTTTCGCTGTGTACTCGTGACGATGACACCGCTTCTGCTCACCGACGGCTCCCAGACGCCGGGGATCTCGAGTGCACCGATATACTGGTCGTCGACGTTCTCGGCGTAGGTGAGGGTGTAGTCACGGACCTCGATCCCACTGCCGTCGGCCGTCGCGGGTCCCCCATCGACCGGAACGAGGTTGTACGGGATACCGATGACCGCGAGGCCGAGGAGAAGTGCGACGAGGATGCCGGTCGCCGCCCTGGCTCCGGAGACATCGAACACCGGGAGCGACGAGTCGCCGGGGTTGCAGGCGGCGACGGCGATGATCGTCGCGAGGACGAACACGCCGGCCGCACCGATCGCAGTAAACAGCACGTAGGTCTCGTTGCCCAGAAACCAGTAGACCGACTGCAGCGAGCGACTGACCGCGAAGACGAGAGCGGCGCCGAAGACGGCGAACAGGTTCGGTTCGCGGTCGCGGTACCGGAGCAACGCGACGCCGAGAAGGACCCCGACAACCAGTCCATAGAGGTGGCCCTGGACCGCGATGTTGGCCCACGACGGCCGGACGAACTGTTCCTGTGCCTGTGCGACGACGAACGGGTCCGTGACGGCGCTGTGCAGGAGACGAACGACCTGGATGGCGACGATGGCAAATACGGTCTCGATTGGCGCGGTGACGATCGTAAAGCCTGCAAAGGCGAACACTACGCCGGAGAATCCGATCACTGCGCCGGGAACGACGACGCTCCCGAGTACGCCGACCGAGACGACGGCGGCCACGAACACCCCGATCCGGGCGTGGGGATTCCCTCGCCAGCCCGACAGGTCCGGATCATCGGGGTAGTGCCGCCAGACGTACTCCGCGACCGGGGCGAAGGCAACGGTCCCGACCATATTGCCGGTGAGGTGGGCGTCGTTGAAGTGTGCAAACGAGGAGAACAGGATCCCCTGTGGATACCACAGCGACCACGAGCGAAACCCGGAGACGATTGGGCCGCCCGGTTTGCCGCCGCCCTGGACCAGATAGTAGACGGCGACCACGGAGACGACGACGAGAGCCGTCCCCCACGGAATCCCGAAGACGAACCGTTCGCGGGGGCCAGCGAACAGTCGAGACCGACCCTCGATACGAGAGAGGACAGACACGGAGACGAGGAGTGCGACCGCGAGCACGGCCAGACTGCCGACTCGAAGAATCGTCTCGTCGATGCCGAGAACGTCGCTCATCATCACAACAGCGGGACGGGAGCGTCTTAAGGCTGTACGACCGCTCCGATCGGGCGTTACTCGTCGGGATCGTAGGGGTGTGCGATGTCGGTCGAGGGTGCTCCGACGCCGAGGACGACGACGGGTTCGTCGGCCGTGTCGGGATTGTACGCACGGTGGGGACTCTCCGGGTGGGCAACGAAGAGTTCGCCGGCCTCGACCTCGTACTCGCCGTCGGGGGTCTCGACGGTGAGTTGTCCTTCGCGGACGGAGAACAGTTCTTCGCGCTGTTCGTGGTAATGGTAGCTCCGGGGGAGTTGTTCGCCCGGGGCGAGTTCGTAGACGGCGGCAGCGAGCAGTCCGAGATCAGCGTCGTCGCTGACCGAGCGGCGGTCACAGGGATACTCCGGAGTCGACGGAAGTTCCTCGGGGTCGATGCAGTGATAGGTGTACTCGGAGTCAGCCATACCCGAATCGAGGGGTGGGAGTGTCCTGTTCCTTTCGACGCCATCGTGGGTGAATCTCACAGACGGCAACCGAAACACAATCCTTAAGCGGTGACCGAGGTTATGAACTGATAGCGGGATGGGATAGCTAGGAGATTCCGGCGGGCTCATAACCCGCAGATCGGTGGTTCAAATCCACCTCCCGCTACTTTCTGATGAACCACACGACGAGCGAAGCGAGTCGTCTGTGAATCAAAGTTCCTGACTGGATTTGGACGAGGGAGGGGACCGAAACGACCGGGGTTCAAATCCACCGCCCGCTACTCCGTCCGAGATACGCTCACGTCCCGGTGACGGGGCGGAACGAAAGCCTATTTTTCTCGACGGCAAAGGCTTCTGTAATGGAAGTCGCAATCATCACGGTCGGGGACGAACTGCTGGCGGGGGATACGGTAAACAGCAACGCGACGTGGCTGGCCGACCAGATCACAGACCGAGGTGCGACCGTCGAGCGCGTGCTCGCACTCCCCGACGACCGCGCGGTGATTGCCGACCGAGTGCGGGCCTACAACGACGAGTTCGACGCCGTCCTCGTGACCGGCGGGACGGGGGGAACGCCGGACGACGTGACGATGGAAGCCGTCTCGGACGCCTTCGACCGCGAGATGGTCGTCCGGGAACCCGTCCTCGAAACGATCGAGGAGAAGATCAGACGGTACGAGGAGGCCCGGCCCGAACTCGAACTCGACATCGACATGGAGGCGGAGGCGTCCCTGCCGGCCGGGAGTCGTCCACTGTCGAATCCCGAGGGGCTCGCACCCGGCTGTGTCATCGAGAACGTCTACGTCATGCCGGGCATCCCGGACGAACTGAAGGCGATGTTCGAGACTGTCGCCGAAGCTTTCGACGGCGAGAGCCGGTCGACCTTCCTGTACACCGTCGAGCCGGAGGGCAACATCGTCTGGGCGCTCGACGAGGTCCAGTCGGAGTTCGACGTGTCCGTGGGCTGTTACCCCGACCGCGAGGAAGGACACAACCGGCTGAAGATCACCGCGACCGACCAAGACGCACTCGACGGCGCGGCCGCGTGGTTACTCGAGGAAATCAACGCCAGCGAGACGAAGGTTTCACGGGACTGGTCCTGAGAGAGTCGGCGTTCTGCGTGCGAGTTTCCCGCCCCTGCGTTCGCCGGTACTGGATAGCACCGACCAGCGTCGGAAAACGTGACACGGAGTCACAAAACTTATTCCGAAATTGGAACAGGTCTGTCGTATGGCCCCGGTGCCGACAGTCAACGTGTTGTTGCTGATCGCCGCACCGGTCTGTCTCGTTGGCGGGGCTATCGCGGTCTACTTGACATCCAAGGGAACGCTCCCCGTCTATCTACTGTACATCCTGCTGGGTGTTGCAGTCGCGGTGGTTACGCTCCTCGGTGCCGGAGTGATCGATGCGAACGGCGAGAAAATCGAGTACACCGTCGAGCAGTGTCCGGACCGCGGCGGAGAGAACGGGACGGACAACCGTACGATGACTGCGGAGACCCGATACAGCGAGCTATCGCCGGAAGCGCAGGACGTGTTCCGCTCGGCGCTGGAAGCGTCCCGAGCGGGTGAGGTGTACGTCACGCGCAGACACCCCGAGGAGTTCGACCTGCTGCTGGATACGACTCAGAATATAAACGAGATCCAGTACGAGTCGGAGTGTTACGAGCTAACAGCACAGTACACGGGGAACGTACAGGCCAACATTCTCTCGGCACTCGTCTCTGTCGTAGGCCTCGGTATCGCAGTCGGACTGGCCGTTGGCGGTCTGATCAGACGCAGACGGCGACAGCGACAGCGTTGGATCGAGGCAGACACGCTCGAAGAGTCTGGATCACGGCGGTGCCCGGACTGTAATAGATACATCGGCGCGGATGCAGAGGAGTGCCAGCGTTGTGGCTGGTCGTCTCCTGACAACGGCACACAGGACTCCGACTGACGAGCACTCGACTGTCCCACCAGTCGACCCGCGAGACTCGCGTGAGAAGCCGATACGACCCACGACTGAACTGACATCTCAGGACCGTTTCAGCGCTTCGAGTTCCCCCTCTTTCTCGTTGATCTTCCGGCGGTAGGCCTCCTTGTTCTCGAAGTTGGCCGATTCGAGTTGAGCGCGCAACGCGAGCAGCTGCATCTGGAGTTCGCGGGCGCGTTCGGCGTGTTCCTCGGGGATTCCGTCGGGGAGGTCGTCGGGGAACTCCTCGCTCATGGACGGGGGTTAGCGCCGAGGCACCTCCCTGTTTCGCTCCCGGAACTAATCGTCGTCTACGGGGCGAGTGCTCGTCGTCTCGGTGGCGGGCGACGGCTCCGCGATAGCACCCATCGCCTCGTGAAAGCCGAGCACCAGCGCCGGGACGACGATCATGAAGATGTGCTCCTCGACCGGGATGCCGAACAGGTCGTAGCCCGAGCGCATCACGATCTCGAAGACGCCGACCTCCAGGGTGTACCAGTCCCAGAGGTACGCGATCGGATAGACGGCGGCGATAGTCCGTGCGGCCGAGCGGAGCGAACCGGCGTAATAGAGCAGCCCGAACGCGACTGCTCCGAAGACGAGCTCGGTCGCCAGGTAGGTGTAGGGACCGAGAACCGTGATGTCCGGAAGGGTGGCCCCGGAGAGCGGTCGGAACCAGACCGCGACCAGCAGGAGCGCGAGGAAGACGTACGCGCCGCGGATCAGAAGCATCGTCGCAATCGTCGGCCGAGCGCGGCGGGCGACGAGCGCGACGGAGCCGAAGGCGAGAGCAGCGACGGGCGACGAAGGAGGGAACAGGCCGCTGATCGTCCCCCAGAGCACCCCGACGAGTCCGAGCGCGAGCAACGAGACGGCGATGGTTCGGCCCGGCGACCGCCCGACCAGCACCGAGACCGTTCGCTTGTCGATAGAGCGGTCGTACTCGTAATCCTGTTCGTCGTCGATGATCTTCACTCCCGCCAGCGTCGTCAGAAAGACCAGCGCGAAGCCGAGGATGGCGGGGGTCAGTGTGCCGGTCTGGACGACGAAACCGCCGAGTATCGCCAGTGCGATGCCGGTCGGATACCCCAGCGTCGTCGTCACCGGGTTGGTGTCCAGTTGCGGGGCGTGGAGATAGCCGATGAACCACGTCGGCAGCGTGATCAGCGCCGCACCGGAACCGACGAGAACACCCAGCGCGAGCGTACAGGCAGCGAATCCGACGCCAGCGGCGAGCAGCGCCGTCCGACAGCCCCACCTCGTCAGCGGGTGATCCTCGTCCTCGCCCCGTTCGTAGAAGTCGATGTAGCCGTCCTTGACGTGGGCGGTGTAGACCGCGAAGAACATCGCGGCCATGTGGATTGCTCCGTGGGACATCGTGACCCCGCCGGCGACGACCGCACCGAACCACGAGGCCGCCAGGGGCGGAATCATAAAGACCGGGTGGACCTGGGAGAGAAGGGCCGCAATCTCCGCCCGGAGTCCGGACTCGTGCCGTGCGAATGCCATGCACACTCATAGTCCTCGGATGAATTAACAGTATCGGCGAAAGCGACGGCTACTGACGCGGTAGGAACAGATTTCGGCGCGGGGCGCTATTCGATGACGAACATCGGATCGCCCATGTCGACGCTGTCGCCCTCGCTGATCGCGACCTCGGCGACGGTTCCGCCGTATTCTGCGACGATGTCGTTTTCCATCTTCATCGCTTCGAGGACGCAGAGCACGTCACCGGCGGCGACTTCGTCGCCCTCGCTGACGTTGATTTCGAGGATCGTTCCCTGCATCTCCGCGGAGACGGTCTCGCCGTCGGCGCTGACGCTGGTGGATCCGGAGTCGTCGTCGCCGGGTCCGGCGCGGTCGGGTCGCTGGGACTGGCCGCCGCCCCCGCCACCGCTGTCGCCGCCGCTCGGGGCCTGAATCGGCGGTGCGCCCCGTTCTTCGAGTTCGACCTCGAAGCGCTTGCCGTCGACTTCGACGGTGAACTCCCGCTGAGTGACCTCCTCGTCGCTCTCGGCGGTCGAGGTCTCCGTTCCCCACCGCTTTTGGGCCTCCTCGATGCGGGAGTGGTCCATGTGTTCGTCGAGGTACTTCGTCGTGTGGAGGCCGTCGACGAAACGCTGGTCGTCGAGCATCATCCGATGGAACGGGATGATCGTGACGATGCCCTCGATCTCGTACTCCGCGAGGGCGCGTTTGGCGCGGGCGATGGACTCGGTTCGGTCCTCGCCGCTGACGATCAGTTTCGCGACCATCGAGTCGTAATCCGTCACGAGGTCGTCGCCCTGCCGGAGCGCGTCGTCCATCCGGACGCCGACGCCGCCCGGTGGGTCGTACGTCTCCAGCGTGCCGCCGGTGGCGGGCGCGAACTCGTTCGCGGCGTTCTCGGCGTTGATTCGGAACTCGAAGGCGTGGCCCTCGATGTCCACGTCGTCCTGCGAGAAGGACAGTTCCTCGCCCTGTGCGACCCGCAGTTGCCACTTGACGATGTCGATGCCCGTGATCTCCTCGGTGACGCAGTGTTCGACCTGGATCCGGGTGTTGACTTCGAGGAAGTAGAAGTCCGTCTCCGGGCCGAGCAGGTCGTCCGGGTCGCGGTCGGGATCCTCCTCGACGAGGAACTCGACGGTGCCCGCGTTGACGTAATCGGCCTCCTGGACGCCCTGGCGGGCGGCTTCACCGATCTCCTCGCGGAGTTCGTCCGACAGCGCGGGCGAGGGCCCCTCCTCGATGACCTTCTGGTGACGGCGCTGCAGCGAGCAGTCCCGCTCACCGAGGTGACGGACGTTTCCGTGGTGGTCGGCGATGATCTGCACCTCGACGTGGCGCGGGTTTTCGAGGTAGCGCTCCAGGTAGACCGAGTCGTTGTCGAAGTACGCCTCGCCCTCGCGTTTGGCGGTATCGAGTTTGTCCTCGACCTCCTCTTCGCCGCGGACGACGGTCATCCCCCGGCCGCCGCCGCCCCCCTCCGCCTTGATCGCCACGGGGAAGCCGTACTCCTCGCCGAACTCCGTCACTTCCTCCGGTTCGGTCACCGGGTCGGTCGTCCCGGGGACGATGGGAACGCCCGCTTCGTCCATGATCGTCCGAGCCTTCGTCTTCTCGCCGAGTTGCTCCATTCCTTCGCTGGACGGACCGATCCACGTCACCCCCTCGGTCTCCTCGACCTTGCCGGCGAAGACCGCATTCTCCGCGAGAAATCCGTAGCCGGGATGGATCGCGTCCGCGCCGGAGCGTTTGGCGGCGTCGATGATCGCCTCGTGGTCGAGATACGAGTCCGCCGCCCGCGCCGGGCCGACGTTGTAAGCCTCGTCGGCGTACCGGACGTGTCCGGCGTGTTTGTCCGCTTCGCTGTAGACCGCGACGGTATCGATTCCGAGATCCTCACACGCGCGCATGACCCGAACCGCGATCTCACCGCGGTTCGCGACCAGTACCTTGTCGAATGTGTCTCCTGTCATGTGTTAGTATCTGTCTGCTCGTCCTGCTGCTGTCCACCTGTCGGTCGGTACCTCTCGCGGGACGCGGCGGGTGCCGATCCCGACTCCCTCCAGACGACCGGCGAAGGCGAACCGCTCGCCCTCCCAGTCCTCGTCGTCGGGTTCCTCCTCGTCGGCCGCCGCCGCGGCCGCCTGCTGATCCCTGATATGTGCCCCCATAGCCGCCGAGATGGCCGCCGCTTCCGAGGCGGACGCGTCCGGCGGGATCGTTACCCGGTGACCGTCGATCTGTACCGACTGCATCTCCTCGTCCATACTCGTCCCCCCCATATCAAAGTGGGATGTTCCCGTGTTTCTTCTCCGGTTGTGACTTTCGCTTCGAGCGGAGCATCTCCAGGTCGCTGATGAGTTGTGGCCGAGTTTTCTCCGGTTCGATCACCGCGTCGACGAACCCGCGGTCCGCGGCGGTGTAGGGGTTTGCGAACTGATCGCGGTACTCGTCGATGAGTTCCTTGCGGCGAGCCTCCGGGTCGTCGGCCGCTTCGAGTTCGTCGCTGTACAGCACGTTGACCGCGCCCTTCGGCCCCATCACCGCCACCTCGGCGGTCGGCCAGGCGTAGTTGACATCCGCGCCGATGTGCTTCGAGGCCATCACGTCGTAGGCGCCGCCGTAGGCCTTCCGCGTGATGACCGTCATCAGCGGCACCGTGGCCTCGGAGAACGCGTAGAGCAGTTTCGCGCCGTGGACGATGATCCCGTTGTGTTCCTGATCGGTCCCGGGCATGAACCCGGGCACGTCGACGAACGTCAGGATCGGGATGTTGAAGGCGTCACAGAATCGCACGAACCGGGCGGCCTTCCGCGAGGATTTGATATCGAGCGTGCCGGCGTTGACCCGGGGCTGGTTGGCGACGATGCCGATAGAGTGGCCGTCGAGTCGACCGAAGCCGGTGACGATGTTGCGGGCGAAGGAATCGGCGACCTCGAAGAACGAGCCCTCGTCGACGACGCTGTCGATCACGTCGACGATGTCGTATGGCTTGCGGGGTTCGTCTGGGACGATCTCGCGGAGTTGTTCGTCCTCGCGGTCGGGGTCGTCCCACGGATCGAGCCGCGGCGGATCTTCGAGGTTGTTCTGTGGGAGATAGGAGAGGAGATACCGGATATCGTCGAGCGCTTCCTTCTCGTCGGCGGCGGTGAACTGCGCGACGCCGGATTCGGAGGCGTGTGTGCTCGCGCCCCCGAGTTCGTCGAACCCGACCTGCTCGCCCGTGACCGTCTCGATCACGTCCGGCCCGGTGATGAACATGTGACTGGTGTCCTCGACCATCATGATGAAGTCCGTGATCGCCGGCGAGTAGACGGCCCCGCCCGCGCAGGGACCCATGATCGCCGAGATCTGGGGGATGTAGCCGCTGGCCTGCTGGTTGCGGTGGAAAATCTCCGCGTAACCGGCCAGCGAGTCGATTCCTTCCTGGATTCGGGCGCCGGCGGAGTCGTTCAGTCCGATCACCGGCGCGCCCGTCTCCATCGCCTTGTCCATCACCTTGGTGACCTTCTCGGCGAAGACCTCGCCCAGCGAGCCACCGAGAACGGTGAAGTCGTGCGCGAAGACGAAGACAGTGCGGCCGTTGACCTCGCCGTAGCCCGTCACCACCCCGTCACCGGGGTACGTCTTCTCCTGCATGTCGAAGGTGTGAGTCCGATGCGTCCGAAACTGATCGAACTCGGTGAACGTCCCGTCGTCGAGGAAGTAATCGATGCGTTCGCGGGCGGTGAGTTTCCCCTTCTCGTGCTGGGACTCGATGCGCTCCTCGCCCCCGCCTTTGCGCGCCTGTTCACGTTTCTCCCGTAGTTCGTTGATTCGGTCTTCCATCGTCATAGCTGCGTGCTCCCGACCATCCGTTGGCCATTGAATGCACAAGCACGGGCAAAAGGATTCCGCAACGGTACGAACAGAACTGTCGGGACACCCGCCCACGGGAACCGAGGCGGAACGTCCCCAGACGTGCGTTCACAGTTCGTTCGACGGGCCGCAGTGGCGCGTTCCTCGGGGAGAAAACGGTGCCGGTGAGCCGCCCGCTACGATCAGTGTTCGACGAGTCCGGCCTGTCGGGCGGCGTCTTCCGGGTTCGCGCCGTCGTGGATGACAGACGCGATTGCCTCGGTGATCGCCTCGGGGGTCTCGTGCTGGAAGATAGACCGTCCCATCGAGACGCCGGCCGCACCGGCGTCGATTGCGCCGCGGACCATCGACAGCGTCTCCGTGTCGGTCCCCTTGCTTCCGCCGGCGATGACGACCGGCAGCCGCGTCGCCTCGACGACGCGCTGGAAGCTCTCGGGGTCGCCGGAGTAGGCGGTCTTGATCAGATCCGCGCCGAGTTCCTCGCCGAGTCGGGTGGCGTGTGCCAGATCCTCGGCGTAGCCTTCGGGGTTGCTCTGGTCGCGCACGTCGTGACCCCGGGCGTAGGTCATCGCCAGCACCGGCATGCCGTACTCCTCGGCCGTGCTGGTCAGTTCACCGAGTTGCGAGATCTGCTCGGGTTCGTACTCGCTGCCGACGTTGATGTGGAAAGAGACGGCGTCGGCGCCGGCTCGGATGGCGTCTTTGACCGTGCCGGTCGGTCGCTTGTCCCGCTCGTCCGGGCCGATGGAGGTGGAGCCGTTGAGATGGACGATGTACCCCGCGTCGTTTTTGCTCTCGTGGACCCGTGGCGCGATCCCCTTCTGCGTGAGCACGGCGTCCGCGCCGCCGCGCGTGACGGCGTCGATTGTCGATTCGATCTCGGCCAGCCCGCTGACTGCGCCGAGTGTGATTCCGTGATCCATCGGGACGATCAGGTGTTTCCCACCTGTCCCGATGCGGTCGAGTCGTGCGGACTTCCCTGCGGTCATCGTGTCACCCTCTGGCATAAGCGAATATGTTAGTTCCGGTTGCGGGTTACTGCTCGACGGGCGCGCCGGCGAGCGCCCCCTCTTTTAGCTCCCGGGCTTTCGCCTCCAGTCGGTCGGCGACCACCTCGGTCGAATCGCCGTTTTCGTACCCTTCGGCGACGATATCGACCAGGGCGGAGCCGACGATGATCCCGTCCGCGCCCGCTCGAACGATCCGCTCGGCGTGGTCGCCGGTCTTGATCCCGAAGCCGACGGCTTTGGGCACGTCCCAGTCGGCGATCCGAGCGAGCGAGCGCTCCGTGTAATCGGACACCTCGTCGCGGGCACCCGTCGTGCCGAGGCGCGCCTGGACGTAGACGTAGCCCGACACCTGCTCTTTCATCGTTTCGAGGCGGTCGCCCTCGGTCGTCGGCGCGACGATGAACACGAGATCCAGCCCGAACTCGTCACAGGCCGCCCGGAGCGGTCCCGCCTCCTCGGCCGGGAGGTCGGGGACGACGAAGCCCTCGATACCCGCCTCGGCGGCGGCCTCGACGAACGACCGCGGGCCGTCGCTCTCGCCGTACTGGTAGATCAGATTGTAGTAGGTCATACAGACCAGCGGCACGTCTACGTCGACCTCGCGGACGAACTCGAGATACCGGTCCGGGGTCATGCCGGCGTCGAGTGCCCGGACGATTGCCTCCTGAATCGTCGTTCCCTCGGCGATGGGTTCGGAGAAGGGGAGGCCGAGTTCGATCGCGTCCGCGCCGCCGCGGGCGAGCGCTTCGACGTACTCGATCGAGGCCTCGTAGCTCGGATCACCAGCCGCGAGATACGGGACGAAGGCGGGTTCGTCCGCGAAGGCCGCTTCGAGGCTCACAGCATCCCACCTCCGATCTCCCGGAAGATGCTCATGTCGGGCGCGTTGTCCAGATCGCGGTTGCCAGTCTCCTCGATGACGGTTTCGAGATCCTTGTCGCCGCGCCCGGAGACGTTGACGATCACCGTCTCACCGAGGCCGTCGTGGTGTTCTTCGAGATAGCCGAAGGCGTGGGCGGTCTCCAGCGCCGGGATGATTCCCTCGTCCTGAGAGAGGCGGTGGAAGGCTTCGAGCGCGGTATCGTCGTCGACGTTGACAGGTTCGACACGGCCCTCGTCGACGAGATGGGCGAGTTCCGGTCCGACGCCGGCGTAGTCCAGCCCCGCCGAGACGGAGTGTGACTCCATGATCTGGCCGTCGCTGTCCTGCAGGAGTTTCGTCCGCGCGCCGTGGAGCACTCCCTCCTCGCCGGTCGACAGCGAGGCGGAGTTGGGCGCGACCCCCTCCTCCTCGTCGACCGACAGCGAGGAGCCGCCGGCCTCGACCGCGTAGAGGTCGACGGTCTCGTCCTCGACGAAGTTGTGGAACATGCCCATCGTGTTCGATCCCCCGCCGGCACACGCGAGGACGCTATCCGGCAGGTCGCTGGTTTTCTCCTGGATCTGCTCGCGGGCCTCCTCGGAGATGAGTGCCTGGAAATCCCGGACCATCGACGGGAACGGATGGGGGCCGACGACGGACCCGATCACGTAGTGAGTGTTCTCGACCGTTCGCGCCCAGTCGCGCATCGTCTCGCTGATCGCCTCCTTGAGCGTCCCGCGGCCGGTCGTTACGGGGTTGACCTCCGCCCCGTTGGTTCGCATCCGGAAGACGTTGGGGCGCTGGCGAGCGATATCCGTCTCGCCCATGTAGATCTCACAGGGCATGTCGAGGTGGGCGGCGGCCATCGCCGTCGCGGTGCCGTGCTGGCCCGCGCCGGTCTCCGCGATGATCCGCTCTTTGCCCATGTACTTCGCCAGCAGCACCTGGCCGAGGGCGTTGTTCAGTTTGTGTGCGCCGCCGTGCAGCAGATCCTCCCGCTTGAGATAGACCTCGGTGTCGTACCGCTGTGAGAGCTGATCGGCCCGCTGCAGCGGCAGCGGCCGGCCGCCGAAATCCGCCATCCGCTCGCGGAATTCGTCCATGAAGCCGTCCTCGTTGTCCAGGACGTACCGCTCGTATGCATCCGTCAGTTCCTCGATTGCCGGCATCAACGCCTCCGGCACGTACTGTCCGCCGTACTCGCCAAACTTGCTATCGGTACTCATTGGTTATTGCTCCGTCTCTGTGGTCGTTAGCCTTCGGGTGTTCGCCGCCACGTCGCCGTCCATGATGGCCGAACCGACCAGCAACGCGTCGGCACCGGCCGCTCGCATCCGCTCGACATCCCCCTGCGTGCTGATCCCGCTCTCGGCGATCAGCGTCACGTCCTCGGAACCGCTCGGTGCGACGGACTCGAACGTCGAGAGGTCGACGTCCAGTCGAGCCAGGTCGCGGTTGTTGACCCCGATGATCTCCGCACCCGCGTCGAGTGCCGTCTCGACCTCCGCCTCTGTGTGGGTCTCGACGAGCACCTGGAATCCCCGCTCGCGCGCCGCGGTGACGAGTTCGTCGAGGTCGTCGACGAAGCGAGCGATCAGGAGAATCAGATCCGCCTCGACGGTGTCGAGTTGGTCCTCCCGAAGGATGAAATCCTTCCGGAGAACGGGGACGTCGACCGCCTCGCGCACCGCCCGCAGCGTCTCCGGCGACCCGCCGAAATGCTCGGGTTCGGTCAGCACCGACAGCGCCGTCGCGCCGCCGTCGACCATCTGCTCGGCCAACTCGACCGGATCGTCGCGGCGCTCGCCGTCGGTCGTCGGGGACGTCGGTTTGATCTCCGCGATGATCGGTACCCGACCCGCCGCCTCCGCACGCTGGATCGCCGCCGGCAGGGGGCGCGGATCGACGCTCACTCGCTCGTCGCCGCCACCGCGCTGTCGTGCCGTCGCGAGAATCGACTCGACGGCCGGCGCGATGCCACCAGTATCGGTCATTACTGAACACTAATGCACAGAGATGTACATAAGACTTGCGTACGGCCGTCAGTCGGTCGGGGAGTCGTCGGGGTCGTCCAGCGGGGCCTCGTCGTCGATGTCGGGAGTCGAAGGGTCCGGTTCGACGCCGGTCGTGTCGTAGTCCGGCCCCCCTTTGGTGCCGAACAGCCGTTCGCGGAGCGTCCGTTCGTGACGTTTCTCCGCCAGCAGCACCGAACACTCGACTTCCTGGAGAACATCCAGGACGAGCGACCCTCTCGCGAGACGGGAGAGCAGTCCCTTCTCGGTCGCGCCGATTATCAACAGCGTGGCCTCCTCCGCGGCACGGGCAATGCCGGCCTGCACGTCGCCGGTGTCGACGCGTATCTCCGCGTCGGAGAGGTTGTGATCGACAGCCCACGAGCGCAGGAACTGTCGACCCTTCTCCTCGTCGTCGGCGACGTGGAGGAGCGTCACGTCGGCACCGGTCTGGTCGGACAGCGCCCGGGCGACCGCCGCGGCGAGGTCGGAGTCCGGGCCGCCAGCGGTCGGGAGCAGGATCCGCGAGGGATCGAAGTCCCGGTCGCGCAGAACCAGGAAATCACAGGGCAGTGAGTGTGCGAGTTCGTCGACAATCCCCGTCGACGGGCCGGCCGCGTGGGAGTTCGGCCCCCATCCCATCAGCGTCATATCTGCGCCGTAGCGCCGCGCCGCCGTGAAAATCTCCTCGAAGGGCTCGTGCGAGAGAACGACGTGGGTCTCGATGTCCGCGCCGTAGAACTGGACGTCTTTCTCCGCCTGTTCGATCAGGTGGTGTGCGGCCTCGTACTCCTCCTGATCGCGCGCGCCTTCGAGCGGCGTCTGGTCGGGCACGTCGACGATGTTGACTGCGACGACGGTCCCCTCGCGTTCGCGGGCCAGCGCGGCACCGAGTCGAATGAGGTCTTTCTCGTGGGCGGGGTTCGCGAGCGGGACCATCACCCGGAAGTCGTTGGCCTCCGGCTGGACGGAGGTCGCCGCCGATACGGCCGCGTCCGGCAACTCCTCGGACCGCGAGAGCACCCAGTCGGCGAGGACGCCCGCACTCTCGACGCGCTGGCGTGCGTACAGGAAATACCAGAGAACGGCGAAAACCACGAGCGCCGCACACAGGACGATCACGACCGGTTCGATGAAGTAGATCAACGCGAACGAGGCAATCGCGCCGACGATCGGAACGACCGGATACAGCGGAATCTCGTAGTCCGGATCGTACCCCTCGGGTTCCGCCTCGCGCATGACGATCAGCGCGAGATTAAGCAGACCGTAGACGACCAGATGGAGGACGGAACCGGCAGTCGCCAGCAGTTCGAGATTCCCGAATATGAGAAACACGAGGATCAGAGAGCCGGTGAGCGCGATTGCGCGGTAAGGCGTCCCGAATCGCGGGTGGATTGTGTTCAGTTTCGGCGTGATGATCTTCTCTCGACCCATCGCGAAGTTGATGCGTGACGACGAAAGAATCGAAGCGTTCGCGGAGGATGCCGTGGCCAGCAAGCCGCCGAACAGCAACATTCCCGTACCGACGACGCCGAAGGTGAAAGCGGGCAGACTCAGTTGGCCGAAGAGAGACAAACCCGAAAAGCCGTACTGCGAAAAGAGCAGTTGCGCGGCGTCGACGACGGCTGTGCTGTTGTCTCTGACGAGTTCGTTCGGGACCGCCGCCAACAGGACGATCAGAAACAGCGCATAGATTGTCGTTACGATGAGTACGCTTCCGATGACGGCGATCGGCAGGTTCCGGCCGGGATTTTTGATCTCCTCCGCGACGGAGGTAATCTGGACGAATCCCAGATACGAGACGAAGACGACCGCCGTCACCGGCAGTACCTCCTGTAATGCACCCGGCGGTGCAAGTGGGCGGAGGCTTCGGAGGTCGGCGTTGAACAGCCCCACGAGCATGAAGGTGGTGAGAATTGCGACGAGAATCGCGACGATAGCGATCTGGAGTCCGCCGGTCTCCTTGGCGCCGAGGTAGTTCACCGAGATGAAAAACAGCGCGCCGATCAGCCCGATGACCTGTGCGGCTTCGAGCGAGAACGGACCGCCACCGACCGGCCCGAGACCAATCAGCGTGTTGATATACTCGCCGAGACCGTACATGTAGAAGGCGGAGGCAAAGGCCAGTCCGAGCCAGTTCGCCCAGCCGGTGATCGTCCCGAACAGCGGGCCGAGCGCGCGGTTGACGTAGAAGTACGCACCGCCGGATTTGGGCATTGCCGTGCCGAGTTCCGACGCCGAGAGAGCGGTGAAGATTGCGATCACGCCGCCGAGAACGAAGGTACCAGCCGCGAGCGGCCCGGCCCGGGCGACGGCAGTCCCGGGGAGGACGAAAATACCGGCACCGATCATCGTTCCGATCCCGATTGCCAGCGCCGCAAAGAGGCCGAGGTCCTTCGCGAGTTCCTCGTCGCCACTCACGGCGGCTCACCTCCAGGAGACCACTCAGGCATACCCTATCGGACTCTCGAAACGGTAATCAACGTTATGTCTCGGATCAGCTGTGACAAACCGGTACATCCGGCGGTCAGAGGACCACCTGTGCCAGCCCGAGGAAGATGAAAAACCCGAGGACATCGGTCATCGTCGTGATGAAAATCGTCGCCGAGGTGGCCGGGTCCTTCCCGATCTTATCGAGTAACAGGGGGATGATCGTTCCGAAGAAGCCGGCGATGACGAGGTTCAACACCATCGAGACCCCGAGAACGAGCCCCAACAGCGGGCTCTGGTTGAACACCGACGCGATGAGGGCAACGAGCACGCCCGTGATCAGGCCGTTCGCCGCGCCCGCGATCACCTCGTTGACGACCGCCCGACCACCGGTTGCGAGCGTGATCTGGTCGAGCGCAATCCCCCGGACCGTGACGGCCATCGACTGCGTGCCGGCGTTGCCGCCCATCCCGGCGACGACCGGCATGTACACCGCAAGCAGCGTGAACGCGGCAATCGTGTCCTCGAAGAGACCGACCATGGCTGCGGCGAGAAACGCCGTGCCGAGGTTGATGATCAGCCAGCGGTATCGGTATTTCACCTTCGTAAACGGGCCGTCGAGGATGCTCTCCTCCTCTTTGACACCCGTAAACTCGTACAGCGTGCCAGTGGCTTCCTCCTCGACGATCCGCAGCAGATCCTCCGCGTAGATGACGCCGATGATTCCCCCGTCCTCGTCCAGCACGACGACGGAGCTTTCCGGGTTCTCCCGGAACACGTCCGCGACGGTCGTATCCGCCGCGTTGTACGGCACGGAGGGGATCGACTGGACGCGCTCGGCGAGATCGACCTCCTCGTCGGTCATCGCCAGTACCTGTCCCGGGAGTTCACCGAGGAGGTCGCCGTCGTCGGTGACCAGAATCGTCGGGACCTCCCCGGTCCGGGCTTCGTGGCTGCGGACGCGCTCTGCGACGGTTTCGAGATCGCGGCTCGCGTCGACGGTGACGTAGTTCAACCGCATCAATCCGGCCGCGCTCTCGGCCTCGAAGCCGAGCAGATACTCGACCTTCTCGCGGCGGTCCTCGTCGAGTCGCTGGAGGACGGCCTCGCGGCGCTCGTCCTCGGCGAGGGCGAGTACGTCGGTCAGTTCGTCGGGGTCGAGCCGACGGACGAACTCGCGTAGCTGCTCGGTGTCCATATCGGAGACCACCCGCCGTTGCAGCGACTCCGGAAAGCGAAAGAACACCTCTCGCTTGCGCTCTCGAGAGAGTCTCCCGAACTCCGCCGCCGGCTCCGGAGCGGTGGCCACCGCCTGCTGAATGTCGTCTAACTCCGCCATTGTGCATTGGGAACTCCCACGGAACACAAGTAAGTTGGGAGTCAGCCGCCCGCCGACGGGGAAAAATACGCCGCCGCACCGTCCTCACTGTCGAGTTCGATCAGGCGCGGAGAGCCACACCGGCCACACCGTGGCGGCGACTCCGGCAGGGCAAAGACTGTCTCACACTGCTCGCAGGCGACGTACCGAAGGCCGAGCATACCGACAGGAAGGCCCGGAGACTCATAGTTCCCACCCGGAGATACTTTTAGGGGCGTGCCAGCCACAGGGAGAGATATGGCAGATCGAGTGTCTCACGAAGACGGCGCAATCTACGAGTTCACACCCGAGTTAGAGCCCGTGGCGACAGTCGAGTCGGACGCGACAGTGACCGTCGAGACCCGCGACAGCCTCGACGGCGCGGTCCAATCGGAGGAAGACGTGATCGAAGAGATTCCCGAGGAGGTCAACGCCGCCACGGGACCAATCGCGGTCGAAGGCGCCGAACCCGGCGACGTACTGGCCGTCGAAATCGAGGAGATCCGACTGGCGGAGGAGGCCGGTCGGGTTATCACCATCGACGGGTTCGGACTGCTCGACGGCGAGCCCGAAATCGAAGCGCCGGAGACCCGGATGACCCCCGACGAGGACGGCACCCTCTCCTTCGAGGGGATCGACGTGCCGGTCGACCCCTGTATCGGGACCATCGGTGTCGCCCCCGAATCGGACACTTATACCACGCTGACGCCGCACGACCACGGTGGCAACCTCGACACGACTGACATGACCGCCGGATCGACGGCGTATTTCCCGGTCTTCCAGGAGGGGGCGATGCTGGCGATGGGCGACTGCAAGGCGGCGATGGCAGACGGCGAGATGTGCGGCACGGGCTCTGAGATTGCGACCGAAATCGACGTGACGCTGTCGGTGATCGACGACCCGGCGACCGAAATCGAACGGCCCGTCGTCGAGACAGCGGAGCACTGGAAACCGCTGGCGAGCGCCGAGACGCTGGAGGAGGCCTGCAGACTGGTCAACAAGGACGCAATCGAGTTGCTGGCCAGCGAGCACGACATCGACTCGACGGAGGCGTACATGCTGTCGAGTCTCACCGCC
Source organism: Halovenus carboxidivorans (assembly GCF_009831575.1). Lineage (GTDB taxonomy): Archaea > Halobacteriota > Halobacteria > Halobacteriales > Haloarculaceae > Halovenus > Halovenus carboxidivorans. The sequence continues at coordinate 59,762 of NZ_WUUT01000004.1, read as the reverse complement.
GACCTGGAGATCAGCCAGGTCGTCGATCCGCTCGTGACCGTTCGAGAGGCGGTCCCGAAGGCGTATCTCTCCGATCCGTTCTGAGATGCCGGCAGCAACGCGAGGAAGGCGGTCCTTTATGCCGGTCCCGTCGTAATGACTGGCAATGTCATCGTTGTCCGGACGGACGGTCGCCGTCGTCGGCGGGGGATTCGGCGGGCTTTCGGCGGCCTGCTATCTCGCCGACGCGGGCGCTGACGTACGGCTGCTCGAAAAGAACGACCAGCTCGGCGGCCGGGCGAGCCGACTCGAACGCGACGGCTTCAAGTTCGACATGGGGCCGTCGTGGTATCTCATGCCCGACGTCTTCGAGCGGTTTTTCGCGTACTTCGGCCACGAACCCGCGGACTACTACGACCTCGAACATCTCGATCCCCACTACCGGATCTTCTTCAAGGACGGCGATCAGATCGACATCCGCGGCGACCGCGAGGAGATGCGCGAGCTGTTCGAGTCCTACGAGGAGGGGGCGGGAGACGCCTTCGAGGAGTATCTGGACACGAGCAGAACACATTACGAGACGGCCATGGAGAAGTTCGTCTACGAGGATCGCTCGCGGCTGCGAGACTGGGTCGATCCCGAGGTCATGAAAGCCGCGCCCATCGGACTGCAACTCACGGGCTCGATGCAGGACTACGTCGACGAGTACTTCGACAACCCCAAACTGAAGCAGATTATGCAGTACTCGCTGGTCTTTCTCGGCGGCGCGCCGAAGAACACGCCGGCGCTGTACAACATCATGAGCCACGTCGATTTCAACCTCGGCGTCTACTACCCCGACGGCGGCCTCGGTGCGGTCGTCGACGGCGTCGTCGAACTCGGCGAGGAACTCGGCGTCACTTACGAGACGGGAAGCGAAGTGACCAGCCTCACCAAGGGGCGGGACAACTTCATCGTCGAGGTCGAGGACGGCGCTCGCGTGCTCGAACCAGACAACGTCGTCGTCAACGCAGATTACAGACACGCCGAGCAGGAGCTACTCCCGGAGCACGAACGCCAGTACGACGAGGAGTACTGGGAGGAGCGGACCTACGCCCCCTCGGCGTATCTGCTGTACATGGGCGTCGAGGGCGACGTAGAGCCACTCGAACATCACACCCTGGTGCTGCCCGAGGACTGGGACCCACACTTCGAGCAGATCTTCGACGATCCCACCTGGCCGGACGAGCCAGCCTACTACATCTGCGTGCCCTCGAAGACAGACGACAGCGTCGCGCCGGAGGGGCACAGCAACCTCTTCGTCCTCGTTCCCATCGCCCCCGGGCTGGCCGACGGCGACAGCATCCGCGACCAGTACCGGGAGAAGATCCTCGACGACATCGCCGAACACACCGGCGTCGAGTTACACGACCGAACCGTCGTCGAAGAGCAGTTCGCGGTGTCGGATTTCGTCGACCGGTACAACGCGACGGAGGGCACAGCGCTCGGACTCGCACACACGCTCCGACAGACCGCACTGCTTCGCCCCTCGAACCGGTCGTCCGCGGTCGACGGGCTGTACTTCACCGGCTCGTTCACCACGCCGGGAATCGGCGTGCCGATGTGTCTGATCAGCGGCCAACACGCCGCCGAGGCGCTGGTCGAGGACGCTGCCGCCGTCACGCAGTGATCGGCCACATTAAAGAGAACCGACGACCGAAACAGTACCGTGATAGACGTCAGCGACCGTCTGAGCGCGCTCGCGCCCTCCGAGCAGACGCTGGTGGGGTATCTCTTCTGGCTCTCCCGGCCCCGCTTTTGGTTCTATCTCGCCGGCCCGGTGGTCGTCGGTGTCGCCTACGGCGCCTCCTCGACGGCGGAGTACTTCACGCCGCTGACGGTCGCGCTGTTCGCGTACTTCCTCGTCCCCGCGAACGTCTTCCTGTACGGGATCAACGATCTGTTCGACGCCGACATCGACGAGGTGAACCCCAAGAAGTCAGACGAGGGCCGAGAGGTCCAGTACCGCGGCAGCAGGTCGGTGACGGTCATCGTCGTCTGCTCCGCACTTGCCGCCGTCGTCTTCGTGCCCGCGCTGCCGACGGTCGGGGTCGCGGCTCTCGCAGGCTTTCTGCTCCTCGGGACGACCTACAGCGCACCGCCGGTCCGGTTCAAGACGACACCGCTTCTCGATTCGATCTCGAACGGGCTGTACATCATGCCGGGACTGGTCGCGTACGCGGCGCTGGCGGGCGAACTCCCCCCGACGCTCGTGATCGTCGGCGGGTGGCTCTGGACGATGGGGATGCACACCTTCTCGGCGATTCCGGACATCGAACCGGACCGGGCGGCCGGAATCCAGACCACGGCGACGGTACTGGGTCGGGACCGGACGCTGGCGTACTGCGCCGGATGCTGGCTCGCGGCGGCGGGCGCGATGGGCGTCGTCCACCCCTTCTTCGCGGCGGTACTGGCTATCTATCCGCTCTTCGTCGTCGGAATCGTCCTCGCCTCCGTCGACATCGACCGGGCGTACTGGTGGTTCCCGGTGCTCAACACGGTCGCCGGTGCACTGCTGACGATGGCCGCAGTCTGGAGGCTCACCTATGCCTGAGCCGGAAGGCGAGTCGACGACCCGAGAAGTTCTCCGGCGCGCGCTCTCGGATCGGCGCGCCTTCGAGCACAGCCTCGACAGGCTGATCGGGGACAACCGGGTGACGATTGCCGTCGTCTTCCCCGTCGTCGGCGCGGTGATGCTCCTGGCGAGCGCAGAGGGACTGCTCCCCGACCCGCTCGCGTTCAACCCCTGGCTGGTCCTCTGTGGCGTCGCGGTGATGCGACTGCCGCTGATCGGCGGGCTCGCGCCGCTGGTCGACCGGCGGGCCGGAATCGCGCTGGGACTGCTCGTCGCGTACACCTACGGGATCGAGTACCTCGGTGCGACGACCGGGTTGCCCTACGGCGAGTTCAGCTACGAGGTCTCGCTCGGCCCGATGCTGTTCGGGACGATCCCGTGGGCGCTGCCGCTGTTTTTCATCCCGCTGGTACTGAACAGCTACCTGCTCTGTGTGCTGCTGTTCGGCGAGCGAGCGCGCTCGGCGGCCGTCCGTCTCCCCGTCGTCGCCGCGATGGTCGTCGCAATCGATCTCGTCCTCGACCCCGGCGCCGTGGCGCTCGGCTTCTGGGAGTACGAAGCCGGGGCCTACTACGGCGTCCCGGCGCTCAACTACGCCGGGTGGGTGCTGAGTTCGGTCGTCGCAACCGCGCTGATCGATCTGGCCTTCGGCCGAACGGAACTCATCGAGCGGATCGGTGACTGCGAGTACGTGCTCGACGACATGGTGAGTTTCGTGCTCTTGTGGGGATCTATCAGCGCCTTCTACGGCGCGTGGGTGCCCGTGGTGATCGCCGCGTGTTTCGGCGCGGCGCTGTACCGGCTGGATCGGTTCGACTTCCCCGTCGGGCAACTCGTCCCCGGACGCTGATTGTACCGGGGTCGGAGGGGCGAGTGACGGTAGTTGTTAGTACTCCGCAAACACTATGTGGGAGTGAGTCGCTGACACGGTATGGCACCGACAGGGCCATCACAGTGGGGGAATCGAACGGCTGGGAGGCCAGCAGAGACAGACCAGGAGGAGACCGCCGGAGGCCGCTTCGGTCGGCGGTCGTTTCTGCGGCGAAGTGCGGTCGCTGCGGTCAGTTGTGGGACGCTCGTGGGGGCGAGCGGAACGGCCGCCGCGGGCGGACTGACCGACGGGGAAGGCGAGAAGGCCGCCGCTCCGAGCGACTATCAACGCGTGTCGACGCGGGATCACTTCGACAGCGACGGGAACCTGATCAACGGCGAGACGGCGTACAGCTACGACGTCGAGGGATCGTTACCGGACTCCTGGGGCGAGGAGACGCTGACGCTTCTGATCCACGGGTTCAAAAGCTCCGACGAGGACGACGACGATATCGACTCGGGGTACGAGTGCCAACTCGCCCTGGAGGCGAACGGCTACACCGGCGACACGGCCGTGTTCACGTGGGACGCCGACAAGGGCGACAGCCTCGACCTCGGGTGGGCCGACGGGAAGACAATCGCGGAGAAAAACGGTCGCAAACTCGCCAACTTCACGCAGTGGTACACGAACACCTACGGCGTCGATATCCGGTGGATTGCGCACTCTCTCGGGGCACGGGTCGTGCTGTTCGCACTGCAGTCGCTGACGGAGGACTACGATCAGGCGAACGCCGTCGAGTCCGTTTCCTTGCTCGGCGCTGCGGTCGAGGAGGACGACGTATCGACGGACGCAGGCTGGTTCGACAGCGAGTACGGTCAGTATATCGAGTACGCGGCCGAACAGTGTGACAACTTCTACGACGACGGCGACGAGGTGCTGGAGTGGATCTACGAGACGCGGGAGTTCGAGGACGCTGCCGGCGAGAAGGGCTGTGACGGTCCGGAGCCGGCGAATTACACGGACCACGATGTCGGGGATATCGTGCCAACTCACTACGACTACTACATCCGGGACGTGGGCTGTATCCCGCAGGTCGTCGAGAAGTGGTGACCGCTATTTGACCGACGGCACGCCGTGTTCGGCGTCGTCGGAGGTCGTCTCGTCGGCCGGGACGGCACTGACCCGGCGGAAGACGGTGACAGGATCCTCGTAGCGCCGCCAGTTCCACCACGTCTTGGCGACGAGATACAGTTTCCGCGGTTTCGACAGTTCCGGACGCGTCGAGAGCACGTCGTAATCCTGTTTGCGGATCAGTCGGTGGTGTTCGGCGTACAGCACCGCCGCCAGGACGACCGCGAACTGGCAGTCCTCAGGGAGATACTCGATTCCGGCGACCCCCTCGCGATACCGCTGCTCGGCGCGTCTGAGTTCGGACTGGATGGCGCGGCGGAACTCGGGGCTCGGTTCCTCGCGTTCGATCTGCTCGGGGGAGACGCCGTAGCGGTCGAGGGTCTCCATCGGGAGATAGATCCGGTCGAGTTCGCGGATGTCCTCACGAACGTCTCTGAGGAAGTTCGTCAACTGGAAGGCCTCCCCCAGCGCCATCGCGTGTGGGCGGGCCTTCTCCGGGTTGTCGGCGTTCATGATCGTCGTCATCATGTTGCCGACCGCCGCCGCGGATCCTCGCATATACCCTTTTAGATCCTCGTAGGTCTCGTATCGATCCGTCTCGATATCCGCACACATCGCGTCGATGAACTCATCGACCTCCTCGTCGGCGATTCCTTCCTCCGCTCTGATCTCCGAAAACGCCTCGATCACCGGCTCCTCCGCCGGCGCGTCACCGAGTGCGGCCGCACGAATCTCCTCTAACCGCTCGCGCTGGCGGTCTGGGGACTGCTCCGAACCGTCGTCGACCACCTCGTCTGCGACGCGGAAAAATCCGTAGAGCACGTAGGTCTGCTCCCGGATCCGCTCGGGAAGCAGCCGTGTCGCGTAATAGAAGGTCTGGCCCGTCTCGCGGTGGATGGCCTTGCCCCTATCGCGCTGAGTTGTGTTCACAATATCGTATTGGGCCTGTCAAAGTTAAAGTTGGTTGTTGTATTGAAGTAAATTTTTCCGGTTTGCCGGCCAGCGAGTCCACGCCGTTGGGAGTGTGAGCGCCGTCAGGCGGACCGGGAAGAAGATGTCAGATCAATCAGTCGCGTACCCCAGCGCGGAGTCGATCCGGCCGAGTTCGGGGCCGGTCGTCTCCGAGCCGACGATGTAGCCGTAGTCGTTTGCGATCAGCCCCGAGCCGACGAGCGGGCCGCCGTAGTTGATCGTCCCGATGTCGGCCGGCACGCCGAGATGCTCCTCGATCCGGTCGAGTTCCTCGTCGGTGGCCTTGGGGTGACAGAGGACGCCGCGACCGGTCGTGACGGCGGCGGTCCCGACGGTCTTGACGCCCGCGATATCCCCGCGTTCGACGGGTACGTCGAGACCGTCTTTGATCCGCTGGATCGCCTCACGTGGGAGATCCGGATGGACGTACGCGCCGGTGTCGTTGACGAGGACGACGTTGCCGGCCGCGTTGATCCGGCCGGGTAGCTCCGTGACCGGGAGATCGACGGCCGCCTCGATGCGCTCGATCTCGCGGTCGGTGGCGCGGTTGCTGACGAGCAACCCGTTCGAGTTGCCCGCGACGAGCGAACCGACGGTGCCGGAGCCGCCGATCGTCGTTTCCACGACCGGGACCGAGAGTTCGTCGCCGCAGTCGGTGACGAGATCGTCGTCGATGTCGGGGCGAACGAGCAGACTGTCGTTGGTCGCCCGGGCGAACACGCCGATGTACGGCGACCCGGAGAATGCCGCGCGGAGCACCGTTACTCTGCGACTTCCGCTTCGACTGCGACCTCGCCCTCTTCCTCGAACCGGGCCGCACGGATCCGGATCGAACTCGGCGGCGAACTCCGGCCGTTCGACCAGATCTCCTCGTTGATCGAGGGGTCGAGTCGGACGACTTCCTCCTCGACGGAGAAGTGCTGTGCGAGGTGTTCGCGGACGATCGACAGCGCCTTGTCGGCGGCGTCGGTGTTCGATCCGCGCTTGGCGTCGCGAAGCGGGACGGTGACGACCCGCTCCTCGAAATCACTCGCGCTCATTCGTCCGTATCACTCCGCCGCCAGTGTCGTCGCTGCGGGTTGCGCATCACGTCGCGGTCGGTCTTGACCATGACCCACGCCGGAACGCGGCTGTTCTGGTTCTCCAGTTTCGCCAGTCGCTTCTTTTTCGCCTTCGATTTCTTGCTCATAGTACCCGTTTCTATCCCGTGCCGGCATAAATGTGTGTCCCTTTCCCCGGAGCAAAAACGGGCCGCTCCGGCCGGACAGCAACCGCCAACAGCCGTCACCGCATCAGAGTTCCGCCTCGATGTCTGCGCTCTCGTCGGCGTCGGTTTTGAACGCGTCGACGGCCTCGTAGAGTTCGTCGCCCATGTGGCTGATCCGCTCGGCCCGGCGAGCGACGTTGTCGGTCGCCTCGGCCTGCTCGTTGAGGCCGTTCGAGATCTCCTGGATCGCGGCGGTCATCTCCTCGGTCAGTCCGGCCGCGTCGTCGAGAACGCCGCTGACCTCCTCGGTGTTTTTCGCCTGTGACTCGACGGCGTCGCTGATCTCGTCCAGCCCCTCGCTGGTCAGCTCGGCGCGCTCGTCGATCTGTTCGAGTCGGTCGACGAGGTCGTCGACGACGTCGGCCCCGCTCTCGACCTCGCTGTTCGCCTCGTGGATGCTCTCGACCAGGTCGTCGGTCTGGTTCTGGACGTTCTCGATGATGTCGGCAATTTCGGCCGCCGACTCCTGGGATTCCTCGGCTAACGACTTCACCTCGTTGGCGACGACGGCAAAGCCCTCGCCGGCCTCGCCTGCGCGCGCGGCCTCGATGTTCGCGTTAAGTGCGAGCATGTTGGTCTGTTCGGCGATGTCGGCGATGATGTCGACGATCTCGTTGACCTCCGCCATGCTCTCCTCCAAGGAGTCGATCCGGCGCGCAACCGTCGAGGTGGCGTCGGTCGCCTGACGGATCTGCGTGCCGGCCGCACTCGCCTCCTCGACGCCGTCTGCCGCGAGGTCCGCGACCTCCGCCGACTGCTCGTCGATCTGCTGGACGGAGGCGGTGACCTCCTCGATGGAGGCGGACAGCGAGTCGACGTTCTCGCTGGCCCGCTGGGTCTGTTCGGCCAGATCGTCGGCCCCGCGGGCCATCTCCGTCGAGGAAGCGTCTATCTGGTCGACCGCGCTGGTCACCTCCTCGCTGTTGGCCGTCAGATCGTCGCCGGCGTCGGCGAGTTCGTCGGCGTCGGCGGTCAACTGTTCGATCACCGCCCGGATGTTCTCGACTGCGGCCACCAGGTTCTGGTTCAGTTCGGTGAACTCCTCGTAGATCTGGTGGGCCTCTTCGTACTCCTCCGTCGGCGGATCGACAGTCGGGTCGATCGTCAGGTCGCCGTCGGCCAGTCGCTCGACTTTCCGCTGGAGGTCGTCCGTGACCGCGTCCTGGTACTGTTCGAGGTACTGCTTCTTGCGGCGCTGTCGGTTCCGCTCGGACACGTCGCGGTCGACCAGCATCGCCCCGATGAGTCGGCCGTCGTCGTCGTACAACAGCGTGACTGTCCGTTCGACCGGCGTCTCCTCGTTGCCGACGCGAATCGTCTCCTCGCGCTGTTGGATGTCCTCGCCTCGTTCGAGCGCGGTCGCGACTACCTCGCTGGCGTCCTCGTTTTGCAACTCGCCGGGACGGCGCCCGACCGCCTCCTCCTCGGTGCAATCGTAGAGGTCGAGCGCCTGCGAGTTGATATGCGTGATCTTCCCATCCCCGTCGACGACGGTCGTCGGTGCCTGCAACCCGTCGAGGATACTCCGGACGAGCGCCTGCATATCGTCGGAGCGACGTGGCTCGTCGGTTGTCGACGCCGAGGAGTCGTCGACTGCGCTCGTCTGATCGCCCTGGGTCGCCGCAAGCGTGGTGGTGAGTAGCTCGAACATGGCTGGTTCACGGCCGATATATGTGAGTCGTTCACAACCCATTAAGAGGGTTTCCCCCACGTTATCACAGAAGATACCGTTATCGTCAGTTGGCGTGGAAAAAACTGAACAGTCAGTCAGGATCGTCCGAGTCCGTCCGGCGCTTCTCGAACTCCTCGGCGAGTGAGCGAATCTCTGCCGTGTCGAGGTCGCCGCGGTCGGTCGCGTACGCGTCGATCAGATCGGGAGGGGTACGCTCGAAGGTCGGATTCCGCGCCGTGATCGATGGGTCACCGTCGTAGAGTTCCCCGGACGGTCGGGGTTCGGGTTCGTCACTGCTGGAGGGGGCAATCTTATCGACCGCCGCACAGACGACGACCGGAATACCGGCCCGGGCCGCGACGGCCGCCGCCGGTCTGGTGCCGACCTTGTTCCGGACGGAGCCGTCTGGAAGGACCGCATCGGCACCGACGACCAGACCGTCTGCGCCCCACGACTCTAGCTGTCCGGGAAAGGCGGCGTCGGTCGTGAGCGTTACCGGGAGATCCGGGGAGAGCGCCTCGGCCACCTCGATCGCCTCTCGCCCGGGGCGAGATTCCGGCAGTAACACCGCCGCCGGGTCGGCGGTCTGGAGCGCCTCGACAACGGTACCAGACCGCGAGAGCGTGGCGATGCGGGCACCGTCGAGCCGCGGTCGGAGCTGTTTCGCGGCCCGCTCGTCGGCGGCGACGGCACGGCTGATCTCCTCGATTGCCGCCGACTCGACGGCCCCTGGTTCGATCCCAGCGGTATCGGTAACCCGACTGATCCGGTTCGCGAGTACGGTCATCGACGGCCGGGCGTCGAGAAGCGCCCGGGCGAGGGCGCGAACGTCGTCGGCGGTGCTGCGGTCGTCACCGCGTGCCAGCAAGCCGGCCTCGTCACGGAGCACTTCGAGCGCCCGGACGGAGAGGTACGCTGATCCGTGTTCGCGGTCAGATTCGACGGTTTCGACGGTCGGACGAACGCGGTCGTACGAGTCCCAGAGCCGAAGCACCGTCTCGCGGTCGAGAATCGCCGTCGCTGGGACCCACTCGGCGGCCGTGTGCTCCCAGTCGAGATCGACCGTTCTGGTGGGGCAGTCGAACAGAAACGGACGCACGACCCAGCGGACATCGAGTTCAGAATCCGCGACCGAAAAGGCGTCGCCGGAGCGGACCAGCGAAAGCAGGTCGGGGTCGAGTCCCGTCTCCTCGCGGATCTCCGCACGGATTGCGCCCCGGTACGGATCTTCGTCCTCCGCGTGGTCTTCGACGTGTCCCGCGATACCGCCCCAGCGCCCTCGGTACGAACCGACATCCTCGCTTCGCTGGAGCAGGAGGATCTCTCCGTCGTTGCGGAGAAATCCGGTGACAACCTCGCGTTCGTCCATCGTGTCCGCCCGTTATTTTTCGCGCTCGACGACGAACTCGGCGAACTCCCGCAGGAACTGCTTGGCCTCGCTGTCCGCGACGTCGGCCGCCTCCAGCGAGTCCAGAGCCTTGCTCGATTGCTCGCGCGCTCGTTGCGTAGCCTCTTCGGGGGTCAGATCAGTCACCTCGACCAGCGACGGCCGCTCCATCTCCGCGTCTGTTCCGGTCGGCTTGCCGAGTTGTTCGGCGTCGGCCGTCGCGTCCAGCACGTCGTCGCGCATCTGGAAGGCGACACCGACGCGTTCGGCGTACTGGCCGAACGCCTCGACGGTGAAGGGGTCGGCATCGGCGGCAATCGCGCCGAGTTCGGCCGCCGCGCGAAAGAGCGCACCGGTCTTGCGACGTGCCAACTCCATGTACTCCTGTTCGGTGACCGGTTCGCTGACCAGTTCCATCGCCTCGCCTTCCCCGAGTTCGACCATCGACTCCGCGACGGCCTGCATCGCCCGCTCGTTCTCCGAGAACAGCGCGAAGGCCTCGCCGATCAGTCCGTCCGAGGCGGTGATGGCGGGGCCGTAGCCGAAGGCCGTCCACGCGGCGGGCGTTCCCCGGCGCAGTTCGGATTCGTCGATGATGTCATCGATCACGAGCGAGGCGTTGTGCACGAGTTCGATTCCGACAGCGTAATCGAGCGCTTCCGCAGTGTCGCCGTCGAGCGCATCGCAGACGAGGACAGTGACCGTCGGCCGGACGCGTTTCCCACCAGAGAGGGTGACGTGGCGCATCTCCTCGGTGAGTTCGTCCGGCTCGGTCTCCGCGAGTACCGCTTCGAGCCGTCGCTCGATGCGGTCCCGCCGTCGATCCAGATACTCCATTACTGCACAGTAGGGACTTGAGTCGCAAGTACGTGACGAACCGGATCGAACCGCGAACGTCGGTGAAACGGTATAAAAAGAAGCGGCACTGCGAGTGCGGTACCGTGTTTTACGCCCGACGGCGGGCAACGAACGCGAACGCGACGAGGGCGACGGCGGCGACGACGCTCGTGAATCCGGGACCGCTCCCGTCGGAGCTGTCCTCGGAGCTACTGTTTGCGGATTCGAGCTGGGATTCGAGTTCACTGATCCGCTGTTCGCGAGTGCCGAGCTGAGATTCCAGCTCGGAAATCTCCTCTTCCCGGTCGCTGAGTTCCGAGCGCAGTTCGTCGATTTCGTTTCTGGCCGCCGAGAGTTCGGCTTCGAGCAGTGTCGCCTCGGAGACCATCGCCTGTCCGTTGAGCCGGGACTGCTCGTAGCCGTTGCGGACACTGTCGACCTCGGAGTCGTCGTACGTCCCGTAGAACTGGACGGTATCACTCGCCTGCGAGAGCGAGACGAGCGCCGACCGATCGACGGTGAGGGTCAGGGTGTTGCCGGAGAGTTCCGCCTGGTCGACCCCCAACCGTGCGGACGTTTCGTTCATGAGCACGAACGACGAGTCGTTAATCGACTCGACCGCGTCGGGGACCTCGTATTCGAGGGTCGCGGTCTCGTTGCCCAGCGAGATTTCACCCGCGCCGACTGATCGGGTCGCTCTGCGGATCCGGTCCTCCGCCGGCGGCGTCACCGTCCCCTGCTGTTCGATGTACTCGACGGTCGCCGTACCGTACAGTTTGAGCGTCCTGTCGACCGTCTCGAACTGGGAGAGATACTCCCCGCCGGCCATATAAGAGTTGACCGTCACCTCGTAGGTCTCGTCCATCTCGATCGGCTCACCTTGGATGTACACGTCGGTGGCCCGCTGCTCGGCGTTCGGTCGGTCAACGAGTTCGTAGGTGATACCGCTGACCTGCAGTTCCGCCTGCGCGCCGAAGTTCGCGTCCGGCGGGGTCGCCGTCATCGAGAGATACTCGACGATCTGGCGACCAGTCATCTCCTTGGTCACGAGCGTGTTTCCGAACGGCAGCGACGTGTACACGTCGTCGTACGTGATCTCGCCTTCGTCGATGACGAAATCTCCGCGAATCCCGCCGGCGTTAGTCATGGCCACGTCGGCGCCGGTCTCCGCGAGGAACGCGTCGCCGATGATCCGTCCCCATCCGGTGTCGTCGGCGTAGTTGGAGCTGAACCGCGAGTCGAGCGGTTCGGTCGTCTCGCCGGCGACCTGCGAGAGATCCTCCGATCGGCCCTCCTGGACGATACTGTCGGCGGTTTCGTTCGTCGACCACTGCCCGGATTCGAGGCTGTAGAGGCGGCCGCTGTTGAAACCGACTCCGCCCTCGGTGACGCTGAGGTTGACCTCACCGATATGCGAGGCGACGCCGCCGGCTTCGACGATGACCGTCCCGGAGGTGACCTGTGGCTCGTAGAGAATCTCGTCGTCACCGGTGACGATCACGTCGATGTTCTCCGTGTTGTTCGCAATCTCCTTGGATTCGGGGACGCCCGTGTGGGTGAGTGCAACGACGACATCGACGTTTTCCTCCTCGCGGAGCGTGGTCGCGACCTGCCGGCCGGCTTTCGACCAGTCGGTGACCTCGTAACCGTTCTCCTCGAAGTCGACCGCCGTCTTGCCCTTGATGGCGTCGTCGACGAGCCCGAGGATACCGATCTTGACGCCGCCGCGTTCGACCGTCGTGTAGTTCTGGGTGCCGGGCACGTTACCGCCGTCCTCGGCCCGGACGTTCGCGAGCAGCCACGGGAACTCGGACTGCTCGCTGAAGTTCGAGACGGCCTCGAAGCCGTAGTCGAGGTCGTGGTTGCCGATGACCTCCGCATCGGGGTCCATCACGTTCAGCACCTCGACGGGGACGCGCCACTCCGAGACCGCCGAGAGCGAACTGGGGCTGACCTCGTCGCCCCCGCCCACGACGAACGCGGGGCCGTCACTCGCCGCCCGGCGGTCGTTGATCGCACCGACCAGCCGCCCGACTGACTCGTTGTCCGACATCGCCGTCTGAATATCGTTGTACTGGATGATCGTCACGTTGGTGCCGTCGGTCGGTTCGACGGAGTCGTCGACCTCCGCGAACGTCCCGCCCTGTGGGCCGGTCACTGCTGTGCCCGCGGCCGCTCCCGGAACCGTAGCGAGCAGGACCAGGGCCGCCAACGCGAGCGCAACTGTTAACGATACACTTCGCCTGTGAGCGCGACGCGACTGCGTCGACCGCTGTGAATCCCACATTACGGGTCTGATGACGGAAACAACCGACAAATGTTTTGATATTTCGGATACGTACCGGACAGACGGATATATACCCGTATTTTTGTCAAATCTATTCGTAATCTCAAGTTGTCTAACTAGAGCGATCAAGTTGCGTGACACAGCGTCCCGATCACCGGAGATTGTCGGTTCAGAGAACAGAAGGCCTCGTCGAGAGCCCGGTCAAGTCCGGACAGAGCCTGTCGGTCGTCGTGCAATTCGCAGCACTTGTACTGGCCGCCGGTTTTATATCCACCTGTCTCCAATGGCATGAAGAACTACATGTATGGAAACACCCCGTTTGGCGAGGAGTCGTCGGATATCGAGCTGAGTGCCGAACAGCGCAAACACCTCCGACGGGAGCTTTCGACCGTCGCGGACCGGACGCGTGACCTGCTCCCGAGCGAGTTCGTCGTCGGCTCCGAACTCGTCGACGGCTCGAACGGTCCGCAGGCGACCGTCGCCGTCCAGCCGCCGGTCGGCGGCATCGTCAGCGCGAACTGCTCGCTCACTGACGAACTGACAATCGACGAAACCCAGCAGGAGGACCTCGCCGTCGGACTGGCCGCCAGCGCCGCCCTCCAGGTCAAGCAGGCACAGAAAGGCGAACGCTCGGCCGTCGCGCGATAACTGGGTCTCGTTACTCCGCTCCCGGCGGCTGACCGCCGGGCTGTTTGTTCGGGGGACGGTAGAACAACGTGTACACCATGCCACCGGTCGCGGGGACGCTGGCGGCAAACAGCGACCGTGAGAGCTCCGCGACCGGCGAAAGCCCGACCACGAGTCCGACCAGCAGGACCCCCCCGATCACTGCCAGCGAGATGTCGTGTCGCGTGAAACTGTATTCACTCAACTGTGCTGTCATACTATGTCTTCAGACCGGCATCTAATTAAATATTATTACCGAGTTCGGTCTTGGTGATCCGGCCCACGATATTGTCAGCGATAATCGGGGAGCCAGATATACAACAGTCGACTCACAATGCGGGGGTAGATGATCGAGGCGCGGGAGCTTCGCAAGGAGTACGGTGGGTTCGTCGCCGTCGAGGGGAGCACGTTCAGCGTCGACTCCGGAGAGGTGTTCGGCGTGATCGGTCCGAACGGGGCCGGCAAGACGACGACGCTGAAGATGCTCGCCGGCCTACTCGATCCCACGAGTGGGAGTGCAGAGGTGGCAGGCTACGACGTGGCCGAAACGCGGATGCGACACCACCTGGGCTTTCTCCCCGAGGAGTCCCCGCTGTACGAGGAGATGACGCCGATCTCGTATCTCTCCTTTTTCGCGGACCTCTACGATGTCGACGGAGACGTGGCCGAACGGCGGATTCACGACACGCTCGACGACCTCCAGCTGGAGCACCGGCACCGCCAACTCGGTGACATGTCCAAGGGGATGAAACGGAAAGTCGCCATCGCGCGCTCGCTGATCAACGACCCCGAGGTGTTGATCTACGACGAACCGGCCAGCGGGCTCGATCCCCTGACGACGAACTACATCATCGAGTTCACCGAACGACTCGCCGAGGAAGGCAAGACGATCATTTTCAGCGCACACAACCTCTTTCACGTCGAGTCGATCTGTGATCGGGTCGTGATCATGAACGAGGGACAGATCGTCGCTCGCGGTGATCTCGACCAACTCCAACGGGAGTACGGCGAGACGACATATCACGTATACACGACCGTCGAACTGGCTGACAGCGTCCGGGAGAACGGGCGGTACCGGAGCGTCGTCCAGAGCATGGACGCCGTCGAGGAGATCCGCGCGTCGGCGGCAGAGGCCGGTGGGGAGGTGATCGACATCCGCACCGAGGAATCCAGCCTCGAAGAGGTGTTCCTGAACGTCGCGGAATCCGGGACGGGCGGGAGCCGGTACGTCGAGGGGGAGGAGCCGCAGTGAACCCGCGCAAACTGCTCCGCATCGCCCGCTGGGAGGTACAGAAAAACGCCGGCGGACTCGACCGTCGAACCGTCGCGATCACCGTCGCCGTGATCGTCCTGTTCGGAGCGGTCTCGCCGCTGATCGCCTCCGGCGGGGCGGGGCTGGAAGAGGACATCTACCGCGTGAGCGTCGACGAAGACAGCCAGTACTACGGCGTCGCGGCCGACGATCCCAAGTTCAGAATCGTCGACGGGGGCGAGCAGGCACTCAGAGACGGCGAGATCGAACTCCTGATCGACGGCAGCGCCATCCGCATCGCAGACACTCGAAAGGGTTCGGCGGCGTTCTCGGAGTTTCGGGACAGCATCCAGGCGTACAACAACGAACAGCTAGCGATGGAGTCCAACCAGACGGCCGCCTTTCCGATTCAGGTGACCGTGGAGTTCCGCGAGCAGTCCGCCCCCGGACGGGACAACGGGTCCTCGACAGGCGGTGAGACGACCGATGGAAGCGATGGCACCGACGGCGGAACGACCGACGGCAGCGACGGCTCCGACGGAGACGGCACCGACAGCGGGACGGGCGACGGCACCGACGGCGGAACGTCCGGCGGGACCGACGGCGGCGACGGAACGAGCGACGGGTCGGCGGTCGGCAGCGCCACGCCTCCGCTGGGAGACGACGAGATCAGCGGCTCGCCGGCCGACATCAACCCCCCGTTCCCGTTCCAGTCGCTCGTGCTCGCCTTCGTCTTCGTGATCCCGCTGAACTTCCTGATCCAGGCCTACGGTTCGACGATGCTCTCCGAACGGCTCAACCGACGCGGGGAGTTGCTGCTCGTCTCACCGGTCTCGCGGCTCGACATCATCGGCGGAAAGACGCTGCCGTATTTCGCCGGGGCGATAGCCGTCGAAGGAGTGATCGCCGCGGCGCTGTACTACATCGCCCAGGGCGGGTTCGGTGGGGCGATTTCGCTGTTCGCGATCACGCCGATCGTGCTGCTGTTCCTCTCTGCGACTTTCCTCGGCGCGATGTTCGCACGGTCGTTCAAGGAACTGACGTTCATCACGGTCACGATAACGGTCGTCCTGACGAGTTACGCGTTCGTGCCGGCAATTTTCACCGACTCCGGCCCGGTTGCGCTCATCTCGCCGCTCACCCTCGTGGTTCGGGAGTTGCAGGGCGAGGCCCTCTCGCTGTCGGCGGTGGCGTTCTCGACGCTGCCGCCGTTTCTGACGGCCGGACTGTTTTTCGGCCTCGGATCGGGGCTGTACCGCGAGGAAGATCTGTTCGACCAGCGCTCGATCACGGGGAAGGTCCTCGACGCGCTGGCGGTTCCGATCTCCCGGCCGTACCACGTCGGGATCATGACGATCGTGCTGATCCCGTTCGTCTTCGTGAGCCAACTGCTGGCTATCGCGCTCGTGTTCCCGATTGCCCGTGGCTCGCCGGAGATCGGACAGGTGCTCATCCTGATCGTCGTCGCGGTCGTCGAGGAGTTCGCAAAGAGCCTGCACATCTACGCCGCGCACAGCCACAACACCTTCGAGCGGACGAGGCGGGTGGCGGTCGTGCTCGGCATCGCGAGCGGGATCGGCTTCTTCCTCGGGGAGAAGATCGCCCTGCTCGGGCAGTTAGTCGGGCTCTCGGAGTTAGATCTCGCCCGACAGGCGCTGCAGGGCGGGAACGTCCCCGAGGGGCCGGTCGTGGTGCTGTTCCTGTTCGCGCCGCTGGCGCTGCACGTCGTCACGGCGACGATCTCCTCGGTCGGGGCCCTCGGCAAGCGGCGACGGTATCTCGCCGCGGTGGCTGCCGCGATTGTCGTCCATCTCGTCTACAACCTAACGGTGGTGAACGTCGTTGCGTAACCAACTCAGCGCACTGACCTCGGACAGCAGGATCACGATTGCCGGCCGGGAGATCACGGCACTGAGCCGCGAGAAGACGATCGTGCTGGCGCTTGCGATTCAGCTGTTCATCGCGGCGTTCTCCTCGTTTCTGGTCGTCGGTCTGACCTCGCTGTACGACCCCTCCGCCGAGGGAGGCGAGATCGCGGTCGGGATCTCCGGCGACGAGCGAGAGAAACTGGCCCGGGTCGCGGCGGAGACGGAGGGCGTCGATCCGACGGTCTACGAGAGCCGAGCGGCGGCGCTGTCCGAGTTCGACAACCGCAACCTCAACGCGGTGTTACACACCCGGACAGTACAGACCGACCGGGGGACCCGTATCGCGGTCGACGTGGAGGTGCCGGCCGATAGTCTGGAGACGACGCTGATTATCGTCCGGGTTCGGGAGCTACTGCTGGAGTTCGAGCGGCAGGAGCGGCGGTTCCGGGCCGAGAGCCTGGAGTTCTCGCCGGTGGATATGCCGGACGAACAGGAGAACACCGACGACTTCACGCAGTATTTCAACTTCACGTACACGATCCTGCTACCGCTTCTGTTGTTCCTGCCGCCGTTCATCAGCGGGTCGGTCGTCGTCGACTCCGTGACCGAGGAGATCGAGCGCGGGACGCTGGAACTGCTCCGGGTCGCGCCCGTCTCGCTGACGGAGATCGTCGACGGCAAGGCCATCGGGATGATCCTGATCGCCCCGCTGCAGGCGATTCTCTGGCTCGCCCTGCTGTGGCTCAACGGAATCGCCATCGCGAACGCGGGGCTGTTGCTGTTGCTCGTCACCGCAGTTGCGACGCTGACGGTCGCCATCGGGCTCTTTTTGGGCCTGGTAACCGGGACGCGACAGAAAGCCCAACTGCTGTACTCGACGCTCGTACTACTGCTTTTCGGCGCCGCTGCCGTCCTGCCGGAACACCCGGCTTCGACGGCCGCCTTGCTCGCCGTCGACAGTCCGACGACGCTCACCGTCGGCCACGTCGCTGGACTCGCCGTCGTCGCGGTGATCGGATTCGCCGCGGTCCGGCAGTACGTCGACGGCCTCGATCCGGAGTCGCTCTGACCGTCACGTCACGGTGAGTGTCGCGGTCAGGGCCGCCCCGTCCGCGAGCGCCTCGACCAGATCACGGTCGAGATCCGCCGCCGCGGCCGTCGCCTCCACCGCAATCGTCCGGTCGTCGTCGACGTACTCGCTGGTCCTGACGACGGCGCTGCGCTCGCTCTCGAAGCTCAGATCCGGGTCACCGCGGGCGGTCACGACGGCGGTGTGTCCCGCCGCTTCGAGTTCGATCCTGATCGTCGCGTCTGCGTCCTGACAGGCCGCGACGAACTCCTCGTCGAAGTCGGCGGGAACCCGGTCGGCCTCGATACCGATGATGCAGTCGCCTGCCAGGGTGAGAAAGTCGTCGCTGGTCAGTTCGAGCGTGCTCGTGTGTTCCGCACTGACGTTCTCGTGACCGACCGCCCGGAGTCGTTCGCGAAGCCCACTCATCGGTCACTCCTCCGTGAACGGCGAGTAACTATGTTGCGATCCGCACGGCGCGGGCTCAGATGAGGGTGGCGCTGTACGCCAGCATCGAGAGCACCATCAGCCCGACGAGAAACAGCGCGATGATCTGTTCACTGTCCATACCAGGTGTTCTGCGGTTGATGCATTAGCTTTTTCGCTCACGGCTCGCGGGCAGCAGAGTTATCACAGAGACAGTCCCAGTGACAGTATGGCGAGAGGCTCGGGGATGGCGGTTCTCGAACTGCTGTTCGTGTTTTTCCTCGTCTACCTCCTCCAGATCGTCACCGCGTTCGCCGGGATCGTCGCCGAGTTGTTCGTCCTCTCGGCGCCGGTCTCGGAGAACCCGTGGACGGTCGTGACGAGCATCTACGCGCACAACGGACCCGGACATCTGCTCTCGAACGCCGTCGCGCTGGTGGTGTTCGGCTGGCCGGTCGCACGCGCGACAACTAAGGTACGGTTTCACCTGTTCGTCGTCGCCAGCGGCTCCATCGCCGGCGTCACACAGGTTCTCGTGAGCAGTGCCGGCGGGGTTCTCGGGGCCAGCGGCGCGGTGTTCGCGCTGCTCGGCTATCTGCTCGCGGGCAACCGGCTGTCCAGTTCGCTCGCCCGGATCGTCCGCCTGCCGACCTGGGCGAGTCTCCTCGTCTTCGTCGCTATCGCCGCGGTCGTGACCCTCGCGACAGCCAGCCCCGGGGTCGCGCTGATCGCACACTTCGCGGGCCTGTTAGTCGGGCTACTGGCTGGCCGACTCGGTCTGCTCGATACCGGATCGTCCCACCAGGGGACCGATCCGGCGCACGCCTGATCGCGAGTCGTTCTCGGAGCAATACGTTCAAGCCCGGCGGGGGCGAATCCCGAACCAATAGATGGCCTCCGGTATCCGCGCGACGATCGCATTCGCAGATCCTGGCGACTGTCCAATCGCGGCGACGGCCGGACAGGTCGACACGCAGATCGATCAGGTGTCGACCTCGGTCGGCTTCGAGGGGACCGACAGCGTGACCGAGTTTCTGGCCCCGAGCGAGATCGAACCGCCGGCCGGGGTCGAACCGATCTTCTCGTACGGCACCGAGACGATCTATCGGACCACCCACGACGGCGAGGAGTGTTGTCCCTGCGAGTGTCTCGGTCGCCACGGCTGCCCTGTCCACCGGTATATCGCAGAGGAGGGGAGCCTGACGCTCGTCTTTCACGCGGGTGATTTCGATACCCTGCAGACTGTCGTCGGGGAGCTTCGAGACCGGTATCCGCCGGTGGACGTGCAGCGACTGTTACAACCGCCGCTGGAGGGGACGCCGGAGGACAGGGTGTTCGTCAACCGCGGACGGTTGACCGGCCGGCAACTCGAAGTGCTCGAAACGGCNTACGAGATGGGATACTTCGAGCGGCCGAAACGGGCGAACGCGACCGAGATTGCCGAGGAACTCGGAATCGCGCAGTCGACGTTCACGGAGCATCTGATGACCGCACAGCGAAAACTCCTCGACGACGCGCTCGAAACGGAGCGACCGTGAGCCGGCCGCTCATGAAATAGCTTAAGGCCCCGAAAACACATGTCCATGACGAAGGAACAATGAGTCTAGCCCAGGAAACAGAGATGTCGGCGACGGAGATCGACGAGTTTCTCAGCGGGGCGGAAACGGGTGTCCTCGCCCTCGCCCGCGACAACGAGCCGTACTCGATTCCGATCTCCTACGGGTACGACGCCGAGACGCGTGCGTTCTATATGCGGCTGGTTTCGACCCCGGACAGCGACAAGCGGCGGTTCCTCTCCTCCGAGCCCCAGGCGCGACTGGTCATCTACGACGAAAACGAGCCACAGACCCGGTACCGGAGTGTCCTCGCGACCGGAACACTCGAACAGATCGAACCCGACGAGATGTCTGTCGAAGAGATCGAACAGTACGGCGAGGCCCGGCGCCCGCTGTTCGAGATCTGGGGTGCCGGAAAGGACGAACTCGACATCAAACTGTATCGACTCGAACCGGAGGAGTTGACCGGCCGCCGAACCGAAGTCGACCGCGATTTCTGAGCGGACAGTCGGAACTCACTCCGAGAACTCGCTTTCGTCGACTGCGGTCGCACAGACTGGACAGCCGTTGCTCTTGATGGCGTCCCGCATCGTCTCGTTTACATCGATCTGTTGCCCACACGCGGAACACGTGAACTCGTACTCTTTCATGGATCGAGATCGGCCTCCTGATCGTGTCTCGGGCTCTGACATCCGCTCTGTCGCCTCTTAGTTCGAGTATACCGGCCTATCAGCATAGCAATGGGACCAGTATATACTGGTTGCTTCAAGTAGGGTCTGGCGTCAGTCCCGGAATACACTTAGTGTATCCGAATACATGCGGTCGATGGGTTAAAAAGCCTCGAAACAGGATATCGATCGAGCTCATCAGTTCAGCGAATATACCAAATTCCATACACTCCTCGGCGGGCAAAAGGGGATCTGAGAAGACCCGGTTCCGCCGGCGGAGTAGCGATCAGTCGTCGGCTTCTCGCTCGTTGGCGACGATTTCTCCGAGCCCGTCCAGCGGCCGATCCGGGTTGAGGTCGTCCAGTTCCGGCGGCGACCCGAGCTGCACGTCGTCGTCGGCGCTCTCTCGCAGTTGCGTCCGCCCGCGATGGACGGTGATATCGTCGTTCAGGTGCAGATCGATCGCTTCGAGCAGCGCGTCCGCTTCGAGCGGTTGGCCGAGGCGTTCGAGATCCTCGACTTCGGCGTCCGGGGGGACGTTGAACGCCCGCTGTGTGATGATCGGTCCCTGGTCGAGGTCGGTCGTCACGTAGTGTGCGGTCACGCCGGCGATCCGGACGCCCTCTTCGAGCGCCTGTAGATACGCCTCGGCACCGGGGAAGGCGGGGAGCAGAGAGGGGTGGACGTTGATGATGCGGTTCTCGTAACGGAAGACGACATCGGGGCTGAGGATCCGCATGTACCGCGCCAGCACGATCAGGTCGGCGTCGTACTCACCGAGCAGGTCGAGCAACTGCTCCTCGTCGGGGTTGCCGTTCTCGTCTCCGATGTCGTGGAACGGAACGTCGTACTTCTCTGCGAGCGGTTCCAGATCGCTGTGGTTTCCGATGACGACGCTGACGTCCGCGCCGAGGTCGCCGCTGGCCCAGGCCTCGAAGATCGCTTCGAGACAGTGTGACTCCTTGGTGACGAGGACAGCGATCTGCTGGGTCTCCCGGTCGGCCGGAAACCGGACCTGCACGTCGACGCCGAGTTCGTCCCCGAGGTCGTGGAGATCCTCCCGGAGTTTCTCCTGGGTGCAGACCATCTCGGCGGTATCGACCCGCATCGTCATCCGGAAGACGCCGTCACGGACCGCCTGATCCAGATCCTCGATGTTGATACTCCGCTCGAACAGAAGCGTCGTGACGTTCGCGATGAGCCCGGTGTCGTCCTCGCCGACGACGGTGATCTCGGTGAACTCCCGGGTCATCTGAACCACCTCACAACGGGGGTCATACTCGTAGTGAGTGTAGTAGGGGCCGATAAGCTTTCGTTTCGACAGCTGACCCGAACTCAGGTCACCCGGACGCGAATCTCGATCCCGTCCGGGTCCCTCACCGAGATTCCCTCGGGCGTCTCCGTCACCGAGTGCTGAGCACTGTCGAGGCGGTCTCGGAGCGTATCGAACGCATCTCCGTCGGGGACGACGACCTCGACGTAGTCGATCCCGAGCCCCTCAGCGGGCTCCGTCCTGCGGTTCCAGGTGTTCGCGCCGATGTGGTGGTGGTAGCCGCCCGCCCCGAGAAACCGGGCGTCGGCCATCTGCGCCTGCACCTCGAAGCCCAGCGTCTCGGTGTAAAAGGAATCCACCGCCTCAAGCGAGGAGACTTCGAGGTGGACGTGGCCGATATCGGTTCCGGGAGGGGCCGCGTCGCTCCCGTCGTCGTCGGCCGCAACGTCCTCGAGCGCCAGCGGATACGTGCCCATCTCGACGCCTCCGTCGTCGGTTCGGGGCCACTCCTCCCGGGGGCGGTCCCGGTAGATTTCGACGCCGTTTCCCTCCGGGTCGGTGAGATACAGGGCTTCGCTGACGCCGTGATCCGAGGCCCCGTCCAGCCGCCACCGCTCGCGGACTCGGCGGAGCGCCGCCCCCAGCGCCGCCCGCGTCGGCACCCGGACGGCGTTGTGGAACAGTCCGGTAGTGTCGCTCGCTCTGGGCGAGGAGTCCTCGCCTTCGGTCAGGACGAGTAACGGCTCCCCGTCGACACCCAAGACGGTCCGGCTGTCGGATTCACGGAGAGGATCAAGCCCGACGACCTCGCGGTAGAACTCTACGACGGCGGTGCGGTCTGCCACCCGGAGCGCGGTGCGACCGATCTCCGTGCCCGGCGGCAGGGGACTCGACGGTTCGTTCATACCGACTATTCGGGCCGTCGCGTGTTGTCGGTTGCGACCCGCGGCGGCCGTGTCGCGTGGGACGGCATTCGAGACCGCCAGAAATATTATTTCTGAAAGGGGACAGAATAAATTATGAGAAACTGGTTCGGTATCGAGGGGCATCTTCCGGATCGGCCTCCGACGTGGGGGGATGTCGTGGCCGTCGTCTCCTATTCGTTGCTCCTCGGACTCCGGCCGCAGTTGCTCTCGCTGTCGTCGCTCCCGGCGGTGGCGATAGGCCTCTGTTCCGGTGCGGTGTTCTCGGGACTGATCGCACACACCGGCGTCGGAACGCGGGTCGACGAGTGGTGGGGCGACATCGGAGTCCTCGGGCGGGTAACCGCCATCGTGCCGATTCTGTTCGCTGTCATCGTCCTGATCGGTGTCGGGCCGGTACCGGCAGCACTCGCGTCGAACGTCGGGATCGGGATCGGCCTGTTCGGCGTTCTGAGGATAGCTGTACACGTTCTCCGAAGCGATGGGATCGAGGGCTGGGCTCCGGACTCGTCGTGACCCGGGCACCCCCAAACCACAAGCGTTTTCGAGGTGCCCACCCGCAGAGCAAACAATGACAGCCTACACCGCGACGGTGACCGTCCGGCTGAAATCGGGGGTCCTCGATCCGGAGGCCGAGACGACCCAGCGTTCGCTCGAACGGCTCGGCTTCGAGCTCGAGGACCTCCGCTCGGCCGACCAGTTCGAGATCGATCTCGACGCCGAGGACCGCGAGGACGCGGAGGATCGGGTGACGGAGATGACCGAGCGGTTGCTCGCCAACCCGACGCTACACGATTACGAGATCACTATCGACGAACAATGACTGTCGCAGTAATTCAGTTCGGCGGGAGCAACTGTGACCGCGACACGGTACAGGCGCTCACCGCGATGGGCGTCGACGCGGAACTCGTCTGGCACGAGGACGGCCTGCCCGCGGAGACCAGCGGCGTCGTCCTTCCCGGTGGCTTCTCCTACGGCGATTATCTCCGGGCGGGCGCGATGGCCGCCCGCTCGCCGATCATGGACGAGGTCCGCGAACTGGCCGAGGAGGAGACGCCGGTGCTCGGCATCTGCAACGGCGCACAGATCGGCTGTGAGTCGGCGCTGACCCCCGGCGCGTTCACGACCAACGAGAGCGCCCGGTTCCAGTGCGAACACGTCTATCTGCGTGTCGAAAACGCCGATACGCCCTGGACACGGGCCTACGAGGAGGGGGAAGTCGTGGAGTTTCCGATCGCCCACGGCGAGGGCCGCTTCGAGATCGAAGACGAGCGCCTCGAAGAACTGGAGGAGGACGATCGGATCCTCTTCCGGTACTGCGACGGGGACGGCAACGTGACCGCAGATACCAATCCGAACGGGTCGAAACACAACGTCGCGGGGGTCACCGGCGAGGACGACCACGTCGCGGTGATGATGCCCCATCCCGAGCGAGTGTCGCTGCCGGAACTCGGCAGCACTGACGGCCGCGGCGTCCTCACCGGCTTCGCCGAGAGCTAGCCGTCCGAACCCGGCCGTTTCGCAACCGTCCCGTCAGGGCGGACGATCCGACGCTCGGGCACGTCGAACTCCGGTTCGCGACCGACGGTCAGGATGCGCTCGGTCCGGGTGAGTTCTTCCGTCGCCGGACTCGGCTTCTTGATCTCTTCGTACTCGACGACGATACCCTCGCCCGGGGCCGACTCCATCCGCACGACCAGCAGTTGATACGAGGGGTAGAACACCGGGGGGAGTACCCCGATAATCCCGTCCCGGCGGTGTAGCCGTTTGAGCCACGTGCCGGTGTTGACGATCAGTCCGCCGTCGACGTCGTTGACCCGCGGGCGGTGGGTATGGCCGTAGCAGAAGACTCCCGTCTCGGGATGGGTCTCGAACACCTCCCCGGCGGCGTCGATATACGGCGACGCGGCGTCGACGGTCAGTTCCGTCTCGAAGACGCCGAAGCGGTCGATCGTCTGCCGGATATCCCGACGGATGAAATACAGCGGGATCCCGATCAGGACGAGCAGTCCGACCGCGGTGACGTTGAGGACGAGCACCACCCACACGGCGGCCCCGGCGGAGCCGAACTGGCCGAGAAACGCCGTCACCGCGTCGACGGGGGTCGACCAGACGCCGGCGAGATCCAACCCGGCGAAGACGGCGAGCACCAGCGAGATGTTGAACAGAAGCAGGAAGGGGATCAGCGAGTACCGGATCAGCGGGTTCATCTCCCGGTAGAAGTACTTCGAGAACAGCCAGACGGGCATCCGCTCGGTCGGGGTGACGGCCTGGACATCTTTCAGCCAGTTGTACCGCCCGCGGTCCGAGAGTTGGCCCGCTCGGCTCGTCACGAGCGTGTTGTAGTAATACCCCAGCGGTGAGGCGTGTGGGTTACCCCAGTCCTCGATGCGGTTGTTCGGGTCCCGCTGGTGGCCGTGCTCGAAGTGAATCGCCTGCTCGTCGAGCGTTCGGCGCATCGACTGGTCCTGAACGAGGTCCACGTTGTACTCGGCGAATCTGTCGACGTAGGCGTCGTAGGCGGCGAGTTCGTGGTCGTGGTTGCCCGGCAGCAGCGTGATATCGACGTTGCGGCCGGTCTCGCGAAACTGCTCGAACAGTTCCGGGTAGCTCTCCACCAGCGTGTCGAACTTCTCGACGCCGTCGATAGTCGTGAACTCCCACAGCCCGAACGCGTCGCCGTTGACGATCAGTTCCGCGTCCTCGTCCGTGTCAGCGAGGCGCTCGAGGAAGGCGAGCAGTTCGTCGAGAAAGTCGACCTGTTCTAACTGCTCGTCGCCGCCGATGTGGAGGTCGCTGATCACGTAGTAGACGCGGTCGTCGTCGGCCATCTACGGTGGGTTCCTCGGGAACGGGGATAAGGATTCGTAACCACCCGACACTGCGAACGAGCTTCCAGTGGTAAAATTTATGCTTTTACATTCAGATATTTGGATATATAACTATGAAAATATGGAGAGACGGGTCGGGAGGCGTATCGTACCCCTGACGTTGTACGCGTTCTGGATTGCCCCGGTATCCTGGGATGTCGTCAGAGGCGGAGTGCGGCCGCTGCTGGCGGTCGCCATCGGCGTCACGGTTGCCGTTGAGATACTTGTCTGGGGAAACGCCGCCCGGCGTGGTAGAACCAGTGCAGCGAACCTGTCGAGTTCGCCATCGTGGTCGCTGTGTTTTGTCCCGACAGTTTTCGTCCTGCTGTTGACACCGGAGCCGATTCTGTCCGTGTACAAAGTGTTTACATCCGGACTCGTACGCGGGTGCGTATTCTTTATGTATTACCGGGTTGATCCGCCGGAGTGGGTTCGTGGCGTGAGAGTCGAGTGATCGGCTACCGAACCAGCGGCATCGAGTAACTCCGCTCGCGTTCGCAGACTTCCTCCCACGTGCGCTCGCACTCGCAGGAGACCTGCTCGAAGACCGAGGGGTCCTGACGCAGGTCGAAGTCCTTGATCGCGCGCTGGACGCGGTCGTCACACTCCCCGCAGTTGTGCGGGCCGCGGTCGCTGCCGTGGCCAACCGGATCGGAGACGACGATCACGTCTTCCTTCGCTGTCGAGTCGAGCACCTCCGCGACCGACCACAGCCACGGCGGGCGGTAGCCGTCGTCGAAATACAGCTGTTCGACCATCGTGTACTGCTGGACGTTGGTCGGGTTCATCGAGACGGTGTGACACCCCTCGACGTCAGCACAGCGCCGGATCGACCGCTTCATGTCCTCGATCGCTTCGGACTCCGAGAGGAAGGGCGGCTTCATCAGCAGGTAGGCTTTGATCCCCGCGCCGGCCGCTCGGGCCTCGACCGCGGCGCGCTCGAACTCCGAGAACTCGAAGTACTTGTTGACGCAGTCGTGGCGGATCTGGTCCGTGGCGGTTTCCAGCCCGACGGCGATGTCCGTCTCGATACCGCGGTCGGTGAAGTCCTCGATCTTCTCGCGGTCGACGAAATCCGGCAGGGACTCGACGACAATCCGGTCGCGGTCCGCGAACTCGGAAGCGATGGCTTCCCGGGTCTGGGCGGGGACCTCGCGCTCGTCGAGGAAGGAGCCGGAGGTGTAGATCTTGATCTGGCCGGCCTGCTCGCCGTCGGAGATGTCGTCGGCGTGCTCGCGTTCGTGCTCCAGACAGCGTTCGATCTGGTGCATCAGGTCCTCGTGGGCGACGGTGCCGCCGTCGACGCTCTCGGCGACGTAGCCACACATCGTACAGCCGCCGGCGCGCGCCCAGCGACAGCCGCCGGTGTTGAGGATGATCGTCAGCGAGTCGTAGACGCCGTCCGGCGTGTTGTCCTCGTCGAGCCAGACGCGGGTGGGTTCGCGGGGATCATAGCTCTCGTCGTTGCGGCCGCGGATCTCCCGCATCGCCTGGTTGTGGGCGTCCATTCCCCGGCCTTGCTCGTAGACATCCGGGCTGGGTTTGCTCATTGACGCGGTGTTGGGAAGCCGGCGATATACGCCCTGTGCTTCGAATCCCGTGACAGAGCAACCCATTTCACGTCTGCGGTCCACGGACCAGACGATGACAGACCGGGGTAGCGACCGGCGGCCGCGGTCGAGCGCGCGCGCCCGACTCCGAGAGTGGTGGGCGCGGGTTCGAGAGCGGGCGGCCGGAACCGGCGCGCGACTGCAGAGCCGGTTTCTACCCGCGCTGGAGGCGCAGTTGACCGACTGGCCGACCGAACTCGACAGACGGATCGATCTGACGGCGGAGCCGGCGGTCGAAACGGACGACGTTCCGGGCGAGGGCGAACTCGTCGTCTACGTCCACGGCTTCCTCGGCCAGGGCCGACTCGACATCGCGAGGATGAGCGGCGCACACCAGGCCGCGGCGTTACAGGAGGCGCTACGGCTCGAGTTCGAGTCCCGGGACCGCGAACCGCCCGTCGTCGCCGCGGCCATGTGGGACTCCTCGACGACGTGGACGCGGGCGAAAGGGCGGTCGGTCCGCGCGGGCGAGCAACTGGCCGACTGGCTGGACGGACAGACGCAACCGATCCACCTCGTCGGCCATTCACTCGGGAGTCGAGTCGCTCTGGAGGCGCTTCGCAACGACCCCGGAGACTGCCTCGAATCGGTCGCGTTGCTCGGGGCCGCCGTCGATCCGGACTCGGTCTGTCACAGGTACCGGCCAGCCATCGAGAGCGTCGACGGACCGGTGTACAGCTACCACTCCGAGAACGACACGCTGGTCTGTCGGCTCTACCGGGTCGGAGAGCTGTCGGCCGGGCTCGGCTGTCGCGGGAGCGACTGTCGGGGCGGTCTGCTCCGGTCGTCCGGTCGACTGCCGTCGAACTACACCGATGTCGATGTCACCGACCAGGTGCTTCGGCATCTCGATTACTACAAGCCGGCAGAGCACACCGCGGGCGGGAACTGCGTGGGCGAACTCGTCGACAACCAACTGCTCGGATAGTCGGCGTTCGGACGGGTCGGCTCCGAGGGGCCTATGTGTCGCCCCCCGAAAGGGTAGGTATGGACGTTCGAGAAACCGAGAGTCTCTCTCCGGACGAGCGCGCGGCGATTTTCGACCGAGAGAGCGGGGTCGAAGCGGTCCGGGACGACGTCGTCGAGATCGTCGAGCGGGTTCGGACGGAGGGAGACGTGGCCCTTCGGGAGTTCGCCGAGGAGTTCGACGGCGTCTCGGTCGGCAACATCGACGTGACCGACGAGGCCGAGCGAGCGGTCGGTCAGGTCGACGACGACCTGCGCGAGGCCATCGAAGACGCCGCGGAGAACATCAGAGCCTTCCACGAGCGAACGCGCCCCGAGGACTGGCGCGAGGAGTTCGACGGCCGCGAGCTAGGCCGGCGGTTCCGACCGCTCGATCACGCCGGCGTGTACGCGCCCGGCGGGACGGCAGCGTACCCGTCGAGCGTGCTGATGGGCGTCATTCCGGCGACAGTCGCCGGCGTGGACCACGTCGCCGTCGCGACGCCACCGGCAGAGGAGCTACCGACGGCGACACTCGCGGCGGCTGAAATCGCCGGTGCGGACGCCGTCTATCAGGTCGGCGGCGCACAGGCCATCGGGGCGCTCGCCTACGGGACCGAGACGGTCGTGCCGAGCGACGTGATCGTCGGCCCCGGAAACCGGTGGGTGACCGCCGCGAAAGCGGAGGTGCGGGGCGACGTGGAGATCGACTTTCTAGCCGGGCCGAGCGAACTGCTCACCGTCGCGGATTCGACCGCCGACCCCGAGTTGGTCGCGGCGGATCTGGTCGCGCAGGCCGAACACGACACCGACGCCGCCGTCGCGGCCGTGACCGACGACGAGGAACTGGCCGAGGAGATTGCAGCGGAAGCAGACAGGCAGGCCAGCGAGCGCGAGCGCGAGGAGATCATCCGGGGGGCGTTCGACAGCGAGGCCAGCGGGGTCTTCCTCGCTCGGTCGATGAGCGAAGCGGCGCTGTTCGCCGAGGAGTACGCCGTCGAGCACCTCTCGATCATCGCCGAGGACGACGAGGCGCTACTCGACCGGATCGACGACGCGGGGTCGATCTTTCTGGGTCCGTACAGTCCCGTCGCGGCGGGTGATTACGCCAGCGGTCCGAACCACGTGCTCCCGACCGGCGGCGCGGCGAAGCGCGTCGGCGGCCTCTCCGTCGAGACCTTTCTCCGGTCGACGACGGTCCAGCGCCTCGACGAGGAATCGCTCGGAGAGATCGCAGACACCGTGACGACGCTCGCCCGGACCGAGGGCCTCGATGCGCACGCCGAAAGCGTCGACAAGCGCTTCGAGTGAGAAGCGGACCGCCAACCATTTGCATACCCACACGAACACAGGAGCAATGAGCGTCGACAGCGACACCCCCACAGACAGCGAGCAGAGTATCGAGGACCTCGCCCGAAGCCTCGGCGACGCCATCGCCGACCTGCCGGAGTACCAGACGTTCCTCGAAAAGCAGGAGGCAGTGGAGGCCGACGAGGAGACACAGGAGAAAATCGCCGAGTTCGAGCAGGTTCGCACGAAGTACATGTCCGCCCGCCAGCGCGGCGAGGCGACCCAGGACGACCTCCGCGAACTGCAGGAGACCCAGCAGGAACTGCACGACATCCCGGTGATGCGGGAGTACCTCCAGGCCGAGAACGACCTCGAACTGCGCCTGCAGGCGCTCAACGAGTACGTCAGCGATCCGCTGGCGGTCGACTTCGGCGAGAAGGCCGGCGGCTGCTGTGAAGACTGAGACAAAACGCTTACTCCCTCGCCCCCGGATCCTCGCATATGCCAATCGAAAGCGACTGGAGCGACTGGCTCCCCGAGGCCGTCGCCGAGGCTGACCCCGAAGGCGTCGACTTCTGGTATCTCGGCTGTAACGGTTTCATCCTCAAGAGTGCCGACGGTACGACCGTCTTCATCGACCCGTACCTCGGTCTCGGCGACCCGCCGCGGACGGTCCGGATGATCCCCGTCCCGTTCAATCCGGAGGACGTGCGCGAGGCCGACGCGGTGCTCGCGACCCACGAGCACTCCGATCACGTCCACGGCGAGAGTCAGGCCCCGATTCTCGAAGCCACGGGCTCGACGTTTTACGGCCCCGACGAGAGCGTCGCCGTCACCGAGGAACAGGAGTGGACCGACCGCTGGGACGTGACCGAAGAGCAGATCGTCGAAATCGACGACGGCGACACGTTCGAGGTCGGTGACCTGACCATCTCGGTTTACCCGGCTAACGACCCCGACGCGGTCCATCCCGTCGCCTACGTGATCGAACACGACGCGGGCACCTTCGTCCACGGTGGCGATGCCCGGCCCGGGCAGTTCGAGCAGATCGGAGCCGAGTACGACGTCAACGTCGCCGTGCTGGCGTTCGGATCGACCGGGATGATCCCGGACAAACAGAGCCGCGAGCCCGAGCGAACGACCTGGTACAACGACGAAAACATGCTCGTCGAGGCGGCAAACGAACTACAGGCCGAGCGGTTGGTGCCGACCCACTACGACATGTGGAAGGGACTCACCGCCGACCCGACGGTCGTACACAGACACGCGAATAGCTTCGCCTACCCCGAGACGATCTCCGTCGTCGAGATCGGAGACCGCCGTTCGCTGTGACCGAACGGCCGCCGAAACAGCAAATAGGTTTAATACACCGGAAGGTCCCACATGGATACATGAGTGATTCACAGGCGTACGAGGAGGTCGCCATCTCGTCGGACGGGGTGACCGTAATCAAGCGGTTCGAGGAGGACGAGTTCCCCGTCCCGGCGATTGCCTTCGAGTTCGAGTCTGCCCGCGAGGAGGCGGTGACCGTGACGATGAGTGATACCGTCCCGGAGGGGATCGAGGTCGAGGATCTCGGATTTCACCCCGAGTACGGCAGCGAGTTCTGGACCATCGACGACGACACGATCACCTTCGAGCGGGAGCTGGAGGCCGGGGGGACCTACACGACTGTCTACGGGATTCGGGCGACCGGCAGCGACGACGTGCAGCAGTTTCTGACCGAACCGACAATCGAGTCCGTCGACCCGCCGCTGTCGGGGGAGACACAGAGCCCCGAGGACGTGATTCCGGAGACCGACGACGATGTCGTCAAGGACGCGATTGCGGGTGACGGCGAGATTCCCGGTTTGGAGGATCCGGGGGACGATCCGACCGACGAGGAAGACGTAACACTTGAGCTCAACGACCCGAACGAGTCCGAGTCCGCCGGCCCCGACCCAGCGGGGGAAGCCGACGAGGACGAACAGACTGCGACGGCGGGGGAGACCGAACTGGCCGTCGAGGGCGAGAGCCTGACTGCCGCGCTCGCGGCGGAGATCCGGGAGCAAAACGTGTCCGGAGAGGATCTCAAACTGCTCCGGCGCGCACTCGACGTGGCGGAACAGGAGGACGGCGGGGGGAGCGACCGGGCGCGGATCGCACAACTTCAAGACGACATCTCGGATCTCCGCGCATACACGGGCGCGCTCGAAGAATTTCTCGACGAGAACGGGACCGGCGAGGAGATCATCGAGGAGTTCGAGGGGCGGCTGGAGTCGTTCGATCAACGGCTCGACTCCGTCCAGTCGGAGTTAGAGGCCAACAGTGAGGAGATCACCTCGGTCAGCGCGGACCTCGACGAGATGAGCGAGACGGTCTCCTCGGTCGACTCGGAGATTGAATCACTCAGCGGGGAGGTCGCGGACGTAAGCTCGGAGATGGAGGCGATCGAGACGGAAATCGACGACGTGAGTTCGGATCTCGAAGCGATGGATACGACCGTAGAGGAGTTAGACGAGTCCATCGAGGAAATCGAGGGGTCGATTGCGGAACTCGAAGAGCAGGTGACCGACGACGAGGTCGTTGAGCGGATCGAGGAGATGGAGCGCACGCTCGACGATCTGCAGACCTGGCAGGAACAGATCAAAGAGACCTTCGGCGGCTGAGGCGGGCGGCGAACGACTGGTTTCTTATAGCCGGCAGTCTGAGGGAGAGCTAATGAGCGACACGACCGACGAGGTGAGCGACCGATGAGTGACTCGGCCGAGGACGTGCGCGCCTACACTGTCCGGCTCGAACTGGTCGACCGGCCCGGGGAGTTGCTGCGTGCGCTCGAACCGATCGCGGAGCAGGGCGGTAATCTCCTCTCGATTTTTCACGAACGCGGCAACCTCACACCTCGGGGCGACATTCCCGTCGAGGTCGATCTCGAAGCGACGCCGGGACAGTTCGACTCGATTGTCGACGCCCTCCGGGAGGCGGGGATCAACGTCATCCAGGCGGGCGCCGAGCAGTACAGCGACGAACTCACCATCGTACTCGTCGGCCATCTCGTCGACACAGATCTCTCAGATACGCTCACACAGATTCAGGACGCGACCGGTGCGTCCGTCCGGGATTTCTCTCTGTCCGCACCGGAGGGCGAAGAGGAGGAGTCGAGCGCACGGCTCCGCCTCGCCACGCAGAAGGGTCGCGCAGACGACGTGATCGAGACGATTCGGGAAATCGCCGATCAGAAAGCGCTCCGGGTCGTCGAGCCGCTTCCGGGAGGTGAGGCGGTATGAACGTCGCAGTCATGGGCGCCGGCGCGGTCGGCTCGTCGGTGCTCGAACTCGCCGCCGAGTACGGACACACCGTCACCGCGATGGCCGATTCGAGTAGCGCGGTCGTCGACCCCGGCGGCCTCGACGCCACAACAGTGTTGGACCGAAAGAACGCCGAGGGCGTGGTCGGCAGCGCCGACCCGGAAGACGCGCTGGAGGCGGAGTACGACGTGCTCGTCGAGGCGACCCCGACGACGTTGGGCGACGCAGAGCCAGGATTCGGGCACCTGCGCACCGCGCTCGAACGCGACCGCCACGTCGTTCTCGCCAACAAGGGACCGGTCGCCGAGCGGTACGGCGACGTGCGCGAACTCGAAGCCGAAAGCGAGGGCGAGGTGCGGTTCGAGGCGACGGTCGGCGGCGCGATCCCGGTACTGTCGACTATCGAGAGCTTCGGCCCCGACCAGATCACGACGGTCCGGGGCGTGCTGAACGGGACGGCGAATTTCATCCTCACGCGGATGCAAAACGAGGGGCTGAGCTACGAACACGTCCTCGCGGAGGCCCAGGACCTCGGCGTCGCCGAAGCCGATCCCTCCTTCGATGTCGAGGGAACCGACGCCGCACTCAAATTCGTGATCGTCGCCAACGTGCTCCGTGACGGGGCAGAACTGACTCTCGACGACGCGACCGTCGAAGGAATCCACGAGCTACCCGCGAGCGCGCTCGACCTCGCCGAGGAGGACGGACAGACGATCCGGCTCATCGGCGAGGTGACCGAAGACGGCGTACGGGTCGGCCCGCGCCTGATTCCCGAAAACAGCGCGCTCGCGGTGTCGGGGACGCAGAACATCGTCCAGTTTGAGACGACCTACGCCGGGTCGCTGTACAACTCTGGTCGCGGCGCTGGGGGTCCGGAGACCGCGACAGCCGTGTTTGCCGATATCGGCCATCTCGAGTAGCGACCGGCCAGCAAATCGCCCGGCCGCTGGCGGTCGAGTGGCGTGAGAGCAGTTCACAAAATCACCGGAGGGCGTCAGTATCGACGACGGGCGGTATCGAAATGATTTTATGAACAACCGCGTAAAGTATCCGATATAGCGCCTCTGCGCGTGAGAAACAATGAGTGAGGATAAACCACATCAGAACTTGGCCGTGATCGGCCACGTAGACCACGGGAAGAGTACACTGGTCGGACGACTCCTGTACGAGACCGAGAACGTGCCGGAGCACGTCATCGAACAGCACAAAGAAGAAGCAGAAGAGAAGGGCAAAGGCGGCTTCGAGTTCGCCTACGTGATGGACAACCTCGCCGAGGAGCGAGAGCGAGGCGTCACCATCGACATCGCCCATCAGGAATTCGACACCGACGAGTACTACTTCACGATCGTGGACTGTCCGGGTCACCGGGACTTCGTGAAGAACATGATCACTGGCGCGAGCCAGGCCGACAACGCAGTGCTCGTCGTCGCCGCCGACGACGGTGTCCAGCCACAGACCCAGGAGCACGTCTTCCTGGCCCGGACGCTTGGCATCGACGAGATGATCATCGCGGTCAACAAGATGGATCTGGTCGACTACGAGGAAGGTCGCTACGAGCAGACCAAAGACGAAGTCGAGGATCTACTCAACCAGGTCCGCTTCGACACTGACAGCGTCAAGTACATCCCCGTCTCCGCGTTCGAGGGAGACAACGTCGCGAGCGAGTCCGAGAACACGCCGTGGTACGACGGCGAGATCCTGCTCGAGGCGCTGAACAACCTGCCGGAGCCGTCGCCGCCGACGGACGCCGACCTCCGACTCCCGATCCAGGACGTCTACACGATCTCCGGGATCGGTACCGTCCCGGTCGGACGCGTCGAGACCGGCGTCCTCAACACCGGCGACAACGTCTCCTTCCAGCCCTCCGACGTGAGCGGCGAAGTGAAGACCATCGAGATGCACCACGAAGAGGTGCCCAAGGCCGAACCCGGTGACAACGT
Organism: Halovenus carboxidivorans; assembly: GCF_009831575.1. GTDB lineage: Archaea > Halobacteriota > Halobacteria > Halobacteriales > Haloarculaceae > Halovenus > Halovenus carboxidivorans. Next base: position 25,162 of record NZ_WUUT01000004.1, on the reverse strand, counting down.
CGGATTCAACGTCCGCGGCATCGGCAAAGACGACATCCGCCGTGGCGACGTCTGTGGCCCGGCCGACGACCCGCCGAGCGTCGCCGAGACGTTCCAGGCGCAGGTCGTCGTCATGCAGCACCCGAGCGTTATCACCGCGGGATACACCCCGGTCTTCCACGCGCACACGGCACAGGTCGCCTGTACCATCGAGTCCATCGACAAGAAGATCGACCCGGCCTCCGGCGAGACCGCCGAGGAGGACCCGGACTTCATCCAGTCCGGCGACGCCGCAGTCGTGACGGTGCGACCGCAGAAGCCGCTCAGCATCGAGCCGTCCAGCGAGATTCCGGAGCTCGGTTCGTTCGCGATCCGAGACATGGGCCAGACCATCGCGGCCGGAAAGGTCCTCTCGGTCAACGAGCGATAACATGCAGCAAGCACGCGTCCGCCTCGCTGGCACCAGCCCCGAGGATCTCGACAGCATCTGCGGAGAGGTCAAAGACATCGCCGACAACACCGGCGTGAAACTGTCGGGTCCGGTGCCGCTGCCGACGAAGACGCTCGAAGTGCCTGCCCGGAAGTCCCCGGACGGTGAGGGGACCGCGACCTGGGAGCACTGGGAGATGCGCGTTCACAAGCGGCTGATCGACATCGACGCCGACGAACGCGCGCTTCGACAGCTGATGCGCATCCAGGTCCCCAACGACGTCAGCATCGAGATCGTCCTCGAAGACTGACAACGGGGCCTCACGCGCAGGCGGTTTCCCGAAGACGTAGCGTATTTATCGGTGCGGCGCGAACCGTTCGGTGCGGGCTCGTAGATCAGTGGCAGATCGCTTCCTTCGCAAGGAAGAGGCCCCGGGTTCAAATCCCGGCGAGTCCATACGCACTCCACGCGTTCGGTAATCCTCATACGGGACGGCTTTTACTTAAATTCACATGACCGTTAGAACGGTGTGTTCGCCCCGTCACTCGGCACCCTTTGCCGGTTGAGAGTTCGTGATTTCTCGGAGTCCTCCGGTCGCTGTCCTGCGATTGGCGAGAATTACGGAATCGTGCCACCAATATCACCCACCCAGTCGTGTTGATACTCGATGAGGCGGAGAAGCGAGTCAGATAGATACAACTACTCGGTAGCCCCAGGGAAGGCGTTCGCATCGATGACCGGACGACTGCTTCGACGTAGATGGCGTCGGCGATCTCCTCCGGAGGACCTCGGTGAGATTTTTCGTGGGCTGACGCGAGGTGTACAGAATGCTCGCAGTCATCAGTGACAAGTGAGCGGCGACGTGTCCGCTGTACTCCTCCTCTCTCATCCTTAGCGAGCAGTCCGGGAATGTACCGGTATACTTTCACAATGGGAGGATGGTCTGATCAATCAGGTGATTGCCGTACTCGGAAAATGCCCCGATGACTCAGACAATGTTATCGTCTCTATTCACTCTCAGCTGTTCTACACTTCGGGGGTGCCGGGTAACGCGTGTAACCAGCAATCTATCCGAGGTACCCACCCGTTTGGATCCGAGCAAAGAATTAACTCCCGGCGCTTTTGTCTTTAAACTTACAATTGTTGAGGACATAGGTGGTTCTAAGGGGAACCACCCTGAGGCAGCAACTCATGCTATCCACCAATCTTCCGGAACATCTTCAAGAACAGTTTGAACAGACACTTCGGGACATAATCACTGAGGCCCATCGGGAAAACGACGAAGTCACACGGTTAATCCCTGCACAGTGGGAGCAGCAGGATACATTGTCAATTGCTTCCACTCCAGCCCTTGAAACCATCAGCATCACAGGTGGGGTTGATAATAAGCGAGTTCTCCGTGTGTCATTACACTTTTCTCAAGATCTGCGAGCCGCACAAGAGTCCAGTATGAAGGAGCAATCTGACAATGTCAGTGTAACATATCTAAGCGATTCAGGTAGACCCTATGCAGAACTCTCTGATGCTGTCACGAAAACACTAATCGCATACTGTGACGCGCCGCGAGAACACCCGGCTGAGGTCTTCGGAACCGACCGAGTTGATTTCAAAATTGATAGGTCTTCGTCCGGAAATGAGATGAGCGTTTTTACCACCACTATTTGGTACCCTGAATACATCGAAACTATCTACGCCGAAGGCCAAGCAGCAGCAGCGAATCACCTTCGACTACCGTACTGATATACTGTTTACGCCGAGTTGACAACGTATCAGGTTTGTATTGTCCAGAAATTAAAGTGAACTCTCCTCCTGCTGTAGAGCTTAGCAAGTCATGACACCGATGACGGACGATGTTGTCTTGTCGTTTGGTATGAAATTATAATAATATAATGATTGAAGCAGTCAAAAATCCGTGAATCTGGGAATCCAATAGCGGGGAAACTGGCCTCATGGATGTCTCGATAGGAGCAACTTACAATGTTACGTTACTACCAGAATATAGCACAATTAGTAAAATCATGAAAGGCAGCCATTATTCATCAAGTCTCCATAACCACCAGATCTTGCCTGAGACAGTCGTTGAGTTCAGGGGAAGATGATCAATTGGGCTATAAAAATGGAGCCACAATTGAATGCAACAACGAAGGGGAACAACATAGTGGGCATTGCCTAAGCAGGGGCCCACAACAAAGGGCCCCCACAACAAGGTATACTCTCATACGTCCCACTTTCAATAGTAACTCTACCAGTACCAATAACACGGTATCAGTTAGATGTGTACCAATGAAACGGTACCAGTTAGACATGTGTAAAGTCTCTCGGCCTCATCGGTGTGTACACTTTATAAGTTATACTGACTGTGTAGATTACACCAGACTCACCAGTGTGTATGCACCAAGTTGGGGACCTTCCAGATACAGACACCTACAGGAGTTACCGCTTCAATGCAAATACCGTTAGAATTGATCCCCACTGGTTTTCAAATTCAGATAGCTTTGGCACAAGAGGGCCCCTACTGATCTTGACAGATTCCAGTACCCCCCATTATTGTCAGACCGGCCCTACACTCTGCAAACGGCCAAAACAAGCCTGAGATAAGCCCTATGAGGATTAATGACTGAGCGAGGGGGAAACACTATGCCAGATAGAAACCTCTCAGAAAGCGTCCTTAGCGCTCTCAGCGAGATTAAAAACCACACGGGAGTTATTACATGAGGGTTCGGTCAAAGTTTCGATCTTTGGTAGCAGGCTGTTTAGAATTTCTATATATAGCCTGAAATTCGGCGTTCACTCTCCAGTCCAGGAAAGTCGCTATTTTACAATGTTAACCTAAATGTCGTCATCAGAGAAGATCAGCTCGGCGCCGTGGTTTTCAAGCCACCGCGAGTGACTTTCGTATTCTGGATCATACTTCGCAACCAGCGACCAAAATGCGTCTGTATGATTGGGTTCACTGAGATGTGCAAGTTCATGAATGATGACGTAGTCACAGATCTCCGGTGGGGCCATCATCAATCGCCAGTTCAGGCCAAGTGTTCCGGTTGTTGAGCAGCTCCCCCACTTGGTCCGCTGGTTCCGTACTTCGATCTTCTCATACTCTACTCCCATCTCTGACGCGTAACGATTGGCTTGGCTCTCGAACCGTTCACGAGCCTTCCGCCGATACAAGGTTTCCAATGCACGCTTCACCGACGTTTCCTGAACGTGGTGCTTTGCTAACCGAAGTGTATTGTCTCCAACCACAGAGGAAGAACGCCGCTCAATGATGACCTCATGAGGGTTGCCGAGATAGGGGAACGACTCCCCAGGTTCAAATTTACGCTGGGGTATATCCTCACGGTAAGTATCGAATTTACGTTTCTTTTCAACCACCCACGCGGCATTTTCATGAAGTAATATTTCTGGATCTGCGGACGATTTCGGAGGAAGAATAACAGTCACTCCATGGATATCCACCTCAATTCGAGGTTCTGTCGCTTCATCACTCTGCTTTAGGTCATAGTTCACACGTTCCCCAAGCAACGTGACTTCATGCGAGGCCACTTCAGACATAGTTCTCAATGAGATATCCCTGAACTGCGTCTGTAAACTCATCATCTCCCTTGATCAGGTGTCCAAGCCCACGATTTGCGACCAAAATGTCGAACAGAATCTGTGTAATTTGTTTTGTAGTCTGCTGGTTAGATTCCCAACCAGGGTAACCACGGTCAACGCGATCTTCGAACTCCGACACGACCTCCTGAGCAATCTCTCTGGCCTCATCGGTGCTGATGCTCTCTTCACATTCCTCTGTGAGGTGAGTGAAGATAGCGAACTCTGCATCGTTCAATTCCTGTTCGCTGGCCTGCTCCTCAACCTCCAGCACTTCTTCCTCAACAGACCTCAAGGCCTCAACGGCCTCAGGATCACCGATTTCACCACCTTGCCACCGCTCGACGATATCGTTCACTCTCTCACTGAGCCGCTTATATCGCGGATTCTGCTCGGTCCGGGGATGCAGATGCTCCCGTGTGGCGTGCGCAATCTGTGAGGCTTTCACTCCGGGGTTGTCCAGCCCCTCCACGTCCTCCAGATACTCCTCACCGAGTTTGTACGTCGGGAAATCACGGCGGATCTCTCCCACGTCAATATTCTCCTCTAAAATGTCGCGGGTCTTTTCCCGCATTGCTTTCTCGGGTTTCGGGTCACCAGAGGTGGTTCGCTTGAAGGCAACATGGACGCGACTGAGCCACTTGTACTTGTCTTCGATACCTTCGCTAACGAGGCGGCCATCGGGAGCCACTGCTTCGTAGAGGTTCTGAAGACGACGGAAGCCCTGTTTGAACTCGCGCCGTTCTGGGTGGGTGCTTACGCGTTCTACTGCTTCGTAGGTGGCTTCCTGGTCGTCGTTTTTCGAGATTCCATCGAAGATATCCCAGACTGTTCCGAGGTGATCAACGAGATCTTCGAACAGTTCGTCTTTGTCACGGGCAGCGTAGGCTTTCGTCTCGGCGTCGTAGTCCAGTGCTTCATCGATGTTCTCAAACACGCCCTGGAAGTCCACAATCTCGCCATTCTCTTTCCCCGGTGCGGGACGGTTAGTCCGCGCGATTGCCTGCATGAGATTGTGATTCTTCAGGTTGCGGTCGAGATACATCGTCTTTAGCACCGGTGCATCGAACCCAGTCAGGAGCATATTATGCACTACGAGCAACTTGGGATTAGCTTCCTGTTTGAAGTCTTGGACGATCTGGTCACGCTCGTCGTTGTCTGTGTGGAATTGCTGGATAAGATCCGGATCATCGTTCGTTGCAGTATACAGCACTTCCACCTCGCCCTCATCGCGGCGTCTGCTCAGTCGTTCGCCATACATCGCGGCTGAGCGTCGGCTCGGCGTGACTACCATGCCCTTCCAGCCGTTGGGTGCGACGTGTTCATCGTAGTGCTGGTCAATTTCCTCGACCGCTCGATCAACACGAGGAGCGAGTTCAGCCAGCGTAGTCGCGTTGATATTATCCTGAATGAACTCACGTTTCTCCTCAGTACTCATCCCACGGAACTGCTGCTCGAATTCCTCATCAAGTTCAGCTTCGTCGATCTCCCACTCCATCTCGTGACGGAGGGTGAAGTAGACCGGGAGGATCAAACCATCATCAATGCCCTGTTTGACTGAATAGCGGTGCAGGTAGTCTTCGTCATCGGGGCTGAACTCACGGAAAGTGTTGCGGTCCTCGTGGCGTTCACCCTCACGGACGGGCGTACCCGTGAATCCGAAGTGATAGCAATCAGGTAATGCGGCATCAAGCCGGCTTCCGAGGTCAGCCTCCATGAAGCGATGAGCCTCGTCCGACATCACTACGACATCATCGTTACCCTGCACGTCCGGCTCAACGTCCTCAAACTTCTGAATGGTCGTTAATACCAGTTCACTCTGACCGTCTTCGATGAGTTGCTGGAGGTGATCGATGCTCTCGGCCTCGGTCCATTGATTCAGATTGAGGTTTGCCAGCTGGTCCCGCATCTGGGAGTTCAGCTTGTCCGTATCGACGATGATGAAGACCTGCGGGTTGCGGGCCACGTCGGGGCGAGAGAGTAGGTTCTCGGCGGCGTAGAGCATGGTGAACGACTTCCCGGATCCTTGGGTGTGCCAAATGAGACCGCGCTTATGATTGCCTTGACGAACGCGGTCGAGGATGCGATTTACCGCGTAGTACTGCATGTACCGCGGAACGATCTTCGCGTCTCCACCGGGCCGCTGTTCGTAGAAGACGAAGTTTTTCAGCAGATCGAGGATGGTATCGGGATTGCAGAGCGCCCTGACTGCCTGTCTCATCGAATTCTCATCCTCAAAGTCCGCTGGTGCGTCGTTCCACGGTTCGTAGAACTCGCGGGGAGCCCCGACGGCCCCATATCGAAGTTCCATCGTATCGGCGGCAATATTGAACAGACCGGGAACAAACAGTCGGGGAGCATCGTTCTCGTAAGCCAACAGATCACTCACCGCGTCGTGCCAGTCGTTATCCTGTGCGAGACTTTTGAGTTCCATCGTCACGAGCGGAATCCCGTTCACGAAGAGATTCACGTCGGGGCGGATCGTCGTCTCGCGGGAGACAGAGAACTGATTCACCGCGTGGAAGCGATTGTTATCGGGATTTTCGTAGTCGATGAGGTCAACGTAGACTGTCTCACTACTCCCATCATCACGCTGAACAGCGAATGGCTTGCCTTTGGTGAGCAACTGGTGAAACGCCTGATTGCCGTCCATCAGGTTCTCGGCGTCGAGATCGCGGCGAAGCGAGGAAATGAACTTTCCGACGTTGCCCTCTGTTACGGCATCATTGAGTTCAATTACCTGTTCTTCGAGGAGATTCCAGTAGATGACATCGTGACTATCGCGGTTGTAGGCGTCATCAAGAACGTTTGCGCCCCGATCTCCATCCTGTCCGTGTATCACCCATCCTTCGCCGTCAAGCCACGAGAGAAGTGATCGCTCAACACCGCTCTCGGATGGGATACTAACCATACTGTTCGATTTCGTCGGGAACCTGTATGTTAGTGTCGGTTGTGCGGACTGTTCCTGAAAGGAGATCTTGCATAAGCCCTTGCTTGAGACGTTTGAGTTGCTCAGAGTATTGTATATTAGCCATCTTCTGGTCATGTAGGCTGTCAAGTGAGTCAGCGATTTTTTGTTGCTCATCCAACGGCGGGAAGGTCACATCAAATAGTCGGAAATCGTCAGTATTTAGATCCAATACTGTGCTACCAGATGCAAGTGCCTCTAAGAATTCCTGATTCCAGTTTATGAAATAGTAGAGATAGCGTGTAGAGAGGTCTTCCTCGTAGTCTCGGAGGATGAGCCAATGGTCGTGAATACAGGTTTGCATTCCCGTAATTCGGGCAACCCCAACAGTCCCAGCATTAGATACAATCAAAGTTCCCTCATCAACCAATTTACTCTTTTGGCTCCCTTTTTCGGTTACTTTCTCTTTCGTTGTGGTAATCGTACGGGAATCCCCTCGATTCCGGTCGCCGATTTTCACAATAGGAGTTTCTCCTCTCCAAAGAGAATCGTCACTCTTAGGCCGGGGATGGGCACCTCGAGTCACCTCCATCACATCTTCTGCTGGTTTAGTTTGCCATTCTGCTGGATGCCGAGGAAGTCGGTTCTGGTGGTGAGCGGTAACTGTCTCACCATGTTCAAAATACCCATCTACAAAGAGACTCTGCATAAGAGCCTGTTTTGTTCTCTCTGCTTGTTCAATAATCTTCTCGGTCTTCTCAATCGCCTGATCGACGGAGTGGAGTATAGTCGCGATTTTGCGCTGTTCGGGGAGTGGTGGGAAAGGAAGAGAGAGTGATTTTACAAGATCGGTATTCAGGTGTAGGACTGTTGAACCTGCACTGAATGCTCGCATTCGAGAGTGCACATAATTCGTCTGTAGAAGGTACTCTACGTATGGGATATTTATACTATCACATTTAGGCCGTAAGATGGACAGATCCATTGACGCCGCAATCTCTTTTTTTGAGTTAAAATCAGGTACCCTGATGGAATACCCGACAATGTCTCCGTCTTGGGTAACGTCAGTATTGGCTATGAGTAGATCTCCTGGCTCTACTATTTCTTTGTCATTCACCTCACCAGTGTAGTATTTTAGACTATCCCAGTTGAAACCGCCTCCTTTATTTACCGATTTCAGTGTTAAGAATATACGACCACCATTATCATTATCCGAGAGATGCTTTCCAGAGTAGTTATTCCCAGTGGTTAAATCGAGTACGCTTGTCAGTTCTTTCGAGTCCCACTCATCCGGTATGTCTATCTCAATAGGACCCAGTTTCAGATTCGATGACTTCTCTTTCTTATCCTCGATAAAGTCGTCCAAGGTAGAGTCCTTACTCATAATTTAGCGCCTCCATGTGTCGAGTCATCCGCGACTCGATCTTATCGCGCTCAGCCTGTAACTCGCGCAGTGTCGCCAGCTCCTCCTCCACGTCAATATCTTCCTCCGGTTCCGTAGTATCTACATACAACGCGATATTGAGATTGTAGTCGTTCTCTCGAATCTCGTCCAAAGACACAGTACGGCTCACGCGCTCCTCGGTTTTCCACCCGCGGAAGTTATCGATGATGTGATCGAGGCCGTCTTCGGTTAGTTCGTTTTGGTTCGACAGCTCCTCGTAGAAGTCCTCGTCGGCGGCGTGAATAAACTGCACCTCGCCCTCTCGTTCGGCGGGCTTGTCCGTGTTCAGCACGAGGATGGCCGACGGAATCGAGTTGTTCTGGAACAGGTTCTCTGGTAGACCGACGATGGCCTCGACCATGTCGTTTTCCAGCATTGGTTCCCGATACCGGCTCTCGTGTTTGCGGAACAGCACGCCGTGAGGGATCACGATGGCGGCCTTTCCGCCGGTGTCATCGAGGCTGGGGCGTTTCAGTTGCTTCGCCATGTGCATGATGAACGCGTAGTCACCGCGGTCAGCTCGGGGTAGTTTCTCGTGCCAGTCGAAGCGGTTGTACGGGTCGTCCTGAAGTTCGTCCTTCGCCCAGTCTGCCGAGAAAGGGAAGTTAGCAAGGACATAGTCGAACCGTTCCAGCTGGTCCCCATCGGTGAACGCCGGCGATGAGAGCGAGTCGCCGCGCTCGACCGACCAGTTTGTCAGCCCGTGGAGGAACAGGTTCATCCGGGCAATAGCCGCGATGTCAGGGTTGATTTCCTGACCAGTGTAACGGAGCTTCGAGGGGTCACCGCCTTGCTCCTCCCGATAGTGCTTCGCAGCCTCGATGAGCATCCCACCGGAACCAACTGTAGGGTCGTGGAACTCGTCACCATCCTCGAAGTCGTCCACGAGCTTGACCGCAAGCCGGACGATGTGCGGCGGTGTAAAGAACTGCCCACCGGACTTGCCTTCCTCCTCCGCGAAGTGGCGAACGAGGTCCATGTACGCCTCACCAAGCATGTCCGGCGGAACGCTATCGCGGTCCAGTTCGTACCCGTCCTTCGAGAGGTGTTCGACCAGTCTGCCCAGTCGGTCGTCATCGAGGCCACCAGCGTCGATGTAATCCGCCAGAAAGACGCCTTCCAAGTCAGGATTCTCCTCGGTGAGGGCATCGAAAGCCTCGTTGAGTGCCTGATCGACGTTATCGCTGACCGCACGGATGTCTTCCCAGAGGTAGCCCTCCGGGACTACAGGAATGTCGTAGAGGTCGGGATCACGAGCGAAGTCCTCGCCGTAGTCGTCAAGGTTCTCCTCGTACTGTTTCTCGAACTCGTCGGAAATCGCCTTGTAATAGACGAGCGGGAGGATGTATTCTTTATAATCCGTCGGGTCTACTGCATCGCGGATGATGTCAGCGCATTTGAATAGATGTGAATCAAGATCATCCAACGTGAGAGCCATGTCCGTCCAATCTGGCCGGATGATGTTATTTGCTACGGTGAGTGTCTATTAGCCTCCCTGACAGATAGATGTAATAAGAACGCGTTTACAGGCTACCTTGAAGCAGATGATTTAGATTCTTCAGCTCCTCCTCAGCGGATTCATGATCTGTGTCCGATTGTTCTTCCAATATTTCGGGTAGGTCCTCAGCAAGTTGAGCCAAGTCTTGCCGGGACGCGTTATCATCCGAAGCACGATTGCCAGAAGACACGCCATCGCAGTGGGGTTTGTGACCGTTCCGAGCTGCTCGGGACTCAAATGCCCGGCCACAATTATTGCAGGTGTAGGCTGCCGAATCACCGTCGCTCTTATTCATCGACTCATCATCAAGAAAACTCGTCAACGACTGCCGAACCTGTTTTAATTTCTCGCGCAGATCATCGCGTTCTTGTTTCAATTCTTTCTTTTCCTCTCGAAGTTTCTCGACAAGGTCCCGAAGCTCCGGCTCGTCCATTTCATCGAGATCATTTTCCCATACATCCGGCAACTCGTACTCTGGGGGAAGCCAAATTGGATCATCACCCTCCTGACCGAGTCCTAAATCAGACAGCCGGTGTTCTGGAATCTTTCGGACATCACCCCGCGGTTCTTCAAAATGATCTTTGTATTTAGGAAGGGACCCTGGAAGATCCTTACACCTATCCTTGTATTCTTCCTTCTTTTCATAGAAGTGATTATAGTGGCAAGCGAGCGGAGAACGATCCTCGTCCTGTTTTGTGGCTTCAGACTGCTCTAATGCGGGACCGACGTATCTCACGCCGTCAACGTACAGCCAGTACGCCTCATAGGCATCAATACGGCCACCAAACACGGAATCATCTTCTTGATCGTTGTCAGATGGTAATTCAATATCCATGGTTGTTATCGGTATAGGCTACCGCGACGGTGGGACGACAGGTAGATTCTAACTCACTGTTAATATAATTTCAGGACCGGTATCAATTCCCGTGAGTTTGGTGGATATTATTCAAGAGGATGGGATGGCTTCTCTGGAATTTTATTCGGTTCGTCATCGGTGGGTTAGTCGTATTCCAGAATAAGACGGTACGAACTTGCTGTGAATTAAGGATATCAACGCAAGTTAGTCCTCACTATTCGCACCCAGCATATTCTGTAAGAAAGTGAGAATAGCACCAAACAGTGTCCCCAGCACAAAAGTGAAAGCATCTCCACTGAGAGCATTGTAGAATGTCATCAGGGCCGAGATCCCAATAACGACAATAAATGTAATCGCAGCCGTAAAGATGACTTTCCTTTGGTGTTTTAAGTAACGCTGTCTTCGTTCATTTTCTACTCGCTTATTTTCTCGGGATTGTTCAAAGTATTCTCTTATTAAGTCGGTTATATCCTCAAGGTTTGCAAGGATTTTGTTCAAGTCAGGCTGTTCGTTTGCCATTTGACCAGTTGTCGGCGCATTATCATTCTCTGGTGCGTGTGGCGGAGATCCACTTCGGTCATCACCCGCGTCCTCTAACCCTGTAAATACATTAAATTCTGAATTTTCGCTTTCGCTGGTTTCTGGATTACTATCCTTATCACCTTCATTATTTTCATCAGCCATATTTCGCGAATAAGACGCCAACATTAAAATTTTCATGATCAGTAGATTACCGTCACGTTACTACAGATACTATAAATGTTAGTTGATTTTAGTAACAGAGATTCTCATCGTGGTGAATAATTTAATAAAATTTCCCGCAGTATACGCCTACGAATGGCTGCTGACGAATATTATGATGCGGTCGGAGAAGTATTGGCTTATGCTCTGGGTGCTGGCGACTCGATATATGCTCAGAGAAAAAGTGAATCTGGTCTGAAATTCACACTACATCGAGGTGATGAGTATATAGATCTATTAGCAGAGCCGTATACTCGACATTTCAGGATACAATACGAATATCGTCTCAGTAATGAACTGATAGCAGCATATAAGCGGGAAAACCAACTACTTCGTGGCCATATAGAGAGGTATGAGATTGATGAGACTACAATAGGCGACGAAGACTTACACAAGAAGGTTGCATATGAGCGCATTGACGATATTGGCATTGAAGAAGCGAGGAAATCTCTGGAGGAGGCAGACTCCTACATAACGCACACAGATTGTCGTATACAGAATCTGAGTTTGGAAAATAAGAATTCAGAGGATGGGCCAATTTGGGATGGTGTACAAATAGTACGACTGTTATATCCATATGAGGCCGATTTTGGTCCGCGAAGATACGAAAGGGCCGCACAAGACACGATCAGCGTAGGCAAAGATGTGAGGGAAAAAATGAGCCGGGCATTAGATGCTATTCAGGAGGTCGGTCGAGGAGTTGATCAGTGATTCGAACCAGACCCCAGTGGTTAAGAAATCTTGGCCGTGTTACGGGATCGAACTTCTACTGAATCCATGATCATTATCCTCCCCATAATTTATACTTATTTAGCATCAAACAATGTGTATGACAAACAATGGCTGGGTTGCTTCGGATTCCTTGGTAGTGAGATTTGACAGTGAACGGCCCGGAGGAGCCAGCCTTCTTTCTGTTGCAGTCGCTGTGAAGGATATTGATGACTTCGATGAAAGTTATAAAGAGGTCATATCAGAAAAGAAAGAAAAATACAATATCCGAGTCCCATTCGAGGTCATAAAAAATAAAGATATTAACAGATGGGTCGCCGATTGGAGGATTGATGAAGCTCGGGTTGATATTGCGACTTCTCTACTAGATATAAATTCTGTTGAAACTATACAGATTACAGAAACATACTTTGAACCTTCGTGGGTTGACATCTACAAAGATGACGACCATTCACATAACCGAATAAACGCTCAAGAACTGCTGACTGGGAAACTATCTTCGTATTATAATCTTGTGTCAATATGGCAGTATCTTGACAATGATGGTAGTAGACCCACAGAAAATAGAAATAATATATTGACTGATGACTTCACTGGGAAATATAATAAAATGTGGTCAGAATTGGGCGATCAATCAGAGCACCTAAATATTGTTCCCAACGGAGATCAAACGTACCCGCTACTTTCTGCCGCAGATATTATTATGGGATATTTAGAGCAGGAAGTCTATCCATTGTTCGCACAGAATATCTATGAACACCTGCGGGAGTATTATGATGATGGGAGTAATTCAGATGCTTGGATCGACGCAGATGGATTGAGTACATCACAAGAGTACGAGTTTGAGCGTATGATTCCGAGCCGAAATGAAACAATCCGACGCTCCCAACACTACCCGAAGCCAACCATATATATAGATCGAGGGAACGTGGGTAAAAAAGAAATGGAATCTCTTGACGCCATGCGGTATGCCTGTGATTATGCCTATCGGAAGCGAGGCTGTGTCAAATCGCTTGACATGAAAATCGACCGACACTATATTTCGGAAGGGGATGTACTGGTTGCCCTGGACAGAGAAACAGATAAATTAACCCGTCTATCTCAGCTGAATAAGGATGTCGAGTTAATTGTTGGAGACGAAGCAATTGAGTATTTTGAGGGATAAGAGGAGTAGTTGCGACTAATGAGTGTAAAAGTCAATCCCCTGTGAGGGACTGAAATCACGTCTTCTCTCAAAGACGCTCATTTTGGTGTATGCGGTGGTGTCTAATAACTCTTGATGTTCACTCGAAGTCGCTATACATCAACGAGGTAGTCTTCTCGCCGTTCCATCCGCTCCTCTTTCGTCGCGTGATCGTAGTGCTTGTTCAATACCTCAGTAGTCATGTCTACTCGGTCGGCAGTTACGTCACGTGGTTGACCGGCGTTCAATGCCTCGGTGACGTACCCGCGCCGAAGGGCGTGTGGGCCGACCGAACCCGGACACTTGCTCGCTGTATTGTAGGATGTTGCCTCGCACTCATCGAGGTCGCGGCCCATGGGACACTCGCCGGTGTAGTGGCAGGGCCGAGTGACGGTGTAGATGTTCCGTTGGATGGTGGAAGGCTTGCATCGTTTCCCCTGTGTGGACATGAGTAGCGGCGTCCGTCCGTGTTGATCGGTCCCGCTGGGGTGATTGTGCTTGAGGAAGTCGGCTATCACATCTGCTGTCTCTCGGTCAAGACGCACATCCCGCTCGCCTCGGCGCTTATTCTTGAGCGGCGTGCCGGTATCAGGCCGATGACGCAGGCGGAGTACCGGCTTTGATCCGTCATCGAAGTCGTCTACATCAAGCGCGTACAGCGAACTCCGCCGCATCCCGGTCTTCCACAGGGTACGGAAGATGACGTGACGGAGGCTCGCGTATTCGTGGGTATCGAGGTAGTCCAAGATCTCGCTAGCTTCCTCGCTGGTGATTAGATCGCTGGACACCTCGTCTTCGCGGCTCGGTTTCGGCACACGAACCAACTTGTGCATCCCCTCCGGTACGGCATTGATGTGTTCGCAGAACCGGATAAAGCCCTTGATGCAGGTCATGTCGCTCTTGAGAGTGATGGTTTTCACCCGTTCGAGCCGCCATTCTTTGAATTTCTGTGTATCGTCGCTGCTTAGCGTATTGAGTGTATCCACATCTGCCTCATCGGTGAGCCAGCCGCAGAATACGTTCAACGTGGTTTCGTAGTTCGAGAGAGTCGAGTCGGTAACGTCGGTGGACTTGTCTTTCAGGTAGCGGTTCTTGGCTTCGTGTGGTGGTGTTGCGTTCATGGTTTTCCCACCGAACGCGCGTGAGGGTGCGCACCGTCGGACTTCGCTCAACCCAACTTGGCAGCCGCGGCGGTCCTTCGCACCCCACGCGCCGCGACGGCCTCCCCCAAATCGGCGGTAGGAGGCCCTGTCGCGGCGCAAGAGGCCCCGGGTTCAAATCCCGGCGAGTCCATCGGAGCGAGTTCTTGCGAGCGAGAATGGTCGAGACGGGATTTGAATCACGCAAGACGAGCGTAGCGAGTCTTGCAATCGGGTTCAAATCCCGGCGAGGCCACGAAGACTGACGGAGCGAAGCGACGGAAGGAAGTGAGTGGCCTCGCCGACCTTCGCAAAACCTTCGGTTTTGCTCAGTCCCGGCGGGTCCGTTTCTGAACGAATAAAAATGGCGAGCCGAGCGTCTGCTCTGCGGACGTGTGGATCTGAATCCCCACCGGTCGCGCGCAGCGAAGCGAGCACGTCTGGGTCCGGGTTCAGGTCACGAAGAACAGGGAAATAACAGAGTCGTACAGACCGGTCACCGTTCTCATTACCGTGCAACCTCACTACGGGTTCAGGTGACATTATATTTAAATTGAAAAATCCAAAATGCTTGTAGTGTAGTTGTTATCTAATGTTAAAGTAGAGTTAATTTTAAGGTCGTACCGACGCCGTCTGTCTGTATGTCTTCACGACGATCCCTCCTGATTGGGTCAGGAACTGCGATTGCGGTTGCGCTCTCGGGGTGTTCTAATTGGATAGAAGAGAGTGGAAAGAACGAGGGTGAAGAAGATCAAACAAATACAACCACCCCGAGCGTGGGCCAGCGAGGAAATTCTGGTGGGGAGTCCGACGATGGGAACAGTAAGAACCGGCGGACTCGGGAGAGGTTGGCTGACAGATATAACGAGGCGCTCGGTAGCTTGAATAACGGTATTTCTGCGCGAAATAACGCAGTCAACGCAATGAACTCCGAGAATTACGGTCAAGCAGAGAGCGAAGCAAGTACAGCGCAACAGCACTTCTCAAGCGCTGCATCAGGATTTGCCCAAGCACTTGATCTCGCGTATGAAATAAACAATGAACGTGTCCAGCAAATCTGTAGTGATGCAGAGGAACATGCATCCATGATGGAACAGGCGATGTGGCAAGCAGAACAGGCTGCGAAATACTCTCGTGAGGGGAATATTGAGAGTGCGAACGAAGCGATTGACCAGAGTAATAGCCTGGAGTCAGAGGCGAATACCATTAACGTGCGTGACGCCAGAGATGTCGCCCGTATTCTGGGAGTGGAATAGTGACTGAGCCAGTCGGTAACCCTGGTTGCAGCTGAATTCGAACGGCGATGTTTATCTTTTTACGCAGGAATACGCCAGAACTGTTGGGCCACTCTCACCAATCTGTGTGAGACCGTCACCGCAAGCCGCCAGTCCGAGACCATAGCATCCACAATATCTCAGGGTGACTGGCGGCCGACCCGCCAACAAATGAGACAGCACCAGCGTGTCCTGTTGGAAGACGAACCCACCTATGCGAGCTTAGAAACCAGGTACACTATCGAGACGACCCACCCGATCCGGATAATCCTGAGCGCGTTGGGGCCTTCGTAAATCAGCAACATGAAAGTCAGGAAAAGAACGGTAACGATACCCAGGACGTAGAGAATCACACTGAGCCTTCTTTCACTCGGTCCGCTACTGTGGGTGTCTTCGGTGGAGGGCATAGATGTGTCGTTTCCCGCGATTCAAAATATTGTTCGATTTAATAGATCTTCCACTGTAATGTCCGCAATCAAGCCTCGAAGAGACGCCCGGCGCGAAGTAGTCGAGACGAAACAGGACACACGAAACCGGAGACGAAGCGACCACCGCAGGTAGATCATCAGCTGGCGTTCATCACGAAACACGAAATAAACCGGTTGTACTATCGGTTTTTGACACCCTCAAATTTTATGTCGGATTCGAACCAACAACGATTGGGGGGTTTCATGACAAGCGTCAGCACCACACAAATGAAATCATTCTACGAGGACATGGTGACGGCACGAGTGTACGAGGAGCGGTTGCAGGAGGAGTATATGGAGGGGAAAACACCCGGATTCGACATCAGCGCCGGCCAGATTCCGGGCGAGTTGCACCTCGCGGCGGGTCAGGAGGCCGCCGCGGTCGGCGTCTGTCACCACCTCCGCGACGAAGATACCGTGACGGCACCGCATCGCCCGCACCACATCGCCATCGCGAAGGGGGTCGATCTCAAGCGGATGACCGCCGAGATATTCGGCCGCGAGACCGGCCTCTCCTCCGGGAAGGGGGGACATATGCACCTGTTCGATCCCGACGTGAACTTCGCCTGTAGCGGGATCATCGCCGAGGGGGTTCCGCCGGCGGTCGGTGCGGGTCTGACGGCACAGAAGCGAAACGAGGACAGCGTCGGCGTCGCCTTCCTCGGGGAGGGAGCGATCAGCCAGGGGGCCTTTCTCGAATCGCTGAACTTCGCGAGCGTCCACGACATGCCCGTCGTGTTCATCATCGAGGACAACGACTGGGCGATCAGCATGCCCAAAGAGCGGGTCGCGGACTCCCAGGACGGCTCCCGTCGGGCGGACGGCTTCGATATGCCGGGGATCCGAGTCGATCAGGACGACGTGCTCGCGGTGTCCGAGGCCGCCCGGGAGGCCGTCGGGCGTGCCAGAGACGGCAACGGACCGACGGTCATCGAGGTGCAGGTCCACCGGCGGATGGGCCACTTCATGGGCGACCCCGAGACATACCGATCCGAGGCGGATCAGGAGGCTCACCGGCGCCGGGACTCCATCGAACGTCTCGCGGCGGATCTGCGCAGCCACGGCGTCGACGACGAGACGCTGGCGGAGATCCGCGAGCGCGCGGAGAGCCGTGTCGAGGAGGCCATCGAGTGGGCCAAAGACCAGCCGAAACCGGACCCCGAGGACGCCTACGACGACATGTGGGTGAACCCACCCTCGGGCGTGACGGACACAGAACCGAACTTCGATCTCGCAGGAGGTGACGACTGATGGCACAACAACAGCGACAGACGGTCGAGCGAACGCGAACGATGAGCGACGCGATGGTCGAGGCCATCGCGACAGAGATGCGCGAAAACGAGGAGGTCTTCTACATGGGAGAGGATGTCGCGGACTACGGCGGCATCTTCGACTCCACGGAGGGCTTGCTCGAGGAGTTCGGCCGGGACCGGATCATGGACGTTCCGATCAGCGAGACGAGTTACATCGGCGCGGCGGTCGGCGCCGCCCAGGAGGGGATGCGGCCCATCGCGGAGTTGATGTTCGTCGACTTCTTCGGCGTCGCGATGGACCAGATCTACAACCAGATGGCGAAAAACACCTACATGAGCGGCGGGGCGGTCAACGTCCCGATGGTGTTGACCGCCGCCGTCGGGGGGACGTACAACGACGCCGCACAACACTCACAGACGCTGTACGGCACCTTCGCGCACGTCCCCGGAATGAAGGTGGTCGTCCCGTCGACCGCCTACGACGCGAAGGGGCTGATGCACAACGCCATCCGCGACGACGACCCCGTGGCCTACATGTTCCACAAGCGACTGATGGGAATCGGCTGGCTGCCCGCGCCGGACGGCCCCAAGACCGCAGTCCCCGAGACGGAGTACACGATTCCGTTCGGCAGTGCCGACGTGAAACGCGAGGGCGACGATGTCACCGTCGTCACCCTCGGTCTGCACGTCCACCGTGCGCTCGATGCCGCGGAGCGACTCGCCGAGGAGGGGATCGACGTCGAGGTAATCGATCTCCGCTCGCTGGTCCCGCTGGACGAGGAGACGATCCGCGAGTCCGTCGACAAGACCGGGCGTCTCGTCGCCGTCGACGAGGACTACCAGTCCTTCGGGGTCACCGGCGAGGTAATCACCCGGGTCGTTGAGGACGACCCCGGGAGCGTCGAGGCCGTCGAGCGGGTCGCGATACCGGACATCCCGATTCCGTACGCCCGACCGATGGAAAACGAGGTCGTTCCCGACAGCGAGGACATCCAGGAGGCGATCCGGGCGACAGAGCCATGAGCGGCGACCGAGTGGCGATCAACGTCGACGAGTACTGGCCGGAGGATGCCGACGACGACGAAGGCGTCGTCATCAACTGGTTCGTCGGTGAGGGGACGACCGTCGACGAGGGGGAAGTCATCTGTGAGATTCAGGTCGAAAAGGTCGACGTCGATATCGCCGCGCCAGCGGGTGGGACGGTCACCGAAATCGTCGTCCCGGAGGACGGCGAGTTCGAGCGCGGAGAGACACTCGCGTACATCGGAGAGTATGACTGACGACGAACTCCCACGCCGGTCGTATCGGGCAGACAGCGCCCGGTGTCGGACCGATCGCACTCGGTTGCAGGCCGACGGCGGTCGAGCCGACCCCGTCGAGCGGACACTCCGCGAGCAGCGTTCACTCGACCGGATGCGCAAGACCATCGCGAAACGACTCTCCGAGAGTTATCGAGAGGCTGTGCACGTGACGCTGAGTCGGCAGGTGAACGCGGAGCCACTGCTCGAAGCGACAGAGCAGGCGGCAATGGAGATCGAGAGCATCTCGTTCGTCGATCTTCTGTTGTGTGCGCTCTCGGAGACGCTCGCGGAGCATCCGGAGTTCAACGCAACCTACGAGGACGGGACCCACCGCCTCTACGAGGAGCACAACATCGGTCTCGCGGTCGATATCGACAGCGGCCTGGTCACACCGGTGCTCGGGGATGTCGCCTCGAAGTCGCTGGAGACGATTCACCGACAGCGGCGGTCGCTGGTCGACCGCGTTCGGGCCGGTGAGTATTCGATGAGCGACTTCAGAAACGGGACGTTCACCGTGACGAATCTCGGACCCTTGGGAGTCGATTCGTTCACGCCGATTATCAACCCGCCTGAGATTGCGATTCTCGCGGTCGGGCGACTCGACGAGCGAGCTATGCCTGACGGCGACGGCGGCGTCACGTTCCGTCGGGAACTCCCGCTGGATCTGAGCTTCGATCACCGGGTCGTCGACGGCGCCGACGGTGCGCGGTTTCTCGAAACGCTCGCCGGAAATCTCGAAGCGGCGTCGCAGTTCGTCTGAGTCGCCCCCGAAACGATCCCTACACTCGTCGGAGCGGCGCTCGCGTGCTCACTCCCGCGGGTCGGTGTCGACGCTGAGGTTGCCCGACAACTGGTGCTGTGTCGTCGTGCTGAGATCGATTCCCGCCTCGCGGAACCGCTCGCTCGTCTCCTGGATGTACTCGGAACGAGTGACGGAGAAGTCCTCGCGGTCCGGGTCGGCGATCCAGAAGCGAGACTGGAGCAGGATCGCA
Source organism: Halovenus carboxidivorans (assembly GCF_009831575.1). Lineage (GTDB taxonomy): Archaea > Halobacteriota > Halobacteria > Halobacteriales > Haloarculaceae > Halovenus > Halovenus carboxidivorans. The sequence goes on along the minus strand of NZ_WUUT01000004.1, from coordinate 5,377 downwards.
CTGTCTGCGAGTTCGGCGACGCGAACGGACGGTTCCGGGTCGTCGAGGATGTCGGCGTGGTCGGCGGCCGCGTCCAGCAGAATCCGCGTCGCGGTATCGATGTCGTCGGCGTAGCCGATGCCGACCGTGTAGGAGATCCGTAGCGTCTCGTTGCTCATCCGATTCGTGACGGGGGTCGTCGCCAGCACGGTGTTCGGGACTGTCACCGTCTCGTTGTCGAACGTTCGGATGCGCGTCACGCGGAAGCCGATATCGTCGATGAACCCGGCTTTGTCCTCCCACTCGATCCAGTCGTCGATGTTGAAGTTCGGGTCCTGGACGATGAAGATGCCCGCGACGAAATTCGAGAGCACGTCCTGTGCCGCGAAGCCGATTGCAAGCGTCAGCGCGGCGAAAAAGAGTGCGGAACCGCCGAGTAACCCCGCGAAACCGGCCGCCCACGCACCGGCTACGACCGCGACGAGCACCGTGACGACACCCAGTGCCTTCTCGATGGTCTGTTCGAGCGTCCGGTTCAGGTTCCACCGTGCGAGACCGTGGCTGACCAGCGGCCGCAGGACGAACCGAGCCGGGAGGTACAGGAGCACAGTCACGAGTGCGAACTCGGCCAGTTGACTGAGAAGGCCGGCGTATTTCGCACCCAGTGCTGCGATGTCGATTCCGGACATACCAGATCAACCGACGGCAGGGAAATCAAGCTTGGCGTCTGGTCCGGCCGCCCGGCGGGAGACGGCCCGGACAGAAAAGTTTATTCTGGTATCTCTGTGCTATTGAGATCAAAATAACTAGGTAATATGGCCCTGAACGTGACACACACCACAGATTTACGTAGATTGCGAAACATTTGAATATATGATCGACGTGCCAGTGTCGTCGGCAATGGTCGAGCGGGAACCGCTGATCGGACCGACCGAGACGACGGCGAGCGCGGCTGCACGGCTCCGGGATCCGGAGATTCCGGCGTTGTTCGTCGTAGAGAGTCAGACGTTGATCGGCGTCGTGACCGAATCGGACATCGTGGCTACCGTCGCAGAGGGTGGTGAGAACCCACCCGTCGAGGCGTACATGTCGACACCAGTACAGACCGCCGACCCGACGCTACCGGTCGGTCTCGCCGCCGACAGGATGCGGGACGCAGGCATCTCGGTGCTTCCGATCGTCGACAACGGGTACGAGGGATTCGTTACGGCCGATCATCTCGCGCCGTATCTCCCCCGTCACCGCCTCGATATCCGCTGGGATGGCGACCCTATCAGACTTTCAGAGTCCTGAACGGACGCCGGAGGTACCAGTCGGTTGGGCTACTCCGCGTGTTGCCGAGTTCGGTGGGAACGTATGTCGACGCTATCGAGGCAGGCAGGGGCGTACAAGAGAACGGTTTCACGACGAGGCACGATATCGCCAAACGTCGACGGAGACGGGTCGGACAGTAGCCCGGAGACGGTCGAGAAACGCTCCGCAGAGGAGCGCGCAAACGACATGCCGCGGGTCGACAGCGCGTCGGAGGTCGAGGACAGCGTCGACAAACGGACCGAGGGAGTCGACACGGATGACTGGACGTTCGTCCACGCGACGGAGAGTCAAAGGTGAGTCCCGTTCGACCGGTACTTCGTCGTCACCGGGACGGTGAGTGACTGATCCTCTCGTGGCCAGCGTCCCACCTCGGAGACACGCGAAGATCTGTCGGGTACGTGGATCGTGAAAAGAGCCTAGGCCGGGATTTGAACCCGGGCTCTCGTCCTTACCAAGACACTGATATAAGTCGTGGCCTGGAAACCGATTTTTGTCCGTCCTCAGGCAGCAGGAATCTCTTCCGTTTTCCGAACCACGGTTGCGTCTTGGACTTTCCTGTTTTTTCCGGTGTTGGCCGGTCTCTTCGTCAACTTAGTATTATCACGCACCCCCTTCAAACACCGGGTAAGCAGGCTTTCGGCCTGAGAGATAACACTAATTGAACGGCTCGCAAGGGTATAAACTCACCAATATATAGCTACAAAGCTAACCTCCAGATAGTTCTGATCCTCCTCACTGCTACCCGGAACTGGCCCATTCTGTTGCTGATCAAGAATATCTGACCGAAAGTCAGACAAGCTCTCTCTATCCAACTCAACATCCTTATCTTCTTCAATAGAATCTGTTGCGTCCTTCAGAACTTCTGATTCGATCTCATAATCTGACGCATCCTCTGGCGAATTGTTACTTTCGTATGCATCTTCTACGATTTGAGCTCTATACTCATCAGAGACTGTGATTTCATGCTCCTCTTCGATATAATCAAAATAATTGTGATGACGATCATTAACCAAGTCATCCTGCACCGCGACGTTCTCTATTGAAGTCTCGTCGATTTCCTGCTTTGCCTGTCGAAGAGCTCCATCAAGAACGACACTCAACTGATCTCCAATACGCGGAGAAATACTTCTGATAACTCGGGTTAGTTTCAGAGGATCCCACTCATCTTGAATTTCTGGTTCAGGAATTCGAACGTACGCAGTATACTGATTATCCTCGAATAGGAATTGGCTGGCTTCCTGCCACATCATATCTGGATCAAGAGTCCCAACGATCAGCAACGGTTCAGACTCATCTTCACTGACGGTCTCTGTTGGCCGGAGCTTCCCTTCTACCAGTCTATATCCATGGACCTCACCGACAACGGGAATCTGTTCTCCAAACAGAGAACCCAACAGTTCCACAATCTGTTTTTCATCATCGTTGAACTCATACTCCGCCCCTTCAGCCATATCGATCAGGTACTCAAAAGCCTTGTAATAGTGAAAAAGCTCATGAGCCGAAAACTCAACCTCTACCTCAGCAACACCACCTTCAGAGACATCTGAGAGATCTCTAGTGACGTCCTGTTCGCCGTTCTGTAGTTCAAATTGTGAGGAGGTTTCGCTGTAAAGCTCGTCAAACTTCGATTGAATTTCTGACCTCCGAACAACCTCTTCAGTATCTCTATCGATTTCCAAATGGTGTGCATCAACCCCACTACCTATGAGCGGCAACGTAGCTTTAATTTTAGCTCCCCAACCCTCTTGTTCCTCAGTTGTGTCAGTTTCCGTTCTTGCCTGTGTAACTTCCCGTGTAAGCGATGCCAGCAAACTTACAACACTCGTTTCGTCAAGATAGACGAACTCTCTTAGAGGTAAATCCTCATCAGTATTCTCTTGGGAACGCTTACTGTATGGCCACATCGGCATTTTAGTCATTGCTTTCACCTTTCGATGTTTTCTTTTTATTTCGTCTGGAGCGTTCCACTTGCCGGAAGGCTAAATTCAAGTCCTCAGACATAATAGTAGTCTTTCCGTCCTTAATAGCGATTATCGCGGCATCGTTCAGCAACCGTTCTAATTCTGCCCCACTCCATCCTTCTGCCTTAGCGCCATATTCCTCGAAATCGACTGAGTCGCTGATTTTCATATCCTCTTGTTCAGAGATCGTTTTGAGAATGTCCACTCGATCCCTAGTGGGTAGTTCCGAAGGAAACTCTATTTCACGATCAAAACGACCTGGTCTTCTAAGTGCTTGATCGATGTCCTCAGGACGGTTGGTTGCGGCAATGACAATTACATCCTCAAAATCATCAAATCCATCCAGCATAGTCAATAGCTGTGTGACAATCCGGCGGTTGACCTCGCGGGATCCCTCGCGTGAGGAAGCTATACTTTCAATTTCGTCGATAAATATTACAGAGGGCCCCTCTTGATCAGAAGCATCCTCGAAGATCCGGCGAATTTCCCTTTCACTTTCCCCGTACCACTTGCTAAGAACTTCTGGACCATTGATATTGTAGAATGTGCCATTTTCAAGACTATTTGCTACTGCTTGAGCAAACAATGTTTTACCTGTTCCAGGGGGCCCGTAAAAAAGAACTCCTGTCGGAGCCTCTGCTCCTATCTCACTAAACTCCTCCGCCCTACTAAGAGGCAATTCTACGACTTCCCGGACACGCTCCTTGATCCGATCCAGACCACCGATATCGCTAAATGATTTCTCTGGATTGTCTGTTCTATACTCGCTCACATCTGAGTCACCTGCTCCCTCATCAAATGATAGAGGCTCGATATCATCAATCACTCTAAGAATCCTTCCTGAGGCAATCTCCACAGTGTCATCCACCTCTAGATCAACATCATCAGGATTAGCAAATCCAAGTGGAGCATTGTCAGTCTGAACGACCACTCTTTCAGAAGAAATCCGTTTGACTACCCCCACTAAATTCCCTGTATCGACACCTCCAGCCTTAATTAATTCGAGAGCTTCCGTTCCATCTTCATTGATGCGTACGGCATCGCCAGAGGATACAGATTCTTCTATATCATTTTCCACTATGATTTCATTCTGATTACCAAAGGCTGCAACGAGCCTGTTAGAGTCCTCGACAACCTCTTCTACCGTGAGAATTAGATTATCAGGCATATTTTACTACCGCATTCGATTATGATCAAAATAATAGACCGGATATTCATAACATTATCTTTGCTCAAAAGGTAGATCAGACGGATTTACACGTTTCTTTTCTTCTAAATCTGCTTCTCTTCCTGCTCTCAGCAGTATTTCTAGTGCTTCTCGGCAGTCGCCGCTGTTTTCTGCTACCTGTTCGGCGATCTTTTCTATGACTTCGTCGGGTACTGTGCCTGGGCGGAAGGCTTGTTCGACTCGTTTTTCGAGGATGTTTTTGAGTTGGTCTTGGTTGTAGGGTTTGAATTGGAGTGTTTGGCAGTTTAGTCGGCTTCTGCTTCTGGGATCGAGTTTGAGTTTGGATGGGTGGTGGTTGGATACCATGACTATGCCGATTTGGTTGTCTGCTTCTTCGTTGAGCAGTTGGAGGTCGTAGATGATCTCGGTGCGTTGTTCTAGTTGGTCAAATTCGTCGAGTGCGACGGCTACATTCCGCTTTTTGTCAAGCCATTCCCGGATTTTTGAAAGTAGTTCGTCTACCGGTTTTCCCTTCCGTGGTGCTGGATACCCGAGTTCGATCAGAAGCTGTGTGAGAAGACTGGATCGGGTGTTGTACTGCCAGCAGTTGATGTAGACGGATCTGGCAGAAGTCTCGTTCTCTAACTGATCGAATACATGTTTTACACAGGTGGTTTTGCCGACGCCGGCTGGTCCGTGTATCAACAGGTTTTCAGGCTTCTTTCGGTGTGTGAGAGGTCTTACTGCGTCGGCTATCCGGTCTATTTCTGAGTCCCGGCCGATAGGTTGGTCCGGGTGATAGCCGCTGTTGAGATACGTTTCTGACCGTAGTACACCTTTTGAAGCCGTAGATTTGTCAAACACTGAGTTGCATCCCCTCCTCCAGTTCAGTATATTGGGAAATGGTTTGATGCACGTTTCCCGGGACCGTGTTTCACTTGACCACTATTTATAT
>NZ_WUUT01000003.1 GCF_009831575.1 Halovenus carboxidivorans | reverse complement strand
GTGAACGACAATGCAAACCGAAAACGCCACCACGACGCGACGGAAGTTCGCAGCGGCCGCCGGGGGAACGAGTGCGCTCGCACTCGCGGGCTGTCTCGATTCCGCCGTCGACACTGAATCCGAACCCAACGAGCCAATGCAAGCCACCCAGCAACCCGACGGACCGGCACCGGCAAAGTCCGTCGACACCGACCGCATCGCCGCCGATCCCACCGACCTCCCCGACCCCGTCGACTGGTCGGAGCCGCGCCACCACGAGGTCGAGATGACCACCCTCGAACAGACCGCCGAGATCGAACCCGGGGTCACCTTCGACTACATGACCTTCGACGGCCGGGTTCCCGGCCCGATGATCCGGGTCCGTCGCGGTGATACCGTCCGGATCACCCTCACCAACGACGAGTCGAACTCGATGCCGCACAACATCGACCTCCACGCCGTCTACGGCCCCGGAAGACGAGCCCGAGTGGATGCTCGAACGGCGTCTGCGCGCCCTAAAGCAGTTCAAGCAGATGCCGATGCCCGACGACTGGCCGGGCGCACCCGACCTCAGCGAGGTCGAGATCGACGAGATCGTCCCGTACATCCGCCCGGACATCGAGACCCGCGGCGGCGTCGACGACTGGGAGGACCTGCCCGAGGAGATCCAGGACACCTTCGACAAACTCGGCATTCCCGAAGCCGAGAAAAACGCGCTGTCCGGCGTCGGCGCGCAGTACGAATCCGAGATCGTCTACCAGAACATGCAGGAGCGCTGGGAGGACAAAGGCGTCATCTTCTGTGACATGGACCAGGCCGTCCAAGAGCACCCGGAACTGGTCAGAGAACACTTCATGACCAAGGCGGTGCCGCCGAGCGACAACAAGTTCGCGGCGCTGCACGGTGCGATCTGGTCCGGTGGGAGCTTTGTCTACGTGCCGGAGGATACCACCGTCGACATGCCAGTGCAGGCGTACTTCCGGATGAACTCCGACGGCATGGGGCAGTTCGAGCACACGCTGATCATCGCCGAGGAGAACTCCGAGGTGCACTACATCGAGGGCTGTTCCGCTCCCAAGTACTCCGAGTTCAATCTGCACTCCGGCGGCGTGGAGGTGTTCGTCCGGGAGGGCGCGCACGTCCAGTACTCGACGGTCCAGAACTGGTCGAAAAACACCTACAACCTCAACACCAAGCGAGCGATTGCAGAGGCCGACGCCACGATGGAGTGGGTCTCCGGCTCGATGGGCTCGAAGGCGACGATGCTGTACCCGTCGACGGTCCTCAAGGGGCCGGGTGCGACGGACAACCACATCACTATCGCCTTCGCCGGCGAGGGGCAGGACATCGACACCGGCGCGAAGGTCTACCACAACGCGCCGAACACCTCCTCGACCATCGAATCCAAGTCCATCAGCAAGGACGGCGGCCGCACCAACTACCGCGGACTCGTCCACATCGCCGACGGCGCCGAAGGCTCCTCGACCGCAGTCGAGTGTGACGCGCTGATGTTCGACAACACCTCCACGTCGGACACCATGCCGTACATGGAGATCCAAGAGAGCGACGTCGACGTGGCCCACGAGGCGACCGTCGGCAAGATCGGTGACGAAGACGTGTTCTACCTGCAGAGCCGCGGCCTCGACGACGACGACGCCAAGCAGATGATCGTCGCCGGCTTCATCGAACCGATCACCGAGGAACTGCCCATCGAATACGCCGTCGAACTCAACCGACTGATCGAACTCGAAATGGAGGGCAGTCTCGGATAGATGAGCTCTGAGGTACGTTTCGTCGACTTCAAATCGGACAAGCAGCCGACCTGGTGTCCGGGCTGCGGCGACTTCGGCACCATGAACGGCATGATGAAAGCCCTCGCCGAGACCGGCAACAGCCCCGACGACACCTTCGTCGTCGCCGGCATCGGCTGTTCCGGCAAGATCGGCACTTACATGCACAGCTACGCGCTGCACGGCGTCCACGGCCGCGCCCTCCCCGTCGGCATCGGCGTCAAAATGGCCAACCCCGAGTTGGAAGTGATGGTCGCCGGCGGCGACGGCGACGGTTACTCCATCGGTGCCGGCCACTTCGTCCACGCTGTCCGCCGCAACGTCGACATGACCTACGTCGTCATGGACAACCGCATCTACGGGCTCACCAAGGGCCAAGCATCGCCCACGTCACGGGAGGACTTCGAGACCTCGACCTCGCCGGACGGCACCAACATGCCGCCGGTCAATCCGCTGGCACTGGCGTTCGCCTCGGGCGCGACGTTCATCGCCCAGTCCTTTAGCTCCGACTCCAAGCGTCACGCCGAAATCGTCCGGAAAGCGGTCGAACACGACGGCTTCGGCTACGTCAACGTCTACTCGCCGTGTGTCACCTTCAACGACGTCGACACCTACGACTACTTCCGGGACGCACTGGTCGACCTCAAGGAGGAGGATTACGATCCGACCAGTCGCGAAGAGGCCAAAGAGGTCATTCTCAGCGGCGACAAGGAGTACCAGGGCGTCATCTACCAGAACGAGGACAGCGTTCCTTTCGAGCAGCAGGAAGGCATCGACGAACCCATGAACACCGTCCCCGACGGCGCGCCCGACGGGGCCACGGACCTCGTCCGCGAGTTCTACTGAGCGGCGCCGCTTTTGCAGTCAGTGATCGATATTCTCCGCGATGGTCTCAGCGACCCGAGCCCGGACAGTGTACTCTGTGCGCTGTGCATCGAACAGCTCGCGGGCCGCGGGGACGGCGTCGGGATCCGACTCGAAAGGGAGGTCGGGATACTCGACACCGGCCAGCACCAACGGATACGCCGGCGCTGGTGGCACCCCCTCCGGGCCGGACAGTGGCTCCGGTGAGAGCACGCGGTCGATCCGGTCGAGAGACGATTCGCCTCGTGCGACTTCGGCGACGACGGAAACGAGTCGACGGACGAGTTGGCGGGCGAATCCACCGGCGCGGAAGGACAGCACGAGCAACGGCCCGTCCCGAGAGACCGCCGCCGAGAGGTCACGCTTCGTCCCGGTCTCGTCGGGCGTGAGGTTGTGAAAGTCCTGGGAACCCGCCAGGCGGTCGAGAGCGGCCCGGGTGCGGGAGAGATCCGCATCTGGAGCGTGGAGGTAGTACGTGTACTCACGACTGCGCGCGTGGTGAGTCGCGTGGAATTCCGCGGGAGCGTCGGCGCTCGCCCACGCGCGAACGGACGCGGGGAGTTCGCTGGTCAGCGTGGCCGGCGAAAGCCACTCCGGAGCCTCGAACGCCACCGTTTGGGCGACGGCAGAGACGCCGGCATCAGTACGGCCGGCGGCCGCGTATCCCGGCGGCGTCTCCTCGTCGGCGTCGAGGACGTCGAGCGCGCGAAGCGCCGCGAGGAGACGCCCCTCCACGGTCGGAACGTCCGGCTGGCGCTGGAAGCCGTGGTACGGTCGGCCGTCGTAGGCGACCCGGAAGGCGCGCATGCTCATCGACTCAGCTGAGAGTCATTCGGAGAGCCACGGCGGTTCCTCTCGGGGCGGGCTGAAGACATCGATCCCGTTGACCGGCATCTCGGAGCGGTTCTCCGCGGCGTGTGGGACGTTCGGCGGGATCACGAACGACTCGCCGGGGTTGATGACGTGCTCCTCGCCGTCGATCAGGAAGGTGAACGTGCCGTTTGCGACGTAGCCGGTCTGTTCGTGCTCGTGGCTGTGCTCCGGGACGGTCGCGCCCGATTCGATGTGGAAGTGCTGAACGCTCGTTCGCTCGCCCGAGACGAGTTGCGTGAGATAGACGCCGTCGACGGCTTCGACGGTCTCTCCGTCGGCAGGTGACATCGACTCCATACCCCGACACACGGCGTGGAGATAGGTAGTTCATGCGGTCGCTGTGACTCCGGGGGTCGAAGGATTCGAGCAGAACCCGGCGCTCAGTCGTCGCAGACTGTCGGTTTAGGCCCGAGTTGCTGTGAGAGAAGCCGTCGGAGAATGAATACGAGGGCGTTCGCGGAGCCGTTGCCACAGACTGCACGCTCGCGGACGCTATCGCCGCCGCGGACGAGCGTGCTCGCGAGCAGTCCCTCGTCGTCGACTAGCAGGAGTCGCCCGAACGAGAGGCCGTTGTGCGGGCCGCTCAGCCACTCGAACTCCGAGTCGAAGACGAACGGTTCCGAGACTGATTCGGAGAGCGTCGACCGGAGCGTCTCGGAACTCGCGCCGACGACGACATCGACGCCGCGGTCGGCCGCCAGGATGAGCCGCTCGTTGAGAGCGTCGGAGACGGCGTGTTCGTCGCCGAACAGCACCAGCACTTCCGACTCCGCGCCGTCGATCAGTCGCTTCGCGCGGGTCGTGATCGTCTCGCTGCCGGTCAGCGACCAGATCTCGGGATCGGTGTCCGTGTGCCCGGAGTCGGATTGTCGTTCGAGCTGCCGAAGAGACTGTTCGAGGCGGTCGAGCCGATCCTCGTACTCGCGTTCGAGAACCTGTAGCGCCTCGGAGATCGGAATCGCCCGAAACCGCTGTGGTGAAGAGTGCTGTATCTCGACCAGTCCGTCCGATTCGAGCGAGCGAACCGCCTCGTACACCCGGGTTCGCGGAACGTCGATGTGCTCGCTCACCTCCCGGGCGGTCCCGGAGGTGATCTTGGTCAACGACACGAAACACTTGGCTTCGTACTCTCGGAGCCCGAACTGTTCCAGCTCCTCGATGGCCCGATTTTGCGGAGTTTGCTCTGACATGTCCCAACCACTCGGCCTGAAGCTATTTTTACGACCCATCCTTATTAAATCTGAGTAAGAACCGACGCCACAGTTAATATACGCTCGAATCTCGAGTAAAATACGCCCTCAGGACTGAAACCGACGGCTGTCGGACGCGTGGGATTTTGTTATTACTACAATCACAAAGATTATGAACCGACATATCGTACCGTCAGGTGGCTCCCGGAATACATTGTCCCAACCACTGTAGGCCGGGAGCCACCTTTCTCTGGAGGGAAACCATCTTAACGAAGGCGAGTGTACGGAGAAATATGGCAGACCAACCCGCTTCGGGCGAACTGTTCGGGATTCCGTACAACTTCGAGAAGCCGAGTCTGAGGGGACTGCTCTCCTCGTACTGGCAGCCCGGCGAGGAGATGCTCGTCAAGAAGGAGTTCGGCATCGGGTACACGCTCAACCTGGCGAACTGGCGCTCCTGGATCGTCCTCGCTGTCGTCGGTGCGCTCCTCTATCAGGAGCGGTCCGGTTCCGAAGAGAACGACGAGGTCCTCGAGGAGGGTGACGAAGACGAACCCGTCGAGGTCGTCGTCGATTAAATAGCGGCTATTTTGTCCGTCCAACCCGGACGGGTGGTATGATCAACTTCGTGACGACGAATCCCGGCAAGGTCGCCGAGGCCCGTGAGTATCTGGACGAACCGGTCGAACAGCTCGATTTCGATTATCCGGAGCGACAGGCCCCCGATCTCGCGACCGTCGCTGCCCATGGCGCGCGCGCGGCGTACCGACACGCCGGCGAACCCGTGATCGTCGACGACTCCGGCCTGACCATCGACGCCCTCGACGGCTTTCCGGGTCCGTACTCCTCGTACGTCGAGGACAAACTCGGCATCGAGCGGGTCTGGGAACTCACGAAGAGAGAATCGGATCACAGCGGGGCCTTCCGGGCGGTGATCGCCTACTGCGACGGCGAGGGCTTCGAGGCGACACCCGAACCGGTCGATACCGAACGGCGAGGACAGGACACCGCCGCCGACCGCCGCGGCGGGGCGACGACAGACGAACAAGTCGACGGGGAGGGATTGCCCGTTCGGCTGTTCACCGGCGCGGCACGCGGGAAGATCGTCGCACCGCGGGGTAACGGCGGTTTCGGCTTCGATCCGATCTTCGAGTACGACGGACAGACCTACGCGGAGATGAGCACCGAAGAGAAAAACGCGATCAGCCACCGCGGTCGGGCACTCGCGAAGTTCGCCGAGTGGTACGAGACGACGGAGCGCTAACGAGGCTCGCGGTCCGGACCCGGGTAAGCCTCCTCGTAGACGCTCTCGTAGAGACTCGCTGGGTCGAACAGTCGGGCGAAGGCATCGGGTGAACGAACGCTGAGTGCCATGTGCGGCTGCAGCGACCGGTTGGCCGCCGCGCTCGACAGCCCGTCGTCGAGGGTCAACAGGTGTGCGGCCTCGCCGTGATACGCCGACGCCACGCCGGGATGATCTCCCTCCGGGTGGTCGACGGCCACACGTTCTATCTCGATCCGGTCGCGCCAGTCCTCGGCGAGAGCGGCGTCGGCGAGGTCGGCGATGATCGCCGTCGCGTCCGCGAGAAGCGCATCACTCGCGACTAGGGAGAGCCAGTCGTGGCGGCGGACGTGATCGAGCGCGTCACGGGCCGCTCCGCCGACCAACAGATCTGCCGCCAGCACGTCCGCGTCGGCGACGATCCGCGTCGGATCGCTCTCAGTCATCGCGGCTCCGTCTGGCCGCCAACGCCTGGCTGATCTGTTCGGTCGTCACCTCGTAGCCGGCGGCGCGCTCGAAGAGGTCTGTCCAGTCCGGTCGTTCGGTCATACGTCGGGTAGGTCCGGCGACGTGGAAAAGCTCGCGGTCCGGTCAGACACGTGTCTGACGGCCCTTTATGATGGTCAGCACTCTGCGTTCAGATGGGCGCGTGTCCAGACATCTTGTGCCCACAGCTCCCATCCTTCCACGGCGCCTTTCGGGTGTGTTTCGTCACGCGCCCCCGTTTTCGGCTCATTCAGCGACAGCCCCGCCACGGAGCGCAGCCCGAACGTCGGCAAGGGCGTCCGGATCGGCCAGGATGGCGAGAGAGTCTCCGGCCTCGATGCGCGTCCGGGGCAGCGGGATCGACATCGGTTCGTCTCCGCGGCCGTGGGCGTAGATGCGTGTCTCACCCGGGAGGTCGACCTCTACGACGCGTTTGCCGACCACCGGCGCCCCCTCGGGAATCTCGACGCTCGCGATTGCCAGTTCCTCGGTCAGATCCGCGATCACGTCGAAGTCGCCGCCGAGCAGCGCCGTCTTCGCACCGACCGCGCCGAGCCGTTCGGGGTAGATGATCTCGTCGACGCTGTCGGCGTACTTCTCGTAGAGTTCGTCGCTGAAGTCCTCGTTGACCCGCAGGACGGTCCGACAGCCGTGCGCGTCGCCGATCACACACGCGAGGAAATTCGTGTTGAGGTCGCCGGTGAGGCCGCCGAGGGCATCCGTCTCGTCCAGGTTCGCCCGTTCGAGCGTCGTCTCCGTCGAGCCGTCGCCCTGGATGACTTTGAACCCGTCAGTCCGGGCGCGCTCGACGCGGTCGGGGTCCTGTTCGACGACGACGACATCGTGGCCCTCCGCTCGCAGGTTCTGAGCCGTACGCATCCCCACCCGTCCGAAACCGACGATGACGAATTTCATGTGTTCACATTTACCATCCTCCGTGAAAATACTACCCCACGGGAGAGCTGTCGGATCACAGCCCGCACTGGCCGCGTGTGGTTACCCTCGGCCGTCGAATTTCAACTTCTCGACCCGGGTCGCAAGCGCCAGAAACGTCGCGAGGAACGTCAGCACGACTGCCCAGGCCGCGGCGAAATCATGCGCCGGCACGGAGTGGTCGAATCCACCGGCCACGATTGGCTCAGCCCGGAGCCAGGTGTGATGTGGGCCGGAGAGCAGCGGCCAGAAGTAATCGACCACGTCGTTGAAACCGTACCACGCGAGGGCGACGGCGACCGACCCGACCGAGAACCGGGCGTAGCGGTGGATCAGAAACGCCTCGACGCTCATCGCCAGGTGGCTGAGGATCAGAAACCAGTAGAGCCACGGAACGATGCCCTGCGAACCGTTGAGCACCAACTGGACGTACGGCGTCCAGAGACCGAGTTTGATGCAGCCGAAAAACGCGAGCGTGTGGAGGGGACCGGCGTCGAGGTCGAGCCGCCAGGCGATCAACGACAGGCCGATGAACATCGTGGCGACCGGCGAGTCGGGGATGAGCGGATACGCCGCCGCCGGGGCGGCACCGAGTTGGCCCTCGATTAGCGGCGCTGCGAAGTCGAGCGGCTGTCCCGCGTAGTACCAGAACCCAAAGAGCGTCCCGAGGAGGTTGACGAGCGCAATCGGCCACGCCAGCCGGAGCCCGAGGTTTTCGAGCCACTCCGGCAGCGGCGCGACGTACCGCGGCAGCCCCTCCGGGTCCGGAATCTCTCGGTCGAAGTAGGTCGCGACGAACCCGTCGATACGGTTCCCGACACCAGCACTCATTACCGGAGTATCCGGCCGGCCGATGAAAACTGTGTTGGGACTCGGCGCCGAAGTGGGGGCCGACGCGGTGAGGGCAGGTCAGGATCGGAGTCAGGCTCTCGGGTGGTCGGCACGGAGATGTTGCTGGTACTGTTCGACCAGCGCGGGATACCCGTCCGCGACGGCCGCCCAGTCGCAGTGTTCACACTCCCGTTCGACGAGATCCGTCGCGCTCCGGACGTGACTCCCGCTTCGGTACGTGACCATTGGCTCCGTTCAGTGAGGATCACATAAAAAGGTTGCTGCGACGGGCCACGGATCGAACGAACCGGCTCGCCGAAACCGCTAAGCAGGCTCTGGTCGAAGGCGTGGGTATGTGTCAGTACTGTAACTACGGCTTCGACGACGGCTGGGAACGGCTGGTAGAGTACGACGAGGTCTACCAGCAGGCGATGGCGGCGACGACGGAGGCCGAGTACGGCTTTCACGAGTCCTGGGACGAACTGAGCGAAGAGGTCTACTGACCGCGGGGAAACGGATCAGCGTCCGGACTCCCCGCCTCCCAGTCGGCCGGTGCGAGACAGTCGTCGAGTTCGCTGCGAATCCGTCGTTCGTCGAACTCCCGGCCGATGAAGACGAGTTTCGTCATCGGCGCGTCCTCGCCCCACTCGCCGATGGGGCCGGCCTGTACCGACGGACCCGCCTGGCTCATGCCGAGCACCTGTTCCGGTCGCGTGTCCACCCAGCAAAACCCCTTCGCGCGGACGATATCACCGTCCCAGTCGTCGAGCCACTCGTCGAAGGCCCGGGACTCGAAGGGTCGGTCCGCGCGGTAGACGAAGGAGTCGACGCCGTGGGCCGCCGCGGCGGACTCGTGGTCGTGTCCGTCCCCCGCGAGGTGTTGTTTCCAGCCCGGGGCACGTTTCGCCCGGTCGAGGTCGAACAGTCCGGTCCCGAGCACGTCGTCCGGGTCGACATCGCTGTAGGTCGTCCGGTAGAGCGCGGCCTCGGGTTGGAGTTCCCTGATCGTCGCCTCGATCTCTTCGAGAGCGTCGTCGGGAACCATGTCGCACTTGTTCAGCAGGAGAACGTTACAGAACTCGACCTGATCGACGAGCACGTCGGTCAGCGGGCGTTCGGGATCGGGCGCGGCCTCGGGGAGCGATTCCTCCGGGTCGAAGGCCTTCCAGAACCCGTAGGCGTCGACGACGGAGACCACCGCATCGAGCGTGTACGCCTCGGGCGGGTCGTCGTCGGTTCCGGTGGTGAGCGTGCGGGCGATCGGCAGCGGTTCGGAGATGCCCGACGCCTCGACGACGAGGTAGTCGAACTCGCGTTCGGTCGCGAGCCGTCGGGACTGTTCGAGGAGATCGCCCTGTAGCCGACAGCAGATACAGCCGTTCGAGAGGTCGACGATCCCGTCGTCGTCGGCTTCCGATTCGATCAACTCGGCGTCGATGTTCACCTCGCCCATGTCGTTGACGATGACCGCGAGCCGCCGGCCCCCGGGGTTCGAGAGCAGTCTGTTGACGAGCGTCGTCTTGCCGGCCCCGAGCGGGCCGGTGATAACCGTTACTGGAACCTGTTCGGATGGTGTGTTGGTCATAAATATGTGAGTCGTGAGTCCGGCCGGAGGAGATCAGGGCTCGAGCAGCACCTTCGTGATCGCCTCGTCTTCGTCCTCGCGGTTGTCGAAGCGCTCGTACATCTCGGGTGCCTCGTCGAGGCTGACGCGGTGAGAGACGACCCAACTCGGGTCGGCCCGTCCCTCGATGATCATGTCCCGTAGCTCGCGGTTGTACGATTTGACGTTACACTGGCCGGTGCCGAGCGCCTGGCCCTTCTCGAAGAGTTTCCCGAAGTCGATTCCGAGCCGTCCCTGCGCGGCCATGTCGTCGGGCGCGCCGGGATCTTCCGGGACGTACAGCCCAGGGATGCCGAGTTCGCCCGTCGGCCGGACCGCCCGGATCAGGCTGTTGATGACGACCGCGGGGTTCTCCTTGGCGGGATCGTAGGCGTAGTCGTCGCCCTTGTCGGTCTCCTCGGGATCGAGGGCCTGATAGCCCACGGCGTCGACGCCCTTGTCGACTTCGCCGCCGTGTTCGTCGATCACCTGTTCGACGGGGTCGCCCTCGTCGAAGTTGATCGGCGTCGCGTCACAGTGGTCCTCGGCGAGTTCGAGTCGGCTCGGAACCCGGTCGACGACGTAGATCTCGGAGGCCCCCTGTAGCTTGGCGCTGTAAGCGGACATCAGTCCGACCGGCCCGGCCCCGAAGACGACAATCGACTCGCCGGGCCGGAGGTTCGCCAGGCGAGTCCCGTGCCAGCCCGTCGGGAAGATATCGGCGAGCAGCGAGAACGAGTCCTCGTGTTCGTCGCCCGGCGGCAGTTTCAGCGCGTTGTGATCGGCGTACGGGACCCGGAGTTTCTCGGCCTGTCCCCCCTGATACGGGCCCATCGCGACGTAGCCGTACGCGCCGCCGGCGAAGCCGGGATTGACGTTCGTACAGAAGCCGGTGTAGCCGTTCTCACAGTTCTGGCAGAAGCCACAGGAGACGTTGAACGGCAGGACGACTCGATCCCCCTCTTCGAGCGTCGAGACGGCGTCTCCGACCTCCGAGACGATCCCCATGTTCTCGTGACCGAACACCAGCCCCTCCTCGGCGGCGGTCCGGCCCTCGTACATGTGGAGGTCCGACCCGCAGATGCACGTCGTCGTGATGTCGATGACGATGTCGTTCGGGTGTTCGATCTCCGGTTCTGGTACTTCCTCCACCGCAACCTCGCGTGGCCCCTTGTAGACCACGGCCTTCATTGTCATGTGTTACCACCACAATTTGTTACGGAGGAACAATGTATAAATGCACCTGCTAACACGGGTGTCGGTATTAGTTGGTCCTGTTATCTCCCCACACACCCTTGTTAACGGATATCAGTGTCGAGAGAGTCGACCAACGGCTCCGCCGTCACCGAATCTTAAGTTGGCCCGACGCGTGGGTTCGAGTATGGCACACATCACGGAACACGTTGATCTCGATCTCGACTCGCCGATCCTCGTAGAAGGGTTGCCGGGCGTCGGCCTCGTCGGAAAGATTGCGGCGAATCACCTCGTCGAGACGTTCGAGATGGACCACTACGCCTCCTGTCACTGCGACGGGCTTCCGCGAGCGGCGACCTACGAGGAGGGCGACCGGGCGGTCCGTCCACCGGTCCGCATTTACGCCGACGAGGACCAGGATCTGCTCGTCCTGCAAAGCGACGTCCCGGTTTCGCCGGAGTCAGCCCCGGAGTTTGCGACCTGCGTAACCGGCTGGCTGGCGGAACAGGGCGTACTGCCGGTCTATCTGAGCGGGTTGCCGTCGGAGAAGGAGGACGTGCCGGAGATGTACGGCGTCGGTGTCGGCGCGGCGCAGGACCGACTGGCCGAACACGGCGTCGACGCACCCTCCGAGAGCGGCATGATCAGCGGGCCGACCGGCGCGTTACTTGCCGAGGCCAGCGAACAGGAGCTGGAGGCGATCGGACTGGTCGTCGAGGCCAACGCGCAGTTTCCCGACCCCGAAGCGGCCCGGGTCCTGCTCGTCGACGGGATCGAGCCGTTCCTGTCGACCGAAATCGAGACCGAGAAACTGGTCGATCAGGCCGAGGAGATTGCCGAGGCCCGCGAGAAACTCGCACAGCGCATGCAGGAGGCCAACCAACAGGAGAGTTCCCAGGCCAGGCCGCTCGGGATGTATCAGTAGCTGAAAACGCCGGCCGCCAGAATCGCTTACTTTTCGTCTGCCGTCGGTTCGTCCCCGTCGTCCGCCTCCGACGGGGCGTCGTCGGCCGAGTCCTCGTCCGTGTCAGCGACGTCGATCGCCACTGGATCGGGGTCGGTTCCGGCGGTGCCCGGCGGCGACCGGCCGACTGCGCCCGCCAGGTAGCCGAGCGTTCCGCCGACGACCCCGCCGATGATAGCGCCGCCACGACTCAGCCGCGAACCGAGGACGGTCCCGACGAAGCCGCCGACCGCGGAGAGTTTCTTCGGGTTCGCCTCTGCCTCGACAGGAGTCTGCTCTTCGTGTTCTGTCATATGTCAGTATACGGCCGATGCCGGTATAGTCTGCTTGGTTGCTGCACGGTGGGGCCGATAGCCGTAGCTGTCGAGAACGTCGCCACGAACGGTGAAAAGAGACGAGCGGATTAGCCGAAGAGTTCGCCGAGTCCTTCGCCTGCGTCGCCGTCGTCTTCGTCGTCGTCGCCGCCCTCGTCGGCCGCTTCTTCTGCTTCGTCGTCGTCGCCGTCGTCGGCCGCTTCCTCTTCGCCACCGGTGTCGGCCGGGGCTGCGCCGCCTGCGCCACCCGCGCCGCCTGCGGCGGGCACTGCGGTGGCTTCCTCGACGGCTTCCTCGATGTCGACGTCCTCCAGTGCGGCGACGAGCGCCTTGACACGGGACTGCTCGACGTCGACGCCAGCGGATTCGAGGACGCTGGTGAGGTTTTCTTCGTTGATCTCTTCGCCCGATTCGTTCAGGATGAGTGCTGCGTATACGTATTCCATTGTTGTGTGTTAGAACATGTCTCCGAGTGCGTCGCCGACATCGTCGCCGTCGTCGTCTTCCTCGTCGTCCGCCTCGGCCTCCTCGGCGTCGGCGTCTTCCTCGTCGGCGTCTTCGGAGTCGTCAGGTTGGTCGTCAGTCTGTGCATCGGCTGCCGGCTCGTCGAGGTCCTGCAGTTCCTCCGGCAGGGCCTCCTCGTCGTCGATCTGCGCGGCGAGCGCGCGGACCTGCCCGTCTGCCTTGCTGATCAGATCGGGCATGACTTCCTCGTTTTCGATCCCCGCGTACAGGGCGAGGTTCTTGGCTTCGCCGCTGGCTTTGGCCAGAAGCGACGGAGCCGTGTCGCTCGTTGCGATCTCGGCGTTGAGCGCGAGGTTCTGGGCGCGACCAGCCGCGGCGGAGATGTCCGCGCGGTACTGCTCGACGTCGAGTTCCAGATCCTCGGGCTCGAACAGGACGCCGTCGGCGTAGACGGCGCGCAGGTCGAGACCGACCTCTTTGGGTTCGATCCCGAGTTCCGAGAGCACGTTCGAGAGGTCCGCGGAGACCTCCTCGCCCGCTTCGAGGACGGTCGAATCCTCGAGCACCTGAATCGATCCCTCCTCGATTCGGGCGTTCGCACCGATACTCTGGAGTTCACCGACGAACGGACCGGGGTCGATCCCCGTGTCGCCCTCCGGAATGACGATGTCGTTGGGGGCGACCTCGCCGGCGTTGATCGGCGCCGAGGTCTTCGAGGCTTCCAGCTGCTGGAAGAGACTGAACGGGTTCTCGTTGGTCCCGATCAGTCCGACCTGTCCGCTCACGAACTCGGTCAGCTCCTCGCGGCCGGAGCCGGCCTCTTCGAGCGAGCGGGCGAGCAGCGTGTTCCGCGAGACGCGGAGTTCGGCGCTGCCGTGGAGATCACGACGCATGTCCTGGAGCTGGCGGCTCGGAATGCCCGTGATGTCGACGACGCCGACACTGTCGTAGCGGTCGAGGAAGTCGCCAATCTCGTCGACTTCCTGCTGTTTCCACTCCGGAATCGTCTCGGTTTTGCGTTCCTGTGTGCTCATCTCAGACCACCTCCGTGGCTGGGCCCATCGTCGTCTTGACGTAGACCGAATCGATGTTGAGCGGACCCTTCTCGAGGCTCGCCTCCAGGCGGCGGATGATCACGTCGATGTTGTCCGCGATCTCCTCGGCGGACATGTCCTCCGCGCCGACGCGCGTGTGGAAGGTCCGCCGGTCGCCGCTGCGGATCTGAACGGAGTTTTTCATCCGCTCGATTACCTCGACGATGTCGTCGTCGGGGCTGACAGGTTCGGGCATCTTCCCCCGCGGACCGAGAACGGTCCCCAGATAGCGCCCGATATCCTGCATGAGCCGCTCCTCCGCGAGGAAGAAGTCGGTGTCTTCGGCGAGGTCTTTCGCCGCGTCGTCATCGTCGCCCAGGTCTGCCAGTTCGTCGGCATCGAGGACGTCTTCGGCGACCTCCTCGGCGCGGACGGCGGTCTCGCCCTCCGCGAACACGACAATACTGGTTTCCTGTCCTGTGCCTTCCGGCAGGACGACGCTCTCGTCGACTCGGTTCGATGGATCGTTGAGGTCAATGTCGCGCAGATTGACTGCGATGTCGACCGTCTCGGTGAAGTTCCGAGGCGGTGACTCGTCAAGCGCGCGAGAGACTGCCTCCTCTATTTCCTGATCTGCCATTGTTCACCTCCGTAGTACGCCAGATGGCTTCTACGGGTCAGTGAAACAGGCGAAAGCCTGTCTCGATTGGGAAGAAGCCGATGCGACACTTAAAACCGTCGAACCGCCGCGCAGCGGAGGCCAACGGCGCTGTCGGGCCGTCGAGTCGACGGGGACGCGCTCGTCAAACAGCATCGTTTTGACGGCCGCGCGCCGAGAGAGAAGTGTGACAGGCAAGGACGGGACAGAATCAGCCCCGCCGGAGGCCGAGGATCCGGAGACAGAGCCCCGGGACACTCCGGAGCCGATCGCTCGTCCGCCGGATACCGACGGGGAAGACGAGGGCGAGCAGTTCACGGCGGTCGTCCGCGAAATCGAACGCATCTCCGCCTCTGAAGTCCCGACAGGGTATCCGGTCGCCATCGAGACAGCCCAGGCACTGGCCGTCGAGTTGACGGTCGAGGGCACCGACGAACCGGTGTTCGTCTGTTACTTTGAGCCGGCGGACCGAGGTCCCGACGACCGGCTCAGCCGGCTGCTCGGGGTGATCGGGGCGGACGACGACCCCGAGACGCTCGTCGGCAGGGAGCTACTGCTGACGATCTCGGAGGGGTACTACGTCCCCGTCGTCCCCGACGACCGCCCGCGAGGCACCCCGAAGGCCGTCCTCGGGATCTTCGCGGGGCTGGCACCGTCGGCAGTGATCGGGCTGGTCGGAGTCTTCGCCCCGGGGGCGGCGTTCATCGGAACGAGGCCCTTCGTCGCCGGCTGGCTCGTCGCGACCTTTCTCCTGCTTCCGGTGTCGCTGTACGTCGACGCGCTGTATCTACGGACGACGACCAACTGGACCGGCGGGCCGCGCAACTGGGCTGTGATGGCCGCGGTCCCGGGGCTGAACGTCCTGGCCGTGCCGCTGTACCTGATCGCCAGAGAGAACGCCGACCGCCTCGTCTGATCGGGCCAGCAGGTCGCTGCGCGCGGTTCCAGGGCCCGCCTTCCGTAATGATTTTGCCTCGTACTCGACAATGGTACTGTATGAGCGGCGAGCCAAGTGACGAAGAACTCGAACGGATTCGCGAACAGAAGCGAAAACAGCTGCAGGAACAGCAGGGAGAGGGCCAGGAAGAAGCGATGGAGGCCCAGCGACAGGAGGCCGAGGCCCAGAAGAAAGCGATTCTCCGCCAGCATCTCACTGACGGCGCGCGCAAGCGACTGAACACCGTCAAGATGTCCAAGCCGGATGTCGGGGAGAAGGTCGAACAGCAGATCATCGCGCTGGCCCAGAGCGGCCGCATTCAGGGCCAGATCGACGAGGAGAAGATGAAACAGCTACTGAAGGAGCTGACCCCCGACTCGAAGAGCTTCGACATCAAACGCCGGTGAGATGGAGGTCGGCCTGCTGTCGAGTGGGGGGAAAGACTCCACGCTCGCTGCGCTGTTGTTGGACGGCCGCTGCGATCTCACATTGCTCTGCTGTTCGTTCGGAATCACAGACGACTACGAGCACGCGATAGCCGCCGCCGAAGCCGCCGGGTTCGAGGCCCGGCGCGTCGATCTCGATCCCGACGTTGCCCGGGAGGCAGTCGCGGAGATGGTCGACGACGGCTACCCGCGCAACGGGATCCAACGCGTCCACGAACACGCCCTCGAACGGGCCGCCGCGCTCGATTTCGACGGGATCGCTGACGGCACCCGCCGCGACGACCGCGTGCCGACGGTGCCCCGGTCGCTCGCACAGAGCATCGAAGACCGGTACGGCGTCGACCATCTCGCGCCGCTGGCCGGCATCGGTCGAGGGGCAATCGACCAACTTGCCGAGGAACACCTGGTCGTCGAGACGGGACCGAGCGAGGAGATCGAAAAAGGCGATTACGAATCTGAGTTGCGGGCGGTGATCGCCGAGGAACACGGCGGGGGGACGGTCGCGGAGATCTTTCCCGAGCACACGCAGTCGCGGGTCGTCGGGCGGCGGTAGCGCTACGGAATCTCGCCGTCGAGTCCGAGGTGGATGAGCGTCCCGACGTAGAAGGTGCCAGTGACGACCAGCGCGGTCACGCGGCGCTCGAAGCTCAGTCCGCCGAGCAGCAGCCAGAGGCCGCCGAGCAACAGCGCCATCAACACGGCGTTGATCGGGACGCTGTGCGTCCAGCCGCGGTGTCGGTTCGTGACGAGTCCGATCACCGGATCGACGAGGCTGGTCGCGACGGCGGCGACGAGCACGACCGACACGGCCCCGACGACCTCCGGCGGGACGGGAAGGTCGAGGCCGGCGGTCGTGCTCGCGGTCTCGATCCCGTCGACGAGTTGTGGCCAACTCAGCCCGGCCAGCGAGGCGATACCGAGCACCACCAGCCCCTGAAACCACCGAACGGCCTTCTGCCGGGGCTTGGAGGTGTGGTGGTCGATGTCGGGATAGATCGAGCCGACGAACGTCGCCGCAGCGGCCCCGAGTCCGGCCGCGAAGGCGAGAGCCGCCGAGAGGAAGAGGAAATACACCGCCGCGGCGACGGCGGAACCCATCGCCGCCGCACCAATTCGGCCCCACCGTGCGTGTGTCGGATAGTTCGGCATACGTGCGGTCTTCTTGCTCGGTGACCATAGGTCTCGGGGTTCGATCCGCCCGACTCGGGCCGGATCCGGTCAGACCGACTCCGGGAGCCAGCCGCCGCTGACCTCGACGTTCTGGCCGCTGATGTACCCGCTGTCCGGATCGAGGAAAAACAGAAGCGCCTGGTTCATGTCCTCGAACCGGGCGGGCCGACCCCGGGGGAGTTCGTCGGGGAACTCCGCGGAGTTCTCGACGGTGTACGGCGAGACGGCGTTGACGGTGATCCCGTCGGTCTGCGTGTCGGCGGCGAGCATCCGCGTGAACATCAACACGCCGGATTTCGCCACGAAATACGGGAAGTTCTTCGGGCTGACCAGCCCCTTCTCGCTGGAGGCGTAGCCGACGTTGACGATCCGGCCGTACTCCTGTTCGCGCATCCCCGGGAGGGCGCGTTTCGAGCAGAGATACGTCCCGTAGAGGTTCGTCTCGATGACCGTCTCCCAGGTCTCGTGGTCTAACTCCTCCCAGTGGCGAGGCGCGAACGCGCCGACGTTGTTGACGAGCACGTCGACGGTCCCGAGAGCGGCCTCCACCTCGTCGAACAGCCGGTCGACCGCCTCGGGTTCGGTCACGTCGGCCTGGACCGTCGTCACCGCGCCAGCGTCGTCGCGGGCCTCGATCGTCTCGCGAACCGCCTCGGCCTCCTCGGCGCTGGATCGGTAGTGGACGGCCACGTCCGCGCCGCAGTCCGCCAGCGCGAGCAGGAACTCGCGGCCGACGCCTTTCGCGCTCCCGGTCACGAGCGCGGTCTGTCCGGACAAATCGGGCTCGATCATGTGTCGTCTTCGGCCCGAGCCGGTTTGAATCCGGGACAACCGGCAGTCCGGACCCGTTCCCGGCGAGGCTGTCGGAGCCGATCGGCCCCGAGCCGACACGGACGGAGAACACCACAGTCATAGGGCCGCCAGGCCCACAGACAGGTATGTCCGTCGAACACCGCGAGCACGCCGCCGTGATCACACACGCGCTCGCACAGCACACGCTCACGGAGCTGCGTAGCGTCGAAACCGAACAGATCGCGTTCCGGAAGGGGCTGGTCCGACTCGGCCGGATCTGCGGATACGAGATCATCGACACCTGGCTCGAGACCGAGGAGGTGCCGGTCCAGACGCCGCTGACGGAGACGACCGGTCCGGAGATCCAGGGGCTGGACGACGTCGTGATCGTCAACGTCCTCCGGGCGGCGACGCCGTTCGTCGAGGGGCTCCTGAAGGCGTTTCCGGCGGCCCGACAGGGCGTCATCTCGGCCAGCCGCGACGAGAGCGCCGGCATGGACGAGGACGGCTCGTTCCCCATCTCCGTCGAGTACGTCAAACTGCCGGAGATCCGCCCCGAGGACACCGTGATCGTCGCCGACCCGATGCTCGCGACCGGGAGCACCCTCTCGGCGGTGCTCGGCCACCTGCTCGGCGGCGAGGCCGACCCGGAGCAGTTGCTCGTCCTCTCTGCGGTCAGCGCACCGACCGGTCTCGAACGGATCGACGAGGAGTTCGACGAGGCGGAACTGGTGACCGTCGCGGTCGACGACCACCTCAACGACGAGGGGTTCATCGTTCCCGGACTCGGGGACGCGGGCGACCGGGCGTTCAGAACGGAGTAAGTCACTCCGAAAAGGTCGCGCGGCCGCTGGTTGCGCTCCGAATACGGTCTCTCAGTTCGCTCCCGTCCGGTTTCGGGACTCTGACCGCGAACTCGACATCGGCCTCGTAGCTGGCCTCGAACTCGACGCCTTCGCTTTCGAGGATCCCGCGGACGCTGCCGGAGTCGTCGTATTCGACGGTGATGGAAAAGCGCTCGTGCGGGCGCTCCTCGATGATCTCCGTCTCCTCGATTGCCTCTTTGACACCTCGCGAGTACGCGCGTGCGAGTCCGCCGACGCCGAGTTTCGTCCCGCCGTAGTATCGGGTGACGACCGCGGCGACGTTCTCCAGTTCCTCCTGTTCGAGGACGTTCAGCGCGGGGTCGCCGGCACTGCCGCTGGGTTCGCCGTCGTCGCTGGCCCACTCCCGCAACGGCTCCGCCCGAACCCGATAGGCCGGGACGTTGTGGGTCGCGTCCGCGTACTCCGTGCTGATCGCGTCGACGAACTGTTCGGCGGCCTCGACGGTCTCGACGGGCGCGACGTGACCGATGAACTCGGAGCCGCTGATCTCGAAACGCGCTCGCTCGCGGCCGGCGACGGTCCGGTACGACTCGTTCACGCTCGCAGATTCGGTGCTTGCCGGCTTGTCGCTTTCGACGGCGCCGGCTCTCACTGGCTGGGAACGGCGACAGCTATCAAGTGTCGCCCAGACGAACTACTCCCGTGGCGCCGACGATCATCGGAACGGAGGAACTCACGCTTCCCGCGACGCTCGACGAGTGCGAGGAGTTTCCGGTCGAACAGCGCCGGATCCCGTTACAGTGTCACAGCGGGCGGACGATCGGTGAGCAGTGGCGAGGTGTCCCCGTCGACGAACTCGTGTTCGCCGCGGAGATGCCCGAGGAGACGACTCACCTGCTGGTCCACGGCGCGGGGGGATACCGGATGTGCGTCGAGATCCGCGACGCCTTCGACTGCCTTCTTGCCTACGAGTGCAACGGCGAACCGGTCGGGGGCGACGTGGCGACGCGGCTGGTCGGCCCGGCGATCGACTCGACACACAGCGTGAAGGGCGTGCAGCGAATCGAGGGGATCCACCTCGACAGCGACGAGCACCCCTCGGAGTTGGAGACGACGGGCGAGAGCGAGGGAGAGCCCTCAGCGTAGGAGTTCAGAGCGACGGGTGAGCGCCCGGAAGGTTTTCAGCGGTCCCGTTCGACAGCGGGGATATGGAGTACACGACACTGGGCGATACGGGACTGGAAGTCAGTCGCATCTGTCTCGGTTGCATGAGCTTCGGAACCCCGGAGTGGCGCGAGTGGGTGCTCGACGAGGAGGACAGCCACCCGATCATCGACCGGGCGATCGACCTCGGCATCAACTTCTTCGACACCGCCAACATGTACTCGGTCGGTGAGTCCGAACGCATCCTGGGGAATGCCCTCGAAGGCAGACGCGACGAGATGGTCGTCGCGACGAAGTGTTTCTTCCAGATGGACGACGAGGACCCCAACTCTGGCGGTCTCTCGCGGAAGGCCATCGAACAGGAGTTAGACGCCAGCCGCGAGCGGCTCGGGATGGACACCATCGACCTCTACCAGATCCACCGCTGGGACTACGACACGCCCATCGACGTGACGATGCAGGCGTTAGACGACGCGGTGCGCCGCGAGAAGGTCCGGTATCTCGGCGCGAGTTCGATGTGGACCCACCAGTTCGCGGAGGCACAACACACCGCCGAGCGGCAGGGACTCGATCAGTTCCGGACGATGCAGAACCACTACAACCTGCTCTATCGCGAGGAGGAGCGGGAGATGCTCCCCTACTGTGAGAAGAACAACATCGGGGTCATCCCGTGGAGTCCGCTGGCACGTGGCTATCTCGCCCGACCGCACGAGGAGTTCGACGCGACGACCCGGGGGCAGTCCGACGACTACGCCAAGGAACACCCCTACTTCGAGGGCAACGGCCAGGAGATCAACGAGCGCGTCCAGGAGATAGCCGAGGAGAAAGACGCCTCGATGGCCCAGATTGCGCTGTCGTGGGTGCTGCACAAGGACGTGGTGGACGCGCCAATCGTCGGCACGACGAGTATCGAACACCTAGAGGAGGCCGTCGAGGCGCTCGATATCTCGCTGTCGGACAGCGACATCGAGTGGCTCGAAGAGCCCTACGAGCCGGTGTCGGTCAGCGGCCACGAATAAGCGCCGGCCGACGACGACGACTACTCACAGCGGATCGTCCCCTGTTCGGGGTCGAGATGGACTGTTCCGCCCAGCGGCAGCGGTGCAATCGGCGTCGTGTGTCCCCAGTCGACGCCGAGGACGACCGGGGCGTCGGGGTTGTACCGGTCGATTTGCTCGACGATTGTCGCCCGCAGTCGCTCCCGATACGCCTCCCGGCGGTCGCGCGGGGGTTCGGTGAGGAAACTCCGCGTCGGGGCGCGGCCGACGACGACGCCGTCGAACCGCTCGAGCAGGCCGCGCTCGCCCAGACACATCAGCGTCCCACCGACCTCCTCGGGTTCCGGAATCGATTCGGCCGTCTCCAGACACAGTACCGCACCGTCGAGACGGTCCGGATCCGGGAGATACCGGTCGGTCGCCAGTTGCCACTCGACGACTGCGCGGTTGCCGCCCCACAGTCGCCCCGAGACGGCCTCGTCGCCGCCGGCCCACTCCCGGCCGGGGTTCTGGTCGTACGTCGGCGGCGCCCCCATCTCGGCGGGGTCGGTCCACCACGTCGAGGGTTCGTCGGTCCACTCCCGTGCCGGGTCGAGCACGCCCAGCGAGTCCTCGAAGAAGGCTCGCCGGCAGTACCGCTCGGTGTACTCGGGGAGTTCGCCCGGAATCGCGAGTTCGTTCATCAGTTGCGCGCCGTTGTACGAGACGACGCCGGCCCGCCAGAGGAACAGTTCGAGGTTGGTGTTGTCGCTCATCCCGTAGAAGCGGGTCGGATGCGCCCGCAACACGTCGGAGTCGAGGTGTTCGAGCACCCGTAGCTGGTCGCTGCCGCCGATTGTGGCGACGATGGCGCCGATGTCGGGGTCACGGCAGGCGGCGTGGATATCGGCGGCCCTGGCCCGGGGGTTCGCCGAGAGAAACTCGTTGCCCTGGCGGGCGGTCGGGTAGACGACTGGCTCCAACTCGAACACCTCACGGAGCCGTCGCAGGCCGAGTTCGAAGACGTGCGGTGCCTCCCGGGCACCGCCGCTCGACGGCGCGACGACGGCCACCTGATCGCCCGGTTCCAGCGGCGGCGGCGTGACGAACGACTGCATGTAACTACGTGTACCTGTCTGCGACAAAATCCTTCGGTCGGAGTCTCACGCGTCGAGACAGCGGTCAGTCACTCGCCGCGGACGCTGTCGGCGGCGCGCTCGATCGTCTCGTACTCCTCGTCGGAGTAGCCGATGAACCGAACGTCCGACAGCGAAGACGGCTCGTGTGCGTCGATCTGTTCGGCGATGATCCGCGCGCCCTCGTCGAGAGCGAAGCCCGCGACGCCGCATCCCAGAGCGGGGATGACCAGCGACTCGGCGCCGAGTTCCTCGGCCGTCTCCAGCGTGTTGCGGGTCGCGTCAGCGATGCTCTCGGCGGTCGCCTTCCCGTCGCCGTAATGGGGCATCGCGGCGGCGTGGACGACGTACTCGGCGTCGAGCGCGTAGGCGTCGGTGACGGCGACCTCCCCGAGATCGATCGGTCCCTTCGAGACCGCCTCCTCGTTGATCTGTTGGCCGGCGGCGCGGCGCAGGGCCCCTGCGACGCCGGAGCCCATCTGGAGACTCGTCCCCGCGGCGTTGACCAGCACGTCCGCCGATTGTTGCGCGATGTCGCCCTGGATTACCTCGAAGTTCATGTGTACTCGTTGGCAGGCATCCTCAAAAAGCGTTGATCGGGTCACCACTCCTTGCAGTCCCCGCAGACGTAGGCACCGTCGTCCCGCCAGCGGCGCGTGACCGTCTCACCGCAGTCCTCACAGGACGCGCCCCCCGGCGAGACGGTGGCGGTCGCAGTCGTCGGATCGGGTGTCGTGTCGACGGACTGCTCCGTAGCCGCATCTGCGGGTTCGTCGTCGGCCTCCTGGTCCGATCCGGGGACGAACTCGTCGAGCGAACGGTCGGTCATCGGTCGCCCTACGGACCGGAGCTATCTCAGCCCGTCGGTCGAGAGGGACACACACAAGTACACCCCGGCTAACACTCAGGTATGAGCCTACCATCCCGACTGCTCGAAAGCATCATCGACATGCCCGGGGAGTTCGCCGACGTGGCCGCACAGGGGCCGGCCGAGGCGCTGCTCGTGCTCTTCGGGGCGATTTTCGTGATCGCACCGACCGCCTACTTCGGCTATCTCGCCACCGGCGCGATTCTCAGTCTCTTCCTGCCGGAGTCGTTCGGCGCCGAACACCCCGAGAACTGAGGTGGTCTCGCAGGACCCGGGGATCGCTCGGGGAGTATCAGGTAGAGAGGACCGGGCCACTGCGCGCGAAACGGGGACAGTACTTTGTCGGTCGACGGAGAGTATCGGGGTATGGATACGAGTGTTTTCAAGGCGTATCTGAATCACTTTCTGCCGCGTGAGGTCGTCGGGCCGGTAATTATCGTCTTTTCGCTCGAAGGCGTCATCGACGGCATCTTCGGGCTGTACGTCCCGGACGAGTACGCGACGCTCGGCTGGGGAATCGTCTTCGTCCTGACGCTCGTCATCGTCGCGTACTGGGGGACGGTCGACGAGCAGGCCGTCGAGGAGTTACAGGACCGACTCGAGGAACTCGAAGCAGAGCAAAGCGGTGAGGGCGGCTGAGACCGGATCGCCGGTCAGAGGTCGAGACCGGTCGCCAACTCGCCCATTAGCTCGATTGCCTCGTCGAGATCCGGCCCGAGCGGCGACCCCATCACCAGGCTGTCCGCCTCCGAGAGAATCGCCTCGAACTGGTCGCGGGTGCTCTCGGGCGTGCCCGCGAGACAGAACGCGTCGATCATCTCCTCAGTGACGAGTCCGAAAGCCGACTCGAACTCGCCGGCGGCGATGGCCGCACCGATCTCCGCTGTGAGGTCCTCGTCGAGGCCGTGTCGATCCAGCACCGGTGCCGGCGCGCCGCTGGCGATGAAGGCGACCGGCGGCCGGGCGGCCTCCCGGGCGGCCTCCTCCGTCGTGGCGAGGCTGACGCTGGCGTACGCCGCGAAATCGAACTCGCCGTCGATCCCGGTCTGGTGAGAGGGGGAGTTGGACACCACGCTGTCGTCGGGGCGCTCAGCGAGACCCTCCCGGACCCGATCACCCGCCCACTCGATGTCGCGGGGATGGGCACCGTTGTAGAGCACGCCGTCGGCGTGTTTCGCGGCCATCCGGGTCATGTGTGGCCCCTGCGCGCCGACGTAGATCGGGAGGCGGCGCGCCTCGTAGTTCAGGCCCGCGTCGGCGGCCTCGAAGGTGCCGTCGTGGTCGACGCGGTCGCCGTCCCAGAGCCGTCGGCTCACCTGCATCGTCTCCAGCACCCGACGGAGCGCGTCGTCGTGATCGTAGCCGAGATTCCCGAGCGTCGACCGGTCGCCGGGGCCGATCCCGTAGACGCCCCGACCGTCGGCGTACTCGTCGATAGTCGCCGCCCGGGAGGCCAGTGTCACCGGATGGCTCTCGTAGGGATTGGTGATCCCGGGGCCGAGGCGGACGCTGTCGGTGCGGCGGGCGATATCTGCCAGCGCGACGAACTCGTCGCGGTTGTTGTAGTGGTGGCTGACAAAGACCGTATCGAAGCCGGCGTCTTCGGCGCTCGCCGCGAGGCCGCCGACCCGCGCGACCGGGTGCTCCGGCGTGAGTTCAATCCCCAGCATGGGAGTACTCCTTGAGTGCCGGCCGGATCAGGTCTTCGTCTTCGTCGCGGAACAGGTCGTCGCTGCCGTCGAACTCACCGAACTCCCAGTCCCGGACGACCGCCACCGGCTTGCCGCCTGCGCCCTCGCCGGTGACGAGGTTGGCGGCCGCCGCGAGTTCGTCGACCACGGCCTGGACGGTCGCTTCGAGTTCTTTACCGTCGCGGTCGTACGTGCCCCGCCAGTCCCGTGCGGCGGGCATCCCCGCCCAGCCGATTGCGACGCCGCGCTGGCCGTGACGGAACGGCCGCCCGGACGTGTCGGTGACGATGACCGGGACCCCGAGTGCCTCGTGGAGGCGCTGTGCGCTCGCGGTCGGATCCTCCGGGAGAAGCAACAGATCGGCGTCGGGAACGTTCGAGCGGTCGATCCCGGCGTTGATCGTGATGTGGCCGAACGTCGTGACCGCGAGCATGATCGGAAACTCCATGAGCAGTTCCTCGCTCTCCTCGATGACCGCCTGTGCGAAGCGGGGATCTTTCTCCTCGTCCGCGAGGTCGCCGACCTGCTCGGCGATGCGCTCGGCCTGCTCGCCGGGTTCGAACTCCGAGAGATCCGCCTGCCGACCCTCTGCTTTCGAGACGATGGTGCTGGCAACGCAGACGATATCGGTCGGGGTGAGATCGACCCGCTCGGCGATCAGCGACGCGATGTCGTCGCCGGGTTCGATCTCGGGTAACCCCTCGACGGCGAAGACGTTCATACGGCTATTCGGGCGTACCGCGTGAAAAGGAGCCCGGAACTGGCGAATCTGGACGGCGTCTGTGATCTTACGCCTCCCGTACCGTCACGGACAGCGAGCCGTCCTCGGCGGCGGCAGCCAGCATCGTCGCCTCGCTGGCCGGCCGCGCACCCGTGAGACTGCCCGGGTTGAGCAGGCGAATCCCGTCGTGAGTCGTATCCAACAGCTCGTGGGTGTGGCCGGCGACCCCGACCGCCTGCTCGCTGTCCGCGTGTTTCCGGACCGCGTTCGCGACGCGGCGCTCGTACCCCCTGGGCGAGCCGGTGCCGTGGGTGACGACGAACTCGACGCCGCCGAGTTCGACCGTCGCGACCTCCGGGAGTCCGATCTGTGGATCCATGTTGCCGGCGACGGCAGTGAGCGCCGGGGCGAGATCCTGGATCTCCGCGAGCGCCCCTTTCGAGTCGAAATCGCCGGCGTGGATCACGTGATCGGCGTCCGCGATGCGCTCGCGGAACTGCTCGGGAATGGTCTGTTCACGCGAGGGGATGTGGGTGTCGCTGACGATTGCGATCTCCATGTGTAGACGTTGGTCACGAGCGACAAGAAACTGGGGCGTCACCGCGGCGATCCGAAACCCCGTTGGGGACAGCCGCCGCAGTGAACCCATGAATCCGATCAAGGACAGCATTCACGATTACATCACGCTGGGGCCGGTCGCCTCGGAGTTGATCGACACGCCGGCGATGCAGCGGCTGCGACACGTCAAACAGCTCTCGACGGTGCGGCTCGTCTATCCCTCGGCCAACCACACGCGGTTCGAGCACAGCCTCGGGGTCTATCATCTCGCGAGGACCGCGCTTTCGCACCTCGATGTCGACGAGGAGACGGCGGCGCTCGTCCGAGCGGCGGCGCTCGTCCACGACGTCGGTCACGGTCCGTACGGCCACCAGACCGAGGAGCTGATCGAGCGTCGAACCGGGAAGGACCACGACGACATCGCGTGGCTGCTCACCGACCCCGAGCGGGAACTCTGCCAGACTCTCGAATCACACGACCTCGATCCGGTGCGGGTGGCGGCGCTGGTGGCGGGCGAGGACGGCATCGGCGAACTGGTCTCCGGCGAACTCGATGTCGACCGGATGGACTACCTCATCCGCGACGCCCACCACACGGGCGTCCCGTACGGGACGATCGATCACGGTCGGCTCGTCCGGGCGCTTCGGCTGGAAGGCGGACGGCTCGTTCTCGGGGAGGGAAACGTCGCGACAGCCGAGTCGCTTCTGGTCGCGCGCTCGCTGATGAACGGCGTCGTCTACCGTCACCACGTCTCGCGGATCGCCGGAGCGATGCTCGAACGCGCCTGCGAGCGGTATCTCGACCGGACCGAAACGGGCATCGAGCAGTTCCGGCGGATGCCCGACCACGAACTGCTGGTCGAACTGTCGGCGGAGGTGCCGGAACTGGGCCGGCGGATCGAGCGCCGCCAACTGTACAAGCGGGCGGTCTGGGCGGAGCCCGGAGACGTGCCGCGCGGGACGATGGACGCGGGGCACGAGGAGGAACGGACGGCCGAGCGGGAGATTGCCGACCACGCTGGGGTCGATCCGACCGAGGTGATCGTCGACATCCCCGACCGACCGGGGCTGAAAGAGTCGGGGACGAACGTCGTCGTCGACGGCGTCGTCCAGCAGCTAGAGGACGCGTCCGAACTGGTCAGCGGCCTGCGAGCGACCGAGCGTGCCCGCTGGCGACTCGGGGTCTACTGTCCTGAGGAACACGCGTCGGCGGTCGGGGAGGCGGCGACTGCCGTGCTCGGCCTGAAGCCCGGGACTGGGAACAGGTAGCCGGAGCGGACAGAGCTTTCAATCCGCCGCAATATGTCGAAATATGAGCGAGCAGCGCCGCGGTGATCCGATCGGAACCTACACGGGTGGGGAGTTCCACCCCCTCGACCCCGATCCGGAGCGGATCGAACTGCCGGATATCGCGAACGGGCTTGCGAACACCTGCCGCTACGCCGGGCAGTGTCAGTTCTACTACTCCGTCGGGACGCACTCGATCTACGTCAGCGAGGAGCTATCGGAGCACGGACCGACGATACAGCTGTACGGGCTCTTTCACGACGCCGCAGAGGCGTATATCTCCGACGTGCCGCGCCCGGTCAAACGGGAGATCGAGACCTTCGAGCGCATCGAACAGCGGATTCTGGCGGCCGTCTGGGACCGGCTCGGCGTCGATCCGCCGACGGAGTCGGAGTGGGAGGTGGTGATGGACGCCGACGACCGACTCTTTCACTACGAGGCGGACACACTGCTCGCGGAGTTCGAGCCGCCGTCGGTTCCGGATCTCCCCTACGAACTCTCCGCCTGTTCGCCCGAACGGGTCCGGGAGCAGTTTCTCGACCGGGCCGAACAGCTGCGCGCTGACATGGAGTGATCGTCACCGTGAGAGCGCCGACTTAGAGACTATCACTGCGAGAACAGACTCGTGTGCACGGGCGCGAACTCGTCTTCTGGCTCGAACTCCTCGTCGGTATCCGTGATCGCGCTCCCGGAGAGCCCCTCGTCGAGGAAATCCGCCACCGGGGGCCCGACGTTGTCCGGTTCGACGAGGAAGGCGTCGTGGCCGTGGTCCGATTCGATGACGTGATGTGCGACGTCGAGCGAGGCCTCTCGCATCGCGTCGGCCAACGCCTCCGCCTGCTGGACGGTGAAATGCCAGTCTTCGGTGAACGAGATGACGAGGGCCTCGCCCTCGAACGCCGCCAGCGCGTCCACGTCGTCCTCGAACCCCTGCGAGAGGTCGTAGTTGTCCATCGCCCGGGTCAGATAGAGATAGGAGTTCGCGTCGAATCGCTCGACGAACTGTTCGGCCTGGTAGTCGAGATACGACTCCACGTCTCGGTACGGGAAAAAGCCCGCCGCCGGGTCCGTCGGGAACGTCCGGACCGCGTCCCGACCGGCGGCCCGACGGCCGAACTTGCGGTCCATCGAGGACTTCGAGAGATACATCACGTGACCGATCTGGCGGGCGATAGCCAGCCCGTCCGAGGGCGGGTCGTCGTCGTAGTAGTCCCCGCCGTTCCAGTTGTCGTCGGTCGTGATCGCGCGCCGGGCAATCGCGTCCAGAGCGAGACACTGCGGATCGAGGCGGGCAGCGGCGGCGATGGGAACGATCCGCTCGACGTGATCCGGGTGGCGTTTCGCCCATTCGAGGACGTTCATGCCGCCGACGCTGCCGCCGACGACGGCGTGGAGGTGCGGGACGCCGAGTTCGTCGAGCAGGCGGCGCTGTGCCTCCGTCCAGTCGGTGACTGTCACGGCCGGGAAGTCGGTGCCGTAGGGCTCACCGGTCTCGGGGTTCGTCGACGGCGGGCCGGTCGAACCGTAACACGACCCCGGCACGTTCGCGCAGATGACGTAGTACTCGGTCGTGTCGATGGCCTTGCCCGGGCCGACGATGTCGTCCCACCACGCGCGGGCCTGGCCGGCCGTCCCGGACGCGCGGCTGTGTCCCGCGACGTGTGCGCTGCCGGTCAGGGCGTGACAGACTAACACCGCGTTCTCGCCGGTGAACTCGCCGTAGGTCTCGTAGGCGAGTTCGAGATCCGGAATCGTTTCGCCGCACTCGAACTCGAACTTCCCCAGCGAGAGAGTGTCGTGTTCGACGTTCATGCTGACTCCGCGCGCTCGATTGCCTGATCGAGGTCGGCGATGATATCCGCTACGTCCTCGATACCGACCGAGAGCCGGAGCAAGTCGGGCGTGACGCCGGAGGCGCGCTGTTCCGCCTCGCTGAGTTGGGCGTGGGTCGTGCTCGCCGGGTGGATGATCAGCGTCTTGGCGTCACCGATGTTGGCGAGAAACTGCGCGAGGTCGGTCTCCTCACACAGCGTCACCGCCGAGTCGTAGCCGCCCTCCAGGCCGAAGGTGACCATGCCGCCGAACCCGCCGTCGAGATACTCGGCGGCGTTGTCGTGCGTTTCGTGGTCCTCCAGACCCGGGTACTCCACCCAGGCCACGTCCGGGTGGTCGTCGAGGAACTCCGAGACGGCCATGGCGTTCTCGCAGTGTCGCTCCATCCGGAGCGAGAGCGTCTCCGCGCCCTGCATCGTCACCCACGCGTCGAAGGGCTTCTGTCCGTTGCCGGTGCTTCGGACCGCGCGCTGGCGGGCCGCGGTCGTCACCGGGCTGTCCGGAAACTCCTCCGCGAAGACCGTCCCGTCGAACGCGGGGTTCTCGCCGCCGATTTCCGGGAAGCGATCCGGGTACTCCGTCCACGGGAACCCGCCGTCCTCGACGAGGACGCCGCCGACGGTGGTCCCGGAGCCGTGGATCCACTTCGTCGTCGATTCCCAGACCAGATCCGCGCCGTGTTCCAGCGGGCGACACAGAGCGGGCGTCCCGAAGGTGTTGTCGACGAAGACCGGGACGCCGTGGTCGTGAGCGACTTCCGCGATAGCCTCGAAATCCGGCGTCACCAGCGAGGGGTTGCCGATGGTCTCGAAGTGGACGTACGCGGTGTGCTCGTCGATGGCGTCCGCGTACGCGTCCGGGTCGAGCGTATCGACGAACCGGGGTTCGATGCCGCGACGGGTCGCGGTGTTCGAGTAGTAGGAGTGGGTGCCGCCGTAGATAGACGATGCCGTGACGACGTTATCTCCGGCGGCGGCGAGAACAGACGTGGCGGCGTCGAGCGCGGCCATACCGGAGCCGGTGGCGACGGCCGCGGTAGCGCCCTCCAGGCTGGCGAGTCGCTGCTCCAGCATCGAGACGGTGGGGTTGTCGAACCGGGAGTAGACGTTACCGTCCGCTTCGAGCGCGTATCGCTTCGCGGCGTTGTCCGCGTCGTCGAACACGTAAGAAGTCGTCTGGTAGATCGGCGGGGCGCGCGCCCCTGTCGCCGGGTCCGGCTCTCGCTGCCCGGCGTGGACACAGCGAGTACCGAACCCCAGCGGTTGCTCTGATCGTTTAGTCATGTACGTGACTCATATATCCCCAAGTATCTATAACCACGAGTTACGGCAAAACTCGCGGACAGTGAGAGTCGGTGGCGTGTCGGTTCCAGAGACCGGGTTACTACTGGGAGGAACCACGAGGGGGACACATGGACAAACAGGAGGTACGCGAGCGGATCTGGGACGAACTCGAAGCGAGCGGGGCGGCGCGGTTTCCGTATCCGCCACACGGTCGAATCCCCAACTTCGCGGGCGCGGCGGAGGCCGCCGACCGACTGGTCGAACGCGACGCGTGGCAGGCGGCCGACGCGATCAAGGCCAATCCCGATTCGCCGCAGTTACCGGTCCGGCGCGCGGCGCTCAGACAGGGAAAGACCGTCTACATGGCCGTGCCGCGGCTGCGCGACGGGCGCTGCTTTCTCAGGCTCGACCCGGCCGAAGTCGACGACATCGACCAGGCGACGACGGTCGGTGGCTCCTCGGAGGCGGGCGTACAGGTCGGTCCCGACGAGATGCCGCCGATCGATCTGATCGTCTCCGGCAGCGTCGCCGTCACTCCGGACGGCGTGCGGGTCGGAAAGGGCGAGGGCTACAGCGATCTGGAGTTCGCGCTCCTGCGGGAGTTCGGACTGGTCGACGACTCGACGACGACTGCGACGAGCGTCCACGAACTGCAGGTCGTCGACGAGGAGATTCCAACCGGCGCGCACGACGTTCCGATGGATCTGATCGTCACGCCCGAGCAGGTCCGGGCCGTCGAGACGGCCCGACCGAAACCCGAGGCGATCATCTGGGACGACCTGAGCGAGGAGCGAATCGAGGAGATTCCGGTTCTGGATCGGCTTCGGTGAGCGGACGACCTGACGGCGCGGTAGCTGGATCGCCCGACGCGTCGGCCACGCCGGGCGAGTGGCTTAACACGGTTCCACGCAAATCGCTGGTATGAACGGCCCTCGCGACAGCGTGCAGTCGGTCGCCGTCCGGATCCGCCGGACCGTCCGGTACCGGTGGCGGGACCTGCGCCGGTGGGTCGAGTCGACGCAG
Source organism: Halovenus carboxidivorans (assembly GCF_009831575.1). Taxonomy (GTDB): domain Archaea; phylum Halobacteriota; class Halobacteria; order Halobacteriales; family Haloarculaceae; genus Halovenus; species Halovenus carboxidivorans. Next base: position 473,975 of record NZ_WUUT01000003.1, on the reverse strand, counting down.
AACTTCGTCCACCTCTCGATTCTGCTGCTCGTTCCGCTGCTTATCGGCTTCGTGACCGCGCTGTCGAACACCGTCCCTGGCCTCTCCTTTCTGTTGTATCCCCCGCTTGCCGCCGGGGCGTTCACCCTCTTTGCCGATCCCGAGGGGCGGTACGCCTCGATTTCGCGGTTCGTCGGCGGGCTGACCCTCGGGGCGGTCTGTGGCTGGGTCGCCGTCGTCGCCGCCTCGACGCTGATCTACCAGCCCGCGGCCAACAGCGTAAATCCCGTCGCGGCGTCGCTCGCCGTATTCTTGACGGGGATCACGACCTGGCTCCTCGACACCGAGGAGCCGGCGGCGTTTTCGACCGCGCTGCTGACGCTGTTCGTCCAGGCGCAGGTCGAACGGCCCGAGATATACGTCCTGAGCGTCGCCGCCTCCAGCGCCATCGTCGCCGGTGGATTCGCCGTCTGGCGGGAAGTGGTCTACGAGCGACGCGATCAGTTTCTCTACGAAGCCTCCCGGGGCGACGATCACATCCTCGTCCCGATGCGCGGTCCCCACGCGGAGTGCACGGCGATGCTCGCCGCCCGCCTCGCCGCGGCACACCGCGCCGGAAAGGTCGTCCTGCTGGATCTCGTCGCCGAGGAGTGGATCGCAGAGGCCGAGCGCGACTTGCTCGAACAGCGCGACGGCACGCACCGCCCCGAGGCGACCGACAGCCCCGACGTGCTCGACGAACCGCCCGACAACGAGGCTGTCGCGAACTCCGTCGACCGCCTCGAACGCCAGGCGCACGAAATCGAGACGGCAACGGGAGTCCCCTGCGAGGTCGTCGTCGCGACCGGCGGGCCGGAGTCCGGACAGACCGCGCTGCGGGCCGCTCGGCGGGTCAACTGCGATCTGATCGCGACGCCGTACGAGGTCGAAGACGAGCGGCTCTCACCGTTCGTCCGGACGCTGTTCCGGGGCGACACCGACGTGCTCACCCATCGAACCGACGGAGACCTGACAGAGTGGAACCGGATTCTCGTCCCCGTCCGGGGCACCAGCGACGTTGCCCACGGGATGGTCGAGTTCGCGACGCGGCTGGCGGGCACGACCGGCTTCGTCAGCGTCGCGACCTGTCTCGGCTCCTGTAGCGAACGCGAACACCGACAGGCGGAGTCGATGCTGGCGGATCTCGTCGAACCGTTTTCCGCCCCGATCGAGACGAGAGTCGTCGAGATGGAGGTCGATACCTTCCTCGAACGGAACGCCCCGGAGTACGATCTGGTCATCATGGGCGCCAGCCGGGACCGCAGTCTCGCCTCGCGGCTGCTCACCCCGCCGACGTTCCAGCGGGTCGACGAACTGGACGTCGACGTGGCAATCGTCGACCGGAACTGACGACCGCGGCGTTACAGCCGGTCGAGCACCGCGTCCAGGATCGCGGTGGTGGCCGGCCGGTGCAGCGGTTCGTTCTCGTTGCCACACTGCGAACTCATCAGACAGGCCGGACAGCCCTCGTCGCGGCCGCAGTCACAGGAGTCGACCCGCTCGCGGGTCTTCGCGGCGACCGCCTCGAAGTTGTCGTAGATGCTGTGAGCGAACCCGACTCCGCCCTCGACGGCGTCGTGGATGAACCAGACCGGCGAGTGGGTCTCGGGGTGGGCGAGCGTACTCAGTCCACCCATGTCGGAGTTGTCGAGACGTAGCGTGAGCGGTGCGAGTTTGATCATCCCGTGCTCTGCGCCGTGCAGCCCTCCCGCCAGCGTCCACTCCTGGTCGCCCAGCGGACTCTCCTCCGGGGGATCGAGCATCGAGTCGTCGGGGATCTCTCCGAGAACGCGGTCGAGGAGGCGTTCGGGGAGTCGGATCCAGGTGAGTTGCGTGCGCAGCGAGAGCGGTTCTAACCCGGTCGCCTGCGGGGGACCGACGGGCTGGCCGGTGTCGATATCGATCCGTTTGAAGGAGTGGTAGTGCACGTCGACGGTCCCCATTCCGGCGTGGAGGACGAACCCGCCGCCGAGGTCGATCCGCCGCTGGCTCTCGATATCCCGGATCTGCTTGTCGCTCAGCGTGCGCGTGTACTCCCGCGTCGAGACCGCCCGGAGTTCGACGTACGGCCGGGGCACGTCCTCGACGACCTCCTGGACCTCGTACTGCTGGCCGTCGTACAGCGTCAGCGCGCCGGGGTGGTACTCCCGGTACACCCGGTCGCGGCCGAGCGGCTCCATGTCGATGTCGCCGTTCGTACACCTGACGCTGTACTGCTCGTCCGTGCTCGCGTACATCGAAATGTCGGCCTGCGGGCGCGGCGGGCCGTCGTACTGCGCCCCGCGATCCAGGTCGCCGGTCATCTGGCCGGCATCACGCCACATCTCGACGGCGCGTCGGAGTCGGTCCTCGGGGCCGAACCACTCCGCGTCGGCCCGCGTCAGCGGTCGCTCCGCGCTGGCACAGAGCACGTGTCGGGCGTAGACGGCGTCGTTGTCCAGGTCGACGACCGCGTCCTCGACGTCGTCAGCGAGCAGGTACTCCGGGTTGTCGAGGATGTACTGATCGATTGCGTCCCCGCGGGGAACCAGCGCCGAGAGCGCCGTCGAGGTACCGCGACCCGCCCGGCCGACCTGCTGCCAGAAGGACTGTCGCGTTCCCGGATAGCCCGACAGCACCGTCGCGTCGACCGAGCCGATGTCGATGCCGAGTTCGAGGGCGTTGGTCGTGAAGACGATGTCGGTGTCGCCCTGTTTGAGCGCGTACTCGATCGATCGGCGTTTCTCCTTGCTCAGCCCGGCGTGGTAGGGGTCGACATCGAGATAGCCGCCGTCGGGATGCTCACGGGCGGCGTTGACCGCCTGTTTGGCCGCGATCTCGGTTCCCTGTCGGGACCGCGTAAACGCCAGCGTCTGCACGCCGTGGAGGCCGAGGTGCGCGGCGAGTTCGGCTGTCTCGCCGTTGGCTCCCTGCCGCATCGCTGGCAGGAGGCCGTCGTCGGTGAGGGCGCCGGCCTCCTCGTCGGTGACGCGTGGCTGCCAGAAGGCGATCTCTCTGCGGCCCCGCGGGCTGCCGTCCTCGTCGACGACGGCGGACTCGCTCCCCGTGATCTGTCGCGAGTGGTCGGCGGGGTTGCCGATGGTGGCCGTCGAGCAGACCACCTGCGGGTCGGCGCCGTAGTAATCGAGCAGTCGTCTGAGCCGGCGCAGCGTCCACGCGACGTGCATCCCGTGAATGCCGGTGTAGGTGTGGCTCTCGTCGAGGACGAGCAGTTCGCAGTCCCGGAACAGCGACCGCCACTTCGCGTGGCTGTTCAGATAGACGTTGATTCCCGCGAAGTTCGAGATGACGACATCCGCCCGGTCGCGGATCAGCGGTCGGCGGTCGCTCGGGGTGTCGCCGTCGTAAGTCTCCGCCGTCGCGTCGACGCCCAACCGCTCGAAGAGGTCGTTGATCGCCGCCTCCTGGTCGGCGCTCAGCGCCTTCGTCGGGTAGAGGAAGATGCCGCGGGCGTCCGGGTTGCGCTGTTTCAACAGCGCGAAGTACAGCGTGTAGATCCAGGTCTTGCCGGAGGCCGTCGACGTGGCGACGGTGACGTCGTCCCCGTCTGTCAGCAGTTCCAGCGCCTCCCCCTGGTGGGAGTACAGGTCGGCGCCGAGGGCGTCGGCCAACCGCGCCGGGAGGACGCTGCTCGCCGGGACGTGGTCGGCCTCGCGGGCGGGCAGCGTCTGGGTGTGTTGCAGTTGCCCCTCGTAGTCGGGATAGCTCTCCCGGAGCGTCCCGGGGTCCAGCACCTCGTCGGTGGTCGGGGTGTACTCGCTCATCTCAGAAATCACTCAGTTGTCCCTGGGTGGTGTCGCTCCCCGTCGCGGAGGTGTCAGTGCCCGCACGGTGAGTCCGACTCGCCTCCGCCAGCGCGTCGTAGACGTACGCGAGCGCACGCACGTCGTCTTCGCAGTACCGTTCGTGACGCTCCCAGTCGAGTTCGGTCGCTTCGCAGGGATTGGCCTGCCAGCGCTGAAACAGACGGGCGACGGCCGCACCCGTCAGCCCCGTCCCGGCGTCGTCCCAGCCCAGCGCGGCCGCGACGTCACCCAGTTTGTTCGTCCGGCCGGGCAACAGCGCCTGGTCTCTCGTCGTCGCCCAGTAGTACGGATCGAAGGTCCAGATGTCGTCCCACACGTCGAGATACTGGGGACAGTGTTCGGCGAGTTGTTCCTCGATAACCGGGAAATCGAACGAGCGACCGTTGTAGGCGACGACGGGCCGGCTGCCGACGGTGTGCTGGAGCCAGGAGAGAAAGGCTTCAAGCGCCGCGGCGGGTTCCTCCCGCGCGAGAAACGACCGGTACTCGTCGGTGCTGGCGTCCAGCGCCCCGATCAGCCAGATCATCGTCGGGTTGAGTCCGTCGGTCTCGATATCGATGAACACGGGATCGGCCCCGGGGAAGCCCTCGTCGCCGTACCGTCGGACGGTGCCCTCGACCGTCGCAGTCGCGCTTTCGATGACGGTCCGGGCCGTCTCGCGGCCGAACCCCGTCAGTTCCCGAAGGTCGGTGAGATCGGCCGCTGCGACGGCCTCCCGCGAGCGAAAGCCGGCCTCTCGCAACGTCTGCGCACGGGTCTCCCCGACCTGCTCCAGCGCGCGCAGGCCGAACTGCTCGGGCGAGCGGGTGCGGGTACAGACGACGCCGTCGGCCCGCAACCGGAGGTGGGCGATGCCGGGAGCGGTCTGTCCCTGTCGTTCGTTCGCACCGGGCATGGCTCCCTGGACCGCGAGCGACCCCCAGTCGTTGCGGTAGCCCGGGTTCGCCTCGGTCGTGAGGTGGGTGTAGCTCCCGGAGAGGTCGTCCGGAACGGCCGCTTCGTACGCCTCGCGTCCGTCGAGACGGGTTTCGAGGTTGACCAGATCGAGATCGACGCTGAGCAGATCCGAGAGCACGTAGGTCTCGCCCGACACCGAGACCCCATCGCCTTCGAGAGCCACGAGTTCTCCTAATGAGTCGACGCCGGCAACTCGAACGAGATCGACCGACGCAGAGCTGTAGAGTCGCTGTACCGTCCGCTGAGTCCGCTCGGTGACGACGGTCGGCGTCTCCGACGAGAGCGCCTGTCGGAGTTGTCGTTCGTGTTGGGGCCGGGCGACCGCGACGACATCGGGTGAGAAGTACGAAAGCGAATCCCGGAGCTGTGCGGTCGTCATCCGGGAGACCGCATCGGCCGAGTAGACAGTCAGTCCGATCTGACCGGACATGTGGATGGCGGTGGTAGTGTCCGGGCATATATCAGCCTGTCTCCGCCGGACGACACCGCGCCCCTACTGACGGAGCCAACTGTGTCGAGGTCGGATCGGCCGGTCACTCCGGGGACTCGTCGTCGGGGGAGAGCCACTCGCTCGCCTGTGGTTCGTCGGGGTCGGTCGGAACCTCGACCAACCGGGGTTCGTCGCTGTCCAGCGCCGCCGAGAGTGCCGTATCGATCTCTGCTGGCGTCTCTGCACGTGTCGCCTCGACACCCATCCCCGCGGCAATCGTCACGAAATCCAGCGGCGTCTCCGACCAATCGTAGCCGTCCTGAATTCCGAACGAGCGACCCGCCTCCTCGGTGATGATCGCGTAATCGTCGTTTCTGAACACGACGACAGTCACCGGAATGCCCTCGCTGGCGGCGGTGTGCAGTTCGTGAATCGACATCAGCAAGCCGCCGTCACCGGCGAGTGCGAGCACGTCGCGGTCCGGGTTGGCGATCTGTGCGCCGAGCGCCGCGGGGAGACCGGTTCCCATCGTCGCCCACGAACCGGGGTTGACGTACCGGCGCGGCCCGCTCGCGTCGAAGGTGTTCAGCGCCCAGACCCGAAAGCCGCCGGCGTCGACGGAGACGACCGTCTCCTCGGGGACGGCCTCGCGGACGGCCCGCAACGCCCGGACCGAACTCAGCGGTGTCGTCTCCGCCAGCAGCGATTCGACCCGGTCGTCCATCGCCTCCCGGACGGCGGTCGCTCGCTCGCGACCCCCGCCGTCACCGACGGCGTGCGATTCGAGCACCTCATCGAGCGCGTCGAGGGCGTCTGCGGCGTCGGCGACGATACCCACGCTGAGATCGTATCCGGTCCCGAGGTCACCGGGCGAAAGCGTGATGTGGACAATTTCGTCGGGCGTCTCGACGGACCAACCTCGGGTCGCCACGGCGTCGAAGTCGGTGCCGACTGCCAGCAACGCGTCGCTGCTCGCCAGGCAGTCGAGGAGTTCCGGGGGCGCGCTCCCGGAGAGCGTGCCGGCGACGCGGTCGTTCGAGTCCGGAATCACGCCTTTGCCCTTGTAAGTCGTGACGACGGGCGCGTCGAGTCGGTCGGCGACCGCGAGGAGTTCCGAGTCCGCCTCCGCGGTCCTGACGCCGCCCCCGACAAGTATCGCCGGGCGGTTCGCGCCCGCGAGACAGGTCGCCGCGTCTTCGATATCCGCCTGCGGGACGGGAGTCGAGGAGGCGTCGTCGGTCCGTGAGGCTGTTGCGAGCGGACGATCCTCGGTGAGGAAGTTCTTCGGGATGCCGACCCTGACGGGACCGGTCGGCGGGCGGAGCGCGGTGTCGATAGCCCGCTGGAGTTCGACGGCGACCGCCGAGGGCCGCTCGATTACCGTGTTCGATTTGACGACCGGGTCGTAGACTTCGGGAGGCGTCTCGTGGATGCCGTCGCCGCCGCGGACGTCGGGTTCGGTCTCGACGGCGAGATGCACGAGCGGCGTGCAGTCGTTGTACGCGTTTTTGAGGCCGTTCAGGGCGTTCATATCTCCCGGGCCGGGAACGACCAGCGTCGCGGCGGGGCGGCCGCTGGTCTCGGCGTAGCCCCACGCGGCGTGAGAGACCGCCGTCTCGTGGCGGGCACCGACGAAGCGGAGGTCCTCGCGCCGGTCGATTGCCTCGTTCAACGGAAGTGTCTGCTTGCCCGGAATCCCGAAGACGGTGTCGATCCCACTGGCGGCGAGTCGTTCGACGACCCCGCGGCTGACGCGCATACGGCCGTTTCGGGGGAGACGATCAAAAAGTGCACCCAAAAGAGAGAAACTGCGACGGCGTTGTCGACGCCAACGGCGGTGATGCCAACAGTGCCGTTGGAACTGGGATCAGTAGCCGAAGTTGTCGCGGATCAGCAGGACCGTCGTCCGGTCCTCTTCGAGTTCCTGTCGGAAGATGAGCTGTTTCGCGATTTCGGATTCGACGCCGTAGGCCTCCTGTGCGCGCTCGTTTTCGAGGGGGTAGGCGACGGATTCGAGACGGTCGAGCGCGTCTTCGAGCGTCGGGACGATCTTGTTCACGCCGCTGACGATGAGGACGTTCTCGGCGGCGAAGGGGTAGGCACCGATCCGGCTACCCGAGCGGTCGGCCGCGACGAGTTCGCCGGTCGCGGAGATAGCGTTGATGCCACCGAGGAAGTACTCGGCGGTCTGGGACTCGCGGCGGGCGGCCTGTCGCTCGGCGTCGTCGTCGATGCTCCAGATCTCGTCGGCGAGGCTCTCCCACTCGTGGTCGCCCTCGCTCAGATACTCCGCGAAACCGATCTCTTCGAGCGTCGTCGAGTGGCCGTTCATCACCGACGCGCCGGCGGGGATCGCTGACTTGATCTCCGCGAGCGCCTCCTCGCCCGAGTCGACGACGACGACGTTAAAGCCGTTGTCTTCGAGGTTTTCGACCGTCTCCTCGATCGTCTCCTCGTCCGGAACGTCGTCCAACGACTCCTCGATCGTAGTCTCGGCTGCGTATGTTGCTTTTTCTGACATGCTGAAGTAATCTACACCGAGACCTAAGTGGAGAAGCCGCATAAGTGCTCGCGGACACCGGTGTCAGGTGGTGAGACGAGTGTTACTCACCGATCCGACGATCACAGAGATCGCCGCAGACAGGCCGCCGTCGCCGGACAGAGATCCTCGAACTCCCGTGTCTCTCGGATCGGGTCGGGGGCGTCGGAGCGGCCGATCCGGGTGTACCCGCGAGCGAGGAAGAACTCGGCGGCCGTCGTCGTGAGCAGGTACAGCGCGTCGATTCCCCGTTCTCGGGCCGTCGCTTCCAGTCGGGTGCACAGCGCCGTTCCGACTCCCGCGTCACGGGCCGACTCCTCGACCGCGAGCGAGCGGAGCAGTCCGGCACTGCCGTGGCGCTCGAATCCGCCGACGCCGACGCGCTCGTCTCCGTCGTAGGCGACGTACAGCGTATCGAGCGCCCCGGGGACATCCTCGGCCGGCAGGTCGTTGTCCCTGAGAAGCGAGACGACATACGGGTGATCGGCAGGGGTCGCGCGCTGGAGCGTGGGCCTCTCCGAAGCCATGGATCGACGTACTCCCGCCAGCGTAATAGCTGTTCGAGCTACCACACACCCGGAACGAGGGACAACCGACTAGTACCAGCCACCCGATTGGGTAGCCATGACCGGCAACGAGCAGAGTGAGGATGTCGCGCCGCTTTCGGGGCTCACGGTTCTCGACGCGTCGCGGGTACTCTCGGGACCGTTCTGTACGATGCAGTTGGGCGATCTGGGGGCGGACGTGATTAAAGTCGAGCGACCCGACGGCGGCGACCAGACCCGGGGCTGGAAACCGCCGACCTACGGCGCTTCCGAGGAATCGGCGTACTACCTGAGCATCAATCGGAACAAACGCTCGGTCTCGCTGAATCTCGCCAGCGAAGAGGGGCGAGAGGTGTTTCGCGACCTCGCGAGCGAGGCGGACGTGCTCGTCGAGAACTTCCGCGTCGGGCAGATGGACGACTGGGGGCTCGGGTACGACGATCTGCGCGAGGAGAATCCGGATCTCGTCTACTGTCACATCACGGGCTACGGCGAGACGGGGCCGTACAGACACCGACCGGCATACGATCTCATCATGCAGGCCGAGGGCGGGCTGATGTCGATCACCGGCGAGAGCGGCCGCGAACCGGCCAGGGTCGGGATCGCTATCGTCGACATCGCGGCGGGGATGTACGCGACGCAGGCGATTCTCGCCCGCCTCTTCCGACGGGAGTTCGCCGACAGCGGCGGCGACAAGATCGACATCAGTCTCTTCGACAGCGTCGTCGCCTGGCAGACCTACATGGCCTCCTATTACTTCGGCACCGGTGACCCGCCGGGACGGATGGGCAGTCGCCACCCGACGATCGTCCCGTACCAGGCGTTCCCGACGAAAGACGACTACGTGGTCGTCGCCTGCGCGTCGGAGAACATCTGGCCGCGGTTCTGTCGGGCGCTCGGCCGCGAGGAGTTGATCGACGACGACCGCTTCGCGACCAACGAACAGCGGGTCGACAACCGCGAGGAACTCGAAGCCATCCTGACCGAGGAGATAGAGAGCTACACGACCGCAGAGATTGTCGAGCAACTCCAGGACCACGACGTACCCGCCCGGGCGGTCAACGACATGGCCGACGTGTTCTCGCATCCGCAGATCGAGGCCAGAAACATGCGGCGGACGATCGACCACCCGACCGTGGGCGAGGTGGAGATGCCGGACAGCCCGATGAACTTCCAGAACGGGACGACGGCCTTCGACGCGCACCCGCCGTTGCTGGGCGAACAGACGACGGAGATTCTCCGGGAGTTCGGCTACTCACAGGAGGATATCGAGACACTGCGCGAATCGGGATCTGTTCGGTAATCGGGGTCGCGACCCTCCGTAGGAGCCGCGGACTCGACGACTTCGGAAGAGAAGGGCGCACGGCGGGGTTCGTCAGCGAGCGATCGGAGTCACACCCGATCGAGAGCGTCGAACGAGAGAACCACGTCGTTGCCACTGTCGTCGGAGCGGCGGCAAAACGAGAGTTCCCCTCCGACGGAGTTGGCGATCCACTTTGCGATCCACAGACCGATCCCGTCGTTGTGACGGAGTGGATGTTCCGAACCGTGACGGATCGTCTCCGTGACGCCCTCCGGGATCGGTGGACAGTGATCTCTGACGTGGACGGACACGCGTTGGTCGCCGGTTTCCATGTCGACTTCGACGACCGGGTCGGTCGCCTCGGCGTGGACGATCGCATTCTCTATCAGTTCCCGCAGGGCGATGTCGACTGAGGGGGGCGCGAGAGCGAGTGCACTCGATGGCAGAGAAGTCCGGATCGTGGACGCCGGCCGTGCAATCGAGAGCGCGCGGACCGCCTGTTCGGTCTCGTCGACGAGATCGAGCGCACACTCTTCGTCGTCGGGGACCGTGAGATGCTCCTGCGCCCGGCGCACCTTGTCGCTGATGTCGATGATTCTGTTGCTCCGGTGTTCGATTTTCTCGGCCGCGGTCCGGTAGCCTTCGTCGTCGATCTCCTGCAGCAGTGACGCCTTGCCGAGGATGATGTTCATTTCGTTGCGGATGTTGTGCCGGAGCACGCGGTTGAGAATTGAAAGTTTCTGCTGTTGCTGTCTGGCTCCCCGACGATCCTGCATGCGACCGAGTACGAGCGTCCCGGCCTCGACCGCGAGCGCGCGACAGTGGACCTCGACTGGAATCGTCACGCCGCGTTTTGTGGTGATCTTATCGACCCACCCCGCGGTCTCCGGCGGCCCGCGATCACGGAGAAACTGGTGGTGGTGTCGCCACTGTTCGTTTCCCTCCCCGAACACCACTGTCAGTGAGTTACCCCGGAGTTCCGCGCTCTCGTACCCCGTGAGTTCGGAGACGGCTTCGTTCACGACGACGAACTCCCCGTCGCCGGAGGCGACCCACAACGGATCTGTCGCTGTGTCGAGTAGTGCTCGGTACGCTGGCTCTGGGGTGTGATCGGCAACCATCGTTTGCACGTTCGGTATGTACCGCGCCACGGGCCGCCCGTCTAGTACAGATACTGGTTACGTACTTATTAAAAACATCTGCTAGGTTTGCCCGTGATAGGAACCGATCGAACAGAACCCAGGACCGCACACTCAAGTTCCGAGACGGTCGCATCTCGTCGGCGATTTTCTCGACGGCGACGGCGAACCGGTAGAACAGGTAGACGACGAACAGGCTCAGGACGACTCGCCCGATACTGAGCCAGCACGCGATCGGTTCGGCGATGCTCTGGGGAACCACGATCCCGAAGGCGAAGGTGACGCCGACGAGGACGGCCAGCAGAACCGCGGCCCACGTGGGAGTCTCCGGCTGCCGGTCAGCGGGTGACGTACCGACTATTCGGTGCCGAACGAATAAGACCGTGGCCGGCTCAGAGGACGATCTGAGCCTACGTTAACTCGATATCGTCGATGTCGTAGTGTCGCTCCGCGAGTCGGCGGGCCGCGTCGATGTTGCGGCCGTCGGCGCCGATGGCGGCGCCGCGGTCCTCTTCGGCCACCTCGACGTAGGCGAGACGGTCGTCGTTTTCGCTGATCGTGACGTTGTAGACGGCCGCGGGAGCTAGCGTGTTCGCGACGAAATCCTCCGCGGTCGGGGCGTCTTCGACGAGCTTGATCGATTTGCCGATGCGCTGCTCGACGCGGGAGACGTGCTCGCCGCCGGCACCGATGGCCTTGCCCATCTCCCCGGTCTTGATAAGGAAGATCACCCGGTCGAACTCCTCGTCGAGGAGGCAGTCTTTGACCGTGGCCTCGGTTTCGGTCTCGAAGAGGCCGGCGAGCTGGCGCGCTTCGTCCGAGAGTGTGATCGTCATCCTAGTCGGCCTGTTCGCCGCTGCCGCTTGTCATCCGCAGGTTCACGTCGCCGGTGCCGAGCTTGATCGGCTTGCCGACGATGACGTTCTCGGTCACGCCGTCGAGTTCGTCGATCTCGCCGTGGATCGCGGCGTCGAGCAGGTGACTGACCGTCACCTCGAACGCCGCCCGGGCGAGCACGGAGTCTTTCGACCCCGAGATGCCGTGCCGACCGATGGATTCGATGGTCCCCTCGTTGGTCATGATGTCGGCGACCAGCATCAGGTGACGGATGTTCACGTCGTCAAGCCCCTGCTCTTCGAGGGTGTTCATCGTCTCCTCGATGATCGCCTCGCGGGCGGCCTCGATTCCGAGGTTGCGGTGGATCTCGTGGATGTTGTTACACGTCGTCCTGGAGGCGTCGACGCCCTCGATGTCGAGCACGTCGCCGAAGGCCGATCCCTCGGTGTAGAGGATGAACTCCTCGCCCTGGTCGGTCTCCTCCTTGCGGATCACCACTCGTGAGATCTCCTCGATCCCCTTGAAGACGATTTCGCGCAGTTCCTCAACGAGTTGGAGCAGATCCCGGTACGAGGGCTGCTCGGGACCGAACTCGATGACGAGCCCGCGCTGGCGGGTCTCGACGCCGAGTTTGGACTCGATGGTCGCTGCGATCTCCTCGGCCACCTCGACGGGATCCTCGACGGTCGGCCACCGCTCGCGGAGCGTGTCCTCGTTCAGGGCGACCTGGACGAGCATGTCCGCGACGTTCGTCGAAACGTCGCCCAACTGGAGGATCTTCGTCGCCTCGATCTTCCAGACGACCTCGTGTGCGCGCTCGCGGTTCTGCGCGAACTCGTCTTCGAGATAGACCGTCATCATCGGCGTGTCCGGCTCCTTCCGGGCGTCGACGAGTTCGATCAGCCGCGGCAGTCCCTGCGTCACGTCGATCTCCGCGACCCCCGCGTAGTGGAAGGTGTTCATCGTCATCTGCGTCCCCGGCTCCCCGATGGACTGTGCGGAGACGGTCCCGACCGGGTCCAGCGGGTCGACCCGGGAGTTGTAGTACTCCGCGACCGTCGCCTGGACGATTTCGTCGGCCTGCTCGGTCGTTACGTCGCGGTCTGCGAGGGTCTCGTAGACCTCGTCTTTGAGCCGCCGCGGGAGGTCTGCGTCCTCGACTATCGCCTCGATATCGTTGGATACGTCGTACTCTGTCATTGTATCACCTGGTCAGTCGTCACTCTGTGCGAGCCACCAGTCGTCGGCGTGCTCGGAGAGGTTCGTCGGCTCGCGGGTCTCCCCGAGGAACTGTTCTTTCTCTCGCTCGTCTTGGAACTCGCTTTCGAGCACGCGGTCCGCGATCTGGTCGACATCGACCGCGTCCTCCTCCTCGGAACTGGAGACCTCGACCGGCGAGGTGCCGTCCTCACCGAACTCGAACTGAACGATGGTATCCGAGGTGTCTCGGACGGTCCCGTCGTACTGCGTTTCGAGCTCAGAGAGCGCGTTGATCAGCCGGCGCTGGAGATAGCCCGACTTCGACGTTCGGACCGCGGTGTCGACCAGCCCCTCGCGGCCGCCCATCGCGTGGAAGAAGAACTCCTTGGGGTTGAGCCCCTCGCGGTAGGAGTGCTCCACGAAGCCGTGGGCGTCCGCCGAGAGGTCGTTCTCCTCGAAGTGGCTGAGCGTCCGGTTCTCGTAGCCGCGGTTGATCCGCTCGCCACGGACCGCCTGCTGGCCGACACAGCCGGCCATCTGGGTGAGGTTCAGCATCGACCCACGCGCCCCGGACTCGGCCATCACAACGGCGGGGTTGTCGTCGTCGAAGTGGTCCTCGGCGATGTCGCCCGCGCTGTCACGGGCCTGCCCGAGCGTCTGCATGATCTTCATCTCCAGGGTCTCGTCGATCGTTCGGCCCGGGAGCGATTCGAGTTCGCCGCGCTCGTAGGTCTCGATCAGTTCCTCGACGCGCTCGTTGGCTTCCTCGATCGCCTCGTCGACCTGTGCCTGTGCCTCCGGTGGGATCGACTCGTCGTCGATACTGATCGAGAACCCGAAGTGCATGATCGTCCGGACCGCGACCGAGGAGACCTCGTTGATGAAGATCCGGCCCCGGGTCCGGGAGTACTGCTTGGCGATGGTGTCGACGACTTCGCCGCCGAAGGCACCGACCGCGTCCTCGTCGATGGTACCCTCGATGAGTTCGCCGTCCTCGATGACGACGGTATCGCCGGCCGAGGAGGTGAACTCCAGATCCAGCGAGTCCGGCAGGAGTTCGGAGAAGACCGTCCGACCGGTCCAGTACTCCTCGCCGTCCTCGACGCCGTCGGGTTCGGGCAGTTCGTCGATGCGAGTCGCCCGGAGCAGATCCAGCGCCTGCGTCTCGTTGAAGTGTGGGTTCTGGTTGGTGAGCAGGTAGGTCGCGGTGACGTGATCCTGGATCGCACCGAGGATGTTCTCACCGAACCGCGGGCTGAGCATCTGCTCTTGTACGCGCATCAACACGCGGGCCTCCGCGCGGGCCTCCTCGTTCTGGAGGGCGTGCATGTTCATCTCGTCGCCGTCGAAGTCCGCGTTGTACGGCGGGCAGACGACGGTGTTGAGTCGGAACGTCTTGTACGGCATCACGACGACCTCGTGGGCCATGATCGACATCCGGTGCAGCGACGGCTGGCGGTTGAAGATCACGATGTCGCCGTCGATGAGATGGCGAGAGACCTCCCAGCCCGGCTCGACCTTCTCCGCGAGTTCCTCGCAGTTCTTCTCGGTCACCTTGAGCCGACGGCCGTCCTCACGCCGGACGTAGTTCGCGCCCGGGTGGGACTCCGGCCCGTTGCTGACGTAGCGGCGTGCCTCCTCCAGGTTCCGCTCGTTGACGTTCATCGTCTGTGTCATCTCCTTCGCGACCCGGTCGGGAACGCCGACCTCGTTGAGGCTGAGGGTGGGGTCCGGCGAGATGACCGTTCGAGCGGAGAAGTTGACGCGTTTCCCGGACAGCGAGCCGCGGAACCGCCCCTCCTTGCCTTTCAGGCGCTGGGAGAGGGTCTTCAGCGGCCGACCCGAGCGGTGTCGTGCGGGCGGCGTCCCCGAGATCTCGTTGTCCATGAACGTGGTGACGTGGTACTGCAGCAGTTCCCAGAGGTCTTCGATAATCAACTGGGGCGCACCGGCCTCGCGGTTCTCCATGAACCGCTGATTGATCCGGATGATGTCGACCAGTTTGTGGGTCAGGTCGTCCTCGCTGCGCTGGCCGTTATCCAGCGTGATCGACGGCCGCGCCGTCACCGGCGGCACCGGGAGGACGGTGAGGATCATCCACTCCGGCCGCGACCGGTCGGAGTTGATCCCGAGCACCTCGATGTCCTCGTCCGGAATGGCCTCGAACCAGTCCCGGATGTCCGAAGGCATCAGTTTGTTCATGTCCTCCTCGGTCAGATCGACGTCCAGCGCGGACTCGATCGCTTTCCGGTCCTCTTCGCGGGGTCGGAAGTCCCCGGAGAGAATCTCCTGGATCCGGCCGGGATCGATATCCGTCTCCTCGGCCAGTTCCGTCGGCGTCACCCGTTCGGAGTCCTCGTCCGGTTCCATCGCGGCGGCGATGCGGTCGGAGTACTCCGAGGACAGCACCTGCTGGACCTCGTAGTAGGTCGTCGGCTTCTCGTGCTGGATGTCGTACTGCGGTTCGCCGCAGTGCGGACACCGGTCTTTCTTCCGGGCCTGACGGATCGCGGCCTTCGTCACGTCGTTGAGGTCCTGTCCCAGCGCGCGCGTCCGGTCGAGGTTCTCTGAGAACTCGCGTTTCTCGTCTTCGGTGAGACAGAGCCGCGCACACTCGCGACAGGTGCCACGGAGCAGTCGCCGGATGAGTTTGGCGAAACCGACGTGGATGACCGGCGCGGCCAGTTCGATGTGACCGAAGTGGCCGTTACACGACCCGGAGTGTTTGCCGCAGGTCTTGCATTCGAGGCCCGGATCGATCACGCCCAGCCGCGGGTCCATCAGCCCCATGTCGATGGGGAAGCCGTCGTCGTCGTACGTGTCGGCCGTGATGATCTTGGTGGCACTCATCTCGCGGTACTCCTCGGGGTCCATCAGCCCGAAACTGAGCTGACCGATCTCCTGTGGTGCTTGCTGACTCATTTATACTGCCTCCTCCAGTTCGATCCGCGGTGCGATTCCGAGTGCTTTCATCTCGTCGAGCAGGAGCTTGAACGCGTAGGACATCTCCACCTCGTGGACGTTGGTCTCCTCGTCGCAGTTCGGACAGTAGACGCGGCGCTGTTCGACGTTCTCGACGGCCGCCATCCCACACTCGCCGCAGACGTTGATCCACTCGCGGTCGGACTCGTCGAGCAGCCGTTCCTTGAGCGTCATCGCCGCGCCGTGGCCGATGAACACGTCCCGCTCCATCTCCCCGATACGCAGGCCGCCCTCGCGGGCACGACCCTCCGTGGGCTGGCGGGTCAGCACCTGCACCGGGCCACGCGAGCGCGCGTGGATCTTGTTCGAGACCATGTGGTACAGTTTCTGGTAGAAGATCGTCCCGACGAAGATCTCGGCCTCGATCTTCTCGCCGGTGATACCGGAGTACATGATCTCCTTCCCGCTGGATTTGAAACCGTGCTCCTCCAGCGAGCCACGGAGATCTTCCTCGTCCTCGCCGGTGAATGCGGTCCCGTCGACGCGGCGGCCTTCCAGCGAACCGACCTTGCCGCCGATCATCTCCAGGATGTGACCGACGGTCATCCGGGACGGCAGCGCGTGCGGGTTGAGAATCAGGTCCGGAACGACGCCCTGCTCTGTGAAGGGCATGTCCTCCTGCGGAGCGATGTGGCCGACGACACCCTTCTGCCCGTGTCGGCTGGCGAACTTGTCGCCCAGTTCCGGGATCCGCTCGTCTCGGACGGACACCTTCGAGAGCTTCGAGCCGTCCTCGTTTTCCATCAGCGTCACCGTGTCGACGACCCCGGACTCGCCGGAGCGCATCGTGACGCTGGTCTCTCGGCGCTTCTGCGGGGAGAGCCCGCCCATGTCGTCCGGCTCTTCGAGGAACCGGGGCGGGGAGGTCTTCCCGAGCAGGACGGCGTTCTCGTCGACCTCCGTCTCGGGGTTGACGAGGCCGTCCTCGTCGAGGTGGGTGTACGCTTCCTCGCCGCGCGCGCCCCGAACCTCCTCGTCGGGAATCTCGAAGCGGTCCTCCTGACCGCCGGGGTAGCGCCGCTCCTCGCCCTCGTAGGTCCGGAAGAAGTGCGAGCGGGCGAGCGCGCGCTCGACCGATCCCTGGTTCATGACGAGGGCGTCCTCGATGTTGAACCCCTCGTAGCTCATCACGGCCACGACGAAGTTCTGCGCCGCGGGGCGGTCGTCGTATCCGATCTGTTCTGTGGTCTGTGTCTTGACCATCGACAGCTGTGGGTAGTGCAGCAGGTGCTGGCGCGTGTCCGGGCGGATCCGGTAGTTCGCCGACGGCAGCCCCAGCGACTGCTTGATCATCCCCGATCCCATCGTAATTCGGGGGCTGGCGTTGTGCTCGGGGTAGGGGATCATCCCCGCACCGATCCCGAACATCAGCTGTGGGTCGATTTCGAGGTGGGTGTGCTTCTCGGTCAACTCCTCCTCGTCGACGGCGACGAGGATATCTCCCTCCTCCTCGGCGTCGATGAAGTCGACCAGACCGCGGTCGACCAGATCCTGGAACTCGATGTTCCCGGCCTCCAAGGCTTCGATCTCCTCGTCGGAGATCAGCGGTTCACCGTCCTCGACGACCAGAAGCGGTCGGCGGGCGCGGCCGGCGTCGGCGTTGACGATGACCTCGTCGGTGCTCTCGTCGACCGAGACGTTGACCATCTGGCTGATATCGCCGCGGCGGCGGGCCTGGCGGATCTGCTCCGCGAGTTGCTTTGGCTGGGGGTGTGTCCCCACCAGCGATCCGTTGACGTAGACTTTGGCTTCTCGTTGTTGCTGGCTCATGTTAGTCGTCCGCGGGCTGTTCGACGCTTTCGATGCCTGGGATGCCCTCGACTCCCATCTGTGCGAGTTCCTGTTTTAGCTCCTGTTCGTCCTCGACGTTCTGTGACAGCTCCATCGCCTGCGCGAAGTTCTTCACGAGCCCACAGTTCGGCCCCTCCGGCGTCTCGGACGGACAGATCCGACCCCACTGGGTCGCGTGCAGGTCCCGTGCCTCGAAGTGTGGCTGCGAGCGGGAAAGCGGCGAGCGAAGCCGCCGCAGGTGGGAGAGAACGCCCATGTAGTCCGTCCGGTCGACCAGTTGGCTCACGCCCGAGCGGCCGCCGACCCAGTTGCCCGTCGCGATCGGGTGCTCCAGCCGTTCGGTCAGCACGTCCGAGCGAACGACCGTCGAGACCGAGAGCTGTCGGTTTCGCATGTTCGCCCGTTCGAGCTGGTATTTCACGTCCCGTGCGAGCTTGTTCAGCGCCGTCCGGAACAGGTCTCGCATCAGGTCGCCGGAGACTTTCAGGCGCTTGTTGGCGTAGTGGTCCTTGTCGTCCGGCTCTCGGCGGCCGAGTGCGAGCTCGAAACAGGCCTCGGCCATCCGGCAGAGATAGTACGCCTTGTTGATCCGGACGTCCTCCTCGTCGACGCCCTCTTCGTGGAGGTGCGGGAGGAGATACCGGTCGATGACGTAGTTCGCGCGCTTGAGCTGGTAGTTTTTGCCCTGTCCGGAGGCGACGCGTTTCCCGAGGGACTCGATGGCTTCCTCGGTCGTCTGCACGTCTGCGGCCTCCAGGTTCTCCAGCATGAACTTCACAATCTCGGGGTCGTCGCTGACGCGGTGGACGATCTCCTCGTCGGATTCGAGGCCGAGCGCGCGCACGAGCGTCACGAAGTTGACGCTGCCCGAGACCGACGGGAACGAGACTTCGAGCAGCCCGTCCCGCGTCCGCTCACAGAGCACCAGCGCGCGGTAGCCCCGGCGCTGGCTGAACGTCTTCGCGACTTCGATGGTGTCGCCGTACTTGGTGTCGGTCTCGGCGAGGATCTTGTTCGGCGCGAGGTCCTCGCTGGTCATCAGCACGCGTTCGGAGCCGTTGACGATGAAGTAGCCGCCGGGGTCGGCGGGGTCCTCGCCGATGTCGATCAGCTCCTCGCGGGTGAAATCGGCGATGTTGCACTTGTTCGAGCCGACCATGATCGGCATCCGACCGATCTTCGTCTCGGTCTGGTCGACGACGACCTCCTCCTCTTCGTCGCCGCCCTTGATGACGGCCATCTCCATGAACACCGGCGCGGAGTAGGTGATGTTGCGCAGCCGCGCCTCCTGCGGGTAGAGCAACTCCTCGCTGCCGTCTGCCTCCCGGACGCGCGGGGTAACGATCCGAACGTCCCCGAGTTCGACGTACACCGGCTCTTCGCCCTCCTTGTCGCCGATGTCCGTCTCGATGGTCGCCTTCTCGTCGACGACCTCCTGCATCCCCCGGTCGAGAAAGGCGTTAAACGACCGGAAGTGGTGTTCTGCGAGCCGTTCTCGTGAAAAATACTCCCGTGAAATGTTGCGTTTGTCCTCGATATTCATTATTCCACCACCAGTCGATAGACCACGGCCTGGTCCGTGGTTCGTGAGTCCCGTGTGATCTTGACCACGTCGCCGGTGTCTGCCTCCTTCGGCAGTGCCGGGTCTGTACGTTTGATCTTCGGCAGGTCTGTCTTTTCGATGTTGTACTCCTCGAGAACCTCCTCGAGTTCGCCGTCGTCGAGGAGGGTGTGGTCCGGTACGAGTGTGTGGTTGCTTACATCTACCATGAGTGTGGCTTATCGGCTAAGAAGCTATTCGAGATACTACAGCCCACTATAGTCGGAGCATATATAACTCTTTTTGAATAGGCTGGCACACGCTACCGGACCCGCCAACGAGGTCGGGGTGATGAACCGTGTTCGCAGTTCACAGTACAACAGGGGAGTATATAAATACCCGGTCCGCGCACCGGTCGCGTTTGGAAAGCCTTAATACCATAACCGGGATACGGAGTAATGCGAGCAAGCCCGGGTGGTGTAGTGGCCCATCATACGACCCTGTCACGGTCGTGACGCGGGTTCAAATCCCGCCTCGGGCGCTTCCTGAAATTCAACCCGGTGAGCGACCGCTTTGCGTGTCGGAACGACGACTGAAACCGTCGTACGACGAAGCGAGATCGGAACCCCACTACTCCACGGCGTGTGCTCATCGAGAGAAAAACCCAGGTCCGCACAGAGAAGAGACCGTCGGCGTGAAGTCCGAGCGAGGACTCGTCGACTTGACCGATCGGTCCGCTCAGATGTGACTCGCTGGGAACGGCCGTATCGACGTACGGTTCCCGCCCTCTGCGGTTGGCTGGACGTATCGCAAAAAAGAACGCAGGGCTGGCGGCGTGTTATCCGGTTTCGTTTCCGGTGCCGGGCTCCGTCTCGTTACCAGTACCGGGTTCCGGCTCCGTCTCGTTACCAGTACCGGGTTCCGGCTCCGTCTCGTTTCCGGTGCCGGGATCCGTTTCGTTGCCAGTACCGGGATCCGTCTCGTTTCCGGTGCCGGGATCGGTGGGCATGTCGCCACCGTTCTCGCCCCCGTCCATCGGTTCGTACGGTGTGCCACTCTCTTCAGAGATGAACTCGCCGGCCAGTGACAGCACCTCGGAACGGGAGCGGGCTTCGTCGACCACGTTGGGAAAGCCCGAGCGCCCCGTGACCGTCCGCAGGAACGAGGCGTGGCGGGCTTCGACGCTGTGGATGCCGAGCGCGGGCGGAACGAGGTCGGCGTTCTGGATGAACGGAGCGGCACCCGCGTACGCCGAGACGCCGATATCCTCGAACTGCGCGGCCGTCGCGAGGAAGACATCCGCGTATTCGACGCGGACGCCGAAGTCGAACGACGGCGATTCTGTCACCTCTCCGTCCAGCGACTCGATCGTCTGGCTGAGCGTCTCCACGTGGGCCTGTTCGTGGTCCCGAACTGTCTGCAGTTCCTGATAGACGCGCTGGCCGAGGGCGCTGTCCTCGCCGAGGACCCCACAGTTACAGAAGTCTTCCTCTGCGAGGTTCTGGAGCCCTCGCTGGTAGAAGGCCGCCTCGAGGTACTCGAGGGTCAGGGCGTAGTTCAGGATGGCAACGTCGTCCTCGAACTCGTTTTGGATCGGCTGGTCTCCGCCCTGGCCGTCCTCCCCGTCCTGACCCGTTCCGTCGTCCCCCTCCTGTGCGAGCGTCGGAGCGACAAATCCAGCGCCGGCCGCGAGTCCGCCGAGCGCACCGGCCGTTCCGGCGACGAACTGTCGGCGTGTGTTGTTGGGTGTACGATTCGTCTGGTCTCGGTCGTCGCTGTCGTTTTGAACCACGTTCACTCCACCGGACGGATCTCATTTTGTTATGTATCGGCACAGCGCCAGCCCGCCTCAGTTCGGTGACGTTACCTACCAGTTCGCGGGGTCAGAGACGCCGCCGAGCGAGGTCGGTCCCGTCGTGCGGTAACGTGTCGTTGTTTCGGGTAATGATCGGGAACCGGAAACGACGGCGTCCGATTCATTCGCGTGAATCAAAGCAGTCAACGGTGAGACTGGCCGCTCTCACGGAGACGGTCCCCAAGCGAGTCGAGATGTGAGATTCCGACGACTGCGACGACCTCTCCCGACCGTCGGGGGAGTCCGTCGGTCCCCTCCGCCTCGCGCGCATCTCGGACCCGCGAACTGCGGCGTGACCCCGTGGACCGAGAGCGTCGAGGAGTCCCCGGGAGCGACGGACTTGCGTGTGTTCGTCGGTCGCCCGCGCGTCGGGGGTTCGCCCCACTCGACACCGTGCTCGGCGGGCTCGTCGACATCGGGTTAGACCGGAGTGCTCTCGGAGAGGACCGCCGCGAGACGACAGCGAGCGGTGTGACCCGACAGCAACCACGCTTTTGAGAGGGATTCGTTCGCTGTTCGAGGGCTCGGCGTCGTCGATGAATCCGGGCTTACCCGGGAGTTAGGACATTTCTAACCCCCGGTCACCCGAGTACTCGGAAGAGGACTATCCATCGTATGACTGGGCAGATACGTTCGCGAGCGCTGTGCCCGGAACTGTGCAACGAGCACGGTATCATCCGTGTCACGTACTGAAGTTTGTGATAGCAAACGTATATATCGGTATCGCGGTTATAGTAAGTTGCAAAATGATACCGCAAATCGATCTCGTTCCGTTACAGCTAGCTGAGCAGGCAGGCGGAGACGAACTGTTTCTCGTGACACGCGTGCTGTTCGGTGCAGTGCTCGCGTTCATGGGACTGAATCACTTCATGCAGGTCGACCAGATGGCGCAGTACGCCTCGTTCAAGGGCCTCCCGGCGCCGAAGCTCTCGGTGATCGTCTCGGGACTCGTGCTCGTCGGTGGCGGGCTTGGCATCGTACTCGGCGTAGCGCCTGTCCTCGCGGGGGCCGCGCTGGCCGGATTCCTGCTGATCGCCGCGGTGACGATGCACGACTTCTGGGCCGTCGACGAAGAGGACCAGCAGACGGAGATGACACAGTTCCTGAAGAACATCGGACTGGCCGGCGGCGCGCTCTCCTTCGTCGTTCTCGGCCTCCTCGAGTGGCCCTACGCGGTCAATATCGGACTGTTCTGAACCCCGCGCGGGACCAAAACGCATATATTCCTGATCCGACCAGTATCGTACATGCGACACACCACGACCGCAATCGGCGCGCGCGGCCGCCGAGCGGCTGGTGTGGTGGGTTTCTCGAAGCGTAAGCGATGACCCGACTCGCGGCGGAGGTGGCGACTCCGTCCCGGGTCATCGCTCGACCGTGAACCGACGAGTACAGGACAGTTCACGACCAACAGTCAGTATCAGCGACGACCACCCACACCAGCTATGACACGCGATCTGCCACCGAGCGCGGACACCTTCGCCGGCGTCTACCCGGCGATGTGTACCCCGTTCAACGACGACGGAAGCATCGACTACGAGACACTCCGCGAGGACGCCCAACGGCTCGAATCAGCCGGTGTCGACGGCCTCGTTCCGATGGGGTCGACCGGCGAGTCCGCGACAGTTTCGCACGACGAACACATCGAAGTGATCGAGGCCGTCGTCGACGCGGTCGATGTCCCGGTCATCGGGGGAAGTGGCTCGAACAACACCGACGAGGCTCTCGACCTCTCACAGCGGGCCGCGGAGGCCGGCGCCGACGCGCTGCTTTTGATCTCGCCGTACTACAACAAACCCGAACAGCGCGGACTGATCACACACTACGAGACAATCGCCGACGCGGTTGATCTCCCACAGATCGTCTACAACGTCCCCTCGCGGACGGGCCGAAACATCGAACCGGAGACCGTCGCAGAACTCGCGACCCACGAGAACATCCGGGGGTTCAAAGCGGCCGGCGGCGACCTCAATCAGGTCAGCGAAATCGTCGAGAAGACACGTGACGAGGAGTTCGACGTGCTCTCGGGCAACGACGGCGAGACGCTGCCGATCCTCTCGGTCGGCGGCACCGGCTGTATCAGCGTCGCCGCGAACATCGAACCCGAGCGGATGAGCGACCTCGTCTGGTCGGCGCTCGATGGCGACTTCGAGCACGCGCGCGAGCGGAATCACGACCTCGGGCCGCTGTTCCGCGGGATGTTCTGGGAGACCAACCCGATCCCGGTCAAGGCCGCGATGGAGATCCGCGGGTACGGCGCCGGAAACCTCCGGTCGCCGCTGACCGAGATCACGCCCGAGAACCGTGATCGGCTCGAATCGCTGCTCGCGGAGTACGAAACCTCTTTCGAGCGCTACGACGCATGACGACGGTCGGAATCAACGGCATCACGGGCCGGATGGGCGAAGCGATCCGCGAGCGTGCGAGCGAGCGCGCTGACGTGTCCGTGACCTTCGGGATCGCCCCGAGCGAAGCCGACCTCGACGTGCCGGTCTACGAACCGGGCGAGGCCGCCGAAGCGATTGCGGAACACGCTCCGGACGCGGTGATCGATTTCGCCGTCCCCGAGGGAACGATCAACGTCGCCGAGGCGTGTGCCGAGGCCGGCGTCGCGCTCGTCGTCGGAACGACGGGCTTCGACGACGCCGGGAGCGCAGTACTCGACGAGACGAGCAACGCCGTCCCGGTGTTGAAGGCGACGAACTTCGCACGCGGGATCCACGCCCTGCTGCGGACGCTCGGGCCGGCGCTCGGCGCGCTCGAAGAGTACGACGTCGAGGTGATGGAGACCCATCACAACGGCAAACGCGACGCGCCGAGCGGCACGGCGAAGACGATTCTCGAAGAGATCAGCGAGTACCGGGAGTTCGACACCGTCCCCGGACGCGAGGGAATCCAGCCCCGCGAGGACGACGAGGTCGGCATGCTCGTCCGCCGGGCCGGAGACATCCGCGGCGAACACGAGATCATCCTCGCCGGCAACGACGAAGTGCTCTCGCTGTCACACCGCGCGGAGGACCGCGGCGTGTTCGCGGCCGGCGCACTCGATGCGGCGGTCTGGCTGGTCGATCAGGGACCCGGCCGCTACGAGTTCGGCGACGTGATCGACGCCTGAGCGCTCGCTCCTCGCCGCTTGGGTACGTAACTGACGCCGCCGAGCGCGCCGAGTGCGTAGCTCCGATCATCGAATAGTCTCGCGCCGCGAGGCGATCCGGAACCGCCGGGCCGGAGCAGACCGTTACCGCCAAGTCCGGACGCGCCGAGGTATGAGTATGAGCCTCCAATCGGAGATCGAAGACCTCTGGAGTCAGTACCAAAACGACGAAATCGACGCGGAGACGAGCATGGAGGACCTGACCGTCCTCGGTGACTTTCTCGACGCGCTCGAAGACGACGAGATCCGTGCGGCGGAGAAATCCGGCGGCGAGTGGGAGGTCAACGAGTGGGTCAAACAGGGCGTTCTCCTCAACTTCGGGCTCCGTCAGATTTCGAAGTACGAGTACGGCGACGTGACCTACAACGACGTGTTGCCGCTTGCGGACTCCGACGAGTACGGCGACCGCGGTTCCCGAAACACGCCGAACGGGACGGTCGTTCGCCGGGGGGCGAACATCGGCTCGGACGTGATCATGATGAGCCCATCCTTCGTCAACATCGGCGCCCGCGTCGGGGACGGCACGCTCGTCGACTCCTGCGATACGGTCGGCTCCTGCGCGCAGATCGGTGACGACGTGAAACTCGGCGCGAACACGCTGATCGGCGGCGTCCTCGAACCCGTCGAGGACGCGCCGGTCATCATCGAGGACGGCGTCTCGCTGGGCGCCGGCTGCCGGGTGACCTCCGGGTTCATCGTCGGCGAGAACAGCGTCGTCGGGGAGAACACGCTGTTGACCCCTCGGATTCCGGTTTACGACCTCGTCGAGGGGGAAATCCGCTACGGCGAACTGCCCCCGGAACGGCGAGCGTTCATCCGCTACGTCGAATCCTCCGTCGGTGACCACGACCTGTTCGACGGCGGCGCGTACAAGCCCGCGGTCGTCGCCACGCACATCGAAGAGGAGACCCTCGAAGGAACCGAGCGTGAGGACGCACTGCGGGAGTAAGCCGCTGGTAACCGGCGACCATCGAGAGGAACTGTTTTACTGCCGAGAGCCGAGAGACGGAGCATGGTCTCCCGTGAGACGATTGTCGTCCTGGTTTCGGGCGGGGTCGGAACTGCGCTGGCCGTCGGTATCGAGTCCGCTGGTCTGCTCGGCGGCTGGACCGGACTGCTCGCGTTCATCTATCTCGGCGGCTTCTGGTACGCGCTCCCGCAGTTAGCGCTGGCCACGACGAGCGGTGACGGACTCTCGACGCTTCGGGTCCGACTGATTCCCGTCATTCTCTTTTTCCTCGCGATCGCGATCACGCTCTCACCGCTCGCGAGCGGCCGCGAGCTACTCGGGATCTGGGGAATCGTCGCCGTCGCGATCGGCGCGCTCGTCGGGTCGGCGTTCGTGCGGGGCTACCGAGAGGGGGCAGGTGGCACCGGGGAGTGAGAGCCCACTCAGAACAGCCCCGAGAGCGCGCCGAGCACGTCGATCTGGATGTCGAGATACTCGACGGCGCGGTAGCCGAGGAAGATGCCGACGATACCGAGGATTCCGGGAAGATTCGGCGGTGCCGGAATCGGCGTCTGAACGAGGCCGAACAGGGCACCGGCGAACAGTCCAGTCAGCAGGGCGAGAGCGACCTGTGAGACCATGCGTACCAGGATGCCGGTCGCGATAATAAGTCACGGGACTCCGACTCCGATCGGCGTCGGGGGACTGGCTCGAGGCAACGAACCGAAACCATTCCATACGTCCAGCCCAAGTACAGGTACGATGGGCGGACACGATACCGGTAGTCCCTACGCACCACACACCCCCACCGAAACGGAACAGATGCTCGACGCGGTCGGCGTCGCGACGGAGGCCGACCTCTTCGATATCCCTGAGCCGGTTCGGTTCGACGGCGAGTTGGGAATCGAACCGCGGAGCGAACAGGCGGTCCGGCAGGAACTCGGAGCGATTCTGGGTCGGAACGACGACCTGACGGAGTTTCTCGGCCGCGGCCACTACGACCACTACGTCCCCTCGCTGGTCGATCACCTCTCCGACCGCCAGGAGTTTCTGAGTTCGTACACGCAGTACCAGCCCGAGATCGCACAGGGCTTTCTGCAGGCGCTGTTCGAGTACCAGTCGATGCTCGTCGAGTTGACCGGACTGGAGGTGGCGAACTGCTCGCTGTACGACGCCGCGACGGCGCTCGGCGAGACGGCGACGCTCGCCTCGCGAGTCCGGGCGACGACCGGCGACCGCGTGCTCGTCCCCGGACACCTCCCGGACGGCACCCGCGGCGTGCTCGAAAACTACGCCGACGGCGCCGACCTGGCCGTCGAGAGCTACCCGATGGACGACGGCGTCGCCGACGTCGAGGCGATCCGCGACCTCGTCGACGACGACCTGCTCCTGCTGTACGCCGAGAGTCCGACCGTCCGGGGCGTGATCGAGGAGTCGCTGGACGACCTCGGGGCGATTGCCGACGAACACGAGGCGCTGTTCGCGCTCGGCTCCGATCCCGTCGCGCTGTCGGTGCTCGAAGAACCGGCCGCCGCCGGCGCCGACGTGGTGATCGGTGACGCGGCGACGCTCGGGATGGGAACCAGCTACGGCATGGGTCTCGGGATGTTCGCGACGCGGAAGGAGTTCCTCCGGCAGGTGCCGGGCCGTCTCGTCGGTGCGAGCGAGGACAGCACCGGCCGGCGGGCGTTCACCCTGACGCTGCAGACCCGCGAACAGCACATTCGCCGCGAGCGGGCGACGAGCAACATCTGCACGAACCAGGCCTGGGTCGCCCTGCGGACGGCGATCCACGCCGCGTATCTCGGCCCGGAAGGACTGATCGACCTGGCTCGGACCTGTATCACCGGAGCGGATCGGTTGGCCGACGGACTCGACGACGTCACGGGCATCTCCGCGCCGGTCCACGACCGCCATCACTTCCGGGAGTTCCTCGCCCGGACCGACCAGCCCGCCCCCGCAATCGCCTCGGAACTGACCGAGGAGGGGTACGCGGTGCACGCGGTCGACGATCACCTCATACAGTGCTGTGTCACGGATACGAACGTCGAACAGATCGACGGACTGGTCGAGGCGGTGACGGAGGTGGTTGCATGAGCGGACGCGGTGAGCGAACGCAACGGCGCCGGACCGTCGATCCGGGGGTGGTCGCATGAGCGACGACTCGCCGGAGATCCGGTACGACCAGGCCCGGTGGAGCGACGAGGACGGCTACGAGCCGTTGCTCTCGGAGAAAAACAGCCGCGAGGTCGACATCGAGACGCCGCTGCCGGACGACCTCACGCGGGACTCACTGGAGCTTCCGGACCTCTCCGAGCCGGAGCTCGCCCGCCACTACACCCGGCTCTCGCAGATGAACTACGGGGTCGAGAGCGGGCCGTTCCCGCTCGGGTCCTGTACGATGAAATACAATCCGAAGTTCACGGAGGATCTGGCGGCCCATCCCAGTGCCGCCGTCCACCCGGACCGACCCGAGGAGACCGTTCAGGGAACGCTCGCACTGCTCGGTCGGACCGCGGAGTACCTGGCGGAGATCGGTGGCATGGACGACGTAACTCTCCAGCCGCCGGCGGGCGCGGCCGGCGAGTACACCGGCGTGCTGATCGCCAAGGCCTACCACGAGCACAACGGCGACGACCGCTCGGAGATCATCGTCCCGGACAGCGCACACGGGACGAACTTCGCCAGCGCGGCGCTCGCCGGCTTCGATGTCGTCGAACTACCCAGCGGCGAGGACGGGCGCGTCGATCTCGACGCCCTCGAAGAGGCGATCAGCGACGAGACCGCACTGCTGATGCTGACGAACCCGAACACCCTCGGACTGTTCGAGCGCGATATCGAGGAGATTGCGGAGATGGTGCACGATGCCGGCGGACTGCTGTACTACGACGGCGCGAACCTGAACGCCCTGCTCGGCCGGGCGCGGCCGGGAGACATGGGCTTTGACATCATGCACTACAACGTGCACAAGACCTTCGCCACGCCCCACGGCGGCGGCGGACCCGGCGCCGGCCCAGTCGGCGTCGTCGAAGAGCTAACGGACTTCCTGCCGGAGCCACACGTCCGAAAGCGAGGTGGCGGCTACGAACTGTTCGAGCCCGAGCGCTCCATCGGCAAAGTGCACGGCTTCCAGGGCAACTGGCTCGTGCTGATCAAGACCTGTGCGTACATCGCCCGCCTCGGTGACGAGGGGCTGCGCGATGCGAGCGCGAAGGCCGTGTTGAACGCCAACTACCTGGCCGAACAGATCGACTACGAAGTGCCGTTCGGCCCGTTCCACCACGAGTTCGTCGCGAGCGCCGGCGATCAGGACGCCGCAGACGTGGCAAAACGGATGCTCGATTACGGCGTCCACCCGCCGACGACGAAATGGCCCGAAATCGTCGACGAGGCGCTGATGACGGAGCCGACAGAGATCGAAAACAAGCGGACGCTCGATCAACTCGCCGCCGCGTTCGACGCCGTGGCCGACGAGGATCGGGAGACGATCGAGGCCGCGCCGGAGCGGACCAGCGCCCGGCGGATCGATCAGGTGAGCGCCGCGCGTTCACCCCAGCTCAGTTGGCAGGCGCTTGAGAACTCGGAGTGAGCGACCCCGACGCTCACTCGCTGGCCGCTTCGATCCGGTTCGCGAGGTCGGTGTAGTGGTCCGTTCCGGTCCCCTTCTGGACGGTCCCGCTCAGTTGGTCGCTGCCCTCCTGTGACTCGATGTCCGAGGGACTGGCGGCGGTAAAGAGGAAAAACGGCAGCTCCGGCCGCTTCTCTCTGACCGCCTGACAGAGTTCGATCCCGTCCATCTCGGGCATGCGCAGGTCGCTGACCACGCAGTCGAACTCGCCGTCTTCGAGTCGCTCGGCGGCAGTCGGCGGGTGTTTCTCGGTCGTCACGCTGATCGCGTCGCTCTCGCGTTCCAGAAAGGTCTCCGTCAGTTCGAGCATATCGTCGTCTTCGTCGACAACGAGCACGTCGATCTCGGCGGCCATCTTAGGCGGTTGCGCTGTCGACTGTGTCGTTGATCTGAACGAACCCGTAGTCGCACTCTGTGCAGTGCCACTTGACTTTCTCACCGAGGTGCATCTCCGTGCTTGCAGCCCGGTAGAACTCCGATGCCCCACATTCTGGACAGTCCCGTTCTAACTCCATGCTTCGATATTGCGTCTTCTGGAATATATCGTGTTCGGTTTTCACGGATTGAACAACAGCGAGCACGCTAAACCGAGACTGGTAATGCTGGGGCCGTACCGACCGATATCGGGTTTGCTGGCGCACTCTCTGGTTTGCAGAGTTGATTCTTGGCGGGGTCGGAACCAGAGATGTGGCGGTCGAGTGCGAACTCTCTCAAGGAGTGCGAGGGCTGGGATTCGAACCCAGGAACCCCTACGGGAGCGGGTCTTAAGCCCGCCGCCTTTGGCCTAGCTCAGCCACCCTCGCGCATCCGTCTCTCTGTCGGGGAGCCGAAAAGCGGTTACGGATTGCTCGTCCGGAAAGTCGAAACGAGCCGGACCTCGGTAGATAGGGAACAGGCCGGAGGGCCGGGAGGTGTCAGCGGGAGGGCGGCAGCTCTGGAGGGCGGTTACCGTTCGAGAATCGTCCCGCCGGCACCGACGGCGATGTCGACCGAGCCCTGGATGACAGCCTTGAGGTTGTCCCCGACCGGCGTCGCGCTGGGTTCCCAGCTCTCGCCGTCGTAGACGTAGACCCCGCCACCGCCGCCGACGGTGATGCCAGAGCCGTTGGAGACGACGATGTCCTGCAGTTGGGTGTCGTTCGTGCTCGCGGAGACCCACTGCGTATCGACGTACTCGAAGACGGTACCGTTGCCGCCTGCGATCCAGATGTCGTCGAAGGCGTCGGAGTCCAGACCGTACAGACTCACGTCGGCGTCCGCGATGCCGATCTTGTCGTACGTGCCGCCGTCGTCGGTGACGAAGACGGACTGGTTGCCGTCGATAGCGTGACCGCTTCGCGGCCCGAAGAAGTCGATCGCCTGGATGGCAGATCCGGAGCCGGGAGTGGTCGCGTCCCACGAGCCTTCGACGCCGTTCTCGAAACTGGAGTAGATCTTTCCGGAGTCGCCCGCGATGTAGACGTTCGCGCTGCCGGCCTCACCCGTGACCGAGACGTCGTTGAAGTTGTTCGTCACGTCGTTCGGCGCGGAGCGGTCGACCAGCACGCCCGTCTCCACGTCGTACTCGCCGATCGCGCCGCTGGAGCCGACGACCCACAGTCGCTTGCCGTCGTCGGTCACGTCTGCGCCGTAGAGGTTGTTTCCGTTGCCGGTCGGCCCGCCGTCGAAGACCTTCTCCCAGCCGGTCGCAGTGCGGCGCAGCGCGACGCCACCACCACCGACCGCGTACGCTCCCGCGGCCGTGTCCGCGACATCGTGAAGCGTGTTTCCGGTCGGGGACTCGACCGCAGTCCACTCCGACTCGGCGGCTGAGACCCCCATCGGGACGAGCGTCGCGGCAGCGGCCGCGCCTGCTCCCTTGAGTACTGTGCGTCGCGTAGCGGATTCGTGCTCGAACATCGCAGTTGGTGCTGGGGGCTATACCCACTTAGTAGGGGAATTCCGTTCGGCTGTCTTCAGACGATTAAAAGCGTTTATCCGACCGTACAAACCGTCTCAGCCGGGAAATCCCGACTATTCGGATATTTGTCGTGAGAGGGGGTCGAACGGCGGATAAATTATCGCAAACAGTCGCGCAATTTGATCGAGGCCCAATTCGATCCATTAAACAGCGTAAAAAGACCGTTTGTATATTTTATTCTCCCGTTTAATTGTAGAATATAAACCCAATCTGGATTAGCGAACGGCCGTGTCGGACGACTGCATCGAGGCATCCTCGGCGAGCGCCGGCGCCTCCGGAATGATGATCTCTTCGGTGGCGAGGACCGCACCGTCGATGGTACCGGGAACCGCGAACACCGGGGCACCGTCGATCACGCCCGCCGTGGTACGAGTCCCCACAACGCCGGTGCCGTGCTGGTCGTAGGCGAGTCGGCGGAACAGTTCGCCGAATCCGGGCAGCCGTTTCTCGAAGAGCCGGTCGAGCGCGTCGACGGTCACGTCGTCGGGTTCGACCCCTGTTCCGCCGATTGTCACGACGATATCGACGTCCCGGCGCTCGGCGAGTGTCGCGAGCGTGTTCTGGATCCCGTCGTAGGACGGCTGAATGAGATCACGGGTCACGACCGTCGCGCCCGACTGTTCGATCACTTCGACGACTGTGTCCCCCTGAGTGTCCTCCCCGAGCGAGCGGTCGTCAGTCACGGTGACGACGGCATATGCGACCTGTTCGTCCGGTTGCGCCTCTGAGGCCGCCTGCTCGGTCTCCTCCTCTGCCGTCTCGCCGTCGGCGTCTGCGGACTCCGAGTCGGAGTCCTCGTCCTCGGTCCGGGTCCGGGGTTCACGGGACTGAAAATCGACCATATATGTGTCGACACCCGGCCGACAAAAAAGTCCCACGGCGGAACCAGAGATATCATACTGCCAATATCAGAGTGGTCGACCAGTACCATTTTGGGGACACTCCACGTGTACCCGGATATGAAGGCTGTCCAGTTCAGCGAGCACGGTGATCGGGAGGTAATCGAGTACGGGGAGTTCGAGGATCCAGAACCCGGCCGAGGAGAGGTTCTCGTCGAGGTCAAGGCCGGCGCGCTGAACCACCTCGACATCTGGACCCGCAAAGGGATGCCGGGGCTGGATCTGGATATGCCCCACATCCCGGGCAGTGACTGCGCCGGCATCGTCGCCGAAACGGGGCCGGGAGTGACACGCTTCGAGGAGGGAGACAGAGTGGCGCTGCTCGCCGGCGTGCCGAGCGACGGTTACGAGTTCGACCACGACGGCGACGAGACGCTGTCGCCCGGGTTCCACATCATCGGCGAACACGTCCGCGGCGTCCACGCCGAGTACGCCGCCCTGCCGGAATCGAACCTGGTCGAGGTGCCGGAGGGCGTCGACTGGGTGACCGCCGCCGCCTCGCCGCTGGTCTTCCAGACGGCCTGGCGGATGCTCATCGAGCGCGGTGAACTGCAGGCCGGCGAGGACGTACTCGTGCTGGGTGCCAGCGGTGGGGTCGGCCACGCCGCGGTCCAGATCGCCGACTACACCGGCGCGGAGGTCTACGCGACGGCCAGCAGCGAGGAGAAACTGGAGTACGCCCGCGAGGTCGGTGCCGACCACACCATCAACTACGAGGAAGACGACTTCGCGGACGAGATCAGAGAGATGACTGGCGGTCGCGGCGTCGACATGGTCGTCGATCACATCGGCGCCCAGACGTGGCAGAACTCGCTGAAAAGCCTCACCAAGGGTGGTCGACTGGTCACCTGCGGGGCGACGACCGGCGGCCGCCCCGAGACGGATATCAACCGCATCTTCTGGAACCAACTCGAGATCATCGGCTCGACGATGGCGACCCCGAGCGAGGCGAACGAGGTGCTCGATCTGGTCTGGGAGGGCGAACTCGAACCCCGGATCCGGGAAGTGCTGCCGATGAGCGAGACGAGCCGCGCACACGAGATCATCGAGGAGCGTGAAGGCTTTGGGAAGGTGGTCGTAAAGCCAGACAGCGTGTATGACAGCTGATCCCGAACAGGGAACTGAAGAGTCATCCGACGGGCGGGCGGAGTCGTCCGGTTCCTCCGAGCCACGCGGAAGCCAGCAGACCGGCCGGCCGAAATCGGTCGAACCGGCCGAGGAGATGGACTGGCGAGGCTGGCTGCTGGTCGGTGCAGTGCTGATCTGTTTTTTCGTCATCCCGGTGCTGATCCTGTTTATTCCACAGGCGCAGTCGCTGCTCGCCTCGCTGGGCCTCACCCGGCGGCAGGCGTATCTCGCGTTGCCGATGGTTCCGGCGATCACCCTCGGGATCATCGCTGTCTGGGCCGCCGTGCGGACACAGGCGGGGGAGTGAGTACAGCCGACCGGACGCAGACGTGTACACTTATACGCCGAACCGACAAAGTGGCGAGCGCCCCCGATGATCGACTCGTTGTACTTCCCGCTGGTATTTCTCGCTGCCGTCGTCGGCCTCTGTATCGCTGCCGTCGCGGTCGCATACCGGGCCCGGGCCGGAGCGAAGCCGCTCGCGGCCTTCGCGACAGCGGCGAGCCTCTGGACCGTCGTCGAGGGACTCAAGATCGCACAGGCGGGGATCGAAACGATGGAGCTCTGGATGGGGGTCGCGCTCACGGTGTCTGCGGTGCTTCCACCGGCCTGGCTCGTTTTCGTACTCGAATACACCGGCAACGACCGCAGAGTCCCGGCCCGGCTCTTTCCGGCGCTGCTGGTCGAACCCGCGGCTTTCGGGTGGCTCGTCTGGACGAACGGCGACCACCGGCTCGTCTGGAGCGGCGTCGAACGCGTCTCCTACGGAACTTTCGAGGCGCTCGACGCGGCGTTCGGCCTCGCGTTCTGGGGACACCAGGTCTACTCGTATCTTCTGCTCGCCGTCGGAGCGGCCGTGTTAGTGCGGATGGTGCTGCGCTCGAATCAGCTGTACCGGTGGCAGGGGACGGTGCTGCTCGTCGGGGTGACGGTCCCGCTGACCCTAAACGCGCTGTACAGTTTCGGGCTGGTGCCGCCGGGAATCGACCCCAGCGGTGTCGGCTACGTCCTCGCCGCGCTCGTCTTGGCCGTGGCCGTCTTCGAGGCGGAACTTGAAGGCGTCGCGCCGGCAACTCGGGAACTCGGCCGCGAGGCCGCGCTGACTGAACTCGAAGACGCGGTGCTCATTCTGAGCGACGACGGGCGGCTCGTGGACGCGAATCCCGCCGGCGAACGGCTGCTCGGAACGACCGTCGAGGAGGGTCTCGGCCGAGACATCTCGGCACTCGCACCCACACTCGGTGCGTTACTCGACGAGCAGGGACAAGCGCAGATCGATCTCGAACGCGACGGGAAGCGACGATACTACGACGTTCGCGTGTCGGCGCTGACGAGGGGCTACGGGGCGGTCTCCGGGCACGTGTTGAGTCTCCGTGATATCACCGAGCGTCGCCAGCGCGAACAGCGTCTCGACGTGCTCAACCGCCTCCTCCGGCACAACATCCGCAACGAGTTGAACCTCGTTCGGGGAAAGATCGAGCTCGCGGGGACGACCATCGAGAGCCAGGACGCCCACGACCACCTCGACGACGCCATCGCAGCCGTCGACGGAATCGTCGCCCGCTCGAACAAACTCGGGCGCCTCTCGAGGATGCTCGATACCGATCAGCGCAAGCGGATCGACATCGCGGCCGAACTGCGCGGCGAGGACGAAGCCGGCAACCTCGACTTCGAGGGCGGCACCGTCGATCTCGATCTCCCGGAGTCGCTCGTCGTCTCCGGTGGGAACGCCGTCGTCGCCGCCTTCGAGGAACTGCTCAGCAACGGGATCGAACACAACGACAGCCCGAACCCCCGGGTCGAACTCCGGGTCGACGACGAGACGACCGAGAGCCACGCCGTGATCGAGGTCAGCGACAACGGCCCCGGAATCGAACCACAGGAGTTCGAGACGATCCGCTCCGGAGAAGAGACCGCCCTGCGGCACTCGAGCGGCGTCGGGCTGTGGTTCGTCAACTGGGTGGTCGAGGCCGCCGGCGGGACCGTCTCCTTCCGGAACGACGAGGGCTGTACTGTCCGGGTACGGCTCCCCCGGGAAACCGAGTGAGTGCGGGGCTGTCAGCCGGTCCGGCGGACGGTGAGATCCGGGTTCGAGAGGTCGTCCACGTACTCGGAGTTCGACGGCGGGACGATCCGTAGCTGGACAGTCCCGTGGCTCTGTTGAGGGCGAAACGAGAGTCGAACGTCGGCGGTCGGACTCGCTCCAATATCGAAGGAGACGGTGCTATTTGCGCCCGTCTCGAAGATTAGTGGGCCGTTCTCCACGGAGACCGAACGACCCGTGACGACCAGCGTCGCTGCCCGAACAGGCTGACCGTCGCTCGTAGCGACGTCGAGGCGAACTGTCGCGGTATCGCCGGGTTCGACGGTGACCTGTCGAGGCTCCGGTTCGACCGTGAGTTCGGTGCGGTCGGCCTGCTCAACTTGGTCTGCCATCGGCACCAGCAGTCCGAACGCTGCCACGCCGACGGTGACGGCGACCAGAAGCCTGATCGGCATCCCTTCCACCGCTCGTTCGTCGGACCTGAATCCACTCGGCACACCCGAAGTGGCCCCGTTCCGGTACTTGAATGTACGGAGCGCTCCGGGCGGCCGGAGGTTCAAGTACCAGCACGGAACCAGAGCGGGCAATGTCAGCCGGAGGGGAGCTGTCGTGATCAGATACGTGCTCGCGTTCGCGCTCGCGGCGACGGTGCTCGGGATGACCGCCACTGCCGTCGATCAGGTGGCGACCACCAGAGGCGAGCAGGCCGTGCGGGCGGAGATTCAGACGGTCGAATCCGCCGCGTCTGAACTGTACGACGAGGAGACAGTGCCGCCCGCCGGACCGGCACCGCAACGGATCGTGACTGTCGAGGTGCACGATCAACGACCGATCCGGGCCGAACCGGAGCAGATCAGGTTCGAGCGGATCACAGGGGCGGAGGCGACGCGGGTCGTCTACCGAGTTCGAGGCGGCCCGACCCGGGAGCGCACCCTCGACGTACCGATCCGTCACGCGGACGGCGGCCCCGTCGACCTGACACGCTGGCGCGGAGAACAGACACTCGTGTTGCGACTCGTCGCCAGAGAATCCGGCGATCCGATTGTAGTCGTCGACACGGTCGATTAGCCGGCAGAAGGCCACGGTCTCCAGCACGCGGTGGCCGGGGAGGTGGGGGACTCGATCGGCCGGCGGCCGTACAATTAAGTACGAAAGTCGGACCAGAGCCCGCGACACATGGCACCGTCACGGAGCGATCGTACCAGATGGAGCCGGCAGAGACGGCGGGGACAGAGCGAGCCGCTGGCCGCACTCGTCGCCGTCTCGCTGGTCTGTCTCGTCATCAGCACATACGTCGTCCTGGTGACCGACATCATCGGGACGACAGGAACAGAGCGCTCGCCCGGTGAACCGACGGCAGACGCGCTCTGGGAGGAAGTGAGCGAAGACGGCACGTTCGACGCCGAGACACCGGTTCGGAACGACGTGCCCCCGGAGACGCTTCCCGAAGGGTACAACGTCGCAGTCACAGTCACGTACATCGACGCCAGCGGAACCACGAAGCGCGCCGGACGGGCGATATTCGGTGCGTCCGGAGAGCCGACGACGAAAGCGGTCCCGGACGACGCCGAAACGGTGCGTCGGACGGTGACAGTTCGGGTCGGCCCCGGTGACAAACGACCCGGGACGTTCACAGTCGAGGTGTGGCGATGACCCGGGACCGGGCGATCAATACGGTCGTGGACGTGGCGCTCGCGCTGTCGTTTCTCGGAATTGCCGTGCTGGTGCTCTCGACAGTGACGTTCCCGGAACAACCGGAGCCACAGCAGTTCGACGCCGACCGGACTGCGGCCGTCCTGGCCACGTCGACGTTCAACGTCTCGTACTCGGTCGAGCCGGTCCTGGAGGAAGCCAGAGCCGCCGAGGAACTCGACGAAGACCTGCGGAGCCAGCGGATCAGCCACGGTACCGTGGCCGCACACGTCGCCGCCGCGGCGGTCGCGAATCTAACGATCCGTTCCGAACGGGTGACTGCTACCGGTCGACAGTACCGAGATGCCGTCGACAACCAGTTACGAAATCACCTCGCCGGGACACAGTTCGAGACGAGCGTCGCCGCCCACTGGGAGCCGTACCCGGAGGCTGTCGTCGGCGGGACTGCCACGGTGGGTGCCGACCCGCCGCCGGACAGGGATATCCGAACCAGCGAACTGACGGTCTCCAGCGGATTCGACCCCGTCCGTGCGGAGGCACTCGAAGCCGTCGACGACGGGGGCGGCTACGGCGCAGTCGCGGACCTGATCGCCCGAGCGACGATCGAGGGGTATCTCCCCGCTGTCGAGTCGAAACACGCCCTCGAAGCGGATCGGTCGTCGTCGGTACTCACCCGATACCGGTACGAGCGGCTGTCAGAGCTGCTCGAAGACAGCACCACCGAGGCCATTCGTGACGAGATCGAACAGGCCGACGCGGAACCAGCCGACGCAAACGAGCAGTTGGCCGCGGCGCTGGCGGCCGAGATGAAACCGGAACTCCGCCAGCGATTCGAGACTCCACGGGCCGCCGCTCGCTCGCTCACGGTCGGGACGGTTACGATCACAGTTCGGACGTGGGAGCCATGAGCGGGCGTGTCGCCGCACTGGTGACTGACCGCCGCGCTCGGGTCCCGTTCGCGCTGATCGGACTCGCGTTGCTGTTGCTCAGCGGCACCGTCGTCCTCCAGGTCGAGACCCAACCGGAGCCAACGCCCCCGCGGGAGGCCGACCGCGCACTCGAACAGACCGAATCTGCGACGGAAACGGCGCTGACCACCGCGCTGACGGCCGCCACCGAACAGGCCGCCACGCGGCCGGTGACTGATCCGGCGGAGACGCCGTACGGGGAGGTGTTGGCCGAGGGTGATACGTTCGACAGATATCTGAAAGCGCTGTTCTATCTCGAAGCCCAGCGGCGACTCGACGACGCCGGACAGACCGTCGGTGAGGTGCAGACGGATGTCACATTGCCCGAGATCGAAGACAGCGAGGACTTTGCGGACGCGGTCGACCGTGTGACGCTCAGACCCGGGTCCGAGACTGACGGAGTCGAGTCGGGAGTGATCGAAGCCGAGATCTCGGGCGTCGAGACCGTCGCCACCAGCGACGGGAGAGAAATCGAAACGGAGACAGAGACGGTCACTGTCGCCGTGGCCTCACCGCTGTACGAGCTTCACGACCGGACACAGACCTACCAGCAGCGCCTCGACGCCGATCTCACCGAACCGGGGTTCACACAGCGATTCAACGCCAGGATCTACGCACTCGGCTGGGCGCGCGGTTACGCACAGTACAGCGGCTTACCGGTGACGGAAGTGATCTCGAACCGGCATATTGTCCCGGCGGCGAACGACGCCATCTACCGAACACAGAAAGACGTTTTCGGCGCGGCCGATCCAGAGCTGAACAACGCGATCCGGCGAGGGTGGCTGTGCATGGCTATGCACGACGCCGAGGGACTGTACAACGACCACGCAGACAAGGGAACAAATCTGTCGGGGACACTCTGCAGTGCGAGCAAGTGGCTGTTCGGCAACCAGGCGACCGGCGACGTTCCGGACTCCCCGGGCGTGATGGATCTGCTCGGAGAGGCGCCCGGAATGGATACAACACACACGATCGGAGTCAACGGGACGAGCCTCCTCCCGATTCGAGATCTCGCCTCGGGATCCGGGTCGACCTCTATCCAGGGGGTGATCGACCGAATCTACGAGGTGACCGTCGAGACGGATCTGCACACCGAGACGGTGCGGGAGCCGGTGTTCCGCCACGACGCCCCGCCGAAGACGATCAACAGCTACGTCGTCGAAACGGAACCGCAGGGTGTCGATGTCACCGTCGAACGGATCACCGAACCAGAATCCGACGAGGAGTATCGCGCCGTCGAGGGGGTCGTCGAGATCGAACACGAGGAGACGAAACGACACCTGCGGGAGACGACCGACGGACAGAAGACGGTGGTGACGACGGCGAGCGGGACCGAGCGGATCGCGTTCGAGATCACGGTCGAGGAGGGCGAACTACACCCGAGGGCCAGAGTCGACGAGTACAACGGCGAGGATGTTCCGGTTACCGAGAGGTACGTCTACGATTCAGGACCGGGAATCGCGCGGGCGGGAACAGATCGAACGGTACCGCTGGGTGCTGACGGCGGAAGGTTCGAGAACTACGGCGATCCCGGCCCTCGGGCAATCGAGGGCGTGTTCGATCTGCCGAAGGGGACAACACGGACAGCCGGACGGGGCCACGGGGAGCGACGCGGTGACCGAACCCGAGCCACCGTCGAGGAGCACGTCGAGTCGACGCTCGCGTCGAAGTGGTCGAACGCCGAGTCGGAGGCGGATCTCGAGTTCAACAGACGGGAGACAGTCGACGTGCCCCATTCCTCACGCAAGGTCCTCGTAGCAACTGTCCTCGCCGACCTCAGACAGATCCGGCAACAGGTGAGTAACATCACACACACCTTCAAGCGAAAGGAACTCGTCCACGACGGGAGCGAAACCGGGCCGTACGGAGAACTCGAGGAGAAAGTCCAGGAACGGAAGGAGCGGTATCTCCACCGAACAGAGCCGTTCGAGAGCATCGGACAGAAAGCGGTCTACGAGGCGCGGTACGCCTACTTCGCCGCTCTCGAACGCTATCTCGGACGGATCGAGTCCGCACACGGGTCGGCGATGGACGAAATCGACAACCAACTCCCAGACATGGGAATCGCCAACGCGATCCGGTATCTCCAGGAGGGCGTCACGGCGACGCCGCCCGAGCCGGTTCCACTCGAATCGTCGTCGCTGACCGAGAACGTCACCTACGAGGTATCCGGATCACCGACGTATCTCGTCACCGAGAACGTCACAAGCGAGACGGTTCCGGCCGTCGACAGCGGCGAGCAGTTCGCACCGATGGCGGCGAGAAACAAGAACTATCTCAAACTGCCGTACGATTCCGTCGTGAACGGCCTGCTGGGGAAGATCGGAAACGTTCTCGGGGTGAGCAACCCAGACGCGGAACTGACGTTCCAGACGGCGAGCGAAGCCCTCGTCGCCGGCGACAAAGCGACAGACGCGGCGAACGCCGATCCCGACCACGGGAACCCGAAGAAACTGTCGCGGCTCAACGGGGAGCTGTCGTCAGCGGTCCGGTCCTCCATACAGGAGTACAGCGAGGCTGTCGGGGCACAGATGACCTTCCACCTGTACCCGGAGGACGTTACGGCCGCGGACAGCGATACCGAACTCGTGCGATCAGCGGACGACTGCGAGAGCGACTCCTGTGTCGTCGTGCCGAGAGACTGCACCCGAGAGACGTGTGAGATGGAGGCAGACACGGAGGGAGACAGGGCCAGTGAGGAGATTCAGACGGCGGTCACCGCAGCAGTGGACGGGTACGGCGGAACTGTAGAGACCGCCGACGCCATCGCGAGCGGTGAGATCAAGCCGGCAATCGTCCGGCGGGTCGCAGCAGCGGTCGGAGAGGACTCCCGGCCAAACGCCGCGACGGGGTTGGACTACCAGCAGTGGCGGGCAATCGTAAACTCCTCCGCACAGCAGGTCGTCCGAGACGCCGCCGCAGAACACGCCGTGACGCTGTCGGACACGAAGACGGTCGAGAAACTCGACACGGAGATCAGACAGACCCTGGAGTCGGTCTCGAAAGAGATCGTCGCGAAGCGATTCGACGCCGCCGTGAACAACAACTCCTTCGACATCGGGAACTACGACAACTGGGTCGCGGGGACGAGGACGCCAGTTCGTGTTCCCGCCGGGATGCCGGTACTCCCGGTCCCGGGCCACTGGTTCGCGACCGTCAACGCGTGGAATATCGATGTCGAAGCGGAGTACGCGCGATTCGAGGTGTCGGCAAACGTGGGAACGCCAGCGACGGCGACGGGGACGACGTACGTCAGGGAGGATCGGACCGTCAAGCGGGAGGTTGCCGGGAAGAACCGACGGCTCGGTTCGGTGGAACCGATCTCGGTTTCCGGTAAATCGGTGTTGATCGTCGTCGTCCCGCCGGGCGGGATCGGTGTCGGTGACCGGGACGACAGAGACCCGGAGTGTTCCCCGACCTGGCCCGTCGTCGGGGACGTTTCTGAGGAGGCGATCCACTGTGACGGGGAGTTCAGTGATAGCGGGACGGCCACCACCGGCTCTAGGAGGGGACGATGACCGTCGAAGCCCCGGCGGACTCGTGGTACACCTGGGTCGGTGTCGTACTGGTGAGCGTCGCCGTCGCCGGAGTCGTGGCCGGCCTCCCGGCTGAACCGCCACCGGACGCGAGCGGCGCTGCCAACACGGTCGACCGTGTTGCGGCGAGCGAGCGCGGGACCAGCGTCAGCCACGAGGTCGACGCCGACCAGGCCCGGATCGGGACGAAACAGCTCGCGTTCCGAAACGACGGCGGAACAACCCAGGCGAGCATCGCCTTCGGGACGATGACGCCGGTCGATGCGGCCGACGGCCCGGTCCGCGATGCCGGCGAGGCACTGCTCGCGGGGGCGCATCCGGAGGAGGTTATCGAGCGCCGCGCGGCGTTCGAGACGGAGCGGGACCTGAGAGCCGCGTTCGACGACCTCAGGAC
Organism: Halovenus carboxidivorans; assembly: GCF_009831575.1. GTDB lineage: Archaea > Halobacteriota > Halobacteria > Halobacteriales > Haloarculaceae > Halovenus > Halovenus carboxidivorans. Next base: position 432,720 of record NZ_WUUT01000003.1, on the reverse strand, counting down.
CGACGCCGACCGCCGGGGAGTCGAGTGGCAGGAAACGAACGGGCGGGTGCTGATCCGGTCGGTTCAGATCGCGGGCGAGCAGGTCGTCCTCGTCGGGACGTGACCGACAGGAAAAAGACGCTGGCACTGCCTTGCTCAGTCGATGCGACTGGAGGAGTACTGGGGAATCGGGCCGAAGACCCGTGACCTGCTCGTCGAGAGTCTGGGGGCCGAAGCGGCAGTTGAGGCGATCGAAGCCGGCGACGTGCGCGCGCTGACCGACGCCGGGTTACCTCGCGGTCGGGCGACGCGCATTCTCCGCCACGCCCACGGCGGCGCGGCGCTCGACGTGCTGGCGACCCGCGACGCCCGGCAGGTCTACAAGCAGCTACTCGACATCATGAGCGAGTACGCCGTCACCGAAGGCGCGGCCGATCGGATCCGGATCCTGACCCCGCTGTCCGAACGGGCGGCGATGGCCGACCGGCTTGACGACGTACAGCAGGCACGGGAGAGCTGGCAGTCACTCTCCGAAGACGAGCGATCCACCGTCGTCGGGGCCTTCGAGCGGTACGACGGCGCCGAAAACAGCGAGCGCGGCGCCGTCGAAGCCGCACAGTCGCTGCGGGACGCGGGCCTCGACTCCGGCGTGTTCGAGCCGCTGGGGGACCTCTCGGCGGACGCGCTGGAGGATGCGGTCACGGCACTTACCGGACTGGACGGCGACGGCGGCGTGACCGAGGGCGCCGACGAGCGGCTCGACCGCCTGCGAACCCAACTCGGTGCGGTCGAGGACCTGCGCGCGGCTCCGGAGACGGTGCTCGAAGAGGTACAGTCGGGAGCCCGCGGAACCGACCAGTTGCAGGAGTCGCTCGCGCGGGAAATCGCACAGGAGAGCGGGCTCGACGTGACGAAGGTCCGGGAGGCGATGCCCCAGGAGGCCGCCGACGCGCGGGCGTTCGTCGGCGAGACGCTCAGAAGCCTCGCGGACGACCTCAGGGGAGGTGCCGACGAGCGCGAACAGGAGGTTCGAAGGGAGCTGAACGGGATGCTCGAACGGGCCCGGGACGATATCGACCGGGCCGTATCTGCCGTCGAGGAGATCGCGCTGTCGGTCTCGTTGGCGCGGTTCGCGGCCGAGTTCGAGCTAACCGAGCCGACGTTCCGGGACGGCCCGGTGGCGGGCGTCGTCGACGCCCGGAACATCTTCCTCGAAGACGCCGGCGAGACAGTCCAACCGATCACCTACGCCGTCGGTGAACACTCGCTGTCAGTTCCCGGTGCGACCGCCCCGCCGAGCGGAGACCGGGTGACGGTCCTGACGGGTGCGAACAGCGGCGGGAAGACGACGCTGCTGGAGACGCTCTGTCAGGTGCAGTTGTTGGCGCAGATGGGGTTGCCCGTACCCGCCGACAGCGCGGAGATCCACGTCGTCGAGCGGATCGTCTTCCACCGTCGCCACGCGAGTTTCAACGCCGGTGTACTGGAGTCGACGCTTCGCTCGGTGGTCCCGCCGTTGACCGACTCGGGGCGGACGCTCATGCTGGTCGACGAGTTCGAGGCGATCACCGAACCGGGAAGCGCCGCCGACCTGCTGCACGGACTCGTCACGCTGACCGTCGAGAAGGAAGCACTCGGCGTGTTCGTCACCCACCTGGCCGACGACCTCGAACCGCTTCCCGCGGAGGCCCGGACGGACGGAATCTTCGCGGAAGGTCTGACTCCGGACCTCGACCTCGAGGTCGACTACCAGCCGCGGTTCGAGACCGTCGGGCGGTCGACACCTGAGTTCATCGTCTCACGGCTGGTGGCCGACGCCAGCGACCGCGGGGAGCGGGCCGGCTACGAGACACTCGCCGAGTCGGTCGGTGAGCAGGCCGTCCAGCGGACACTCGTCGACGCGAAGTGGATGGAGTGACCGCTTTTTGTCCGTCCGCCCCGAAACGGGGGTGATGACAGCAGTCAGCGAGTCCATCGAGATCGACCGGCCCGTGAGCGAGGTCTTCGCGTATCTCGACGACCCGCACAATCACGCCACGATCACGCCCGGGATCACCGATATCCGGAACGTCGAACCGCTCGACAACGGCGGCAAGCGACTCGAACACACCTACGAGATGGCCGGTGTCGGCATCGACGGGGAACTGGTCGAACAGATCCACGAGGAAAACGAGCGGATGCGCTTCGAGATGCGGGGCCGACTCACCGGGGAGATCGACCTCCGGTTCGAGGACCTCGACGGCAGGACGAGAGTGACCTACAGCGCGGAGTACGACATCCCCGGCCGCGTGCTCTCGGCGGCGGCCGAACCCGTCGTCAAGCGATACAACAGACGCCAGTTGCGAAAGACACTCGACAACCTCAAGCGGGAACTCGAATCCGAGGACTGAGATGGAGCGATACATCCGCTGGTTTGCCGGGTTAGACGGCTTCTATCAACTCCTCGTCGCCGGTGGGCTCGTGGTCGGTATCGGAGCCGTCGGGACGGCAGCGGCGACGGAGAACCCGCTGTTTCTGCTCGTCGGCGCGTTCTGGCTGGTCGTCGCACCCGCGGTCGTCTGGGTTGCCGCCCGCAGAGAGAAACGGTGATCAGGGTCGGAGCTGTTCGGGCAGAACGGAGTCGACGAACCCCGATCCGGTCGCATCTTCGATGATCGTCTCCGTCACGTGCTCGCCGCTGAGCAAGCACATCGGGACGCCGATTCCGGGGTTCGCGTCGCCGCCGACGTAGTAGAGGCGGTCGACGCCGGGCGCTCGGTGGGAGGGTCGCATCGGTCCCGTCTGAAACAGCGTGTGAGCCAGCCCCAGCGCGGTCCCCTGGGGTTTGTTGAACTGCTCGCGGTAGTCGGAGACGCACATCTCGCGCTCGAACTCGATGCGCCCGCGGAGGTCCACGCCGGCGTGCTCGGCGAGTGAGTCCAGTACGTCCGCCCGCATGCGTTCGCGGGCGGCCTCGTCGTCGTCGAGGTCGGGCGCAATCGGGACGAGTACGACCACCGTCTCCTTGCCCTCGGGGGCGGCCGTCGGATCCGTACGAGAGGGGACGTTGACGTAGTAGGCGGGGTCGTCCGGCCAGCCGGGGGCCTCGAAGATCGAGTGGAAGTGGTCGTCCCAGTCGGTCGGGAGGACGAGCGTGTGGTGTTCGAGGCTCTCCAGCGGGCCGTCGACGCCGAGATAACACATGTACGCCGACGGCGCGTACGTTCTGTGCTCCCAGTACTCCGGGTCGCGGTCGACGGCGTGATCCGGCAGGAGTTTGCGCTCGGCGTGGGCGATCGGTGCGTTACAGACCACGCGGTCGTGAGCCCGGGTGTCCCCGTCGTGGGCGACTGCGACCCCGCTCTCGACGGGTTCGAGCCCCATCACTCGCGTCGACGTGTTGATCTCGACGCCCAGTTCCTCACAGACGGACTCCATCGCCTCGACGACGGCGTACATCCCGCCCTGTGGGTAGTAGACGCCGAGTTCGAAATCGACGTGGCTCATCAGGTTGTACAGCGCGGGGGTATTGTGCGGAGCGCCGCCGAGGAAGACCAGCGTGTACTGGACGATCTGGCGGAGTTTCGGATTGTCGAAGTACTCCGCGACGTGGTCGTCCATCGTCCCGAGCAGGGAGAGTCCCCGGGCGGATTTGGCGACATCTGCCGAGAGATAGTCGCGGAATCGACTCCGGTTCGGGACCACGAACCGCTCCATCCCGATCTCGTAGGTCTCGGCAGATTCCTCGAGATACGCCTCGAAGGCCTCGCCGGCGCCGTCCTCGTAGGACTCGAACAGTTCGACGGCTCGGTCGGTGTTGGCCGGGATATCGACGCTGTCGCCGTCGGTCCAGAAGATCCGGTAATGGGGGTCGAGCCGAACGAGGTCGTAGAGCTCCTCGGGCTGGTATCCGAACTGCTCGAAAAAGCGCTCGAACAGCCCGGGCATCAGATACCACGACGGTCCGGTGTCGAACCGGAAGCCGTCTTCCTCGATGACCCCGGCGACGCCGCCGACCTGTGGCTGTTTTTCGTAGATCGTCACGTCTGCACCCGCGTCGGCGAGGTGCGCCGCGGCCGCCAGTCCGCCGATTCCCGCCCCGACGATACCGACCGATTCTCCGGAGAGTGCTGGGTCGCTCATCGTCTAGCTGTAGGACTGTATGGGTGAGAACCGCAGACCCGGATAGCGGGGGGATTGAAGGGCCGAACCCGGTGCTCCGGATCAGTTGTCGGCCGTAGACGGAGGAAAATGTCGATCCGAGCCGTTCAGGGGACGTACCAGATCCCGCGGTCCCGGTCCAGCCACTGTCCGACGACGACGTGAGGCATCGCGACCACGCAGATGAAAATCGTGTAGAACGCGACCAGTCCGCCGAGGAGGTTGCCGACCCCGAGCGGGTTCGGGGCGACGAGATACAGCGCGGCCGCCACCGTCCCGGTCATGAACGCGCCGGCGACGAAGACGGCCCAGATCGCGCCCGTCGAGAGGCCGTCGTCGGGTTCGGCGCGGTGTGCGACCGCCGACCGCCCGGACTGGCGCATCGAGTACCACAGCGGGAAGTACAGCCCGATCGAGATGACGACCGGGACGACGGTGAAGTAGGCGACGAGCAGACCCGTCTCACCGACATCCCGGAGCCAGTCGCGGGAGAACCCCCCGGTCAGGAAGCCCCCGAGCAGATGGGCGACCAGCGCGACGGCGTACCCGCCGAGCAGGACGGGTGCGCCGGTCTCGATGCGGGTCGCGACCGCTCCCATCGCGCCGGGATCGAACATGCTGACCATCAACTGCGAGAACCCGATGTAGACATCTCGCCACAGGAACAGCGGGAGGATCATCACCGCTCCGCCCCTGACGAGCGCCGCGAGCGCGCGCTGGGGACGGTACTTGAGGTGGTCGCTGCCGACGACAGCGTCCATGACGTGGAGGTCGCCGTGACCGCCCTTCGCGACGGCCGTCGCAAACGCGATCCCGAGAGCCGAGACGGGCGCGAGAAAAAACAGTGCGACGAAGCCAGCGACGGCGAGGAGGTAGATACCTACGTACCGCGCGCCGAACGGGAGTCCCCGGTGGCGGAGGTTGGTGAAGTGCTCGTAGCCCCCGTGGGGGAGGTTGAGCGCGACCATTCCCACGAGATAGACGATCATCTGCGTTCGCATCGGAACCGAGAAGCCGAGGACCGCCGCGGCGGCGAACCCGACCGTGAGAACCAGCAGTGAGAGCCGGGCGGCGGTGATTGCGAGGGTTTCCGGCTGCCAGCGCATCCGCTCGCGGGAGACGGAGACGGTCGTACTCATACCTGTATGTTGGCTGGAACGGTCCTAAGGAAGCACCCACAACACGGAGGGGATTGAAGTGAAACGAGAGGCGAAAGCGAAGCGTTACGGACGGGAGGGTCGGCGGGAAAACGGAGGTCGTTCAGTCGGCGCCGGCCACCAGCGAACCGTCGGACTGGAGGGGCTGGTCGTCGGAGATCTGCAGGACGACGCCCGATTCGGGGTCGACGGAGAGCTGTATCGACTCGATCTGGAGCGTGTACTCGCTCGTGTGCTGGCCGGAACGGGAGAGCCGAACCCGTTCGTCGAGGACGCCGACTTCGGTGAGTTGGTCGAGTTTCCGGTAGGTCGTCGACAGCGGGAGATCACAGCGGTCGGAGAGTTCGCTGGCCGACAGCGCCTCGCTCGTCGTCGCCTCGATGATCGCACGGCAGTCGGAATCTTCGAGCGTGCCGAGCAGGGACTCGATCTCGGCTTCCTCGGTCAGTTGCGACCGTTCGCCGCCCGGACCGCCGTGCGGACCAGTCATCGATGGGTGGTTCATATCTGTACATATTAGGTACATCCCAACCAGTTCCTACCACTGATATCGGGGGTAATTTAAGTACCGGGGTGCCGGTCGTACCGGAAGATCCCCCGAGGATCAGGCGTCGTCGCCGGGACCTTCTTCCGGGCTGGCGGCGCCGCCAGTCGGACCCACGGAGAAGACGAACTCGTGTTCTTCCTCGGTCTCGAACCGTTCGAGGATGTCACGGAGCGGTTGGGCGTACCGCTGTAAGTCGTTCGCCCGATCGGAGACCGTGTTCAGTTCGGCCGCCTGCTCCTCGGCCGCGCCGGCGACCTCCTGTGACTCGGCCATCGTCTCCTGGCTGAGTTCGGCGATCTCGTCGAGTTCCTCGGCCACCTCGCGGATCTGCGCGAGCGCGTCGTCGACGGAGACGTTGTCGTGTTCCGCGGCGATGTCCTCGATCCGCTCGACGGTCTCCTCCATCGACCGGCGGAGTTCGTCGAGGCGGTCCTTCTGGTCGTAAGCGTCGTCGGAGATCTTCTGGATCGACTCCGCGACCTGCTCGCTCGCCTCCCGGACCGTCCGGGAACTCTGTTCGACCTCGGCACCGGCCGCTTCGACCTCGTCGACGTAGCTTTTGAGTTGGCCGGTCGTCTTCTCCAGTTCCTCGATCATCTCGTTGAACTGCGCGGCGATCTGATCCATCGACTCCTCCTCGCCGTCCTGCTGCATCCGCTGGGTCATATCGCCGGCCGCGACCTGCTGCATCACCTCGGAGTACTCCTCGGCTTTCTCCTGGAGGTGTCGGGCCAGTTCCTCGGCCTCTGCTCGGGCGACTTCCGCCTCTTTTTGGGCCTGTTCAGCCTCTCTGATCTGCCCTTCGAGACTGTCCCGAATCCGGGAGAACAGCACCGAGAGTTGGCCGAACTCGTCGACGCGGGACTGTTCGATGTCGACGCCGAGATTGCCGTCTTCGATCTCTTCGGCGTAGACGGTGATCTGGTTCAGCGACCGGTTGATGTCGCGGATGATCGCCGCCCCGAGGACGACCAGCCCCAGAAGCGAGACGACGATGAGGATAAGCAGGCTCCGAGACACCTCGCTGACCGTGTCGAAAACCGTCGAGCGTTCGGCGGTCGTCGTCACGAGCCACCGCTTGTCGCCCGGCACCTCAGCCGACGCGACCACCAGGTTCTCGTCCTCGAAGAGATCGGTCTGTGCGGTCACCTGGTCGGTCTGGGCCTGCACGTCGCCGGTCGTGAGATAGTCCAGTTCCCCGACGAGCGGATGCTGATCGAGGATGGTCGTGAGGTCCTCCGCGAGGACGATCTGACCGTCCGCGGCGTAGGAGACGACGTGGATCTTGCCGCCCTCGACCGGCGAGGTGAGAAGCGAACTCCGGGCCTCGAGGTCGACGACGAGGACGATGGCGTGGGATTCACGGTTCTCGACCGGAGCGACGAAGCCGAGTTGTTTCTCGTTGCCGTCCTTGAACGCGACCGTCCCGCTGTTAGGTTCGAGCGAACGCACCTCGCCAGCGGTGGCCTGGCGAGCGGCCTCGACCCACGGGAACTGCTCGGCGCTCACTTCGACCCCCTCCGCGAGGGGGTTGGTGCTGATCTCGACGGTCTGCTGTTCGATGTTGTAGTAGTGGAGTGCGACCACGTCGCTCGGTGCCCGGCGGAGTTCGTCCGCGAGCGTGGCGTTGATCTGTTGATCGGACATACTGCCGATCCCTTCCTCGTTTGCGATCCGCTGTGTGATGTTGCTTCGCTCGCCGGCGAACTGTTGAATACCAGCGGCCTCACGCTCCGACGCCCTCAGCATCGACGATTCCGCGTCGTCGGAGACACTCGCCTGCACGCCGGTAAACGTCCACCACCCTAACCCCGTAAGGACGAGCGCGACGACGATCACCGCAGCAGCGATCTTGTACATATACCTGCTGCGCAACCGGTGCCCGATTCCGCTATCCTCCTGTTCTTCCGACATTACACCCCCATATTCCAGCACACAGTATAAATCCACACCAAACTGCTCGGCAACTATACATTAATTATTGATCACTATCCCGCCGACAGCCGGGAACTTGCGGCCGGAACTCCGGGGTGTGGTCGTGGGCTGGGAGAAACGGTCATCATTTTTTCACGCAGACAACTTTGATTACCTCGACCCGTGAGTGTAGGAGTATGAGAACGACACCGCACACGCGGGGGAACCCATGACTCGCCGGGCCAAGATCGTCTGTACGCTCGGGCCGGCGTCAGACGATCGGGAGTCCATCACGTCACTGGTCGAGGCCGGGATGTCGGTCGCGCGGTTCAACGCCAGCCACGGCACCCCGGCGGACAGGCGGGAGTTGATCCGGCGGGTCAGATCGGTGGACGAGACGACGGCGACACCGATCGGGACGTTGCTCGATCTGCCGGGGCCGGAGATCCGGACTGCGGAGATGAACGAACCGATAACGCTCTCTGCGGGGGCTGTCGTGCGGTTCGTCGAGGGTGCCGAGACGACGACAGAGCAGATCGGGCTCTCTGCGGGTGTCGACGCCGTCGAAGCCGGGGACAAGATCCTGCTGGACGACGGCCGGATCACGGCCACGGTGACCGAGGGCGGTTCGGGCGTACGCGCGCGACTGGAATCCGGTGGGGAACTCGGCTCCCGAACCGGAGTCAACGTTCCGGGGGTGGATCTCGGCCTGCCGGCGGTCACCGAACAGGACCGCCGGGAACTCGATATCGCGGCGGAGACGAACGTCGACTTCGTCGCCGGGAGCTTCGTCCGGTCCGCCGCAGATGTCTACGAGATCGGTTCCGAACTCGACGAGCGCGACGCCGACATCCCCATCGTCGCCAAGATCGAACGCGCCGACGCCGTCGAGAACATCGACGAGATCATCGACGCGGCGGACGGGATCATGGTCGCCCGCGGCGACCTGGGTGTCGAGTGCCCGCTGGAGGACGTGCCGATCATCCAGAAGCGCATCATCAGAAAGTGCCGGGGCGCCGGCGTGCCGGTCATCACGGCGACGGAGATGCTCGACTCGATGATCAGCGAACACCGTCCGACGCGAGCAGAGGCCTCCGACGTAGCAAACGCCGTGCTGGACGGGACCGACGCCGTGATGCTCTCGGGGGAGACGGCTATCGGGGATCACCCGGCCGAGGTGGTCGAGACGATGGCCCGAATCATCGGTGACGTCGAGGAAAGTGAAGAGTACGCCGAGACGCTCGAACAGCGGGTGCCGCCGGCGGGGGACACCCGAACCGACGCGCTGGCTCGGTCGGCCCGGTTTCTCGCCCGGGACGTGGGTGCGAGCGCGGTCGTCGCGGCCAGCGAATCCGGCTACACGGCACGGAAGGCGGCGAAGTACCGGCCGAACATCCCAATCGTCGCCTCGACGCCGGACGACCGCGTTCGTCGACAACTCACGCTCACCTGGGGGATCATCCCCCGACACGCCACCTACGAGGAGGACAGTTCCGACGCGGTGATCCGCAACGCCGTGCAGACGGCGCTCGACGCCGGTAGCGCCGAGAGCGGCGACACCGTGGTCGTGCTCTCGGGAATGATGACCGACCACGGCGGCTACGACACCGCGGATATGCTCAAGGTGCACGTCGCGTCCGAGCGACTGCTCTCGGGTCGGTCCGTCATCGCGGGCTTCGCGACGGGACCGCTGTCCCGAGTCGACGACGGTGACCTGGCCGAAGTTCCAGACGGTGCGATCATCGCCGTCCCCGAGGAGTTCGACCAGGAGTTCCGGGGCGACCTCTCGAAAATCGCGGGGATCATCGACGCCCACGAGGGGATGACCGGCTACGCGGCGGTCGTGGCGCGCGAACTCGGGGTTCCGATGATCAGCCACGCACGCGTGCCCGACGACGTGCGGGAAGGTCGGGAAGTGACACTCGACGGCGAGCGCGGAGTCGTCTACGCGGACCCGCTGGAGACGGACGGTTAGACGGATCAGGTAGTATAAGTACGCGGCCCCCGCAGGTGCGTGCAACTGAATGGCGTACACGCCACACGTACTAGTCATCGGCGGCGGAGTACTCGGAACGGCCATCGCCCGTGACTGTGCGCTCCGCGGACTGGAGGTAACGCTGGTCGAACAGGGAACGCTCGCGGCGGGGACGACCGGGAGCATCCACGGGCTACTCTACAGCGGCGCTCGGTTCGTCGAGGAGAACCCGACCGCCGCGATGCGCTGTCTCACGGAGAACAGGACTCTCCGGGAGATTGCCGGCCACTGTATCGAAGACACCGAGGGGGTCGTGCTCCCGGCAGAAAAGGGAGAGTTCGACGCGTTCGTCGACGCCTGCGAACAGCGTTCGATCCCCGCCTCGGCGCTCGGCCGTAGCGACCTCGACGAAATCGGCGTCGCCGACGGGATCGACCGGGGCGTTCGCGTCCCCGACGGGGTCGTCGATCCCTTCGCGCTGACGCGTGCGAACGCGACGAGCGCGGAGAACTACGGCGCCGAGATCAAGACCGGGGCGTCGGTCGTCGAGTTGCTCACCGACGGCACCGACATCGTCGGCGCGGAGGTGGAGTTCGACCAGAGTCCCGGTGGAGTGCGGGCACCGACATCGCCCAGCGAGGACGTACCAGAGGAGACACGGGAGCCAGAAGTCGACGAGGAAGAGGAGGAGCCAATCGACGCCGAGGACGACGATGAGGAGGATACGCCGGGGATGCCGGGAACGGTCCAGCGGTCGTTTCCCGGCGCGACCGAGGACGACACGCCGGATACGGGCGAGCGCGAGGAGATCGAAGCCGACTACGTCGTCAACGCGGCCGGTGCGTGGGCCGACCAGATCGCCGGTCTCGCGGGGATCAAACTCCCGCTGTCCCGGAGCCGCGGTCGGATGGTCGTGTTGAGCGGCGAACTGACCGACTCGGCGGTCACTCGGCGGAGCGACGACGGCTATCCGATCACGGCCGCCCCGTATCAGGGGAACACGGTCGTCGGACCGATTCCGGAGCCAACCGAACTGGAGGAGGCACTCGCCGCGGTGGAGGCGGTCCTGCCGGCGGCCAGCGAGGCGGCAGTGTTGCGGTCGTATACGGGCGTCTGGACCCAACACGCCAGTTCGAGCGCCTCCCCGTACGGCCACGACGCGACGCTGGTCGACCACGAGAAATACGACGACCGGTGGGGGCTGTTGAGCGTCATCGGCGGGAGCGTCACGACACACCGTTTCGTCGCAGAACAGGCAGTCAACCGGGTCTGCCGGGAGTTCGGGATCGGTCGGTCCTGCCTCACCGCCGATCTGAGCCTGCCCGACACTTCGATTCGGTCGGGCGACTCCGGTCCGGTCCTCTGTGAGGCGCGGTCGGTAGGCCGCGAAGCGGTCCGGTCGGCCATCGACGCGAGCGAGCCCGAGCCCGAACTCGCGAACGTCCGGACGCAGACCGGCGCGACGATGGGCGAGTGTCAGGGCGGTCGCTGCGGACACCGGATCGCGGCCGAGCTATACCCCGATCACGACCACGAGACCGTCGACGAGTCGCTCGAAACGCTGCTGCAGCGGCGCTGGCGGGGGCGGCGCGAGACGCTGGCTGACGACCAACTCGCCGCGGCGCTCGACGATTACGAGTTTCACGCGCGTCTGCTCGGCCGCGACGACGAGCGACAGGAAGAGGTCGACACCGACTCCTTCGACGAAAGCGGGTTCACGATACCCGAGCGAAGCCGCGCCGACCAGCGATACCGCGGCGAGGACTCGGTCCTGCCGGTCATCGACGGCGTGCCGCGGGGCACAGACGGGCGGGCGAAGTGTTCGGAGGCGGTGGGCCAATGAGCGAGGACGTACTCGTCGTCGGCGGCGGCATCGAGGGGTACAGCGCGGCGCTGAGTGCCCTCGATGCCGACCCCGGCGCGTCGGTTCGGCTCCTCCGACTCCCGGCTGATCGGTTCGCGACGGAGACGGGACTGCTCGACGTGCTCGGGTTCGAGCCAGGGGGGACGGAGCCGGTTGCGAATCCGCTCTCCGCGGTCGACCGGCTCCCGGAGTCACATCCGTACAGCCGGCTGGGCCTCGACACGGTTCGAGATGCGCTCGCGCTGTTCGACGACGTGGCCGGCGAGCGATACGTCGGCTCCGGGACGGAGACGAACGCGCTGTTTCCGACCGCAGTCGGCGAGGTGGCACCGGCGCTGCGGTATCCGCGGAGCGTGAGCAACGGCGTGGTGAGCGGGCCGCCGTCGATGCGGCTGGTCGGCTTCGAGGGGTTCCCGGACTTCGACGCCGAACTGGCGGCTGAACGCCTCGACGAACGGACGCCGCTCGATGTCACCGGACAGATGATCGATACACCCTTGTCGGCAGACTCACCGGCGGAGATGGCACGACTGCTCGACGAAAACGAGATTAGCGACGGACAACCCGCCCGCGAGCGACTCGTCGACGCGCTCGAACCGGTGGTCGATGTCGAACCACGAATCGGACTCCCGGCAGCACTCGGCGAGTCCGAGACGGCCGCGATTACGGAGACGATTGCCGAGAAACTACGCGTCTCCGTGTTCGAGGTGTCGCTCGGTCCGCCGAGCCTCCCGGGCCGTCGGCTGGAGTCGCTGCTTGCCGAAACTCTCGAATCCCGGGGTGGCGAACTCGATTCAGCGGGCCGGATCACAGAGGTCGAACGGACCGAGGGGCGGATCGAACGAGTGTCGACCGGACGAGAGAGCTACGAGGCGGACAGTTACGTGCTCGCGACGGGCGGTGCGGAGTCGGGCGGTCTCGTCGGCGGACCGGAGGACCTCCGGGAGCCGGTCTTCGACTGTCCCGTAACGCTGCCTGACCGGGGACTGGTCGACGAACGGTTCCTCGGTGACCACCCGGCCGTGCGGGCCGGCGTGCCGACGGATGATCGGCTGCGACCGGTCACGTCCGACGAGTCAGCGGTCGCGGAGAACCTCTACGCGGCCGGACGTGTTCTCGCCGGGCCGAACGTGGTCGCCGATCACGCCGCAGGTGGGGTCGGACTCGCGACCGGCTACGAGGCCGGCCGGCGAGCCAGCGAGCGGTCGTGAGTATTACCGAAACAGTGAAACAGAAACCGCGGGTATGCTAGAGCATGGGTGTCGATCAGGAACAGCGGCAGATCCGGTGTCTCGTCGCCAAGGTCGGACTCGACGGCCACGACCGCGGCGCACACGTCATCTCGCGGGCGTTCCGCGACGCCGGATTCGAGGTGATCTACTCGGGGCTCCACCGTGCACCGGAGGAGATTGTACAGGCAACGGTCCAAGAGGATGTCGACGTGCTCGGCATTTCGATTCTCTCGGGCGCCCACGACACGCTCGTACCGGAGATTATCGAGGGGCTGGAGGAGTACGGCGCCTTCGAGGATACGCTCGTGCTCGTCGGGGGGATCATTCCGGACGAAGACGAGACGGAGCTACTCGAACTCGGCGTCGCCCGGGTGTTCGGTCCCGGCGCGTCGATGGACGAGATGATCGAGTACGTCCGGGAGAACGCACCGGAACGTGAGTGATCGGGTGGGTATGAGCGAGTTGATTCAGGCGCTACTCGACGGAGAGCATCGCGCACTCGCACGCGTGATCACGAAAATCGAGAACAGAGAGCCGGGGTACCGTGATCTCGTCAAACAACTTCACGAACACACGGGCAACGCCGACGTGATCGGTCTCACCGGCTCGCCCGGATCGGGCAAGTCGACGCTGGTCGACAAACTGGCAGCGACCTACCGCGACCAGGGGTTGACCGTCGGTGTCATCGCGATCGATCCGTCCTCGCCGTTTACCGGCGGCGCCGTGCTGGGCGACCGGATTCGGATGGCCTCGAACATCGGCGACATGGACGTGTTCTTCCGGTCGATGTCCGCCCGCGGCACGCTCGGCGGCCTGTCGACGGCGACGACGGATGCGGTCAAGGCGCTCGATGCCTTCGGCAAGGACAAGATCCTCATCGAGACCGTCGGGGCCGGGCAGAACGAGATCGACATCGTCAAAACCGCCGAGACGGTGCTCGTGCTCGTCCCGCCGGGCAGCGGCGACGACGTACAGATGCTCAAGGCGGGGATTCTCGAAATCGGGGACATCTTCGTCGTCAACAAGGCCGATCTGGAGGGGTCGGACCGGACCGTTCAGGAGCTTCGGGAGATGCTCGATTACCGGGACGGCCGCGTGCCCGGGACCGTCGGTCACCACGGCGCGACCGAGATGGACGTCTCCGTCGAGGGGGAGATCGACCGAGCAGGCTGGGAGCCGGAGATTGTCGAGACCGTCGCAGAACGCGGCGAGGGAGTCGACGAGTTGCTCGATACGCTCGCGGACCACCGCGCGTACCTCGACGAGTCCGGCGAGCGGGAGGTCCAGAGCCGTCAGCGCTACGCCGAGGAGATCCGGACGCTGATCCGCGAAGACGTAAACGAGTTACTCACCGAGGAGTTGGAGTCCCGGGGTGGGCTCGATCAGTTCGTCCAGCGGGTGCTCGACCGCGAGACCGACCCCTACAGCGTCTCCGACGAGATTGTCGAGCCACTCGCGGAGTGTCTGCGCGACTCGGACGGCGACTAACCGACGTGTCTAAGCGTGCCGACGGCGAGTCTTCGGTATGCGCCAGTTCATCGTCGTGGGACGGAACGCGCCCACTACGGACGAGTTCGCGCTCGACGACCTGCCCGCGGCGGGACGGATGGACCTGCTCGCCCGCTGTGTGACTGCTTCGTTGCTGCTCTCGCACGGACTCCGCGAGAGCGTCCAGACGCACCTCGTCCTCGGCGACGAGTTCACGGTCCGGTTCGAGGGGGAGAACCTGCGCGGCCTGCACCCGGACGAACGCTCGACGGCCGCGCTGATCCGCTCGGCGCTGGCCGAACGGGAGGAAGCGATCGGCCAGATCCCGGTCGAGGTCTCCTCGGGAGTCTCCCTCGTTCGGATGGACCTCGACGCGACGCTCGCAACGGTGAGCGAACAGAGCGAAATATATCGGCTTCATCCCGACGGCACGCCGAAATCCGAGCGATCCCCACCGGAGTCGCCGGCCTTCGTCCTCTCGAATCACCAGGAGTTCCACGACGACGACGCTGAGACCATCGCGGAGTACGCGGCAGGGGAGATCTGTCTCGGACCGAAGGCGATTCACGCCGACCACGCCATCGCCGTCACGCACAACTGGCTCGACACCGACGGGTGAGCGGTTCAGTCGTTTCGCAACCGTTAAACTGTCCGACCGACACGTCACACATGCGGGCCGGTGGGGTAGCTTGGTATCCTTCGGCCTTCGGGTGGCCGTAACCTCAGTTCGAATCTGGGCCGGCCCACTTTTCCCACCATCAGCACTCCAGAGCGACAGGTCTGTAACGGGAACTGAACTCGCGGTGTCGCTCAGTCGTCAGGCGGTGTCACCGGAGCGTTGCCACTGACCGCGCTAATAAAATCGGAAAAGTGGAATCCCCGGTTACGAGGAGTCTTCGTAGATAATCTGGGAGTCCTGATCGGACGGGTTCCAGATAATCTGGACTTCCCACTCGGTCGTTGCTGGGTCCGCCCCGACAGAGATGGTATCCACCTGCTGGCCGTTCACATAGACTGCCTGAGTGGCGGACGCCGTCGGTGCAGTCGAGTTAACGACAATAGTATCTCCGGCAGAGAGTTCGTCAACTGGGGCCGAGTCCAGATCAACGCTGAATGGATTCCCGTCAATCTCTCCCTCGATGGTAGAATCAGATGCACTGAACGCATCACCCCCCGTTACGTCTAACGTGATATTTCCAGTGTCCACGCTTGAGTCAATCGTCGGTTGCGGTGCCGGTTCCCCCTGGTCCCCGAGCCCGAGTACGAACGATGCGATCACGGCCGCGAGAATCACCGTAATCGCGACCATCAGGATCACACCGATCACTGGGCTCACTGCGCTGTCGTCGTTCTGTAGCATGTCTTTGATGCGCTGCATTTCCATCCGATCCCATGAGAGAGGTGAGTATAAACCCCCATGTTCGATTAACAATTTTGAAATTTGATTATCGGGCGGGAACGCCTTTCACACCCGAAACAGTGATTTCACGCTCAGAAAATAGCCCCGCTGTATTGCGTTTTTCGGAAGTATTCAGAAATACAAACAGGAACGAGATCCGAGGCTCGGCGCGATCGTTGCAGAATCAAATTCGATAATATCGCGCCGGGGCTCGACGAGATCTCGGGTGGACGACCCCACGTTGCAGCGACACAACAGATAGCAGGTGGGCCGCGGTAACTGGTCGAGAGTGGATCGTCAGAAACGAAAGTGGTCGGTAGACGAGGCTACGTCGGCGGGGTGGCCACCTCGTTCGACGAGAAGCTACGAACCGCCAGTGGTGCTGTCGGCCCCGTCGTCAGTCCATCTTCGCGCTGTTCTGTCGTTCGCGGATGATCTGAGCGATCTGCTCGTGGTTGTCGATGCCGCCGAAGGTCATCCCACTGAACCGCCCGAACCCGGCGGAGGTGATGTCCGAATCGACGCTGATGTGACCGTGGCCGAGCACCCGTTCGAGGAACGACGCCCCGGTTTTGAGGTTCTTGATGTCGACCATCCACGCCTCGTTGGTCATCTTCGAGGAGTGGCCCGTGACGACCATCATCCGCCGGTCGGTCACGACGTATCTAATTCCCCGCCGCTTGTACCAGACGTACCCGACGATGGCCAGCGCCGCGATGATGCCGAGGACTGTCGCCTGGTTGCCGGCAGCGAGGCCGCCGAGAAACAGGACCGCGGCGAGCACGAAGTAGTACGCGTACGCCGACCACGCCGGGCGAGCGTCGATCAGGATTGACTCGCCGTCGAGCAGCGGCACCGAAGCGGACTGTGGCTGCTGGGGCTGTGCGTCCGCGGTCGGGGGCTGGGACTGTCGCCGCTGTCGCTGCCCCTGCTGTTGCTGCTGTCGCGGTCCCTGTCGACTTCGCTGGTTCGCGTTCTGACCCTGTCTTCCTGTCCGCGTGTTGTCATCATTCTGTGACATATGAGTCACCCGATGGGATTATTCTGAGGAGGTGTATTAGTATTTTTGTATTATTTTGATTGTACCCTGATATGAAATAATAATATTATATACACGACTGGCGCGTGCTGAATGTGTGTATGGAGACCAGGCCGGGAGTGTCTTTCCTCCGGTCGCTGGCCGTGGCTACGCTACGCATCAGGACGCGACGAGACAGTGCCGCTGTGACGGTATCGTCCGGTGAGGAAGACTGATCTCCGCGGATCAGGCGGGACCGATTCGGCTACGTCCGCGCGGGTTCGTACCGGACGCCGTCGGCGTCTGGGACTGCGAGCAGGACAGCACGGGCGAGGTGGCCGTTGGTGCGAACGTGGTGTTCCGGAACGAGCGGAAGCGGGACGGGCCGGACACCGTGGGTGCGCATATCCGTGACCCCGGAGTAGCTACCGACTGCGCTCTCACCCTCGTAGACGCGGAATCGTCCGTCCTCTCCGCGGGCGTAGCGGTGCCGGAACGCGGCGGGCGACGGGCCGGGACAGGCTAATCCCTCGACGGAATCGAGGACCGCAACCGTCTGCCCCCCGACACGGAGGTGAAGTTGTGGTGACTCGGGACTCGCACTGTCGGCCACCTCCGCCCACGAGAACGCTCCATCGGTGTCGACGCAGGCGAAGGTATCGTCGGTCAGTTGAATCCGATCCTCGACGGTGTAGAACTGCCGCAGACCGTCGGTGCGGCCGGCGATGGCAAACGGCGAGGACAGCAGTTCACGAACGCCATCACGGTCGTGTTCGTCGACGACCAGAACTGGGACGCGACCCTCGTGGGCGGTCGTCGCAACCGCTGAAATAACGGCCAGCGGATCGTTTCTGGACAGGCGAACGGCTTCGAGCGGAGCGTCGACACCGGCAAGCGTAGTCGGGCCGTCGCGGGCGACGATCGACCGTTCGTCACCGTCGACAGTGAACCCGCGGCTGCGGAGGTCCCGCACGATCTGATCCAGCGAAGGGTGAGTCATCACCAGTACGTAGCCCCGGAGCGGTATAACTCCGCCGCCGGAGCGTCCGGCTTTCAGAACCGTTTTTCTGCGTCCGCCACAGGTTCCGGCATGGACATCTACTTCGCCGGATCCATCCGCGGGGGACAGTCCGACGTGGAGCTATATGCCGAGTTGATCGAACTGCTGAACGAGTACGGGACCGTGCTGACCGAACATGTCGGCACGGAGACCGTACAGGAGGAAGAGACACAGGCCGGGATGACCGACCACGACATCCACGAGCAGGACTTGGCGTGGCTCCGACAGGCGGATGCGGTCGTCGCGGAGGTATCGACCCCGAGCCTCGGCGTCGGCTACGAACTCGGTCGGGCGGTCGAACTCGGGACGCCGATCCACTGCCTCTACCGACCCGAGGCCGAACACGACCTCTCGGCGATGATCCGCGGCTGCGACGATATCGAGGTGACAGAGTACGACCAACCGACCGAGTTGTCGGAGACGCTGGCGGAGTTTCTCGAAGCCGCCGAGAGTGCGTGAACTCAGGCCAGAGAGCGGACGTTCTCGCCGCGAGCGGGGCCGAACGAGTCAGACGCTCGCTCGTAGGCCATCTGGCCGCGGAGCATCGTCCATTCGGGGAAGATAGCGTCCCACCCCTCGAACGGCGTCCAGTCGCAGTTGGTGTGGAGGTCCCCGGCGCGGATCTGCTCGGTCTCGTCGGGATCGACCAGCACCAGATCGGCGTAATTCCCCTCTTCGACGGCCCCGCGATCCGGCAGGTCGAACACGTCCGCCGGGGTAGCCGCCGTCAGATCCCGCACCCGCCCGAAGCTAAGACGGCCCTCGGCAGCCTCGACCAGAAGCAGCGGGAGCACCGTCTCGACGCCCGGGACGCCGCTGGGTGCCGACCAGATATCGGTGTCCTTCTCGGCGGCCGTGTGCGGCGCGTGATCGGTCGCGATCATATCGACTGTCCCGTCTGCAACACGCTCGTAGACGCGCTGGCGGCGGCGTTCGCGGCGCAACGGCGGATTCATGCGGCCGTGGGTTCCGAGTTCGTCCAGATCGTTGCGTGAGAGAAAGAGATGATGTGGAGTGACCTCGCAGGTCATTCCCGCCTCCGCGGCGATATCGATGCCCTCCGGGGTGCTGGTGTGTGCGATGTGGATGCGAGCGTCTCGGTCGGTAGCGAGCGAGCAGGCCCGTCGAACGGCCTCCTCCTCCGCCCGTGCAGTCCGGTAGGCACTCCAGGCGTCGGCGTCCGTCCGGTCCCGTGCGCTCTCGTTGAACAGCGTCGCGTCCTCGGCGTGGACCGTCACGGTCGTGTCGGACTCAGTCGCGCGGTCGAGGGCCTCCGCGAACAGTTGGCCGTCGATACCCATGTCACCGGTCGAGTCAGCGAGAAACACCTCGCCGAGCGCGAACAGGGGCCGCTCGAACAGTTCCGCCGGATTCCAGTCGGGGGTGACGCCGCCGTTGATCCCGTAATCGACCAGCGATTCCGCGGCGTAGTCGACCTTTTCGTCGTACGCCGCCCCGGTCACCGTCGGCGGATTGGTGTTCGGCTGATCGACGACGGTCGTGACGCCGCCGGCAGCGGCGCTTTTGCTCCCGGTCGTCCACGTCTCCTTGTGTCCAAAACCCGGCTGTCGGAAGTGGACGTGTGTGTCGATCATTCCGGGCAGTAGTCGCTTCCCCGTGGCACCGAGCACCCGTTCGTCCGCCCCCGCATCGAGGCTCCCCGCCGCCGCAACGGTATCGATTCGCTCGCCGCTGACCCGGACATCGCGCCGCCGGCCATCGGCGAGGGTCGCGTCTTCGATGAGCATACCAGTCGTGTACGCGCGCGACCTCCTAAGTCTCCCGGACTGTCGAAGCGACCGCCGTCAGACCCGCTCGACTGTCGCGTCGCCGTCGGTGAACGCCGTTTCTATCGCCGTCGTAACCGCCTCGGCATCGGTCACGCCGCCAGCGCGGGCGATACTGCCCGTCGCGTCGGCGGCAAACGGTATCTCCAGGTCGTCGTAGACCGGGCCGAGAACCTCCGCGATTTCCTCGTGATCCTCGAGGACGACGATGCCGGCGACGACGGCCACGTCTTGGCGGATCCGTTGTGCGAGTCCGACGATCTTGCCCTCGGCCGACAGCGAGTGCGTCCCCGGACAGAATGCCCCGTCGGGTTCGCCCGGTTCCGCGTCGACTCCGAGATCGCACAACGCCTCTCGAAGTCGGTCGGTGGCTCGCTCGTAACGGTCGGTGATACCCGAGCGTGCCTCCTCGATGGGCGTCGCAAGCACGACCGAAACCGTGTTTCCGGTGAACAGGACGGCGTGACCGCCGGTGCTACGCTCGATCACCGGGATGTTCCGGTCTCGGAGCCGGTTTCGGGCACGGTCGTAGCCGGGCCGTGAGCGATCCCGGCGGCCGAAGGCGACGTGTCGGGGTGGCTGCCAGACCCGGAGGTGTGGGCTGTCTCGCTCCGTCGCCAGATCGAGCAGTTCTCGCGAGCGCGCGCGGTCGCGCTCGGGCGTGTCTGCCCGACCGCGAAGGACGTGCATACCCTCATATTGTCGACGAGTGACAAAAATCCCGGTGGGGCGCGGGTGGCCGATCTTCCCGGTGCCGAAGAACCTATATTTACCGGCTTCTAAGGTCAGGTATCCAAATGTCTCGCAGTCCGTCACTTCCTGAGCGCCCGCGCCTGGATCTCGACCCGGATATGTCGCCGGACGAACGGCTCGAAGCGCTCCGGAGCCACCTCGAAGACGTACTGGAAGTACACGAACAGCTCGACACCCAACTCGAACGGGCGAAGACACGTCGGGAGAATCTGACGGAGAAAGTCGACCGACTCGAACGGGAGAACGACACGCTGAAGTCCTCCTCACTGTACATCGCGACCGCCGAGGAGTTGCTCGACGACGGCGTCGTCGTCAAACAGCACGGCAACAACCAAGAGGTGTTGACAGAGGTCTCTCCGGGGATCCGAGAGGAACTCGAAGCGGGCGACCGAGTGGCGATCAACGACTCCTTCGCCGTGCAGTCGGTGCTCGAACCCGAGACCGACGCCCGTGCGCAGGCGATGCAGGTCGACGGGAGTCCCGACGTGACCTACGACGACATCGGTGGGCTCGACGAGCAGATTCAGGAGGTCCGCGAAGCCGTCGAACAGCCGCTGATCAACGCCGAACAGTTCCGGACGGTCGGTATCGAACCGCCGTCGGGCGTGCTGTTGCACGGCCCGCCGGGCACCGGGAAGACGATGCTCGCCAAGGCCGTCGCCAACGAGACCGACGCCACCTTCATCAAGATGGCCGGCTCGGAACTGGTCCAGAAGTTCATCGGTGAGGGTGCCCGACTCGTGCGGGATCTGTTCGAGTTGGCCAGCGAGAACGAACCCGCGGTCATCTTCATCGACGAGATCGACGCCATCGCCTCGAAACGAACCGAGTCGAAGACCTCCGGTGACGCCGAGGTCCAGCGAACGATGATGCAACTGCTCTCGGAGATGGACGGCTTCGACGACCGCGGCGAGATCCGTATCATCGCGGCGACCAACCGCTTCGACATGCTCGACCGCGCGATTCTCCGCCCCGGCCGGTTCGACCGCCTCATCGAGGTGCCCAAGCCGAACTGGGACGGCCGCGAGCGGATTCTCGAGATCCACACCGAGGGGATGAACCTCGCGGACGACGTGGATCTCGCGGAACTGGCCTCCGAAACCGAAGGCTTCTCCGGTGCGGAGCTCGCGTCGCTGGCGACCGAGGCCGGGATGTTCGCGATCCGGGACGAACGGACGGAGATCCGCCGCGAAGACTTCGAGAACGCACTCGAAAAGGTCGAGGAAGACGACGACACGGCCGGAACCCCGATCGCGTTCGCGTAGCCGTAGCCGACACCGACTGTTCTCCGAGCAGCGGCGACCGCGCTCCGTGTCCGCCGGTCGGCGGACGCTCACTGCGTGCCGTTCAGAGCCATCCCTGTCGGCGGAAGTGGACGAGCATCGTGCCCGCGAGCAGTCCCATTCCGATCATGACCGCCGGGTAGCCGAACGTCCAGGTGAGTTCGGGCATCGAAAACGGCGTCCCGTCGAAGTTCATCCCGTAGACTCCGGCGACGAAGGTCAACGGAATGAAGATCGTCGCGACGACAGTCAGCGTCTTCATCACCTCGTTCGTCGACTGTGAGACCGCGTCGAGATAGATATCGCGGGAGCCACTGGAGAGGTCGCGGTACGTTTCGATCAGGTCGACGACCTGGACGAGGTGATCGTACACGTCCCGGAAGTACTTCTCGTTTTGATCGGCGACGTGCGGAATGTCGCCGCGCGAGAGCGCAGAGACCGCATCGCGGGCCGGCCAGGCGATCTTCCGGAAGGCCAGCAGGTCCCGACGAATCTCGTTCAGCGATTCGAGGATTGTCGGGTCCGGATCGGCGAGCACCCGATCCTCGACCGCCTCGATGTCGTCCTCGATCTCGTCGAGAACGGCGAAGTAGTCGTCGACGATGGCGTCGATGAGCTGGTACGCCAGGAAGTCGGTGCCGCGCTCGGCGATCCGGTCGGATCGCCGGGTCCACTGCTCCGCGGTCGGGTCGAAGGTGTCGAGTTCGGACGTCGACAGCGTGAGCAGCCAGTCGTCACCGATGAACAGCCCGACGGGATTGGCACGGACCTCCTTGGTGAACGCGACGCCGGACTGCTGGGTTAGCTCCGCGGTTTTCATCAACACGAAGGTGTGGGTCTCGTAGGGCTCGGACTTCGGCCGGGTCTGCCCGTCGAACACGTCCTCGACCGCGAGCTGGTGGACACCGAAGCGCTCACCGAACCGGTCCAGGTCGCTGGGGTCGACGTCTTCGGCGTGAATCCAGGTCTCTCCCGGAGCGTCGATTGCGGCCCGAACGTCGTCGTAGCGGTCGGCCCCCTCGGCGGTGTAGACGACGGCGCTGAAGCTCATGTCGGCCCCTCCGTCGGTGAGGAGGCCGTCGCAGCGAGCGCGACACCGAGCATGACGGCGGTAATCGAGAACGAGCGGCCCGGATAGCTGACGTAGACGCCGACCACGTATCCGGAGACGCCAGCGACGACCAGCGCCAGCCCGGCCAGTCGTTGCGGTTCCATACCTCGGCTACTGACCGCGGCAGACAATAAAGACCCGCCTGCACGGCTATGTCCGTGTAGCCGACAGGATAGAGCTAGACGTATTCGATATATCAACATAGGATTTACCGGCCTCGACGTTCGGACGCGCTGGCCTTTTAGGAATCCGGCGACTACGGCCCGATAATGGTCGAAAACGTGGCAAGCGAGATGGCGGACCTCGAAGACGAGGATTTCTATCTGCTCTCGGGTCTCGAACAGGGGATGCGCTTCTCCGAGTGGGTCGCCCGCCCCAAGCTTCCGGAGTACGCCCGCCTCACCGACGAGGAGGTCGATTACCGACTAGATCGGTGTGAACGCCGGGATCTGATCGAGCGAAAGACGATCCAGTACGAGGGCTTTCGGCTCACCTTCGAGGGCTACGACGCGCTCGCGTTGCATACCTTCGCCGAACGCGAGACGATCGAGGGCGTCGGCGCACCGCTCGGCGTCGGCAAGGAGAGCGACGTGTACGAGGTGCGCTCGTACAAGCCGCTGGCGTTGAAGTTCCACCGCGAGGGATACACCGAGTTCCGCGAGGTCAACAAGGAACGGGAGTACACGGCCGACCACGAGCACGTTTCCTGGATGTACACCGCCCGGAAGGCCGCCGAGCGGGAGTACGAGACCCTGGAGGCGCTGTACCCCACCGTCTCGGTGCCACAGCCCATCGATCACAGCCGCCACGCGATCATCATGGAGCGCATCGACGGCGTCGAACTCGCCCGGTCGAAGTTGGAGGACGAACAGGTGGTGCCGGTGATCGACCTCATTTTCGAGGAGATGACCGCCGCCTACCGCGAGGGCTACGTCCACGCCGACATGAGCGAGTACAATATCTTCATCGCCGAAGACGGCGTAACGGTCTTCGACTGGCCCCAGGCCGTCCCGACCGACCACGAGAACGCCCGGGAGCTACTGCGGCGCGACGTCGAGAACACCCTCGGCTACTTCCAGCGGAAATACCCGACTCAGGTGGGCGAAGCGGACATCGACGGTGTCGTCGAGGCAGTCGTCAGCGACGAGTTCGCACGGATCGATGAGTTCTTAGACTAGCGGTACAGTACCCCGCGAGTGAGTGTTCACGACCCGCCGAATAAACCGCATTCGACGATACCAAACCGGCAGGTAGGGGGGACGTACGTGCACTGCTCGTGCACAGCAGTTGCAGGAGTCATAAGGCCTGAGCCCTAATGCAGTAGTAGCCAATGAGTTCGGAGACGGCAGACGAGCAAGACGCACCGGCCGAGTACGAAGTCGTCGTCGTCGGGGGCGGCCCCGGCGGACTGACGACGGCGCTGTACACGACACGACTGAACCACGACACCGCCCTAATCGACCGCGGCGGTGGTCGCGCGGCGATGATGGTCGACACGCACAACGTGATCGGAGTGCCGGAGGAGACCTCGGGCAACGAATTCCTCCAGACCGCCAAAGACCAACTCGAGTACTACGGAACTGACCTCTACCAGGATTTCGTCACCGATATCCAGCCCAGCGACGACCCGAACACCCGGTTCGTCGTCGAGACGGCGGGCGGTGAGCAGTTCCGGACCCAGGCGGTCGTCCTCTCGACGGGCTTCAGCGACGAGCGTGCGGACCCGCCGCTCCCGCGGACGGGGCGAGGGCTGCACTACTGTCTGCACTGTGATGCGTACATGTTCCGCGACGAGTCGGTGTACGTGATGGGCCACGACGAGGGCGCCGCTCACGTCGCGATGATCATGCTGAACTTCACCGACGACGTGGACCTGCTGCTCCGCGGCGAACAGCCGCAGTGGAGCGACGAGACCGACGCCTTAGTCGAAGCCCACCCGGTCGACGTGATCGAGACCGAAATCGAGAGCATGTTCAAGGAGGACGACGGCTGGCTCGGCGGCTTCGAGTTCGAGGACGGAACCGTCCGGGAGTACAAGGGCGGATTCGCGATGTACGGCTCGGATTACAACAACGGTCTCGCCGAGGAGTTGGGCTGTGAACTCAACGACGACGGAACGGTCGCGGTCGACGAGGACGGCAAGACCAGCGTCGAGGGCGTCTACGCGGTCGGAGACATCACGCCCGGCAACAACCAGATCCCGATTGCGATGGGCAAGGGCGCGAAAGCCGGCATCTCGCTGCACATGGAACTGCGGGAGTTCCCCAAGTCGCTGGACGAACTCGACGGCGAGACGACGACGGCGGCCGCTGCGGACGACGACTGAACCGTTTCCTGCTACTTTTCGGGACGCCGACCGACTAAGGGTGGTCGTTCGACGCACGCTCCATAAACCACATGTCGCAATATAGAATGCGGACAGGGCGTGACTCACGGAGGCCGGGCGTCGAGGGCATGTGCTACTCGACGAGCACGGTCGTGACCGGTCGCTCGGCGTTGAGAAGGACAGACTGGATCGTACTGCCGAACAGCACTTTCCCGGCCGGGCTACGCGGCCGCCCGCTCATGACGATGTTGTCGGCGTCGAGGTCGCGGGCGACCGACAGGATCGTTTCGGCGGGATCACCCTCGATCTGCCGGCGTTCGACGGTGACACCGGCGTCTTCGAGGGCGTCGGTCGCGGCCACGACGCTGTCGGGGAACTCACCGCTCTCGTAGAGGTCCTCAGTCCTGACCATCCCACCCTCGTCGGTGCCCTCGAACGGTTCGATCACGTGGAGGACGACGGCGGTCACCTCGGCGGGGTCGCCCGGCAGGTCGGCCACGGCCTCGGCGGCGCGTTCGGCCCGGTTCATCTCTCTGTCGACCGGGAGTAACACGGTGTACGTATCAGTTGCCATACCTGAGACGAGGGGAGGGCGACTAATCAACGCCGCGGGGATTATCGGGAGGTAGGAAATCGTGGGGCCACAGGGAGAGATCGTCGGAAGATCGAACGGCGGGGAGGCACCTGCGGCGGCCGTCTGCGGAGCGACGGACTGGTCCTCAGGGCTTCAGTTCCCGTGCGTTCTTCCGGGCCTCGTCGAGATCCAGCGACGCGGCGATCTCTCTGGCCTGGCTCCGGATCGACTCCGCGTCTGCGACGGTGACCTCGCCGTCCTCGACGAGCACGTTGCCGTCGACCATCGTGAACGTCACGTCGTCGCTGCGGGCCGCGAAGACGAGATGGGAGAGCGGATCGTAAAGCGGCGTCGCCCGGGT
This sequence comes from Halovenus carboxidivorans, assembly GCF_009831575.1. Taxonomy (GTDB): domain Archaea; phylum Halobacteriota; class Halobacteria; order Halobacteriales; family Haloarculaceae; genus Halovenus; species Halovenus carboxidivorans. Next base: position 406,752 of record NZ_WUUT01000003.1, on the reverse strand, counting down.
CGTCTCCGTCGAGAGGCCCACGATATCGGCGCGCCAGCCCTCCTTGAGTTTGCCGAGGCGGTCGAAACCGGCCGCGCGGGCGCCGTTGACCGTCGCCATCTCGAAGACGGCCTCCGCGGGGGTCGCGGTCGGATCGAGTTGGTCGACTTTCTGGAGCGTGCTCGCCTGTTTCATCTCCGTGAACGGGTCGAGCGTGTTGTTACAGGGCGGTCCGTCGTTGCCCAGGGCGACGTTGATCCCCCGGTCGAGGTAGTCGACGACCGGAGCGACGCCGCTGGCGAGTTTCATGTTCGAGGACGGGCAGTGGGTGACGTGTGTCCCTGTCTCCGCGAGGAGCTCCCGTTCGTCCTCGTCGGTCCAGACGCAGTGAGCGAGGACGACATCCTCGCCGGTCAGTCCGACCTCGTCCAACCAGCGGATATTTCGCATCCCGGTATCCGCCTCGACGGTTTCGATCTCGCTTCGGTTCTCGCTGGCGTGCGTGTGGATCCGGACGCCGTCGTACTCGTCCGCGAGATCTCGACAGCCGCGGAGACAGTCCTCGGTACAGGAGACGGCGAACCGCGGGGTCACGGCGTAGCGGATACGGTCGTCGAAACTGCCGTGGTACTCGCGGATCAGTCGCTCCGACTCCGCGAGGGCCTCCTCGGTGTCTTCGAGCAGTCCCTCCGGCGAGCGTCGATCCATCAACACCTTCCCGAGGAGACCGCGAATCCCCATCTCGCCGGCGGCCTCGAAGGCGCGGTCAGCGTGAGCGACCGAGAGGTGATCGATGACCGTCGTGGTTCCGCTCTCGATCAGTTCGAGATAGCCGAGTTTGGCCGCGACTGCCATCTCGTCGGCGGTGAGCGTCGCCTCCATCGGCAGGATGTAATCGAACAGCCAATCGAGCAGTTCCCGGTCGTCCGAAATCCCCCGCCCGAGGCTCTGCACGGAGTGGATGTGGCCGCCGACCATCCCCGGAGCGACGATGTCGGCGGTCACCTCCCGGTGGTCCGGATACCGGTCGGCGATCTCTGCCCGGTCGCCGACCGCCGCGATTCGGTCGTCGTCGACGACCACGCTCCCGTCTTCGATGACCGTGGATGCGTCTACGATGACGGTTCCACTGAGTTTCATTCCGAGCGTATTTCTTGAACGGGCCGAATAAATCTGTTGATAACGGGAGTCTGCCAACAGAAACGATTTTCACCCCGCTGGCGAGTACGCGGGATATGGACCGACTGCTCGACTCGTTGCACACGGCCCCGATTATCGACAAGGACGGTTACGAGTATCTCGTCCACCCGATCACCAACGGCGTGCCGATGCTCGATCCGGCGCTGTTGCGCGAGGTCGTCGTCGAGATGATCCGCCGGATCGATACCGGCGTCGACAAGATTGTCGTCCCCGAAGCGATGGGGATCCACCTCGGGGCCGCCGTCTCACTGCAGACTGACGTTCCCCTCGTCGTGATCCGCAAGCGACCCTACGGCCTCGAGGGCGAGCGTCGACTGTTCAAGGAGACGGGCTACTCCGACTCCGAGATGTACGTCAACGACGTGGACGAGGACGACCGGATCGTGATCCTCGACGACATCCTCTCGACGGGCGGGACGCTGGCGGCAATCTGTGAAACTCTCGACGAAATCGGCTGCGAGATCGTCGATATCGTCGTCGTGATGCGGAAAGTCGGCGGCGAGTCAGCCTTCGAGGACATCGAGTACGAGGCGACCAGTCTCGTCGACATCAGCGTCAGCGACGGCGAGGTGACGATCCATCGGTCCGTCGCGGACGAGTCGGAGTAACGGCGCTCAGTCCGTCTCCCGGCTGTAGGGTTCGAGCAGTGCGGAGGGAACGGCCAACCGGTCGCTGTTGCTCCGGATCACAGCGTACGAGAGCACCAGGATCGTCGCCAGATACGGGTACGTCGACATGATCTGGGTGTTCAGCAGAAACTCGATGATCGGATTGAGCACGCCGGCGAGCGGGGCGTCCGGGCCGAGTGAGACCGACAACCCCTGCGAGCGGAGTTCGAGGGCGCTGAGCATCCCGAACAGGTACGCGCCGAGGAGGATTCGGGTGGCTCTCCACTGCGCGAAGATGACTAACGCGACGGCAATCCAGCCCTGCCCGGCAGTCATCCCGTTCGACCAGTTGCCGACGAGCGCGAGCGAGAGGTGAGCGCCGGCAGCGCCCGCGAACCCGCCGCCGAAGACCACGGCCAGATACCGGAGTTTGAACACCGAAACGCCCATCGTGTCCGCCATCTCGGGATCCTCGCCGACGGAGATCAGCTCCAGCCCGAGGTTCGTCCGGTTGAGGAGATACCAGGTGAGGGGGACGAGCGCCAGCGCCAGGTAGTCAGTCGGGGTGTTCCGAAACAGTGCCTCGCCGAGGACGGGGATCTCGACGAGGTACTGCCCGACGAGCGGAACGGGTACCTCGGCGAAGCCGTCGATCCGCTCTCCGACCCAGTCCGAGCCGTAGAAGGTCGTGAGCCCGGTGCCCAGAAGCGTCAGCATGACACCGCTGATAACCTGGTTCGCCTTCAGCGTGATGCAGAGGAAGGCGTGAATCAGCGCGAGCGCCATCCCGACGAGCACCCCCGCGGCCAGGCCGATCCATGGGCTGTTGGTCACGACGGTGACGGCGAACCCGCCGAGCGCGCCGCCGAGCATCATCCCCTCGACACCGAGGTTGAGGACGCCGGCGCGCTCGCTGATCAGTTCGCCGAGACCGGCGAGGATGAACACCGTCGCAGCGGCCACCGTGGCATCGAGCAGTCCGGCGAGAAAGCCGGCCATCAGGCGTCACCTCCCGCCGTGTCGGGCGTGACTGAGCCCCGCTCGACGGAGACGTCGATGCGGTAGCGTTTGAAGAACTCTCCGGTGATCAGAAAGAGGATAATCAGCGCCTGGATCACCTCGACCAGCGCCGCCGGGATGCCGAGGAAAATCTCCATGTTCGTCCCGCCGGTGAACAGCAGGGCGAAAAACAGGCTCGCGAGCAACACCTGAACCGCGCTGTTACGACCCAGAAGCGCGATCGGAATCGCGGTGAATCCGTAGCCCGGCTCGAAGCCGGCCCGGAGTCGCCCCTGGACGCCGGCAATCTCGCTGATCCCGCCCATCCCGGCGAAGGCACCGCCGAGGACGAACACGAGCAGATACACCTTGATCCGGCTCATGCCGGCCTGGACCGCGGCCGCGTCGTTCGATCCCATGAACGTGATCTCGAAGCCGAGCCGGGATCGGCGCATCAACAGCGAGACCGCCGCGACGACGAGCAACGCGACGAACAGTCCCACGTGGACGCGCATGAACAGCTCCGGAATCCTCGCGGCCGCGGGGAGTTGAGCCGTCTGTGGGAAGTTTCCGGAACTGCCCCGCATCGGTCCCCGGACGACGTAGCTGAGAATTTCGAGCGCCACGAACGAGAGCAGTAGCGACGTGATGATCTCGTTGACGTCGTATCTCGCGCGGAGCCAGGCCGGAATCGCCGCCAGGAAACCGCCTGCGAGCCCCGCAACGACGAACATGAGCGGAACGAGCGCGTAGCCCGGCAGGGAGACGTTCAGCCCGACCCACGTTCCGGCCAGCGCCCCGATGACCAGTTGGCCCTCGGCGCCGATGTTGAACAGGCCGGCCTTCAGCGGCAGGTAGACCGCGAGGCCGGCGAGGACGAGCGGGACAGTCGTGATCAGCGTCTGTGCCGCCCCGATCTGGGTCGTGATCGTCTGGTAGAACATCATCGAGTACGCGTCGACGGGACTGACATCGACGACGAGCAAAACGAGCGCACTCACCGCCAGCGCCGCGAGAACCGTGAACACCGGAGCGCCGTACGCGAGCCAGCGCGGCGTGCTCTCGCGGGCAGTCAGGTCGACTTCGACGTTCATCACCGCTCACCCTCCGACGCGGCGGCCGTGACATCCGCGTGTCGGTCCGACGGCCGCTGGTCGCCCCCGGCCCGACCGCCGCCGGTCATTTCGAGTCCGATACGGTCGCGGTCGGCCTCCTCGGGGGTCGTCTCGTAGACGAACTCCCCTTCGTAGATGACGAGAATGCGGTCGCTCAGATCCGTGATCTCGTCGAGATCCTCGGAGAACAGAACGATTCCCGTGCCGTTCATGCGCTGATCGAGCAGCGCTTCCCGGATGAACTCGATCGCGCCGACATCGACACCGCGGGTCGGCTGGTTTGCGACGAGCAGAGCCGGGTTCCGGTCGAGTTCGCGGGCGAGAATCAGTTTCTGGAGGTTCCCGCCGGAGAGATCACCGGCCTTTGTCTCCGTCACGTCCTCGACGCCGCGCACGTCGAACTCCTCGACGAGCGTCTCCGCGTAGGCTTCGAGTTCGTCGTAATCGAGGCCGAGAGGACCGTCGAACCGCTGGTCTCTGAACTCCTTCAGCGTCGCGTTGTGCATGACCGACAGGTCCGCCGCACAGCCGTACTCGAGGCGATCCTCGGGGACGAAGGAGACGCCGCTGTCGACGAACTGGCGGGGGGCGGCCCCGGTGAGATCCGTCCCGTCGACGCGGACGCTCCCGGTCGTCGGCTGCCGGATGCCGGCCGCGACCTCCGCGAGTTCGTTCTGGCCGTTGCCGCTGACGCCGGCGATGCCGACCACTTCGCCGGCCCGAACGGTGAGGTCGACGCCGGACAACGCCTCGATGCCCCGGTCGTCGTCCGCGTGGACGTTCTGGAGCTGAAGAACCGGTTCGCCGAGGTCGACGCCTTCCTTCTCGATCTGAAACAGCACCTCCCGCCCGACCATCATCTCCGCGAGATCCGCCTGGGTCACCTCGGAGACGACGGCTGTCCCGGCGTTTTTCCCCTCTCGGAGAATCGTCACACGGTCGACGATCGACTCGACCTCGTCGAGTTTGTGCGTGATGAAGATAATCGAGAGTCCCTCGTCGGTGAGTCGGTCCAGCGAGTCGAACAGCCGTTCGGCCTCGGTCGGGGTCAGCACGGCGGTCGGTTCGTCGAGAATGAGGAGGTCGACATCGCGATAGAGCGCCTTGAGAATCTCGACGCGCTGGCGCTGGCCCACGTCTAGCTCCGAGATCTTCGCGCCGGCGTCGAGGTCGAAGCCGTACCGGTCCGCGAGTCGCTGAATCCGTCGTGTCGGGGCGTCGAGACCGAGCGAAAACCGTTCGGCGACAGATTGCACGACCCTGTTCGAGCGAACGGCCTCGGGGATCGGACTCTCCGCGTCGGGCCGGAACGGCGTCGCCGGTTCTCGCTCACCGAGGACGACGTTTTCGGCCACGGTCAACCGGGGAATCAACTGAAAGTGCTGGTGGACCATACCGATGCCGGCGTCGATCGCGTCCTGTGGGGAGTCCAGATCGAGACGGTCGCCGTCGAGATAGATCTCGCCCTCGTCGGGGGTGTACAACCCGTAGAGAATCTTCATCAGCGTGCTCTTGCCCGCCCCGTTCTCGCCGAGCAAGCCGTGAATCTCGCCGCGTTCGACTCGGAGGTCGACGCGGTCGTTCGCGACCACGCCGGGGAACTCTTTCCGGATACCGGCCATCTCCAAAAAGACAGGCTCAGCCATTGTGCCTTCTCACAGCGTAGTATCAATAATCACCGAGTAAAACCTTTTCCACTGCTGTCGACGGCGGTTCTGGCTCCGGTTCGACAGAGCGCGCGCCCTCCCAGTGGCGCCGCTCGGGCGAGACGGGTCTCCTGCAAGAACGTTCGTCGATGTTCCCGCGTATGCGCAGATTTATAAGCAGTTGGCAGAAGTATCGAATAGATCGGCAACGATTCGTGAAACACTGCCGAACGTATCAGAACACTCGGAAACCATGACGGAACACATCTCCAGACGGAGCGTACTCAAGGGTATCGGGGCGGCAACTCCGCTGGCCGTAGCGGGCTGCAGCGAGAGCATCGGGTCGAGCGACGCCGAGGTCAGCGCGGCGTGGGTCTACAACTCCGAGGTCGGCGACCAGGGCTGGTCGTGGGCACACAACGAGGGCCGAAAGGCCGTCGAGGAGGAGTACGATTGGCTGAGCACGGAGTTCACGGAAGCGGTGGCGCCGGAGGAGTCCCAGCAGGTGTTCCGGCAGTACGCCGACAGCGGTGCCGATATCATCTTCGGCTGTACCTTCGGCTATCAGGACCCGATGGAGACCGTCGCAAAGGAGTACCCCGAGGTGTACTTCGAGCACAACACCGGCTACCTGACGCTCGAAAACATGGGTCGGTACATGGGCCGGATCTACCAGGCGCGGTATCTGGCCGGCCAGGCGGCGGGGATGCTGACGGAGACGAACCAACTGGGATACGTCGCGGCGTACCCCATCCCGGAGGTCATCCGGGGAATCAACGCCTACACGCTCGGGGCCGCCTCGGTCAACGACTCGGTGACGACCAAGGTCCGGTGGACCAACAGTTGGTTCGACCCGCCGGCCGAGAGCGAGGCCGCGAGCGCGCTGCTGGACGAGAACGTCGACGTGATGGCCCAACACCAGGACTCGGCGGCGGCGCTGACGGAGGCGGCCGACGCCGGCATCTGGGCGACGGGCTACGACGCCCCCATGCAGGAGCAGGCCGGAGACAACTACCTCACCTCCCCGATCTGGCACTGGGAGGCGTTCTACGGCCCGACCCTGGAAGACGTGCGAAACGGCGAGTGGGAGGCCGACGCCTACTGGAAGGGCATCGAGTCCGGCGTCTGTGACATCGACGACTGGGGACCGGAGGTCCCGCAGGAAGTCAGAGACGAAGTCGGGTCGACCAGAGAGGAGATTGTCGACGGCTCGCTCGACGTGTGGGCAGGCTCGAAGTTCGAGGGCGAGAGCGACGAGTTCCTCTTCCAGGAGATGAACAGCTACGTCGAGGGCGTCGAGGGCGAAGTCCCCTAACTGGCGGCCAGGCATGAAAAACCGGGACGGTTAACCCGGGCGCGGATGTATCGGCGGGTATGAGTGAGCGACAGCCAGTCGTCGTTAGCGCAGCCAGAACACCGCAGGGAAAGCAGGGCGGCGTCTTCGCCGAGACCGGCAGCGAGGAGCTATCGGTGCCGGTCGTCGAGGAGTTGATCCAGGAGACGGGAATCGACCCGGAGACGGTCGACGACGTGCGGTGGGGCTGTGCGAAGCAGGTCAACGAGCAGAGCAACAACATCGCCCGCGTGATCGCGCTGCTCGCCCTCGAAGAGTCGGTCCCGGGGACGACGATCGACCGCCTCTGTGCCTCCTCCGCCGAGGCGATCATCAGCGGTGCCGACCAGATCCGTGCGGGCACGCGTGACGTGATCGTCGCCGGCGGCGTCGAGAACATGTCCCGCAACGAGCGCCGAAAGGGGATCGGATCGTACGACGGCATCGCAGAGCGATACGACGTGGACGGACTGGCGATGGGCCAGACCGCCGAGAAGGTCGCCCAGAAGTTCGACATCTCCAGAGAGCGCCAGGACGAGTACGGCGCACGGAGCCAGCAGCGCGCCTGCGCGGCGACCGAGGAGGGCAAGTTCGACGAGGAAATCGTCCCGATCGAGACCGACGACGGCGTCGTCGAGGAGGACGAAGGCTTGCGTCCGGGGACGACCGCGGAGGGGATCAGCGACCTCCCGCCCGCCTTCGAGGAGGACGGGACGGTGACCGCCGCGAACGCCTCGCAGATCTCCGACGGCGCCGCGGGTCTGCTGCTCACCTCCCGGGAGTTCGCCGAGCGCGAGGGACTGGAGATCATGGCGACCGTCGAGGGCCACAACGTCGCGGGCGTCGATCCGACGATCATGGGGATCGGCCCGGTGCCGGCGGTGCGGGGCATCTGGGAGGAGAACGGCCGCGACGCCGACGAGTACGACCTGGTGGAACTGAACGAGGCCTTCGCGAGCCAGACGCTGTACTGCCAGGACGAACTCGGCTTCGACGACGACGTGTTCAACGTCAACGGCGGCGCAATCGCAATCGGCCACCCGCTGGGTGCCTCCGGCGCGCGCCTGCCCGTCACGCTGATCCACGAACTTCAGCGCCGGGGCGGCGGTCTCGGCCTGTCGACGATGTGTGTCGGCTACGGCCAGGGCGCGGCCATCGAGTTCGCCGTCAAATAACGGCCGCAAATCTCATTACTGATAGCGGAGTCGTGGAATTAATACTGGTTGAGGAAAGTCACTCAGATATTACAATGTTCGATCTAGTGCAGCGACTCCTCGGTGGAGACGACTCGGTGTCTTCGAGTGGGGATCTCAAGCCGGAGCCTGACGGCGGGGCAGTCGTCGAGCGGGTGCCACGGTCGGCTCTCGAGGAGCGATACGACGACGGTGTCGACGGGGAACTGCTGTCCGACCATCGCAGCCAGCTATCCCGCACCCTGCGGGGCGAGGAGAGCCCGGAGGAAGTCGCGGCGACCGCTCGCGAGCAGGCCGCCGCCGGGGTCGATGCCGGCACGTACGCCCGCTCGTACGAGCTCGCGGTGGAGGCAGCGGTCGACCGCGCCTTCGACGAGCTCGAAGCCGGCGCCTCGGTCGCGGAGGCCCGCGAACGGGCGAAATCGGACATCGAACACACGATGGCGACGCTACAGCGCGGTCTGGACTCCTTCGACGGAACGGCCGTCTCGGTCGACGAGGTGGTCAAAGCCTTCCCGTCGTCGTGTATCCTGATCGGGGCCGATCACAGCGTCATCGCCTACACCGGGCGGCTGATGGGGCTAGACGACGACCACTCCGAGTTCCTCGGGAAGGACTGCCGGGAGACGATTGCGGTGGCGACGTACTCCGACAAGTCGCGGGCGAACACGCTCGCGGACAAGGTCGCCGAGAACCCCCGCGACGCCCACGAGCACTGGGACGTCGAGCGGACCGACGAGGAGAACCCGCTGGTCGATTTCCCGGTCTACCGGGATACGAGTGTCTCGAAGAACAAAGACGGCATCGAGACGCACATCGAGTTCGTCGCCGTCCCGATGTTCGACGACGACGGCGAACTGAAAGCCGTCTTCGAGTTGATCGAGGACCGCTCGGAGGAGGTCGCACGCGAACGGGAGATGGTCGAACTGATCGAGGAAGTGAGCGCGACGCTCGACGCTATCGGTGACGGCAACCTCGGCGCGCGCGTCGAGTACGAGGACAACGGCCACATCGATTCGGAGTTGGTCGGCCTCGTCGACGACGTGAACACGATGGCGACTTCCTTCGAGGAGTTGATCCAGCAGGTCACCGCGGAGACGAGCGAACTGGGGCGGTCGATCGGGCAACTGACGGACGCGGCCGGCCAGATCGACGACAAGGTCGACGAGCAGAACAGTTCGCTCGATCAGATCGCACGAGAGATCGAGAACATCTCCGCGACGATGGAAGAGGTGGCCGCGAACGCGAGCGAGGTGACCGAGGCCGCACAGCGAGCAAAGGAGACGACCGAGGAGGGTGTCGACGCCAGCGAAGACGCCAGGACGGCGACCACCGAAGTGCGGGAGGCGACCGGCGAGTTAGTCGAGACGGTCGAGCAACTCAGCGAGAAGATGGGCGAGATCAGCGAGGTCGTCGAGATCATCGGCGACATCGCCGAGCAGACGAATATGCTCGCGCTCAACGCGAACATCGAGGCCGCCCGAGCGGACAAGGGCGGCGACGGCTTCGCGGTCGTCGCCGACGAGGTGAAGACACTGGCGACGGAGACCCAACAGCACGCCGACGACATCGCCGCCCGGGTCGAGGAGATCGAAGCCTACGCCGAACGAACGGTCGAAGGGGCCGAGCAGTCCCACGAACACGTCGACGCCGCCGCCACCGAGATCAACGAGGTGCTCGACTCCCTGCAGGCAATCGCCCGAGAGGTCGACGACGCGGTCACGGGGATCACGGAGGTCGCTGAAGCCAACGACGATCAGGCCGCCCGGATCGAGGAGGTCGCCGCGACCGTCGAACAGGTCCAGAACCGGGCCGACGACGTCGCCGAGACGACCGACGATGTCGTCCGGGCCGCCGAGAATCAGCGCCAGGTCGCGTCGGATCTCAGCGACAGCGTCGACGAGTTACGGTAAATCGGGGCTGTCGAAAGAGCGGACCGCTGCTCAGTTCTCGTCCTCTTCGCGGATCTTGAACTTCTGGACCTTGCCCGTCGTCGTGCGGGGCAGTTCCTCGACGAACTCGACTTCGCGGGGGTGTTTGTACTCCGCGAGGTTGTCGAGACAGTACTGTTTGATCTCCTCGGGCGTCGCCTCGGCGTCGGGCGTCGGGACGACGTAGGCGACGGGGATCTCACCGCGTCGGTCGTCCGGGATGCCCACGACAGCGGCGTCTGCGATGTCCGGGTGCTCGAAGAGGAGTTCCTCGACCTCTCGCGGGTAGACGTTGTAGCCGCCGGTGACGATCATGTGTTTCTCCCGGTCGACCACGAAGAAGAAGTCGTCCTCGTCCCAGTAACAGACGTCGCCTGTGTGGAACCACGTCTTCCCGTCCTCCTCGGTGAAGGCCTTCTCGTTGGCTTCGGGCAGGCCCGCGTAGCCTTTCATCACGTTCGGTCCGGAGACGACCAGTTCGCCCGTGATCTCGTCGAGGTCAGTCTCCTCCTCGTCGACGGGGCCTTTCTCGACGCGGGGCATCGTCTCGAAGTTCGGGCCGACGACCTTCGCGTCGACGCCGTCGAGTGGCTGTCCGATCGACCCCTTCCGGCGGGCCTCGGGCGTGTTGGCGTGGGTGACCGGGGAGGTCTCGGTCAGGCCGTAGCCCTCGTTGAGTTGGACGTCGTAGAGGTCCTCGAACCGTTCGAGCACCTCGATGGGCAGGCTGGAGCCGCCGGAGTTGACGAACCGCAGCGAGTCGAAGGAGTACTCGTCGGCGTCGGGCTGGTTGATCATGTCGTTGAACATCGCCGGGACGCCGAACATGATCGAGATCCGTTCGCTCTCGATGAGGTCCATGACCATCGGCGCGTCCCACTCGGGGATCGGGTAGTAGGTCGCGCCGGCGTACATCGCGCCGTTCATCACGACGCTCATGCCGTAGATGTGGAACAGCGGCAACACACCGAGCAGTTTGTCGTCGGGCTGGATCTCCCCGGGCACGACGCCGGAGTTCGTCCGGGTCGTCCAACCGAGGTTGTGGTGGGTGAGGAGGACGCCTTTCGGCGTGCCCGTCGTCCCGGAGGTGTACGGCTGGACGGCGATGTCGTCGTCCGCCCGGTCGACGATGTCGATGGTATCCTCGGCGAGGAAGTCGTCGAACTCCGTCGCGCCCTCGACGTCGGCACCGACGCTGACGACCTCGTGGACATCCGTCTCCTCGAGGACATCGAGGACTTCCGGCACGTTGTCAGCCAGCGAGACGACGGCTTCGGCGCCGCTGTCTGCGAGCAGGTGGCTGATCTCGCGAGCCTTGTACTGTGGGTTCATCGGGACGACGACGCCGCCGGCCCGGAGCGTCCCGTAGAACGCGGTCACGAACTGCGGGAGGTTCGGGAGGTAGATACCGACCCGGTCGCCCTCCTCGATGCCGCTGTCGTGTAGCTGCTTCGCGAACTGGCCCGCGCGTGTCCAGAACTGGTCGTAGGTGAGTTCCTCGCCGTCGTAGGCGATTGCCGTCGAGTCGGGGTTGGACTCGACGGTTTCGCCCACGTCTGTTACCAGATTCGTCATACGGTCGTGTGGTCGTCGTAAGCCGGCAAAAGAATTGCGTCTCGGAGTTTCCAGCGGAAATTCAATCAGAGGCCGTCGGTTCGGCCGTGTCGATGTCGTAGCCGACGACGTACCGCGCCCGCAGGAGCAGGCCGGCGACCGTGACCGCGGCGACTATCTGTAGCAGGTAGCCGAACGGCTCGGGTGCCAGCGACCCGAACATCGCAACCGCGCCGATCGCGAGGTACAGCAGTCGGACCGGAGCCGAGAGGTTGGTCGCTCCGTCGAAGCCGACCGTCGCGACGATCAGCCCGACCGTCCCGGCGAGGACGAACACGAACGCGAAGGGCGTGCCGTCGAGGAAGTACGCGCCCGGAGAGCCGGCCGACCACTGGATCAGCGTGTTGTTCGCGACGAAACTGAAGGGGATGACGAAGCCGGGTGCGCCGAGTCGGAGCGCCTGCTTGCAGGAGGTCAGGAAGTCCGAGTCGGCGATCCGTGAGCCGACCGCCACCGAGATCGCAACCGGCGGCGTGATCGCCGAGAGCATGGCGAAGTAGAACACGAACATATGCGTCGTGAGTTCGGGCGTGCCGAGTTCGGTAACCGCGTCGGCGACCAGGAAGGCCACCAGGATGTACGCGGCGGGCGTCGGCATGCCGAGCCCGAAGATGATGCTCGTGATCATCGCCAGCACCAGCACGAGCGCGAGTCCGCCGGTAAAGCCGAAGAGAGTCACGTCGGCGAAGCCGATGATCTCGGTGCCGAGCCGGCCGGTCAGGCCGCTCTTGTTCAGCAGTTGGATAATCATCCCCATCGCCGAGAGGACGCCAACGAGCGGGGCCATCTCCGTGCCGCCCTGTTCGAGTCCCTTCGCGGTCTGTCTGGCGATCGAGCCGACCTCGTAGCGGTTCTCCCCGTCGGTCGAGGAGGCGTTGTACGCTCGCTGGAAGAGGTTGCGGGCGATCATCGTGACGAACAGCGCGACGATGGTGTACAGCCCCGCGGTCATCGGCGTGTAGCCCGCGAAGACCAGCGTGTACAACAGGACCGCGAGCGGCGGGGCGAACGACGCCCCCTTCTTCAGCACCGACCAGTCGAACGAGGAGAGGTCGCTGGTCGTCCAGCCGTGTTTGAGGATGGTGAAGTGGATCCCGACGAAGACGCTCAGGTAAAACAGCGCGGCGGGAATCGTCCCCGCCTGAACGACGCCGAGATAGGTGGTATCCGAGACGATATCTGCCATCAGGAAAGCAGCGACGCCCATCACGGGCGGGAGCATCTGTCCGCCGGCGGAGGCGACGCCCTCGATGGCCGCGGCGTAGTCGTCACGGATCCCCTGGTCTTTGATCATCGGGATGGTGAAGCTCCCCGTCGTCGCGGCGTTGGCGGCCGCGCTACCGGTGATCGATCCCATCACCATGCTCGAAATCACGGCGATCTGGACGACGCCGGTCCGGAGCGTCCCGCCGAGTTCGGTCCCGACCTCACGGACGAACTCGAGCAGGCCGAAGGCCTTGGCGATGCCGGCGAACATGATGAACACTGCGACCCACGTCGACCCGATACCGACGATTGTCGCGTCGAAGACCCCGGAGTAGACCCCGAGCGCGACCTCCTCGATGATTCCGAGCCAGTTGTCACCGGAGTGGCCGAGCAGCCCCGGCAGCGCGGGACCGACCGCCTGGTGCATGTACACGAGCGCGAGAATGCCGACCGAGGCGATGATCCAGCCGAACGCCCGGCGGGTCGCGTCGGTGACGAGGATGATCAACAGCAGCCCGATCGTGTGATCGATCGATCTGTACCCGAGGAGGTTCGCGGACGTGGTCAGACGACCGAACGAAGTGAAGACGTGATACGCCGCGAACACCGCAGCGAGGCCGAGGACAATCGCGAGGTACGGATCAATCCGGGCGTACGCCGAGCGAACCGGATCGAGCGCGCTCGTGTCGACGGAGAGATCGACCCCGAGGTCCTCGAGCAGAGACGTCTCCTCGTCGTCGTCGGACTCCTCGTCGCTCGCGGTCTCCTCGCTATCACGCAGTCCGTATCGCTCGGTCAGTCGCGTCCGCGCGTAATCGAAGTAGTAGACGGCGAGACCGACCCCGACGAAGATGATGACGTACTTCGCTCGCTCGGGGAACTGCAGCGGGTCCGGGACGACGCCCACGAAACTGATGCCGAACAGCGAGAGGTTCGTGAGGTTGTAAAACGCGTAGTAGAGGGTGAACAACGTGAACACTGCCGCCAGGACGGCGGTGGCCCTATCGAACGTCCAGACGAGCCGCGCCGGCCACCTGCGGGAGCGGATAGACATCGTTAGACGTCAGCGACTTCCCAGTCGTCGTTCCAGACGCCGCGCTCTCGGTAGAACTCGGCGGCCGAGGGGTGGAAGGGGATGCCCTCGTAGGGGTTTTTGACCCAGAACTCGGCGTTGCGGTGGAAGTTGAAGATGCCGAACTCCTCGGCGAGCGCGTCCCGGGCCTCCCACATCGTCTCCAGGAAGTTCGTCACGGCGTCGGGGTCGAGTTCCGCACGCGAGACGAAGTTGTACGAGAACGTCGGTGCCGCGACCTCGTTCGGCACGTCGACGTTCTCCTTGTCCGAGCCTTCGAGTTGGGTCATGTCGATGGTCTGGCTCAGGATCTTGTCGTCGTCTTCCCACGCGCTCGCGGTCGAGTCCTGCACGTCGAGGACGCGGAACTGATCGACCGAGTTGATCGCCTCCTGAAGCCAGCCGGGCGTGATGACCGAGTTGAGCAGCGTCCCGACACCCACGTCGAGTCGGCCCTCGTTCATCGCACCGCCCTGGGAGGTGAATCCGACGCTAATGCGTTCGTAGTTCCCGCCGGTCGGCTCCTGGAGAGCGTATTCCAGCCCCGGAGCGGTTCCCGACCCCGAGGGCGTCGGCGAAATCGTATTGCCGCTGCCGATGTCCGACAGCGTCTCCAGATCGAAGTTGCTCGTGATGAAAAACCACGGGAGGTCGTAGTAGTGGAACAGCTGGGAGAGCTGCATCTCGAACTCTCCGAAGTCCCCGACCCCCTCGCGGAACTGTCGAGCCGTCCAGTTCTGGAGAAAGCCCATCTCGATGTCGCCGTTGGCGATGTCACCGAGGTTCTCCTCGGTGCCGTCGCTGGTCTGGGCCTCGACGCTGAGACCCTCCAGTTCGTCGTTCAGTACCGAGGCGAGCGCGGTAAGCGCCGTGTGTGCCGTCGTCCCGCGCTGGGACGTTTTCATCCGGATGGTATCGACGTTCTGCACCGATTCGAGTGTCTCCTGTCCGACGCCGCCGTCGTCGCCGCCGATACAACCGGCCAGTGCAGCCGTCGCACCGCCCCCCATTGCTGCCAGAACAGTCCGGCGAGTCTGTCGACTAATCGTGTGACTAGGCTTGTCTGCCATACGCGAGAGAAGATAGGCGATGTATATAACTGTATCGATACGGTGAACGGAGTAAACGACACAGCCCGGTCCGGATTACGGTGGTACAGTTTGCCCAGCGAGAGTAAACAACGGCAAATACTGGGGGCGCTCGGCCCCGGGAAAAGACGAGCATATTTGTATCTGCACGCTAATGATCTACTATGCTGGATTTCGTTCAGCTCGAGGAGGATCTCGACCAAGAGGAGCGAATGATCCGGGACACCGCCCGGGAGTTCGTCGAAGAGCACGTCAAACCGGACATCGGCCAACACTACGAGGAGGGCACCTTCCCGAAGGAAGTCATCCCGAAGATGGGTGAGCTGGGTTTTTACGCGCCGAATCTCGAAGGATACGGCTCACCGAACGTCTCGGAGACGGCCTACGGCATCCTGATGCAGGAACTGGAGGCGTGTGACTCGGGGCTGCGCTCGATGGCGTCGGTCCAGGGTGCACTGGTGATGTACCCCATCCACGCCTACGGCAGCGAGGAACAGAAAGAGGAGTGGCTGCCGAAACTCGGTGAGGGCGAGGCCGTCGGCTGTTTCGGGCTGACCGAGCCGGAACACGGCTCGAACCCGTCCGCGATGGAGACCCGAGCGGAACGCTCCGAGCAGGGCTACGTCCTCAACGGCTCGAAGACCTGGATCACGAACTCCCCGATTGCGGACGTTGCGGTCGTCTGGGCGCGGGATACCTCCGCGGAGAACAACCCGGTCCGCGGGTTCCTCGTCGAGACCGACCGCGACGGCGTGACGACCAACAAGATCGACGACAAACTCTCGCTGCGGGCGTCGATCACCGGCGAGATCAGCCTCAACAACGTCGAGGTGCCCGAGGAGAACGTCCTCCCCGGCGTCTCCGGCATGAAAGGGCCGCTGTCCTGTCTCACCCAGGCCCGCTACGGAATCGCGTGGGGCGCAGTCGGCGCGGCGCGAGACTGCTTCGAGGTCGCACGGGAGTACGCGACCGACCGCGAGCAGTTCGACCAGCCCATCGCGAAGTTCCAGATGCAACAGGACAAACTCGCGGAGATGGCCACCCAGATCAGCCTGGCACAACTTCTGGCCTACCGGCTGGCCGAACTCAAGGAGGACGGCCGGATGACGCCGGCACACGTCTCGATGGCCAAACGGAACAACGTCCGGATGGCCCGCAACCAGTCCCGGATCGCCCGTGAGATGCTCGGGGGCAACGGGATCACGACCGACTACTCGCCGATGCGGCACATGCAGAACCTCGAAACGGTGTACACCTACGAGGGCACCCACGACATCCACACGCTCATCCTCGGCGAGGAACTGACCGGCTTCCAGGCGTACGTCTGAACCGACTCACTTTTTCTCCGCACGGACTGACCGCGGACCCGAACCCCTGAGTCGAAAGAGGGACCGGCCGAGTCGTGCTCCGGGCGGCGAAACGCGGCGACGATCACCTCGTCGGTGCTGGACACGATTGTAGTGGGTGGAGAGATCCTCGCCGCGGCGTGATCTTCGGGACAGTTGTTTCGTACAGCAGAATACTCTTCGCAGAACGGGGAAACAGTTCGCCAACTGAGGGAGACCGCTGTCCCGTATCCCGCAGAGCGCGTTTCATTCTCCGAAATATTCTTACGGGCCCGTAGCGAGAGGAAGAGTATGGGACCGCAAAACGGCGAGGACGTGGGGGTCGCGACGACGAGGAAGACCTTCGCGATTCTCGAAACCCTCCGGGAGTCGGAGGGGCTTTCGATTGCGGAGATTACTCGTCGGACGGAGTTGACCAAGAGTACGGTTTACCGGCACCTGAAGACCCTCCAGGAGTTGGGATACGTCATCGAACGCGACGGCGAGTACTACATCGGGATGGGGCTGCTCGAAATTGCCGAGCAGACGCGGAACCGGGAACCGGGGTATACGGTCGCACAGCGGAAGGTGTTCGACCTCGGCCGGGAGACCGACGAGCGGGCGATGTTTCTCGTCGAAGAGAACTTCGAGGGCGTCTATCTCTACCGGTACGGAAGCCCCTCGAACACGATGGTCGGGGAACGCCGGCCGCTGCACGCGCTCGCTTCCGGGAAAGTCATCCTCGCGGAGTTCGACGACGACCGCCTCGAGCGTTTCGTAGAGCGAAAAGAGCTGGGCCAGCACGCAAAGAACACGATTACGGGCCAGGGGGCTCTCCGGGAGGAACTCGCCGAGGTCCGCGAGCAGGGGTACGCGCTCAACGACGAGGAGTACATGGACGGACTGTTCGGCGTCGCGGTGCCGGTGTACACGCCGGAGGACGAACTGCTGGGTTCGCTCGGACTGTTCGGACCGACCAGCCGATTTACTGACGAGTATCTCTACGACGATCTGATCGACCGCCTCTGGGACAAGGCCGGAGAGATCAAGGTGACACTCGCCTACGGGTAGTCCGAATAGTGAAACGACGGCGGCCGCACCCGTCGGCCGGGAATCGCCGACCGGTGACGTAATTCTCAGGCGTATCCGATTCGTCCGCTGGGAGCGTCGAGCCGAATCGAACGAGAATTGTCCGGTTTTCACGAGTGGTATTTCACTCTGCGGAACGGTCGCTGTCGTCGACACCGTGGGCCGGCGGTCACGGGAGCGGACTGATTTTACGGTGGTACTGCTGTAAAATCAGATCTCGGAGACGACATCGTGGTCGTCGGCAAGCGCCTGTGCATCTTCTTCGAGCAGTGCGACGACGAGATACTGGACGAACTCCCGGAAGTATTCGACCAGCGTCGCGATGCGCTCGGAGTCGATCGCTTCCAGCGAATCGAGCACCATGACCGGCACCGACTCGTGGAGGTCGTGGACGAGATAGCCGGCGAGCGCGAAGACCAGACCGGTCACCTCGCGCTCGCTCTCGCTGAGGTGGTCGATCGAGTCCTGGTACGCCGTTCCGTCCTCGGTCGTCCGGACGATCCGAAGCTCGAAACTCGGCCGTGGCTGTTCCTCCGGGTCGAGGCGTTTGATCCAGATCCGCTCGATGTTCTCGTAGCCGAGCAGCTCCAGGAGCGTCGCCATATGCGTGTTGAACTGCTCGACTGCCTCGGCTTCGAGGCGGTCGATTCGGGTTCGCAGCTCCGTCAGCCGGTCGGCAACCTCTTCGCGTCGCTCGCGGAGGCGCTCGCGGTCGTCGATCCGACGCTGAATCCGGTCGATCTCGGTCTCGGTGTCGGCCAGTTGCCGTTCGGTCTCTTCGAGTTCGACGGAGAGTTCGCTCACGCGTTTCTGCACGTCTGCGAGGTATTCGTGGTCGGCGGGATCGAGTCGGTCCACGGCGGTTTCCAGCGTCTCCAGCCGGTCGGACAGCTCTGTGCGCCGCGTTTCGAGATCGGCTTTCCGATCCTCGCGGCGGTCGATCTCCGCTTCGACGGCGTCGAGTCGGTCCGTGAGTTCGCTGCGCTCGCGGCGGTCCGACTCGATGCGCTCCTTGCGTGCCCGCAACTCTTCGAGATCTGCTTCGATATCGCTCCGTTCGGCCACCTTGGCCTGTCGGAGCTCCCGGAGTTGATCGACAGTCTGTTCGATCCGATCGGAGTGGACCGTCGACCCACAGGTCCAGCAGGTCACTTCCCCACCCTCCGATAACAGCTGCCGTGTCAGGTCGCCGGCGTCGGAGAACACCGGATCGCTCCCGTCGAGACGGCGCTGGTTGAACTGGATCGTCTGGCGGAGTTGCGCGATCTCGTCGTCGAGATCGGATTTCTGTGACCTGAGGCGGTCGATCTCGGCAGACAGTTGGCTGAGATCCGTCTCGGTATCGGCCGTGAGTTCGTCGAGTTGCTCCCGGAGCGACTTCCGCTCCTCGCGGAGTGCCTCGATACTCTCTCGCTCCGTTTCGATCCGGTCGCGGACCCGTTCGAGTTCCGAGCGAGCGTCCTGGACCGCATCGAGCTTCTCGCGCAGCCTGGCTTCGCGGTCCTCACCCTCGGCGGGGTCGAATTCGGCCGTATCGAGTCGGTCTCGAAGCTCCGCTAACTCGGTCCGAAGCTCCTCGGCCTCCTCTTCGAGTCGGTGTCTGGTCTGTTCGAGATCCGGGAGCCGTCGTTCGAGCGTCTCGAGTTCGGAGAGGCGGTCGTCGAGGTCGCGTTTCTCGGATTCGAGACGGGTGATCTCGTCGTTGATCGCGGCGGTATCGACCGGGCGCATGATCAACTCCCGGAGGTCGGCACCGCGGGCGACCGCGCGTCTGGCCTCGTTCGATTCGAGTAAAAACGCGAACAGGTCCGCAAGTTCCGGGTCATCGAGGAACGGCTCGCCGCCGTACCGGACCGTGTTCTGCCGTCGTTCGAGAGCGGCCGTGTAGGTCTCGTCCGCTTCGAGTGTCGCCCGCCCGGTGGTCTCGTCGGCTTTGAGCGTCGCCTGTTCGCTGCCGAGCGCGGCCATCAGCCCCTGGAGCAGCGACGTTCGGTTGGTCGCGTTTCGGCCCGACAGGACTGTCACGCCCGCGGAGAGTGTCACAGTGGTGTCGTCGATGCCGCCGATGTTCGAGACGGAGAGGTCGACACGCTCGGGGAGCAGCGACTGTTTCTGGTCGGCGTTCGGAGACATCCCGTTACCTCACGGTTGGCTACCGACCTGATAGCCCTTTCGCTCACCCATCACTGACAGTGACAGCCCCCGCGGTCGAGTAACTCCCGGACGGCGTACTGACGGTTGCACTCCTGACAGGCAACCTGAACCGTGACGAACACTTCCGCAGCGCCGATATCGAGGGCACCGTGTTCCGCAAGGCGCTCGATGGTATCGCTAGTCACGGCCTCCGTTCTGCTCTGGAGTCTCCCGACGGTCGTGGTCGCGTCGTCGATCCGTTCCTCGTTCGTCGGCGTCGACAGAGAGGCGTCCAGACAGTCGGTTAGATGCGTGTAGACCGTCTGGTGTGAGACGAACTGCTCGTCGAGCGTATCGGTATCGACTCCCTCGCGCTGTAGCTCTCGGCGCGCCTCGATCCGGTCGCCGCTCGTCACGTCGTCGTCGGTCAGCAGCCGGTGGTACGCCCGGATATCCCCGTCTTTCGTCGGAACGCCGGCCTCCGTCAGCGCCGCTCGAAGCACCCGCTTGTTGAACCACTCCGCGAGGTCGCGCGTGCTCTGGCGGTCCTCTCCGGTCCAGCGCTCGACGAGTTCGCCGTCGACTGCGAGATTCCGATCGGCCGCGACACGGCCGACCTTGCAGGTGCAACCGCTCTCGTCCATGCGATTACGTCGGGCCGAGGTGTTCAAAAGTGCCCCGGTTCGTTACAGCCGTACGTTTGTAAAACAAGTCGAGAGAGTACGACGGTGCCGGCTCGGGCGGAAATCCGACGCGGGAGTCGTCGATAAAGCCAGCGTTTATAAAAATTCCATCATTAACAAGAAAGATATAGGTTCGGGAGTTAGTACGATCGCGGCAGGTCGAGAGTATGCTCGGCGATGTGGTTGCGCATCATCTCGGTCGACCCGGGAGCGACCCGACTGAGGCGCGTGCCCTTCCACATCTCGATGACGCCGTACTCCTTACTGAAACCGTTCCCGCCGTGGACCTGGAGTGCGACGTCCGTCGCCTCGTGTGCGGCCTCAGAAGCCCGGAGCTTCGCCATATTCGACAGTTCCGCGACCGTCTTTCGGTTCTCGTCGGCGTCCATCATCCAGGCGGACTTTCGAACGAGCATGTTCGCTGCTTCCAGTTTCGAGTACGAGTCGGCAATCGGGTGTTGGATGGCCTGATGTGCCCCGATAGGCTGGCCGAACACCTCGCGTTCACGAGCGTAGTCGGCGGCGCGTTCCAGGGCGGCATACCCCGTCCCGACCGCTCCGGCGGCACCGACGATCCGCTCCGGGTTGACTGTATCGAACAGCTGATACAAACCCATATCTTTCGTCCCAATTATATCTTCTTCGTCGGCCTCGTAGCCGTCGAGTGATAGCTCGAACTGTCGTTCCGGCGTCGGGATGCCGGTATCGAGTTCCCGGAGTTCGATGGCGTCGTCTCCGGGGTCAGCGAGAAAGAGCGTGATCCCGGAGGTGCGTTTCTCGACATCCGCGAGTGGCGTCGTTCGAGCGACGAGTAACATCCGGTCGGCCCGGTCGGCTCCGCTGATCCACTGTTTGCTGCCCGTAATCTCGTAGCCGGCGTCGGTCTCCTCGGCGTAGGTGTCCATGTTCGGGGCGTTGTGTCCGGCGTTCGGTTCGGTCAGCGCCATACAGAACTTCAGGTCGCCGTCTGCCAGCGCCGGGAGGTACTCGCGTTTCTGCTCCTCGGAGCCGTGTTCCGCGAGCGTGACCGCGCCGAAGACGACGTTGACGACGAAGAGCATCTCCGAGCCGAAACAACCGTGTCGGGTGAGTTCCTCGACGATTGCGGAGAGTTCGGTGATTCCCAGCCCTTCGCCCCCGTACTCCTGTGGGATCGTCGTCCCGAGAAAGCCAGCGTCGGCACACTCCTGCCAGAACTCGGCCGGGTCGCGTTTATCCGGCCCCGTCACCGCCCGCCAGTAGGCGTCGTCGTACCCGTCGGCAACCTCGCGGGCGGTCTCCCGGATCAGTCGCTCTGTCTCCCCTCCCCCGAATGATGGTGTGTCCTGTGACACCGTCATACATACTTCGCGGGCCGCCAGCAATATAAAGATCACAGTGTCCAGATGTTCGGGCGTCGTTCACCGACGAGTCCGCAGTTTTATTATCCGGCGCGCGCGGTGAAGTAGTCATGCCACGATACTTCGAGGAGTACGAGGTTGGCGACACGTGGGAGTTCGGCGAGCGAACGATCACGAAAGAGGAGATTATCGAGTTCGCCGAGAAGTACGACCCCCAGCCGTTTCACACCGACGAGGAGGCTGCCAAGGATACGATGTTCGGTGGACTCGCTGCGAGCGGGTGGCACACCGCCGCGGTCTGCATGCGGATGTACGTCGATCACATGATCGACGAGGCGTCGCAGGGCGCCCGGGGCGTGGACGAACTGCGGTGGATCAAACCGGTTCGACCGGGCGATACGCTCACCGCCGAGGTGGAAATCGTCGACAAGTACCCCGACGAGGACAACCCACAGATCGGTTACGTCGACTCCAAACTGACTGCCTACAACCAGAACGGTGAAGCCGTTATCAGTTGGATCGGGCTCGGAATCGTCGACCGGAAAGCGTCGGAGTAGTGCGGGAAATCGAGCACAAGGCGGCACGCGCCGCTCGGCCAACTCACGTGTTGACACCCCGAGAGGCGGCGATCAAAAACGCCAGACACAAAGCTCATACGACGGGTCAGTGAAGTACAACCACAGCCACATGGATACGTCTGGGGCTCCGTCCGCGCTGCGGACCTACAGTACGTTGTCGTGGTTCGGAGCCATCGGGTTCAGTACCTCTCTGTACGTTGCCGGCCAGTATTTCGAGTACTGGCTCATGACGAACGACCCCGAGGACCACCCGCTCGTCGAAGAGTTCATCGAACACCCGGTACAGATGGTCGTCGAGACACCGGCAGTGATGGCGACCAGCCCCGTCCTCAGCGTCGTGCTCTCGGGGATGCTGGTCGCGAACCTCTGTTACAGGATGTTCGTCTTCGCGACGAGCCAGTTCTATCGGCTCCTGCTGTATCCCTGTTAGGCGACCTCTGCGTCCTGAGACTGGTAGCTGCCGAGGCGGTTCTCCGCAATCCCGACGATGTATCGAGCGAAGTAGACGCAGCCGACGGCCAGTGCGATCCCTGCGACGACGTCGGTCGCCCAGTGGATCCCGAGGATCATCGTCGCGAGTACGATACCGGTCGTAATCACCGTCGCGATGCGCAGCCACCGGGGCTGGAGATCACGCGTCTGCCACGCAAACAGCAAGACGATGACCGACAGGGAGGTGTGAAGTGACGGGAACACGTCCGTGTTCTCCGAGACGACGCTGGTCACGTCGGACGTCTGAGGATAGAACTGATACATCAGTCCGTCGACCTTCGCGAGGTGATTGCGGGGACCGACAGCGACGAAAACCGTATAGAGGAACGCTCCGGCCGCGTAGTTGAGGATGTACGCGACGAGAAGTTCTTTCAGCGGCCGGAGCGCAGGCGTGAGCAGATAGAGGGCAATCGGCGCGACCAGTAGGAACGCGAACCCGAACATGTAGAACCCCGAAAAGACCGGGATGAGTAGCTCCGGTGCGAGATTCTGTAGGTGCGCGACGAACAGCCCCTCGATCTGGAAGATTTCGTCGGTGATCGGAATACCGATCTCCCGGGAGAGCCGCTGGCTCGGCCCCTGTGTGAACCGCCGAATCAGAAAGAACACGCCCGCGAGAAGGAGATACGGCGCGAGTTCGGACAACCGGTCGGTGAGATCGGTGGCTGTCTGCTGGATCTGTTCCATTGTCAGACAAATCGCGCAGGTCGCGACGAGTCCAACGATTACGACGGCTCCGATGAGGACCGAGACTGATAGGAATGACATATTCGTTGATTCGTACCTGTCTATGGAGCAGTATGATATTATTCTTTATTATTGGTTTCACGTAGAGAAACAAATGGACGGAAAGCGAACCTATATACCGATATGGGAACCTATCCAGTTATTCGTGCATCTATTCCGCGACTGTCGGTAGAGCGCGGAGAAGCCAGGGGCCGGATTTGAACCGGCGATGATCCGCTCTGCAGGCGGACGCGTTCGGCCAGACTCTGCCACCCTGGCGCGTTCACAAATCACCGTTGAATTCGCTTAAGCCCGTCGGATACCGTCCAGCCGTGGGTATGTCACCCACACTCCGGGTACATTTAATATCAATCCCATCGTCAGTTCGAGTTAGATCTGAGGTAGAACCGATGACCACCATCCTGTCCCCAGACTCACCGGCCGAGGCGAGTACCGGTGGGTTCGCACTTCTCCCGGGATGTCTGGTCATCGGGGCAAACGGTCTCGATGCCGGCTATCGGCCGGCCTGATGCCCGAATAACCGTCACCCGGACGGACTCCCCGTCCGGGGTGGTGAATGCGGGCGTGTTCTGATCGGATCGCGCAGTTTCTCGGGAGTACTGCGTGTGCCTTCAGAGAGGATCCCGGCCAGCGACGCGTGCATCCGGTTCGTCTCCGGCGCTGGCCCTCATGATGGAAATAACTCAGCACAGAGTCTTCCAGAGCACGGTGACGACTGAACGAGTCCAGAGGCGAGACAGCGCAGTTCCCGAGCAGTATCGGCGATAACGGCGCGAGCGGTGTGGACCGAGTACTGAGCGTTCGACTCGCTCCTCGCGTCTCGCGGATGACAGCACAGAACCACCCCGACACGGCGATGTCGGGCACGACTGCGAGGCGATGGACAGCCCGAGTCACGGTTCGTGTCCCGCGCGACGGCGGGGCAGACCTCGCCAGCGACGCGACCAGACGGCTCGAATCGGTGGACCGCATCAACACGGTCAGTATCGACGGCGTGTGCGGTCTCGAACCGGCACTTGCGGCGACAGCGGTCGGACTCGAACTAACGGTCGAGATGAGAGCTGTGTCGGCGGCCGAGACGGTCGAATCGGCACTCGACACTGCACCCGGGACGGAGCGAGTCGAGAGAGTTGCCCCCATCGACGAGTGACCTGGAGGGATGGCGCTGTCTCGACGCGGGCGGTCTCAGGAGTCAGCCGTCCGCCAGAGAATTCCGACACAGGCCGGTTCTCCGCCGTAGTGGATCGAGCCGCCGTGGACCTCGACCGGGACTTCGGTGCCGTCGGCACGCTCTCCGGTGAACGTGCGGTTGAACGTGTAGTTCCGGTCGTCGACGGCATCCATCAGATCCGAGAGAACCTCCTCGTCCGACGGCGTGCTCGCGATACTGTGCGGGGGTTCGCCGAGCAGTTCCGAACGCATGTACCCCAGGATGTTCGCCAGTTGCTCGTTGACGTAGACGAACTCCCCGTCCTGAAGGATGAATACGCCGGCAATGTCCTGCTCAACGAGTCGGTGATACCACGAGAGCGCGTTCCAGAACTGCTGTTGGGATCGGTAGCGCTCGACGGCGTTCCGAACTCGGTTGGCCAGGATTTCGTACTGCTCGGTACTCGCCTCCTTCTGCATGTACTCGGTCACGCCTGCGGAGATTGCCTCGCTGGCCACTTCCTCGCTGCCTTTCGCCGTGTAGAGAATAAAGGGAAGATCCGGATACTGCTCGCGGACGATAGCGAGAAATTCGAGGCCGTCCGTGTTGGGCATATCGTAGTCGCTGATGATACAATCGACCTCCTCTTCCTGGAGTCTGTTGAGTCCCTCGACAGCGGACGTCTCACCGATCACGGAGAACTGGTCGTCGGTTCGTTCGAGAAACTCGCGGGTCAATTCGAGGACCTGCGGGTCGTCGTCAACGTGGAGAATTTGTACGTCTGTCGGTTCCTCCGTTGCGGAGACCGGAATCGGGACGTCGAAGTTTTTCTCCTCGAAGGGGTTTGACGTGCTGTTGCGAAGCAGTGGTGGTTGCTCGCGGGTCACGCGACGACACCCGCGCAGCGTCGACCGGGACAGCGTACTCGATGCTGCTGAGTCGTTCTTCTGGTTCATCTGTAACCACCTGTGATACAACTAGACCGGATCGCGACGCGACGACGTGGTATACTCCCGCTCATAGCGACGTACTGGGACAATATAGGCCCAAAATTATAATTATTCCCCCGCCACGAGACCTGTACAAAATCGCTGGCTCCGGAGGGGCCGAGAATCTGCCCGTACAGACGTTGTTTCGGGAATTTCGGTCAGGGCTTCGAGCAGTCAGAATGATTACGTATAAATATCGCGAATATACCGCTTCAATAAAACTAAAAACTATATCGAATTATAAGATAAATTTAATACACAATCGAGCAAAATCAGCAGTGTATCATGTCAGACTCAACCGCGGCGGAGTTCCTCAAGGAACACCCACGACTGCTGGCTGCACTGTTCGGAATGACCATGCTGATGGCCCAGGTCGGGCCTGCTGTTGCAGGTAACGGGAAATCAATTAGCGGTATATAGTTTTACGACCTCATATCGCATTATAAATCCTCGGCAGATACCGTTGAGCTCCAAGTAAATTCACCATCGATTCGAACAGGAACATCCTCCAGATCGAGGAATTCACATAGTTCCTGTTTTGATACCTGAATTTCTCCGGTATTCCCAGAGGCAAGAAAATACAGGCTATCGAGAGACTCAATCAACGGTGCATATATTGTGCCGAAGCCAGAGGAATCAGCAGGGAAGAGAGAAATATCGATAGCGTAAGCCTGATTATCAGACTGAATTTGGACGAGATTCGGTGTCCGACTCGACGGCTGCGTCACCGTTAAGCCACCATCTCCGACGACGGTGTACTGCCCTCCGAGAATGCTCTCTTCGCTGGCGATCGAAAGCGCCGCCCCCAGCGGGAAGCCGGTGTTCAGAAGCTTCGCGATCAGTTCACCGATGGAGACGGCCTCGTTGCTGATGATATCCGCCAGCGTCACGATCCCGCCGATTGCCCCCGCCTCGATCAGTTTGATCCCCTGGTGATAGGAGCTGCAGGCGTTGAGAAGAAACGCATCGACGCCTGTTCGGTCGAGCGTCCCCGCGTCGAGTTTTCCGTCGGGACACTCGAACCCATCCTGCTCCGCATGACCGATGTAATGGAGGAAATCACACTCCTCCCGGAGAGTCGTCCGGAGTTGCTCGACAGAGAGGTCCCGGTGGACGGATACGTCGAATGGCAGATCGGATCTGTCGCCGTAGGCAGCATCGACGAGGTCCCGCTCTTGGTCCATCCGGGTATCGTTCAGAACGATCGTGATCGAGATGTCACCGGTCCCCGCTTCACGATCCAGTCGGTTCTCGAAGGCCTCGACTAGCAGTTTGTTGGCTCCGATTGGAACCCCATCCCCGATCCACCCCTGTTCGAGCGAGTCGGTCGGCTCGAACTGTATGTACGGTTGGTCGGTCGGAGCGTCTTCGGTGTCGTGTGATCGATACGTCGACGGCACCGCGCTCGACCGCCGCAGAGCATTCGAGCGTGCGGACTCGGTCGTTTGACCAGTGCCGATTGTCGGCTCCACCGTCGTCGGGTTGTCTGTCGTCCGGACGATGGCGAGGTCGTCGACGACGAACGGTAACTGCTCCGCGGTTTCGGGACTCGGTGCAGCGTGGGCGACGAGAGGCCAGGTCGGAACAAACTCCGAGATCGGGTCAAACGGCACCTCCAGATACGACTCTAACCGTCGCCCGATCGACTGGTGGTACAGCGCCTCCCAGTCGAGATCTAGTTCACTCTCGAGTGATTGCCGCTCGTGCAGTGAGACGTTATAGAATCCTTCGGTTCGGACAAGACAGTCCAACAGGAAGACCTGTTTCAGTATCCGCTCGGCCTGCGACTCGAACGCTGTAGGGTCGAGACGCCAGACGAACCCCTCGTCAGTCCGAATCTGTGGCTGTCCCGCCGGAACTACACGCGCACCCAAGTAGTACGCCAGCGAGACGACCGGGTACACATACTGGCGTTCAGGCGGAATTGCGATTTCGATCCCGGTCTCCGGCGGGTTGAGTTGCGAAGGAACCTCCAGCGTGTGCCCGAGTTCGAGTCGCGGGGGATGCCCACGGAGTGTCGGAAAGGATCGTTCCGGACTCGTCGATTTGAGTGCCGACCCAAACGCACTGACCGCTCGCATCAGGTCACGCGGCTTCCCGGTCGTTTCGATCGTCGCTGCCGGCCGGGTGTGACGGGATCGGAACCCGATATTGACGGTCGTCTGCTCGGTGAACTCGAACTGAATCGACATGATCTCCGCAGTGATCTCTACCGGACCCGTCACCTCCATGTAGGTCTTGATTTGGGTGCTCAGATCGAGAATGTACGACCCTTCGGGCAGCCGCTGGCTGTCGAGGTGCTCAATCTCTGCAACCATATCCCCATCCGGATCGCGGACGATAACACTCGCCGGATTCGGGAGCGTAACTGCATCGGTCTCGATACTGACGCCCATCCCGACCGGGAAGAAAAACGAGTCGGAAGGCACCGGCTCGGGGGTGACCTCTGTCGGTGTCTGTAACTGGTACCGGAGCTGTTCGAGCCGGTCGATAATCTCAATTCCCGGGCGATCGGTCAGCGTATCGAACGCGAGGATCCCTCCGGCGTCTGCCATTCTCGTAGTCAACTGTGCGTACAGAGGGTATGTGCTACTAAAAAGCTACCGTACATACGCAAAAGACCCCCGACCAGCGTTGTTACTGGTCGAGGGTTGTGAGGTGGTTCCAGAATGTGGAACCGAAGTATGAGTGGAGGCGGCGAACCGAGTTTCCCAGAGACTCTCGTACTCCAGTACTCACCGGAACGCTGGCGGGCTTAACTTCCGTGTTCGGGATGGGTACGGGTGTAACCCCGCCGCTATGGCCGCCTTAACGCCGACTTGCGGTGTCGAACCGCACCTTTCCAGTAGCCGGTATGGCCGAGCGGTCGTGCAATCCGTCTGTACGTGCGATCCAGATAGCGCCTGGACTCGTTCAACGAGTCATGCGCGGTATGAATGGTGGCTTCGATCTGTTAGTACTCGTGGGCTGAACGTCTCGTTGCCTCGACGCGTACACCCCGAGTCTATCGATCTCGTCTTAGACGAGTGATCTCAGCGGTGCCTCTTTTCCAGGTGGGTTTCCGGCTTAGATGCGTTCAGCCGTTACCCCGTGTGGCGTAGCTTCCCAGCAACACTCTCTCGAATGACTGGTACACCAGTGGCCACCAACCGTAGTTCCTCTCGTACTATACGGTCGTTCCCGTCAGGCACCAAACACCCCCAATAGATAGCAGCCGACCTGTCTCACGACGGTCTAAACCCAGCTCACGACCTCCTTTAATAGGCGAACAACCTCACCCTTGCCCGCTTCTGCACGGGCAGGATGGAGGGAACCGACATCGAGGTAGCAAGCCACTCGGTCGATATGTGCTCTTGCGAGTGACGACTCTGTTATCCCTAGGGTAGCTTTTCTGTCATTCATGGCCCGCATCAAGCGGGCGCATCAGTTCGCTAGACCACGCTTTCGCGTCAGCGTTCCTCGTTGGGAAGAACACTGTCAAGCCACCTTTTGCTCTTGCGCTCTCCGGCGAGTTTCCGACTCGCCTGAGGTGGCCTTGGGGCGCGCTCGATATCTTTTCAAGCGCGTACCGCCCCAGTCAAACTGCCCGGCTACCGGTGTCCTCCTCCCGGAGTGAGAGTCGCAGTCACTGACGGGTAGTGTTTCATGGGTGCCTGGGCGCCATGCTAGCGCATGGGCCTCGGTAACGGCTCCTACCTACACTGCACATCAGCGACCACGTCTCAGCGACAGCCTGCAGTAAAGCTCCATAGGGTCTTCGCTTCCCCTTGGGGGTCTCCAGACTCCGCACTGGAACGTATGGTTCACCGGGCCCAACGTTGGGACAGTGACGCTCTCGTTAATCCATTCATGCAAGCCGCTACTGAAGCGGCAAGGTACTACGCTACCTTAAGAGGGTCATAGTTACCCCCGCCGTTGACGGGTCCTTCGTCCTATTGTACTAGGTGTTCAGATACCCGCACTGGGCAGGATTCAGTGACCGTACGAGTCCTTGCGGATTTGCGGTCACCTATGTTGTTATTAGACAGTCGGAGCGTCCGAGTCACTGAGACCTGCTCGTTTCCCGAGCAGGCATCCCTTCTTCCGAAGGTACGGGACTAACTTGCCGAATTCCCTAACGTCGGTTGTTCCCGACAGGCCTTGGCTTTCGCCGCCATGGGCACCTGTGTCGGATCTCGGTACGGACACAGTGCTCGCCTTTTCACGGGCTCTAGGTTGAACCGACTTTCGCTATCCTGCCGTTCGTCCGCTTCGTGCCATTACGGCTTCCACGGATTTGGACAGTTCGACCGGGCGATGGCCCGGTTCGGTCGACCCCAGAGCGTCGGCTTTCACTGCACTGTGGCACTGGAATATTAACCAGTTTCCCTTTTGTGACACGCGAGTTACGATGCCACTTAGGACCGGCTAACCCTCAGTTGACGAACAGTGCTGAGGAACCCTTGCCCTTTCGGCCGTCAGGATTCTAACCCGACTTTCGCTGCTACTACAACCAGGATTTGCGTCACCACGCGGTCCATACGAGCTCTCGCCCGTACTTCCACCCACGCGGAGCGCCGACCTACGCAACCACCCTGTGACGGGTGTGGCCAGGTATCGGTGGTGGATTTGAGCCCCGATCATTTTGGGCGCCTCGAACCTCGGCCGGTAAGCTGTTACGCTTTTCTTAGAGGGTAGCTGCTTCTAAGCTCACCTCCCGGCTGTTTAGGGCTCGAGACAACCTTCGATCGCACTTAATCCACACTTTGGGACCTTAACCCGGCGCTGGGTTGTCTCCCTTATGGTACACAGGCTTACCCCGCGCACCGGACTCCCCGCGTCAAAAGCGTCCGTGAGTTCGGAGTTTGACAGCCGCGCCGACCTCTCTCGAGGGCGGACACGGCAATCAGTCACTCTACCTCACAGACTACCTCGGCGGAGGTCATGCTTCGACATGTTTCGGTCGGAACCAGCTGTTGCCGGACTCGATGGGCCTTTCACCCCTATACGTAGGTTACGAGAGGGTATTGTAGGACACCAACTCTAACAGGCCTCCACATGACTTTCGCCATGCTTCACCTTACCCACGCATAGATCGTCCGGATTCGGGTCGTGCCCGTTTGACTCCCCGCACTTGAACACGGCGGCCCTGGGGCAAAGCCCTGCGGCCATGTTGGTTTCCCTGTGCCTTCCCCGATAATCGGGTTAGGCTCGCCAAACAAGCACACTCCCTGGTCCGTTTTTCAAAACGTACGACAGAACATCGGCTTCCTGTGATTCCTACTGCAGCCTCGCGGCTGTGTCGTTTTTCACAGGACCTTGTATGCCCTGTCGCTCCATCGCCACCTGATTTCAGGCCCTATTTCACCTCCCGTTGGAGGGTACTTTGCAGCGTTCGCTCACGCTACTTGTTCGCTATCGGTCTCGGAGAGTGTTTAGCTTTAGCAGTCGATGCCTGCCATATTCACAAGGGATTTCCAACCCTTGCTACTCCGGAACTAACTCACACTGTACTTGCCGTCAGTACGGGGCTGTCACCCTGTTTCGCGCCCCGTTCCAGGGGACTTCGTGACGGTGTTCGAGTGATGATCGTCAGCCCATACACCACATCGGTCGTGAGACCTTCAGTTTGAGCTGTGTCGCGTTCACCCGCAGTTACTAACGACATCACATTGCGTTTTCTCTTCCTGCCGGTACTGAGATGTTTCAGTTCCCGGCGTTCCCCATTGCGCGAAGCAATTGCGGTGGGGATTCCCATTCGGAAACCCTGAGTTCTTAGCCTCCGTGCGGCTCCCTCAGGCTTTTCGCAGCTTGGCACGTCCTTCGTCGGCTTCCGAGCCGAGCCATTCACCAGGCGGCATAGCAGCCACTGTAGTGACTCGATGAACGAGTCCAGTGGACGCCTGGATCGCACGTACACACGGTGTCATATACACACCCCTGTGCGGGGGGCGTGCATCGACCCTTCCCATCCGCGGTTGCCCGGGATGGTGCATCGGTTTTCCGTACCCGGATTGAGTGCCCTGTCCCACTTAAGGGACACGACTTCGTTCGGGTACGGGACATGGACCCACTGGGATTTGAACCCAGGGCCTCCGCCTTGCAAAGGCGGCGCTCTGCCGCTGAGCTATGGGCCCGTCCGCCGTTCGTTAGCCCTGGTAGTTCTTCGGTGCCCGATCGATCGGGTGCGTGTGCCGAATGCCTCCTTGGACCACAGAGGGTCCACGTGGTGGGCCGAGGACTACGCCTCGGTCCCGGTCAGTAGGAGGTGATCCAGCCGCAGATTCCCCTACGGCTACCTTGTTACGACTTAAGCCCCCTTGCGAAGCCCAGATTCGACCATCGCATGATGGCCTCATCCGGACCTCACTCGGGTGCTTTGACGGGCGGTGTGTGCAAGGAGCAGGGACGTATTCGCCGCGCGCTAGTGACACGCGACTACTACCGAATCCAGCTTCATGAGGACGAGTTTCAGTCCTCAATCCGAACTACGACCGCGTTTAGGGGATTAGCGTTCCCTCTCGGGATAGCATCCCATTGTCACGGCCATTGTAGCCCGCGTGTTGCCCGGCACATTCGGGGCATACTGACCTACCGTTGCCCGTTCCTTCCTCCGCTTTGGCAGCGGCAGTCCTTCTAGTGTACCCAACCACCAATGGTGTTGCTGGCAACTAGAAGTGCGGGTCTCGCTCGTTGCCTGACTTAACAGGACGCCTCACGGTACGAGCTGACGGCGGCCATGCACCTCCTCTCAGTGGCTCCAGTAAGGTCATCAACCTGACCTTCACTGCACACTGTCGGTGCCGGTGAGATGTCCGGCGTTGAGTCCAATTAAACCGCAGGCTCCTCCGGTTGTAGTGCTCCCCCGCCAATTCCTTTAAGTTTCATCCTTGCAGACGTACTTCCCAGGCGGTCCGCTTCACGGCTTCCCTACGGCACAGCGCAGGCTCGTAGCCTGCGCCACACCTAGCGGACATCGTTTACGGCCAGGACTACCCGGGTATCTAATCCGGTTCGAGACCCTGGCTTTCGTCCCTCACCGTCGGGTCCGTCCTCTCGAGGCGCTTTCGCCACCGGCGGTCCGTCCAGGATTACGGGATTTCACTCCTACCCCGGACGTACCCCTCGAGTCTTCCGGCCCCAAGCCGAACAGTTTTCGCTGGACGCCCACGCGTTGAGCGCGTGGATTTCCCAACGAACTTGTCCGGCCGGCTACGAACGCTTTAGGCCCAATAATATCGGCCATCACTCGTGCTGCCGGTATTACCGCGGCGGCTGGCACCGGTCTTGCCCAGCACTTGTTCCTGTACCACCTTACGGTACAGAAAAGCGAGGACTATATGCCCTCGCACTCGGAGTCCCCCTATCGCACTGTCGTGCAGTGTAAAGGTTTCGCGCCTGCTGCGCCCCGTAGGGCCCGGTATCTTGTCTCAGATACCGTCTCCGGGCTCTGACTCTCATCACCCGTACCGATTACTGGCACGGTGGGCCGTTACCCCACCGTCTACCTAATCGGCCGCAGCCACATCCTATGGCGCCGGAGCATTTCCAACTTCCTGCAGTTCCAGCATGGAAGTTGTATCAGAGATTAGCCTCAGTTTCCCGAGAGTATCTCTGTCCATAGGGTAGTTTGGCCACGTGTTACTGAGCTATATGCCACGAGTATGAACTCGTACGACTAGCATGGCTAAGTCGGACTCCGATAGCAATGGCCTCCGGCAGGATCAACCGGAATGTGCCTCCCGGAAGGGAGGCGGGAAGGCGGGAAACACACAATGATGTGTGTTGCTATCGAAAAGCTCGGCACACCCATATCCTATCGATCGGGTGTCACCGAACTACCAGGGCTAACATCAGATCCCATCTTAGCGGCGGACCGCAGGGGTGGAATCCTCATTTCCTTCGGACCAGAACGTATGCCACGTAGGGTCATAAACCCTTCGAGTCGGCCTTAGTTTCTGGTCCGGTGCGGTCGGGAGTTCGACCCCGACCGAACCGCGCTTGCATACCATCCGAACGCCCGTTTACACTTAAGGGCATCGGATCAGGTCTCGTCCGACCCAATCAGACTCGGATGGGCGTGCAGCCGACATCCAGATGGATCGCATCCGGATGTCGCCGCGGTTCGACGGGAGCGTTCCCGCACCGCGTGTGCATTCCAACCGAGTGCCCGTTTACACTTAAGGGCATCGGATCGGATCTCGCCTGATCCGATCCACATCGGGTGGTTTTGCGTTTGCATTCCATCCGAGTGCCCACTTATACTTAAGGGCATCGAACCGGCCGCGTCGGGCCGGGTTCGGGTGGCACGTACTTCCGACACCCAGGTGGAGAACACCGAGTGCCGTCGCGGTTCGGCGGGCGTCGTCCCGCGCCGCGATTGCATTCGTTTCGATGGGCAGGGACAACTTAAGGCCGTCGAAGGAATCGCTCATCGGCAGGCGATCTCACGGGAACAACTCACGACTGATTGGGGGTGACATACCTCGAAATGAAACGGAGGTTATGGCTGTGACGGCGAGCGCAGAGAAACTGTTGCGCGGCCGGAGGCCGACCTCTCATCCCGCGCACGTGCGTGTGGTCGAGGTGGATGAGAGCCGCGCATCCCTGTTCTCGGGGCCGAGCTATTTGGGTTCAGCGGCTACAGGTGGCACTGACCGACTGTCAGATACCCCGGGTGAGGAAGAGCTACCGTCGAGGTCAGATCTCGTCGAGGTGTTCGACGCCCTGCTTTTCGACGTTCCCCTTGGTGATTTCGCCGGGCATCCAGTCCGGTTTGTCGTCCGGGGCTTCTTCCTCCCACGCCCACCCCTCGTAGATGTGGACTTTGTGGGTGCCTTTTTCCCGAAGCCGGAGCTCTTCGGTCTCTGCCTCCTCCTCGGACGGGGCCGGATCGAGACGCCGGGCGGCTTTCAGGGCTGCCTGTCTCGGTGTCCCCCCCGAAAAGACGCTGTCTTCTTCGCCGTTCTCCTCTCTGAGCGCGAAGTTGCGCTTGTCGTTGTCACGTGCCATGAGTTCACCGCTCCATGTGAAGCCAGCACACGGTCGATAATAAATATACCCCCTAATCAACCGCCATCTACGGATTCTTTTATAAACACGGGCGGCCACGAGGAGCGGTTGACGACGATTCGGCCGGTCGCTGGACGGGTGCAGGCGGCCCTGGCACTCGCGCGCAGGAGTGAGACAGGCGCGCGCGGTAAACTTAAGTAGATGCTCCAGTGAACACGGACTAGAAAGCCGCGATGGTTCGAAAGAAGAAGCTCAGCCCAAGTGGCGCGAAAGACGAGGACGGTGAGTACCACAACGTGCACATCAATCTCCACGAAGACGAACTTGCCGTAGCCGGGATGGAGATCGGGGACGAGGTGTTCGTCAGGGTGCGAGACAACAAGATCATCATCCAGAAAGCCGACCCCGAGGACGTCGAACACGAGTTCTGACTCGATGATCTACGACATCGCCAAACCGCTCTTTTTTCGGCTCCCACCCGAGACGGCACACGGACTGGTCCATCGGTCTCTGGAGATGTACCAGCAGACACCTCTGCGATCGGTCGTCCGAGACCGGTACAGGGTGGAGAGCGAACGACTCCAGACGACGGTGTTCGGCCAGCAGTTCCCCAACCCCGTCGGGGTCGCTGCCGGGTTCGATAAGAACGCGGAAATCGCTCCGGCGCTCGGTTCGCTCGGATTCGGGTTCGTCGAGGTCGGTGGCGTGACGGCCAGCCCACAGACAGGTAATCCCCGGCCGCGGATGTTCCGACTCCCCGAGGACCGCGGCCTCATCAACCGGATGGGGTTGAACAACGACGGAGCGGCGGTGATCGGCGAGCGTCTCGACCGCCTCGATACCGACTTTCCGGTCGGTGTCAACATCGCCAAAAGCGAGGACGTAGACCCCGAAGACGCGCCAGGGGACTACCGGGAGACCTACGAACAGGTCGCCTCCGGCGGGGATTTCTTCGTGGTCAACATCTCCTGTCCGAACTCACAGGGATTCGCGGAACTGCAGAACCGCGACTCGATGGCGGCGATCATCGAGACACTCCAGACGGCGGGTGCAGCCCCGCTGCTCGTGAAACTCTCGCCGGACCTGCCCGAACCGGCGGTCGACGACGCCTTGAGCATCGTCGAGGAGTTCGACCTCGACGGCGTCGTCGCGACGAACACGACGACCGACCGGCCGGCGTCTCTGCGCTCGCCCGCCCGCGTCGAGGGCGGCGGACTCTCCGGCGAACCGATCAAAGCCCGGTCGACCGAGATGGTTCGATACGTCGCACAGCGTGTAGACGTGCCGGTGGTCGGAGTCGGTGGTATTTCTTCCGCGGAGGACGCATACCAGAAGATCCGCGCGGGCGCACGCGTGGTCCAGTTGTACACCGGGTTAGTCTACGAGGGGCCCTCGCTCGCCCGCAAGATCAACCGCGGTCTGCTCGAGTTGCTCGACCGCGACGGGTTCGAATCAGTCGAGGCGGCCGTTGGAGCTGACCTCTAGGGTCGCCTGTTCGTCGGTGATCGGGAGTCGTTCGGATAGCCCCGGAGGGTCGGCTTTCGTGATCGGCGGCTGTCCGCGCTCGGGCGTCTCGAACAGCCACTCCGTCCCGTCGAAAGAGACCACCTTGGTGTCGCCGTCCCGGACGAACGAGAGCGGCTCACCGAGCAGGTCGCGGTCGTACCGAACCGTGCCGGTGCGCAAAAGCGCCTCGATATCCAGCATCGGCGAGTGGTACGCCCCGCGGGCGAGTTCGTCGCCGGGACCGCTGCGGAGCGACTGTTCCGGGTAGGAGCGGGCGCCGGCCTCGTCGAGAACCGTATGAAAGAGGCGGCGAATCTCCACCTGGTCGTCCACGCGGTCGGGACCCCCATCGGGGAACCGAATCGCGAGCGGGACCGAAACGGCCCCGTCGAAGACGCTGAACTGGTGGCCGACCAGCCCGTACTCCCCGAGCTGTTCGCCGTGGTCGGAGACGGCGACCACCAGAGAGTCCTCGAAGACGCCGGATTGCCGGAGAATCCCGACGAGTCGGCCGAACCGTTCGTCGGTCGTTCTAACGTCGGCGTCGTACAACTGACGGAACTTCCTGAGTCCGCGCTCGTCCATCGTGTGTCCGCCAAGCGTGTGCGTTCGTTCGCGTTCGACGATCGGAACGTCGGCGAGGTCGTCGTCGACGAACTGTCGAGCGAACTCCGGAGCGGGCGAGCGGGGCAGATGGGCGTCGAAGAGGTTGACGAACAGAAAGAAGGGATCGTCGGCGCGTTCGATCCGGTTGGCAACGGCGTCGAGGAGTCCGTCCTCCGCGGGAGGGGCCGGGTCGGTCGTCACGCTTCCGGTGCTCTGGAGCCTGTTGAACGCCCACTCGACCGGCCGGCGGACCCAGGCGGTGCTCGTAAACCAGTTGACCGGCCGGGCGAGCAGGTCCGCGACGACCGACGGCTCCGTCAGCGAGAGTGTCTCGTAGCTGTCGAACCCGCGTGCGAACCCGGTAGCGGGTCGGACGTACTCGTTTGGCGAGACAGCGTAGGTGTCGTACCCCGCGTCGGAGAGCAGTTCCGCGAGTGTCGGTTCACCGGTGAGCACCGGGCTGGCAATCGTCGCGCCGTGTTCCGCGGGGTACGTGCCGGTGAACAGCGAGGCGTGAGAGGGGACGGACCACGGGGCCTGGGCGACGGCGTCGGTGTACAGGGTCTCCTCGTCCGCGAAAGCGTCGAAGTTCGGTGTCGTCTTCCGGTCGTATCCGAGCGCCGAGACTCTGTCGGCGCGGACCGTATCGAGAAGAACGAAGACGACGTTCGGAGAATTCATCACTGACAATTGCACAGACGAACGGTAAAAAGCCACTGTCTGATCTCGGAGACGGCGGGACGGTAACGACGTTACGGCTGGTCGGTAAGCGCCAGCCCGGATCCGCCGGCCGCGATTGCCGCACCGGCGATAATCGCCGCACCGAGAACGACAAAGCCATCACTCGGGTTGAGACCGGCGATGCTCGCTGCAGCGTCGACGATAAAGACGGTGACGAACATGCTCAGGATGGCGAATACGAGGAAGATAATTGCCGCGATGATACTGGCTGCGAGCGCGCCAACTGAATCGAGTAGTCCCATTGCATCCGGCCATTCATAAGCAGGAATGTAAAAGGTGGCGGTCGGTTCCGCCGGTGAGAGAGGCAAAGACGGGCAAGCGAAACGGTTATTCGCCCGTATCGGCCAGTACTAGCCGATGAGTACGGAGACCGCCGAGGAGACGGAAGCGTTCGAGCAGGTCTGCGCGGAGCTAGTCGACCGGATCCTCGCGGGGGAGATTGAACGCGACGATCTCGAATCTGCCAAGAAGGAAGTCTGTGGAAAGTATTCCGCGCCGAAAGTCCCCCGACACTCCGATCTCCTGGATTTCGCGCCGGCGGAGAAACGAGACGAACTCGAAGCCGTCCTCCAGCGCAAACCCGTCCGGACGGCCTCCGGGGTCTCGCCGGTCGCGATCATGACCTCCCCGGAGCGGTGTCCACACGGAAAGTGTCTGTACTGTCCGGGCGGGCCGGACTCGGAGTTTTCCAGCGCACAGAGCTACACCGGCCACGAGCCCGCGGCCGCGCGCGGGGAGCAAAACGACTACGACCCCTACGGGCAGGTCTGGCTGCGGCTCGAACAACTGCGTGAGATCGGCCACCCCATCGACAAGGTCGAACTCATTCTGATGGGCGGAACGATGACCGCCCGGAGCCACGACTACCAGGAGTGGTTCGTCAAGCGCGCCCTGGAGGCGATGAACGACTTCGACCCGGAGAAGGAGCCGAATCCGTCACAGACGGAGAGTTTCGCACAGGATCCCGACGAGTACGAGTTTTCGTACCTGGAGGACGTGATCGCGGAGAACGAGACCGGCTCGATCCGCAACGTCGCCACGACCTTCGAGACGAAACCGGACTGGTGTGATCCCGAGCAGATCGACCGGATGCTGGATCTCGGCGGGACGAAAGTGGAGGTCGGCGTCCAGACGACCTACGAGCGGATCAACCGGGAGATGCACCGCGGCCACGGCGTCCAGGACTCCATCGACGCGAACCGCCGGCTCCGGGACTCCGGGTTCAAAGTGGGCTTTCACATGATGCCCGGCCAGCCCGGCATGTCCAAGGAGATGTGTCTGGAGGATTTCCGGCGGATCTTCCAGCGGGCGGAGTACAAACCCGACTTCCTGAAGATCTACCCGACGCTGGTCGTCGAGGGGACGGCGGTGTACGACTGGTGGCACAACGACGACTTCGAGCCGCTCTCGAACGAGGAAGCCGCCGAACTCGTCGCCGAGATTATGAACATGATCCCGCGGTACACGCGACTCCAGCGCGTCCAGCGGGACATCCCCGCCGACTTCATCGAGGGCGGCGTCTGGAAGTCCAACCTCCGACAGCTAGCCTGGGAGCGCATGGACGAGCACGGCTGGGAGTGTGAGTGTATCCGCTGTCGAGAGGTCGGACACAACGACGAACAGCCGGAATCAGTCGAGATGGACGTACTGGAGTACGAGGCCGGCGGCGGGACGGAGTACTTCATCAGCGTCGAGGACTTCGAGAAGGATCTACTCGTCGGCTTCTGTCGGCTCCGGTTCCCGAACGATCCGGTGCGGCGGGAACTCGACAACGCGGCGGTCGTCCGGGAACTGCACGTCTACGGCAGCCAGGTCGGTGTCGGTGATATCGCCGACGGGGACGGTCTGGTCGAGGAACACCAACACCAGGGCTACGGCAAGCAGTTGCTCCGGAAAGCCGAGGACATCGCCGCGAACGCGGGCTACGGGAAACTAGCCGTCCTCAGCGGGATCGGCGTCCGAGAGTACTACCGCGAGAAACTCGGCTACAGGCAGGACGGGCCGTACGTCAGCAAACGGCTCTGAGACGGCCGATAGGTTCAACTGCGTCGTCCGCGACCTCCTCTGTATGGGTCTGGAAACGGTCCTCGTGGCCGTCGACGAGGGGGACACAGACCGGCTCGATGCGCTGGCGACGACCGCGGTCGACATCGCCGGACCGGCGGCCGCGACCGTCGAACTGGTTCGGGTCTTCTCCGAGACTGCCTACGACGACGCCGAGGCAGGGCTCGACCGACCGGAGCCGACGCCGACGCAGGTCGCACAGGAGAGCGGTGCGCTCGAACCGCTCGAACGAGCCGTCAACGAAGCCGGACTCTCCTACCGGATACACGGCTGTCTGAGTGACGCTACACACGGGGTAGTCAGCCTGACCGAGAACCTGAGTGCGGATCTCGTTCTCGTCGGGGGAAGCAGGCGGTCACCGAGCGGGAAGGTCGTTTTCGGGTCGACCGCACAGGAACTCATGGTCGACGCACCCTGTCCGGTAACGCTCGTCAAAGGTTAGAACTCGTGGAACTGGACGGCGGCTTTGATGGTCGAGGCGTCG
Source organism: Halovenus carboxidivorans (assembly GCF_009831575.1). Lineage (GTDB taxonomy): Archaea > Halobacteriota > Halobacteria > Halobacteriales > Haloarculaceae > Halovenus > Halovenus carboxidivorans. Next base: position 366,850 of record NZ_WUUT01000003.1, on the reverse strand, counting down.
GTCGCAAACGCCGACTCGAACTCGCGGTAGTCCGCGAGGGTCGTGACGAGCGCATCCAGAAACGTCGCGTCGAGACCGTCGAGGGTTTCCGCGGCCGCCCGGAAGTGCCGTGGGCCAGAGTTGACGCTCCCGACGACGGCCTTGTTGTGCATGACCAGATCCTTGTGGTAGGCCCCGAGGTCGACCGACCGCTCGTCGGGACCCGGGAGGCCGAGCAGCGCCGCGACGCCGTTCGGAGCGAGGGCTTGGACGCCGGTTAGCGCGTGTTCCGCGTACCCGGTCGCCTCGTAGACCAGATCCGGGGCCTCGTAACGGTTCGGAATCTCGGAAACCGGCGTCTCCCGACCGTCGACGTACGTCGCACCGAGCATGTCGAGCACGTCGACGGTCGGGTCGGACCGGTCGCGCCGACCGAGACAGTACGTCTCCATCTCCTCGACCAGCATCGCGACCGTGAGTAGTCCGAGCGAGCCGTTGCCGAGAACGAGCGCGGTCTCGGGCACCCACGAAAAGCCCGCCCGTGACTGTCGGGCGAGTTCGAGCGCCTTCTCGGAGATACTGACCGGCTCGGTCAGAAAGCCGTACTCGGCCAGGCGGTCGGGCACGTCGATGAGATACTCCGCGGGGCTGGTGAAATACTCGCTCATGAAGCCATGGGCACCGTCGATGCCCCGCTCCAGCGTCGCCTCCGGCGGGGCCATGTCCGCCTCCCCGCGCTCGAAGTACTCGTTGCCACCGGCGGGGGGGCGCCGGACCGTCGGGACGACCACGTCGCCGCGGTTGAACTCGGTGTCGTTGGGCTCCTCGACGACGCCGACGGCCTCGTGGCCGAGCACCAGATGCTCCTCCTCCGCCGGGAAGCCTCCGTGTGTCCCGTCCAGCACCTCGTGGTCGGTGCCGTCCACACCCACCCGTAGCGTCCGGACCAGCGCCTCACCCGGGGCCGGCTCTGGGCGCGGAATCTCCAGCAGTTGCGGTCCCGAGGTGTCCCGCTTCACGCCGATCGCGTACATGACACGCTATACGAAGGCTGCGTGGAAGTATGTACTGGACGGTCGGTACCACTTTGCGTTCGGCGGCTGAAACCGATCGTATGACCGAACACGCACCCGCGCCGGGCAGACAGGATCCGCTTGGAATCGCCGGCGTCGTGCCGCCGACTGTCACTGCGTTCGACGAGTCGGGGGCGGTCGACCCCGAGGCGACCGTCGCTCACGCCGAGTTCGTCACAGAGGCGGGCGCGGCGGCGGTGTTCCCACTCGGGACGAACGGCGAGTTCGCGCTGTTGAGCGACGACGAGCGCCGGCGGGTGGTCGAGGCCGTCGCGGAGAGTGTCGACGTACCCGTGATCGCCGGCGTCGGGGCACCCGCCACCCGGACGACCGTCGCACACGCCAGACACGCCGAGTCCGTCGGGGCCGACGGCGTCGTCGCGGTGACGCCGTACTACTACCCGGTCGACGAAGACGGCGCAGTCGAACACTACCGACGGCTCGCGGGGGCGGTCGACGTGCCGGTGTACGTCTATCACATCCCGAGCAAGACCGGCAACGAACTCTCGCTGTCGGCCGTCGAACGGATCGCCGCAATCGACGGCGTCGCCGGGTTGAAAGACTCCTCGAAGGACGTGCCCTGGCTTGCCGAAGCTATCGACCGCCGCCCCGAACTGACCTACATGGCCGGCTCGGATTCGCTGTTGCACGCGGGTCTCGACCTCGGCTGTGCGGGGCTGGTCAGCGCCGTCGCGAACGTCTTCCCCGAACTCGTCGTCGACCTCTACGCGGCCTACGACGCCGGCGAGGAAGAGCGGGCCGGCGAACTCCAGTCGGAAGTGTTCGGGGTCCGAAACGCCCTGAAACGCGGCCCGTACATGGCCGGTGTCAAGACAGCCCTCCAGTTGCGCGACCTCCCGTTCGATGTCGGCGGCCTGCGCGAGCCGTTGCGAACGATGGGCGATGGCGAGCGGAGGGAACTCGAAGCGGACCTTCGGGATCTCGGCCTGCTCTAACGGGGTCCCGTCCGGCAAGAAGGCTATGGTGGTGGCGGGTGAAAGGAAGGTATGACCGAATACACGGAGCTTCGCGATCCGAACGCGGAGTATACGATGCGGGACCTCTCCGCGGAGACGATGGGTGTAACGGCGGATCGCGGGCCGCGAGATATCGAGATCACGGACGTACAGACGACGATGGTCGACGGGAACTTCCCGTGGACACTCGTCCGGGTCTACACCGACGCCGGCGTCGCGGGAACCGGCGAGGCGTACTGGGGGGCGGGCGTACCCGAGTTAATCGAGCGGATGAAACCGTTCGTACTCGGGGAGAACCCCCTCGATATCGACCGGCTGTACGAGCATCTGATCCAGAAGATGTCCGGCGAGGGCTCTATCGAGGGCGTGACGGTCACGGCGATTTCGGGCATCGAAATCGCGTTGCACGACCTGGCTGGAAAACTGCTCGACGTGCCGGCCTACCAGCTACTTGGGGGGAAGTACCGCGACGAGGTGCGGGCCTACTGTGACTGTCACACCGAAGCCGAGGCCGACCCCGACGCCTGTGCCGTGGAGGCCGAGCGTGTCGTCGAGGAGTTGGGCTACGACGCCCTGAAATTCGATCTCGACGTGTCCTCTGGTCAGGAGAAAGACAGAGCGAACCGGCATCTCCGCCCCGGGGAGATCCGACACAAAACAGAGATTGTCGAGCGGGTGACCGAGCAGGTGAGAGACCGGGCCGACGTCGCCTTCGACTGCCACTGGTCGTTTGCCGGAAACTCCGCCGAACGCCTCGCCGGCGCCGTGGAGGAGTACGACGTCTGGTGGCTCGAAGATCCCGTTCCGCCGGAGAACCTCGACGTACAGGAGACGGTCACCCGGTCGACGACGACGCCGATTGCGGCCGGCGAGAACCGCTATCGGCTGAGCGAGCACCGACGGCTGATCGAGTCAGAAGCCGTCGACATCCTCGCCCCAGACGTGCCGAAGGTCGGGGGGATGCGCGAGACGCGGAAGATTGCCGACCTGGCGAATCAGTACTACGTTCCGGTCGCGATGCACAACGTCTCCTCGCCCGTCGGGACGGTCGCAAGCGCCCACGTCGGCGCTGCGGTTCCGAACGCGCTGGCCGTGGAGTATCACAGCTACGAACTCGACTGGTGGGCGGATCTGGTCGAGGAGTCGGTCATCGAAGACGGATCGATCACCGTCCCGGAGCGGCCGGGACTCGGCGTGACGCTGGATCTCGACGCCGTTGCCGAGCACATGGTCGACGGTGAGGAGTTGGTCGATCCGGTCTAACTGGATTCAGTCGATAAAGTGTCACCTCGAATCGGTCGGCCGAACGTAGTTAGACCGTCCGGGCGTGGGCGGTCAGCGCCGCCGGACCATCTGCTCGGGAGACTCCTTGCTGGCTTCGGGAAAAGCGAGCCAGACGAGACCGATGCCGACCGCGGTCCCGCCGCCGACCGCGATCAGGATCTGTGCCGGCGAGCCCTGTGCGTAGCTTGCGATCAGGCCCGCGGAGATCCCGATCAGCACGACGAAGCCGATCCGGAGCCGCGAGAGCGTGCGGTCCCGTTCTGTGTCTGGGTCGGGCCGTTCCATCAGTGGAACCCACGCTCGACGCCCTCATCAATCACGTCCTCGAACTCCTTGTCGAGCAACTCCTCGGCCTCCTCGAAGGTATCGGTCAGATCGTCCATCGAGTCCGGGCGGTCGGTCTGGTCGAACTCCATCGGCCCGTAGGCGGGGCTATCGAGCGCGCCCATGATGTCCTCGAACAGAGCCTGCGGCGTCGTCGGTGCGTCGGCGTGTGTCTCGACGACAGTTTCGAGTTCCTTGGCTCGTTCCTTGGCGGCCTCCTCGTCCTCGAAGGGTTGCTGGACGCCGAACAGCCCGCTGCTCTCCTCGTCGGGAAAGAGCGGTTCCAGTTCGTCGTCCAGCGAGCGGGCGATCTGTGCGCCGACACCCTCGACCTGGAAGGAGTTTTTCGCGTAGGTTTTGAGCTGGTAGGCACCGACGGCTGGATGGCCGATGTACAGATCCTCGCCGATGCCGTTGCGGCGGTCGCCGCCGATGGCGCGCCAGCCGCTCGGCTCCGCGTCGCTTTCGACGACGTCACTCAGAATGTCCTCCCAGTCACGCACCTTCATGTCTCGACGTTGGGCGTCGAGCGGATTATACTCTCCGGAAAACCGCAGAGACTTATGTACAGCGGCTCCCGAGTGTGGGTATGCTCTCCGGTGTCCGGGTGGCCCTCGGCGTCTCGGGGTCGATTGCGGCCGTCAAAACCGTCGAACTGGCCCACGAACTGCGTCGACAGGGCGCGACGGTCCGGGCGGTGATGACCCCCGCCGCCGAGGGGATCATCCACCCCTGGTCGCTCGAATACGCCACGGAAAACGATGTCGTGACCGAGATCACGGGACGAGTCGAACACGTCGACCTCTGCGGCAACGACGGCTGGGCGGACGTGCTGGTGATCGCTCCCGCCACGGCCAACACCGTCGGGAAGATGGCCCACGCCGTCGACGACACGCCGGTGACGACCTGCGCGACGACAGCCTTCGGCGCGGGGACCCCCATCCTCGTCGTGCCGGCGATGCACGAACCGATGTACGACCACCCGGGTGTGCTGGACGCGCTGGATACGCTGGAATCGTGGGGTGTCGACTTCGTCGACCCGCGGATCGAGGAGGGGAAGGCGAAGATCGCGACCGAGTCGGCCATCGTCACCGAGGTGGCGCGGGCGACGACCGAACAGACGCTGGCGGACCGGACAGTGATCGTCACCAGCGGCGCGACGACGGAATCCATCGATCCGATTCGGACGCTGTCGAACCGCGCTTCGGGCAAGACCGGGCGCGCGGTCGCCCGCGCGTGTTACGCCCGCGGAGCGGACGTCGTGCTCGTCCACGACGGCGAGGACCTGCCGTGGGCGACCGTCGAACAGGTCGAGAGCGCGGCGGAGATGCTCGACGCCGTTCTCGGTCACGCCGAGACGGCCGACGCCCTGGTGTCGGCGGCGGCAATCTCGGATTACACGGTCGAAACGACGGACCAGAAGATCCGCTCCGGGCAGGCCGATCTGAGCCTCGACCTCACGCCCACGCCCAAACTCATCGATAGCGTCCGCGAGGAGCGCCCGGAGTTGCCGATTGTCGGATTCAAGGCCGAAACCGACGACGAGGACGAGAACGTCGTCGAGCAGGCCCGGCAGATCCGCGACCGCGCTGATCTTGCCTTCGTCGTCGGCAACGCAGCCGACGTGATGGGCAGTGCTGAGACTCGGGCGGCCCTGGTCGACGACGATATCGAGTGGTTCGAGGGCTCGAAAACCGGCCTCGGTGCGGCGGTCGCCGACCGACTCGGGCGCGAACTACAGGAGTAGCAACCCTCTAAAGGACGCGTTATTGGTTCTCATCGGTTGAAATGTGGCCGCATCACTTTTATTGTTGCACGGGAGAAAATTGGGGCAAGCGCAGATAATCACGCTGCGTACATGTCAATTCAACCATGAGAATAAAACAACTCCTAACGGACGACGACGCGGTCAGCCCGGTGATCGGCGTGATCCTGATGGTCGCGATCACGGTCATCCTGGCGGCTGTCATCGCGACGTTCGTCCTCGGACTGGGCGAGCAGGTCAGCGACACGGCACCGAACGCGAACTTCGACTTCGAGTACGACAACAGCTCCGGAAGCAGAAATGTGACCATCACTCACACGTCGGGTCCGGCGATTGAGACGAGTACACTCTCACTGGGGGGACCAGGAGTCAGTAGCTCGATTGGCTTTGAGAACCTCAACGATAGTTACAATGACCTCGGGGAGGAGATATCAGCTGGTGACAGCGCCAAGGTTGTCGGAAGGGATACTGCTTCACTTACCGCAGACACACAGATTTCCCGTGACGAGCGAATCAGCATCATCTGGGAGAGCGAAGGTGATTCGGCAACCCTGTCGAATTACAACGTCCCAGATCAGTAACGTCGGCAACTCCATTCTCGATACCTAAGCACCCCCGTCTTCTGTTTGTAGCTCAATTCCGAGCCCCTGCTGAGGCTAGATAAGAACCGCAACGCTTCGGTCGACAGTGAAGAAACTACGATGGGAGAGACGAGCGACAGAGACAGCAACGTTTTCGTATCGCTGTGAGTAGCGTACGTATGGACAGGCTCAGAGAGTCGCTCAAGTCGGCTCCGGTCGTCGAGAAAGAGGGGTATCACTACTTCGTTCACCCGATCAGCGATGGCGTTCCGATGCTCCGGCCGGAGTTGCTCCGCGAAATCGTAATCGGCATCATCCGGAAGGCCGACCTGGACAAGGTCGACAAAATCGTCGCGCCCGAGGCGATGGGCATCCACATCTCGACTGCCGTCTCGCTGATGACCGACATTCCGCTGGTCGTCGTCCGAAAGCGGTCGTACGGACTCGAAGACGAGGTCTCGATCGCGAAATCGACCGGCTACGCCGACAGCGAGATGTTCATCAACGACATCCGCGAGGGCGACCGCGTGGTGGTCCTCGACGACGTGCTCTCGACCGGCGGGACGCTGAAGGCGCTGTTGACCGCCCTGGAGGACATCGGCGCGGAACTGGTCGACACCGTCGCGGTGATCAAGAAAGTCGGCGGGGAAAACGAACTCGACGGAACGGGCTACGAGCCGAAGACGCTGATTAACGTCGAGATGGACGGCTCGGAGGTCGTGATCGTCGACGAGGACGGCGACGGGTGAGGATTCGCCCTGATAGCACCCGTTAAGTGACTGGAAACCTACGTTGAAACATGAGTGACGCGACCGATCTCGAGGAGTTAGAGCGCGGGACCGAACTGGTCAAACGCGGCTTTGCGAAGATGCAGAAAGGCGGCGTCATCATGGACGTCGTCAACAAAGAACAGGCCCGGATCGCGGAGGACGTCGGGGCTGTCGCCGTCATGGCGCTGGAAGCGGTGCCCGCGGATATTCGCAAGCGCGGTGGCGTGGCCCGGATGCCGGACCCGGTCGACGTTCAGGAGATTATCGAGGAAGTCTCGATTCCGGTGATGGGCAAGGCCAGAATCGGCCACACGGCCGAAGCGCAGATTCTGCAGGCCCTCGGTGTGGATATGATCGACGAGTCCGAAGTGCTCACCCCGGCGGACGACCGCTATCACATCGACAAGCGGGAGTTCACCGCGCCGTTCGTCTGCGGGGCGCGCAACCTCGGTGAAGCCCTGCGTCGCATCGACGAGGGCGCGGCGATGATCCGGACGAAGGGCGAAGCCGGCACTGGTGACGTGAACCAGGCGGTCCACCACCAGCGCAACATCAAAAGCGCGATCAGGAAGCTCGAAGGCATGACCCACGAAGAGCGCGAGCGCTGGGCCCGCGAACACGAGGCCCCCGCGGATCTGGTCCACGACGCCGCGGACCGGGGCCGACTACCGGTCGTCAACTTCGCCGCCGGTGGAATCGCGACGCCGGCAGACGCCTCGCTGATGATGCAGCACGGCTGTGACGGTATCTTCGTTGGCTCGGGCATCTTCGGCGCGGAGAACCCCCGCGAGATGGGGCGGGCTATCGTCGAGGCAGTCAACAACTGGGACGATCCGGAACGTCTCGCAGAGATCGCCTCCGACATCGGAGAAGGAATGAAAGGCGACGCGAACGTCGACCTGCCCGAAGAAGAGAAACTCCAGGATCGCGGCGTCTAACGACGCGTTAGTGTTCTTGCTCGTCGTCGCCGAACATCTCTCGATAGGCCGAGAGACCGACCAGCGCGGTCGTTCCGAAGACGGCGGCTCCACCGAAGATGGCGACGGAGTTGAGCGTCTCCTCGGCCGCTCCGAACGGCGTGGTGTCACCCTGGACGTTCTCCTCACCGACGACGATGACACCGCGCATCCCGAGCCCGCGGTGTGGGCTACACGCGTAGGGGAACGTGCCGGTATTCGAGCTCTCGAAGGTGAACTCGTACAGCACGCCCGAGTCGTTGACTGGCTCACCGCTGTCGAACAGCGACTCCTCGGCGTCTGCGACGGCGGTGTCGTGATAGACGTTGTGTGCGCCGCCGTTGCCGGTCCACTCGAAATTGACAGTCGTCCCTGGCTCGATCAGTAGCGCCGGTGGGTCGAAGAGTAGTCCACTCGTTCCGGCGCCGACGGTGACGGTTACCTCGTCCATCCCCGTCGCGTCGGCAGTTTGGCCCTCGAAATTATCAGTTTCAGAGAGATAGCCGCCGTAGAGGTCGCTCTGTGCGCTGGCGGTACTACTGGCGGCGGCTCCGACCGCACCTGCAGTCGCGGCGCCGGCACCCCGCTTCAGCAGTGATCGTCGCGTCAGTTCGCCCGTGGTATCCTGGTCCATTATACTTGGTACTCACAGTTTGAGCAGTATAAATCCGGCTGTTTTCGTGACAGACCGCCGGTCAGCGTGGGTAACGGTGAAGTTCGTCGACGACATCAACGCAGGTATGGGCGCCCGGGCGGAGGTCGTCGGACAACAGCGGCTCGACGAGTTCAGACAGTTTGTCGAGGAACTGGTGACGACGGAAGGACGGCTCGCAGTTAGTGCGGGTATTTTCGTGCTCACGGTGCTGATCGTGTTGATCGCCCCACGTGTCGTCCGTAGAGTGGGACGGCGGGCCCGAAAGCGGTTTCCGGAGGGGCGGACGGCGAACGCGGTCGATCTGATTGGCGAGTATATCCCCAGGACGATCAGCGGCCTGTTCTTGCGACTGTTTCAGATCAGCATCTTCGGCGGCGCAGTGATCGCACTGTTGATCGTCTGGGGACAGGTCGATCTGGCGGTCAGCGCGCTGGGCTACGTCTTCGTCTCCCTGCCGCTTTTCGGTCAACTGTTCATCACCGGACTCATCTTCCTGTTCGCATATATCGTCTCGGATCTGTTCGAGGAGACGATCCGGGATCTCAGCGAGGACGCCAACCGGATCACCGACCACCAGCAGGAGATCGTCACGCGGGTGGGGAATCTCGCGGTGTTCGTCTTCGCGGTCGCCGCGGTGCTCACGCTGTGGGGGCTCAATCTCTCCGGACTGCTCGTCGGCGCCGGCTTTCTGGGTATCGTCGTCGGCATGGCCGCTAGGCAGACGCTCGGCTCGATGGTCGCCGGGTTCGTGTTGATGTTCTCCCGGCCGTTCACCATCGGAGACTGGGTCGAAGTCGGTGAGAACGAGGGAATCGTCACCGAGATCACGATCATGAACACGCGGATGCGGAACTTCGACGGCGAGTCGATCGTCATCCCGAACGACATCGTCAGCAACCACGCCGTCATCAACCGGAGCGAGCAGGGCCATCTCCGGCTCAGAGTCGAAGTCGGGATCGATTACGACGCCGACCCGGACCACGCCGAGGAGGTCGCCCTCGAAGCGATCAACTCTGTCGAGTCCATCGCGGACTCACCGCCGCCGGCGGTCGTTCCGACGCGGTTCGGCGACTCCGCGGTCGTGCTGGAACTGCGCTTCTGGATCAACAGACCGACGCCCCCGCGGAAGTGGCGGGCCACCCGAGAGGTGATCCACCGGGTCAAGGAGCGATTCGCCGAGGAGGGGATCAAGATCCCGTTCCCGCAGCGGGAACTCTCTGACAGGGCCGCCGAGGGCGTTTCCGACACCGAACCCGCAGGCCCGCGACCCGAGGTCGGCTCACAGGCCGAAGACTGAACACGGCGGCGGGAAGGTGAAAGTGGAGACAGCTCCGCCGAGGACTAACGGATGCGCGCGCCGCGTCCGATTTTCGTCTGGTAAACGCGGGCCTGCGTGCCGGCGTTCTCGAAGGCATCGAGCATCGCCGTCCCGACCGCACGCTGTGCCTGCTCGGGACAGGCGGCGATCACTGCCGGGCCGGCACCGCTGATCGTGACGCCGGTCGCCCCGGCATCGAACGCCGCCGCCCGGACGCGGTCGTAGCCGTCGATCAGTTTCGCGCGAGCGGGGGTCACGACGGAGTCGTGCATCCCGGCACCGACCAGTTCGGGATCGTCACGGTGCATGCCCGTCGTCAGCGTCGCCGCGTTGCCGACGGTCTCGACGAGGTTCGAGACTGACGTGCCGTCGGGAACGACTCGCCGGGCGTCCCGTGTCGAGACGACGATTTCCGGGAGACAGGCGACCAGTGGAATCTCCGCGTCGACCTTCCGGACGCCGTCGCCGGTGGCGATTGTGAACCCGCCCATGATCGCCGGGGCGACGTTGTCGTCGTGTGCCTCGCCGGAGACGACCGCCTCCCCTTCCGCCGCGATGGGAACGAGTTCTTCCCGGGAGTAGCCGCGGTCGTACAGTTCGTTCAGTCCGACGGCCGCGGCGGCGGCGCTGGCCGCAGACGAACCGAGCCCCGACGCCGGGCGGATTCCCTTGTCGATCTCGATGTGTGCCGGGGCATCCAGGGCCTCTGCGACGGCACCGACGGTGTTTTTGTCCGGATCCTCCGGTATGAAATCACTACCTGCGCCGCTCACTTCGATTGTCGTCTCGGAGGCTTTCGTAACACGGACGACATCGGCCGGGCGTGAGAGCGCAACGCCGAACACGTCGAAGCCGCTTCCCAGGTTCGCACTCGTCGCTGGAGCCCGGACTGTAACCATACGCTTCGTTGCTTCAGTGAGCGGAAAAAGGTAACGAGACTACACCGCGGCCCGGGGACACCAGCCGGTCAGACGACCGAGTAGCCCGCGCCAGCGGTCAGTGCGAGCACACAGAACACGCCCGCCATCGCGAGGTACGTGATCGAGCGGGGCTCCTCCCGCAGGTGCATGTACCAGCCGGCGACGGCGAAGGCCTTCATCGTCGAGAGCGCGAGGATGGCCACGAGGCCGAACCAGTACAGTCCCTCCGGCAGGACCGACTCGACGACGAACTGCGTTGTACTGATCGCGCCCAGCGCGACGAATATGATCGTGTAGAGTTTGATGTTAGCCATGTGTGATCACCTCAGAGGATGTAGAACAGCGGGAAGAGGAACAGCCACACGATGTCGACGAAGTGCCAGTACAGGCCGAAGTACTCGACAGTGTGGGCGGTCTCTCCCTCGCTCCAGTAGGCACCGCGGGAGGCACGTGCGATCAGGAACAGCAGGATGAGCATCCCGATCACGACGTGGACCGCGTGCAGACCGGTCGTCAGGTAGTACGTCACAGAGGCGGGGCCGGAGTCGAAGACCCAGCCGAAGTGGAAGTAGTACTCGACCCACTCGATGCCCTTGTTCACCAGGAACAGACAGCCCCCGACGAACGTCGCGGAGAGGAACGCGAGGGTCTTCAGTTTGTCGCCGCGCTTTGCGTACGCGAGCGCGAGGACGACGGTGAAACTGCTCGCGAGCAGGATGTAGGTGTTGATCAGCCCGGGCAGGACGGCGTGTTCGGCCAGTCCGTTCTCGTGGGCGATGTGCCACCAGTCCTGCCAGCCGGCGCGCAGGCGCATGAAGATGTACGAGCCGATGAAGGCACCGAACAGCACGATGTCGGAACTCAGGAACACCCACATGCCGAGTTTCGTGTTGTCGACGCCCTCGAAGGGCCACTGCTCGGCCAGTTCGGGCTCCGGTGCGAAGAAGGACTCAAAGCCCATCCCGACCAGGGCACCGACGCCGGAGATGATCCCGACGAGCGTCACCCAGAAGTAGGTGTTCGCCTGTCCGAAGCCGGCCTCGATGCCGTGGTGCAGGTTGAACAGGAGCAGGAACGCCGCCAGCAGCGGTCCGGCGAGCAGGAGATACAGCCCGTGGACGACGCCGAAGCCGTCCTTGCTCGCGCCGCGCAGACCGACGAAGGCGATGTAGAACGGAATCGCGAAGACGAACGGCCAGATGAAGTACGACTCCTCCAGACCGGAGATACCGACTGCGGTGATCAAGCCGGTCGTACAGAGGATTACCGGCCACCAACTCGTGTGATCCGCTTCCTGTTCGATCGCGTCGGCAGCGGTCGCGACGCCGCCGTCGGTCTTGGCGTCGGCTTCGCCGCCGTCGGTTGCCGCACCGTCGAGGAAGTTGAGCTTGCCCGTCGCGAAGCTCGGTTTGCCGGGGAAGTTACCCTCCGGCGGTGGCGAGGAGACCGACCACTCCGCGGAACCGGTGTAGGCCCACGGACTCTCGTCGACCACGCGGTCGCTGTAGAGACTCGCCACGAGGTTGTAGAACATGATCAGGAACGACGCCCCGAAGACGAACGCGCCCACGGAGGCGGCCTGATGCCAGATAGTGAAGCCGGCCTCGTAGTGGAACCAGCGTCGCGGCGTCTCCCAGACGACGAACATCGGGAAGTACAGCAGGTTGAAGCCGACGAAGGCCGCTGCGAAGTGGACCTTCCCGAGGAACTCGTTGTACATCTTCCCGGTGATCTTCGGGTACCAGTAGTAGATGCCGCCGATCAGGGCGACTGCGCCCGAAGCCATCACGTAGTGGAAGTGTGCGACGACCCAGTACGTGCCACGGAACGAGTAGTCGAGCACGATCGCACCGAGGAACACGCCGGTGATCCCACCGAGGATGAACAGCAGGATGGCGCCGAGCACGAACAGGAACGGCGTCTTCCATCGGACCCGCCCTTTGATCATCGTATAGATCAGCGCGAAGATCATCAGGTCGAAGGGCAGCGAGATACCGATGGTCGTCACCATCATCACCGTCTTGATTGGGAGGTTGATGCTGGTGAGGAACATGTGGTGCATCCAGACGATGAAGCTCTGGATCGCCACCAGCGCCATCGCGATGATGAACCACTTCCGGCCGACGAGCCGTCGCCCGGAGAACGTCTGCACAATCTCGGCCATCGCGCCGAGCGCGGGGAAGAAGACGATGTACACTTCGGGGTGACCGAAGAACCAGAACAGGTGCGTCCAGAGCAGCGAGCCACCCTCGGAGCTTCCGAAGAAGCCGCTGCCGGCCGATCCGGCGAAGATGTGATCGAAGCTAAGCAGGAGAATCGCCGCCAGCAGCGCGGTGAACGCGAACAGCATCATCCAGACCGTCAGGAGGATGGAGATGCTGAACAGCGGCACGTCCCGCATGCGCAGTCCGTCGGCGCGCATCCGGTACATCGTCGTCAGGAAATTGACCGATCCCAGCGTGACGGAGGCGACGAACACCGCCAGTGCGAGGATGCCGGAGAAGGCACCTAGTTCCGCGACCGAGGGGATAAACGCCGGGAGGTTCAGCGGCGCGTACAGCGTCCAGCCCGTCGGCAGCGTCGAGCCCTGGAAGAAACTGATCCCCAGGATGACCCCGGAGAACAGGTACAGCCAGTAGCTCATCGCGTTGATCCGCGGGAACGCCAGGTCGTCAGCCCCGATCTGCAGCGGGACGAGATAGTTCGCGAGTCCGAACGCGAACGGCGAGAGGAACCAGAACACCATCAGTAAGCCGTGTGCGGTCACGACCTGGTTGTATCCGAGTTCGCTGAGGATCACTGTCCCCGAGTTCCACATCTGAACCCGGATCATGAACGCCAGGATCCCCCCGAAGATCAGGAAGAACAGCGACGTGATGATGTACAGGATCCCGATGTCTTTGTGATTAGTCGTTACGAGCCAGCGTTTGACCGAGGATTTCGGTGGTAGGTGTTCGCTCATTAGCTACTCACCTCCATGAATTCGATCTGTGATGCATCCGTGTTCTCCTGTGAGGTGTACCAGTCGATGAACCGCTGTTTTTCGACGACGAGGACATCGCCGTTCATGTTCGAGTGACCCTGGCCACACAGCTCGTAGCAGTTGGCCTGGTACAGCCCCGTCTTCTCCGCTTTGAACCAGGTGTGGGTCGTTTCGCCGGGGATTGCGTCAGTTTTCGCCCGGAACTCGGGGATCCCGTAGTTGTGCCAGACGTCACGAGAGGTGACATCTAGCCGGACGGTGGTCCCCTTGGGCACCACTAACGCGTCTGAGTCAGCCTCCGGATGTAACTTCGTCGCGTTGTAATCGCTGCTCGCGAGGACCTGTGAGTCGTTGCTGACCTCGTCCTCGAAGTAGGTGTAGTCCCAGCCGAACTGGTAGCCTTCGACATCGACCTCGATGGCGTTGCCTTGGCCTTGGCCCGTGTCCTCGACGTACAGCAACATCGTGTACGAGTAAATAATCAGCCCCAGGACGAGGAAGGCGCTGATCCCGAAGGACATGAACAGTTTCTTTCCGCCGCCTTTACCTTGCCCTGTGGGGATCTCTCCCTGGCGAGGGCGCGCGACATCGTAGTCGTCCGTCTCCGCGAGTTCCTCCTCGTCGACATCGTACCGACCGTCTGCGTCGCCGACGGTCGTCCGGTATTTGTACGCGTTGTATACCGTGTACGAGATGACGACCGTCCCGACGATTGTCCCAAGGACGAGAAAAACCAGGTAGAGCTGCCCGAAAACATCTGCCTGGCTTTGCCCGGCCTGGGCGACCGGCATGTGTCGGAGGATGGACGAACCTGTTAATCCGGTACCCAGCATTCTACCGGTCATTACGGTTATCGTGTCTTATGCATTTCGGAAGGCCGCAATACCACGGGCTATATTACCGGTTGCTGGCGAATTTGCCGCTTCGGAGAACCGATCTTGTTCGGGTGCCGGGCCGTGAGGAGACAGCACATATAAACGGACTCGTGTGGAGGTAGGTGTATGGAGCTGGTGAACTCGACCTGGCCCGAGGCGGACGCGGCAGGAACGTCGCTCGCGGTGTTACCGGTCGGGAGCACGGAACAGCACGGCCCGCACGCGGTGCTGGGCACTGACGTGTTCACCGCGGGTGCGGTCGCGCGCGCGGGCATCGAAGAGAGCGACCGGGACCCCGTGCTGGGCCCGACGATTCCGGTCGGGATTGCCGCCGAACACAGGGAGTTCGCCGGGACGCTCTGGGTCAGCGAGGACACGTTTCGTGCGTACGTCCGGGAAACCTGCGAGAGCCTGCTCGCTCACGGCTGGGACCGGATCGTTCTCGTCAACGGTCACGGCGGCAACGTCGCGGCGCTACGGGAACTCTGCGGAACGATCAGCCGGTCGGGAGAGGGCTACGCGGTCCCGTTCACCTGGTTCGACGCCGTCGACGCCGCCGACATCTCCGGGGAGGCGATCGAGATGGGCCACGGGGGACCGGTCGAGACGAGCGTGCTCGAACATCTCGGCGGCGAACACGTCAGACCGGCGGAGTACGACCGGGCCGCCGCCGGGGCCGCCGAGCGGTGGGGTGACTGGCAGTCGGGGGTGAACCTCGCGTACGACAGCAGCGAGTTCAGCGAGAGCGGCGTCGTCGGTGATCCCCGCGAGGGATCCGCAGAACTCGGAGCGGCACTGCTCGACGCCGCGGCCGAGTCGCTCGCCGCGTTGCTCGACACCGTCGCACGACGGGAGCGGCCGGATTAGGCCTCGGCGGCCTCGGCGTCGGCCTCGGGGTCTGCCTCGGTCTCTTCGAGGGCGGATTTGAGCTGCGGGATCGTGCTCGCGAGTTCCCCGACCTGTTCGCTCGCAGTCTCGATGTCCGCCAGCAGGTCCTCGACGGCCGCAATCTCCTCCGCGAGATCCTCCGCATCGTCGAACGCGTCGGCTTCAGTCCCCATCGTGTACCACTTCTTCGCGTCCCGAAGGTTATCCTTGGCTTCCCCCAACTCCAGCGCCGTGCGCAGGCTGTTCAACACCCCGAGAGTGTTGTCGGCCTCGACGTCCCAGATATCTGCCGCGTCGGGCAGTTCCGCCCGCGCCGCGGCGAGCGACTCCTCGACGTCGTCGCGCATCTCGGAGGCCGCCTCGGTGAATAGCTCCTCGTCGTCCAGCGTTGATTGTGACATACTGACTAGTTCTCGCCGGTCGGCATTAAAAAGACGCCTGAAAGTGAAAGTGAAATCGCCGCGTTTACTCGCTTTCGAGTACTAGATCCGTAGATTTTCGCGGGAAACATCGCGGAGTACTAGTAGGAGGTTGCCGACTACACAAATGATGAGCTACCGGACACTGGACGACCTCGCCGATGGCCAGACCGTGCTCGCACGCCTGGATCTGAACTCGCCCGTGTCGGTCGGCGTCGTGGAGGACAACCGACGGTTTTCGAGACACGCCCGGACGGTGCGGGAACTGCTGGACGACGGCCACCGTGTCGCGCTGCTGGCGCACCAGGGCCGTCCCGGTCGGGACACGTTCGTCACGCTCGAACAGCACGCGGAGATTCTCTCGGAACACGTCGGTCGGGAGATCGAGTACGTCCCCGACACCTACGGAGAGACGGCACTGACCGCAATCGACGACCTCGAGGCCGGTGAGGCGATCATGCTCGAAAACGTGCGGATGACAGACGACGAACTGCCGGAACGGGAACCGGAGGAACACGCCAAAAGCGACCTCGTCCAGACGCTGGCTCCGGAGTTCGACGCCTACGTCGGAGACGCGTACTCGACGGCACACCGCAAACACGCCTCGATTGTCGGACTACCGCTGGAGATGGAAGCCTACGCCGGCCGGGTGATGGTCTCCGAGTACGAGGCCAACAGCGCAATCGCCAACCGCGAGTTCGACGGCGAGGTGACGATGGTCGCCGGGGGGAAGAAAGCGACCGACGTCATCGACGTGATGACCTCCCTGCAGGACCGGGTCGACAACTTCCTGCTCGGGGGGATCGTCGGCGAACTGTTCCTGCGGGCCGTCGGCTACGACGTGGGCCGGGATATCGACGAGTCAGATCTCTACGAGAGCCAGTGGCGTGCCAACAAGGACCGGATCCGAGAGTTGATCGAGAGCCACCCCAGCGAACTCGTCTACCCCTCCGATCTCGCCTTCGCCGACGAGAACGACGAGCGCAGCGAGGTGACCGTCGCGGATGTCAAGAACAAAGACCACGACTACCTGGACGTCGGCAGCGACACGGTCGAGCAGTTTTCCGACATCGCGGCCCACTCGGAGGCTGTCTTCGTCAAGGGCGCGCTCGGGATGTTCGAGGACGAGCGGTTCAGCAACGGCACCGCCCGCGTTCTGGAGGCCATCGGTCGAAGTGACTGCTTCTCGGTCGTCGGCGGCGGCGACACCTCCCGTGCCATCGAGATGTACGGCATGGACGAGGCCGATTTCTCACACGTCTCTATCGCCGGGGGCGCGTACATCAACGCGCTGACCGGCAGATCCCTGCCGGGCGTCGAAGTGCTCAAAGGCAGTGTCGAGGCGACACACTAGTCGAAGCCGCTGATCAACGTCGCGAGCCACTGCGCCGGATCGCCCCGTTTTCGCACCTCGACGCGCTCGACCCACTTCACCCACTGGAACCCGCGACGGCCGGGCGCGACGAGTCGCAGCGGACGACCGTGGCCGTGGCTGAGCCGTTCTCCGCCGACGTGTGTCGCGAGCATCGCCTCCCGGGCCTCCTCGATGGGGAGACTCCAGCGGTAGCCCGTGACCGAGACGAACCGGACGTGTGTCGCCGCGTCGTCGGGATCGACCAGATCGAGCAGATCACCGACGGCGACCCCCTCCCACTCCTGTTCGGTGTACCAGCCGCTCGTACAGTCCAGCAACACCTCTGCGGAACTGGTCGGGTCGAGTTGGTCGTACGACAGCGAGACGGACGCGTCGACGGCACCCTCGACCGAGAGGCGATAGGCGTCGATATCGACCGGGTCCGGACTGTCAGCGACCCAGGAGGTAACCGGAAAACTGGCGTTGCCGTCGCCGTCTCGTCGCCGTGACCCGGTGAGCCGGCGTTCGTCGCCGGGCGTGTCGAACGCGGCGTTGAGAGCCTGCTGGCCGCGGTAGGAGAGTGCGCCCGCAATCAACAGGACGGAGTACTGCATAGTCGTTCGCCGCCGCTGGAAGTCGACACGTCTGGGTGGCCGGAACCGGGTTCGCTGGTGTGCCACCATCAGCACGACCAACAGCAGCCCGAGCCCGACGTGGACCGACAGGAACTGGAAGTACGGAATCTCCGGAACGAAACCGAACACCCAGAGAACCCCCGTCGCGATGGTGGCGATGGCAGTCAGCGCCGTCACCACCGACAGCGCCGTCGAGGGCCGCCACTGGCGGCGGTCGGTGAGGCGATACCGGACGCGGGCGAGTTTGAACCCGAGCAGGACGGTCAGCGCGAGTCCGACGGCCCGGTGAAACCAGAAGACCGGCACCCACGCCGGCCGAACGCCGAGAAAGGAGAGCACGCCGGAACCGGCCGCGAGGACGACCGCGGCGAAGATCGACCAGTCGACCGCACGCGGCGGCGGCCGGAGCGCGGCCAGCAGACGACGCGGCGTGGACCCGCTCATTGGTTTCTGTAAGGTATCCCACGGATTAACAGTTCCGTGGCCCATCCTGAGCGGAGCGAAAGGAGCGAGACAGTGAAAATCCCGAGCAATAAGAAACGTACCGGAGAGGCGAGTCAGATCAGTTATGAGTAGGGTGGACTGGAGTCCGTCTCAGGGGGGCTCGCCGTCCTCTCCGTCGCCTACTTCACCGGTGCCGGGGCGGACGGCCCGAGCACGGGTGGGACAACCGGGGCGAGGCCATCGTCTGTCGTAGTTCACCGAACGAACGGTTCGCTCCCGCCGAGGGACCGTAGCTTGAGGGAGCTACAGACGAAACGGCGCGTATGATCGCGGGTCTCGCGTCGACGAGTCGTCCCGGGCCGGGATTCGTCGTGGTACTGGTCGCCGCGAGCGTCGTGACTGTCGCGGCGGCACTGGTCGCGTGGCGATACCGGCAACGCGGGACAGTCGTGGCCTTCTGTCTGCTCGGTGCCGTCGGCGTCGTCGGGCAGGTAGCAATCGTCCGGACGGACCCCCTCTCTCGGCTCGGCTTCGTCCTCGGGACGACCGGCGGGTGGCTCTGGTATCTCGGCTGGCTTGCCGCGGGCCGAGGCCGTGCTCAAGCCGAACGGGGAGTGGCTGTCGGGGGATTGCTCTGGGTCGCCGGCGCGGTGACAGTCACGATCAGCCTCGCCGGCGTCGGCTGGCCGGTGCAGTTGAGTCTCGCGGGCGGGGCGCTCGCGGGAGTTGTAACGGCGGCCTACAGCCGGTTGCGAGCAGATGGCTGGCGCCAGCCCGGGATCGATAGCGTAATGATCGGTGCGGCGTTCGTCGGTCCGGCGGTCGTCGGCCGGGCATTCGGCACCGAGGTGGTGTTCGTGCTTTCGTTGCTCTGGACGGTATTAGGCGTTCTCGGCTGGTATCTCGCCGGACTGTTCGGATCCTCGAAATACCGAAGTGATTAAAACCGGTGACGGGGTATGGACTGGGAAGATGAACGATCAGAGCCGTCGCCAGTTTCTCCGTTCGTCCGCCGTCGCAGTCGGCGTGATGGGGGCTGGTCTCGCTCAGCAGCGCGGCGCCGCACAACAGACAGGAGAGATTCCCGGCTACGCGGAGTGGATTCCGGACGGGGACAGCGTGTTGAACAACGCGGGGGAGATAGATATCGGGACGTACACCGTCACGGAACAGGTCGAACAGTTCGGCGAAGTGAGCGCGAGTACGAACCCGCCGCTGCAGTTCGAACCGTTCGTGTACACGGCCAGCATGCTCAATCTCTGGCAGGCGCTTGGGGTGACGAGTCTCGCAGAGCCGGTGCTCGGCCCGCTCGCCTCTATGAGTGATCCGACGAACGCCGAGCCCACCGGTGTTCCGGCGGAGCGGCACACGCTCATCGGGCGTACCTCGGTGTACACCGGGTCGTTCGACACCGACGCAATCGCACAGGCCGTCGAGGACAGCGACGCGACCGAGACGCAGTACGACGGCGTCTACGAGTATCCGAACACCGCCGTGATCGCCTGGGGAGACGGCTATCTGCTTCAAGGGGACACCCAGAGCACCGAGCAGGTCGTGGCGATCAGAAACACCGGCGACGGCAGCCGCTCACCGCGATACGAGAGTTCGACACAGCTACGGGACCTCCTCACGGCGGTCGATCACACCGGGCAGGTGATACTCCGACACTCCAGCGACGGGACGCTCAACACCGGGGCATACACCGAGCAACTCGATCACTCACCGATCGAGGGGGCGTCGGGCTACATCGGAACGCTCAGATACGACCTCGACGCGACGGAGTTCGACGGGACGACCGTCATCCGCTACCCCGACGAGGGGAGCATCGACACGGACCGGATTAGCCAGATGGTGACCGACGAACTCCGCTCGGAGATCACCCGAGACGGGCGGACCGTCCGGGTCACCGCCAGCTACGACAGAGGCGCTGTCGGCTTCGATCCGAACAGCAGTCAGGACGGCTCCGACGGCGAGGATGGCTCTGACAGCGAAAACAGCACCGACAGCGATGGAATGGACGGGAATAACTCGGCATCGAACGACACCGACGGTTCGGAGAGTTCCGACGGCTCCGGTCCGGGCTTCGGGGTGGCGACCGCGCTGTCGACCATCGGCGGTGCGGGCTATCTCCTCTCACGACGCCTCGACGGCGACGCCGAGTGAGCCCGCGAAAAGCGGCTGTCAGGGCGTGATGACGACTTTTCCCATCGACTGGCGACTCTCGACGTACTCGTGAGCGTCGGCGACGTCTTCGAGATCGAACGCGCGGTCGAACTGGACTTCGAGTTTCCCCTCTGCGAGCATCTGCGATAGGTCGTCGACCGACGCGAGCACCTTCATCGGCTTGCGCTGGAGGCCGCGGCCCAGGTGGTAGCCGATCACTTTCTGGTTGCCGAAGAGGATGTCGTCGGTCGAGGGCCGCCCGGGGGTGCCGCTGGCCGCTCCGTAGACGACCATCCGGCCGAACTCCTTGAGCGCGTCGAGCGAGCGCTGTGTCGTCTCTCCGCCGACGCCGTCGAGGACGAGATCGACGCCGTAGTCGGTGTTCTCCCTGACGACCTCGACGAAGTCCTCCTCCTCGTAGTTGATCGTGTAATCGGCGCCGAGGGCGGCCGCCTTGTCGAGTTTCTCCTGGGTCGAGGCCGTGCCGAAGATCTCCGCGCCGGCCTCCCGAGCGATCTGGACGGCGGCGGTTCCGACGCCGCCGGCAGCGGCGTGAATGAGCACCGACTCACCCGCTTCGAGCCCACCCCACTCGTGGAGACAGTTCTGCGCGGTGAGATACTGCACCGGGAATCCGGCGGCAGCCTCGAAGCTCAATCCCTCCGGAATGTCGAACAGCCCCATCGCGTCGGCGATTGCGTACTCGGCGTAGCCGCCAGCGCCGTCGACCATCGTCACGACCTCGTCACCGACCTCGCGGCCGACGCCCTCACCGACCGCGTCGACGACGCCCGCGACTTCGAGTCCGGGGGTGTACGGCGGCTCCGGACCGCCCTGGTAGTGGCCCCGTCGCTGCATGATGTCCGCGAAGTTGATACCCGCCGCCTTGACCTCGATCCGGACCTCGCCCTCGCCGGGCTCCGGCGTCTCGACCTCGTTGACTTCGAGCACGTCTCTATCACCGAACTCCGTGACCTGAACTGCTCTCATACACCACGGTGTCACAAGCCCGGAGAAATAAAACCATACGATGTAACCGCAGGCAGGCTAATTGTGTCGGTGTTGTTTGGCCACATTTTTAAAAGCCGTGTACGATATACGGACCGGGGGATGGGGGCGGCCCGGGCGCGGCCACGGGCGAGGTCAGTCGGGGGACAGCGGGGGCGCCGACTGGGGTGAGGGATCCGGTTCGGCCCTGGTTTCGAAGGTTTCGAGCGTCTGCTGGAGTCGTTCCGCACGGGACCGGAGCGTGTCGATACTGGCGTCGACCTGCGAGACCGCGGCAGTCTGCTCCTGAGCGGCGGCCGAGACCTCGTCTGCGTCGCTGGCTGTCGATCGGCTCTGCTGTTCGATCCGTGCGACGATCTCGTCGATCTCCTCGCTTCGAGACGCCTGCGAGGCCATGAGATCGTCGATCTCCCGGACTCTGTCGTCGGTCCGCTCGATCGCTTCGAGGACGCTCGCAAACGCCTCGACAGTCTCGTCGACGGCCGCGGTTGTCCGCTCGACGCGGTCGTCCGCGGTCCTGATCTCCGCGACGGTCTCGTCGGTCGTCTGCTGGACCTCCTCGATCAACTCCGCGACGTCCGTCGCCGAGGAGTGAGTCTTCTCGGCCAGTTGTTTGACCTCGTCGGCGACGACCGCGAACCCGTCGCCGTCGGCGTCGGGGCGGGCCGCCTCGATGTTGGCGTTCAGCGCGAGCATGTTCGTCTCGCTCGCGATCTCCCGGATCAGCGCGACGATCTCGTCGATCTCGTCCATCCGGTCGGCGAGTCGCTGGACGTTCTCGACGGCGGCCGCCATGGAGTCCTGGACCTGTTCCATCTCCGTCGTCGACTGCCGCGCGGTTCGTTCCCCGTTTTCGGCGGTCGTTGCGGCGTCCGCCGAGAGTTCCGCAACCGTCTCGGCGGTGGCGGCGGCCTCGCTCGTCGCGTCGGCGTGGTGGCTCATCTCCGTCGAGAGCGTTTCGAGTGAGTCACGCTGGTCGTCCGCCTGCGTCGCGATCCGCTGGATCGACGAACCCACGGTCTCGCTGGTCAGGCGGATCTCCTCGGCTCCGGACGCCGCCTCCGCACTCGACGCGTCGACGGCGTCCGCGAACCGCTGGATCTCGCCGAACGTCGCTTCGAGATCCGTCATCATCTCGTTGAACGACTCGGCTATCTCGGCCATCGCCGGGTTCTGGCTGTCGGGGTCCATCCGCTGGGTGAGATCACCCTCGGCGGCACTGGCCATGACGGCGCTGTAGGACCGGGCGTTCTCGGCCAGACGGTCGTGCATCGTCTCGATGCGCTCGCGCTCGCGTTCGGCCTCACGTTGGGCTTCTTCGGCGGTCGTCTTGGCCTCCTGTGCCCGGTCGCGTTCGTTCTCGACGGCCTCGATCTTGGATTTGAGCGAGCGTCGGAGTTGTTCGAGTGACTCGAACACCGTCCCGAACTCGTCCGAGCGGTCGCTCTCGATTTCGGTCTCCAGGTCCCCGCCGCTGAGTTGCTGGGCGCTGGCCGCGAGCGAGCGGACGGATCGAATCGTCGTCCGACCGACCGTGAGGCCGAACCCGGCCAACCCGACCAGCAACACCGCGAACAGGACCGCGAGCCGGGTCCGGACGGCACTCCGCAAGGAAAACGCCTGTGCGGTGGGCACGCGGTTCGTCACGACCCAGTCGCGGCTCTCGAAGCCTGCGTGACCGACCGCGAACTCGCCGCCGCCCGCGTTCGCCTCGAACCCAGCCCCGCTGTAGCCATCCTTGTCCCACGTTTGGTCGCGCTGGAGAATCTCCTCGGTGTCACTCGATAGGACCGTGATCCCGCTGGCGTTGACGACGCTTACGGTCGTCGCCGTCTCCTCGTAGGCCGAACTGAACAGTTGGTTCGAGAGCCGCCGGAGCTGGATGACGGCGACCAGCGCGCGCTCGTCGGGCCCCGGGGTCTCCCGGACGGCGAGCATCGCCGGTTGGCCGTCGAGAACCAGTGGCTCCGAGTAGCGGACCTCGGCGCCGTCCGGGGCGGTCAGACCGCTGATTCGAGACTGGGCATCCCGTGGCAGTGTTCCGTTGGTCCCCTCTCCGGAGGTTTCTCCGGCCGTGACGACAGACTCACCGGTGTTCAGATCGACGAGATGCGTGCTCGAAATCGCCTTTCGGTTTGAGACTCTCGTCAGTTGGTCCCAGATGCGAAACGCGGTCTCGTTCCGGCTGATCGCCGACGAGCGGACCGAAGACCGGAGCAGTTGGTCCGTCCGCTCGAACCAGACCGCCGTCTGATGGGACTTGTCCTCGGCCGTCGAGACGAGTCGCTGTTCTGTCTCCGTAGTGAGTTGGTCGTCGACTGTCAGGTAGATCGCCGCGCCGCCACCGAGCGTTATCAGAAAGATCACCGAGAGTGCAAGTGCAAATCGTAGTCGATAGCTGTCCATGAACCCAAAATCACGACCAGGGATCATCGTTGGCTCTGCAACTTTCGCCTCCGATAATGAAGGCTTATAATAGCCGTATCCGGGCGCTCTGAGCGGTATATACCGATACGTACGGACCCAGCGAGCAGCCACCGACCCACATCGAGGGCCGGACGTGCCAACCCACATCAGCGAGCAGCGCGTACAGCGGGTATGCGTGTCGAAGCGATCTACACCGCGGACGGCGCCGGTGAGCCGATGCAGTCCCACGACTCGATCCGGGCCGTCGACGGCGGGTTGGCCGGTGATCGGTACTGCACGGGACGGGGCCACTACTCGCCGTACGACGTCTGTCAGATCACGTTCGTCCAGGCCGAGGCGCTGGCGGCGATCAGTGAACGCTCCGAACTGGACGTGCTGGACGGTCAACACCGACGAAACGTCGTCGTCCGCGGCGGCGACGTACACGATCTGTTGAACCACCGCTTCACGCTCGGTGACGCGCGCCTTGAGGGGACACGAGCGCGGCCGCCCTGTCGGTATCTGGAGCGAGTTACCGGCCAGGACGGGCTGTTGCGGGCGCTGGCGAACGGGAAGGGCGGAATCTGTGCCCGGGTCGACGAGCCGGGATCGTTCGGCGTCGGCGACGAAATCGAGGAGGTCGAGGATATGAACAACTTCGAGTCGCTGGTGGCGAACATTCGGGATCGGGTCGGAAGGTAGCCGTCGCGGATATCCGACGGTCAGACGAAAAGCCGCGTGCGACGGTGGGGCTGGGATCTGAACCACGCCGAGGCAGTCCTGCTCGCCTCGCTTCGCTCGGCTGCGCGGGCTGTGACTCGTCTACTCCAAATACCGGCCTTACCGCTGTTCGTTCGCGTCCGCTCACTCACAAGCGGTGGGGCTGGGATTTGAACCCAGGAGTCCTCTCGGACACCTGCTCTCAAGGCAGGCGCAATAGGCCGCTCTGCCACCCCACCTCATTCCGGGGTATATCGCCCTCGGTAAAATTCCTTCCGTTGTGTCGGCTGCCCGGTGAGTGGCGGTTCAGCCGTCGTCCGGGCCGGCGGGCAGATCCCAGTCGGCGATCAGTTCGGCCGTCCGGTCCGGGACCAGCGCCCCGGCGCGCAGGCGAGCGCGGAGCAGGGAGACGGCTGTCTGGCGGTCGTCGGGCCGTTGCCACAGCGGCGTCACCGGGAGGAACGAAGCGTCGAGACCGGCCGCGTCGGCGCGTTCGACGAGCGTCTCGACGGCCGGCGTGGCGAGGCAGTCCGCGAAATCGATCGACTCCGCGAACGCCGCAAAGGAGACGCGGCCCTCGGTCGACGGACCGACGACGACGTCGCTGGTCCGCAGTTGCATCGCCGTCGCGCCGATGTGTTCGCGGCGCAGAAAGAGCGCGGTCGGACGGGCGAAGGCGACGGTCGGTCGCTCCTCGGATTCGAGCAGGTGCGTCAGCGCGTTGCCAATCTTGCTGGCTTCGTCGGAGCCGGCCTGCACCTCGTAGCGGACGGCGTCGGGGTCGGTCAGTTCGGCGTCGAGGAGGTCCCGGATCGCCGTCTCGGGGTCGACACCGTCGGGAACCGTTTCGGGATCGGGGTAGTTGACCAGCAGTTCTGCCTCGCCGTGTTGGATCGTCGCGCAGACGTCGGCGAGCATCGCGCGGTACAGGGCGACCTCCCGCTCGGCGGAGTGGCTGTCGGGGAGCAGTGACGGGACACACGCTGGCACGGGCGGGTCGGCGAGCACGACGACAGTCGTCATGTGCTGGGGTAGCCGCCGGATTCCCTTGTCCTTTTGTATCCCCCATCCACAGTATCGGACATGAGCAAGATGCGGGCACTCGGCGGCGCGGCGGTGCTGTTGATCGCCGTCGGTCTCGGCGGTATCCTGGCCAGTCTGGTGACGAACAATCAGTTGTTCATCGGCTCGACCGAGTTCTCCGCGCCGGCGATCGTGACGCTGCTCGTGTTCGTCGGCGCGATCGTCGCTTTCATCGCGGTCGGTCGGCCTTGGCGGTTCTGGACGCGGACGCCGTACTGGTGAGAGCCGCACATTTTTGTCGACAGCGCCGTAGAGTTAGCCAATGAGTCGTTCACGCAAACCCGAGTGGCTGAAGATGCGGCCACCGTCGGGTGAGCGATTCACCGAGATCAAGGGCATTCTCCGCGATCACGACCTGCACACGGTCTGTGAGGAGGCCTCCTGCCCGAACATGGGCGAGTGCTGGTCCGGATCCGACGGCGCGGGAACCGCGACGTTCATGCTGATGGGCGACCGGTGTTCGCGGGGCTGTAACTTCTGTGACGTCGAGACCGGCGGGATGGAACCGCTCGATGAGGACGAACCCGAAAACGTCGCCTCGGCGGTGACCGAAATCGGGCTGGATTACGTCGTGTTGACCTCCGTCGACCGGGACGACCTGCCCGACCAGGGAGCGGGCCATTTCGCCCGGACGATCCGCGAGATCAAGCGGCGGGACTCGGACATTCTCGTCGAGTGTCTCATCCCCGACTTCAGCGGCGAGGAGGAACTGGTCGGGAAGATCATCGACGCCGAACCGGACGTGATCGCACACAACGTCGAGACCGTCGAGCGACTGCAGTGGCCGGTTCGGGACCGACGGGCGGGTTACGAGCAGTCGCTGTCGGTGCTCGAACAGGCCGCCAGGGAGAGCGACGCCTACACGAAGACCAGCCTGATGCTCGGCGTCGGGGAGTACCACCACGAGGTGTACCAGACGATGCGGGACCTGCGAAGCGTCGGCGTCGATATCGTCACCTTCGGCCAGTATCTCCAGCCCTCGCGGTCGCACCTGGAGGTCAGCGAGTTCGTCCACCCCGACGCCTTCGACACCTACCGGCGAATCGCCGAGGAGGAGTTGGACTTTCTGTACTGTGCCAGCGGGCCGATGGTTCGGTCGTCCTACCGCGCGGGAGAGCTGTTCGTCGAGTCGGTTCTCCGCGGCGAGGACGAGGAGACCGCCAGACAGCGAGTGCGTAGCCGGGAGTAGTCGGCCGCCCACCTAACAAAAAGGTTATAATAATCGGCGGGTTCGCATCGACTATGCGAGACGGTCTCTTCGAGGCGCTCGTCGAACTGAGCATGATGGTCCTGTACGGCGTCGCGACGACGGTGCTCGCGGGCCTCGGGACGCTGTTCGAGTACCGAAGCTACCGGTTTCTGAACAGCGGCGAGACGGCGATGGCGCTGTGGATCGGTGCCCTCGGCGTCGTCGTCCTCGCGCTGGCGTACCGGGTCGGCCGCGATAAACTGGTCAGTGCCTGGATCGACGTGCAGGCGGAGTTGGCGTAACCCCGCAGAGGGCGGAGGCGTCGACTGGGAACAGAATTAACGCCGACGACGCTTCTCCGCGCAGTATCCCCGCGCTGACCGGAGTTCGTGCGGCCGGTCAGAACTGTCGTTCACGCCGGTATTTTAGGCGCTCCTAAAATCCGAAACAGACTTAATTGTTTAGGTGGACCGAAAAACATGGACAAGCAGTCCCACCGGCGAGCACGCGGACCAGGGACAGTTCGGACCGCCAGATCGCGTGTATTCGGGAGTCACAGTAGTCAGCTATGAGCGGGCGAGCATCCGAGGGGACGGACTACGACTGCGAGGTACTCGTCGTCGGCGGGGGGCCAGCGGGCTGTTCCGCTGGCCTCTTCACCGCACGTGCGGGGCTGGATACCGTGATCTTCGACCGCGGGCGCTCTTCGCTGCGACAGTGTGCCCACCTCGAAAACTATCTCGGGTTTCCGGCCGGCATCGATATCGAGTCCTTCTACGAGCAGATTCACGACCACGCTCGGACCGCAGGCTGTGAGATCACCCCGGATCTCGTCGAACGCGTCGAGCGGGGCGACGGGGGCGGGTTCGTCGTGACGCCACAGGAGAGAGCACCCGTCACGGCCCGGCGGGTCGTCGCGGCGACGCGGTACGACGCCGGGTATCTCCGCGGACTGGACGACGAGGAGGCGCTTTTCGAGACGAAGCGGTACGGCGAGGAGGAGTACGAGCGCTTCGACAGAGAGTACGCCGACGAGGACGGTCGAACGCCAGTCGAGGGGTTGTACGTCGCCTCGCCGTCGGCGGCGGCGGACACCCAGGCGATCATGGCCGCCGGACGCGGCGCTCGGGTCGCTCACCGGGTGATCGCCGACGCCGAACGCGCCGACGGCTACTGGGAGTGCGTCGCCGGACGGCCCGACTGGGTGCGCCGGGACGCCGAGCTCGACGCGGAGTGGCGGGACCGACGGCGGTGGATCGAGTGGTTCGACGACCGCTACGGAGCGGAAGCGCCGGTCGACCCGGATAGCGAGCGCTACGAGCAGGTCCGCGCGTCCGTGGTCGAACGAGCGCGGGCGTCGTACATCGGACGAGAGGAGATCACCGCGCGAGCAGAGACCGGCCTCGGGGCGCTCGTCTCCGCCCTCGGAGAGCAGCGAGTGCTCGAAGCAATCGACGACGAACGGATTCGGGAGTATCTCGGGGTCACGGGCGAAAACGCCGCGGGTGAATCATGAGCAACGAGTCCTCGACGGGCGGGCAGACGGTGAGTTCGGGGCCGAGAAGCCGGTTCGGCTGGCTGTTCGACCCGGCCCTGCTTTCGGTGGCGGGTGCGAGCGTCGTCGTCGTCTTCGTCGGCGGGATGGTCCAGATCAGCCACGGGTCGTACTCGATGAGTTACGTCGAGGCGTGGTACGCGATGTTCAATCGGGAGGTGCTGTTCGATCCCGCGGCCTGGCAGTCGTTCCTGTTCGGGACCGAGATGCCCGAGGTGAGCACGGAGAGTCTGGTGATCTGGAACATCCGGCTGCCGCGGGTGATCGTCGCGGTGTTCGTTGGCATGAATCTCGCGGTCTCCGGAGCCATCTTCCAGGCGGTGACGCGCAACGAACTCGCCAGCCCGTTCATTCTCGGTGTCTCCTCGGGTGCCGGGCTGGCGATTCTGCTGACGCTCGTTGTCCTCTCGGGAGTGTCGCTCGGACTGCCGCTGCTCGTTCCGGCGCTGTCGCTGTCCGCGGGCGGCGTACTCACGGCCGCGCTCACCGTCGCCGCGGTCGTCGGTATCCCGGCGAGTTGGCTGTACGCCGTCAGGTCGGCTACCAGGTCCGCGGTGGTCGGCGCCGCGGGGCTGACGGCGGCGGCCGTACTCGGTTTCGGGCTGCTGGCCGTGGTCGGGACCGGCCCGCTGGCGTTCGCGTCGATCAGCGTGGTCGTCTCGGTGTCGGCGCTGTTGCCGCTGCTGGCGGCGGTCGGCGGAATTACGGCGTTTCTGATCGTCTACGCCATCGCGTGGAAGAACGGTACCTCGCCGGTTCGGCTGGTGCTCGCGGGCGTGATCGTCAGCACGATTTTCACCAGCCTACAGACCTCGCTGTTCTTTTTCGCGGACAACGTCGGAGTCGTCCAGTCGGCGGTCGCCTGGACCAACGGCTCGCTGACCGGCGCGGACTGGGAGCAGGTGCGGATCGTCCTGCCGTGGTCGATTCTCGCCATGGGATTGGCCATGGCCGGCGCGCGGCAGTTGAACGTCCTCCTGCTCGGCGAGCAGACGGCGCGGTCGCTCGGGGTGTCCGTCGAGCGGGTCAGGTTCGGGTTAGCCAGCGTCGCGGTGCTGGCGGCGGCGGCGAGCATCGCCGTGGCCGGTATCGTCAGTTTCGTCGGGCTGATCGTCCCGCATCTCGTCCGCAGCCTCGTCGGAACCGATTACAAGAAGTTGATAGTCGGCTGTCTGTTCGTCGGACCGGCGCTGATGGTCGTCGCGGACGTGGGAGCGCGGCTGGGGATGGGCCTGCTAACCGGCAGCGGCGTGCAGGTTCCCGTCGGAATCGTCACGGGACTGATCGGGGGGCCGTACTTCCTCTATCTGATGCGCAGACAGGAGAACATCGGTGAGATCTGATGACAGAGGAGACACGCGAGCGGACGGCGAGCGAACTGACAGGCGAAGACCTCGTCCTGAGCTACGCGGACGAGCCGGTGATCGACGGCGAGACGGTCACCGCCGAACCCGGTGCGGTGACGGCGCTGGTCGGGCCGAACGGCTCCGGAAAGAGTACGCTCCTGAAGGGGTTAGCAGATCAGCTCTCGCCCGACGAGGGGACGGTGCTGGTCGACGGCGAAGCGGTCAGCGAGATGGGGTCGAAGGCGCTGGCCAAGCGCCTGGGACTGCTCTCACAGGAGAGCACGTCACCGGACGGGATCACCGTCGAACAGCTCGTCTATCACGGGCGATATCCACACCGCGGGTTCTTCGAGACGATCACCGAGACGGATCGGGAGCACGTCGACCGGGCCATCGAACTGGCAGGCTGTGGGCACCTGCGCGACCGGGAACTCGGCAGTCTCAGCGGCGGGCAGCGACAGCTCGCCTGGATCGCGATGGTGCTCGCACAGGACACCGACGTGTTGCTGTTGGACGAGCCGACGACGTTTCTGGACCTGCATCACCAGCTCGAAGTGATGGAGATCATCGAGACCCTCCGGTCGGAAAGCGAGGTGACTATCGTCGTCGTGTTGCACGACATCCAGCAGGCGGCCCGGATCGCCGACCGGATCGTCGCGCTCAAAGACGGCGAGATCCGGGCCAGCGGAGAGCCACAGGCGGTGATTACCGAGGAGTTACTCGCGAACGTCTTCGAGGTCGACGCCCGCGTCGAGCGGACCGAGCGCGGCCCCCGTATCGAACCGCTCAGACCGCGCCACGACGAGGCCGATCCGCCGCAGGCCGACCGTCCGGGCGGCGTCGAGCTACCGACGGACTGACTTTTTGGTCGACCTAAAGACCGAAACGGTTATTAGTTTTTTAGGGTAGCCTAAAACAACGAGAGATGACAGAGCATGCGACGCGGAGAGAGGCGTTGAAGTACAGCGGAATGATCGCGGCCGGCGGCGTCCTCGCCGGCTGTACGGTCAGCGAGAGCGGGGACTCGACCGCCGGGGAGGGCGAGTACTCGGTGTCGATGGTACCCGTCGGCGAACTGTCGTTCGAGGAGGTGCCGAGCGACGTGATGGTGTACAGCCTGCTGTACGCCGACATGGCGGTGGCGTACGGCCACGGCGACGCCGTCAACTCGCTCGGATTCGACGCCGCTTCGGGCGGAAACACGCTCTCGGCGTACTACGACCGGTTGGACGGCGTATCCTTCGAGCAGGACGACCTCACCCAACTCAACACCGGCTCCGGAAACATCTCCGTCGACGAGGAGCTGTTCTACGAGCTCGACTCCGATCTCCACCTCGTCGATCCGTGTCTGGTTCGCTCGTTCGACGGCTGGGACGAGTCGGACATCACGGAGATCCGCGAGAACATCGCCCCCTGGTTCGGCAACGTATACAGCAGATCTCATAGCGAGCCGCCGGACGGCTGTCGGCAGGCGTACGAGTACTACACGCTCTGGGAGATTGCGGAGCGAGTCGCGACGGTGTTCCGGGCCAGTGATCGCTACGAGGAGTTGGCGTCGATCCGCCAGGAGATGGTCCGGCAGATCGAATCCGAACGCCCGCCGGAGAGCGAACGGCCGACGGTCGGCGCGGTCATCTTCATGAACGATACCTTCTATCCGTCCCGGATCGACACGCCGGGGTTCAGCAACGCACACGTCCGGCCGCTCGGCGCCGAAGACGCCTTCGCGGGCGACGACGTGACCTACGAGAGCTCCTACGACTACGAGACGATGCTGGAGATCGATCCCGACGTGATCCTCCACCAGTACGGGATCGCCTCCTACTACGACGTCGGCTCGATCACCGAGCAACTCGCGGAGCACCCGGTCGCGAGCGAGTTGTCCGCCGTCGAGAACGGCCGCGTCTACCCCTCCGCCCACCCGGTTCAGGGCCCGCTGATGAACCTCTTCCAGCTCGAAATGACGGCCAAACAGCTCTATCCCGAGCAGTTCGGGGAGTGGCCGGGCTACACGCACGGCGAACCGTACCCGGAGATGCCGGAAGGGGAGCGGCTGTTCGACCGTGATCGAGTCGCAGAGATTGTCGCGGGGGAGATCTGAGATGCGCGAACGGCGGTCGGACAGCGAGACGTCAGATCGCGACCAGCCGTCGGAGCGGCCGGGGTCGACGATGCACGCCCGGCGGTGGGCCATCGCGGCGACTCGGGAGCCCTCGGCGTACGACATCCCGGAACTGCCCGCGTGGCGACGGCCGGAGACCGCGGAGGGGATCGCTTTCGCATCGGAGAAGAGCACAGAGTCGTTCATCAGCGCCCGAGAGCCGATGACGGTCAGACGATGAGCAGAGCAACGCTCGAAGACGTGCGCGAGTACATCGAGGCGCTCGCGAGCGAGGGGGGCGAGTACTACCTCGTCTGCGCGCGCTACGGCGACCGTCCGGTGCCGTCTACGGGGCTGCGCTTCGAGAGCCGAGCGACCGCGCGAGCGGCCGCACGCGCGACGGCCAGATACCGCCAGCATCTCCGGCAGTACGACGACGACCTCCCGTACTACGATATCATCGTCTGTCAGGAGCAGGGCCGGTCGGACCGCGACCACCGCTGTACGGAGCAAAGCGGCTGGACGGCCACGGAACCAGTCGTCACCGGAGCGGCGTCCGGCACCGACCAGCGACTGATCGAGTTCTGCCACCGGATCGCCGGTGCGGTCTTCGAGGCGCTGTCGAAAAGCGGCTATCGGGAACTCGAAGGCGCCGTCATGGACTGTTACTTCGAGCTTGCGGAGAGTGTCTCCGATCCGGACGACCTGTGTCTCTGTCTGCTCGAAAGCACGGCGGAGGAACTCGCCCAGCACCTGTCGCCGACGAAACAGGCGGCGATACTCGCGCGGGCGGCGAGCGAACTCGACACGCAGGCGGTCGCCGATCAGCCCGTCGCCGCCGCCTGTGCCGACCTGCGGACCTGCGGGCTGGTCGAGGACGTGAGCCGGTCGCCGTGGGCGGTCAGCGCCGAGAACCGGACCAGACGGATCGTCGTCGAACTGTCGGGATACGCGCTCTCGCCGCGAGGGGAGCGGCTGCCGGTGCTGCCGGTCATCGTCGACTGCTTCGGTCGGGGCCTCGACCGAGCGCCGACGGAGACGCAGGTCGAACCGACCGACGACGGATGGGAGGTGACCTTCGTGTTCGGGGAGGACGGGATCACAGACGGACTCGCAAGCGCACCGATTCAGCCATGATTACGACACACATCGACGACGCACAGCAGAGAGTGACAGCCGAACAGGACGCGCTCGCACAGAAGGCATCCGGTGTCGAGCAGTTCATCGAACGCGTCGAGGGGATCTCACCGGACTCGACGACCGCGAGCGCGGAGGTAATGACGGGGGCACAGGGGGTGACAGCGGCGACGCAGGTCCGCAGCGGCAACTCGACGACCGAGGGGTGCGCAGAGGTTCGAGAGGCGTTCGCGGAGACGATCCGGCCGCACAGCGTCGCGGAGGGGGAGTCCGAACCGCTTCTGGAGACGATCAGCGCGGAGTTGACCGAGTCGGTCGCCGCGGCGCTGGCTCCGGGGGCGAACACCCCGCTGTCGCCCGGACTCAAGCGAGCGATCCTCTCGGAGGCCGAGAGCCGAACCACAGAGATCGAGGTCATGCGACGGACGCTGGACAGCGAGGCGGCGAGACTGGACGAGGCCGCCGAGACAGTCGAGGAGATCACCGACTGGATCACCGAGGCCGACCGGACACCGCTGTCGGAACTGGACTTCGAGACCCTCCAGCGGCGTCACGAACGACTGGCGGAGTACCGCGAGCAGTGTGACCGTCTCGCCGCGGACAGACAGGCGTTCCTGCGGGAGACGACCAGCAAGGCCGTCGAAACCGGGGTTCGCCACGAGCACATCATTCCGCAACTGTACGAGGACTTCCCCGTCGAGTATCCGGTGTTGTCGACGGCCGGCCGCCTCGAAGAGACCTGTCGGGAGTGTCAGCGCGCGGTCCGAGACCATCTGGTGCGGCGGGTCTGAGGACGCTGATTTCGGCCCGACAGGGGGAACTCCGAATCGGACAAGCACGGAAGAAGGCGGGTAATTTCGGGTCGCATCCGCGAAAACAATAAGCCACAGGCACCAGAACACTCAGTTATGCTACTCGTGAGGTGGATTTTCTCGTGAGCGTCTTACAGCGTGATCCGGACGACCGGGTACAGATCCTCGACACCGACGGGACCGTCAGAGAGGGGGAGACGGTGCCGGATGTCGACGACGAGACACTGATCGAGATGTACCGCATCATGAAGTTGGGCAGACACTTCGACAAGCGAGCCGTGAGCCTGCAACGGCAGGGTCGGATGGGGACCTATCCGCCGATGTCGGGCCAGGAGGCCGCGCAGGTCGGCAGCGCCCTCGCCCTCGACGAGAGCGACTGGGTGTTCCCGAGTTACCGCGAACACGCCGTCGGCTACGCGCGGGGCTGGCCGCTCGATCAGATCCTGCTGTACTGGATGGGCAGCGAGGATCACAAGGCACCGCCCTCGGATGTCAACATGTTCACGGGCGCGGTCCCGATCGCGACGCAGGTACCGCACGCGACCGGGGCCGCGTGGGCCGGAAAGATCCGCGACGAGGACCGGGCCTTCCTCTGTTACTTCGGGGACGGGGCGACCTCAGAGGGGGATTTCCACGAGGGCATGAACTTCGCCGGCGTCTTCGACGTGCCGGCGGTGTTCTTCTGCAACAACAACCAGTGGGCGATTTCGGTCCCGCGCGAGCGGCAGTCCGCGAGCGCGACGCTGGCACAGAAGGCCCACGCCTACGGCTTCGAGGGGGTGCAGGTCGACGGCATGGACCCGCTGGCTGTCTACAAGGTCACCGAAGAGGCCCTGTCGAAGGCCAAGAATCCGGGCGAGGCCGACGAGGAGATCGGTCGGGCGACGCGGCCGACGATGATCGAAGCCGTCCAGTACCGGTTCGGCGCGCACACGACAGCCGACGACCCCTCCGTCTACCGCGACGAGGCGGAGGTCGAGCGGTGGCGCGAGAAGGACCCGATTCCGCGGATGGAGCGGTTCCTCCGTGACCGCGGACTGCTCGACGACGATCGGATCTCGGAGATCGAATCGGCAATCGAGACGGAGGTCGCCGAGGCGATCGACCGGGCCGAGGAGGCCGAACGGCCGGACCCCGAGTCGATGTTCGAGCACGTCTACGCGGACATGCCACGGCGACTCGAAGAACAGCGCGCGTATCTCGACAGACTCCGGAACAGACACGGCGAGGAGGCACTACAGCAATGAGCCAACAGCAGAGCCAGACACAGAGTTTGACCCTGGTACAGGCGGTCCGAGACGCACTGTACGTCGAAATGGAGCGGGACGACGACGTGATCGTCATGGGGGAGGACGTCGGCGAGAACGGCGGCGTTTTCCGCGCCACGCAGGGACTGATCGAGGAGTTTCCCGATCGGGTGGTCGACACGCCGCTGGCGGAGTCGGGAATCGTCGGGACGGCGGTCGGGATGGCCGCCTACGGGATGCGGCCCGTCCCGGAGATCCAGTTCATGGGGTTCATCTACCCCGCCTTCGACCAGATCGTCAGCCACGCCGCCCGCCTGCGGACGCGCTCGAACGGGCGGTTCTCGTGTCCGATGGTGGTCCGAGCGCCCTACGGCGGCGGGATCCGCGCGCCGGAGCACCACTCGGAGTCGACGGAGGCGTTTTTCGTCCACCAGCCCGGGCTGAAGGTCGTCGTCCCCTCGACCCCCTACGACACCAAGGGGCTGTTGACGGCGGCGATCCGGGATCCCGATCCGGTGATCTTCCTCGAACCGAAGCTCATCTACCGGGCGTTCCGCGAGGACGTGCCCGAGGAGAGCTACACCGTCGAACTCGGCGAGGCCGCCGTCCGCCGGGAAGGGTCGGACGTCTCCGTCTACACCTGGGGTGCGATGACCCGTCCGACGATGGAGGCCGCGGAAGACCTCGCGGAGGAGGGAATCGACTGCGAGGTGATCGACCTCCGGACGCTCTCGCCGCTGGACGAGGAGGCGATCAAGGAGTCGTTCACGAAGACCGGCAGGGGCGTCGTCGTCCACGAGGCACCGAAGACCGGCGGGCTGGCGGGAGAGATCATCGCGACGATCCAGGAGGACGTGCTCCTCTACCAGGAGGCACCGATCAGCCGCGTCACCGGCTTCGACGTGCCCTTCCCGCTGTACTCCGTCGAGGACTACTATATGCCGG
This sequence comes from Halovenus carboxidivorans, assembly GCF_009831575.1. Taxonomy (GTDB): domain Archaea; phylum Halobacteriota; class Halobacteria; order Halobacteriales; family Haloarculaceae; genus Halovenus; species Halovenus carboxidivorans. The sequence goes on along the minus strand of NZ_WUUT01000003.1, from coordinate 330,938 downwards.
AGCCGGCGCGAATCAAAGACGGCATCAGGGAGACGGTGGAGTTCTGAGACATGGCCTTCGAGTACGAACTCCCCGATGTCGGCGAGGGGGTCGCGGAGGGCGAGATCGTCGCCTGGCACGTCTCGGTGGGCGATCACGTCGACGAGGACGAGGTGCTCGCGGAGATCGAGACCGACAAGGCCGTCGTCGATCTCCCCTCCCCGGTCGCCGGGACGATCCAGGAGCTACACGCCGAGGAAGGCGATGTCGTCCCGGTCAGGAGCGTCGTCGTGACCATCGACGTGGACGGCGGGACGGACGACGCCGAGGGGACGGCGGACGCGAGCGGGGAACCGGAAGCGGGATCGGGCGGCGAGACGGCGACGGAGGCGGCGGGTTCGGAAGAGCCGTCGGTCGCCGACGGTCGGGTGTTCGCGCCGCCGAACGTCCGGCGGTTGGCCCGCGAACTCGGCGTCGAGATCACCGCGGTCGACGGCTCGGGACCGAGCGGACGGATCACAGAAGCCGACGTGCGCGCGGCCGCCGAGGGCGACGACGAGGGGACGACGGAGCGATCCGACGGCGAAGAGACGACGGGGCGAGAGCGTACGAGCAGCGGCGACGGACAGCGCAAGTCCGCGGTGAAACGACGGAGCGACACCGAGCGCAGGTCTGCGACCGGTCGCCGGACGAACGGAGAGAGCGCATCCGCCGACGCGGCGGATCGGGAGCGGACACTGGCTGTCCCGGCGACGCGGAAGGTCGCTCGCGAACACGAGGTCGACATCGACGAGGTGCCGACCGAGAAGGAACGGGACGGCGAAGCCTTCGTCGAACCGGAAGATATCGAGCGGTACGTCGAGGCACGGGAGAGCGCCGAGGTCGGGGCGTCGGTCGAGTCGGCGGAGGCGTCTGCCGAGGGTCGGCCGGCGGAGACGACAGCCGAGAGCGAGGTGACCGCGGAGTCGACCGCCGCGGGGACCGGCGACAGGCCGGTCTCGACGGAGCCGTACCGCGGGATTCGCCGGACGATCGGCACCCAGATGCAGACCTCGTCGCAGACGATTCCCCACGCGACCCACCACGACACGGCGACGGTCGACGACCTCGTCGAGGCCCGCGCGGAACTGAAACCCCGGGCCGAGGATCGGGGGATCAGCCTCACCTACATGCCCTTCGTTCTGAAGGCACTGGTCGCGGGGCTGAAGGAGTACCCGATCATGAACACGGAACTCGACGAGGAGGCCGAGGAGATCCTCTATAAGGAGTACTACAACGTCGGCATCGCCGTCGCGACGGACGCGGGGCTGATGGTGCCCGTCGTCGAGAACGTCGACCAGAAGGGGCTGCTCGATCTGGCCTCGGAGGTGAACGAACTGGCCGAGAAGGCACGTAACCGCGAGATTGCCCCCGCGGAGATGCGCGGCGGCACGTTCACCGTGACGAACTTCGGGGCCATCGGCGGCGAGTACGCCACGCCGATCATCAACCACCCGGAGACGGGAATCCTCGGTCTGGGTGCTATCGAGCAGCGTCCGGTCGCGGAAAACGGCGAGGTCGTCGCACGCGAGACGCTCCCGCTGTCGCTGTCGATCGACCACCGCGTGATCGACGGCGCGGAGGCCGCACAGTTCACCAACACCGTAATCGAGTATCTCGAAAACCCGACGCTTTTGCTGTTAGAGTAAGATGACCGACGACACCGAACACACGGAGACAGAGACATGGTAGTAGGAGACGTGACCACTGGCACCGACGTACTGGTAATCGGCGGCGGTCCCGGCGGCTACGTGGCCGCGATCCGGGCCGGACAGCTCGATTTAGACGTGACGCTGGTCGAGATGGACAGCTACGGCGGCACCTGCCTCAACTACGGCTGTATCCCGTCGAAGGCGTTCATCTCGGCGACGGACGTCGCCCACGAGGCCGACAGCGCCGAGCGGATGGGCGTCTACGCCGACCCCGCGGTCGACATGCAGGGGATGGTCTCCTGGAAGGATCGGCTCGTGACCCGGCTCACGAAGGGCGTCGAATCGCTCTGTGAGCGGGCCGGCGCGACGCTGATCGAGGGCCGCGCGGAGTTTGCCGGCGAGAACAGCGCCCGGATCGTCCAGGAAGGCGAGGGCCAGGGCGCGGAGTCCATCGAGTTCGAGCACGCCGTCGTCGCGACCGGCAGTCGACCGATCCAGATTCCGAACTTCGAGTTCGACGGCGAGTACGTCCTCTCCTCGCGGGACGCGCTGGCGCTTGAGAACGTGCCGGAGGAGATGGTCGTCGTCGGCGGCGGTTACATCGGTATGGAGTTGGCCACCGTCTTCCAGAAACTCGGCTGTGACGTGACAATCGTCGAGCAACTGGAGGAGTGTCTGCCCGCGTACGGTGAGGAGGTGACGGAGGTCGTCCGCGAGCGGGCGGAGTCGCTGGGCGTCGATTTCGAGTTCGGCCACGCCGCGGCCGACTGGGCGGAACACGAGGACGGCATCACCGTCCACACCGACGCCGAGGACGGCGAGGACGGCGCCTTCGACTGCGAGAAGTGTCTGGTCGCCGTCGGCCGCCGGCCCGTGACGGACACGCTGAATCTCGACGCCGCGGGAGTCGAGACCGTAGACGGCCGGATCGACACCGACGACCGCGCACGGACGAACAAAGAGCACATCTTCGCCGTCGGTGACGTGGCCGGCGAACCGATGCTGGCACACAAGGCGTTCAGGGAGGGCGAGGTCGCGGCGGAGGTGATCGCCGGCGAGCCGGCGGCACTCGATTATCAGGCGATTCCCGCGGCCGTCTTCACCGATCCCGAAATCGGGAGCGTCGGGATGACTGAAGCCGAGGCCGAGCAGGCGGGGTTCGACCCCGCCGTCGGAAAGATGCCGCTACGCGCCTCGGGGCGCGCGCTGACGCTGAACGACCGCGACGGCTTCGTCAAGGTCGTCGCCGACGCGGAGACCGAGTTCCTGCTCGGCGCGCAGATTGTCGCGCCCGAGGCCTCCGAACTGATCGCCGAACTCGGTCTCGCGATCGAACTCGGCGCGACGCTGGAGGACGTGGCCGCGACAATCCACGTGCACCCGACGCTCTCGGAGGCCGTCCACGAAGCCGCCAAGGGCGCGCGCGGAGAGAGTGTCCACTACTGAGCGCGGACAGGTTTCGAGGACACGGGGGACCACGAGGCGTCAGAATCGATTCGCCGGGACGTGCGAAAACCGCACGAAGATGTGACCGGCAGTGATGGGGGGATGGTCGGTGCCGGTCACGGGTGGAGAAAGTGCACCGTCGGTGACGGACAGACACCGGATACGATGTCTGAGTGCTCACCGTCGTCCAGTCGAATCACCCCCTGTCCGGTTCGAAACCATGGAACAGCTAACACACCGTCTGTAACTCACCAATACGTTCTCGTTGTAATAGCCGCATCTTTATAATGGACAACAATGTAAAACTGATACCGGGTGCACGGTTTGCAGAACAGTCACCGAACGGTGAGATCCACCGACACCGGGATACGAACCATGTGGGAAGTATCATACCGAATCACGCCAGAACAGGGGTATTTCGACAGGGGCGAAACGGTGCTCTGGGACGCCGGCATCTATCTCGAATCGATCCGTTCGATGGAGTTCGTCGAGGACGGTTCGGTCGTGATGGTCTACGAGATTGACGGCGACGCGGACACGTTGCGGGAGTGTCTCGATGCCGCGCCGGAGAAGATCATCGAGTATTCGATCACGGAGGACAGCGACCCGCTGGTCGCACAGCTGTGGATGTACCCCGACGAGGGCCTCGAACAGTTGTTGGACGTTCACCGATCCTTCGGCGTCTCGGTCGAGTTTCCGATCGACTACGTCAGTCAGGATCCCTCGACCATCGAGATGGTCGAGACGGGGCCGCGCAACGAACTCCGCGACCGGATCGAACAGACCCGCGAGGTCGCCGACGTGCACATCAACCACGTCCATCGACACGATCCCGGCTCTCAGCAGTTGTTCCGGGAACTGACCGACCGCCAGCAGGAAGTGCTCCAGGCGGCCGTCGAGGAGGGGTACTACCAGATCCCGCGGGAGGCCACCCACCAGGAGATCGCCGACAAACTCGGGTGCTCGAAAAGCGTCGTCGGCCAGCATCTCCGTCGGGTGGAGTCCGCGCTCGTCTCGGCGGTGGTTCCCGACGCCGACGAGGATCTGTAGGACCGGCCGCTTTACCTTCCCGGGCGACAACCATCAGGTATGACAGCCCCAGTGAGCCGGAACCGCCTCGACGAGGAGGAGAGTCCGTATCTACAGGATCACGCCGACAACCCAGTCAACTGGCAGCCGTGGGACGAGCAGGCCCTCGAAGCCGCTAGAGAGCAGGACAAGCCGATCTTTCTGTCGGTCGGCTACGCCGCCTGTCACTGGTGTCACGTGATGGCCGAGGAGAGCTTCGAGGACGAGGAGGTCGCCGAACTGCTCAACGAGGAGTTCGTCCCGATCAAGGTCGACCGCGAGGAACGACCAGATGTCGACAGCATCTACCAGACGATCTGCCAGCGGGTCACCGGCCGCGGCGGCTGGCCGCTGTCGGTCTGGCTCACGCCCGACCAGAAGCCCTTCCAGGTCGGGACCTACTTCCCGAAAGAGCAGAAGCGGAGAACGCCGGGTTTTCTCGACATCCTGGGGCAGATCAGCGACGCCTGGAACAGCGAGGAGGGCCGCGAGGAGATCGAATCCCGGGCCGAGAAGTGGGCCGACCTCGCGGTCGACGAACTCGAAGGGACCCCCGGCGGGGCCGGGACGCCCGAGGAGAACGTGCTCTCGACGGCGGCACAGGCCGCCGTCCGGGGGGCCGACCGGGAGTACGGCGGCTGGGGGTCGGGACCGAAGTTCCCACAGACCGGTCGGCTGCATCTCCTGCTCCGCGCCTACGAGGAGACCGACCGCGAGGTCTACCGTGAGGTCGCAACCGAGACGCTGGACGCGATGGCCGACGGCGGAATGTACGACCACGTCGGCGGCGGCTTCCACCGTTACGCCACCGACCGCGACTGGACGGTCCCGCACTTCGAGAAGATGCTGTACGACAACGCCGAACTGCCGCGGGCGTATCTGGCCGGCTACCAGGTCACGGAGAACGAGCGCTACGCCGAGGTCGTCGAGGAGACACTGGAGTTCATCCAGCGGGAGATGACCCACGACGAGGGGGCCTTCTTCAGCACGCTCGACGCACAGAGCGAAGGCGAGTCGGGCGAGCGTGAGGAGGGTGCATTCTACGTCTGGACGCCTCAGGAGGTCGAGGAGGTCGTCGACGACGAGTTCGATGCCGAACTGTTCTGCGAGCGATACGGGATCACCGAGGGCGGCAACTTCGAGGGCAGGACCGTCCTCACCCGAACCGCGTCGCCGGAGACGCTCGCGACCCGTCACGACGCGGATGTCGACGAGATCGAGGAGGCGCTCGAACGCGGACACGAGCAGGTCTTCACCGCCAGGGCCGAGCAGCCGCGGCCGCCGCGTGACGAGAAGATCCTCGCTGGCTGGAACGGGCTCGCGATTTCGGCGTTCGCCGAGGCGGCGATCGTCCTCGAGGAGTCCTACGCCGACCCGGCGGCGGAGGCGGTCGAGTTCCTCGAGACGCACCTGTGGGACGAGGACGAGAAGCGGCTCTCGCGGCGGTACAAGGACGGCGTCGTCAAGATCGACGGCTATCTCGAAGACTACGCCTTCCTGGGCCGGGGAGCGTTCGACCTCTACCAGGCGACCGGTGAGGTCGAGTATCTCGCCTTCGCAGTTGATCTCGCCCGAGCGATCGAACGGGAGTTCTGGGACGACGAGGAGGAGACGCTGTATTTCACGCCGCAGGACGGCGAATCGCTCATCGCCCGGCCGCAGGAGCCGACCGACCAGTCGACGCCGTCGAGCATGGGCGTCGCGGCGGAACTGCTCGAACAGCTCTCGCACTTCCAGACCGACGGCTCGTTCGCGGAGATCGCCGAGACGGTCGTCGACCGGCAGGGGAGCCGCATCGAGTCAGACCCGCTACAACACGCGTCGCTGACGCTGGCGGCCGATACGGTCATCGAGGGCTCGCTGGAGTTGGCCCTAGTCGCCGACGAGATCCCCGAAGAGTACCGGACGGAACTGCGGGAGTGGTACCTGCCGGACGGCATCCTCGCCTGGCGACCCGCCGACGAGGAGGGGCTGCAGTCGTGGCTGGAGCGACTCGGGCTCGACGGCGCGCCACCGATCTGGGCGGATCGGGACCAGAAAGACGATGAACCGACCGTCTACGCCTGCCGAGCGCGGACCTGCTCGCCGCCGCGGAACGAACTCGCCCGCGCACTGCGGTGGGGTCAGCGGATGTTGTAATCAGTCCGACAGCTGTTCGCGGAACCGTTCAGCGAAATAGACCGCAATAGGGAGGCCTTCGTCCTCGACGAAGCGGGCAATCTCCTCGCCGTCGCGCTCGGCGACGACCGTGGGAATACGTTCGATTCCGTACTCCTCGACGCCCTCGCCCTGCTTGTCCTCGTCGAGGGGGTGCTCGATGACCCGGCTGCTCGGCACGTTTGCCTCCTCGAGCGCGGCGCCGAAATCCGGCAACGTTGCCCGGCAGTCTTTACACCAGTCGCCGCACCAGATCTTGTAGGTGATCTCCTCGTTGTGCGCTTCGAGTTCGTCGATCGTATCGGCGTAGGCGTCGGCGACCCACGCTGGATTGGGTTCTAGGGTCTCCAGAGGCATTAGTAGCCGTTTGATAGCCGGTAACTTATAGTATGCGCCCCAGGGAGCCGAGATCCGGGCACCGCCTGCCGGTGCCGGCGGGAGTTACAAGGGCCGAGCGTGTAGGGCCGAGCATGGACGAAAGCATTCTGGCGACCATCGGGAGCCCGTTAGTCGAGGTCGACAGCCCCGATGGGACCACGGTCGCGGCGAAAATCGAGTCGTTCAATCCCGGCGGGTCGGCGAAGGACCGGCCGGCGCTGTCGATGGTCGAGGCGGCGGAGCGGGCGGGCGATCTCGAACCCGGCGACACCATCGTCGAACCAACGAGCGGCAACACCGGCATCGGACTGGCGATGGTCGGCGCGGCGAAGGGCTATGACGTCGTGCTGGTGATGCCGGCCTCGCAGTCCGAGGAGCGCCGCCAGATCATGCGCGCATACGGCGCGGACCTCGAACTCGTCGAGGGATCGATCAGCGACGCCCGCGACCGCGCCGACGAACTGACCGACCGGGACGGCCACGTCCAGATGTACCAGTTCGAGAACGGCGCGAACCCCGAGGCACACTACCGGACGACCGGCCCGGAGATTCTCGACCAACTCGACGGCCGCGAGCCCGATGCGCTGGTTGCCGGGGTCGGAACCGGCGGGACAATCTCGGGCATCGGCCGCCGCCTCCGCGAGGAGTTCCCCGAGATGGAGGTCGTCGCGGTCGAACCCGAGGAAAACGCCGTCCTCTCCGGCGAGGAACCCGGCGACGACGACTTCCAGGGGATGGGTCCCGGGTTCGTCAGCGACAACCTCGATCAGGATCTACTCGACGGCGTCGAGACCGTCGATATCGAGACCGCCGAGCGGGAGTGTCGCCGTCTCGCCCGCTCGGAGGGCATCTTCGTCGGCCAGTCCTCTGGGGCCTCGAACGTCGCGGCCAAACGCGTCGCTCGACGACTCCGCGGACAGACCGAAGATCCGCTCGTGTTGACGGTCTACTGGGACTCCGGCGAACGGTACATGACCACCGGGATGTTCGAGGACGAAGACTGACCGGACGCTGACGAGGGTCTGGGATTCGGTTGTCGTGACCAAGACCACCGACTGTTTTCACCGATCCCCTCGAACCGAGGGGTATGCAGGTACGTTTTCTCGGGACCGGAAGCGCGATGCCGACGGGCGAGCGGTTCCAGACGGGACTGCTGTTCGAGGGCGAGCAGCCGCTGCTCGTCGACTGTGGGAGCGGCGTCCTCCACGGACTCGCGAGGACGGAGGTCGGATACGAAGGCGCGGACACGCTGCTTTTGACCCACCACCACCTCGATCACGTCTCGGACATCCCGGTGTTGATGAAGGCACGCTGGCTCGCTGGCGAGGAGTCGCTGACGATCTACGGCCCCGGAGGGACCGAGGAGTTGATCGAGGGGACGCTCGACACCCACGAGTACATGCAGGATCGACTCGACCTACGGATCGAAGAACTCACCCCCGGTGGCGGGCCGTACGAGATCGCCGGCTTCGAGATCACGGCGATGGAGACGCGGCACTCGATGGAGTGTCTGGCCTACCGCTTCGAGCGGGGGGACGGTCCCCCGGTCGTCTTCAGCGGCGACAGCGAAGCCTTCGAGGAGTTGATCGAGTTCGGAGACGGCGCGGCGGTGCTGATCCACGACTGTTCGTTTCCCGACGAGGTGGACGTTTCGAATCACCCGACGCCGACGACGCTCGGCCGAGCACTCGCGGACGCCGACGCCGAGATCGGCCGCGTCTATCTGACCCACCTCTACCCGCATACGGAGGGTCGACACGAGGAGATGCTCGACTCGATCAAAGCGGTCTACGACGGAGAAGTACGGTTCGCCCGGGACGGACTCTCTCTCGACATCTCGGCTATCGACGACTGAGCGGACCCGTTCACTCGACGACCTGCTGGAGAACGAACAGGTGGCCCGCGATACCAGCGACAGCGACGCTCCCGGCGATGCCGAAGAGGATTCCAGACCGACCGATAGCGCCGATCCCGACGACAATCTCGGGGACGATCGCCGGAACCCCGACCGAGCGCAACCACTCCGCAACCGCCCCGTACGGCGCGGCCGTCTCACCCGCGACCGGGAAGACGAACTGGACGCCGACGGCGACCAACACGCCGCCGACGGCGGCGCTTACGACCCAGATGCCGAGGAAAAACAGCGTGAACCCGACCAGGCCGACGACCACGGTGACCAGGTACACCAGCAGCGGGTTGGAGAACAGTCGAGCGCCGAGGTGCAGGCCGTACGAGATGGGGAGCAGTACGCCAGCGATGGCGAACAGGACGACCAGCAGCGCGACACTGAACAGCCCAGTCGACAGCCCGTAGACGAGTTCCGTGCCGAACGGGATCTCCCGTACCGCGTCGATCGGCGGAGCGGTCGCTGCGGCCCGGACGCCGATATAGAAGCCGAGGAGACCGGCGACGGCGTAACAGATCCGCACGAAGTACAGCCCACTCGGGGCGACGAGGAGTCCGAAAGCGATGACGAACACCCCGGCGGCGGCACCCGGCATATATGAGAGACGTTAACAGGAAACAATAGCCGTATTTACCAGCTACGGATAGATACACTCGGATACTCACGAGCCGGTGGCTGGTCGTCCTCGCCGCAGTAAAAAAGCCAGGGGAGGGATTTGAACCCCCGAACTCCCGATTACAAGTCGGGTGCTTGAACCGCCCAAGCTCCCCTGGCGCATCCCCATTTTGTGGGTCATCCTTTGAGTGTGTATCGTTTTCCAGCGGCCCGATCAGGACTGCTCGACTGACTTCTCGACTTCGAGTCTGTGTGGGGCGTAGCCGTGTCGCCGGTAGAACTTCCGGGCGGCGTCGTTGTCCGCCATCACGTTGAGCGCGACCGTATCGACACCGCGGTCTTCGAGCCGTCGCTCCGCGGCGGCGAGCAACTCGGAGCCGGTTCCCTCGCCGCGACACTCCGGGCGGACGTAGAGGTTCTCGATGATCCCCCGGTCGACATCCTGCTCGAAGGAACCCTGTTCGACGGTGAACATGACGAATCCACGACAGCGGTCACCCTGGGCGATGAGAAGGTGTTCGGCGGTGATGTGTCGGAGGACGGATTCGCGGATCTGCGTGCGGTTGGGTTCGGCGGGGATGTGAGAGCCGTACTGGCGCTGGCCCTCCGCCAGCGCGAGCCACATCTCGACAACTGCGTCGGCGTCGTCGGTGTCGGCGTCGCGGATATCGACCATCACATTTCGCGACAGTCGGTACAGAGCAACTGCCCGTTGAACGAGGCGAGGTCTCGGGTCAGCGTCCCGCAGACCTCACAGATCCCCTGATCCTCGAACCGATCCTCGGCTGGCGGGGTCGTCTCGGTACTCGCGCCGCCGATTGTCTCCTCGGCGATGACTTCGCCGGTCGCCGCCGTCGTCGTCTCCGAGTCGATCCGGTAGCTCCGGCCCGCGAGCAGGTCCTCCTCGGTGACCACGCCCTCCGGCTCCGCGCCGTTGGTGACCAAGAGCCGACGGGCGGGCTGCGTCGAGAGTCGATCGGCCGCCGCCGACACCGTCGCCTCCGGTTTGACGGTCGGGACGTGATCCGACATCACCTCCCCGACGGTTGCCTCTGTCGGGTCCGGGCCGTCGACCAGCGCCGACAGGATGTCCCGCTCGGTGACGACCCCGACGTGTTCACTGCCGTGCAGGACCACCGCCGTCTCCTTGTCCTCCTCCAGGAGGAGTTCGACCGTCTCGACCAGCGAGTCCGACTCCGTGACGCCGACGTACTCCCTGTCCATGATCTCTCGCACTGTTAGCTCCGAGTCCATGTGTGGATATTTACCACACCCAGGCAAAAAGCTATCTCCAGTAGATTTTTGCCGGTAGTGCCCGTACAGGTTGAATTGAAGCGGTTCGGGTACGTCTGCGCTGACACTGGTATCGTCCCGGGACACGGAGGCCGTTACTCCAGCATGTGCGTCGTCTCGCGGCACGCATCGGAGTCGGTCAGCCGAACCGTATCCAGCGTGGAATCGTACTCGACGATGCCCGTCACCGTGAGTTTCGGGAGGTGACGCTCGTATATTTCGTAGCGGACCGAGTCGACGGCGTCGGGGGGAATTTGGTCGGCTGACTGGCTCGTCTCCCGAGCGCGTGTCCGGACTGCGATGTCGGTCACCGACGCTTCACCGCCGCTGGCGGCCAGCACGCGCAGGATGTGACACCGCCGTTCAGACGCGAGCAGGTCGGTCTTGATGCCGTCCGGAACCTCCGTCCGGGGGCGTTGGTCGGGGCTGCTCATCAATCGGGCTACACGTTTCGTCCACAAGTATGTTACGCGGTCACACACCAGCGAGTAGGTCGGCCCGGAGAGAACAGGGAGTCAGGCGTGTTCGAGACGGTACGGCCAGTAGTCGGCCTCGCGCATCGCCTCGCCGACGGCGCGGTGGAACTCGGGGAAATCCTCGAACTCCTCGTCGTCGTCGATGTTCTCGAAAATCTCTTCGACACTGACGACGCGCTCGTAATCCACGCGGACGGGGTGGTCGCCGTACTGTTCGACGTACTCCCCCGCGGTGAAGGGGAAGTCTTCGTCTTCGTCGACTTTCTTCGCGAGGACGGCGTGGCCGTACTTACGTCGTCCTTCGCTCCCTTCCTCGCCATCGGGGTCGTGAGGCCAATCCATACCTGATGCTTTGTCGATTCACGCAAAAGCGTTTCTCTCTGTGGCCGAGGCGCATACGCCCCATGGCAAGTTTCATTGTGCTGGTGGGAGCTATATCCCACAATGGTCGAGTCGTCGCCAGGAAGTCGGCCGACGGCTACCCGGTGGAGTGGATGCTGAATGTCGTTGCAATCACTGCTGGAAAAGGAGTTTCACTGGAGTCTGCGGAACCTCCTGGTGCTCGTCTTTCTGCTGTTGTTGTTGCCGGGCTTTTTCGCGGGCACGAGCGTCGTCTTTCAGGACGTGTTACCACGGGACGTTCCCGTCGCCGTTGCACCCGCCGACGAGGAGGTCAACGAGACGAACCTCGACATCGTCGAGGGGACGATTGCGACGTTCACGGACCCGAAACGAGTCGACAGCGTCCAGCAGGGCCGGGCGATGCTCGAACGGGAGTCGGTGTACGCCGTCATCGAGGTGCCGCCGGATCTGAACGATCCGAGCGCCGACGCCCAGTTTCGACTCGTCGTCGACGGCGCAATCGTCCCGTTTCTCTCCCCCTCGGAGATCATCGGGGACGTGCTCGAAACGGAGATGGACCGCATCTTCGACGCGGAGGTGACCGCCGAGCGGGAGGTCGTCGGCGCGGAGAAGACGCTGCCGGAGTATCTGTTCCCGACCTTCCTGATGACGCTCGTGATCTTCTTCGCGTTCACCTACGTCCCGTACAACCTGAAAACCGAGGCCGCGGTGCTGGATCGACTGCGGGTCGAGGCCTCCCTGGAGTCGGTCGTCGCCGCGAAACTGCTCTTCTTTACGGGGCTAACTGTCGTCCCAATCGTCGTCTTTCAGGCAGCGGCGCTGTACTACGGCTACGACGTTGCGGCGCTCGCCCCGGGAGCGATACTGACACTGCTGCTCGTCTTTTTGCTCGTTTCGACGGTCAGTTCGACGGTGATGATCCTCTCGCGGTTCTCGGGAGTGGGACTGTTCGTCAACGTCACCGCGATGCTCGGCGTGGTCGCGCTGTCGGCGCTCGCGTTCCCGCTTGGCTTTTTCTCGTCGCTGCGGACGACCGTCGCACAGCTGTTACCGACCTACTACGCCGGCATCATCGCCCGGAGCACGATGCTCAAGGGAGCCAGCCTCGGGACCTTCGCTGACTGGCTGGCGATGCTGATCGGCTGTCTGATAGCCGCCGTGGTCGCACTCGAAGGATCGATTATCTACTATCGGAGGACGAGCTAATGGACGACGACTCGACAGACGGTCCGGACCCCGAGGGATCCCGCGGGGACGGTGCGGGGGCGTCACCGACCGGACAGCCCGTGGATGACGGGACCGAACAGTACATCGAACTCGACGGCGTCACGCGAGAGTACGGCTCGGTACTGGCGGTCGATGATCTCTCCCTGCGGATCGGCGGCGGCCAGTATCACTGCCTGCTCGGGCCGAACGGCTCGGGGAAGTCGACGCTCATGCGACTCGTTTTGGGGCTGACACAGCCGACGGCGGGCGAGATCCGGGTGCCCGATATCGTCGTCGGTTGCGGATTCCAGACGCCGAACTTCTACCCGAGCCTGACCGTCCGGCAGAACATCTCCGTGTTCGCGGGGATCGTCGGGGCGACCGACTGGGAGTGGAACCGAACTGTCGTCGAGGAACTGCGGCTGAACCGCGCGTTAGACCGGACGGCTGGGGATCTCTCCGGCGGATTCGGACGGAAACTGGATCTCGCACTCGCGTTCATCAAAAAACCGGACATCATGCTCCTCGACGAACCGCTCGGCGCGCTGGACGACGTATCGACGGCTCGGCTGCTCGAGTTCCTGGAGTGGTACGTCGAGCAGGGCAACACGGTGTTCGTCTCGACACACCGCGTGACGGAGTTCGAGGGATCGCTCGACCGGGTGACCGTGATGCATCAGGGGGAGATTGCGTTCGACCGCAGACGCGAGGAGATGACTCTGCCGGACGATCAGTCTCTGCAAGCGGAGTACGTCGAAGAGATTCTCGAACGAGAAGGAATCGAATCCGATAGTCTCGACTGAGCACCCGAGCGATTACGACTCAGTTCATCGAGGCGAGTTTGGCGATGTAGACGAGGCTGAGCAGGTGGTCGTCGACGTCGAGATCCGTCGGGTCGCTCGCAGCCTGCTCGTCGAGACCGAGCATGTAGTCTTTGAGCTGTGATTCACACGTCTCGGTGATCCAGCCGACGGATTCGTAGTACGAGAGCGCTTCACGGGTGCCCTGGTGGCCGGCGTGCAACAGCAGGAATTCGAGCCACTCGAAGATGAGGCGTTCGCCGTTGTTGTCCTCCGGCAGGGCTTCGAGATACGGCTTCTCGGCGTCGCCGCCGGCCTCCAGAGGGAGCAGTTCGCGGTACAGCCCCGCGCGGAAGGAGTCGGGGCTGCTCGAACTACTGCTCTCGCCGCGCATCGATCCCAGCCCGAGGTCGTCGCCGCTGCCGTTATCACCGGCTGGATTGCCGTCACGCTCCTCTGCCATCTTCCGGAGCTCGTCGAGGTCGTAATCGCTCGGATTCATGCTCATGTGACAGTAGGTTTCCGCTACTGTCTCATAAATGTTGGCGTCGCGTTAGACGGGCGTCTGACGACCGCTACGGAGCGATATCCGACTGCCCTCGTGTTGTCCTTCGTGATAATGGGAGACGTATTTTTATTAGCGCCGACCACATCCCACCGAGTACGAGCAGATGACAGGCGAGGATACTGGCGCGGCCCGGGTCTGTGTGACCAACGCCAAAGGCGGGACTGGCAAGACGACGATTGCGATCAACATCGCCGGCGCGCTCAACGAGCGCGGTCGGGACGTGCTGTTCGTCGATGTCGACCCGCAGGGCAACGCCACCGAGGGACTCGGACTGGTCGAGGCGTACGACCGCGAGCCACCCTCGCTGTTCGACGTGTTGACCGACCACGAGAGTCGCCACCTCATCAACGACCTGATCGTCGAACACGAGGAGATGGACGTGCTCCCGTCGAATCTGGATCTCTTGCACGCCGAACAGGAGTTGACGATTGCACACCTGATCGCCCAACTGGGCGACAACCGAGCGGGCGTCGAGGCGTTGTCTTCGCTGGCGATCAACGTCGAGCCGGAGGGTATCAACACGCCGCACGCGCTCGGGGCGCTGGACGAGGCGTTCGACGAACTCGAAACCGCGTACGACTACATCATCGTCGACTCGCCGCCGTTTTACGGTCGGCTGACCGAGACGAGCATCTTCGCGACACAGAACGTCGTCGTCCCGGCGCTGACCGAGGCGACCTCCGAGCGAGCCATCGAACTGTTGATCGACCAGATCGCGGCGCTGGAGGATCTCGCCGGAATCACGGTCAACACCGTCGGCGTCGTCGCCAACCGGGTCGAACAGACCAACGAGGACCTGATGATGGTCGACTGGCTCAACGAGGTCTTCGCCGGCCACCCCGTCTGGGAGGTGCGCAAACGGGTCGCCCTCCAGCGGGCGTTTTCGGCTGGGACCTCGATTTTCGCCTACGAACAGTCCGTCGATATGGAGGAGGTCTTCCTCGACATCGCGGCGGAGTTCGACGAGCAGTTCGGCTACACGGAGGTAACAGCATGACTGACAACGACCGCATGGACCGCGCGAAGCGGATCCGAGAGATGCGAGAGGGGAGTCGGGACGGAGACAGCGACGAGTCGACAGACGGCGGGGAGCCGTCGGAGGCCGACGCCGGGGCCGAAGAGTCGACGGAGACTGCCGACGCGGACGCAGATTCAGAAACAGCCCCGGGGAACGCCGACGAGGCCGGAGAGGAGACGACGGACGACGAACAGCCGGAAATGCAGACGATGGAGGATCTCGTCGAATCGGCCGCGGAGGAGGCCGAAAGCGAGGGGGAGGCAGACGCTGAAGGGGCCGAAAGCGACGGAGAAGCAGGCGCAGAGGAGACGGCCGGAGAGGAAGAACTCGACAACGCGGGCGTTGACGAGGAGCCAACCGTCGACGACGAGCAGGAGACCGCCGAGCAGACGAGCGAGAGCGACGCGGAGGCAGAGGTTGCCGACCTCGTCTCGGAGGCCGTCTCCGGCGAGGACGAACAGACAGCGGAACCGGCCGAGAAACCAGACAACGAGCCAGAGACCGAAATGACCAGCACAGACCAACCCACGGAGGGAACGGAGTCAGAATCGTCAGCGGAACCGAGCGACGACGAGGGCGTGACAGCACCACTCCCGGACACCGACACGCTCGAAGCGGCCCTCGAAGAGGGCGAGGCCGGAAGCGATGTCGAGACCGCCGGGCCGGAGGTTGGCGACGGCGAAGCCGTCGCGACCGCACCGGCAGCCGAGGGCGAGACCGAGACGACAGAAGAGGAGACCCGCGTACTCGAGTTCCGCCTCGACGACGAACACTACTGTCTCGACATCGAGTACATCGAGGAGATTGTCAAGGAGGAGACGATCACCCGGGTGCCGAACACGCCGGAGTACGTCCAGGGCGTCGTCGACCTCCGCGGCCAGATCACGACGATTCTCAATCCGAAGGTCACGCTGGGCAAGGACAACACCGAGGCGGACGAACTGATCGTGGTCTTCGACTCCGAGGCGTTCGAGGACCAGGGACACATCGGCTGGGTCGTCGACGACGTGCGGCAGGTCTCGCCGATCACCGAAAGCGAGGTCAACGACCCGCCGGTCGAAGAAGACCACATCAACGGCGTCATCGACCGCGAGGACGACGACCAGTTCGTCATCTGGACCAGTCCGGAACTCGCGCTGGAAGAGGGCGAAACGTAGAAATCGGCCGTCACCGAGTGCGGCAACACCGACCCGGACCACGCCGTTTTTATCGCTACGGAGTCCCCTTAGAGACAATGGCAGACGCTTCCCGCCCGAGCAACGTGCCGCGTGATCGCTTCGAGTTCGATCACCGGCCGGAGACCGACCAGTCCTTCGAGAACGCACTGGCGAAGGCACGGGACGGGAAGCGGTTATCGGTCGACGACGGGATCGAACTCCTGACGACCGGGACCGACAGCCCGGGAATCGATCCCAGGCGGAAGGAACTCGTCCTCGAAGCCGCCGACCGCCGCCGCGCCGAGGTCGTCGGCGAGGAGGTCACCTTCGTCGCCAATCTCAACAACAACGTCACGACGGCCTGTAACACCGGTTGTCTGTTCTGTAACTTCAAGGACCGCTCCGATCAGTTTCTCGCGGAGAACGACACCGACCACGCTGGTTTCACCAAGACCCCCGAGGAGTCCCGCGAAATCGTCGAACAGGCGCTCGACACCGGCATCTACGAGGTCACGTCGGTGAGCGGGCTTCACCCCGCGTTCGCGCTGGACGAGGAACACCGCGAGATGCTCGAAGCCAGCGAGCGCGGCGACCTGAACTACAAGTCCCCGGAGCGATACGAGACGGATCCTGGGACGTATTGCGAGCAGATCGAGGCGATGAGCGTCGACGGCGTCCACATCCACTCGATGACCCCCGAGGAGGCGTACCACGCCCAGCGCGGCGCTGACTGGGGGTACGAGGAGGTCTACGAACGGCTAGGGGAGGCCGGCCTCGACAGCGTTCCCGGCACGGCCGCGGAGATTCTCGTCGACGAGGTCCGGGACGTGATCTGTCCGGGGAAAATCGACAGCGGCGAGTGGATGGAGGCGATGGAGGCCGCCGCCGCCGTCGGTCTGGACACGACCGCGACGATCATGTACGGCCACGTCGAGAACGAGGCCCACCGCGTCAGACACCTCGATAAGATTCGCCAGTTACAGGACGAGACCGGCGCGATCACCGAGTTCGTCCCGCTGTCGTTCGTCCACGCGAACACGCCTCTGCACGAGCGGGGGATGATCGACGGCGGCGCGACGACCGACGAGGACGAACTGATGATCGCCGTCTCGCGGCTCTATCTCGACAACGTCGACCACGTCCAGTCCTCGTGGGTGAAATACGGCGACGAGCAGGGGCTGAAGATGCTCTCCTGTGGCGCTGACGACTTCATGGGGACGATTCTCTCCGAGGAGATCACCAAACGCGCTGGTGGCTCCTTCGGCGAACGGCGCTCCTTCGAGGAGTACGTCGAGATGATCAGCGCAATCGGGCGCATCCCCGTCGAGCGGTCGACCGACTACCGCCAGCGCCGCCGGATCGATCCCGACGACCCGCCGTTCGGACCGGAACTCGGGCCGCGGGCGGACGGGACGCCGCTGGTCGACTGACAGAGGTTCAAGCGGTCCCCCAGCCGGCTCTCACGGACGGAAACAGTCACCGGCGTTTTTTCCGTGCTCGTCCCGGTCACGGAAGTATGCACACAGATCATCGAAACGTGGTCGGGAGTGACGGGTCTGTTTCGAGGGTCGTACTGGCTGGTCTGGCGCTCGTGATAACCGGACTCGTCGTCGCAGATTCGCTCGGGGTCCACTTCATCATCGTCGGCCTGGGCATCGGAGTAACCCTCTCCGGGACGGTGTATCTCGCGACGGACGGCAGCGAGTGGCTCCGGATCGCGAACGCGTTCGTCGCGTTGGTCGGCTGCCAGCTGGTCGGGTTCAGCGGGGTGGTCCGTGGCGTCGGCGGAGCGCTGGTCGGTGCCGTCGTCGTATCGGTTCTCTACAGTCGGGTCTCCGAGGGCCGCCTCGACTGGTAACTACTGCGATTCTTCCCGCTCTCGCAGGGACGCTCGCCGGACCGCCCCGGTCGGCGTCTTCGGCAGTTCGTCGACGAACTCGATTTCGACGGAACCAACGTAGATTTACGCGGACCGTTCAGCGGGCGGACCCACTGACCGTCGATCACGAGTTGACGTTGGTTACGGCGAAGTGGAACCGCTGGGCGGTTTCGTCCGCGAACCGGAGGGTCACGGTGAGGTAGTCCGACTCGGGTCGGGTGTCGGCGGGCTCGACGGTCAGTTTGACGTTGCCGCTGTCGTACGCGCCGAAATCCGCGCTGCCGCTGGTCCCCGGGTCGTACGACGCGGCGGAGTCGAGGGGGCGGGTCTGGCCGTCGACCGGGAACCCCTCCCCGCTCGCGGCCTCGCCGTCGGTATCGGCCGCCAACTGCACCTCCGGACTCTCTCGGCTGAGCGCATCGACGGAAACGTCGGTCTCGACGGCGAAGCCGTCGACCACCACCGTCCCGTCGGTGTCGTTCGCCACCTCGAAGGTGAGACTCGTCGATTCGGCGGTCTGGGTGGAAGTGCGGCTCAGCCGGTCGACCGTGCCGGTATTGCCGCCGCCCCCGTCGTCCTCACCGCCGCCAGCGCCGCCGGTCCGCTCGATGACGGTACCGGCCGCGCCGACAGCGATGTCGGGGTCGCCCCGGACGACTGCCTTCAGATTCTCCTCGACAGGTGTACTCAACTCCGTCCAGCCGTCGGCGTCGCGCTCGAACACCCGCCCGGAGTCTCCGCCGGTCAGTCCGGCCGTGCCGTCGATCTCGACGTCCCGGAGTTCGAGGTTTCCGACAGGCTCCGGCGTCCAGCCCGCACCGTCGTACCGGGAGACAGTCCCGACGCCGGTCGCGACCGAGACGTCGTCGGCGGCGTCGCTGTCGACACCGTAGAGGTTCCCGTCGGCGTCCTCGACTCCGATCTTGGCCCAGGTGGTGCCGTCGTCGGTCGCGAAGGCGCTCTGGTTGCCGTCGACGAGGTGGCCGGAGCGGGTGTCGTAGAAATCGATTGCGTTGATGCTCGACCCGCTTCCGGGGGTGACGGAGTCGAAGGTCTCGCCGTTGTCGAAACTGTAGTAGACCTTGCCGGAGTCGCCGGCGACGTACACGTTCGCGTCACCGGCCGGCCCGGTCACGGCGACATCGTTGAAGTTGTTCGTCACGTCGTTCGGGGCCGAGTAATCCCGGACAGTTCCGGTCGAGACATCGTAGGCACCGATAGCGCCCGACGCGCCGACGAACCAGAGTACGTCGCCGTCGTCGGTGACATCACTTCCATAGAGGTTGTTTCCGTTGCCGGTCGGCCCGCCACTGAACGCGGTTACCCAGCCGTTCGCCGTCCGCTCGATGCCGATGCCGCTGCCGCCGACGGCGTACGCTCCCGCCGACGTGTACGTGACATCGTGGAGGGTGTCACCGGTCGGGGTGTCGGCCACGGTCCAGTCGGACGCCGCGGCGAGTCCCGAGAAGCCGACCACACCGACGGCGGCCGCGCCGGTCGTCTGCAGTACTGTTCGCCGTGTCAGTGGGTATGTTTCCTCCCCATACATTACAATATATTGATTCGACGCACCGGGCATAGTGTCTCTGTCTAGTAATTTTACGGTTTTTCCGCGCCCGTCTCAGCGATGGAGTATAAGCGCTCATACCCGCCAATTTGGAGGTAGCGCGGCCAGAAGGCTTATTCTCCGACCGGGGCGACTCTCGGTAACATTCCAACCGGAATGGTAGCCCTCCAACTATGACAGGAACCCACGCACAGCTCTCGGTTTCGCCGCGCCGCGAGTGTCCCCTCCGCGATGTCGTTACGGAGTACAGTGTTCAGACGTTCGTCCCCGCGGGCGGAGAGACACCGCCACAGGTAGTCATCGAAGAGAGTGAAACGGCGGTGTCAGACGACCCGACAGTCGAGGCGGTTGCCGCGGGGGAGCAGTTCGTCGTCTGCCGGTTGCCGTCGGAGACAGATGCAGACCCGATCGGTCGGTTGTGTGACGGGAGCCGCTGTCTGGCGGAGGGGTTCGAGCACCTCCCGGTCCGGCCGTACGCGCTCACCTGGGACGAGAAGTGGCTTCAGTTGCTGGTCGCGGCTCCCGGCACCGAGGCGGTACAGGAGTGCGTCCAGCAGTTCGAGGCGGTGGGGCTGTCGGCCTCTGTCGAGGCGCTGAGTTCGGACGACATCGCGGGGAGTTCACAGCCCGTACTCATCGACCTCGACGTACTCACTGCGCGACAGCAGGAGGTCGCTCGGCTCGCAGTCGAGCGCGGCTACTACGACTGCGACGGGGCGTCCGCGGCGGCTCTCGCCGCGGAACTCGATATCTCACAGGCCACGCTGTCGGAACATCTCCGGGCCGTCCGGGCGAAACTGGGGCCGCAGATTTTCGTGACGGAGTCGGACTGAACGCAGAGCAACGGGCGGGCGTTCGACTCCGCTTACTGCAATCCCTCCCGTTCCCGCAGCGAGGCCCGGCGGACTTTGCCGGTCGACGTTTTCGGCAGTTCGTCGACGAACTCGATTTCGCGGGGGTACTCGTACTGCGCGAGTCGGTCCCGGACGTGCTGGCGTAGCGACTTTCGGAGGCTGTCGTCCGGATCGGACGCGTTCGAGACGACAAAGGCCTTCGGCACCTCGCCGCGTTCGTCGTCCGGGACGCCGATCACGGCAACGTCGGCGACGGCGTCGTGATCGGCCATCGACTCCTCGATTTCGACGGGGCCGATCCGGTAGCCAGCACTGATGATCACGTCGTCTTTCCGGCTCTCGAAGGCGACGTAGCCGTCCTCGTCCATCCGGCCGAGGTCCTCGGTGAGCAGCCAGCCGTTCTGAACCTTCCGGCTGGTTCGCTCCGGCTTGTTCCAGTACTCCTTGAAACAGACCGGATTCCCCTCGTACCGGACCGCAATCTCGCCGACCTCGCCCGGTTCGACAGTCGCCTCGGCGGTGTCCGGATCGACAATCGCGATCTCGTGGCCGGGGCCGGCCCGACCCATCGTCCCTTCGCGGAACTCCAGAAGCGCCGTACAGTCGCCGACGAGCATGTTGGCTTCGGTCTGCCCGTAGCCTTCGTGGACCACCGCGCCGTCGAAGGTCTCCTCGGCCCACTCGACGATATCCTGGCCCAGCGACTCGCCGCCGCCGGAGATGGTGCGGATCGTGTCGAGGCGGTAGTCGGGGTCGGCCCGCATCATCATCCGCAGCGCGGTCGGCGGACCGAAGAAGTTCGAGACGCCGTACTCCTCGATGATCCGAAAGGCCGTCTCGGGGTCGAACTGGCCGCCGTTGTAGGCGACGACCGGTTTGCCGTAGTACAGGCCGGGAAAGAGCACGTCGAACAGCGAGGCGACCCACGCCCACTCCGCCGGCGTCCAGAACACGTCGTCGTCGTGCATCTCCATGTTACCGAAGGTCGTGATGAAAAGCGGCAGGTGACCGAGCAACATCCGATGGGCGTGACGGACCCCCTTGGGGTCGCCGGTCGTCCCCGAGGTGTAGATGATGATCGCGTCGTCCTCGCTGTCGGTCTCGGCCATCTCGAACTCCCGAGAGTAGCCCTCGAGTGCCGCCCAGAGATCCGCCTCACCGTCCCGCGTCGCGACATCACCGACGGTCAGCGTCGTGTTCAGCGAAAGCTCCTCGGTCCCCTCCCGGAAGTCCTCGACGTTGGATTCGTCGACGATGCCGGCGACGGCGTCGGAGTCCTCGAGTCGGTACTCGATGGCGTCGGGCCCGAACAGCGTCGACAGCGGAACCGAGACGGCTCCGAGTTTCCAGCAGGCGACGTGGGCGATGACGGTCTCGACACGCTGTGGCAGGTTGACGCCCACCCGGTCGCCCGCCTCGACGCCGTGGTCGCTGAGGTAGTTGGCGAGGCGGTTGGTGGCGTTCTGGAGCTGCCAGAAGGTGTAGGTCTCACGCGCTCCCGACTCGTGTTCGCCGAAGACGGCGACGCGGCCCTTGTCGTCGGCCCAGCGGTCACAGACGTACCACGCCATGTTGAACTGCTCCGGGACCTCCCACTCGAAATCGTCCCGGAGGGCGTCGTAGCTCTCGTAGGAGTGCTCGTAGAAGTGGTAGGCGTCGAGTCGGTCACCGCGCATGCTGGTCCCCCCTCGCTGCGTCTGTTCCCCTACGACAGACGGCCGTGTGTTGTGAGTTCATGGCACGATCTCCGGTGGTACTATTCGTGGGGGCGGCAAAAAACCGGGTGTCCGAGCGGGGGTCCGGCAGACCAAACTATATGTCAGCGCCTTGCGAACGTCGCGCATGGTCGAAGCAACCATCTCGCTGGTCGACCGCGGGACGATTCGGACGGACGTAAACCACCTCTTGGAGGGGTTCAACATGGGATCGGCGGCGGACCCCGATCCGGAGACGATGATGGTCGAGGGACCGGTCTACAATCTCGTCATCGACCACCCCGAGGGGACGATTCTCTGGGACACCGGTTCGCACCCGGAAGCGGGCGACGGCCACTGGCCGGCGGAGCTGTACGCGGCCTTCGAACACAGCGACGCCGACGAGCGCGACCTCGACACCGCACTCGACGACGCCGGCTACGGGATCGACGACGTCGATTACGTCTTCCAGACACACCTCCACCTGGATCACGCCGGGAGCCTCTATCAGTTCGCGGGGACGGACGTGCCGGTGTTCGTCCACGAACGGGAACTCAAGTACGCCTACTTCAGCGCGAAGACCGACCAGGGGAGCACTGCCTACGTCGCCGACGATTTCGATCACGACCTGAACTGGGAGATTGTCAGCCGCGACCGGGCGACGTACTTCGAGGACGTGGAGTTTCTGCACCTCCCCGGACACACGCCCGGACTGATGGGGACGAAAATCGACATCGACGGCTACGGGACGGTGATCTTCACCGGCGATCAGGCCTACGCCCGGGCCAACTACCACGACGAACAGCCGCTGGGAGCCGGGTTGCTCTGGAGCCGACAGCACTGGCTGGACAGTCTGGCGTTCCTGAAGGACCTCGAGCGGAAACACGACGCGGAGATGTACGTCGGCCACGACGGCGAGGACGCCGCCCGACTCGAAGACGGCCTGCCCTAGTAGCCGTCGATCACGGCACGGTACCGACGCCCCGCCTCGCTGTCGGCGGTGAGTTCCTCGCGGATGCGCTGGGAGATCCACTCGCCGCCGCGGATCGGTGCCTCTGCGGGCGTCGCTGTGAAGGACTCACCACGGAGGGCCTCGGGAAGATACCGTTCGTAGACCGGCAGGCGCTCGGACAGCGGGACGCCCGCCTCCTCGGCGATGGTCTCCAGGTGATCGAGCGCCGGCCAGGCGTAGTCGGGGTTGATGTGGTCGTCGGTGACCGGCGAGACACCGCCGAGGTCGTCGATTCCGCAGTCGACGACCTCGCCGGCGGGCGCGAGGTTCGGCGGCACCTGGAGGGAGACCTCCCCCGGAAGGGCCGTCCGTGCCATCGCGACCGTCCGGCGGAGCGTCTCCAGGTCGGGTTCGCCGCCGTGCCAGCGTTCGTTCTCGACGACCGGTTGGACGATGACCTCCTGGATGTGACCGTAGCGTTCGTGTAGCTCCCGAATGACGAGCAGGCTCTCGGCACGGTCCCGCCAGTCCTCGCCGATGCCGACCAGGATGCCCGTCGTGAACGGGACGCCGAGTTCGCCGGCCGTCTCGATGGTCTGGATCCGCTGCTCGGGGGTCTTGACGCGGGGGCCGCTGTGGGCGGCCACGTCGGCGGTGGTTTCGAGCATCACGCCCATACTGGCGTTGAGATCCGCGACTGCGGCCATCTCCTCACGCGTCTGGTCGCCGGGGTTGGCGTGCGGGAGCAGTCCCTCCGCCAGGGCGATTTCACAGGCCTCGCGGAGGTAGCTGTGGATGGTCTCGTGGCCGTACTCGGCGAGTTGCTCGTAGATCTGTGTGTATCGGTCGTCGGGGTCGTCACCGAAGGTGAACAGCGCCTCCGTACAGCCCGCGTCGGCCCCCTCGCGGACGATGTCGCGGATCTCCTCGGGGGAAAGCAGCGACGCCTCACCGGGCGGGTCGAAGTAGGTGCAGTACGTACAGGTGTATCGGCAGGCGGTCGTCAGCGGGACGAAGACGTTCCGGGCGAACGAGAGGTGATCTGCGGAGTCGACATCCGGCGGCCGGACGGCTACCAGTTCGTCGATTGCTCCGGCGGGGATGTCGGTAACGTCGACACTCACACGACTCTATCCGAGCCAGACGCTCAAAGGAGTCACGAAAACGGCCGGCCATGGGAGTGGGGCCGGCCGACAGTACCAAGAGCGGTGGAGCCTGGCACGGTTGCGGGTGCGCGGCGCGAGACACGTACCCATGCACGGGTCGGCCCGTGCACGCGGACGTACGCACTCTCGGGTCAAAAGCTTTCTTGCCGCGTCAGACGCCCGTCAGCGGCCCCCAGCGGCCGTGGAGACGGTGCAGCGTCCGTCGGTTATCTCGATCTCGAAGCCCGCGTCCCGGAGCCACGCCGCCGCTTCTCCCTCGCCGTGGAGCAGTACTTCTGCGAGGTCCGCACGCTCGTCGACATCGACCGCGAGACGAAACGAGTCGAGCGTGTGGACGCTCGCCCCGCACTCCTCGGCCGAGGCGAGGTGTTTCCGGTAGGAGCCGTCGTGGTAATCCACCCGAAACCCCGGGTGCCGCGCACAGAGCGCGTTCGTGCCGCCGCCGAGCCCCGGTGCGAGCGTCACCGCCGCGTCGGCGTCGAGCAGCCGGTCGACCGCCTCCGGTGTGACGAGCGGGAGATCAGCCATCACGACCGCCGCTGGCGTCGTCGCGTCGAGAACGCCGTTGACGGCCTCGGTGAGCGGTCGGTCGTCGACGACGACGGCACAGGAGCGGTCCAGATCCGCGGTGCTCAGGATCGTCGGCTCTCGGCCCGTGGCTCGGATCGCATCGAGCACGTCGGTGAGCATCGCGGCCGCGAACGCGCGGCGCTGATCGGCCGATAAGACGGACGAAAGACGGGAGTTTGGATCGCGCGGATCGAACGGAACGAAAACGTCCATCGCCTACTGGAGTTTGTTCGTGTTCTGTGAGCGCTGCTGGTAGAGGTAGTAGCCACCGCCAGCGAGTACGAGCAAAACGACGACACCGACGCCGGCGAACAGCAGCGTCTGGGTCTGCTCGCTGCTCTCGCCGCTGTCGATGATCGAGTCGGCTTCGGCCGTGGCCTGCTCGAACTCACCGCTGTTGTACAGCGTCACCGCCGACTGGAAGTCCTGGCTGTCCTGGCTGGTGTACTCGAGGGCCTCGTCGAGGCGGTTGCGGGCTTCGCGGCTCTGTTCGGTGTAGCGGTGGACACTCCAGGTCTCGATGACTCCGCTGCTGTCGTTGATCCGAAGGGCCGTGAAGTTCTCCTGCTCGGGACTCTCGTAGCTGTACTGCTGGATCTCGGGGACCGTCCCGCTCACCTCGATTTCGACCTCTCTGATCCCCTCGTTGTCGAGGGTCATCTGGGCGCGCCCCTCACCGGAGACCTGGTTGGTCGTTCCGTCGACCGTGGTGGTCGTGATCGTGATTCCGGCGTCCTCGAACTCGGAGTCGACGACGAGCGTCCAGCCGACATCCCGTTCGGCGAACGGCTCCTGAATGACGACGGTAGCAGTTTCCTGCTGGCCGACCTGCATCTCGTCGCTGACGCCGCTGTCGTCGAACTCGAAGGCCGCCGCTGTTCCACTCGCCATGAGTGACGTGGCAAGCAATACCGCTACAACGATGATCTTAGAAGAGTGGGTCCAGTTCATCTTCATCATCTTCGACAAGGGTCTCTAAATTCTCTTCGCTCTCTTCCTGGATTTCGTCGATGTTCTCCTGTGCCTCGATTGCGATCTGCTGGAGTTCCTTGATCCGGGGGACGTTGTGCACGCCCGACAGGAGGACGGCCGCGGCGACGTTCGGTTCGTTGATCGGGTAGTCGCCGCCGCGGACCTCCATACTGCCGGTCTGCTCTTCGAGCCACTTCCGACCGCGTTCGATGCCCTTTCTGTTGAGGTGTTTCGGCGGTCCGGAGACGACCAGCAGCGCGCGCTCGGCCCCTTCGATCTCACAGGGCAGCGTGAGTCGGCCGAGCGCCGCCTTCCGGACGAGAGAGGTGATTCGGTTCGTCGTGTTCGCGGATTCGATGTTGTCGTCGTCGCCCTTGAACCGGGAGAGCAGTCCGCCCGAACTGCTCGTCTCGACGCTTTCGGCGTCGTAGCCGACCGTCGAGACGCCGCCACCCGAGAGGGTGTTGATGATCTCCGAGGAGTCGACGACGCTCTCGGCGACGTTGTCGCCGGCGTCGATCTCACCGGCTCCGAACAGGACGCCGAACCGGCGGACGATCTCGTCGTTGATCTGTTCGTACCCGCCCTCGACGGATTCGCCGGTCTTCCGCCAGGCGTCGTTGTCGAAGACCAGAAGGTTGTCGACCTCGCGGACGAACGTCTGGAAGGATCGGGCGGCGTTGAGCGTGTAGATGCCCCCTTCGTCGCTTCCCGGCAGGATGCCCAGGCCGTAGACCGGTTCGGTGTAGATCCGTTTGAGGTGTTTCGCCAGCACCGGGGACCCGCCAGAGCCGGTTCCGCCGCCGAGTCCGGCGACGACCAGGAAGGCGTCGATCTCGTGGACGGGGATGTTGTCGATGGCTCCCTGCACCTCGTCGATATCCTCTTCGGCGATCTCCGCGCCGAGTTCGTTGTCCGCCCCCACGCCGTGGCCTTTGACCCGTGCCTGCCCGATCAGGACCCTGTTGTCCTCGGGGACGTGCTCCAGCCCCATCAAGTCGGCTTTCGCGGTGTTGACCGCGATGGCCGAGCGGACGATTCCGCTGCCCGTCCGCTCGTCGTACTCGATGAATTTGTCGACGATTTTCCCACCCGCCTGTCCGAAGCCGATCATCGCTAATTTCATGTCTGTCTTTAGGCGAATCTATACCATCGTACACATAAGTGTTTTCCCCGAGATATCGATCCTGCGAACCCAGGACGGACGAATATCAACCTTGTGGCCGGCTGAAACGAACGGCCCCGTTCCGCGGGGTCGTCCGCCGACTGCCCCCTCGGTCTACTCGACCCCGAGATACGACGAGAGCGTCGTTAAATCGTCTGTTTCCAGGCCGAACGCCGAGATATCGTTCTCCGAAGTCGTGTTGTCGAACTGCAACGAGCGGTACTGGTCCGGCCCCATCGGAAAGCCCGGAATCGCGCCCGCGACACGCAGTCCGACCTCGGCCAGTGACATCGGAACTGACACGATTTTGACTGATTGGCCACGGGCCGCTCGGACGAGTCTGGCGACGGTGGCGAGTTCGAGTTGTTCCGGCCCGCCGATCTCGTAGGTCTCGCCGACGTGGGTCTCACTTTCGATGCTGTCAGCCAGCATGTCCACGAGGTCCTCGACGTAAATCGGCTGGAACCGCGTCTTCCCACCGCCGGGCAGCGGGGCGACCCCCGGCGGCGTGAGCTTTCGCGTGAAGGAGAGAAACTCGCCCCCGTCGCCGAAGACGACCGAGGGCCGGAAGATCGTCCAGTCGAGATCCGAGTCCCGAACGTGTCCCTCGGCCCGACCCTTGGCGCGGATGTAGTGGGTCGGTCCCTCCGGGTCGGCCCCGAGCGCACTCAGTTGGACGAACCGCTCGACGCCGTGCTCCTCGGCCGCTCGGAGGCAGTTCTCGGTTCCGCGGCGGTGAAGTCGGTCGTGCATCTCGTTGCCGCCTTTCGGCTCGAACAGCGGCGAGAGTGCCACGAGGTTGTAGACGACATCCTGCCCCTCGAACGCCGACTCGATGGAGTCGTAGGCGGTCACGTCGCCCATCGCCGTCTCGGCTCCGGCGGGAACGTCGCCGCCCGGACTCCGGGACAGCACCGTCACGTCGTGACCCCGATCCAGAAGCTCCTCGCAGAGATACGTCCCGATGAAACCGCTCCCGCCGACAAGGACTACGTTCATACGTCACCGTTAGGCCCCGCGTCGAATAAAGCTATCAGTTCGGGAGAACACTGGTCAGCGCGACCGCTTCAGCGAAGACGAAAGAGACGAACAGGACGTACGCTCCCAGCAACACGTACGCCTCGCGGCTGGTGAGAAGTAACTCGGTGCGCAACAGCACGAACAGCAACACCGTCGCCGCGGCCAGACAGCCCATCATCGGGGCCGCGATACCGAAGTTGATCGGCTCGGCGCCGAGAAGGAGAATTCCGGCGGGAATGACCACGAGCAGGTCGAAGATGTTCGAGCCGACGACGTTGGCGATACTGGCGACATCGTCCTCCTTGTCGGCGGCCTGGATACTGACCAGCGCGTCCGGGAGGCTCGTCGCCGCCGCGACGATGACTGCCCCCCACAGGAAGTCGGGCGTGTCCGCGGCCTCGCCGAGGTGGATCACCGCGTCGACGAGTTGTTCGACCGAGACGAGGATGACGAGCAGGCCGGCGATCAGCCAGCCCCACTGCCTGTAGGGGTTGATGCTGTCAGTCGACGGCGGTTCCGAGTAATCGACGGTGTCCTGCCACTGCAAGAACAGATACAGCCCGTAGACGGCGAGCGGGACGACAGCCAGCGGCCGGGTGAGTTCACCCGACAGCGTTCCCTCTGCGGGGTTGTAGATCAGCGCCAGCGCGAAGACGAGAAAGAGAACGACGACCGAGAGCAGATAGAACAGCGTCTCCTTGTGGACCAGCGTTCGGGTAGATTCCATATCACGGCCGGGAACGAGCACGGCGAGGGCGGGAATGACCAGGATGTTGAAGATGGCCGAGCCGACAATCGCACCGACACCGAGTCCGAACGAGCCAGCGAGGGCAGCGAAGATGACGCTGGCCAGTTCGGGGAAACTCGACCCGGCCGCGGCGATGAGTCCGCCCTGGACGACCGGGGGGAGACGGTAGTAGGTAGCGAGGCGGGCGCTCGCGTCTTCGAGCCAGCCGCTGCCGATCCAGAGCGTTCCCGTGGTAACGACGATGATCGCGACTGACAGTGCTAGCTCGAACATTCACTCGGGGCTTGTCCGGCCACCGTATAAAAAGCGGCCGATGTCCGGCTCTTTTCGGTCGCCGCGGCTGACCCAAGCAGTACGCTTATGGTGTGGACGGTGGGATATACATCGCAATGAGTTTCAAGTGTTCTGTCTTCGGGCACGCGTACGGCGACTCCGAGATTGAGCGCGAGCGCGAGGAGGACGGGAGCGAGGTGGTCACGACGATCCGGGAGACGGAGACCTGCCAGCGCTGCGGGGAGACCCGGGTGGTCTCCGAGAACAAGGAGGTGACGACCCTCGAGACCGCCGCCGACATCGTCGCCGAGGACCTCGATACCGAGGAGACAGACGAGTCCCCGGAGACCGACCTGAGCAAAAGCGTCGGGGAGCCGGAACCCCAACCCGAGACCGAGTCGGACGAGGAGTCCGAGGCGGTCGAAACGCCCGAGTCGGCCGGGACGGAGACGGTCGAAGAACCGGTACAGGACACCGGGGCGGAGATCGTCGAGGAGACCGAGGCGGAGACGGTGGGGGCCGCCGAGGTCGTCGAGGCGGGCGAGGAGACCGATCCCGACGCCGACGACGGGGTGATCCTCGAGGAGGACGACGAGCAGGCGCAGGCCGACCGACAGCCGGGGGAGTGGCCCGAGGAGCCCGAAGGGGGAGACGACGAGTGGGAACCGGAGACCGAGATCGACCTCGGGACCGACGACGACGGTACCGAGTCGGCCGGCGGTGCAGTCACCGTGCCCGAGGGCGAGTTTCGCTGCCCGGAGTGTGAGTTCACCACCTCGGTGGCGGAGTCCTCGCTTCGTCGCGGGGACTTCTGTCCGGAGTGTCACCGCGGGGCGCTCGAACACGTCACCGAGTGACTCGCTGCCCCGAGCACGAAAGAGGTAAAACTGATCCCTCGCAAAGGTCGACCATGCGTGAGTACAAGATGCGGCGGGGCGAGTACCTCGAGGAGCGCGTCGAGGATATGGAGGCCAAAATCGAGGAGTTTTTCGGACCAATCACGGACACTGAGACCTACAAGGACAGCGAACTCTACGTCGTCGAGGATCCGGACAATCCCGTCTTCTCGAAGGTGACCGCCGGAACCGTCGAGTACAGCTCCAAGAAGGACAAGCTCGCACTAGATATCGAGGAACGACCGGCAGAGGAGGTCATCGCGGAGGGCCACGTCGAGGCCGCCGAGGAGGCGGTGGCGCTCAAAAACGACTTCCTCGAAGAGTCGACCGGCCGCGACGCCAAGGCGCGGCGGGACTCGATGAAGCGGTCGGTCGAAGACGACGAAGTCCCCGACGACGTTGCCTGAACTGGTCACGTATCCAGCGCGTCGAGCGCCTCTGTGCCGACGTGAAGCGAGCGGCGCCCGGTCGGTTCCTCTGTAATCAACGCGCCGACGGTCAGATCCGGCCGACCGTCCGGCCCGTACAGTTCGTCCGGTGGTGTGCCGATTCCGACCGCGTTTTTCACGGTGAGCATCGCCTCCCGGCGGCCGTCCGCTCGCGTCTCTGCCGCGTCGATGTCGACGTAGTTGATCTCCTCCGGGCGGTCCTCCAACCGGTCGAGGACAGCCTCGACGTGCTCGGCCGGCGCAGACGAGTCGTACACGTAGGCGCGAACCTCCATACGCGTGATAGCGGTCGGACCGGTATGGATCTCCCGGTTAGAAGATGTTCGCCTGCTGGTAGACCGACAGCCCGTGTTCGGTCATCTCGTAGGGCTTTTTTTCGCGCGAGTGGTTCGCGTTCCGGATCTTCTGTATCTCGACGGCCAGGCGGGTCTCCTGTGTCTCCCCGCGGACGTACTGCAGGACGAAGACAGCGTCAGTCAGATACTCGATGATGCCGTGGCGGGAGGCGTAGGGGTTCGACTCGCTGGCCTCGCTCGTGAGGAAGGTCGTCACTCCGGCCTTCTTCAGCGAGCGGGTGAAATCGAAGACCTCGGTCCGGCGTTTGGCCTGGTTGTCGTACATCATCTCCAGCAACGACACCGAGTCGAGGACGAGTCGGTCGGCGTCGAAGTCCCGGATCAACTGCGGGAGTTCGGCCTGGATGTTGTCGAGGCTGTTGGCCATCTCGACCGGGTCGAGGTCGACAATCGCGAGTCGATCCTCCGACTCGAAGCTCTCGAAGTCCCAGCCGAACTCGTTCGCCGTCGCGATGATGGCCTCGTGGCTCTGTTCGAGCGTGATGAACACGGCATCCTCGCCGTTCTGGAGGCCGTGATGGAGAAACTGCAGGCCGAAAGTCGTCTTTCCGGTCCCGGCGCTGCCGATAGTCACGATCAGGTGCCGCTCCGGAACACCGCCCTGGATCATGTTGTCCAGCCCTTCGATTCCGAGGTCGATCCGAGGGATTTCCGACTCGAAATCCTCCTCCTCGAACTCGCTGTCGCCGCCACCGCCGAGACCACCGAACCCCTCGTCGTCGAAGAGACTCTCGTCACCACCGCCGCCGAACGAGGCACCCTCGTCTGCACCGAAGCCGGTGTCGTCCTCGAAGGGTCCCTCACCGCCGAAGCCGTCGTCCTCGAACGGCCCGCTCTCGGTGTCGTTTGACTCGAAGGGGGCGGCTCCGTCGGTCCCGGTCGTGTCACCGACCGCGGCCTCGCCGTCCCCCCAGGAGCTCTCGCTGTCGTCGTCCCAGGGCGACTCCTCCTCGGAGTCGGCCGAGTCGTCCCAGGGGTCATCGGACTGGTCCTCCTCGGCGTCGTCCTCGGAGAGCGCCTGCTCGAACCAGTCGTCGTCCTCACTCATGCTCTGTCCCCGGGCCGCGCCCGATCATACCGGATAGTTACGCTGGCAACTGATTAATTTTGCCCGTCCGGGGGCGGCGACTGTGGATAACACAGACTTATTACCCCGGGACTACCGAACACCACATGTGCCATCGGGTAGCGACACCGCGACCGTCCTCGTAATCGACGACGAAGAGGAGGTCGCGGACGTGTATGCGCTACGTCTCCGCAACGAGTACGACACTCGTGTCGCCTACGGCGGTGAGGACGCGCTCGAAACGATCGATATCGACGTCGACATCGTACTGCTCGACCGCCGTATGCCGGACATCTCCGGCGACGAAGTTCTCGAACAGATCCGGGAGAAAGGGTACGACTGCCGTGTCATCATGCTCACCGCGGTCGACCCCGGACTGGACATCGTCGAGATGCCCTTCGACGACTACCTCTGCAAGCCGGTCGAGAAGGAGGATCTCGTCGCGGCGATCGAACAACAGCTCCAGATCCAGCGGTACGACGAACAGCTCTCGGAGTATTTCGAGGTGACATCGAAACTCGCCCTGCTGGAGTCGGAGCTACCACCACAGGAGCGCGAACAGAGCGACGAACTCGAACGGCTCAACGAGCGGGCCGAGACGCTCCGTGAGAACCTCGACGAGCTACTCGACGAGTTCGACTCCCTCGATGAGGCCTTCCAGAGCATCGGTCGCCATCCGGGTCAGTGAACAGACGTAACGCTTTCTTGCGCGACACCGGTAGATGAACGATGTGAGCAGCCCCGCCCGGTCCGAGCCGCTCGTGTTGGTCGTCGACGACGAGGAAGATGTCGCAGAGACGTACGCTCTCCGACTCGAAGCGAACTACGAGACGCGGATTGCGACCGGCGGGAAGGAGGCGCTCGAACTGATCGACGACAGCGTCGATGCGGTGTTACTCGACCGACGGATGCCCGACATGCACGGCGACGACGTGCTCGCGGCGCTGCGCGAGCGGGGCTACGACTGTCCAGTGATTATGGCGACCGCCGTCGACCCCGACCTCAACATCCTGGAGATGGACTTCGACGACTACCTCTGCAAGCCGATTTTCAACGAGACGCTGCAGAACACGCTGGAAAAACACCTCGACACCGGGCCGGACGAGAAAAGCGAACTCGACACCTTCCTCTCGCTGATCTCGAAAATCGACGTGCTGGAGACCGAACTCACGCGCGCGGAACTCGCCGAGAGCGAGGAGTACGAACGAGCGAAACAGCGGGCCAACGAACTCGCCCCGCGACTCCGCGAACGGGTCGAGGACTTCGACGAACTGGTCGCCACCTACCGGGACATCGAACGGGAGTCCTGATCGCTCGCCGCCCGCCTCGACGCCCGACAGGATTATGCCAGCGGCTCGCATCCTCGTACTATGAGCATTCAGGTGGCGATCATCGGTGCGTACGGAAGTGCGGGCTCCGCCGTCGCGGAGCAACTGGCCGGGGAGGCCGAACTGCTGTTGTTCGACGACGGCGACCCCGGAGGCGGACTCTGTATCCTGTCGGGCTGTATGCCCTCGAAAGAGGTGCTCTCCGCCGGCGCACACCGGTATCAGGCCCGACACGACGAGCGACTGGTCGGGGAGGCCCCGGCGGTCGATCTCCAGCGGGTCGTCGAGCGAAAGGACGATCACACGCTCGGGTGGGCCGAACACCGCCGCGATTCCGTTCACGAGTTGGCCGACCGCGAGGACGTGACCTTCGTCCGTGAGACGGCGCGGTTCGTCGACGAGACGAGAATCGAGGCCGGCGGCGAGACCTACGACCCCGATTACGTCGTCGTGGCGACAGGGTCGAGCGTCAACATTCCCGACACGCCGGGCATCGAGACCGTCGAGTTCACGACCAGCGGCGACGTGCTCGACGCGACGGAGTTCCCGGACACCGGCATCGTGATGGGCTTTGGCTACGTCGGGATGGAGATGGTACCGTACCTCTCCGAGGCCGCGGGGATGGAGCTCACGGTCGTCGAACACGACGACCGCCCTATCGACGAGGCAGACCCGGAGTTCGGGGACGCCGCACTCGACCTCTACCGCGAGGAGTTCGACGTGACCATCCCGACGAACGTCTACGAGAGACGGCTCGAACCGACAGACGACGGCGGTGTTCGGCTCACGCTCGAAGACGAATCCGGCGACCGACGGACCGTCGAGGCCGAGCAGCTGTTCTGTTTCACCGGTCGTCGGCCGACCGTGGGCCGTCTCGGGCTCGAACAGACCCCTATCGAGCGGGACGGGGAGTGGGTGGCGGACACGATGCAGGCCCGCGACAGTGAGAGCGTTTTCGTCGTCGGAGACGCAAACGGGAAAGAGCCGATTCTCCACGTCGCAAAGGAGCAGGGCTTCCAGGCCGCAGAGAACATTCTCGCACACGCCGCCGGGGAGGCGCTGACGCCGTACGAGAACACCCACCACCACGTCATCTTCTCCGGACTCGGCGTCTACCCGTTCGCCCGTGTCGGACACAACGAGGAGACCGCCAGAGCGGCGGGCCACGATATCGTGACGGCGACGAGACAGGCAAGCGACGACGGCGTGTTCGAGGCGAAAGACGTGGCCGCCGGACTCGCGAAACTCGTCGTCGACGCCGAGGACGGCACCGTGCTCGGCTATCAGGGGCTGCACTTCCACGCCGACGCGATGGCGAAGACACTACAGGTGATCGTCGAACTCGGGGTGGACGTTCGAGAGGTCCCCGACCGGGCGTATCATCCGACGACACCGGAGATTCTCGACGGGCTGTTTCGCGAGGCCGCCGCGGCACTGTCGTAGCCACGAAGCGAGCGATCGTCGGCGGACAGAGAATCGAGCCGGCGGGTCCGGACCGTTCAGAAAGAGGGTGTCAGCGGGGAGCCGGTTTGGGGGGAGCGCAGAGGGATCCGTTCAGGGAGCGTGTTGTGAGTGGGGCGGGAGGGATCAGGCTTCGACGGCCCGTGCGGCGTCCTCGGAGACCTGCTCGATCTGTGCCTGCACGTCCTCGGCCTGGTCCTGGAGCTCTTCGACCTGACCGGCGAGTTCGTCGACTGCCTCGACCGACTGGGCTTCGAGTTCCTCGTGGGCCTCGACGAGCAGGTCGAGCTGTTCCTCGACGGTTTCGAGGAGTTCCGCAGTCAGGTCGTCGTAGGAATCGGTGCCGTCTTCGAGTTCCGCCGAGATGTTGTCGAAGGCCTCCTCGTGGCCGTCGAGAAGCCGTTCGTAGCCGTCGTCGATGTTCTCGCGCAGGTCGTCGACTGCCACGTCGGCGCCCGGAAGGCTCTCGATGGCGTCGAGGGCGCTGGCAACGGTGTCGCGGTTGAGTTCGACGAGTCGGCGCTGGAACTGCTCCTGGCTGTCGAGACCGGCGAGCAACGACTCGCTGATCTGCTGGCCGATGTCGACGCTCTGTTCGAGAGCCTGCTGGCTCTGTTCGAGCGAGCGGCGCTGCAGTTCGAAAGTCGTCTGGATCGGGCTGGTGTAATCTATCATTGTTGTTCGACCTCTACAGCTACAGAGAACCTCTGAGTACATAAGCATTGCGTTGAATACCATTCAATACCAGCTACTGCCATATAGAGGTATAACTCACTCCCCGGGCGGGTCGAGTGCTATCCAGCGGAGTGAGTGGTCGGCGTCGCCACATCGGGAAGCCTCCCAGCCCAGGAATCGTCTGTACATCGGTATGAGTGGTTTTTTGGTCACTGCTTGCGAGGGTTCGTACATGCGGGAAGTCCTCGCCGAGTGGCGGCCGGTGATTGACGACGCAATCGAGGAGCTACTGCCACGACGGATCGACGACGCCTATCTGACCGACTTCTTCGGCGAGCCGACCTACAAGTACCAACCTGAGGCGATTCAGGAGGCGCTCGCGGATCCGATCTGGCTGCTTCTGGACCGCGGGGGCAAGCGCTGGCGGGCGATTCTCTTCTTGATGATCGTTGACGCCCTCGGTGACGACCCCGAGGAGTACCTGCCGTACGCCTGTATCCCCGAAATTCTCCACAACGGAACGATCATCGTCGACGACGTGGAAGACGAGGCGCAGATGCGCCGCGGCGGACCGGCGCTGCATCACGAACACGGCACCGACATCGCGCTGAACGCCGGCAACGCGATGTATTTCATTCCGTTGAAGGTAATCGAGAAGTACCGCGGTGATCTCAGCGACAGCCAGCGGTTGGCCATCTACGAGATGCTCACCCACGAACTGAACCGGACACACCTCGGTCAGGGGATGGACATCTGCTGGCACAACGAGAAGGAGATCACGGTCGACGAACAGCAGTACTACGAGATGTGCGCCTGCAAGACGGGCTGTCTCGCCCGGATCGTCGCCCGGTTGGCGGCCATCGTCACCGACCAGCCGGAGGAGGTCGAACAGCAACTGGCGCGCTACGCCGAGGAGCTATCCATCGCCTTCCAGATCGGCGACGACATCCTCGACATCCAGAACACGCTGGATCAGGCCGGGGAGTTCGGCAAGGAGTTCGGCAACGACATCCGCGAGGGCAAGAAGACGCTGATGGCGATTTACACCGCCCAGGAGGCCCCCGCGGAGGACGTTGCCCGACTCGAGGAGATCCTCTGGGCCGAGGACAACACCGACGAGGAGATCATGGAGGCAATCGAGATCATGCAGAGTGTCGGCGCAATCGAGTACGCCGATACCCGCGCGCGTGAACTCTCCGCGAGCGCCCGGAGTCACCTCGACGACCTCGATCTGGAGTCGGAGTCGGAGCAACACCTCCGCGAGTTCACGAAGTTCGTCATCGAGCGACAGGAGTGACTGACGGACCGAGAAAAGACGGCTGAGAGAACGAGATTAGGCTTCGGCCTGTTCGATCGCCGCTTCGAGTTCCTCGCGCTGGGTGACGCCGATGAACTTCTCGATGACGGAGCCGTCCTCGTCCTCGATGACGATCGTCGGGATCGAACGGACCTGGTACTCGTTGGCGACGTCCTGGTTCTCGTCGACGTCGATCTTTTCGACGGAGAGGCGGTCGCCCAGGTCCTCTTCGAGGTCTTCTACGATCGGATCCTGCGTCTTGCACGGCCCACACCAGTCGGCGTAGAAATCTTTCAGTGTAACGCTCATGGCTTCGTCAGTAGGTAGCCTGCCGATTCTGATAAGGGTTTTTGTCGTGTGTCCGGACGCTGCACGACCCCCGAGACAGGCTTTTCTCCGGTCGTCCCCTCGGTCCGTGTATGTCACCGCAGTCGGTGTACGTCGTGCTGAACGAGGTCGACGACGACGCGACGTTTCACTGTGACGCGCTGGCCGAGGAGTTTCCGGGCGCTCGAACCGTGGACTTCCCGGCGGGCGAGCGGTTCGATCCCGACGACGCCGACGCAGTCGTGCTCACGGGCAGTACAGCCGGCGTCTACGAGCGCGATCAGCACCCGTGGATCGACGAGGAGATCGAACTGATTCGCCGCCTCGTCGCGGAGGGCGTGCCGACCCTGGGGGTCTGTTTCGGCCACCAGATCGTCAACGTCGCCCTCGGCGGCGGCGTCCGGTCGGGGACGATGACCGCGGGGCTGGTCGAAGCCGAGTTGGCCGACCAGCCACTGTTCGAGGGTGTCGACCCCGTCGTTCCGGCACTGCACGGTGACCGGGTGACGGAGTCCGGCGACGGACTGGAACGGATCGCCTCGGCCGAGCACGCGGAGGTTTTCGGGACGGCCCACCGCGAGCGGCCGGTCTGGACCGTCCAGTTCCACCCGGAGATCAGCGCCGAACAGACGGAGTCGCTACGCAGGTTCGGCTGGGAGATGAACGGCTTTTCCTGGGCGGAGGTAACCGCGGACCGGCTCTTCCGGAACTTCGAGTCCCGGGCGGGCGTCGAGTAGGTCGAGATTTCCCGTCCGGAGACGGACCACAACAGGAATAGGACTGTGCCGAAAATGGCCGGTATGGAAGAGTTGCTGCTCGATCTGCACGGAGCAGTGTACATCGGCGGACTCTGTGTCGTTCTCGGGGTTTGTATGGCGGTGTTCAACTGGACGTTTCTGATCGCGGGCTACGACGAGTCGGAGATCCCGGACCGCGTCGCCGGGCGACTCGTCGGGTTATTCATGTTCGGGATCGGGGTCGTAACCGCCGGCTACGGTGCCGCGCTCACCAGATATCGGCTACCGGACTGGACCGGATTGGTGCTCGCGGTCGGCGTGCTCTTCGCGACGGGACAGCTAATCTACCGGCTCAACACCTGGGGCTCCGAGGGCGGCGACCGCGCTTAGCCGAGCCACTCGTCGAGAATGAGTCTGGTCTTGGTCCCCATGACCTCCTCGCGTTCGCGGGCCCGCGAGATCAGTTCGTTGAGGTCGTCCGTGTCCGCGGCGTCGACGACGAGCACGATATCCTCCTCGCCGGAGACCTGCCAGACGAAGTCGACGCGTTTCCACTCCGCGAACTCCTCGGTCAGCCCACCGGTGTTGACGTCGACGTCGACGGTGATCTCGATCATCGCCTTGACGTTGCCGGTCCGCGTCGAGACGGTAAAGCGGTCGATGACCCCCGACTCGACCATCCGCTCGACGCGGTTTCGGATCGTCCCCTCGGAGGTGCCGACCTGATCGGCGATCTCCGTGTACGGGGTACGGGCGTCACGACGGAGGATGTTCAGGATCTCGCGGTCGAGGTCGTCCATCGAGATCTGTCGGTTCGGCGCGCCCGTACTTCAACGCTACGAATTTCGTAATTCACCTTCGAAAGCAACGCTTATCAGCCGGAGTTTCGTACGCATCTCGTAATGACTGATGCGTACGTCGCAATCGAGGGCGAACGCGTGATCGAGGCCCGTTCGCGCTCGCCGGGTACGACGCGTGGCGAACTGGTATTCACGACCGCCTACACCGGCTACGAGGAGAGCCTGACCGACCCGAGTTACGAGGAACAGCTACTGACGTTCTCCTATCCCCTGATCGGCAACTACGGCGTCCGAGAGGAGCGGTTCGAGTCCGACCGTATCCACCCGCGAGGGGTGCTTGCTCGGGAGATGACCGACGACGTCGCCGAGTGGCTGCAGGAGGAGGAGGTCCCCGGCGTCGACCACCTCGACACCCGCGAGATCGTCACCGAGATCCGCGACGAGGGAGCGATGAAATGCGGCATCGCGGCCGGCCCGGACGCGACCGAGGAGGACGCGATCGAACAGCTGCACCAGTGCAAACACATGTCCGAGCACACCGACATCGGCTCGCAGGTCTCCGTCCGGGACGCGACGGTCCACAACGAGGGTGGATCGGGGCCGGACGTTGCGCTGGTCGACTGCGGTGCGAAAGGCTCGATCATCGAGTCGCTGATCGAACGCGACGCCGTCGTCCACCAGTTGCCCTACGACGCCACCGAGGCGGAGGTCGAGGCCGTCGATCCCGACGTGCTGTTCATCTCGAACGGACCGGGCGACCCGGAGAACTTCGAGCAGGCCGGCGAAATCGTCGAGGAGTTCGTCGGCGAACTCCCCCTCGCGGGGATCTGTCTCGGCCAGCAGGTCGTCGCCAACGCCCTGGGCGGCCGGACCGAAAAGATGGAGTTCGGCCACCGCGGCGTCAACCAGCCGGTCCGTGACCTCCGGACCGACCAGGTGGTCATGACCACGCAGAACCACGGCTACACCGTCGCTGATCCCGGCGACAAACTGGAAGTCACGCAGCGAAACGTCAACGACGACACCCCCGAGGGGCTGGACAACGAGGACCTGGGGATCATCACCCGCCAGTACCACCCGGAAGCGAACCCCGGGCCGCACGACTCGCTGTCGTTTTTCGACGACGTGATCGAACTGGCCGAGGAGTAGGGCGTTCCCGGACGACCGGGAGCCGGCCACAGCGCTTTCTTCCTCCGGTGTGAATGAACCACGTATGTACGACGAGATTCTCGTCCCGACAGACGGTTCTGCGGGCGTCGAGCAGGCACTCGACCACGCCGTAGCGCTCGCGTCGAAGTTCGACGCACGGATTCACACCATCTACGTCCTCCAGACCCCCGAGATGGCTGACACCCTCGAAGGGGACGAACTGGGGGACATCCTGGATCGGCTCGACGAAGCCGGTCGCCAGGCCGTCGAGGATGTCCGCAGGCAGGCGCGAAACGCGGGCCTGAGCGACATCGAGACGGCGGTCAGACGGGGGGTTCCCGAGGCGGAGATCAGAGCCTACATCGACGAGCAGGAGATCGATCTGGTCGTGATGGCGACGGAAGGCCGGACCGGTAGCGCGCGGGAGATGCTCGGCAGCGTCACCGAGGAAGTCGTCCGCTCGACCTCGGCGCCGGTGCTAACCGTCAACGTCGGCGAGGAGTCCTGAGCGTCGACAGGAAAACCAGAGACGCGGACTGTCGAAGCTACGGCCAGTGCACCGAGTGTTCAGGCGTACCGTTCGAGCGCGGGGTCGTCGAGGTCGGCCAGCACGTCCTCGGCGACATCGTCGAGCAGTGCCTGCCCGTCGGGGGTGACCTTGCGCCCTTCGCCTTCGGCGGTCTCGACGTAGCCGGCCGCTTCGAGCTGCTGGAGGGCGGTTCGGATCACGTTACCCGAGCCGTCGGCGCTGTGTTTCGGTCGGACCCGGTAGCGGTTCGAGCCCTGCTTGCTGCCGCCGTACTCCGTCTGGAGCGAACCGACGCCGACGGGGCCGTCGACGGCGACTTTCCGGAGCAGACTCGCCGCGCGACGGGTCCAGAACTGGTCCTGTTCCGGCGGGAGTTCGCGGTCCGCGCCGGATTTCGTGTACGCGAGCCACTCCGGCTCTTCGACTGCGTCTTCCTCCGCGAGCGTTTCCGTGAGTGCCTCGATGAGTTCCTCGGCAGGCACGTCGTAGACTGTTGTCATTGGCACGTTCTTCCTGTCGGCGTCATATAACAGTTGTGAAGCCCGACAGCGCCCCTGTGATCGGT
Source organism: Halovenus carboxidivorans (assembly GCF_009831575.1). Classification (GTDB taxonomy): domain Archaea; phylum Halobacteriota; class Halobacteria; order Halobacteriales; family Haloarculaceae; genus Halovenus; species Halovenus carboxidivorans. The sequence continues at coordinate 290,322 of NZ_WUUT01000003.1, read as the reverse complement.
TCACAGCCGGTTTTTGTGCGGCAGGACGATCACGGCGGTGTTGCCGCTGTCGTCCTCGCGGCGGTCGAGTTCGAGTTCGCCCCCGACGGTGTCGGCAACCCAGTTTGCGAGCCAGAGGCCGATACCCAGCGAGTGCATCAGCGGCGTCTCTTTGCCCTCGTTGATCGCCCGCCTGTCGCTGTCGGGAATCGGCGGACACTCGTCTTCGACGACGGTCCGAACGGTCGCCTCGGTCCGTTCGATCCGGATCCGGACGACCGGTTCGGGATCGGGGTTGTGTTCGATGGCGTTCTCGACGAGTTCGTTGACCGCGATGCGGTAAGACTTCGGGACGTTGACGATCAGTTCCGGCGGGAGATCCAGTTTGAGGTTGACCTGGGGGTACTCTCTGCGGAGCTGAACCGCCAGGTGTTCGATCAGTTCGGTAACGTCGGTCTGGTTGTGCTCGGAGGGGTTGAATCCGACCTCCGTCTGTGCGGTCCTGGCTTTCTCGCTCAGTTCCATGAGTTCCTCGGCGGCGGCCTCGATCTTCTCGGCCGCCCGGCGGTAGTGCTGATCGTCGGCGTCTTTCAGCGTCGCCGCGTGCCCGAAGATCAGGTTGAGACGGTTGCGGACGTTGTGTCGGAGCACGCGACTCAACACGTCCAGTTTCTGCTCGCGGTGGCGCCTGGCGCGAACGTCGCGCGCGACCCCCGTGAGACCGTTGTACTCGCCGTCGTCGGTCGGGAGCAGGCTAAATCTGATCTCGACCGGTTTGCGCTGGCTGGTCTTGGTGACGACGGTCGTGAGCATCGATCCCGAGGTCTCCTCGGAGGCAATCGCCGATCTGATCTGTCTGTTGAACCGCTCGACTTCCCCGTCCGCGAGGACGAGACGCGGATCCTCCCCGATCAGCTCCTCGCGGTCGTACCCCGTAAGCTCCGCGAAGGCGCTGTTCAACAGCTCGAATCGGCCCTCGCTGTCGAGCATGTACAGTCCGTCTTCGGCCTCTTCGACGAGATGGGAGTAATCTCCGGACCGGGATTCGACATCCCCTGTCTCTGCTGACCCCTGCTCTTCGCTCATCCCAATTACACATTCTTCCGTACCACGTGCTGGAAACTTAAAAACACCGCAAGCGACTGCAATGTTGTTACGAAGATCCTAACAAATAATTCAGTTGAAATGTGCCGGTTGCGGAGTCGTTTTGACCTCCGGTTTCGTACCGACAGTATGGACGAGCGCGAGGCACTTCGGGCGCTTGCCGGAACGGTACCTGAGGCGGGCGACGACGCGGCGGTCGTCGACGGACTCGCCGTGACGACTGACATGCTCCACCGGTCGACGGACTTTCCGGCGGGGACGACGCAGTACACGGCCGGGTGGCGGGCCGTCGCCGCGTCGCTTTCGGATATCGCCGCGATGGGCGCAGACCCGGTCGCCGCGGTCGCGGCCTACGCCGAGACGAGCCTCGACTGGGGGGAGATCGAGGCGTTCGTGCGCGGCGCGAAAGCAGTCTGTACCGAGGTGGGCGGGGAATACGTCGGCGGCGACCTCGACGACCACGAGGAGTTGACGGTCACGTCGACGGTCGTCGGGCGCGCGGATCGACCCGTCTTTCGATCCGGGGCAACACCCGGTGAAGCCGTCTGTGTAACCGGCACGCTGGGTCGAAGCGCCGCGGCCCTGGAGTTGTTCGAGCGCGGCGAGACTGAGCGTGCGAACGAGCTGTTCCGGTTTACCCCGCGCGTGGAGGCCGGCCGGACGCTCGCCGGCCGCGCCGGAGCGATGATGGACTCGAGCGACGGGCTGGCACGCTCGCTGCACCAACTCGCCGAAGCCAGCGACTGCGGGTTCGCAATCGAGTCACCCCTGCCGGTCGATACGACCGTCGAGGAGATTGCCGACACCGCCGAACAGCGTCGGGAGATGGGGGCGTTTTTCGGCGAGGATTTCGAGTTGGTCTGTACGGTGCCGGAGGAGGCGCTCGAACGGCTCCGCGAAGAGCTTTCGGTCGGGCTGACAAAGATCGGACGGGTCGTCGAGTCGGGAGTTACGCTCGACGGCGAACCGCTTCCCGACCGCGGATACACCCACGGGTAGGTCGGTTGGATCGACGGCGTTAGGCGAGTTCGACGATTTCGACCGGGATCGGGGTGAAACAGAGCGCGGCGAGGACGAACGTGAGCACGCCCAGCACCGTTCGTTTCCAGCCGAGTTCGCTGTCGTCGATCGGATCGGCCGGACCGGCGTAGGCGAGGCCGACCGCGAACAGCCCCCACATCGTCCAGATGCCGACGGAATCGATCCCGTCGGCGACCACCAGCAGGTACGCCGCCAGTCCGAACAGCACCGCGGGGACGACGGCTGCGATCCGCTCCTGTTGTTTGCCGACCATCGCCCGGAGGATGTGTCCGCCGTCGAGCTGTCCGACCGGGAGCATGTTGAGCAGGGTGACGAGCATACCGACCCAGCCGCCGAAGACGACCGGGTGGATCGTGTTCGCTTCGAGCTGTTCGGTCGCTCCGGTGGCGAGGGCGATCAGCTCCAACAGCGGCGGATGGTTGAACCGGACGCCGGTCTCGGCCTGTGCGACCGCGGCCTCCTGGGCCGGGATCGGATCGAGTTGGAGTCCAATCGCCGTGACGACGACCGTCGCGGCGAGTCCCGCGAGCGGCCCCGCCGCCCCGATGTCGAACAGCGCCTTCCGGTCGGGGATCTTCCCCTCCATCTTGATGACCGCGCCCATCGACCCGATGTACGTCGGTAAGGGGATGAAATACGGAAGCGACGCCTGAACGTTGTGATACCGGCTCATGACGTAGTGGCCGAGCTCGTGAACCCCGAGCACGCCCAGAATGGCGACGACGAACGGCCAGGCCTTCACCGCGAGCCAGGGCTTCTCGAACAGCGGCACCTGATACCAGAAGTACGCGCCCGCGAACGTCGTCGAAAAGATGGTCGCGACGAACAACAGCAGGTTCGTCCGCGGGATACCGTCCAGTTCCATCGAGTTCGGCTCGGCGACGAGGACGTACTCGCCCCGGGAGATCGGAATCCCGTCGGTCCGTTGATAGCCGCGCTGGACGGAGAGTTCGTAGCCGCGTTCCCGAAACAACGGCCACAGCTCCCGTTCGAGTTGCTGGATTGGGATCGCCGACTCGCCGACGTATAGCACCCGCTCGCCTTCTCTCCGAACTTCGTACGCGTCGAAAACGGACGCAAACTCCTCGGCCGAGGGAGGAGTCTCGTCGCTAGGGGGCATCGCTATACGTTAGGCGTCGTTGCTCAATAAAGACCACGGCCGAGTGAGAACACCGTCGGGCGGCCGGTGTCGCGGGGACCAGACACGACACGCTACGCCGGTTCGATACGCCAGGTGGTCGCACTCGTGTACGACCACTTCTCGATCTCCAGATCGGTGGCGCTGTCTTTGAGCTTGACCATCAGCGCACCGATCTCCTTGGGAGAGAGCCCGACCTCGTCCGCGATAAACTTGCTCTTGAAATACATCTCCCCGTCCTGGGCTTTCCCCTTGAGATACGATCGGAGCCGTTCCTCTTTCGACCGCGTATCGTCGGAGGACTGTGTCGTGCTCATGTCTACACCCGCACCAAAGCAGTACAGGAGTATATAAAGAAAGGAAGCTTCGTGTCGGTTTGGCCGCATTCAGGTTGAATCAGCGTAAAACGGACTTTTTACGACATCTTCTCTGCCCTCTATATCGTTTAAACGGAGATTTGAGGTAGTCTCAACCGACTTCCAGAAGGGAATTGTTTCGGCCAGACTGTTGGCGAATAATTGCCGCCTGGGAACAGTATTGCAGCAAAAGTAACCGGTAGGTCGCGTCTCCGCAGTCTCGGGCGCCCGGGACGACACCGCCTCAGCGCCGGCCTTGACAACCCTTAAGACCGAATCGCGGTTACGGCGAGGCAATGAAAGTGATCGTTTCAGTCGGCGGGAGCGTGCTCGCGCCGAGTGTCGAGTCAGACCGCGTCGCCGAGTACGGCCGGGTGCTTCGGGAACTCGAAGACGCGGGCCACACCGTCGGTGTCGTCGTCGGCGGCGGTCCGACCGCCCGGACGTATATCGGCGCCGCCCGAGAGTTGGGAGCGAACGAGATGGAACTGGACCAGTTAGGGATCGCTGTCACACGGCTCAACGCGCGGTTGCTGATCGCCGCGCTCGAGGACCGAGCAGTTCCGACGCCGGTCGAGACGCACGAACGGGCCCGTGAGGCGCTGCGGCACGGAGATATTCCGGTCATGGGCGGGACTACCCCGGGCCATACGACCGACGCCGTCGGGACCGCACTCGCCGAGTACACCGACGCGGACCTGTTGATCTACGCGACGAGCGTCCCTGGCGTCTACGACGCCGATCCCGACGAGGACCCGGACGCGACGAAACTCGACTCGCTGACGGCCTCGGAACTGGTCGACATCGTTTCGGGGATCGAACTCGCCGCCGGAAGCAACGCGCCGGTCGATCTGCTGGCGACGAAACTGCTGGAGCGGTCCGGGCTCCGGGCTGTCGTGCTGGACGGAACCGACCCGACGGCGCTCGCTCGGGCCGTCGACGGAACACACGACGGGACGGACGTGGTTCCGGAGGACGAACGATGACCGAGCGTACCGACCCGTACGCGGTGCTCGACACCGACCACGCCTTCTGGGCCGATGCTGTCGCCGACGCGGTCGAACAGCACAGCGACGGCGACCCAATCGTCATCAAAGGCGGCGTCTCCCCCTCGGGAGTGCCACACATCGGCCACGCGAACGAGATTCTCCGCTGTTATATCGTGGCCGAACTGCTCCGCGAGCGCGGTCACGAGGTCCGGCAGGTGTTCACCTCCGACGACCGCGACCGCCTCCGGGCGATTCCGCGACGACTCGCCGACCTCGACGGCAATCTCGTCGGACTCGGTGAGGTCGACGCCGGCGCGCTCGGACGCAACCTCGGCAAACCCTACACCGACGTGCCCGACCCGTTCGGTTGCTGTGACTCCTACGGCGCACACTTCACCGAACTGCTCCGGCGCGAAACCGAGAAACTCGGCGTCGATGTCGAGTTCGTCTCGAACACCGAACTGTACGAGTCCGGGCAGTTCGAGGACGTGACGCGACGCGTCCTCGAACACCGCGAGCAGGCCCGCGCGACGCTCGCGGAGTACCAGAACAAGGTCGACGACGACTACGTGCCCTTCTTTGCCCGCTGTAGCGACTGCGGCCAACTGACCGAGACCATCACCGACGTCGACCTCGACGCCGGGACGGTCTCCTATCGCTGTACGGACGCCGAGGCGGGCGGGGACACCATCGACGGGTGCGGTCACGAGGGGACGACCGATCTGCGGGACGGCAAACTCCCCTGGCGCTTCGAGTGGCCCGCACAGTGGAAGGTTCTGGGCGTGGATTTCGAGCCCTTCGGGAAAGACCACGCCGAGGGCTCCTGGCCGAGCGGGGTCGACATCGCTCGCAACGTCGTGGACGTGGAACCGCCGGTCGGGATGGTCTACGAGTGGTTCACGCTCGAAGGCGAGGCGCTGTCCTCCTCGGAGGGGAACATCGTCACCGTCGGGGAGGTGCTGGACATCCTCGAACCCGAGGTGTTCCGGTACTTCTTCGGGAAGGAGCCGCTCAAACAGCGGGATTTCAGCATCGAACGGATCGACCAACTCGTCGACGAGTTCGACCGACTCGAGGCGGTGTACTTCGACGAGGTAGCGGCCGAGGACAGCGAGCGCGAACTGGCCGAACGGCTTTACCCGCTGCTCGTCGACGAGGTTCGAGAGGAGCGGGTCCGGATCCCGTACACCTTCGCCGCCGTGCTCGGGATGACCGACGACCCGGAACTGCGCGAGGAGATTGCCCGGCGGGAGGGACACATCCCCGACGACGCGCCGGAGTGGGCCATCGAGGAGGCGCTGTCGCGGGTCAGACGTGCCCGTGAGTGGGCGCGGATCACCGAGAACGCCTTCGATTACGAACTCAAGCGGGCGGAGATGCCCGAGGCGGAGTTCGACGACCCGACGGCGGCGGCGCTGGACGATCTGGCCGAGTTCGTCGCCGAGGGACACGACGGCGAGGAGATCCAGGCGGAGATTTTCGACCTCGCGGAGGAGTACGACGTACCGGTCGGGGAGTTTTTCGGCGCGGGCTATCGGCTCTTCTTCGACGACGACGAGGGGCCGAAACTCGGGCCGTTTCTCGCACGGCTGGACCAGGAGTTCGTCGTCGACCGCCTCCGTCGCGAGCGGTAGCGGCTCACTCCGGATCCGCCGAGAAGGTCCGCTCCGGTCGGATCCGGAGGATGATCCGCTCGCTGACGATCTCTTCGGGGTAGGGCTCGCCGAAGTACCGCTGTGAGAGTTCGTCGATGTGCTCGCGGGCGCCCTCCGTGGTGATCTCCTCGACTTCGCCGCTGACCGAGAGGAACCGATACGGGTTGTCGGGATCGAGCATGCTCACGGAGACTGCGGGGTTTCGCTCGACGTTTTTGGCCTTCTGGCGGTGGCGTTCGGTGTTGACCAACAGGCGGTCGTCGGCCTCGTCGTAGCCGATCCAGACGGGGCTCGTGTGGGGGAGCCCGTTCGGGAACATCGTCGTGACGTGTGCGAACGTTGCCTTCTCGAAAAGATCGTGGAAGTCGGCCGGAATCTCAGCCATACAGGCCATGCGGTCGCCGGGTAATTAATACTCCGGGACTGCGGGCTCGAACCGACCGAACCAAACGCTCTTTGCTGGACCCGCCCATACTCCAGATAATGTTTGGCCTGTTGACGTGGGTCCTCCTCGGTATCATTCTCTACACCGCAGTTGCGATGGGGCTGAGCGCGCGCGGCTATCTCCCCAGTGCGGTGAGCGTGACCGGCCCGCTGACGACGATTCACACGAAACGGGGTCGGGCGGCCCTCAACAGGATCGCACAGCGCAAGCGGTTCTGGCGGGCCTGGGGGAATCTCGGCGTCGGTATCGCCCTGGTGGTGATGGCTATCGCCGGCCTCGCGGTCGTCCTCTCGGTGCCGGCGGTGTTCGCACAACCGGACGGCGCGGGCACGCTCGACAGCCCCGAGAACGCGCTCGTGATCCCCGGCGTGAACGACTTCCTGCCGCTGTCTGCCGCACCGGCAATCGTCTTCGGCCTGCTGGTCGGCCTCGTCGTCCACGAGGGCGGCCACGGCCTGCTCTGCCGGGTCGAAGACATCGAAATCGAATCGATGGGCGTCGCGCTGTTCACGATCATCCCTGTCGGCGCCTTCGTCGAACCGGACGCCGACGACCAGCAGGCGGCCGACCGGGGCGCACAGACGCGAATGTTCGCCGCCGGGATCACCAACAACTTCGCCATCTGCGCGATCTCGGCGCTGTTGCTCGTCCCACTGGCCGCCTCCGTGGCCGTCGTCCCCGGAGCGCCGGTCGGGACCGCAATCGACGGCTCCGGGGCCGCAGCGGCGGGTATCGAACACGGAGACGTGATCACGGAAATCGACGGGACGCCGGTCGAAAACGCCTCGGAACTGGAGGCCGAACTCGACCGGAACGCGGCCGCGACGGTCGAAGTCGACCGCCGGAACGCCGATTCAGTGACGGTCAACCGGCGGTTGCTGATCCTCGAACACGCCGAGGGCGTCGCGGACGATATCGTCGATGTCGACCCGCTGACCCAGGTGACGGCAGTCAACGGGACGACGGTCAACACCGAACCGGGTTTCGCCGCGGTCGTGGAGAACAGAGCCGTCGCCACCCTCGAAACCACCCGTGGCAACGCGACGATCCCGGTTGGGGCGTACATCGCCGAGGTGACCGCGGGAAGCGCGCTGGCCGAGGCCGGTCTACCGACCGACGGAACGTCGGTTACGATCACTCGGATCGACGGCACTCGGACCGCAAACGCCTCGGCGTACGAATCAGTCCTCGACAGCCGTGAGCCCGGGACAGAGCTCAGAGTCGAGGCGTACGTCGGCGGTGAGCGCCGCGTCGTCAACGCGACAGTCGACGGCGACGGGAGTTTCGGTGTGCCGGAGACAGTCCTGGCGAAGGGCTACAGCGGCTTCGTCTTCGACGATTTCGGCGCTGATCCGTACCCCGCCGAGCAGTTCCTCTCGTTTCTCGACGGGAGCAACGCCGCCGCGTTCCCCACGGTAACGTCGGTTCTCGTCTACTTCGCGAACCTGCTCGTGTTGCCGTTCGCGACGCTTCTGGACCCGAGCGTCAGCTACAACTTCGCCGGCTTCAACGGGGAGATGACCGCCTTCTTCGTGATCGAGGGGCCGCTCTCCGCGCTCGGCGGACTCGTCTTCACGGCGATCAATCTGCTGTTCTGGACGTGGTGGGTCAACTTCAACCTCGCGCTGTTCAACTGCATCCCGGCGTTTCCGCTCGACGGCGGCCACATCCTCCGGACGAGTTCGGAGTCTGTGGTCTCGCGGCTCCCCGTCCCGAACCGGCGGCTGATCGTGACGCTGTTTACCAGCATCGTGACCATCGGAATGGTCTTCGCCGTCCTCGTGATGGTCTTCGGGCCGGCACTGCTCGTCTGAGGACGACCGGCGCTTCTGTGCCGCACCGAGAGTCCGCGCCGTCCGGCACTTTCACTTTCACTCCGGCCGGATCGATTATATATCCCTCGCAGTCGTCAGTGCTGATAGAGGGAGACCCCCTCTTCTCGTCACACGCTCTTTCCCCTTCAGGTATCGCGCGTAGCCACGGGCTCTCCAAACGCTTACTTACCAGCCCGGAGAGAGGGCAGTATGCGACGAGGAATTGCGACCATCCTGACCCTGGGTCTCCTGTCGGGGTTTCTGCTGGCAATTATTCTGGGACTGATGATCGCACTCGGGACCGTCAGCCTCGGAGTCGCCGTTCTCGCCGTCGTCCTGATCAACGCGCTCGTGCTGTTCGTCGGACCGTGGTTCAACGACCTGTTGTACCGGTGGTTGTACGGCCTGGAGTGGATCAGCCTCGACGAACTCCGCGAGCGGTCGCCGGCCTCGGCCGCGGCGATCGGGGACGTGACGGAGGAGTACGGCTACGAGACGCCGAAACTCGGCTACATCGACGACCGAAACCCCAACGCCTTCACCTACGGCTCCGGCCGGTACAACGCCCGGATCGTCCTGACGGAGGGCTGTTTCGAGTTTCTCGACGACGAGGAGACCGCCAGCGTGGTCGCCCACGAGCTCGGACACATCACCAGCCGGGATTTCATCATCATGACTGTCGCTCACACGATTGTCCAGTTGCTGTATCTGATCGCAGTCCACGCCTGGCGATACGGCGCGGCCGGAGGATCCTCGAAGAGCCGGGCGGCGAGCGCGCTCTACGTCGTCGGCGCGTTGGCCTACCTCTTCTGGTTCGTCGGGGAGTACGCAGTCCTCTATCTGAGCCGCGTCCGGGAGTACGCCGCCGACCGCTTCGGCGCGGAGTACACCCATCCCGACGCACTCTCCGGCGCGCTCGTGAAGATTGCCTACGGCATCGTCATGAGTGAGGACAACCCCGAACTCTCGAAGGCCACTCGCAATATCGGAATCATGAACGTCCGAGCGAGCAAAAACGACGGGATGATGTATCACAACGCACAGGAGAGCGGCGACCCGGACCTGCTGCTCCGGTCTTTTCTGTTCGATCTGAAGAATCCGTGGGCGAAGCTACTCGAACTCACCTCGACACATCCCCTGACCGGCAAGCGAGTTCGCACGCTCTCGGAGATGGAGGGCGCGAGTCGCTTCGATTTCGACGATATTCTCCGCCGGTTCCCGGTCGACCGCGGCCGGATGTACCGCGGGTTCGCCCGTGACGTGGCCGTGCTCTCGCTGCCGACGCTGGTAGCGGTCGGTTATCCACTCGGCTACATCGCGTTCGCTATCGCCGGCGGCAGTTTCTCCGTTTCCCTGCTGGTCGGCGGCTGGCTCGTCGCCGTCGGCGGAGCGATCATCTTCCGCACCCGCTACAAGTTTCCGGGCGGCGACCCCGAGGAGACGACGGTGCTCGAACTGCTCGCGGACCCGTACGCCTCGCCGGTCCGAGGCAGGCGTGCGCGACTGTCCGGCGAACTCATCGGCCGGGGACAGGCCGGCTACCGGTTCTCACCGGACCTGATGTTCAAAGACGAGACGGGGCTGATGTACCTGAAATACGAGAGCTGGCTTCCGTTTCTCGGAAACCTTCTGTTCTCCGTCCGGAACGTTCCCGAACTCATCGGGGAACGCGTCGACATCGAGGGCTGGTATCTCCGTGGCCGGAGCCCGTGGGCCGGTATGCGGCGATTACACGCCGCTGACGATACGATCAAAAGCTACATCAACTACAGCGGGCTGATCGGCGGCGGACTGTTGGTGGCGGTCGGGCTCGGGATCGTCGTCCTCTTCTACCCGATCTAAACGTCTTCGCCCGCATCGCCGCCCACGCCGACGGCGTGTTCCGTTTCGATCGATTCGATTCCGCCGAGTTCGCAGAGGTCGTCGATGCGGTGCTGCGCGATCTCGACCCGCAGCGCGCCGAACTGCAGGCGGTCGGTAACCGTCCCCCCGACGGATTCGATGGCCGTTTCGAGGTCTTCGCGCTGCGTCTCGTCCTCGGCAGTCACGATCAACACCACCGCTTCGCCGTCGATCGGATCTTCTCGCATTCGCCGGACAGGGTGTGAGAGGTACATCTATGCGAGCGGTGTTCGTTCGACGACGGTCCCCTCGACCGTCGGATACTGCTCGACAATCTCGCCCTCTTCGAGGTCGCCTTCCTCGATCATCTCTTCGAGGAGCCACCACGCGAGTTCGACGTGATCGGTCTTGGTGGCGTAGTACTCCGCCGGCACGCCGAGTTCGTCGAGTCGGTCGCTGGACGCCCAGGTCTTGCCGTAGACCAAGGTCCCGTCCTCGGTCACCTCGTCGAACGGCCGGCGGATGTTCTGTGCCATCCGTTTGAGCCGGTTGCGGTGCTGGGCGGCGTCTTTGAACACGGAGGTGCAGAAGTAGACTTTCTCGTGGTCGCCCATGGTCTCCAGAATCTCGTGGCTGCCCTCGACTGCGCTCATGTGGCCCTCCTTGAGTTCGTAGCCTTCCTCCTGCATCCGCCGGAAGTTCCCCTGGCTCATCTCGAACTCGTTGATGTTACAGAAGTCCGCGGCACCCTCCTCGAGGAAGTCGAGAAACTCCTCTTCGGCGCGAATCCCCGGAATCTCGAAGGCCGGAGTGAGTCCCTCCTCACGGGCGATGTAGAGGATGTCTTCCCACTCGGTGCCGTGGAGGTCACCCCACTGCTCGAAGGGCGGGTGGAACCGAATCTCGTCGAGTCCCGCTTCCGCGAGTCGACGCATGTTCTCCCGGCCGCCGGTGATCCCGGTGTAGAGGTGGATGTGGTGATCCTCGCCGAACTCCTCTTTCAGCAGTTCGATGTACCGGCAGGTGCGCTCGAGCACCTCCTGAGGTTCGCCGCCGGTGATCGACGATCCCATCGCGTCCATCCGTTTCGCCTCGTCGATGATGTCCTGATCGCAGGTCACTTCGCGTTCGTTGGCGTAGACGTCGGTGACGTTTTTCCGGTTCTCGCCGAGCGGGCAGTAGAAACAGTCGCGCTGGTCACAGTAGCCGTAGACAAAGAGCACCATCTTGCCGCCCTCGGCGCACTGTTCACAGCCCTTCGAAATCATTGATCAGTACCTAACGCACCGATCTGTAAAAGGGATGCGAACCGCGGTCGTCACGGCCTCACCGACGGGTTACGCCCCGTCGACCTCGTCGCCCAGCGAGCCCTCGTATTTCCCCCGTTCGTCGTCGGGGAGATACCGGCGCTCCCACTCGATCACCTCGGGGAAGCCCGAGAACTCGTGCAGACTGCCGACCGGCTGGTCGGCGAACGTCTCGTCGATGGCCCGCATCGCGCCCACGGGATCCTCGGCGAAAGCCGCCATGTCCGCGTAGACGTTGGCGATAGTCGACAGGGTGGCCGCGAGCGGGAAGATGACCAGATCGAAGCCCCACTCCCGGAGGTCGGCGAGGTCGACGTACGGCGAACTGCCAATCCCGCCGACGAAATTGTAGACCAGCGGGCCGTCGACCTCCCGGCCGACCGTCCCGAGTTCCGCCTCGTCGGTCGGTCCCTCGACGAACGCCACGTCTGCGCCCGCGTCGAGGAAGTCGTTGGCGCGGACAATCGCCTCCTCGAGCGAGCCGTCAGCGGTCCCGCGAGCGTCAGTCCGGGCGATCAGGACGAGATCCTCGCCGCGGTCGTCGCGCACGTCCGCGGCCGCAGCGACCTTGCCGACGGCCTCCTCGCGGTCGATCACCTGCCGCCCTCTGGTGTGGCCGCAGCGTTTGGGAAACGTCTGGTCTTCGATGTGGATCGCGCCGACGCCGGCTTTGACGTACTCCCGGACCGTGCGGACGACGTTGGTGGCGTTGCCGTAGCCGTTGTCCGCGTCGGCAATCAGCGGGGCGTCGATCCGCTCCTGGATGTTCGCGGCGTTGTCGATCATCTCCGGCATCGTGATCAGGCCGGCGTCGGGGTAGCCGGTCGTGGACAGCGAGGTGCCGTAGCCGGTCATGTAAACGGCGTCGAAGCCGACCGCGTCGGCGACGGCACCCGTCATCGGGTCGTGGACGCCGGGACAGACCAGCAGGTCGTCGCCGTCGAGGCGGCGTCTGAGCCGAGCGCCAGCGGCCGTCATGCTCGGCCCCCGGCGCTCGTCGGGCAGTGTTCGCTGTCGGTGCCTATCGTGGTCGCTGTGGTTCTGATCATCGTCGGGAGCGTTGCGGTAGGTGGTCCTCGCGGCGATATCGGCGGCCGGTGCCGAGGGGTCGGTCCGTTACGACTGCTGTCGTGATCGGCCGGCTGATACGCTCACACCTACTCGACGTGTGGTCAACTCTGTTTCGGGATCGACTCGTCGCACGGCCTCCCGACGAGGGGTCCGCAGTGAGAGCCAGCGGCTCTTTTCGTCGTGGAGTAAGGCTAAAGAAGATCCTCCCCGATACGCCACTATCAGCGCATGTCGTCGGTCCTCGCAGACTTCACGGCACAGTTCACCGTCGAAGCCGACGCCATCGAGACGCCGACGAAGGGGCGGCTCGTCCTTCGAGACGACAAACTCGCCCTGGCGGCGACGGCCGACGAGCAGCTCGTGGTCCCCCTGTCGTCGGTGTTCGACGTTCGAGCTGGGTCCGTTCCGAACCTGTTCGAGCCACTCCCCGGAACGCCCGTCACGGTCGCGTTCGAGCGGGACGGACGGCGGGAGGTCGCGCTGATCGCCACGGATGAACAGACCGTCCGAAAGTTCACGACGATCCTGTTCAAGGCGATTCTCAACGGGAGCCGCGCCACGGTGAAACACCCGGCCAAGCTCGGCGGGCGCGTCCTCGGGACCGACTTTCGGAGCGCCGTCCTCGCCGTCGAACGGGAGCGGCTCACCTTCGAGACGGGCGAGGGACCGGTCGTCGTCGCGCTCGACGGCGTGATCGATTTCAGCCGCGAGCACAGGACGGTCGACGGCCGGGAACGACCGGTGGCGGTCGTCGATCACGTCCGAACCGGCGACACCATCACGACCGTCACAGCCACCGAATCGAATCGGCTCCTGTCGATTCTCGGGCGGTATCTCCGCCGGGAGTACGACGAGCAGATGGCTACACTCCGCGACCTCTCGCTGTCCGAGGGCGAGACCGAACTGCTGACCGCGCTCTACTCGACGGGAGACAGGGATATCGCGCTTGCGAGCGTGCTCGGGATCCCACCGGAGGAGGTTCAGAAACGGTTGCACGCCCTCCACGAAAAGGGGCTGGTGGAGTCCGGCGAGCACGCGCCAGTGCTCACGTCGACGGGACAGATCGTCGTCACGCAGTATCTCGAACGCGTCAACGCCTGACCCCACCGTTGATCGAAACGGTTAATTCGAGGGCTCACACAGTAGACCTGTGCGAGTCGAGAACAGTTTTCTCGGTGCGGAGGGGATCGGCGAGACCATCGAGCGTCGGCTCTGGCGACAGGGGGTGACCCACTGGACGGAGTTCGATCACGACTGCGAGGGGGTCGGCCCGACCCGCGCGGAGCGGATCGAGTCGTTCATCGAAGGGGGACAGCGGGCGCTCGAGAGAGGCGACGTGTCGTACTTCGAGCGGTCGTTCCCAACGGGAGCGCGGTGGCGACTCTACGAGAGTTTCCGCGACCAGGCCTGCTTTTTTGATATCGAGACGACAGGACTAGACAAGCGTTCCAGCGTGGTCACCACCGTGTCTCTCCATCGGGACGGGCAGACCCGGACGCTGGTCCGGGGCGACGATCTGACGCGGGAGGACCTGCTCGGCGCCTTCGAGGACGCCGGGCTGGTCGTGACGTTCAACGGCGCTCGCTTCGATATCCCGTTTCTCGAACACGCCTTCGATATCGACCTCGACCTGCCCCATATCGACCTGATGCCGACGTGTCGGAAGGTCGGCCTCTCCGGTGGGCTGAGCGAGATCGAACGCGAACTCGGGATCGGGCGAGAGCTTCCGGACGTCGACGGCCGGGAGGCGGTCCGGCTCTGGCACGAACACGAACGCGGCGTCGACGGCGCACTCGACCGACTCATCGAGTACAACCAGGAAGACACCGAGAACATGGTGCCCGTCCTCGAATCGGTCGTCGACCGACTGGACAGCGAGGTCGTCCCGGAGGAGGCGCCGCTCGCCGGGTCGGACTGACCGGCGCTGGAACCCCGATCAAAACGGTTAACAGCGGTTTCCCCTACAGCTAGATAATGAGGCGGCGAACGTTTCTGAAGAGTGGCGCTGCCGCTGGCCTCGTCTCGATGGCCGGCTGTCTATCCCTCGGGTCCGAAGCGCCGGACGTAGAGGCCGGACCGCCGTGGCAGCGAGACGGTGAGGTCTATCACACCGGTCATCAGGTCGGGATGCAGATGATTGGCTTCGCCGAAACCGGTTCGCTCACGGTGGGCGTCTCCTACACGTTTCCGACGCAGTTCTGGACGGTCGCCGGCGACCGCCGGAACCGCGTCGATCTCACGGACCGAGACGACGCCATCCACGTCATGGCCTCGGTGTGGGACACGGAGACAGAGACGGTCTTTCCGATTGCGTCCGGACTCGGGGTCACCCTCGACAAGGAAGGGACGACCCCGATTCAGAAGGCGATGTGGCCGATGCTCAGCCAGCAGATGGGCTTTCACTTCGGCGATAACTTCAACCTCGAGGAGTGGGGCGAGTACACGATCACGGTCGATATTGGCAGCCCGTCGCTGCGGCAGCGAGGCGGCCTCGAAGGGAGCTTCGAGGGGGCTGAGTCGGTGAGCTTCGAGTTCGACTTCGAGCTATCCAAGCGAAACCACGGCATCACGAGCGAGAGTCGTTCCGAACAGCGCGGCGCCCACGCCGCCGTCCAGCCGATGCAGATGTCGGCCCACCCGCTGTCGTTCGCGCCGGGTCCGAACGAGATGCCCGGTCGCCTGCTCGGACGAGCGACCAGCGGCGATGCGGTCTTTCTGGTCTACTCCGAGGGCTCCTCGCTCGTCGTCTCCCCGCGGACGCCGTTCAACGGCTTCGTGCTACCGCTGATGTCGCTGTCGGCCACTCACGAACGGGACGGCCAGACGGTCTCGGAGGGGTCGCTGACGCCGGCGATCGATCCCACCCGGAAGTACCACTACCGGCGTCCGGTCGACGAGGTCGAACCCGGCGACACGATCACGATCAGTATCGATGCACCGCCACAGACCGCCCGTCACACCGGCTACGAGACCGCGTTTCTGGAGATGCCCGACGTGACGATCACCGCCTGACTCAGGCGGTGACAGCCGGCAAGGCCCGCTCGGATCGCGGCGGGACGAGGAAGTTCCCGCGCCGAGCGACGAAGATGTACTGCAACAGCCCGTTGTTGACCCGTTGGCCGACCCCGTCGATGTCCTCCCCGGCCATCGCGCGGCGGACGCGGGCGTACTCGTCGATCGAACGCTGGTGAGCCAGGAAGTGCAGACCGGGGACGTCCCGGTCGGTCGTGTTGAAGTCCCGCCGCAACAGCGGTGCCGTCCCGTCGTCGTCCCGGGCGCGGGCGGCCTTCTGTGCGTGACCGACGATCCCCTCTGTCTGTGCGTCCGTTTCGGTCTCCTCGGCGGCTGCCGCGGCTCCCGTCGCGCTCCCCAGTTTCTCGCCGGTCTCACCGACCGATCCCGCTTCGGCGTGTCCCGGACTGAAGGTCTTGGCCACGCGCAGCCAGTGGTCCTCCTGGGTGAACCACGCCCGGAGCTGCATATCCAGGGTCTCGACGTGGGTGGTCGTCCCGCCGGCGTACGGTCCCGACTGAATCGTCACCCGGTCTTCGGGCGCCTGGCTTGACCGAAACCCCGACTCGAATCCCATAAACGCCGGCGTGTCCGCTGGCATCTCGTCGGGGACGCCCCCGACCTCGTCGGCTCGTTCGCTCGGGAGTCCGGAACCGAGAAAACCGGTCCGACGCGGCTCGGTCCGCTCGACGATTCCCGCCAGTGTCGCCGCCATCTCGACACCGTTGGGCCTGTCGATCTCGCCGAACAGCGCCGATTCGGCTTCGAGCACGACATCCGGCTGGTCACTCGCGAGGTGGATCAGCCCGTCGAACTGATCGAAGACGGGGTCCTCGATGCTCGTGAGCGCAGTCGGCTCCGGGATCGGTGCCTCCGCGCCGACCGTCCGGAAGTAGGAGGGGCCGTAGCCGACAGTAAAGAGCAGTCCGTTCGTGTCGTAGCCGTAGGCGGATTCGAGCGACCGGAAGGCGGATTCGACCGTCGCTGCGTCCTCGGCCGTCGGCTCACCGGCTAGATCGAACGCCAGCAGGACGTGGTGGTTCGGCAGTCGGTGGTTGCCGGCGTCGTCGGTGTCGAGGACCGCGTTCCACGCGTGCTGGCGCTGGGGACGCTCGCTCGGGTCGCCCGTCGGAACTGAAACCGTGTCGCCGTCCGGCGCTTCGCTCTGGGCGTCGAGACAGGCCGCAAGCGCCGCAGTCCCGCCGACAGCGACGAGCCGTTTGAAGTACTCGCGGCGGGAGACGGACTCTGAGGGACTCATTACAACCGTATTGGGGCGGCAGCCAGTTTACCGTTCCGGACCGCTCAGACCAGCGGCCAGCGCTGCTCATCGAGGGCGTCGAGGTCGGCCTCGACGCCCTCGGCGAGGCGATACTCGTCGCCCTCGCGTTCGACCACGCCGTCGCGTTCGAGATGTTCGAGATGGGCGTAGGACTCGCCGGGTCCGTGGAGGATGTGGATGTGTTCGAGGTCGCCGAACAGATCCGCGCTCACCGTCCAGACGCTGCACGGCCCGAGTCGGCGGAGCGCGTCGAGGACCCGCCAGGAGCGCTCCTCGTGGTGGTGGATGATATGCTCGGCCCGGGCGGTCGGATCGTCGATCGGATCGCGGTGACCCGGCCACGCCCGGTCATACTCCGCCTCGGCGATGCGGCCGAGGGTATCGAGATACTTCGCCAGCGGGCGTTCGACGCGAACGTCCGCGCCGCCGACGTTCGGGGTGTACTGCGGGAGCAAGGCGTCGCCGGTGAAGACCTCGCTGCTGCCGTCGATCTCGGCCTCGTACATGCACAGACCGGCCGCGTGGCCGGGGGCGTGAACCGCTTCGATCTCGATGCCGTTGATCGTGAACGTGTCTCCGCCTTCGATCGGCGTCACGGTCGGTGGGTTCTCGGTGTACGCGGACCCGTCCATCAGGCCGAACAGCACCTCCTGTCCGTCCTCGGGGATGGCCCACTCGTCGAAGTACCGCTCCTGCAGGTCGTGCATCTCCGCCCACGCGTCGGCGTCGCCGGCAACCAGCGGCGCGTCCGCGCTGTGGACGTGGACTGTCGCGTCCCCCTCCGCCTGGATGGCGCTCGCGAGCCCGATGTGGTCGCCGTGCCAGTGGGTCAGAAAGACGCGGTCGATATCCGAAAAGTCGATCCCCCGGTCGGCCAGTTCCTGGCGGAGTTGCCCCTCCGACCCCTCCAGCCAGTCGCCCGTGTCGATCAGCGCCGTCTCCGGCCCGTCGTCGAACAGGTAGGCGTTGTTGTCTCCCTCGAACGCCGCGTTGGACAGCTCGATCCGTTCCATACCACCCCTCCGCGGGGCTGATAAAAAGAGACTTCGACAGCGGTGTTTCGTGTCGACCCGGGACGGTCGCTGGTATCCGTGATTCCTCGACCGCAGACTCGGAGAACCGGAAAGCCCCCGGTCGGCCTACCGAGTCCTGTATCGGTAAAGAAACTCAGCAGGGAGGCACAATCGCCAAATACCAGGCCCCGCTCAGTTGGGGTATGAGCGAGCGCACCGCCGCAGTCACCCGCGAGACCGCCGAGACCGACATCGACGTGACCCTCGATCTCGACGGCGACGGCGACTCGACAGTCGAGACGGGCATCGGGTTTTTCGATCACATGCTCGATTCGTTCAGCACACACGGCCTGTTCGATCTGACTGTCGACTGCGACGGAGATCTGGAGATCGACGACCACCACACCGTCGAGGACGTGGCGATCACTCTCGGCGCCGCGTTCGAGGAGGCACTGGGTGACAAACGCGGCATCTCCCGGTTCGCCGACCGGACGGTGCCGATGGACGAGTCCCGCGGGCGGATCGTCCTCGATATCAGCGGCCGCCCGCACTTCGAGTTCGACGGCGAGTTCAGCCAGGACTCAGTCGGGGGGATGACCAGCCACATGGCCCGACACTTCCTGCGCTCGCTCGCGATGAACGCCGATCTGACGCTTCACGCCTCCGTCACCGGCGAGAACGCACACCACGAGATCGAGGCGCTGTTCAAGGCGCTCGCGCGGGCACTCGACGACGCGACCCGGATCGACGACCGCCGGGCCGACACCCCGAGCACCAAAGGCGAACTCTGAGCGGTTCGACCGTGGATACTGTACAGGAATGAACAGATCCGGGCAGTAGTGGGCAACTATGCCCAACGCATATAACGCTGCGGCGATACCGTCCGGATATGTTCGAGGAGATCATGCAGAAGTTCTCCGACTCGCCGAGCCAGCAGGAGGTCATTCGCCTGCTGTTAGAGCGGGGGTTTTCCGTCAACGACGACGGGCGCGTCGTCTCCGGGGGGATCGAGATCCCGAACACGGGAATCGCCCGCGAGATCGGCGTCGACCGGCGGGTCGTCGACTCGACGACCGACGCGATTCTCGCGGACGAGGAACTCCGCCCGATCTTTCAGAACATCTCTGCGGTCCCGAGTCTGATGGATCTCGCGCCGGTGCTCGATCTGGCGGTCTGTACGGTCACCGTCAGAGACGCCGAGGAGTCCGGAATCGTCGCGGAGGTGACGACGGCCATCGCGGGCCACGACGTGTCGATCCGGCAGGTGATGACCGAAGATCCGGAGTTCACCGACGAACCGAAACTGTACGTCATCACCGACGATCCGATCTCGGGGACGTTGATCAACGACATTCGATCGCTACCGTTCGTCGAGCGGATCGAACTCGCCTGACTGGCCGATGTGTGACACTACGAGACCGCGATCAAACGAACAGCAACAGTGCGAATCAACTACTGGTCGTCCGTTCGACTCCCGGAGACGTACTCCACGAACTCGCTGACGGGGAAGCTTTCGTCGTAGTCGAAGGACGCGAAGATTCCTTCGTACCGATCCGAGGGAAAGAAAAACGCGATAATATCGTCGAAAAACAACGTCTGCGCGTTGAACTCTCCTTCTCCGATTAGTTCTTTGAAATCCTCTCCCGTGACGTGGTTCGCCATTATGAGTTGGTACGCTTCGTCGAATTCGTCGTCCGAGTACTCGCCTTCTACGTCGTCTCGAACGTACTCGATGTCGAAGGAGGTGTTGCTCAGGTTGGCAACGACACGGGGCGTGACTCCGTCGAAATGCTGAATTGCGTCGGAAGTTTTCGACATGCCGACATATTTTCGGCTCCGTTGAAAAATTAGTCGATCTGTATGCACGCTACGCCTTCCGCGGCAACGTCGACAGTGATCTGGCGACGGTACGGCTCGCCAATCACCTTCTGTCGTGGATTATCCGGCGGAGAAGTGAGACACTGCACTCGAAGACCCGGACACGAGCCGTCCCACCCCCTCACTCCGTCTGTATCGTCTCCGTCTCGCTCTCGGGCGGAGTCAGCTCGACTGTGTGGCGGGTGTGACGGGCGTGTGTCCTGGCGAACCGCCGCGCCGGTCGCTCACCGAGGAACTGCTCGCCGTTCGGGCACTCCCGGCAGTCGACCTGCCACGGCGTCACGTCGTCGGGGTAGTGGCCGGTGTGGCGGTAGTGGTCCATTGCGAACTGTTCGACGGCGTTGTTGCCGGCGTGTAGCTCTTCGAGTTCGTAATCGAGATCCCACTCCCGGTCACAGCGCGAACAGGAGACCGTCGGCGTTCGATCCGGCGGATCCTCTTCGGGGTCGGGAAGCGCGTCTCGTCCGTCGTCGGGGTCGTCCATACGTCGGCTTCGACCGGCCGGGATTTGGGAGTGTCGTCTGCGAAATCCGGAATGCGTTCGGGGGACGCCGCCCAGTCGTCCCTCCTCGCTCACCCCTTCGAGGCCCTCACGTGCGTTCGGACCTCGCTAGTCAAAAAGAGGTTTGTACCGCCGCCCCGCATCCCTCTGTATGGTCGAAAACGTCATCTGGCCCGCCTATCTCGACGCCGACCTCTCACGGGAAGAAGGGCGACGCGTCTCCTTAGATCTCGCGGTCGAGGAGCCAACTGTCGACGAGATCGCACAGGCCGTCCAGCAGGTCGGCTACGACGCCGTGATCGAACGCTCGAAGACCTATCCCCGCGAGTACGAACCCCGGGGTCGCGTGCTCGTCAAGGGAGCCGACGACGCGACCAAAAGCGACCTGCTTCAGGCCACCGCGGCCTATCTCGACGCGATCCGAGCATGAAGCGCATCGGCGAGGCGGTCCGTATGGCGCAGGGAAAACTGATCGTCCGGAGTCCCGACGAGAGCTATCCCGACCTCGGGACGGAGATCGTCGACGAGAACCTCGACGGCGTCGGGACGGTCGTCAGCGTCTTCGGCCCCGTCGAACGGCCGTATCTGGCCGTCCTTGCCGACCACGACCGCCCCGCGCTGTTGATCGGGTCGCCGCTGTACGCGCGGACGTGACTAATCGACACGCTTTCGACGCTCTGTCGCCACCTGCCGGTATGAACGACTTCGAGGTGATCCCGGCCGTCGACATGCAGGACGGACAGGTCGTCCAACTCGTCGGGGGCGAGCGCGGAACCGAAACGACCTACGGCGATCCCGTCGAGGCGGCGACGGAGTGGGTCGAAGCCGGCGCAGAGACCCTCCATCTCGTCGATCTCGACGGCGCCTTCGAGGGCGAACGGAAGAACGCCGACGCCATCGAGGCGATCGTCGAGGCCTGTGACGTGGACCTCCAACTCGGCGGCGGAATCCGGACCGCCGTGGACGCCCGCGAACTTCTCGATCAGGGGATCGACCGGGTGATCCTCGGCACCGCCGCCGTGGAGAACCCCGACATCGTCGAGACGATCAGCGAGAGCCATCCCGGAGCGGTCACCGTAAGCCTCGACGCCAAGGACGGGGAGGTCGTCGTCTCGGGCTGGCAGGAAGGCACCGGACTCGATCCGGTCGAGGCCGCACAGCGCTACGAGGAACTCGGTGCGGGTGCGATTCTGTTCACGAACGTCGACGTCGAGGGACAACTGGCCGGCGTCCGGACAGAGCCGGTCGCCAGACTCGCCGAGGCAGTCGACATCCCGGTCATCGCAAGCGGAGGCGTGGCGACGGTTCAGGACGTGCTCGCCCTGCGAGATGCGGGAGCAAGTGCCGTCGTCGTCGGGAGCGCACTCTACGAAGGCGAGTTCACGCTCGACGAAGCACAGCAGGCCATCGCTGACGCCTAAGCGGGAAGAGAGACAGTGCTGATCTGCTGGTTGTGCGTCGCGTCCCAGAAGATCAGTTCCGAGACGGACCACTCGATCGGCTCGATCTCGCCAGTGACCCGTTCTGCCATCTCTCTGGAACCGCCGCGGGCGATGGTGACGTGTGGGCTGTAGCCGTCGCCTTCGATCTGGTCGTCGACGGGATCGAAGACCTCCGCGAGCCGTTCGTGCAGAGCCACGAGTCCCGGCGACTCGACGACGAAGTGGACGACCGGCGCGGAGCCGACCGGCGGGTCGGAGAAGAGATCGATCTCCTCGATGCGGACCTCGAAGGCCGGCTGGCCGCGCAGCAGTTCCCGAGTCCGGGCCTCGATCCGGTTGTACGGCGCGTCCGGGTCGCTCGCGAGCCGTTTGACACCGAGGGTGTGTTCACCGCGGTTGCGGACCCGGGCCTGTGGGAGTCGGCGTGCGACCTCCCGGGCGGCGGTCGCGACCTCGGTCGGAACCGGCACGTTCAGGCTATACACGCCCTAACCCACGGCGATTACAAAGAAAAGCCCGTCGATCAGATGTAATCGAACCACCAGAGGACGATGACGACGACGATAATCAGCCCGAACACGTTCGACAGCGGCCCCAGGAAGAACCCGAGCAGTCCGACGACTTCCCCGATGATCTCGAGAACGAGCCAGACGAGTACTAACGCGAGAATGATCTTCAGGAGGGTTTCAACCTCGATGCTTGCGCGCATGACCCGGCGTTCTCGGGCCAGTAAGAAATCCCTTCTGGCCTCCCGCGCCACGAAGTGGCAGAAGCGAACAGGACAGCCCGTCTTACTTTTCGAGGATGACGCCGCTGGCACCGACAGCGATGTCGGTAGCGCCCAGCACCACCGCCGCGAGGTTCGCGCCGGTCGGGGTCTGCTGCTGGGTCCACTCGGTGCCGTCGTAGCCGAAGACGACACCGCCGCCGCCGACGGTGAGTCCGCGGCCGCTCTCGACCTCGACATCGACCAGGTCGGCGTCGCCCGTGTCTGTGGGCGTCCACCCTTTGCCGTCGTAGTTGAAGATCATGCCGCCGCCGCCGGAGACCCACAGATTGTCGAAGGCGTCGGAGTCGACGCCGTAGAGGTTGACGTTGGCGTCCTGGAGGCCGATTGGGTCGTACGTCGAGCCGTCGTCGGTCTCGAAGACGACCTGGTTCCCGTCGATAGCGTGGCCGGAGCGGTCGTCGAAGAAGTCGATCCCGTTGATCTCCGATCCGGAACCGGGCGTGACCTGATCGAAGGTCTCGCCGTTGTCGAAACTGTAGTAGATCTTTCCGGAGTCCCCGGCGATGTAGACGTTCGCTTCACCGGCCTGGCCCGTCACCGCGACGGCGTTGAAGTTGTTGGTCACGTCGTTCGGGGCGGAGTAGTCGTTGAGCGAACCGGTCTGCACGTCGTACTCACCGATCGCGCCGCTGTTGCCGACGACCCAGAAGCGGTCGCCGTCGTCGGTGACGGCCGCGCCGTTGAGGCTGTTGCCGTTGCCGGTCGGTCCCCCGTCCAGGACCGTCTGCCACCCCTCGGTCGTCCGTTCGAGGATGATGCCGCCATCGGCGGCTGCATATGCACCTGTTGCAGCGTATTCGACGTCGTTTACATCCTGGTCGATCGGCGTTTCGACCGACTCCCAGCCAGCCGCAAGTGCTGTGCCGCTGGCCAGCGAGAGTGAGACGCCTGCGACTGCGGCCCCACCGATCGATTTGAGTGCGGTACGTCTGCTCAGTTTCTTGTCTTCAGACATCGTGGACACCTACGCACATCTACGGGTGACGGATACATTACCTCAGTTATCGCAGATTGAAACGGAGGGTGGTCCCAAGCCAGAGCGTGCACAGATCTGCAGGGGGTGACAGCCGTTTCAGATGCTGAAATATAATTGTCTGCTGACCGTATCAGTATGTAGAATGCAGCGTGAGGAGATCGACGGACCTGCGCTCCGCGAGCAGGTGCGCAAACGATCCGACCTGCTCGGTACGCTCCGGAGTGAACCGATGACGAAAGCCGAACTCGTCGACCACGTCGACGTGTCGCGGTCGACCGTCGACCGCGCAATCGACAGCCTCGAGACGACGGGATTCGTCGAACGGCGGGACGGACGCTACCGTGTTACGACACAGGGGAGACTGGTTACCGAAAGCTACCAGCGACACGTCGATCGGACGGACGCACTGGCGGCAGCGGCACCCATCTTGGACTGTCTCCCGCCCGGGGCACACATCGACCCGCTCATGTTCGAGACGGGATCGGTCCACGTCGCGGATCCACACGTCCCGGAACAGGCGATCGCCGGCGCGGTCGAAGCGCTTTCCTCCGCCGACCGGGTCCGGGTGTTCTCCCCGGTCGTCAAATCGAACTACATCAACCTCGTTCACGAGCAGATTGCCGACCGTGACGCCGAGATGACCCTGGTCGTCGGCCCGGAGGCGAGTCAATCGCTGTCTTCGCTCGCGAGCGTGACCGACGCCGTCGAGGGTCTGCTCACCAACGAGTCGTTCGATCTGCGCGTCGCAGAGTCCTCACTGCCGTATATGCTGTATCTGATTACCGGCGGCGAGACCGAAACTGTCGGGGTTACTGTCCACGACGACGGCGCGCTCGTTGGCTCCGTCATTTCGACCGACAGCGACGCCCTGTCGTGGGGCAGACAGCGATTCGACGCCGTTGCCGATCGGGCTGAGCCGCTCCCCGAATCTCAGCTGTTGTAATTGGACAGTAGAGTAAAGATCCCGCGTGTGAAATGATACGTTAGGTCTATCCCCGGGTATGACTGGATTCGACTCGATCCCCTCCCCGTCGGAGATCAGCGAGACGGCCCTTCCAGATGCCGTCACGGAACTGCTCGACACGTACGACGAGCAGATCGGTCAGCGGCCGGCGTATCTCTGGCGGTGGCTCTACGCCGTGTTTCCGAGATACCGTCTCTCGTCGGTCCCCGACCGACACGGAGAGACCGTCAGAGAGCAGAAACTGCTGTTGACGATCTACTACACGCTGCTCGACGATCTCGCGGATCTGTACGAGGACAGAGCCACGTTCATGGAGGCCCGGAAACTGTCGATGATCGGAACGGAGCCGACGTACGGGCGGCCCGAGATCGACTCGACGTATCTCGATTTCACTGCGACCGTCTGGGAACACGTCGACGAGCGCGTCCGTGCCGCCCCCCGGTACGCGGAGTTTCGCTCGGCCTTCGCGTTCGACCGGCAGCAGGTCATCAACGCGATGCACCACGGGATGTTGGTCAATGAGATGCCGGCACTGGCAACGGAGCGCGGAGCAGAGCACTACGGCCAACACAACATGGCCCAGTTCAGCTACGCCGATCTCGACCTCATGTACTCCCCGGCGTTCGACATCGACGACCTTCGTCCGCTCCGGGACGTGATCTGGCGCTGTCAGCGCCTCGCCCGCATCTCGAACTGGGCCGCGACGTGGGAACGGGAACTCGTGGAGGGTGATCTGACTTCGGGCGTGCTCGTCAGGGGACTCTCCGAGGGGATTCTCTCCTACGAGGAGGTCACCGACCCCGACGTTCCCGACGAGGAACTGGCCGATCGGCTCCGCGACCACGGCATCGAGACAGCGCTTCTCGAGGAGTGGCAACGGCTGTACGACCAACTGACCGACCGGGATGTCGTGATCGAAAGCGTGGACATCGACGCGTACGTCACCGGAATGCAAGAGATGCGAGAGATCTATCTGGACAACCGCGGCCGGATCTGAGCGGGAGGGTGCTCGTTCGACCGGCTTAGAACTTCTCGAGGTAGCGGTCGATCTCCCACTCCGACACTTCGACGAGGTACTCCTCGAACTCCTGGCGTTTCGCCTCGACGAACTTCTCGGAGATGTGATCGCCCAGCGCGTCCATCACGACCTCGTCCGCTTCCAGCGCGTCGACGGCTTCGCCGAGGTTCGACGGCAGCGTCTCGATACCGTACTCCTCGCGTTTCTCCTCGTCGAACTCGTAGATGTTCTCTCGGACCGGGTCCGGACAGTCGAGGTCGTTCTCGATACCGTCCAGTCCCGCGTGGATGAGCGCGGCGAAACCAAGATACGGGTTACAGGACGGATCCGGGAACCGAGCCTCGATACGGGACGCCGCCGGCACGCGGGCGGCCGGTTTCCGGATCAGCGCCGAGCGGTTGACATCCGACCAGGCGACGTAGACCGGGGCCTCGTAGCCCGGCACCAGTCGCTTGTAGCTGTTGACCGTCGGATTCGTCACGGCAGCCAGCGCGGGGGCGTGTTCGAGGACGCCCGCGAGGAACTGTTTCGCGGTGTCGCTGAGGTCGAACTCGTCGGAGCCGTCGTGGAAGGCGTTGTCGCCGTCGTCGGTGAACAGCGAGATGTGGGTGTGCATCCCCGAGCCGTTGATCCGCGGAATCGGCTTCGGCATGAACGTCGCGTGCAGGTCGTGTTCCGCCGCGATGGCGCGGACCACTGACCGGAACGTGACGACGTTGTCGGCCGTCGAGAGCGCATCGTCGTACGTGAAGTTGATCTCGTGCTGGCCTTCCGCGACCTCGTGGTGGCTGGCTTCGACCTCGAAGCCCATCTCCTGCAGGCCGTAGATGATGTCGCCACGCACGTCCTGAGCGAGGTCCTTCGGCGCGAGGTCGAAGTAGCCGCCGGAGTCGTGTGTCGTCGTCGTCGCGTTGCCGTTCTCGTCCTCCTCGAAGAGGAAAAACTCCGGTTCGGGAGCGACGTTGACGGTGTAGCCCATCTCGCTGGCGCGGTCGATAGCGTCCTGCAGAACCAGCCGCGGATCGCCGGTGAACGGCTCACCCGTGGTCGTGTCGTGAACATCGCAGATCAGCCGGGCGCTCGTGACCTTCTCGCTGTTGCGCCACGGGAGCACGGCGAAGGTGCTCGGGTCCGGTTCCAGACGCATGTCCGACTCCTGGATCCGGACGAAGCCGTTGATCGAGGAGCCATCGAAGTAGATGCCCTCCTCGAAGGCCTTCTCGGCCTGTTCGGCTGGAATCGAGACGTTTTTCGGCGTCCCCAGAATGTCGGTAAACTGGAGACGCAGGAAGTCGACACCTCGCTCCTCGATTTCGTCGAGGACGTTCTCCGCCTGTGGGGAGAGGGAGTTACCTGTCATTGGCAGACATCTGCACTCTCCGGCCGGTCGTAATAAATCCGGTGAGATCCAGCCGCTGCGCTACCGGCGCGAAGAAAACGAGAAACGGCGAATCGCTGGCGCGGTCGCCCGGGAGTCAGAACTTCTCGAGGTAGCGGTCGATCTCCCACTCCGACACTTCGACGAGGTACTCCTCGAACTCCTGGCTTTTTGCTTCGACGAACTTCTCGGAGACGTGTTCGCCCAGCGCGCCCATGATGACTTCGTCGTTCTCCAGCGCGTCGACGGCTTCGCCGAGGTTCGACGGCAGCGTCTCGATACCGTACTCCTCGCGTTTCTCCTCGTCGAACTCGTAGATGTTCTCTCGGACCGGGTCCGGACAGTCGAGGTCGTTCTCGATACCGTCCAGTCCCGCGTGGATGAGCGCGGCGAGTGCGAGGTACGGGTTGCAGGACGGATCCGGGAACCGAGCCTCGATACGGGACGCCGCCGGCACGCGGGCGGCCGGTTTCCGGATCAGCGCCGAGCGGTTGACATCCGACCAGGCGACGTAGACCGGGGCCTCGTAACCCGGCACCAGTCGCTTGTAGCTGTTGACCGTCGGATTCGTCACAGCGGCGAGTGCCGGCGCGTGTTCGAGGACGCCCGCGAGGAACTGTTTCGCGGTGTCGCTGAGGTTGAACTCGTCGTCCTCGTCGTGGAAGGCGTTGTCGCCGCCCTCGGTGAACAGCGAGAGGTGAGTGTGCATCCCCGAGCCGTTGATCCGCGGAATCGGCTTCGGCATGAACGTCGCGTGCAGGTCGTGTTCCGCCGCAATCGCTCGCACGACCGACCGGAACGTGACGATGTTATCCGCCGTGGTGAGGGCGTCGTCGTACTTGAAGTCGATCTCGTGCTGGCCTTCCGCGACCTCGTGGTGGCTGGCTTCGACCTCGAAGTCCATCTCCTGCAGGCCGTAGATGATGTCGCCACGCACGTCCTGAGCGAGGTCCTTCGGCGCGAGGTCGAAGTAGCCGCCGGAGTCGTGTGTCGTCGTCGTGGCACTGCCGTTCTCGTCCTCCTCGAAGAGGAAGAATTCGGGCTCCGGACCGGCGTTGACGGTGTAACCCATGTCGTGGGCGCGCTGGACGGCGTTTTTCAGGACACGGCGCGGGTCGCCCGGGAACGGTTCGCCGGTCGAGGTGTCGATGACATCACAGATCAGCCGGGCGCTCGTGACCTTCTCGCTGTTGCGCCACGGGAGCACGGCGAAGGTGCTCGGGTCCGGTTCCAGACGCATGTCCGACTCCTGGATCCGGACGAAGCCGTTGATCGAGGAGCCATCGAAGTAGATGCCCTCCTCGAAGGCCTTCTCGGCCTGTTCGGCCGGAATCGAGACGTTTTTTGGCGTTCCCAGGATGTCGCTAAACTGGAGACGCAGGAAATCTACGTCCTGTTCGTCGATCTCGTCGAGCACGTCTTCCGCTTCTGGAGATAGGTTTTCGCTTGTCATCTTTCGACATCCCTAACGGGGGGCCGCATACACTAAAGTCCCGATAGATTGCGCAATCCTTGCCTTCTCCGAGATAAATTGCATATTCGTAAAATTATAATGGGTGGACATCGTTGTTGGAGTTGATGACGTATGAAAATCTGGACCGAAAGTTGGTGAATGCACTTCTGGGTGACGGCCGGGCGAGTCTGCGGAGTCTGGCCGAGGATCTGGATGTCTCGGTGACGACCGTCTCGAACCACCTCTCCGACCTCGAAGAAGGTGGGATCATTCAGGGGTACACCCCGAAGATCGATTACGACGCGCTGGGCTACGACGTGACAGCCATCCTCCAGCTCAAGGTCGAGGGGAGTTCTCTCGTCGACGTGACAGAGACACTGGCGAGCCACCGGCAGATGGTCAGCGTCTACGAGACGACGGGCGATCACGACATCATCGCCATCGGGAAGTTCCACGACACCGACGACATGAACGAGACGATCAAGGAGTTGCTGACCGACCCCGAGATCAAGGAGTCGAACACGAGCGTCGTGCTCAACCCCGAGAAGGAACACGAGCAGTTCGAGCTCGAAGTCGAGTGAAGGTTTTTAGGGTGGGTTCCGAACCACCAGTATGACCAGCGAACGGGAGCGCTCCGACCAGCGAGACGCTCCCGACCGCGGACGGGAGTCCCCAGCCGGTGACGGCACCACCGACACTGACCTCCCGCCGCCGCGCGAGCGGACACATCCCCTCGTTAGCTCGCTCTGTGCCGGACTCGACAGCTCCGACGCCGAGATGGCCGAGAAGTGTGGCATCGCGCTCTGTCTCGTCGCGCGGAACCAGCCGAGCAAGGTGTCACATATCATCGGTCGCCTCGTCGAGATGGTCGTCGGTGATCCCGAGGCGGAGCCGGTCGTCCGCACGCTGGCGACGCTCCGGGGCGAGCACGGCCGAGAGATCCGCGGTGCGCTCATGACGGAGACGGGGTACAGCGACGCCCGCCGCATTTACGGCCTGATCGAACACGCCGATCCCTGGGAGCTTTCGGCGGTCGATACCGACGTGCCGGAGGGTCCGGAGGCCGAGTACTCCTTCGTGAGCGCGGTGATGCGGCTGGTCGAACTCGAAGAGGAGAACCGCGACCCGCTGGACAGCGACGTGTGGACGCGGTTCATCCAGGAGATGCCCGGTGAGGAAGGCGAGTCAGCCAGCCAGGAGGAGGTCGAACTCGCGGCCGCCCGCGAACAGTCCCGGCCGCGGTCGGTCAGACGCCGCCACCGACGGCTCGAACGGATCGCGAACTCCCGGGTCTTCCAGGTGATCGAAGCCGCAAGCCGCTTCGACGACCTCGAAGTGCTGTCGCGGGTCCGGAGCCACCGCTTCGGCAAGGCGATTCGGACGAGAGGGCGGATCGGCGCGGAGGAGTACGGCCTGACGCTGCTGCTGTTTTACCAGATCGACGAACCGGAGTTCAGACAGCTACTCACGGACCGGCTCCGGGCGTGGGAGAGAGTCGATACCGAGGACGTGGTGGCCGTCGTCGACTGGGGGGACTCCCCCCGTCCCTGGGCGGCCGTCGATGTCGTCGAAGAGACGCTCTCGACGCGGTCGCAACTCCCTCGCCGTGACGGACTCGAACTCGCGCGGACGCTGAGCCGTGCGCTCGTGGCCGTCCACCAGCACGGTATCGTCCACGGGGGGATCGACCCGCACGCGGTCGGCTACCCCCCGGACACCTTCGACGGAGCGGCGGATCCGATGCTCGATATGATCGGTCTCGTCTCCGTCTACCGGCGGTGGGCCGATATCGGTCGGGTGCTCGACGTCCGATACGCCGCCCCGGAACAGTTCGACGACCAGGGGAGTATCGACGGAGCGACTGACGTGTATCAGCTGGGAGCGGTGCTGTACCGGGCGCTGACCGGCCAACCGCCGTACGAGGGCGAGCCCGAGGCGGTTCGTGAGCAGATCCGCTCGACGGGGCCGACACCGCCGACAGAGCTGACCCCCAACCTCCCGGAACAGGTCGACGAGATCATCGCCAAAGCGACGGCCAGACAGAAGTTGTTCCGCTACGAGAACGCGACGGCGCTCTATCGGGAGATCCGCCGGCTCTGCGACACAGAGCTGTAAGTGGCGGCGACGGGGGTTCGGGAGGAAAACGCTGTGCTCGTCGCCGGTTACGCGCGGCGACGGGGTCTATGCTGAACGAACTGGCTGCGATGGGTGCCGAGCGGACGGGGCGGACTCGGCGGGCGAAACGTCGGTTTCTACCGATTTCACATAGCGCCGCCCATGCCGCCCATACCGCCCATGCCGCCCATGCCGCCGCCCATGCCACCGCCTGGGCCGCCGGGCGCGTCGTCTTCGTCGTCATCGTCGCCCTGGCCACCCTTCAGGTCGCCAGCGGCGATCACGTCGTCGATGCGCAGCAGCATCACGGCAGCCTCGGTGGCGCTTTCGACGGCCTGGGTCTTGACACGGAGCGGCTCGACGGCCTGACCTTCGACGTCGGCGACCTCGCCGGCCTCGGCGTCGAGTCCGACCGTGCTGTTGCCGCCGTCGTGCTGGCTTCGGAGTTCGACCAGCGAGTCGATGGGGTCCATCCCGGCGTTCTCCGCGAGCGTGCGCGGGATGACTTCGATGGCGTCAGCGAAGGCTTCGATGGCGAGCTGTTCGCGGCCGCCGACGGAGTCGGCGAAGTCACGGAGTCCCAGCGAGAGCGCGGTCTCGGGCGCACCGCCACCGACGAGGACCTTGCCGTCCTCGATGGTCGCGGCGACGACGCCGAGCGCGTCCTCGATTGCGCGCTCGACCTCGTCGACGACGTGCTCGGTGCCGCCGCGGAGGATGAGCGTGACTGCACGGGCGTCGTCGACCTCTTCGACGAAGATCTTCTCGTCGCCGGCGAGTTCCTGTTCGGTCACGGAGCCGGCCTGACCGAGGTCTTCGGCGGAGATGTCCTCGATGTTCGAGACCGTGGACGCGCCCGTCGCACGGGAGAGCGCGGCGATGTCGGACTTCTTGGCCCGGCGGACGGCGAGGATGCCTTCCTCCGCGAGGTAGTGCTGTGCCATGTCGTCGATGCCCTTCTGGGCGAAGACGACGTCTGCGCCGGCGTCGGCGATGGCGTCGACGTACTCCTTGAGCTGTTCCTCTTCCTGGTCGAGGAACTCCTGGAGCTGTTCGGGGTCGGAGACGTTGACCTCGGCGTCGAGTTCGGTCTCGGGGACCTCGATGGCCGTATCGAGGAGGGCGACGTTGGCGTCCTCCTTGATCTGGGGCATGTTGTCGTGGACGCGGGACTTGTCGATGATGACGCCCTCGACGAGTTCGGACTCGTCGATGGAGCCGCCGACGACCGTCTCGATTTTGACGTTGTCGGCGTCGACGCCCTCCTCGTCGGCCACGCTCTGGGCCGCGCGGACGATGAGTTCGGCGAGGTGGTCCTTGGCGCTCTCTGCGCCCTTGCCGGTCATCGCCGTCCGGGCGACGCTCTCGAGGGCCTCGGTGTCGTCCTCGTCGACGTCGGTCGCGGCCTCTTCGAGGGCCTCCTTGGCGTGCTCGGCGGCCTGGCGGTATCCCTGCGCCAGAATCGTCGCGTGGATGTCCTGATCGAGCAGTTCCTCTGCCTTCGAGAGGAGTTCACCCGCGATGACGACGGCCGTCGTCGTGCCGTCGCCGACCTCGTCTTCCTGGGTCTGAGCGACCTCGACGACCATGTTGGCCGCCGGGTGCTCGATGTCCATCTCGTCGAGGATTGTGACGCCGTCGTTCGTGACGACGACGCTTCCCCCGGAATCGACGAGCATCTTGTCCATCCCCTTCGGACCGAGTGTCGTCCGGACGGACTCCGCGACGGCCTTCCCGGCCGTGATATTCATCGACTGAGCGTCCTTTCCGGACGTACGCTGGCTTTCCTCCGAAAGTACAATAAGCGGCTGGTTACCCATCTGCTGAGCCATAATCAATCGATGATTGAATGTGATTCTATATAAAACCTTTGGTGTCGCGCAGCGACGACCGCTCTACCTCGCTGGGAGAGCCGTGTTATTGTCTATCAAGTTCGGAGCCAGCGGTTTTTAAGATGCGGCCGCGCTACTCGATGGTCGTCGAGAACCGGTTACTGGCGACAGCGATGCCGCCACCACCGAGCGCGGAGACGATGCCGAACAGCAGGGCGTTGATACCGACCGTGGTGTAGTTGATGCTCAGCCCTCTGATCGTATCCACCGACGGAACGCTCGCTGCCTGTGTGAGTCCACGCTCCGGCTGTCCGTTGTACTGGTTTTGGTATTCGTCGATATACTGCTGTTGTGCGTCATCGGGAAAGTCGCTGGCGGGATACGGACCCCAGTCTGCCGGATCGGTATTGTACTGGTTGCGCCAGTCGTCCTGGGACATGCTGTTGTACTGGAACCCTGCAATCGCCGTACTCAGGACGACGAACAGGACGAGGCCGACCACCGTCGCGACGGCGACGCCGGCGGCGAGTGTCCTCTCGTCTGCGGAACTTCTGACTCCGGTCACCAGCGCGATCACGACCGCGAACAGGATTGCGAGATACGGAGCGAGTGCGATCACGCTGGCGACGACGTTGTTCTGCGAGCGCATCTGCTCGTAGGCCGCAGCGGCACTGGAGTTATCGTCCGAGAGACTATCCGAGACGATCTGATTCGCGACCGCTTCCTCCTGTGCCCGCTCCTGTGCGAGCGTCGAGTTCGCACTGACGGACTGGGTCGTATCGTTCGCGTTCCCGGCAAATCCGAACAGGAACGGCACCAGTCCGAGAACGAGTCCGGCGATGGTGAAAGCGGCGATGCCCCATACGAGAATATCCTTGACCCCGTCTGTATCAACGCCTCCGCCGCTGGACCCGCTTCCGCCACCACCGCCCTGCGGCGGCGGGCTGCCCTGTGGCGGCTGGCCGCGCTGGCCGCGGCCCTGCTGGCGGTTCCCACGCTGGCCGCGTCCGCCCTGTTGACCGCCGCGCTGGCCGCCCTGTTGATCGCCCCGTCGTTGTCCACCTTGTGATGGTTGCTGTCCGCCTCCGCGGCCCTGTCTACGATCGTTCCCTGACATGTTTTTGCGAACAGAAGTGAGTCCACGACGACATTAAATAAAGTTTATTAATTTCATATGTAACAATCCGGCAGCAAGCGCGATCAGATCGGGTTGATCGAGTGTTTCTTCGGCGGCCAGTCCTCCTCACCGGTCTGCTCCGCGCGGTCGAGGGTGCGACAGAGCAGCGCCCGGGTCTCGCCCGGTTCGACGACGCCGTCGATGCCGATGTGTTCGGCGGCCCGAACGGCGTTCGTCCGTTCGGTGAACTCGTCGATCATCTCCGCTCGGGCGGCCTCGGGGTCGTCTGCGGCCTCGATCTGGTCGCCGTAGGCGATATCAACCGCCCCTTCGATCCCCATCGCGGCAATCTCCGCGACCGGCCAGACGACGGTCAGATCCGTGTCCGTCGACCGGCCAGCACCCATGGCCACGTATCCGAAGCCGTATCCCCGCCGCAGGACGACGCTCAGTTTCGGCACCGTCGCACGGTTCAACTCGAAGGGAATCTTCGCGGAGTGGCGAGCGATGCCCTCCCGTTCGGAGTCCGGCCCCGGCAGGATACCCGGCACGTCGGCGAGGCTGATGATAGGAACGCCGAAGGCGTCACAGATGCTCAGGAAGTGACTGCCCTTGTCCGAGGCCGCCGTGTCGATGGTTCCGGCTTTCATCCGCGGATTGTTCGCGACGATGCCGACGGGGCGACCGCGGAGACGGGCAAATCCCGTGACGAGATTTCTGGCGTACTCCGGTTTCTTCTCGAAAAAGGAGTCCTGATCGACGAGTCCCTCGATGATCGTGTAGATGTCGTACCCCTTCGTCGGGTCGGCGGGCATGACCTCCTGCATCTCCGCGACCTGCTCCTCGGAGGGGGCCTCCCAGTCGTCGACTCGCGGCGGGTCGTGGCTGGCGTTGCGCGGAAGATAGGAGAGATACTCAGTGATCGCGTCGAGACAGGCCTCGTCGTCGGGACAGACGAGATCAGCCATCCCGGTCTCCGCGGCCTGGAACTGTGCGCCGCCGAGTTCCTGTTTGGTCATATCGACGCCGAGGGCGGCCTCGACGAGTTTCGGCCCGGCGACGCCCATCGTGGACGTGCCTTCGACCATCGGGACGAAATCACAGAGCGCGGCGAAGTTCGTCGCCGCGGCGAATCCGGGGCCCATCATCGCCGAGACCATCGGAATCCACCCGGACATCGTCTCCTGTCTGTTCGCGAAACCGTTGTCGCCGCGGGCGAACGGGCGGGCGTCGAGTCCCTCCTGGATCCGGTGGCCGCCGCCGTCGTGCAACATCACCAGCGGGATGCCGCGTTCCAGGGCGAGATCCGTCACGCGGTTCATCTTTCGGCCGCCGGTGTGTCCGATCGACCCGCCCTTGACCGTGAAGTCGGTGGCAATCGTCGCGACCGGTCGGCCGTCGACCTCGCCGATGCCGGTGACGACGCCGTCCGCGGGGGCGTCCTCGCGCTCCCAGTTCTGTGTCTCCGGCGTCGTGGGGGCCGGAGCGGCGAGTTGGCCGATTTCGTCGAACGTACCGTCGTCGTAGAGGTAGTCGACGCGTTCACGCGCGGTCAGTTTGCCGTGGCTGTGTTGGCTCTGGACCGCTTCGGGGCGGCCCTCGTCCTCGACCGCACGCTTCGCTTCGCGCATCTGCTCGATCAACTCCTCGAGGTCGCGGTCCTCGCGGTGTGTCATACCACCGTCAAGGTCGAACGGTCCCAAGAAGCTACGGGTCCTCTTGGAAAGGCGATTATCAACCCTTTTTTATCCTAACGCGTCGATTGGTAGATTGCACGACCGATCAAGTGTGGCAGGAGACATTCTCATCCCGTTGGTCGCCGGTATCATCGCGCTTGGGGTGCTCGCGCAACTCGTCGCCGCGCGCCTCCAGGTCCCGAGTATCATCTTTTTCCTGTTCGTCGGCGTCGTGATCGGACGGCCGGGACTCGGGCTGGTAACGAACGACAGTTTCGGAACGGCGCTGCCGGCAATCGTCGGGATCGCCGTCGCGATCATCGTCTTCGAGGGCGCGTTCCACCTGGAGTTCGACCGCATCCGCGAGGCCCCGGGGG
This sequence comes from Halovenus carboxidivorans, assembly GCF_009831575.1. Lineage (GTDB taxonomy): Archaea > Halobacteriota > Halobacteria > Halobacteriales > Haloarculaceae > Halovenus > Halovenus carboxidivorans. The sequence goes on along the minus strand of NZ_WUUT01000003.1, from coordinate 254,756 downwards.
CGGCGCTTCGACTCGTGACGATCGGCGCGGCAATCGCGTTCGTCGGGACGGCCGTGGCTGTCCGGTTTTTCGTTGGCCTCCCCTGGGAGTTGTCGTTCGTCGTCGGCGCGCTGCTGGTCGCGACCGGCCCGACGGTCGTCACGCCGATTCTCGACGTCGTACCGGTCCGGGATCGGGTCGCCGCGGTGCTCGAAACCGAGGGAATCGTCAACGACGTGACCGCCGCGATCACCGCGGTCGTCATTTTCGAGGTCGCGAATCCCACCGCTTCCGGCGAGGGGATCGTCCAGGGGTTCGCGCTCCGTCTCGGCGAGGGGCTGCTCGTCGGGGCAGTCGTCGCTGCGGTCCTCTATTACCTGCTACGGTACGTCGATCTCTCGCCGGGGGCCGCACCGCGAAACGCGCGGTTGCTCGTCCTCGCCGGTGCGCTCGTCTCCTTCGCGGGGGCGAACCAGCTCGCCAGCGAGGCCGGCGTCGCCGCCGCTGCCACCGCCGGCATCATCCTCGGCAACCTCGACGTGCCGTACAAGTCGGAGATCACCGACTTCAAGGGCGACATCACGCTGCTCGTGTTATCCTTCGTGTTTATCGCCCTCGCCGCGCAGTTGCCGCCCGAGGCGATTCTGGAGGTCGGACTCGGCGGGATCGGCGTCGTACTCGCCGTTGCCCTCGTCATCCGGCCGTTGCTCGTCTTCGTCTCGACGGTCGGTGATCGGTTCACGCTGCCGGAGAAGTTGTTTATCAGCGCAGTCGGGCCGCGGGGGATCATTCCGGCGTCGGTCGCGACGCTGTTCGCAATCGAACTCCGGACGGCCGCGGAAGAACTCGGCAACCCCGCGCTGGCACACCAGGCTGACCTGCTGCTCGGGACCGTCTTTCTGGTCATCTTCGCCACCGCTATCGTCGAGGGCGGACTGGCGCGTTACATCGCACAATACCTGAACGTGATACCAATGAGAGTCATCATCGTCGGAGGCGGACAGGTGGGCCGTGCGCTCGCCGAACGCCTCGAAGACCGTGGGGAGAACGTCGTCATCATCGAAGAGGACGAACCGACCATCGAACTGCTCAGAAACGCCGGCTACGCCACCGTCATCGGTGACGGCACCGACACGGAGACGTTACGTGAGGCCGGGGCGGATAACGCGAAGATTGTCGTCGCCGCGACCGGCGACGACGACGCGAATCTGCTGGTCTCACAGCTCGCGAAATCGAAGTTCAGCGTCGGCAACGTCATCGCCCGGGCGAACAACTCGGAGAACGTCGAGGCGTTCGAGGAACTGGGCGTGAATACGATCTCCTCCGCGATGGCCGCCGCGTGGGCAATCGACAACGAGATCGAGCGCCCCGCAATCGCTCACTGGATGACCAACGTCGGCAAGACCGGTGACATCCAGGAGATCGAAGTCACGAACGAGCAGTTTTTCGACAAGAAGGTTCGGGAGGTCGGTCCGATGTTGCCGGACGGCTGTCTGATCGCGCTCCTCAGCAAGGACGGCCGCGAGTCGGGACAGGTCCCGACTGCGGATACCGTCATCGAGGAGGGCGATCACATCACCCTGATGGGTCGACACGACACGGTTCGAGACGGGATGAAACTGGTCGATCCGAACTGACGGCGCCTCAGACGACAGTCTCGCTGTCGTAGGAGCCGAGCCGACGGACCCAGCCGTCCGCTGCGATCTCTTCGATGACCGCCAGCGCGTCTTTCGTCCGCTGTTCGTACAGCCCCGCGGCGATGTCGATGTGGAAGACGTAATCACCGAGGCGCTCGCCGCTGGGTCGGGACTCGACTCGCGTCAGGTTGATGTCCCGGTCCGCGAACGGTTCGAGCAGTTCGAGCAACAGCCCCGGGTAGTCGACGTTCGGGTAGACGATAAACGAGGTCTTGCTTCCGGCTTCGGTACGCTCCGTCTCGGGGGCGACGACCAGAAACCGGGTCGCGTTCGAACTGCGGTCCTGAATGTCCTCGGCGAGAACGACAAGGGAGTCGTCCTCCTCGGCGTTGGCGGGGTGGCCGATTGCCGCGACGGCCGGGTCGTCGTGTGCGCGCTGGACGCCGCGGGCGGTGCTGGCGACGGCTTCGAGTTCGACCTCGGGATACTGCTCTTCGAGGTATGAGCGACACTGCGCGAGCGCCTGCGCGTGGCTCGCGACCGTCGAGAACTCCTCCCCCTGCGCGATGAGCGCGTGTCTGATGGGGGTGATAACCTCTCGGACGACCGCTACGTCGTGGTCGGCCAGCGCGTCGAGCGATTCCGTGACCGACCCCTCGATGGAGTTCTCGACGGGGACGACCCCGCGGCCGTACTCGCCGTCGGCGACCGATTCGATGATCGTCGTCACCGACTCGGTGAAGGTGATCTCCTCGTCGTCAGCGACGGCCCGGGCCGCTCGGTGCGAGTAGGTCCCGGCCGGCCCCAGCGTGAGCGCCTGCGTACTCATACCCGCCGGTACTGGACAGACGGATAAAAACACGGTGGTCCCCGGGGTCGTATCACGATCCGAGTAAACACCCCCTATTTACGTTTCCGCGACAAATCAATGGTATGAGTATTCCCCTGCAGACCGGCCCGTCGGTCCTGCTGTTGGCCGGCATACTGCTCGTGTTCGCCGTGATCACGGCCTACAAGTCCGTCGTGATCGTCAACGCCTACGAGAAGAAGGCGCTCACCGTCTTCGGGAAGTACCGCCGCCTGCTCGACCCCGGGATCAACCTCGTCGTCCCGTTCATCTCCGATACCTACACTTTCGACATGCGGACGGAGACGATGGACGTGCCCCAGCAGGAAGCGATCACGCGGGACAACTCCCCGGTGACCGCCGACGCCGTCGTCTACATCCGTGTGATGGACGCCGAACGAGCGTTTCTCGAAGTCGACGACTACCGCCGGGCCGTCTCGAATCTCGCCCAGACCACGCTACGGGCGGTGCTGGGGGACATGGAACTGGACGACACGCTCTCGAAGCGGTCGGAGATCAACAACCGCATCCGCCGGGAACTGGACGCGCCGACCGACGAGTGGGGCGTTCGGGTCGAGAGCGTCGAGGTCCGCGAGGTCAACCCGAGCCCCGAAGTGCAGAAGGCGATGGAACAGCAGACCTCCGCGGAACGTCGCCGCCGCGCGATGATTCTCGAAGCGCAGGGCGAACGCCGCAGTTCCATCGAGGCAGCCCAGGGTGACAAGCAGTCGAACATCATCCGCGCCCAGGGTGAGAAACAGAGCCAGATCCTCGAAGCTCAGGGGGACGCCATCTCGACGGTCCTGCGGGCGAAATCGGCCGAGTCGATGGGCGAACGCGCCGTCATCGAACGCGGGATGGAGGCGCTCGAAGAGATCGGCAAGGGAGAGTCGACGAAGTTCGTCCTCCCGCAGGAACTCACCTCGATGGTCGGCCGTTACGGCAGACACCTCCAGGGCAGTGACGCCAAGGAGAACGGCCACGTCCTCGACAGCGGCGACTTCGACGAGGAGACCCGGACGCTGCTCGGACTGGACGACATCGAGGAGATTCTGGGCGAGATCGACAAGGAAGCCGACGTGGACCTCGAAGAGATGGAGCGGGCGGCCAAGGAGGTCAAGGAGGGGACCTTCGACGACGAGATGAACTGAGACGCGAAGCTTAAAAGCCGAGCACGCCCCAGATACCGGTAATGGATACTTCGGAGATTCCGTCGATCCCGTCCTGGCTCCGCGACCACCTCGAAGCCGACGGGATCGAGTCGCTGTACCCTCCGCAGGCCGAGGCCGTCGACGCCGGTGTCACCGAGGGCGAGAATCTCGTCGCCTCGATTCCGACTGCGAGCGGGAAGACGCTGATCGCGACGCTGGCGATGGCCGCCGCGGTCGACCGCGGCGGGACGGCGCTGTACATCGTTCCCTTGCGCGCGCTCGCGAGCGAGAAACACGAGGAGTTCGCCGAGTTCGAGCAGTACGGTCTCGACGTCGGCGTCACGACCGGTAACTACGAGTCCGACGGGGGCTGGCTGTCGGGGAAGGATATCATCGTCGCCACCAGCGAGAAGGTCGACTCGCTCGTTCGCAACGACGCCAAGTGGCTCGACGACCTCTCCTGTGTCGTCACCGACGAGGTGCATCTGGTCGACGACGGCGAGCGCGGCCCCACGCTCGAAGTGACGCTGGCCAAACTCCGGTCGCTGAACCCCGACCTCCAGACGGTCGCGCTGTCCGCGACCATCGGCAACGCCGACGAACTCGCCGGCTGGCTCGACGCCGAACTGGTCGACTCGGAGTGGCGGCCGATCGAACTCAAGAAAGGCGTCCACTACGGCGAGGCGTTACATCTCGAAGACGGGAGCCAACAGCGGTTGCCCGTGCGAAACAGCGAGGAACAGACCGCCGCAATCGTGCGGGACACGCTGGAAGACGACGGGTCGACGCTCGTGTTCGTCAACTCGCGGCGAAACGCCGAGGCCTCGGCTCGTCGGCTCGCGACGACGACCGACGACGCGCTGACCGACGAGGAGCGAGCCGAACTGGCCGAGATTGCGGAGGAGATCCGCGGCGTGAGCGATACCGACACGAGCGAGGATCTGGCCGAGGCCGTCGAGAAGGGAGCGGCTTTCCACCACGCCGGCCTCTCCCGGGATCACCGCACGCTCGTCGAGGACGCCTTCCGCGACCGCCTCGTCAAGGTCGTCTCGGCGACGCCGACGCTGGCGGCCGGTGTCAACACCCCTTCGCGGCGGGTCGTCGTCCGGGACTGGCGGCGATACGACGGCACGGCGGGCGGGATGCAGCCGCTGTCCGTGCTGGAGGTCCACCAGATGATGGGCCGAGCGGGCAGGCCGGGCCGGGATCCCTACGGCGAGGCCGTGCTGCTGGCCTCGGGGCACGACGAACTCGACGAATTGTTCGAGCGGTACGTCTGGGCCGACCCCGAGCCGGTCCGGTCGAAACTCGCCGCCGAACCCGCCCTCCGGACGCACATTCTCGCGACCGTGGCCTCCGGGTTCGCCCGCTCGCGCGAGGGGCTGCTCGACTTTCTCGACGGAACGCTGTACGCCGCACAGACGGCCGACCGCGCCCGCCTCGAACAGGTCGTCGACGACGTGATCGCGTACCTGGAGGTCAACGACTTCCTCGAGCGCGACGGGGACGGCCTGGCGGCGACGAATCTCGGCCACACCGTCTCGCGGCTCTATCTCGACCCGATGAGCGCCGCGGAGATCATCGACGGTCTCGAAGACGGCGATCCGACGCCGCTCGGACTCTACCACCTGGTCTGCCGGACGCCGGATATGTACGAACTCTACCTCCGGTCGGGCGACGAGGAGGAGTACACGATGCTCGCTCACGAGCGCGAGAGCGAACTGCTCGGGCGGGCTCCCTCGGAGTTCAACGACGAGTTCGAGGACTGGCTGTCGGCGCTGAAGACCGCCCGCCTGCTGGAGGACTGGGCGAGCGAACTCGACGAGTCCGAGATCACCGAGCGGTACGGCATCGGACCGGGAGACATCCGCGGGAAAGTCGACACCGCACAGTGGCTGCTCGGCGCGGCAGAGTCGCTGTCGAGCGAACTCGGACTCGGCCTCGGCGGGGAGATCCGCGAGGCCCGCCTTCGGGTCGAACACGGCGTCCGCGCCGAGTTGGTCGATCTGGCGGGCGTTCGCGGCGTCGGCCGCAAGCGAGCACGGCGGCTCTACGACGCCGGGATCGAGGACCGAGCGGCGTTGCGGGAGGCCGACAAGTCGACGGTGCTGGCCGCGCTGCGCGGTCGGGAGAAAACCGCCGAAAACATCCTCGAAAACGCTGGCCACCGCGATCCGTCGATGGACGGAGTCGAACCGGACCCCGATGTCGGCTCCGCAGAGGTCACGACGACCGACGGCGGCGACGGGAGCGCGGACTCGGACGACCAGGCGAATCTGGGTGATTTCTGATGCAGATCGTCGAAGGCCACGCAAACATCGAGGCCGTCGAGGAGTTCGTCGAACGAATCGGTGAGATCGGTGACGAGCACGGCGTCGTCGTACAGGGGTTCGACGCCCGCTACGTCGCCGACGCCGCCCACCTCCGCCGGGCCGTCGATCACGCGGCCCGGGCCATCGAACGCGGCGAGACGATTGCGGACGATCCCGGCGTCGAAATCCTGCTGTACGCGGCGGGTCGTCGCCAGATCAACCGGGCGCTGGAGATGGGCGTCTCGGCCGGCGACTGCCCACTCGCGGCAGTCGTCGTCGACCTCGACAGCCACGAGTGGCGCGGCGACGCGACCGGGAGCGACGATCGCCCCGAAACCGACGCCGAGCGGGCCGCTGCCGAGGCGCTTCGGGGCGAACTCGAACCGGGAGTGACGCTCGGTTCGGCCGCTGACGAGCAGTTGCGCTCGTATTTCGACGTCACCGAGCGGGAACTGGCCGCGACCGACGGGACGATCAGCGACCTGATACGCGAACGCGTCACACTACTCGTCGTCGAGCGGTGATCGCCATGACAGGGAGGGAGAAACGTGCCACCGATCCAGCGGACGCGACGCTGACGGAGCCAATCGAGATCGGCGGTGTCGAACTGCGAAACCGGCTGTATCGCGCCCCGTTGCTCGAATGCGCCGGCAACGGGCCGGACGCCGTCGAGACGTACATCGACGAACTCGAACCGGCCGCCGAGTCGGGTGCGGGGCTGATATTCCAGGGCGCGAGTATCGTCACCGAAAGCGGTGGCTGTGCCGCACCGAACATGACGCGGGTCCACGACCCCGCGTTCGTCGACCGGCTCTCGGCGCTGACCGACCGGATTCACGACCACGGCTCGCGGATCTTCATCCAGTTGGCCCACGGGGGACTGCGGAGTATGAGCCTCTGGCACAGCGAGTACCGGACACGGAACCCCGAGGAGGGCCAACTCGCCGTCTCGGAGCCGCCGGTACAACTCCGGGCCGCGGACCGGGCGGGGCTGATCGACCTCGACCCGGACGTGCTCTCGACGGCGGAGGTGTACGACCTCGCGGAGGCGTTCGGCCGTGCGGCGGGCTACGCCGCCGACGCGGGGTACGACGGGATCCACCTCTCGGGGGCGAACATGGGAATCATCCAGCAGTTTCTCTCCCCGTACTACAACGACCGCGACGACGAGTTCGCCGACGGCGTTCGCTTCCTGCTCGCGGTCCGGGACGCGGTCCGCGAACACGCCGGGGCGATTCCGCTCGTGACGAAAGTCCCGGCCGAGACGGCGGCCCCGCCGTTCGTCCGGACCCGACTCGACCGCGACGACGCGGTGACGATTGCCGAGCGACTCGCAGAGGCCGGCTACGACGCGCTCGTCCCCGTCGAGTGTTCGGTCTACTGGGATATGAGCCTCATCCGCGGAGCCTACCCGGACCGGGCGTGGGCCGCCGAGGAACTCCGGTCGGAGTACGCCGCCGTCTTCGGGAGTCGACTGCGGGCGCGGGCGGTCTCGCTTCTCAACCGCCTGCAGGCCCGACAGTTTCCGGCCGAACCGGGCTGGAACGCCGACCTCTGTCGGCGGGTGCGGGAGCGAGTCGACGTGCCGGTGCTCTGTGAGGGTGGGCTCCGCGAGCGCGAGCACTGCGAGGCAGTGTTGGGTGGTCCGGAGCCAGCCGCCGACCTCGTCGGTCTCGGGCGGCCATTCTACGCCGAACCACGCCTGCCCGCGCGACTGTTGGCGGGGAAGCGAGCACTCTGTGAGAGCTGTAACAACTGTACAGTCCCGCAGGCGACCGGCGAACCGGGCCGCTGTCACACGCCGCGGATCGTCCGCCGGCGGGCGCGGCTCGAACGGGAGGGCGCTTACTCCTCGGAGTGATCGTCGTCTTCGTCGGGAATGATCGTCCAGTCGAGTTCGAGTTCGAGCATCACCTGGTCGTACTCGCCGCGGATCTCGTGTTCGACTTCGAGTTCGGAGTCGATCTTCTCGACGGTTCCGGGAACGGTGATCTCGGCGTTGTTCCCGGTGACGGTGATGTCTTCACCGGATTCGATCTCGTCGGCGAGATCGCGGAACAGCTCCGCGGCCTCTTCGGGCGTGTGCTCCGTCTCGGTTTCGAGTTCGGTTGATTCTGCCATACCCGCTGGTACGGTGCTGGCGGACAAAATCAGTTCGAAAAGCGACCAGCGAGCCGGAACGACCCGAGCGGTCAGTCCTCCGCCAGCGGTCGCATCTTGAAGCCGTAGCGGATCACGTCCTCTTGGGTGTAGATCCGCCGAATCGTCGCGGTCACGCGGTCGCCGACGGTCGTCTCCCCGTCGCCGAGGACCTGTGCCGGAATCGAGACCGATCCCCCGTCGGGACCGTCAAGCGCGACGACGGCGCTGGTGTAGGCACCGCTTTTGGCCTGCTGTTCGACGAACTCCGGGGGCGCGCCGCCGGCACCGATCTCCGTCGCCGCCTCGACCGTCCCCGTCCCCGGCAGTTCGACCGACTCGTAGGACTCGAAAGTCCCGCAGTCGGTACAGGCACCCTCCGGCGGGAAGGCGAGCGTGCCACACTCTGTGCACCGGCCGGCGACGAGTCGGTGGCGCTGGGGCATGGTGCGTTTCCAGCTCGGGACGCTGACGTATGCACCGCCCCCCTCGGGTTCGCCCGTCGTGATCTCCCCGCGCATTCGGAGGTACTCGCCGTAGTTCAGCGAGCGTCGGTCCTCGGGAACGATCCCGTCGTGTGGATTCGTCGCAACCGGGATCGACCCCTCGATTGCGACGGCAGCGGCGTCACCGGAGCCGTACCCGACGACGAGCGTCGAGGCCGCCGACTGTGCCGTCGCCAGCCCGAACAGCGGACTCGCAGCGCCGGTGTCACCGATCTCGGAGACGTTGGTTCCCGCCGCGATGGTCTCCGTCTCGACGCCGAGAGCGCCGGCCGCCCGGTACGGGAGTTTGCCGTTCGGGGCCTGCAACGCGACGGCCGCGAACTCACTGGGATCGGTATCGAGATCGGCAGCGACGCCGCCGACCGCCGAGGTGTAGGCGTTTCGGTCGTAGGTCGCGATTCCGAGGCCGTCGCTCTCGTCCGATCCGGCGGGCCGGAACCGCGTCCCCGGAACGGCGTCGACGCGGGCCGCGTGGTCGGTCATCTCGGCGGTGCCGTCGTCGGTGACGACGAGAGCGACCGCACCCGCCCCGCCGGCCTGTTCGAGGTCGCTGTCGGGCGCACCGCGGGGGCTGTCGCTGGCGACGACCAGGGTCGGCCCGGACCGTTCCGCGGCGGTCACGAGCGCCTCGACACCCGCACGCGTGCTCCCGGTGAGCTGTCGCGTCCGGATCGAGTCGTCGAGACCGAGCGTGCTCCGGAGCCGAGCGCCCATCGGTTCCTCCTCCAGCGGCGGGGTCGTCGTCGCAACGAGCAGGCTCTCGAACGCGGTGTGGTCGAGGTCGCCAGCCTCGATGGCGTTCGTCGCGGCCTCGTAGGCCATCGTCAGCGTGTCCTCGTCGCCGCCGGGGACGGCCGTGTGTTCGATCCCCGCGCCGTGGAACTGTCCCCAGGCCTCCTCGACGGCCTCGGCGGCCAGCGCGTACCGCGGGACGTAGGTCCCGATCTGGTCGATGCCCGTCATCGCGCCACCTCCTGCTCGAAGATGTGGATCGCTGTCGCCCCGCCGCTCCCGCCGACGTTGTGGGTCAACCCGAGCGTCGGATCGTCCAGTTGTCGCTCGCCGGCGTTGCCGGTGAGTTGGTCGAACACCTCGACGACCTGGCCGGTCCCGGTCGCGCCGATGGGATGGCCCTTCGATTTCAGTCCGCCGGAGGTGTTGACCGGCAGATCGCCGTCCGGGTCGGTTCGCCCCTCCCGGAGCAGCGTGTGGGCCTGCCCCTCCTCACAGAAGCCGAGATCCTCGTAGGCGACCAGCTCGGCGATTGCGAAACAGTCGTGTACCTCGGCGAAATCCAGGTCGTCGGGACCGACCGCCGCCCCCTCGTAGGCGGACTCGGCGGCGGCTTTCGTCGCCGACAGCGAGGTGTAGCTGTCCCGCTCGGCGAGGCCGACGTGGTCGCTCGCGCCGCCGGAGCCGGCGACGCGGATTCGTTCGTCGCTGTACTGGTCGACGACATCCTCGCTGACGAACAGCGCCGCCGCCGCGCCGTCGGAGGTCGGACAGCAGTGATAGAGGTTCAGCGGCGCGGCCACGTCGGGCGCGTTGACCGCGTCCTCGAGCGAGCAGGAGAACCCGAGGTGGGCCTTCGGGTTCTTCGCGCCGTTGCCGTGGTTTTTCACCGCGACGCGGGAGAGATCCTCCGTCGTCGCCTCGTACTGGTCGAGGTAGGCGCTGGCCATCTGTGCGTACACGCCCGCGAAGGTGGTGCCGGTGAGTCGTTCCCACTCGGTTTCCCCGCTGACGCCGAGCCAGTACTTCGTCGCGTCGCTGGACATGTCGGTCATCACCTCGTAGCCGCCCGCGAGGACGACATCGGCCATGCCGCTTTTGACCGCCTGAATCGCCTGTCGAACGGCGAACCCGCCCGCCGCACAGGCGTTTTCGATCCGCGAGCAGGTGACGTTGTGCAGGCCGACGTGTTCGGTGACTGCCGGTCCCGACAGGCCGAGTTGCCGGCCGCCGACGCCCAGCGAACCGACGACTGCCTCGTCGATCTCCTCCGGGTCCGGCGGGCTGTCGACGCTCTCCCGTGCGTTCTGGTACGCTTCCGCGAACAGGTCGCGGTAGCTCCGTTCGGGGAACGAGCCGAACGGGGTCTGTCCTGCCCCGACGAGATATACGTCTCGCATACCCGGGCTTTGTTCGAGCCGGTACATAATTCCGCGGACTGCGCTTACGGCGGTTTTTTAGGTGGTCGCCGGACCGCGAATCACGCCTCCGAACCCGCCTGCGCCGTCGTCGAAGTCGGCCGGTCCGGCAACCGAACCGCGACCGTACTCCCGTCCGGTCCACGCCGGGGAAAGGAGAGTTCGCCGCCGAGTTCCCTGACCGTCCAGTTCGTCACCCAGAGACCGATCCCGGTCCCGTGTTTGAGCTGTGTTTCCGTCCCCGCTTCGAGGACATCGACCTCTTGATCGGGAATCCCGGGACCGTCGTCAGCGACAGTGATCTCGACCGGATACGACGCTTCGGGGTCGATCTCGGCGCGCAACTCGACGGTCGGGGAGTCGGTATCGGCGTGTTCGACGGCGTTCTCGACGAGATTCGCGAGCACGAACTCCAGCGCCCGGCGGTCGGTCTCGACGACCCCCTCCGGACACTCCTCGACGGTGACCGTCGCCTCCGGCCACCGCCGGGCGCTGTCGGCGACGATGTCCGCGAGCAGCGCCCGGAGTTCGACGGCCGTCGTCTCGCCGCCCTCGCTGAGCACCGCCTCGACCGTCTTGGCCTTGCGGCTGAGCGCGGTCAGCGAGTCCACGGAGTCGGCCGCGGTGTCGAGTCGGTCGAGGAGTCGGTCCTCGGTCAGTTCGTCCGCGACTGCCTCGGTGTTCGCCTTGATGACACTCGCCTGGTTGCGGAGGTTGTGGCGGACGATGCGGTTCAGGACCGCGAGTCGCTGGCGGCGGATCTCCCGGTCGGTGATATCGCGCAGGCTGAGCATCGATCCGATCCGGCGGTCGTGCTGGTCGGTCAGGCCCGTCACCTGCGGGTCGAACTGGCGACGGCCCGCTGTCGTCTGCAGTTCGACGGTCTCGGCCGCCGCCAGTTCCTCGACGGCGATACCGAGTGCGTTCTCGACGGGGCGTCCGACCGCCGCCGCGTCGATCGCCGGCAGGACCGACGCTGCGGCCTCGTTGTGGACGACCAGGTCGCCCTCGTCGTCGGTGATGAGGACGAGGTCGTCAGTCTCGCGGATGACCGCCCGCTCGCCGACCGTCCCCGCCGCCGGCGTCGAGTCGAAGACGTCGTCCCAGAACAGCGCGAGTCCCGCGGCGAGACAGCTACTGAGCAGGCCGCCGGCGTAGATCGAAAAGAGGACCGCGTCGCCGAACTGCCGGGCCAGGACGCCGAAGGTGTTCATCGTCACGGTCGGGATCACGCCGACCAGGGCCAGCAGCGCCCCCTGTGACAGCGAGAGATGTCCGTACCTGTTGGCCGCCTGGAGCACGAGCAACGCGCCGACGGTCGCCACCGCGGCGTAGTAGACGAAGACGAGGATGCCGACGGCCTCGAAGGCCGGGACAGGCGACGCGACCGATAGCGACCAGAGCCACGGCCCGATCCCGACCGCGGGGACGAGCAGGGCCGCCCAGCTACGCCGGCCGAACTGCCGGCCCGTGTACTGCAGGGTGAACAGGAACCACGGGACGACCGTCACGACCCACAGCAGCCCCGAGAGGCCCGCCACGCCGAACAGCGCGTTGGCCCCGCTGTCGATGATCGGCAGCGCACCCCACAGGCCGACGTACAGGCCAAACAGGGTCGATCCCGGTTCGTCCCACCACCGGACGCTGGCGTAGCCGAGCGCACAGAGCGCCCCGCCGCTGGCGATCATCACCCAGAGCAACGCGGCTATCGCGGAGACCATCTGTCATACGAATGCGACAGCGAGCCCAAGATGGTTTCGCTCGCTCTCTCTCAGCGGAACTCCATCGCGTCGTCGAGTTCGAGCGGAAGCCGCCCCTCGGCGTATCCCTCGACGTGTCCGGAGGGGCGGGCACGGTAGACGACCGCCGGGCGGTGGCCGACAGAGGGTTGTTCCTCTCGGACGCGTTCCCACTGTACCCGACGGAAGTTCGAGCAGTCGACGAACAGGACGGCGCCGCCGCCGTGTTCCGCGAGTTGGCCGCTGGTTTTCGTCGCGGCCGTCTCGCGGACCGCCGCGACGGCCGCCGCCTGCCGGTCCTCGGGGCTGACCGGTCGGGTCACCTCGACGAGCACGTTCGTCGTCTCGTCCGTCGCCCGGAAATCCAGCGAGTGCCCGGTCGTCACCTCGATCTCGGGGGTGATCTCGTAGCCCGCCTCCGTCAGCAGTTTCGCGGCGATGAACTCGGCCATCGCCGCGGCCATCCGAGTGTGATCGACCTCCGGGCTGGTGCCGAGTTTGCCCGCCATCAGATAGCGGTACTCGTCGAGGACGCCCGTCGAGAGAAACTCCTCGAAAAACGCCAGCGCCTCTCGCCATCCCGTCTCGGGAAACCCGGCGGCGTGCTTTCGGAAGAACCCCTGGGTCGACCCGCGCCCGTCTTTCGACATGAAAACCGGGAGGAAAAACCAGGAGAGATACGGGTAGGATTCGAGCCACGGGTCCCGCTCGTGCAGCGTATCCAGCAGTTCGCGCTGTGCCCACCGCGCGACCGGATAGGGAGCGGCCTCCCAGTCGATCTTGTCAGTCCGCCACAGCGATTGCGGCGTCTCGGTGTTACCCATCCAGTACGCCTCCTCGTCGGTCGCGAACAGCGCGAGGTCGCCGTTGTCCATCTCGAAGCGATATGTCTCCCACGGCCCGTTGATGTCGAACCGCGGCGAGACCGACCGCGCGCCGATGTTCGAGCGGAGCGGCTGCAGGATCTCGGAACGGACCTGCGAGTCGCTCCAGGCGTGAGGCGAGTACCGGAATCGGAGGGGCTGTGCCACTATCTACTCCTACGGAGAGTGTCAGTAAACCTCTTGGCATCTGGGTGGAACGGTCGAAGGAGTCAGCGCGTGCGGGCGGGACGAACCGAGTACGCGAACGTCGACGCAGGTCTGCCTTCAGAAGCGCCAAAACGCCGGTCGGGGAGTGCGGTTACGCCTCTTCGTCGTCGGCGTCCTGCAGCATCCGTTTCAGTGCCTCCGCAATCTCCTCGTAGCTCTGCATCGAGAGACCGTCGGTGGTTATCAAGACGCCCCGGCGGTCCTCGGCGACTCTGAGCAGGTAGCCGTTCTCGAAGGAACGGACGGTGAACTTGCACTGGCCGAGTTCGGATTCCTGGTAGGCGTTCTGGGTCTCGCGGTAGCCGCGCCACTCGTGGCCGACGAAGGTGTTCAGATCGGCGTCCTGTTCGAGATCATCGCGCAGATACAACTGATCGAAATCCGAGCGGGTGAAGTAGGTCACAGAGCGGAGGCTATCGCCCGTCGCCGTCCGTGCGGTCGTGACGATGTTCTCTGCGAAGTCCTCGGAGAGCAGTTGCGATGACATATGCGAGTCCACTCACCGCGAGTACATAACTCCGGTGTTCAGTCCGACAGGCAGCCCCGCGAACGGGACGGACGCGTTCCGAAAACGTCGTAGGCGGCCGTCCCGAGCGACCTGTATGAAGGTTGGACTCGTGATTCTCGACGGCTGGGGGCTGAACCCGGACGAGCAGGCCCGCGACGCCGTCGCCGCGGCGGAGACGCCGACCGTCGACCGACTGGGCGAGCGGGCCGCGAGCGGAACGCTCGAAACCTCCGGCCGTCGGGTCGGTCTCCCCGAGGGACAGATGGGCAACAGCGAGGTCGGCCACCTCAACATCGGCGCGGGCCGGGTGCTCGTCCAGGAGTCGGCCCGGATCACCGACGCAATCGACCGCTGGCGCGGCGAGGAGACCGCGTTCGACGAGCCCGCGGACCCGCCGCTGGACGACAACGACGCGATTGCCGGCGCGCTCGATCACGTCGAGCAGTCCGGCGGTCGGCTCCACCTGCTCGGACTCGTCAGCGACGGCGGCGTCCACTCCTACCAGTCACACCTCCACGCGCTGATCGAACTCGCCGCCGACCGGGGGGTCGAGGCCGTCACCCACGCGTTCACCGACGGCCGCGATACCGCCCCGAAATCCGGGAAGGGCTATCTCGAAACGCTCGAGGCACACGCCGCAGAACAGGGGACCGGCCACGTCGCCACCGTCTCCGGGCGGTACTACGCGATGGATCGCGACGAGAACTGGGAGCGCACGAAGCGGGCCTACGACGCTATCGTCTCTCGGGAGGCCGAGTACAGCGCCGCGTCCGCGCCCGCCGCGGCGACCGAGTCGTACGACCGCGAAACGACAGACGAGTTCATCGAACCGACGCTGATCGACGGCGGCCCGGCGCTGAGTGACGGCGACGCCGCCGTCTTCGTCAACTTCCGGTCGGACCGCGCGCGGCAGTTGACGCGGATGCTCGCCGATATCGACCCCGAGTGGCCCTTCGAGACGACGCCGCCGGAGATCGAACTGGTGACGATGACCCAGTACGACGAGACGTTCGATCTCCCCGTCGCTTTCCCGCCGACCCGCCCCGAGAACACCCTCGGCGCGGTGCTTGCCGAGCACGGTCTCACACAACTCCGGATCGCGGAAACCGAGAAGTACCCCCACGTCACCTACTTCCTCAACGGCGGCCGGGAGGTCGAGTTCGACGGCGAACTCCGGGAGATCGTTCCCAGCCCCGACGTGGCTACGTACGATCAACAACCGGAGATGAGCGCCGAGGCGGTGACCGATCAGGCCGTCTCGTACATCGAGACCGAGGACCCGGACGTGGTCGTGCTCAACTACGCTAACCCGGATATGGTCGGCCACACCGGCGACTTCGAGGCCGCCGTCGCCGCGGTTGAGGCCGTCGACGCGAATCTCTCGCGGTTGCTCGACGCCGTCTCCGAGGCGGGCGCTCACGCCCTCGTCACGGCCGACCACGGCAACGCCGACGAGATGGGCACGGCGGAGGAACCCCACACCGCACACACCACCAACCCCGTCCCCGTGTTCTACCGGGCCCCAGACGGCACCGACGGCGGCGAGCAGATCCGGGGCGACGGCACCCTCGCCGACCTCGCGCCGACGATCCTTCGCCTGCTCGGCGTCGAGAAACCCGCGGAGATGACCGGGGAGACCCTGCTGGAGTGAGCGGCGCAACCAATAGGGGTCTGGAAGCCGAACGAGAGACCATGCAGCCCCTGTGTCACTCACAGATGGAAACGAAGGACGCGATTGCCCGGGAGCTGTTGGATCTCGACGACAGTGACGCCGCCGAGACAATCGACGATGCGTACGCGAGTGCGGTGGGCGCGGCCGTCGATATCCAGTCTCGCGGGGGTGACCCCGAGTTCCTGAACGACGAGCGCGAGGGCGACGTCGAGATTCTGACCGGCGACGCCGAGTAACCGTTCGCACGACCGACCATTTTCGGCCCAGTGCAACGCCCTTAACCGCACGAACCGTCTCCTTTCGGGTAATGACTGCGGCCATCGACGTACGGGGATTAGAGAAGTCGTACGGCGACGTGCAGGCGCTGGATGGCCTCTCGCTGTCGGTCGAGGAAGGCGAGTTCTTCGGTCTGCTCGGGCCGAACGGCGCTGGCAAGACCACCTTCATCAACGTGCTGGTCGGGCTGGTCCGCGCGAGCGGCGGCGAAGCATCTGTGTTCGGCTACGACGTGGTCGAGGACTACCGCGAGGTCCGGGACCGGATCGGGCTGGCGCCACAGGAGTACAACGTCGACCGCTTTTTCCCGATTCAGGAGGTGCTCGAACACAAGGCCGGCTATCACGGCTTCGACCGCGCGACCGCACGGGAGCGGGCTCGCGAGGCGCTTGAGATGGTCGACATCGCCGACAAGGCCGACGCTCGGTTCCACCAGCTATCCGGCGGGATGAAACGCCGGTTCATGCTCGCCCGTGCGCTGGTCTCCGGGCCGGAACTGCTCATCCTCGACGAGCCGACAGCCGGAGTCGACGTGCAACTCCGGCACGACCTCTGGGAGATCATCGAGAAGATGAACGCCGCCGGGACGACCATCCTGCTCACGACCCACTACATCGAGGAGGCCGAACGGCTCTGTGACCGGGTCGCGATTCTCGACCAGGGGCGGAAAGTCGAGGTGGCGACGCCGGACGAACTCACCCAGCGCGGCACCGACACGCTGGATATCGGACTCGGCGATCCGCCGGCGACCGCGCCACAGATCGACCGGGACGGGGTCGTCTCCGCACGCATGGACGGCGACCGCCTGCTGGTGACCGCACGCGGTGGCAGCGGGCTCGTTCCGGACGTGCTTCGAGAACTGGAAGCGGAGGGGTACACGGTGACGGATCTCGACATCCGTCGGGCATCGCTCGAAGAGGTCTTCGTCGACATGACACGGACCGCGGAGGGACAGGCATGAGCGACCACGAGACGGACAGTGCTGGCGATTCGACGCGGACAGACGGCGGGACCGGCCGGGCTGACGGGATCGAACTGCTCGGGACCGAGGCGACGACGGCCGCCGAGACCGGCGATCGAGCGGGGGGGCTGACCGGGTTCCGGGCCCTGCTCCGCCGGGAAGTGCTCCGCTTTATCCGTCGCCCGCGAAACACCTTCCTCCCGCCGATGATCACGAACGTGCTGTACTTCGCGGTGTTCGGCGTCATCCTCGGGGGCCGGATCGATCAGATCGCCGGCTTCGATTACATCGTCTTCCTGCTGCCGGGGCTGATCGTGCTCGGTACGATCTCGAACGCCTTCGAGAACGCCTCGTTTTCGATCTTTCACGGCCGCTGGAACGAGTACATCGAGACGGTCATCATCTCGCCGCTGTCGAACTGGATGTTCGTCGCGGCCTACGTCATCGCCTCCGCGATCCGGGGCGTGCTGGTCGGGTCGATCATCGCGGCGATCGGACTGGTCTTCGTGACGGTGACTGACCGCTCGATTGCGATCGCGGAGCCGCTGTATCTCGTCGCCTTCATGCTCGTCATCTCGACGCTGTTTGCCGGCCTCGGCATCATCGGCGGCCTGTGGGCGCGGGATTTCGACTACCTGACGGTGATGAACCAGTTCATCGTCCGGCCGCTGGTCTTCTTCGGCGGGGTCTTCTACTCGCTCGACGTGTTGCCGACGATCTATCGGGCGCTCTCGCTGACGAACCCGATGGTCTACATGGTCAACGGCGTTCGGTACGGCTTCCTCGGGTACTCCGACGTGGGGCCGACGATGGCGCTTGCGGTGCTGAGCGGCTTCACGGCGTTCGTGATCGCGCTCGACGTCTGGCTGTTCCGGCGCGGATACGGCATCGTCGACTGACTCACTCCTCGCGGCGCAGGTGAGTTTTCGCCCGCCCGTAGGCGTCGTCCTCGCGGACGCTGTCGAGATACTCCTTGTAGATGAGCGCGATCTCGCGTTTCTCCTCGTCGTACCACCGCTGGGGGTCGCGTTCGACGCGGTCGCCGTCGTCGTCTTCGTACTTCCGTCCGCCCGGATACTTCGCGTACCGCATCGCTCGGGTCCAGCCCATCTGGAGATACTTCCGGGCCATGTCCATCCCGACGAAATCCTCGGCCTCGCGGTACTCGCAGTAGCGGTCGTAGATCGCCTCCGCGCCGGAGTTCGCGCTGTCGAGGTCGCTGATCGTCCACTCGGGGAACAGTTCACTCTTGTACGGTTCGATCTTGAACGCGCCGCGCTCGTCGCTGGTGTAGCGGTATCGCTCGGGGTTCGCCCGGAAGTTCAGGTCGTACTCCGGGCCGTCTTCGACCTCGGGCACGTCGCCGCGGACGGGATCGCTCATCGTCGGGTGTCAGGACCGCGCGTTCATCGACGTTACGCCGGTGCGGACCGCAGCTATATTGTCGCGGCCGCCTGATCCCGAGCTATGACGACAGTCCTCGTCGGGACGGACTCGGTACACACGACGGCGGCGGCCTGCGATTATCTCGGCCCGCGCCTCGACACCGGTGATACCGTCCTCATCTGCGCGGTACCGGAGGGACCGGTCTCCGAACGGGACGCGGGCGACGCCGGAAACGTCGCGCGGACGCGACTCGTCGAGCCAACCGTCGAAATCATAGAGCAGAACGGGGACGGCACCTCTGTTAGCGCTGTCCTCAGAGACGCCGCCGAGGAGTACGATGTCGACGAGATCGTCGTCGGCGCCAACCGCGGCGATCCCGAGACCGCCGGCGACCCGCCCGGATCGACCGTCCGGGAGCTGCTCGCCGCGGCCGACCGCCCGGTGGTCGTGGTCCGGGTCTGATCTCGGGCCGGGGTCGAGGAGGGGCACCGGAATTAAAGATGGATCGCGCCGAAAGGTCAGCTATGTCGGAGAAAGAGACTCCGGTCGAGGAGATCATGAGTTCACCCGTCGCGACAGTCACCAGCGACACGACGATCACCGAGGCCGCACAGGTGCTTCGGGAGAAGAGCATCGGTTCGCTGGTCGTCGGCGACGAGATTATCGAGGGGATCGTTACGGAGACCGACGTCGTCGGAGCAGTCAGTGAGGGACTCGACCTCGACTCGACGGCCGTCGAGGAGATCATGACGGATCCCGTGGTGACGGTCCGGCCGAACGAACCCGTCTACGTCGCCGGCGAGCGGATGGGCCACAACGCCGTCAAGAAGCTCCCGGTGACCGAAGACGGCGAGCCGGTCGGCATCGTGACGACGACCGACCTCGCGCATTTCTTCCCGCGCAACCGGATCACGATGGCTTCCCGGCCCGAGCGCGACGTGCGCGAAGGCGAGTTCGAGTAATCAGACGATCTGCTCGCCGTCGTCGTCGTAGACGGCGATCGCGTCGACCGGACAGCTCCGGGCGGCGAATTTCGCGTCCAGTTCCTCACCATCGGGCACCTCTCGGACGAAGAGATCCTCGCTCGCCTCCTCGCTGTCTGCCAAGTCCGCCTTGCCGTCGTCCTCGTCGCGCTCGAACGCCTCCCACTCCGCGGTGCACTGGAACATCCCGATGCAGGTGTCGCGGTCGAATTCGATTCGCATACCCGAAGTTTGCGGCCGACGGGCATAGAGGTGGTGGATACCGCCGTGACACCCATACCGTCCGATTACACAACTATTCCACTCACACCAATACAATTGTTTCCGTAAATTCTGTAATAGTGGACAGATTTTAGTGTCCGTGGCGGATCCAGATCCCTATGTACGACGACATCCTGTTTCCGACCGACGGGAGCGAGGCCGCCGAGTCCGCCTTCGAGCACGCCATAAATCAGGCCGAGGCCTTCGATTCGACGTTACACGTGCTGTTTGTCGCGAACACGAACTATCAGGACCTGGGGGCGACGGGTTCGCGCTCGGTCGACGATCTCCGAGAGAGCGGGCGAGCGGTGGTCGAGGAGATCGAGTCGGCGGCCAGCGACGCCGCCGTCGTGACCGAGACACACGTCGAGGAGGGAGATCCGCACAAGAGGATCCTGGAGTACGCCGACGAGACGGATATGATCGTCATGGGGACGCGAGGGCGAAGCGGGATCGACCGGTATCTCCTCGGGAGCGTCACGGAGAAGGTCGTCCGGACGGCAGACGTGCCCGTGTTCACGGTCCGGGATCGGGACTGAGATCCTGTCGTGGGAGTCAGTCTGTAGCCCCGGCGCGGCAGTCGCTGTCGAGACAGCGGCGACCGGTCGGCGTCTCGAACGCGGGGAGTCCGCAGTCGCAGGTCCCGTCGTGTGTCCCGGTCGGGAACGAGTACACGACCTCGCAGTCGGGATAGCGATCGCATCCGAGCAGTATCCCGCCGCGGTAGAGCACGCGCAGCGACCCCTCACAATCCGGGCAGTCCCACCGGCGGTCGAACGCCCGGCGAACACGGTCGGTCAGCGAATCGCAGTCGGGACAGCAGACCAGCGAACAGCCGCGTTGTACCTGGACCTGTGGGAGACCGCAGTCGGTACACTGCTCGTCGAGGACGGTGGCATCCCGAGGGATCGGGTAGGCGGATTCGCAGTCGAGACAGGAGATGGTACCGTCGGACCGGAGCAGTGTGTCGTCGCAGTCGGGACAGTGACCGACCGGCAGGCCCGCGTCGCCCACGTCGTGTTGGCCGTGACTGTGGGCGTCGTGGACGGTAACGGTGAGCGACTGGTCGCCGTCACGAGCGGCGACGGTGTCGCCCGTCACGGTGACAGAATCGGGTCTGGTGAGCCACGCGACCGGTTGGTAGCCGTCGGCGTCGTGGACCAAGACGGTGTTGTCGGGCTTGACGAGCACGAGCACATCGCCGTGTTGCTCCTGTTCGCGCGTTCCCTCGAAGATAGTCGTACAGCGGCCAGCGATGACGTGGGCCTGTTCGGGCATGGGGGGTGTGGTTCCGTGATTGGATATAAATGGTTAGCTCTATTTCCAGATCGTTTCCTCAGCAGCGAATCCTTCGTCACTCGTGACAATTGCTTCCGTTCCCCGCACGCGGTGGTTCGCAATAACCAGCGCGTCGTGGAGCGTGTGGTGGTCGATGAGACTCCCGTAGACTGCCAAATCGTGTTCGTCAGTCGGCGCAATCTGTACCGGCCCGTCGTTTACGAGTCCTCGCAGTACCGCGTTCGGTGTCGTGTCGACTTCGACATCCGCAATCGCTCCCTTGTTGACTGCCGTCCAGATCGCCTCGCTCACAGTCACAGTCGGCGCTTCGATCACATCCACTCCCTTTTCGGCCCGTCGGAAGACATCGTCTGCGGCTGGCGGCAGTCGGTCGACGAGATAGCGAGCCATCGCCACGCCGTCGACAGTGTACCGCGTCATTCGGGCGTCCACTCCGTCTCCCTGTTCGAACGTATTTCCGCCTCCATCTCCTCGGCCATCTCTTCTCGTTTCTCCGCCGAGACGTCATCGTCGACGAGCATCCCGCGCCCGGCCGAACGAGTCGTCTTCCTGACCTTGATACCCTCCTCAGTTTTTTGCCAAAGCAGTTCGTCCCCTTCCTCGAGACCGAACTCCTCACGCAACTTCTTCGGAATGGTGACCTGTCCTTTCCGCGTGATACGAGTCGTCTCCCCGTCGACATCGTTCTCCGTGCTCATATGTAGTACTACACGTGGTAGTACCTAAGTATTTGCTCCGGGCGTCTAGATCCGACCCACTAGTAGTTAGCTAGTGCTGTCGGGCTTGACGGGGACGACCATGTCGCCGTGGCGCTTCTGCGCTCTCGATCCCTCGAAGACGGTCGTAGAGCGGCCAGTGGCGATGTGAGCGGTTTCGGACACAGGGTGGCTGGTCGCGGGATCTGTAATAAACCTCG
This sequence comes from Halovenus carboxidivorans, assembly GCF_009831575.1. GTDB lineage: Archaea > Halobacteriota > Halobacteria > Halobacteriales > Haloarculaceae > Halovenus > Halovenus carboxidivorans. The sequence continues at coordinate 232,943 of NZ_WUUT01000003.1, read as the reverse complement.
GCGGCCGCTACAGCACGTTGTGTAGATCCGTGCGGGAGGCGAGGCCGGCGGAGCATAGCCCGGTGGCCACTCTCAGACCGGAACGGGGGTAGCGCCGAATGTAGACGATCAGTATATCTTGGGAAAGTCGACGAAGTAACTAAGTGTTGGCACAAAAATAGTACAGAGACACGGATAATGGGGAGCACACGGCAAACAAGCGGCCAGCCAGTGCCCGGCGACGACGGCCGCGTCGCCGGGGCAGCGGGAAAGCGCACGAGCGACCTGGGGCGGTTCTGGTGGGCGGCGGCAGCGGCGGTGCTCGTCGTCGGTCTGCTGGCAACGGTTCCGGTAGCGACGGCAGAGGCTACGCAGGCTACCGCCGCGCAGCAGGACGGGACAACCGAGTTCAACGCGACGAGCGGAAGCGGAGAGCTTCGGATCGGCGGCGACGACGGCCAGACAATCGACATCGAACCGGGCGATATCGTCATCGAGGGCGAGGCCAGCGACGGCACCTGGGAATCGACCGATGTCGACTTCAGCGGTGTCGGCGGGAGCATCGGCGCCGAAATAACGGCACCGAACGGCCTCGAAGGTGAGTACGACCCCGAAAACGACAGGTTCACCCTCGAAGGGGAACTGCTCGTCTCGGTCGGGTTGACCGGCGATCAGTTCCGGTTCAGGCTCGTCGCCGAAAGCGAGCGCAGCGAGACGGATCTCACCGAAGACGGCGGGCGAGCGGTCGTCGCCGACGACACGTTCACTGTCAACGAGACCGGGACGGAGGTGATCGACGAGCGACTCGGCCTCCCGGCGACCGAACCCGGCGAAAACAGCATCAGAGCGCCGTTCAATATCGAGACGCCGGGGAGCAACGAGAGCGAGGAGGAGACCGAGCCGGCGGAGCTGTCCGTCACGCCCGAATCCGTCGAGTTCGAGAGCATCACCGAAGGGGAGACGGCAACCCGGACCGTAACGATAGCGAACGAGGGCGGCGAACCGCTCCGGTTGCGGCGGGCCGAACTGCGCCAGTGGCCCGGGGAGTTACGCGTCGGGGCGGAGCTACCGATCGAACTCGCTCCCGGCGAACAGCGAGAGCTGACGGTCACGTTCGCGCCCGAGCGGCCGGGCGTTCGGACGACGACGCTGCTGCTCGTCGGTGAGAACCCGTCGGTGAGAGAGACAGTTCCGGTCGCCAGCGGCAGAGTCGAGGCGGAGGTGACCGTCGAGGAGAACCGCACCCGGGTCGACGCGTCGGTGCAGGATGCACGGGCAAACGAGTCGATCAACATCGCGGTCCCGGACGACACCGATACCGATGAGGACGACGAGTTCGAGACGGAGGAGTTCGGCATCACGCCGGCAGAGAACACCGACGTGACGGTCGATATCGAGACGAGCAACCAGTCGCTCGAGGACACGCCGGAGACCGACGCTGGCTTCACGCCGAACGCCGCACAACTCGGAAACATCAGCGTCGAGACGAACCTCAGCCCCGACGAGACCGAACGGGTCGAGATCACCACCCGAATCAACAGGAGCCGCCTGGAGGAGTTAGACACGGACCCGGGCAACGTCACGATGTATCGGTTCAACGAGTCACAGGATCGCTGGCGGCCACAGCGGACCGAAGTGATCGACAGGACGGAGGAGACGATTCAGGTTCGAGCCATCGCCGATCACGCCTCGGAGTGGACCGCGGCGGCGGCCCGCCCCGAGTTCGAGATCACCGACTCGAACGTCAACGTCGACGTCGCGACGGTCGAGGAGACGGTCACTATCAACGTGTTCGTCGAGAACACCGGCGGAACCGAGGGAACGTACGTGGCGGATCTACTGCTCAACGGCGAGGTCGTCGACAGCAAAGAGTCCGTCATCGCCAAAGGCGGCGAGGCGCTGTTCGACTTCGAGCGGTCGTTCGACCAGCCCGGCACCTACGAGGTGCAGGTCAACGACCAGCGGATCACCGAAATCGAGGTGACCGAGGCCGGCGGGACCGAGACCGACCCCGGCGACGGGTCCGCGACCGACGGCGACTCCGGGACAGACGGCGAGGGCGGCACCGACGGAGGGAGCGCCGAGACAGAGGACACGGAGACGAACGGGACCGACGGAGGGGACGGCACGGCGAGCAGTGACGGGCTCGGTCCCGGATTCGGCGTCCTCGCCGGCGTGACCGCCGTCCTCGTGACCGCGCTCGCGGCACGGCGACGGTCATGAGCGCCGAAGGAAAGACGGGCGCGACGAGCGCCGAGCGTGATCTTCGGACATGCGCCTGCTGACACGATATCTGCTGGTGCTCGTCGGCGTGTCACTGATCCTCGGTGTCACGGTCGTCGGCGGGACGGAACTCTTCCAGCAACAGACCGAGAGCCGCGAGCAGCGCGATGTCGACGAGACGGCGGAACTGGCGGCCGACCAGATCGACGAGTCGCTGAACCGTGAACTGGACCGGCTGGTCAGCAGAAGCTCCGTCCCGCCCGCGAATCTCACCGCCGATTCCGGCCCGTATCTCCAGTCAGTCATCGACGACACCGCGTTCGATACCGCCCTGTTTATCGATGCGAACGGGACGATCAGAGATATCAGGGGGATCAGCCAGCAGAGCGAGCTATCCCGCGGAGATATCGTCGGAACCGACGAGTCCGACGAGCCGTACTTCCAGACGAGCCTGGCCGAGGGGAGCCACATCGCGGACCCGGAGGTCGAATCGGACGGCCGGGTCACGCTCGTCATGGCTGCTCGGGTCGTCCAGAACGGGACACAGGCAGGGGTGCTGGCGGCCGCGATCACCGTCTACGATCCCGCCGTCGAGACGGAGGCACAACTGTTCAGCGCGCTCGCACCGCTGAACACGACCGACCAGTCCGCCAGGGTGATCCAACCGACCGAGAGCGGCGAGGTTGTCATGGCCGGTCCCACCACGGAGTTCCAGCGCAGTCTCACCAGCCGCGCACGCTCCGAAGAGAGCGGCTGGATCGTCGAAATCGAGCGCGACCGTAGCGACCTCCTCGACCGGCTGACCCTCCTGCAGACCATCCAGTTCGGCAGCCTGTTCGTCGTCATCGTCTCGGTGCTCGGACTCGGCGTCTACGAGTACCGGACGAACCTGCGACAGACCAGGCGGTTGCTCGACGGGTTCGGGGAGTTGACCGACGGGAACTTCGAGCACACGCTCGAACTGACCGCCGCCACGGAGTGGCGACAGATCGGCGACGGCTTCAACGAGATGGCCGACAGCCTGGCCGAACGCGAACGACAGCTCAGAGAACGCGAGCGGGAGATCAGGGAGCGCGAGCGGCGGCTGAGCGTACTGAACCGCGTGCTCAGGCACAACCTCCAGAACGACATGAACGTCATTCAGGGGTACGCCGAGATCCTCCCGGAAGCGGACCCACAGCAGATCGAGCGTGCCTCGGCGAAGATCATCGAGAAGTCCCAGGGACTCGTCGACCACGGGAAGAAGGCCCGTCGGCTGGAGACCATCATGGACAACGCCGCGGAGGGACCGAACGAGATCGATCTCGTTCCGCGGGTGCGGGATATCGTCGCGGAGTATCAGGCGGAGTATCCCGAACACACCGTCCACACCTCGTTCCCGGACCGGGCGGTGGTGAGCGCGGTCTCCGGCGTGGAGTTCGGGATCGAGAGCCTCGTCGAGAACGCCTTCGAGCACAACACCAGCGACAGCCCGGCGGTGTGGGTCAGTATCGCGGTCGACGACCGCGTGCTGGTCGAGATCCGGGACAACGGCCCCGGCATCCCGCCCCACGAGCGCGACGTACTCGAAGAGAGCGAGGAAACCTCCCTCGAACACGGGAGCGGGATCGGTCTCTGGCTCGCGTACTGGGCAGTGACGAAATCGGACGGCGAGTTGCGGTTCGACGGCGACTGGGACGGTGGATTCGTCCGCGTCTGGCTGCCGCGGCCGGAGCGGAGAGACGACGAGGTCTGAACGCACCTGCGGTCACGCGGAGAGCGTGCCGTCGAGCACTTTCGCCGCCACGAGGATCGGGTCCCAGACCGGGCTGAACGGCGGGGCGTACGCGAGGTCGAACCGCTCCAGTTCCTCGACGGTAGTGGCCTCGTGCAGCGCCGTCGCCAGGGTGTCGATCCGGATCGCCGCGCGGTCCTCCCCGGCGATGGTCCCGCCGAGCAGACGGCCGCTCTCGCGGTCGGCGGTCAGCGTCACTGTCGTCTCGGCGTTGCCGGGGTAATAGCCCGACCGCGAACCGGCGGTGATCGTCTCCGAGACGGGATCGAAGCCCGCCGCCTCCGCGCGGTCGTGGTCGATGATACCGGTACGTCCGCATTCCAGGTCGAAGGCTTTCAACACGGCCGTTCCGGCGATCTCACCCACCGGCGCGGGCTCGCCCGCAACCGTCTGTCCGATGGCGCGGCCCGCCCGGTTCGCCGTCAGACCGAGCGGAACCCAGTCGTTCTCGCCGGTGACCGTGTGGCGGTTCTCCGCGCAGTCACCGGCGGCGTAGATCCCCTCGACCGCCGTCCGGCCGTACTCGTCGGTGACAATCGCGCCGGAGCCCCCGAGTTCGACGCCGGTTTCCGCCACGAGTTCGGCGTTCGGGCGGATGCCGATTCCGACCACGACCAGATCGACCTCGACGGCCCCGTCGTCGGCGACGACCCGCTCGACGCTGCCGTCGCCCGCGAGCGCTTCGACCTCGGTGTTCAGGTGGAGGTCGACGCCCGCGTCGTCCAGATACGCGGTGATCTCGTCACCGACCGCCTCGCCGAAGGGCGGGGCGGGCCGATCCGAGCGCTGGTAGAGATGCGTGTCGAGGTCGCGGCCGCGGAAGGCCTCGGCCATCTCGACCCCCACGTAGCCACCGCCGACGACGGCGACCGTCTCCGGCGGGTCGCGCTCGACGTACTCGGACAGCTCGCTGAGGTCGACGTAGCCCGCGTCGAACATCGCGTCGTCGGCCTCCTCGGGAGGTGTCAGAAGCGCCCGCAGCGCCGCCGCCGAGTGCATGTGATGCATCGTGAACACGTCGTCGAGATCGGTGCCGTCGATGGGTTCTGTCACCGCGCGCGCTCCCGTGGCGATCAGGAGGTCGTCGTACGGTTGCTCGAACGTGCCGTCGGCGCCCTCCACCGAGACCGTCTGTCGCTCCGGATCGACCTCGACAACCTCGTGGTTGCGGTGGAGGTCGACGCCGCGCTCGCGGACCTCCGCGGGCGACAACGAGAGCAGGTCACCGATAGAGTCCACCTCCCCCTTGACGTAGTAGGGCATACCGCAGTGGGCGTATGAGATCCACTCGCTTTTTTCGTAGACGATGACATCGCGGTCTGGGTCCTCGCGTTTGCACTTGCTGGCCGCGCTGAGTCCGGCGGCGTCGCCGCCGACGACGACAAACGGGTCGCTCATACGTCGTTCTCTGCCCCCACCGGTAGTAAGTGTTGGTGAGCGGCTGGTTACCGGATCAGTCCTCCCCTGTGAGTGAGTACAGCGTCTTGCGCGCGTCGACGACCGAACCCCGGGAGGTGACGAGGTCGGCGTCTTCGAGCGTCGACAGCGCGGAGCGGACCGTGCGGCCGGCGAGCAGCGTCTGCTCGGCCAGTTGCGGCTGGGTTAGTTCGCCCTCGTGTTCCAGCGTTTTGACGACGAGTTTCGCACTGGGCGGCATCTCCGAGAGGGAGTCAGTCGCGTCGTCGGGATGCGACTGGGATGTCATACGTCTTACTGTGTCGGATCACACAAGAAGCTTTCCCGGTGATGTGCTGGCCAGTCACAGAGCCATCGAGGTGTACCGAGCGCGGGGGCGACGTTTAACAGGATCGGCAGTGTAACGAGCGCATGGGATTCGACGCAGATCGCGTGAGCACCGTCACGTTCGACTCGTACAGCACACTGGTCGATGTCGACGCCGCGGAGACGGCGCTGGCCGAGCGGGTGCCTGACCCCGAACCCGTCTCGCGGCTCTGGCGCTCGCGCTCGCTGGCGTACACCTTCATCGCCAACCAGGTCGACGCCTACCAGCCGTTTTACGAGATGAACCGCGACGCGTTGCAGTACGCGCTCGACGCCTACGGGGTGGACATCACCACCGAGGAGCGCGACGAGATCCTCGCGGTCTATCACGAACTCGATGTCTTCGACGACGTTCGTGAGGGCATCTCGCGGCTCGTCGAGGGGGGATACGACTGCTACGTGATCTCGAACGGGAACCCGGAGATGCTGGCCTCGATGGTCGATCACGCCGACATCGGTGATCTGCTCACCGACACGATCAGCGCCGACGAGGTCGAGACGTTCAAACCCGCCGCCGAGATATACCGCCACGGCGCGGCCCGGACCGGCACGCCGATCGAAGAGGTGGCACACGTGACCGCCGGCTTCTTCGACGTAGTGGGGGCGGAACACGCCGGGATGCAGGGCGTCTGGCTCAACCGGAAATCCCGCCCGTGGGAGCCGTTCGCGGGCGATCCCTCGCTGGTCGTCGACTCGATTCACGACGTCGCCGAGGAGTTAGGCGTGTAGCGGACCGGTCCGGAGCACGGCCGGCCGGTAGATTCATCGGTCGGTCGGTCGATGGGCCGGTATGGAGAAGGTCCGGATCGACGAGATCGACCGGCGGATCGACGTTTCGACCGACCAGCGGCCGCTGACGAAGGCGCTCGGCGCGAGTGATCTCGCGTTGAACTACTACGAACTCGCGCCCGGGGACAGCCCTGCGTACGGTTATCACAAACACGAGCGCCAGGAGGAAGTCTTCTATCTGCAACAGGGGGAGATGACCTTCGAGACGGAAGCGGGGGAGGTCGTGCTCGAAGGCGGCGAGGCGATCCGGTTCGGTCCGGGAGAGTACCAGCGCGGGGTCAACACCGGATCGGAGCGTGCCGTGTTGCTGGCGGTCGGTGCGCCGCAGGACGGCGGTGACGTCGAGATTCTGCGGGAGTGTCCGGAGTGTGGCGACCGAACGCCGACGACCGTCGAGTTAGCGGCGGATCGGGAGGGGAAGATCACGAGATGTCTGGCGTGTGGGACGGAGACCGGGTACTTCGAGTGACCGGCAGGTCCCCGCCGCATCCGTCAGGAAGTTTCACGGGTGTTACTCCGGTATTTATCACGGACTCGCTCCAACGTTCGAGTATGAGTTCTGTTGTAATCGTCGGCGGTGGTCCCGCCGGCCTCAGCGCTGCACTGTTCACCGCAAAGAACGGCCTCGAAACGACCGTCTTCGACACGGACGGCACGTGGATGCACAAGGCACACCTGTTCAACTACCCCGGAATCGGCTCGGTCGACGGTTCCGTGTACATCGAGACGCTGCGCGATCAGGTCGACGACTTCGGCGTCGAGCGCGAACAGGGAACCGAAGTGACCGGCGTCGAATCGAACGGAGACGGCTTCACCGTCACGACCGAGGAGGGCGACCACGAGGCCGATTACGTCGTCCTCGCGACCGGGGCCAACCGCGACCTCGCGGAGGAACTCGGCTGTGAGTTCACCGACGAGGAGACCGTCGACGTCGACGTGTCGATGGAGACCTCCGTCGAGGGCGCGTACGCGACGGGTGCGATGGTCCGCGCCGAGGAGTGGCAGGCGGTCATCTCCGCCGGCGACGGCGCCGCCGCCGCGCTCAACATCCTCAGCGAGGAGAAAGGCGAACACTACCACGACTTCGACGTGCCGGCAGACGCCGAGGAACTGTTCGGTTCGCTCACCGAGGAGTAACGCGGTAGCGTCGGCCGACCCTGCTAAATTCTTTTGCCGTCACCCGCGCAATACCGGGGTATGATCACAGCAGGAGAGACGGCCCCGGAGTTCACCGCACCGCTCGCATACGGCGACGACGAAGTCGGCACGTTCGCGCTGTCGGAGCGATTATCGGACGGGCCGCTGGTGCTCGCGTTCTTTCCGGGGGCGTTCACGCCGACGTGTTCGCACGAGATGGACGCGTTCCAGACGCGCCTCTCCGAGTTCGAGGACGCCGGCGCGACAATCTACGGCGTCAGCGTCGACTCGCCGTTCGCGCTGAGCGCCTTTCGGGATCAACTCGGTCTCGACTACGCGCTGGTGAGCGACGCGAACCGGGAGATAATCGACGCGTTCGGCGTGTCGATGGACTGGGAGGAGTACGGCCTTCGAGAGTTCTCCAAGCGTGCCGTCTTCGTCGTCGGCAGCGACGGCGAGGTGACCTACTCGTGGGTTCGAGACGACACGACGACCGAGCCCGATTACGACGAGGTTCTCGACGCCGCAGACGCCGCGACCTGAGAGGCGTCCGTCGCTACGGCGTCACGACTAGCTTCCCGACGCTATCTCGGTTTTTCATCGCCCTGAACGCCTCCGCAGTCTCTTCGAGCGGGTACGTCTCGTCGATCTCCGGGTCGAGATCGCCCGACGCGACGAGATCGACGAGCCGTCTGAGGTCGTCCTGGGTCCCCATCGTACTGCCGATGATCCGCTTGTGGCCGAGGAACAGTCCCGCGACATCGAACTCGGATCGACCACCGGCAGTGCGACCACAGACGGCCATCCGGCCGCCGCGACGCAGTACGGAGAGTCCGAGATCGGTGTACTCGCCGCCGAGGTGGTTCATCACGGCGTCTGGCTTCCCGATCTCCTCGACCGCGGGGCGGATCTGTTCGGGATCTGTCCCCTCGATCGCGTGGTCGAGCCCCAGCGATTCGACGGTCGAGAGCTTGCTCGCCGAGGAGGAGGTGCCGACCGTCTCGGCGCCGAGCACGTCCGCGAGCTGGACGCAGGCGACGCCGACGCCGCCGGTCGCGCCGGGAACGAAGACCAGATCCGTCGGGCCCACCTCCGCCCGGCGGAGCATGTGGTAGGCGGTCATGTAGGCGGTCGGAACCGCAGCGGCGGTCGTGAACTCGACCGATTCGGGTAACTGAAGCAGTCGGTCGGCGCTGACCGCCGCGGACTCGGCGAGGCCGCCGTGGAACAGCGAGAAGGACTCACAGAGGTTCTCCGGCCCCTCCCGGCAGAACCGACAGCTCCCGCAGGTCTCGTTCGGGCACAGGAGCACCCGATCGCCCGGTTCGACGCCCCGTACGTCCCCGCCGACCGCCCGGACCTCGCCGGCGACATCGAGGCCGCTGACGAACGGGAGGTTGTCGCCGTCGACCATCGCTGAGTCGCCGTCGAGAATCCAGAGGTCGTGGTGGTTGATCGCACACGCGCGGACGTCGACGACCGCCTCTCCGCGCTCGGGTTCGGGTGTCGGTTGGTCGATGATCGAGACGCCGTCCGGACCGATCAGTTCGGTGAAGGCTGCAGCGCGCATACACACAGTTCCGGCGTCTGTCGGTTAAACCGTACGGGTGCCCCCAACGGCCGGGCCGGACTTTCTTCAGCGTCGCCGCCGGAGTTCACCCCATGGACGAGTACGACTTTCTCGTGATCGGCTCGGGATCGGGGCTGGACGTGGCGAACGCGGCGGTGAACCAGGGGCAGTCGGTCGCCGTCGTCGAGAAGGGGCCGCTCGGCGGCACCTGCCTGAACCGCGGCTGTATCCCCTCGAAACACCTGTTGTATCACGCCGACGTGCTCGAAACGATCGAACGCGCCGAGGAGTATCACATCGACGCCGAAGTGACCGACGTGGACTTTTCGCGGATCGTCCGGGAGGTCAACGAGGAGGTCTCGGCGGATTCTGACTCGATCCGACGGGGGCTGTCCTCGTCGCCGGATCACGACCTCTACGACGGCGAGGCCCGGTTCATCGACGAGCGAACGGTCGAGATTTCCGGCGGGGAAGACGACGGCGCACGAATGCGGGCCGAGACCGTACTCATCGCCGCGGGTACGCGGCCGACGATTCCCGACATCGAGGGTATCGAGGACACCGACTATCTCACGAGCACCGAAGCGCTCCAGCTAGAATCACCGCCGGAGCGTCTCGTCATCGTCGGCGGCGGCTACATCGCCGCCGAACTCGGCCACTTCTTCGGCACCTTCGGCAGCGAGGTGACGATCATCGGCCGGCGGCCGAATCTGCTTCCCGATGCCGACGAGGAGGTCGCCGAGGCCGTTACGGAGCGATACGCCGACCGGTACACCGTCCACACCGGCCACGCCGCCACGGCCGTCTCGCAGGACGGCGACGAAATCACCGTCGAGGCCAAGCCCTACGAGTACGGCGACGACGCTGGAACTGTCGACGACGAGGGCGTCAGCGTGACCGGCGACGAACTGCTCGTCGCGGCGGGGCGTCGCCCGAACTCCGACACGCTGAATCTCGACGCGACCGGCGTCGAGACCGACGACCGCGGCTTCATCGAGACTGACGAGTATCTGCGGACGACCGCGGAGGGCGTGTGGGCGCTGGGCGATATCGTCGGGGAGTATCTGCTGAAACACAACGCCAACCACGAGGCCCAGACCGTCGTTCGCAATCTGTTCCGCGACGATCTGACGCCGGTGGAGTACAGCGTGATGCCGTGGGCTGTGTTCGCCTCACCAGAAGTCGCCGGCGTCGGCGCGACCGAAGCCGAACTGCGGGAAGCGGGCCGCGAGTACGCCACCCGAACCTACGAGTTCGACCAGACCGCCCGCGGAGACGCGATGCACGCCGACGGTTTCCTGAAGGCGATCATCGACCTCGACGGCGAGATTCTGGGCTGTCACATCATCGGCCCCGACGCCTCGACGCTGATCCAGGAGGTCGTCGTGGCGATGACGGCCGGATCCGGTACAGTACAGGATATTCGCGAGTCCGTACACATCCACCCCGCTCTGTCGGAGGTCGTCCAGCGGGGCTTCTCGGGACAGTTCAGCCGCGGCGGCCACTCGCACTGACCGGCCGGACTCGCCGGCTGACCGGAGGGCACACACGTCGGCCGTAGTTATATGGCGGAGGCACCACTCGAAGAGAGCGTAATGATCGTAGTCCACGCGACATTTCCGATCGACCCGGACGAGCGAGACCGTGTGATCGAACACATCGAGGAACTCGAAGCGAAGACCCGCCAGGAGGACGGCGTCATCGAGTACGTCGCCTCCACCGACATCGACGACCCCAACGTGATCCGCTTCACCGAGCGCTACGAGGACGAGCAAGCCCTCGGCGCGCACACCCAGACCGACCACTTCGCCGAGTTCGAGCGGATGCTCCCCGACGTACTCGCCGGCGAACCCGAAGTGATGCGGTACGACGTGGAGAACGCGGAGGAACTCGAACTGTAAGTCCGGGTTCTGTTCTTTCCCAGAGACGTCTCGGCACGAACCGACGTGTTCAACCGTGTCGATGAGCCACCGGTAATAAGCGTTCGTCGCGAACGCATCGAAGACGCCAGCCCACCCAACCGAGTTATATACGGGTGCCGTATGATCGGGCGCAATGGCAAACGCAGCAGTCGTCATTCTGGCAGGCACGGACGGACACGAGAACATGGGTCGAGTCGTCAACGGTCTCGAAACGGCGCGGGAGTTCGCCGAAACCGACGGCGACGAGGTCGAACTCATCTTCGACGGCGCGGGGACGCAGTGGATCCCCGAACTCGAAGACGAGGAGCACGACTATCACGACCTCTACGCGACGGTACAGGATCAGGCGGCCGCCTGTGACTACTGTGCTGGAGCGTTCGGCGTCGAGGACGCCGTCGCCGACGCCGGCGTCGTCACTCTCGACGACCACGACGGTCACCCGAGCATCCGATCGCTGGTCGACGACGACTACGAGATCATCACATTCTGAGGGGTCACAGCAGTTCGCCGGCGATGATGTTTTTCTGAATCTCGCTGGTGCCGTCGTAGATCTTCGTGATGCGGGCGTCGCGGTAGAACCGTTCGACCGGATGGTCGGAGACGTAGCCCGCCCCGCCGAAGACCTGTAACGCCTCGTCGGTCACGTCGACGGCGTGTTCGCTCGCGAATAGCTTCGCCATGCTGGCGAAGCGAGTCACGCGGGAGGGATCGTCGGATTCCAGCGCCGCGGCCGCCCGGTAGGTCATCGACCGCGCCGCCTCCACGGCGGTCGCCATCTCCGCGAGTTTGTGCTGGATGGCCTGGTACTCCGCGATCGGTTGACCGCCCTGCTCGCGCTCGCGGGCGTACTCGACGGCCGCGTCGAGGGCGGCCTGTGCGACGCCGGTCGACTGGGCGGCTACGTCCGCACGGGCGGGCGCGAAAAACTCCATCAACTGGTAAAATCCCTGATCGACCTCGCCGACGACGTTCTCGGCGGGGACTCGCAGGTCGTCGATGACGATTTCGGCGGTGTCCTGAGCGTGGATGCCGAGTTTGTTCGTGATCCGGGTGGCGTCGTAGCCGTCGACGTCGGTCGGCGTCAGGAAGGCGGTGATCCCCTCGTGGCCGGCCTCCGGCGTCGTCTTCGCCATGATGATCGCCACGTCGGCGACGGTGCCGTTGGTGATCCACATCTTGTCGCCGTTGATGACGTACTCGTCGCCATCCCGTTCAGCCCGGGTTTCCATCCCCGCGACGTTCGAGCCGTGGGCCGCCTCGCTGATCCCGGTGGCGATGGGCGTCTCGCCGGCGGTGATCTTCGGGAGCCACTGTTCGCACATCCACTCGTCACCGTACTCCAGCAGCATCTCGGTGCCGAAGCGGGCGGCGGCGATCGAGCCTCCGATACCGGGGTCGGCGCGCCACAACTCCTCGGTGACGATCAGTTCCGAGAGGTGGCCCATCCCCGCACCGCCGTACTCCTCGGGAACGTTCGGCGCGACCAGGTCGAGATCACCCGCGGCCGAGAGCAGGTCGGTCGGGTACCGCTGTTCGGCTTCGTACTCCGCGGCGACCGGCCGAATCTCGTTGTCCCCGAACTCCCGGACCGTCTCGCGGATCAACTGCTGTTCGTCTGTCAGACTGAACTGGCTGCTCATACGATTCGGGACGGGACGGACCCGAAAAAGCGTGATGCCCGTTCACGCGGGTCCGCTCTCGTCTGTCGACGCACCCGAGAGCGCGACGACGGCGAGATACAGCGCCCCGAGCAACCGCGCGGCCGGGCGCACCCACGGACGGAGTTCGAGGTCGCTCGAGTTCTCGTAGGCGAAGGACTGGCTGAACCGGATCAGCGGCGTCGGATACACCACCGCTAACGCGCCGGTCGCGCCGAGGAGTCGACTCGTCAGCGGTGACTGGTCGCGACCGCGTACGAGCACCCAGACGAACAGTGCGCCTTCGAGTCTGGCTAGCAGGGCGGCCCGGGGGCGGAGTTGGGCGTGGTCGGGGTTTTCGAGACCGATCCGCTCGCAGGCCTCGATGATCGGTTTCGGGGCGACGATTTCGACCAGGCCGAACAGGATCAGGAGTGTGCGAATCATACACATGGTTGTTCTCACAGCGGCGATAAATGTCTCTCGGCGGCACTCAGGGGGGCAGTCGGCGTACGAGCGCGACCCGGGGTGCCCGCCGAGGTCGGATATCTCGTGAGTTAGATGGCTTCTAACGGGGGAAGTCGGGCGTTACTCCCGAATCGTCCCCAACAGTTTCCGGTCGACTCGACTGCGCGTCGTCGGGAGCGAACCGCCGTTGTCGATGACGACGTGCTCGCGGTCGATGGCCTCGAACTGTTCGCGGTGTTTCTGGTAGACCGAGAGGTCGGCGTCGCTCGCGTCGTCAGTCCGCGCTTCGAGTCGTTCCCGGACGGTGTCCGGCGGACAGGTGACGCGAACGAAGTAGACCGTCGCATCGGTCTCGGCAGCGATAGCGGCGGCCTGCTCGCGCTTGTCCGCCTCCTTGAACGTCCCGTCGACGACCACGTCCTCGCCCGCCGCCAGGCGCTGGCGGGCGCGGTCGAGCAGTTCGTCGTACGTTCGGCGCATCTCCTCGGCCGTGTACTCCGGTTCGTCGAAGAGATCGTAGCGCACCTCGTCGCTCCGGAGTCGAACGGCCGAGAGCTGGTCGGCGGTGTACGCCGAGACGGTCGATTTCCCGACGCCCGGAAGCCCGCAGTAGACGATCAGCAGTGGTCCGCTCACACTCCCAGTTCTCGCGTGCGGGCACATATGTCATCCGGCTTCGCCCGGCACTTCGGTATCGAAAACTAACAGGTCGAGTACGTCTTCCCACGTCTGAACGCGGTACGCGCGGTCGTGATCGATCCGCTCGGTGTACGGGCGGTCGAACGCCAGTCCGGTCATCCCCGCCCGGACCGCGTCGGTCACGTTGCCGTGGTAGTCGTCGATCAGGACGTCCCCGGACACCTCGGCTTTGCTCTCCGGCACGTCGGAGACGTAGTGATCGTAGGTCATCCCCTGTTCGGCCAGCCACTCCCGGGTGAGATCGTGCGTGTCAGATGGCCGGTGGGTGACGATCCAGATCTCGTAGCCGGCGTCCGACAGCGTCTCCAGCGCCGCCTCGCTCCCCGAGACCGGATCGAGGTCGGCGAGAAACCACTCGGGGCGGCGCTCGAACAGTTCCGTGATTACCTCGCTGATGCCCAGCCCCACCGACTCGAACTGGTAGCTCCAGTCGGTGATCTCCGCTGGCGTTACGTCGAGCCCGTACTCGAGTTCGAGATACTCACAGAGCCGCGGCATATTTCGACAGAGCGTCCCGTCGACATCGACCAACAGCCGCTCGTCCGCCGTCTCGCTCATACCAGAGGTTGGAGCTGCGTGGGTAAATGGACATCCATCTCCAATGGGTTGGGCCGCCCGCAGTACCGGGTTTCCAGCCGTACAGCACGGGGCGAGTGGCCGGGTGATACCGGTCGGTTACGAGAGTGAGACCGTGTCGGAGCGCACGCGTGTTGTCCGAAAACGGAGTAGAGGGGGCGTCAACGGGAACCACAGGGGTGGCAGAGAGGACCCACCCGGCCGCCGGCGCGGGTCAGCGCTTGTACTCTCTGCCGAGCACGAGGGCGGCGACGTTCGCGCTGACGACTCCGGTCAGGATGGTGGGCGACTGCTGGGCGATGCCGGAGACGATCAGCCAGAGCAGTACGAACGGGAGGACGACTGCGGCCCAGAATCCGAGCGCTCGGAGGGGGTATTTGACTGCGGTTCGGAGACTGATGCCGCGGTCCGCGCCTGCGGTCGAGTCGGAGGGGAATGCACTTGACATGGGTCCTCTCTGTACTCCTCTATACGGACTATCCCCCAATATAAAGGGGAGACGGCTAGAGAGATTTCACCTCATTTTCAGCCGCTCCAACATAAATTATCGCCGTTCAGACGATCCAATTCGTTTTAAGACGCCACGAGAGAGCGTCAGAATTTTTACTTCGATTTCTGAGGCCGTTTCAGCGATCGGGCCGGTGAGGGACTACCGTCGGACGCGGACCGTCCGCGAGCGGGTGATCGGTCGGATCGGCAGTTCGGGGAAGACGACGCGGATCTCGAAGTCGAGTTCGTCGGTGTCGCCGCCGAAGACGCCGACGGGGAGAGTGGCCTCGCCGAGGTAGGTGCTCTTTTCCGTCATCTCGACGCCGTTGACCCGGACCGTGACCGTCGCGCGGGCGCTGCCGGCCGTCGAGCGGACGGTGACCTCCCGCAGGTCGCGCTCGCCGCGTGGGATCGACTCGGGGAACTCCCCCCAGTCGACGGCGATGGCAGGGAGATCAGCGGCGCTGTCGACGATCTGTTCGGCGACGCCACCGGAGAGGCCAGCGGCGGACAGTTCCGGGGGAGTCGCCGCCGCGACGGCGGCCGGAGAGTCGTAGCCGGCGGCGGCGAGAGTTCCCGCTCGGGTCGATCCCACGCCGTCGATTGCGGTCAGGCCGACCGCGTCGTCGCTGACACCGGTCTCGACCCGGGCTTCGATCCGGCAGACGAGATTCGCCTGTGTTGCCGTCCCGAACCGGTCGACGATAGCCCGGAGCGAGGCGAGCAGCCGCAGGGCGTTCTGTCTGATCACCCAGGCGTCGCTGCGCAGCGCGGCCGGCGTAGTGCCGTCCATCGCCGACTTCAGGATCGCGAGCACCTTCCGGCTCCCGGGGTCGAGACTCGTCGCCCGGTCGCCGAGCACCGCCTCGACGGCACCTTCTTCGTCCGAGCGGGCGCTGACGCTATCGAACTCGCCGGCCGTCGCGACGGCGGTCAGCACCTCCAGTTCGGTGAGATCGGTCCGGTCCGCGAGGGTGGCGAAATGCCGCGCAGTCGAGAGTTCGAGGTAGAACTTCGAGGTGAGCCGCCCGAGTGCCGTGGGCTCGACCGAGAGGCCGTCCATCTCGACGAATCCGCGGTCGACGAGCCACTCCAGGGTCTCGCTGACCCGGTTTCGAAGCTCGTCGCCGGCGACGTACTCCGAGCCGCGTTTCGCCCGGACGTAGTAGAAGGTGGTTTCCAGCCAGTCCATCGCGTCGTCGATATCCTGGACAGTCCCGAGTGCGATTTCGGCGTTGAGGTGGACCGCCAGATCGCTGGCCGGCGGTTCGCCGTCGACCTGTTCGTCCGAACCGGTCCGGTCCGCCAGCCGCGACTCGATGCGTTTGCCCTCCGAGAGCAACTCGCGGTACCGGCGCACCGAGTCGCCGTCACAGACCACCCAGGCGTAGCCCTTGTCGTCGTAGCCCGGCCGCCCCGCCCGGCCGAGCATCTGCAGGACATCAAGCGGGCTCATCTCCACTTCCCCCTTCAGGGGGTCGTGGTGTTTCGTATCGCGGATCACGACACACCGCGCCGGGAGGTTGACCCCCCACGCCAGCGTCGAGGTCGAAAAGAGCAGTTGAATCTTCCCCTCGCGGAACCACTGCTCGACGAGGGTCTTGTCCTCGCGGGCGAGGCCGGCGTGGTGAAAGCCGACGCCGTCGAGGACGGACTGCCGGAGCGTGTCGTCGCTCAACTGTTCGGCGTCGGTGTGGAAGTCGTAGTCGCCGCGAGCCCCCATCGGGATGTCCCGCTCGACGAGTTCGTCCCGGGCCTTCTTCGCGGCCTGGACGGTGTCCTGGCGGGAGGCGACGAACACGAGCGCCTGCCCGTCCTCGCGGATGTGCGGCTCCGCCCGGTCCAGCGCGCGGTACAGGCGCCGGTACTTGTCGGCGAAGGCGTTCTCGCCGTGCGTGTAGGTGGTCACGTCCGCCTCCAGCGGGACGGGGCGGTACTCCTCGCCGAAGGAGAAGGTACACTCCTCGGGGGCGTCGAGCCACGCCGCGACGTCCTCGACGTTGGGCATCGTCGCCGACAGCGCGACGACGCGGGGATCACAGAGCCGTCGAAGGCGGGAGATGGTCACCTCGAGGACGCTCCCGCGCTGCTCGGAGTCGAGCAGATGCACCTCGTCGATGATACAGCAGTCGATGTCGGTCACGAAGGAGTACCGGCGGGAGTCGTGTTTCCGGGTCGCGGAGTCGGCCTTCTCCGGGGTCATCACGAGCACGTCCGCGCGCTCGGCCTTGCGAGGATTCAGGTCGCGTTCGCCCGTGACGACGTACACCGAGTAGCCGAGGTCCTCGAAGCGCTCCCACTCGCGTTCTTTCTCGTTGGTGAGCGCCCGGAGGGGAGCGAGAAACAGTGCGGTCCCGCCGGCATCGAGCGTCCGGCAGATGGCCACCTCCGCGACGGCGGTCTTCCCGCTCGCGGTGGGGGCGCTGACGACGACGTTCTCGTCGGTGTCCAGAAGCGCCGGCAGCGTCTCCGACTGCATCCGGTTGAACCGCTCGAAGGGGAACGCCTCGGTAAACGACGGCAGGACATCCGAGACGGGAATTTCCGTCTCGGCGTCGGCACTGCGTGTCACATCGGGAGACGGGGACCAGCGACAATAGGCGTTTCTGTCCCAGCACGGCGACAGCGTCAGCCGGACCGACTCAGATAGCCGACGGCGGTCGCAACTGCCGCAGCAGCGACCGCGATGGCGGCCGGTATCGTGCCGGTCGACCCGCTGAAATCCCAGCCGAACGCCACGCCGCCGACGACGGCGACGGCGAACACGCCAGCGCCGACGGCCCGCAGGAGGCGGCTGTCAGTGTGTCGGGCAGTCATCGCCGGTCCCCCGCGTTCGATCCACTGCGTTCGTCCGTGCGGTGCTGTGGGGCCCAGGGGTACTGGTAATCAGTGAACACAGAGGGAAATGTGGAGAGGATGAAAATAATCATTTTGTGAAACCGATTTCACACCGTCAGGCCGGCTCTTCTTCGATCCGATCCGCGATCAGATTGCGCAGTTCCGACCGGTCTTCGATCTGCTCCATCTCGTCTTGCTCGATGATCGCCGTACCGTCGACCGCCTCCGTGCGGGCGCGGTCGACGACGTACACCGAGTGCGTCCGGGTCACGCGGCTGACCGAGGACATGATCTTCGCGCGCTTCTGTGCGGTCTTGGTGAACTCGGAGTGACCGGTGAGCATCTGCTGTTGCTCGCCCTCGTCCTCGCTGACGGTCTTGAACGGGGCGCGGTCGGTCGGGTGAACCTCGTAGCCCACGCGGGTGAGCACCGTCACGATCGGCTCGTCTTCCTTGTCGACGTCCGGTCCCTCCGGCGGATCCTCCGGCTCACGGACCGACTCGCCGCCGTCTTCGAGCACCGACACCGGCGAAGTCAGCGGCGCGTCGAACAGCTCTTCGAGTTCGGCCGCGACCTCGACGCTCGCGTCCATCCCGTCCTCGTACTTCGAGACGGTCCGGCGGGAGACGCCGAGTTCCTTCGCGAGTCGGCCGAGCGACCAGTCGCGTTCCTGGCGGGCGTCTTGCAGCACTTCGCTGTCGATGTTGACGTAGAGGCCGCCGGGCGCGGCGTAGATCAGCGGCGGAACTTCCTCGACGAACAGATCCATCGCCGTATCCGGGGAGAGCACCGGAACGCCGTTACGGAAGTAGACGACGCCGGGATCGAGTTCCTCGTCGCGGGTCCGCAGACCGATCACGATCGGCGTCGCGTTGAGATAGGTGCCCAGCCGGCGCATCTCCGCGCCGGTCCGGGCGTCGAAGGCGTCGATATTGCCGAGAATCTTCACCAGCAACACGTCTTCGCCCCGGCGTGCCGCGACATCGAAGCTCTTCGGTCGGATCGCACAGCGGTCGCTGACGAGGAAGCCAGCGTCTTCGAGCATCGCTGTGACGTTTCCGACCAGTGCTGACCGGGACATAGTACTACCCGAAGGTAATTAGCCACCCCTTATATGAGTTGTGGCAAACATCGCCACTAACTCCGGCGGTTGGCTCTCACTGGCCGGGTCTTCCCCCGTTCGAGCCGGTATCGTTGCCCCGACGCGAGAGGAGGTAGACGACGCCGCCGAGACCCCCGACGACCCCGGTGAGGCCGAATCCCGGCCCGGATTCGTCCGTCGAATCAGCCGGGTCGGACTGGTCCCGTGATTCCCTCTGGTTCGGAGTCGGATAGCCCGCCGGATCGGTCGTCGTCGCCCAGATCCCCTCGAAATCCAGCGCCGACATATGCTCGGCGGCGTCTTCCCCCTGCATCTGGTCGGTCGAGAGGCCGCGAACGGTACCGGTGATCTCGACGCCGTCGCCGAGGGCGCTCTGCTGGCCGGTCGTTTCGGCGTCCCAGTACGAGTCCGTCACCGTCCCCGAGAAGTGGTTGAATCCCCGGTCGTTGTATCCGACGAGCGCGCCGACCGCCTCCTCGCCGTCGATTGGACCAGAGACGAGCGAGGTGACGATTCGTCCGGTCCCGAACGTGCCGGCCAGACCTCCGACGCGCGTCCCGCCACTTACGCTTCCGAGGACCCGAGAGTTCTCGATAGCTCCCCTGTAGTGGATGCCAGCGACGCCGCCGACGGTCCGTTCGCCGGAGACGCGCCCCGAGAGGGTCGAGCGCAGGATCCTCCCGCCGTTGAGACCGACGATCCCGCCGACCTCTTCCGAGGCAGTTACTGCCCCGTCGACGGTCAGGGCGCGGATCTTCCCGGATCCGTTCCGGCCGACCACGCCGCCGACGTATGTCTCGCCGGTCACGTCCCCGCTCGCGGTCGACCGTTCGACGTGGCTGCTGCCGATACGGCCGACGACGCCGCCGACCAACTCCTCTCCGGTCACGTCGCAGTCGACCGTCGAATCCAGAATACTGCCCTCGGGCATGTAGCCGACGAGGCCGCCGACCTCGTTCGCCCCAGTGACCGACCCCTCGACCGTGAGACCCTCGACGGTCTCCTCGGCGTATCCGATGGCACCGACCTGGCTCGCCGCCGGCAGGTCGACATCGAGCCTGATCGTGTGGCCGTCGCCGTCGAACTCGCCGACGAGATACGGAAGGTACAGCCCGGCAGCCTCGCCGGTGAGATCGATGTCGTCGGTCAGCCGCCAGTCGAACTGCCTGTCGTCGATGAAGCCCAGTGCGTCCCGCACGCCCCGTTCGTCGGCGATCTCGACGCGATCGTCGGAGACGGTCAACGAGTCGTACGCTTCGAGGTCGAGTTCCCTGTCGTTTGCCTCCCAGTCCTCGTACTGCTCGGCGAACAGTCCACCGGCCGTGAGGGCGGTCTCGCCGTTGAGCGATAGCTCCTCGATATTGTAGTGACTATTCGAGATGTCTCCGGGAGAGCCACCGACGAGACCGGCGATGCCGCCGTCGCCGGTGACGGATCCGGTGGCGGTTGACCCCTCGATCCCGCCGGAGTTCGTTCCGGCGAGACCGCCGACCGACTGCCCGCCGGTCACCGCCACCTCAGCCGTGGAGGTGACGACGCTTCCACTGTTCTCGCCGACGAGTCCGCCAACCTGCTCGTCGCCCTCGACCGTTCCGCTCGCCGTCGAATCGAGGATGCGACCCCGCTCGTCCTCGTCTCGGGTGAAGTCCTCGCGGTCGGCGTTCTCCCCGGCGAGCCCGCCGACGGCCGCTACGCCGGTCACGTCCACGTCGGTCGTCACGTCGGCGACTTCCCGGGACTGATTCAGTCCGACGAGGCCGCCGACCCGGTCGGCACCGGTGACCGACCCCTCGACTGAGAGGTCGACGATCTCGTCGAGACTCGCCCCAATTGCGCCGACGCGGCTCACCGCCGGCAGGTCGACATCGAGTGTGATCGTGTGGCCGTTGCCGTCGAACAGGCCAGCGACGAACGGGAAATACAGCCCGGCGTCCTCACCGGTGAGATCGATGTCGGCGGTCAACCGCCAGCCGAACGCCGAGTCGTGGACGAACGCGAGCGCGTCGCGGACTCCCTGCGCGTCGGCGAGTTCGATCACGTTTCCGTCGACCGTCAGGGAGTCGTACTCCTCGGGCGATAGCTCGCCGTCGGTCGCCTGCCACTGCTCGTACTGATCGGGGAACAGCCCCCCGACTGTGAGCGCGGACTCACCGTTGATCTGGACCGTCTCGATGTCGTAGAAACTGTTCTGGATCTCCCCGTCGTTCACCCCTACGAGGCCGCCGAGGCCGCGGTCACCGGACACAGTGCCAGTCGCCGTCGATCCCCGAACCACTCCCAGACCGCTATTTCGGCCGACCAGCCCGCCGACGTGGCGGTTGCCGGAGACGTCGTTGCTCGCCGTCGAGCCGACGATATCGCCGCCGCGGTCGGCGAGGCCGGAGATGGAGTTGTAGCCGACCAGCCCGCCGACGTCCTCGCCCCCGGTGACGGCCCCGCTGGCCGTCGACTGGCGGACGTCACCGCCGACGTACCCGACTACGCCGCCGACGTATTTCTCGCCCGTGACGGCCGCAGTCGACGTCGCTTCCGTGACGAGCCCCGGATTCTCCCCGGCGACGCCGCCGACCATCTCCGCTCCGGTCACCTCGCCGTCGACCGTCGGGGCGCGGACCTGGCCGTCGTTGTCCCCGACCAGCCCGCCGACGTGATCGCCGCCGGTGACCGCGACGTCGACGAGCGTGACGTTCCGGAGGGTGCCGGAGAGACCCCCGAACAGCCCGACGTACTCGGTATCGGGCCGGTCGACCGTCAGCCCGCGGATCTCGTAGCCGGTGCCGTCGAGCGTGCCGGCGAACTCCTCGCCCTCTTCACCGATCGGGTTCCAGCCGCCTGATCGGTTGCGAACGTGTTCGTCGTAGCCGGCCGTCTCCGGGCCGAGGTCGGCGCCGAGGACGTACTCCCGATCCGGGGCGTCGCGGACCGCGTCGAGGTCGTGCCAGTCCGTGATCTCGGTCGGCCCGTCCTGTGCGGCACCGACCCCGGCGACGGACGCGAGGCCGGTGGCCGTCGCTGCGCGGAGAAACTGCCGCCGACCGGTCGAGACCGCCGACGAGCGCGGCGCTGTCTGTTCGGCCATAGGAGTCACCGACCGCCGGAGGGGACGGCCAACGGTCGGTCTGCGCGTCGTCGTGACCGAGTGGAGGGCAAATACATACGGAATTATTCTCACGGAATGATATATAAACCAAACGGCCGCCGGGCTGAATCTTCCGCCGGCGGACCAGGCGGGTGATCGGCTCCGAAACCCGTTTCAGGTCGCCGGAGCTATCCCCGGCCGTGACGGTCATCGGCATCGACGACACCGACTCCCGGACGCTGGGGATGTGTACGACCTATCTCGGGGCGCGCCTCGGCGACCGAATCGAGGCCGCCGGCGGGGCCGTCCAGCGGACGCTTCTGGTTCGGCTGAACCCCGCCGTCGAGCACAAGACCCGCGGGAACGCCGCCGTCGCCGTCCACTGTGACCTCCCAGCGGCGGACGCGCTCGAAATCGTCGACGACCTGCTCGACCGCGCCGCGACCGACGACGACGCGACCAATCCCGGGGCAGTCGTTGGCGACTGCGATCCGGAAGCGGTCCCCAGGGCCGTGGCCGAGTTCGCTCGCGAGGCCGTCCGGAGCCATCACGACATCGAGACGGCCCGGCGACTGATCGACGAGGCCGGCTACCGCTCGGTGACGCGGGGGATCGGTCGGGGCCGGATCGGCGCGTTGGCGGCCGTCGGTGCGTGGGCGGCCTTCGAGGGGTGGACCTACGAGTGTATCAGCTACCGCGAGCGCGAGCGGTGGGGCAGCGAGCGCTCGGTCGCGTACGAGTCGGTCGTCGCGGCGGCCGACGCGGGCTATCCGACGGTCTGGGACACCGTCGACCGCGAGGAAGAGACGGCCGTCTGCGTCCCGCGAACCCCCTGCCCGATCCTCCACGGGATCCGCGGCGACGACCCTACAGCGGTCAGGGAAACCGCCGAGCGGATCGACAGCGAACCCGTCGCGTCGCGGCAGGTGTTCGTCACGAATCAGGGGACCGACGCACACCTCCAGCGCGGGACGGTCGGCCAACTCCGCGATGGCCGCGCGTACCGCGTCACTGCGACGGTCGCCGACGGCCCGGAGACGAGAGAGGGGGGTCACGTCTTCCTGACGCTTACCGACGGCGGTGACCGGATCTCAGCGGCGGCGTTCGAGCCGACGAAACGGTTTCGCAACCGCGTCCGGGCGCTGTACCCGGGAGATCGGATCACCGCCTGCGGCGAGGTTGCAGACGGGACGCTCAAACTGGAGAAGTTCGCGCTGCGCGAGCGTGTCGAGACCGAGCCGGCGACGCCGGACTGTCCGGAGTGCGGGCGGTCGATGGAGTCGGCCGGCGCGGACGCGGGCTATCGCTGCCGGGACTGTTCGACGGCCGCACCGGGGAAGGTCGAACGGCCGCTCGACCGCGACATCGAGGAGGGCTGGTACGAGGTGCCGCCGGTCGCTCGCCGCCACATCGCTAAACCACTGATTCGTGGCGGCTTCGACGCCCCGACACACCCCGAGCGATGATCGTTCGGTGGCGGACGGAGGGCGTGCGTGTGGATTATTTCGCTGGAGGACGAATACGTTCAACATGTCCGAAACGATGCAAGCAGTCGTGGTCGAGGAAGCGGGTGGCGAGTTCCAGGTCGTCGACCGAGAGATCCCGGAGCCCGATCCGGGCGAGGTTCGCATCGCGGTCGAGGCCTGTGGAATCTGTCGCAGCGACGCGTACGTGAAGGAGGGAACCTACCCCGGCGTCTCCTACCCCCGGGTGCCGGGCCACGAGATCACCGGCCGGGTCGACGCCGTCGGCGAGGGGGTGTCGACCTGGGAGGCGGGCGACCGCGTCGGCGTCGGCTGGCACGGCGGCCACTGTTTCACCTGTGAACCGTGTCGACGAGGGAACTTCCTCCAGTGTGAGAACGGCGACGTGACGGGGCTCACGTACGACGGCGGCTACGCCGAGTACGCGACCGTCCCCGCCGAGGCCGCCGCTGCAGTGCCGGACGCGCTCGACGCCGCCGACGCCGCCCCGCTTCTGTGTGCCGGCGTCACCACCTACAACGCGCTCCGAAACAGCCACGCCGACCCGGGCGACCTCGTCGCGGTGCAGGGGGTCGGCGGGCTGGGTCATCTCGGCATCCAGTACGCCCACGCCGCCGGCTTCGAGACCGTCGCGCTCTCGAGAAGTCCCGACAAGGCCGAGCTAGCGAAGGAGTTGGGCGCGGATCACTTCGTGGACACCACCGAGACGGACCCCGCCGAACGGCTCCAGGAACTCGGCGGCGCGGACGTGGTGCTCGCCACGGCACCCGCAAGTGATGCGATCGAGTCCGTCCTCGGAGGACTCGGTATCGACGGGCGCGTCGTCGTCGTCGGGGTACCCGGCGAACCGATCGCCGTCGACGGACAGACACTGGTCGGGACCCGCGGCGGGGTCGAAGGGTGGGCATCCGGCCACGCCCGGGACTCACAGGACACCCTGGAGTTCAGTTCGCTCCGGGACATCACCCCGGAAATCGAGACATACCCGCTCACCGAGGTCGAGACTGCCTACGAACGGATGCTCGAAAACGAGGCGCGGTTCCGGGTCGTCTTGGAGCCGTGACGGTCGCTTCACTCAGAGAGACAGGCCGCGACGACGCGTAACAGACGCTCTCCCTGCACTTCTTCGGCGAGAAGCGGCACGCGGCGGACGGTGTGTCCGCGAAACAGCTCCTGGGAGCGAGCTAGCGCCTCCTGCTGGACCTCCCAGCGGCGGGCACAGAACGAACAGTCGGTGTGGTTGGGAGCGACGACCCAGTCCGGATCGATATCGGCCACCTCCGTCGGGTCCTGCATCACGCGGTTGACGACGATCGTTCCGACCGGGATACCGAAGCCGTCGAGGCGGTCGAGTAGCCGTTCGGACTCCCGGACGCTCAGTTCCTCGGGCACCATTACCACTCGAAAGTCCGTCCGGGCCGGATCCCGGAGCAGGTCGCGGAGCCGTTCGATGCGCTCGGAGAACTCCCGGAGGTCGTCGACACCCGCCTGTGCTTCCTGGTCGTCGTCACCGAACAGTCCACCGAGCATACCGCTCATCCGCTCGCGAAGCGCGAGCATCTTCCCGACCATCGAATCGAGCATCTCGGGCAGTTCGAGCAGCCGGAGAGTGTGCCCCGTCGGAGCGGTATCGACGACGACGCGGTCGAAGCGCGGATCGTCGAGATACTCGAGCAGCAGCCGGATCGCCGCTGCCTCGTCCGAACCGGGCATCGACCCGCCGAGCGGATCGGGGCCATCGCCCATCATCCCGGCCAGCGGGTTCGACTCCCCGCCGAAGGGGCTTTCCGCGAGGGCGGCCTCGGGATCGATTTCGGCGGCGAACAGGGGGATGTCATCCCGGATCCGTGTCGGTTCGTCCGGGACGGCGGCGTCGAGCGTGTCCGACAGCGAGTGTGCCGGGTCGGTCGAGACCACGAGCGTCGGCGTCTCGCCGCGTGCGCTCGCGAGCGCGGTGGCGGCTGCCATCGTCGTCTTGCCGACCCCGCCTTTCCCCCCGTAGAGGACGTACTCCGGGGCATCGATACCGGTCGGGACGGCGTCTTCCTCGACTGGCACGTCCTCGACCGGCTCGACATCCACGTTCATACGCGGCCGTAGATCCCGACGGATTGTGTACCCGTCGGTCCCGACTCAGCGCTCGACCGCGCCGCCGCGGGCGACGCTCTCCTCGACGAGTCGATCGATTTCGGCCTGAACGGGCTGGAGTTCCTCGATGGTGAGCTGGTTGTACGCCCGCTTGCTCCGGTCCGTGTACCCCGGAACGATGTCGTGTGCCTGCATCGACAGCTCCGCGAGTCGGTCCCCGTGTGGCAGATCCTCGAACCGCGGGAGCGCGAGTTCGGAGACGACGGCCTTCGAGAGGCTCGATTTGCCCGCGCTGGCGATATCTCGCAGCGATTTCTGATAGACCGCCGAGTTCAACAGCGCACAGAGGGCGTGTGCCTCCTGCTCGTCGTCGGCCCCGATGAACATGTAGTGGTCGCCGGGAACGACCAGTTTCTCGCCCAGGTCGGGGTCCTCGACCGTCGAGACGACCGCGAAGTGTGGGTTGAACCCCAGTCGACACCAGACGACCTTGTAGGGGGACCAGGTGTACTCGCCGACGCCGAAGACGTTGTAAAAGGGGCCGTCGTCGAGCCAAGATGAGGCCCGGTCTGTCAGTTGCTCGCGGCGGTCGGCGAGGTAGCGATACGTCTCCGGATACCGCTCGCGCAGTTCTGCCTCGTTGTCCTGGTTCGCCTTCTTGACGGGAACTAACCGGAGTTCGTGACCGAACAGGCCGTATTTCACGACGTGGCGGGACTTGATGTAAGGGTAGACCAGATCGGGCTCGATCCGGTCGAGGAGATCCCTGTCGACCGAGAAGACCGCCTCGGCGTCGTCTTTGGTTCCGTGGCGGATCTCGTGGGCGCAGGGACCGAGCGCCCCGCGTTCGGCGTCCGCCCGGATCCACGCGGAGGTGGGGTCGTCCGGGTCGAGCGGCGCGACGGTAGTTTCGGTCCGGTCGGCGGTCTCCGCGAGCGCCGCCCGCGTCGAGAAATCGACGGACTCACCCGTCCACGCCGTCAGTTCCGCCGGAAACGACGGGTCGGTGTCTGCCCACATCGTGTAGAGGGCGGCGTCGGCCCCGACCTGGCTGCCGAAGGGGGCGAGGCCGGCGAAATCGTGGACGTGACTCATCGAGAGCGAGCGATCACCGACCTGGAGTTTCCGGAGAATCGCTCCGGCCGGACCCGTCAGCAGATCGCGTTTCAACACGACGCTCACCGCCCCGCCCGCGCGGAGATACCGGTCGAGACAGATCCAGACGAACGGGATCGAGATGTCGTCGTTGCTGTGGCCGAGTCGGGCGGCCGCCCCGCCGTGGGGCAACAGCCCGAGTTCGTCGACGTATCGCTCGCGGAGACGAGTTTTGACGCGCTCGCTCAGTCGATCCCACGTGATCCACGGCGGGTTTCCGAGGAGGTAGTCGACCCCGGCGAAAAGCTCCGCCGGGACGGCCGATGTCCCCGTCAGCCCGAGCGCGTCCGCGTGGAACACCGGCGGCGCGACGGTCTCGACGGCCTCCGCGTCGAGGACCGGACACAGCGCGATGAGGTACGCGAGCGTGCTCGTCTTGACCGCGACCGGGTTCAGATCGATCCCGAAGACCGAGGAGGTGACAGTCTCGACTGTTTCGGCCGGCGGCCGGTCGGCCAGCGCGGCGAGTTTCCGGTCGATACAGACCGACAGAAAGACGCCGGAGCCACACCCGGGATCGAGCATCGTGGCCGAGGCCGGATCGTCGATCTGAAGCGAGTCGACCGCGAGTTCGGCGACGCCGCGCGGGGTGTAGTACTCCCCGAGCGCCAGCCGCGTCTCCCGAGAGACGATCCGCTCGTACAGCGTTCGGAGAGTCCCGACATCGATGGCACGGAGCGCCGAGTCCGTGATCGAGTCGCCGACCGGATCGAGGCCGCTACTGGCGACGATCCGTTCGTGGAGCGGTTCGAGCGCGACCGAACGGCCCCCCGAGTCGGGAGTGGTGACGGTCACCCCGAGGGTGCTTTCGAGACGTTCGAGAAGCCCGCTGACGGTAAAATCGAAATACAGCGACTCGACGAACAGCTCCCGCTCGGGTGCCGCGCCGGAGACCTCCTCGAAGATCCGTCCGTGGCTCGCTTCGAGCGAGCGAAGCCACTGAGCGTGGGCGCGCTGAAACCTCCGGTCCGTCCCGAGCAGGTCGCGGGCGCGGTCGACGAACCGCCGGTATCGCTCGCTCCGGCGGTCGAGGGTCGCGATGTCGATCCCGGTCGTCATTCGCAACTGGTTCGTACGGTTCCGCCGGAATGTAGCTGTCGGGTCGCCCCCCGGTGGGACCGTCAGTTTTAGGCCCCGACTGCCTGAATCGGGGGCTATGGACGACGGCGAACCGGCGGAGACCTCGACATCGCCGGCCGGAATCAGCCAGGACACCTTCGAGTTGGCGCGCGAGGAGTTACAGCGCACCTTCGAGTACCAGGTCCAGCGCCTCCGTGAGATCGACGCCAAGGCGATCGAGATTCTGAAAGCGAACCTGTTGCTGTTCGGGCTGGTCGTCACCGGCGGATCGATCTTCGTCCAGACGGCGATCACCATCGAACCGTTCCTGAACGTGTTCATCCTCGTCGGGGTGGGACTGTTGCTCCTCTCGACCGCGCTCGCCGGCATCACGTACACCTCCTCGAACCTCCGCGGCGGCCTCGATGCCCAGGACATCGAGCGGGCAATCGCCGCCGAGTACGGCGAGCACACCCGAGATTTCAGGGAGCAACTGCTCCGCAGCTACGCCCAGTGGATCGAGTACAACGCCCGGATGACCGCCGTCAACGACATCCTCGCGACGGTGACGGTGCTGCTCGTGATCGTCGCCTTCGCCTACATCGGGGTCGGCCTCGTCGTCGGCATCGTCGCGCCGGGGACGCTCGTCACCGCCGCCGTCTTCGTCGGACAGACGGCGGTGCTCGGCTGGCTGACACGGCTCATCTACCACATGGATCATCTCGCTCCGCCGCCGACCGAGACGATAGAGACCTTCGATGGGGTGATGATCTCGAAGGGTGCGAGCCGCGAGGAGGGGCTGGTCGCGCTCTGGGAGATGCTGCGCGGCTCGAACGAGGAGTGACAGCCGCAACCGATTTGGGCCTTCCGGCCAACGTCTACCCGTGTCTCGGTTCGACGCCGTCGTCTTTGATCTCGATAACACGCTCTGTCGGAACAGCCACGATACGGGAGCGCTGTACGACCGAGCGTTCGAGCGTGTCGGTGTCGAACCCTTCGGCCGACCGGAAGAGCTGTGGGCGGCGCTGGACGGCCCGCCGGACCCGGACGATTCAGTCAGCTACTTCGGCGCCGGATTCGCCCGGCTGGCCGCCAAGTACGGCCAGACCGATATCGACCCGATCGCGCTGGCAGAGGCCCTCGCCGAAACGATCGATCACTCCCAGGTGGAGTTTCTGCCGGGAGCGGAGCGCGCGCTCGACCGGGCGCGAGCAGTCGGCCGGGTGGGCGTGCTCACGAACGGGCCACGGCGCCGCCAGGAGCCGAAGATCCGGGCGCTCGGCCTGCACGACCGCGTCGACGAAATCGTCTACGCGGGCGACCTCTCGCGACGGAAACCCCACAGAGAGCCGTTCGACGCGATGTTGTCCGCGCTCGGCGTCCCTGCGGAGAAGGCGCTGTACGTCGGCGATTCACTCGGGTACGACGTCGCCGGCGCACAGAACGCCGGGCTGGCGGTCGCGTGGCTGCGCGGAGACGATGACGCCGGCGACTACCATCCGGAGTATGTCATCGACTCGCTAACAGAACTCGACGAGGTTCTCGACGAATGATCGACACACCTGAGCTGGACGGGATTCTCGACACGGTTCGACCAGGAGCGACGGTGACGGAGACGGAACGGCTCGACCGCGGCAACCGCAAGCAGACGACGGTCGTCCGATTCGTCGACGCAGACCCAGTCGTCGTGCAGCGATCCGCCGATCACGCCGCGATCCGGACGGAGGGTCGACTGCTCGACGCGCTCGCCGAGCGGACCGACGTACCCGTCCCGCGGCCACTGCACAGCGGCGACGGCTGGCTCGTGACGCCGCTAATCTCGGGGGCGGACCTCCACGAGGAGTTCACCGAACTCGCGTCCGGCGACCGGCGACGGATCGTCGAGCGGTTCGGTCGCTCGCTCGCGGAGGTTCACGAGGCCTTCGAGTTCGACGGCTGGGGGCCCGTCTCGGCCGCGGACGGAACGCTTCGAGTGGATTCAGCCGAGCGGGAGGTCGTCGCCGGCGGACTCGAACTCGCGACCAACGGGTCGACACCGCCCGGAGACGGCGGGCGGTACCTCACGACCTACGGCGAGGCCGCTATCGGACGGCTGCCGTCTGAGTTCGACGGGCTGAAACCGGAGCTTCGGTCCGTCGTGGCGGGTTCGCCCGCCGACTCGTCGACGCCGCGGCTGTTCCCGTGGGACTTCCGACCGGGCAACGCGCTCGTCGACGACGGGGAGCTGGCCGCAATCGTCGACTGGGAGGGGCCGCTGGCCGCCGCTCCGGCGCTGTCCTACGCAAAAGCCGAGTATCTCGTCGCCGACTGGTACGTCTCCCGCGAGCGCGCCGAGACGCTTCGGTCGGCCTTTCGTCGCGGCTACGAATCCGTTCGAGCGCCGCCGGCGGTCGAGTCCGCACACCGCGTCGCGGCCATCGCGAGCACGGCGGTCGACTCCCGAGGGGTCGTCACGAATCCGGGATATCCGCCGGTCGACCGGGAGGCGGCAGTGCAGTTCCACCGTGAGTCGCTCCGGCGGGCGCTGTGAGCGTCAGCCCTCGTACTCGTTGACCTGGACGAGCTGTTTGCCGATGTTGTCGCCCTCGAACAGGCCGAGGAAGGCCTCGGGTGCGTTCTCCAGCCCCTCGGTGACCGTCTCGCGGTACTGGATCGTGCCGTCGGCGACCCACTGGCCGAGCTGGCGGGCCGACTGGTCGAAGCGTTCGCTGAAGTCGCTGACCAGAAAGCCCTCGACGGTCGCGCGGCTCTGGATGAGGGTGAGCAGTTTTCGCGGCCCCGTCGGCACCTCCGTCGCGTTGTACAGCGAGATCTGACCGCAGACGGCGACGCGGGCGTCGACGTTGAGCTGGTTGAAGACGGCGTCGGTGATCGGACCGCCGACGTTGTCGAAATACGAGTCGACGCCGTCCGGGGCCGCCTCCGCGAGCGCTGCGCCGTAGTCGTCGACCTTCTTGTAGTTGATTCCAACGTCGAAGCCGAGGTCGTCTTCGAGGAACTCCACCTTCCGGTCGGAGCCGGCGAAGCCGATCACTCGCGCGCCGTTGAGCTTCGCGATCTGTCCCGCAACCGAGCCGACTGCGCCGGCCGCGCCGGTGACGACGAAGGTCTCGCCGGCCCGCGGCTTGGCGACCTCGTTGACGCCGAAGTAGGCCGTGTTACCGGGCATACCGAGCACGCCGAGATACGCCGACAGCGGGCCGCGGTCCGGGTCGATCTGGGTGAGAGCGGACGCGGGAGCGGTCGCGTACTCCGCCCAGTGCATCTCGCCGGTGACGACATCGCCGGCCTCGTAGCCCGCACCGTTGCTCTCGACGACCTCGCCGACGACCGCACACTTCAGCGGCTCGCCGACATCCCACGGTTCGGCGTAGGATTCGCCGGCCCGCATCCGGTCGCGCATGTACGGGTCGACGGACATGTAGATCGTCCGGACGAGCGCCTCGCCCGGCCCCGGTTCGGGAATCTCCTCCTCGACGTAGTCGAAGGCCTCTTCGGTCGGCGTTCCCGTCGGTCGCTTCGCGAGCTTGTAGACGTGGTGTGTCTCTGCCATACCCCGCATTCACTCGGCACTGGCAAGTCAGTTTGGATCCCCCTCGTTCACGCGACGGCCCCGTCGTCGTGGCGGTGGAGCCATAGGGCACAACACAGCGCGAGCAGCGCGGCGACGGCGGCCAGTCCGAACGCCACCCGGTAGCCCGTCGTCGTGTAGACGCGGGCGCCGCCGGAGAGTTCGCCCGTCCAGTACGAGTCCAGAATGAGCCCCATCGCCGACGGGAAGACGGCCGCACCGAGGAAGGAAGCACCGTTGATCGTCCCGAGCGCGATGCCGCTCGCGCGGTCCGGGTTGCGCTCCTTGATCAGCGGATAGGTGAGCACGAACGCACCGAGCAACCCACCCGTCAGAAAGAAGGCGACGCCGACGACCGCCAGCGGCGGGTCACCGAAGACGGCGATGATCGTGAGGACGGTCGTGTAGAGGACGCCGCCGGCGACGACGATTTCGGTTCGCAGTCCGGTTTGATCCGAGAGCCAGCCGAAAAACGGCGGGCCGACGACCGCGCCGATGCCACCCAGAAGCGTGAACAGCGAGGCCGTGGTGACGGTCGTCCCGTAGACCTGCCGGATGTACGGAATCCCCCACAGCCCGAAGAGCGTGAGGTTCACTCCGCCGGCACAGAAGAGGATCACGAAGACGGCCCAGGTCAGGCGGTCGCGGACCACCTGCTTCAGAAAGGCCCAGCTCTCGGCCCCGGAGGGACGCGGCGGTTCGGGGACGCCTTCGATGGGGTCGAGACCCGCTCGCTCGGGCGAGTCCCGGACGAACAGGTAGACGAGTACCGCGAAGCCGAACCCGGCCGACGCGAGGAGGATCACCGACGACCGCCAGCCCGCCGCGCCGACCAGCAGCGCGAACGGCGTCGTCGCGACGATGCCGCCCATCCCCGCGACGGCGAAGCTCACGCCGTTCATCGTGCCGAACTCCTCCGCAGTGTACCAGTTCGCACAGAACCGCAGCATCGAGACGAAGATCACGCTGCCGCTGAGTCCGATCAGGAACCGGCCCGCGAACGCCACCGGATACGTCGGCGCGAGCGCGAACACGACCGCGCCGACGTTCGTTCCGAGTCCGCCGACTGCGGCCGTCCGGCGCGGCCCTACGGAGTCGACGAGCACCCCCGTCGGGATCTGCATCACCGCGTAGATCAGGAAGAAACTGGCGTGTAGCGTTCCCAACTGCGCCCCAGCAATCGCGAAGGCGTCCATCAACTGCTCGGCGACGACCGCCGTCGACAGCCGATACGTGTTGACCAGGAGATACGAGGCCGCGAGCAGCCCCCACAGCAGCCAACGCCGCGACGTCGCCGACGACCAGTAGCTCATGGCGCTTACTCCTCGGGGTCGGGCTGAAAAGGTTTCTATCCCCAAGTATAATTATTATCAATGATAGATTCCGCGGCGCGCGGGCTTCCAGTGGAAATGGTGTCAACGATACACACAACACTGTTTAGTGGCTCGGGGTCGGGTTGGTGGTATGGAGTGGACGAGAACTCAGGCACCCTCGCAGATCAACAGTTGTGACTGCGGGGGCGATTCGGTCGAAGAACTCGCGGACGGACTCGTGCGGCGATACCGGTGTGCGGAGTGTCACAGCGGCCTCGGTGACGTGACGATGGGCCACGAGCCGTAACGGCTCTCCCAGTCGTCGCTCGGTCGCTGGCCACGAAACGACCGCGTTTATAGTCGTTTTAGAATATGGACACGGCGCTAAGAGCAGATAGAATTGCAGGCAATCAGCACGATAGAACCCCGTTCGGATCCCGACGAGAGTGTATCAGGTCTGGACGGCAGTAGCCGACGAACAGCAGTTCCCGAACACCTCCGATAGAACTTACTGCACCTGTGCGGAACGTCACCGTGTGCCAGAGACCACGCTCGCGGAACTGCTCGAACGCAACGCCAGCCACACTGACTCGATGCCGGCCGCGTTCTTCGAGGGCGTCGAGACCAGCCAGGAGCCGGCGGCGGTCTCGGTCTGTTGTTCGGACTCGCGGGTCTCCCAGGAGGCGATGTGGGACGTGCAGGAGCCCGGCTGGCTGTTCACGCCGAGCACCATCGGCAATCAGGTCTGGGACCGCCACGGCGGCGAACAGGTCGTCGACGGGAGCGTGCTCTATCCGGTGACCTACGCGGGGACCGACGTGATGCTCGTCGTCGGCCACACCGGTTGCGGAGCGATCTCCGCCGCGCTCGATGTCGTTCGGTCCGGCCCCAGCGGCGGGACGCCGAGCGGCGTCACCAAGTGGGTCGACCTGCTCGCGCCGGTCATCGAGAGCGGGCTGGACGACGACCGGATCGACGTGGACCGGGACGTCGGCCTCGTCGATCAGTTGGTCGAGTACAACGTCGACTGGCAGATCCGGTTTCTCGAAGAGAGCGAGGACGTCCCCGACGACATCTCGGTGTTCGGCTTCGTCTACGACTTCCAGGGCGTCTACGGCGACGTGCCCGGTCGGGCGTATCTGGTCAACGTCGACGGCGAGACGGACACGACCGCCCTCGAAGGGCTGGTCCCGGAGGAGTACCGCTCACACGTCAGACGGCTCCTCTGACTCGCACGCGAACTAACCGTCGAGAGTGCCCGACGGGTCTGGACGGCTCCGTTGCTCGAAGGTTCTTACCGGCCCGGGTGGCCCTCCGGCAAACCGCGTCTGCCGGTCGTTCGCTCGCGGAGCGTCTCGCCCGAGAGGTCCGCGAGGACGCCCCGGTCGCGCAGTTCCGGCACGACCAGATCGACGAAGTCCGTCAGCGTGTCCGGTCGGATCACCTCCTTGACGTTGATGCCGTCGACGCCGACCTCGCGGTACCAGTACTCGAACTCGTCGGCGACCTCCTCGGGCGTTCCGACGACGACGGGCGAGGTGGTGCCGAGTCCGGCGAACTCGGCGACTTCCCTGACCGTCCACTCGCGGTCGTCGTTCGTCGTGAAGGCGTTGATGACCCCCTGGATGGCCTCGGTCTCGATGTGTTCGAGGCGCTGGTCCGGGTCGAGTTCGGAGAGATCCATGTCGACGAACCCGGACAGCAGGGCGAGCACGCCCTCCACGTCGATGGCGTCGAGATAGCTCTCGTATTTCGCCTGTGCCAACTCCTCCGTCTCACCGACAATCGGCACCAGTCCGGGGAAGAAGACGATACTGTCCGGGTCTCTGCCGTGGTTTTCGGCTCGCGATTCGAGGTCGGCCATGTACTCACGAACGGCGTCCTCGTTGGGCTGACTGACGAAGACCGCCTCGGCGTGGCGGGCGGCGAACTCCCGACCGCGGTCCGAGGAGCCGGCCTGGTAGAGCACGGGTGTCCGCTGGGGCGAGGGCTCACACCCGTGTGGCCCGGGCACGTCGAAGTACTGCCCCTCGTGGTCGATCTCGTGGACCTTCTCCGGATCGGTGAACTGGCCGGCCGCGCGGTCCCGCCGGACGGCGTCGTCCTCCCAGGAGTCCTCCCAGAGGGCGTAGCAGACCTCCATGAACTCGTCGGCGCGGTCGTACCGTTCGTCGTGGTCGATCCGCCCGTCCAGGCCGAGATTCGTCGCAGCCGATTCCAGGTAGGAAGTGACGATATTGAACGCGATACGGCCGTCGGTCAGGTGATCGAGCGTCGAGAACTCGCGGGCGAGTTGGTAGGGATGGTTGTAGGAGGTCGATTTCGTGACCGCGAATCCGAGGTCGTCGGTCACCTCGGCCATCGCCGGAACGAGATAGGCGGGATCGTTCGACGGCGTCTGGACCGCCCGCTCGACCGCCGGATCGCGGTCGTCGTCGTACACGTCGTAGATGCCCCGCACGTCGGCGAAAAAGATCGCATCGAAGCCGCCGCGTTCGGCGGTTCGGGCGACCTCCGTCCAGTACTCCCGGTCGCGGTACCGGTGGGACTGGTCTCCCGGATACCGCCAGGAGCCGACGGTGACGTGTTCGACCGAATTCATCGTGAAGAGATTGAGGTGGAGGTGATCGGCCATATCACTTCTCCGGGATTCCACGAGGAAATACGGACCGGAATCAGCAGGAACAGTAGTAGTCGGTCACGCCGAGCGTCGACTGGAGCACCTGGTAGGCCGGGTCCGGATCGGAGGGGCGGTACACGCCCGTCGTGAGGTCGGCGTAGCTCTGGATATCGCCCGAGAGAATTGCCCGCCAATCGGTCGGCGTGAGCCGATCACGGACGCCGCTGTTGGTCGCGAGCAGTTCGACGTAATCCGGGAGGTAGACCCACCGGGTGTCCGTGAGTCCCGGACTCTCGTAGGTCGCCTCGGTCACGCTGGCGTAGGCGGCCATCGGCAGGTTCGCCCCCGCGGCCACCGGCAGACCGATCCACTTCCAGGGCCGGGTGTTGATATCCAGCAGGAGATACTCCTCCCGGTCCGGACAGTAGACGAACTCGGCCTCGCTGATTCCGTAGTAGTCGGTCTCCCGGAGCACGTCGAGCGCGCGCTGTTCGATCACCGGCTTCTCGGCGCGCTCGACGAGACAGGAGGTGCCGAAATCGAGCGGGTTCCGCACGCGGGCGTTCCCGACCAGCGAGAGCACATCACCGTCGGGGCCGACGTACGACGCCAGGGAGTGATCCTGGCCGCGCACCGAGTCGATTTTGCGCTGGGCCATCACCTCGATGCCCGCCGCCCGGGCGCGGGTCAGGATGTCGCGCAACTCCTCGGCCGTCTCGACTTCGAGGACGTTCGTCCCGACCGCCTCCTCGAACTCCCGCTTGAACGCCGGCTTGACGACCAGCGGCAGTCCGAGTCGGTCCGTCGCCCGGTCGACACGCTCCTCGACGGTACCGTCGTCGAGAAACACCGTCTCCGGATAGGGCACGTCGAGTCGCTCGGCGAGACGGTACAGCGAGGACTTGTCGAGCACGTCGTCGATGATCTCCCGGTCGGCGAAGGGGAGTCGAACGCCCTCGGGGTCGGTGTCGGCGAAGGCGTGGACCCACTCGTCCATACAGCCGAAGGCGACGAGATCGGTTCCCGCGGCCGCGGCAAGGGCCTCGACATCCTCGCGGAACCCTGCCTGGTCGTCCAGTGGATAGGTCACTTCGCCCGCGAACGCGACGGCGGCGGAGGGCGGTGCGGCCCCATCACCGCTGCGGTCGACGGCGATCACGGGCACGTCGTGAGCGGCGAGTGCCCGCGCGACTCCGAGGCCGGTGATGTGTGCGTTAGCGACGACGGCGGGCGGCCGGTCGAAGGTCGCCTCGCTCACGGCGTCGACTAACTCGTCGTGGGTACGGAAGGCTGTCATTACCCACCCTACTGGATCGGGACCCGAAAATCATCCGGGTCGCGGCGCTGGTCACTCGAAGCGAACGCGGAGAACCCGGAAGTTTACGCCGCGGCTTCGTCCGCGAACTGGTCGTCGTACTCGCCCTCGTCGATGCGCTGTTTGAACTCGCGGGGGTCGTTGCCCTCGATGGTGACACCCAGGGAGACGCAGGTACCCACGACCTCCTTGGCGGCGTTTTTGAGATCGTACGAGAGCAGGTCCGGGTGTTTCTGCTCGGCGATCTGTTTGATCTGGTCGACGGAGAGATCCGCGACGAACTCCTCGTGGGGTTCGCCGCTGCCGGTCTCGAAGCCGGCCTCGTCTTTGATCAGTTCGGCCGTCGGCGGGACACCGACCTCGATCTCGAAGGAGCCGTCCTCCTCGTACTCGACGGTGACGGGGACCTCGGTGCCGTCGAAGGCCTCCGTCTGGTCGTTGATCTCCTGTACGACAGCCTGCACGTCCACGGGCGTCGGGCCGAGTTCCGGGCCGAGCGGCGGTCCGGGATCGACCTGTCCCCCGGGGACGAGTACCTCAATCGTATCAGCCATACACGAAACTCCGTCGGCGTGGGTTTAAGAATTCCTTTTTCTCGCCGCGGTGTGAACTCCCCCCAGAGCTCGTGGCGCCGGCTGTGCGAAATCGAAGGGTTCGCCGCCCCCCAACGGCGAATCTCTCGGGAGTCTACAGCCGGCGACACTACGCGACGGTAACGCCGTTGCGCGCGAGGTAATCGCTGACGCTTTTGATCTCGACGGGACTGCCGATGATCCGTACTTGGCCGTCCTCGGCACGGACGGTCACCGTGAACCGCTCCTCCAGTTCCCCCTCGATCCCCGACAGCGAGCCCTGTGGCAGCAGTATCTGCGTGCTGTCACGCAGACGAGCTACTTCTGTCATTGTGCGTACTACTGACTATCCTCGTATTAGTGTGTCGAAAGCGTGCCGGGCCGCCCGAAATGTTCAACTGAGCGGCAGCGAGACTTCCCGTATGAGCACTCGGATCCTCCTACCGGTCGACCGCTCTGATCACGCCCGAACCGCCTGCGAACTCGCCGTCGAGCTGTTCGATTCGGGAACGATCCTGTTTTTACACGTCATCGACCCGGCCGAGGCGAGCTTCAGCGCCGAAACCTCCGTGCCGAACATCCCCGAAGACTGGTACGAAAACCAGCGCAGACGCGCCGAGGAGCGGTTCGAAGATCTCGACTCGGTCGTGGAGTCACACGGGCTCGACATCGAGCATCTCATCGAGACGGGCAAGCCCGCGGCCACGATCGTCGAGGTCGCCGGGGAGAACGATATCGACCACATCGTCATGGGGAGCCACGGTCGGCAGGGCGTCTCCCGGATCCTGCTCGGCAGCGTCGCAGAGACCGTCGTTCGACGGTCACCAGTGCCCGTCACCGTCGCCAGAGAGCGGAGCGGCGAAGAGTGACCGATCTGACACCGGGCCGCGTCGGTCGCGTGGGAACGTCGACCCGGGCGAGCGACGGGCCGAATCGAGCGCCGGGAAAAGGTTAGGGGGCTGGGAGTAGTTATCGCAGAACATGAGTTCCGAAGAGACGTTTCGGGAATCGGCCGCGGGGACGGCGACCGTCCACGAGACGACGGCCGAGGAGTTCGCCGAGACGCTGGAATCGGCTATCGAGAAGCCCGCCGTCGGGACACCACTGCCGTTCGAGGGCGTGTCGCTCGACGAGAGCCCCGTCGAGACCGAGTTTTCGCCCGAGGAGCTACAGTCGGCCGAGACGGGTGTCACGCCGGCACGGGTCGGAATCGGGGAGTACGGGACCGTGACGCTGCCGAGCGACGGCGCGGGGAGCGAACTCGTCAGCCTCTACACGCCACGACACGTCGCCGTGCTGGCGGCGAGTGCGATCGAACCCGACATGAAGGCGGCCTACGAGCGCCTCAGCGAGGAGTTCGCCGGGGGAGCCGACAGTCAGGTGCTGGCGACGGGACCGAGCGCCACCGCCGACATGGGGACGCTGATCGAGGGCGTGCACGGGCCGCACGAGGTCCACATTCTCGTGCTGGAGGACCGATGAGCTCGAAACGCGGCGACCGCGAGGGGACGGCCTCGGAGTTTCGTCGGTTGATCGAGACGGAGGGGGACGCCGTCGGCCAGAACACCCGAACGGTCAACCAACTTTCGGACTACGCGCTCGAACGGTTCGACAGCTACGAGGAGCTACGCGGGGCGGCCCGCGAGATCAAAGAGCAGGCCATCGAGGAGCTACCGGCGCTGATCGGAGAGGTCGACGAGGCCGTCGAGGCGAACGGCGGCGAGGTCCACGTCGCCCAGACCGCCGCCGACGCCAACCGGATCGTCGAGGAGATCATGGCCGAACAGGACGCCCAGACCCTGGCCAAAAGCAAGTCGATGACCACCGAGGAGATCGAGGTCAACGAACACCTCGAATCCGCGGGGTACGATGTCATCGAGACCGATCTCGGGGAGTACGTCATCCAACTCGCCGACGAGAAACCCTCGCACCTGATCGGACCGGCGATGCACAAGTCCCCCGGAGAGATCGCCGAACTGTTCAACCGGGAGTTCGGTCTCACCGGCGAGGACGCGCTGAGCGAGAACCCACAGGAGCTAACCGAGTTCGCCCGCCAGAAGGTCGGCGAACGGATCAGAGAGGCCGACGTGGGGATGACGGGAGCGAACTTCGTCGTCGCCGAGACGGGGACGCTCATGCTCGTCACCAACGAGGGCAACGCCCGCAAGACCGCGGTGACCCCGGACACGCACATCGCCGTCGCGGGCGTGGAGAAACTCGTCCCTTCGCTGGTCGACCTCCAGCCGTTCACGGAACTGATCGCCCGGACCGGAACGGGCCAGGACATCACCTCCTACGTCTCGCTTCTGACCCCGCGGGTCGACACGCCAGTGCCGGATTTCGAGGCCGACGAGTTCCGGGACAGCGACGACCGGGACTTTCACCTCATCCTGCTTGACAACGGTCGGATGGGGATGCGCGAGGACGAGCAACTGCGGGAGACGCTGTACTGCATCCGGTGTGGGGCCTGCTCGAACGCCTGCTCGAACTTCCAGGCGGTCGGCGGCCACGGCTTCGGCGGAGAGACCTACACCGGGGGGATCGGCACCGGTTGGGAGGCCGGTGTCCACGGCATCGAGAGCGCCAGCGAGATGAACGACCTCTGTACGGGCTGTTCGCGCTGCGAGCCGAAGTGTCCGGTCGATATCGACATCCCGTGGATAAACACCGTCGTCCGCAACCGGCTGAACCGCGAGGTCGACGCCGACGACTTCGAGTATCTGGTCGAGGGGCTACACCCCGACGAAGAGACGGGAGGACTGGACCGCCAGAAGTGGCTGTTCGGCAACGTCGAGACGCTCGCAAAGATCGGCAGCAAGACGCCCAGGTTGGCCAACGCCGTCAAAAACTCCGGCCCCGGGAAGCGACTGCTCGCCTCGGTGTTCGGCGTGGACACCGACCGGACTCTCCCGGACCTGGCAGACGAGACGCTCAGGGAGTGGTACATGAACCGGGGACCACAGGTCGTCGACCCCGACCGCGACGTGGTCCTCTACCCGGATCTATACACCGACTACTTCGATCCCGAGCGCGGGAAGGCGGCCGTGCGCGTGCTCGAGGCCCTCGACGTGCGAGTCCACATCCCGGCGGTCGCGGAGAGCGGTCGAGCACCGCTCTCGCAGGGGATGATCGAGACCGCTCGCAGCCAGGCCGAATTCGTCTACGGCACGCTCGTCACCCACATCGACCGGGGTCGGGACGTCGTGGTCATCGAACCGAGCGACGCGGCGATGTTCCGCGACGATTACGAGAAACTACTCCCCGAGCAGTCCGCCGACCGACTCGCCGGGCACAGCTACGAGATCTGTGAGTTCGTCTACGGACTGCTGGAGAACGGCCGCGAGGTCGACGCGCTGTCGACCGCCGAGGGCGTCTCCGTGGCGTATCACAGCCACTGCCAGCAGCGCACGCTCGAACTGGCGGCGTACACCGAGGAACTGCTCGACCGCGCCGGCTACGACGTCCGGACCTCGGACGTCGAGTGCTGCGGGATGGCCGGCAGTTTCGGCTACAAGGAGGAGTACGCCGACGTGGCACGGGCGGTCGGGGAGCATCTCCGGGACGACCTCGGCGAGGTCAGCGGCGAGCGCATCGCCGCCAGCGGCACCTCCTGTCAGACCCAACTCGATCTCCTCTACGACCGGCCGGTGCCGCACCCGGTCGAACTGCTCGATCCGCGGTAACGCCCGGTCGCGGCGAAGCGACTACCGGGTGTGCTCGTCGAACGTATAAAAAATAATAACTGTATTTCAGACTACAGGAGCTTCTCGATCAGGTACTCAACCGGACTCGTCGCTTCGTCGAGATCCGAGCTGTTCGGCGTGTCTTTGAGGGCGATTCGTGCGTCCGTGGACGGGGACTTCTGTTCTGTCATCACTCCTCGCTAGGCCCCGGACACCTAAATGTATGTCGTATTTTCTATGTTTTCTCACGCGAAACGGGCCCGAAGCGTGTTTCGGGAGCCTGATCGCTGCGATAACACGGTAGAAGGCCTGAATTACCCGTATTAGAGGCGACCGCGACTTCGCGCGGCGACGCCGGTCAGACGCGTCGTTTCCTCATCGTGAACTCCGGGTCTCCGGACACGCTTATCACCGGCGGTGGCGTACGGGCAGGCATGTCGGACGATCGGGTCCGCGCGACCGAAACGTCGATACGGATCCTGGAGGCTATCGTCGAACTCGACGGGGAGGCCGGAATCACCGAACTCGCGGGCCATCTCTCCGTCGCGAAGAGTACGATCTTCAAACATCTGAACACGCTCGAATCCAACGGGCTGGTCGTCGAGACCGACGACCGCTACCGGATCGGACTGCGCGCGCTCGAGTTCGGCGGCTACGCACAGCGATACGACGGCGTCTACGACACCGCCTATCCGGAGGTCAGACAGCTAGCCGAAGACTCCGGCGAGCTCGCGAATCTGATGTTCGAGGAGGGCGGCAAGGGGGTCTACGTCTACACCGCAGAAGGCCCGAAAGCGGTCGACATCAACACGCAGACCGGCCGGCGGGTCTACCTCCACGCGACCGGGATCGGAAAGGCGATTCTCTCGACGCTACCGGACGAGCGAATCGAGGAGATCATCGACACCCACGGTCTCCCGGCGGCCACCGACCACACGATCACCGACAGCGGACGGCTCTTCGACGAGATCGAGCAGATCCGCCGCGAGGGGATCGCGTACGACCGCGAGGAGTCCGTTGAGGGGATGGCCTGTCTGGCCCGTCCGCTGTCGGTTCCCGGCCCCCGACCGGCCGCGATCAGCGTCACCGGCCCCGCCAGTCGGGTGATGACCGGCGAGACCGAACAGCAACTCAGGACCTACCTCGATCAGGCCGGCAACGTCATCGAACTGAACCTCAAGGGGTAGCGTTCGCAATGAGGAAACGCACTCAGAAATCCGACAGCGAGGCCTGATCCAGCGCCTGGAGCACGTCCTGGCTGGTCTGCCAACACGCCCGGGCGCAGTCGGGCAGTTCGCCGTGTTCGCGGACGAACGACTCCAGAAACTCCCGGGTGGTCGGGTCGCTCGGATAGCCGCTGCCGACGGCGCCGTACTCCGCCGCCAACTGGTCGACGTGGCGCTCCCTGGCGACCTTGGCGAGGATGCTCGCCGCACCGACGATCGGGTACTGCTCGTCGGCACCGTGCTCGGCACGCAAATCGACCGAGCACTCCAGTTCGCCGGCGACGCGGCGCTCGAAGCGGACGGCGTTCGTGTCGCCGGCATCGGCGTAGCCGGAGAGACCCTCTTCGACGACGCCCGCCAGCGCCTCGCCGTGACCGGCGACCGTCAGCGAGTTCATGTCGGTGTCGGGATCGTCGATCCGTTCGACGGGGATTTCGACGACTTCGGCGGTCGCAACCTCGCGGATCGACGCTGCGAGTTCCTGGCGTCGCTGGGCGTCGATCCCCTTCGAGTCACCGACATCCGCCGGCAGTCGGTCGGGGTCGGCCCGAACCGCGGCGACGAACATCGAACCGAGAACCGGACCCTTGCCGGCCTCGTCGACACCGAACTCCATACCGCGAGTGGGAGACGTGGTGGTAATTTTCTTGTGATCTCGCCGGACGGCGGGTCACTCGCCGTCGCCGGTGGTGTCGATCCCCAGCGCCTTGTTCAGCCCGCAGAAACAGGTGACGGTATTAAAGCCGAGTCCGACTGCCGCCAGCGCCGCGACCGTCCCGAGCGAGCGCCGTCCCGCCCGTAGCGCCGAGACAGCCAGGACCGTACAGACGGCCGCGAGTACTGCGCGAACGATCCGATCTGTGCCGCCGACGTTTCGTTCGGTTGGCATACCAGACTGTTAGCGTGCAACGAACTTGTAGCTTTCAGTCGGTCTGCTCGATCACGACCGCGCGAGAACCACAGATGCGACAGCCGTCGTCGTGGTCGGTTGCAACTACCTGCCCGCCGCAGTTGAGACAGTGCAACAGCGTGCGGTCGGGCCGTTCGAGCGCCGCCCGGATCGCGTCGGTCTGTGGCGAGATGAACGGAATCGGAGACCACCCATTCGTCTATGCGAACGGCTCCGATAAATACGGCCGCCACGACTGCGTGCGAGACAGCAACGCGAGCATGTCGGAACGAGGCAGAGTACGTGCGGGGTGCGAGCCGGTCAGTCGTACCGCTCGACGATGACTGCCTCGGAGCTACACCGGAGACAGGACCCGCCGTGGCGGATAGCGACGATCTGGCCGCCGCAGTTCAGACAGTGCAGCAGCCGACGGTTCCCCTGTTCGAGTGCCCGTTCGATCTCTTCGGTCTGTGGTGGAATGAGCGACATCTGACAGCGACTACCACTCGGTTAGGACTACTGGGATAAATATGCACCTCCGGGAGGTCAGTCGTCGAGCATCCCGTCGAGGTCAGCGACGACGGCGTCGTATGCCTCGTGTGCAGCGTCGATGTCTACCGGATCGGCGATCATGTTGAAAAAGCCGTGGATCATCCCGCCGAAGTTGTGATGGCTGACCTCGACGCCGGCGTCGCGCAGTCGCTCGGCGTACAGCGCGCCGTCGTCCCGGAGCGGGTCGTACCCCGCCGTGACGACCGTCGCGGGCGGCAGATCGGAGAGATCGGCCGCCAGGCGGGGCGCGACGTAGATGTTGCCCTCGTCGATCGGGTCGTCGAGATACTGGTCGTGGAACCACTCCATGGTCTCGGTGGTCAGGAAATACCCCTCGCCGTTCTGGTCGTAGGAGTCGGTCTCCGCGGCGTCGCCGGTGACGGGATAGACGAGCACCTGCGCGGCGATTTCCGGACCGTCGCGGTCCCGGGAGAGCAGGGAGACGGCGGCGGCGAAGTTCCCCCCGGCACTGTCGCCGGCGACGACGATCTGCCCGGAGTCGATCCCCAGTTCGTCGGTCTCGCTGGCCCACTCGAGTGCCGCGTAGCAGTCGTTCAGCCCGGCCGGGAACGGATGCTCCGGGGCGAGGCGATAGTCCACGCTGACGACGGGGTAGCCCGTCTCTGCGGCGAGTTTCCGGCACGGGCCGTCGTGGGTGTCCAGGCTGCCGACGACGAACCCGCCGCCGTGATAGAAGAGGATCAGCGGCGTCTCCGTCTCCTCCGTCCGGGGATCGTACAGCCGGATCGGAATTTCACCGTCCGGCCCGTCGATAGTCCGGTCTTCGACCGTCGGGAGGTCGATGTCGGGGTCGGCCTGCGAGAGCTGTTCCTGGACCTCCCGGGCCTCCGGCGGCGAGAGTTCGTGCAACTCCGGCACGTCCATCGAGTCGTACAACTGGAGGAACTGCTCGA
This sequence comes from Halovenus carboxidivorans, assembly GCF_009831575.1. Lineage (GTDB taxonomy): Archaea > Halobacteriota > Halobacteria > Halobacteriales > Haloarculaceae > Halovenus > Halovenus carboxidivorans. The sequence goes on along the minus strand of NZ_WUUT01000003.1, from coordinate 188,438 downwards.
CCTGCGGATCCGGTTCGGGGCTGCGTTCGGCAGTGATCGCTGTCATCGTCTCTCATACATCCGTCCGTGGTATAAATCTCCGTGCAGCGGTAGAGATGGCCGTCGTCGCGTCGGTCGGTTCTCGACTCCGAAATTGTGGCGTCGACGGGGACTCCCGGCGAGAACCGCCAGACGACAAAACTAACACTGAGGGACTCATTCCGCCAGTCACAGCTATGTATCGCCTGTGTGCGAATCAGTCGGACGAGCGGTTCACTGTACCATGAGTGGGTCGCTTGGATTCGTTATTCCGGCATATCGCCCCGACGTGGAGCTTTTGACGGCGTACATCGAGGACGTTCGGGATCTGCTCTCGCCTGCGACCGTGCGCGTCGAAATCGACGCCCCTGCTGATTCGACGGTCGCACAGATCAGTTCCGTCGCCGACGAGGTCAACGCCAGCCAGCGGCGACGCGGGAAGGGACGGGCGATCACCGACGGATTCGACGCGCTCTCGACGGACGTACTCGCCTTTGCCGACGCCGATGGTTCGGTGCCCGCCCGGTCGATGAAGACCGTCGTCGACCGGGTCCAGGAGGGGACGGCGGCAGTGAGTATCGGCTCCCGCCGGCACCCGGACGCACAGATTCACAGCCACCAGACGATCGGTCGGCGGATGCTCGGCGACGCCTTCGCGTTCGTGGCGCGGAATCTGCTCACGACGGCCTGTTACGACTACCAGTGTGGCGCGAAGGCGGTCCGCGCCGACGCGTGGGCGGAGATCCGCGAGCACTGCCACGAGGAGGGGTTCGCGTGGGATCTGGAGTTCGTGTCGGTCGCCGGATCGCTCGGATACGGCATCTCGGAGGTGCCCGTCGAGTGGGACGACCGCCCCGATTCGACGGTCCACCCGTTCTGGACGACCGTCGAACTCGCGGGCGCAGTCGGGAAGATCTGGTATCGCTCGAACGTCAGCAAGCGCGACGCCGGCGTCCGTGATCGAGAGGAAACGACCTCCTCGGCGGTCTATCATCCGGAAAACGATGAGCGGTGACTCGCGGGTCGAGTCACTGCTGCATCTCGGCCGGTTCAAGAAGTTCGTCTCGGTCGGCGTCGTCGGGGCGAGCATCGAGACGGTCGTCGTCGCGGTGTTGACGACGCTGTTTGGGGTCGGCGCGGTCCCTGCCAAGGCCGTCGGCGCGGAGCTTTCGATCTCGACGATGTTTCTGATCAACGACCGGTGGACCTTCGCTGCCAGCGGGGCGCTCTCGTTTCGGGCCGTCGTCGGCCGGTGGGGGAAGTCACACCTCGTCCGAGCGGTCGGACTCACCGTCGGGTTCGTCGTGCTCATTCTGCTGGTTCGGATCCCGGACTTTGAGCTTCTGATCCGCGGCGTCGACTTCTGGCCGGTCGTCGCGAACGGCATCGGTATCGGTATCGGGATGGTGTTCAACTACGTCGCCGAGAGCCTCTACACCTGGCAGGTCGCCTGATGTCAACGCCCCGAACGTAACCCTTTAATAATGGTCCCCGAAAGCACAGACAGAGAATGGGAGTGAGCGCTGGGCAGATCCCACAGAGTAAGACGGAGTTTTACGAACAGATCGACACGCACTGGTTTTGGGTGTTGCTCGTCGGATCGGGACTGATCATCACGCTGGCGACGCTCGTTCAGTTCGCCCGCTCGCCATTTTATATCCACATCGACTCCGCACTGTTTCAGCACGCCGGCTGGTCGATTCTCAACGGCGAGGATCTCTACGTCGACATCTGGGATCTGAAACCGCCGCTGATCTACTTCGTGACGACGATTCTGGCCGCGCTGTCGTTCGGCAACATGGCGGTGTTGCACGTCCTCAGCGTGATCGTCGCCGTGGGGACCGTCACGGCCGGTGTAACGCTACTGGGCGTGCTCACGCACCGACTGACGGGCGACGGCTTCGCGAGCGTCGTCGCGGGCCTGGCGATGTTCGTGCTCACGTCGATCTACTCGTTTCCGTACGCCGGGATCAGACCGAAATACTTCGCGTTCCTCTGTGCCGTCGGTGCGTTGATTCTCGCCATCGACGACCGGCCGTTCTCCGCCGGGGCGGTCGGAGCGATGGGTGCCGGCTTCTGGCAACTCGGCGGTCCGGTCGCGTTTCTGGTCGTCGGAATCGGCCTCCAGCGAACGGGCAAAGAGGGGCTGTTGCGGACCGTCGCCGGCGGAGTGGCCGCCGCGGTATTCACTGTCGCCCCGTTCGTGCTCCAGGGTCACACCGTACCGCTGTTCGTCGAGGCCGTGATCGCGCCGGTCTACGGCGTCGAGGGATACAGTCTGGTCGGCCGACTGCTCAAGTTCGTTATCGAGATCGGTTACGGCGTGTTGATCGTCCCGATTGCGGTGTACGGCTGGAGCCTCGGGGTCGCGGAGGATTACCGCAGGTACTGGTGGGTCGCGGCGGGCGGTGCGATCTACCTGTTGCAGATGTTTCTCGAATTCCAGGGCGCGATCGATCTCGTCATCACATTCGTGTTCCTCTCGCTCGGTGCCGGGCTGGCCGTGGCCCACAGGTCGGTCCCCTCCGAGCGCTCGCTGCTCGCGGGGGTCGTCCTCGTCCTCGTCGTAACCAGCGGCGGCTGGCATATGACCGCGGAGTTGAACGGGCCGAACGCGCCCTTACAGAGCGCGGTCGAAAACGAGTACGACCAGCGGGAGGTCCCCGCCTACGACTCGCTACCGGCAGACCCCGAGGGCTGGCCCTCCATGGAGACCATCTACTGGGAGAAACTCCAGCCGGACCAGTGTCACTACCGGCTCGGAAACAAACAGAAGTACTTCGAGCAGGAGACCGGCGGCACGCTGTACAAATCGACCTGCGGACAGTGGCCGTACGATCAGCCGCCGCTGCAGTGGTTCGGTGATCTCGTCACGCCCTGGTCGGGGCTCCCGGCCGCCCCGGTCGGTCACTCCATGTAGCCGAGGTTTTTGAGACGGTCCTCGACCGCCGCGGTGTCGTCCTGTCGGTCGGCGTCGGCCAGTGAGATCGGTTCGCGGCTCGCGGGTTCCGGATCGCCGGCGACGATATCGAGCGGCTCTCCCTCCATGTCGGTCGGGATCGGACAGCCGTGGGCGGTCAGCAGCGTCGGTGCCATATCGAGGATGCTGATCTGATCGAGTTGGCCCTCGTCCCGGAAGTCCGGGCCGCTCGCGACGAAGATGCCGTTGAGCGTGTTCTCGGCCGCCCAGCGGTCCGGAGCGGCGGTCACTTCTCCCCCGCCGACGCCGTCGTTGACGTGGACGCCGACGCGCTGGTCGACGACGACCTCCGGCGCGGCGTCGGCGTAGGGGCCGCTGTAGATCTCCTCGCCTTTGTAGACGTTCTCGAACAGCGGGCCGTCCTCGTCCTCGACCGCCCGGAGGTCGGCGATCAGTTCCTCGCGGACCGCTTCGGTGTCGAAGGCGGGGTTGAGGTAGATCGGCCCCTGGGCGCTCGCGACCGCCTTCGTGGCCGAGAGGTCGATAGCTTCGAGCTTTCGGTCGCGTTTCAGCCCCGCCCGCTGGGGGACCATCTGCTGGATACGCTCGGGGACGACTTCCGCGAGCAGGTCGACCACGCCGAGCCGTTTCGCGACCGAGAGGACGTTCTCCCGGTCGAGTCCGGCGCGCTGGAAGACGTTGTCGATGCTGGTCTCCCGCTGCTGGTAGCCGTTCTCGACCAGCCACTCGTTGNTGTAGAACTCGGTGGTCGTCGCGCCACAGCCGTGGTCGGACATCAAGACGAGATTCAGATCCTCGCGGTCGTCGAGTCGCCCGATCCACTCGTCGATCAGTGTCCAGGCCCGTCGGGTCGGCTCGTCGTTCCAGAAGAAATGCTGCAAGACGTTCAGATAAAAGAGCGTGACGTGGACGAAGTCGAGATCCCGCTCCTCCAGCAGGGTCAATGCGACCTCGAACCGGAGGTCGAGGAGGTCGAGAATCTCGTCGACCTCCTCGCCGCGTTCCTCGTTGGAGGAGAGAAGCGGTTCCGGATGGACGCGGTAATCGAAGCGGTCTTCGAGTTCCTCGACGAGCCCCTCCGGAGTCGCGTAGCCGCCGTCGATAGAGCGGTACTCCCCCTCAACGGCGTCGGGACCGCCGCAGACGATCGGACCGTCGATCTCCCGGGGCGGATACATCGTCGGCATGTTGACGACACCCGTGCGCTGGCCGTCGTCGTTGAGATAATCCCAGAGTTCGGCAGTCTCGAAGTCACTGCCGTTGGTGACCTCGATCTCTCCGGCCGCCAGATCGACCCGCTCGAACCAGTAGACGCCGAACCCGCCGGGGTTCTTCCCCGAGGAGTAACACTTCCAGTTGGGGAAGGTGACCGGCGGGAGACAGCTCTCGGTCTCGGCCCAGGAACTCGACTCCCGGAGTGCGGACAGGTTCGGGAGGGCCCCCTCGGCCAGCCACGGATCCAGCAGGTCCCAACTGGCACCGTCCAGTCCCACGACGATGGTCTTGGTCATCGGTCTGTGGAAACCGACCAACGTACTAGTACGTTTCGCTCTGGTCAGTACAGCGATCAGTGTCGCGACCGAACGGCGGACGGAGAGGGCCAGACGGCCCGACAGTCCAGAAAACGGCCCAGAGATCGGCGACGACTGCAAGAATAAAGAATAAATACACGCTCCCACGACACCTACGCGATGCGAGTCGTCGCCGTCATCCCCGCGTACAACGAGTCCGATACCATCGGTGAGGTGATCGCCGAGACACGGGACCACGTCGACAGGGTCGTCGTCGTCGACGACGGGTCGAGCGACGGGACCGCGGCGATTGCCCGGGAACACGGAGCCACCGTCGTCGAACACGTCTTCAACACCGGCGTCGGCGGGGCGGTCCGGACCGGCTACCAGTACGCCATCCAGCACGACTACGACTTCGTGTTACAGATCGACGGCGACGGCCAACACGACCCCGAGTATATCCCGGCGCTGCTGGCGGAGGCCGAGGACAACGACATGGTCATCGCCAGCCGGTATCTCAACGAGAGCTTCCAGGAGTACTCGCTCGTCCGAAAGCTCGGGATCACCTTCTTCACGAAGACCGTCAACGTGCTCGGCGGCGTCGATATCACGGACGTGACGAGCGGATTCAGGGTGTACCGCGTCTCGGCGCTCGAGGAGATTCTGCACCGCTCGGACAAACACTGGGCGGTCGAGCAGACCCTGGAGGCCGCCAAGAAGAACCAGCGGATCACGGAGGTATCCATCGAGATGCCGACCAGAGAGGAGGGCGAGTCACAGTTCACGCTCGATACGTTCGTCCTCTACCCCTTCCGGATGCTCAACGTGATCCTCCGCGTACTCGCCTTCCGATAACCATGGTCGAGTACACCACCGTCAACGTCATCGCGGTGCTGGTCGGACTCGTCTTTCTCGGAAACGGCCTCTATCTGGTTCGACAGGGCCGGGAAGCGGTCTTTCTGTTCACCATGTCGCTGATCGTGGGGACGGGTCTCATCGTCGTCGGCATCTATCCGGACCTCTTCCAGTTCGTCGCGACGCTGCTCGGCCTCGAACTGAAAGCACGGGCGATTCTCGTCATCTCGAATTTGACGCTGTTCGTGGTCGTGACCTACCTGCTGAACCGGATCGGCAGACTCTACGACAAGGTCTCGCGGCTCAACGAGCAGGTCAGCCTCCTCCGGAACGAACTCGAGGAAATGGATGACTGACCGCGCCGTCTTCTCGATCGACTTCGAGCTGTTCGAACACACCCCGGCCTACCGTAGCGCGGCCGGCACCTGCGACGGACCGGTCGGGTTGGGCGCCGGCGAGTTTCTGCGGACCGTGCTGGCGAACAACGACGCGACCGCGACCTGTTTCGTGGTCGGAGACGTTGCGAAGCGACATCCAGAGGCGGTGAGGGCGCTGGCAGACGCGGGCCACGAGATCGCTTCACACACCCAGACACACAGGCTGCTCACCGACCTCAGCGCCGAGCAGCGCCGGGCGGAACTGGCCGACTCCCGGGAGACGCTCGAATCGGTCACGGGCGAGACCGTCTCCGGGTTCCGCGCGCCGGCGTTCGACATCACCGACGACCACTTCGAGTTGCTCGCCGAGACGGGGTACGAGTACGATTCGAGCGTCGTCGCGAGCCGTCGCATCCCCGGCTGGTACGGCGGCGAGTACGACCTCCACCGGCCGTCGCGGGCGACGGCGGTCGATTCGGCCGCGCCGACGGAGATCACCGAGGTGCCGACCAGCGTCTGTCCGGGTGTGCGGCTGCCGTTGACCGGCACGTGGCTCCGGTTTTTCGGCCCGCGGTACACGGTCGCCGGAATGAAGCTCCTCGCCAGGCGAGGAATCGCGCCGGTGCTGTACGTCCACCCGTGGGAGTTGGTCGATCTGCCGGCCGTCGACGGCGTTCCGAAACGCGTGTACGTCCGCACCGGGTCGTGGATGCGCCGAGCCGTCGAGTACATCCTCGATCAGCCCTTCGAGTTCACGACGGTACGGAACGTGATCGCCGAGCACGGACTCGGGGATCGGGCGTGAACCGACCGTCACCGCGGAGCGTGCTGGTCAGCACCGTCCAGTACGGCGTCGGACTGGTCGCGCTCGGGTGGCTGCTCACGCAGGTCCAGTTCGGGCGGGTGGCGGCGCTGCTCGGCGACCTCGACGCCCTCACGGTCGCGCTCGTGCTCGCGGTGAGCGTGATCGGGCTCTGTGGCCGGTTTTACACCTGGCACGTCGTCCTGAACCGCCTTCAGCCGGTCTCTTTCCGGGCCGCGGCGAGCACTGATCTGATGGTCAACTTCATCAACCAACTGCTCCCGTCGCGGCTCTCGGGGCGGGTCGCCGCCCCCTTCGTCCTCCGGAGCAGGACCGGGCTCTCCTATCCGGACGCCGTCGCCGCGTCGGGCGTCCACACGGGGATCTACGCCGTCGTCTACGGGCTGGTCGCGACGGCCGGACTGCTCGCCACCGCGACCGCGCTGTCGACCGAGATCCTCCTGGTAGTCGCGCTGTCGACCGGGCTGTATCTCGCCGCCGGCGCGGTCGTGCTGCTGGCGGGCGTGAACCTGACGCTGCTCGACCGCCTGATCGCCGCCCTCGAAGGGCCGCTGAGTCGGCTGCCCCGAATCGGAGAGACCGTGGTCGAGAGGATCGACGACGCCGTCGATTTCACCGCGGCCTCGACGGCCGCCTTCCGGGGGCTCGCCGGTTCCCCGGCCGTCTGGCTCGGCTACGCCGCCGGGTGGGCGCTCGCGCTCGCGCTCGCACCGGCCGCCCGGGTCTGGCTCCTGTTGGAGGCTTTCGGCGTTCCCTTCCGACCGGCAGTGTTGTTACCGCTCGTGCTCGTGATGGCCTACAGCGTCACGCTGCTGCCGCTCACGCCCGGCGGCATCGGCGTGACCGAGGCGACGGCGACGCTCGTGTTCGTCGCGCTGGGCGTCCCGAACGCAGTCATCGTCCCAGTCATTTTCGTCGACAGGTTCCTCGGCGTCTATCTCCCGGCGCTGGGCGGCTGGTACCCCTCGCTCCAACTCGACCTCTCGGAGCTATCGACCGACGCGGACGCCGGGGAGTGAGTCCCGGAAAGCCGGTCGGCGTCGACTCCGAAACCGGACGGCGTGACGGATCCGGCCGACCTCGGGAGACCACAATGCTTATTCGTCCGTTCGTGTCACCTGTACCCGATGAGCCGGTTGCGTGGCGCGGCCAGCGCGGCGACGAGACGGTTGCTCTCGGATCTGCGGACCGATCGGTACCTGAAATACATCCTGCTCGCGGTGGTCCTGCTCGCCGGCTTCTACTTCTGGCATCGGATTCCGAACTTCGCGACCTGGGACGAACACAACCGGGTTCTCGATCCGCTGGTCGCGTACAGTTCGGTGCTCTCGAACCCCACTCCCGTCGGGATCCACGAGGGCGTCTCCTGGGGACGAGCCCCGTTCGGGGCGACGTTTTACGTCTACGCCATCGCCGTGTTGCCGGTCGTGCTCGCGGCGGTGCTGTCCGGTAACGTGGAGGCGATCACCGGAATCGGCTTTCCCGCCGACACCTACGCACACTACCCGGTCTGGGCGTCGACGCCGGAGTGGGTCTGGACCTGGAGCCTCCTGTTTGTCCGACTGACGAACGTGCTCTTCGCGGCCGTGACCGTCTATCTGGTCTATCGGCTCGGCACCGAACTCCGGAACCGCTGGACCGGCCGCGTCGCCGCGGTGCTTCTGACCGTCACCTTCGGCTTTCTCAAACTCGCGAAGGAGGGCGGCGAGGACATCCCTGCGACGATGTGTCTCGTGCTCACGCTGCTGTATCTCCTGCGGTACCTCCGGACCGGACACCGCCGGCAGTTCTACCTCGCCAGCGTCGCTGGCGGCGTGGCGATCGCGTTCAAACTCACGGTCGCGCCGCTGGTGTTGCTCTTCGTGCTCGCCTTCGCGCTGTCGGCCCGGACCGAGGAAGGCACCTGGCGGGAAGTGCTCTGGGAGCCGCGGTTTCTGCTGAAAGGCGCCGGCATCGGTGCCGTGACGATCCTGCTGGGATTCCCGACCGCGCTCGTCGGTCACATCGACCTCGTGGCGATCCGCATCGGCGGCGGTGCGGGGCGAACCGGGACTGCCGTCGGCCCGACGGCCCCGCTGTGGTGGTGGTTTCTGCGCACCTACGTCAGCGCCTTCGGCTGGCCGCTGCTCGTCGGGACCGCCGGCGGCGTCGTCGGGGCCGTCGCGACGCTGCGGCGGTTGGCCCCGGAGACGCTTCGCACGCCGGCTCCGGAGTTCGACGAGCGACTGTTGCTGGTGGCGGTGCTGGGCTGTTTCTGGCTGTTGTTCTCGACGTTTCACGACTTCCGGGTGCATCACCTGCTCCCGACCGTGCCGGTGTTGATGGTGTTGCTCGCCGACTGGCTGTGGCTGCTGCGGGACCGGCGACGACAGGTCGGCCGCGTTCTCACCGCCGGGCTGGTGGTGAGTTCGGCGCTGTACGCCGGCGTCGGCGTCGGCATGTACGCGTCGATGCCGCGAGACGAGGCCACGGAGTGGCTGTCGGAGAACGCCGACGAGGACGCCACGATGGAGACCTATTACCACGGCTTTCTGGAGAACGCGATCCCGCACGACATGCGGATCAACCCGATCTGGCGAGGGATGGACGACCCCGCCGTCGAGGCCTGTCCGACCTACATACAGGTGGGATACAAGGAACTACTCTATCTCCAGGACATCCCGGACGACCAGCGCGGCTACGACATCGACTCCCGCGTCGACGAGCGGGCGCGGTACATCCGCGCGCTGCTGGACAGCGAGTACAACTACGAGATTGTCGCGGAGTTCGGCGACCGGCCGCCGAATTTCGTCCCGAGCAGGGCCGAACCGGGGTCACTTCGCGACCTCGTTCCACTGGGAATCAACCCGCACAGCGACCAGTACGGCGACGAACAGGAACTCAGGGTGAACCAGTACGTCGCGATTCTGGAGCACAGCGGGAGCTGCGTCGCCGACCGCACCCCGCCGTGGTAGCTTTAACTCCCGTCGGCCCGTCACGCGAGGTATGGACGACCAGCCGGATGCCGACGCACTGTTCGACCGTCTCGACCTCGGTGAGTACGAGACGACGGCACTCAAGGGGCTGCTCACGCACGGGCGGTCGACGGCACCCAACCTCGCGGAAGCGACCGGAATTCCCAACGCCCGGATCTACGGCGTACTCGACGAACTCGCCGACCGGGGGTTCGTCGAGGTGATCCCCGGCCGCCCCAAGGAGTTCCAGCCGAAACCGCCCGCGGAGATCCTCGACCGGGCGGTCGAGAACCGCCAGCAGGCCTTCGAGTCATTCCGCGCCGAACTCGACGAGCTCCGCGAGCCGTTTCTGGAGACCTACCAGCCCCGCTACCAGCGAGCGAGCGAGGACCGCTCCCCGGCCGAGGAGCTGTTTCACGTCGTCGACGTGGGCAAACCGAGCGAATCGGAGACCCGGTCGATCTACCGCGACGCCGAGCGGACCCTCCGGATCATGACCAAGAGCTTCGAGTACTTCGAGCGGGTCCGTCCCGCACTGGAAACGGCGGTCGACCGCGGCGTGGAGATCGACGTGCTCTTCGTCCACCCGGAACACCTCTCCGAGCACAACAGCGAGATCCAGGCCGAGATTGCCGGCGAACTCGCCGCGGAGTTCCCGTCGCTCGACCTCCGGTTCAGCGAGAAGCCGCTACCCTGGCGGGGGACGCTTGCCGACCCCAGCATGGACTACGAGACGGGTATCGCGATCATCCTCGTCGAGGAGAAGGACATCCCGCTTCACCTGCGACAGGCCGCGGTGACCGAGAACGGCTCCTTCGTCGCCGGGCTGAATCGGTATTTCGAGTTGATCTGGGAGTACGAGAGCGTCGGCTCCGACGCAATCGAGACGCTGTGAGCGCCGCTACTCCCCGCTGCGCTCGCGGACGAGTTCGCGGACCGTCTCCTCGACGGTGTGTTCGGGCTCCCAGCCCAGTTCCGACCGGGTTCTGCTGGTGTCGACGGCGAACTGGTCGACGAGGGTTTCGCCGCTTCGCGGGTTCTCGACGAGACTCACCTCGGTGTCGATATCTGCCTCCTCGCTGGCGATCCGCCGGACGAGTTCTGCGACAGTCTGGACGCTTGGATCCTCGTCGCTGGCAATCTCGTAGGCGCGGGCCCCCGTCTCGTCGCGGTCGAGCTGTGCGAGCAGTTCCTCCGCGCTGCGGAGGTAGGCGTTTGCGACATCGGTGACGTGGATGTAGTTGCGGGACTGCGTACCGGGTTCGTACACGGTGAGGGGCTGGTCGGAGAAGACCCGGTCGACGAAGAAGTTGATCACCGTCCCCTTGCTCACCCGCTGGCCGGCGATACGGTGTTCGCCGTAGAGATTCGAGATGAGAAAGAGGTGTGCCGGGAACGAACCGTCGGCGTAGGTCCTGATCGACTGCTCGCCGAGGAGTTTCGTCCGACCGTACCAGTTCATCGGATCGCGGGGGAGGTCGACGGTGATCGGGAACTCCGCCGGATCGCCCAGCACGGCCATGCTGAAGGGAAAGGCCAGTCCGGCACCGCTCTTCCGGCAGAACCAGGCGACGTTTTCGGTTCCCTGAACGTTGACCTCGAAGGCGAGATCCGGCTTCTCGTCGCAGTCGTCGACGCCGCTGATCGCCGCCAGGTGCAGGACGATGTCCGCGCCGTCGAGCACCGCTTCGAGTCGCTCTCGGTTGCGGATGTCGACGTGCTGGACGGTCACGTCACCGATCTCACGGATCGTCCCGAGATAGAAGTTATCGACCGCGATGATCTCCCAGTCGGGGTGTTCTCGCTGTATCTGGCTGACGACACGACTGCCGATGTATCCCGCAGCGCCCGTGACGGCGACTGTCGGTGATGGGTTCGGTGTGCTCATGTGTGTGCTGTGAACGCGTCGTTCGTGAATGCCGTTGCGAGTTCGCGGACCCCCTCCCGGAGCGTGTACTCCGGTTCGTAGCCGGTCTCCTCGACGCGGTCGAAGTTGACGTGGTAGGACGGCCCGGGGTGTTCGTCTTCGAGATACGTGATGTCGACGCCGGTACCGACCTCGTCGTGGACGATTTCGGCGATGTCGCTGATGCGGTAGTTCTCGCTGTTCGCGCCGACGTTGTACACTAGCTCGGGCCAGGAGTCCGGTTCCAGCGTCGCCCGCGCGAACGCCCGGGCGGCGTCGGAGACGTGGATGAACGGCCGCCAGTTCGAGCCGTCGCCGTAGACGGTCAGCGGTCGGCCGGTGAGCGCGCGGAACACGAACGTGTTCACGACGAGGTTGAACCGAATTCCGGGAGCGTGGCCGTAGTTGGTGCTGAGTCGGAGGGCGGTGGCGTCGCCGTCGAACTCCGCGAGAAGTTCCTCGGCGGCGAGTTTCGACTCGGCGTAGGGGTTGATCGGCCGGGGATCTGTCGTCTCGTCGACGTTCTCGTGGGGCGCGCGGCCGTAGTTGTTACACGAGGAGGCGAAGGTGACGGTCTCGACGCCGAGCTTTTCGGCCGCGTTCAGGACGTTACGGGTGCCGTCGAGGTTGACCGCGAAGGTCTCCTCGCGGCGGTCGTGGGTGCTCGCGGCGCCCGTGACCGCGGCGAGATGGATCACCGCGTCGACGCCTCGCATCGCGCTCTCGACCTCCCCGTAGTTCCGAACGTCGCCCTGTCTGAACTCGAACCCGTTGCCGACATCCGCGTCCATGAGGTTCGCGGGTGAGCCGCCGGCAAGCGAGTCGAAGACGACGACGTTGTCCGTCTCCTCGGCCCGCTGGAGCTCCGGGACGAGCGCGCTGCCGATGTATCCACACCCGCCGGTGACGAGGACGGTCCGGTCGCTCATCGTCACTCTTCGAGGACACCGGGCAGGAAGCGGTCCTCGTGTGCTTTCACTCGGTCGTCGTACTGGATCAGCGTGTCGAGGATGTCGTCGACAGCCTCCTCGAAGGTCTGGGACTGGCCGCCGATCAGATCCGCGTACCGGTCGTTTTCGATCTCCATCTTGTGCGTCTCGTCCTCGTCGCGGGGGTTCTCGAAGTGTTCGACCGCCACGTCGAGGTCGTACGCTTCACCGACCTCGGAGATGGTGTTCGCAATCTCGACGATACTGATCGCGCGCGTGACCTGGTTGTAAACGACGTGGTCGTCGGGCCGCTCGTCGGGGTCGGTGAGTGCGAGTTGTGCGAGCCCTTCGACGGCGTCTTCCAGCGAGACGAACGGCTTTCGCTGTTCGCCTTTCCCGTAGACTGTCACAGGATAGCCCGCGACCGCCTGCGCGCAGAAGCGGTGGGTCACGGTTCCGAAGTAGTAGTCGAAGTCAAAACGGGTGTTCAGGCGGTCGTCGGCGCGGGTCTCCTCGGTCTCGGTCCCGTAGACGATGGCGGTCCGAACGTCGCTGATCGGGATGTCGAACTGCTGGTGGGCCAGGCGCATGTTGGCGGCGTCGTGGCTCTTCGTGAGGTGGTACCACGAGCCAGCCATCGCCGGGAACGGCACCTCGTCGCGCTCGCCGTCGTTCTCCATCGTCGCCCCGCCCTCGGGGATGGGGAACTCCGGTGCGCCGTAGACGCCGGTGGTGGTCGTCTCGACGAAGTGCGTCTCCGTCATGTCGTTCTCGTGCAGGCCGAACAGGAGGTTACGGGTCGCCTGGAGGTTGTTGTGCTGGGTGTAGTTGGCGCGTTCGCCGTTGATCTGCGAGTAGGGGGCGGACGGCTGTGCGGCCGTGTGGATGATCGTCCCCGGTTCGTGGATCTGGAGCAGTTTGTCCACCTCGGCGCGGTCGGTGAGGTCGGCCTCCACGAACGAGAGGTTGTCGAGGCCGTGGACCTCCACGGCGGCGGCGAGGCGGTCGTCGATGTCCGCAATCGGTGTCGCGCTGACGCTGCCGACCTCCTCGACCCACTCCCGCCGGGCGAAGTTGTCGACGAGGACGACGCGGTCGTCCGTTCGCGTGGCGATTCTGAGTGCGGTCGGCCAGCCGAGATAGCCGTCGCCGCCGGTTACGATGACGCTCATAGTTACTCGAAACGTGAGTAACTACATAGCTCTTGTGTGTCCGACCGCCGGCCAGACCGGTTGACAGGGTCGTCGCGTTCGTCCAGACGAGGCGTCGTCACTGCGGGCCGCAGTCGGCTCCATCGGATCAGAATGTCAGGTCCGGCCGAGGCTCATCCCGAATCTGGCCGCGACCGTTCCGCCGACCAGTACCGGCAGCCAGTAGACCACGCCGCGGTGGATGAGGACCGCCGCGGTGACCGTCGCCGCCGGAATGCCGGTCGTCGGGACGAGAATCGCGACGAAGGCGGCTTCGATCCCGCCGAGTCCCCCGGGAAGCGGCGCGGCCCCGGCGAGGTTGCCAAGCGGGACGGCGAAGAGGACGACCGCGACTGGGACGGTCTGGCCGACCGCCTGAAAGGCGATAAACAGCGCGACGCCCTGGAGAACCCATCCGGCCAGCGAGAGACCCAGGACGAGCGCGAGGCGTGAGGGGCTGGTCGCGATCGTCTCCACGTGGTTGAAAAATCGGGCGGCGCGGTCCTGGATCTGGAGGTCGAGGCCGGACGAGGGGACGAGGCGAGAGGCGGTAAAGGCGGCGACGCGGCTCGCGGCGCTGACGAGCGACCAGCGGTACCGCCAGCCGACCCCGAGGACGATACCGACGCCGACGATGATCCCGATCGCCGAGAGCACGGCGTCCTCGACGGCCTCCGCGACCGTCGTCGTGGTGGCGTAGTAGCTGACGCTGACCAGGATGAGCGTCACCGACGAGACGACGTTGAGGACGTCGACGGCACTGATCCCGGCGAGTCCGGTCTCGTAGGGCTCGTCGGTCACCTTCGAGATGAGAAACGCGGCGACCGGTTCGCCGCCTGCCTGCCCGAAGGGAGTGACGTTGTTGGCAAACGCCACGGCGACGTAGATCTGCAGCGAACGGAGTACGGTGATCGGAGTGCCGAGGGTGCCGAGAATACTCCGGAGCATGAGCCCCCAACAGCTCAGCCAGCCCGCCCCGGCGACGACCACGAGGCCGACCAGCTGTGGATCGGCACTCCGGAGAGCGGTCAACACCTTCCGCCCCCCGACGACGAACAGCAACACCGCGAAGATAACCGCCGTGCCGCTCGCGCTGATGAGGAGTGCCCGACGCCGGTCCATACCCCTATTCCCACTGTAACTGTCTTCAACTGTTCGATCTTTTTGCAGCGTCTCTGTCGCCGAACAAGTCCCGTGGACGTATCCGTCATCTCCCGGAATCCCGACTGTCAGCGGGCAGCTACAGGGATTCGAGATCTCCCGGCATCTCGGCCTCGATGTGCGGCAAGTGTTCACAGGCGGCTCCGGCGATCTCGGTGTCACGCTCCGACGTGCTGTAGACCGGGTGACAAGAGGGGCGAGAGACGAGGCGCAACGGCCGGAGGTGGCCAGAGCCGGCGTCATTCGGTCGGTACAGCGGTTGTTCCCCCATCAAGCGTGAACCGTTAGAAATACCATTACCGGCCTGATTGGGTAGAACAATAGAATGCGATCCCAGCAGTTTCTCGAATCCGAGTGGGACTACTGTCTGGTCCTCGACTCGTGTCGCTACGACGTGTTCGAGTCGGTGTACGACGAGTACCTCGACGGCTCGCTCGAACGACGGGAGAGTATCGGCTCCTCGACGCCGGAGTGGGCGTACCGCACTTTCACCGGGAGCCACGATATCGCGTACTTCTCCGGAAATCCGTTTATCAACAGCCTCGGCATCCCGCTCTCGGAACTGAAGTGGGGCGCCAGTTGCGATTACGACTGGACTGCGACCGACCACATCTCGAACGTCATCGACATCTGGCGGGAGGGCTGGGACGACGAGTTGGGGACCGTCCCCCCCGAGAACATGACCGAGGGATTCGAGAACCACCAGGACGCAGTCGAGGAGGCCGAGCGGACCGTCCTCCATTACATGCAGCCACACGCGCCGTATCTCAGCCGCGGCCAGGGCGGCAAACTCGGCCAGATCAAAGAGGGGATCAACCGCCAGGCCGAGTCCGACGGCGACGGGGGCGTCGTCTCGAAGATCGGCGACACCGTGCGACCGAAACTCGAACAGTCCTTAGAGGGCAGTTCGCTCGCGCAGAAGGCCGGCCTGTGGCTGGAGATGGACCCGGTCGAACTCGTCCGCGGCGGCACCCGACAGACCGCGATGGAGTACCACGAGCAGAACCTCCGGATCGCGCTCGAAGAGATCGTCGACCTGATCGACGACCTCGACGGCGATATCGTCGTCACCGCGGACCACGGGGAGGCCTTCGGTGAACAGGGCGTCTGGGAGCATCACATCGAGACCCACATTCCGCCGCTGATCGAGGTGCCGTGGCTGGAGGTCGACGGCGTTGCGTGATCTGCCGGTAATCAGTTCGCCATGTTCGTAAGCCACTACTTCGAGTTCGAGGACCGCGTGACGGGCGGCATCAGCGAGTCCGTCGCCCACCAGCGCAAGATGCTCGAAAAGCGCGGAATCGCGTACACGACCGAGCCCGTACTCGACGCCGACGTGTTGCACTGCAACGTGATGGGGCCGCGGTCGGTCTACTACGCCAGTCGCGCGGACTGTCCAGTCGTCGCACACACCCACGTGACCGCCGAGGACTTCGGAGAGAGCTTCCGGTTTACGAACGCGCTGTCGTACCCGCTGCGGCCGTATCTGAAACGCGCATACGGCCTCGCGGACGCGCTCGTCTGCCCCTCGGAGTACAACCAGGGAGTGATCGACAGCTACACCGACACACCGACGCGAGTCATCACCAACGGCGTCGACACGGAGAAACTGGCGGGCTTCGAGGACCTGCGCGAGGAGTATCTACGGCGGTACGACCTCTCGCCGCCGGTGGTCTTTCTGGTCGGTCACGTGATCAAGCGAAAGGGGCTAGAGACGTTCGTCGAGACGGCCCGAAAGCTTCCGGAGATCGACTTCGCGTGGTTCGGCCCGCTGGACAGGGAACTGAAAGGTCGGTCGACGAAGCGGCTGATCGACGACTCCCCACAGAACTGTACCTTCACCGGCTTCGTCGACGACATTCGGGGGGCCTACGCCGCCGGAGATATCTTCTTCTTCCCGACCCACGAGGAAAACGAGGGCATCGCGCTGCTCGAAGCGATGGCGGCAGGCAAGCCGCCGGTCGTTCGCGACATCGAGACGTTCTCGTGGTTGACCGACGGCGAGGACGCGATCAAAGTCGACGGGGACGCCGGATTCGTCGACGCGATCCGGCAGTTACGGGACGCCGACGAGCGGGCGCGTCTCGGGGAGACCGCACGGGAGCGAAGCGAGCCGTACCATCTCGACGCGGTCGCCGAGGAGTACGAGCGACTGTACGAGGAGGTGTGTGGACGATGACGGACGGAATGCGGGTCGGCTTCTTCACGGACAGCTACTTCCCGGAAATCGACGGCGTGACCTACACGCTGCAGTTGTGGTGTGACCGGCTCAGCGAACGCGGTCACGAGACCGACATCATCTATCCGGACGGCGACTACGAACCCGGCGAGGGCGAACACCCGGTCCCGTCGCTGCCCAATCCGTTCTATCCGGGGTATCGCGCCCCGACCTACCGGCGGCCGTCGACGCTTCCGGATCTCGATCTTGTCCACTGCCACGGCCCCGGGCCGGTCGGCTGGCTCGGCCTGCGGTACGCACAGAAGTACGACGTTCCCCTCGTCTACACCCACCACACGCCCATCGAGGAGTACTTCCACCAGGGACTGCCCTGGGAGCGGCTTGCGAGCGCCCTCCAGAAGCGATACCCGGCTATCGAGAGCAAGTATATGCAGCTATTCGACGTGGTGACGGCCTCGACGAGCCGGATCAACCGCGACGTCGATCACGTCCAGTTGCCCGTCGGCGTCAACATGGAGTTCTTCCAGCCGACCGAACAGCGGTGGTACGAAGACGAGACAGTAATCGGCTACAGCGGTCGACTCAGCAGCGAGAAGAACCTCGCCGAGGTGTTAGAGGTCGCCCGGGAGCTTCCCGAGTACCAGTTCGTCATCGTCGGCGAGGGGCCGCGTCGGGAGGCACTGCGGGCGAACAAACCCGACAACGTCACCCTCCGGGACTTTCTCCCCCGGGAGGAACTCCCGATCTTCTACTCCTCGATCGACGTGTTCATCACCGCCTCGACGGCGGACACGCTGGGGCTGTCGACCCTCGAAGCCAACGCCTGCGGCACGCCGGTCGTCGCCGCCGACGCCCCGCCGTTCGACAGGACCATCGGCGTCAACAACGGCCGCCGGTACGAACCCGGCAACGTCGAGGCGGCGACACAGGCCGTCGAGGAGTGTCTCCGGACGGACCGAGATACGAGGGGGGCGGTCGAGCAGTACAGCGTCGACCGGACGATCGACCAGCTCGAAAC
This sequence comes from Halovenus carboxidivorans, assembly GCF_009831575.1. Taxonomy (GTDB): domain Archaea; phylum Halobacteriota; class Halobacteria; order Halobacteriales; family Haloarculaceae; genus Halovenus; species Halovenus carboxidivorans. The sequence continues at coordinate 170,576 of NZ_WUUT01000003.1, read as the reverse complement.
GCTCTACGAGGGGTTGCGGGACGGGCGCGTCGAGGAAGTGGAACTGGACTGAGCGCCGGTATACTACCGGTGTCGGTGTCCCATTGACGGCCGTGTCGTGGCTCGTTCTGCAGAGGGCCACCTGAAGTGGGACGGAAAAGTCCACTCGCCGTTTTCAGTGTGCAGGGATTCTATCCCCGTGTTTATGTATCGAATTATGGTAAGAGTGGATATGCAGACCACGACCGTCCCGGACCGAGCGTCGCCCGGCGGGGGCGCGTACGGTATCCGAACATCGGAGACCGGTTGGGGGGTGATACGCAACCGGTCCGGGGTGGGCGTGGCACGTTCTGGAAGGAGGCGGCGCGGACTCGACGAAGCCGTGACGGGAGACACTCACATCACAGTCGAGCCAGCGCCAGTGAGACGAGAGCCGTTGCTCGGCCGACACACGAACCATGTCGTTATATACAGATGACAGCAAACACGAACCAGACCGACCGGACCGCACAGGATCTCCAGACGACCGCTGACAGCGTCGCGACGACGGACATCTACTCGGCGATCGAAAACGCCGGGCACGCGATGCTCGTGACCGACGCCGACGGCGTTATCACGTACGCCAATCCGACGATGGAGGAGATCTCGGGGTACGACCGCGCAGAGCTCGTTGGATCGACGCCCGCGATCCTCAAATCCGGCGAACACGACGAGGAGTTTTACAGCCAACTCTGGGAGACGATCCTCGACGGCGAGGTCTGGCAGGGGGAAGTCATCAACGAGCGGAAAAACGGCGAGCGATACGTCATCGACCAGACGATCTCGCCGGTCACCGAAAACGGCGAGGTCACCGGCTTCGTCGCGATCAACCGGGAGATCACCGAGCAGAAGACGCGTCAGCGTCGGCGGATGTTTTTCGAGCGCGCGGTCGAACAGATCGGCACCGGGATCGCCGCCTACGACAGCGACGGCACGATCACGTACACCAATCCCACCTACGCCGGCATGCTCGGGGCAACCCCCGAGAGCCTGCGAGGGGATTCGATCACGCTCGTCAATCCCGAACTCGACGCCAACAGATTCGACGAGTACTGGGATTCGTTCGAGGACGGAGAGATCCGCCGTCGGGAGACGCTCAACCGTCGCCTCGACACCGGCGAGGCGTTTCCGGTCGATACGGTCACGACACACGTCACCATCGACGGCGAGGAGTATCACGTCGGGACGATCCAGGATATCACCGAACGGAAGGAGCGCGAGCGCGATCTACAGACGTTTCGGAAGGCTGTCGAACAGGCGGGTCACGGCGTGTTAGTGACCGATGTCGACGCGACGATCGAATACGTCAACCCCGCCTTCGAGGAGATGACCGGCTACGACCGGGAGGAGGCACTCGGCAACACGCCAGCGATGCTCAAATCCGGCGAACACGACCGGGAGTTTTACCGGACCCTCTGGGAGACGATCCTCGACGGCGAGGTATGGACGGGCGAAATCGTCAACGAGCGCAAGGACGGCAGACAGTACGTCATCGATCAGACCATCGCGCCGCTCACCGACGACGGGGAGATCACCGGCTTCGTCGCGATCAACCGCGACATCACCGAACTCAAAGAACAGCAACGAGAGCTTCGTCGCCAGAACGACCGCCTAGAGAACTTCGGGCGGACGGTCGCACACGATCTGCGCAACCCGCTCAACATCATGGACGCCAACCTCGACGTTGCCCGTACTGCCGACGATCCGAGCCAGGCCCACGCGCGTATGCAGGAGGCGATCGACCGTATGGAGGCGCTGATCGACGAACTGCTGGCACTCGCCAAACAGGGCAAAAGCGTTCTCGACGCCGAACAGGCCTCTCTCGAAGCCGTCGCCCGGGCGGCGTGGGAGACCGTCGATACGCAGGTGATGACACTCGCTGTCGACAGCGACCGGACGCTCGAGATGGACCGGTCACGGGTGCAGGAGCTGTTTGCGAACCTGTTCCGAAACGCTCGTGAACACGCTGGCCCCGACGCGACCGTCCGCGTCGGTGCGCTCGACGACGGGTTCTACGTCGAGGACGACGGCCCCGGGATTCCGCCTGCTGTCCGTGACGATGTCCTCACCTCCGGGTTCACTACCTCGAAAGACGGGACGGGATTCGGCCTGACGATCGTCAGTCAAATCGTCGAAGCACACGACTGGGCGATCGAGATCACCGACGGCGCCGACGGGGGTGCTCGTTTCGAGATTCGGTGCAGTGAATCCCAGTCCGTGAACCAGTGAGTGTCTCCTCAGAAAGAGGCCCCCCTCCGAGTCGACCGCCGATCTGTTCGTACCCCGTGACGACCGCCGTTCGGACGGACTCTCACCGTCGTGGGAACCGACACAGTATACATAGCTCTGCTCATCTGAACCCATGCCGATGACAGACAACCCTCGACTGACGCAACTTTCGAGTGGGGTGTCGGGTCTCGACACCCTCCTCAACGGTGGGTTTATCGACGGACGCCTCTATCTCGTCATCGGTCCACCTGGAACCGGGAAGACGACCCTCGGCGTGGAATTTCTGCAGGCGGGTCTCGACGCCGGCGAGACGGTCCTGTTCATCCACGGCGAGGAGTCGAAGGCCGATCTGTGTGCGAACGCGGCCGCGCTCGGGATCGATATTTCTGACGCGTCGTTTCTCGACATCGGGCCGGAATCAGAGTTTTTCAACGGCTCACGCTCCTATGACGTTGTCCGCCCACAGGACGTTGCCGACGACACGCTCATCTCCGACGTACGGACCGCAATCGAAGAGCTAGATCCCGACCGCGTCCTCATCGACCCCGTCACACAGTTTCAGTACGTCGAACCGAACGAGTACCAGTTCCGGAAGCGCATCATCTCCTTTGCGCGCTTTCTCAAAGGCCGCGGGACGACGGTACTCGCAACGAAGACCCCCAGCGGACAGATGGACACCCAGTTGCGATCACTCAGCGACGGTGTGGTGAGCCTCGCGTACGAGGAGGAGGCAGGCCGGCGAATCAGTGTGCCGAAACACCGCGGTGTCGGACAGCGAGACGGAACCCACGGGCTCGAAATCCGTGAGGGCGGTGCCGAAGTCTATCCGGCGCTCTCGACAGATCAATCCACCCGCCCGTTCGAGCCGACACAGTTGCCCTCCGGCGTCGACAACCTGGATACGCTGCTCGGCGGGGGGCTCGAACGCGGGACGATCACGATCATCAGCGGACCCTCCGGCACCGGAAAGACGACGATGGCCACGGAGTTTCTCCACTCGGCAGCGACCAGCGGCGACGGGGCGGTAGGATATCTCTTCGAGGAGTCGTTCGAGACGTTCAGATACCGGGCAGAGACGTTCGGGATCGACATCACCGGTCTTCAGGCAGACGGGACCCTAACAGTCGACGAGGTCGATCCGCTGACGCTGTCCGCCGAGGAGTTCGCCCGACAGGTCCAGACACGTGTCCGGAGGCAGTCGCCCGAACTGGTCGTCATCGACGGAGTTTCCGGGTACAGAACCGCGATCAAAGGGAGCGCTTCGACGGTCGACCTCCGTCGTCGGCTCCACGCCCTCACACAGCACCTGACGAACACCGACACGTCGGTGATCGTGATCGACCAGCAAAGCGAGGTGACTGGACTCCCGCAGGCGACCAGCACGAACGTCAGCTACGTTGCCGATAACATCGTCTTTCAGAACTACATCGAACTCGATGGTGAACTCGAACGCGTCGTGGGCGTGTTGAAAAAGCGTGTCGGTGACTTCGAGACGACGCCTCGGCAGTTCCGAGTCACAGCCGACGGCCTAGAGGTCGGAGCACCGCTGACCGGGATGCACGGTATCCTCGACGGCGTTCCAGACCGAACGGACAGAGCGTGGTGATCGGACAAACCATGGCTGACCTCCAGGTGTTGGCGCAGGACCGAGACAGTCACAACACACGCGGTTGGGGTATCGGTGTCACGATATCACACGATGGCGGTACTCGAGGGGAAAACACTGGCAACGGCGGTGTCACGTAATATGGCGACGATCCAGCTCCTGTTCGCTGACGAGGGTAACCGCGCTGCGATGGAATCGATCGTCGAACAGCGACACACACTGGTGACCGACGATCAGCTCAGAGCGGCGGATCTATACATCGTCGACGAGGCAATCTTTCCGGAGTATCGGGAGGGGCTCGAAACGCACAAACAAGCGGTGGAGCCGATCTTCTGCCCGGTCGTCCTCGTCCGGCGGGAACAGACCGCGGTGTCGGTCGATCTACAGGATATGACCGACCGGGATCGCCCGCTACTCGTCGACGATGTCGTCCGGGCACCCGTGAGAGAGCGGGCGTTGTTCCGGACGCTCGAGAACCTGCTCGCTCGACGGGAGCAGACAGAGAGACTTATCGCGGATCTGCGCGAACGGACGGCACAGCTCGAAGCCGAACACCAGAAGTATCAGACGCTCGTCGAGCAGAGCGACAACGGAATCGCGGTCGTCCAAGCGGGGGAACTCGTGTTCGTCAACGAGCGATTGACCGAGATCCTCGACCGGGGCGCGGAGACGCTTCGTAACTCGCCGCTTGAGAGGGTTCTCTCCGAGGCCGACAGCAGCCTCCTCGAACGGTGTCGCGAGCACCGGCCGGAGTCCGGCGAATCGCCGACACAGCACGAGCTCACCGTTCGGACACCGAGCGGAGAGCGAAAGCACATCGACCTGCGTTCGTCCCGCATCGAGTACGAAGGCGAGCCCGCGTCGCTGCTGTCGTTTCAGGACGTGACCGAGCGCAAGCAGCGCGAACGCGAACTCCGTCAGTTCAAAAACGCTGTCGAGCAGGCTGGCCACGCGATCATCGTCACGGACGAACGAGGAGTCATCGAGTACGTCAACCCCGCCTTCGAGGAGATTACCGGCTACTCCGCCGAGGAGGCTGTCGGGTTGACGCCGCGCATTCTCAAATCCGGCGAGCACGGCGAGGAGCTGTACAGCCGTCTCTGGGAGACGATACTCGATGGGAGAGTCTGGAACACCGAAATCGTCAACGAGCGTAAATCCGGCGAGCGGTTCGTCGCCCTCCAGACAATCGCCCCGATCAGAGACAGCGACGGTGACATCGATGGCTTCGTCGGCATCCAAGACGAGATAACGGACCGCCGGCTCAGAGAACAACAACTGGAAGTGTTTCATCGCGTTCTCCGTCACAATCTGCGCAACAAGGGGACCGTCATCATGGGAAACGCCAGCATGCTCGCGGCCGAACTTGAAGACGAGACCGCGCGTGCACAGGCCGAGACGATACAGGAACACGTCCAGTCCCTGATGGACCTCAGCGAGAAGGCTCGGCACGTCCGGCAGGTTGTCACGGAGGCAGCAGAGCCACAGACGGACTGTGACCTCGGCTCTTTCTTGAAGCAGACAGCAGGGCAGTTCCGGTCGTCCTATCCGGACGCGACACTCGATCTGGACATCGCCCCCCAGGCCGATCTTACCGTCGACGGGAGAGTCAGGCCCGCCCTCGAGGAACTCATCGAAAACGCCGTAGAGCACTCCGACGGGCCGGAGTCACGCGTGGTGATCTCGCTCACGACAGACCAGCAAAAAGGGATCGTGACGATCAGCGATAACGGCCCCGGGATCCCGGAGCAGGAACGGCGTGCGCTCGAACAGGGCGCGGAACGGCCGCTCCAGCACGGCTCCGGCCTCGGTCTGTGGCTCGCGTACTGGCTCGTCCACTACGTTGGCGGCGGGATCGACATCCGAGTCGACGGGCAGGGGACGAGCGTCTCCGTCGAACTCCCGTTGCAGTAGGGTCGGCGTCCGACGCGTTTCACTTTCAGTGCGCTCTGGCAACGCATTTACCGGGCCCCGCCGTAGGGCGCAGGTATGACGCGGGTTCTACACACGGGCGACACCCACCTCGGCTATCAGCAGTACCACCTGCCCGAGCGCCGCGAGGACTTCCAGCGGGCGTTCGAGCAGGTGGCTGCGGACGCGGTCGACGAGGGGGTCGACGCCGTCGTTCACGCCGGTGATCTCTTTCACGACCGCAAACCCAGACTGAGTGATATCATGGGCGCACTCTCGGTGCTTCGGGACCTCGACGGCGCGGGGATTCCGTTTCTCGCCGTCGTCGGTAACCACGAGGGCAAACGCTCCCAGCAGTGGCTGGATCTGTTCGAGTCGATGGGGCTGGCGACGCGGCTCGGCAGCGAGCCAGTGCGGGTCGGGGACGCTGCCTTCTACGGACTGGATTTCGTCCCGCGCTCGAAGCGCGACGAGCTCGACTACGAGTTCGCTCCCCACGACGCGGAGTACGCCGCTCTGGTCTCGCACGGCCTCTTCGAGCCGTTCGAACACGGCGAGTGGGACGCCGCCGAGATCAGTCGGGAGGCGACCGTCGAGTTCGACGCCATGCTGGTCGGTGACGACCACGAGGCGAAGACCAAGCAGTTGCCGGACGACACCTGGATCACCTACTGCGGGTCGACCGAGCGTGCGAGTGCGAGCGAGCGCGAGGACCGCGGCTACAACCTCGTCAGTTTCGAGGAGACCGTCGACATCCGCCGTCGCGGCCTCGACACCCGCGAGTTCGTCTTTCTGGATATCGAACTCCGTCCCGGCGAGGGCAGCGAACGGGTCCGCGAGCGGATCGACCAACACGAGGTAGAGGATGCCGTCGTCATCGTTCGGCTCACGGGCGAGGGCGAACAGGTCATGCCCGCCGGGATCGAGGAGTACGCAGACGATCAGGGCGCGCTCGCGACGCGGGTCAACGACCAGCGCGAACTCGACGAGGAGACCGACGTAGAGGTCTCCTTCGCGGACCCCGACGAGGCCGTCCAGCGGCGGATCTCGGAACTCGGATTGAGTCCTGCCGCCCGGGATCTCGACGAGACGATCCGCGCGAGCAAAGTCGCCGACTCCAACGTCGCCGACGAGGTCCAGCGCCGCGTCGAGGAGTTCGTCGCCGAGGCCGACGCCGAAGCGTTCACCAGCGCCGACGAGGGGGCGAAAGCAGACGCCGACGATCAGAACGGGACAGCGACCGCGGAGATGGACGAGCGGGCCGCGGACGGCGGCGGCGATTCCGAAAGTGACGGTCAAGTGACAATGGAGGATTACCTGTGAGATTCGACCGGATTCGACTGGAGAACTTCAAGTGTTACGAGCAGACCGACGTACGGCTCGATCCCGGCGTGACAGTTATCCACGGCCTCAACGGCAGCGGGAAGTCCTCGCTGCTCGAAGCCTGCTTTTTCGCGCTGTACGGGGCGAAGGCCCTCGACAAGACCCTCGACGAGATCGTCACCATCGGCGCCGAGGAGACCGTCGTCGAACTCGACTTTACCCACGGCGGCGAGGGCTATCACATCCGGCGGCGGATCCGGGTCAGCAGCGGTGACGCCCGGACCGCGGAGTGCGTGCTGGAGGGGCCGGGGGGGACGACCGAAGGGGCGACCGACGTGCGCGAGCGAATCGCCGGGCTCCTGCGAATGGACACCGACGCCTTCGTCAACTGCGCGTACGTCCGGCAGGGGGAGGTGAACAAACTGATCAACGCCTCCCCGTCGGTGCGTCAGGACATGATCGACGACCTGCTGCAACTCGGGAAACTGGAGGAGTACCGCGAGCGGGCGAGCGACGCCCGCGTCGGCGTCGGTCGCGTTCGGGACGACAAACAGGGCGCGCTCGCGGAGATCGACGACCAGATCGAACAGAAAGAGTCCAAAGACCTCCACGGGCGGCGGACCGAACTCGAAACGCGGCTGGCGGAGATCGACGAGAAGATCGAGGAGTACGAGAGCGGGAAGCGGAAAGCGGAGAAGACACAGGAACAGGCCGAATCGATCATCGAGGAGTACGAGGAGAAGCGGGCCGAACTGAGCGAGCTAGACGAGGAGATCGGCGAACTCAGAGAGGAGATCCAGTCGACCGAACGCACCCGGGCAGATCTCGCCGACCGGATCGACGAGAAGCGAACGGCCCGAGAGGAGGCCGAGCAGAGCCGCGACGAGTTGCTCGCGGCGGCCGACGGCCTCGATGCCGATCCCGAGAGCCTCGGCGGCGACGACATCGACGACGCGCTCGCGGCGGTGACCGAAGAGATCGACGACCTCACCGAGAAGATCCGGGAAGCCAGCGTCGAGAAACAGGAGGCCGACAGCGAAGCCGAGACCCTCCGCGAGCAGGCCGAGCAGTTGGAGGCCGACGCCGCAGAGGCCCGCGAGGAGGCCACGGACCTCGACGCGGAGCGGGAGGAGGCCGAGGAACGGATCGAATCGACACGGGCGGAGATTGCGGAGATGGACGAGGAGATCGACCGACTCCGCGACACCTTCGCGGACGAACCCGTCGAGTTCGGTGAGGCCGAGGCGTACTACGAGTCGGTCAGCGACGACCTCGGGGAGTGTCGAGAGAGACGAGCCGAACTGGAAGCGACGCTCGAAAACGAACGCGAGCGCCTCGAAGAGGCCGAACAGCTACGTGAGGCCGGCAAGTGTCCGGAGTGCGGCCAACCGGTCGAGAACTCGCCGCACGTCGAGACAATCGACGAGTACCGCGAGCGTGTCGAGGAGCTAGAGAGTGAGTTGACGGAGCTAAGCGAGCGCATCGAGACCCTCGAATCACAACGGGAGACGGCCGAACAACTCCGCGAGCGCGAACAGCGCGTCGAGGAACTCGAAAACAACCGGGAGAATCTCCGGCAGCTACTCGACCAGCGCGAGGACGCCGTCGCGGAGAAGCGCGACCGAATCGAACAGCTCCGCGAACAGGCCGAGGAGGCGGCTACAGAGGCCGAACAGAAGCGGTCGGCCGCTCAGGAGGCCGAACAGCGCGCTACCGACCACCAGGAACAGATCGCGTCGTACAACCGCGAGAAGGCGACGCTCGCGGAGAACCGCGACCGCCTCGAAGAGCTGTCGGACGTGCTCGACCGGATCGACTCGCTGGGTGAGGAGATCGAGCGCCTCCGCGAGCGCCGCGAGCAGAAGGAGTCGCTGAACGACGAACGCCGCGAGCGCCTGGCGGAGAAACGCGAGCGCCGGAACGAACTCCGAGAGGAGGTCGACGACGACCGGATCGAGAAGGCACGTAGCGAGCGCGACAGGGCCGCCGAACACATCGAGAAGGTCACGGACGCGCTGGAAGAACTCGAAACAGAGCGGTCGGAGCGCCAGGAACAGCTCGGCGGCATCGAGAACGAACTCGACCAGTTAGAAGAGCTACGCGAGCGGCGGGCCGAACTGGCCGAAACCGTCGAGCGCCTGGAGTCGTTGCACGACGAGGCCGCGGAACTAGAGGAGATGTACGGCCGGCTCCGTGCACAACTGCGGCGCAAGAACGTCGACACGCTCGAACGGATGCTCAACGAGACCTTCGAGTTAGTCTACGAGAACGACACCTACTCGCGGATCGAACTCGACGGCGAGTACCACCTGACGATCTACCAGAAAGACGGCGAGGCGCTCGATCCCGATCAGCTCTCGGGCGGCGAGCGGGCGCTGTTCAACCTCAGCCTGCGCTGTGCGATCTACCGGCTGCTCGCCGAGGGAATCGAGGGGACCGCGCCGATGCCACCGCTGATTCTCGACGAGCCGACGGTCTTCCTGGACTCGGGACACGTCACCCAACTCGTCGAACTGATCGAGTCGATGCGCGACCGCGGCGTCGAGCAGATCCTGGTCGTCAGCCACGACGACGAACTGGTCGACGCGGCGGACGAACTGATCACGGTCACGAAGGACTCGACGACGAACCGCTCGACGGTCGAACGCGGGCGACTCGGCGAGCAGGTGCTCGAAATCTAGTCCGCGGCGGGACCGTTGCCGCCGGCGTACTCGCGGGTCGCGTCGACCAGCGTCTTCCGGTACTCGCTCTCGTCCGGGTCGGCCGACAGCGAGCGGAACCAGCCTTTGAACCGCTCGAAGTCGATCTCCGGTGCGTCCGCGGCGGCGGCGTGGGCCAGGTCGTACAGCCGGTGGTCCGGTTCGACGAGGTTGTGTCGCTCGACCAGCCCCAGCGCGAAGGCGGCGTTGACCGCCGTAATCTCGGGGTCGCTGGCGGCGCTGGTTCTCGCGGCCTCGTGTCCGAACCGATCCCACGCCGGGGCGGACGGCTGATCCGCGAGCGCGCTCGCGACGCTGGATTCGAGGAAATCGACGAGTTTGCCCGCCGGCGCGACCGACAGCCAGAGGTCGTCGGCGTAGATATCCTTCATGTGGTTCGCGATCTGTCGGCAGTGTGTGAGTTTCCGTCGCTCGACAGTGCGGCCGGCCAGCGCGAGAAAGATCACTTCCTCCATCGACTGCGTGTGTGAGGGGTGGCCGCGCTCGTGGTGGTGCATGTGTGCGAACTCGTGCAAGGCGAGTTCGCGGGCCATCGCGCTCGTCGCGGCCTGCTGTGAGATCGTCAGCGTGTGTCCGTCGGCGGTGTGCTTGACACGCGTCCGTTCGTCGGGATCCTCGACGATCCGGACGGTCACCGGGTCGTCGAGTGTCGCCTCGCGCTCGAAGAGATCCCGCGCGGCAAAAAACGGCTCGACCGGGCCAGAACCCTCGACCTGTACGTCCATAGACGCCCTGACGTATGGCGTGGGGCCGTATTACTGTTGCGGGGATGTGACCACGACACACGGAGTCACTTCAGCGTCACGTACGAGAGAAACCCGACGGCGATCAGTTCCAGGATCCGCATCCCCAGCACGACCTGGCCGACGAGCGGATCCGTCGAGTACAGCATCGACATGCTACTGAAAAAGAAGGCGATGGCGACGAGATTCTCGATCAGCCAGACGACGCTAAACGCCAGCAGGCCGAGAACCATCGTCGAGCGGAACCGCTGGTAGTTCCGGAACCAGACGACCGCAAGCGACGCGAGCAAGACGCTGTTGACGGCGGTGAGCGCGATGCCGGCAATCGTCGGAGCGTCCATGGCCACGTCAGTTCACCTCCTCCGCGATGTCCTCGAACGTCTCCGCGTGTCGCTCGAACTGGTCGGTCAGGAAGTACAGTTTCCCGTAGTTGTGATCGCTCGGTTCGACGACATCGTGTTCCTCTAACATGTCCAGGTGGTGTGTGATCGTGTTGTAATCGACGTCCAGTTCCTCTGCGAGTTCGTTCGCGTTACGGGGGCGGTCTCGGAGATTCCGAACGATTCTGACCCTGTTAACTCCACCGCGAGTGCCGGCGAAGAGATACCACAGGGCTTTCTCCATAGACTGTCTATTGGTGTAAACGGGGTACGCATAGACGTTTCGACACGACTACGCGGTGACCGTCCGTTCGACCCACCCGGCCGCACCGTCGGGCGAGGAACTGGTCTCCTCCTCGGTCTGGAGGGTCCCGTTGCCGTCGGTGGCGCGAACCACCACGTCGTGGCTCCCGTCTGGATCGAAGGTGTGTCGCCACTGTCGCCAGACATCTCCGTCCGGAAGCGGGTCCGAGAGGTCGGCGTCGGCCCACGAATCGCCGCCGTCGGTAGAGACCTCGACGCGGCTGATCCCACGCGTGCCGGCGTAGGCGTGTCCTGCGAGTTCGATCCGGCCGTCGTCGAGTTCGGTGATCCCCTCGTCCCAGAGTTTGGCGACGGTCTTGACCTCGCCGGTTCCCTCCCAGCCGCGCTCCTCCCAGTAGCCATCGGTCTCCGTGTTCAGCAGTTCGATCTCGGTGAGCCACTTGACGTTCGTCTCGCCCCAGTGGCCGGGGATCAGCACCCGGACCGGGTGGCCGTGACTCTGGGGGAGTTCCTTGCCGTTCATCCCCCAGGCGAGAAAGCCGTTCCGGAGCACGTCGGTCGGAAACTGGACGTAGTAGCCGTCGTCGCCGCGCAACATTGCACAGTCACAGTCACTCTGTGGGTCGACGGCGTCGAGCAGCGGACCGAGCGGCGTTCCCGTCCAGACCGCGGTGTCGAGTTTCTTGCCGTTGAGGTCCTCACCGACACAGCGGAGCGTGACGAACCGGTTCTCGACGTCCCGTTCGATCAGGTCGTCGAACTCCACCGTCAGTTCCCGGCCGACGTCGCCGGTGAACGTCAGCGACCACTCCTCGCTCGTCACTTCGGGATCGAACTCCGCGATGTCGACGTTGTAGAAGCCGTCGATGTCGCTGACCAGACCCGGAAGGTCGTCGCTGGCGGTGTCGAGTCGGTTCGCCTCGGCTTCCGACAGGCGTTCGTCCGCGCCCTCGGCGTTCGGGGCCGCGTCGAGCGGAGCGTCGCCGTGTAGCAGGCGGCCGGTGACGGCTGCCGTGCCGGCGAATCCGAGCGCAGCGGCGAGGGTACCGAGCGTCCGGCGCCGGGACCGGTCGACCGAACCCGCTGCGGTCTGAACGCCGCCGACCGCAGTGAAGACGGCCATCGGTCCCGCGGGTGCTAACGCGAGGAGCGGTTCGCGCGTCAACGCGGCAGAGAGCAACCAGACACCGACCCCAGCGGCGAGGCCGCCGACGAGTGGTCGCTCCGTGCGCGTGCCGAGACGGACGCCGGCAAGCGAGACGAGGCCGAACAGCCCGACGACCGCGCCGAGCGCCAGTCCGATGTGAACCAGATGGCCCGCCTCACCGACGTTTTCGATCATGAAGGTGACGATCGGCCCCGGAGTGAGGTTGACGATCTGTTGATCGACCGGCGCGACGACGAACTGGCGCGACCAGCCGACCGCGACGAACGAACCGGCAACCGCCGTGACGGCGGACAGCGCGGCAGTGAGTGTTTCCTCTCTGTCTGGGCGGTCGATCATACGTTATTGAGGGGCTACCGTCACTTGAATTGCGTCCTCGACGGCGGGGTACTCGAAGCCGTCAGCAACCTCACGCAGCGGTCGCACGACACCGCCCTCGTCGTCGCCCTGGTCGGGGCTGTTCTGTGCCGGCGCCTGGTCGGGATCGAACCCCGGCTCGCCGTTCGGTTCGGTGCCGGCATCGTAGAGGCCGATGGCGTCGGTCACGTCGCCCGCAACCGGCTCACCGTCTGCTGGCCAGAGGGCGATCCCCTCCGGTGACGGCGAGAAGAAGAGGTCGTTCGAGGGAACAAACATCGACGCGAAGGAGAGACGCTGTCCCGGTTCGGCCTCGATCTCGAACTCGAACGCCCCGCCGGGGGCAATCGGGGGCGCACCCGGCACCGATCCCATCGGATCGTTCGGATCAGCGACGGTATTCTCGGGCGTGTACGCTCCCGCGTGCAGGACCGCTGATTCCTCCATCGAACCGTCCATGGAGTCATCGTCCGTGGAATCGTCATCCATCGAGTCGTCTCCCTCCATCTCGTTGTCCATCCCCATGTTAGCCATCTCGGTCAATTCGTCGACCAGTCCGGGTTCGCCCTCGAAACCCGTCGGCGGACCGGCCTCAGCGAGCGCTTCGAGACCGATCGTCGCGGACTCTCCCTCGGTGTAGATCGGATTCGTGCCGGTGTGTACTGCGTACGCGCCCGGGGTGATCCAGATCTGACCGCCCGTCGAGGCGTCGGACGGGTAGAAGTCCGTCGGCGCCACGTTCTCGATCCGGACGGTCATCGTGACCGACTCCATCGTCCCGTCGTCCATGGAGCCCTCATCTTCCATGGAGTCGTCGTCATCTTCCATGGAGCTGTTGTCCATCGTCTCGTCTGTGTTGTCGGTGCTGTTGTCGCCGCTGTTCGTGTCGTCGCCGACACAGCCAGCGAGTGCGAGCGCTGCAACGGTCCCGCCGCCGAGCAGGAACCGCCGCCGGGTTGGATCTGAACTCATGCACTCGTGACGACGGGAGAACCCACTAAAACGATTTTTCAACAACGGGATAAATTCCGCTCGAATTCGGTTGCACATCTCTCCAAATTCCGTTCAAGTTCTCGGTTCCGTCTTGCCTTTTCGACTTTTCCACGTCGGCGGAAAATCTGTGACATGTTCCTGGTACTTCGGGAATCAAGCGTCGAACTTCGGGGCGAGCTTCGAGTTCGATCGGATCACGAACTCGAAACGCCGTCACTTCCCCTCGTGGCAAGCTTCGAGTTCGCAAACAGCGCGAGCACGAAACACCATCGCTCCCTCCGGTCGCGATGAGCCTCGCAGTCGCTTCCGTTGGTCCCGACTGCGAAACGCCGACACTCGTGTCGGGCTTCGTGTTCGCTTTGACAGCGACCACGAAACACTATCCTTTTGCCTCTCCTACCGGTATGCCTCTGTAATAATGGGCCGACGAAAGAAAATCGTAGAGGAATGCGAGACGCTGATGAATACACCGGAGAATATCCGGAACATTGCCATTGCGGCACACGTTGATCACGGGAAGACGACGCTGACCGATAACCTGCTCGCGGGGGCGGGGATGATCTCCGACGAGACCGCGGGCGAACAGCTCGCGATGGACACCGAGGAGGACGAACAGGAACGTGGGATCACCATCGACGCGGCGAACGTTTCGATGACCCACGAGTACGAGGGCACTAACCACCTCATCAACCTGATCGACACCCCGGGCCACGTGGACTTCGGCGGCGACGTGACACGCGCGATGCGTGCCGTCGACGGCGCGCTCGTGGTCGTCGACGCCGTCGAGGGGGCGATGCCGCAGACCGAGACGGTGCTACGACAGGCGCTCCGAGAGGGCGTCAAGCCGACCCTGTTCATCAACAAGGTCGACCGACTCATCTCGGAACTCCAGGAGGGCCCCGAGGAGATGCAGGAACGGATGACCGCCGTCATCCGGGACGTGAACGACCTCATCCGCGGGATGACCGAGGAGATGGACGACATCGACGACGACTGGACCGTCTCCGTCGAGGACGGCACCGTCGGCTTCGGCTCCGCGCTCTACAAGTGGGGTGTCTCGCTGCCGTCGATGCAGCGGACCGGGATGGACTTCGGTGACATCATCGAACTCGAACGAAACGACAAACGGCAGGAACTGGCCGAGCGAACGCCGCTGTCGGACGTCGTGCTCGACATGGTCTGTGAGCACTTCCCGAACCCCGTCGACGCACAGCCCCGTCGTATCCCGCGGATCTGGCGCGGCGACGCCGACTCCGATCTCGCGGAGGGCATGCGCCTGGTCGACGAGGACGGCGAGGTCGTCTTCATGGTCACCGACATCTCGATGGACCCCCACGCGGGCGAAATCGCGACGGGTCGGGTCTTCTCCGGCACGCTCGAAAAGGGCCAGGAGCTGTACGTCTCCGGGACGGTCGGCAAGAACCGCCTCCAGAGCGTCGGGATCTTCATGGGCGGCGAACGCGAGGAGGTCGAACAGGTCCCCGCAGGCAACGTCGCAGCCGTGACCGGTCTGCAGGACGCCATCGCCGGTTCGACGGTCTCCAGTGTCGAGATGACGCCGTTCGAGTCCATCGAGCACATCTCCGAGCCGGTCATCACGAAGTCCGTCGAGGCGAAGAACATGGACGACCTGCCGAAACTCATCGAGACGCTCCAGCAGGTCGCCAAGGAGGACCCGACCATCGACATCGAGATCAACGAAGACACCGGCGAGCACCTGATCTCCGGACAGGGCGAACTCCACCTCGAAGTCGTCACCCAGCGTATCGAGCGCAACCAGGGTATCCCGGTGACGACCGGTGAACCGATCGTCGTCTTCCGCGAGGCGCCACAGACCGAGAGCCGCGAGGTCGAGGGCATCTCCCCGAACCGCCACAACCGCTTCTACATCTCGGTGACGCCGCTCGACGACGACATCGTCGAGGCGATCAAGCAGGGCAAAGCGTCGATGGACATGCCCGAACTCGAACGCCGAGAGGCGCTGCAGGAGGCCGGCCTCGACAAGGACACCTCCCAGAACGTCGAGCACATCCACGGCACGAACATCATCATCGACGACACGAAGGGGATCCAGCACCTCAACGAGACGATGGAGCTGGTGATCGAAGGGTTCGAGGAGGCGCTCAACGACGGGCCGCTGGCCGCCGAACCGGTCCAGGGCTCGCTGATTCGCCTGCACGACGCCCGCCTGCACGAGGACGCCATCCACCGCGGCCCGGCACAGGTCATCCCCGCAGTTCGCGAGGCGCTGCACAACGCCTTGATCGACGCCGAGATCAAGCTACTCGAACCGATTCAGGAGGTTCGTATCGACGTGCCCAACGACCACATGGGCGCCGCGTCCGGCGAGATCCAGGGCCGTCGTGGCCGCGTCGACGACATGTACCAGGAAGGCGATCTGATGGTCGTCGAGGGCGTCGCCCCCGTCGAGGAGATGATCGGCTTCTCCTCGGACATCCGCTCCGCGACCGAGGGTCGTGCCTCCTGGAACACCGAAAACGCCGGCTTCCAGGTCATGGCCGACAACCTCCAGCCGGAGACGATCAAGGAGATCCGCGAGCGCAAGGGGATGAAGACCGAACTGCCCGAGTCGATCGACTACTTCTAACGACGCCGGCTCTATCTTTCCGTTCTCCGCTGTCGAGGTAACAGAGCAGTTGCTGACTCGCAGACAGCACGACAATCTGTGTCACGGGGTCCGCTCGCAGAGTACCGACACCGAACTCAGTGCTGTCGGCGTCGGAGTAGATAGCCGACGCCCGCGAGAGCGGCGACGGTCGTCGCCGGCCCGAACCCGGGGCCGGAGCCGTCGTCGCTCTCCGAGCCGTCGGAACCGTCGACGGCGAGCAGATTGCCGCTCGTGCCAGATTACCGCTATCGGCGGAACGCGGACCCGGTTGCCCGCTCACTCGGAGCCTTCCTCACCGGCCCGCATCTCGTAGATTTCCTCGGCCATCTCGATCAGTTTCTCCTCGGCCTCCTCGGGACTCATGTCGTCCGGGAGCGAGCGGGCGTCGCGCTCGCGGCGCTCGTGTTCGTCCGGCGTCTCGGTCCGACGGCGGGTGCGGCCTTCGGTGAACTGCTCGTCCTCGACATCGGAGTCCTCGTCGGTGAAGATTTTGACGCCTTTGGCGACGGCTTCCTCGCGTTCCTCGTCCGGGACGCGTTCGACGCTGGCGTTGGCGGCGATCATCTCGGCGTCCGGCCCGACCAGTTCGTCGAGTTCCCGCCAACTGAGCCTGATGATCTCACCTCTGTCGACCAACCGCGGAAGCGACGGGAGCCGGTGGAGCGAGCAACAGACGTCCGAACGCTGTTCGGGCGCGACAGCCTTCTCGACGGCGAGACTCTCCGCCAGAAGCAGTGCCGCCTGCGCCTCTCGGCCGCCGTAGACCGGCATCTCTTCGAGGCCCGCGAGACTGACGATCGTCTCGTCGCGCTTGCGGTTGCCCCGGTCCAGAATCTGGGTCTGGACGTGATACCGAAACGGCGGGAGATCCGGAGCGTCGACCGTGTGTGTCCGCCGGATGCGGTTCCAGCAGGCCCAGACGACCTCGCCGCGGAAGGCGAGTTCGGACTTCTCCAACACGGCGAGTTGGCCGTCCTCACCGACGTAGCACTTGATCTCGCAGGTGCCGCCGGCGGGTTTGCCGGGGTTGTTCTCGCGGTCGACGATCGCTTTCCCCCCGAAGGTGAAGTCGTCGCCCGGGCTGACCCGCTCCGGGAGCAGCGACTTGATGTGTCTCGTGACCCGTCGATTGTACAGGCGTCCCGGGTTCGAGCGACTGGACATGCTCCCCTATGGTTCGTATTCACACAGCGGCGTATGCTAATCTTGCCCCGTGAGTATCAACAGTGATAATTAGAGTTACTCGTCGCGGACGCTCGGGTGCTGTGTCGGACCCTCGGGATGGCGGTCGGCGAAGTACTCCTGCATGACGGCGAGCGTCTCTTCCTCGCGGCGCGCTCGCTCCTCGTCGGTGATCTCTTCACAGCCCGGAGGGACGTCGCGGCCGCGGTCGGTGAAATACCCCTCGGGGGCGACCCAGTCGTGGTAGAACGGCACCTCCGAGTCGTGGATCACCGAGAGCGCGACTTTCGCGCCGTGACCGGCGCTGACGACGGTCTGGTGGGGTTCGCCGGCGATCCGACCGGCGGCGTACAGTCCGTCGACGCCGGTAGCGCCGTCGTCTTCGACGTCGATGTACGCCTTCGATCCGCGGCTGATGATCCCGATGCCGTCGATGTCGTCGAGATAGCTCGTGTCCGCCCACGAGGCGCAGATGACGTACTCGCTCCGGTAGCGGTCGTCCTCGGTCTCGACCAGAAACCCGTCCTCGGTCGGTCGCACCGCCCGGACGGTCCCCTCTCGGATCGTGCAGTCGTTGCGCCGGGCCTGATCGCGAGTCAACTCGAGATACCGGCGGGCGTTGATCCCGGCGGGGAACCCGGGGACGTTTTCCAGGTGTGCGTTGCGGTTCAGGATCGACTGCCCGCCCTGCAACACCGTCGTATCGAGTCCGGCGCGGGCGGTGTAGATGCCTGCGGTCAGGCCCGCGGGGCCGGCACCGATGATCGTTACGGCTGGGGTCGTGCTCATACGCGGCGTTCGAACCGGGTCCATATGTGCCCGGTCATTTTAGTCCGCAGACGCCCTTACTGTGGGTGTGGACCGTCTCGAAGTCAGTACGCTGGTGTACTTGCCGCCGCCGGAGATCTACGACTTTCTCGTCGATTTCCCGCGGTACGCGAAGTACTCGGAGTATCTCGACGAGATCCGCCGATACGGAGACGGCCGCCCGGAGACGGAGTACGATCTGACCTTCGCGTGGTGGAAGCTCAGCTACACCGCCCGGTCGAAGGTCACCGACATCGACCCGCCGAACCGGATCGACTGGGAACTGATCAAGGATCTCGACGCCAGCGGTTACTGGCAGATCGAACCCGAACCCGAATCGGCACCAGAGGAGGAGTCGACCGCCTCCCGCGTCAGGTTCTACGTCGAGTTCGATCCCGACTCGGCGAGTGCTGGAGCGATCGATCTCCCCGCGCTGACCTCCGTCGATTGGGTCGTCCGGAAGGTGACGCCGAAGATCCGTACCGAGGCCGAACAGATCGTCCGGCGGATCGTCCGCGACCTCGAAGGGCGGCGGCGAGACGTGCCCCTCGAAATCCACGAGACGCCGGACTCCGTTTAGAAGCCGAGGATTGCCGCGGCGATCAGGACGACGACGATCAGGACGCCGAGCACCACGAAGACGGCGTTTTCCGGGTCGATCTCTCCCGGTTCGAGCGGCTGGTTCCGGTCGAGCGTTCCCGCGATGTTACCGCCCGAGCCGTCGCTCTCGCCGGTCGTCTCCTCGGCGCTCACGTCCTCGACCGAGAATCGCCACTCGTCGTCGCTGTCGTCGTCATCGATCTCGCCTGGCGGTGCTGCCATACGCCGTCCTACGACATCGAGAAGGAAAAGTCTGCCTCGCTACCGAATCCGGGTGCCTAGCGGTGCGTCCTCGTGGGTGGTGAGCAGGTCCGCCTGCTCGCCCGCCGCGAGCACCATCCCGTTGGACTCGTAGCCGAACAGTTCGGCTTTCTCCATGTTCGCCAGCAGGACGACCCGCGTACCGGGGAGGTCGTCGGTATCGTGCAGTTGTTTCAGGCCGGCGACGACCTGCCGGGTCTCGACGCCGATGTCGACCTCCAGCCGAACCAGTTCGTCGGCGCCGTCGATGGGTTCGGCCGCGGTGATTTCACCGACGCGCATGTCGATGTCCTGAAACTGCTCGAAGCTAATCCGTTCGTCTTCGAGCGCGGGTAGATCGGCGGCCTCCTCGGACTCGTCGCTGTCGTCGTCGGAGTCGTCGGACTCGGCGACCCGGTCGCGAAGCTTCTCGTTGAGGGCCTCGATGGTCTCGTCTTCGACCTGTGTGAACAGTTCCTCGGGTTCGCCGAACTGTTCGGGCGGTTCTTCGAGGGCGGCCGACAGTTCCGGATCGTGAACCGATCCGTCCTCGCCAAGTTGGGCCCACAGATTCTCGGCCTTCTCGGGCATGACTGGCTGCATCAACAGCGCACAGGCTTTGGCGAGTTGGACGCAGTCGCGGATCACCTGTGCGGCCTCTTCGGGGTCGTCGTCGACGAGGTTCCACGGCTCGTTCTGCTGGATGTACTCGTTGCCGAAATCCGCGAGGTCGACGGCGACCTGGCCGAGCGTCCGCACGTCGTACTCGGCGACTGCGGTCTCGAACTCGTCGATTGCGGCCTCGATCCGCTCGACGACCGCCTCGCTCGGATCGGCCTCCGGCGTGCCGTCGTAGTTGCGGTGGGCAAAGAGCAGGCCGCGGTAACAGAAGTTGCCGAGGTTGCCGACGAGTTCGCCGTTGACCCGCTGCTGGAACCGATCCCAGGAGAAGTCCACGTCGTTTTCCAGCCCGCTGCCGGTCGCGGTGTAGTAGCGGAACAGATCCGGGTGGAACCCCTCGTCGAGATACTCCGAGGCCCAGACGGCCCGGCCCCGCGAGGTCGAGAGCGACTTGCCGTCGATGCCGACAAAGCCCGTAGCGAGGACCGCCCGGGGTTCGTTGTAGCCCGCGCCCCGGAGCATAGCCGGCCAGAAGACGCAGTGATGTTGGATAATGTCGGGACCGATCAGGTGAATGATCTCACCGGAGTCGTCGGTCCACGCCTCGTCCCACTCGGTGCCGTGGCGTTCCTCGCCGTCGATCTTCCAGGCCTGCTCCCAGTCGAAGGTATCGGCACCGACGCGTTCGGTGTACTGTTTGGTCGAGGAGACGTACTCGATCGGTGCGTCGACCCAGACGTAGAGCACGAGATCCTCCTCTCCATCTCCGGGATAATCGATCCCCCAGTCCATATCGCGGGTGATACAGAGGTCTTCGAGTTCGCCCTCGATCCACTCCCGCGGCTGGCTCTGGGCGCGCTCGGTGCCTTCGAGACGGTCGAGAAAGCCCTGGAGATACTCCTGGAAGTCCGAGAGACGGAGGAACTTGTGGTCCCGTTCGCGGTACTCCGCGGGGTTGCCGGTGAGCGTGCTCGTCGGCTCCTCGACCTCGCCGGGTTCGAGGTGGCGCTGACAGCCCTCGTCACACTCGTCGCCTCGCGCTCGCTCCCCGCAGTACGGACAGGTTCCCTCGACGTACCGGTCCGGCAGCCACTGGTCGGCGTCGGGATCGTACGCCACCTGGATCTCCTTCTCGTGGACGTGGTCGTTGTCGATCCACGAGCGGACGAACTCCTGGGTCAGTTCCGTGTTGGTCTCGTCGTCGGTGTGGCCGTAGTTGTCGAACTCGACGTTGAACTGGGGAAACCGTTTCTCGTACTGTTCGTGGTACTCGAGTGCGAACTCCCGCGGTTCGACCCCCTCCTCCGCGGCGTTGACCGCGACGGGCGTCCCGTGCATATCGGAGCCACAGACGAACGCTGTCTGTTGGCCGACACGCCGCAACGCCCGACTGAACAGGTCACCAGCGACGTAACTGCGCAGGTGGCCCACGTGGAGGTTGCCGTTGGCGTAAGGCAACCCGCAGGTGACCACCGCTGGCTGGTCCGTCGGTAGTTGGTCGTGGCTCATGGTCTCTTCTGGGACGTGCGGCATAAAAAGCCGGCCGGTTTGTCACGGCACGTTCGAGACTCACTCCAGACTCGGGCCGCGGATCGCTCGCTCGTCGTGATAGACGACCGCGTACGCGACGACGAACGCGGCCGCGAGGGCGATCCATCCGGAGCCGATCCCGATGCCGGACGGCGAGAGGAAAGAGCCGACGAACCAGATGAGAACCGTCCCGGCCACCGAGACGCCGAGAAACTGCGGGAACTGCTCACCGTCGGTTCGCGAGGCGAGAACGTACGCCGTTGCGAACACGACCGGAATCGCGCCGGCGGCGAAGGAGAGTTGCGTCGTCGGGTTCGGAGGCGTCAGGACCGCACCGAGAGCGAACGCGACCAGCAGTAACACCGCCACCTGCTTGACGAACTGGCGAAGATCAGTCATAGCCGGTATACGGCCGCCAGCCACCTGAACCTGTCCGTGTCAGAGCAACTGCTCGACGGCGGTTCGCACCGCCTCCGCCGCCGCCTCGACATCTGACAGCCGGACGTACTCGCGGTCGGCGTGAGCGACAGGACCCTCCTCGTCGGCGAGCACGCCGGGGCCGAAGACGACGACGGGCGCGTCGTCGGCGAAGTACGAGGCCTCGGTTGCGGCCCCGAACGGGCGCCGTTGACCGCCGCTTGCCGTCGCCAGCGCCTCGACCAGCGACGCGTCGGAGTCGGTCGCGAAGGCCTCGGGTGCGGGCATGTCGGGCCGAATCAACCCGACCTCCAGGTCGTACCCGTCCGTGAGCCAGCCGTCGAGATGCTCGCGAAGATCAGCAAAGAACTCCTCGACCGTCTCGGGGGGGACCGTCCGGCGGTCGAACTGGATCGTGCACTCCCCGGGGATCTGGTTGATCGCCTCGCCCCCCTCGATGACCGAGGGAGTCAGCGTCGGTCGGCCGAGCAGGTCGTGTGCGCCCGGTCCGCGGGTTTCGTCGTAGGACTCGAGCGCCTGGAGGATCGGCGCGGCCGTCCGGATCGCGTTCTCGCCGTTCGCGGGATCGCTGGCGTGGCCGCTCTCGCCGCGGATCCGCACCTCGCCCTCGAACTGCCCGCGGGCGGCGATACACACGTCGAGATCGGTCGGCTCACCGACGATGTAGCCGTCCGCGTCGAGCGTCTCGCCGAGGTGTGCGCCGCCGGTCTGTGTCGTCTCCTCGTTGGTGGTCACCGCCAGCGTGAGTCGGCCGTCGATCTCCGCGTGCAGGAAGGCGTCGACAAAGGCCGCGAGCGGTCCCTTGGCGTCACAGGCACCGCGTCCGCGGACGAGATCACCCTCGCGTTCGTAGGGGACATGCGGCGGAACGGTGTCGATGTGGGTGTTCAAAACGAGTTGGTCGCCCGTCCCTCTGTGGGCGAGGACGTTGCCCGCTTCGTCGATTTCGGGATCGACACCGGCGGATGCGAGTGTCTCGACGAGGAGATCACGCATCGCCGTAACGTCCTCGTGCGACGGCGTCGAGACCGCTTGCTCGTGAAACGCCGGGAGTCGAAAGCTCATTTCCGAAGGGCTCTCAGGTGAGGAGTGCGACCATTGCGAGTCCGATGCCCGCGATGATCACGAGCGCGGTCCAGAAGAGGACGATCGCGTAGACGTGTTTGACGTACTCACTGTCGTCGTCGACTGGCATCAGGACGATGTCGGGGAGACGGCTCATAGTCGGGCTTGGCCCCCCGGGTATAAAAATCCGAACGAACTCCTACGAGTCGAAGCCGGTCTCGACCCGGGTCACGTCGGCAAGCGTCTCGCGCTCGCGGACGACCCGAGCGCCGTCGTCGTCGAGTGCGACCTCGGCGGGGCGGGGCTGTGAGTGGAACTGGTTGGCGAGTTCGTAGCCGTACGCGCCGGCGTTGCCGATGGCGAGCAGATCCTCCCGCCGGGGCCGGGCAATCGGACGGTCAGTGCAGAAGACGTCCGCGCTCGTACAGCACGGCCCCCCGACGGAGACGGGTTCGGGTTCGCGGTCGGGGGCGCTGACGTTGCGGATCGGGTGATAGGAGTCGAACATCGCCGGTCGGATCAGCGTCGCCAGCGAGGCGTCGACGCCGACGACGGTCGCCGCGTCGGTCTCTTTGATCGTGTTCACCCGAGTCAGGATGAGTTCGGCGTCGGCGACGACGTATCGGCCCGGTTCCAGCGCCAACTGCGCGTCGAGGTCACCGACCGCCTCCCGGACGCGCCGGCCGACGACCGACACGTCCAGCGGGTCGTCCTCCTCGCGGTACGGCACGCCGAAGCCGCCGCCGATATCCAGAAATTCGAGGTCGCCGACCGCCCGGGCGACGTCAGCGACGGTCTCGATGGCTCGGCAGTGGTCGTCGAGGTCGTCCTGGAGGACGCCGCTTCCCACGTGTGCGTGCAGGCCGACCAGATCGAACCGCTCGCGCAACTCGGCGGCCAGTTCGGGCACCTCCGCTTTCGGAATCCCGAACTTCGCGTCCTTGCCGGTCGCCACCTTCTCGTGGTGACCGGTCCCGATACCGGGGTTGATCCGGATCGCGACGCGCCCGTCGTAGCCGGCGGCTTCCAGCCGGTTGAAGGTGTCTCGCGCGCCGGCGGTGATCGTCAGTCCCGGGTGCTCAGCGCCCAACTCGGCGGCGTACTCCACGTCCGCCTGTGGAGGGTTGACCGCCGTGTACTGCAGCGTGTTCGGATCCGCTCCGGCCGCAATCGCCCGTTCGAGTTCCCCTCGTGCCGCACACTCGATGTCCGCACCGGCGTCGAGAAGCGTCGAAAGCACCGCACGACCGGTGTGGGCCTTGGCGGCGTACATCACGTGCGCGTCGGGAAACGCCGACGCGAACCGCTGGTAGTTCTCGCGGACCCGCTGTGGGTCGAGGACGTACAGTGGCGTGCCGTGTTCGTCGGCCAGCCGTTCGAGCCGACGGTGATCCCAGTCGGCCAGGCGACGAATCGGCGGCGAAGAGGCTGTCATTGTTCGTTCGTCGGTACTCGGGCGATTGAATCCTTCGATTGCGCGGACAGCCTCCGGAACCGGACCCACAGCGTCGACCGGGATCAGTCGTCGGAGCTCCGGCCGGGAACGGTCCGGCTGGGTCGGTTCATCTCCGGCGGCTCTGGTCGGTCGGAACGACGAGCCCGACCCGCTACCCACACGATACGCGGGCAGCGGAAAGACCAGCGGTGCGGCCAACCCTGCCGCGAGCGCGATCTCGTTCACGTGGATGCACCTCGGTGCGGCGTTCGGACGCCCGAATACTGTCGCTTACGCGCCTTCAGTTCTGAAAGGAACGCTTAGTTAGTCCTCGCTGAGGATGCCCCAGCGCGTCAGGATGAGGAGAACGGCGTAGCCGATCACGCCGAGTCCAAACAGCACGACGGGGATGAGAAACGGACCGACCGCGTCGACGACAGCATCAACCATCAGTCGGCGGGGTCACATTCGAGAAGCTCACAGACGTCGGAGTCGGCGTCGAAACAGTCGGGACACTGCGGGGCGCGGTCGATGATCGTGTCGAGGCGCTCTGCGACCGTCTCGTCAATGACCGGTTCGAGCTGTCGGGCCTCCGTGCGGAAGTCCTCGACTTCGAGCACCTCGACGAGAAACCGCTCGATGATGCAGTAGTTCTGCAGCGCGTCCCGCGCTCGCACGATCCCCTCGTCGGTGAGTTCGACGCCCTTGTACTTCTCGTGCGAGCAGAGACTCTCGTCTTCGAGTTTGCCGATCATCTCGTTCGCGCTGGCCGGGCTGACGTCGAGCATCTCCGCGATCGAACCCGTCGATGCCGGGCCGTTTTCGATCTCCTGGACAAGGTAAATCGCCTTGAGATACTGGTTTGCCGTGTTCATTGGTTACCCCCGAGTGACTGCGTGGGACGGACCGCTACCGCCGAGGCGCGCGCGTCGGCTGTCGTGGCTCGGTCGCTCATATCCCTCGTTCCATCAGTTCGGTGACTTCTTCGACGCCCGCCTCCTCCTCTGCGCGAATCTCCCGGAGAATGGAGAGCAGACGGTCGCGGTCGATACTGAAGGTGGCGTCGGACTGCTCAACCGCCTGGATCAGATCGTCGTAGAACTTGTAGGCCGTCTCTTCGTTACAGAGTTGGTCGTAGAGCACGCCGTCGAAGTCCTGATCGGCCTCGTACTGCTGTTCGACCAGCGGCTGGATCTCGTCGAACGGGATCGTGTCCGCGTCGAGTTCGTCGATCAGGTCGTCGACCCGTTCGCGGTGGCGCTGGGACTCGGCGGCGGCCGCCTCGAGCATGCCGCGGACGTCGTCGTCGATGGCGTCGGACTCGCAGTGTTTGGTCGCCCGGGCCTCGACGACCTCCTCGAGGACGGCCCCTATCTGGAGCAGGCGCGCGAGTTGGTGATCCGATCCGACCGGCGACTGGAGGCTCATACGGATCCCTCCGGCGGCCGGATACGTCGCCGTTGCATACTCGTAGTTGTGGTACACGACGACTTAAGCGGTTCCCTCTCTGATTCACCGCGTCGGAGCCGACCTGTCCGGGAGAGAGCCGCGGCTCGACGCCTTCGGTTCGCTCAGAATGTGGAAGTGGACGGCCAGGATTGCGCGGCGTCTGACCGCGGGTAGTCCCGCGTG
Source organism: Halovenus carboxidivorans (assembly GCF_009831575.1). Taxonomy (GTDB): domain Archaea; phylum Halobacteriota; class Halobacteria; order Halobacteriales; family Haloarculaceae; genus Halovenus; species Halovenus carboxidivorans. Next base: position 144,688 of record NZ_WUUT01000003.1, on the reverse strand, counting down.
CCTCCTCCACCCCGCGACCCTACGAGCGACAGATGTCCAGTGCTCCGCTGCTCGCTTCCGCGCCTGACGGACTGGCACCGGTTAACCGGACGCCTGTGTCCCTGCAGACACAGCCATCCGGACCTCCGTCCCCGCAGGACGAGGCTTCGACGTTGGCTTGCGGGGCCCGCGGCCGTCTGACCGCACGCCCCCGGCGTTCGGTCCCACTTGAGGCCACACGTGGCGAGGAGCGGGGCCTAACCGCCCGACCTAGTCCATCTGAACCTACCACGGGTTGTCATAAGGACCTTTCGATAGCTGGGTGTCCCGGCGTGGAAACTGCCCGAGCGGACCGGCTCACGGCGCGAGTGGCTCAGAACTGAGCGCCGGTCAGAATCCGACCGGCCTCCGCCGAGGCCACCACGATTGTGATGACGATGCCGGGAAGCATCACCAGCGTCGATCCGCTACCCGCCGTCCCGAGCATGAAGAAAGGGAGCGCGATCAACATCCGAAGGATATCCCGCCGTCGCGTGTCATCTGGCGACATGCGAGTATTGTTCGCCAACGACGACTTAATATGTTGTATCGATCCTACCGATTCAGCTCGGATCGAGACGCGCATTCGGGAGGGCAAGGGCGAAGAGATTGCCGAGCACGCTTCAGGCCGCCTCACTCCCGGGTCGCAAAGACGAACTCCGTACTGCTCCCCAGCGGATCGTTCGCCGTCTCCGTTCGCACGTCCGTGAAGCCGGCCGAGCGCAGTTGATCGAGCGTCCGCTGTCGACCCGGGGCCGAGAAGAACATCGACCCGCCCATCCAGCCGCGGCGGGTCGTCTCGAATCGACCGCTCGGCAGCGTCATCAGGAGCCGTCCGTCCGGACGGAGGACGCGGGCGAACTCCTCGTAGACCGTCGGGTGTTCCTCCCGGGGGAGATGAAAGACGGCGTGGTAGGCAGTGATCCCGTCCATCGAGTCTCCAGCAATCGGGAGGACCGCCATATCTCCCTGGACGAGCGTCGACTCCGGAACGGTCTCGCGTGCCAACTCCAGCGCATCCCGAGAGATGTCGACGCCGACGCTTCCGGCGGGGAGGTTCGCGAGCGTTCGTGCGCCGTCACAGGGTCCGATGTCGAGAACGTCCGGGTCGGCTGGCAGTTCCGCCAGCAGGTCGTCGATCAGGTCTGCGTCGGAGCCAGAGGGATCGCGGCGGCGGGCGTACGTCTCGGCGACGCCGTCCCACGCCTCGCGGAGTTCGGATCGATCCATACGTGTAGTTGGCTTCGATCCGGATAAACCCGGTCCCGACGGGGCTGAACGTTTATCTGATCGCGGCCGCATGCCGGAGTATGGCCGTCGACTCGTCAGCAGACGTTCCGCCGCCATCGACCCCGCCGACACCGGAGCGGCTACTCTCGGAGTTCGAGGCGTTCGAGGAGGCGCTGGCGGCAGACCGGACCATCGCGGTGGCGGGTGAACCGTACGCCGGCCGCGGAGCCCTGTTGTCTCACGCCGCCGACGCGCTCGGTGCCGAGCGAGTCCGCCTCGACCCGACGGATCCAGGGCGGATACGGGCAGAAATCGGGGGCGGGCCGCTGGTCGTCGACGACTGTCAGCAGTTGTACACGCGGCGGATCGGTGGCTTCGATCTCCTTCGAGACGTGCTCACCGCGCTCAGCGACGCCGACCACGCGGTCGTCACCGGCTGGAACGACCGCGCCTGGGCGTATCTCGATCAGGTCGAATCCGTCGGAGAGGTGTTCGCGGAGTCGTTTTCTATCCGGCAGTTCAGCCCGGACGAACTCGAAGCGTACGTCCGGGACCGCCGAGAGGTTCCGGAGATCGAAGGGGACAACCTCGGGGATTCGATCGTCTCGACGGACGACCGCACCTGGAGAGGGATCTCGGTGCCGAGCCTCGATTTCGGCGTGCTCAACGACCAGATCTGGCCGACGCCGGAGCCGACGAAGTCGTTTTTCAGCCGGCTCTGTGCGCTGTCGCGGGGCAATCCCGGCGTGGCACTCGCCGTCTTCGACCGGGCGAGCCGTGACGGCGTCTCGCCGAGTGATCTCGAAACGCCCGCCGTCGACCTCGACGAGACCGGGGACTTCCTCCTCCGGCTGCTGCTCGCGGGCGAGCGGAGCGACAGCGAGATCCTCGCCGACCGCGTCGGCGAGCGGTACGGCCGCCTGCTCGGCCGCCTCGACCGCGCCGGGATCACGAGCCGTGACGGCGATTCGGTGATACTCACCCCAGTCGGGGTTCCGACGGCAGTCGAGCGGACCGAACGGAGGCGGATCCTCTGATGACCGCCGGGAGCACGGCAGTACGGGCCGGTCGGGCGCTGAATCTCACTCCCGAGGGGCTCGGGGCCACCGTCGACGCCTCGACGGTGCTCGGGGCGGTGGTCGTCCTGGTCGGGGCCTACGTGGGGGCGAAACTGCTCGCGTTCGGACTCTCGGTGGCCGCCGAGCGCAGTCCCTCTCGGCGGATCACGATCAAGATGTTCGTCCCGATTGTCAAGGTGATCGTCTACGCGGTCGCGCTGTATCTCATCCTCATTCCGGTCCTCGATCTGACCGCGGCGCAGCTGTTCGCCGTCTCGGGGCTCGTCGGCGCGGCCATCGGGTTCGGCCTCCAGGACCTCGTCTCGGGCGTGTTCGGCGGCCTGATCCTGATCACGGAGCGACCATACCAGGTCGGGGATAAGATCACGATCGACGGCCAGTACGGCGAGGTCGTCGATATCGGTCTCCGCTCGACATCAGTCCAGACACCCGGTGACTCCACCGTCGTCGTCCAGAACGACCAGCTGTTCCAGGCGAGTATCGTCAACGCGAACGCCGGCGACCCGGAGATGCTCGTCACCGTCGACGTTGCGATTGCCTCGGAAGCCGACACCGACGAGGCGATGGCAGTGCTCAGGGAGGCACTAATTACCTCGCAGTACGTCCACGTCAGCGACGACCATCCGGTCCGGGTCCGGGTCGCCGACGAGGTCACCCACCAGCGGATCCGGGGCCGCGCCTACGTCGGCGACCACCGCGACGAACTGGCGTTTGCCTCCGACGTGACCCGCCGAGCGCGCGCCGCGTTCGAGCGCCGAGACATCGAGACGCCCGAACTGCCGGCCCGGTACGACCCCGAGTAGCCGAGCGTTCGACCGGAAAACCGAAAATCTGTGACACACCACCAAACATGAACAACTATTATGAATTTGGAGCACGTGGGTGTGTGTATGTCGACACAACGGTCGACTGAACCGGCGGCGCATCGGTGTGCATGTGGCGAAACCTTCGACAGCACCGAGGAACTCCTCAATCACGCACGGGAGGTACACCGGTTCTCGCCGTTGTGACGCGGTACCGATTTTTCGACGACGTTCTCTGTGGCGTGTCGACTGACGACAGTATCGACTACCGACAGTCGGAGTCGAGAGAAGAGTAGTCCATCCTGGATTCGAACCAGGGTCGAAGCCCCCAGAAGGCTTCAGGATTGGCCACTACCCCAATGGACTGTGCACTCGCACGTAATCGATGATCGCACTTATACGTGTCGTAAGCGGTCGACGGCCACCAGGCCGGTTCCGATACCTACATGCCGGCGCGGTCAGCACAAGGACGTATGTACGTCGGACGATTCGTCGTCGTCGGCCCGGAGGTCGGCGCATACCGCGTCTCCTCCCGGTCGTTCCCGAACAGGCAGACACTCGACCGCGACGGGACCATCACCGTCGGTCCCACCGAGGCGGCCGAGGAGACCGACAACCCCTACATCTCGTACAACTGCGTGCAACTGACCGACCGCGGCGCGGTGATCGGCAACGGCTCGCACGTCGATCCGATCGCCGAGAAACTCGCGCTCGGGTATCCCGCGAAGGACGCGCTGGCCGAGCCGTTGCTGGCGCTGGACTTCGAGAAGGATGACTACGACACGCCCCGCATCGCCGGCATCGTCGGGCTGACTGACGACCCCTCCGCGAACGCGGAGCCGGCGGGGTACGTCGGCACGGTTCGACGGGACGCGCTGCTCGTCGAGGAGGTCACCGAACCGACACTCGTCGCGACCTACGAGGAGGACAGCCCGACCCCCTTCGATCTGGACGCGACCGACGCCGCCGGGGCGGCCCGGGAACTGTACGACCACGAGTTCGAGCACCGGGTCTGTGCCGCCGGCGTCGAGTACACCGAAGACGGATTCGAGACCGCGATTGTCAACGAGTAGACCGTCGGAGAGCGGTGCGACGCGTTTTTGCGCCGTGAACGAGAAAGGCAGCTATGGTCGAAGCGAAACTCGACGCCGCCCGAGCGGATCTCGCCGAGCGCGACGGCGTGCTCGTCGCCTTCTCCGGCGGAGTCGATTCGAGCGTCGTCGCCGCGATTGCCCACGACGCGCTGGGCGGCGATGCCGTCGCCTGCACGGCCCGCAGCGAGACGCTCCCCGAGGCAGAACTCGACGACGCGAAACGCGTCGCCGAGGAGATCGGTATTCGCCACGAAATCGTCGAGTTCAGCGAACTCGACAGCGAGGCCTTCGTCGCCAACGACGAACAGCGCTGCTATCACTGCCGGACGATGCGGCTGAGCGCGATGTTCGACCGCGCCGAGGAACTCGGCATCGACGTGGTCTGTGACGGCACCAACGCTTCGGACCCCGGTGAGGGGCACCGTCCGGGTCTGCAGGCCGTCGACGAACTCGACGCGTACTCGCCGCTTCTGGCCCACGAGATCACCAAGGAGGAGGTCCGAGAGATCGCGGAACGGTACGGGCTCTCCGTCGCCGACAAGCCGTCGATGGCCTGTCTCTCCTCGCGGATCCCGACGGGGCTGGAGGTGACCGAAACGCGACTGACACGCATCGAGAAGGCCGAACGGCTCCTGCGGACCTGGGGGTTCGACCAGTTCCGGGTGCGCGATCACGACGGTCTCGCACGGATCGAGGTCTCCGAGGACGAACTCGACGTGGCGCTCGATCCGGATTTCGTCCGGGCGGCGCGCGATCACATCACCGACCTCGGCTTCGAGCACGTGACCCTGGATCTACACGGCTACCGGACCGGAAGCGTCAGCCCGGCGGGCGAGGACCTCGACGACGAACCCGACCCCCTGGAAGCCGAGTACCCGACTGATTAGGGCTCTCGCGGCGGAACGGGCTCGAAGAGCAGTTCGTTCTCCCGTACGGTCTCGTCGCGGGCGAGATCGATCTCGGTCACGGCGCAGTTGTTGATGCTGTAGCGCCGGATTGCGGCCGGAATGTCGAGGTCGTTGAGACGCGCGAGGACGACCGTAATCGGTCCGCCGTGGGTGACGACGAGCGTCGTCTCGGCCGACGCCGACTGGAGATCGGTCCACGCCCCGAGCACGCGCTCGTACATGTCGACCAGCGTCTCGCCGCCCTCCGGCCGTTCTTCCAGCGCGAGCAGGCCGTTGTCGTACTCGAAGGCGGGGAAGCGGCTCTCCAGTTCACCCCACGTGAAGCCCTGCCAGACGCCGAGTCCGCGTTCGCGCCACGCGGAGTCGAACTCCGGTTCCGGATCGATAGCGGCGTCACGGATGCCGGCGGTGGTCTCCCGGGTTCTGAGGCTATCGGAGGCGACGACACGGTCGATATCGTACGTCTCGGCGAGTTCGACACCGAGTCGGCGCGCCTGTTCGCGTCCCCGTTCGTTCAGCGGCGTCGGCGCCCAGCCCTGAAGTCGTCCCTCGCGGTTCCAGTCCGTTTCCCCGTGGCGTACCAGCAGTACGGTCTCGGCCGTCACAGCCGATAGGTAGGCCGGGAGCGATTTGACTCCTCTGACTCGGTGCCGGAAACGGACCACTGAAATGGTCGGTACTCGAAGGGCGTCTATGGACGAACCGCTCGTGATCGAGGCCGGCGAACGGACCGTCGAGGAGATCATGGCGGCGCTCGAAGACGGGCAACGGGTGGTCGTGCGGACGGAGTTTCTCGGCTCCGAGCACGAGGTGACGCTTCGGTACAGCGGCGAGACGTACTACTGTGACACGCCGGCCCGGTTGCACAAACACGACTCCGCGGAGGAGATGCGGAGCTGTCTCAGAAACCAGGGGTACGGCACGGACGAGACGTAGGCGGGCGGCACCTGTGGGCTTTATTCGGTCGGAGCCGTTACCAGGGGTATGGTCGATGCCGAACCGTCCCCGGCGAAGTTCCGTGAGTTGATGCTCGACGAGGAGCCGGATCTCCGCGAGGTGCTCGCGTGCGTGTTCAACATCCAGCGCCACGAGGCCAAAACCTACGAGACGCTGCTGGAGTTTCCGGGCAGTACCGTCGAGGAGTTGGCGGCCGAACTCGACCGGGACCGGAGCAACGTCAACCGCTCGCTGTCGACGCTGCGGGAGAAGGGCCTGGCCACGCGCGAGCGACGGCTGCTCGACGGCGGCGGCCACGTCTACCAGTACTCGCCGACGCCGCTGCCGGAGGCCCGCGAACTGATGCACGAGACCCTCGACGCCTGGGCCGAGTACGTCCACAACCGTATCGACGAGTTCGGGGAGCGGGAATAATCCCCCCACAATTCAACCGCCCAACTTTTGAGGTACGGGGACAAGACCTGTATAATGGCGAACCTCGAACTGACCGCGGAGGAACCGCCCTGCGCGGAGGATGGCGTCTGGCTGAGCTGTATCGAGTGTTCGGAGACGTTCGCGCCGTTTTCCGACGTTCGGTACACCTGTGACTCCTGTGACGGGCTACTCGAAGTCCGGTACGCGGACCTCCCGACGTGGGACGACTTCGAGGGGGAACGAAACGTCTGGCGCTACGAGGCCGCGCTGCCGGTCGACGACGGCGTCAGTCTGCCGGAGGGCGGGACACAGCTACACGACGTGCCAGGTCTCGAAGCGGAAATCGGAGTCGAGCGCCTGCGCGTCAAACACGAGGGGATGAACCCAACGGGGAGTTTCAAAGATCGGGGCATGACCGTCGGGACGCGCGTCGCACAGAAGGTCGGCGTCGAACGGCTGGCCTGTGCCTCGACCGGTAACACCAGCGCCGCACTCGCCGCCTACGGCGCACGGGGCGGGATGGAGACGCTCGTGCTCCTCCCGGCGGGGAAAGTCGCCGCGGGGAAAGTCGCACAGGCGAGTCTCCACGGCGCTCGCATCCTCGAAGTCGACGGGAACTTCGACACCTGCCTCGACATCGTTCAGGACATGGCGATGCGGGGCGAGGTGTATCTGCTCAACTCGCTGAACCCGTTCCGGCTGGAGGGCCAGAAGACGATTGGGCTGGAGATCATGGAGCAGTTCCGCGACGAGGAAGGCTCCTATCCCGACCGGATCGTGCTACCGGTCGGCAACGCCGGCAACACCGCCGCGCTGTACAAGTGTTTCCGCGAACTCGTCGAAAGCGGTGCCATCGACGAGAGCGAGGTGCCGAAGTTGACCGGCGTGCAGGCGGCGGGCGCGGCCCCGATGGCCGAGGCAATCGAACACGGCTGGGAGGAACACCAGCGCTGGGACGAGGTCGAGACCCGCGCGACGGCCATCCGAATCGGCAACCCCGTCAACGCGCCCAAGGCGCTGCCCGGCATCCGCGAGACGGGCGGGACCGCAACGGCGGTCTCTGACGAGAAGATCACCGAGGCACAGCGCGACCTCGCCGGCGAGGGCGTCGGCGTCGAACCGGCGTCGGCGGCGTCGATTGCCGGACTCCGAAAGCTCCGCGCCGAGGGCGTCGTCGACGACGACGAGGAGGTCGTCTGTCTCACCACCGGCCACCTGCTGAAAGACCCCGAAGCGGCCGCCGAGGCCGGTGCCGATCCCGAACCGGTCCCCGGCACGACCGCGGGCGTCCTCGAGTACCTTGAAGCGAACTGAGCCGCGTTACTCGGAACTGTCTCCCTGCGAAGGCTCTGATTCGTCGCTTTCGGGCCACTCCCTGTCACCGGTGTTGCCGCCGTTGGCGGGGTGGTCCGGGACGTGGGTGAGAAATGCACTCTGGAGCGCTCGCTTGAGGCGAGCGAGATAGCCGTCGGTCATACAGCACAGTTGACAGAGTGGCCTCATAAGTGCTGGCAGGGAGAAGGCGGTTACTCCGGCCGCAGGACGCCGTGGCGAAATTTCAGGTAGAGGATAGATACCGAAGGCGACCTGTGGCGACGGATGTGAGTGTTCAACAACCCCCTCGTTTCGGATCGAACTCCAGTCCCGTCTCGTGGTTCGTTCCCGCGTGTTTTACTTTCACTCCGACCCGTCAGACAATGGTAGCGGGTCAGACAGTTACTCCTCGACGAGGCCGTCGCCGGAGACCCGCATCACGGATTCGCCGTCTGCGAGGTTCGGCGCGTCGACCAGGCGGACGATCCGTTTGTTGTTCTTCGATTTGCGGAGGTAGATACGGAACGTGGAGGTGTGGCCGAGGATGTTGCCACCGATGGGCTGTGTGGGGTCCCCGAAAAATGAGTCGGGGTTGGACGCGACTTGATTGGTGACGACGACGGCGGTGTTGTTCAGGTCGCCGACGCGCATCAGGTCGTGGAGGTGTTTGTTCAGTTTCTGCTGGCGCTCTGCGAGTTCGCCACGGCCGACGTACTCCGCTCGGAAGTGCGCGGTCAGCGAGTCGACACAGAGCAGTCGAACCGGGAACTCGTCGTCCTGGCTCTCGCTGGCGATGTCCTGGGCCTTCTCGGCGAGGAGAATCTGGTGGTTGGAGTTGAACGCTTTCGCGACGTGGATCTTGTCGAGTACCGACTCGACCAGATCCTCCATCAGATCCTCGTCCTCGGCGTCTGCTTCGTCCTCCTCGGCGACGCCGTGGAGGACCATCGTGTCCTCGATGACCTCGTCGGGATGACCGCGGACCATGTCGTCGATCCGCTCGGGGCGGAACGTGTCCTCGCTGTCCATGAAGATGGCGCTGCCTTCGAGGCCGCCGTGTTCGGCCGGGAGTTGGACGTTGACCGAGAGCTGGTGGGTCACCTGGGACTTGCCGGAGCCGAACTCACCGTAGACCTCGGTGATCGACTGGGTCTCGACACCGCCGCCGAGCAGTTCGTCGACCTCGTCGACCCCCCAGGTGAGCTTCCCGATCTGTTGGCGCCGCTCCAGTACCGTCGCGCCGCTCTCGAAGCCGCCGATGTCGGCGGCCTCCCGGGCGGCCTGGATGATGTCAGCCGCGCTCGATTCACCGATATCCGCCGTGTTCGAGAGTTCGCCGGGACTGGCGACCGCGATCCCCTGGAATCCGTCGAATCCGTTCTCTTTGAGTTTCTCCGCTGTCGCCGGACCGACTCCCGGCAGTTCTTCGAGATCTTCCTGTGTTGCCATACGCGTCGGTTGTGCCCCCTCGTACATAAAGCCCCGTTAACAGCAGAGTGAAAGTGAAACTGGCGGACGGTGCCGTGGTGATAGCTGTCACGACCCGGAGCTTTAGACACGATGACGGGGAGACGCGGGCGTGTGCGGCCACGTCGAACCCGGTCTGCGTTGCTAACCGTCCGTGTCTGCGAGCGAAGGGAGAGCCACGGCCGGCAGGGATCAGGCCAGGAACACGTGCCGAGGCTGATCGGCGAGTACCTCTCGACCCCAGTCGACGGTGTCGGTGAACTCCTCCGAGCGGAAAAACTCCATCGCGTCGTCTTTCGAGTCCCAGCGGCTCGCGATGAACATGTCGTTCTCGTTGTCGACGTTCTCCAGAAGGGCCGTCGAGCGGTGGCCCTCCATCTCGTTGAGGAGTTCGCCCACGTCCGCGAACCGCTCGACGAAGGTGTCACGGTAGTCGGGTTTGACCGTGTAGAACATCCCCATCGTCTCGAAGCCCTCGCCCTCGTCGGCCCAGCCGACGATTCCGGGCAGATCGCTCAGATACTCGCTGGCGGTGTTCGCGGCGTCGGCGGTCTCCCAGCGACTGACCACCGCCGCCTTGTCGCTGTCCGGGTCGTCGTAGACCGCGGTGCCCTCGTGGGTGTCGTAGCGGTCGAAGCCGTCGCTCAGCTCCGCGACCTCCTCGGTCAGTTCGGACAGCGGGGCCTCGGAGTAGAGCACGAGCGCGTAGATGTCCTCGCCGTGTGGCTGGCCGGCGTACACGTCGAGATCAGCGAGTTCGTCCCGGATGCTGTCGGCGTCGCCGCCGGCGTGGGGCGACTCGTCACCAGCGCCGTGGTCGCCGTCGTCCTGCGGATCGCTGTCACCGAGCGGGCCGCGATAGCCGTCCTCGACGCCGGGGAGGTCGGTCAGGAACCCTTCGGCGGTGTCGGCCGCCCGTTCGTTGTCCCAGATGCTCACGATTGCCGACCGGCCGCTCTGTGCCCGGACGACGCTGGTGACGTGGGTGTCGTAGTGCTCGAAGTTCTCCCGGAGGCCGCCGAGTTCCGATTCGATCTCCTGAGCGTCGGCGTCAGAGTACAGCAGGAGACCGAAATCACCCTCGTCGTACTCCTCGCCGGCCTGGATCCCGAGCGTCCCGAGTCGACCGGCGAGGTCGTCGGTCTGTTCTGTGACGCTCTCGCCGCCGCCCATCGGCGGGGCGCCGCTGTCGTCGTGGTCGCCGTCGTCGGCGGCGTGTTCGTCACCGGCGCGTGCCGAGTCACTCTCGCTCGCACCGTGGCCGGCGTCTGCTGTCGCCTGCCCCGGGTGGATCGGTCCCGCGGTGTCGAGATCCGTCTCGATATCGCCGTCGGCGGTGACCACCTCGCCGGCCATCAGCGCGGGGAGGTCGTCGGGGGCGATCCGCCGGCCGACGTAGAACGGGCCGAACTCCGCGAACTGGGAAGTCGAGGGATCGAAACGCATCTCGTAGAGCAGATCCTTCATGTCGACGAGGTCGTCGCCCCACAGCGTCACGCCCCACTCCCAGTCGTCCAGGGCGATGGCGCCGGTAATCATCTGGACGACCTTGCCGCCGTAGTCCCGACCGATGTCGCCGTGGGCTTCCATGTGCTCGGCCCGCTCCTCGAAGTCCAGGTCGTACCAGTTCTGTCCGGGTTGGCGGCGCTTGTCCATCGGATAGAAACAGACGTGGGTGGCGTCGGGAATCGTCGGCTTGAGTCGAGTCTGGATGTAGTTGTACAGCCCCGAGTTCTCGTCGAGTTCGCCCTCGAAGTAGTCCCGGGCGTCCTCGGAGTAGCCCGACGCTTCGGTCACCGAGACGAACGACGTTTCGCGTTCGGTGAACCGCGCGAACTCCGTCTGCTCGAACTGGCGTTCGAGCGCGCCGATGTGTGCGCTGGTCGGCCTGAGATGCAAGAGCAGAATGTCGGCCTTGTGACCGAGAATCGAGTACAGCGCAGAGTCGCCCTCCTCGGCGTCCTCGACGGCGAGACGGGCGTCGAGGTGATCGGTCACCTCCGCCAGGGCGCGCTCGCGCTCGCGCTCTGTCGCGTCACGCCACGCGTCCCAGTCGATCGTCCGGTAGTCGTGCAGTGCATACCAGCCTTCGTCCGTCGGCGGCGGGTCGCGCGCTTCAGGCATACGTACGCGTACGCTCGCGCGGACAAGAATGGTTTCGTTTGGTCCCGAGACGGCGACGGGTCAGACGACGACGACCGGAACCTCCGTCTCGTGGATGACCGTCTCCGTCGCGCTGCCCAGCAGCACTGTCTTGAAATCGGACTGCCCGCGCTCGCCCATACAGACCGCGTCGATATCGTGATCCTCGATGTAGGCGAGAATCTCCTCGGGAGGGGCCCCTTCCTCGATGTCGGTTCGGACCTCGACACCCTCGGTTTCGGCCCGGTCCTGCACCTCCGTGAGTTCGCGTTCGCCGGCCTCGCGGAGCGTCTCGCGGCGCCGTTCGGGATCGATGATCGCGTTGTCGTACGCGGTCCGGGTCTCGACGACGTACAGGGCGTGTAGCACGGCGTCGTGCCGGGCCGCCAGATCGAGCGCGTGGGTCACGGCGCTGCTCGCGTGGTCGCTTCCGTCGACTGCGACGAGGATCCGGTCGTACATACTCGCCAACACGTCGGGCGTGGTGGTAGCCCTGACGGTATGATGCGAAACGGGAGATAAACAAACACCCACATATAGACCGGATTATAGCCAAAATGTAGTTATTTTCCGAACAGAAGCGATTATACACATTGTAATGTGGGCAATAATATAAGGGTAGCGTTCAAGCGGCCGCGTCCCGATCCTCCGGCAGATACAGAGCCTCCGGACGGGTCGGCCCAGTTCTGGGGGTGACGGATACAGATGGTATGACTGATTCGACGATCTCCCGTGCCAACCTCATCGCACAGATGGTCTCGGACGACTCGGTGACGACCGACCTCCTCGCTGACGAGGAGCGTCAGTTCACCGACGGGCGCCTGTCCGAAGAGCCGCCAATCGCGTATCTAGCGGAGAGTGAGAGCCCCGCTTACGTGCTAACGAACCGGAAGAAAGGGGTTGGCCTCGGGACGAAATCGAACACGGTCACCCCGGACGGGGACCGAGGGACGGTGATCATGGTCACGGGGCGACGGACGGTCTGTCTCGTCGGGCAGGAAGACGGGGACGAGAGCTACAGCATCCCGCACGACGCTGTCGCGTGGGTCGCGTATCACACCGGCTTCTTCTCGAATCGACTCGAACTCCGGACTCCGGCAAAGGGGTATCACTGCTGGGCCGAACGAGCGACGAGTGAACGTCGACTCGACGACATCGTCTCGTATATCGACGACCGCCGCCCGGACGATCCGTCACCGATCTCGGGCGATAGCGAAGCCAGCGTGTACACCTGGCGCGGCGACACTGTAGATCGGATTGACTCCGGATCCGGAGAATCGGGAAACGGCGAGAACTAGCCTGCTCCAGGCGGTGAGAGGTCACGGCCGAACTCGTCGAACTCCTCGAACGGTTCGGGGAACTCCCGGTCGAGACGGCGCTGCTCCCGATTGTCTTCGAGGGGGCCGAGATCCGCCGCGACCGACTCCCAACCCGGCTTGATCTTGACACTTTTCGCGGGCGATCCGGCAACGATGTGATGTGCTGGTACGTCCCCCAGTGTTTTCGCGCCCGAACCGACCATAGCGTTCTCGCCAACCCGACAGCCGGCACTGACCATCGAACCGTAGCCTAACCGGACATCGTCTTCGAGAATCGTCTCGTATGTCGTCACCTCAGTCTGGTCGACCGTATCGTGAGCGTGGGTGTGAATGTGCGCGTTGTCAGCAACCGATACCCGATCGCCGATCGTCAGTTCGCCGCGGTCGTCCAGCAAGACGTCGTTGTGGACGACGACATTGTCACCCATCCTAACGTTGTGGCCGCACTGAATCTTGATCCCACCGAACAGCCGAAGCCCCTCACCAGCCTCGGCAAAGAGATGATCCGCAAGCATCTGGCGGAACGGAAGTGCGAAGGCGATGTTGTTCGATAGCGGCGATCGGTCGAACCCAGCCCAGAGATACCGGAGGCACTTGCTTTCCTGGAGCTTCGAGAGCTCTTGCTCGGCCCAGTGCTCGGTCTCGATGAGAACGTTTCGGGGATCGTAACTTCCGACCCGCATCCGTGTCATCGGCGGCAGGGACTCTCCCCGCTGGTAGCGGCCGTACTCCTCGGAATCGCCGAACAGATCGGCGAGCACCTCCCCGACGACGACTGCCGTCTCTTCCTCAGCGAGGCGGGTGTCGATATCTTCGACCGTCCGCTCGATATTCGCTCGTACCGCCGGCGGAACGTCGACCTGGCGTTTCGTCATGGCTGTGCTGGAACCGAGGCGGTACTCGATTGTCCCGTCACACGCTCTGCAGTCGTCGCTCGCGTGAACTGAGTCACTGTGGAACCATTGTTCTAATATCACTAAATGTTTGCCCAAGTGGCGCCCATCCGACTGGTATTCAAAGTTTTTGCCCCATATACATCCAATTTTTTCGAATAAATAGTTAATCGCAGACATATTTTCCAAGATGAGTAGGACAGACGGCCGTTCAGGCCGGGCAGACGGGAGAACCGACAGCGTTTCGGGAGCCCAGTCCGTGGGTTGGGTAACGAATGAGCCGCGACACTATCGAGGTCCGTGGGGCAGCAGAGAACAACCTCAAGGACGTTGACGTGGAGATTCCACGGGAGGAACTGACCGTCGTCACGGGGCTGTCGGGCTCGGGGAAGTCCTCGCTGGCCTTCGAGACGATCTACGCCGAGGGCCAGCGCCGATACATCGAGTCGCTGTCGGCGTACGCCCGGAACTTCCTGGGGCAGATGGACAAACCGCAGGTCGAGAACGTCGAGGGGCTGTCGCCGGCGATCTCGATCGACCAAAAAAACGCCGCGAACAACCCCCGCTCGACGGTCGGGACCGTCACCGAACTGCACGACTACCTCCGACTGCTGTACGCTCGGGTCGGGACGCCGCACTGTCCGGAGTGCGGCCGCGAGGTCGACGAACAGAGCGCACAGCAGATGGTTCGACGCCTGCTCGACGCGCCCGAGGGGACGCGAGCGAAGATCTGTGCGCCGGTCGTCCGCGACCAGAAAGGCGAGTTCGAGGAGCTGTTCGACGACCTCGTCAGCGAGGGCTACACCCGGGTCGAGGTCGACGGCGAACGGTTCGATCTGACCGTCGAGACGCCGGATCTCGACAAGAACTACGATCACACGATCGACGTGGTCGTCGACCGCGTGAAACTCGGCGCGGGCGAGCGGTCCCGCGTCACCGACTCCGTCGAAACCGCCCTGGAGGAGGCCGACGGCGTGCTCAAGGTGATCTTCCCCGACCCGCCCGAGGACCTCGACGTGGGCGGCGCGAGCGCCCGGTCGACCGGCGATCTGGCCGACGACGAGGCCGAGGATCGGCGGGTCGTCGAGTTCTCCGAGGCTCTGGCCTGTAGCCACTGTCACATCGACATCAGCGAGATCGAGACCCGCTCGTTTTCCTTCAACAGCCCCCACGGCGCCTGTCCGGAGTGTGAGGGGATCGGCTCGACCAAGGAGGTCAGCGAGGATCTGGTGATCCAGGACCCCTCGAAGCCGCTGAAACACGTCTTCGAGCCCTGGAGCTACAACCGCACCTACTACTCCCGCCAACTCGACAACGTCGCCGAGCACTTCGGCGTCTCGCTGGAGACGCCCTTCGAGGAACTGGACGAGGAGATCCAGCGACAGTTCCTCTACGGCACCGACGACCGCGTCCACTTCGAGTGGACGACGAAAAACGGCACCCGCGAGAAGACCGAGCGCTTCGAGGGCGTCATCCCGAACCTGGAGCGGCGACACGTCGAGACGGACAGCGACCGGGCACGCGAGCACATCGAGGAGTTCATGGCCGTCACCACCTGCCCCGAGTGTGAGGGAACCCGCCTGAAGGCGGAGTCCCGGGCCGTGCTCGTCGACGGGACCTCCATCACCGAGGTCAACCGGATGTCCATCGGTGACGCTCTGGAGCACTTCGAGGGGATGGAGGAGCACCTGAGCGACCGCGACCGGAAGATCGCCGAGGAGATTCTCAAGGAGATCCGGGCGCGGCTCGGTTTCATGACCGAGGTCGGGCTGGAGTATCTCACCCTGGATCGGGAGGCGTCGACGCTGTCGGGCGGGGAGAGCCAGCGGATCCGCCTCGCCACGCAGATCGGCAGCGGCCTCGTCGGCGTGCTGTACGTCCTCGACGAGCCGTCGATCGGCCTGCACCAGCGGGACAACGACCGTCTGCTGAACACCCTCGAAGAACTGCGCGACCTGGGCAACACCCTGCTCGTGGTCGAACACGACACGGAGACGATGCGGCGGGCGGACAACATCATCGACATGGGACCGGGGCCGGGCAAGCGCGGCGGCGAAATCGTCGTCAACGGCAGCTACGAGGAGGTGCTCGATTGCGAGGACAGCGCCACCGGGGAGTATCTCTCCGGCGAGAAGGTCATCCCGGTGCCGGACGAGCGGCGTGACTCCGAGGAGACGATCACGATCCGCGGCGCGCGCCAGCACAACCTCAAGGACCTCGACGTGGAGCTACCGGTCGGCTGTTTCACCGCGATCACCGGCGTCTCCGGCTCCGGGAAGTCGACGCTGATGCACGACGTGCTCTACAAGGGACTCGCCCGCGAGATGAACGACAACACGAGCGTCGACCCGGGCGAACACGACGCCATCGAGGGGCTGGACAACGTCGAGACCGTCCGGCTGATCGACCAGTCACCCATCGGCCGGACGCCGCGCTCGAATCCCGCAACGTACACGAACGTCTTCGATCACGTCCGCGAACTGTTCGCCCAGACCGACGTGGCCAACCGCCGCGGCTACGAGAAAGGCCGGTTCTCCTTCAACGTCAAGGGCGGTCGGTGCGAGGCCTGCGGCGGCCAGGGGACGGTCAAGATCGATATGAACTTCCTCTCGGACGTGACGGTCCCCTGTGAGGAGTGTGGCGGCGCGCGGTACAACGACGAAACCCTCGAGGTCACCTTCAAGGGCAAGACAATCGCGGACGTGCTCGACATGAGCGTCGACGAGGCCTACGACTTCTTCGAGAGCCACAGCCAACTGCGCCGTCGGCTCAAACTGCTGAAGGATGTCGGCCTCGGTTACATGCGTCTCGGCCAGCCGTCGACGACCCTCTCGGGCGGCGAGGCACAGCGCGTCAAACTCGCCGAGGAACTCGGCAAAAAGGACACCGGGGAGACGCTGTACCTGCTGGACGAACCGACGACCGGTCTCCACCCCGAGGACGAGCGGAAACTGATCGACGTGCTCCACCGCCTGACCGACGAGGGGAACACCGTCGTCGTGATCGAACACGAACTCGACCTGGTGAAAAACGCCGACCACATCGTCGACCTCGGCCCGGAGGGCGGGGAGGCCGGCGGGCAGGTCGTCGCCGCGGGGACGCCGGAAGCGGTCGCCCGGACGGAGGAGTCACACACCGGCCGGTATCTGCGCGACCTGCTGCCGGACGTGGAGTTGACCGGACCGCGCTCGGACCGCGAACTGCCGACGCCCGAAACCGCCGCGGTGGGAGGAGACGACGGCGACCAGACCGCGGCGGACGACGACTGATCACTCACCGACGAAGTAACTCGTGAAAAATCCCGAGAAGAAGGAGGCGACGGCGACCGACAGGAGAAGCTCCGAGAGGTCGTACGGTCCCTCCTCCTCGTCCGCGGTCAGTTTCGTGATCGCGACGCCGATAACCAGCGAGATGATGCCGTTCGTGAGGTCGTATTTGAGCCCCATACGCGCGGCTACGGCCCTGGCGTCCAAATAGCTACCGCGGGGCTGTACACGCAGTTCGCCCGAAAGCGATGATCTCGGGTCGATCTGAAGTATCGACTCGGCACTGTCGGTCGGAGGGAAACAGACTGGGCGCTCCGAGGACCACGGGAAAACGTCGACACCGCGACTGCGGAACTGTTTTCAGCCGCTGATACGAGCGCAGAAAGTTATTTCAACGTGCCTGTTTGCAGTTCATGTATGGTATCCCTGCCCGTCGACGTACTGCTCGGGCTCTATCTCGGTGCCCTCGTCGGGGTTTGCCCGGCGCTCGGGGTCTGGGCGGCCAGTTTCGGCTTTCGATATCGGGAGGGACTATCGCTTCCCCGGGCCGGTGCGGTCGGAATCGGTCTCGTCGTCGCGGCGGCGAACGCCGCGGTGCTCGTCGTCGTCGACGAACCGGTGCTCGCCGCCGCCGGCCCGCTCCGACTCGCGCTCGCGGTCGGTGTCGTCGTCGCCGCCTCGCTGTACGCCCACAGCAAGGGAGACACGACGGCCGAGGAGTTTCCGCGACGGCTCTCGCTCACGGAGTTCACCGGACAGGGAATCGCGACCGACCGAGCGGAGTTGATCGACGACGGCGCGGAGGTCCGTATTCGGGTCGTCGGCGCTGTCACGGACGTAGATGGTTACCCGGCACTACCGGAGGAACTGCGCGCAGAGATCGCAAACGCCGAGTTCGAGTTGCCCGCCGATCTCCGCCTCTCCGAGCTAGAGCGTCGGGTCGCGGACCGACTCGAAACGACCTACGACCTCGCGACCGCCGAGGTCGACATCGACGAGCGCGGTCGGGCGCAGGTCGCCGCCGCACCGCCTTTCTCGGGGCTCTCAAAACGGGTCGGCGGCGGCCGCCACGCCGTCACCGTCTCCGGGCTCGTCCCGACGGGAATCGCCCGCGGCGACGAAGTGACGGTGATCACGCCCGGCGCACAGGTCCGCGGAACGGTCATCAGCGCCCGGTCGGCGGGGTCAGGCGACGGACAAACGCCGCGACAGGACATCGAGCCACGGTCGGACGACGACCCCGCGGACGGCGAGGAGGTGCCCCGACAGGTCAGGACGCCGACGACCGACGGCGGGGAGGGACAGGTGACCGTCGCCGTCACGCGGACGGACGTACAGCCCCTGCTGCGGGCCTCGGAGACGAAAATCGTCGTCGAGTCCCGGGAACTCGACCGGGAGTACGAGGTCGTCTCGATGCTCCGGCGAGCGGGCCACCAGATCAAGCGCATCGCCGTCCGTCCGGGGAGCCGCCTCGCTGGGACGGTGCTCGGCCGGACGGATCTCCGAGAGGAACACGACGTGGCCGTGCTCGCGGTCCGGAAGGAGAACGGCTGGCTGATCGCGCCGGACGGCGAGACGCGACTGGAGACCGGCGACGAACTGTTCGCCGCGGGGACGCGGGAGAATCTCACGGCCTTCGAGTCGGGTGGTGTCTGATGTGGGATCGGGAGACCTGCGACGGGAGAGTCGGGGGTGAGAGCGGGTGAGCGTCGCACTGACGACGGTCTCGACCGTCGAGAGCGCCGCCTCGATCACGACGCAGTTGCTCGGGATCGGTGCGATGGCGACGCTGCCGGCGGCCGTGGCCGCGCTGGTCTATCGCTCGACGGCGGAGGATCGCATCCCCGCGTGGCTTGCGGTCGCCGTCGGCGTGTCGGTCGTCGCGCTGTATCTCGGGACCGCTCCGGCGCTCGAAGTGCTGCTGGAGGAGACCGACCCGTCGCAGTTGGCGGCGGCGCTGTTCGACATCGGCGCGCTGGGGCTGGCCGTCGGCGGCGCGGCGCTCGGCCGCGCGGTCGGTGATCTCTTCGGCGTCGAGGTGCTCGTCTGGTCGCCGACCCAGGAGAGCGCCGACGGGGTGAGCCAACTCGCACAGACCGTCGGGCAGGTGACGACCGTCTCGCTGCCGCCGACAGTCGAGGACGCGCCCGGCTACGATCCGGTTCCGCGACGGGTCAAGGAGGATCTCGGCGGCTCGCAGTTCGTGTTCCCGCGCGGGCTGACCGTCGACGAACTGGAGGAGCGACTCACCGAACAGCTCCGGTCTGATTACGGGATCGGCGTCGCCGACATCAGTTTCGACGAGTACGGTGATGTCGAGTCGCTGGCTGTCGGGACGCGTGCGGCGGGAATCGGCGCGACGCTGCCGCCGGCGACGAACGCGGTCGCGGTTCGGGCCGACCCCGGCTTCTCGGCCAGCACGGGCGATATCGTCCAGGTGTGGGAGCCGGAGTCGATGGAGCGTGTCTGTACCGGAGAGCTACGGGGAACCGCCGGGGAGGTGGTGACAATCGCAATCGACGCCGCGGACACGCCGAGAGTCGACCCCACGCGACGGTATCGGCTGGTGACGCTGCCAGTCAACGACCGCCCGGATCGGGAGTTCGCCTCGCTGTTGCGAGCGGCCGAGGAGACGTTCAGCACCGTGACAGTCGAGGCCGGGAGCCCGCTCCACGGGATGGCGGTCGGTGCGATTGCGCTGACGATCACGGCGATCCGTCCCGACGACGGCGACCCGGTGCCGTTCCCCGGCGACGAGTACCGCCTCGCTCCGGGCGATCTGCTGTTCGTGATCGCGACGCCGGGCGAACTCCGGCGACTCGAGGCGGGCGCGACGGCGCTCGATCCGTCGATTGCCAGCAGCGAAGCGCTCGACAGCGACCAGGCCCCGCCCGAGGAAGGGATCCAGACCGGAGAGCCGACGGCGACCGCCCGGGAGGAACCGACGGGAGCGGACGGACTCCCCGCCAGCGACGAGCAGGCCCCCGGAGAGACGAGCGAGCGGGAGCCGACGGCGAGCGATCCAGACGAGTCGAGTGAGGAACCGATTGCGGGGAAAGCGGGGTCGGACTCCTTCAAGGAAATCAAGGCCAACTTCGAGGAGACCGATCCGGGCGACACCACCGAGGCGACAGCCGAGACCGCCGAGGGGTCGACATCTGAATCCGCGGACGGCGACAGCACCTCCTTCGACGAACTGAAATCGGAGTTCGAGTCCGGCGAGGCCGACTGGGAGGACGACGCCCAGAAACAGCAGCCGCAGACAGACGCGACCGACGAGGAAGATGACCTGCCCGACTCGGACGATATCGAGATTGCCTTCGCCGAGGACGGCGACGACAAGACCGGAGACGAGCAGACGGACGACGAACTCGTCGGCCTCGACGAGGCCGAAATCAGTTTCGAGGACGACGACAGCGAGAGCGATGAACGCGAGGACGACGGCGGGGACGGCGAACTCGTCGGTCTCGACGAGGCCGAAATCAGTTTCGAGGACGACGACAGCGAGAGCGGACTCGGCGGAGTCGACATCGACGACGACCTGCAGGGCGAGGACGGCGACAGCATCTCCGACGACATCGGTGACCTCGAATTCGAGGAGGAATCAGGCGAGGACGTGTCGGAACTGGATCTGTCGGAGGAGGAGGGGCTGTTCTCCGATGTCGAGGAAGAGTCTGACTCCGATGCCGACGATGGGGGCAAAGACGAGGAGGAGAGCGCGGACGACGAGGAAGGGGACGATGACGACGAGGACAGCAGCGGCGGCGGAACCTCCTTCGCCCAACTGAAAGAGGAGTTCGAGTCCGGCGAGGCCGACTGGGAGGACGACGTCTCCGACAGTCCCGGCGGGGATATGCGCCTCGACGAGTGACACGACGAGTAATTCTCTTTGCGCTGGACGCGCGAGTATCGACCATGCGATGGAAACTGTTCGCGACGCTCTCGGAGACCGTCGGCGACAACGTGCTCGAAGTGAGCGTCGACGCCGAGGAACCGACGCTTCGTGACGCCTTCGATGCGCTGCTCGCGGCGCATCCGGAACTCGAATCGCAGGTGCTCGACGAGGAGGGAGCGTTGCAGGACCACCTCCGCCTGCTCTGTGACGGCGAAGATCCGTTCCACTCGGCAGAGGGCTGGGAGACGGATCTCGGAGACGTCGAAGAACTCGCGATGTTTCCGCCGGTCACCGGCGGGTGAAAAGAGCCGACCTCAGTAGACGGCGTCGATGATATCCTCGGAGAGGCTCTCGAACTGTTCGAGATAGGAGCGACGCTCCGCGCGGAGCGAGTCGAGTTCCTCCTCGAAGTTCTCGTAGTGAGTCGGGGGATAGAACGGTTCGACATCGATACCGGGCACGTCCTCGGGCACCTCGAAGCCGAAGGTGTCGTCTTCGCGCCACTCGATCTCGTTGCGGGCGGCGCCGACGAGGATGTTTACCGACTCGCGGACGCCGATATCGGCCTTACCCGGGCCGACGTGGCCGGTGTTGATGACGAAACACTCGACGTCGTTTTCGGCGATCAGTTCGCGGAAGCGGTTGCCCTCCTCGCCTTCCGGGCCGATGATGAAGGGATTCGTCCCGACGACGCGGATGGATTCGCCCGCCGCGTCGGGGTCGCCGGCGCTGGTCTGGATCGATTCACCGAGCATGAAGGCAACGGCGGCCTGTCGGTCGTCGAGTCGGGCCACCGGCGGCATGATCGGGTTCCGAGTGATGAAGAAAATCTGGTCGACGCCCTCGGTCATGTCGATATCCTCCGAGGCCGAGGAGAGATCCTCCCGGCGGATCACCGCGCGTCCGTTGGCGGTCAGGTCGGTGTTGTCGAAATCGACTGTCCCGTCCTCGTCGACCCAGACGTTCTCGAAGACGGCTTCTTCGTGAGTCGCGGCGTCGTACAGGGCTGGCTGTTCCTCGGCGTCGAGGCCGTCGGTTTTGATGTACAGTCCGTTGCCCTCGCTACCGGTGACCTGTCCGTCCGGCAGCAGCGCACAGACGTCGTCCTGGAGCATCTCTGCCCCCTCTGGCTCGTCGAGCCAACAGCCGTGACCGGTCAGCGTCGATTTCCCCGTCGCGCTCAGGCCGAGGAAGGCCTGTCCGACGGTCTTGTGCTCGCCGTCGGCTTCGATGGTGACCCGTTTGCTGCCGGCGTGGATGCCGAGCCCCCCAAGCTCTTTGGCCCGCCGCATGAACAGCCGCAGGAACGACTTCTTGGCCTCACCCGTGTAATCACTGCCCAGAACGAACGTCAGCCCCTCGTCGGGCAGCACTCGGATGCGGCGCTGTCGGCCGTCCTGTTCGTCCCACTCCGGGAGTTGCAGCGTCTGGAAATCCGGCTCGCCGTCGGCCGGTTCGAGAAGTTTCCCCCACGCCAGCGCGATCCGGGCGTACGGCTTGGGGACGAACAGCCGGCAGGTAAAGGCCGTCTGTTCGTGTCTACCGACGCGTCGGTCCAGACAGACCAGTTCGCGGTCCTCGAGCGAATCGAGCGCGTCGGTGATCGCCTCCCAGTCGTCGTCGACGAACTCGTCGTCGATCAGGTTTTTCGTCTGGTCCGCACTCCGGGATTTCTGCTCGCTCACGTACCGGGGACTTCCGTACTCGGTCGTCCGCTCGTCGTGGCTCGCAAACTCCCGCAACTGCTCGAATGTCGGATTGTACACGACGTTGTCGGCGACCTCGGGATCCGGGAACTCCTCCTGGAGACGGGATCGTTCCACCCTTTGACTCATGTAGTTCATACGTCGGTTGCCCAGGGCATAAAGTATTGGAAATCGCTACAACTTGCGATACTGTAACAATTGGGATATACTGACCCACAGTTTTCGGCGCGCGCTCGCGATCCAGTCGTCGCCCGTATATTAGGTTATCTGGGATTTAATATTTGCATTTTCAATTATTCCCCCGTTTACGGAAATAGTGTAATATCTTTCAGCGGCAGCTGTGTGGCGGTCTACGTGAACATGAGACACATAACAGTATCACAATACTGTATCGTATCAGATAATTCCAAATGTTGAGTCAGATTCGAGTTCTTATTTTTTGAACGAGCAGTCGGTAACACGGAAGACAGGGGCCTAGACGACAGGCGGCGGTGTCGACGGCTCGTTTGTGGTGGATCACCACGGCACAACATCTTTGTGACTCTCCGGCTATGTTACCGACGTATGCCAGTCACCGACGACGACGAACTCCGTTCAATCCTGGAGTACGACCGCGTTGCCGTTGTCGGGTGTTCGAGCACGCCCGGCAAAGACGCCCACGACATCCCGAGCTATCTCGACCGACACGGCTACGATATCGTGCCGGTGAATCCGTACGCGGACGAAATCTTCGGCAAGAAGGCCTACGACTCCCTCGAGGAGGTCCCCGGCGAGATCGATATCGTCGAGGTGTTCCGGCCGAGCGAGGAGGTCAGCGGCATCGTCGACAGCGCGCTCGACCGCGAGGACGCGGGCGTGATCTGGCTCCAGTTGGGGATCCACGACGACGAGGCGGTCGAACGGGCCGAACAGGCCGGCAAACGCGTCGTCCAGGACCGGTGTATGAAGCCCGAGCACCAGCGGCTCATGGCTTAGAACTCTTCGACCGAGGGCCGTAGATCCAGTTCGAGCGTCCAGGCGGTCTCGTCCTGTTCGACGAGATGCCAGTACGATTCGGCGATCTCGTCGGGGTCGAGCAGTGAGTTCTCGTCGCGGTTGGGGTCGTTCCGGCGAAGCGCCGGCGTGTCGATCTGGCCGTCGATGACGACGTGTGCGACGTGAATTCCGTCGGGACCGAGTTCTCTGGCCATCGACTCCGCCATCCCCCGGACGGCGAACTTCGCGGCGCTGAACCCGACGGCCCCGTCACGCCCCCTGACCGCGGAGGTCGCGCCGGTGAAGATGATCGTTCCGCCGTCGTCCATGTCGGCAATCGCTTGCTGTGAGCACAGCAGGGCGCCGCGGGCGGACACGCGCCAGGCCTGCTCGAACTCGTCCGGGGAGATCTCGCGTGCGCCTTTCCAGGCCGCACCGCTGGCGTGATTGACCAGAATATCGACCGAACCGAAGCTCTCCCGAACCTCCTCGAAGGCTTCCTCGACGCGGTCCTCGTCGGTGATGTCGGTCGGAACCCCGACGGCCTGCTCGCCGAGTTCCTCCGAGAGTTCGGCGAGATAGCCGGTCGAACGGGCGAACAGCCCGACCTGACAGCCCTCCTCGATGAACTTCCGCGCGAGTGATTCTCCGAGTCCCGGCCCGACACCAGCGATGACTGCTGTCTGTGTCATGCCTATGGCTGGGGATGCGGCGACCATAACTCTCGGGGCGAACGCCTCGCTCACCAGATTACCGCCGCCAGCGCCCAGGCCACTCCGACCGCGAGCGCACACGAGAGGAACGTGCCGGCCGCGTACAGCCCCGCTCGGATCGGGCTCCCGGACTCCCACAGCCGAACGGTTTCGACCGAAAACGACGAGTACGTCGTGAAGGCGCCACAGGCACCGACCCCGACGAAGAGGGCAGTATCGGTGGGGACGGGGACGAACATGACGAGACCGAGTGCGAACGACCCGACGACGTTGATGAGAAGCGTTGCGAACGGGAACCGCTCACTCGGGACGTACTGCCCGACGAGATACCGGAGGACGGCTCCGATTGCGCCGCCAGCGCCGACCAACTGCGCCGGCGGGATCCTCATCGGCCACCCCCTTCCGGCCGAACGAGTGCTCGTCCGACGAGAACACCGAGAAAGCCGAGCGCGTAACTGCCGGCGACGTAACAGAGTCCGATCACCGGCGTGGCTGTCACGGCACCGACGACGAACGTGCTGTAGGTGGTAAACGACGACAGAAATCCGGTCGCGACGATCCGCCGGGTTGGGGCCGAGATTCGGCCGGAGAACCGGTCTTCGTAGAAGACGACACCGAGCGCGAACGAACCGAAGACGTTGACCGTCGCCGTAGCGAGCAGGCTCGCGGGGACGAGCGTGTCGACGAGATACCGGAGGTTCGCACCGGCGAAGCCGCCGATTGCGACGAGCAGGATCGGTTCGAGGCGCGCAGTGCGTGTCTGTGTCATCGAGAGACGGGAACGTCTGCAGTGATGTCGGCCGGAGTGATTACGCCTCCGGTTCCGTCGTCAGCGGGTCGGGGGCGCGATAGACAATCTCCATCGGCAGCCCCTTGTCGTCGGTCGGCGGGTCCGGGGGGAGCGAGCGCAGCGGTGCGCTCGCCGGCCGCGCGGTGTACGCGAGCACGACGGCGTCGATCACGTCGTCGATAGCGACATCCGCGCCGCCGGTCGCCTCCGCGACGGCCTGGACGACCGGTGGGGCGTCGGGGTCGTGGCTCGCGAGGATACGCATCCGCTCCGCGTAGCCGCCGGCCTTCCGTTTCGAGTGCTGCAGCGGTTCACCGGCCAGCGCCCGGAAACACACCTCCGAGTGTGACTCCCGGAAGGCGCTTCGTGCTTCCGGGACGTTCCGGAGGAGGTCGTCGACAGCGGCGATCTTGTCGCTGATCGCGAACGCCGACTTCGAGAGCGAACTCCCGCTTTTGCGCTCGTTGACCCGCTTCGCCGCCGGATACCGTCGTTTCCGGGTGGCCTCTCTGACCGGCGGCGTGAGCACCGCCGACCGCCGCGGACCGAGCACCGAGCGGGCGAGTTCGTCACAGGGCCGTTCGGCGCGGCCGCTCTCGATCAGTCCGATCGGGATGTTGATAAGGATCCGAGGTTCGGATTCCTCGTATGACTGCCAGAGTTCGCCGATTTCGTCGAACACCTCGGTGTGGTCGTAGCCCTCGTCGTCGAACGCGACCGCGAGCCACCCCTCACTGCTCCAGTCGACGCCGACAAACATCGCTGCCATGTCTCAGGATTCGCGCCTGCGAATAAAAACCTCAGGCGTCGCGTAGGCGTTTGGAACGGATCGCGGCGAGACGGTGGGTAATATTGATTTGCCAGGCGGGTAACGTTCAGATATGAGCGATGACAAGACCATCTTCGAGCAGATCGTCGACGGGGAGATTCCGAGTTTCACCGTCTACGAGGACGAGACCACGTACGCGTTTCTCGACGCGAATCCGCTGGCCCCGGGCCACACGCTCGTGATCCCGAAACACCCCTACGAGCGACTCAACGACATGCCCGCCGACGAGGCCGGCGACGTGTTCGGGGTCATCAGCGAACTGGCGCCCGCAGTCGAGGCCGCCGTCGGCGCAGACGCCAGCACCGTCGCGGTGAACAACGGCGAGGAGGCCGGCCAGGAGGTGCCACACGTCCACTGGCACATCATCCCGCGGTTCGCCGACGACAGCGTCGGCCCGATCCACCGGCTGTTCGACGGCGCCGACCTCGACGACGACGAGATGGAGGAGATCGCCGCCGAGATCCGCGCGAATCGGTGACGGCGTCAGGACGAAGGGATACGCATATTTATATACGGGAGCGAGCCAGCAACAGCTATGTCGACGCGAATCGCCGCCGTCGTCGGTGCCACCGGCGGCGCAGGGACGACCAGACTGACAATCGAATCGGCGGCGCTGCTCGCCGCGACCGGGCGGTCAGTCGCCGTGTTCGACGCCGCGGTCCAGACGCAGGGGTTGGCGGCGTACACCGAGCAGCGTATCGAAGACGACCTCACGGCGCTGTTGACGGAGGAAGCGGACCTCGACGAGACGCTGTACGAGATGGATCTCGACCTGCCGGGCGTCGTCAACCTCTGTCCGGCGTGGTGTCCCTTCGAGCGGCTCTCACGGGCGAAGACGGCGGGGGCCGCCAACCGCTTCGAGCAGCAACTCGCCGCGGCGGCGCTGTCCCACGACGCGGTGTTAGTCGATACGCCACCGATCGGCGGCAACCAGGCGATTGCCGGAGTCAACGCGGCCGACCGGATCGGCGTCGTCGCCCCCGACACGCTCCGGGGACGCGACGGGGTTGCACTCACGCGGGAACGGCTGGCAGACATCGGCCTCGCGTCGGACGCGGTCGTCGCGAACCGGTCGACGGAGGCGGTACTCGATGCCGACGTGCACGTGCCGGAAGCCCCCGAGACCGCTCCCCGGTCGGCCCCGGCCTGCCTCCCGCCCGACGACGAGTTCACACCCGCGATCATGGGGCTGGTCGAGGCGCTGCTCGGCGTCGAACCTGACATCGAACTGCCCGACTCCGGTCGCTTCTCGGGGCTGTTGCAGTAGTGTCCCCGCGTAACTGGAGCCCGCAGAAAAACAGGTGAACTCGCTCGCGCACCAGTCACCCGGCGCTACTCGTTTTCTTTGAGATCTTCGAGTTCGGATTCGATCTCTTCGTCGGACACGTCGGTCTCGGCGTCGAGATCCGTCTCGACGGCGTCGTCGCTGTCTGTCTCCTCGGTCGCGCCCACTTCGGATTTCAGCGTTTCGAGTTCGCGGTCGACGGCCCCGTCGGTCGCCAGTTGATCCAGTTCGCGGTCCAGATCGCTCTTGTCCGAGATCTTGTTCTCCAGCGCGCCGGTCTCGCGGAGTTCGTCGAGCGCCGCCGCGCGCGCCTCCATGTCCTCGGTCTTCTGCTGGGCGCGCTCGATCGTCCGCGAGACATCTTCCATCTCCTCGCCGGCCCCGGTCATCGCCTCGTTGACCCGGGCGCTCGCCTCCGCGGCCTCGTAGCGGGCCTTCATCGTCTCCTTTTTAGTGCGGAACTCCTCGATCTGGCGCTGCAGTTGGTCTTTCTGCTGGACGAGGTTGTCCTGTTTCTGTTCGAGGTCGGCAATCTGTCGCTCCAGGTCGTCGATCTGGCGCATCTTCTGTTTTTTCTTCTCCAGGGCCTTCCGGGCGAGGTCGTCGCGGTCCTGTTCGACGGCTTCACGCGCCTGCTCGTTGTGTTTCTCGACGTTCTCTTCGAGGCGGCGTTTCTGGATCTCCAGGCGCTTCTTCTGGGTGGTGAGGTCGGCGATCCCCTGTTTGACGTTCTGGAGTTCGTCCTGGAGTTGTTCGTAGGAGTAGTCGAGTTGCTGACCCGGATCTTCCGCCCGGTCCAGCAGGGAGTTGAGCTTCGATCTGATTACCTGTGAGGTGCGCGAAAGGATTCCCATACCCACACTCAGGAGCGCACCAAACTTAAAATTCTTACATCTGTTTAGCACGCAGCATGCGTGATCCCAACCGATTGCCCGGTCCGCGCGACATCCGGACGACACTCGACGGCGACGACAACGACGGCGTCGTCGTCGCCTGTCCGCCGCATCCGCAGTTCGGCGGGGACAGACACGACGGCCGGTTGCGGGCGGTCAGCGACGCGCTCCGCGATCGGGAGTGGGACTGTCTGCGGATCGATTACGGGGCCTGGGACGAGGGTCGCGGCGAGCGGTCCGACGCGCTCACCGCGATCGAGTGGGCCGACGAGCGATACGAGACCGTCGCCCTCTTCGGCTACAGTTTCGGCGGCGCGGTCGCCCTCGCGGCAGGCATCGAGGCGGAGGGGCTCGCGGCGCTCTCGGCGCTGGCACCGGCGGCAGACAGCGTCGCGGGGTTCGACCCCGCCGATCTCGACGACGTCTCGTGTCCGGCACAGATCGTCTACGGCGAGCGCGACGACACCGCGGACTGGAAGCCGGTCGTCGACCGAGCCGAACAGTTGGGCTGGACGGTCGAGTCGATGCCGGCGGATCACTTCTTCGTCTCACAGCAGGGCCGGGTCGGCGAACTGGTCGGGGAGTTCATCGCGGGGACGCACTCGTAAGTCACAGACGGCCCCGAAACGCGGAGAAGCACCTCGGCCGTTCGTCGTCAGGATACCCGAGAAATCGGTCCGCAGTAGCAGACCGTCGTCGCCTGGCACGGCCTCCACGAACACCTCAGAGGCGTCGATAGCTGGGGCGCGACGGAGCGGACGGGGTTCAACACAGGAAACGAGTAGCAGGTTTTTCACTGTCGGTACGGAAGGTAGCCTATGACTACTCCCGACACGACGGACTACTTCCGGGACCTCTACGAACTCGGGGCCGATCCGTCGATCCCCCTCGACGAGAAGATTGCACAGGCAATCGAGGTCGGCCGGGACAGACTCGACGTGCAGTACGGCGTCCTCTCGTACACGGGAAACGGTGAGTACGAAATCATCGACTCGACGATCACCAGCGGGGAGTTCGAGGCCGGCACCACCCACGACCTGGAGACGACCTGGTGTCGTCACGTCGTCGAGGACGACGAACCGCTGGCTATCTCCGACGCCGGAGAGTCGGAGTACAGCACGGATATCGCTCGGGAGGCGACGGGGCTCCAGTGTTACATCGGCGCTCCGATCGTCGTCGACGGGGAGACCTACGGGACGCTCTGCTACTCGGGTGAACAGCCGCGCGAAGAGCCGTTCGGAGAGGACGAACGGCGGTTCGTCCGACTGCTGAGCCGGTGGATCGGCTACGAACTCGAACGCGAACACCACCACCGAACGCTGGACGCACAGAACGAACGCCTCGACGAGTTTGCCGGCGTGTTGGCACACGACCTCCGGAATCCGCTCACGTCGGCGCGCGGTTACGTGGAGTTGGCCGCCGAGACGGCTTCGGAGCCGGAATCGGAGTATCTGGAGACTGCGCTCGATTCGCTCGACCGGATGGAGCAACTGGTCGCTGAGACGCTGTCGCTGGCCCGGGAGGGAGAGGATGTCGGCCAGCGGGAACGGGTCGAGTTGGGAGCGGTCAGCCGGCAGGCCTGGGGGACAGTCGAACCGGCGAACGCGACGCTCGTGGTGGAGACTGACCGAACGCTCACGGCGGATCGGTCACGACTTCAGCAGCTGTTCGAGAACCTGTTTCGGAACGTCGAGGAACACTGCGGCGAGGACGTGACCGTCACGGTGCGCGGGACCGAGGACGGATTCATCGTCGCCGACGACGGGCCGGGACTGCCGGAGGAGATCGCGGCCTCGCTGTTCGGCGGCGAACTCGAACCGAATCGACTCGGATTGGGGCTGTTGATTATCGAGCGGGTCGTCTCCGGCCACGGCTGGGAAGGCCGGGTCGAGGTCGACGACGGGACGACGTTCGTTGTCTCAGGGATCAGCGACGGGGCACCGGCCGTACAGCCGAGGGAAGCGTAGGCGGAGCAGCCTCGCTGGTCTGGATACGGTTAAATGGCTGTCGCGTATATATCGAGTATGCGCGCCGTTCGGCTCTCAGAACACGGTGGAACAGGGGTACTGACTGTCGACGACGTGGACCGGCCGACTCCGGGCGGTCACGAGATCATCGTCGAAATCGCCGCCGCAGGGGTCAACCCGGTCGATACGTACTTCAGGGACGGGTCGTACACGCCGGTTGGACTCCCGTTCACGCCCGGTGTGGATTTCGCCGGCACCGTCGCGGCGACCGGGGAGTTCGTCGAGGGGTTCGAGGAGGGCGACCGCGTTTTCGGAACCGGCATCGGCAACGGGGAGTTCCAGGGAAGCTACGCCGAGTACGCGACGGTTCCGGAGGATCGCGTCGTTACGCTCCCCGGCGGTGCCGACCTCACCGAGGCGGGCGCGGCGGGCGTCGCGGCCGTGACCGCCTGGCGAGCGCTGGTCGATCACGCCAACCTCGATCCGGCCGAGCACTGTCTCATCCACGGCGGCTCGGGCGGCGTCGGCCACGCTGCCGTCCAGATTGCCGACGCGGTCAGCGCTCGCGTGCACACGACCGCCGCCCCGGAGTACCACGACAGGCTCACCGATCTCGGCGCAGAGACGGTCCTGGAGTACGGCCGAGACGATCTGGCCGAGGCGGTCATCGACGCCGCCGTCGGCGGCGTCGATGTCGTGCTCGATCACCGGATGGACGACTACCTCCAGTTCGACGCCGACGTGGCCGCGACCGGGGCCCGAGTCGTCGGCATCGGGGAGAACAGCCCCGACCCCGGCTTCTCGAACAGTCCCGGTGCCCGCGGGAAAGACGTTAGATACCAACTGATGAGCATGTTCAACACGCCCGACCTTCGAGTACCGCTTCGGGGGGTCGCCCACCTGCTCGATACCGGGGATCTCACCGTCGAGGTAGCCGAAACCTACGGCCTCGACGAGGCCGCCGAGGCGCAGCGAGCGGTGATGGAGGACAGTTTCCTCGGGAAACTCGTCATCGTTCCCTGACGACGGCCACTTCCTCACAAACCCTGTGTGGGGTGCGGTAGCGTTCAGTCTGAACTGCAGTCGTAACCTGACTTCACGCGCGCGGCTCCCGGCACCGGGAGAACAGGCTCTCCCGAGACTGTCCCCGTTTCCGACTATCACATTGTTTACCGAGCGGGTGCGGTAGCGGCTAGCCTGACTCCACCGCGAGCGTGCAATGGCACGCTCGCGGCCTTTTTCGCCCACGTTTCTCTCGCGGGGTCCCACCGGACCCCCGCGAGAGAAAGGTGGTCCGAAAGGAATTTCAGCGTCCCAAGCAGACGGTCAGTATGCCGGAATCAGAGACAGAATACGACCCCACGCTGGGTCGGAAGTTCATTTTCGTCACGGGCGGGGTGATGTCCGGGCTTGGCAAGGGAATCACCGCCGCGAGTACGGGTCGACTGCTCGCAAACGCCGGATTCGACGTGACCGCGGTCAAGATCGATCCCTACCTCAACGTCGACGCGGGAACGATGAACCCCTTCGAGCACGGCGAGGTCTACGTCCTCAAAGACGGCGGGGAGGTCGACCTGGACTTGGGCAACTACGAACGGTTTCTCGACATCGACATGACCTTCGACCACAACGTCACCACCGGGAAGGTCTACCAGAACATCATCGAGAAAGAACGCGCCGGTGACTATCTCGGCAAGACCGTCCAGATCATTCCTCACATCACCGACGATATCAAGCGCCGGGTTCGGGAGGCCGCCGCGGGAAGCGATATCTGCATCGTCGAGGTCGGCGGCACCGTCGGGGATATCGAGGGGATGCCGTATCTCGAAGCGCTGCGGCAGTTCGCCCACGAGGAAGACGACGAGGATATTCTC
Organism: Halovenus carboxidivorans; assembly: GCF_009831575.1. Taxonomy (GTDB): domain Archaea; phylum Halobacteriota; class Halobacteria; order Halobacteriales; family Haloarculaceae; genus Halovenus; species Halovenus carboxidivorans. The sequence goes on along the minus strand of NZ_WUUT01000003.1, from coordinate 112,857 downwards.
TTTGCACACGTCACGCTCGTCCCCTACTCCAAAAACGGCGAACAGAAGACCAAACCGACCCAGCACAGCGTAAAGGAACTCCGGTCGATCGGTCTCCAGCCCGATATCCTGGTCGGCCGCTGTGAGGACAAACTCCACCCCGACGTCAAGGAGAAGATCGCGCTGTTCTGTGACGTGCCGACCGACGCCGTCTTCTCGAATCCCGACGTCGAGGACATCTACCACGTCCCGCTGATGGTCGAAGACGAGGGCCTCGACGAGTACGTCATGGAACACCTGGAACTCGACGACGAAGCCCTCCCAGAAGAGCAGCGAGACACCGAGTGGCGCGATCTGGTGACCCGGGACAAAGAGGGGACCGTCGAGGTCGCCCTCGTCGGCAAGTACGGCCTCGAAGACGCCTACATCTCGATTCACGAGGCGCTGAAACACGCCGGCCTGGAGAAGCGGGTCAACGTCGAGCGCCGGTGGATCCACTCCGAGGATCTGGCCGACGGTCACGACGGCCAACTCGACGACGTGGACGGGATCGTCGTCCCCGGCGGATTCGGCTCCCGCGGAACAGAAGGGAAGATCGAGGCCATCCGGTACGCACGCGAGAACAACGTCCCGTTCCTCGGCCTCTGTCTGGGCTTTCAGATGGCCGTCGTCGAGTACGCGCGCAACGTCCTCGGCCTGGAGAGAGCCCACTCCGCGGAACTGGCGGAGGAGACACCCCACCCCGTGATCGATCTCCTGCCCGAGCAGAAGGATCTCGACGACATGGGCGGGACGATGCGACTCGGCACCTACGATACCGAGATCGAGACGGAGACGCTCGCACACGACCTGTACGAGGCGACGACCTGCACCGAGCGACACCGCCACCGCTACGAGGTCAACCCCGAGTACATCGAGCAACTCGAAGACGCAGGACTTGTGTTCTCGGGTACCTCAGGGCGACGTATGGAAATTCTCGAACTCCCGGAGCACCCGTACTTCCTCGGAACGCAGTTCCACCCCGAGTTCCGTTCGCGCCCGACCCGTGCTAGCCCGCCGTTCGTCGGTTTCCTAGATGCCGTCTGCGCGCTCGACGGAGGTGAGAACTGATGGTCGATGTCGGTTCGTTCATCGAGGAGAAACGCGAGGAGATTGCGACCGAAGTCGGCGGTGCCAACGCGATCATCGCCCTCTCCGGGGGCGTGGACTCCTCGACGGCCGCCGCGCTGGCCTACGAGGCCATCGGCGACCAACTCACGCCGGTCTACGTCGACACCGGACTGATGCGCAAAGGCGAGACCGACGAGATCCGCGAGACCTTCTCCTACATGGACTCGTTGCGGATCGTCGACGCACAGGATCGGTTCCTCGATGCCCTCGAAGGTATCACCGACCCGGAGGAGAAGCGCCACGTCATCGGCGAGCAGTTCATCCGGGAGTTCGAGACCGTCGCGAACGACGTCGAGGCGGAGTATCTCGTCCAGGGGACGATCTATCCCGACCGGATCGAGAGCGAGGGGACGATCAAGTCCCACCACAACGTCGGCGGCCTCCCCGAACACATCGACTTCGAGGGGATCGTCGAACCGATGCGGGACCTCTACAAGGACGAGGTCCGGGAGGTCGCCCGCGAACTCGACTTAGAGGAGATCATCTCCGAGCGGATGCCGTTCCCCGGCCCCGGCCTGGCCGTGCGGATCATCGGCGAGATCACCGAGGAGAAACTGGAGGTGGCCCGAGAGGCCAACCACGTCGTCGAGGAGGAACTCGAAGAGTACGAGCCGTGGCAGGCCCTCGCGGCGGTGATCGGGAAGGCCACCGGGGTCAAAGGCGACAACCGCGTCCACGGCTGGGTCGTCTCGGTCCGCTCGGTCGAATCGCGTGACGGGATGACCGCGCGAGCACAGGAGATCGACTGGGAGACGCTACAGCGGATCCAGTCGCGGATCACCGGCGCACACGAGAACGTCGCCCGTGTCGTCTACGACGTGACCCACAAACCGCCGGCGACCATCGAGTACGAATGACTGTGATCGTCGCAGGCGAGGACCCCTACGACATCGGTGCGGCCATCGCCGCGGAGGGGTTCGAGGTCGCCCGGGTCGACATCGGTAACCGGCCGTCGCTGGAAGAGGCCGGTATCGTCGACGCGACGGCGTACGTGCTCACGGAGGTCCAGCAGGCCACCTCGATTTCGGTCGCAAAGGATCTCAACGAGGAGGTGAAGGTGGTCGTCTACGCCGACGGCTCCGTCCCCGATTTCGCACGCGGACAGGCCGATCTCATCCTCGATCCCGACCTGTTCGATCCCGCGGACGTGGCCGCGGAGCTATGAGTCGGTGACGACGCTCACTGCGACCCCTTCGCCGGCCGGGAGGAGACTCGTCTCGAAGCGGTCGTGAGTGCGGACGTACTCCAGATACGCGGCGATACCGCGACTCGCCTCCGTCGCGGTCGGTACGTCCTCGCCGCGCAGTAACGCGATCACGTCCTCGCGGTCGATGACGCCCGCGGTGATCGCGTTGTCGGCTAACACGAGACTGCCGGGTCGGAGTTTGTCCTCGACAGCCCGCAACGCCTCCTCGTACCGCTGTTTCTCGTTGTCGATGAGAACGATATCGAACGGTCCGTCGTAGCGCTCGACGATGTCGATGGCGTCGCCGTACTCGAAGCGCGCTCGGTCAGCGATGCCGGCCCGCTCGAAGTACGACTCCGCCTGATCGAGTTCGTCGGCGTCGACCTCCGTGAGGACGATCTCACCCGCCTCCATCCCGCGGGCGAACCAGTACGCCGAGTAGCCGAACCCGGAGCCGAACTCGAAGATCCGCTCGGCGTCGGTCGTCCGGGCGAGCACGGACAGCCACGCGCCGACCGCCGGGCCGACGGTCGGAAAGTCCTCGTCGTCGGCGTGGTCTTCCATCGCCCGGATGATCTCGTCCGGTTCGGGACCGATCAACCCGGCCAGATCCGTGACCTCGGACGGGACGACGTCCTCGCTCATTCTGGAGACCACTCGCAGGTCGTGTCGGTCGCCAGCCCCTCCTCGTCGATGTGTGCCGACAGACAGCCGTAGTTACAGAAATACAGCGGCGATCCGCAGTCGTCGGTGCAGTCGCGGACACAGATCGGATCGTGGTCGAAGATGGCACAGCCGCAGTATGCGCACTCCTCGTCCGCCGTCGGCGTGCTGATCGTCGTGGACATATCGGCCGTTCGGGTTCGTGTACCGAGAGCGTTACGACAGTCAGGCGCTCACTTCGGCGTAACAGTTCCCGCTGGAGACGAACGCCTCCGCGACGGACAGCCCCGCCGCCCGGAGGTCCGCCTCGAACTCCTCGGGGGCGTAGATGTGATAGAACCGCTCGACGGTCTCGCCGCCGGGGAGCGTCCAGTCGACGGTCGTATCGAACCCCTCGGGTTCGCTGCCGCCGTGGGCCTCGAAGCGGTCGTGAGCCGTGCTCCAGGCGCTGACGAGCGCCCGGCCGTCGAGGACGCGGGCGAGTTCGCGCAGACTCGCTACCCGGCTCTCCCGGTCGGGCAGGTGATGCACTGTCGCGACGTAGACCGCCACGTCGACACACTCTGACCGGAGCGGAAGCGTTGCCGCATCACCCTGAAGGAGGTCCGCACGCCATCCGTCCTCTGCCATCCGCCCGCTCGCCGTGGCGAGCAGTTCGCGGCTGATGTCGAAGCCGACCGCTCGCTCCGCGCAGTCGGCGAGCAGGGCCGTATGGCGGCCGTTGCCACAGCCGATGTCGAGCGCTACGCCAGCGCCGTCGACTCCGTCGAGAAAGGCTTCGACCTCGGGCCACGGATAGGCGCGAGTCTCCGCGAAGTGGTCGGCAATCTCGTCGTAGACCGCCTGCGTCCGTTCCGGGTCGCGGTGGTCGCGCCCGTCTCCGTCTGCCATCAGTCGTACTTCTCGGGGTAGGCCTCGGCCAGCAGTTCCGGCTGGTCGGTCAGCCGTTCGCGGACCGGGTCGATGACCTCCGAGATTGCGGCGGCGGCCGCGCCCTTCAGGTCCGCCGGGTGGAGGTCCTCCGCGACGAAATCCTCCGCGACCTGATCGTAGCTCTCGTAGACCAGATCGCCGCCGTACTCCTCGGGGCGGTCGACGACGAAGTTCTCGCCGCGCTCGTCGAGAATCGGGAAGACCAGATACTCCAGATATTCGAGCACACCGTTGTCCTCGAGTTCGCCCATCGGGCAGTACGCGTCGTTGATCTTCTCCTCGACTTCCTCCGGGGAGTCGGTGAGGTTGACCTTCGAGGCGGCGTCGGAGGCGCTCATCTTGCCGCCGGAGAGGCCGGACAGAAGCGGCGCGAACAGACAGACCGGCGCGTCGTGGCCGTGTTCGGGGAGCAGTTCGCGCCCGAGCATGTAGATCCCCCGCTGGTCGATCCCGCCGTAGGCGATGTCGGCGTCCAGCGCCTTCACGTCCAGACTCTGCATCAGCGAGTAGATCAGTCCGCCGAGATTCGGGCTCTCGCTCTCGCGGACGACCTCGCTACCGGCCCGCTGTGCGCGAGCGACGGTCGTCTCCGCGGCCATCCGATACATATCCATCGTGTACTCCTCGTCGAGTTGGAACTCGCGGCCGCGGACGAAACTGATCTGGTCGGGGTCGGCGCCGGTGGCGTCGATCATGCCCCGGATCGCCTCCTCGTAGTACTCGCTTCGGGCTTCGAGCAGATCCCACGGGCTCTTCTCACTGTCGAGGTGGGCGTGCAGATCCGCGATCAGGACGGTCACGTCCAGATCCGCACGGAGGAAATCGGCGAGTTTCCGCATCGTCGTGAAGTGGCCGATGTGCATCTCACCGGTCGGCGCGTAGCCGATGTACACGCTCGGCGAGTCCTCGAGCAGTGACTCCAGTTCGTCGTCGGTAACGACCTCCTCGGTGTAGCGCGTGACGAGGTCGTAACGCCGTTGTTCGTCCATACCAGTCCATCCGCCTGCGCTGGAATAAATGATGCGTCTGTCGCCGAGACCGGCCACAGCGGACGACAGCCGGCGCTGTTATGTGCTCCCAATCGACCGGCGGAGCCGACGTCGATGCCGGAGTCAGCTATTTGATCGCCCGCCGCGTACCGTCGAACGACTGATGGGAGAGAGCTTCTACACGGTTCTCGGGGTGGAGCGCGACGCGGACGCGGCCGCGATCCGTCGCGCCTACCGGAGCCGTGCCAAGGAGTGCCACCCCGATGTCAGCGACGATCCCGACGCCGCCGAGCGGTTCAAGCGACTCACCACGGCACGGGACGTGTTGCTCGACGCCGACGAGCGTGCGACCTACGACCGACTCGGCCACGAGGCCTACGTGAACGAGCACATCGAAACCTCTGTCTGGGAGGCGGGGAAGTCGGAAACCGGCGAGGCAGGTCGTCAATCTACTGGCAGCGGCACGCGAGGGTGGAGACCCTCGGAGAGACGACAGCCACGAGAGGAGCGTGATACCGGAGCGGGGAACCGGCGAAGTTGGTCACGAGCGGCGGACGGCGGGTACACGGAGGAGAGTTGGCAGCGGGCCCCGGATGCCTACATGCGCTCCGGAGGGGGGTCGACGACGCGACCGCCGAGTGGGTCCGCCGCCGAGGCGGTTCGGGAGATGGGGCCCTGGCTCGTCATCCACCTCACGCTCGTCGGGAGTGCGCTCGCGACCGGCGGGTTCATGCTGAGCCGCCCCGAGACGGATCCGGCGCTCGCGGCGGCGACCGGGCTGTTCTCGCTGCTTCTGGTCGGGGTTGTCGTCCTGCTTTCGACGATTCACGTCCTCACGGAACTCTCATAGCGGCCGGTCTCCCGGCTCCGTTCGCGCCGGGCAGTGACCGCTCGCCCGGGTGAGCCCCGTCCCGGCGATCACTGACCGAGGGACCGTCCCTGGTGAGGACGTTCCTGCCACGGGTCAGTTGATCTCGATCTCGTCGATATCGATCCCGACCGGATCCGCGCTCGGACCGGTCCCGGGGGCGACGACATCACCCTCGGGAGCCTCCTCGACGCGTACGGCCGCGGGATCGCTCGTCCTCCCGCGCACGCGAGCGACGACGGACTGCGGGTTCGGATCGCCCTGTCCGGGCAGCGTCGGCCACGTGATCGTGTATGTTCCGTTACTCCTGATCGTCGTGATATTCGTCGGGTTGAGGGCTCCGCCGTACGGCGTTTCGAGCGAGAGGGTGCTGGTCGAGTCCAATCCCGTCACCTCGACCGTCACCGGCAGAGCCTCGCCGGCTCGGACCGGATCGCCCGTCCCCACGATGTCGACCTGCAGCGGCGCACCCGCCGGCTCGACCGTCACCGACACCGTCTCGTTGTCGTCTTCGGTTTCGAGATCGATATCGAACGTCTGCGAGGAGTTGACAGCACCGGTCGCCGTCCCGAACTGGAAAGTAACAGTACTCCGAGCCCCCGGATCGAGGTCGGAGATGTTCGCTGTCTTGGTCACGGTGTCGAAGGTCGCCTCGACGAACTGGCTGTCCGGATCGACGCCGGTGTTCTCGATCTCCGCCGTGATCTCGACGGGATCGCCCGCGGTTACCGTGCTGTTGACCGCATCAGCGTCGACGATCTCGAACGTCGAGTTCGGCCCGGTCACCTGGCGGATCGTCACCGCCTCGCCGTCGGCGTCGTCCCGTGTGACCGCGTAGACGTTGCCGGTACCGGCGTCGCCGACAGTGGTGTTCCACGTCAGTGTGTACGTTTCGGTCCCGCCGGGGCTCAGCGTCCGCGTCTCGACGAGATCGACCGTGTTGTTGTCGAAGTTCCGGAGTTCGACGAACTGCTGGCCGGGATCGGAGCCGACGTTCTCGACGCGCACCTCGACGTCGGTCTCGTTTCCGGCGAGGGTCGGGGCGGTCGTGCCGGTGATTTCGACGTCGAACTGGTCGTCCGCGCCGGGGGCGCGGTCGATGTCGACCGTGGTCGTATCGGCGGTGTCGTCGCTCTCGACGGTGAGGGTCTGTCCGGTTCCGGAGTCACCCGGACGGGTCTTCCACGTGAAACTGGTCGTCGTCGCGCTGTTGGGGCCGTCAGCGCCGTCGAGACGCACCGTCTGAACGTCGACAGGGTTGCCCTCGTCGTCGCGTAGCACGACGGTCTGCGTATCCGGGCCGGGTAGTCGGTTCTCGATCCTGGCCGTCACGTTGATCTCGTCGGTCGCCTGCGGGTCGGTCGGTGTGACGCTCTGGATCGTGACGGCGAACTCCGAGGGATCGCCCTCCGTGACGGTCACGTTCGGCGTCGCCTCGCTGCTCGGCGTCCGGACGAGCAGTTCGCCGCTGGTCGGTGGCTCCTCGCCCTGCAGGTCGGCGTCCCATTCGAGCACCGGCGCGGCCGGGTCACTGGCGTTGATCCGCTCGCCCGCGGCCAGTGACACAGTCGTGCTGTCGACGATATTGCCGTAGATATCGGTCACCGTGATGATCCGTTCGCCGCCCGCGCCGGTGTTTTCGACGCCGACGGGGACCTGAAGCGTCTCCCCTTCCTTGACCTGGAGGGTGCTGTCGGTGTTCACCTGCACGTTCGGCAGGTCGGGTTCGTCCAGTTCCTCGCCGATCTGAGCGAAGATCTCTTCGAGATCGTCGTCGTTGCCGTCGTACAGTTTGCCCTCCCCGGTCCCGGCATTGGCAACGGTCGCGAGTTCACCGTCGGAGCTGGTGTCTGCGCTGCCGAAACCGACGACGTAGACTGTCACGTTGTCGGCAATCTCGTCCACCCGCTCGCTCGGCGGCGCCACGTCCCGCGCGTTGTGCTCCCCGTCGGTGAGCAACACGATTGCCTTCCGGTTCGGGTCGGCGGTCCGGTTGAGTTGTTCCTGGGCTTCGAGGATGGCGTTCGTGATGTCCGTGCCGCCGCCGGGATTGACCCGGAGGGACTGCTCGACTGCGGAGAGGTTGTTCGTCAGTGGTTGGTAGACGTTCTGGCTCAGGTTGAACTCCAACAGTCCCGCCCGATCGCCGAGCGGTTGGCTCAGACTGCTCAGTGCCGCGAGGACGGCGTCGTACCGCTGGCCGGTGCTGTCGTAACAGAGCGCCGAACAGTACCGGTCGCTGAGATTGACGACGTAGGCCGCTCCGCCGTGGTCTGCCGGATCGACGGTCTGTCCGGAGACGTAGAACGTCCCTTCGGTACCGGGGTTTTCGACCTCGCCGGAGACGTCGCCGCCAGTTTCGGGGAGTGCGTACCACAGATCTGCCTCCGCTGGAACGTCGGTCGCGTTCGTGAGCCGCTTGCCCGGCCAGACCTTCGAGCGGTAGCGGTACGGGATGTCGAACTGCTCGCCCTGTTCGTAGATCTCGTTTCGCTGTCTGACGTAGAGGAACTCCTCACCCGCTGGAGTGACCGGCTCCTCGAACAGGGGGGAGTCGTACGAGAACCGCTCGTCGGAGACGGATCTACCGGTCTCGATGTCGAGGGCGTACGGTGCGGAGGCGCCGTCGTCTCCGTAAACCCTGAGATAGTAGGTTCCGGCCTCGCTCACGTTCGAGACGGAGACAGATTCGCTCTCCGAGCCGTACCCGGCGTCGATCAGGTCGCCCTCCGGATCGTACAGCACCAGGTCGAGATCGCCGATGTCGTTGTCGAAGTCGATCGAACCGCGCAGGGACTCGCTGTCGTTCAGCGAGACGGCGAAGAAGTCGCTCTCGGCGTTGGCGATCCGCAGATCCCGATACTCCCCGCTTCCGAGCGGCTGTGCCGCCCCGATATCGTCGTTCGGCTCGTAGTCGTCGTTTGACCTGTCCCCGGACTGAACGAACAGGTCGTACTCTGCGGAGTCAGTCCCGTCGCCGTAGACACGGACGTAGTACGTGCCAGCCTCGGTCACGTCCGACACCGAGACAGATTCGCCCTCGCCGGAGGAGCGACTGCTGTCCAGAAGCCGCTGGGTCGGGCCGTACAGTTCGAGTTCGAGGTTGCCGGCGTCGTCGTCGAAGCCGATCGCGGCGTCGAGTGACTCGGTTTCGTTGAGCGTGACGGCGAAGTAATCACTCTCCCCGTTTGCGATCAGGAGATCGGCGTATGTCCCGGTGGGAATCGATGCGGCAGCCCCGAGTTCGTCGTTCGATTCGTAGCTGTCTCCAGTGGCTTGGGCGCCCAGGGTGAGCTGTGGCGTCGGCTCCATCCCGCTCCGGGAGTACGCGGCCGGCACGCCCATCGAGCCGGTTTCGTCGATGGCGAACATCACGTCGACCGGATCGCGCCGCACGGTTCGGTTGTCGATAAAGACCGTCTCGCGGGCTGTTTCGCCGGCAACTCGGATTTCGATGTCTTCGGCGTTCCGTGGATTAGACGGCGTCGTCGTGTTGTCGCCGACCACTGTCTCCCAGGTGAGGGTGACAGTCTTGCTGGCCCCGCTGGGGATGCTCACCTCCCTCGTAGCGACCGGGCGGTCCTCCGGCACGTACTCGACGACGACGCTCTCGGTCCCGAGGACGGTGCCGCTGTTCTCGACGGTCACGTTGATCTCCAGATCCTCGCCCTCCGTCGTCGGATCGGGCGGTAGCGATCCGTTCGAGCCGACTGAGCTGTTCGTCGAAACCGACGTGATGGTGTAACTCGGACCCGCCTCGTCCTCCGGTCGGACCTCGACGCTCGCGCTGTCTGTGTCGTCGACACCGTTTGCCGTGATCGTTCCGGGGGCGTGCTGTCCGTCTCCGGCCTCGGTCTCCCAGACGAGCGTCCGGCGCACGGAACTCCCGCTGGTCAGTGAGACGGTCCGTGCGTCGACCGGTTCGCCGTCGAAATCGGTCAACCAGATGCTCTCGGTCCGCGTTCCGCCGCCGTTGTACTCGATAGTGACCGGGACTTCGAGGTCGTCGCCGGCGATCACGTCGTCGAGGCCGCTCTCGGCAATCGAGACGTTGAACGTCCCGACGCCGGTCGGTGTCGTGATCTCCACGTCGGTCGTCGTGTTGGTGTCGTCGTCGGTCTCCACGGTCAGATCGTAGACGCCGGTATCGCCCGTATCGGTCTCCCAGACCAGCGGCGGTGCCGAACTGCCGAGGGTGACGGTTTCGCCGGGATCGAGCGTCAGATCGGGGACGGTCGCGCGGATCACGCCGTTGTCGTCTCGCAGACGGACGGTCCGCGTGCCCGTGTCGCTGCCGTCGTTGGTGATCGTCGCCTCGGCTTCGAGGTCGTTGCCCTCGGTGACCGGATCGTCGATCTCGACGCGGTCGATCTCGAAGTCGGCCGACGCCAGTCCCGGCTTGCGGATGATCGCCGTCGCTGACTCGCGGTCGGTCAGCGTCGAGATATTGATCGACTTGTTGCTACGGTTCCCGTCCCCGACCTCGGTGTCCCACTCGATGGTCTTCGTCCGTTCGGTACCCGCGCTGAGGTTGTACGTCGCGGTCGCCTGTGGCCCCGCACGGTCCGAGAGGATGACTGTCTGTTCGTCTCGGCTGTCACCGGTGTTGTTGACCGTGACATCGACTTTGAGGACGTCGCCGGCGACGATGGGACTGTTGCGGACGGTGACGCGTTCGATCTCGAACGGCTCGGCGTCCGGCGTCTTCGTGATCTCCCACCACGTGTCGTTTCCGGCAGCGTCGTCGGGAGTGCCGGCGCGGACCCGGAATCGATCACCGAGGAACTGCGGCGTGTAGCTGAACGAGTACGTGGCCGATTCACCGCGAGACAACGGGCTGCTGGCGTTCAGTCGGGTTCCGTCGGCGACCCACGGATCGCCGCCGTCCGGATCGGCAAGCATGGCAGTCGGCTCTCCGCTGTCCGCATCGCCCGTTCCGGTGTTCGTGACGTTTACCGCCACCTGGAGGCGGTCGGTACCGAAGGCCAGTTGTTTGCTCGCGGGGCCGCGTACGCTCAGGCCAGTGATTTCGAGCAGGGGACTGAACTCGGCAACGCTGTCGTCGGGATTCTCGACGCCGACCGGGTCGACGAAACAGCCACTCCCCGTCCGGTTGACCTGTGACCGCAGCGGCTCCGAGGCGCTGGGAGCGTGACTGACGACACACGTCCAGGCGTCGTCATCCATCCTGAAGACGCCGTTCGCGGGGTCGACGCTGACGGGACGGGGTTCGTCCGGCCCCAGCGGCGCGGCCATGGGGTCCTCGATGTTCACCCACTGATTGCTCGCGTTGAGTTTCCACCAGTCGGCGCCGTCCCCGTCGTGGTCGTACCTGAGGCCGACGGTGTACTCGTTGCCGCCGTTCGCGCTGACGTTGAAGCCACCGGCGCGCTCGCGAATCGTCCCGGCGCTCCAGTTGTACAGTTCGGGCGCGAGGTCGGCGACGCCGCTGTAGATCACTCCGGGAGCGTAGGGGCTACGCTCGTCGGGGAGATCGACGCCCCGTCCGAACTCACCGAAGCCGATCTTGACCTGGTTCGTCGCCAGTTCCGGGAGGTCGGTGTGATCCCAGACCGTGACGGGACGGCTCTCGACCGCCTCCCGGACGAGAGCGCCCCAGCCGTCGGCGAACTCGCTCGTGATCGTGAGATTCACCCTGGCCGGGGCGACGAGGTTCCCGTCCCGGCGCATCTGGGCGTCCACGATCTGCTGGATCTCGGCGGAGTCGGGTTGGGTCCGGCGCTGTGTCGCAGTCAACTCGCTGCCGTCGATCTGATCCACCGACGAGAGGTTGACGAAATCGAGATCGAGATTCCCCTCCGAGACGGAGATCTCCGGCTCGCGCAACACGGTCACCGTGCCGTCCTGGATCTCGAAGACGCCCCCGCCCTGATACACCGTCAGGACGCCGTCTTCGCTCCGGTGGGTGATCGTTCCCAGCGGGATCTCACCCGTGGCGTTCGCCTGGACGGGCGAGTCGACTAACCCGCTGGAGTTCCCCCAGGTCCAGTACGTATCGTTCGTCCGTACGGTGACGTTAATCGTGCCCCGCGTTCCGTTGGCCTCGAAATCCTCGGCGGTGCCCTGTGGGACCTCCCAGGTGATCGAGTTCTCGACGCGATCCGCCGTGAGAGCGCTCACCCGGTCGTCCAGTTCGAGGACCGCGTCCTGTGCGAGTCGGTCGTTCGCGTCGGCCGTCGTGTCGCCGAGAATGAACACACCGACGCCGACGAGGGAGAAGGCGACGAGAAAGACCAGCGAGATGATGAGGACTGTCCCGTAGATCTCGGAGATTCCGCGAGTGTCCGTCGGATCCAACGGGGCCCTCATGATTACGGCATACAACGGAACACCCGTTTAAAAAATCCATTGTCCGGATTCAATTTTGTTCACTGCCTCCTGATATTCCGGGCCGAGAGCGGTATCGTTCGATTTCAGAGCTGAAAACAACGGACGGAATAATGTGAGTTGTTAACATAAAACAGGACGGAGGCCCCGCGGCGGCGGCTCACAGGAGGCAGTCGGCGGTCCGGGGTCACGTCGTCCGCCGCGGCGGCGTCGAGAGCCGGATCGTCGAGACCCGGATCAGGACGGTGTCGATCCGCTCGTCGGGCGTGTACGTCGCGTCGCCGGTCGAGGTCCAGCCCTCCGCCTCGCTGAAAAAATACCCCCACTGTTCGGGGCTCGCAGACGCGGAAACGTCGACGGTGATATCGGGGTCGTCGACCGTCGAGTTGTAGACTCGCCGCTGGCCGATCAGTTCCGCGCTGAAACTGACGAACTGTTTGTCCGCGGAGACCGGTGCCTCCGTCGGAACGCCGGTCGGGTCGAGGGCGAGATTACTGTCGTACGTTCCCGAGCGGTCGATTGTCTCGTCGCTGGTCAGGTTGATCAGCGAGACGATGAGCGTGCCGTCTTCGACGGTGATGGCCGGGTCGTATCGCGGGCGGGCCGTATCGGTACGGAAGACACCGCCCCCCTCGTGTGTGATCCGGACCGTCTCGCCGCCGAACTCGAACCGGTGTTCGAGCGCGTTCACCGGAATATCCGCGCTGTCGGCACTGCCGCCTGGTAGACGGGAGAGGTTCGCACTGCTGTTTTCGATGGTGATGGTGCTGTTTCTGAACCAGACGTTCCCGCCGCTCAGCGAGAGGGCGAACTCGCGGTAGGTGTCGTTGCCGCGGCCGAGACTGTCGATGGTCGAGGCCGCGGCTTCCATACCGCGCTCGGCGTTGTCGATCCGCTGTTCGTCGGTAAACGCGGTCAGTCGGTCGAATGCGCCCGTGGAGACGAGGCCTACGCCGGCGATGATGATCGCGAACGTGAGCACGAAGGCGACGACATCTGACACCGCGCGGTTCGGTGTCGGTGCCGAATACCGGTCTGAATCGCTCACGAGCCACACCCCGCGAGCGTGAGTCGGTCGCCCTCACAGAGGCTGATCTCCACGTCGCCACCGCTGGTGCCCGAACTCGTGACGTTGGTGCGGGTTTCGATGTCGAACTCGACGGACCGGCCGAGTTGTTCGGACCGGACCACCAGCGTGTTGCTCCCGGTGCGGTTCTCTATGGCGATCGTGTACCGATACGAACCGAGGATCCGCTCCGGATAATCCGGTTCCGCGGTGACGGTGACGTTCTCGCCGGTTCGGTTCAACCGGTCGAGCGTGTTGATGTAGGTCACCGCGTCGCTTCCGATCTCTCTGAGTTGGGTCTCACCGACGGTTTGCTCCTGGGATTCGAGCAGGGTTCCGGCGCCGATTATCAACCCCGAAACCAGAACCGTCGAGATAGCGACGGTCAGTGCGTGCGTGAGCGCAATCGAGACGGCGCGGTCGGTCACCGCCGATCACCCCGGAACAGCGTGACGTTGCCACGGTAGGTGACGCTGGGGTCCCGGTAGGTCACCTCGAACGTCGGGTTGACGACGACCCCGGTGTGCCGACGGTCACCGGTGAGGACGGGAGTACCGCCCCCGCTGGCGTTGAACCGGCCGTCGCCGTTGGCGGCGTCGATAGCCACGTCGTATTCACTCGACTGTGTCGGATCGTAGACGAACACCTCACAGACAGCGCCGTCTTCGCCGCGGATCGCCCCCGAGCCACGGGTCAGTTCCAGCCGCGCTCGCCCGGAGATGTCGTCGCACTCGCGTCGGTCGCCGGTCCGGTCGTCGTACTCGGTGCTCGATCCGTCGAGGACGATTTCCCTGTCCGGTGCGGCCGTCCGGACGATGGTGATACGGGGAGTCGCGGCGGCCGACGCGTTGATCGAGAGGTAGGGGAGCGAACTCGCGTTCTCGATGACTGACGTGTTCGAGGTCGGCACCGCCCCGGAGACGAACCCGCCGGTCGTACTCTCAGCCGGAAGCAGTTCCACCGCGGTGACGGCGGGGCTATCCCTGGAGACGACCGCGGCGAGGTCGCTGCTGTAGGCCCCGGTGGCGTTTCCGAGATCACTCGCCGTCGCGAACGGATACTGAGCGTCGGTTCCGTTGGTCCCGAAAAAGAGGTCTCTGAGATCCTGTCGGATGTCTCCGACCGTCCGGTCTGCCGTCGAGAGGCTCTGTGCGTCCGTCTGGGCTTTCACGTCCGGCGAACTGTGGACCGCGTTCAGCAGGACGACCGCACCGAGGACCGCCGTCGCGACCAGAATCGCCGCGATCAGGACCAGTTGGCCCCGCTGTCGGCGTCGGCTCACCACGCGATCACCCTGATTCGGACCACCGCGTAGAGGCTCTCGTCTCCGTGCTGGTCGTCGATGTACAGATCACCGGCGTCTTCGAGGGTGCCGGCGGGTCGGCACTGCTCTGATTGCGGGTCGACTTCGTAGACGGGATCGGTATCCGACAGGACGACCGTCCGGGAGGCGGTCACGGTGTCGGTGTTCGGGAGCGACGGAGTCGGTCCGATCTGTGTCTCGGTGCCGTCGACACCGACCGCGATCCGGTAGCTGTACTGACTTTCGAGAGTCCGGTTGAGGATGGCACCGAGTTCCGAGACGTTGTCCTCGGTCGCGGCGACATCGGGGTGGGGGTCGCCGTCGTCGTCGACGCAGGTGACCGCCTCCTGCAGGGCGCCCGCGTCCTCCGCGACCGCCAGCATGTCGGCAACCTCGGTACGCGTCTCGGAGCTATCGAGCGTCTGGCTGCCGGTCCACGGTGCGATATCGACCGCCTGCAGCCCCAACACCAGCGCCGAGACGACGATAATCGCCCCGATGATTCCTTCGAGCGCGTAGGCCTGTCCACGGTTGTGCTCCATCGGTTGCATCTTACCACACCCGCACGACGAGTTGACAGCCGGTCCGACACGCGCCGCCCTCGGCGGTCTGTACCGTCCGGACGACGACTGCCGACGGCTCTCCGTCGCGCTGTCGATCACCCGCCCCCACGACCGGTTCAGCCCCCCGCTGAAGCGAGACGTTGACGCTGCGGATCTCCCGGAGTCCGGCCTCTGATTTCGCCTGTTCGACGGCCAGGTCGTCGAGTTCGCTCGCGTTGATCGTCCGCTCGGTTCCGCCGAGCGCCGTCGTCTCGATCACGTCGGACGCGACCCGGTCGGCCATCTTCTCCTGATCCGAAGAGACTGGCTCGACGAACGGGCCGAACACCTGCGGGAACAGTGACAGTACCGTGATGATCGTCACCAACAGCAGTACGATCCCGAGGAGGTAATCGTAGGCTGTCTGGCCCCGCCGGTTCATACCTCCTCGTCACACACCCCGGTGTTATCAGTGTTTTGAGTTTCTCGTTTGAGAGGTTAAATACGACCGGCCGGTCGAGCCGACAAAGAGGAGCAGGGCCGCCGTCTCCTGTGGGTTGGAGACCTGTTCGACGACGGTCCACGTGATCAGCGTGATCGTCGCGAGCACGACGGCGTATTTCAGCCCGGCCATCAGTTCGACGCTCCGGATGTAGCCCGCGATGAACGACGAAACGACGGCCTGAATCGTCACCGCGTGGAAGAAGACCATCGAGAGATAACCCGTCTCGATGTTGGCCCCGAACTCTCCGCCGGCCGCCTCGCTGTTCGCTCCGCTGCCAGCACTGCCAAGCGACGCCATCGTGTCGAGAAACTGCACTCGGAGCAGGCCCATCACCGCCAGCAGCGTCAGGAAGGTCATGATGATGATGACCATCTGCATCCGGGTCCGGGCTTTCCGTTCGCGGGCGATTTCGTCCTGGTTCTCCGAGGCGACCGCGGCCGTCGAGAGCACGTCCTGAATCTGGCTGGAGGCCTCCTGTGCCTCGCTGATGAGTTTGATCGTCCGGGCCAACCGGGGGAGATGGTACTTGTTGTTGAACTCCCGGAGCGCGTCCTTCAGACTCGTCCCGTAGTTGACCTTGGCGTGCATCGCCTCGAACTCCTCCGCGAGCTTTCCGGAGGAAGTCTCCGAGACGGTCTTGATCGATTCGAGCAGCGTCATCCCGGTGTCGTTCGCGCTCGCGAGCTTTCGCAGGTTCTCCGAGAGGTTTCCGAGCACCCCCTTCCGGGAGAGGACGTTCCACTCGTGAAAGACCGCGAGCGGGAGCATGTTGAGATAGATCGGTAGATACATCCAGACGAACGTCCCCCAGACCGGGCTGGCCTGGATGCCGTCGATCGACGTCGGGGCGGCACCGGAGACCACCAGTCCGATCATGACGAGCGCGGTCACCGGCGTCGTCACGAGCAGGATGAGCTTCGGATGGTCCTTGAAGAAGGTGTGCGGCGACCGGAGAATCTCCATCAGTTCGTGGGTCCCCTCGCGGCGTTTGATCTGGTCGAAGACCTGCTTGTCGCCGGTGTACCGCTCGACGAGCCCGGGGTTGAACACGCCGATGCCCTCGTCGACAGTGAACTCCTCGTCGGCCTCGGGTCGCAGGTAGCCGTCACCGATCTCGTCCTGAGTGACGGTCGAGACGAGGACGAGGAATGCGGCGCCGATCAGCGGGATCAGACCGTAGACCGTCCCGTTCAGCAGGAAGCGGTCGAGTCCGTTGCCCATCAGCCCCATGATGACCAGGATGATGATCAAAAGCAGCGGGAACAGCGACAGCGTCATGTACATCTCGCCGAACAGCTCCAGGGTGTCGAGCTGTTTTTTCTGCTCCTGCTGGGCGGTGCGGAGCTGTTTGTTCTTCTGGTCTTCGAGGAAGTCGGTCATGTCCCCGCCGGAGTCGACGATCGAGAGCATATCCGTCAGGAACTGCGAGAGTTCGTCGCTCGGAGTTTCGAGCGCCTGGTTTCGGATCGCCGTCCGGTAGTCCGTATCGAAATACTCCGTCTCCAGCACGATCGATTGAAACTCCTTGGCCACCTCCCCGTAGGTGTCGTCGGCTTTCGCCATCGCGCGGAGAATTTCGAGTTGGTTCATGCCGCCGACCGACAGCGCGTACATGAACGAGACGGAATCAGCGAGGAGGATGTTGATCTCGCGTTCGCGTGCGCTGGCGCGGAAATACGGCACGGCGACGAGCGAGCCGAACCCGATCGCGAAGCCAATCGAGCCGAATATCAGCCCCGAGAGGAGCAGGATTGCCGGTTCGCGGATGATGTCGATGACCTGTGAGAGCGCGTCGGGCAACGGCACCAGCCCGCTCCAGCCGAACAACTGCAGGAACAGCCAGCCGACCAACACGCCGAGAATCCACAGTCCGAGCCCGGCGATCAGCCCGACCGCGAGCGCCCGCGAGATGAACAACTCGACGTTGTCGGCCATCCGGGCCTGTGCGAGTTTCTTCTCGACACCCTTGACGAAGTCGCTGTTGTCGTCGAACAGCCGCCGGTACAGCGGGTAGAACCGGCCCCCCAGCGAGTTGTCGTCGGGGGTCTCTTCGGCCTGTCGTTTGGTTTCGAGACTCATTCCTCCTCAGCCTCCGAGCCCGCTTTCGGCACGAACTGGCCGAAGTCGAACCCGCTGTCCTCCTCCGGGTCGGGTTCGATCTCGTCGGTATCGTTGGCTCCCGACAGCGCCGCGACCAGATCTCCGGTCTCCATGTCGCGGTACTGCTGGAGGAGCGGCTCGGCTTGGGAGAGAATCTCGTCGGTCTCGACGAGAAGTTCCTCGCCGGGATCCGGCCGCGGCACCATGTCCTCCTCCTCGGGATCGACATCGATCTTGACGGACTCCATCTCCCGAAGGTCCTCCAGCGAGCGCTCCAGTTTGTCCTGTGCGATGATGGCGAGGATCGTCTCCGGATCGTTGATGAACGCCTGGACCGTCGCCGCCACCTCGGTGTAGGTGTTCAGCCCGTTCTGGATGAGGTAGGCGAGCACCGTCTTCCGTTTGAATAGCTCTTCGTTGAGCCGTTCGTCGGACCAGCCGCGGTCGAACTTGATCTCCTCCAGGGTCGAGGATGATCCCATCTGGATGAAGTTGTCCGTCTCGGCGCGCCACTCGTAGACGTCCCGGACGTTGATCTCGTCGTTCTCCGGTGAGTACTCGTTGATCTCCGTCAGGACCTTGTTCCGGCGGACCTTGTGGCCGTCCACCCGCGTCTGTGTCTGAATCGAGACGAGATCCAGCGCCGTAAACAGCGTCTTCGAGACGTTGATCGGGTCGGTGGTGAAGCGTTTGATTACCTCACCGACGGAGTCGGCGTGGAAGGTGGTGTAGGTGGTGTGCCCGGTGGACATGACCTGGAAGGCGGTTCGGCCCTCCTCGCCACGGATCTCACCCATCACGATGTAATCCGGGCGCTGGCGGAGCGCCGCCTCCAGCAGGTCGAACTCGTCGACGTCGCCGGTGTCGTCCTCGCCGAAGGAAGGGCGAGTGACGCTCGCGACCCAGTTGCGTTGGGGCAACTCGACCTCGCGGGTGTCCTCGATGGAGACGATTTTCGCGCTGGAGGGGATGAACAGCGACACCGCGTTCAGGCTGGTCGTCTTCCCAGAGGCCGTCCCGCCGGCGAAGATGAGCGACTTGTGGTTCTCGATACAGAGCCAGAGGAAGGCCATCTCGTCGAGGTTGAACGTGTTCCAGTTGATCAGATCGACGGGCGTGAACGGTACGTCCTTGAACTGGCGGATGGTGTAGTTGGTCCCGTGGTCGGACACCTCGGCACCGAGGGTGAGTTGGGCACGCGAGCCGTCCGGCAGCGTCGCGTCGACCTGGGGCTGGCGTTTCGAGATGCCTTTGCCCGACCGCTGGGCCAGTTTGACGACGAAATCGTCCAGTTCCTCCTTGCCGTGTTTGACGTTGGTGATGATCTGCTCGTAGTCGGTGTGATAGGCGAACACCCGGCTGTTGTAGCCGTCACAGGAGATATCCTCGACGTTGATGTCGTGTTTGATCGGGTCGATGCGGGAGTAGCCGATGAAGTTGCGTTTGAGGACGTACAACAACTTCTCGACCTGGTACTCGCTGAGCGTGTCGGGATCGTCCTCGATGATCGCTGGCTCCGGGCGGACCGAGATGCCTTCGAGTTGTCGTTCGGCCGCCTGGATGGTCGTGGGTTGGCCCGCGCTCGCGGCCCCGTTGTTCGTTTCGTCACCGCCGAACAACCCTTTCAGCGACTCCATCGGCCCGCCGGATTCCTCGGACCCAGCCGGCGGGTCAGCCGCTTCGCCCTGGACCGCCGGCGGGTCTGCCTCGTCGGCTCGAACGTCCGGCGGGTCGGCCCCGTTGTTCGTCTCGTCGCCGCCGAACGCGCCCCGCAACGAGTCCATCAACCCGCCGCGCTCGCTCTCGGTCGTCGGTGACTGCCGCTGTGCCTTCGAGCGCCCCTCGTAGAGGTCGTACCGCCGGAGCAACCGCTCGGCCTCGCGCTGGATGACCTCCGCGCGGTCCGCCTCGCTCCCCTGGACGATGACCTCGTCCTCGGAGTATTTGATCGCCGTCTTGAGCTTCTGTGAGAGAAAGTCGAGTAACTCCTCCTCGATGGAGTTGAGATGTGGCTCGACGACGTAGTACTTGATCTCGTTTTCCTTCTGCGATTTGAAGATGACGATAAAAGCGTACGGTTTGTTCACCCAGTAGCGGTCCTGTTCGATGAAGTGTGTCTTCTTCTCCATCGGCACCGCCTTCTCCAGGTCGTATCGGTTCGCGACGGTCATCCCGCCGCCACGGGTAGAGAAAAACGCATCCTCGTCCACCTCCTCGTTGACGTTGACCGTCCGTTCCTCGACAATCTCGGCGAGTTTCGACGCCCGGTCGCCAGCGGCCCCCAACCGCTGGTCGGTCTCTTCCGGGTGGAAGCCGAGATACTCCTCCGGACGAAACGGAATCTTCTCGCCGTCCTCTCGCGGTGGAAGCCCCTCCTCGTCGTAGTAGTACTCCTGTTTGAAATGTTCCCAGGTGTACTCCCCTTTGATGACGTCACGGCTCGCGGGATCCCGGTAGCGTTCGACGATCTGGTTGAGCGTCTTCGCCCCGCTCGCGCCGGCCTGCAGGCGGCGGCCGGTATCGCGGGGATCGAACCCCAGATACTTGCTCCGGTCGAACCGCCCCTCGTCGTGTTCGTCCCGGCGAAAGTCGCTCCAGGAGTACTCCCCGAGGGTCACGCTCTCGTCGAAGCGGACCCCTACCCCGGAGCTGTCGTCTTCTGACCCGCCCGTTTCATCTATTGCCATTACAGGTCTCCTACTGTGAACAGACGAAAAAGCTTTGCGGGGGGTTCGTTCGTGCCGAGACTCCGCTGGGAGTAGCCAGCGCGTTCGTCCTCAGCAGCGAGTTTTCACAGTCCGAATCGACCGGTAGGACGTGGTTGATCCCGGCGGACGAGGGGGTCACTCGATGAATCGTTCGATGCGGTCGAGCGCCTCCTTGAGGTCGTCCATTCCGGTCGCGTAGGAGACCCGAAGGTGTCCGTCACCGCCCGCTCCGAAGACGGAACCGGGCACGACGGCCACGCCGGTCTCCTCTAACAGCGCCTCGGCGAACTCGTTGCCGTCGTCCCACGGGCAGGCCGGGAACGCGTAGAAGGCTCCCTTGGCGCGAAAGCAGTCCAGGCCCATCTCCTCGAACCGCGAGAGGACGAGTTTCCGCCGGCGGTCGTACTGAGTGCGCATCTCCTCGACGGCCCCGTCAGAGGACTGCAACGCCTCGATCGCGGCGTGCTGGGCGGTCGTCGGCGCGGAGAGCATCGTGTACTGGTGGATGCGATTCATCGCCGTGATCGCCTCCGTCGGACCGAGCGCGTATCCCAGTCGCAGTCCCGTCATCGCGTACTCCTTCGAGAAGCCGTTGAAGACGATAGTTCGCTCGCGCATCCCGTCGAGCGTAGCGATGGAGGCGTGCTCGTGTTCGTAGGTGAGTCCCGCGTAAATCTCGTCCGAGAGGACGGCGAGATCGTGTTCGCGGGCGAAGGCGGCGACCTCTTCGAGTTCGTCGCGGGTCATCGTCGCGCCGGTCGGGTTGTTCGGGTAGCAGTAGACCAGCACCTCGGCGTCGGCCGCGCCGCTGGCCTCCAGCACCTCGTAGGTGAGTTTGAAGTCGTCCTCGCGGCGGGTCCGGACCGGGAGCACCTCCCCGCCCGCGAAGGTCACTCCCGGCGCGTAGGAGACGTAACAGGGCTGGGCGACGGCGACGGTGTCGCCGGGTTCGATCAGCGTCCGGAAGGCCAGATCGATCGCCTCGCTCGCCCCGGCGGTGACGAGAATCTGGTCGTCGGGATCGTAGGTGAGATCGTACCGGCGATCCATCGTCTCCGCGATCAGTTCGCGTAGCTCCCGCTTGCCGCGGTTCGCGGTGTAGGAGGTCTTACCCTGCTCCAGGGAGGTGATCGCGGCGTCGCGGGCGGCCCACGGCGCCGAGAAGTCGGGTTCGCCGACCCCCAGCGAGATGATGTCGTCCATCTCCTCCGCGAGCTCGAAAAAGCGCCGGATTCCCGACGGCGGCACCCGTTCGACGCGGTCTGCGATCTTCATGGTGAGACTGAGAGGCGGTCGTCGTCGCTGCCGTCACCGAACTCGATGCCCTGTTCCTTGTAGGTGGTCATGACGTAATGCGTGACCGTCTGGGTGACTTCGGGGACGGGTGCGACCTTGTTGCTGATGAAGCTAGACACCTCGCTCATCGAGTCGCCCTCGACCTCCATCATGAAGTCGAAATCGCCGCTGACGAGGTGGAGCGACTCGACGTTGGGGAACTTGGCGATGCGCTCGGCCACGTCGTCGTAGCTGGTCTCGCGGTCGAGCGTGATGTTCAACTCGACGACCGCGCGGATCGTCTCCTCGTCCAGTTGCTCGCGGTCGACGATTGCCCGGTAGCCCTTGATGACGCCCTCGTCTTCGAGATCATCGATGATGGCCTCGATCTCCGACGGATCGCTGTCGGTCTGGCGGGCGATATCCTCGACGCTGTACCGTGCGTTTTCGCGGAGTAGCTCCACGACTTCGTCGGAGAGGTCCATATCTGAAAGCACTGGAGTACGCACAAAAACGTTGCTATGGTATGCCAGGAAGCGCCACGCCGTCCTCGACCGCGCACTCCCGGTGCATTAAGGTGGCTCGCGGCCGCACACTCCCGTATGGTCGCACTCGACTCCAAGGACGTTCTCGAACCGGGCGACGAGGCACCCGATTTCGAGCTACGGGGAACCGACGGCGAGAGCTACAGCCTCGGGGATTTCAGCGAGTACGAGGGCCTGCTCGTCGTCTTCACCTGCAACCACTGTCCGTACGCCAAGGCCAAATTCGAGGAGATGAACCGACTGGCCGAGGAGTACGACGACATCGCCGTCGTCGGGATCAACCCCAACGACGAGACGGAGTACCCCGAAGACGACTTCGAGACGATGGTCGAACGCGTCGAGGAAGGGACGATCCAGTGGGACGCCTATCTCCGCGACGACGAACAGACCGTCGCCGCCGAGTACGGCGCGATGTGCACGCCCGATCCCTTCCTGTTCGCGAACCGCGACGGCACCTTCCGGCTGGCGTACCACGGCCGACTCGACGACGCCATGAACCCCGACGACGACCCGGAGACCCGGGAGATGCGGGACCACATCGAGAATCTGCTCGCCAACAAGCCGGTCAGCAACGACTTTAAACCGTCGCGGGGCTGTTCGATCAAGTGGCGCGAGGGCAACGAACCCGACTACTGGGACGCCTGAGATGGAGCCGCCAGGGCTCGGCGGCGAGACGCCGCTGATCGGGATGGTTCATCTCCCGGCCCTGCCGGGCGCACCCGAATACGACGGGTCGCGAGCGGCGATCCGCGATGCGGCCTGCGAGGACGCACGTGCGCTCGCCGCGAGCGGCTTCGACGCCGTGCTGATCGAGAACTTCGGTGACACGCCGTTCTATCCCGACTCGGTCCCGAAACACACGGTAGCGGAGCTAACCGCGACCGCGCGGGCCGTCGACGGGACGGTCGACGTACCCGTAGGCGTCAACGTCCTCCGCAACGACGCCGAGGCGGCGCTGTCGGTCGCGGCCGCGGTCGGCGGCGCGTTCGTCCGCGTCAACGTTCACGCGGGCGTCCGGGCGACGGATCAGGGCTGGCTGGAGGGAAGCGCCCACGAGACGATGCGCCTGCGCGAGCGACTCGATACCGACGTGGCCGTCTACGCCGACGTCGACGTGAAACACTCCGCCAGTCCGGTCGACCGAGACATCGGCGCGCTGGCCCGCGAGACAGTCGAGCGCGGACTCGCAGACGGGCTGATCGTCTCCGGACCCGAAACGGGGGCGGCCGCCGAGGGCGAGACGCTCGAAGAGGTCGTCGCCGCCCGGGACGACTGCGCCCCCGAGGTACCGGTGCTGGTCGGGAGCG
Organism: Halovenus carboxidivorans; assembly: GCF_009831575.1. Taxonomy (GTDB): domain Archaea; phylum Halobacteriota; class Halobacteria; order Halobacteriales; family Haloarculaceae; genus Halovenus; species Halovenus carboxidivorans. Next base: position 89,370 of record NZ_WUUT01000003.1, on the reverse strand, counting down.
GAGTCACCGTCGACAACGCCGCGGCGCTGTTGGAGGTTGCTGACGGGGCAATCGTCGGGACGGCAGTCAAAACAGGCGGCGTGACGACGAACCGCGTCGACCGCGAGCGGGCGTCGGCGCTCGTCGAGCGCGTCCGGAATTAGATCTGTTCGAGCCACTCGGCGGCCTGCGACTCGCTGGTCTCCGCGATGTCCGCGAGTTCGTCGGCGGTGTGCTCGGTGAGATCTGCCGGCGTCTCGATGCCGGCCTCGCGGAGGCGGTCAGCGTAGGTCGGACCGATCCCCTCGATCGATTCGAGGTCCGTAGCCTCGCCGTCGCTCGCTTCGTCGTCGCTGTCGCTCTCCGCGTCGTCGGTCGACTCGACCTCGATACTCGCGGCGGCCTCCTCCTGCATCTCGCTGACGCTGGCTTCGGCGTCGTCCTTCGAGACCTCGTGGAACCAGTCGCAGACCTGCGGCCAGACTTCGGCGTGGGTCGATCCCGAGACCGACATGCCGATGTGGCCCGTGGGGTACTCGATGGTCGTGATCTGCTCGTCGGGCGTGCCGACCACGTCGTTGAACGGCTTCGATGCCTCCGGCGGGATGAGGTGGTCGTACTCGCCCATGATCTGGAGGATCGGCACCGTGATCTCGGTGACGTCGACGTGTTCGCCGTCGAGTTCCATCTCGTTTCGGTAGAGGCTGTTGCTCTGATAGATCTCCCGGAGGAACTCGACGTAGGCGTCACCGGCCAGATCGATCCCCTCGTCCAGCCAGCGCTCCATCCGGGCGAAGTTCTCGACGAAGTCGTCGCTGTCGAGGTTCTCGAAGAGGGTGATGTACTTCCGGACGTAGTTGTCGACCGGATCGGTCATCTTGAAGCCGTCGTCCAGCATCGTCGACGGGACGTTGCCGTAGGTGTCGACGACGGCGGCGGGATCGTAGTACTCCTCGCTGCCCCAGCGTTCGAGCACGCCGCCGGTGTCGTCGAAGTACAGCCCGGCGGCCATCAGCGCCAGCGCGTTGACCTTCTCGGGGTACAGCGCCGTGTAGATGGCGCTGAAGGTGCCGCCCATGCAGTAGCCGAGGATGTTGATCTTCTCCTGGCCCGAGCGGTCGCGCACTTCGTCGACGCAGTTGTCGACGTAGCGGTTGATGTAATCGTGCAGGCCGAGGTGCTGGTCGAGCCGCGAGGGCTCGTTCCAGTCGATCATGTAGACGTTGTGGCCCGCTTCCAGCAGCCGTCGGACGACGCTGCGGTCCGGCTGGAGGTCGAGGATGAACGGCTTGTTGATCAGCGCGTAGACGATGAGGATGGGCACCTCGTTTTGCTCGTCCTCGGGAACGTCGATACCCGCCTCTTCGGGCTGGTAGTGCAGCAGTTCCAGTTTGTTCTCCTCGTAGACGACCTCCGACGGGGTCATCCCGACGTCGATGTTGTTGATCGTCTCGGCCTGCTCTGGCAGGCGGGCGGCGTTTTCCGTCGCGTCCGCGATAGCGTCGAGCGTGTTCGTGTGCGCGTCGAGCGCAGCGCTGAATGGATTGTAGGACATGGTTATTCCTCAACTGCGTCGAGGATGCGGTCGAGTTTGTTCTCGACCTCGTGCTGACGGCGTTCGAGTTCGATCAGGCGTTCGCCGACCTCCTGAACGTCCTCGTTGGTCGCGATCCCCATCGTCGCCAACTGATCCTCGGTCATCTCGGTCATCTCCTCCTGCATCTCCATGACCTGCTGGACGAGTTGGCCGTTCGCGTGGGCGAACGCGGTCGTCGAGAGCACCTCCGAGAAGGCCTCGTTCGCCGAGCGAAGCCAGATGTCACGGAACTCCTGGGGCGCGACGTCCTCCCCCTGTGCGGCGTCGGCCGTCCGCTCGAAGGTCTCCTCGGCGGCGTCCATCCAGACCTCGTAGGCGTCGGCCATCCCCTCCATCCCGTCTTCCATGACCTCGTCGTCGGGCAGCGAGGAGTCGAACGACCCCATCCACGACTCCATCAGCGCGCTCTGCGCTTCGAGGTTCTTCTCGAACGATTCCGCAACGGCCTCGTTCATCTGCCCAAACAGGTCTCCCCATTCTTGTTGCTGATTGCTCATCACTGCGTTCTATGTTGGCAAGATATATAAACGCCCGGCTATTTCCGAGCTATTCCGTCAGGCGAAGTTCGATGCCATCAACGCCCGTAAGAAGCCACTGACTGTCGTTTTGTACCGTCCCGGATTGCGAGCGCGGGCGCTATGCGGCGTCGTGGTGCTTTCGAGCGGAGATTGCAGGAAAGCGCGAACTTACTCCTCGACTTGCTGTTGGACATCCTCGACCTGAGACTGGAGCTGGTCGAGCTGTTCGGTGAGCTCTTCGGCGGTCTCGACGGACTGTTCTTCGAGTCCCTCGTGAGCGTCGATCAGCATCTCGAGCTGGTCGTCGAGCGTGTCGAGATACTCGGAGACGAGGTTCTCGTAGCTCTCCGCGCCGTCTTCCATCTCCGCGGTGAGCGTCTCGAAGGCCTCCTCGTGGTTGTCGAGCAGCTGATCGAACTGCTCGTCGACGGTCTCTCGCATCTCCGCCGTGGCGTCTTCCGAACCGGGGATGTTCGCCTCGACGGTGTCGAGCGCGTCGAGCACCGCGTTGCGCTGGAGTTCGACGACTCGCCGCTGGGCGTCTTCCTGACCGTCCAGACCGCCGACCAGCGCCCTGTTGAAATCCTGCTGGAACTGGATCCCCTGTTCGAGCGCCTCCTGGCTCTGTTTGATCGTCTGGCGTTGCAACTCGAAGGTTGCCGTGATCGGTGACGTGTAATCGACCATCGTTTGTGATCAGTCGTCGTCTCTGTTTCGTTTGACCGGAACGACAACGGCCTGAACGATGTCCCCCTCCTCGATGTCGAGCGTCTCGCGCTCGGCGTCGGGAATGCTGATCCGACCGCCGCTTTGTACGCGCGTCTTGAACGTCGCGGTCTGGCTCATCGCTCCGAGCTGGTTCATGTCCATCCCCCCGGACATCCCGGCACCGAGCATCTGCTTCATCAGCTCCTGCTGTTTCTCGACCGCCTGCTCGCCTGTTTCCGTGAACAACTTCATCATATTCGGCGGCCACGCCGGGCCGTCACTATCGTCTGACATCTGTTGGTTGGAGGTAGCTCTTGCCGATGCATAAAGGTTGTGCGTTCTGCCACAGGGAACCATTAAGCACCATCTAATGTCGTTCAATCCGTCGGCGTAGCCGTTCCGTCCATCGGTTTGTCCCGGCCGACGACGTGGGAAAACCGCCGGCCGCCGGCGTCTCAGAAACGATAATGTAACCTCAGTCTTTATTAGCCGCTACCACCAATCGGCAAAGGATGAGTACTGACTGGTACGGTAATCCATTCCTTGACACGTGGGCAGAGACGTCCACACAGATGGTCGAAACCGCGATCGAAGCCAACCGCGCGGCTGTAGAAGCCTGGAGCCTCCCCGAAGACGAAGACGACGCGGAGCCGGAGACGCCACCCCTCGACCGGATCGAACCGGCGAAGGATCTGCCCGAGTGGCACGCCGAGATCAGCGCCGACGACCCGACGGAACTCTCGGTCGGTGATACGTTCACGTTCACGAAGACGATCACCGACGCCGACGTGAAGAGTTTCGCCGCCGCCAGCGGCGACACGAACCCGCTGCATTTGGACGACGATTTCGGCAAGCAGACCCGGTTCAAGGGCCGCATCGCTCACGGAACGCTCGTCGGCGGACTGATCAGCGCCGCCCTCGCTCGCGTCCCCGGTCTGGTCATCTACCTCTCACAGGATCTGGAGTTCCACAGTCCGGTTCGGATCGACGACCGCGTCTCCGCGGAGTGTGAGATCGTCGAAGACCTCGGTGACAACCAGTACCGGCTCCGAACCCGCGTGCTCAACGGCGACGATATCGCAATCGACGGGGAAGCGGTGATCCTCATCGACGACGCACCCGACGAGGAGTAACTACGCGGTTCGTACCAGCAGACCGGTTTCCCACGGAGACCGCCCCGAGAGGGCACTCTCAGCGCCGCCTATTTGTACTTCTACTTATATATCACTTCAGATAGACTGTAAATCGGCGGTGCGCTCCTGTGGCTGTGAGCGGAGTCGGATCGTTATAGCGGTCCCGCCGAGCGGTCCGTCGCCGACGGTGATCGTCCCTTCGGAGTTGCGGACGATCCAGCGGGCCAGCCAGAGCCCGACGCCGGTGCTGTGGCTGAGTTGGGTCTCCGCCTCCGCCGTCAGTACCTGCCGCTCCATCGGCGGCAGTCCCGGTCCGTTGTCCGCGATACGGACGCGGGTTTCCTCGGAGTCTGCCGTGACAGCGACTTCGATACGCTTGGGATCGTCGTTGTGTTCGATGGCGTTATCGAGGAGAGTGTCGAGCGCGTACGGCAGGAGTTCGTGGCCCAGAACGGGAGCGGACTCGGGAACCGTCGCGTCGATGTCGACCGACTGGTGAGTGTCTCGAAGGTGATCGATCCGATCGGCCAGCAGGTCGGCAATGTCCAGTTCGGTCGTCTCCGTGTCCGCCTCTAACTGTTCGGCGCGTCGGGCCGCCTCGCTCAGTTCGATGATCCTGTCGAGGTGGGTCTGAATCGTCCGGACGTGCTCGGTCTCCGCCGTCGTCTCCTCCGCGAGCATCTCCAGATGACCCTGGGCGACGGTGACCTCGTTGCGGATGTTGTGACGGAGGACGCGGTTGAGCACCGCGAGGCGCTGTTCGCGGCGTTTCTGTTCGGAGATATCGCTGATGACGAAGGCCGCACCGCCGAACTCCTCGGTCGACGGTCGGAACGGGGCCGCCCAGAGCCGAACGTCGAGGACGCCCCCGTCTCTCCGGCGGTGTCGCGTCTCGATCCCGTCGAGACGTTCGCCGGCTTCGAGTCGGGAGAGAAACTGCTTGCCCTCCCCTGGAGCGGCGCACAGTCGCGTGTACGGTTGCTGCTGGATCTCGGAGTCCGCCCAGCCGAACGCCGACTCCGCGCCGTCGTTCCACAGTTCGATCCGACCGTCGTCGTCGACGATGCAGATGGCGACCGGGGTCGCTTCGATGATCGTCCCGTAGCGTTCGAGCAGGCGCTCGACGGCCGTGACGAGCACGTCGACCTCCGCGCGCGTTTCCATGTGGGCATCGAACACGGTAACGATATCCGAGAGCAACTGCTGTGCGAGTTCGTTCCGGTCGGTCTCCGCGTTCGTCCGGTAGGCGTCGAGCAGCGCCGCGCTGACGTCGCCGTGTTCTCGCTCTGCGAGCACGCGAAACAACGTCCCGACGAACTGCTCTGCGTGGTCCGACATTTTAGGCCAGCCTAAAACACTCGGCGGATTAAAAGCCGCGGTTGGCGACCGTTCGGTGATTCGACAGGCGGGGCGACGAGCCCGCACCGTTTTCAGCCGCCGGGACGAGAACGACGTATGGACGACCGAGTCACCGAGCACGCACGGACGCTCGTCGATTGGAGTGCGCGGATCGACGCGGGCGACGATGTCGTCGTCTCTGTGGGCGAGGGCGCACACGACCTGGGCGTCGCCGTCGCCGAGGAACTCGGCAAGCGCGACGCCAACATGGTCGTCACCTACGCGTCCGAGGAGATGAGCCGCGCCTACCAGCGCGCACACGATGGGGCGTTCGCCGCCGACCCCGAGTACGAACGGGCGCTGTACGAGCAGGCCGACAGCGTCCTCTCACTCCGGGGAACGCGCAACACGAGCGCCAGCGCGGACATTCCCGAGGAGACACAGACCGCGTACGCGCAGGCCCGGGAGGGGATCAGGGAGGCCCGACTCGACACGGACTGGGTATCGACGGTTCACCCCACGCGCGCGCTCGCACAGCAGGCGGGAATGAGCTATCAGGCTTACCAGGAGTTCGTCTACGACGCGATCCTCAGAGACTGGGCGGCGCTGGCCGAGGAGATGGACCGGCTCAAACAGCTACTGGACGACGGCAGCGAGGTGCGTCTGGTCAAAGACGACCGAACGGATCTGACGATGTCCATCGAGAACCGGACCGCGGTCAACAGCGCCGCGAGCGTCGCCTACGACTCCCACAACCTCCCCAGCGGCGAGGTGTTTACCGCGCCGGCGGACACCGCCGGGCAGGTCGTCTTCGACGTGCCGATGACGATCCGGGGCACTCGGATCAGGGACGCCCGACTGGTCTTCAAGGACGGCGTCGTCGTGGATATCGACGCCGAGGCGGGGGAGGACGTACTGAGAGCAATCGTCGAGACCGACGGCGGGTCCGAATGCCTCGGGGAACTCGGAATCGGCATGAACCGCGGGATCGACCGGGTGACCGACCAGATACTCTTCGACGAGAAGATGGGCGGGACCGTCCACCTCGCGCTAGGACGGGCCTACGAGGCCTGTCTCCCGGAGGGCGAGTCGGGCAATCAAAGCGCCGTCCACGTCGATCTCATCACCGACATGCAGACCGACGGAACGAGGCTCGAAATCGACGGCGAGGTGATCCAGCGCGACGGCTACTTCCGCTGGGAGGACGGCTTCGAGGGTTAGGACGGGACGGCGACGACCGTCGTCGGGGCGTTTTTCAGGACTCGCTCGGTCGTGCTCCCGAGGATCTCGCCCGCGGACTCGCTCGCTCCCCGTTTCCCGACGACGATGGCGTCGGCGTCGACCGCCTCGGCGTAGGAACTGATCTCTCGGGACGGGGCCCCCTCCGTGATGGTCGTCTCGTAGTCGACGTCGGCCGTCTCCGCCCGATCCGCGACGGCGGCGATCGCCTCCTCGGCCTCGCTTCGGTCGCCGCCGCGGTCGAACTTCTCGGCTTTGCCTGAACGCCGGTGCATCGGCAACTCCTCGATCACTGCCAGGGCGTGGAGCATCCCCTCACTCGCCGTCAGTTCGACTGCCTCCGCTGCTGCGGTCCGAGACTCGTCGCTCCCGTCGACTGGGACGAGAACGGTCTCGTACATCATCACAGGCTACGTCGAGACCGAGATTAATTATTTTGGATTGTCACGACTCGGACGAATCCAGGAACCGGGCCTTGAGACGCCCTCACGTGGCAAACAAGCTTTTTTCTCCGCGCACCTCCTGGGAACAGGTCATGAGCGGTATCGAGGTCGGCGACGAGGACGACCCCTTCGAGCAGCAGCGGGAGAACATCGAGAACCCGATGAAACGGCTGTTTCTCGTCTACGGTGCCAAATACAAGGGGTCGCTGATCGTCGGAATCGTCGCGAGCATCTTCGCACGCCTGTTGGATCTGGTCCCGCCGATCCTGCTCGGATTCGCCCTGGACGCGGTGATCCGTCAGGACAAGAGTTTCGCCGCAATCTGGTTCGTCCCGGATTCGGTGATTCCGGGCGATCCGCAGGGCCAACTCCTCCTGACGGTGGTGTTGATCGCCGGGGCCTTCTTCGTCGGTGCGCTCTTTCACTGGGTGCGTAACTGGGGGTTCAACGGCTTCGCGCAGAACATCCAGCACGACGTGCGGACCGACACCTACGACAACATGCAGCGGCTGAACATGGACTTTTTCGCCGACAAGCAGACCGGCGAGATGATGTCGATTCTATCGAACGACGTCAACCGCCTGGAGCGGTTTCTCAACGACGGGATGAACTCGATGTTCCGGCTGAGCGTGATGGTGCTCGGCATCGCCGCCATCCTCTTTTATTACAACTGGCAACTCGCGCTGGTCGCGCTGCTTCCGGTGCCGCTGATCGCGCTGTTCACCTACGTCTTCATCCAGATCATCCAGCCGAAATACGCCGAGGTCCGCTCGACGGTCGGGAAGACCAACTCCCGACTGGAGAACAACCTCGGCGGCATCAAGGTGATCAAGTCCTCGAACACCGAGGAGTACGAGTCCGACCGCGTCGAGGAGGTCAGCCAGGACTACTTCGACGCGAACTGGGACGCCATCGGCACCCGGATCAAGTTCTTCCCGGGGCTGCGCGTGCTCGCGGGAATCGGTTTCGTCGCCACCTTCCTCGCCGGGGGACTGTGGGTGCTCGAAGCCGAGGGCCAGGCGCCCTGGATCTTCACCGAACCGCTCTCGACCGGCGAGTTCGTCACCTTCATCCTCCTGACCCAGCGGTTCATCTGGCCGATGGCCCAGTTCGGCCAGATCATCAACATGTACCAGCGCGCCCGGGCCTCCTCCGAGCGCATCTTCGGGCTGATGGACGAACCCTCCCGAATCGAGGAAGACCCCGCCGCGAAGGATCTGGACGTGACCGCGGGCGCAGTCGAGTACGAGAACGTCGACTTCGGCTACGACGACGAGCAGATCCTCTCGGACATCACCTTCGAGGCCGACAGCGGCGAGACGGTCGCGCTCGTCGGGCCGACCGGTGCCGGGAAGTCGACCGTGCTCAAACTGCTCTTGCGGATGTACGACGTCGACGACGGCGAAATCCGAATCGACGGCCAGGACGTCCGTGACGTACGGATGTCGAGCGTCCGCCGGGCTATCGGCTACGTCGGCCAGGAGTCGTATCTCTTCTACGGCACCGTCGAGGAGAACATCGCCTACGGCTCCTTCGACGCCTCCCGCGAGGAGGTGATCGAGGCCGCGAAGATGGCCGAGGCGCACGATTTCATCGAGAACCTCCCCGACGGCTACGAGACGGAAGTCGGCGAGCGCGGCGTCAAACTCTCCGGCGGCCAGCGCCAGCGCATCGCCATCGCCCGGGCCATCCTCAAAGATCCCGAGATTCTCGTCCTCGACGAGGCGACCTCGGACGTGGACACGGAGACGGAGATGCTGATCCAGCGCTCGCTGGACGACCTCAGCGAGGACCGGACGACCTTCGCCATCGCACATCGGCTGTCGACGATCAAGGACGCCGACCGGATTCTCGTCCTCGAAGACGGCGAGATCGTCGAGCGTGGCACGCACGACGAACTGCTCGCTCAGGACGGGCTCTACGCGCACCTCTGGGGCGTGCAGGCCGGCGAAATCGATCAACTCCCCGAGGAGTTCATCGAGCGGGCCTCCCGTCGACAGGCCCGCACCCGGGTCGACGACTGACCGCTCCGGGGCGTTTATTCCCTCACGGGGACAGGGTACGACCATGCTCGTTGCCGTCTCAGACACGCACCGAAGCGACGACCCCGGACTGCCCGCGCCGATTCGGTCCGCAATCGAAGACGCCGACGTACTCCTCCACGCGGGCGATTTCACCACCCCATCGGTCCTCGAGAGCTTCGAGCGGATCGCCCCCTCACTGGTCGCCGTCGCCGGCAACCGCGACGTGCAGGCGGTCACAGACCGGCTCCCGGCGACGACCACGACGGAGTGGGCAGGTCGACGGGTGCTCCTCGCACACGGCCACGAACACGACGCGACGGCGCTGTCGCTTCTGGCCCGCCAGGAGGACGCCGACCTGATCGTCACCGGTCACACCCACCGTCCGGTGATCGATACTGTCGGGGAGATCCCCCATCTCAACCCCGGCAGTTACGCCGATCCGCGGCGGTACCGGCCGGCGTACGCGACAATCGAAGAAGCCGGCGAACAGCTGCGGATCAGTTTGCGGAGCCCCGAGGGCGAGGAGTTCGAGCGCCGACTCGTCTGAGCCGGGAAAAATAGGAAGAAACTTAACACCGGGAGGGCAAGCACAAACTGCGTGCGCGGGTGGTCTAGTCTGGCATGACAAGGGCCTTCCAAGCCCTTAACCCGGATTCAAATTCCGGTCCGCGCACTCCCATTACTCCGCGTCCGTCACCGCTCGCTCGACAGTCCCTCGTACCGTCTCGACGAGGGCGTCGACGTCGTCGCTTTCGGCGTACACCCGGATGTACGGCTCGGTGCCGCTGGGTCTGACCAGCGTCCACTCGCCGTCGGGGAGATCCAGCCGAACGCCGTAGTCGGTGTCGACGGTCGCCTCGGGGAAGGTCTCCGGGAGTCGGCCGTGCAACCGCTCCATCACGGCCGCCTTCCTGTCGTCCGGGCAGTCGACGCTGACCTTTCGGTAGGGACGCTCCGCGACCGGGTCGCGAAGCGAGTCCAGCCCCTCCTCGGCGACCAGGCGGCTGAGGACCGCGGCGGAGACGACGGCGTCGATCCACTCGCCGAACTCGGGGTGGATGTGTTTCCACGGCTCCGCGGCGAAGACGACGGTCGTCTCGTCGGTTCCGGCCTCCCGGACCCGCGCGATCCCCTCGTGTAACGCACCGAGTCGGACGCGCTCGACGCGACCCCCGGCGGCCGCGACGCGCTCGTCGATCCGCCCCGAGGCGTTCGGCGTCGTGACGACGACCGGATCGCCCGCCTCGCTTCTATCGACGTAGTGTTCGGCGACGATGGCGAGAATCGTATCCTCGTGGACGACCTCGCCGTCGCCGTCGAGGATCACGATCCGGTCGGCGTCGCCGTCGTGGCCGATACCGAACGCTGCGGGACCGTCAGCGACGAACCGGGAGAGGTCGGTGAGCGTCTCGGCGGTCGGTTTGCTCTCCCGGGCGGGAAACTGGCCGTCGACGTTGGCGTTCAGAGCGCGCACGTCCGCGCCCAGCGTCGTCAACACCTGTGGAGTCGCCAGCCCCGCCATACCCGTTCCGCAGTCGACGGCGATACGGAGATCCGCCAGCGGCGCGCCGACCCTCTGAGCGTACTCGGTCACGCTGTCGCGGTAGGCCGCCAGCGGTTCGATCTCCTCGCTGGTCCCCCACTGGTCGTGGGAGGCCTGGTCCGGTCCGGAGTCGACGAGTCGTTCGATCTCGCGCTCGGCCGCGCGGTCGTACTCGGTGCCGTCCGCGAACAGTTTGATGCCGTTGTCCTCCGGCGGGTTGTGACTGGCCGTGAGCATGAGTCCGTGTCGGCCTCGCGAGGCAAACGCCAGCGCCGGCGTCGGTAGCTGTCCCGCGCGGCGAACGTCGAGTCCGCCGCTGGTGAGTCCCGCCTCGGCGGCGCCTGCGAGTGCCGCGCCCGTCTCGCGGCCGTCGCGTCCGATCACGACCGGGCCGTCGCTCGGGTCGAGTCGCGCCGCAACCGCCTGTCCGACAGCCAGCGCCAGCCCCGGCGTTACCTCCGTGACCGGGCCGCGAATCCCTGCCGTCCCGAACAAGTCCATATCCGACCTACCGGCCCCTCCCATTTATGCCGTCGGGTCCGTCCGGTTTTGGCCGACGGTCACCACGCGGTCAGCGCCGCTCGACCGTGAGTAGTGACGAGAATCCCCAGAAAGGCCCCGGTGCCGGTCAGCGCGAACGCACCGCCGACGTAGAAGACCGCGGACATGCTGACCTCGACCATCAGCCAGCCGGCGATCAGCGGCCCCAGCACCGAGCCGGGCCGCCAGACGAGTTCGCGGACGCCGAAACTGGACGCGACGCCACCGTTGTCGGTTCCCTCGTCGGCGAACAGCGCCATACTCGCCGGCTCGCGGAACGAGTCCGCGACCCCGAGCAGTCCCGAGAGAGCGACAAGCGGGAGGTACGCCGCCGGGACCGGACCGAGGACCGGCAGGGCCGTCGCCGTGCCGAGACGGGAGCCGAGCGCGTCGGCAAAGGGGACGGCGAGCGCGACGAGTCCGTACGCGGTGCCGCCGGCGAAGACGAACAGCGCGCGGCCGTAGCCGTCCGAGAGCTGACCGGTGAACAGCTGTCCGACCATGTTCGTCGCCTTCTCTGCCGTGACGGTCACCGCGACGGCGATACCGGCGACCCCGAGTCCACCCGAAGCGACGGCGGTACCGGCGTAGATGGGAACCCACGTCCGGACGATCGTCACGGCGAAGGCGTACTGCGCCCGAAAACTCGTCATCGTCAGAATGCGGCGGTTGACCGCCAGATCCGAGAACGGAAAGCCCTCGATTCGGGTCGGGTCCTGATCGAGCAGCGCGTACAGGCCGACCCACGCGACGGTCAGCAACACGACGATGATCGCGAAAATCGGGGCGAATCCGAACAGATCCAACAGCCAGCCGGCCGACAGTGATCCGAGGATCGAGGCGAGAAACGAGGCGGCGTTGGCCCGCCCGATCCGTTCGGCCCGCGTCGCCGTCGTGGCGAGTTCCCCCACCAGCGAGAGAGTCATCAGCCCGGCACCGGTGACCGCGACGCCCTGCAGCGCCCGGATCAGGATGAACGACGCAGAGGAGTCGACCAGCGGGAACAGCGCGTATACGCCCGCGCCGAGGCCGAGAACGACGAGCAGGACGGTCCGTTTATCGAAGCGATCGCCCGCCCACGCCAGCGGGACGACCGCGAGCGTCTGTGCCAGCGTGAAGCCGGTCGTGTACATCCCGATGATGAACCCAGCGCTGACCGTCAGCCCGAGAATCGTCGTCTCCTGTGGCTGGAGCGTGTTGATATACGCCGGCAGCAGCGTGAGCAGCGTGATGAAGCCGAACCCTTCTGCGAACCGCGTGAGGTAGAGAACGAGAAACTGGATGTCTTCTCCCTCTCGGCGGACCCCATCCTCTCGCTCGTCGTGCACACTGGGAGTGTTCGATTCGGTATAAAAACGGTTGCGATTCGAGAGCGGTAGACGGCGATCCGGCGAGCGGTTTCGGGTGGCCGCCTCGTCGGTGTGAGTGACCGACCGCCGGGTCGCGGTGACGGGACCGCGCGGAGCGTGCGCGGCGGCCGCTACACGCCCCAGATGAGGACCAATCCGGCCGTCGTCACGACCGCGAGCAGCAGTTGCAGCGGCGCGCCGACGCGCATGAAGTCCGTGAACTTGTACCCGCCGGGACCGTAGACCATCAGGTTCGTCTGGTAACCGATCGGTGTGAGCATCGCCGTCGACGCGCCGAAGGTCACCGCGAGGATGAAGACGAACGGATCGGCCCCGATTTCGCTCGCCGCCTCGACGGCGACCGGGATCATCAGCACGGCGCTGGCGTTGTTGCTGACGACGTTCGTGATCAGGGCGGTGAAGAGATAGAACAGGCCGAGTACGAGCGGCGCGGAGAGCCCGGTCGCGGCGACGAGAATCACGGCGGCGAGCCACTCGGCGGCCCCGGTCCGCTCCATCGCCACGCCGAGCGGGATCAGCCCGGCGAGCAGGAAGATCACGCTCCAGTCGACCGACGCGTACACCTCCTCCGGTTTGACACAGCCGGTGGCGACCATCGCGACGATACCGGCGAGCGAGGAGACCAGAATCGGGAGAATTTCCAGCGCGGCGAGACCGACGACCGCCGCGATGATCGCGAGTGCGACCGGGATTCGCTCGTAGCGGAAGTCGGGGAGGGTGAGTTCCTGTGCGACGATGAAGTCGCGGTCGTTGGCGAGCCGTTTGATCGTTCGCTCGGAGGCCTGGACCAGCAGTGTATCGCCGCCGCGGAGTTTGCGCTCGTCCATCCGCGCGTGGATCACCTCGCCGCCGCGGCGCAACGCGAGCACCGTCGCGTCGTACTGATCTCTGAAGCTCAACGATTCGAGCGTGCCACCGAGGATCGACGCCCCCGGCGAGACGACGATCTCGACGAGTCGCTGCTCGGCGTCCGGCTCCATCCCCGCCTGCTCGGCCCGGAGCGTGTCGTCGGTGACGGGAGCATCGGGCGCGAGATCCAGGCCTTCGGTCTCGATGAAGGTGAGGATGCTGTCCTGATCGGTCCGGAGAACGAGAATGTCACCGGGCCGGATCTCCTTGCGGGCCAGCGGTTCGGTGAAGGCCTGTTCGTCGCGGATGAGTTGGATCACGTCCGCGTCGACGTCGAGTTCAGCGAAGCTCTGGTCGACAGTCTTGCCGACGAGATGGGAGTCCTCCGCGACGACCACCTCTGTGAGATACTCCGCCATCCCGAACTCCTCGATCAGTTCCTCGCCCATCTTGATACGCTCGGGAATCAGCAGCCGACCGACGGTGGCGAGGTAGACGACACCGGTCACGAGGACGAGCACGCCGAGTTGGGTGAACTCGAACATCGAGAACGGCCGGCCGATCAGTCGGGCGGAGAGATCCGAGGCGAGGATGTTCGTCGAGGTGCCGATCAGCGTCAGCATCCCGCCGAGCATCGCCGCGTACGAGACCGGGATGAGAAGCTTCGAGGGGGAGATTCCGGTGCGCTCCGAGAGGGTGTTCACCATCGGGATCATCACCGCGACGACCGGCGTGTTGTTGATAAAGCCCGCCGTCCCCCCGGAGAGTCCGAGGACGGCGAGCAGTTGTTTGTACTGGCTCGATCCGTACCGTTCCGCGATTTCGTTGCCGATGATGTTGATCAGCCCCGTCCGGCGGATCCCCTCGCTGATGACGAACATCGCCAGCACGGTCAGCGTCGCCGGACTCGCGAAGCCGCTGACGCCGGTCTCGGGATCGACGCCCGTCCACGGCTCCAGGACGATCAGGCTCACGAGGACCCCGACAGCGACGATATCGATGGGGACGGGTTCGATGACGAACAGCACGAGCGCGACCCCGATAATGACAAACAGAAGCAGTATCTCGGGCGTGAGCGGCGGGATGTCTCCAGTCTGGGCGAGGACGACCGAGTCCATCTACAGTCCAGCAGTCACAGTACGATGAAAAAACCACGTGGTACGTACGGGATTCACTGCGAGAGGACCGACCGCGACCCGTATCTGAACGAACCGATCTCCTCGGAGTTGTCCGGTTCGCCGTCCGAGAGAGCCGTCGCCTCGGTACCGACGGCGTGGACGTACTCGACGGCCCTGGCCGGCCGTCGTTGCTCGTCGGCGTGGTACGCGTCGATGATATCCCGCAGATGTTCCTCGACTGTGACCCCTCGTTCGTCCGCCTCCGAGCGCAGCGCCGCTGTGGTCTCCGCTGGGAGGCGAAGCGTGAGTTCGTCCATACAGAGCCGTTGCGGAGACAGCTACAAGAAGCCACGTCAGCCAGTCGGCTGACTCCCGTCAGACGCTCAGATCTCGCCGAGTTCGTAGTCGTCGATATCGACGCCCTCCTCGGTCACCTCGGCGACGTAGATGCCGTTACCGGAACCGGTGTCTCGCTCGGCCGCGGCCTCGATGGCGGCGGCGGCGGTCGACCGCGCCTCTTCGAGGGAGAGATCCGGCTCGTAGCGGTCTTCCAGGGTCCCGTACGCGACGGTGAGGCCGGAACCGGTGACGGTGTAGTCGTCTTTCATGACGCCGCCGGCGGGGTCGATGCTGTAGACGTGGCTGCCCTCGTCGTCGACGCCGCCCAGGATCGGGTTGATCGCCAGAAACGGGCCGCCGCGGGCGAAGTTCCCAGCCAGCGTCGCCAGCGCCTGAATGCTCATCTGCCTGCCGCGGCGCGCTTCGTAGAGATTCGCCTCGGCGCGGATCGTCCGGATGAACGACTGCGCGCCGCCGACGGAGCCGACCAGCGTCAGCGCCGCCGTCGGGTGGATCTGCTCGACCTTCTGGACGTTCTTGTTCGAGACGAACCGGCCGCCGAGGCTGGCTCGCATGTCCGTCGCCACGACGACGCCGTTGTCGGTCGCGATGCCGATCGTCGTCGTTCCGGTCTTGTTGACCGCCTCCTCCTCGCGGTCACCGGCGGGAAGCGAACCGAGTTCCGGCTCCGTGGGGTCGGTATCGAACCGTTCGGTGTGCTGTCCGAGCGAGAACTGTGAATCGGCGGTGGGTTCCATTACCTACGGCTACCGCACACGCACGTAAGAAACTACTGTTAGACCGTCCGCTCGTAGCGCTGTTTGAGCCCCGTGACCGCCCGATCGATCGGGAGTCGGAAGCCGAACCGTTCGGTGAGCAGTGCGACCGGCAACAGCAGGATGCCGGCCATGAGAGTGAGCTGGTACGCGACGAGCAGTGTGAATCGGTGGAGTCGTTCCATCGTCCTCACTCACCTCTCCGCCGACGAACGTATATAAATCTTCGGCCGGCGACGAGCCGATCAACCCCGCCTACGTCTTGCGGTTTTCCCCTTTCAAGATTATTAATTATTATATATAACGAAGTCGGCCGGAGTACCGCGTAATCGAGGAGTACGACAGCCGGGACATGGCCATAAGTTATAGCGATAATTCGGAAAGGGTGCGCCGTGAACGGCGGTCGTACGAAATCAAAAAAGACGAGTATGGCCAGCGTCACGGTGTAAATATGAACTACCGCGTCTGGTTGGAAGCCGCTTGGTTGGTACACGATGTCGATAACGTCGACGACGCAATCGGTGTCGCAGTGAGTGAAGCGGGGAAACGACTCAACGAAGAGGACATGGACTACGTCGAGGTCGAGGTCGGACTGACGGACTGTCCGGCCTGTGGAGAGCCGTTCGATTCGGCGTTTATCGCCGCCGATACGTCGCTCGTCGGCCTCCAACTCGAGATGAAGGTGTTCAACGCGGAGAGTGTCGAACACGCGAAACGGATCGCGAAAAGCGATATCGGGGGGGCGCTCCGGGACGTACCGCTGAAAATCGTCGCGACCGAGGAGTTCGAGGACGACAGAGCCGACGCCGAGGCGGAGTAACTGCCGCTCCCGGAGCTTTTTTGTATTACTTCAGGTTATTGTTCGTATGGACTTACCGACACCGGAGGATCTCCGGGAGCGGCGAAACGAGTTGGGGCTGACCCAGAGCGACCTCGCCGAGCGGGCGGACGTCTCTCAGCCGCTGATCGCTCGGATCGAAGGCGGCGATGTCGATCCGCGGCTCTCGACGCTGCGCCGGATCGTCAACGCCTTACAGGAGGCCGAGGGCGGACTGCTCCACGCGGCGGAGCTGATGCACTCGCCGGTCGTCAGCGTCGAACCAGACGCGAGCGTCCGCGAGACGACGGAGCTGATGGACGAGAAGGGCTACTCACAGCTCCCGGTGATCAGAGACGGCGCGCCGCTCGGGCTCATCAGCATGTCGAGCATCCGCCAGCAGTCCGAGGAGAACGTCGGTGAACTGCCCGTCGCCGAGGTCATGAACGAGTCGACGACGACCGTCGAACCGGACGACACCATCGCCGACATCGAGAGTTCGCTCGATCACAACGACGCCGTCCTCGTCAAGGAGGACAGCGAAATCGTCGGGATCATCACCGAAGCAGATATCGCACGCAAGAAATCCGAAGCCGACACCGACGAGTAACGAGGCGGCCGTCGCAGGGAGGGGATCACTCCAGCACGGGAAGGGAGAACTCGCGTTCGCTGACGGTGTCGTCGGGGGTCCGAGCCAGCGCCGACAGTCCGTCCGGTGTCTCGACGACGACCGCTTCGCCGCCGTCGCTCCGTCTATTCCCTCTGATAACATTTTCACAGACGACGTTCCCGCGTCGAACCGGACGGGTCTGACGGGTGTGCCCGACGACCTGGGGCGGAGCGTCGGCCGGCATGTGCTCGAAGTCGAGCCACGCGATGCCGGCGTTCGGCCCGCGGCCAGTTCCGCCGTCGACGCCGTAGACCGCCGGATACTCGACGACGAGTTCGCGCTGGCGGTCGGGGTCGTCCGTCTGTCCGATCCCCTCGGCGAGGTATGTCGCCCCGGCCCGAAGCTCCTCGTTGAGGGCGGGCGTCTCGTACGGCTCCGGCTGCCCGGCGTGGGCGTAGGTCACGTTGTAGCCGTCGTACGCGGCGACGACGTGGCCATCCTCGATTGCCCGGGCGAACTCCCGGCGCTGGTCGTCGGTTCGGGACATCGAGTACCAGTCACCCCACTCGAAGAAATCGGGCGTCAGCATCCCCATCTCGTGGTTGCCGAGGGTGACGCGGACGTGACCGGGCGGAGCCTGTTCCGCGAGTCGTTCGACCGTCTCCAGCACCTTGTCGCTGTGGGCGCCACGGTCGATCAGGTCGCCGTTGACGACGAGGACGTACTCGTCGCCGCCGACCCACTCGAGCCGTCGGAGCCGGCCGGTCTCGACGATGGGATCGTACTCGGGGTGGTCCGACAGCGTGAGCAGGGCGCTGCGTCCCTCCCGGATGAAGCCGTGGATATCGCTCACGCTGACGATTGTCGGCTCCTCCGCCGGCAGTCCCCGGACGCCGTGCCTGGCCGGCCCCTCGACCGGCTGTAACTCTGCTCCGTGGATCACGATGGAGTCGCTCGGCTGGCGGTTCGGCTCCCGCCTACATAAGCACCGCTATCGCGGCCGAAACGACGGTTATTCGTTGTCACGATCCTCAGTAACGGAACCGACCTCGGTGGGAGGATTATCGACGGATCCTCCCTCCGCGTCGGATCCGGTCGCCGTACCGTCGTCGTCGGGCTCCGACTGCACCCCGGAGCCCTCGCTGTCACGCTCGCCTCCCTGTTCATCTCCCGCCGTGTCGCCGCCCTCCGTCGCGTCACTGTCCTCTGGCGCGTCCTCGTCCCCCGCGTGGTCGGCGTTGGGATCGGAGGAGCCGGAGTCCAGACTGAACGCCTCGATACGCGGGGCGTTCTCGATGCCCGCGAGGACGACGAGGACATCGAGCGTGTCGGCTCCCGAGACCGGACAGTCACCGCTTCGGAGCTGTTCGATCCCCGTCCGGTCGGCGAACCACTCCCGGCCCTTCGAGATGGCGTCGCCGCGGAGCCACTCCGGCGGACCGCGGAAGACGAGCAGTCCGCGCGTGGCCCCGCTCCGCGGCGACTCGAAGGTCAGCGTCCCTCTCGTCGCCCACGAAAGTGTTCGCTGCACTGCCCGCCCGCGTTCCACCTCGTCGGTGTCGTCACCGAGAACTCGCCGTTTCAGCCCGTCCAGCAGGGAGCTATCGCCGCGCCAGGCCGCGATCGAACGGCTCGCGTACCCCAGCGAGACGAGCCCCCCGCCGTCGAGCGTCCCCATAATATCCCGGGTGTCGACGACGCGCTCACCGACGGCCCCGTCGGTCTCCTGACTGACCGTGAGCAGATGACCGAGACGGTCGACCAGTTCGGCGTTGAGCGTGTCGCTGTGCGCCTCCAGAGACTGCTCCGCGGGGAGCCAGGCGTCGTTGTCGAAGACGATCTGTGCCGTCGCGGCGTCGTTCAGCGCTGTCAGTCCGCGAGCGGTGTTCTCCCGCCCTCGGTCGTCGGTCTCGCTCTCCGAGGGGAGGACCGAAACGGCGTAGACTGGCTGTTCGTACACCCGGTCGAATCCGCCGGCCAGCGCCGGAGCCACCGCCGATCCGGTGCCGCCGGCCAGTCCGGCCGCGACGACGATTGCGTCGACGGTCGTGGGAATCCCGTCCTCGACGGCGCGGCGGATCTCCATGCGCTCCTCATCGACGATATCAGCCGCCAACTTCCGGTCGCCGTCGGTCCCCGCGCCGCCGGTCTCGAACTGTCCGACCGTGTGGCGATTCTCCCTCGGAACTGCACCGAGTGACGCGAGTGTCTCCGTGTCAGTATCGATCGCGTGGACGGCGGTGAGCGGTGCGTCCGTTCCCGTCCCTAGATCCCGAGCGAGCCGGTCGACGATCCGTCCGCCCGCGCCCCCGACTCCGATGGCCGCGACGTGCATACCCGTCGTTGACGACCGCAGTATAAAAGTCCCGGCGGGGGCTCACAGCGACAGTCCGCGAATCTCGACGCTGTTGCCCTCCGCGACGTGGCCGATGACGCGGCCGTCGGTCTCGGCGGCGAGCGCCTCGGCGTCGGCCTCGGGGAGTGCGGCGACGAAGCCGGTCCCCATGTTGAACGTCCGGTGCATCTCTTCGTCGTCGACGTTGCCCGCCGACTGGACGAACTCGAAGACGGGTTGTGCCTCGAAGGGGTCCGTGATCTCGTACCGGTGCTCGCCGAGTCGGGTGAGGTTCGCCCACCCGCCGCCGGTGATGTGTGCCGCGCCGCTGATTGCGGCCTCCCGGAGCGGCCCGAGGAGGTGAGTGTACAGCCGGGTCGGTTCGAGCAGTTCCTCGCCGATGGAGCGGTCGGGGTCCGGCGGGAACGGGTCGGTGTACTCGTGCTCGCGCGTGACCGCCTCTCGCGCCAGGGTCAGTCCGTTGGAGTGGATCCCGCTGGAGGGCCAGCCGACCAGCGCCTCGCCCGGTTCGGCTTCGCCGGCGAAGATGCCGTCTTTCGGCGCCAGTCCCGCACAGGCCCCGGCGATGTCGAACCCCTTTATGACGTCGGGCAGGACCGCGGTTTCGCCGCCGACCAGCGCCACCCCGGCCTCCTCCGCGCCGCGGCGCAGTCCCTCACCGATGGCTTCGGCCATCTCGTCGTCGGGCTCCTCGACGGCCAGATAATCGACGAACGCGACCGGTTCGACGCCCTGTGCGACCAGGTCGTTGACGTTCATCGCCAGGCAGTCGATGCCGATCGTCGAGTAGTCGTCGATTGCCTCGGCGACGAGCAGTTTCGTCCCGACGCCGTCGGTCGCCAGGGCGAGATACTGCTCGCCCAGGTCGACCAGCCCCGCGTAGTCGCCCTCGAACTCGCCTGCGGCGTTGACGAGCGCGGCGGTCGCGGCCTCGCTCGCGTCGATATCGACTCCCGCCTCGGCGTAGGTGAGTCCCTCCTCGGAGTCCTCTGTCATATCTCCGCGAGCGCGGCCGAGCGGCAAAAATCCGTCGTTGTCTCGGAGGAACCGCCACAGTTTAGTGACACTGGTAGAACATAATGGCGTATGGCATCTGCCGGAACACGTGCCGGCGTCCTCGCGCTTGCGGGCGTCTTTGGGTCTGGGTTCGTCCTGCAGATCGTCGACTCGACGGTCGGTCTGCCCGACGGCTGGACGTCGGTTGCCACGTTCGTGTTGCTCGCCGGGTTCGGGTTCGTCCTCCCACAGCTGTATCTGCTTCGTGTCGACGATACTGTCCCGGCTTCGTACCGACGCGGCTTTCTGCTCGTCGTCGTCGTCCTCTTCGGGGCGGCTGCTGCGGACACAGCCTCACCGCCGGCGGCGACGGTCACCCGGTCGCTGGTCGGGCTGGCAGTCGCCGCTATCCTCCTCGCAGAGGCCCGAAAGGGCTACCGGAGTGTGGCCGACAGCGGCTCTCCGGAATGAGCGTACCATTTTGTTCGTCCGCCTCCACCCTCCGGTATGCCGTCAGTCTCGGACACCTACATCGAGAACCGCCAGCGGGTCCAGCCGACCCACACCAACAACTACGAGGCCGCCCACGGGGGGAATATCGTCAAGTGGATGGACGAAATCGGAGCGATGTCCGCGATGCGCCACGCCGGCGAGACCTGTGTCACGGCCCGGATCAACGAACTCGACTTCGAGCGCCCGATTCCGCAAGGTGACACCTGTATCGTCGAGGCGTACGCCTACGCCGCCGGCAGGACGAGCGTCAAAGTCCGTCTGCGGGCGTTCCGCGAACAGCCGCGAACCGGCGACCGCGAGCAGACGACCGACTCCTATTTCGTCTTCGTCGCCGTCGACGAGCAGAACAAGCCGACGCCGGTGCCGGAACTCACCGTCGACTCCGAGCGGTGCCAGAGGCTTCGGCAGGCGGCGCTCGAACACGACCCCGAGGAGTGACCGTCTCGCACTGAGCGCCGCGTTTGACTGAGTCGCCGTCGGGGAGGGTGTCGGACTCGTCGTCGCCGCGGTTCTCGACACCCTGTGTACGCTCGTAGCGGGGGCAGTGTGACGCAGAGACGGACCCGCTTGGAGAGCCACGTCGGGGGCCTGCTGTGGTTCACAGGCCGAAGCCGAAACCGAGGAGGAACCCGACGAGTGAACCGACCGCGGTAACGAGCACGAGCGCGAAGATACCGGTGTCCCACTCGCGGACGGTCTTGCCGTCGAGCGGCCCGAACGGGATCATGTTGAACGCGCCCAAAAAGAGGTTGACCAGCACGCCCATCTGGGAGACCTCCCCGACGAAGCCGCCGAACAGCAGGAACGGGAGGAGAAACACGACAGCCAGCGCCAGGTTCGTCACCGGGCCGGCGACGGCGATGAGACCGTTCTGTCTCGTGGTGATCCGGCCGCGGTGATAGACGGCCCCCGGTGCCGCGAAGAAGATGCCCGCGAGCGCGCCCGCAACCGCCAGCGCGAGCATGCCGTAGTCGGCCCGGAAGGCCGCGACCTGACCGAACTGGACCGCGACGATCTTGTGTGCGAGTTCGTGCAGCAGGAACCCCACGCCGACGGTGAGCATGCTCAACAGGAAAGTCCGCCCGAAGTGTCCGGCGCCGCCGAGCATCCGCTGGATCGTCGCGGGTTCGAGAAACATCGCGAAGGCGAAGCCGAGCGCGACCCACGCCACGGCCAGGTCACGCAGTTCGTCGCGGTAGAACGTGATGCCGTTGAGTCTGAGCATGTCAGGTAACCAGCTCCCAGATCAGTTCGGCGCTGTTTCGCGCCCCTTCGAGCATCTGCTGGCCGAGGCCGGTGATCCCGCCGACATCCGCCGCGAACTGCGGGAGCAACACGGTCGCGAACAGCACCGAGGCGACGAAACTACCGATGTTCGTCATCGCGACGACGAGGATCAATCGGAAGGTGGGCACGTCGCGCATCTCCCCGAGCAGTTCCCACAGCGACAGCGACGGGTCGGCGAGCAGGTCGTTGAGCCGACCGATGTCGGCCGGGTTGATGCTCGTGTACCGCAACTCGACGTAGCCGGCGAACCAGCCCGGTGCGAGCAGGGGATTGACGCTGGTGAGCCACGCGACCGCGCCGCCAGCGCCCGCGCTCGTCCAGTGTGCGCCGGCGAGTTTGGCCAGGCCGGCGGCGATGATCCCGTTGACCAGAAACCACGCGATGAAGATGTTGAGCAGGAGGTCACCCTGCACGCCGGCCATCGCCAGCAGGACGAAGAAGAACAGAAAGCCCAGCGTGAAGGCGTAGCCGACTGCCTTGTAGAGGGCACTGCGCCAGCGGCTGGTGGAGGGCTCGCCGACGAGGCTCTCCGGGTCGGGCAACGTGTCGGGATTGGCGAGGTAGTTCTCGATGCCCGCGCGGTGGCCCGCGCCGACGACCGCGACGACGTGATACCCCTGCTCGCGCAGCGAGAGCAGCCGGTGAGCGATGTAGGCGTCCCGTTCGTCGATCAGCGCCTGCGCCCCGCCGGGGGAGAAGCGGCGAAACTCCTTTATCATCGCGGTCACGACGTCGTCGTCCGTCAGCCGCGCCATGTCGAACTCCTCGGCCTCGATGTCACCCGCAGAGCGCGCCAGAAGCGCGCCGATCGGCAGTCCGATAGCGAGTGAGATGCCGGCGACGACCAGCAGGGTATCGAGGATCCCGCCGAGTGAGCCGACGACGCTCCCGAGAACCGGGAGACCGATGCCGTCGCCGAGAGCCGCCGGAACGAGATACGGGCCGCCGAGAGCGCTGGCGGCGATACCGCCGAGCAGACCGAAAAAGAAGCCGATCGACCAGCCGGCTGTCCACGGCCCCAGCGTCTCGACCAGTAAGGCGGCGACGATGGCCAGTTTCTCGCGAAAGCGCATCCCCGACCAGAGCCGCTGGACGGTCACCTGAATGTCCCGGTCGACCAGCGCGACGGCGCTGCCCCGGGCCTCGGCGGCCTCGACGGCGGCCATCATGTCCGCCCCGGGTTCGACGTCGAACTCGTCGCCCAGCCGCGCCTGGACGTACGAGAGCAGCCAGTAGGCCAGAAACTGGTACATCGTGCGACCGGAGATGAGGTCTCTCCCGTCGATGTCGTCCGGTTCCTCGCCCTTGAGTCGCTCGTAGCGGGTCCGGTCGAGTTCGACCGCGACCACGTCGGGCTGTTCGCGCTCGATGGTCTCCTCGACCTCGCGCACGCTGTCCTCGGAGACGTGGGCGGTGCCGACGACGGTGACCGAGCCCTCGGCGGCGGCGCCGCCAGCAGTGTCGGGGTCTAGGACCTCTCCGTCGTCGCTCATTTCTCTCGCCTATCGGTCCCCGGCTTACAAGCGTTTCGAGTGTCAGTTCGAGGTAGTCGTCCGCGGGAAGGGACGGTCCCCAGACCGGAAACACTGTTGAGGGTTTATATATCGGGACTGTTTGCATGCAACTGTGAGTACGCTGGTTGTCTGTCTCTACCGCGGGCCAGCCCTCTCGGAGTCGTCCCCGCCGTACGTGGGCCGGGAGGCGGTCGAACGGCTCGTCACCTCTGCCGGCATCGAAGACCCGGAGGACAGCCGCGTCAACTGCCTGCTCGAAGGGCTCCGGGTGGCCCGCGACCTCGACGAGTCGACCGTCGCGGTGGTGACGGCGGCGACCGACAGCGTCGCCGGTGACAGGGAGATTGCGGGACAGATCGACCAGCTCGTGACGGAGTACGACCCCGAGTCGGCGGTGGTCGTCGTCGACAGCGCCGAGGACGAGCGGCTGGTCCCGCTGGTCGAGAGTCGCGTGCCCGTCGACGCCGTCGACCGGGTGGTGGTCCGGCAGGCCAGAGATATCGAGTCGACGTACTACCTGCTCAAGCAGTTTCTCGGCGACGAGGAGCTACGGAAGACGGTGCTCGTTCCGGTCGGGATCGCACTGCTGGTCTTTCCGGCGCTGCTCGCGGTCTTCCAGAGTCCGGCGCTGTCGCTGGGCTCTATCGCCGCCGTCCTCGGTGTCTTTCTCCTGTACAAGGGCCTTCGAATCGACGACCTGCTGGCGACGCTCTCCGAGCGGATCCGCGACTCGCTGTACTCCGGACAGGTCTCGCTCGTCACCTACGTCGTCGGGGCGGGGCTGGCTCTCGCCGGCGCGTTCGTCGGGGCGCTCGGGGTGAGTGCACTCGGCACCGACACCGGAGAGCTGATCCTCGCGACGCGGTTCGTCCACGACGCGATTCCGTGGCTGACCGGGGCCGCACTGATCGCCAGCGCCGGCCGCCTCCTCGACGAGGTGATCCGAAACGACGAACTCGGGACCGCCTACGTCAACCTCCCCTTCGTCGCCGTAGCCGTCGGCCTGGCCGTGCGCGGCTTCTCGGCGTACTTCCTGCGGCTGGCGGATGTCTCTCCGCCCGTGACCGTCCCCGAAATCGCAATCGGATCGACAGAGATCGAGGCGTTCTCGCTGGCGCCCGGCACGCATCTCGCGGTGTTCATCCTCGGCAGTATCGTCGTCAGTCTCGTCGGCGTCCGCGTCGCTGCCTACCTCAGCAGCGCCGACTACGAGGGCCAGTTCGGCGAGGGCGCTTAGGCCGCGCCGTCGGGTAACCGCTCGTCGGCGGCGTCCAGCGGCTTCGCGACCACCCCCTCCTTCTGACTCTCGACGCGGGCGTGGCCGGCACAGACCACGCGGTCGTCGCCCCACGGAACGTGGAGCCGGAAGGCGGCCTCGCTCGAACAGCCGTCCTCGGAGCAGTCCATGCCGGGTGTTCGCAACCACCAGTCATAAATGCCGGGCTACAACAGGACGACCAGCGCCATCGCGACCAGAAGCGTGCTCGTCACGAGCAGTTGGACCAGCGTCGAGCCAATCGTCGCGAGGACGACGGCCGTGGCGGCGGTCGCGCCGGCTTTCGCGTCGCGCTGGCGGCGGTATTCGAGGACGAAGACGGTGGTTGCGGAGCCGAGGAGCATCCCGACCGGGCCGAGCGCGAAAAAGCAGACGAACCCGACCAGCCCCGCCGCGGTCGCCGACCAGCCCGAGGCCCCGCCGAGTCGCGCCGCGATCACGTCCTCGAAGAGCCCGCCGACGACCGTCAGCAGGACGAGAGCCGTCACGACCGCGACCAGCAGCGTCGAGGGAGCGGTGAACCCGCTCGCCCACCAGTAGGTGTAGACGCCGGCAAGCGAGAGCAACGGACCCGGGAGAGTCGGGAGTAGACTCCCGACGACCCCGGCGACCAACAGCCCGAAGGCGAGCAGTGTGAACGCGAGCATGGCTCAGGCGCGGTCCTCGCCGTACAGGTCGACGAGACGGCCGATGATTTCCCCCATCGTTCGTTTACACGACGCCTCGGAGTGAAAACCTACTGCCTCGCTGGCCCGCTCCCAGGACTGGCCCTGGACGCCTTTCCGGACGAGTAGCTCCCGCTGGTCGGCGTCGAACGGCTCCTCGGTCGGATCGACGAGGTGTCGGAAACAGAGCCGCTGCGGGCCGCGAGGCGCGGTCTCGAAGATCGCCCGCCCGGTCGCCGTATCGGCGGCGTGTCGCCACTCCGCGTCGCTGAGGTCGAGGGCGGGCGTCGCGCGAGCGGTTCGACAGGCCGCCCGGACGACCGCCGGATCGGCGTCCGACAGCGACTCGCGGATCGCCGCCGGAGCGCGCCGACAGAACCACTCGCTGTGGCGGTCGAACAGCGCCTCTCCGGCCGGCGAGAGCGGATCGAGCATGAGAACGGAGTGTTCGCCGCTGCGGTCGTTGCGGGTCGTCGAGAGATGGACGGTCCCGAACCCGTTGTCGGCCCAGACCCCCGCCAGCCCCGGGGTGACGCCGTAGGAGACGCCCAGATAATCGAGGTCGGCCGCGCGGGCAGCCGCCCGGACGTGATCGAGCAGCGCGGAGCCGAGCCCGCGCGACCGGACGGCCTCGTGGGTCGCGATCCGCATCACCCGCCAGCCGACCGGCTCACCCGCCCGCCGGTCCCGGAGTTGACTCGTCAGCACGTCCGGGACGAGGTTGCCGCGGACCCGTTCGCCGTCGTGGACGCGCTCGCGAAGCTCCGCAGAGAAGCCCCCCTCGCGAGCACACAGCGCGACCGCCGCGACGTGGCCGTCCTCGAACAGGCAGTGGACGGAGACGTTCGGCGCGTCGAGCAATCGCGCGAGGTCGTTCGGATCCGTTCGGTAGTGTGCGGCGACGAGCAGGCCGAAGACCTCCCGGAGGAGGTGCTCGTCCGCACCGAGTTCTGCGCCGGAGAGACGCCGGTAGCGCACCGACTCCGGCGTCGCTGCGTCGACGAGTTGGTCGGCGGCCGGCGCGGCGTCGAGCGCGAGGGCGCGAAAGGACCAGACCTCGATGGGATCGGCCGGGGCGTATCTGATCGGCTTCGCGAGCGAACACTCGGACACGTCGTGGTCGCTGTCAGCCAGGCGGTCCCGGAACCGGATCGAGAACCCCCGACCGGCCCCCTCGTAGCCGTGGATGGTCGTCGTGAACGCGACCGACGGCGCTTCGAGCAGGGATTCGAGCAGGCGAACGGGCAGCGCCGCCGCCTCGTCGACGAAGACGACACCGGGCGACCCGGGCAGGTCGGCGGCCGCCGCCGGCCGTTCGTACCGGATGCGTCCCGACCCGGTCGACGGCGAGAGGTCGGCGGCGTCCGAGACGCCGCCGAGCGTGTCTAACAGCTCTTCCGCGCGGTCGAACAACGCACCGGCGCTCTGTCGCGTCGGCGCGGTGACGAGCACGTCCGTGCCGTCGTGTGCAAGTGCACCCGCCGCGAGGCCGGCGGCGCTCGATTTTCCGCGGCCCCGGTTCGACTCGACGACGACAGCGGTCCCGGGTTCGCGAAGGGATTCGAGCGCGGAGACGGCGGCCGCCTGATCCGCCGTCCGGCAGGCCGCGAAGGCCGCGCGGGGGAACTGCGAGTCGTCGGGCGGCGTCGGCGTCGGATCGGGTAGCCGTGGCGGGGCCTCGAAGCGGCCGTCGACTTCGATCTCGCCGGTGTCCGCGTCGACGACCACGATGCCGCGGTGCTCGCGAAGCGTCTCCACGAGCCGCGTTCGGAAGGTCGAGCCGACGGCATCGACCTCGAAGGGGGGGACGGCAAGCGACCGGTCGAAGCCGTCGCGGCGGTCGGGCCACTCCGCGAGCGGCGGGGCGAGGAGGACGAGGAGGCCGCCGCCGGAGACGACGCCGAGTAGCTTCCCGAGCGTGTTGGGCTCGCACCGCTCATGACAGTCGATGACGACGGCCTCGCGGCTCTGCCCGAGCAGGCGGTCGGCCTCGTGACGGGCTACCGACTCGCAGTGGAACTCTCCGGCCGGACCGACGTAGGTCGTCTCGCCCGGACCGACGTCGGTCGCGTCGAGGGCGGCCCGCGCCCGCTCGCGACAGCTCTCCGCCTCGCCGGTGACGACCAGCAGCCGGCGCTGGTCGGATCGGCGGGCCTGGGCGCGCAGGCGAGCGGCAAGCTCCATACCGGAGGTTGACGGCGGCGGCATTGAGCGTTCGGGTCGACAACTGCCAGTTGAGTTAAGAGCCTCCATCTGTATGGGGAGGGTATGACAGAGTTGATCACGTTCGGGGAGACGCCGTTGCGGCTGTCACCGACGGGTGACCAGCGGCTGGAGCAGGCCCGGGAGGCGACGATCCACGCCGACGGCACGGCCAGCAACGTCGCGGTCGCGGCCGACGAACTCGGGGCGGAGACGCTGTGGCTCTCGAAACTCCCGGAGTCGCCGCTCGGACGGCGGGTGCAGTCACAGATCGAAGAGCAGGGCGTCGAGACGGCGGTGGCCTGGAGCGAGGACCCCGCCCACAGACAGGGGCTGCTCTTCCGGGAAGGCGCGGCCGCCCCGCGGGGGAGCAAACAGTGGCACGACCGCGGGAACACCGCCGCCGCGACGGCGACACCGGCGGAGTTTCCGATGGATCGGGTCCAGGAGACGGAGATCATCTTCGCGGGCCTCGGGACGGCGGTGCTCTCACAGGAGGCCGCGGAGACGACGGGGGCGCTGTTGCGGGCCGCCGGGGGAAGCGGCGCGATGACCGCCGTCGATCTGGACTACAGCCAGGGACTCGCACCGCCGGACACCTACAGCGGCGTCCTGGAGACGCTGGCAGCGGACATCGACGTGCTGTTCGCCGAGGAGGAGTCGGCGCGGGAGGCGCTGGATCGCAGCGGCGGCCCGCGGGAACTCGCCAACACTATCGCCGCCGAGTACGACCTCGAAATCATCGTGATCCGTCGGTCGGACCGCGGGGCGGTCGCGCTCCGTGACTCCCCCGGCACCAACATCATCCACGAGCGCGAGACAGTCGAGACCGAGACCGTCGACCCGACCGGCGAGATGGGGGCGTTCGTCGGGGCTTTCCTCGAGCGACTCATCGACGGGTCGGACACCGCCCGGTCGCTCAGCTACGCCGTCGCGGCGGCCACGCTCAGCCGAACGGTCCCCGGTCCGTTCCTGACGACGACCGCCGGCGAACTCGACCCGATTGCCGAGACTGTCGTCGACAAATCGAGGTAGGGTGTGCGGTCGGTGGCCGGTAGGCATTTAAGAAGTGTTGCCGATGATCTACATATGTTCCGAACGAGGGCGTTGGTCTCCGCGCTCGCGGTCGTCGTGGTCCTTTTCGGGGCCGCCGGCGCCGTGAGCGCCGAGAATACGGACCCCGGCACGGAGACCACCGAGTCTGCGGCTGTCGCACAGCAGGACCTCGTCGAAGTCGAGGTCGTCGTCGAAGACCGCTCTGGCAGGACCCTCTCCGATATCGAGGTGGTCGCGGAGTGGGACAACGGCACCAGCACCGACACGACGACCTCGAGCGGACGGGTGTTACTCGACGTACCGAGGGACACCGAGGTCGAGTTCACCGTGAACGATACCGACGGCGAGTTCGTCAGAAACAGACAGCCAGTGACCCGGACCGCGAGCGAGATCGACGGGGTCTTGCGGATCGAGATGGCCCCACGCGGCCAGGCCCAGTTCTCCGTCGTCGACAGCGAGGGGATGCCGGTCAACGACGCCCGGATACGGCTGTTCCAGGGACAGAACACCGTCGTCGATGTCGCTTTCACCGGACCCGACGGGACGGCCGAGATCTCGGGCGTGGAACAGCGCAACTACACCGTCGATGTCCTCCGGTCGGGATTTATCACCGCGGAGGAATCTGTCAACGTAAACAGTAGTTCGGTCTCGGAGACGATCGAACTCGAACGGAGCCGTGTCAACGTCGAGTTTGCCGTCTTCGACGATTACTTCCAGGAGCCACGACCCCTCGAAGGGGCACAGATTACGATCAACAGCGACGAGAGTACGAGACAGATACAGACCGAAGAGAACGGCCGAACGGAGGGCATCCTGCGGGTCAACACCCAGTACGAAGTCTCCGTCTCCCTCGACG
Organism: Halovenus carboxidivorans; assembly: GCF_009831575.1. Lineage (GTDB taxonomy): Archaea > Halobacteriota > Halobacteria > Halobacteriales > Haloarculaceae > Halovenus > Halovenus carboxidivorans. Next base: position 59,708 of record NZ_WUUT01000003.1, on the reverse strand, counting down.
GATATCTCAACACCTCCGAAACGCTGAATCTCGGGGAGGAACCGGCCTCGCTCACACTCACCACACAGCGGGTTCCGTCGATCAGCATCAACCAACTGCAGGATGCGATTGTCGTCGGACAGCCGACGCAGGTGACGATCACGAACGCGTACGGTGACCCCGTGGAGGGGGTGACGGTCGGACTGAACGGGGAGACAGTTGGCGAGACGAACGGGCAGGGACAGGTCGTATTCAACATCACCCAGGCCGGCGAGAACACGATCACCGCCTCGTACCGCGGACTCACAGATTCGGTGACGCTCCAGGGCGTCGACGCCAACCAGGGGGACGGCACCGACGGCGAGGACGGCACGGACGGGGAGGATGGCACGGACGGTGAAGACGGTACAGATGGTGAAGATGGCACCGACGGCGACGGCACGGACGGCACCGACAGCGACGGTGCGGACGGCACCGACGGTAACGGTTCGGAGGGGGGCGATGCAATCGGTCCCGGCTTCGGGCTGTTCGCGGCGCTGGGTGCGCTGATCGCGGTGGCGTTGCTCGGCGTCCGTCGGCGGTCGGCGTAGAACGCGCTTCTTAACTCTCCAGCCGTCCTGCATCGAAGTATGACTATCCTTCCGTCCGTTCACGAGGGCCACGAGGCGACGTTCGTCGAGCGCGGCGGCCGGCGCGTCGTCGCGGAGTACGGCCGTCCGGCCAGGACCCACCGAGCGGTCCGTAACGTCGTCGGCGTCATCGAGCACGCCTACGACGTGGTCGTCGTCACCGGCGACGACCGCGTCGAGTACGTCGACAACGCCGTCTCGAACCAGGTTCCGAGCGAGGAGGAACGCGGCGTCTACGCCCTGCTGTTGAACCCCCAGGGGCGGATCCGGACCGAGATGTACGTCTACAACGCCGGCGAACGCCTGCTCGTCGTACTACCGCCGGGGAAGGGACCGGAAATCGCCAGCGAGTGGCAGGAGAAGACGTTCATCCAGGACGTGGACATAGAGGACGCGACCGAGGAGTTCGCCGTCTTCGGCGTCCACGGCGCGAAAGCGACGGAGAAGATTGCGAGCGTCTGCAACGTCCAGACGCCCGACGAGCAGTTGACCTTCGTCCGGGGGTCGATGGGCGACGCCGGCGTGACCGTCGTCCGGACGGACGGGCTCACCGGAGAGGAGGGCTACGAGGTGATCTGTCGGGCCGAAGACGCCCGAGACGTTTTCGACACGCTGGAAAACCGGGGACTGAACGCCGCGCCCTTCGGCTACCAGACCTGGGAGTCGCTCACGCTCGAAGCCGGGACGCCGCTGTTCGAGACAGAACTGGAAGACGAGGTGCCGAACAACCTCGGTCTCCGCAACGCCGTCGACTTCGAGAAGGGCTGTTTCGTCGGCCAGGAGGTCGTCTCTCGGGTCGAAAACCGCGGCCAGGCGACGAAGCGACTGGTCGGGCTGACGACCGACGCCGTCCCCGAGGCCGGTGCGACCGTCTTCGCCGGCGACGAGACCGCCGGAGAGGTCACGCGGGCGTGCGAGAGCCCGATGCTCGATACGCCCGCCGCGCTCGCGCTACTGGACCGAGACGTTGCGGCGTCGATTGGCGAGGCGAACCTGACCGTTCGGATCGACGGTGAGGAGTCGCCCGCCGAGGGACAGCACCTGCCGTTCGTCGACGGGTCGGACCAGTCGGCACGGCTGCCGTCGTACTGAGAGATTTGGTCGGCGCGCGTCTCCAGTCTCGGACGACGTACTCTCTTTGGCAGTATCAATGCAGATAATCCGACGGACGAATATATGAGGGGATAGTGGTGAGCGTTACCTGAGATGTGGCAAGGCGTGTACAGTATGCTCCCCGGGACCGGTGGCAACGACACGAGTGAATCCCAGCGGACGGCCGATACGCGGGAACACGGGACGGACTCAGAGACAGAACCGGATTCATCCGACGGGAACGCCGTCCCACTGAGCGACGGTGGACCGGTGTCGACGGAGGCGGACGATCAGGGTCCGGTTGCGACAGCCGACGAGTCGGACCCGTCCCGTCAGATCGAGGCGTTCCCGAAGAACTTCCATCAGATCCTCCATCTGACCAAAGCCCCCATGTTCGTGACCGACGCCGAGGGGAACGCGCTGGTCTGGAACGAGGGGATGGAGGAACTGACCGGCAGCGACGAGGACCAGGCCAAGGCCGCGGACCAACTCAGCACGGTCTGGTATCACGACGGACGCCGCGCGAAGACGCTTGCGGACAAAATCATCGACACGCACGGCGGATCAGAGACCGATCCGACGCCGACGCACGTCGCCTACGACGTCGAACGCGTCGACTGGGTCGATTTCGAGCTGTACCAGGACGAGTCGACGTTCGACGACGCCGACGGAAACACCCGCTACATCCGGTTCAGTGCCGCGCCGCTGTACGAAGACGAGGAGTTCGTCGGGGTCGTCGAGTACGTCGAGGACCGGACCGAAGACGTGCGCAAGCAGCAGGATCTCAAGACGCTCGTCGACGAACTGACCGAGACGCTCGCGACCGTCGAGGAGGGTGATCTCACCGCTCGGGCGACGGATCTCTCGCTCGAACACGTCGAAGACGACGTGACGGGAGTGGTCGAGACGCTGAACGGCACTCTGGCGGAACTGGAGGAGATCGTCAGCGAGATCGCCGACGACAGCCAGCGGCTCCGGTCGTCGACGGAGAACATCGCGGCCCGAGCGGACTCGATTTCGGGTGCCGCCGATCAGCAGGCGTCGTCGCTACAGGAGGTGTCGAACGAGATCAACAACATGAGCGCGTCCGTCGAAGAAATCGCCTCGACGGCGGATTCCGTGAGCAACACCGCCGCCGACGCCGTCGAGGAGGCACGCACCGGCAGCGAGGCCGCGAACCACGCCGAGGAGACGATGGGCGAGATTGCCGACGCGACCGACAGCGTCGTCGACGACATCCAAGAACTCCAGAGTCGGGTCGAGGAGATCGACGAGATCGTCGAGATGATCGACAACATCGCCGAACAGACGAACATGCTGGCGCTCAACGCCTCTATCGAGGCCGCGCGGGCGGGCGAGGCCGGCGAGGGATTCGGGGTCGTCGCCGACGAAATCAAACAACTTGCGGGCGAGTCACAGACCCACGCCGACAGGATCGAGGAGATGGTGCAGTCGATCCAGGCGGACACCGACGCGACCGTCAACAGCCTTCGGTCGGTCAACGAACAGATTCACGACGGCAGGGACACCGTCAGTCAGGTCCAGGGCAGTATCGAGGGAGTCACCGCCGCGATCGACGAGACGGCGGACGGGATCGAACAGGTCGCGACGGTGACCGACGATCAGGCGGCCAGCGCCGAGGAAGTCGCCTCGATGATCAACGACACCGTCGAAGCCGCCGAGGAGATCACGGACAACATCAGCGACATCGCCGAGCAGAACGACGAACACGTCGACCTGGCGGACCGCGTCGACGGACATCTCGAACGGCTCACCGGCAGTCGGGACTGACGGCTCTGGCAAAGTAATCGGGAGCAGTCACCGTCTCCGGCTAAAGAAGCTCAGTTCTCGATATCCTGCCACTTGTCCGCGAACATCCGCGGCGCGTCGTTCGTGTTGTACGGGTCGAAGGTTCGCGGCGCGTTGCGGACGGTCAGTGTCGTTCGGTCGGTGCGAATCTCTGCTGCGTTCGGGGTCGATTTTGTGCTCATGATTTGGGTGTGGTGTGTCGGCGAAATAGTCAACGGGCTGATCTGTCGTCTACTGGTGGGCAAGGCAACGTACACGTACCCCGAGCGCGATCATGGTATCACTACATGGACGCCCATCCATAATAAATGTTCATGATGTAATCCCGCCAATGAGAACCGTCCGCACACCCGCTCAGGCGACCGCGAGTTCGATGTCGTACTCCGTCAGATTCTCGTAACCGTCTTCGGTGACGACGAGTAGATCCTCGATCCGGACCCCGCCGACCTCGGGGTCGTACAGGCCCGGTTCGATGGTGATGACGTGGCCGGGTTGCAGCGTCTCGCCGCTCTCGGCGACGCTCGGCATCTCGTGGACATCGAGGCCGAGGCCGTGGCCGGTGCTGTGGATGAAGCCAGTCTCGGTCGTCGGGTCGCTTCGCAGCGTCGGGAGGCCGGCGTCCTCGTACACGTCACAGGCGGCGCCGTGGACCACGTCGGTTTCGACGCCCGGTTCGACGGCCTCGATAGCGGCCTCGCGCGCGCGGTCGGTCAACTCGAACCACTCCCGGAGGGCCTCGCTCGGGTCGCCGTGACAGAAGGTCCGCGTCATGTCGGCGTGGTACCGCGAGCGTTTGTTGCGCGGGAAGATGTCGATGATGATCGGTTCGTCGGTGAGCAACGGACCGCTCCCGCGGTCGTGTGGGTCAGCGGCGTCCGCGCCGCAGGCGACGATGGTCTCGTCCAGCGCACAGCCGTGGCGCAACAGCGTGACTTCGATCTCCTCGGTGACGCGCTCGCTGGTCAACACCGCCCCGTCGAGGACGAGTTCGCCGTCGGCGTTGGTCTCGGCAGCACTGATCAGTTCCTCGGCGCGGGCCATCGCGGCCTCGTTGGCGCGCTGAGCCTCGCGGATGTACTCGATTTCCTCGTCGGTCTTCGTCGCCCGGACCTCGGTCACTGCGCCCGAATCGTCCGCCGTCACCTCGATGCCCTGCTCCCGCAGGCCGTCGGCAGTCTGGAGGGGAAACCGGGGTGGGGTGGCGACCGAGCCGACGCCGTGGCTGTCGAGAAACGCCGCGATGACGCGACTCCGGGCCTCCTGGGGGCCGTACTCCTGGGCCTTCTCGGCGTAGCCGAAATCGGCCCCGCGCTCGACCGTCTCGGCTCGGGCCTCCTTCTTTGCGCGGCCGTACTCCAGACTGCGGGTGAACAGCAGTCGTACGTCGCCGTCGTACAGCGTGACGAACGGGTCGGGGGCGTCGAAGCCGGAGAGGTAGTACTGGTCTGCGTCTTCGGAGTCGGCGTCGACGAGATAGCCGTCGACACCGGCCTCGTCGAGATACTCGTCCAATTGAGTGAGGTCGGGTTCCATACCCGAGCAAGGGAGGGGCCACACTTCAATCTCCCCGCTTTCCGCAGGGGTTCGTGCCGGAGATAACGAAACAGTTCTTTTTGATTTTGTCAGGATGTGCCGTGCAAGATGGAAGGCGAATATGCAGCATCCTTTGATTCTTGAACAGCAAGGGGAATCGAGCGGTCAATACAGGTGAGACAGTGACCGCTGAGGAATACTGTATATCAGGAATATATCAGAAATGCCTTGCAAGATGCAGAGTATCTATTCAGCACAGCGGTACCCGTCGTCGTGAGAGGAGGGGGACTTATCCGATAGGCAGATGAACGGCGTGACATGACTGCGAACGGCGCGTCGCTGATGCAGGCACTGTTTGCAGGTATCGTCTTTGTCGCGCTGGGAATGCTCGCTGTTCGGGGCTTCCCGGTCCCGTTCGCCGGCCTTCTGGTGTCAGTTGGAAGTTTTGTGCTTGTCGGACTTGTCGTAACGATTCTTTATCTACACGTCGTCAAGAGCGTGCCACTCCCCGTCGCCGGATCCGACTAACCCTCCGGCAAAGAGACACTCCCTGTTCATTCAGCCGTGCAAGATATGCGCCGTCCATCTTGCACGGCACGTCTTGATAGAATCCAGAGACGACTGGTGTGCTATCCGCAGTATGTGCCTAAATAGAATGCAATCCAAGCCAGCAACATCGGGTACGACGCGTGCCAACACCCTCTCCTGTACCTATGTACGCCGACTGATTTCAACGGCGGTGTTCAGATAAGGATTGAAGAGTGAGGCGTAGTGTTTTCAAAGTGTCCATGCCCGAAAACACACGCCTCAGCGGTAGTATCGCCCAGTGTGACTTAGATTTTGTGGAGCGAGAAGCAACACCACGACTGTTGATGAAGCTCAGTATTCAACTCCATCTTGCTGGCTTATCATTATCTAATACTGTTTCAATTCTCGAAATATTTGGTGTTCAACGCGCACGATCCACCGTCCATAATTGGGTTCACAAGGCTGATTTACAGCCCACAAATGGACACAATCCGAATCACGTTGCCGTCGACGAGACCGTGATCCAACTCGATGATGAACAATACTGGCTGTACGCTGCCGTCGATCCAGAAACAAACGAATTACTACATACACAGCTTGAGCCGACAACAAATAGCGATCAAAACTACGGTCTGGGGCAAGCCCGTGAGCAACCGGCAAATATGATGCAACCGACGCCAGTACCGGGGATCATATACTGTGAGGCCACCCTCACCCCAATTGCAATTTGAAAACCAGAACGAGAGGAGGGGCGAAACAGTCAGTCGATTCGGGGGGTACCGCCGATCACCGAATCGCTCATTGGGGGACTTCTGGGATGGTATTTTCCCACGTTAGTGCGGTGAGGATGTACACAAAATCGTCGATTCGCTGGTCGAACACGTTCAACGGATGCGAATCAAGAAACGTCGCCGTCTCTCGTTGAACCGTTTCTCCCTGGGTGTCGATTTGGAAGTGGCACTTCCCGAGATCAGTGTGCGTGTCGTCCTGATGCCACCCGACCATGAGTTCTCACTTTCTTCGGTTGTCATAACGACACTGAGGTCAACGAGTCGACTCGGGACCATGCGTGTTAGAACAATCATAATTGGGATGCTGGGGAGAGTTCCGAGCCACGAAACGCGATCAAAGAACAGCGACAACGCAGCTCCGATTTCCAGTCCCCAACTACAAGTACTAACAGCTCGGGAGCCGGCTCGGAATAGAAGGAAGCTCAGGATCAGGTACTCAGGGCTGCCCAGGCTGCCGCCCCCGCACCATCGGCGGCCAACGGTCCACAACGGTACTTGTTTAGCGTGTCAAACAATCATTTATAACCGCTCAGTTTTCTAGTAATTGCGTGAAAATTCCCAAAGCTGAGTTTTTAATATGGGTACCAACTATCATTAGGTGTGCTAACTCAGGTCACCCTTCTTGGTGTTGCTATACTGGTGAGTATGACCATAATTAGCAAATTATATTGGCTAATTGGTGGGGTTGGGGTTATTGTTGGTCTGGCTCTTTCTTCATATGTGAATTTCCACCTATTCAGTCGAGTACTGGTAGATTGAGCCCTCTGCACTGAGTGCTTAGGACGTATTGAATGAAAAATCAATTTGCCTATTCGAGAACTGGACCAAAATATTGCTTGCTGTTGGCTCTCATAGTTAGGATATCAATGGACTCGTTTGATGGCAATCCGTCACGCAGACAAATTCTCAAAACAGCTGTGGCGATTGGCGGTGCGAGTGCACTGAGCGCCTGTCTGAACAATGGCGGCTCTGAGCCAATCCCATCCGGTGATCCAGCCGCCAAGCCACCGCGTCAACACGCTTGGCGTGAGTATATCAGACATGATAAGTACGATAATTCACAGCTCCCAAAGCATCAGATCCTGCTCTATGTCAACTTCGACGAAGAGGGCCGACCGTCTCCCGAAACCCGATCAACACTTGAGGAATCTCTGACTGTATTGGATAGAGGCTACGAGTGGAGTAACGAGGGATTGTTGCATACGATCGCCTACTCGGCGTCGTACTTTGAGCGGTTCGACCAATCACTTCCTGAGCAGGTGACACTCCCACAACCGAGGGCCCTCTCCCCGTTTGAGTCCCCGACATTCGATACCCAAGATGCAGTACTCCACCTCGCAAGCGACCGTGCCGATGTTGTCCTTGAAGCTGAGCAGGCACTCCGTGGCGAACGTGACACGGCAAATGGCGAGTCCGTTGAAGCCCAACTAACCGACGTGGCAACGATTGACTCACGCCGAACCGGGTTCGTTGGCGCTGGACTTCCTGCCGAGCGCCAAGACGCTGAAGGCATCCCCGATTCAAATCCAGTTCCGGAAGACTCACCACTGTTCATGGGATTTGAGGCCGGCTTCAAAGGAAACCAGGCGACTGAAGACTACGTCACAATAGAAGAAGGCCCGTTTTCGGGGGGTACGACGATGGCACTCTCAAATCTCCGCCAGCGTCTTGATGACTGGTACGAAGAACAGTCCTTCGATGAGCGCGTGATGGAGATGTTCAGTCCGGGGCATGCTGAGAACGATCTTGTTGAGGGAATTGGGTCGAACCTGGAAGACAACAGTGGTATTGATGAGTTCGTCGACAACATCGAAGCAGATGCGGAAACGCATGGGCGAGTCGGTCACGCACAGAAGGCCGCCCGCGCGAACCGAGACGCAGAGGGGAATGTAAAGCTCCTCCGTCGCCATTTTGAATCGACCGACGATATCGGGTCTGATCAGAGCGTTGCGAGCCTTCATTTCCCGTCTCTCCAGCGTCGAGTTTCTGATTTTGAGGAGGTTCGTCGTGCGATGAACGGCACGGATTTGACGCAGGTCACGCCGGCGATTCGCCAGCGCGTCAATAATGGCATTCTGGAGTATATTTTCGTTCGCCGTCGTGGATATTTCCTCATTCCACCGCGACGACACCGATCGGTACCGATGCCTCAGCCCGAATCGTCGTCCTAACGACAGCGTTTTATTCGCGATTCGACGGACATACCAAAATTGTCTTTCTCTCTTTGACTAACCACGATACATGGATCGCCGTCGATTTCTTCAGACTGCGTCAGCTTTCACGGTGTCAGCCGCAGTTGCCGGCTGTCTTGGCTCGGCTGGGTCAGACGATGAACCGTCCAATTCTCAGACACAATCTAGCGGTGTCCCATCTATTGTTGAGAACCGACCTGATGGCATCTACATTCCAAGCCACATCGAGGGGATGAAGATGTCAGGAACAGCCGAGCAAGGCGACTACGCTTTCGGGCTTATGTACAGTTACGCTCACCGATTCTGGAACGTCAACGGTGACTCAACTACTCTCACTGAGATCGAGGATGATGACGCTATCCATTTGATGGCGAATGTGTGGGATCCTGAAACGGGGACTGTCCTCCCCGACACTGGACTGTCTGTTGAAATCTACCAGGATGACTCACTGGTGTCACAGGAAACGATCTATCCGATGCTCTCACAGCCAATGGGGTTCCATTATGGTGCGAACTTTGGTCTCAGCGGCGATGGTGCGTATACGGTCAGGCTGAATGTTGGTGCCATGACAACCCGACGAACTGGGTCGTTTCAGGATCGTTTCTCTGAACCGACAACTGCTGACATTCCATTCGAGTACAGTGAACAGGAGCGAAACGAGATTTCATTCGAACGCTTCGATACTGAGGCCGGAACGAATGGTGCTGTCGACCCGAGGGAGATGGAGATGATGCCAGACTCACGTGCACCCTCGGAGAGTACCCTTCCCGGGAGGGTGATCGGCACTGGAATGAGCAACGATGCACAGTTTGTCGTCACTGTTATAGAATCGCCTCCAGCCGGTATTGATGGAGATGGCCAGTACATCGCTGTCTCCTCACGGACACGATATAATCAGATGGTCATCCCTGCGATGGGTATAGAAGGCACATTGTTGCGGGGAGACGAGACAGTCTATGATGGTGAGTTTACCCGAACCCTGGATCCAGAACTAAACTACCACTACGGTGCAGTGGTGGATAGCGTTGAATCTGGTGACGAGCTCACATTACAGGTAACAACCCAGCCACAGACCGCACGACACGAAGGCTACGAGACGGCATTTGGCGGACTCATGGGCGGTATGAACGACGTGACTCTCGCTGTCGAATAGAATAGCCGTTGCCAAGCTCGTTCGAATCGAATCAGTTCTGATACCCGTCGCAAATGTTAGACGGGTCATAAAGCAATTGTAGACGCCGGAACTGAGTTCATGATTAAACAGACAACTTTTGCTGATCTGCAGATCGCCTTCTGTCGAACCCCAGCAGCGTTCGTGTTGAACTCAACGAACACCTGCAGTTCGGTCACTGCTCGACACTGAATTCACGAACCGTGTGTCGGTCTGCCGAATTGGGTATCGACAGAGCTACTGAGAAAGGTGGATGTTTGGAGATCTTCACTCGCGGCTGAGTGCAGCGGCGGTGACGAGTAGCGAACCAACTAGCCAGAGGACGAGGCCAGCGAGGCTGAGCGGGACCGACGCCTGTGCAACAGCAAGTCCTGGCGTGTCGAGAGCAGTCTCGAAGACGAGGCCACGGTACGCGCTGGTCGGCGAAACCGCGAGGACGACCAACAACAGATCACTGCCGATCCGTCCGGCAGCGAACCCACGAAGAATCAACAGATCGACGACCACGACAACAAAGAGCAGCGCCGCACCGGCGAGAACGAGCGCCGTCCGGCGCGAACGGGCCACCGCCGACACCGCAAGCGAGAGGGCGAGAATTGTCAGTCCGAACAGAACTGTCAACAGAAGAAACCGGGCGTAGATGATTGGCGAATCAGCGCCTTGCTGCGTTGCGAGTAACGAGGGTGTCTCGGTACTGGTCACCGCAAGATACCCGCCGAGGCAGACCAGCGGCACAAGGAGCATTACCACCAGTGCGATCGCACGGCCCAGAAAGACGCCGAAGACGTAGTCTCGAACACGGAGCGGGTACGTTTTGAGCACAGCCAACTCACCACGTTCTGCGTCGGAGGCAATCGGCCGATAGCCAAGGGCGAACGCGACCGTTGGGACGAGCAACTCCATTGGTAAGAGCAGATCTGCGACAGTCGGGAGGTATCGCGGTGCGCCGCCGAGAACACCGATGCCGACCACGACTGCCACCAGTCCCGCGAACAGCGCTAGCAGACTTCGAGCACGACCGACGGTGAACAGTTCGCGGACCGCAACTGACTGTACCGACTGTGCCGGCGACACTGCAGGAGTGTCGGTCATCGGTCGGCCCCCAGTACAGTGACAGCGTCGTCCGATCCGCCCGCCACTCCCTCGAAGACACCCCTGAGGGTCGTCGTGTCGTGGTCTGTGAGCAGCGCCTCCGGTGGCGCTGTCTCGACAACGTGACCGGCGTCAACGAGGCTGATCCGGTCGCAGTGCTGTTCAGCGAGCGCGAGGTCGTGAGTGCTGTAGAGGACAGCAGCACCCTCCGCTGCCAGCGACCGGGCGATGTCGATCATTCGCGCGCGCATTCCCGGATCGAGACCGCTTCCCGGTTCGTCGAGCAACACGATCGGGGGATCACCGGCCAGTGCTTGCCCCAGCGCCAACAGTCGAGTCATCCCGCCAGAGAGGTCCTCGACACGACGGTTGGCCGCATCGCTCAGCCCAACGCGTGAGAGTAGGGCCTCGGGGTCGTCATCGACCAATGACGCGTAGAATGTGAGCGTCTCAAGGGCAGTAAACGACGGCCGGAACTCGGGGCGCTGCGGGAGATACCCGATTGTGCGGGGCTGTGTCTCGGCTTCAACGCGAACTGTTCCAGTGGTCGGTTGTCGGATGCCAGCTAGCAGTTCTAACAGAGTTGTTTTTCCAGAACCGTTTGGGCCGATCAGGGCGTGAAGTTCGCCGCGGCGGACTGTCAGCGAGACATCTTTAACGACGGTCACCGAGCCAAACTCTCGCGTAACTCCATCGGCAACGAGAGCAGTCTCGTCGTCTGAGGCACCGTTCGAACGGGATGCTGTTGTCTGGTTAGTCGTCATGAGTTTCTTCAAGTGCTGTGATTGTCTGTGGGCGAACGGGCTCTGAGCGTGGCGCGGTATCGACAACCTGGCTCTCCCGGGAGCCAGCCACTGTTTCTCTGACGGTTTCGAGTATCGTCGCTGCCGGTGATCGGGAGAGTGCGCCGACTCCCGGCTCTCGAAGGTTGGAATCAAGCCGGGCTGTCGGGGAGTACAAACCGTCGCTGAACGCTGTCGGTCGCTTCGACCAGTAGTTGCCGTTGCTGTCGTGTGTCCAGATCCGAAGGGGCCCAGAGCCGACCTGTACCGATTGCTCGTTGTCGACAAAGTCATTTCTCACGACCCGGTTCGAAGGGCGGATTGTTCCGGTTCGGAAGCCGAGTTCGTTGCCGTAGAGAACGTTACGTTCGTACAGCGATTGGTCGGTGCCGCCCAAGATGGCGCGGTCGTTGTTAGCGATGATATTCTCCCCAACGTACGTGTGTGTGCCACTAATATCGAGTCCAGAAGTTGAGTTTCGAACGTCGTTTCCGACGACGGCATTGCTGGCGGGTTCAGTCATAATCGTGATTCCAGCGAAGGCCTCCCGTCGGGCGACGTTGTCGGCCAGCAGCGCGTCGGAGGTGTACATCAGATGGATGCCGTATCGGTTCGAGACAAAACGGTTGTCCCGGACCACTGACCCATCGGCCCGGTGGAGATACACCCCATCACGGCCGTCCTCGAAGGTGCTATGCTGGACGACGACCGGTGACCGGATCGAGAGAACACCCATGAACCCATCTCTGTGGTCCTCGGACCCAACAACGGAGATTCCATCGACGACAGTACCGTTGACATCACGGAGTACAATGCCGCTGGTCGGAGTCGTGATACTGACTTCGTGGACGAACAGATTGGAGACGTTTTCTGCCTCGATGGCTGCGTCGCTGTGGCCGTATCCGGACTCGACGAACGAATCCCACTGCTGGGTATTAACTTCACCCTCCTCGGGTTCGGTCGATTGGCCGACACCCTCGATACTGAGTCCGCTGAGTGTAACATCATCGCTGGCAATCGTGATAACGGACCCGTTGCCGTCGCCACGTATCGTCGCGTTGTGGCCTCGGATAGTCACTGGTCGGTTGACCTGAAGCGTTTCCGTGTACGTCCCCGGGGGAACGCGGATCGTTGTTCCTGGGGTTGTGGCGTCGATCGCCGCCTGGATCGTCGGGGCGCCCTCACCGACGATAACCGACGTTGAGCGGTTGATCAGAGGTTCGGCGGCAGCGACGCTGTCATTTGCACTCGCTTGTTTCGTCTCGACACCCTCACGGACGAGGCCAGCGTGATCGAGATCAATGTTCTTGCTCCGGAGTTCCTCCCAATCGAGCAGGTCACCGCCGTGCTGCTCGGCGAACTGTGCAGCATCTCCGGTCGAACTGAACGGAATAATCGCATCGCCAGCTGGGGTCCGGGCCGCGCTGTCGACGACGAATGTCGCATCCCGAGCGCGGACCCAGTCGACTTCAGTTTCAGTCTGCGGATACCTTTCCTCCGTCAGCGTTGGGTCCGTTCCTGCATAATCGGAGACGTAGATCGCAACGGGTTGGCCAAACTGCTGGGTGTGGCCCGACTGCTGTAATTCGTCGATCATGTATCCGACGCCGCGGTAGCCAACAACAAACTGATACTGCGAGTGAAAGACCTCGGCTTTGGGGAGGGTTGCGTCCGCCGCCCGTAGCGTCTGCTCGTTTTCCGCAGCCATCCCCGTCTCAACCGTCTCGTCGAACGGAACTGGTTCCGGAGCCGTCCCCTCCGCGCCAATAACAAACACGCCAACTGAGAGGGTGACGAGTACAAAACCCACGATGCCGACCAGTCGTAGCGGAATGGCTCTGTCGATTGCCGAGCCGAACATCGAGGTCACGAAAGAGAGTTGAGATATAGCCGAATTTAGCTTCGTTGGTGTGTCTCCCGAATCGAGTTAGGAGTTCATGCCGGCGCCCCGCCGCAGACCGTCGATCAGCGTTCGGTCGATATCGCCGAACTCGTAAACCGTCCCGTCGTACTGCTCTGCGAAGGAGCGAGCATCGGACTCCTCGGAGAACGGGTGCAGTGCGGGCCCCATCCCGCCCATCACGGTGCTCTCACCCACATAATAGAGCGTTTCCGCGTCGGCGAAAGTCTCTGCACCCGTCGGCGACGGCATGGTCGGCCGAGAACTGTCCTCGGGGAGTTCCCACTCGACGGTACTGTAATCTGTGACGTAGATCACCTGAGCATCCCAGCCACGATCCAGCCGTTCAAAGTGGTACGGAAAGAGTCCGTGGACTAGTGTGTGAAACCACGCTAGATTCGCCTGGTCACCGGATTCGCTACCCTCATCACCGTGGCCCTCGTGGGTGAGTCGCAGGCTCGCGGCGCCTGCGACTGGCTTGGGCTGGTTGTCACGGTAGAAGATCTGACCGTTCGGTCCGCCGTGAGTCCCGATCTCCATCCCACCCTGGTAGTCGAATTTCGTCCCTGAGAGATCGACTGGATCGGGTCGGTCCTCAGCGTTCGAGCCACTCGCACCCAAACAACCAGCTACCGAGGCGACGCCGACTGCAGCGGAGGTCTGGAGGACTGTTCGTCGGTTCATCAGCAAAACGTTTGCACTTCGGCATCAAACCAAATCTGGTATTCGTCTCGAAAAACCAGAAAAGCGTGATTACTCATCAAGAAGATCGTCAGTGAGCCGCGAGAACCGGTCGACAAGACGATCAAGCAGGTGCGGTTCGATCTCTCTGAGCAGTCGATAGATTGCTTCCTTCTCCGGGAGCGTGACGACAATCCGGGTGTCGTCGGCATCCATCGGCTCTTTGCGGACGATATCATGTTCTGTAAGTCGTGAGAGATGCCACTCGACAGTACTCCGTGCGAGGTCGAGTTGCGCTGCGAGTTCTTCTGGTGGTGTCGCGTCGTTGCGCAACAGAAACAATACGAGTTCGCGTGTCGTTTCTCGGCGAAGCAGCGCAATCACTTCTCGCTCCCATGCGGAATACGTGGGCGGATAGTAGTGCGTGCGGCCTGCAATAGATTCCTTGTCTAAGTGACCTGCTCGGGTGAGCTTCCGGAGGTGGTACTGTGTCTGACCGGTCGCAATGTCGAGTTCCCGGGTGATATCGTTGAAATGGATCCCGGGGTTTCGGCTAATGCAGTCGCGGATGCGCGACCGTGTATTGGTCACTGGTTAGTCACCTACCTACAGCTATGCTCTTAGGATATCTAAACTACGCGATTCGGTTTGTGTTGGAGAGCGTCGAATCGCTTGATTTCGAGTAGCGTACCTCGACATTCATAACGGCAGAGCAACAACGAAGCGTACGATGATCCCAGCGGACAGGGTCGTTACACTGTTGTATGCGCACCACGGGTGGGCAGGTGAAGCCTCACCGCTTCTCCTTGGGATCATACTACTGGCCAGCCTCGGGACTGGACTCTTATTTGTGATAGCGCTGTTCGCTTACCGTCAGCGGCAGTCAAGACGGTATTTGCTGATCGCGGTGGCGGTCGGAGCGCTGTTTATGCGTTCGGTCATCGGTGCTGGAACCGTGATGGGATACACACCAATGGTACTTCATCATCTCATCGAGCACACGTTCGATTTCTTGATCGCGGCCCTGATCCTATACATCGTTATTCGGAGTGGACCATCGACGGGCGAGACTGAGGACGATTCCCTGTCGACTGACGGTGGAAACACTCGACTGAAATAAGTTCACACAGGTTGGTATCGGACCCCGAATATATTCCTTGAGATAATATGCATGACACCTGTACTGACCGGTTTTCTCACCCGATATTTGAGAAGAATGCCGTGCAAGACTGGCGCACTCCATCTTACACGGCCTTCACAAAACATACGAACGCTGCCAAGATCCTCAGCGGTCAATACGCAGGTCTACTAATCGGCTAACCCAGGTAGATTGCTTGGAACAGGCGCAATCGGATTGTTGTATTCGTCCTTTGAGTCTCGCACGTTGGCTGGTAGCGGTGCCAGCAGGGTGTCTGTCGGTATACCAGATCGGGCGAGAACCTTCCCGACATCGATCCGTTTCCGACCGCTTATTTCACCTGTCCCCGTAGCAGATCCAAGCATGGCCAGCGACCAGCGCGCCGGACCGGAGATCGCCGTTGCCGTCGTCGACGCGGAGACGCCGGGCAACGTCGGGTCGATCGCCCGCTCGATGAAAAACTTCGGGCTGTCGGAGCTACTGCTGGTCGATCCGCCGGAACTCGACCCCGACGGGGAGGCCTACGGCTTCGCCGGACAGGCCCGCGAGGACATCCTGCCGAACGCGACCGAACTCACCTTCGAGCAGTTGGCCGAGCGGTATCACACCGTCGCCTGCACCGCGACGACGAACGAGGACCCGGCGAATCACGTTCGCTACCCCGCGGTGACCGCCGCCGACCTGCCGGATCACCTGGCGGGAGTCGACGGCGACGTGGCCGTCGTCTTCGGCCGCGAGCGGGTCGGACTGACGAACGACGAACTCGCGGCGCTCGACGTGATCTGTTCGATCCCCGCCGACGACTCGTATCCGGTCCTGAACCTCGCACAGGCCGCCACGATCGTCTTCTACGAACTCCGGCAGGTGACCGTCGAGCGGACCCAACACCCCGACCAGATCCACGAACTCGCCGAGAAATCGGAAGTCGAGCGCGTCCAGGAGTACTTCGGCGAGTATCTCGATGCCGTCGGCCACCCCGAGGAGAAGCGGGCGAAAACCGAGCGGATGTTCCGCCGCGTGCTCGGCCGGGCGCAACTGACGCCGCGGGAGGCGCGGACGCTGCAAGGCGTCTTCCGGGACGGAACACAGCGTCTCGACCGCGCGTCGGACGAACGGGAGCGCCGCGAGAAGTAGCTATTCGATGGGCGTGAACCACTCGCTGTACTCGGCCGGCTGTTCCTCGACGATCTCGAAGAACTTCGTCTGGAGTTCGTCGGTCACGGGACCCTTACTGCCGGAGCCGATCTGTTTGTCGTCGACGGATTTGATCGGGGTCACCTCGGCCGCCGTGCCGGTGAAGAACAGTTCGTCGGCGGTGTAGAGTTCGCCGCGGGAGATGGTCGCGTCGTCGTGGACGGTGTAGCCCAGATCCTCGGCGACGGTGATGACCGACTGGCGGGTGATGCCGTTGAGGATGCTCTCCGCGAGGCCGGTCGTGTAGATTTCGCCGTCGCGGACGAGGAAGATGTTCTCGCCGGGACCCTCGGCGACGTTGCCCTCCTTGTTGAGGACGATTCCCTCGACGTAGTCGTTGCGTTTCGCCTCCAGGGAAGCCAGCACGCTGTTGACGTAGGCGCCGGTCGTCTTGGAGTTGGTCGGAATCTGGCTGGAGGAGTGTTTCCGCCAGGAGGAGACGGCTACGTCGACGCCTTCCTTGAGCGCCTCCTCGCCGAGATACGCGCCCCACGGCCAGGCGGCGATGGCGACCCGTTCGGGGCAGTCGGAGGGGTTCAGCCCGAGCATCTCGTAGCCGTAGAAGGCGATGGGGCGGATGTAACAGGAGTCCAGTTCCTGGCGCTGGATCAACTCGATTGTCGCCTCCGTCAGTTCGTCTCTGTCGAAGGGGATCTCCAGTTCGTACGGCTTGGCGGACTCGTAAAAGCGGTCGAGATGGTCCTCCCAGCGGAAAATCGCCGGACCCTTCTCGGTGTCGTAACAGCGCACCCCCTCGAAGACGCCGGTCCCGTAGTGCAGGCCGTGTGAGAGGACGTGAATCTCCGCGTCGTCCCACGGCATGAACTCACCGTCCATCCAGATGGTGTCGACATCCATCTCGTCGAAGCTCATACGCCCATACTCTGTCCCCATCGTTAAGTAGCTTCACGATTCGTTGAGCGAGGGTGGGCCGCGGGGTCGCGTTCCGGTGGATCAGCCGAATAAAAAGCCGTCGATCAGAGCGAGTTCGCCCGCTCGACCAGCGCGGAGCCTTCGATGTACGGGATCCCGTGGGAGTCGGCGTAGGCGGCGGCGTCTCCGGGCGTCATCGCCTCGTTGGTGTGGTCGTCCAGCATCTCACAGACCACGACGGCGGGGGCGACGCCCGCGAGTTCGGCGAGCGCCAGCCCGAGTTCGGTGTGGCCCTGTCGATCCGCGAGCAGGTTCGGCGCGCCCCGGAGGATGTGGACGTGGCCCGGCGAGCGGAACTCGGCGGCGAAATCGACCCGTTCGGGCGTCTCGGCGGCCCGGGCGAGTTCGCGGATGGTAAGCGAACGGTCCTCGTCGGTGATGCCCGTGCGTGTGTCGCGGTGATTGACGGGCAGCGAGAACGACGAGCGGTCGTCGTACGCGAGGTCGTGGTCGGCCGCCGTCGGGTGATCGAGTTCGGACTGGAGGAAGGGGAGATCGAAGGCCTCCGCGACGGCGTCTCCGAGCGCGACACAGATCAGCCCGCCGGCGTCGTTGCGCAGGCGAGCGACCGCCTCGGGCGTGACCGCGCCGGCCGGGTAGATCAGATCGGTCTCGCCCTCGCGGTCGGCGGCGTCGTGGATACAGACCGGCTCGCCGCGCCGGAAGGCCTCGATTGCGGCCTCGACACCGCTCGCGACCGCCGTGGCGTCACTGCTGTGAGACAGAGACGGTCACCTCCGTTCCGTCTTCGAGACCGAGTTCGGTCCGCAGTTCGTCCGGCGCGATGATCTCGAGATGGTCGTCGTCGTGGTGGGTGCGCTCCGGCGAGATGACGTGTGCCTCCTCGTACTCGGCACCGTCGAGGGTGATCGTCGCCGGGTAGCAGTAGGCGGGGCCGTAGGTCCGCTCGTCCGACTCCCAGCCCTCGATGGTGATCGGTTCGAAGGCGTCCAGGCGAGCGCGCGAGCGAATGCTGTCGCCGGTCAGATCGACGTTCAGCGTCCCGGCGAACGGTTCGTAGCCGAGGCGCTCGCGGAACTGCTCCATGTAGCCGGAGAGGCTGATGTAGTGTCGACCCTCGCCCATACCGCTTGTGACGGTCCCGTGGAGGTCGACGGTCTGCTCGCCCTCGAAGATCTGCTGATAGCTCGCGTACTCCGCCTGCAGGCGCTGTTCGCCCGTGGCGGTGATCTCGATCCACTGGCCGTCGCCGACGATTTCTCTGTCGATGTGGCCGGCTTCGTCGAGTTGCTGGAGCCGACGGGATGCGGTCTGGTTCGAGGCGTCCAGTCGATCCGCGAGCGCCGAACAGGAGAGTTTCTCCTCCCCGTCCAGCGCGCCGGCCAGCGCCAGCTCCTTCAGCGTCGTGACCTCGTCGCTTCCGAGGGCCTGCTGTGTCTCTGCCATACTATGACCTGGGGATGCGCTCCCCTTAAGCATAACGCATCCGTTACACATCCCAAAATTGGAACGGCGCGTCGTCGGGCAACGAGAGAGGAGGGAACTCAGCGGATTAACGTCGTCGGTCCTCCTGCGGTCAGGCGTCGCCGCCGGCCTCCGCGGAGTCGCCGGGTTGGGCGGTGTCGTCGCCAGCGCCCCTCTCGGCGGCCGTCTCCTCGATGCTGTCGAGGGTGGCGTTGCTGGCGGCCCGTTCGGCCGGCGACTCGCCGCCGACGTCGAGGATGTCCCTGACCGAGCGCTGGCCGCGCTCGTCGTTCTGCTCGCCGAATCCGGCGCTCAGGATCCGCGTCAGGGCGCGTTCGACCGAGTCGTCGATTTCCTCGTACCGGTCCTCTTCGACCTCGATGACGAATCCTGACGTGATGTTCGGGGCCGTCGGTAAAAAGAGAATGTCCCGTCCATCTGTGGTCGTTTTTCCGGTCTTGAACGCAGTCATCCGAAGTCCGTCCCAGACTTCCAGGCGGACTGGCGCTTGCAGATCACCCGTGCCCGAGAGGGCGGTTTCGACCGCCATCTTCGAGGCGTTGTAGATGACTCGCAGCCCGGGCAACTGATTGATAAGGTCGTCGAGGGCCCGTTCGAGGACGGACCCGACCGCGGTCCGCATCAGGTACCCGACAGAGAACACGAGCAGGATGAAGATGATGATGGAGAGCAACGCCCGCGTCGGGTCGTTGTCGACGGGGATCGGGACCTGTGTGAGGCGGTTGTAGATCCACGCGAGGACGACGACGGTGACCAGCAGGGGCACGAGAATGATGAGTCCGCTCGCAAAATCGCGCTTCCAGGAGGCCATTATCGTCTTATCATTGCGGCTGGCTAATGAGTTCTTGCTTTTGTTCTCCGTGACAACTAAACGCGCCCCCTGTCTGCACTCGGGTATGGATCTCTTCGCTTCGCTCGTGACGGCGATTTGGCTCATGCTGCCCGCGTACATCCCGAACAATGCGGCAGTGCTCGCCGGCGGCGGCCGACCGATCGACGGCGGCCGGTCGCTCGGCGGCCGACGACTGCTCGGTGACGGCAAGACCTGGCGCGGTACCGCGGTCGGCACGACGGCCGGCGCGCTCGTGGCGGTCGCGCTCAACCGACTGAACGCCAGCGCCGCCGAACTGCTCGGTGTGACGCTCCCGGCGTTCCCGCTGTCGGTGCTCGTCGCGCTCCCGCTGGGGGCGATGCTCGGTGACATCGGCGCCTCGTTTCTGAAACGCCGAAGCGGCCGCGAGCGCGGTGCGCCGTTCCCCGGGGTCGACCAGTTGGATTTCGTCGTCGGAGCGCTCGCGCTCGCGCTGCTCGCCGCGCCGAACTGGTTTCTCGACGCCTTCTCGGCCACCGTACTCGGGATTATCCTCGTCGTGACGCCGCTTTTGCACGTGCTCACCAACGCCATCGCCTACGTTATCGGCGTCAAAGACGAACCGTGGTAACGGCTGTCCGACGGACGTAGCGGCCGTATGACCGCGACCGCTGACTGCGAGCGCGAGATTCGGGAGCTTCACGATTTTGTCGCCGGCGACTACACCACAAAGCGGGAGGATTTCGAGCGCGTCGAGAGTGCGCTCCACCCCGAGTTTAGCTTGGTACGACCAAGTGGGTTCGTCGCGGACCGATCGACCGGACTGGAGGGAGTTCGAGAGAGCGAGGGACAGTACGACCCCGGCGAGTTCGATATCGAGATCGGAAACGTCGAGATGATCGAACGCGGGGAAGAGCGGGCGCTGGTTCGCTACGAGGAGTCTGAGGGCGAGAGACACGACAGGTCGACACAGCACGGCGTGTTCGGCCGGCGGCAGACGGGGGACGAGCGCCCGCCGAGTGGCGGCATCTCCACGAGACGCGGATCGAGTGAGTGAGCCCCGGTCGCTCAGAACAATCGCTGTTCGACTGCCCGCCGGAGTCGCCCCGGCTTGTTGGCGCCGTAGACGACCAGCGTGGCGTGTTTTCGTCCGGTCGTGATGATGTCCGAACCGCGGCTGAACAGTCGCTCGGTGAGGTTTCGCTGGACGCCGCTGACGATGAGCACGTCGGACTGTTCGGTCGCGCGTGCGATTGCGCTGTCGGAGTCGGCTTCGACGATTTCGGTCTCGACCGGAGCCTCACAGAGCTCGGCTAGCTCCGTGAGATAATCCGCGGTCGTGTTCCGGCGGCTCTCGGCCGGATCCACGCCGACGGGGAAATAAAACGTGATGGTCGCGTCGACGGCACTCGCCAGCGCGTCGGCCAGTCCGACCTTCGAGGGATCGAACGGGCCCTCGTCGGTGACGACGGCGATTCGCCGGACAGTCTCGTGGTCGAGGCCGGAGACCTCGATCACGTCACACGGGGCGTGGCGTTCGATCCAGTCGGAGTCGCTACCGAGAAGCGTATCCGATCCCGTCGAGCGGTCGATGAGAAGCGTGTCGGCACCGACCTCGGAGGCGTAGTTGACGACGGCGTGTCGGGTGTCGTGGCT
This sequence comes from Halovenus carboxidivorans, assembly GCF_009831575.1. Taxonomy (GTDB): domain Archaea; phylum Halobacteriota; class Halobacteria; order Halobacteriales; family Haloarculaceae; genus Halovenus; species Halovenus carboxidivorans. Next base: position 38,351 of record NZ_WUUT01000003.1, on the reverse strand, counting down.
GACGACCTCGCCGTAGCGGATCGGGATCTCGGAGTCGGTCGCCCGGTCAGCCAACCGCGTCTCGAAGGCCTGATCGGCCTCGGTGAGCGTATCCGCCGACTGCGGGAGCGGCGTCTGGTCCGGTACCTCGTCGAACTGTGCGACGCGGACACCGCCCTCGCGGGTTCGTGCCAGATCGGTCGCGAGGTCGATCAGCGACTGCTCGACCGCTGGCGGGGTCTGGTCGGTGACCGCCACGAGCACCTCGTGCCCGTCGGTGTCGACCTCGGATTCGGTCTGTTCGACGACATCCCGGCCGACGCTCCGCCGGAGAGCGTCGGTCATCGCCCCCTCGCGATTGACCCCGCCCCGGCGGTAGACGAACAGGTAGTACCACACCATCGATCCGGCCGTGATGACGACGGCGCCGACCAGCGGAACGAATCCGATGTACCGAAGCAGAACGATCCCGCCGACGATCCCGACCACCTGTGGCAGGGGGTACAGCGGCGACTCGAAACTCGGGTCGTAGCTCTCGATCGATCCCTGTCGGAAGGCGATCAGCGCGACGTTGATCAGGATGAAGACGAGGATCTTGAACGCGCTGGCGAGTTTGGCGATGTCCTCGATGGGAACGAACGCGATGAGCACGAGCAGGACCAGACCGGTGATCGTAATCGCGTTGACCGGCGTCTCGAACCGGTCGCTGATCGTCTCGAACAGATCCGGCGCGAGGCCGTCTCTGCTCATCGCAAACGGGTACCGCGAGGAGGAGAGAATACCCGCGTTCGCGGTGCTGATCAGCGCGAGCAGGGCCGCGGCGATGACTGCGAGAACGCCGAAGGCGGGTAAGGCGTTGCCGGCCGCGACCTGCATCGGCGTCTCCGTCGTGGTGAGCGACGCCTTGTCGGCGACGCCGACCATCACGGTCACGATGGCGACGTAGATACCGGCGGTGATGACGAGCGAACCGAGGATGCCGAGCGGGAGGTTTCGGCCCGGGTTCTCGACCTCCTCGGCGACGCTCGCGACCTTCGTGACCCCCGCGTAGGAGACGAAAACGAAGCCGGTCGCGCCGAGAATGCCGTCGATTCCGCTGTCGAAAAAGCCGTCGAAGCGGGCGGTCTCGACTGTCGGCGCGCCGCCGACGATGAACCAGAGCAGGACCGCGAGCATGATCCCGACGATGGCGACCTGCATCTGTCCGGTCTGTTTCGCGCCGACGACGTTGAGCACGATCAACAGCACCGCGACGCCAATCGCCAGCGGGGTGACCGGCAGATCCAACAGCAACACCAGATAGGGAGCGCCACCGACCAGCGCGAGCGCGCCCTTGAACGTGAGCGAAAACCACGTCCCGACGCCCGCGATGGTCCCGAACAGGGGCCCCATCGCGCGCTCGATGTACAGGTACGTGCCGCCCGCTTCGGGCATCGCCGTCGCCATCTCGGATTTACTCAGTGCGGCCGGCAACACCAACACCGCCGCGAGGAAGTACGCGAAGACGACTGCCGGGCCGGCCATCTTCATCGCCAGGCCGGGCAGAATAAAGATGCCGCTGCCGACCATCGCACCGATACTAATTGCGAGCACCGACGGAAGGCCGAGGTCACGTTCTAGCTCTTTCATACTGTCGAGTACTGCTGCATCGGGGGGTGTGTGGCCGCCGGTCTGTCTCGGGCACCGATCGCTTCGCCCGACACCCCCGGGGGAACTGTCGAGTTCAGCGGAACTACTCGGATGTTGGTGACGGAACCGTATAAACTAGCGGATTTTGTCCACGGTTCGACGAAATAAAGATCATTATATACAGTTATCGTCAAAACAGCTGCGGTACAGAGCCCCACGGTCGTCTCGGGAACCGTCCGGTCGGCAGCGAACGCCCGGGACAAGACTGAATAGCGGCCTCTCAGAACTCACGGAGAGATGCACGAGGAACAACTCGACGAGATCGATAGGCACATCCTCTACTATCTCCAGCAGGACGCCCGGGGAACGTCTTCGAGCGATATCGCCGAGAAACTCGATCTCTCGCCGAGTACGATCCGGACGCGGATCGACAAACTCGAACGGAGCGGGATCATCCGCGGGTATCACGTCGACATCGATTACGACCTGGCGGGCTATCCGCTGTACACGAAGATCATCTGTACGGCGCCCGTTCCCGAGCGGGACGAACTGGCGAATCGGGCGCGGAAGATACGCGGCGTGACCGCGGTTCGGGAGATCATGACCGGCGAGCGAAACGTCTACGTCAACGCTATCGGGAAGAGCCACGACGACCTCAACCGGATCAGCGCAGAGATCGACAATCTCGGCCTCCACATCGTCGACGAACAGTTGATCCGCGACGAGTTCGTCTGCCCGTACCACGGCTTTCTCGACCGAGGGGACGAGGAAGCCGATGACCCGTCGGTGTAAAGCGACGCTACCGTCGCGGCCTACGGCGCGCCGGCCTCGGTCAGGCGCGTGTACTCCTCGTCTTCGAGTTCGATCCCCGAGGCGGCGACGTTCTCTTCGAGGTGATCGAGGCTCGAGGTGCCGGGAATCGGCAGCGTCACGTCCGAGTGTTCGAGCAGCCACGCCAGTGCGATCTGGTACCGCGTCGCGTCGTGGTTGGCCGCGACGTCTTCGAGCACCTCCTCGACGCCGCCGAGGTCGCCGGCCGCCAGCGGGAACCACGGCATGAATCCGATGTCGTACTCCTCGCAGGCCTGGAGGACGGCTTCGTCCTCGCGGTTGCCGACGTTGTACTGGTTCTGGACGGTCGCGACCTCGACGTGATCGCGTGCGGTCTCCAGTTGGTCGACGGAGACGTTCGAGAGGCCGACGTGATCGACCAGTCCCTCGTCTTTACACTCGGCGAAAGCCACGACGCTGTCCTCGAAGGGCGTGTCCGGGTCCGGACGGTGGAACTGGTAGAGATCGATGGAGTCGACGCCGAGGCGGTCACGGCTGACCAGGGCCTGATTGCGGATGTAATCGGGGTCGCCGTGGGGGAGCCACTCGCCTTCGCGGTTGCGGAGCAGCCCCGCCTTCGTGGCGACGACGACCTCGTCGGTATCGAGGGCCTCGCGGATGAGTCGCTCGCTGACGCCGGGGCCGTACGAGTCCGCAGTGTCGATGAAATCGACGCCGAGATCGACGGCGTGTTGGAGGACTTCGTGTGCCGCCTCCTCGTCGTCCGGGCGGCCGATGATGTCCTCGCCCGTGATGCGCATCGCGCCGTAGCCGAGTCGGTGGATCGGTACCTCGCCGTTCAGCTCGAAGGTATCGCTCTCGTTTGAGACCATGGGCATACAGCGAGCGGAACGGTCAAAAAACCCGTGACGTTGGAGCGACGGCGAGTCCACGGCGGAAGGCGAACGCTTTTTGCCCGTCTCGGCAGAAATACGCGTAATCGATGACACGCGAATCTGCGGACCACTCCACGAGCGAGCACGGTGTCGAGTCGGAGGAAGCCGTCACCGACGGCGGCGTCGAGGACGTTGCGCTTGATCCGTGGGGTTCGGCCGCCGTGTCTGATTACCGCAAGCTCTTCGAGCAGTTCGGCATCGAGGAGTTCGAGCAGATTCTCGGGGACGTGCCGGCGCCGCATTACCTGATGCGCCGCAGCGTCATCTTCGGCCACCGCGATTACCGCCGGGTGCTCGACGCGATGCACGACGACGATCCGTTCGCGGTGCTGTCGGGGTTCATGCCGACCGGCGACCCCCACATCGGCCACAAACTCGTCTTCGACGAGATCATCTGGCACCAGCAGCAGGGCGGAGACGCCTACGGGCTGATCGCGGATCTCGAAGCCCACAGCGCCCGCGGGCTCTCCTGGGACGAGATCGACGAGCACGCCCGCAACTACGTCCTCTCGCTGCTGGCGCTCGGCTTCGATCCAGAGGAGGGAACGCTGTACCGCCAGTCGACCAATCGAGAGGTGCAGGACCTCGCCTTCGAGTTGGGGATCGAAGCGAACTTCTCCGAACTCGAAGCGATCTACGACTTCGACGGCGAGACCGACGTGAGCCACATGCAGTCGGTCGTCACCCAGATGGCCGACATCCTCTATCCACAGCTCGACGAGCCGAAACCGACGGTGATCCCCGTCGGCCCGGACCAGGATCCGCACGTCCGGCTCGCCCGGGATCTGGCCGCGCGCGTCCGGTATTTCGGGGTCACCGAGGCCTACGCTAGCTTCGAGGTGACCGCCGACGAGCGGGAGCTACTCGCCGAGGCCTACGAGACGCTCACCGACCGGAACCCCGAGGAGACGATCCGCTGTAGAGACGCCGCGGCGTATCTGGAAAGCGAGCGAGAGGCCGGTGCGACCGACGTGACCGCGACGACCATCGATAGCCTCGTCACGATGCTCAACGAGGCCGGGAAGGAACCGCTCCGGCCGCGGGTCCGGTTCGTCGACCGCAACGCGACCGAGGAGGCCTTCGAGGGGCTGATCGAGGCCATCGACGGCGAGAAGCGCGTCTACGACGAACACATCGACGCCTTCGACCTCGCCTGGGATGCCGCCGAGGAGTTGGCTCGGGAGGTCGAACTGGAGTACGACGGCTACGGCTTCCTCCCGCCGTCGTCGATCTATCACCGCTTCATGACGGGACTGACCGGCGGCAAGATGTCCTCCTCGATCCCCGCCTCGCACATCAGCCTGCTCGACGACCCCGAGGACGGCTACGACAAGGTCAAAGCCGCGACGACCGGCGGCCGTCAGTCCGCGGAGGAACAGCGCGAACTCGGCGGAAAACCCGACGAGTGTCCGGTCTACGAACTGTACACCTATCTGCTGGCCGGCGACGACGACGAGTTCGCGATGGAAGTCTACGAGGAGTGTGCAAACGGTGACCGCCTCTGTGGTGGCTGCAAGGAACAGGCCGCCGAACTGATCGAGGAGTTCCTCGAAGACCACCAGGAGAAACGCGAGGAGTGGGCCGACAAACTCGACGAACTCGACATCGAGTTCGACTCCGACCGATAGCCCGTCCTGACCGCGAGCGCGAACGGTTCGGACCGAACGATCCCGGACAGCGCTCCCTGCGGTACCGTACTCGTCGTCGGGTCGGCGGTCGTCGCGTCCGCCGACGCCCGTGACGGTTGCAGTTCACCCGCAGGTGCGAACCGATCAGCGTCTCGGCCCGGGGCCGGACCGCGGAGCCGGCGCGCACCGCGCATACACCCGACCGAGAGAGTCGGCCGGAGCCGGTATCGGGAGCACAGTGTCTCCACCTCACCGGAGAAATTTGACTGATTGTCCAGCTATACGCCGAACTGTATTGGACTCCTGTTAGAATCTGAACCGTCGTAGGGCAGTATGGAACTCCGGAGAGAAACATTTACACGAATGGACAACAGGTACCCGTATAGATAGAAATCGATACATGATCGGAGTCCTCAGCTGTCGATGTTGGCAGTTCTCGCACAGTTGCTTCCCGAAATCGACGCATCTGGGCGGCCGAAACGGAGGTGACCGGTCGTGAGCGAGTGGGTGCCGACGACCTGTATGCGGTGTGCCGTCGGCTGTGGCCACCTCCACCAGTCGCCGGATCTCGGCGTCGGAATCGACGTCGCCCGGGGAGACGTGAGCCACCCGGTCAACCGCGGGCTGGCGTGTTCGCGCGGCATCGAGGAGAGTCAGGACCCCGACGGGGACTGGCTCACCAAGCCGATGGTACGCCGCGACGGCGAACTCGTCCGAACGACCTGGGACGTCGCGCTCAACACGGCCCTGGAGGCGCTGCGAGATGCCCACGAGAGCGACCCGGACGCCGTCGGGATCCTCGGGAGCGGCCAGCAGACCAACGAAGCCGCGTATCTCCTCGGAAAGCTCGCCAGAGGCGGCTTCGGGACGAGATACTACGACGCGAACACGACGCTGTGTATGGCGAGCGCCGTCACCGCCTACTACCAGGCCTTCGGCAGCGACGCCCCGCCGTGTAGCTACGACGACATCTCCGGGGCGGATCGCCACGTCGTCTGGGGAGCCAATCCCGCCGTCGCGCACCCGGTCATGTTCCGCTGGATCAAGCAGGACGCCGACGAGGACGGCACCGAGTTGATCGCGGTCGATCCGGTCCGGTCGGAGACCGCCGAGAACTCCGACCACCACGTCTCGCTCGCGCCGGGCAAGGATCTCGCGCTCGCTCGGGCGGTGCTCGCCAGACTCGTCGAGACCGACCGGATCGACGAGGCGTTCATCGAACAGGCGACCGACGGCTTCGACGAACTCCTCGCGTCGCTCCCGGACGCGGAGACGGCCCGTCGAGAGGCGGAGGTGTCCGAGGCCGACCTCGAACTGCTCGCGGAGGCGTTGGAGGAGGACGCTCTCATCTACTGGGGGATGGGGATCAACCAGCACGTCCAGGGGACAGAGACCGCCCGCGGGCTGATCGATCTCTGTCTCGCGACGGGCAACCTCACACCCGGGAGCGGGCCGTTCTCGCTGACCGGACAGGCGAACTCGATGGGGACGCGAGTCTGTTCCTCGAAGGGAACCTGGCCCGGACATCGCCCGTTCGGTGATCCCAACGAGCGGCAGTTCGTCGCCGACGAGTGGGGCGTTCCGGTCGATCGGCTCCCCGACGACACCGGACCGGGACCCGTCGAGATGCTCGACGCCGTCGACGACGACCTGGACGTGATCTGGGCGGTCGCGACGAACCCCGTCGTCGGGATGCCCCAGGCCGACCTGGCGACCGAGCGACTCGAAGACGCCTTCGTCATCGCCCAGGACGCGTTCCACACCGAGACGACCGAACTGGCAGATGTCGTCCTGCCGGCGGCCACCTGGGGCGAGTCCGAGGGGACGGCGATCAACATGGAGCGGACGGTCTCGCGAGTGCGGGCGGCCACGGAGGCACCGAGCAGCGTCAGGACCGACCTCGACATCGTCGCCACCATCGGCAATCGGCTGTTTCCCGAGTTGATCGAGACCCCCCGGCCGGAGCCAGCCGCGGTCTTCGAGGAGTTCGCCGCCCTCACCGAGGGGACGCCGGCGGACTGTTCGGGGATCAGCTACGAGCGACTTGAAGACGACCTCGCCGTCCGGTGGCCCGCGCCGACCGAGGACTCGGCCGGCGGCTACCGCTACTACGAGGCCGCCGACCCCGGCGCGACCGACGGGAGCACGGACGGCGCCGTCACCGACGGGGGTACGGCGAGTCCGTCCTGGGAGTTCCCGACCGCGACGGGGAACGCGCAGTTCTCGACCGGTCGGCAGGGCGACCTCCCCGAACCGACCGACGAGGAGTATCCGCTCACGCTGACGACCGCCCGGGAGGAGGACGGCTACAACACCGGGATCCGTTCGCGGCCCGTCGACGATCCGGGCCGGGTCGTCGCCCGGATCCACCCGGAAACGGTCGAGGCCCACGGCGACCTCGTCACCGAGAACACGGTCACGGTCGCCTCGCGGCGGGCGAGCGCGACGGTCGAAATCGACCGTGACGAAGGGGTCCCCGAGGGGATGGTCTGGCTGCCGATCCACCACCCCGCGACGAACCGACTGACCTTACCCGACTGCGATCCCCAGTCCGACGAACCACACTTCAAGCAGTGTGCCGTGCGGTTCGAGCAACCCCAGAACTGACGCCGAGCGTTCGTCGACCCAATTTTTGTCGAATACCAACTCTTTGAGCAAACTAGTCCGCCAATATCAATCAATAGACGACGAGACAAAACGAATGCGTTTATATATTGCCGAGAGAAACACGGGGACAGAAACCGTGTCGCGTACGGCAGGATCTCGACGGACCAGGACACGCGTTGGACAGACTTCCTCAGCAATCGCCGCTCAGCCTCGTTGGTATGCGTGACAGACGCCTCGACACTTGGGAGCCCGAGGACGAGGCGTTCTGGGAACAGCGAGGCAGGCGGATCGCCTGGCGGAACCTCCTCGTGTCGGTGTTTACGCTGTTTCTCGGGTTCGTGGTCTGGACGCTGTGGAGTCTCGTCGTCGTGTATCTTCCGGCGGCCGGGTTCGAGTACTCGGAGAGCGAACTCTTCTTGCTGACCGCACTCCCGTCGCTTGCCGGCGCGACCGGGCGGTTAGCGTACTCGTTTGTGGTTCCCGTCTTCGGCGGGCGGCGGTGGAACACCTTCGCCACCGCGACGCTCGTGATTCCGACCCTCGGACTCGGATTCGCGGTCCAGAACCCGGAGACACCGTTCTGGCTGATGGCGTTTTTTGCCGTCACCGCGAGATTCGGTGGGGCGAACTTCTCGTCTAGCATGGACCACATCAGCTACTTCTTCCCCGAACGCGAGGAGGGGATCGCCCTCGGGATCAACGGTGGAGTGAGCAATGTCGGCGTGAGCGCCGCGCAGTTTCTGGTTCCGGTCGTCATCTTCGTCGACGCGTTCGGCAGGATCACCGGCCCGGCACAGACGTATCTCGGTGGCTCCGCCGGAGCGCGAGCGATGTGGCTGCAGAATGCGGGGTTCGTGTGGGTTCCGTTCGTCCTCGTCGGCGTCGTTGCCTCCTATCTCTGGATGAACGACCTGCCGGACGTCGACGCCGACATCAGCGAACAGCTGTCGATTCTCCGACGGAAACACAACTGGCTGCTGTGTTATCTCTATCTGGGTACGTTCGGTTCGTTCATCGGCTACGCGGTCGCGTTCCCGCTGCTGACGAGCATCCAGTTCCCGGCCAGAGACGTATCGCTGTTCGCGTTCGTCGGACCGCTGCTCGGGGCCAGTATCCGGCCGCTCGGCGGGTGGCTCTCGGACCGTCTCGGCGGTGCTCGGGTCACGCTGTGGGTGTTCGGAGTCATGATCGCCGGCACCGCGCTGGTGATCTACACGATGGTGATCGGACAGTTCTGGGGCTTTTTCGCCGCCTTCCTGCTGTTGTTTCTCACCAGTGGGATCGGCAACGGCTCGACGTTCAAGATGGTCCCGGTCATCTTCCGGAAACGCCACCTCGCCCGCGTCGACGAGTCCGATGCAGAAGAGCGCGAGCGGGCGCTGTCACGCGCGAAGATGGAGGCCGGAAGCGTATCGGGTTCAGCGGCGGAATCGGTGCCTACGGCGGGTTTTTCATCCCGCAGGCGTTCAGCCTCTCCGTCGGGGTGGCCGGGACGACGACCGCCGCGATGACCGCCTTCCTGCTGTTTTATCTGAGCTGTGGGGCTCTCACGTGGTACTACTACCAGCGCCCGAACGCACCCGTCCCCTGCTGAGTCGACCCTCCGGCGAGCGACTGACCCCGGGGGCCAAACGGTTCGTGCGCAACAACAGGAAGTCCCAACACCCCGAACTGCCCCGTACAGCGCGTGTGAGGTGGAAACTCGCACGCGCGACTGACGCTACGCACTCGTCGGAGATAGTCGAACCCACCACACATATCGCCCCAAACCAAACATTCAGTCAAAAACAGAGATGATTCTACAACACGGAACGTCCTTAAACAGTATAACGTCGATCCAATATTGCTCGATTTTGCACTCCTCGTCCCGAATCCTGAATATTCGTCAACGCGAACAGTTTTATGGATAGATACAACAGAATAAGACAGAAATGCAGACGAACGTATTTGAGAGTGGGATAATTATGATCGATCATGGACCGGAAGTCAAGATATATGAACGCGGCCCGTACGGATACAGTTGCTCGACGGAGGTGAGCGAGCCATGATCTCCGGGAAGTGGAAGAACCTTATACTCGCGACGTTGATGTTTTATCTCGGGTTTACGATCTGGTTTTCGTTCGCGCCGTACACGGGTGAGATCGCCGACGAGTTCGGGCTCTCCGTTGCGGAGTTAGGGATCGTCGCGAGCGCGGCGATCATCGCGGTGCCGCTGGGTCGGATCGTGATCGGTCCCTTGACCGACAAGTACGGCGCACCGACCACCGTCTTCTGGACGATGCTCATCGTCGGCGGGGCCGCGATCACCTCCGCGTTCACCCAGACCTACGAGGTGTTCATCGCCGCCCGGATCGTCGCCTCGCTGGCCGGGATCACCTTCGTGATCGGGATCGCACACGTCTCGGAGTGGTTCGACGAGGAGAACCTCGGACTCGCGGAGGGGATCTACGCGGGCATTGGCAACGCCGGCGCCGGTCTCGGATCGCTGTTGATCCTGCCGACGCTGTTCGGTGCGGGGTACAGCGGCCCACTGTTCGACACGAACTGGCGAGCGGCGTTCTTTTACACGGGTGCGGCCGCCATCGTGACCGGCGTCGTCTACTACTTCGCCGCCGAGGCCGCTCGCAGCGAGGAGAAGCGACAGGCGACAAAGGAAGGCGTCACCGTCGAGAAGTGGCTGTGGGTCGCGACCAGATACGGCGCGGTCGTGCTGGCAGTAGCGTACGTCATGACCTTCGGGCTCGAGTTGGCGATGAACGGCTGGCTGTCGACGTACTACCGCGAGGCCTTCGGCGAGGGACGACTCCGGATCGCGGCGGGCTTCGCGGCGACCTTCTCCATCGCCGCGGGGCTGCTCCGTCCGATCGGCGGCTACATGAGCGACGTGTTCCAGCGCGAGGAGTGGGACGTGATCTCGCGGTTCGAGGGCGAACATCGCAACCAGTGGACGTTCATCGCGCTCACCTACGTGGTCATCTCGATGTTCGTGATGACGCTCGCCGGGTTGACGGGGAACATCATCGTCGCCGTCGTGGCGGCGTTCGGCGTCGGTCTCGGCTGTGCCTTCGCCGAGGGAGCCATCTTCGCTCAGGTGCCCTCGATGTTCCCGGACGACTCCGGCAGCGTCGCCGGCATCGTCGGGGGAATCGGTTCCTCAGGCGGAGTCTTCTATCCGCTGATCTTCTCCTCGGCGCTGTTGCCGAACCTGCATCTGGGCTATGCCGTCGCGGCGGTGACGATGATTCCGATCCTGGTACTCGCGGCCTGGGTGTTCCAGCCGCACATCTCCGAGGTGGCCACGGAGAAAGGCTGGCTCGTCACCGACGAGAGACCGGATTCGACGACCACCGTGACGGCCGACGACTGAGCGAGGGCGAGCGGTCAGCGCGACCGAGACCCATTTTAGGCCGGAGCGATGAGTGCCCGCCGTGCGACGGGAACTCGGGACCAGCCTGTACGCTGGCGTTCTCTTCACGGTGCTCGGAGCGATTGCCTGGCTCAGCGGACAGCCGTTCATCTTCCCGAGTCTCGGCCCGTCTGCGTTTATTCTCTCCTTCGACCGCCGAAGCGAGCGAACACAGACCTACCGGGTCGTCGGCAGCCACCTCATCGGTGGGGTCGCGGGATTTCTGGCGTGGACGCTGGTGGCCGGCGGCGTGTCGATCACCGCGACGCCGCCGTCGCTCTCCCTCGCGGGGTTACGTCTCGCGACGAGCGCGACGGTCTCGATCATGGCGACCAGTTGGGCGATGATCGCGACGGATACGATCCACGCCCCGGCCTGTGCGACGACGCTGATCGTCTCGCTCGGTCTGCTCTCGACGCCACGACAGGTCGCCATCATCGTCCTCAGCGTGACGATTCTCGTCGAGTTTCACGCCGGTGTGCTCTACGTCTTCGAGCGGATCGTCGGGGAGTCACACCCCTCGATCCGGACGGCCACCGAGTGACCACCACGTCGGTGCTCGCCGCCGGTTCGCGCGCGCCCGACTCTCGGGAGCCCCCGACCGTCGGTCGGCCGTAGTTTCAACTGCTAGAGAGAAAATTGGACAGATTCGGAATTCTCGGGCGGAAAATTCGAGATGGAATCCCCTAATATTCATTGGACACGTCCTTATATCGGACAGTCGTGCATCGAGTTGCCTTCATTTTTGAAGGTTTCAACGGTTAGTGTTTTATACTTTCAATACCCGATACTTAGACGTGAATTACAGTCCGAAGCCCAAGCGGATTGCAGTAAAATTGGACACTTAGTACGCAGGTGAGTATTTATGCCACACAAGAAAGAGGAGATCAAAGACGAGCTGTACGGTGACGCAGTCAGAGAGAAAATCGAGGAGTTCGCGGAGCGCGGCTGGGATTCGATCCCCGAGGAGGAACGCGAGGAGTGGTTTACCCGGTTCAAGTTCTGGGGCGTGTTCCACCAGCGCTCGGGTCAGGAGTCGTATTTCATGATGCGGCTGACGAACTGCGGTGGTGTGTTGAAGCCCGATCAGCTCCGCGCAATCGGGGAGGTCGCCCGGGAGTACGCGACTGGGCCCGCCGAGAACCCGGAGTGGGGCAACGGCTGGATCGATCTGACCACGCGGCAGTCGATCCAACTGCACTGGCTGAACCTCGAAGATATCCCGGAGATCTGGGAGAAACTCGAGTCCGTCGGCGTGAGTTCCCGCTCTGCCGGCGGCGATACGATGCGGAACATTTCGGGCTGTCCGGTCGCAGGCAAGGCCGAGGAGTTCATCGAGTCCCGACCGATCCTCGACGAGATCCAGGAGACGATTCGGGACGACGACGAGCTATCGAACATGCCCCGGAAGTTCAACATCTCGGTGTCGGGCTGCAAGCAGGGCTGTGCCCAGGACTCGATCAACGATATCGGGCTGGAGCCGGCGTACAAGAGAGAAGACGGGGAGATGCGCAAGGGATTCAACGTCCGGGTCGGCGGCGGTCTCGGCGGGCGCGAACCGCGGCGCGCTCGGCCGCTCGATCTGTTCATCCCGCCGGAGAAGGCCGTCGAGACGGTCCGTGAGTTCGTCGAGTACTACCACGAGCACGGTAACCGACAGAACCGCTCGAAGAACCGCGCGCGGTTTTTCGTCGACGAACACGGCACCGAGACGATCCGCGAGGACCTGAACGACCGCCTGGAGTTCGAGTTCGAGCCCGCCGGCACGCACTTCCGCGAGGAGTACACATACAACGCCGGAAAGCCGCCGGAGGAGGGGCCGCACGACCACGTCGGCGTCTACGAACAGCGAGACGGGCTGAACTACGTCGGACTGAGCGTGCCGGTCGGCCGACTCACCGCCAAGGAGACCATCGCGCTGGCGAATCTCGCCGGCGAGTACGGCTCCGGCGAGGTCCGACTGACTCGCCGCCAGAACCCGATCATCATGGACGTGCCCGACGACAACGTCGCGCCGCTGCTCTCGGAGCCGCTGCTGGAGGAGCACACGCCGGAGCCGAGCCCGTTCGTCCGGGGCGCACAGGCCTGTACCGGGACGGAGTTCTGCTCGATCGCGCTGACCGAGACCAAGGTCCGGATGGCACGGATGCTGCGCTGGCTGCGCAACAACACGGACCTCCCCGACGACGTCAACCGCATCAAGATCCACTACTCGGGCTGTACGGCCGACTGCGGGCAGGCGATGACTGCCGACATCGGACTGCAGGGGATGCGCGCCCGGAAGGACGGCGAGATGGTCGAAGCCCTCGATGTGGGCGTCGGCGGCGGAATCGGCGCCGATCCGAGCTTTATCGAGTGGGTCCACCAGCGCGTCCCGGCCGACGAGGTGCCGGTGCTGATCAAAGAGATCGTCGAGGCCTTCGCGGCACACCGCGAGGAGGGTCAGACGTTCCGGGAGTGGGTCGAGGAGTTCGGCGTCGAGCCGCTGACCGACATGACGGACCCGGCCGAGAGCGACTACGAGGATGCCACTCTCACCGATGCGAAGCAGGCGTGGTATCCCTTCGCCGAAGGAGACAGCCCCGCACCGACCGATCCGGACGGGACGCCGATCTCGGCGGATGACTGACCATGAGCCACCGAGTGCTGGACGTGACGGCGTACACGACCTTCGACTACCTGCAGGGCGGAGCCTCGGGGCTCGACTGGGACGAAGACGGGATCGTCGTCCTCAACGTCGAAAGCGACGAGGAGGAGGGAGTCGTCCGGCTCTCGACCGAACTCGACCCGACCGACGTACAGCGGCTGGACCAGCACGCCGATCACGTCGAACTGTTCCCCGATCAGGCGCGGACGCTCGCCTCGACGCTCCGGGAGGCCGCCGACCGCGTCGAGGAGGAGGTCGACGATGAGTGAGACGCAAGCGGCTCCCGGGACGGTCTACCTGGTCGGCGCCGGGCCGGGTAACCCCGAACTGCTGACTGTCCGGGCCCGACGGCTGCTCGACAGCGCCGACGTCGTGATGCACGATTCGCTCGTCCACGACGACCTGCTCGGGTCGGTCCCGGAGTCGACGCGGCTGGTCGACGTGGGCAAGCGACCCGAGAACGGCGAGCGAACGACACAGGAGGAGATCCACGACCTGCTGGTCGAGGCCGCCAACGAACCGGCGAGTGTGGTGCGGTTGAAATGCGGCGATCCGACGGTGTTCGCCCGCGGCGGCGAGGAGGCCGAGGCGCTGGCGGAGGCCGGCGTCGACTGCGAGATCGTCCCGGGCGTGACCAGCGCCATCGCCGCGCCGGGCGTCGCGGGGATCCCGGTGACCCACCGCGAACACGCCTCCGCGCTGACGGTCGTCACCGGCCACGAGGACCCGACGAAGCCGGAGAGCGCGCTGGACTGGGAGGCACTCGCGGAGACGGTCGCGGCCGGCGGGACGCTCTCGATTCTGATGGGCGTCGGGAAACTCCCGGAGAACATGGCCGCGCTCCGGGCCGCCGGACTCGATCCCGAGACGCCGGTCGCGATGATCGAACGCGCCACCTACGAGGACGAGACCGTCGTCACCGGAACGGTCGGAACGATCGTCGACCGGGCCGAGCGGGCGGACATCTCCCCGCCGGCGGTGACGCTCGTGGGCGATGTCGTCGAGGTCCGGGAGGCTATCGACGCCTGCGTGCAGTCGCTCGGGCGGCAGTTGGTCACGACCGGCCAGTACTCCCAGATCGAGGGCGACTGAGAGCACAAGCATAGTTCTGTTCGTTGCCGCTAGTCAGCGAGCCTTCGCCGCGGATCGAGCGATCAACAGGGCCGCGACCACCGCGAGCACCCCCGGTGCGATCCCGAATCCGGGACCACTTCCGTCTGTGCTCTCGGTACTCGATTCGTTGGCGGCACTGCTCTGCTCTCCGACGACGAGCGTCGTCGAGCGCTCCCCGTCAGGGGTCGTGGCCCGCAGTTCGAGCGAGCCCGTGCTGTTGGCCGTCCGCGTCGCCGATACCGTCGCCGTCTCGCCGGCAGGGACAGTCACCGTCTCGTTGACGAGCACTCGGTCGCCGGCCTTGATGGCGACCGGAACTGCCCCGTCGCGTCCACCGGTGTTGCTCACTGTGACCCGAACCTCGAACTCCTCACCTCGGGTAGGCTGCCCCGGGACCTGGACGGAATCGACGCGAAACGCTTCCGGGGCCCGGATCTCGGTACTCCCGCGTCGGGTCCTGTCGTGGACCGTGATGGTGTGGTTTCGCTGTCCAGCCGTATCGGCGACAGTCTCGAAGGTGACAGTGCGATTGCCGCCCCCGTCGACGGAGACCGACCGGTTCGTCTGCTCGCCCGGCGATCTGTGGACGACTGTCGCGTGCAGTTCGACCGACGCGTTATTTTTCAGCGTCGCCGTCACGTTGTATCGCTCTCCCCGGACGACGGCCGCTGGCGTGTCGACATCGACGAGAACGGGGTTGTGCTCCGTGAGAACGTCGAATCGCTTCGGTGGGTGCTGGCCAATCGTGACCGTCCGAGTACCGACGGCAGCCGTGGTCCAGTTCGTCCGGACCGTCTGTTGCTCGCCGGGGGAGAGGACCCGGTGCGGCGGGGCAGGAATCCCGCCGAGTTCGGGAGGACGAGGGGCGTACAGCACCGGCTCGTCGGCGGGATTCTCGACGGTGAATCGAACGCCCATCTCCTCGCCGAGGGTCACCGCCCGCTTCGAGAGCGTCACGTTCAGCACCCGAACGTCTCTGACGGGCGGGTTGTCTATCGCCCGGACTGCCGGGTAGGAATCGGTTATTGTCCAGACATCTTGGAAGTCGAGGCCAGTCATCGAATTTGCCGCTCGGTATCCGAGCATCTCGGGCGTCGAGAGCGCGACTGCTGTGCCGGGTCCGCGTCCCACTGCGCTCGCTCGGCCTGTCCGCTTCCGGTCCCAATAGACCCGAGCGATCGTGCTGTTGTCGTCCGTGGCGAGGACCCCCCCAGCGATCCCGTCGGGAGGACTCCGGCTGGGAGGAGTCTGGAGCGTGACTGGACCAGCGGCGTACCCCTCTGAGACGGTCGTTTCGGTGGCGTTGCCGACGAGACCACCGGCGGCGTCCTCTCCGTCGACGCGAGCGGTCGAGCGTACCTGCGTGACGGTTCCATTGTCTGCCTCACCGACGATACCGCCGACGGTTCCCCCGGACACCGTACCGGAGACTGCGGCTGTTCGAACGGTCCCGTTGGTTAGCTCACCGACAATCCCGCCGACGGTTCCAAACCACGGGTCCGTTGTCAGCCCCGTTACGTTCACCCGTTCGACGATTCCTCCGGATTGGATTCCGACGACACCACCAGTCGCTGCGTTCGTCCGGATCGTCACGTTCCGCACGGTAATATCGGAGACAGCCCCGTCGTCGTGCCTTCCAATGATGCCAGTAGCTACGTCGTTAGAGATTGCTCCGTCGGTCACAGTGACAGCGGAGATCCGCCCCTGGTTTGCCCCGACGAGGATACCACCGGGCATAACAAATACCGCAGTTCGCCCGTAGTAGGTCGAAATATCTGTGTGACGCAGTTCGACGTTCTCGATCGTGCCGCGGTTCACCCCGAACAGACCCATGTAGCCCGGATCCGGTCGGTCGATAGTGAGGCCTCGAATCGTGTGATTCCGGCCGTCGAACGTTCCGGTAAACACCTCCGAGTCCGCGAGACGCCCGACATCTGCGAGGTCTTGACCTCCGATTGGGACCCACCCGCGTTCGTCGGGACCGCCCCAGCCCGCGGTAGCACTCGCGTCGATATCGCTCCCGAGTACGTAGTGGCCGTCGAGATCGGCGTTCATCGCCTGTAACTGCTCGACGGTCGTGATCACGTACGGATTCGACTCGGTTCCCGCCCCCACGACGGTCTCCCCACCGAGTGTCGAGAGCGTCCCGTTACCGATCACGCCCGACGGAACGGGGTAGGAGTCGGTGACGAGCCACTGTTCGGGAAACCGGAACGGGAGTGTGCGTCGGGCCGTAGCCCCGGTCAACTGCGCCGTCGGCACCGCTGTCGCGGCCACCGACCCATTCGCCGCCCCCTGTCGACCTGCTGTCTGCGCCCAGTAGGTCGCTTCAACTGTCGTCTCGTTGCCGGTGCGTCCGAGGATTGCACCTGCTACTGACCCATCAGCCTCACCAGTCACCAGCGAATCTTCGATGCGCGTGGCTGTCGCATCCCCGACGAGACCACCCGCTCGACCCAGCCGTTCGTCGCCGCTGACCGTCGCAGATGATCTCGTCTCTCGAATCGTCGTTTCGTTCGATTCCCCGGCAACCCCGCCGGCAGACCGTCCGCTGACCGCCCCGTCGACTGCGGTGGCTTCGACTGTTCCGCCAACAGTTCGGCCGACGATTCCGCCGACGATTCCACCCTGGACTGTCGTTCCCGTAACCCTGCTGTCCGTGATCCTGCCGCCGCGGTTCACGCCGACGATGCTACCGGCGAATCGCCCCTCAGTTACGCTTGCATTGGCAACGACGACGTTCGTGATATTCCCCGTATTCGCCGCTGCGACCACCCCCTGTGGCCTGCCCGGGATCATCCGCTCCCGATAGGCGCCTACGATCGCAACACGTTCGACGCGGAGTTGTCTGATGGTGCCGTCGTTCGTGTGAAACAACGGCCCCACATCGTGACGGATCGTGTGTCCCTGGCCGTCGAGTACTCCCGTAAACGGTCGGCCGTTATCCCATCTTCTGGCGTTCCCGAGAGACACACGTTCCCCCGTTCGAGTAGCTTCTCCGTCGATATCATCTGTCAACACGTAGTGGGCACCGAGGTCGTTCTCGATTGCTCGTAGCTCCGAGAGATTCGAGACTTCGTACGGGCTCTCCGCCGTTCCGTTCCCGGCTAGCTCTACCGACTCGTCACTGGTCTCTTGAGCGAGCGCTGGTGCCGACGCGACCAGGGCGACCGCACAGACGAGGGCAACGACAGCGAGTCCGGCCCGGACCGACTGTCGGCGGACTGGGTTCTGTGGCGGCATCAGTATCTTCTCGACTAACAGCACGGCGGTAAATATTTTCTGCTGTGGGGGAAAATAAACGGAGTACCCGTCAGGGAGTCAACCGCGTGAGGCCGAGCCACTCGATGTCGTCGCCGACGAGCGCGAAACGCATCTCCTTGCGGACCCCGTGTGCGAGTCGCACGTCCAGTGCGAGATCCCGCGGTTCGAAGTCGTGGTCGGCCGGAAGTACCCGAACCAGATACTCGGAGTGGCCGAGGTCGTCGACCGACTCGACGTTCGCGTAGGTCCGAAAATCGGCCCCGAACTTGAACCCCGTCTTCGGGACGACACCCGACTCCCGCAGCAGTTCGTAGACCCGAAGCCGGCGGTCGAACCGTTCGCCCTCGACGGCCCGGCCGCGGTCGACGACGGCCTGTCGGTCACCCTCCGTGAGAGCCAGGGCACCCTCGCCAGCGAGGTATGCGGCCTCGACCAGCGAGAGTTGGACGGCACTGCCCTCGCCGTCGAGCGGTTGGCCGTAGAAGGCCTGCTGGTGAACTGTTGCGGGCGGGTCGGAGACGAGAACGCGGTCTGCGAGCAGTTCGCCGGAAACCTCCGAGAGGTCGTGGTCAGTCGAGCCGTCGACAGTCGGCTCGGCGACCTCGAAGTAACTCACCTCGCTCTCCTCGTCGACGACGGCGAGGACGCCGGTCTCCTGCCGTCTCGCCAGCGCCTGCACGGCGGCCGCGCCCACGTCGGCCCGCTCGCTGACCGTGCGGACCCGGTACGCCACCTCGTCGTCCCACGGGCCGTGTCCCCGGGGATAGACGACGAAATCCGCCCCGTCGGTGGCGTCTGTGAGCGTCGAGAGGTAGAAGCCGCGGTCCCGGAGATCCTTGTAGACGAAGAAATCGACCTCGGAGACGGCATCGAGAGCCAGAAACGCCTCGAAGTCCAGACGAGCGCCGTCTCGGGTATCCCGGACGGCGTCGAGATCGCCGCGGTAGAGCAGATGTGCGGCTTCCACCGCGGCGAGTTCGAGTGCACCGTCGCTCGGCCGGCCGTAGCCCCGCGAGTCGTAGAACTGCTCGCGGGCCTGTCGGCCGCCGTGGGCGCGGTCGCCGTCGAACGTAACGTCCATATCTACCGGTTCGGCGCCGACGACAAAGCGTCTGTGATCTCCGCACCGCCTCGCCTCACGACAGGACTCTTTGTGTCGGATGCCCTAGCGAATCTGTGTCGGGAATCCTCTCAGACGCCGAACGACAGAAACTCGACGACGGCGACGACGGGGCGTTCTATCGGTCGCCGCGGTTCGTCACGCACGCAGACGAGCCGTTTCTGTCCAGGCTCACGGAACTGTACGCGGAACTGACCGCGCCGGGGGACCGAATCTTCGACGCGATGAGTAGCTGGCGGTCGTTCCTGCCGGCGTACGACTACGAACGGGTCGTCGGTCACGGTCTCAACGAGGCGGAACTCGCGGAAAACGACCGGCTCGACGAGTACTTCCTCCAGGATTTCAACACAGAGCAGACGCTCCCGCTCGACGCGGGTGGTTTCGACGTGCTCTGTTGTGCGCTGTCCGTGCAGTATCTCCAGTATCCCGCTCCGGTGTTCGAGGAGTTCGGGCGTGTGCTCGCTCCCGACGGGGTCGCCGTCGTGAGCTTCACCGACCGGATGTTTCCGACGAAGGCCGTTCGGGGCTGGCGGGAGCGTTCGATGGACGGACGCGCGGCGCTGGTCGAGCGGTATGTTACGGCCGGCGGGATCGGGGAGACGACTCGGGTGGTCGATCAGCCGGGGACCGACCCGTTTTACGCCGTCGTCGGACGGTCTCCTGGCGAGTGAGTTTTTGCCCTCGGGACCGACGCTCAGACATGAAGAAATCCATCGACGAACACGCCGAACGCTTCTCGGAGCACGCCGCCGACTACGACGAGAACCAGGACTCGCCGGAGTACCGCCGGGCGGCGGATCTGGTCGTCGGCCACGCCGACGCGGACCCCGACGAGACCGTGCTGGACCTCGGGACAGGTACGGGAGCGATTGCGTTCGGTGTTGCCGAGGAAGCGGGCCGCGTGATCGGGCGGGACATCAGCGAGGGGATGCTCGAACGGGCACGAGAGAAAGCCGCCGACCGCGGCGTCGAAACCGTCGAGTTCGGTGAGGGACGGTTCCGCGATCCGGCGGTGCCCGACGACGCCGACGTCGATATCGTCACCTCGAACTTCGCCATGCACCACCTCGGCGACGAGGAGAAGCGGGAGGCGATCAGCACCCTCGCCGCGCTCGACCCGCGACGGATCGTCCTCGGGGACGTGATGTTTTTCGCCGGGCCGGACCCCGACGAGCCGTTCTACAGCCCCGAGGTCGACGACCCCGCGACCGTCGGCGTCCTCGCGGACGCGTTCACCGACGAGGGATACGCCCTGACCGCCGTCGAGATGGTCGCCGAACAGGTCGGCGTACTCGTTGCCGACGCCGATAGGTGAGCCGGATCGGACGGGACACGAAGGGGCCCGCCACCGATTTTGAGGACGCCCTGTAGCGAGCGTTTCGCGGAGAGAACCGCTGTTCGTGGCTTTTTGTCCGCACCCACCGAGTGTCACGTATGGGGACCAGATCGGCGACGAACTCCGGCGGACGGTCGATCAGCGGCCGGTCGGTCACGGACGGACAGACCTACAGAAACCTCCTCTATCTGTTCCTGTCTTTCCCGCTCGGACTCGCGTACTTCGTCGCGGTCGTGACCGGGGTCGCGCTCGGTCTCGGTCTGTCGGTGTTAGTCGTCGGGATCGGGATTCTCTTCGGCACGCTGCTCGCGGTCCAGGCAATCGCCGGGTTCGAGCGCAGGCTGGCGAACTCGCTGCTCGGCACAGACATCGCCGCGCCGGACGATATCGACCGCGGCGGATCGGGGGCCGTCGGCACGGCGATGGCGTACGTCCGTGCCGCTTCGACGTGGCGGAGCCTCGGCTTCGTGCTGTTGAAATTCTGGCTCGGGATCGGTGCGTTCGTGTTGCTCGTCGCGCTGTTCGGCACCGCTGTCGAACTACTCTTGCTGCCGGTCTACCCCGACGGCGCCCTCAACGTGCAGGTGTTCGGCTGGGAGGCCGCGGATACGTTCCGGACGGAGACACAACGGTTGCTCGCGGTTCCCGTCGGGTCGGTTCTCGCGATCGTCGCTCTGCCGGTTCTCAACAGTTTCGCCCGCGTGAACGCCATCGTGGCCGAGGCACTGCTGGGACCGGACGGCTCGGCCCGGCGGCTCGACGAAAATCGAGGGTGAGAGCAGAACGCTGTCTGCGGCGATCGTGTGTCTGTGCTCGGGCGGAGAGCGGCAGCGCCGTTCACAGCCACACTCCGCTCGATGCTGTCCAGCAGGGCCGCTCACCGTAAGCGAGGTCGCTCTTCGTTCGGCCTCGCTGCTCACGGGTCAGTTCGTTCCCCGCTCGCTAGAACGTGGCCTCTGTTCGTTCGACCACGCTTACATCATGCCGCCCATACCGCCGCCCATACCGCCCATACCGCCGCCCATGCCACCGCCGGGCGCGTCGTCGTCGTCGCCCTCGGTGGAGAGGTCGCCGGCGGAGATGATGTCGTCGATCTTGAGGACGAGGTTCGCGGCCTCGCTGGCGGAGGAGACGGCCTGCTTCTTCGCGCTCGCGGTCTCGACGACACCGGACTCGAAGGTGTCCTCGATCTCGCCGCTGAAGACGTTCAGACCGGCGCGCTGTTCGCCGTTCTGGTGGGCCGCGCGCAGGTCGACGAGCGTGTCGATGCTGTCCAGCCCGGCGTTCTCGGCGAGCACGCGCGGGACGATCTCCAGCGAGTCCGCGAAGGCCTCGATAGCGAGCTGTTCGCGGCCGCTAACGCCGTCTGCGTACTCGTCGAGTCGGCGGGCGAGTTCGACCTCGGGCGCGCCGCCACCGGGCAGGGCCTGTCCGGTTCCGGCGGCGTTGCCGACCATATCCAGGGCGTCCTGGACGCCGCGTTCGATCTCGTCGACGACGTGTTCGGTCGAGCCCCGCAGCAGCAGGGTCACGCCGTGGACCTCGTCGCCGGTGCCCTCGACGTAGAACAGTTCCTCTTCGTCGTCCCAGGTGACGTTGCCGGTGCCGAGGTACTCCTCGGTCGCGGTGTCGAGATCCGAGACGATGTCCGCGCCGAGCACCTCGCGGAGGAACTCCATGTCCGAGCGCTTGACGCGTCGGATGGCGAGGATACCCTCCTTGGCGAGGTAGTGCTGGACCATGTCGTCGATGCCCTTCTGACAGAAGACCACGTCGGCACCGAGGTCGACGATCTGATCGACCATCTCGCGGAGCTGTTTCTCCTCCTGGTCGAGGAAGTCCTGGATCTGGTTCGGGTCGGTGACGCTGACCTGCGTGTCGGCCTCGGCCTCGTCGAGTTCCAGCGGCTCGTCGATGATCAGCGCGCTGGCGTCTTCGAGGTCGGTCGGCATGTCCTCGTGGACCGGGTCCTTGTCGATGACCGCGCCGTTGAGCAGCTCGGAGTCGCCCGCCGAGCGGCCGGTCTGGGTCTCGATTTTCAGGAAGGCGAGATCGACGATCGTCGAGCCGTCGTCGGCCTCGACGGTGACCGCCTGTGCGGCGTCGACGACCAGCTGTGCGAGGTGTTCTTTGTGCTGTTCAGCGCCCTTGCCGGTCATCGACGTTTCGGCGATCTGGCGCAGGACCTCGGTGTCGTCGCTCTCGATCTCGACGGCGATGTCGTCGAGTTCCTCGCGGGCCTTGTCGGCGGCCATGTTGAAGCCCTTGATGATGGCCGTCGGGTGGATGTCCTGTTCGAGCAGCTCCTCGGCGTTTTTCAGCAGCTCGCCCGCGATCGAGACGGCGGTGGTCGTCCCGTCGCCGGCCTCGCTCTCCTGGGTCTCGGCGACTTCGACGATCATCTCCGCCGTCGGGTTGTCGATGTCCATCTCCTCGAGAATCGTCACGCCGTCGTTCGTGACGACAATGTCCCCCAGCGACGTGACGAGCATCTTGTCCATCCCCTTCGGTCCGAGTGTGGAACGTACGGATTCCGCGACCGCGCGCGCGGCCGAAATGTTGTGTTCCTGTGCGCTCTCGTCTTTCATCCGCTGTGCGTCCTCACCCAGAACGATCATGGGCTGGCCCTGCATCTGCTGCTGACTCATATCAAGCGAAAGTTTGCATACGGTTCTATATAAATGTGTGTGTTCGAAGCGGACCCGGTCCGGATTCGTCACCGAGAGTCGTCGGGAACGGCCGAATCAAGGGAGAATTCATGAGAGGAGCTACCATGGATTTCGCGAGCCGACGACGGTTTTTATACCGTTACGTGTCAGATAGCGACAAGACAAGATCTATGCGGGTGAGGGGCAACCGGTGAGACATGGCCGACGTTCCAGACCTCGCGTTCGACGAGCAGCCGCTCCTTCCGGTCGTCGCTCAGGATGTCGAGACCGGCGACGTGGTGATGCTCGCATACGCCTCCGAGGAGGCAGTCGAACAGACCCGCGAGACCGGACTCGCACACTACTACTCCCGCAGTCGGGAGGAACTCTGGAAGAAAGGCGGGACCAGCGGACACGTCCAGGAAGTCGAGGAGATCCGCGTCGACTGCGACGGGGACGCGCTGCTGTACCTGGTCGAGCAGGAGGGCGGGGCCTGCCACACCGGCTATCACTCCTGTTTCCACCGGACGATCGACGGCGAACTGCGCGGCGAGAAGGTCTTCGACCCAGACGATGTCTACGAGTGACTCCCGCCACGAGTTGATCGCCGCGCTCGACCGCCGGGAGGCGGAACTCGACCGGAGACAGCGCCGCGTCGAGGAGTACGGCGAGGCGGAACTCGCGGCGATGACCGACGCCTACGAGTCCTTCTACCGCGTGCTCGATATCTATCAGGATCAGGTCACCGGCGACGACGGTGACATCCAGACGATTGTCGAGTTCCAGGGCGAGATCGAACGGGTGATGAGCGACATCCCCGACGACGTGCTGCACGCCGACATCTTCGAGGAGTGCGACGAGTACCTCCAGCAGAAGTGGTTCAGCGACTCCGATTTCGAGCACGTCTACGAGCGACTCGAACCGGTCGCGGATCTCGCCGACCGAATCGAGGACCGAGACGAGGCCCTCGAAGGCTATCGAAAAGCCCGCAGAGACGTCGAGACGCGACTGCGCGAGTGCAGAGACGAGATCGAGGAACTCGAACGGCTCTCGGAACTCGCCGAGGCCGACCTCGACGCCCCGATCGAACGGCTCGAAGAGCCGATTCGCGCGTACAACGAGGCCGCCCGGGAAGCGTTTCGGGAGTTCAAGCGGTCGGCACCGGCCCGGGAGGTGATGGCGTTTTTAGACGAGATGGAGGCGTACCCGCTCGTCGATTTCACCTCTCCGCCCCGGGATGTCGTCGAGTACATCGAGACCAACCCGCCGGGCGAGGAGCCGATTGCGACGATTCTCGACTACGCCGACTACTCCCGATCGAAACTCGAACACTACGTCGACGAACCGAACAAGCTCAAACACGCCGTCGAGGGCCACCGCGCGTATCTGGAGGCGCTGGACGGCGAGCCGCTGACGGTGAGTTGGCCGCCGCCGCAAGCCGAGGCACTCCGGTACCGGTGTCGAGAGTTGACCGCGGCGGTCAACCGGATCGACCCCGCGGTCGTCGAACAGCTACGGACCGTGGCGGCACTGCCGCGGGAGACCGAGTACGAGCGACTCCGAAACAGCGCCGTTGTCCGCCAGGAACTCAGCGAGGAGGAGCGCGAGCGACTGCAGTCGGAGGCAATCGAGGACGAACTCGCCGAACTGCGGGCCGAACGTGATCGGCTGATGGAGGCGCTGGAGTCCTACCCCGAACGGTAACGACCGCGACGGCCCGATTGACGGCGGTTACAGCGTGTCCGACGAGTCGAGCGGTTCGTCGAGGCGCTCCTCGGCCATCTCTTCGAGGGCGTAGCGCTGGACTTTCTCGGTGGCGCTGCGGGGCAGTTCGTCGACGAAGAAGATCCGTCGCGGGTGGGCGTACGTGGCGACGTGATCGAGCGTGAACTCCCGGAGTTCCCGTTCGGTCACGTCCGCGCCCTCCTCCAGAACGACGAACGCCACCGGCGCTTCACCTTTCACCTCGTGGGGCGCGGCGGCGACGCCGGCCTCGGCTACCTCGGGGTGTTCGTATAAGGCGTCCTCGACCTCGGCGGGGTAGATGTTCTCGCCGCCGGAGATGATCATGTCGTCGGCCCGGTCGACGATCCAGATGTAGCCGTCCTCGTCGATGCGGGCGACATCCTCGGTGTAGAACCAGCCCTCGTCGTCTTTCACTGCGGCGGTCTTGTCTGGCTTGTTGTAGTAGCCCTCGAAGACCTGGGGACCGCGAATCGCCAACTCTCCGGTCGTCGCCTCCTCGTCTGCGAAGTCGATCGACTCGTCGGGAACCGGTCGGACGTCGTCCGCGTGGACGATCGTCTCGCGGGTGTCCGGGTCGACGATCTTGAGTTCGATACCGGGCAGCGCAGGTCCGACACAGCCGGCCTCCTTGCTGACGCCGGCGACCGGTTCGACCGTCCCCGCCGGCGAGGTTTCGGTCATCCCCCAGCCCTCGACCATCGGCACGTCCCACTCGCGCATGATCGTCTGGCGGGTGTCCTCCGGCAGCGGCGCGGCCGCACAGACGACGTACGAAAGCGAGGACAGGTCGTACTCCTCCGGGTTCTCCCGGTAGACCCGAAACATCTGGGTGTACAGCGCCGGGACGCCGGCGAATGTCGTCGCGTCGTGTTCGTCGATGGCGTCGAGCAACGCGTCGGGTTCGGGCTGGGGCTGGAGATTCAGTTCCGCGCCCGTCATCACGTACGTGCTCATCAGCGCGTTCAGCGCGTAGATGTGGAACATCGGCAGGACCAGCACGAGCGTGTCGTCGGGATCGATCCCCAGCCCGCTCTTGTCGTAGCTCTCCTGTGTCGAGAGCAGGTTTCTGTGCGAGAGCATCACCCCCTTCGGCTTGCCGGTCGTCCCGCTGGTGTACGGCTGGGCCGCGATGTCTCCGAACTCGCGGTCGACGAGGTCGAACTCGCTGTCGGCGGCCTCGAGGGCGTGTGAGTAGTTGACGATACCGCTCTCCTCGTCGCTCACCCCCGGGAGAAGCAGCGTCTCGACCCCGGCCGCCTCGGCGAGATTCTGGACCTCCTCCGCGACGTACGGCGATCCGACGAGCACGTCGATTCCGGCGTCCTGGACGACGTAGCCCAGCGTCTCCGGATCCATCCGCAGGTTCAGCGGCGTCGCGACCCCTCCGGCTTTGATCGTCCCGAAGTACGCGGCCGGGAACTGCGGCGTGTTCGGGATGAACAGCCCCACCCGGTCCCCCGGTTGCACCCCGTGGTCGAGGAGCACGTTCGCGACCCTGTTTGACTGCTTCTCGAGTTCGTCGAACGTCGTCTCCTGGTCCATGAACGTAAACGCCGTCTTGTCTCCGTACCGGTCCGCGGCCATCCGCGGCACCAACCCCATGTGTTCGATCCGGTCTCCCTCGTAGTACTCCATGGTCTGGATGCACATACCATGCAATCTGACATAAACTTTGATGTGAGATCGGCGGTAGTACGAACATCGGTCGGGATAGGCCGAAGGGAGCCGAGACGACAGCGAGACAGGTCCGGCGGTCGCCGAGCCGGCGCGAAAGGCGTTTGTGTCGTCTTCCCTACGGTGTGATATGGCGAAAGAACCGTGCGATGGCTGCGGCCGGCCGGTCAACATCGGCGGCGGGATTGCCAACATCTGGACGCTCGAAACCACTCCGACGGAGGGGATGACGGTCGAACTCGCCGACGGGACCGAGCACTTTCTCTGCTACGACTGCATGGAAGACTTGCCGGACGACCGTGACGTGACCGCCGAGGATATCGACGCGCTCGAACGGTAACGGCACTCAGGCGCGGTCGAGCGTAATTCGAAAATCAGCGCCGCCGGCGTCGCTGTCGCGGAGGGTTATCTCCCCGCCGTAGGATTCGACCAGGGTCCGGGCGAGTCCGAGGCCGAAGCCGGTGCCCTCGCTGTCCGGTCCTTTCTGGCCCATCTCGAAAATCTCGTCGCGGACCGCGGGCGCGACGCCGCTGCCGTCGTCGGCCATCCCGACGACGACGGTCTCCGGGGTCGGTTCCTCGGCGTACAGGCGGACGGTGACCGGTCCGTCGTTGTGGACGGCGGCGTTCGAGAGAATATTCGTGAACACGGAGTCGATCAGATCGCCGGTGTAGGCCTCGTACTCGAACTCCTCGGGGTCGTACTCGACGGTCAACTGCTCGAATTTCCGCTCTACGTCCTCGACGACTTCGGTGAGGATCGGCTCGATATCCCGGGCCTCGGGCTGGCCTTCCTCCTCTTCGAGCATCTTCACCGTGTCGCCGACGTTGTCGATGAGGTCGGCGGCGCTGCGGGCTGTCTGGTGGATCTTCTCCGCGTACTCGCCCGCCTGGTCGTCGTCGACCATCGAAGCGAGGGCCTCGGAAAAGCCCGTAATCACCTGGAGGTCGTTGCCGAGGTCGTGTCGGAGGAGTCGGTCGTAGACCTCGACCATCTCCTTGCGCTTGGCCAGGTCGTTGCGCGCTCGCTCCAGGCGCTCACGCGAACGGATGTTGACGATTGCGGTCGCGACGTGTTCGGCGAGGTAATCGACCGGTCGGACGTGGTACTCCTCGATGCGGTCGAGCGACGCCCAGTGCAGCAGTAAGATCGCGCCGGAATCCCCCATTTCGTCCGAGTAGACCGTCGGCGCGGCGATTGTCACGCCGCCGTCGCAGTCGTACGCCTCGGGATCGACGACCTGGACGTGTTCGGTGTAGACGACCTCCGTCTCCCCGGTCGCACAGATCGTGACGGTATCGGTCTCGTAGGCCGCCCGGGCGAGCGCTCCCGGATCGTCACCGATCTCCGAGCCCGACCGCATACTGCCGAGCACGCGGAGGTCGTCGTCGCGGCGGATCTCGACGACCGTCGGGGACGGGTGACCGTCGATGAAATGCGGGGCCGCCTCCAGAGTCATGTTGGCGACCTCCTCGACGGATTCGAGGTGGTAGATCTCCCGGCTGTATTTGACAATGCGTCCGGCGGTCTTCACCGTCCGCTCGCGGGCCGTCCGGTCGTCGGATTGTTGGTCAGGTGCCATTATCCCGTGAGTCCCAGTCCTGATTGGTAGTCGCAGTGGACACAAAAAATGGTTTCGCCGGACGAGACGCCGCGATCACTGCAGCCGATACCGGAGCAGTGCGGCGATCCCGCCGAGGTTGGCGAGCTGCTGGCCCGGGTCGAACTCGCTCGAAAAGACGGTGACCTCCCCGCCCTGCTGTTCAGTCGTCTCGATGACGTGATCGACGTCGATCTCCCAGTCGCCCTCCCCGGCCCGCTGTTCGCGGAGGTCGCTGTCGAGGACGAGCAGTTGCTCGATAGCCCCGTAGTCGGCCGCTTTCGCGACTTCTTCGGGGCCGTACGCCACCTTCGATCCCTCCGCGATGCGGTCCATCAGTTCGTCGATATAATCCGATTCCTCCGCGATCCGGGTCTCTTTCTGTACGTCCTCGACGGCACCTCGCTTGAGCACCTCGTGGACTCCGCGGTCGCCGACGCTGGACGTGTCCACGGTCGTGATCCGCTCGGCCAGATCCTGGCTGTTCTCCTCGATGTACTCCAGGGCGTCCTGCTTCGTGAATCCGGGGCCGGCGAGGATGACCGCCTCGACGTCCTGTCGTTTGAGAATCTCCGTCAGTTCCTCGAACAACTCCGACCGGGGGCGGGCGTACTCGCCTTTGCCGGTCGGGGCGGTGATCGACGCCCGCTCCTCGGTGCCGTACTGGGCGACCGTGTGGACGTATGCCTGCCCCTCCTCGACGGTCGCGATGGCGATGTCGGGGTTGTCCGTCGCCTCGACGGCCTCCTCGATGCGGTCGCGCTGGTCGAGCTTCCAGCGCTTGGTCACGTCGAGTTCCGTGTGTTCCTCGACGTTGAGCGTGTGGTGGTGGCCGAGTTGGTCCTCCCGCGAGCAGTCGACAATCTCGCCGCCGACGCGGAGCCGGTTGGCGAAGCGGGCGAACTCGACCGTCTCGACGTCGATCGCGACCCAGATGTGTTCCCGTTCGCCGCCGGTGTCCCGGAGCTGTTCGTCGTTTCGCTGGATCCGGCGGGTCGTATCCCCCGAGACGGTGTCACCCGGCTCGATGACGTGTGAGAGATGCCAGAGGTCGTCGAGGCTCTCGGGCACCAGCGTCAGCCGCTCCCGACCGCCCTCGACCTGCTCCGAATCGGCAATGCGCATACCCGCAGTTCGGGCGGCGGACGGTAAGTGGCTGGTGATTTCGCGGACCGCGGCCGCTCACCACCGAGAGTGGCGACGAGCCGGACAGCCACGGCGGCGAGTCCGCACCCGCGTCAGTCGGCCGTCGACCGGTCGCGGGAGGCGCTCACGGCGACGGCGGCGACGAGCAGCACTGAGAGGCCGGCGGCGTAGCCGTAGAAGATGTCGCCGGTCGCCGCCCATGCGGCTACACAGAGCACTGTCACGGCACCGAATACGACTCCGACGACCCGCCGGGACACCAGACTGCTCGTGGCCTCGACGAACGCATCGAGCAGTAACTCGCCGATCAGCAGGATCACGTCTGGACGTGGACCACCGGGGGTGAAACGCGTGTCGATACGTTTCTCTGACAGAAACGCGAGGCGGTGTGCTGAAACACGTCCGACCCCAGTGTGCAGGTGATGCACGAGGAGGCAGCCACGGCGCTGGCCGCGGACCCGGCCCTACAGCCCCACGTCGAGGAGCACGGTCCGCTCGAACTCGACCCCGCCGAGGACACGTTCGAGCGGCTGGTGGTCTCGCTGCTCCGCCAGCAGGTGTCGACCGACGCCGCCGCCGCGATCCGCGAACGACTGTTCGACGCCGTCGAGGTGACGCCGAGCGGGATCCTCGCGGCCGACGAGGCGACGCTGCGGGACGCCGGCCTGTCGGAGGCGAAGACCGGCTACGTCCGCGCCGTCGCCGAAGCCTACCAGCGCGAGGGGTACGACCGGGCGTACTTCGAGGGACTGGACGACGAGGCGGTGGCCGACGAACTCACCGAGATCAGGGGCGTGGGACCGTGGACGGCCAAGATGTTTCTCATGTTCGCACTGGGTCGGCCCGACGTGTTTCCGGTCGAAGACCTGGGGATCCGCCGCGGGATCGAACTCGTCTGTGACCGGGAGATGAGCCGCGGCGAGATGCGCGACCGGGCGGCGGAGTGGGCTCCGTACCGCTCGTACGCCTCGCTGTATCTCTGGCGGGCGTACGAGGGGTGAGGACGGGAGCGATGACCAAACCTTGATACCCCGGCGACGATGAGGGACAGACAGCCGTGCCGTCGCCAGGACTGTGAGTATGAGCAGGTACGAGACTTTCATCGAGGACGGAACGATCTACGTCGGGAGTCCGGACGGCCCGCTGGAGGTCGGCGGGCTCGATACCGCAATCGAGGTCGTCGGCGGCCCGTCCTGGACGATCACTTACTCCGAGGATCTCAAGGAGCGACACCCGGAGATCGACACCTCCGACGAGGGGCTCACCGTCGACGTGGCCGACATGATCAACGCGATGACACACTCCGAGCAGTTCGTCGAGACGCTGTCCGCCCAGCCCGCCGAGGCCGCCGAGGACGACATCTCGCCGCGGCTCGGGCTGTTCGTCGGGAAGCTACTGGAGAACCTCGACAGCGGCGTCGCCTGAGGGTGCGACTAGAAGCGCCGAACGCACATGAACGGCGAAACTGTATAGTGGGCGGGCTCGTTGTCCTCGGATATGAGCGGGGAGCACGAAACCGTCTCTGTACCGCTGCCGGACGCGCTCGCCGCCCGACTGGATACGCTCGTCGAGGCCGACGTGTTCGAGTCCCGGGCCGAGGCGTTGCGGTACGGCGCCCGGCTGGTCGTCCGCGAGGAGGCGAGGGCAGACACGCCGCTGGAGGTGGAGAAGCCGCCGGCAGACGACAGCCCACCCGGCCGCGGTGGCGGGGGCGGCCGGAGCGCACAGGAGTAGCGTATCGATCCGCGGGTACCGCCGGGTCGAGCGCACCGAGCAGTATTTGTCGCTGTGGTCGAATGGCGGGTATGGACACTGCTGTCGTCTGGTTTCGGGACGACCTCCGAGTGACCGACAACCCAGTGCTCGCCGACGCAGTCGACCGCGCCGAGACGGTTGTGCCGGTGTACGTCACCGATCCGCGGCGACGCGGCGACTCCGAGTACGGACCGGCCAAGCGCGGCCGCCACCGCGCCCGGTTTCGCCGCGAGTCGCTGCAGGATCTCCGGGCCTCGCTCCGGGACAGCGGCGGTGAACTACTCCTCCGGGACGGAACCGTCGAGACCGTCGTCCCGGAACTGGCCGCCGCATCCGACGCCAACGCCGTCTTCGCACAGACCAAGCCCGCGACCGAGGAAATCGAACGCGAACACGCGGTTCGGGACGGGCTGCCCGCCGGTGTCGACTTCGAGCGCCGGTGGACGCACACGCTCTATCACATCAACGACCTGCCGACGCCGTACGACAGTATCGACGACACGTTCACGCCCTGGCGAAAGGAGGTCGAGCAGAGCACGGAGGTCAGGGATCCGGTCCCGGCACCCGCGGAGATCACAGTTCCGGACGACATCGAAGCCGGTGAGATTCCGACCGTCGACGCGCTCGCAGGCGACGACCGCACCGGCGGAGACGACTCCCGGGACGACGGTCCCGACGACCGTGCGGTGCTGCCGTTCGAGGGCGGCGAGACCGCCGGGAAGGGGCGTCTGGAGGCGTACTTCTGGGAGGGAGATCATCTCCGGGAGTACAAACAGACCCGCAACGGGATGCTCGGGGCCGATTACTCCTCGAAGTTCTCGGCGTATCTCGCCGCTGGCTGTCTCTCGCCCCGGTGGATCCACCGCGAGGTCCGGCGGTACGAGGACGAACGCGTCTCGAACGAGGACACCTACTGGCTGCTGTTCGAGTTGGCCTGGCGGGACTTCTTCCAGTTCCAGTTCGTCAAACACGGCGGGGACTTCTTCACCGCCGACGGGATTCGCGGCGTCGACAAGGAGTGGCAGCACGACCGCGAGGCGTTCCAGCGGTGGGCGGCCGGCGAGACGGGCCTGCCCTTCGTCGACGCGAACATGCGCGAACTCAACCGGACGGGCTACATGTCCAACCGGGGCCGGCAGAACGTCGCCTCGTTTCTGGTCGACGCGCTGGAGATCGACTGGCGATGGGGGGCGGCGTACTTCGAGCAGCAACTGGTCGATTACGACGTGGCCTCGAACTGGGGCAACTGGGCCTACCAGGCCGGCGTCGGCAACGACTCCCGAGACAACCACTTCAACGTCCTCTCGCAGGCCGACCGCTACGACGGCAACGCGGAGTACGTCCGGACGTGGTTGCCCGAACTGGCCGATCTGCCGCCGGAGTACGCACACCGGCCCTGGCAGTTAGACGACGCCGAACGGGCGGAGTACGGGGTCGAACTCGGCATCGACTACCCCCGACCGATGATCGACTTCGAGCAGCGATACGCGGAACTCGGGCGGCGGTGATCAGATGTCGTCGAGGACGGGAACCGAACGGTCGAGTTCGTCCGCCAGATAGGCGCCGAGAAAGCCCCCGGCGACCGAAGCACCGACGGTGTATAGCCCGACGGCCAGAAACATCGTGAGCACGACCGCGCTGAAAATCGACGGTGCGCCGCCCAGCGCGACGAACCCCAGAATCAGGTAGAAGATGACGGCAAAGGGCGCAAAGGTGACCACCCCGACGATGCCGCCGACGAACGCGCCGTCGGTTCCCGTGCCGCCGCGGAGGTAGCCGGCGACGAATCCGCCGAGAACGGTCGAAAACGGGATGAAGGAGAGAACGAGGCTCGCGAGGATGCCGGCAGCGACACTGAGGAGAACGCTCGCCTTCCGTTCCGGTGGAGTGTCCAGGGTCGGCGTCTGTCTCGTGGGGACCATATCGGAGAGAGTCAGGCCGACGACAAAAGCGGTTCGGACGGCCGTCTCAGAGCTCTCGGACCGTCTCCAACACCGTCGCCAGGTCGGGAGCCTCGAAGACGCTCGTCCCGGTGTACTCGTTCGTACCGGCGCAGTAGAGATCACGAGCGGTCTGAATCACCTCGTCGTCGAGCGGTTCCGGCTGGCGGTCACACAGCGCCTTCCAGTCCGCGACCCCCTCCTCGTCGGCCTGCTGTTTCGCGGCGCCGACGGCCTCGACCCACTCCGGTTGCGTCCGCTTGTGGTACTGTCGGATCACCTCCTTCGAGATCTGCTGGCCGTCCCGGGAGAAGCGGTTCTCGTCGAAAGTTCCGACCACGTCGGCGACGCGGATCTCGCCGTCGTAGTAGAGACACTCGATTTTGCCGTCCTGGTGGTCGAGGTCGGCCTCGGCCGCCCGGTCGGTGACGATCCGGTTCACCTCGCGAGCGAGGGCGTCGAGGTCGTCGATGTCGGCGGGACCGGCGATCTCGGCGGCCTCCGCGCGGTCGAGATACCGGTCCTGTTTCTCGTATTTCGTCGAGAACTCCACGACCGGGTCGGGCAGATCGACCGGTTCGTCGGGCCACTCCGACAGCGAGAGACCGTGATCAGCGGGCTCGGAGCGGCCGCGAAGCGAGGAGCCGACCGGGACGCGGTTCCGAAAGACGATCTCCAGCGGGATCAGGTAGTGGCGCTCGACGGCGTCGTAGTAGGCGTCGTAGTCGTAGGTACCGCCCTCGAAGGGGAGGTCCGGCACCATCGTCAGATCGATCGCCATCTCCGTCGGCGCGTCGCCGCGGTCCAGCGCCGTCTCCAGATCGACCACCTCGCCGTCGGAGACGACACCCCGGTAGTGTGTCGGAACGCCCTCGCGTTCGAGCAACTCGAAGTTGAACGCTCCCATCGAGCACAGCGAGGCGCCTTTGTCCGGGATCTGGTCGGGCATCTTCCCCCAGTCGAAGACGGAGTAATCGTCGGTGAACTCGAAGACGCCCCGGCCCAACTGGTCCGGACTCGGGTCGTCGTCGATCCGGAAGTTCTTGACACTCGTCATCGAGCGTTCGTACTCGGGCAGTGGTTAAGATAGTTGCAGTTTGGGGCCGCGACGGCCGGGTGTCGAACCGCCCCGCCGGGGGCGCGAAAATATATAAGACCCATCCTTGCGTAGCAAGTACTGATGCGAGCGAAGGAGCAGTACCGTGACCGCGACGAGACAGAGGTGGCCGTCCTCGATGCGCTTGCCGATCGGATGGAGACCGGAACCACGGTGTTCGATCTCCGGGCGCTCGTTGAGGAAGACATCGACACCCTCGAACAGGCCCTCGCCGAGTTGAACGAGGACGGACTCATCGAGGTGACCGAGAAGAACGGACGAACGGTCATCTTCGCCAAGGAGCACGCGATCGGCAACGGAACGGCTCCCGACGAGGACGACTCCGACTTCCTCGAGGAGATCCGGCGGCGGTTCCCGTTCTGAGGAACTGTTAACAGGCCCTCGGCCGTATCGAGTGTATGCGCGTCGTCTCACTGCTGCCCTCGGCAACGGAGATGCTGTTCGCCCTCGGTATCGAACCCGTCGGCGTCTCTCACGAGTGTGACTATCCGCCGCGGGCCGCCGACCTCCCGGCGGTCAACAGATCCCGTGTCGACGCGACCGCCGACAGCGGCGAGATCGACAGACAGGTCCAGGAAGCCGTCGAAGACGGCGGCGTCTACGAGATCGACCGCGAGACGCTCGCCGATCTCGACCCGGACGTGATCGTCTCGCAGGGCATCTGTGACGTCTGTGCCGTCGACGACACGGAGATTCGGACGGCCGTCACCGAGTTGGGGCTGGACGCGGAGGTCCTGACCAGCGACCCACACAGTCTCGACGATGTGCTCGCGGACGTAGAGCGACTCGGTCAGCGCCTCGGGCGGGCGGAGCGAGCCGAGTCCGTCAGCGCCGATCTGGAACGCCGAATCGAGGGGATCACCGACCGGACGCCGGAGGCGGGGCCACGCGTGGCCGTGCTGGACTGGCTCGATCCGGTGATGGTCGCCGGCCACTGGGTGCCGGGGATGGTCGAGCGGGTCGGCGGCGAGTACGGACTGGCGGATCCCGGCGCTCGCTCGCGCCCCCGCGAGTGGGCGGCGATCCGGGAGTACGATCCCGAGGTACTGGTCGTCGCTCCCTGCGGGTTCGGGCTGGAGCAGACTCGCGAGAACCTCACGGACCTCACCAACCGGGAGGGGTGGGCGGAGCTATCGGCCGTCCAGAACGGCCGAGTCTACGCCATCGACGGCCACCACTACATGAACCGACCGGGGCCGCGACTCGTCGACTCGCTGGCCGCGCTCGCAAGCGCCGTCCACCCTGGGACGGTCGACCCGCCAGCCGAGGCTGTGAGCCAACTGTCAGAACAGCGAGTCGATACCGGAGCGGCGAACTGATCAGGCCACGTCCGGCCGGACGCGAAACCGCTGGTAGTTGCCGTGGGAGAGTTCGAGCGAACCGATCCACCAGTTCCAGCGCTCGACTAATCCGTACTCCGCCGGGGCGTCCTCGAGATTCGAGACGACCGTCTCGACGGTGAGTTCGTAGCCGAGTTCCTCCTCGATCCGTCCGGCGTCGGACAGATCGCGGGCCTGACGAGAGACCGCTCGCCGGGCCTGTTCGCTCCCGCAGAACTCGGCTTCCAGCCGTTCGACGAGGCGTTCCCGGTCCACATACGTACCATGTGCTCGCCCCTTTTTTAATCTGTCTGCGACCGACGAGAAAAATCGGAGATCGAACTGCGAAACCGGTTACTCCTGAACGATGACCGCACCGTGCATACCCGCGGCCTGGTGTGGGGTACAGTAGTACAGTTGGTTGCCGGCGGAGTCGAAAGTCTGGGAGAACGTCGTTCCCTGCTCCGCGACCGCTTCGCCGCTGTCGAAACTGGCGGCGCTGCTGTCGGCGGAGACGACGTTGTGGGCGCCGCCGTTGCCGGTCCACTCCCAGGTGACCTCTGTGCCCGCGTCGACGAACACGGCCACCGGGTCGAAGGCGAGTCCGTTCTCACCGGCGCCGACGCTGATCGTGACCGAGCCGCTGCCGGTCTCGTCGACCGCATCGCTCGGACCGCTGTAGCCGTTGGCGCTGTTATCGCTGAGATAGCTGTCGACCGCGTCAGGGACCGACGGGCCGCTGTCGCCGTTGTCTCCGTTGCTGCCGTTGTCGCCGCCGCTGCTACATCCCGCGAGTGCGACGGTCGCTGCCGTGGCACCTGCCGCTGCGAGGAACGTCCGCCTGTCTGTCTGTTTTTGCATAACAGGAGAACCTTCGTCTCTGGAAGTAAGAGTCCCGCGATATGTCCCAGAATCTGGGAACAGAGCAGATCAGCCGCTGACGGAAGCGTTGGCACTGCTTCCGGTGGGTCACGTGGCTGAGGGGAGTAAGCCCCCTTCTGTTCGCCGGCATTCGGCTACGCACCCGGCCCAGCCGTCGGGCTACCTTGTCGGGCCGGGCTTGCACCGGTGAGGGTTCGCCGTTCCAGCCGTTCTCTCCCGTCTGTAGGCTGCTACGCAGCCTGCGAGGTCCGTTGGACCTCGGTGCTCACGGACAGCGCGGCGCTACGCGCCGCGGCTTCGAGGTGCTGTCGCACCTCGCAACGCCCGTTCGCCAAATCGGGACCCTTCTGGGTCCCGCGCCCTCGGCGGGTTAACTCCCCGTTGCTTCGTCGGCGGATGCCTTTTGCGCGGGGTTCGCACGCCTCATCGGTCGGGGAGAGGGGTCGCGTTTCTGTTCCAGAGCCGGCGGTCTCCCGCCCCGGACTTGCGTCCGGTCACCTGCCCGACTGGTGGGGGGACTTTCCTCATGTCCCTTCTCGCGGCCGGGACACGGAAGCCGGTCTCCCTCTGCCGTCTGGATCTACGAAACCGGAGCGTGTAAGCCGTTCGGTCGGCGGAGCATCGCCGCGCGGCGTCGTAAACGAGATCAACAGATCTCGCCGAGGGCGTAGACCGTGTTTTGGCCGGTGATCTCGCAGGTGACGATATCACCGAGGTCGGCCTCGTCTTCCGCGCCCGGGACGGCGACCTGACGGTACGCGCTGTCGTAGCCGACGAGGCTGTCCTCGGTGCCGTCTTCGACGAACAGGACCTCCCGTTCCGTGCCGACCATCGACTCGTAGGCGTCGCCGACGATCTCCATCTTGAGATCGGTCATCTCCGAGGATCGGTCCTTCTTGACCTGGCCGCCCAGGCCGTCCATCTCGGCGGCGTCGGTGCCGGGCCGCTTCGAGAACCGCGTGACGTTGACCTTCTCCGGGCGGGTCTCCCGCAGCAGC
Organism: Halovenus carboxidivorans; assembly: GCF_009831575.1. Classification (GTDB taxonomy): domain Archaea; phylum Halobacteriota; class Halobacteria; order Halobacteriales; family Haloarculaceae; genus Halovenus; species Halovenus carboxidivorans. Next base: position 1,070 of record NZ_WUUT01000003.1, on the reverse strand, counting down.
GCCAGCGACTGCTCGTGGTCGTGTTCGGTTTCGGTCGGGAAGCCGACGATGAAATCCGTCGACAGCGTCCACTCGTCGAGATACTCGTCGAAGGTCTCGACGACCTCGACGTACTCGGAGACGGTGTGCTGGCGGCGCATGTCCCGGAGCAGATCGTCGCTGCCGGACTGGACCGGGGCGTGCAGGAAGTTGTATAGCTTGTCGTGTTCGGCGAACACCGACGCGAGTTCCTCGCGGACGCCGTGGACGCCTTTGGGATTTGCCATCCCGACCCGGACCCGGAACTCGCCGTCGATCTCCGTGCAGATGCGGTCGAGCAGTTCGGGTAGGAGGCTCTCGCCCTGGTTGCTGTCCCAGCCGTAGACGCCGGTGTCCTGACCGGTGATTCGGATCTCCTTCGCGCCCGCGTGGACGAGCGCACGAGCCTTCTCGACGTTCTCCTCGACGGGCGGAGAGTCGATCCGGCCGGTGGCGTGTTTCGTGATGCAGTACGAGCAGTCGCTCATACAGCCCCGGGCGATGGGGAGGATGCCGACCACCCCATCGACGACGGGTTCGGTGTCGGGCGTCGCGGTCGGACACTCGCCGTTGCGGACGTGTTCGGGCACGTCGTCCCAGTGGAGCACCTCGGCGTCGATGTCCGCCTCACGGAACTGTTCGCCCTGTGCGAGGGCCATACAGCCGGTGATGACGAGATCGGCCGGCGTCTGCTCGTCGAGTTCCTCGGCCCGTCGGAGCATGTTGTGCTCGGTTTTCTCGACGACCGTACAGGTGTTCAGAATCGCGACATCTGCTTGCTCCGGTCCGTCGGCAGGGTGGTGGCCGCCGTCGCGGAGCGCCCGCTCGATCTGGCGGCTCTCACCCCTGTTGGACGTACACCCGTAGGTCTCGATGTGATAGCGGGCCATCGTACCCGTATTCGGGCGCGGGGAGACTAAAACACGGCGTTTCGGAACTCCGGTCGACGACCACGTTCCCGAAGATGTTCCGCCGAAATTCCGCCATCGCATATAAACCCACCCTCGTATCAGCCAACGGTTCCCATGGGGATGGCCTCACTACGTATAGAT
>NZ_WUUT01000002.1 GCF_009831575.1 Halovenus carboxidivorans | reverse complement strand
GCCGTTCCGAATGTTCTTACCCCTGCTCGCAGGATGTACAGATATGACCGAAACGTTCGACGCCGGTGACGTGACACTCGAACGGGTCCGAGAGCACGTCTGGGAGATTCCAAAGACGGGTGACATGCGCGTGCCCGCACGCGTGCTCGCGAGTAAACAGCTACTCGAGGAGATCAAGCAGGACAAGACCCTCGAACAGATCACGAACACGACGCATCTACCCGGCATCAAGAAGTACGCCATCTGTATGCCCGACGGCCACCAGGGGTACGGCTTCCCGGTCGGCGGCGTCGCGGCAATCGATGCCGAGGACGGCTGTATCAGCCCCGGGGCGGTCGGCTACGACATCAACTGTGGCGTCCGGATGCTGCGGACGAACCTCACCTACGAGGAGATCCGGGGCCACGAACAACAGCTCGTCGATGCCCTGTTCGACGCGATTCCGACGGGACTCGGCGGCGGTGCGGTCGTCGACAACGCGCCGGTCGAGGAGATTCTGGACCGCGGCGTCGAGTGGGCGCTCGAAGCCGGCTACGGAATCGAGTCGGACCTGGCGAACTGCGAGGACGAGGGGCGTCGGCCGGACGCCGACCCCGCCGCAGTCTCTCAGAAGGCCAAAGACCGGGGGCGAAACCAGGCCGGCAGCCTCGGCAGCGGCAACCACTTCCTCGAAGTCCAGCGCGTGACGGACATCTTCCGCGAGGACGTGGCCGCGGAGTTCGGTCTCGAACGCGACCAGATTGTCGTCCTGATCCACTGCGGGTCCCGGGGCCTCGGTCATCAGGTCTGTACGGACTACCTCCGCGAAATCGAGCAGACTCACCAGGGACTGCTCGAACGACTTCCCGACAAGGAACTCGCCGCCGCGCCGGCAGGGTCGCAGTTGGCCGAGCAGTACTACGGTGCGATGTGTGCGGCCATCAACTTCGCGTGGGTCAACCGTCAGTTGATCATGCACGAAACCCGGCAGGTCTTCGCGGAGGTGTTCGACCGGGACTGGCGGGACATGGAGATGGAACTCCTCTACGACGTGGCACACAACATCGCGAAACGCGAGGAACACGACATCGACGGCGAGCAGCGCGAGGTCTTCGTCCACCGGAAGGGGGCGACCCGCGCGTTCCCTGCCGGACGGCCGGAACTACCCGAGACGTACCGCGGTGTCGGCCAGCCGATTCTGCTCCCCGGCAGCATGGGCGCCGGCAGCTACGTCCTCCGCGGCGGCGAGAACTCCCTTTCGGAGACGTTCGGGTCGACCGCCCACGGCGCGGGGCGACTCATGTCCCGCACGCAGGCGAAAAACGAGTTCTGGGGCGAGGACGTGCAGGACGACCTCCGCGAGCAGGACCAGATTTACGTCAAAGCCCAAAGCGGCGCGACGGTCGCGGAGGAGGCCCCGGGCGTCTACAAGGATGTCGACGAGGTCGTCAACGTCTCCGACGCGCTCGGTATCGGGGACAAGGTCGCCCGGACCTACCCGGTCTGTAACATCAAGGGCTGATCAGCCGCCGGGGCCACTGGGGCTGCCGGGGCCGCCCGGCCCGTCGGGGCCGGTCGACGGATTCGATCCCTCGCCGTTGCTACCGCTGGCGTTGGCGCTCGCGAGAACGTACCGCTTTCCGTCGGGTGTAATGTAGACCAGATCGTACCGCGCGTCCTGGTTTACCTTCGCGCCGTAGGCGGAGTTCGGCCCGACACGGATGTTATCGCGCTCTGTTACCATATCGTCCGGTGACTTGCTGTTGTCGAGGTCGGCCCAACTCACGTTGCCCTCCGGCCCGTCGATGTAGAGGCTCCCGGCGCGGCGGTCCTGGGGATCCTCGTAGATCACGACCAGTTGGTCGCCGATGAACGTGAAGTCCACCTGTGCGGTCTGGGCTTCCTGTTGCTGGTCGAGTAACACCACACCCAGCCCGAGACCGGCCGTGACGAGAATCGTCATTCCGACGAGGACCGCGACGCCGAGCGTTTCGGAGGACGCTCGCCGGTCGGTCGACGGACTCGTCATGCTACGAGGCGGTACGACAGTCGGTTATATATGTGATTCGGCCCCGCCACAAGAACTGATAATGGCACCTGCCCGGTAACGCCGGCTTTTTGCGCCCGGCCCTCGAACGAGGGGGCGATGAAACCGCTGCACGCCCGGTATCCGTTTCTCCAGTCGGCCCGGGAAGCCGTCGAAGCCGCGGACGTGGATCTGGTCACCGTCGTCCGGGAGGAGGAGGCGGTCCGGACCCGCGCACTCGACCGCGTCGAGACCGCCCTCGACTCCGGTCGGGTCGGTGCGCCTCACCGCCGCGACCGGGTCGAACTGCTCTCGTATCCGGTGGCGCGGGTGCTGGTCTCGCTGATCGACGAACACGTGCTCACCCGGAAGTACGCCCGGGCCGAGGCCGCGACGGCACACGAGCGGTTCGAGGCGGAGTTCACCGAGACGACGGAACTGAAAAGCCGTGACCGCGAGCAACTCTCGATTCGGACGCTCCTCGCGGAGTTCGGAATGACCGAGGGGGTCCGAGAGACCGACGACGCCTACAGCGTCGCCGTCGGGACGTATCTCGCATACGCCACGGAGGAACGGGGCGACGAGTGGCGGCTTGTCAACCGCACGCTGCGAGACGGTGAGATCGAACTCTCCGAGTCGGAGCTACTGGTGCTCATCCGGCAGGCGATCAGAGACCGGGTAGACGAGGGGTTGCCTCTGTCGGTCCCCGACGCCATCGCGAGCCACCTCGACGCGGAGTGCGAACAGATCCGAGAACGGCTCGCCGATCTCGATCTGACGCGGGATATCGACACCGTCGTTCCCGACCTGTTCCCGCCCTGCATGACCGCCCTCCTCGATCAGGTCCAGAAGGGCGAACACCTCGAACACCACTCCCGGTTCGCCATCGCTACGTTTCTGACGACAATCGGCATGACGACCGACGAGATCGTCGAACTCTTCCAGGTGAACCCCGGGTTCGGCGAGGAGGCGACCCGCTATCAGGTCGATCATATCCGCGGGAAAACGAGCCCGACGGAGTACTCACCGCCGGCCTGCTCGACGATGCAGTCCTACGGCGACTGTGTCAACAAAGACGACCTCTGCGAGCAGATCTCTCACCCGCTGGCGTACTACGAGGCGAAGTTAGACGACGCCGACGAGGAGGAGATCATCGACTGGCGCGAGCGAGACGAGACCGCTCAGTCGTAGCTACTCGGAGTCGAGATCCGCCGTCTCGATGAGGTAGCCGACGACGGGCATCGCGACGATGAACAGTGCAATGAAGGCGACGAGCGCGAGTCCGCCGGTCGGGGACATCTCGATTGCACCGTTTCGGGTCGTCCCGTACTGCGAGGCCAGCACGATCAACCCGACGATAAACAGCCCGATGGCGACGAGTGAGGCGACAATCTGCGCACTCGTCTTCTTGTCGATGTCCATGCGGGCGGATTCCACAGGGACGGCTAAAAGAGCTTCGAAGCCCGCGATGGCCGTCCGGCCGCCGTCCCCGACCCGGCGACAGCGGGGCTGAACGTTTAGGTAGTTCCGGGCCAACGTATGCGTATGACACCTGGTCCGGTACTGATCTCGCTGCTGATCGCCGTGCCGGTTCTCCTGCTGGCCTTCTGTGCCGGTTTCGCCTACGTCGACGCGCCCGACTACGGCATGGACCCGACGAAGTGGGCCCTCATTTCGTTTCTCGTCCCGTTTTTCGGGTTTTTCGCGTATCTCTTCGAGCGCGAGGAACGGACGCCCGATCCGGACCGCGACATGTACACCGACGGCGTCTTCGAGATCCACGAGAACCGCGCCGACGACACGCGACTGGCCCGGGGGGGCGACCCGGATGTCATCGACGAGGACGACGAGGAGTTCCGGCGTGAACCCAGCGACGAGTGGCAGGAAAAACGGTAACAGTATGACCGGTCGCTCCCTTCCGACGGTATGAGCGTTCAAGAGGAGTTCGACTCCTGGGCGGAGTCGGGCAAGGACCGCGGCATGGAACAGCGACACTGGCACACGGCCAAACACGCACTCGCCCGGATGCCAGTCGAACCCGGCGACCGCATTCTCGATCTGGGGACGGGATCCGGCTACGCGCTCCGGGCCCTCCGGGAGACACACGACACCGGCCTGTCGATCGGTCTCGACGGGTCGCCGGAGATGGTCCACAACGCGCGAGCGTACACCGACGACCCGCTGATCGGCTTCCTGCAGGGGGATTTCCACCACCTTCCTATCGCCTCGAACAGCATCGATCACGTCTGGAGCATGGAGGCGTTTTACTACGCTCAGGAGCCGATTGCGGTGCTCGAAGAACTCCGGCGGGTGCTCCGCTCGGGCGGAACGTTCTACTGTGCGGTCAACTACTTCGAGGAGTCGACACAGACCCACGAGTGGCAGGACAGGATCAGCATCGAGATGCTCCGCTGGGACCGGTCGCAGTACCGCGAGGCCTTCGAGGACGCCGGGCTGATCGTGGCCGAACAGGACACGATTCCGGACGAGGAGGTCGACATCCCCCCGGCGGAGGAGTTCCCGACCGAAGAGTGGGACTCCCGGGAGGCGATGGTCGACCGGTATCGGCGGTGGGGGACACTCCTGACGGTGGGGGTCGCCCCGTGATACGTTCTCTCCTATGTGCCTGTAGCAAGACCTGTAATCCTCCGTCCGAACAGGCTGGTACGGCACAGCTAGCAGATCCGCCGGCGTCAGACGGTGGGGCCGATTGAGATGCCGACGCGACACGAGATCCCTATCGACGGCGAACGGATCGTCGCGGTCCACCACGAAGCCGACAGTGACCGGTTTCTGGTCTGCTGTCACGGCTTTCTCAGCGACAAGACCGGGAGCTACGAGTCGCGGTGTGTGCGGGCGGTCGAGGAAGGGTACAACGGCGTCCGGTTCGACTTCCGGGGCTGTGGGGAGTCTTCGCGGTCGTTCGGAGGACAGAACCTGAGCACCCGAATCGCCGACCTCCGCGCGGTGCTCTCGTATTTCGATCCCGCCGAGACGGTCCTGTTCGGGTCGAGTTTCGGCGGGCAAGTCGCACTCCACGTCGGCGCTACGGCGTCCGTCGAGGCGATTGCGGTCCGCGCTCCGGTGACGACCACCGAGACGTTCGAGCGGTATCGGCCGCCGTCGGAGGGCTCCGGGCTGATCGTCGGCATCGAACGGTCGTTTTTCGACGATCTCGAATCGTATCCCTTCGAGTCGGCGGCAGCCGACATTTCCGTCCCGGTCGCACTCTTCCACGGTCGCGACGACGACTCGGTGGCGATCGAGGACAGCATCGACGCCGCGGGTCTGCTCTCGGTCGATACCCTGCTCGACTGTTACGCCGGTGAGGGCCACCGCTTTTCCCGGGCCGCCGAGGCGCGGATGCGCGATCGACTGTTCGCGTGGCTGGCGACGCTCGACCGGTGACCGGATTTTCACACCGTGGGAACGAGGAGCCTTCTTAACCACCTGCTCGGTGTAGGGACAGCTAATGGCAACGAGTGGTCCACCCCCAGAACCGTTCCAGGAGATCGAGCTACCGGACGGGAGCAACCCAATCTCGAAAGGCGTCGTCCAGCGCGTCCGCCGAGAGGACGGCACCATCTTCGTCGACATCACTATCGACGGCCTCGGTGACAACCTCAAAGAGCGAATCGTCCAGCAACTCCGCGGCGCCGCGCTCTCGCTGCCCGACGCCGAACACGTCCGCATCCAGCCCGTCGATCACGCCGACAAGGACGTCGAACTTCCCGAAGCCGAGCACGTGATCGCCGTCGCGAGCGCGAAAGGGGGCGTCGGAAAGACGACCATCTCCGTCGCACTCGCCCGGACGCTCGCCGCCCGCGGGCACAAGGTCGGGCTGTTCGACGCCGATATCTACGGCCCGAACGTCCCCCACCTGCTGGAGGACGTCGAGGGGCCGGTGCTCCAGAACGACCTCGGACAACCGGTGCCGCTGGAAACTGAGGGGATCCAGATGCTCAGCCCCGGCGTCGTCGGCGGCGAGGCGCCGACCGCCCGCCGCGGAGCAATCGCCTACGGCGCGATGGAAAACCTGCTCGGCCAGGGGGCCTGGGAGGACCGGGACATCATGATTATCGACATGCCTGCCGGGTCCGACGACGTGGCCGGCGCGTTGCTCGAACACGTTCCGGTCGACGGGTCGGTGCTCGTCACGACGCCGTTCGACGCGAGCATCGACGACACACAGCGGACGCTCGATCTGTTCGAGGAGAACGGCGTCACCCCCATCGCGGCCGTCGAGAACATGAGCACCTACGAGTGTGACTGCTGCGGCGAGGAGAACGACCTCTTCGACGATACGGTCGATCTCGACGTGCCGACGCTCCACCGACTGCCGTTCGACCGAGAGCTTCAGCGCAACCCCGGCGGAAAGGGCGGTCACGAAGCCCTCACCGGCGTTGCCGACAGCGTCGAGGAGTTCGTCGACGAGGTGCTCGGTGCGATTCCCGAAAGCGCAGTCGATCTGCGGAGCCTCCCGCCGGAGAACCAGGTCCGGCAACTGAGCGCCGAACTCGCGCTCGCAGATCCCGACGAGACGGTCGAAGCCGTCGTCGAGGACCCGACAGCGGTTCTCGACGACCTCGAAGCGGATGCCGGCGAGATGCTCGGTGGCGTCGATACCGCACAGGGCGGCACGACCGGCGTCGTCCTCGAGTTATCACGGGCGAGAACTGAGCCGCAGGCCACCTCGTAAGCGACCGCTCTTCGCCTTAGGACACCGGTGTCTCGGTACTGGTTTTCTACGGATTGAGAATTGCGGTTGGTTTAATAGGCCGGTCCCGTGAAAACCGGGTATGTCAAGAATGGAGTCCTCAGATCTCCGATCCCGGTACGAGTCCCTGCTGTGGGGAACCATGGATCTGCTCGGTATCACGGAATCGGTCGAACGGAAAGTGTTCACGGCCGTCCTCATCCAGTTTCTCGTCACGATCGGGATCTTTCTCACCCCGTTCGTGCTCTCCGGGGCCGTCTGGTTCGCACTCGCGGGCGCGCTCTTTCTGGGGGCGGTCCTCGCGATGTACAACACGATCCTGATCGTCCGGACGGATTTCACCGAACCGGTCGCTCGCCTCGAAGAAACTGCCGAAGAGATCGCTCGGGGCAACCTCGATGTCGATCTGCCGGAGAGCGACCAGACGGACGAAATCGGGAGTCTAATCCGATCGTTCGAGGAGATGCACGCGTATCTCGGAACGGTCTCGACACAGGCGGACGCGCTCGCGGCACAGCGGTTCGACGACCCGGCTCTGGACGAGGAGATTCCCGGCGAGTTCGGCGCGTCGCTCTCGCGGATGGCCGACAATCTCCAGTCACACACCGAGGAGTTAGAGGAGATGACCGACCGACTCGAACGCCGCTCGGAGCGTCTCGACGACCTCGTCGCCGCCTTCGGCGAGGCCGCAGAGCGGGCGCAGGCCGGGGATCTGACCGCGACGATCGACCCCGAGGAGCTGGAGACCGACGAACAGCAACACCTCGAACTCGTCGAAAACTACAACCAACTCGTCGAGACCCTGGCAGAGACGATCCGGGAGGTCAAATCCTTCGCCGCCGAGGTCTCGGCGGCCAGCGACGACGCGGAACGGAGCATGGACGAGATCGACGACGCAAGCTCGGCTGTCTCGCGCTCGGTCCAGGAGATCTCCGACGGCGCGGCCGGCCAGTCCGAGGATCTTCAGGCTATCTCCGAGGAGATCAACACGCTCTCTGCGACGGTCGAGGAGATCGCCGCCTCCGCCGACGACGCCGCCACGACCGCACAGGGGGCCGCCGACCGGAGCCGGTCGGGCCGGGAATCTGCGGAGGCGGCTCTCGACGAGTTGGACGAACTCGAACACGGTATCGGCGGGACCGCAGACGCCGTCGAAGACCTCGCCGAGCAGGTCGGCGAAATCGACGAGATCGTCTCGTTCATCGAGGAGATTGCCGAGGAGACGAACATGCTCGCGCTGAACGCCTCCATCGAGGCCGCGCGGGCGGACCAGAGCGGTGACGGCTTCGCGGTCGTCGCCGACGAAGTGAAGTCACTGGCCGAGGAGACCCGGGAGTACGCCGGTGAGATCTCCGATCGGATCGCGACCGTCCAGCAGGCCTCACAGCGGACCGTCGCGGACGTTCAGGAGATGGAGTCACAGGTGTCCGAAAGCCTCGGCACCATCGAGACGGCGCTGGTCGATTTCGAGGAGATCGTCGACGAGATCACGACGGTCAACCAGACGATGCAGGAGATCAGTGACGCGACGGACGAACAGGCAAAGACGACCCAGGAAGTCGTCGGGATGATCGACGACGTCGCCAGCGTCAGCGAGGAGACGACCGCCGAGGCCGAAAATGTCGCCGCTGCCGCCGACCAGCAGGCCTCCTCCGTCACGGCGGTGACGGAGACGATCCGGGGTCTCTCCGGCCAGTCCGACGAACTGCGGGCGCTGTTGGCCGAGTTCACGGTAGCCGATCGCCAGCAGACACGGCGCGCGACCGCGCCGACGAACTGACGACACCCGTCTCCTAGCCAGCGTTCCGTCACCACGGCCTGTGCTGAGTGGACTGCTAGCGGATCCGTCGAGGAGCCGGATTCGGAGACGAGTTGAAACGCTGTTTCCCCGCGAGAAACCCCACAGCTGGCTATTTTTAGTGGTCTGTTCAACTGTGAGGTATGACCGTCATCGAAACGAACGACCTGACGAAGACGTTCGGCGACCTCACGGCCGTCGATAGCCTGAATCTCGCCATCGAGGAGGGCGAGATATACGGCTTTCTCGGGCCGAACGGGGCCGGAAAGTCGACGACGATCAACATGCTGTTGGACCTGATCCGTCGGAGTTCTGGATCGGCGACCGTGCTGGGGTACGATCCCGAGGAGAACGCGAAGAAGATCCGCCAGCGTATCGGCGTGTTACCCGAGGGAGGGGAGCTGTACGACCGTCTGACGGGCCGGGAACACCTTACGTGGATGGCCAACTCCAAGGGGGCCGACGACGATATCGAGGCGATGCTCGAACGGGTCGGTCTCTCGGCAGAGGACGGGAAACGGCCGGTCGGAGAGTACTCGAAAGGGATGCAGCAGCGTCTCGCGTTCGGGATGGCGCTGATCGGGGATCCCGACCTCCTCATCCTCGACGAGCCCTCTTCGGGGCTGGATCCGACGGGCATGCAGGAGATGCGCGAGATCATCAAAGAGGAGGCCGACGGCGGCCGTACCGTCTTCTTTTCGAGTCACATCCTCGGCGAAGTCGAGGCCGTCTGTGATCGCGTCGGCATCATGAACGAGGGGAGACTCGTCGCAGAGGGCACCCTCGACGACCTCCGCGGGGACCTCGATCTCGGGGCGTCGATCAGCGTCGAGGTCTCCGACCCGCCCCGAGCGAGTGCGCTCGAATCTCTCGACGGCGTCCGAGGCGTCACGGTTCGAGATCACACCGTCGACGCGACACTCACCGGCCCGGAGGCGAAGGTCCGCGTCGTCACCGACCTCGACGACCGCACCACGGTCGAGGACATCATTTCCGAGGACACCTCCCTCGAACAGCTATTCAACACCTACACCGGCAACGGCGAGGCGAACACGGCCGACTCGGGCCAGGCGGTAGAGAGCGCCGAGGAGGCCGAGACGAGACAGGAGGTGGCACAATGAGCGCCATCGGCGTGATGCGCAAGGACATCCTCGACGTGCGCCGGGCGAAGATCGTCTGGTTCGTCGGCCTGCTCTTTACCCTGGTCACGGTGCTGTTTTTCTACCAGATCAACGAGTTCGGCGGGATCGACGGATTCGCCGACGTGCTGCTGGGGTTGTGGAACCTCGTCTTCGTCGGGGCGCTGTTCATCCCGGCGATTGCGCTGGTGGCGGCGTATCTCTCGATTGCCGGCGAGCGCGAATCGGGGAGTATCAAGTTCCTCCTCTCGACGCCGATCAACCGCCGTGACCTCGTTCTCGGGAAGTTCCTCTCCCGGGTGACCGTCGTCACCGCGTCGCTTCTGTTCGCCTTCGTCGTCGCCGCCGTGCTCTCGCTCGTCTGGTTTTCCGATCTCATGATCGGTACCTTCGTCGCTATCGCCGCCCTGACGCTGCTGTACGCGCTCGCGTACGTCGCCGTCGCAATCGCTATCTCCGCCTCGACCGCCACCCGCTCGCGGGCGATGGGCGGCGCGCTCGCGTTCTACTTCCTGACGAATCTGCTCATCCTGTTCAACGGGCTCTCGATCGACGCCGCCCTCGATTACCTGCTCAACGACCTGCTCGATCTGGGGATCGGACAGGATCCGATCAACTTCGTGACGATGCTCATCAGTCCGACGCAGTCGTATCTCACCTCGACGACGCTCGCGTTTCCGGAGGATTTCCTGGTCAACCAGGGGCTGAATCCGGACGCGGCGGCGTGGTACGTGCAGGGCGAGATGGGGCTGGCGCTACTGCTCGCGTGGCTCGTGGTCCCGCTGCTGATCGGCGTCGTTCGGTTCGAGCGCGCCAACATCGGATAGCTTGCCCGTCACTCCCCGCCTCTGGACGCGACGAGCGAGACGTAGCTGATCTCCCCGTTTTCGACCGCGGTTTCCAGCGAGTCGAGATAGCCGCTGATCCGCGCACCGCGGTCACCCATCAGCCCGAGCATCGCCTCGTAGTCCACCTTCGACGTTACCTCGTCACGCATCGCGAGCAGGTCGTCGTGGTGATCTGTGGTCGACTCCACGGTGAACCCCGCCCGTTCGATCTCCGCGACGAAACTCGCGCGATCCGTCGCGTTCGTCAGACAGAGCACCTCCAGCACGGGGTCGGGGAGGTCGGGGGCGGAGTCCTCGACGACCACGTCCGAGACCGCGAGCCGACCGCCCGGAGCGAGCACGCGGTCGAACTCCCCGAACACCGCACCGCGCTCGGAGAGGAGACAGAGCACACACTCCGCGAGGACGACGTCGACCGCGTCGGTGCGGATCGGCAGAGCGGCAAGATCTCCGCGGACGCCGCCCGCGGGCGGATCGAGGTCGACCCCGACGGGTTCGACACCGCGCTCGCGGGCGGCCTCGACGGCCTCTCCGGGTCCACAGCCAGCGTCGAGCAACCGCGTCCCGCCGTCGACGCGCGCCCTGTCGAGCAGTCGCTCGGTGCTCTCTCGGCCGCCGGGATGGAGCGGCCCGTCGAGGAGTCGATCCAGCGTCGCCCACGGGTTCGACAACGCGGTTTCGATCAGTCCCTGCATACTCAGTCGTCGTCCGTCGTCGTCGGTTCGGCGTCGACCGGTTCGCCGACGGCGGGCCGGCCGCCCCACCCCTCCCGGTTGCGCAGAGCGTACTCGCCGTCGTCGGTCGTCATGTTGTACCCGCAGAAGGGAACGAGGTCGCCGTCCGGCGTCGGAACCGACACACAGCAGTTGTCGAGCCGACAGGCGTCCGCGGCGTCGGCGTCCATAAATCCGGTAAAGGAGACCGGGAGGACGTTCTCGAGCAGGTCGCTCGGATCGAGTCCGAGCGAGTCAAGCGGACTCGACGAGGAGGGGCCACAGCAGGAGTCACCCGTCGAGGCCTCCTCGCCGGGGAGATTCGACAGATCCGGGCTACAGCAGCCACCGACCTCGTCCGCCGACTCCTTGCCAGCGGGCGTGCAGGCGACGAGATCCAGCCAGTCGGACTCGTCGACGCTGCCGGCCACGTCGGTGTAGAGGTCGTCGTCGAGAAACTGCGTTGCCGCGGTGATTCCCGACGGCGTCCGAGCGAGTGCGGTCGCGGTGTGACAGTACGCCGAGCAACACGGCACCGGCATCAGATCTCGCGGGTCGATATCCCCGAGTTGGTCCGCGAGTCGCCGCGCGGCCTCGTCGAGCGAGAACCGCTCGCCGTGTTCGGCGACCCGGCCGAAGTGCGCGACCGGCTGGAAGTTGACCGACTCGACGATATCCGTTTCGAGCGCGAACTCCACGATCGCCCCCATCTCGTGGTCGTTGACTCCCGGCACGACGGTCGGAACGAGGACGACCGACAGATCTGCCCGGTCGCAGGCCGCCACCGCCTCCCGTTTCGTCCCGGCGAGGTCGGCCTCCCGGATCGATTCGTAGGTCTCCGACTCCAACCCGTCGAACTGCAGGTAGACCGCGGTCGCCCCGGCGTCGGCCAGTTGGTCCGCGTATCCGTCCTCCTCCGCGATGCGGAGTCCGTTGGTGTTGACCTGGATGTGCTCGAAGCCCATCTCCGCGGCCTCGGCGACGATTTCGGGGAGGTCATCGCGAACTGTCGGTTCGCCGCCGGACAGTTGGATCGGGACGGGGCCGCTCTCCTCGCGAACCGTCTCCAGGAGGTCGAGAACGTCGCCGTAGGGTTTCTGTTCGCCGCCCGGCCCCGAACTCGCAAAGCAGTACGAGCAGGAGAGATTGCAGTCCTGCGTGACCTCGACGACGGCGAGGCAGGCGTGGTGACCGGCGACGGTGAACTCCCCCTCGGGATCGAAGGGGGCCTCTGGCTCGAAGGTTCTCGCCCACTCCCAGTGGTCGACGGAGTCCCACACCTTCCGGTCTGTGTCGCCGTGTGTCGGACAACTGCGGGAGAGATACACTGACCCGTCCTCGGCCTCGTAGGTTCCGGGAATCCGTTCGAGACACTCCGGGCAGAGCGTCGTCGTGTCCGCGAGGTGATCGCGCTGACTCATGGCTACTACTGTGGCAGAACGAGTATCAAACAACCGTGCGTGTGTGCGACCTGCGAACAACCGCCCAGGGAGCATACCGGCGGCCGCCCCAGTAGCGGTATGAACTACCGCGTCGACGGTCCCACCGATCACGCCGGGGGTGGGCCGTTCGCAGCCGACACGGACGGTGAGATGGCCGTAGCCGACGGCGCCGCGGAAGCGACACCGGTTGAGAAGGAGTCCGAGACGACACTCAGAGCACGGCTCTCCCCGTTTTCCGGGCAGACAGCCGGGTCGGATACCGTCCAGATCACGGTCTACGTCGTGACGGGCTATCACGGGAAGCTACGGGTGCCCGAGAGCTTCTGCCGGGAGTGTCACCTGTTCACCCGCCGGGCACAGCAGGCGATCCAGCAGGTCGACGGCGACGTTTCCCTCTCGGTGCGGTCGTGGTGGACGCACCTCCCGTGGGCGCTGCGCCACGGCGGCTACCACCCGCCTGTGATGGTCGTCGGCGGTAGACGCCTCTGTCAGGGACACGACGTACCGACGACCGAGGCCGTGGTCGAAGCGATCGAACGAGCGCAGAATTAGCGGGCGTCAGATCCGCGTATTCGGTGATCGCGTCGATCAGTCGTCCGCGGAGACAGTCGGCGCTTCGATGTCACAACCACTTTTTACTTCGTCGGGTAGCCTCGCGTCGCTCGGCTACCGCTCCTCGTAAAAACGTGGGGAAAAATACCCTCGCCCTCACGGGGTTCGGGCGAGTGAGACGGCTCGCTTCACTCGCCGTATGCTCAGTCGTCCGCGGAGACGGTCGGCGCTTCGATGTCGATTTCGCCGGCGTCGAGTTCGGCTTCGACCTCGCGGGCGGCCTGGACCATGTTCTCCATCTTCCCGTAGGCGACGTCCCGCGGCAGGAGCTTCAGTCCGCAGTCGGGGCTGATCGTCAGCCGCTCCGGCGGAACGACCTCCAGACCTTTCTTGATGTTCTCCTTGATCTCTTCGACCGGTTCGGGTTCGCGGACGTGGACGTCGACCACACCGAGGGCGAGATCTTTCGTGAACTCCTCGTCTTTGAACACGTCGAGCTGTTCGTAGTTCCCGTTGCAGAGTTCGAGGTCGAACTCCTCGACGGGGAACTCGAGCATCTCGGGGTAGATCCGCGAGTAGTCGCCGTAACAGACGTGCAGGCCGAGGCGAACGTCGTCGGGCACGTTGTCTGCGATCCGTTCGAGACACTCGCCGACGATGGCGTGATCGTCGGGCGTGGTCGCCAGTGCGGGTTCGTCGATCTGGATGTACCGCGCGCCGGCCTCGACGAGGCCTTCGATCTCCTCGTTGACCAGTTCGGCGAGCTCGTAGGCGAGCTGTTCCTCGTCGTCGTAGACCTCGTCGAACGACCAGCTAGCGAGCGTGTACGGTCCCGTGATCGGCACCTTGACGGGCGTGTCCGCGACATCGGACGTGAACTCGTACTCGGAGATCAGCCACTCCTCGTCGTATTCGACCTCCTCGACGACGCTGGGCTTGTCGAAGTAGTTGTGGCCCCACACCTTGACCGGGCCGTTGAACTCGTAGCCGTCGATGCGGTGGGCGAAGTACTCGACCATCTCGTTGCGCCGCATCTCCCCGTCGACGACGACATCCAGCCCACAGCGCTCGTGCTCTTTGGTGATCAGACGGGAGGCGTCGTCTTTCGCCTCCTCGAAGTTCTCCTCGTCGAAGTCGTGGTCGTCGTCCTCGTAGAGGTCTCGCGCGCGGTGCAGCCACTTCGGTTTCGGGTACGAGCCGACGACGGTCGTCAGCAGGAAGTGGTCGTTGTCGTGGTCGTCGGGTCTGAACTGTTCGCGTGTCATGCTTTCACCTCTGTCTTGTTGAGTGCGCCAAGCGCCTCGAGTTTCTCCTCGAAGCGGTTGACCGGCAGGTAGAACGTCTCCGTGTTCGTCGTCGCGTAGATGCGTTCGTAGTCGTTTTGCTGGGTCTGGTCGGTGAACCACTCGATGCGCTCCTCGATGGTCTCGGGCTCTTCGACCAGCGTGTTCTGGCCGTCGACGATGCCGAGCGCAACGTCGTCCGGCGCACCGTACTCCTGGGCGTTGTAGACGTTCTGCTCGTGATCAGAGATCAGATCGAAGCCGAGCGCGTCGATATCGGCGTCCATCACGTGTGCGTAGACCTTCTCTTCGAGCGCCCCCCAGTACGGGTGGACGACGACATCGGCGTCGGTCGCACCTGCAACCGTGTCGATGGCCTCGCTCGCGCGTTCGTCCGCGCCGTCACCGGGCGCGTTCTCCACGAGCGACGGTTCGAGCAGAAACAGCGTCTCGACATCGGGCAGTAGCTCCGCCTCCTCGGCGAGAAACTCCGCAATCGCCGCCTGGAACGCCGCCTCGTCGCCGTAGTGTTCGTCCGTCGCCAGGTCCGCAAGCGAGTACGGCCCCGGAAGGACCGCCTGCAGATTCTCGACCTGCTGGCTCGCCGCTTCGAGTTCCTCGGCGATATCGCCGGTCGCCTCCAGGTCGCCGGTGACGACCGGATCGCGGTAGAAGTTGTTGTTGTCGTAGTAGCGGACGATGCCGCGGGTGTCGACCGCGTCGTTGACCGCCAGCGGGTGCGCGAGCATATCGTCCCACCGGCCCTGGCCCTCGACGACGAGGTCCAAGCTGGCCGCCTGCTGTGCGTCGATGAACTCCGTTCGGACCTCCTCGTACGAGTCCTGGATCTCCGCGCCTTCGTCGCCGCTGATCAGATCCTCCTTCTGGTTGCCCTTCTGGTCTTTGAGTTGCTCCTTCGCCCAGTCGGGCAACGGATACAACCCGGGTGTCGTCGCAACAATCTCTGTCATTGCACCCCGATAGGTCATGACGGGCTTTAATATTTTCTTTTCGGATATGCTCAATAGTAATCTACGGCCCGGGCCGGAACCGCACTACCAGCAACTTCTCGAACGGATGGGATTCTTCCGCGATAATCTCGCTGTCGAGTCCGCGCTCGCGGGCGTACGCCCGAACTTCGTCGGGACCAGTCAGCGTCGAGAGCAGCAGGTATGCGGTCCCGCCGTCTGCGAGCACCCGGCCGACGCCGTCGAGGAACGGATCGACCATCGCGCGGCCGTCTTCGCCGCCCGACAGCGCCCGCTCCATCCAGTCGTCCCACTCCTGCTCCGGCGGGGTGGGAAGATAGGGCGGATTGCAGACCACCACGTCGAAGGCCTCGTCGCGAAAGGCCTCGAACATGTCGCCACGGACTACCGGGACGCCGGCCTCGAACGCCTGCTGGCAGGCCTCGGGGTTGAGGTCGACGCCGACGGCGTCCGCGTCGGTCTCGTTGCGCAGGCGGGTGGCGAGGTATCCAGATCCCGTCCCCACGTCGAGAACTCGCAGGCCCGGGTCGATGGTCTCGACGACGGCATCCGCGAGCAGTTTCGAGTCCTCCGCGGGCTGGTACACCGTCTCGACATCGCGCTGTTCGGCCAGTTGCGGGATCTCTCCGTCGTCGCTTTCCTCGGTCATGCGTCCGGTTCACCGGGGTCACCGACCTCCCAGGCCAGCGTCGCGAGTCGTGCGAACTCCGCCGGGGTAACGTTGCCGGCCCGCCGGCCCATCAGTTCCTCCGACGCCGCCTCGACGACGGCGTCACCGTCCCCGAGGCCGGAGATGTGGACGGTGTTGCGAACCGCGTTGCGCATCGTCTTCCGCCGCTGTGTGAACACCGCCCGGAGAAAGCGCATGAAGAAGTCGTCGTCGGGCACGTCGTACTCGGGCTCGCGGGGAGTGGTCCTGACGACGGCGCTGTCGACGGCGGGCTGTGGATCGAACGCCTCCGGCGGAATGTGCTCGACGATCTCGATGTCGGCGTAGTGGCCGGCGGTCACCGACAGTCGACCGTACTCCTCCGTGCCGGGGTCGGCGGCCATCCGCTCGGCGAACTCCGCCTGGAAGGTGAGTACGAGCGGTTTGCCCGCGGGGAGCAACCGGAAGACGATCTCACTGGAGATGCCGTACGGGAGATTCGAGACCGACGCCGAGAACTCCGGCAGGGCCACCTCCAGCGCGTCCCCCTCGATCACGCGCAACCGCTCCTCTGCGACGGAGTCGGTGAACTCCGATTCGAGAAACGCCGCGAGGTCCGGGTCACGCTCGATGACTGTCACCCGGTCGGCGACGGCGAGCAGGCGGTCCGTGAGTGCCCCCGTTCCCCCGCCCACTTCGAGGACGTGACCCGTGTCCATCCCGGCCTCGGTCGCGTACTCGGGCAGACGGTCGAGCACGCGGTCGTCGACCAGAAAGTGCTGATCGCGGCTCGGGTCGCCGGCGACGCCGGCCCGCGCACGGAGCGCGTCCGGATCGCGAAACTGCCCGGGCATCACTCCTCCTCGCGGCGGGCGAAGATCCGGTATTTCAGGTCGTCCTCCCGTAACTCCTCCATGATGCGGTCGACAAGCACCTGCTCGGGATCGTGGAGCCCGCCGATGCGCTCTTCGAGTTCCTCGAAACCCTCGAAGGGTTTGCGTTTTCGCTCGTCGAGGATGTTGTTCCGGAGTTTCTTGCCGATTCCGGGGAGAAGATTCAGCTGGTGGAGCCGCAGCGTGATCGGCTGTGCGTCGTTGTAGAAGTCGACGAACCGCTGTTCTTGCTCCTCGACGAGATCCTCGATGACGTATTCGAGTTCGGACTGTGCGCCCCCCGGAAGGTCCTCGTACCCGATGCTGCTGTACCGCGAGACGAACTCCGCGGACTGGAGGTCGAGGCGGTCCCCGATGCTGACGTTCGCGTCGCTGTCGGTGATGGCCTCGTAGAGCTCGAACTCTTCGGAGTCGAGCACGTACGCGAGGGGCTCTTTCTCGTACTGCGGGCGGTCGTCCTCGGTCCGGCCGTGCGGGAGGAAATCGAGCACGATCCCCGTCGGCGCCCCGGCGTCGTCGTCGCGTTCGTCGTCGCTCATGTCGGATACCTACGGTGACGGATCACTTAAACGTGGGCAAGGACCGACCCGTCGGTAGTTGCTCTCTCGGGCCGGGCAGTCCTCCCGGCAGTACAGACTCTCTGAGAAATCAGAACTGTGAGTCGTCGAAGTCGCTCCCGATCCGGTACGGCGAGTCGTCCTCCTCGGCCTCGCCGTCGAGTTCGTCCAGGTGCACCACGTCCTCCTGGTCGTACTCGTCGAGTTCCTGCCGGAGCTTCGTCACGTACCGCTTGTGCTCTTCGAGCTGTTCGCGGAGATGCTCGGCTTCCAGTTCCAGCCGCTCGTGCTCGCGGACGAAACTTTTCGGTACTTCGACTTTCGGCGGGAAACTCTCCGCCGTCGAACTCTCGTTGGTCGACTCGTTGAGCTCGTGTTCGGGAACGACCTCGACCTGGCCGTCGTGGGCAACGAGCAAGTCGACGTAATCCCGGAAGACAGCAGACAACGAGATGTCACGCTCCTCCGCGATGCCCCGCAACGTCTCGAACTTCTCCTGGCTGACGCGGAAGGAGATCGTCTTGTTTTTGTTGCCCATAGCTAGCTAGGTGTCGTCACTCATCGTATTTAATCGTTTGTCAGACACCTATCAACGAAAAAATGTGTTACGCGGTCACACGCGAGTCCGGACGATCCGCGCGCGGTCAGTCCGCGGTCGCCTCGGATTCGGCTTCGAGACTCTCCAAAGCCTCGATTGCCGCCCGCTTGTAGTTCTCGACGGGCAGGTCGTACTCCTCTCTGGCCATCTCGACGTACTCGTCGGCCTCGGCCTCCTGGTAGTGTTTGATCCGGTCGATCGTCCGCTCGGCGGTCTCGATCACCCAGCGGTCACGGGTCGACTCGTCGACCTCCGTGATCGATTCCGGTCGGACGGAGACGTTGACCTCGCCGTCGTCTGTCTCGTAGGTCCGGGGTTTGCCGACGACGGCGACGTACGCCGGCGGTTCGAGTTCTCGGAGCATTGAGGCGGCGTCGGGCTGGTACTGGCCGGCGTAGGTGAAGAAGGTCCCGCCGTTGGGTCCGACGATCCGGCCCTGCCAGTACTCGGAGTCCTCCCCGACGTCTTGCGTTTCGGTGAGTGTCCCGACGATGAAGATCCGGTTCGCGCGCTGGCCGGTCGGCAGCAGCGCGTACACCGGTGCGCGGTCGTCGTCGCTCTCTTTGAACGTGTAGGTCGCGTCGTTGAACTCTCGTGCGAAGACGCGGCGGGCGACTTCGCGGGTTGGTACACTCGACATCTCAGATCGACCTCGCTTTGATCAGCACGGCATCTGGATCCACTTCCCCCTGCAGACGGGAGACCTCATCAGCCAGCACGTACCGGCCGTAGGTCGGGCCCGTGATCCGGTAGTACCGACCCAGGATCTGTTCGTGCATCTCGTCGGCCACCACGGAGGTATCCAGGGCGTCCATAGCCATCTCCTGGGCCTCGTCCAGCGTGATGCCGGTGAGTTCCTCGGTCAGGTCGCGGTCGAAGATGACCTCGTGAACGTCGTTACCGTCGTCGATGACGGCCTTGATCCGCAGATCGAACTCGCCCTCGACCTCGCCGTGTTCCGAACACCGCCCGTTCTGGAGCACGCGCGTGCAGTCTTCCTCGGGACAGCGCTTGATGAGCCCGGAGTCGGACTGGATGTCGACGAGCGCGCCCTCGATTTCGACGTCGTCCTCGCCGACTTCCATCTCCTCGTCCAGCTGCTCGATGGTCGTCGTCCGGTTGAGTTTGACCGAGAACCGGCCCTGGTACTCGTCGGTGACGACGTTCCGGAGGTCGTAGACCTCGCCCTCTTCGAGGGCGGGCAGGTCGGATTTCGACCACTTGGTGAACTTCACGGTGCCGGTCTCGTCGCCGAGCAGGCCGACCTGCGCGACGGCGTCGCTGTTGGCCTCCCAGAGGTCGACGACCTTCGCCGTCAGGTCGATCCACTCCTCCGGGCTGTCGATATCGCTGACCTCGACGCGGTCGTTGCCGCCGCCACCGCCGCCGAGGTCGTCTCGCTCCATCCCGGCCTCGTCGAGGTAGGTGTTGACGACGCTGCGTCGGGCCTCGCTGGTGGGAACCTTGTACTCGTTGACCAGCGTCTCGAGTCGGTCCTGAACCTCGTCGACCGAAATATCGAGCTGGTCTGAAAACTGTTCGTGTATCTCCGTTGCGTGGGTCTGCAAATCGCTCTCAGTCATGTGCGTTCACTGTCTCCGCGTCGTTTTCAATGGGAGACATACGACGCTTGGCTCCCCATCGCATAAAAGGTTGTGCGACCGGAGTGAAACTGTAACTCCAGTCCAGCGGCCGAATCGCGCACGACTCGCCCCAGCCGCCATCTTCATTCGGTTGGTCGCTGATTCGCGCCAGAAGCCCTCAGACCACCACGGGCAGATACGAACACACTGTTGCCAACGCGCCAGCGCCGAACAACAACCGGTTGGCTCGTTCGTTTGCGGCGTAGACTATACTGAAGCAGAACTCCCGGGACGACAGCGGGAGCAACGGCCGAATCCCCATCGGCGTGATGCTATCGGCGGCCAGATGCGAGCACAGCGACAGCCCGGCCGCGGTCCCGGCGACCAACCCCGCCGTCGGGCCGCTCCAGAGCCAGCCGAGCGCACCCGCGAGCAGCCCGCAGGCCGAGACGAACCAGACGGTGTGTGTCGGGCCGCGATGCGGGACCGGAAGCGACTGATCGATATCCGGCAGCGAGGAGAGTGCTATCGCGACGAGGAGTCCGCCGGCAGCGGCTTCCGGCTCACCCGCGAGTCGGAGCCCCGCTCCGAGCGGGAGATACACCAGCAGCGCGGCTCCGACGTGGCCGAGTCCCTGCATACCGGATATACTCGCCGGCGAGGCTTAGTGCCTGCCATAGGTATTTCAACTGGCCGGCCCAAACGGTGGTATGACTGATTCGGACCGTGTCTCCCGGTTTCTCAAGGAGAAACTCCAGGACGCCGGCCGACAGTACGAGCAGGCCCGGCAGGCGTTCAGCGAGGCCCGACTCGCGGCCCGAGCGGATCTCCCGACGGAGGACGGAAAGGTCCGGATCGTCTGTCGCCGCCACGCCGAAAAGCGTGCCGTCGAACTCGACGGAGACGCGCGACCGGTCTGCTTCGAGGCCGACCACCCGGACTGTGAGGGCTGTGCGGAGGACATCGAAGACGGCTGCATCGAGACCTGGTAGGAATCGTCCGGCCGAAGAGCCGCGTTCGCCCTCAATTGGGGATCCAAAAAGTGGATAATCGTCGGTGGGTGACCATCCCGTATGAGGGCCGTGGTGCGGTTCTGGGTCGGTATCCTCTCGTTGCTGGTCAGTGTCGCGGCCGTTGGCTACCTGTTCGTCTCCTTTCTGTTTCCGAGCGTGGGGCTGGTCGCTCAGGCCCGGATGATCCGGCTGGGCGTGACGTTCGTCGCGCTGCTCGGGACCGGGACGCTCGTCTGGACGGCAGTGCTCTCGGACAGCGCAAACGACCCCGGCGCGACACCGGGCAACCGAAACCGGTAGCACCCGGGCGCTCGTACGTCGCGTATGGACGAGGCGGACAATTCGGACAGTCCCGAGTCTCCCGGCGTTCCGGCCGAGGAGTCGGCCGATCCGGAGGCGGATCCGCTGGAGGGGCTCGCGGCCAGAGAGGGGTGGCGCGTCGAGGGATCGGCGGCACGGGTACACTACAGCGGGGCCACCGACCGGTACAGCATCGAGTATTACGCGCCGAGCGACTGCACGCTGTACTGGAAGGTGCCGCCAGAAGACGCCGGCGAGACGGCCGTTCCGGTCGGCCGAGAGACGGTGCCCGACCCGCTCCGCGAGCGAATCCGCGAGGATCTGGCGGCGGCGGGGATCGATCCGGCCGTCGACGACCGGAGCCTCTGAAACCGTCAGTTCCAAGAGCACAGCCCCGATGAACACAGGCATGAGGTTTCATCAGGCGGCGAACTACCTGCTGGATCTACGCCGATTCGGCTCCCGGCCGGGGACGGACGCGACCCGGGAGCTACTCGACGCGCTCGGAAACCCTCACGACGGGCTCGCTTGCGTCCAGATTGCGGGCAGCAACGGGAAAGGTTCGACCGCGCGCATGGTCGAGTCCATCCTCCGGACTGCCGGACTCGATGTCGGCCTCTACACGTCTCCACACCTCGACGATATCCGCGAACGGGTCCGGATCAACGGCCGCAAACTTGCCGAACGCTCGCTCGTGGAGTTCGCCGACGAGATCGGCGAACACGTCACCGACCGCGCCGTGGCGGGCGACGCGCCGACCTTCTTCGAGACGGTGACGGCACTCGCTCTCTGGGAGTTCGGCCGGCAGGATGTCGACGTGGCGATTCTGGAAGTCGGCATCGGCGGCACGCACGACGCCACCAGCGTGGTCGACCCGATCGCCACCGCGATCACCTCCGTCACGCTCGAACACACCGATATTCTCGGAAACGATGTCGAAACGATCGCAACGGACATGGCCGGTATCGCCTCGGACGGGCCACTCGTCACCGCGGCGTCGGGCGATGCGCTCGGGGCCATCCGGGAGACGGTCTCGGATCCAGTCGTCGTCGGTGAGGAGGGGACCGTGACCGCCCGCTACGAGGGCCGTGACGGGCTCGAAGGTGCGGTCACGGTCGACGGACCGGACTGGGGCGTGGAGACGAAACTCCCGCTGTTGGGGAGCCACCAGGCCAGAAACGCCGGCGTGGCGGCGACGCTCGCGAGGCGGATCGTCGAGACGGACGCGGTCGACGACCTCGCGCCGCCTCCGGAGCTGACAGACGAACAGTCGGGGCTATCCGAACCCGTCCTCGCTCGCGGGCTACGCAACGCCCACTGGCCGGGTCGGTTCGAGGTGATGGACCAGGAGCCGCTGACTGTGCTCGACGGCGCACACAACCCCAACGGCTGTGAGTGTGTCGCCGAGACGCTCGGGGAGTTCGAGTACGAGAATCTCCATCTGGTCGTCGGCGTGATGGCCGACAAGGACCATCGCGGGATCGCCTGCGCGTTCGATCCCGACACCGTCACCTGCTGTGAGCCGGATCTCGACCGCGCGGAGGACGACGACGTGCTGGCGCGCGTCTTCGAGACCGAGACCGAGGCGACGGTCCGCACGCGGGCCGACGTTGCCGGCGCCGTCGACGACGCCCTCGCGGACGCAGGGGAAGACGACTGCGTTCTCGTCACGGGATCGCTCTACACCGTCGCGGAGGCCCGGGCGCTGTGGGCGCGGGCGAAGATCCCGAAACGGGTCGATTCGATTCCCGAGGCCAAGGCGATGCTTCGGGACGCCAACGTCACCGACGCCGGGTCGTGGCGGATGCGCGGCAAGGCCGTCCACCGGATAATCAAGACGCGGGTCCAGCCTCGCCAGGCCCAGTATCTCAAGGAGGAACTGCTCTCGCTGGGCGGAGAGTGTGCCATCTCGGGGCTGAACGACCAGGATCGGGAGAACCTCGACGTCGTGATGATGGGGACGATGGCGCAGTTCCGCCGCCTCGCGGAGAAACTCGACGGGCAGCCGTACGGCCTGGCGCCGTTCGCCGACGAACTCCGGGAGACGCTCGATATCGGAGCCGAACCCACGACGGACGGCTACCCCTGGGAGGACGGCACCGCGGTGATGGGGATCCTGAACGTCACGCCGGATAGCTTCCACGACGGCGGGGAGTACGAGGCCCAGTCCGACGCCCTCGAACGCGCCGAGGAGATGATCGAGGCCGGCGCAGATATCATCGACGTCGGCGGCGAGTCGACCCGTCCCGGGGCTGATCCCGTCCCTGTCGAGGAGGAGAAAGCCCGAGTGCTTCCGATTGTCGAGCGAATCAACGACCTCGACGCGCTGGTCTCGGTCGACACCAGAAAGGCCGAGGTGGCGCGGGCGGCGCTGGACGCCGGCGCGGACATCCTCAACGACGTCTCCGGTCTGGAGGATCCCGAAATGCGCCTGGTCGCCGCGGAGTACGACGTGCCGGTGGTCGTGATGCACTCGATCAACGCGCCGGTCGATCCGGACTCGGACATCCACTACGACGATGTCGTCGAGGACGTGATCGACTCCCTGACCGAGCGGATTCTGCTCGCGGAGAAGGCCGGACTCGACCGGTCGCAGATCATCATCGACCCGGGGCTCGGCTTCGGCAAGAGTTCCGCGGAGAGCTTCGAGTTGCTCGGCCGGATCGGGGAGTTCCGCGGACTCGGCTGTCCGATTCTCGTCGGCCACTCCCACAAGTCGATGTTCGAACTCGTCGACCGGGGGTCCGGCGAGCGGTACGATCCGACTGTGGCCGCGACGGCGCTCGCCGCGGAACGGGGCGCGGACATCGTCCGCGTCCACGACGTGGCTCCGAACCGCGCCGCAGTCGACGTGGTCGACGCCGCGGACGATCCCTTCGACCGGGAGTAAAGCTGGTTCCTTACCGATTCCGTACGATTGGCCTACCGCGAGAGCATCGCGCGTAGCTGTTCTCTGGAGAAGAGCGTGCTCGGTCGATCCATGTGGACACCGATCTCGCCCTCGAATAGCTCCATGCCGACCTCTTGGACCTGCTCGGGCAGAGAGTAGCCCGCCCGGACAAGGTGTCCGAGCGCGATGTCGGATTCGAGCTCCGCCCGCCAGGCCCGCTCGTACTCTTCCAGCGTCGACGGCTCGCCGGGGTCGACGACCGACGCGGCGATGTCGGCGGCGGTCATCCCGTAGAGGATTCCGCCGCCGGTGAACGGCTTGTTCTGTCCCGCGGCGTCGCCGAGCAGAAACACCCGGCCCGTGTGGGTCCGGTCGGGCGGTCCGATCGGAATGAGTCCCGAACACCGACGGTGGGTCTCGACGCCGTACCCGGAGACGAACTCCTCGAAGCGCTCGCTCACGTCGTCGCTCGGCGGCGTCGCGAGGCCGTACTCGACGCCGGCCTCGCCGCGCGGGATGCGCCAGGCGAAAAACCGCGGTACGGTGAGGTGAACGTCGACGAACTCCTCGTTGTCGGGGTCGTCGGTGAAGCCGAGGACGCCGTGGAGAAGCTCCTCGGGATCCGGCAGTCCGACCGCGTTTCTGACCCGGGACTGCGGCCCGTCACAGCCGACGACCATCCGGCCGCGGTGGGTCTCGACGCCGTCCGGACCGCGCACGCGCACTCGGACCCAGTCGCGGCGTTCGTCGAGGCCGACGACCGTGTGGTTCTCTCTGATCTCGGCACCCGCCTCCCGGGCGGCGTCGGCGAGGGTCTTGTCCAGCCCGACGCGGTCGATGACGTTCGAGACCGGCCCCTGCTTGTAGAAGCGGTGGGCGTCGCTTTTCGGACCACCGGTGTGAAACCGTGCGCCGCGGATCTCGTTCTGTTTCAGCCGGGGTTTCGCCTCCTCGGGCACGAACGACCAGATATCTGTGCTCACGTGCCCCGAGCAGGCCAGGGGTTTCCCGATCTCGCCCTGCTCGAAGGCGACCACGTCGCGGCCCTGCTCGGCGACGCGGCGCGCGAACCGCGAACCGGCGGGGCCCGCACCGACGACCAGAAAGTCGTGCATACCTGACAGTACGCGTCCACCAGCAAAGCACTCACGGTTGTCCCCGGCCGAATTCCGCAGTCTCACTAGCTTCATGAATGACCGTGATAGACAGGCCAGAATCGGAGATTCCTATCACGCACCCGGAAAGCAAAAAGGGAATTTTCAAAAGCACGCCGTGTCCAACTTCACACAATGGTACTGGAGCAACTCGCATTCGGGCTGTTCGCGCTCGTGACGCTCGCGAGCAGTCTGGGTGTCGTTCTCGTCCGCGACGTGTGGCACGCGGCGCTGTTACTCGGGCTGGCACTGTCGAGCGTGGCAGTCCACTACGTGATGCTCAGCGCCGAGTTCCTCGCCGTCATCCAGGTACTGGTCTACATCGGCGGCGTGCTCGTCCTGTTCACTTTCGCCGTGATGCTCACGCGCGAGGAGGACACGGAGACGACGGAGGTGGGGGCATGACGACCCGTCCACGGCTCATCGACCTCGACCGACGGCTCCTCCTCGGACTCCTCCCGCTGGGCCTGTTCGCCGCCATCGCGGTGTTCGTGCTCACGACGGACTTCTCGGGTGTCACCGTCTCGAATCTCGGCGGCGGACTGGGGGTCGTCGAAGGGATGGCGTACTCCTTCATCGGTGCGCCCGAGCTATCGGAGTTCGAGACGGAGAACTTCCTCGTGGCGCTGGTTCTGATCGCCGTTCTGCTCGACGCGGCGCTGGACGGCGCCCTGATGCTCGCGAAACGTGACGACGGGGGTGAGCAGTAGATGACGACTGGATCGATGGCCGTCGAACCCGGCTGGTATCTGTTGCTCTCTGCGGCCGTGTTCTGTATCGGCCTGTTCGGCGTGCTCGTCCGCCGGAACGCGCTCGTCTTCCTGATGTCGATCGAGTTGATGATCAACGCCGCGAACATCAACCTCGTCGCCTTCGCGCTGGTCTACGGCAACATCACCGGCCAGACGTTCGTCCTATTCCTGATCGCGCTGGCGGCCGCGGAGGTCGCCGTCGGAATCGGGATCATCCTCGCGCTGAACCGCAACTTCGAGAGCATCGACGTGACAGACGCAGTTACGATGAGGTGGTAACATGCTCGGAACACATCCTCTCGCGAGTAGCATCTCGATACCGATCGTTCCCGGGATCGGCGGCGCGGAAGTGACCGCGCTGTTCCCGCTGGTCACGTTCGTTCTCATCCTCGCCTTCGGCCGGTATCTCCCGTTCAAGGGGGCCTTTCCCGGTATCGTCGCGACCGGACTGGGCTTTCTGGTCGCGCTCGCGACTGTCGTCGAGATTGCCGGCGGAGCGGGGCCGCGACACGAGACCCTCCACACTCTCGTCGCCGGCGTCTCCGGGGAGGGCGTCACGCTCACCTTCGGCGTCCTGATCGATCCGCTCTCGGCGCTGATGCTCACGATTGTCGGCCTGATCTCGCTGCTCGTGCACCTGTTCTCGCTGGGCTATATGAACGCGGAGGGCGAGATCGATCTCCCGCGGTACTACGCCGCGCTCTCGCTGTTTACCTTCTCGATGATGGCGTTCGTGCTCAGCGACAACCTCCTGATGTCCTTCGTCTTCTTCGAGTTGGTCGGGCTGTGCTCGTACCTGCTGATCGGCTTCTGGTACCGCGAACCCGGCCCGGCCAGCGCCGCGAAGAAGGCCTTCCTGGTGACCCGGTTCGGGGATTACTTCTTTTTGATCGGCGTCGTCGCCGTCCTCGGCACCTTCGGAACGGCGCAGTTCGCCTCCTACGCCCCGGGCGTCGAGGCGTCGTTCGTCGAGATTGCGACCGACGCGCTCGAACACGGCGAGACCGGTGAGATGCGGACGTTCCTCGGTCTCGGTGAACGGGCGTGGATCACGGCGATCGGTCTGCTGGTTCTCGGCGGTGCGGTCGGCAAGTCCGCGCAGTTCCCGCTTCACACCTGGCTTCCGGACGCGATGGAGGGCCCGACGCCGGTCTCCGCGCTCATCCACGCCGCGACGATGGTCGCCGCCGGTGTCTTCCTCATCGCCCGGATGTACGGCTTCTACGCGCTCTCACCGACCGCGCTGGCCGTGATTGCGCTCGTCGGCGGCTTCACCGCCTTCTTCGCCGCGACGATGGCGCTCGTCAAACAGGAACTCAAACAGGTGCTCGCGTACTCGACCATCTCGCAGTACGGGTACATGATGCTCGCGCTGGGCGGTGGCGGCTACGTCGCGGCGGTGTTCCACCTGACCACCCACGCCATCTTCAAGGCGCTTCTGTTCCTCGGGGCCGGGGCGGTCATCATCGCCATGCATCACGAGGAGAACATGTGGGAGATGGGCGGGCTCAAAGACGAGATGCGGACGACCTACCTCACCTTCCTCGCTGGCTCGCTGGCGCTCGCGGGAATCTTCCCCTTCGCCGGCTTCTGGTCGAAAGACGAGGTGCTGTTCGAGACGCTGGTTCACGCCCTCGGCGGCGGCGCACCGGTGCTGTTCGTCGCGTACGCCCTCGGCCTGCTCGCGGTGATCCTGACGGCGTTCTACACCTTCCGCATGGTGTTGTTGACCTTCCACGGCGACCCGCGGACCGACACCGCCGAGGACCCGCACTCGATCACCCTGAGCATGAAGGTCCCGCTGGTCGTTCTCGGCGTGCTGTCGGTCGTCGCGGGCGTGCTCAATATGGGCGTGTTCAAGGGCTTCCTGCCGGAGAACGCGCTGTTCCTCGAACGCTGGCTCGACGGGGCGACGATGGGCGAGCAGTTCCGCGAGTCCAGCCTCACCGCCGAACACTACCACCACGTGCTGACACACGACTTCGGCGCGGGCTACTCCTCCGGCTACGCCGGTCTCGGCGAGGGGAATCTCGCTCTCGTCGGCGGCGTGGTGGCGCTCGTGCTGGCGCTGATCCCGGCGGCCGTGGCGTGGCGGCTCTACGGCGGCGCGGAGCCCGATCCACACATGATGAATCTCGGACGGATTCGGACGGTACTCATGAACAACTACTACCAAGACGAGTATCAGGTCTGGTTGGCACGCGGGTTTACGCTCCCGATTGCAACGCTCGCAAACAAGTTCGATCAGGGGATCATCGACGGACTCGTCGACGGCTCCGGCGGGGTCAGCCTCTTCGCCGGCGGCCGGTTCCGACAGATCCAGACCGGCGTCGCGACGACCTACGCGGCGCTTCTGGTGCTCGGCCTGCTGATCCTGATCGCCGTCTTCGCCGTGACAGGGGGGTGGATCTAGATGCTGATCGAACTCCTGCTCGCGGTCACCTTCGCGAGCGCGGTGTGGGTCTTCCTCGCCGCCGACGAGACGGCCCCGAAACTCGCCGCCTGGCTCAGTCTGCTCCCGCTCGCGATCGCGCTGTACATGTGGACGCAGTTCGACGCCAGCGGCAACGCCCTGCTCTCCGGCAGTACCGTCGGCTTCGAGACCCAGGTCGAGTGGTTCCAACTCGGCCAGTACACCCTGCAGTATCACGTCGGCGTCGACGGGTTGAGTTTCCCGCTTGTCATCCTCGTCACGGTGCTGACGACGCTCGCTATCGTCTCCTCGTGGACACCGATCGACGAGCGCCAGTCGCAGTTCTACGGGCTGATGCTGTTGATCGAGACGGCGCTTCTGGGCGTGTTCACGGCGCTTGATTTCTTCCTGTGGTTCATCTTCTGGGAAGCGGTGCTCATCCCGATGTACTTCCTGATCGCCGTCTGGGGCGGTCCCCGCCGGAAGTACGCCGGGACGAAGTTCCTCCTCTATACGAACCTCGGCTCGCTCGTGATGTTCGTCGGCCTGTTCATGCTCGTGCTCGGCCTGGGCGACTCGCTGACCCAACTCAGCCTGCCGGCCATCGCACAGGCGCTTGCGGCCGGCGAACTCAGCGAGACCGTCTTCGGCCTCGGCGGGACGGAACTGCGGGCCGTCGCCTTCCTGCTTCTGTTCCTCGGCTTCGCGGTGAAGGTGCCGATCGTTCCGTTCCACACGTGGCTGCCGGACGCACACGTCCAGGCCCCCTCGCCGGTGTCTGTCATCCTGGCGGGCGTGTTGCTGAAGATGGGAACGTACGCGCTGTTGCGGTTCAACTTCACGATGCTCTCGGACATCGCGACGAGTTCGCCGGCCGCGGAGATCATCGCCGCCGTGGGGGTTATCAGCGTCATCTACGGCGCGATGCTCGCCTTGGCACAGCGTGATCTCAAGCGGATCGTCGCCTACTCCTCTATCTCGTCGATGGGCTACGTGATCGTCGGACTCGTCGCCTTCACGCCACACGGCATGAGCGGCGCGACCTTCCAGATGGTCAGCCACGGTCTCATCTCGGGGCTGCTGTTCATGTCCGTCGGCGTGCTCTACAACGCGACGCACACGCGGATGGTCGGCGACATGGCCGGACTCGCGGAGCGGATGCCGATCACGGCCTGGATCTTCGTCGCCGGATCGTTCGCGTACATGGGGCTGCCGCTGATGAGCGGGTTCGTCGCCGAGGTGTTGATCTTCGTCGGCGCCTTCGACTCGGCGGTCGTCTCCGGCGCGCCGCTGTTCACCGCCGTGGCGATGTTCGGCATCGTCATCGTCGCGGGCTATCTGCTGTGGGCGATGCAGCGGGCCATCTTCGGCTCGTTCGAGCTAGAAACCGACTACGAGGTCGAGCGGGCACCCCTGCACGATGTCGCCCCGCTGGCCGTACTCCTGGGGCTGATCATTCTGCTGGGCGTCCAGCCAGACCTCATCTACGAGGCGATCCAGGACGCGATCGGCCCGGTACTGGAACTCAACGCCGTCGTCCCGGACTGGACCGTCCCGTTCACCGGAGGTGAGATCTGATGACGGAAGTCACGACACTCCCGGACTGGACCGCGATTGCACCGGCGCTCGCGCTGCTCGGTACCGCCTTCGTGCTCCTGCTGGCGGACATGATCGATCCCGACGACTCGAACGGAACCGCGTTGACCGGTATCTCGGTCACCGGTGGGCTGGTCGCTCTCGGCTTCGCGCTGTGGTATCTGCTCGCCGGCACCGGCCAGCCCGGTGCCTCCCAGGAACCCACCGAGGGGGCGATCGAACTGTTCGGTGACGCGCTGGTCGTCGACGGCATGTCGCTGTTTTTCAGCGTCATCATCACCAGCGTCGTCGTTCTCGTCGCGCTGGCGAGCCACGAGTACCTCCGCGAGCACCCCTATCAGGCCGAATATTACTCGCTCGTGCTTCTGGCTTCGACCGGAATGGTGATGGTGACCGCCGCGAACTCGTTCGTCACCGCGTTCATCAGCATCGAACTCGTCAGTCTCCCCTCCTACGCGCTGGTCGCCTCGCTGAAGACCAACGAGGGAAGCGTCGAGGGCGGACTGAAGTACTTCCTCATCGGCGCGCTGTCCTCGGCTATCTTCGCGTACGGGATCGCGCTGGTCTACGTGGCGACGGGCTCGCTGCAGTTCGGCGCAGTCGAGATCGCAATCGCCGACGGCGTCGGCTTCGACAGCCTGCTCGGTCTCGGCATGCTGATGATCCTCGGGGGCATCGCGTTCAAGATCGCCGCCGTCCCGTTCCACTTCTGGGCCCCGGACGCCTACGAGGGCGCGCCGGCACCGATCTCGGCGTTCATCTCCTCTGCCTCGAAGGCGGCCGGGTTCGTCCTCGGGTTCCGGGTGTTCGTCGACGTGTTCGGGACCGCGACGGGCGTGTTCGACTGGGTCGACGCCTTCCTGATCCTCTCGATCGTGACGATGACTATCGCCAACTTCACGGCGCTGAAACAGGACAACGTCAAGCGGATTCTCGCCTACTCGTCGGTGGCTCACGCCGGCTATATCCTGATCGCGCTGGCGGCGTTCACCGGCTCCGTGGAGGGTGAGATCTCGATTCTCGGCGCGGGCATGGCCCACCTGTTCGTCTACGGCTTCATGAACACCGGTGCCTTCCTGTTCATCGCGCTCGCCGAGTACTGGGACGTGGGGCGGACGGTCGAGGATTACCACGGACTCGGGAACCGAGCCCCGTTCGCCTGCGCGGCGATGACGGTCTTCCTGTTCTCGCTTGCCGGGCTACCGATCGGCGGCGGCTTCTTCTCGAAGTTCTACCTGCTGTTCGCGACGGTCACCGGCGGACAGGAACTGCTCGGGGCGGCCCTTATCATCAACAGCGTCGTCTCGCTGTTCTACTACACCCGCATCGTCCGAGCGATCTGGATCGAGGAGCCCGGCGAAGACCTCGAACCCGGCGAGTACCCGACCGGCCTGTACGCGGCCATCGCGGTCGCGGCGCTGGCGACGATCCTGCTGATTCCCGCCTTCGGGTTCGTCATCGAGTACGCCGAAATCGCGGCGCGGATGATCGGCGGGTAACCCGACCCCGATCGACGCCGTACTGTTTTACTGTTTGGGACTCTCTCGCATTTGAAGATCCCGCGATATGTTGGGTGTGGTTGTATCCACGACCACGCACTACGGCCAGGTGGCACGTCAGAGGCACCCGGGGGGACAGAGGGTCGTGCGGCGCAGAGCCGCTGCTGTACGTTCCGGTCGCGTGGGGTGCTCTCCTCGGCGTGTAACCGAGACCGAAACCATGACCGAACACACGCACCTCGACCGACGGACGTTCGTTCGGTTGGCGAGCGCGGGAACAGTCGCGGCCGTCGCGGGCTGTGGGAGTTCGGAGGAACCGACCGAACAGGCGGATGAGGCACCGACCGACCAGGAAGGGGGACCGCAGACGGACTCCTCCGGGGGGTCGAGCAAACCGGAGTATACGTTTTTCGACGACGAGCAAGCGGCGACAGTACAGCGTCTCGTCGACCGGTTGCTCCCGGCGGGCGAGGACTGGCCCGCGGCGAGTGAGATCGGCGTCGTCCGGTATATCGACCGTGCGCTCACCCGGGAGCCGTTCTACGAGACCGCCCACGACGACCGCCGCTTTCAGGACGCCTACGACTCCGGGCTGGCGAAACTCGACGAGACCGCACAGTCGATGTTCGACTCGCCGGTCAGGGAACTCGACGCCGGGCAGGTTGACGAACTCATCACCGGCGTGTTCGAGCGCTCGGCTCCGGGATGGGAGAACGTCCCGACCGCCAGCGCGCTCACGATGACGGTGCCGGCGGAGGCTTTCCTCACGGTGTTGCGCGATCACGCCGTCGAAGGCTACTACTCGCAGCCGAAATACGGCGGCAACGAGGACCTGGCGGGCTGGAAGCAGGCCGGCTACACCGGGCCGTTCATCGAAGGCTACCGCCCGGACGAACTGAAACCGCCGTGGGACTCGATGGAGGACCACGAACAGCGAAAGCGCCGACCGGCCGACCTCTACGGCGAAGGGGGTGAGAGCGATGCCTGATGCG
The DNA here is from genome assembly GCF_009831575.1 of Halovenus carboxidivorans. GTDB lineage: Archaea > Halobacteriota > Halobacteria > Halobacteriales > Haloarculaceae > Halovenus > Halovenus carboxidivorans. The sequence goes on along the minus strand of NZ_WUUT01000002.1, from coordinate 493,755 downwards.
GACGTGGTCATCGTGGGCCTGGGCGCGGCCGGCGGCGTCGTCGCGCGCGAACTGACCACCAACGGACTCTCGGTCGTCGGGATCGAGGCGGGCCCGATGCCGGGGCCGCACGATCAGGACGAACTCCGGAACGTCATCGACGCACGGCTGAGCAACACGGTCCACGACACGCCGGAGAGTTACAAGCAGTACGGCCAGTCCTCGGAGGAGGCCACGGAGGGCAAATTCAACCTCTACGGCCGGTGTGTCGGCGGGTCCAGCGTCCACTACTGCGGCGTCATGTGGCGACTTCTGCCCGAGCACTTCAACATGCGCTCGGAGTTTGGCGACCTCGACGGCGCGAACGTCGCCGACTGGCCCATCGACTACGAGGACCTCAAGCCGTACTACGAGCGGGCGGAGTCGGAGATCGGAATCAGCGGCCCGGACGGCGGCCAGCCGACTCATCCCGACTCCTGGTCGTACCCGATGGACCCGGTCCCGGAGACCCGAAGCGGCGAACTGTTCAGACAGGGCGCCGAACAGCTCGGACTCCGGCCGTTCACCTCGCCGCAGGCCGTCCTCACGGAATCGTACGACGGGCGCCCGCCGTGTACGTACTGTGGGCACTGCTGTTTCTACGGCTGTTACGAGCAGGCTCAGGGTGCCAAGTCGAACTCGCTGGTGGCGATGATCCCCGAAGCGAGAGACTCCGGCAACTTCGAGATCCGAGACGAGTGTCTCGCGAAGACGGTCCTCGTCGACAGCGACGGACGCGTCAGCGGCGTCCGGTACGTCGACAAGAGCGACGGCACCGAACAGACGGTGACGGCCGACGCGGTCGTCGTCTCGGGCAACGCCATCGAGACCCCGCGACTGCTGTTGAACTCCGCCTCCGAGCAGTATCCCGACGGCCTCGCGAACAGCAGCGGCCAGGTCGGGCGGAACCTGATGTTCCACATGGATTACACGCAGATCTTCGCCAAGTTCGAGAACCCGACCAAACAGAACCGCGGGACCTGGAGCAACAAGGCCGTCGACGATTTCATCCTCCCGAACCGCATCGACGAGGACGTCGATTTCATCACCGGGAGCAATCTCCAACTCGCGTCGGTCAACGCGCCGATTCTGTACGGCGGCAACTGGAAGCAACTGTACGCCGGCGGGAAGACGCCGCCGGGCACGCCGACCTGGGGCGAGGGCTTTCTCGAGGAGATGAGCGACTTCGAGAATATCGTCTGGGTGTGGGCGCCCGTCGAGGACGTTCCCCGGGAGCGCAACCGCGTCCAGCCCGATCCGAACAACACCGACGAGTGGGGGATCCCCGGCGTCGAGGTTACCTACGAGAACCACCCGCAGGATTTCCGCGCACAGGAGTACGTCGTCGAGCGGTGCAAGGAGATTTTCGAGGCCGCGGGGGCGACGGAGGTCTGGAGCGCCGGCACGGGCACGCACCACCGCGGCAGTTCACACCTCATGGGCACCTGCCGGATGGGCCGCGATCCCGACGAGTCGGTCGTCGACAGTTTCGGCCGGACCCACGACGTCGAGAACCTCTTCGTCGTGGACGGTAGCCCCTTCGTCACCTCGGCAGGCTACAACCCGACCGAGACGATCTACGCGCTGGCGTTCCGGACCGCCGAGGAGATCCGGACCGAGTGGGTGTAGCCCCTGACCACCGGTGACGGTTCAAAACTGCCAAGTCCCCGCGCTCGTTCCGTGCTGGTATGAAAGCGACAGCGAAGGCTCATCCGATTCAGGGACTGGTCAAGTACCACGGGATGCGCGACGAGCAGCTCCGCCTGCCGTATCACGACTCGATCAGCGTCTGTACCGCGCCGAGTCACACCAAGACGACCGTCGAGTTCGACCCCGACCTCGAGGAGGACCGCTACAGGGTCGACGGCGAGCAGGTCGAGGGCCGCGGCGCGGAACGGATCGCGTCCGTCGTCGATCACGTTCGCGACCTCGCTGATCTCGACCACCGGGTTCGGTTCGTCTCGGAGAACTCCTTTCGGACGAACATCGGCTTCGGCTCCTCGGCGTCGGGATTCGCGGCCGCCGCGACGGCGCTGGTCGAAGCGGCGGGACTGGATATGACCCGCCCGGAGATCTCGACCGTCGCGCGGCGCGGCTCCTGCTCGGCCGCACGGGCAGTGACCGGCGCGTTCTCCCACCTCTACGCGGGCATGAACGACGAGGACTGCCGCTCGGAGCGCATTTCCGTGCCCGAGGAGTTCAGCGAGAACCTCCGTATCGTCGCGGGGATGGTCCCCTCGTACAAGGAGACCGAGGCGGCCCACGAGGAGGCCGCAGAGAGCCACATGTTCGAGTCGCGGATGGCCCACATCCACGAACAGCTCCAGACGATGCGCGACGCGCTCCGGAACGCGGAGTTCGACCGCGTGTTCGACCTCGCGGAGCAGGACTCGCTGTCGCTGGCGGCGACGACGATGACCGGCCCCGCCGGCTGGGTCTACTGGCAGCCCCGGACCGTCGAAATCTTCAACGCCGTCCGGGAGCTCCGCGACGAGGGGATCCCGGTCTACTTCTCGGTCGATACGGGCGCGAGCGTCTACGTCAACACCACGGCCGAACACGTCGACACGGTCGAGGCCGCCGTTGCCGACTGCGGCGTCGACACTCGAATCTGGAGGGTCGGCGGCCCCGCACGGGTCCTCGACGAGAGCGAGGCCCTCTTCTAAAAGAACTCGCCCAGGAAGACCTGCTGTTCCTCGAAGGTGGCGGAGAGCTCTTCGAGTACGCGCTCGTCGTCGACGGTCACCGCGTCGAGACGGCGGGCACGTTCGACGCCGTACGTCCCGACGACGAGCTGTGAGAGCGTTCCGATGTCGGTCCTGACGGCGGGCGACCCGTCCGCGGTCGACACCCGCAGCGTTCCGTCGGTTGTCTGTACCCGGACGACCGCAGGCTCCGACTCCAGCGGGTCGCTCACCGCGAGCCGACAGTCGAGTCCGGTCTCGGGCCAGGCGGTTCCGTCGAGCGCGAAGACGCTCGGGAGCCGCACCATCGGGCCGGGACCGACCGCGCAGTCGACGCGTTCCGGTTCGTCGATCCGGTCGAGGAGACTCGTCCCGTCCGGCCGCGTGAACTCGACGCGCTCGATCTGTGCGCCGTGTCTCCCGAGAACGGAGAGAATCGCACGATAGGCTTCCTCGTCGGCGTACGCCAGCGTATCCACAGCCAGCGTCCCGGAGTCGTCGACGGTGTAGGTCAGATACCCCGCGACCTCCCCGCCGCGCTCGTAGCCGTAGATGTACGGCTGTGTCCCGCCGGTCCAGTTCGTCAGCGTCCGCTCTGACCACCACGCCGGCGAGCGACGCAGCGACAGCGCAACCCCCTCGCCGTGGGCCTGCTCCGCCTCCCGTAGCCGTTCCCACTCGTCGGGATCGAACCGGCGCATCCGTCCGGCAGAGTCGTGGCTCGGCAACGCGGCAGGTGGACACTCGTAGCGTCGTTCGTCGTGGGCCGTCGCCCAGCCGAAGGCCGCGTAGAACGCGGTCTCGAACGGCCACAACACGACCAGCCTGGCTCCGCGCTCCTCGAAAACGTCGAGGGCGTGCCGGCAGAGTTCCCGCACGTAGCCCTGCCGTCGGTCCTCCGGGAGTGTCGCCACGGCACCGAGTCCGCCGATCCGGACGGTCCCCTCCCTGAGCCAGGCGTCGAGGTCGTAGAGCTTGCAGGTGCTCCGGAGCCGTCCGCCGTCGTACAGGCCGTACGGGTCGAACGGTCCCGGCGGCCACTCCTCTCCCTCCTCGTCGAGCGGTCCCTCCTCCGGCGCGAAGGCGTATCGCAGAATCTCCCGGTACCGGCGGCTGTCCGACTCGGGAACGCGGCGAAACGCGGTCATATCTCACCGTTACGGTCGGAGGTGAAAGCTTCTCCGACTCGGCTGTCCAGGGTTACTGACGCCACCTGTATTCTCCCTCCGTCGCGGCGTCGAGGGTTGCCCGGTTCTGCTCGGTGACCGAGGCCGGAACCGGGGCGTATCCGGTCTGCTCTGGAATGCGGTCAGTCCCCGACTGTGTGATGCAAACCCGAAGAAACTCCTGGAGATGCGCCTGTCGCTGGAGGTCGTTCATATTCACGTAACAGAACAACGGTCGGATCAGTGGATAACGCCCCTCGTGGATGTGTTCGATAGTTGGTTCGACCGGCTCGGCCCCGGGTTCGCGGAGCGCCAGCGCCGTGAACTGCCCCCGGTTGTTCGTGTACTCGACAAACGGGAGATAGGCGAGCGCCCGTCTATCCTGGCTGACAGCCTGAACGATGGTTTCGCTACGCTCCGTCTCCTCGAAGTCGTCGCGGATCCGCCCTCGCTCCCCGAGGACCGTCTCGGTGAAGACATCGAACACCTCCGTCGATGGTCCCAACCCGTAGAGATGGATCGGAACGTCCGGCCAGGAGCTGTCGACATCGCTCCACGTCGTGGGGGCGGTGTCCGGGGACCAGATCTGCCGCAGGCGTTCGACCGACATCGACCCCACCCAGTCGTTTTCGTTGTGCACGACGGTGACGAGTCCGCCGCGTGCGACCGGTATCTCGACCGGCTCGAAGCCGTTGTTCCGACACCGCTCGACCTCCGGTGGTGTGATCGGCCGACCCGAACCGGCGATCTGACTGTCACCGGAGACGAAATACTCCGCAAAGCCGGCTGTGGCTCCGGTTCGCGTCAACTCGAATCCGACCTCCGTGTACTCCTCGCGAAACGCGTCGCTGATCGTCTCAACAACCCCGTACGTGGGGTCGCTGCTGGCGATTCGGATCTCTCCCGACAGCGGTCCCGAATCGCTGGGTTCGTCCGGCGCGGACTCGGTGGTGTTGCTGCTGGCAGGCTCCCGTGTCGACGTATCCGGTGCAGTGGTCGTCGTCGGTGTGTCACTGTCCGCGAGCGTCTGTGTCGCCATCCAGCCACCCCCGAGACCGACCGCGGCCACGCCGAGCCCTCCCAGCACCCCGCGACGCGAGAGCCCGGAGTCTCCCGTTTCCTCGGGACTGCCCGATTTCGTCGCCTCCTCTCCCCGCTGTTCTGAACGCGTGTCAGTGATCGCCGTCTGCCGGGTCTCGGCCGTGAGCGCCTGTGTGACGGCCCGCCCGACGGAGTACACCGATTCCGGGCGATCCGCGGGGTCCGCCGCCAGCGCCCCCAGTACGACCGAATCGACCTCCGAAGGGACCGACCCGTCGATTTCACTGGGCGGTGTGAGACCTTCGCCGTCGGTCTCAGCGACCGGCGACTGTCCGGTGAGCAGGTAATACGCAATCGCGCCGAGACCGTAGACATCTGCTCGCTCGTCGGCTGCGCGCGTTTCGAGCAGTTCGGGGGCGGTATACGGCGTTGCGAGTGTGTCGCCGGCCGCGGTACGGACTGCTCGTTCGATCCCCCAGCCGCCTACCAGTCCGGATGCTCCGCTCTCGGTATCGACGACCCAGATCTGACTGGGCCTGAGGTCCGAGTGAGCGATATTATAGAGGGCGGCACTACGCAGCGCTTCGGTCACGTCGGAGATGACGGTACCTGCGGCCGTCACAGAGAGTTCCGACTGCATCGTATCGAGCGTCTCTCCCCGAACGTCGCTCACGGCGATCCACGGTCGCGGCTCGTCACCGCGGTCGTACACAGAGACCACGTTCGGCTGCGTGTTGATGTTTTTCCACTCGTTGGTCGTCCGGCTGAAGGCCTCGGCTGCGGCCTCAGTTTCGATCTCCGGGGCCAGACTCAGAATCCGAACCGGCTCGTCGTGGCCCCTCAGAGCGCCCTCGTAGACGTGGATGTACTCGCCTTCGCGCACGCTCGCTGCCTCGGCCACGCCCGGCGCGTCGCGTGCGAAACCGGCGGCGGAGTCAGCCATCAGTAATAGCTCAGTTTTCGCGGGCGATCCACATAGAAGTTACCCACAACCGACAGGATATCTGCGAGACGGGACCCTTTTCGGGCTCAGTCGCCCGTCGAGGGCTCTGACTCGGAGTCGGAGCCTGCGCCAGGGGCATCGCCCGCCGGGCCCCGGACGTCGCCGGATTTCCAGGTTCCTCGCCGGAACCACGCGTAGGCGATCACCGCGCCGGCGATGTTCGAGACGATGAATCCCCACCAGATCCCGGTCGGGCCGATGGCCGTGACGAGTTCCGGGATCGCCACGGTCTGGCCGGCGACGGTCAGCGCGGCCGGACCGACCCCGTAGGCCAGTATCGCCGCGACGGGGAGCCGGATGAACCCGAGAAACGAGACGGCGACGACGGCGGCCATCAGCGTGTGGCCGGCCCCCCGGAACGCGCCGGTGTACGCCCGCATCACTCCGATGAAGCCGAATGTCAACGCGACGTATCGCAGGAACTCGGCCGCGATGTCGACGACGGCGGGATCGTTCGTGAACACCGCGGCGATGGGCCTCGGCAGCAGGAAGATGAGCACGCCCAGGCCTCCGAGTAACACGAACATCCACTTGGCGGCGAACTGTGTGGCCGTGCTGGCGCGGTCGACGCGTTCGGCACCGACGTTCTGTCCCACCATCGTCTCGACGCCCTGCGAGACGGCGATTGCCGGCAGGAAGATGACCGAGAAGATCCGGATGCCGATCCCGTAGCCGGCGACGACGACCGTCGAGAAGCCGCCGACGACAACCAGCAGGGCGTTGACCGAAATCGCACGACCGGTCCCCTCGATGGAGGCGGGTACCCCGATCCGGAGAATCTTCCGGAAGTACGCCAGATCCGGGCGCATGTCCGACAGCCGGATCTTGACGCCGCGGTTGCCACGGAACATGATCGCCAGTCCGACGACCATCGCCACGCCGCGTGAGAAGACCGTGGCGTAGGCCGCGCCCTGAATCCCCAACTCCGGAAAGCTAATCGTCCCGACCAGCGGGGCGTTGGGGAGCACCGTCCAGCCGAAGATGAGAAACGGGTCCAGAGCGATGTTGAGCACCACCGACCCGAACATGACAAGCATCGGCGTCACCGTGTCGCCGTAGCCCCGCATCAGCGAGATGAAGACGAGAAAGCCGAACATCAGCGGGAGTCCGAGCGTGATGACCTGCAGGTACGACGTGGCGGCGACCTGCGTCGCCGGCGCGGCGCCGAACAGTCGGAGCAGGTCACCGACGACGAAGTAGCCGGCGACTCCCAACACCGTCGCCAGCACGAACGAGAACAGTATCGTCTGCGAGGCGGCGTACTCCGCCTGCCGCGAGTCGCCGGCACCCGTGTTCTGGGCGACCAGCACCGATCCCGCGACCGACAGGCCGAGTCCGAACGAGATGAACAGGAAGACCAGCGGAAAGCCGAAGGAGATCGCCGCCAGCGCCGTCGTGGAGTACTGGCCCAGCCAGAACGTGTCCACGAGGTTGTAGGCGGTCTGGAGGAGGTTCGTAATCACGATCGGCAACGAGAGCCAGAACAGCGGCATCCCGACGTCACCGCTCGTGAGTTCTAACTCGTCGGGGCCTTTGAACATCAGGCGGACACCCCCCGGTCGTGACGGCCGTTCGGGGCACTGCCAGCTACCCGTCGTCCGTGCGTGTCCGAGAGATCCGACTCTGCGGCGGTCCAGTGCACACGATAGCTGTGGGAGTGAAAACGCATATACCTTGTGAATGAATATTCATTCACCATGGGAATGCCCGATCCGTTTGAGTCGGCACCGGAGAACACTCGGACCGAGATCATGCAGGCGGCGTACGACGCGCTGCGGGAGCACGGCTACTCCGGGTTGACTATGGACCGGATCGACGAGCAGTTTCCGAAGAGCAAGTCGCTGATCTATCAGCACTACGACGGCAAAGACGATCTACTGGTCGGTCTGCTGGCCTTTCTGCTGGAACGGTTCGAGGCGAGCGTCCCCGAGGAGGCGACCGACGACCCGGAGGGTCAGCTACGGGAGATGCTCAATCACGCGATTCCGACGGCTCCGGAGCCCGAACGGACGGAGTTCGAGCGCGCGATGACGGAGCTTCGCGCTCAGGCCGCCCACGACGACGCCTACCGGGAGCAGTTCACCCGAACGGACCAGTTCTTCCACGACCGCATGGCCATGGTCGTCCGGCAGGGGATCGCTTCGGGCGTCTTCCGGGAGGTCGACCCCGACCGAGCGGCGTCGTTTCTCATGTCCGTGATTCACGGGACGGTCAACCGACAGATCACGACGACCGACGACGACATCGGGCAGACGGTACAGGAAGAACTCGACGCGTACATCGAACACAGGCTCCTTGCCGGGGACGAGTGACGCCGCGTCGGACGGATCGGTCGAGGCCGACTCGGGTTTTGCGATCGTTCACTGCGCCGACGGGTCGGGCGGATGGACCTCCTCCAGTTGGTCGACGGTCGGCGCAGTCACGATTGTCACGCGGGTGCCGTCCGTTCTGATCTGCAGTGCCATGTCATAGCCCGTCTCGGGGCCGAACTGATAGGTGCTCTCGCTGACCCGTTCGCCGCCGCGGTACGCGATCAACTCTCTGTAGCTGCGGACGAACGGCTCCCACCTCGCCGCGGACGACCACTCGATGGCCCACACGGCCGCGGTCTGGTTACCCGCTCCCCGGTAGGTGTAGAGCCGATCACCGCGCCAGCCGGCGGTCTCCTCCTGGAAGTACTGGTACGTGCGGCTGTCCCCGTTCGCCAGAATCTCCGCCGGCGTGTAGATGTTCACCTCGGCGTCCGTTTCGATCGACGGGGCGATGAACATCGACGAGATTCCGGCGACGCCGATCTGATCGTACTCCGGCCCGGCCGCGGGGTCGTACCGCTCCCACTCCCCGCTGCTCCGGTCGGCCACGCTGAACGACCGTGGCTCGAACTCGCCGTAGCGGTCCGGCCGAACGACTTCCATCACTGTCGTCGGGGGTTCGTCGTAGAGGTCGTTCACCGACGACCAGCCGTCGCCGCGCTCGTAGATATACTCGATGAACGCGGGACCGTCGTTGTACGGTTGGCGGGTCTGGAAGTACAGCCCCCAGTTCGCCACGTTCGGACCGGAGTCCCCGTCTTCGGTGCTTTCGTTGCCCCCTCCGTCGAAACTGAGACAGCCCTGTTCCCAGCCGCCGGTCGCACAGGCCTGTCGGTACTGCCGCTGGACGTAGCTGACATCCCCCTCGATGAGACCGAGAATCGCCTTGTCGCGGTCGACTGTGCTGCGGTTGTAGCCGCCGAGATCGAAGTGCTGGTCCTGGATCGCGTGTCCGATCTCGTGGGCCAACACGCCCTCGTCGATCGTGAGATTCGATCCGCCGTCCGTGACGACGCGAATCTCCTCGGTGACGAAGTTGTACGTACCCGTGACGGAGGAGCCGCGGTTCTGTTCGCGCTCGTCGGTGCTGTTGGATTCGGTGCCGGAGATCAGCCTGATCGCCAGCGCGGCGTTGTCGGCAAGCCGCCGTTCTCGCGAGACATCGAACGCACCGGACTGGTTAGCGCGGAACTGCTCGCGGGTCTGCACCTCGACGGGCGGGACGCCCTCTCTGGCCGGCAGACACCGTAGCGCCTCCACGCGGGCGGCCGTTCGCGCGCTCACGCGCCGGAGTTCGGTCTCGTTCAGCCCGTCCGACCGGTCGATGGCCAGTGGTTCGTCGTACCAGTAGCCCTCGACCCAGCCCAGCGTGTCGGAGCCGTTCCCGGCCGGATCCGCGTAGTCCTCCGGCGGCGTCGCCGCACACTCGTGGACCACCGTCTGCCGGGCCGTGTCTCCGCTCTGTTGTACCGCGTCCTCGCCGGTCTGTGAGCCTGTCGTCCGCTCCGGCGATGCCGCTCCGTCACCGGGATCGAGTCCAGGTCCGCCGAGAACGGCCAGCGAACCGAACGACGCCAGAATCGCGAGCACGACGAACAGCTCCCGTCGATCACTCATTACGACGACAATACGAGTGGAAGAAAATAAGCGAACTGTTAGTCGTCGCCGAGGATGACCCGTTCGGTCATCTTGGCGGGGTCGAGCACCTCGTCGGCTTCCTCCTCGCTCAGGTAGCCCTTCTCGATTGCGACTTCACGGACGGACTTGCCCTCCTTGAGTGCCGTCTTGGCGACTTCGCTGGCCTTGTCGTAGCCGATTGCGGGGTTGAGTGCCGTCGCCAGCGCCATGGACTGCTCGACGCGGTCGGCACAGTGTTGCTCGTTGGCTTCGAGTTTGCGGACGAACTTCTCGGCGAAGGCCTCGCTGACGTTCGTGAGGATGTTCGCCGACTGGAGGAAGTTGTGCGCCAGCACCGGCTTGTAGAGATTGAGGTCGATCTGTCCCTCGGCGGCGCCGGCGGAGACCGCGGCGTCGTTGCCGACGACCTGCTTGTGGACCTGATTGACCGATTCCGCGACGACGGGGTTGATCTTCCCCGGCATGATCGACGACCCGGGCTGGTTCTCGGGCTGTTCGATCTCGCCGAGGCCGTTTCGCGGCCCCGAGGCCAGCAGCCGCAGGTCGTTCGCGATCTTGTTCAGACTGCCCGCGACCGTTCGCAACGCGCCGTGTGCTTCGCTCATCGCGTCGTGGGCGGCCTGGGCCTCGAAGTGGTTGTCGGCCTCGCGGAAGTCGATGTCGGTCTCCTCGGAGATGTACTCCGCGGCGCGTTCCGGGAACTCCGGATGGGTGTTCAGTCCCGTTCCCGTCGCCGTCCCGCCGAGTGCGAGTTCCGAGAGGTGCTCGCGGCTGTTGCGCACCCGCTCGATACCTTTCTCGATCTGGGTCCGGTAGCCGCCGAACTCCTGGCCGAGCGTGACCGGCGTGGCGTCCTGCAGGTGGGTTCGGCCCGTCTTGACCACGTCCGCGAACTCCGTCTCCTTGGCTTGGAGTTCGTCACGCAGCGCGGCGAGAGCGGGGAGCAGGTCCCGCTCGACGGCCTCCAGGGAGGCGACGTGCATCGCCGTCGGGATCACGTCGTTGCTCGACTGGCCGTAGTTGACGTGGTCGTTCGGGTGGATCTCTCGGGTACCGATCTCGCCGCCGTACAGTTCGGTCGCGCGGTTGGCGATGACCTCGTTGGCGTTCATGTTCGAGGACGTCCCCGACCCGGTCTGGAAGATATCGACGGGGAACTGGTCGTCGTGTTCGCCCGCGATGACCTCGTCGGCCGCCTCTATGATGCAGTCGGCCTTCTCCTCCTCGATCAGCCCGAGGTCGCGGTTGGCCTGGGCCGCGCCCTTCTTGACGATGCCCAGCGCCCGGACGAACCGCCGGCCGAACGAGATGTTCGAGATGGGGAAGTTCTCGATCGCCCGCTGGGTCTGTGCCCCCCAGTAGGCGTCCGCCGGAACCTGCATTTCGCCGAGGCTGTCCTGCTCGGTTCGGTAGTCCTCGTCTGTCATACCCGGACGTTCGGACCCGGGTGCGTAAAACCTACTGATACGTTCTCCCGTTACCTACAGAGCCACCGGCCGATCGGAGCCGACCGTTCAGAGGCCCTGTCCGCCGCGGCCGCCCTTCGTGCCGAGTGTGGCCGTCCCGGAGGGCTGATCGCCGAAGGCAGAGCCGCTGTCGACGGTGTCGAGTTTGCCGGCGACCTTCCGTCGGTTGATCTCGCCGATGCGGTCGGCCATCGATTCGATCAGTTCGACGGCGTCGTCGTGGACCGCGCTCGCCTCGTTTTTGACGACCGGATCGGTCGTCCCGTCGGCGCCGAAGTCCTCGTGGATCGGCAGGGAACCGAGGTTGCGGACGCCGTAGTCCTCGGCGATCTCTTCGGCACCGCCGGAGCCGAACGGGTCGTGCGTGTCGCCGCAGTTCGCACAGTGGAACGCGCTCATGTTCTCGACGATGCCCATGACGGGCGTGTCGTGTTTCTCGAACAGTCGCAGCCCCTTCCGGGCGTCGTCGACGGCCATCTGCTGGGGCGTCGTGACGATTGTCGCGGCCGTCACGGGCAGGGTCTGGAGCAGGTCCAGCGAGGCGTCACCGGTCCCCGGCGGCAGGTCGACGACCAGGTAATCGAGGGTGCCCCACTCGACGTTCTCCAGGAAGTGGGTCATGACGTTGTTGACCATCGGACCCCGCATGATCGTCGGGTCGTCCTGGTTTTTCGTCATGAAGTCCATGCTGATCACCTTGACACCGTCGGAGACGGCGGGTACCATCTTCTCCTCCTCGGGCGTCACGCCGGGATCCTCGTCCACCGGAAGAATCCGCGGCACGTTCGGCCCGTGGATGTCCGCATCCAGCAGGCCGACCCGGGCGCCGAGCTTGTCGAGCCCGGCGGCCAGATTCGCGGCGACGGTGGTCTTCCCGACACCGCCCTTGCCGGACGCGACCGCGATCACGTTGCGGATGTTCGGGAACACGTCGTCGTCGAAGCCGTCGATGTGGTCCACGTCGGCGTGCAGTTGTGGGTCGTACCCTTCGTCACGGACGACCTCACGGATCTCTTCACCGAGATCCATCTCGGTCGGGGCGAAGGGGGAGTTGAACGCGAGTGAGATGTGCGCGGTGTCGCCGTCGATCTGGACGCCGTTGACGAGATCTAGCGAGACGATATCGTCGCCGATCAGCGGCTCTTCGACCTCGCTGAGTCTCTCCATAAGCTCTTCTTCTGTAGCCATACCTGCCAATAGGGGGTGCAGTAGTGTGTCCCTTTCGGGTTCGGCTCGACAAAACGAGTGATCGATTCGAGGGCGAGTCGTCCCGAAACCGCCCGGCGGGCTATCCGGTGAAGAAGAAAAAGCGGATCAGCATCGTGACGACGTACAGCCCGCCCCACAGCGATAACACGAGGCTAGCGAACACCGACAGCCCCAGTACTGTGGTGCTGTACTCGCGTGGTTTTCCGAGGAACCACCCGAGGAACAGCGTGTACACTGGGAGGCCGATGACGCCGAAGATGACCCAGATTCCGGGGTTGATAACGTCCCAAGTCATGCTGACACCTCCTCGTCGTGTTCATCGTGGTCGTCGTGACTCTCCACCGCGTGTAGCTCCACCACCGGGAACAACTTCAGAATGACCAGGAACAGCAGCGTACACAGCGAAATCGTCCCGCCGAGCGACGCCAGTTCGACGATGCTCGGCGTGTAGTGTCCCGGCACTGCGTGGTAGAGGCTGAAGGTCGGGTACTCGAGCCCCTCGAAGACGAACAGGATCTTCTCCGACAGCGTCGCGTACAGCGCCATGAAGGAGATGATCAGCGAGCGCCGTTTCGAGAAGACCTTGTCGCTGAGCGACGAGGCGAAGATGTACCCGAGGACGATGGTCATCAGTATCGCCATGTCCACGTAGATCGGGTTCGTGACCGTCGCCCACGTGACCTCTCGCAGGTCCAGCGGCGCGGCGTACAGCCCGTTGATCAGCTGCTGGAGCTGCAGCCAGATGTACAGCAGGCTGAACAGGCCGAGCCACTTGGTCAGCCCCTTGAACACCTCGTCAGTGAGGATGTGATCCCAGTCGTAGGCCCACCGCAGACCGTACGAGATGATGATCACACCGCCGATTGCGGAGGTGAGTGCAATCGAGAGGAACTGCGGTCCCTGCACCGCGCCCTGCCACTTCGGCATCGAGGGCAGCAGCGCGAACAGCCACGGAATCACACCACCGTGGAGCAACAGCGGCGCGAGGATGATGATCCCCAGCGCGAGCCACCAGACCATCCGCTCGATGATCTCGTCTTCCTTTTTGGTGTAGCCGAAGGTGACCGCGGAGTAGACCGGCCCGAGGTAGTCAGGCACCTTGTGGCGGAGACGGACGGCGTCGTACCGCAGCGTCAGGGTGATGTACGTCGCCGTCAGGACGAAGTACAGCGTAATGACCGTCAGGTCCCACACCAGCGGCGACGACGTGACCGTCCACGGGTACGCCTGGATGACGCTGACGACCATCCGGTCGGGTCGACCGGTGTGCATGACGATGTACAGACCGGCCATGCTCAGCGCGGTCAGCGTCAGTAGCTCCGCGACGCGGGCCACCGGCTGATACTTCTTCATCCCGAACAGCCGGACGGCTGCCGAGAGGATGATCCCACCGTGTGCGACGCCGACCCACCAGATGAACGCCCCGATGTACAGGCCCCAGGTGACACCGCCACCGCTACCCCAGTCGCCGAGGCCGGTGACGATCAGCCCGTTCTGGAGCTGCCATCCCCAGGCGGTCAGCCACAGCAGGATGACCCCGATGGCAGTCCCGAAGGCCGCGTACCACCACTTCGAGGTGTTCAGGATCGGCTGGATGATGTCGTCCGGTTCAGGTTCTTTCGTTGCCATAGTTAGTGATCACCTCCGCCGCCTCCGCCACCGACGGTTGCGCCCTCGGGGACGTTTGCGCCGTACTTGAGTCGTTCGAGCCGCTTGTCGAGGACCTGAACGTCCCACTTGTTGCTGATATCGGCGTAGGCGACCGGCATCTCCTCGGCACTGACCTGCTCGGCGTTCGGGCCCGGCTCGTTGCCGATGTAGGTGATGTTCGGACTGGTTCCGAGATCCTCGAGGAGCTTGAACGTCGATAGCCCGGAGTCCCAGGCGGTGTTGGACGTGTACTGCTGCTCGAAGGAGTACTCGGTCTGTGCGACGACTTCCTCCGTCTCGCCGTTGTAGAGCACGAGACCGATCTGCGCGTCCAGCGGCTCGGAGGACGGGTACGAGATGGTAGCGTCGATCTCCGAGCTACCGCCTTTGTGCAGGATGTTCGGCACGTTCGACAGCGACCCTTCCTGTCCGGTCACCGAGCCGTACGGCGCGGACGGAAGATCGACGTTCGGCTCGCCCGCAGTCAGGTAGACGCCCTCGTGGGCGGCCGCGCTGACCTCGCCGTTGGCCGGTTCGACCGCCAGGTACAGGACGTACGATCCCTCGGGGCTCTCGATGCTGCCACCGTTGACAGTGAAGGTGAGATCCTGGCTGGCCCCGGCCTCGTTGACCGTCAGGCTCTGGCTCGCCAGCGTCTCGCCGTCGCTTCCCAGTCGCAGCGAGACGGTCGTCTCGAGCACTTCGCCGTCGCCGAGGTCGCCGTCGTAGACGACCGACGCCGGAATCTCGGTCGTGCCCTGGGTGTTCAGCACCTGCAGTTCGGAGGAGGGGACGCCCCCGAAGGAGCCGATCGAACCGCTGAAGTCTCCTTCCGGCAGCGCCGACCCGGCGACCAGAACCTCTTCGGTGTCGTAGACGCCCCACTCGCTGTCGGAGCTTCCAGCGTCGCGCTGGACGAGATGCAGCGAGTAGTAGCCGTTGTCGACGCTGCTGAGATCCGGTGCGCCGGCCGATGCGGCCGTGTCGCTGCTGACTTCCGTATCGTAGAAGTAGATGTTGGCGTCGAACTTGTTGGTCCGGTCTCGGTTGTCGGCTTTCGCCTGCCGCTCTTCGAGATACCGGACCGCGCGGTCGTAGTCGTCGCCGACCTCGGCGTCGAGGTCGCCGAAGTGGATCGCGCTCATGCCCTGCTGATCGCAGGCGTCCATACAGGCGACCGATCCCTTCTCGTTTCCGTTGTCGCCGGTCGTGTTGTCCTGTCGGGACGGGCAGAACGTACACTTGCCCATCGTCCCGATCGGCGGGCGGCTGTCGACCCACCAGCCACGCCCGTCGTAGACGTGGTCGTTGGCGTCCTGGAGCGCGTTCAGCCTTTCGGAGCCTTCCGCCGCGTAGGTGTGACCGCCGTAGGTCTCGGCGTCCTCGCCGGGGTCGAGTGCGCGGACCTCGTCCGGCGTCATGTCGACGTGTTCGAGTCGGCTCATCTCGACGTCCGGATCGCCCCACTGGAAGTAGTTGACACCGTAGGGGCAGGCGACCTGACAGTACCGACAGCCGATACAGACCTCGTAGTTCGTCAGGACGATGCCGTCCTTGCTTCGGGTGTGTCGCGCGCGGACCGGACAGACCTTCGCACACGGTGCGTTCGAGCAGTGCTGGCACGGGCGGACCAGCTGGTTCGGGTTCTCGGACTCGGACTGCTCGTCTTCATATGTGAAGACGTACATCCAGTTTGCACCCGTCGAAGTCCCGTTCTCGCTGATACAGCCCGACACGCAGGCCAGACAGCCGTCACACCGTTCGAGGTCGATGGTCATTCCCCAGCGGTGTTTCCGTTCGTCTTCGTCGGCCGGACGGACGCCGTCGACGAGCTGGGGCACTTCGTCGTCGGTGTCGTCGTAGGTCGCAAAGGCGCTGTATCCGAGGAACAGACCTGCCGCGCCCATCTTGTTCATCATCTCACGCCGCGAGACGTCGTCGGCGCTCAGGTCGACATCGGCCAGAGATTCGAGCAGTGACTCGTCCTCGAACTCGTCGATGTCGACGCCTTCGAGGTCGTCGAAAATCGGGCGCTCGTCGGTCTCGAACTCCTCTTTGACGTCGTCGTGGTACTCCGCGTAGAACTCCTCTTCGGATATTTCGCCCGCAACGAGACGCTGGGCATCCCGCGCCATCTGCATCCCGAGGTCCGCGTCGTAGTCGGTCTCCTCGAGTTCCTCGCGCATGCGGTTTTCCCACTGCTCGCCCATCGGGTGGAACGAGTCTTCCGTCTCGTAGGGGTGTCGGGGCTCGTCTGTGTCGCTTGGATCTTCAGTACTCATTGTTTGTGCCGTTTCCGTGGTTGTGGTCCCGTCTCGTCTGGGTGGTCATTGCACGATCACTGCGCCGTACATGCCGACCGCCTGGTGAGGGGAACAGTAGTACAGCTGGTTACCGGCGCTGTCGAAAGTCTGGGAGAACGTAATATCGCCTCCGCTCTGCGCCGATCCACTTCTGAACTCCGTCGCGCTGTCCTCGGCAGAGACGACGTTGTGTGCGCCGCCGTTGCCGGTCCACTCCCAGGTGATCGTCGTCCCGGCGTCGACGAGGACCGCCGCCGGCTCGAACGCCAGTCCGTTGTCGCCGGCGCCGACGCTGATGCTGACCTCGCTGGAGCCGGTCTCGTCGGCGGCCTGTCCTTCGTAGAGATTCGCTTGGTTTTCGGTCAGGAACGTGTGAACGGCCTCGGGGACGTTCTCGCCCCGCTGCATGCCGCCACCGCCGTTGCCACTGCCTTCGCCTTCGCCTTCACCGCCGCCTTCGCTGCCGCCGTGTCCGCCACCACCGCCAATTCTATTGAGTATCACACTACTACAGCCGGCGAGCGATAGCGCCGCCGCCGTACTGCCCGCCGCCAAGAACTTTCGTCGGTCACGATCTATTCGGGACATTTGCTTCAGGCGGGCGTAGCGACCACATAGGATTTAATGCTTCGGTTGTCGTTCACACGAACCCCGACCGGTCCCGTGATATCACGGCCGTCTCGGCGACACTCATTTCCCAATCCAGCCGATAGTTCACTGGAGCAGACTGTTTCTGTATGATTACTTAACTATGAGCGCGCCGAGATGGCCCTGTCCCCGGTGGGGCTCGCAGAAATACAGGACGTTTCCCGGCTGGTCGAACGTCTCGGTGTGTTTGTCGCCGTCCGCGTCGAACTGCGTGTCTCCGGGCGTGGACTCGCTGGTGACGGTGTGACCCATCGTCTTCCAGTCCCAGGTGACGGTCGTCCCGGCGTCGATGCTCGCCAGCGCAGGATCGTACGCTAAGTTCCCGCCGGGACCGACCTCGATTGTCACCGAACTCTCGCCCGTCCGGTCGGTGATCGAGCCGTCGACGTTGTTCGCGTTTTCGAGGTGGTCGGCCACCTCGTCGGGTACGTTCTCGTCGAAACTGACGCTTCCGCCGAGCAGATCCGAACAGCCGGCCAGGCTCCCGAGCAGCGCGACGCCGCCGGCACGCAGCAGTTGCCGGCGGTCTGGAGTCGGTGTCATATCGTCTGAGGTTACGAGCAGGAACAATTGAGGGCTTCGATCAGAGATACGCGGAGTCCCACCGGGTCGGCTTCCGGGCGTTCCCGCAGGTGTCACACTGGATCCGCCCCATCGCGTCCATCGCGTTCGCCTGGGTCTCACATTTCGTACACCAGTAGCCGTAGATGTCCTCGCCGTCTTCCTCGGTGTAGATGACCCGGAACGGCGCAATCGAGCCCTGCTCGGTGTTGTCGTGGTCGATGTAGACCGTCTGTTCGGTCAGCTCCAGCGGCTCGATACCCTCCTGTTCGACTTCGGCGTAGACGTTCTCGACGTAGCTGGTGCCGTCGATTTCGACCTGCTCCTCACCGACCTTCGACAGCCCCCGGTTCTGGTAGAAGGTGTTCCCGCCGACGTTGTCCGCGAGCACCCGCGCCTGGATACTCGTCACGCCGAGTTCGGCCAGGTGTTCCCGGGTTTCCTCGTACAGCACCTCACCGTAGCTCTCGCCCCGGTAGTCGGGGTCGACGTGCAGCCAGAGCAACTCCGCCGTGTTCTCGTCGGTCCGGTGGCTCTCGGAGAAGGCAACGAGCTGTTCGTCCGTGGTGGCGACGAGCAGGAGCTTGTCGTCGTCAGACAACATCTCCATGAGCCGGTTCTCGTCGTACCACTCCTCGACTGCGCCGTTGATCGCCGACGGCGTCAGCGAGTACGAGGTCTGGAGTGATCGCCGCGCGACATCTCTGATAGCTGGTCGGTCCTGCGGGCGCGCTTCTCGTACGTCCATATCGGCATTTCGAACCGGTGTACAATAAACATACATCACGACGGCGACAGCTCTCGACACCGCACTCTGATTCCCCGCCTCCTTCCGCCCACGACCGTCGGCTTCTGCCTTAAATTTCCTAAAACAGTCCCACTGTATAGGATACACGTTCAACATAACGCATAAATAGTTGACTACACAGAACCTAATCGCGGTAGAACGACAAAGACGTGCAGAAGTGATGGCCCCGTCGGTCGGAACAGTACAGAGCGAGTAACGAACGGGACACCTGTCAATCCGTGGACTGCCTGACCAGTCACGAATCTAGTCGGTTGCGGCTCGGGGCTCCGGCGACTCCCCCTGCCGGGCCCTCACGCCTCTGACACGATGTGTGTATCGGCGGGCCTTCGGCCCCGCCGGGTTCTCTCACAACAGCGCGTCACAAGCGTTGCGAACGGCGCTGTGGAACTGCGTCGCGGTCTCGTAGCGAGCGATCTTCTCCCGAGCGGTCGCTTTCGCCAGAATCTCCGCGATAGGTCCCGGCAGATCGGGATTGTCGGGACTCAGCCCCAGCGGGCGGTCCCGGAGGATCTGCCGACGGAGATCCGATAGATCGCCCTCGTACGGCGGATCGCCAGTAAAGGCGCTGTACAGCGTCATTCCGAGCTGATAGATATCGGTCGCGTGGCTGACGATGCCGTGGTCTTCGGTGAAGTACTCGGGGGCGGCGTAGCGCGGGTCCGTGTACGACGCGGGGTTGTCGAACTGCCGGTAGATCGGAATTAACCCGACGTTGTCGATCATCGGTTGCGGTCGGTCGCCGAAAATCGCCGGCGTGTACCGAACGCAGTGTGGATCGATGCCCCCGTGGATCCGGTCGCGCTGGTGGAGTTGGGCCAGCGAGGCGGTGAGATCCAGCGCCGTCCTGAGTCCCTCCTCCGGGGAGAGTTTGCCCCGCTCCCACAGCGTCTGCTCGGTGAACTCGGTGACTGCCCAGGGTCGGGGCGACTCCCCCCAGTCAGCGACGCCGACGACTCCCGGCGTCTCGGTGTCCGCCCAGTCGTCGAGTTGCTGTCCGAGCGCGCGGTCGAACCCACCGTCTTCCTGGTTGCGGTACAGGCGGACGATAGCCACGTCCTCCCGTGTCCCCTCGAGCGTGCGCGTGCGCACGGAGTGGCTATATCTCGTCTCAGTTTCGGGACCGAGAAACTCGAACTCGTCGAACTTGCTCTGTGCCTCGACAGTGGCGAACTCCTCGCCGTGGGGCATCTCCGCGAGTTGCTTGCGCCGGGAGAACTGCGACCAGTTCCGTTTCTGATCGGGGCTGGTCGTCTGGAGATGTGCGTTCTGAGGCGTCGTGTTGTCGGTCGTCTCCGCCCCGGCGTCGGTGGTGCGGTCCAGAAACTCCCGGGGGACCCGGACCATCCCCGACCCGCCGACGTCGACGAGTGTCTCACCCTCCCCGTCCCCCTCGCTCTCGAAGGTCACCTCCCAGGGGCGAATCGTCGTCAGCCGATCGTACAGCAGTCCCGCCTGTCGCCGGTCGGTCGCGTTCAACAGCGCCCGCTTGACCGTCGCGTCGTAGCGGTTCTGGATCGTCGCCAGCGTCCGGAGGACGGACTCGTGGTGTTCCTGACGGACCGCCCACTGCGCGAGTCCGTTGATGATCGCCGGGCGCAACTGGTCGTTGGAGTGGACGGTCTGACAGAGGATGTAGCCGGCGTGCCGCACGAGTCGCTGGTCGGGCGTCGCGAGTCCGGCGAACAGCGACCGGACGAACCGGCCGGTATCGATCCGTTCCGGCGTCTCCCCCGGCCGTTCCCCGTCCGATGCCATCGGACTGACGTAGACGCCACCCAGTTATGAATATTGGCCGAGCAGACAGTGAGCTGTTAGGTTCGGCCGGCCGGGAAAATACTGAAGTACGTCGGCGACGACCGTTGTATCGTTAATGATACAACGACGGGAGTTCCTCGGGGTGCTCGCAGGCGGAGCCACGCTCGCTGTCGCCGGCTGTGCCGGCGACGACTCGACCGGTCCGGCGGCGGTCACCGACGAGACACTAACGCTGACGACGACGACGAGTACGTACGATACCGGTCTCCTCGACGAGGTAAACGCGGCGTTCACCGACGAGTTCGGCGCGGCGGTCGAGGCGGTCGCACAGGGGACCGGGGCGGCGCTGGAGACGGCTCGCAACGGCGATTCGGACGTGGTGATGGTCCACGCCCGCTCGCTGGAAGACGAGTTCCTCCGCGAGGGCTACGGCGTGAACCGCCGCGATCTCATGTTCAACGACTTCGTGGTCGTCGGTCCTCCGTCCGACCCGGCCGGGATCAACGGGATGGACAGTGTCACGGAGGCCTTCCGGCGAATTGCCGAGACGGAATCGCCGTTCATCTCTCGGGGAGACAACTCCGGGACCCACACGAAAGAGCTCACGATCTGGGAGGAAGCCGGCATCGAGCCGGGCGGGGAGTGGTACAGTGAAACCGGGACCGGGATGGGCGAAGCGCTGAATCAGGCCAACCTCAGCGGCGCGTACACGCTCTCGGACCGGGGGACGTTCATCTCCCGGTCCGATGCGAATCTCGACATTCACGTCCAGGGTCCGATCAAGGGCGGCCCCGAGTTACTCGCGAACCCCTACGGCATCATCGCGGTCAACCCGGCCGTCCACGAGAACGTGAACTACGACCTGGCGATGGCGTACATCGGCTTTCTCACCTCGCCGCAGGGCCAGCGGATCATCGAGAACTACACGGTCGACGGCAACCAGCTGTTCTTCCCCCGGGCGCTGTCGGAAGAGCCTGATTTCCAGCAGTACGTCCCGGAGGGATGGAGGTCCGATCGCTAACTATGGTCGAGACGGCGCTGGGACTGGGTATGATCGACGGCTGGCTCCTGGCCGAGGGCGGGACTCACCTCCTCGGAGAGGCGCTCGTAGCTTCCGCTCTCCCGTTCGAGTGGACGTATATCCGCAGCATCATCGCCGTCTCGCTGTACGTCAGTCTCACCGCGGTGCTGCTCAGCACGCTGATCAGCCTGCCGATTGCGATGCTGATCGGTTTCAGCGAGTTCCCCGGAAAGGGCGGTATCGTCGCCGCGATCAACACCGGCATGGGGTTTCCGAGTGTCGTCGTCGGCCTGATCGTCCTCTTTGCCGTCTCGAACCAGGGGCCGCTCGGCCAGTTCGATCTCATCTTCACCAAACAGGCGATGATCATCTCCCAGGTGATCCTCGCGGCACCGGTGATTACGGGGGTGAGCCTCGCGGCTGTCACGAGCGTCGAACAGGGGGTGCGCGACGCCGCTTACGCCGCCGGCGGGACCAAACTCGACGTGGCGCTGATAACGATCAAAGAAGCTCGATACGGCATCCTGACGGGCGTGCTCGCCGGCCTCGGTCGGGCGATCAGCGAGGTCGGATCGGTGCTGATCGTCGGCGGCAACATCGCCCGGGCCGACGGCACCTCCGTCACCCGGACGCTCACGACGGCGATCCAACTGGAGGCGCGACAGGGCCGGTTCAGGACCGCTCTCGCACTGGGAGCCGTCCTGCTCGCGCTCGTGTTGCTCATCAACGGACTCGTCCTCCGACTCGGGGGTGGGCGAACGTGACTACCGCCGACGTTGCTGATCGCCGCCAGTCGGGAGCGAGTCTCGGTGTCTCGGCCGTCAGCCACGGGTTCGACGGGACGGGCGTCCTCGAAGATGTCACGCTGTCAGTCGAGCGGGGCGAAATCGTCGCGATCATCGGTCCGTCCGGGACGGGGAAGACGACGCTTCTCCGCCTGCTCGCGCTGTTTCACGAACCCGACACCGGTGCCGTCGAGATGGACGGAACCGATGTCTGGAGCATGTCTCGCTCCGAGCGGCTGGCCGCCCGACGACGGATCGGGATGGTGTTTCAGGAGCCGAACCTCTTCGATACGACCGTCCGCCGGAACGTCAGCTACGGCCTCCAGATCCGCCGGGGCTGGCGTGAGCGGCTCCGTGGACTCCTGGCTCTCGGCTCCAGCGATACCCTCTCCGCTGTCGAGGAGGCACTCGGTGTCGTCGGCCTGGACGACTCGAAACGTCAGCCCGCCGACTCGCTCTCCGGCGGCGAGGCACAGCGGGTCGCGTTCGCCCGCGCACTCGCGTACGACCCGGAGTATCTCCTTCTCGACGAACCCACGTCGGATCTCGACCCGCGAAACACGGCCGTCATCGAGGAGGCGATGCAGACCGCCCGTTCGGAGGGCCGCGGCGTCGCTGTCGCTACCCACGACATGAACCAGGCCGAACGGGTCGCCGACCGCGTCGCGGTGATGCTCAGCGGCGAACTCATCGAAGTCGGACCGACCGAGCGGGTGTTCTCCGAGCCGAACGACCGCCGAGCCCGGAAGTTTATCGACGGGGAGCTAGTGTACTGAACCACGGGATGACCGACAGCGATCCGACCACGGACGGACAGGGGGCGGCCGCGCTGGTCAGCAACGGCGTGGAGTTCGACAGCCGCGACGCGGCACTGCTGCGGGAAATCGACCGGACCGGGTCGGTCGCGCGAGCGTCGTCGAACCTCGGCCGTTCACGCGCCCGTGCGCTCTCGCGGATCGACACCCTCGAAGACGCGTTCGGCGAACTGGTCGAGCGCCACCGCGGCGGCAGCGGCGGCGGCGGCAGTCAGTTGACCCAACCCGCCGAGGCGTTGCTCGGCCGCTACGAGCGACTGCAAGCCGCACTCACTGCTACGGCGCAGGTCCCCGAGACGGTACTCCGGGGGACGGTGACGGAGCGGTCGGGCGAACTCGCCGAGGTCGACACCGCCGTCGGAGCGATCAGAGGGCTCCACGACGGCGTCGCTGTCGGCGACGAGGTCC
Organism: Halovenus carboxidivorans; assembly: GCF_009831575.1. GTDB lineage: Archaea > Halobacteriota > Halobacteria > Halobacteriales > Haloarculaceae > Halovenus > Halovenus carboxidivorans. Next base: position 470,464 of record NZ_WUUT01000002.1, on the reverse strand, counting down.
AGGCGCGGATCGGCGCGGATTCGATCACGCTGCTCGACCCCAGCGGTGATCCCGAGCCGGACGCGACGAGCGCCCGGAACCGACTCGTCGGTTCGATCACGGAGGTCGACCGCGGCGAGACGGTGCTGACAGCCCGCGTCTCTGTCGGCGGAGTCGTCTTCCAGGCGCTCGTGACTGCCGACAGTGCCCGCAGACTCGCCCTCGGCGAGCGCGGCAAGATCGTGCTCACTTGGAAGGCGACGGCGACGAGACTCGTCGGCGTGGATCACTGACAGCGACAAAAACGGGAGCGCCGTTCAGTAGAATTCGCGGACGAGGTCCGTGGCCCCGTCTGGTGCGCCGTCGGGGACGGTGGTCATGGGTTCGTCGATGCCTTCCTGCTCCTCGAAGGGGACGCTGTTTTCGTTCTGGTAGATGACGCCCTGGTACTCTTTGTCGCCGTTGAGGATGACGTCTTTGGCCTGGTCGGCGTCGGTGGGGTCGTGGTCGGCCTCGTCGAGGTCGACCAGCGCGTCCCGGAAGTAGTCGTAGGTGTCGACGTCGTTGAACGTCACGCAGGGCGAGTAGACGTTGACGAAGCCGAAGCCGTCGTGTTCGACGGCCTGTTTGACGATTTCGGTGTGGCGTTTGGAGTCGGAGCTAAAGGACTGGGCGATGAAGGTCGCGCCCGAAGCCAGCGCCAGTGCCAGGGGATTGACCGGCGGCATGTTGGTGCCGTCGGGCGAGGTGGAGGTCTCGAAGTCCTCGCGTGACGTGGGCGAGGCCTGACCCTTGGTGAGGCCGTAGATGCGGTTGTCCATGACGACGTAGGTCATGTCCACGTTTCGACGGACGGCGTGGACGAAGTGGCCGGCACCGATGGAGTAACCGTCGCCGTCGCCGCCGGCGACCATCACTTCCAACTCGGGGTTGGCCATTTTGACGCCGATGCCGACGGGGAGGGCGCGGCCGTGGACGCCGTGCAGCGCGTAGCTGTGCATGTAAGTGCCGATTTTGCCGGAACAGCCGATGCCGGCGACGACGAAGGTGTCGTCGGGGCTGTTGCCGGTTTCGGCGAGGGCTTTCATCATGCCGTTCATGGTGCCGAAGTCGCCGCAGCCCGGACACCAGGTCGGCTGCTTGTCCGATTTGAAGTCGACGAAACGTACCTCAGAGCTCATTGTTCCACCTCCGCCTGTGGGCTGACGGTAGCCTTGATCTCCTCTGCGAGTTCGTCCGCCTTGAAGCGGACACCGTTGTACTTGTTGATCCGTTCGACTCGCTCGAGCACGTCGTGCTCGATGATATCCGCGAACTGTCCGGTCGCGTTACACTCGACGACGATTGTCGTCTCCGCGTTCTCGATCGGTTCGGAGAGGTCCGGACGCGGGAACAGATACGGGACGGAGATGAACCGAACGTCGAGGCCGTCCTCTTCGAGGAACTCGAGCGCCTCCCGCATCGGTCCCTCGTTCGACCCCCACGAGAGCACGAGCGTGTCGGCGTCGGGATCACCGAACTCCCGCGGTTCCCAGTCTTCCTCCTCGCGAGCGGTCTGGACCTTCCGCTCGCGTTTGTCGACCTGTTCGATGCGAACGTCGGTGTCCTCGGTTCGTCGGCCGAGGGAGTCGTGTTCCAGTCCCGTCGTCATGTGAGCGCCATCCTCGGTCCCGGGGAACGTCCGGGGGCTGATTCCGTCCGCAGTCGGGAAGTGCGGCTGGAACCGACCCTGTTCGTCCTGCCAGGACTCGATCTCGCTCTCGTCGACGACTTTCCCGCGGTCGATTTCGACCTCGTCCATATCGAACGTCTCCGGCGAGAAGGTCTGTTCGGTGACCGCAAGCGAGAGGTCCGCAACGAGGAACACCGGTGTCTGGTACTTCTCAGCGAGGTTGAACGCCTCGACGGTCTTCCAGAAACACTCGGAGACGTTCGTCGGGCCGACGACGAACCGCGGAATCTCCCCGTGGCCGCCGTACAGGAGCATGTTCAGATCCCCCTGCTCCTGTTTGGTCGGCATCCCCGTCGAGGGCCCCGACCGCATCACGTCACAGATCACCAGCGGCGTCTCGCTGGTGGCGACGAGTCCGAACGTCTCGGTCATCAGGTCGATTCCCGGGCCGGAGGTGGCCGTCATCGCTCGTGCGCCGGCACGCGCCGCGCCCAGAGCCATGTTGATTGCCGAGAGTTCGTCTTCTGCCTGGACGACTTTCCCGCCGAACTGGTCGATTCGGCCGGTGAGATACTCCATCACGTCCGTCGCGGGCGTGATCGGATAGCCGGAGTAGAACTTACAGCCGGCCGCGATGGCCCCCATTCCAATCGCCTCGTCGCCGTTCAGGAGCACGTAGTCGTTGTCCGTCGTCTCGAGGTCGTACTCGAAGTCGTGATCGAAGTTCTCCTGGACGTACTCCTGGCCGAGCCGCGCCGATTCCTTGTTGTTCTCGACGATTGCCGTCCCCTTGTCGGAGAAGCGCTTCTCCAGCGAGGCGTCGAGGTTCTCGATCGGGAAGTTCGTGACTTCACAGGCGGCACCCAGCGCGACGATGTTGCGCATGATGCCACCGCCGGCCTCCTCGGCCAGGCTTTTCAGCGGCACGTCGAGTCCGATCATCCCGTCCGGAATCTCGACGTCCTGCATCGAGGTCCGCTCGCCATCGTAGATGATGACACTTCCCTCGTGGAGTTCGTCCATGTTCTCGTCGATCGTCCGTTCCGTCAGTGCAATGAGGATATCTAACCGATCGACGACGCTCTCGACGCGGTCGACAGATGTCCGCACCTTGTACGCCGTGTATCCACCGCGGATCCGCGACGCGAAGTCTTTCGAGGTGAAGACGTGTCTGCCCGCCCGCGAGAGCGCCTGTGCGAAGATTTTCCCTGTTGAGTCGATCCCATCGCCGGCTTCGCCGCCGATGGCCCAGTTCAGGTCGTCGGGCATGCTAGCTCAGGGTACAAAGGGCCTGTGCAAAAGCCTTCTGCAATCCCGTGAACCACCCAGTAATTTCGCCGAAAACGTCAAATACCGCGAACATCGCTACCGGGACGAGCACGATCACCCACTAATTATCGTGAGGGTTTGCCGTCCTGTGAAATTTCTCTCCGAGTTATCAGCAGATACTGCCGGCGACCCCAGAACATATCACAAAATTTAGAGTCGCGCGTTCCAGTACGAGACCGACGCCAACCGGTCGCCGAACGGGAGCGTGCGGATGCCGTCGTCGAGCCACCGCAGGGTCGACGCGACCCGGTTCGGAATCTCGCGGTAGAGGCCGTACGGGAAAATCCAGTCGTGTTCGGCTGAGACCAGTTCGAGTCCGGTCGCGTCCAACAGCGCGTCGACCTCCTCTCCGGAGTACAGCCGCGACCCCATCGGCAGCGCCCAGTTGTACAGCGACCGCGTGGAGTACCGATTGAACGTGTCGAAAAATATCTGGTCGTTCGAGACCCGGCACATCTCCGCGAGAAACTCTTCAGGGGTGTCCGCGAGGTGGAAAAACCGCATCGCAAACACGACATCGAAGTGGTCGTCGGGGAACGGGAGCCGGCCCGCGTCACCACGCATGTATTCGAGGCTGTCAGCGACGCCAGCCGACTGTGCGCGCTGGCGGCCCTGCTGTAGCATCGGCCCCGAGATGTCCAGCCCGACGATGTCGGCACCGCGCTCGGCGAGCATCGCGGTAAACCGACCGGTCCCGCAGGCGATTTCGAGCACTTTCTTGTCCTCGACCGGCCCGAGCGCGTCTAACACCGCTTCCTTCTCGCGGCGGTCGATGAGTCGGCCACCCTTCGAGAACCGCTTTTCGTCGTACTCCTGGGCGACATCGTCGGCCTGATACCACTCCTGTCCTTTCACGCTACCTGGCTTTCTCGCCCCGAGCATTAAAATGATACTGGATTGCAGACGGGTTCTCCCGGATGAATTCCCGCCGCTATCGATCCGCGCCGAATCTGCCGGCCCCGTCACCGTACCTATCTTATACCTGCCACTTTCTCCGGTATCGAACGCGAGACGACTCAAGAGTACGTATATTCGGCTATTCGCGATATAACTCAAGTATGTATAAGGAAATGCGGAAACGATTAAACACACCCTATCCGTTTGATGTGAATATAGCCAACGTTTACAAGTGTGATCGAGAGTATCGTAATTATGAGTACGATCGTCGAAGATCCCGGCAAACCACGACAGACTCTTTCAGAACAGGAGTATCGTGACCGACTCCGCGAACTGCCGCCGAGCGCGAAGTTGGTCGCGAAGATTCTGGAGACCGACGGCCCGCTCTCGCAGGGCCAACTCGCGGAGGAGTCCCTGCTGCCCGACCGCACCGTCCGGTACGCACTCAACCGACTCGAAGACGCCGATCTGGTCGAGTCCCGGTACAGCGTGCAGGACGCTCGCAAGCAGGTCTACTCGCTGACCGAGCGCAACTGACTCGATCCCCGCGTCCGTCGCCGACCCAAACGAATAGGCCCCTGGCCCGCGAGCACCAACGTAGATGGTCGAGCGATTTTCACTCCCCGTACGGACACGCGCACCGACCGGAGCGACCAGCGCGTACGTCGTCACCGACGGCGAGGGATTGGTCGTCGACCCGGCGGCCCGCGACGAAGAGTTAGACGCCGTCGTCGCGGCGGATGTCGAACACGTCGCCGTCACGCATCATCATCCCGACCACGTCGGCGCAGTCGCGGACTACGCGACGGAGTTCGATCTGACGGTCTGGGCGCGATACGGACGGGAGACGGCCTTCGAGTCCGCCGCCGGTATCGAACCGGACCGAACGTTCAAACCGGGCGAACGGCTCCCGGCGGAGGGGGTAACCGCGGTCGACACGCCCGGCCACGCCCCGGAGCATACGGCGTTCGCGCTCGCAGACGGGTTCGTCAGTGGTGATTTGGCCGTCGCGGAGGGGAGCGTCGTCGTCGGCGCGCCCGAAGGGGATATGCGGGCGTATCTCACCAGTCTCCGGCGGGTCCACGCGGCGAATCCCGATCGACTCTACCCCGGCCACGGCCCCGTCATCGAGACGCCGAGAGCGGTGTGCGAGCGACTTATCACCCACCGACTCGACCGCGAGAAGGCTGTCCACGCAGCGGTGCGGGACGGAAACAGAACAGTCGACGACATCGTCGACGCGGCCTACGACAAGGACATCTCGGGCGTCTACGACCTCGCCCGGGCGACCGTTCTCGCGCACATCGAGAAACTGGCCGTCGAATCGAAGATCACCTTCGACGGCGAGCGGGCCCGACCCGAGTGACCGATCCGAGCACTTTTGCTCGTCACTCCGCACTGTGTCGGTATGGACTCACTCGAAGCCGAACTCGAACGCGCACGCGACCTCTCGATTGCAGAACTCGCAGACGCGATCGAATCGATCGGCTTCGAGTGTACCCGCTGTGGCGGCTGTTGCAAGGCGGCCGAGGGTGAGAACGGCACCGAGGAACACACTGCGACGGTCTTTCCCGACGAGATCCGCGCGATCCAGGACAGCGAGGAGTACGACTGGCGAGACGTTGCCAGACCGATGCCGTACGGTCTCGTCGAGGGGCCGGACGGCCCGGAGGGCGAGACTTTCGAGTGGGCCTTGCAGACGGACTCCTGCGGGAACTGTACCTTCTACCGGGAGGGCGAGGAGGGCGGCGCGTGTTCGATCTACGGCGACCGGCCGTTGCTCTGTCAGACCTACCCGTTCAGCGTCGCACTCGGCGGGACCAGCCAGCCGATGGGCGAGGCGGTCGACGAGGAGGGGATGGTCCGCGCACACGAGTGCGAGGGCCTGGGCCGTGACATCTCCCGGGAGGACGCCGAAGAGTTAGCGGCGGCGCTCAAAGAGCGGGCAGTCCGCGAAATCGAGGAAGCAATCGACGTTCGAGACGGCTACGAACCGACGGCGGTCGATGGTGTCGTCGTCCACGACTCGGAGGGCGCGAAACGGCCGGACGGGACGGAGTTGTGATCGACCCTATCTGTGAGTGGTCGTCAGGTCGGTCCCGTCACTGGAGCGGCGACCGTGACTGCTCGGGGCGCGGTTCGAGGCTCAACTCGACTGTCTGTTCTGTTCCGTCCCGCAGAACTGTCGCCTGCACGGTATCGCCGGGCCGCGTCTGGAGTGCCAGGTAACTCGCGAGATCCTCGAAGGAGGTCATCGTCGTGCCGTCGACCGTGAGGATGATGTCGCCGCCGACCGGCACCCGCCGTCCGTCGACGAACTCGGCGGAACTCGGCTGGAGTACTCCGTCCGCCGGCCCGTTGCGGACCGTCTGGACGACGATGAGTCCTCGCGGGGTTGAGAGGTCGTTCGCAGTAGCGATTGACGGCGTCACTTTCTGGAGGGAGACTCCCATATACGCGTGATCGTACTCCCCGGTTTCGATCAGCTCGGGGACGACACGCTGTGTGAGCGCCGCGGAGATTCCGAACGCGATGTTGTCACCGCGTTTCGAGTTGACGACGCCGAGCACGCCTCCGTCCGTGGACATCAGCGGTCCGCCGCTGTTCCCGGGGTTCACCGCCGCGTCCGTCTGGATTGCGTCCGGGATCTGATAGCCGGCGGGCGACGGAACCAGTCGGTCGAGTCCACTGATGATCCCCGACGTGACACTCCCGTCGAGGTTGTACGGATTCCCGATTGCGACGACCTCCTGTCCGATGACCGGGCTCTCCTCGGCGAACGAAAGCGGCTCCGCCGACTCCGGCGCCTCCGCCGCCGAGAGCACCGCCAGGTCGCTGTGACGGTCTCTCCCCTGGACGGTCGCGTCACTCCACGTGCTGTTCTGGAACTGCAGTTGCGCTGTCGAGGCCCGTCCCACGACGTGCGCGTTCGTCACGACGTGGCTCTCGTCGTACAGAAACCCGGTTCCCTGCCCCTGGCTCGTTCTGACCGATACGACCGACGGAATCGTCTCCTGGTACACCTCGGTGTACTCGCTTTCGGAGGTGTCGTTCGTCTGGCTACTATCAGCCTGTGTTCCGTTCGGCGGGGACGAGGACGGCTGTGTAGACGCTGAATCGTCCGAGAGCGCACCGCTACAACCCGCGAGACTGGCTGTGAGCGCAATACTCCCGAGCTTCAGAAACCGACGGCGGGAAGATGTCTCTCTGGACATCGACAATTGAATCTTATGCTTGGTCTCTGATATGTGTTGTGCTGTCAGCACAGTTAACAATATAGCGTTACAACTAGCCTCGGTACGACCGCGTCTGTTCGGATTGCTGTACCTATCACAACGATTTTGTCGCGCCGCAGTGACCCCTCAGCCATGGCCTCGCTCGCAGTCGACGGCGTGATCATTCTCGTCACCGCCGCCGCCATCTGGGTCGGGAGCGGCTGGCTCGAAGGTGCCGCGGAGAATCTCTCTGCGTACTACGGGCTCCCGCAGGTCGTCCAGGGCTCCATTGTCACCGCCGTCGGCTCGAGTTTTCCCGAACTTGCGACGGTCGTCTTCTCCGCGGTGTTCGCCAAGTCGATCGAACTGGGTATCGGCGCAATTGTCGGGTCGGCGATATTCAACATTCTCGTGATCCCCGCCCTCGCCGGCGTCACGACGGAAGACGACATTCAGGCAAATCGGGCGCTCGTCTACAAAGAGGCCCAGTTCTACATGCTCTCGGTGTCGGTGCTGGTGATTACGTTCGCGATGGCGGTGATCTACTATCCGACGAGCGGGGACCGGCTCATGGGCGAGATCACGCGACCGATCGCGGCGATTCCGATCGCACTGTACGGTCTCTACATCTTCATCCAGTATCAGGATACCGCCGACCACGAGGCAGGTCACGAGTCGGTCGATATTGATCTGGCCCGGCAGTGGGGGCTGTTGATCGCGGGGCTCGTTGTCATCCTGATCGCCGTCGAGCGGCTCGTCCACTCGGTCGACGCCATCGGAACCGCCTTCGGCGTTCCGGGGTTCGTCATGGGTGTTACTATCGCCGCCGGTGCTACGAGCCTCCCGGATGCGCTCGTCAGCGTCCGCGCGGCCCGCGACGACCGGGGCGTGGCGTCTATCGCGAGCGTCCTCGGCTCGAACACGTTCGATCTCCTCGTCGCCATCCCCGTCGGGGTGCTCATCGTCGGATCGACGCCGGTCAACTTCGCCATGGCGGTCCCGATGTTCGGCGTGCTGACGCTGGCGACGGTGTTGCTGTTTACGATCCTCCGGACCGGCTTGGCTCTCTCGACCGCCGAGTCGTATCTCCTCGTGATCTCGTATCTCCTGTTCGTCGCCTGGGTCACCGTCGAGACCGTCACCCGCGTCGTCGATGTCCTCCCCAACGGCTGATCGCCGGGCGTCTCCCGACAGTCGCTGTCTCGGGCGCCAATCCAGCCGATAAATACTTTGAATAGGCCCACTTTGCACGGATACGGAGGTCTACTACCCTTGGAAATCTCGAATAAACTCCTCTGTCTGTTCAGTGCTGATGTCTCGGAGCGGGACGGAACTCACGTCGTCGAGATTCCGCGGCGCGAGATCGAAACCGGATCGGTCGAACCGGGCGAAACGTATCGAGTGGCGCTTATCTCTCCGGACGAGACCGACGAAGACGGCGAAAGTGAACGCATCGACTCCGCAGACGGCGAACCGCAACCGCCGGTCGAACCCGGCGAGATACGATACGTCGAAATCGAGGATATCGGCAAGCAGGGCGACGGAATCGCACGCGTCGAGCGCGGCTACGTCATCATCGTCCCGGACACCGAGGTCGGGGACCGCGTGAAGATCGAAGTGACCGAGGTCAAGTCGAACTTTGCGGTCGGTGAAGCCATCGAGGAAAGCCCTTGAGTCCTGTTAGGGAGCTATACCACAGCCCCCAGACCACCGGACTGTGGCCGGGATATTCTCGCCAAAACCGCAAGACGGCGCGGCGTTAATCGATCGTACCAAACGGGCTATATACGGACCTATCTAATCCAGATGTATGAGTACGACAGCGGACACCTCGGCCGAACCGGCGAACCTCTCCGAGAAACAACACCGTATCCTCGAGTTCCTCCGCGACGCCGTCGACGACCAGACCTACTTCAAATCCCGGCTCATCGCCGACGAACTCGACATGTCCCCCAAGGAGGTGGGCACGAACATGACCGCCATCGAGCGCGGCGAGTTCGACATCTCCGTCGAGAAGTGGGGCTACTCTTCGAGTACGACGTGGATGGTCACGGCCTGACGACTCACTTGCCGGTGTACTCGACGAGCGAGGGTGCAGTCTCCGCGAAGGCGGCGGCGTCCTCGCCGAACGAGTCTGCGTATCGGACTAACAGGAGCAGTACGGTCTCCGGATCGATGAGCGAGTAGCCGCCGTTCCGGGAGAGCAGGCCGGCCGATTCGAGCCGCTTCGCGCAGTTGCTCACCGTCGGCCGGGAGACGCCGACGCGGTCGGCAATCTCGCCGGCGGTCGCGTCGGGCGCTTCGAGCAACACGATCACCACCTGACGGGGCGTCTCTCTGCGAAGTTGTCCGAGCGCGGTCTGCTCGAACTCGCTGAACTGCCCCGCCGGGAAGTACCGGCGGTAATCGCCGTCTTTCCGGCTCTCGATTGCACCGTCTGATTCCAGTTCGTCGAGGTGGTGTTGCGTCTCTCCGGTTCCGAGATGGAGGTCGTCGCGGATCTTCGAGAAGTGAGCACCGGGTGTCGTGGAGAGGTAGCCGACAATCGCCTCCGGCGTGTCGCTGTCACTCTCCTCGGCGGACGCGAGCCCGACCAGCGGGCTTGCTGCGCCGAGGGCGGCGAACCGGCGCAGCGTCGCCCGCTTGGACTGGTCGACGTCCGGGTCCTCTCGCATTGTTCAGTGCAACGACAGGCAGCAATAAAACGGCTTCGCTACACCGCGGGTCTGCCGACGGCTCAGTCGTTACCGGCGCCGTCGGTCCCGTCAGTCTCGATGTCGAGGTCCTCGGGACCGCCCTCGATGATCTCGTCGGGATCTCTGATATCGGCGCCGGCTTCGCCCTCCTTGACCGCCTGGGCTTCCTCTTCCATCTGCTCGATGTCGACGACGTCTTCCTCGTCGCTGAACTCGCTGATGATCTCCTCGATGTCGTCGAGACCGAGCATCTCGCGGGTCTCCTCGTCGAACTCCAGTCCCTCGAGGACGTGGCCGTTCTCTTTGACATCGCTGCCCTGGAGGTGTTTGCCGTAGCGGCCGACCAGCGAGGTGAGTTCCTGCGGGAGGACGAACTTCGTCGATTCGCCTTTACCGATCTCCTCTAAGGTTTCCATTCCGCGTTCGATGACGGCGCGTTCGCCCATCGATTCGGCGGATTTGGCGCGCAGGACCGTCGAGATGGCGTCACCCTGGGCTTCGAGGATCTGGCTCTGTTTCTCACCCTGGGCGCGGATGATGTTCGACTGCTTGTCACCCTGGGCCTGTTCGATCGCACTGCGGCGTTCGCCCTGGGCTTCGAGGATCATCGCGCGGCGGCGGCGCTCGGCGGAGGTCTGTTTCTCCATCGCCTGCTGGACGTCCTTCGACGGGTTGACCTCGCGGACCTCGACGCTCTCGACGCGGATTCCCCACTCGTCGGTGGGTTCGTCGAGTTCCTGTCGGATCTTGGCGTTGATCTCCTGGCGTTTGTTCAGCGTGTCGTCCAGTTCCATGTCCCCGAGCACGGCACGCAGCGTCGTCTGGGCGAGATTCGAGACCGCTTTCTTGTAGTCGTCGACCTCCAGGAAGGCTTTCTCGGCGTCCATCACCTTGATGTAGACGACGGCGTCGGCGGTCACCGGGGAGTTGTCACGCGTGATCGCCTCCTGGCGAGGCACGTCGAGTGTCATCGTCCGCATGTCGAAGGTGTACGTCTTCGTCACGAACGGGAGGACGAGATTCAGCCCCGGTTCGAGAAGCCCCTGGTACTTGCCGAACCGCGTGTACGCACGCTTCTCGTACGCGTTGACGATGACCACGCTGTTGTATGCTGTCACGACCGCGAGCAGGAACAGGATCACCGCGATTAACCCTGCGGCCGACAGAGACTGGAGTACGACTGCTGGAATCATTGCGCCTACACGTTGGATGTTCGACTCAAAAAGTGTTTGTCCAGGATCTCCGACGGTGAAACCGCGCGGAGAAGGGGGCTTTTTTATTTCGGGACCACATTACTGTTAGTATGGAAGTAGGTACATCACTGTTCGGGCGGACGACTGACGGGCGGCGGGTCGGTGGCGCGTGATCTCCCGGAGACTGGTATGAACGACGAAGACGCAATCGAGGGGTTGAAGCGACTCGGCCTGACGACCTACGAGGCGCGGGTGTTCCTCGCGCTACAGAAACTCGGCCGCGGCGCCGCGAGTGAGATCAGCGACGTTGCCGACGTGCCTCGCTCGCAGGTGTACGGGGCCGCCGAAGGGCTCGAGGAACGCGGGCTGATCGAGACCCAGCAGTCGACGCCTACGGTCTACCGTCCGGTCTCGCTGGAGCAGGCCCGGCGGCTGCTGCTCGACCAGTTGGCCGAAACCGGTGCGGAGACCTTCGACTACCTCGATACGATCCAGGACACGCACGAACAGGACGAACACACCGAATCGATCTGGCTGTTGAACGGCGCGGACGCGATCACCTCGCGTGTCGCGGAACTGATCCAGGGGGCAGACGAGCGCGTGCTCTACGCCACCGACGACCCCGACAACCTCGACGACGGGGTTCACGCGGCGCTGGAGGCGACCGCCGAAGACGGCGTGACGGTCGTCCTCGCGAGCCTGGAACCCGCGGTGCTCGCACAGATTGCCGAGGACAGCCCGATTCGCTCCTACAGGGTCCCCGAAGACCGGGATATGGATGTCGATGTCGCGCAACTGCTGATGGTCGACGACGATACTCTTCTGCTCAGTTCCTACTCCGCGGCCGGCAGGGGTGCCGAAGTTGCGTTCTGGACCAGCGAGAACATCTTCGCGACGGTCATGGTCGAACTCGTCACCGAGTGGTTTCGGGAGCCCTTCGACGCGGACCCTCCGGAGTTCGACTGACGACAGCGAGTCGGTGCTCTCATAGCGCTCTCACCCGAACGGCGGGTATGGGAACCGCGCTGGACAGCCCGGAGGTACAGCTCGCCGAAGTGCTCGACCGACTGCACGAGGAGTATCCGGATACGACTATCTCACTTCGGTTCTCGAACCGACTCGAACTGCTGATTGCCGTGATCCTCTCGGCGCAGTGTACCGACGAGCGCGTCAACAAGGTGACTGCGGACCTCTTCGAGAAGTACGACGGACCGAAAGCGTACGCCGAGGCCGACCAGGAGGAACTCGCCGAGGACCTGAACTCGATCACCTACTACAACAACAAAGCCGAGTACATCCGCAACGCCTGCCAGAAGATTGTCGAGGAACACGACGGCGAGGTGCCCGATACGATGGCAGACCTCACGGATCTGCCGGGCGTCGGCCGCAAGACCGCAAACGTCGTTCTCCAGCACGGCCACGACATCGTCGAGGGGGTCGTCGTCGACACGCACGTGCAACGACTGACCCGGCGGCTGGGGATCACCGAGGCCGAACGGCCCGAACAGATCGAACCGGAGCTGATGGAACTGGCCCCAGAATCGGAGTGGCAAAAGCTAACACACCTATTCATCAGTCACGGTCGGGAGGTCTGTACGGCGCGCAACCCCGACTGTGAGGACTGTCTGCTCGCGGATATCTGTCCGTCGTCGAAGACGGACAGCGACGTGGACCTCGCGAGCGGCGAGCCGTGGGAGTGAGTCACTCCTCGTCGTAATACTCCTCGTCGATGAACTCGTGGGCCTCTTCGAGGATCTCCCGCGGCCCGTCCTGGGTGATCGTGTTGATCGCCTGCTCGTAATCCCGCCACTGGTGGTCGCGGTGTTCCTGGGAGAGTTCTGCGGACGCTTCTTCGGAGTGTGCGATGAACAGGTGCACCGTCTTGTGGATGGTATTTCCGCCTGCCTCGAACACGTAATCGTAATCTCTCCGGAAGCCATCGATGAGCCGAAAGTTCGTGATTCCGGCCTCCTCTTTCACTTCGCGTATGGCGGTTTGCTGGAGTTCCTCGTCGCCCTCGACGCCGCCTTTGGGGAACTCCCAGTCCCCGGGGCGGCTCTTCAGGAGGAGGTACTCCCGCCGGCCACGCGTGTCGCGAAAGAGGATGGCTCCCGCGCTCGTGGCCTCGATCATTACCGGACACTACTCGGCCCCCCGTTAAGTGAATATCGGAGTCCCCGACAGCAACGTTTGCGACCCTCTCACATCCGATTGCCGAACCGAACTGGTTTTGTCACCCGAGGTGTTCGGTAGTCGTATGCCATTCGTGACTCGGCTCACCCTCCAGAGCGGCGACGGCGAACTCCTCGATTCGATCGTCACCGACATCAAAGAGCGGGCCGAGCGCAAGGGCGTCGAACTGAAAGGCCCGCACCCGAAGCCGCCGAGTAGACACGCCGTCCCGCAGTACAAGGACCTCTCGGCGGAGGAGACGTTCGGCAACTGGGAGTACACCGTCTACACCAGAAACATCGAGATCATCGATCACAACGAGTTCGCCCGCAACGTCGCCGAACAGGAGTATCCCGACCGGATCTACATCACCGCGGATATCGAACAGTACAGTCAGACCGGCGAGTGACCCCGCCCCGCCGATTTTAAGCGCTCTCCACCCGTCCCTCCGGTATGGCAACCACAGAGGAGGATTGGCTCGTCTCGCTGCGCCGAGAACTTCACCGCCGACCGGAACCGGCGTGGCGTGAGTTCTACACGACCGCTCGCATCGTCGAGGAACTCCGGGAACTACCCGTCGACGAGGTTCTGCTCGGCCCGGAGATGCTGGCCGGCGACCACCGACTGGCCGTCCCCGACGAGTCGACGCTCGACTCGTGGCTCCAGCAAGCCCGGGAGTACGACCTCGACCAGGAGGTACTGGAGGAGCTAGCCGGCGGCTACACCGGTGCGATGGCCGTCCTCAGACGCGGTGAGGGCCCGACAATCGGTCTGCGAGTCGACATCGACGGACTGCCACAGGAGGAAAGCGAAGACGACGACCACTACCCCGTCGAGGAGGGGTTTCGCTCGACCCACGACGGTCACATGCACGCCTGTGGCCACGACGGCCACGCGACCATCGGACTCGGGGTCCTCCGGGCAATCGCCGACAGCGACTTTCGGGGCACGCTGAAGGTCTTCTTCCAGCCCGCAGAGGAGATTGTCGGCGGCGGGAAAGCCGTCGCGGAGGGCGGCCATCTCGACGACCTCGACGCGCTCGTCGGGATCCACCTCGGGCTGGATCATCCGACGGGTGAGATCGTCGCGGGAGTCGACGGATTCCTGGCCGTCTCACACTTCAACGCCGAGTTCGAGGGCGAACCGGCACACGCCGGCGGCCACCCCGAACAGGGCCGCAACGCCGTCCAGGCGATGGCGACGGCCGTCCAGAACCTCTACGCGATCCCCCGACACGACGACGGCGCGACCCGGATCAACGCCGGCAAGGTCGGCGGCGGGACGGCCTCGAACATCATTCCCGAGGAGGCCTTCATCGAGGGCGAGGTTCGGGGTGAGACGACCGAACTGATGGAGTACACCCGCGAGAAGGCGGTCACCGTCCTCGAATCAGCAGCGGCGATGCACGACTGCGAGGTGACCGTGACCGGCGGCGGCGAGGCCCCGAGCGCGACCAGCGACGAGGCCGTCGTCGAACAGGTCGCCAGCGCCGCCGAGGGCGTCCCGGGAGTCCGAAACATCGTCCGCCGTGACGATCTGGGCGGCAGCGAAGACGCCACCTACCTGATGCAGCGCGTCCAGGACAACGGCGGAATCGCCGGCTTCGTCGGGATCGGGACAGACCACCCCGGCGGTCACCACACCTCGACGTTCGACGTCGACGAGGAGTCGCTCCGGATCGGGGTCGACGTGGTCTCGGGAGCGATCCAGCGACTGGCGACGAACCTGCAGAATCAGAACTAACTTCGGCGCGTGAAAATCGGGCGGCTATAGCCAGCATCTTTCCAATTTCGTTTTTATTCTTGAATCTCGGCCCCACATCATTTATAATACAAAGCGTGTATCTCAGATCGATCTATGCTCGGGGGTGTGGTAGCAGGGGTGCTCGCAGCGCTCGCGGTGTTGACCGCCGGCATCGCGTTGTGGGTGCGAGACATCGGTCGCGGGAGGGCGGCTACCGTCTTCATCGCCGTCCTGTGTCTGAATACGGTCTGGCTGCTCGCGGCCGCCGCGTCGGTGCTCGCCGCCAGTGTCGAGATGCTGACAGCCATGCTGACGGTCCGGGGGATTACCTCCGCGCTGTCCGGGACGCTGTTTTTCGTGTTTTCGCTGTACTACACCGGACGGGCACACTGGCTCACCCCTACGGTCCGCGGGGCGCTTGCACTCCTGATGGCCGTCTGCGTGCTCGCCCCGGCGACCAACCCGTGGACCGGATTGACCGCACGTGACATCGACATCGTCACCGAACCGGTCGTCCACGCCGAAGTTGTCTTCGGGCCGCTCTCACTGCCGATTTTTCTCGTGACGACGCTGTTGGCACTCGTTGGGGTTGCGCTGATCGTGAACCTCTTCCTGCGTTCACGCCGGGCGACCCGGGGTCAGACCGAGTTGCTCGGGTTCGCCGTCGCCGTTCCCATCGTACTCACCTCCGGGCAGGTCTTGGGGCTGTTACCGCACCCGATGATCCCGTACGCTCCGTTCGGGATCGGGCTGCTCTCGGTCTGCACCGCGGTAGCGATGTTCCGAAACCAGTTGTTCGTCGCCGATCCGGTCGCCCGGTCGTCGGTCGTCGAGCAGATCAGCGATCCCATTGTCGTCCTCGGCGGCCAGTGTGCGGTCATCGACTACAACGCCGCTGCTGACCGCGTCTTCGGACCGATCACCGTGGGTGACCCTCTCGACGAACAGCTACCCGCCATACTCGCCACCGAGGACGCCGTCGACAGGCAGTATGCGACGGAGCTGTCGGTCGATACCGACGGCTCGGAGCGGGTCTACAGCGTCGATCAGACCGAACTCGATATTAACAGCGCCCAGCGGGCCAAGGCGCTCGTCTTCCGCGATATCACCGACCGAAAACAGTACGAACGCCAACTCGAACAGATCGCCAGTACGATCTCGCACGACCTCCGGAACCCGCTCTCGGTGGCGACGGGAAACGTCGAGCTCGCCCACGAGTCCGGCGACACGGACCGACTGGACACGGCCCGCGAGTCGCTGGAACGGATGGACCGGATCATCACAGACGTGCTGGAACTCAGCAGGGAGGGTATCGGCGTCGTCGGGCCCGAAGCCGTCTCGCTCGAAGAGCTCGCGGTGCGCGCCTGGGAGACGACAGAGACCCACTCCGCCGAGTTACATATCGAGTCCGACGGTGCACGGATCGAGGCCGATCCCGAGCGGGTCCGACGGCTGTTCGAGAACCTCTTCCGCAACGCCGTCGAGCACGGCGGCCCGGACGTGACCGTCTGGGTCGGGATCGAAGACGGGCTGTACGTCGAAGACGACGGGCCGGGCATTCCCGAGAGTGAACGGGGCCAGATCTTCGAGCACGGCTACACCACCGAACGCGACAACACCGGCTTCGGATTGGATATCGTCGACTCGATTGCCGCGGCCCACGGCTGGACCGTCTCCGTCGAAGACGGCCGCGAGGGCGGGGCGAAGTTCGTCTTCGAGGGCGTCGAATCGGCGGCCGAGTAACTCCACGCCGACGAACTGGCCGCTCAGTCGTCCTGCAATCGGTCCTGCCACTCCTGTACCGTCGCGAGCAGTTCGACGGGTGGCGTCTCGTTGACGTCCAACTCCGAGATGGCGTCCAGGACGGCCCGCTGGTCGTCGGACAGCCCTGACGCTCCTGCTCGCGATCCGTCGGCGGATCTCGGCGGTTCCGTTCCTGCTGTGGCGAACTCCCCGCTTCCGAGGTCGAAGACGGCCTGTACCGGCTCTCCGCCGCCGCCGCGAGCCTCGATGGCTTTCTCCTCGCGCAGTCGTTCGAGGACTTCCCGCGACCGCTCGACGACCGGTTCGGGAACGCCCGCAAGATCCGCGACGTGAATCCCGTAGCTCCGGTCGGTCGGCCCCTCCCGAATCGTCCGCAGAAACGTCACGTCTCCGCTCGATTCGTCGACTGCGACGTGGACGTTTCCGACCCGCTCCAGATGGTCGCCCAGCGAGGTGAGTTCGTGGTAGTGCGTGGCAAATAGCGTCTTCGCCCGGACGGTGTTGTGCAGATACTCCGTGGCCGCCCAGGCGATCGAAATCCCGTCGTAAGTCGCGGTCCCGCGCCCCACTTCGTCCAGGATCACCAGCGAGTCCTCCGTCGCAGAGTGGAGGATGTTCGAGAGTTCCTGCATCTCGACCATGAACGTCGACCGGCCCTGTGCGAGTTCGTCCAGCGCCCCGACGCGGGTGTAAATTCCGTCGACGACGCCGATTTCGGCCGACCGCGCCGGCACGAAACTCCCGATCTGTGCGAGTAGCGTGATCAGCGCGGCCTGGCGCATGTACGTCGACTTGCCGCTCATATTCGGTCCCGTGACGATCAGAAACTGCCGGTCGTCGTCGAGCGCGAGGTCGTTCGGGACGAACTCGGTCGTCTGCTCGACGACCGGATGCCGGCCCGCTTCGATCCGGAGCGGGCCGCTCGGCCGCAGCGTCGGTCGCGACCAGTCGTTTCGGACCGCGTGGGTCGCGAGGCTGGCTAACACGTCGGTTTCGGCGAGCACCCGCCCGACCGACTGTAGCAGTTCCGCGTGCGCCGAGACGGTCTCGCGGATCTCCTCGAACAGTTCGCGTTCGAGTTCGTGGCGGGACTCCTCGAGGCGGAGAATCTCCCGTTCGCGCTCGTCGAGTTCGGGAATCGTGTACCGCTCCGAGTTTTTCAGCGACTTGATCCGCTCGTACTCCTCGGGCACCGCGTCGGTCTCGCTGTTGCCGACCTGGATGTAGTAGCCGTCGGTCTTGTTGCGGTCGACGGTCAGGTGGGTGATGCCGTGTCTGCGCTTTTCGCGCTCGTCGAGCGTCTCGATCCACCGCAGCGCCTCCTCGTGGCTCTCGATGATCTCGTCGAGTTCGTCGTCGTACCCTCGCGCGATGATTCCCCCCTCAGTGATCGTCCCGGGCGGGTCATCGACGAGCGCAGCATCCAACTCCGCCCGGAGCGATTCGACGCGTTCGCGGTCGGGACGGGAGAGTACGTCCGGCAGCGCCGACCCTCCGAGCGTCTCGTTCGTTTCGACGAGGTCGAGCAACTCCGGCAACAACCCGAGTGTTTCGATACCGGCTCTGACGTCTCGCGCGTCCGCGCTGCCGGATGCCGCCCGCGAGGCCAGCCGTTCGAGATCGCCCGTGCCCGAGAGGAGATCCTGGATCCGCTCGCGCTCGATAGCCGCCTCAGCGAGCGCCTGCACCGCCGACTGTCGGCGCTGTAGCTCGTCGATCGACTGTCGCGGCTGTGTGAGCCACTCCGACAACAGCCGTCGGCCGGCGCTGGTCGCGGTGTGATCGATCGTATCGAGCAAGCTCCCGGAGCGGTCGCCCTGCATCGTCTCGGTCAGTTCGAGATTCCGCTGTGTCGTCCCGTCCAGTGCGACGTGATCGCCGGAACTGCGGGTCTGCAGGCGCGTCATCGAACTCAAGACGCCGACGCCCGTCTCCTCGACGTAGGAGAGAATCGCTCCGGCGGCCTGTACGGTGGCCTCGGTCTCGATGCCGACGCTCCCGACGGTCTCCTCGCCGAACTGCTGGCGGAGGCGACGGCGGGCGCGCCCGGGCGCGAACGACTCCGCCGTGTGGAGGGTAAAGGTCGCGTCCGTCCGGTTTCTGAGCCGTTCGAGCAGCGCGTCTTCCGCCCGTAGCTCCGGCCCCGGCAACACTTCGACGGGATCGAACCGGTACAGCTCCGCTAACAACCGATCCTCGGCGTCCTCGCCCGCCGCCGAGGAGACGTGAAACCGGCCCGTCGTCACGTCGGCGAAGGCGAGTCCGTAGCCGTCCTCAGCGGCGACGACTGCCCCGAGATACTGCGAGTCGGCGTCGGTCCGTTCGAGCAGTGTCCCGGGAGTGACCACTCGCGTGATCTCTCGGGCGTGGCCGTCGCCGGTCTCGTGTTGGTCAGCCACCGCCACCCGGTAGCCACGCTCGACCAGCGCGGTCAGATACGGCGTGAGATCCTCGACCGGCACGCCGGCCATCGGATACGAGGAGCCGTGGGAGGACTTCTGGGAGACCTTCAGGTCGAGTTCCTCGGCGACGAGTTCGGCGTCGTCGTCGAAGAACTCGTAGAAGTCTCCGACCTGCATCGCCAGAATATCCGCGTCCGTGTCGGCTTTGAGATCGAAAAACTCGCCGACGATTCCTGTCATACCAACCCCTGCGTGCGTCTGCGATTAAAACATCACGGGTCCCGCGCGAGGCGGCGGCCTCCACTGGGGACCGTCGATTTACGACCGCTATCCGACGACTCTCTGACTGTCAGTGACTCGGAGACCGTTTTCGACACCTCCGAACCCGGCTACAGAGATCAGACGCGGTGCTGGTCGAGTACTCGAAGGGGAAAGGTAGGAGCATGGAGCGTGTGACAGTGCCCAAGCTCCATCTATCTCTATGTAACCGACAAATAAAATACCCCGCCAACCGCGGTGAAAGTGAAACTGAAACGCTGCGGGTCTCGTTGTCATGTTTTCTCGCGTCCATCGGCTGATTTTATCCCCGTCCGCCCGCTCACTCGTGTTCTCGTGCCCGTAGCTTTCGACGCTGTATCTTCCCCGTCGTCGTTGTCGGTAACTCGTCGACGAATTCGATTTCCCGCGGGTACTCGTACTCCGCGAGTCGCTCGCGCACGAGATGTCGGATCTCCTCGCGGAGAGACTCACCTTCACTGGCACCGTCGACGGGCTTGAGGAACGCCTTGATGATCTCCCCCCGTGTCTCGTGATCGACGCCGATGACTCCTGCCTGTTCGATCTCGGGATGTTCGAGGATAGCGCTCTCGACCTCACCCGGACCGACGCGATACCCGGAGGTAATAATCACGTCGTCGTCACGAGCCTTGAACCAGTAGTAGCCGTCCTCGTCGCGGTAGCCCAGATCCTCCGTCAGATGCCACTCCGTTCCGTCCGGACCAGTCACTGAGGCCGCCGCCGTCTTCTCCGGTTCGTTCCAGTACTCCTGGAACACCACCGGGTCCCCGTCGCGTGCCACCGCGATCATTCCGACCGCACCGTCCGGGACTCTCTCGCCGGTCTCCTGGTCGACGACCGCGACTTCGTGGCCCGGGACCGGCTTGCCCATGCTTCCGGCCTGCGCCGGGAACCACTCCCGGCAGTTGGCGACCAACAGATTCGCCTCTGTCTGGCCGTAGAGTTCGTTCACCGCGACACCGTCCAGTTGTTCCTCGGCCCAGTCGAGAATCTCCGGCGTCAGCGGTTCCCCGCCCGAACAGATCGCGTCGAGCGAGAGGTCGTAGCGTTCAGTGGGATCGTCGACTGTCATCATCATCCGAATCGCGGTCGGCGGGAGAAACGTATCGGTCACGTCGAACTCCTCGCACAGCTCGAACGCGGTCTCGGCGTCGAACCCCTCCATCGGATAGCTGACGACCGGCTGGCCGTAGTGCCAGGCGGGGAAGACCACGTCCCCGAGCGCTCCGATCCACGCCCAGTCAGCGGGTGTCCAGTAGACCGACTCGAAGACCGAATGCTCGAAGTACATGGAAAAAGCCGGACAGTGGCCGGCCCAGAGCCCGTGCCCGTGGAGCACCCCCTTCGGCGGGCCGGTCGATCCGCTCGTGTAGATGATGATCGCCGGTGTCTCCGCCTCGGTATCGGCAATCTCGAAGGAGGCTTCGTGGCCGGCACAGACCCCCTCGAACCGCTCGACCCCTTCCTCCGGATTCTCCTCATCGACAGCGATGACCTGCGTCAGGTCGGGACACTCCTCGCGCACCTCCCGGACGGCTCCGAGGACCGACTCATCCGCCACGACGACGTTCGCTTCGCTATCCCGAAGCCGATACTGCAGGGCGTCGGGACCGAACAACACCGACAGCGGGAGCGAAATCGCTCCCAACTTCCAACACGCCAGATGAGCAATCGGGTTTGCGGGCTTTTGTGGCACGATGATCCCGACACGATCACCGCGTGACACCCCCCGCTCGGTGAGTGCGTTCGCGAACTGGTTCGACAACCGATCCAACTCCGCGAAACTGTACGTTTCTCGCCGGCCGTCGGGATATGCCTGTTTCAGTGCTGGCTGCTCCGGATCCTCGTGTTTCCGAAGCATATCCCAGGCGATGTTATATCCCTCGGGGAGATCCCACTGAAAGGACTCCCTGGCCTGTTCGTACCCCCCATCGTCGAGGCTGATGTGCCATGTCACACCACACAGTTTGGCCTCCTCTGGTATAGAACACTACCCTGGGGAGGATGTACCCTGCTCTGCTGTGTTGTGGTGCGGCCGTCCCGTCGTCGGTGTGCTGGACGGTGTTCTGATACGATTATCAACTCGTCACGAGCGATGCGGAACGCCTTTTTATGGACCGTGGAACCACAGACTTGTGCGGATCTGAACCACGAGGACTCACATTCGCTTGTTCTGGGCTCAAACCGCTGTCGGCCCAGTAGCCACTCACGATGTTCGTGGCAACATGGGCCCGGGCGGATTTGAACTGTGGTCACGTCTCTCGCTCCGCTCGTTCGTGACTGAGTTCGAATCCGCGTGGTCCATTCACCGCTCACTGTCGTTCGCGGAGAAGTGGGCCCGGGCGGATTTGAACCACGAGGACTCGCCTCGGCTCGTCCTCTGGGCTCAAATCGCCGTCGGGCCATGCACTGCTCGTCACGTTCGTTCCTCACAGGCATGGGCCCGGGCGGATTTGAACCACGAGGACTCGCCTCGGCTCGTCCTCTGGGCTCAAATCGCCGTCGGGCCATGCACTGCTCGTCACGTTCGTTCCTCACAGGCATGGGCCCGGGCGGATTTGAACCACCGCATACCCGGTAACCCAGATACCAAGCCGACCTTGCTATCGTATGAGCCGGGGGCTCTTACCAGACTGAGCTACGGGCCCGCATCCCTCCGTACCCTACCGCCTCAGTTAATTCTATCGTCTTCCCATGGCAGAGACTCACTCGGAAGCCTTTTTTCCGAAACGACCCAATCAGGTGGTAACAATGGGAATCGGCGGCTCAGATATGTACCGACAGCAGATCCTCGATCACTACAAAAATCCCCGTAATTACGGTGAGATCGAGGAGCCTACTTTCACTCACGTCGGCGAGAATCCAATGTGTGGCGACACCATCGAGATGGATGTCGTCCTCGACGACGACGAATCGACAATCGAAGGCGTCGCGTTCCGCGGCGACGGCTGTGCCATCTCACAGGCCGCGGCGTCGATGCTCTCCGAGGAGCTTCAGGGCATGGAGACGGATGTCCTCGAAGAGATGGACCGCGACGACATCATCGACATGCTCGGGGTCGACATCTCTCCGATGCGCGTCAAATGTGCGGTCCTCGCAGAGAAGGTCGCACAGGACGGCCTCGAAATCTACCTCGGCGAGAAAGACCTCGACATGACGACTACCGAAGAAGACGACTAGAAATTCGTCCGAGAGCGACAGGATCCCGCCAGCACCCTGCCGCGTACCTCCTTCTGTCGCCGCTTTTGGAACACAGAACCGCCACGGGTAGATGTCTCCCGGACGTGACGCCTGACCGGCCGACGGAGTGTGCAGTGCTCACTCCGACAGCGTCGCCTCGGTGTCGATCCCGTAGACTCGCGCCGGGGTCTCGACGTGCGCCCGGTGGACAGCCTCCTCGTAGCCGTTTTCGAGCAGCCACCGGACCCGCTTGGGGACGGTCTTCGGGCCGAGGACGGCACCGGGTCGCTCGGGATCGTCCAGAAAGTCCGTCTCCATCAGGAAGGAATCGCCGTGTTCTGCCCCCGCTTCGAGGGCGTCTTTGTTCGAGATGATGCTCGGAATCGGGCCGTCGACGTACCCGCCGGAGTAGTGTTTGACCACCTGTTCGCGGGGCAGTCCGCGGTCCTCCGCCCACTCCGCGATCTCCCGGAAGTCCTCGCCGCCCTCCGTGTGTAACTGGACGGCACAGCCGACCTCCGCGCCCAACTCGAAGGCGTGTTTCATCACGTCGTTGGAGGCGTCCCACACCGCCTCGCTCACGTCGTAGTGCGGTCGACCGGACTTGATCGCCAGCGCCGGCCCGTCGGCGACGAACTCCGCCGCGATGTCCAGCCCCGACTGCATGAACTCGCGGGCTTCGTCCGGCGTGTAGCCGTCCTCGACCAGCCGCGAGATCAGCCCCGGGTGGACGCCGAGCACGGGCCACGCCCGGCCGGGAAGCCGTTCCGAGGCCTCGGCGGTTACCTCACAGGTGATCTCGAATGTCTCTCGGAAGGCGTCGGTGTCCTCCACGTCGTCGACCAGATACCACGACGGTTTGTTGAGCACGAGCAGGTGAGTTCCGCCGGCGTTCGCGAAGTCCTCGGCGTGGTCGGCACCGTCGCCGTTGACGGGATCGAGATGCAGGTGGTTGTCCAGAATCGGGGTGTCGAGGTCGGTGTTCATACCCGCTGGTCGGTGGCGACACTCAAAAAGCCGTTCGGATCAGAGGGTGAGCGACCGGTGTGCGGTGTTCTGCAACGCGTCCGAGCGGCCGTACTCTCCCGGCGCGACGGCGACGGTCCGGGCACCCTCTCGCGCGGCGCGTTCGAGCACGGGCTTGAAGTCCGTATCTCGAGAGACGACGACGAGCACGTCGATTGTCCCGTCGACGACGGCCGCGGTGCCGTCGACCGCGAGGCGCACGTCGACGTCGCCGCTGGTCGTGATCACGTCGTACCCCCGGGCTTCGCCAGCCTGGATGAGCGACGGCGTCGCGTGTTCGTCGAGGTACAGCCGCGCCGTGGCGACTGTCCCCTCCTCGGCCGCCACCGCCCGGAGGTCGTCGAGATCGACATCGAACTCGTCGCGGAGGACGTTCGGCCCGTCGACGAACAGGCCGACCCGTGTCGAGCCCTCCGAAAATCGCCCGAACAGATCCATACGTCCGGCATCGCCCCGCGCCAATAAAGGCGCACTGATCAGCGGGCGGCCGGGCCGAGTGACCGCCTGCGACGGGCGTCTTCACCGAGCAATCGCTCGATGCGCTCCTCCAGCGGCGGATGCGTCGAGAGCAACCGGTGCGGCCGCCGCCGGTCGTCGTGCGTGTACAGAAGCGACTGGAGCCCTCGATGTGACTCCGTCGCCCGGTGAATCTTCGAGAGCGCCCGAGCAAGGGCGTCGGGTTTGCCGGTCACGTCCGCCGCTCGTCGGTCCGCGCGGTACTCCTGACGGCGAGAGTGAGCGAGAAACAACAGTGTGAAGACACTCAACAGGCCTGCGAGGACGATTCCGATCCCGTACTGGAAGAGGTCGGCCAGACCGACGCCGCGCTGGCGCGGTTCGCCGGCGATCCAACTCGCGGCCCGGTCGATCCCGAGCAATACGAGCAGGATCGGGAGCAACAAGAGATAGACGATCCCGGCGAGCAGCCGCGTGAGCGTGACCGCGAAGGTGTTGATGAAGGTGTCGTACTGCTCCATGTGTGCCAGTTCGTGAGCGAGAATTCCCTCGAGTTCGTCCGGTGAGAGCAGCCTGAGCAGCCGCCGGTCGATGACGATAGCGCCGCGGCGCGGCCCGCCGACCGAGAGCGCGTTCGGCGAGTCCAGGCTGGCGAGCAGGAGCGGCGGCTGGGTGACGGACATCTCTGCACACAGGCGGTCGAACCGCCGGTAGACGCTCGGAGCGCGGTGTCGAGGAAGCTCTCTGGCGTTCAGCGAGGCGGCGAGTCGGACCACCCCGCGGCGATAGCCCAGATACGCGCCGAACAGCGCCACGATGGCGAACACGAGGACGATGGTCAGGGGGTTCGGCGGATTCGCGGCCACCCACTCGATGACAGCGAACCCCAGCAGCGCGACTCCCGTGTAGACGATCAGCGTGGCGACGCCGACCAATACCATCAGCGTGCGCGCGAAGGGATCTCGCATCTGGAGGGTCACTGGATAGTTCGGTCAGGATCCACAAAAGCCTCGTGTCCGCACTCACTCGGGCCGAGCCACCGGTGAGCCGATCACGAGCGGAGGTGTCGGGCGATGATCTCCTTCTGGATCTCCGTCGTCCCCTCGTAAATCGTCGTCACCTTCGCGTCGCGGTAGTATCGCTCCACGTCGTACTCCTTGGTGAAGCCGTAGCCGCCGTGGATCTGGATGGCGTCGCTGGCGACCGATTCGGCGGTCTCGCTGGCGAAGTACTTCGCCATCGACGCGGCCATCGGATCGACCGCCTCGCCGTCGTTTTTCCGCGCGGCGTCTCGCGAGAGCAGGCGTGCGGCCTGGACCCGAGTCTGCATCTCCGCCAGAGAGTGTGCGACGGCCTGGTGGTCGATGATCGGCTGGCCGAACTGCTCGCGTTGCTCGGCGTACGCCAGCGCGTCGTCAAGCGCGGCCTGTGCGAGACCGACCGCTTGGCTCGCAATCGCGATTCGTCCGCCGGTGAGCGTCGACAGCGCCGCCTTCAACCCCTCTCCGACCTCCGTGAGCCGGTTCTCCGCGGGAATCCGTGCGTCGTCGAAGTTCAGCGTCGTCGTGTCGCTGGCTCGCAGGCCGAGTTTGTCCTCCTTCTTGCCGACCTCGACACCCGGAGTGTCCTTGGGGACGAGAAACTGCGTGATCGAGTCCGGGTCTTCGCGGTCGGTCTTCGCGAACAGGATCACCACGCCCGAGCGCTCGCCGTTGGTGATCCACTGCTTCGTTCCGTTGATGACGTACTCGTCGCCGTCCGGACGCGCTTCGGTGGTCATCTCAGCGGGGTTCGAGCCGGCCTGTGGCTCCGACAGCGCGAAGGCACCGACCGGGCGGCCGTCGTTCATCGCCGGCAACCACTCCTCACGGTGGCGCTCCGAACCGAACGTCCGGATACAGGAGGTCGCGAGACAGTGCACCGACAGCGCCGTCGCCAGCGAGAGATCCCCCCGTGCGAGTTCCTCGTTGATGAGGCTGTAGGTGACCTGATCCGCGTCGAACCCCCCGTACTCCTCCGGAATCGTCAGCCCCGTGAAGCCGAGTTCGGCGAGGTCGTCCCACAACTGTTCCTGAAACTCCTGGTGTTCGTCCGCCGAGGCCGCTCGCGGCCGTACCTCCTCCTCGACGAACTCTCGTACGGTCTCTTTGATCAGATCCCGCTCCGATGACGCCTCCATACCGCCGAGTAGGGACGACAGCTAAAAATGGCTGGCGACGAACCGACAGGCGTTTGACCCCGCTTGCCACAACCACGGGTATGTGGCAGGTCATGGGGGCGTACGATAGCTACGAGCAGGCCCGACAGGCGTTCGAGTGGGAGCTTCCGGACTCGTACAATCCCGCCCGGGACCTCTGCCGGAAACACGATCCCGACTCGGTCGCGCTCCGGTACGATCCCGACGGGAGCGACGAGACGAGCGACCATCTCACCTTCGGCGAGATCGACCGGCGGTCGGATCGACTGGCGTCCGGACTCGCCGCTCTCGGCGTCGACCCCGGCGACCGCGTCGGCGTCGTCGTTCCACAGCGGCCCGCCAACCCGATCACGCACCTCGCGAACTGGAAACTCGGGGCCGTCTCGGTTCCGCTGACGGTGCTGTTCGGTCCCGACGCCCTGCGGTATCGCCTCGAAGACAGCGAGGCAGTCGCCGTCGTGATCGATCCGAGCGTCCGGGAGGACATCGAGGCCATCCGTGAGGACTGCCCGGACCTAAAGCAGGTGATCGAACTCGGTGACTCGGATTCCGTCGACGGTGACGCGATCGCGTTCGAGACGGTCCTCGACCGCGGTGAGAGCGGCATCGATATCTACGACGCGACGCCGGAGACCGAGAGCGCGATCATGTACACCAGCGGGAGCACGGGCCCGCCGAAAGGGGTCGTCCACAGCCACGCGCTGTGGCTGGGTCGGGCGGCCGCGGCGTTCAACTACTTCGACCGCGGGCTCGACGACGCGACGCTGTTCACGCCGGCAGACTGGGCTTGGGGCGCGGCGCTCGGCGGCACGCTCTTTGCGGCGTGGCACCACGGCTGTACGGTCGTCGGCTGGCCGCGCGAGTCCTTCGAGCCGACGGACGTGTTCGCCTGCCTGGAGCGTCACGACGTGACCCACACCTTCATGCCGCCGACCGCGCTCCGGATGCTCCAGTCCGTCGACGACCCGGCCGGACGGTACGACCTCTCGCTCGAAGTAATCGCCTCCGCCGGAGAGCCGATGACGGCGGACATCTTGGAGTGGGGCGAAGCGGCCCTGCCCGACGTGTCGATCAACGAGTTCTACGGCCAGACGGAACTGAACCTCTGTGTCGCGAACTCGGGGGAGTGGTTCGAGCCACGGCCGGAGAGCATGGGGAAGCCCCTGCCGGGCTACGAGATTCGGGTCCTCGACCCGGAGACCCGCGAGCCAGTCGAGACGGGCGAGGTCGGCGAACTCGCGGTCAAGCCCGACGACAGGCGGGTCTTCTTCGACGAGTATCTCGGCCTCCCGGAGAAGACGGCCGCCAAGCAGACCGACGACGGATGGTTTCTGACCGACGATCTGGTCGAGCGCGACGAGGACGGCTATCTCTGGTTCGTCTCCCGGGCCGACGACGTGATCCTGACCAAAGGCTACCGCGTCGGGCCAACGGAGGTCGAATCGGCGGTGCTCGATCACCCGTCGGTGGAACAGGTCGGCGTGGTCGGCGTCCCCGACGAGACGACCGGCGAGGCGATCAAGGCGGTCGTCCAACCCGCCGGGGAGCCGGACGACCCCGACCGACTGCGCGAGGAGATCCGCGACCTCGTTCGCGAGAACCTGGCCGCCTACGAGTACCCGGATCACATCGAGTTCGCCGACGAACTCCCGACGACATCGACCGGGAAGATCCGCCGGAAGTCCCTCCGGGAGTCCAACGCCGAGCGCTGATCGACCGGCGCGCCACACTTAGAGGCCCCCCGACTCCGGGGTCGACAACTTACGCTCGTCGCTCCCGGAGTTTCGTGTGTGCCGATGAGTGTCGCCCAGAACCTCACCTTCGTCTTCGTCGCGGGGCTGATCACAGCGCTAGCGACCGGCGTCGGCGTGCTCCCGTTTTTCCTCTTCGACGAGATCAGCGACCGGCTGAACGTCGTCCTCTGGGGACTTGCCTCGGGCATCATGACCTCGGCGTCGCTGTTCGGACTCGTCGAGGAGGGCCTCGCTGAGGGAACGCCGGCAGAGATTGTCGCAGGAATGGGCGTGGGCGTCCTCCTCGTCGTCGTCGCCCACGAGATACTCGTCGACGCGGATGTCGACCCCCGGGAGTACGAGGAGGCCGATTTCAAGAAACTGCTACTCATCCTCGGCATCCTCACCGTCCACAGTTTCCCGGAGGGGGTCGCTGTCGGCGTGTCGTTTGCGGATCTGGGCCTAGAGGGCGGTCTCGAACTGGCCGGGTTCACCGTTCCCGTCCTGGCCGTCTTCATGACGGTCGCGATTTCGATCCACAACGTCCCCGAGGGGACGGCCATCTCGATCCCGCTTCGGTCGATGGGCGTCTCGGAGCCGCGGATGGTCTGGTGGGCGGTGTTTTCGAGCCTCCCCCAGCCGATCGGTGCCGTCGTCGCCTTCGCGTTCGTCCGGTACGCTCGGGAGGCCCTCCCGTTCGGCTTCGGCTTCGCCGCCGGTGCGATGATCTATCTCGTCCTCACGGAGTTCGTCCCGGAGGCGCTCGATCTCGGCGCAGACCTCCCCTCGGGCGGCAAACCCGAACTCGTCGGCGGAATCGCTGTCGGCGTCGCGGTGATGGTCCCGCTCGCCGTCGTCTGAGAACTGCGTCGAAACGTTTACTACCGGCCATCGTCGATATGTCGGTATGTCAAGTTCAGACGGCGGGCTGATGTCCAGTGCCGGCCTCGTCCGGTATTTCGATTCCGAGGAGGATCGGGGCGTGCGCGTCGATCCGAAGACGGTCGTGGCGTTTAGCTCTCTCCTGGGGATTTTCATCCTGATGCTGAACGCCTTCGCCTGATCCGAGTCGGAGCCTCTTTGCCTCTCCCGCCCGCATCTGCGGGCAATGACTGTCCGGGTTCGCGGCATCTACTCGACTGCACTGACCGAGCGTTTCGAGGAGATTGTCCAGCCCTCGAAACCCATCGAGGAGCGATTCGACCGGGAGTTTTCGATGGGGCCGGCGACGGTCGCTATCGAGACGACCGAGGACCGACAGGGCGTGGGTGTCCACGGCGCCCCGGGCGACGTCGGGGCTGTCGTCTCCGCCCTCCGTGATCTCGCGCTTGACACCTTCGTCTGGCGGGGTGCGCTCCCAAGAAACGGCATCTTCGCGGGTGAAGTCGTCGATACCCTCGGGAGCGGCGCTCTCGTCCGGTGTCTCCCGGAAGACACGGGTCCGGAGTCGATACTCGACGACCCGGCGCCCGTCGGCGGGGAGACGACCGGGTTTCTGCCGTACTCCAACGCCGACGAGCGAATCGAAGACGGCGACCGACTCCAGGTGCAGGTCATCGAGACGCGTGCCCCGTGGAGCGACGGCCGACCGGTACTCGACACCTCGCTTCGCGTCGCCGGTGGGCTGGCGACGCTGCGACGCGGCGGCCAACACGGCCGCGGACCGGAACTGGCGGATCTGCTCCCCGAGGAGCCACCCGAGGGCTGGGCCGCCGACTGGGCACCGCTGTCCGACCAGGCCGACTTGGACGAACTCGGGGCCGTCGTCGAGCACCTGAGCGGACACGCGGCGACAATCGACGAGCAACTGGCCGACGCCCCCGAGGCGACCGACCACGCTCCGGGAGCGTACGTGCGCCCGGAGGCGACGTACTGGGTGTGGTTCGGCCGCGAGAGTCGGTTCGCGCTCGACGAGTGGCGCCGGAACGTGACGACGACGATGGCCGGTCACCACCGCATCAAGGCCGGAACGGAGACGGCGAGTACGGCCGTGGACTTCGCGGAGGGCATCTGTGACGAGCCCGGGACCGGTCCCGAGGCGTTCCCCTTCGAGGTCGTTGCCGAGCAGTTCGGTCCCCGGGATGGCGACCGGATCGACATCGGCCACGGCAAACCCGACGGGCGACTGATCGAACTCGGCCCGGGCGAGGTGACCGATCGGACGAGCGACGGTCAGGTGACTGTCCGCCGGGAGATTTCCTCGCGCGGGAGCTACGACGCTCTCGGCACCGAGCGAGAGCCGGGTGACATCGCGGTGACGAAGTTCCAGGAGGACCGCTGGTGGTACCCGACCGTCTACCGCGGCGAGGACGGCACCTCGAAGGGAACCTACGTCAACGTCTGTACCCCGGTGGAGATCTTCCCGAACACCGTCCGGTACATCGACCTCCACGTCGACGTGATCAAGACCCCCGACGGGACGACCGAAATCGTCGACGACGACGAACTGACGGCGGCCGTCGAGGCCGGTCAGGTAGACGAGCAGGTAGCCGAAAAAGCACGGACTGTCGCTTCTGCGGTCGAAAACGCGTTCTGAGCTACCGTTCGATGAGCCGGTGGAGCAGTCCGCCGGGTAATCCGGAGCGGATGAGTCGGTCGTAGACGACCGGCGGGAGAATCGAGCGCAGTCGCGGCAGCCAGTTCGCCCGCGCGCTCACCCGATACCGTGCTCGCGGACTCTCGTCGGTCGCCGCAGCCACGATGGCGTCGACCACGGCGTCCGGATCGGTCGCGTCCGGCGCGTACGACTCGAATGCGCGGTACTGATCGCCGTACGCGGTGTCGTCGATCCGGTCGAGTACCTCGGTCGCGCGCTCGTTGAACCCGGTGCGGACGGGACCCGGTTCGATCAGCGACACGTCGACGCCGTGTGGACGGAGTTCCTGCCGGAGTGAGTCGGCGTAGCCGTCGAGTCCGGCCTTCGACGCGGAGTACGCGCCGTGATACGGCAGCGGAACGCTCCCGACCATCGATCCGACGATCACGATCCGGCCCTCCCGCCGCCGGAGTCCCGGCATCAGCGCGTGCAGCGGCGTGTGAACGGCCAGCAGATTCGCCTCCAGATGCTCTCGCAGGGAGTCGGGCGGACAGTCTTCGAGCGCGCCGAGTTCGTACCAGCCGACGGCCGAGAGAACGGCGTCGGGGTCGACGGCAGACAGCGAGCGTTCGACGGCGGTCTCGTCGCGGAGGTCGACCGCTCGACAGTCGATCCCATCGGGGAGTTCCGCGAGGCCGTCCTCTTCGCGGTCGACAGCGACCACGTCGTGATCGGCATCGACGAGTCGTCTCGCGGTCCGGCGACCGAGTCCACCTGCGGCACCAGTCAGAACGACGCGCATACAGCCACCTCCGCCCCGCCGGACAAAACCCCTTGGGTCCAGCAAGAAAGTTTATTCCTCCCTGTGTCCAACCAAGGAGAGTAACACAGCCAAACTATGGCAGAGACTGAAGAGAGTGTCTCCGGGTTCAAGTGCCGTGGCAGTTGGGTCGAGACCGTCGAGCACGGCGAACGGATCACGCGGGCACTACAGGAACTCGCCGAGGAGTACGATGTCGACGACGAGGCGCTCGCGGAGTTCGAGGAGTGGCGACCGAAAGCACACGAACGCCTCGACGAGGATGTCAACGAGAAGACGGCCGAGCAGGCAAGCGTCAACGAGGGCAAAGGCGAACAGGAGGGAAAGGATCCCGACGAAGACCTCCAGACGGCGGGCGAGAAACTCGCGGAATCCTACGAGAACCTGGACGAACCCGACGAGGCCGTCGGCAAGTGGGGAGAGAGTATCGATTACGTCGCCCGCGCGGCGGACTCTGCCGGCCGGAAGGCGATGCGCAAAGTCGAGGGGACCGTCTACAAGAACGTGATGACTCAGATGTCCCCGTACTACTTCGACAACGACCTCATCAGTGCCAACCTCCAGCGTGTCGGCCGCGGCGAGGGCGGGGAGTACGTCTTCGAGGTCAACGTCAACGACGACGATCTGAAGATCCGCGTCTCGAACAAACTGGCCGACTTCGACAGCGAAGTCGACCGCTGGCACGTCAATATGGAAAAAGAGACCGAGGCCATCGAGGCCGCCGAGGGCGTCGACGCCCCGGCCGAAGACGATACCAACGACGCGAAGACGAACTGACAGCGCCCGCACGCTGAAGTCAAAAAGGATAACTCAGTCCGTCCCACATCGGGGAGTGTGCTCGCTATCGCAAGTGGCCCGGATCTCCTACGCCTGCTCGTCATTCCCTTTTTCGGCTACGTCGCGTGGCGCGACATCGAGACCCGGCGAGTGCCCAACCGGACGTGGATCCCGCTTGCACTGCTCGCGGTCGTCCTGCTCGTCTGGGAACTGTACGCCGTCACGACCGGCGATGTCGCCGCCTTCCGCCAGCGGCAGTTCTACATTCGGGTGGCGATTTCGCTGGGGTTCATCGTCCCGATCACCTACCTCTTCTGGCTGATCGGCGGGTTCGGCGGTGCCGACGCGAAGGCGTTTTTCATCATCGCCGTCCTCTTTCCCACCTACCCCGAGTACGCCCTCGCCGAACTTGGCGTCGGCGGGGCGCTCGCTTCGCTTCCGGTCGTCGAGACCGCAATCGGGGTGTTTTCGCTGACGATTCTCTCGAACACGGTGCTCGCTGGCGCGGCCTATCCGCTCGTGCTCGCCGGGAAAAACGCCGTCACCGGCTACGTCTCGCCGGGGATGTTCGTCGCGAAACCGATCCGGGCGGAGCAAGCAATCGAGGAGTACGGCACGCTGCTCGAATTCCCGGACCGCCGGCTGATCGACGACCTCTCCCCGAGCGGTCTGCGGTCGTATTTCGACTGGCGGCGACTCGACCTCGACGCGCTGCGAATGTATCTCCAGTGGCGCGACCTGACGCTCGCGGAACTCCGGGAGAACCCGGACCGATACCGGGATCCGGCGACGCTGCCCGACGAGCCGAACCACCCCGGCGACGGGATGATCGAGACCGACGGCGGAGAGCCGACCGATGCCAACGGCTCAGTGCCCGAACCTGCGGAGGATCAGCCCGCCTACGACGACCCGTGGGGCGCGGAGGCGTTTCTCGACGACATCGAGGGTTCGGCGTACGGAACGACGCCGGAAGGACTCCGCGAGGGACTCGATACGCTGAGTTCGGAGGAGGTTGTCTGGCTGTCGCCCGGGATCCCCTTCCTCGTCCCGCTCTTTTTCGGGCTGGTCATCTCGTTCACCTACGGGGACATGCTCTTCGCCGTTCTCGGCGCAATCGGCTTCGCGTGATCTCGGACACCCAAACTCAGTCCGTCCGCACTTCGAGCGCCTGGTCGGTCACGTCCGTGCGGGCGTCAGAAACCAGCACTCGAACGCCCCGCTGATACTCCGTGTCGATGTCGATCTCCCAGCCGTGGACCCGGGCGAAGGTCTTCGCGTTCGGTAGTTTCATCCCCGCTTCCGCCGTCGGGACCGACTCCCCGAAGGCGAGATATCCGTCGACATCTTCGCCGGGGGCCTCACCGTCGCCCGCGACGGCAAAGCCGGTGTCGAGCAGTTCGACTGTCACCGTCTCGGCGCCGTTCAGTCGGTTGAACACGAAGACGTTCACGAGCAACTCGCGGAGCCGACCCGGATCGCAGTCGATGGTGCCGCCGCGCTCGATGACGAGATCCATCTCGCCGGTCTCGGCGTTCCACCACGCGTCCTGGACGGCGGTCTCGAACTCGACGGATTCGAGCCGTTCGACCGTCTGGCCGTACTTGGCGAGGGTGGTGAAGTCGTCGACCCGAGCGGTGAGTCGCTGGTTCGCCTCCAGGGCCTTCTCGACGGACTCGTGCTCGACAGTCCCGTCTCCGGTCCGGTCTTTCGCAATCCCCAGCCGCCACTCGATGATCTGCAACATGTTTCTGAGTTCGTGTGCGAGTGCGCTCGCGAACCCTTCGAGCTGTTCGTTGTGCCGTTTGAGCTCCCGCCGGCGCTGTTCTGCTGTCGTGATATCCGAAAAGAGCAGGACCTCGCCCTGTGAGTCGCCGAGCGTGACGGAACTCGTCGAGGTGAGCAGATACCGCGTCTCCCCGTCGATTTCGTACTCCAGGGTCTGCTCCTCTCGGTCGATCATCTCCGCGACGCGCGGGAGCACCGACTCGAGCGGCTCGCCGGTGGCGTCGACCAATTCCGGGAAGAAATCCCGGGCGGCGGGCGTGTAATCCCGGATATGTCCGTTTTCGTCGAGAAAGATGACCGCATCGTCGTCGTCTCCGGCCGACTGGACCGCCAGAAACCGTCGCTCGTAGACGAACAGCGTCCCGAGCACGAACGCCGCGACGCCGAGCGGCGCGTAGATCACTTCGATGAACCGCTCGCTCAGAAACGCGGCGATATCGAGGCTGACCGGCAGTGCCAGCAGAAGCGTCAGCAGTCCGAGCGGGCGCGTGTTGTAGCCGGAGTTGTGATACAGCTCGAACAGCATGAAGATCCCGATTCCCGCGAGGATGTACGAGAGCCCGGTCACCGTCCAGTGGAAGATGCCGTGCTCGATCGCCAGGTAGTTGAACGGTGTCGTCCGAACCGTCGTCTCGAAGTAGAGCCCGTGGTACGGATTCGTGAGTTTGACGGCGACGACTCCCGCGAACACGCCGGCACCGAGTAGCCTGAGGGTGCGGTCCCTGTGGTAGCTTCGCCCGGTGTACGCGGAGCAGAAGTACAGCCACGCCCAGACGGTCGCGAACCCGAACACGAGTCCGACCGTGTACGCCGGTCCCCTGAACGGGTCCGGAACGACGAAGTAGACGACCTTGAGCAGCGCCCACACGCTGGTCGTGCCGAGCAGACCGACCAGCCCGTGTCGGACATCTCGGGCGTCGACATCCCGTGCCCGAGTAATCGCCAACAAACACGCCAGCCCCGTTATCCCGAACGCACCGACGTAGGCGACTGCGACCGGCTTAATCTGCAGAAGAACGCTGCTCATCACGAGTTGTTCTACTTGGTTAGTTACGGCGCCCGAACTTGAACCTTTTTCCGAACCGGAGGTCTGTCTTGTTATTTGACCGGTCAGTTGACCTGGATTTCGGTCTCGTCGCCGTCTCCGGATAGCTTCGGCAGACGAACGGTCAGAACGCCCCGGTCGTAACTCGCTTCAGTCTCGGATTCGTCGACCGCCGCCGGCAGCGTCACCGACCGACTCCCGCTCTCTCGGGTCCGCTCGCGCACGACGAACCGACCGTCCTCGCTCGTCTCTCCCTCCGGTACCTCGATTCGCAGCGTCCGGTTTTCCTCCAGTTGGACCGAGAGCGCAGACGGGTCCCGCCCCGGCAGGTCGGCCTTGACCAGTATCTCCGAGTCGGCATCGATCACGTCGAGTTCGAACCGTCCGGCCAGCGGTTCGCCGAGCTGTGCGAACTGGTCGAACAGCTCTTCGATCTCGCTGAACGGATCTGGATCTGTCATATCTCCGGATACAATCCGACCCGGTATAAGCGTACTGTGATGTTCCAGACCGACTCTCCCGGACTCCGATTATCCCTGGTAGGGGTGATACTCCATTCCCTTGTGTTTGAGTTCGTTGCGCTTCTCCTCGAGGAAGGAGTAGACCGTTCCGTGGGGCGCTCCTTCGAGTAACATCTCCGCCGCCTCGCGGACGGCCTCGACCTGGCGCGGGCCGCCGATGATACCCAGCGTGGAGCCGTAAATCGCGACGGACGCGCCGGTGAGTTCCTCCATCAGTTCGCGCGTCCGCCCGCTCTCGCCGATCAGCCGGCCCTTCTGCCGGCGGAGGTCGTTCTTGTTTCGTGACGCCGCTTCGATGTCGATCAACTCGAACATCATCATGTCGTCCTCCAACAGGGTGAGCGCGTCCTCCGGCGAGAATCCGCGGCCGATGGCCTTGACGATATCCGGACCCTTCAGTCCCAGCACCGGATCACCGACCTTCTCGATCCGGACGTTGCCCGACTCGGAATCGATGTCCAGTCGGACCTCCGCCTGCTCTTCGATCTCCCGCATCGTCTCCCCACCACGACCGATCAACACGCCGATCCGGTCGTCGGGCACCTTCACATGCTGCATAATATGCCCGAAAGTAGTCGATTGGACTGTTAAAGTCCTTCGGGTACGAGCGGCCTAACGGAAAAATTCTCCAATCGATACCGCGACCGGCTCACGACACGGACAGGCTCGCGTCTCGCTCCGCTCTCGCTCGTCTCGCCGGCTCTCAACGTCTTCGCGGCTCGCGTGTCACTCCGTTCCCGCTCGCCTTGCCGAGGGCCGCTCACTCCGTTCGCGCCCCTCGCTACGGACTCAACCGCTGCCGGTCTCGCGGGAAGAGGACGGCCTCGCGGATGTTGTCCAGCCCGAGCATCGTCATCACGAGCCGTTCCCCGCCCAGTCCCCAGCCGGCGTGAGGCGGCATGCCGTATTTGAACATCTTCGTGTAGTAGTCGAACTGCTCGGGATCGAGCCCCTGCTGCTCGAAGCCTTCGACGAGATGGTCGTAGCGGTGCTCGCGCTGCCCGCCGGAGACCAGCTCCATCGACGGGTGCATCATGTCGAACCCGGTCGACAGCTCGTCGTCGTCCTCGTTGTCCTTGATGTAGAACGGCTTGATCTCGCTGGGCCACTCGGTGATGAAGTAGTGCTGGCCCACGTCGTCGCCGAGCGCACGCTCGCCTTCGGTCGGCAGATCGTCGCCCCAGACGAGCTGTTCGTCGAGTTCGCCGGTGGCATTGATCCGCTCGATCGCCTCCTGGTAGGTGAGCCGCGGGAAGTCCCGCTCCGGGACGGTGAACTCCTCCGCCAGGCCGAGCGCTTCGAGTTCCTCCTGGCAGTTCTCGGCGACGCCCTCGTAGGCGGAGACGACGACCTCCTCACAGGCGTCCATCGCGCCGGACTCGTCGATGAAGGCGGACTCGAAGTCGATCGAGGTCGCCTCGTTGAGGTGACGCGGCGTGTTGTGTTCCTCGGCGCGGAAGATCGGACCGATCTCGAAGACCCGTTCGAGCCCGGAGCCGACCATCAGCTGTTTGAACAGCTGTGGGCTCTGGTTCATGAAGGCCTCCCGACCGAAGTAGGTGATCGGGAACAGCTCCGTGCCGCCCTCCGTCCCCGTGGCGACGATCTTCGGCGTGTTGATCTCCGTACAGCCCAGCGAGCGGAAGGCCTCTCGCACCGAACGGAGGATCTCTGCGCGGATCTCGAAGATGGCCTTCACCTCCTCTTTGCGGAGATCGAGCGTCCGGTTGTCGAGTCGCGTCGGGAGTTCGGCGTCGACCTTGCCGGAGGGATCGAGCGGCAGTTCCGGATCTGCGGCAGAGAGAACCTCTATCTCATCGGGGACGATCTCGACGCCCGTCGGGGCGCGTTCCTCCTCCTCGACGGCACCCGTCACCGTGACGACGCTCTCGCGCTGGACGTCCAGCCCGGTCTCGACGAGGTCGTCGTCCATCTCGTCTTTCTCGAATTTGACCTGAATCTTGCCGGAGCTGTCCCGGACGATCAGGAAAGCGATACCGCCGAGATCTCTGATCTCGTGTACCCACCCGGCGACAGTTACGGTGTCGCCCGGCGTCGCGTCTGCTGCATGGGTGCGCGATTCCATACCCGTACTATCTGGCCGCGTAACTTAAGTCGGTCTCTTTTGTTCGAGAAACGTACGGCTCCCGTCGTCGGGAGCCCTCAACCCGCGAGCTGCTGTCGCCAGTCTTCGAGCTGATCGGTCGTCACGCCCTGCACTCGGTCCGCAATCTCGTCGGGGTCGACCGTCCCGAGGTCGTCGGGGCTCTCGACGCCGACCGCCGCCAGTTTCTCGGCGGTCTTCTCGCCGATTCCGCTGATGTCTTCGAGGTCGTCGATGGCCTGTTCGGCCTGGTACTCCTGGTAGTTGCAGACGGGACAGCCAAGCTCCCAGGGGTCGTCGCCGTCGTGGACGTGTAGCTCCGGCAGTCCGTGTTCGTCACAGTACTCGTCGGTCACCTCGATATCTCCCCGACGGGGCAGCGGCAGCGAGTACTCACAGTCGGGATAACGGGTACAGCCGACCAGCCGCGAGCCGGATCGGAGCTGTTTGATCGCTAGCTCTCCGTCGTGCTCGTCGCCGCATTCGGGACAGGCCCCGATCACGCGGTCCTCGCTCTCGTCGGCTTCGGCGGCCGCACACCGCGGACAGCCGTGGACGAACGTGTCCCGCCCGGCGAGCATCTTGACGTGGTGAGTCTGGTGCTCGTCGCAGGTGTCTTCGAGGACCAGCGGCTCGCCGGTGCTCGGCAGGGGAAGGGTGAACCGACAGTCCGGGAAGCCGTCACAGCCGACGAAGTACGACCCCTGCCGGCTCTGGCGAACGAGCAGGTCGCTCCCACACTCGGGACACGGCCCGAGCCGTCGATCCGCCTTCAGCGACTCCTGGAGGTGTTCGCCGACCTCCTCCCGGGACTCGTGTAGCTCCTCGAAGACGGCTTCGAGCATCTCTCGGGAGGAGTCGGTCACGTCTTCCAGCGTCGCTTCTCCCTCGGCGATGGCGGTCATATCTGCCTCCAGTTCGGCGGTCATCTCCTCGCTGACGACCATCTCGGCGAACTCCTCGGCGGCGTTGACCACCGCCTCCGCCAGCGCGGTCGGTCGCGGCGGGTCGTCCTCTAAGTAGCCGCGGTCGTACAACTTTTCGACAGTGTGATGACGCGTCGACTTTGTTCCGATCCCCATCTCCTCCATCTTCTGGATCAGCCGGGACTGGCCGTACCGCCGCGGCGGCTGTGTCTCCTTCTCGTCGAGGCGCACGTCGGTGACCGAGAGCTGTTCGCCCTCCTCGACATCCGGCACGTGATTCTCGCTGGTGCTGCTGTAGGGGTAGACGGCGTGATATCCCTCTTCGACGAGTCGCTTCCCGTTCGCTTTCAGGCGCACGTCGTCGACGCCCGCGACGACGCGGAGATGCTCCCAGGTCGCGGACTCGGCGACGGTCGCGAAGAACCGGCGGACGATCAGCTCGTAGATCTCCCACTCGTCGTCGCTCAACTCGCTTCGGGCGGGTAACTCCCCGGTGGGGTGGATGGGCGGGTGATCGGTCGTCTCCTCGTCGCCGCGGGTCGGCTCGATCTCCTCGGCGGCGAGCAGTTGCTCGGCGTCCGACCCGAACTCCCGACTCCCCGTGAACGAATCCAATAGCTCGTCGGGGTCGAGATCCTCGGGATAGACGGTGTTGTCGGTCCGCGGGTAGGTGGTGTAGCCGTCGGTGTACAGCTCCTCGGCGATCGACATCGCCCGCTGTGCGGAGTAGCCGAGTGACCCGGCGGCGCTGATGAACGCTGTCGTGTTGAACGGCTCGGGCGGGTTGTCGGTCCGCGTCCGGCGACTGACCGACTCGACCCCGGCGGAGTCCGCCCCTGCGAGAGTCTCGTAGACCTCCTCGGCGTCGCCTTCCGACCAGACTCGTTCCGCCTCGGTGCCGTCGTCGTCCTCGTAGAAGTACTGCGCCTCGAAGCGCTCTCCGTTTTTCGCCAGGTCGGCAAACAGCTCCCAGTAGGTCTCGGGGTCGAACGCCTGAATCTCCCGTTCCCGGTCGACGATCAGTTTCAGCGTGGGCGACTGGACCCGGCCGACGGAGATGAAGTCGTCGCCCAACTGGCGTGCGGAAAGCGAGAGAAAGCGGGTGAGTGCGGCCCCCCAGATGAGATCGATAATCTGTCTGGCTTCCCCCGCGGCCGCGAGATCGAAATCGAGGTCGTCGGGGTTCGCAAACGCCTCCTTGACCTCGTTGTCCGTGATCGACGAGAAGCGAACGCGTTCGATCGGCCCCTCGATGTCGTCCTCGATGAGTTCGTACGCCTCCTTCCCGATGAGTTCGCCCTCGCGGTCGTAGTCAGTCGCGATGACGGCCTCGTCGGCCTTCCGTGCGAGCGCATCCAGCGTCGTGACGATGTTCTTCTGGGTCGGCTCCGTGACGATGTCTGCGTCGATCAACTCCGCCGGCTGGACGTCGCGCCAGTTCTCGTACTCCTCCGGGAAATCCAACCCGACGACGTGTCCCGAGAGGCCGATCACGCGTTTGTCCCCCCACCGGTAGACGTTGACGCCGTTGTGTCGGTCGACCTCCGCGGTCCCGTCGCTCAGTATCTCCGCGATTCGCCGGGCCGCGTTGTCCTTCTCTGTAATGATTAGCTTCACTCCGAGAATCACCCGATTGCTGACGGATAGTACGGCTGGATACAGTCTAAAGCCTTTCGTACCCCCGGACGCCGCTGTCGCGGAATGGGTGGGGGAGGGCACACGGTCCACCCGTCCTACCCCGGGTCCGGTTTTATTCGTCTCGGCGACCTACCCCCGGTATGACGACGTGGGACGAACGGTTCGAGAGCGGAGAGTACCCGACCAACCCCGACCCGTCTCCGATGCTCCGGGCGTACCTTCCGGACCTGCCGGACGGACGGGCGCTGGACGTCGCGACCGGCACCGGCCGAAACGCCGTCTTTCTCGCCACCGAAGGCTACACCGTCGACGCCCTCGATCAGTCCCGGACCGGACTCAGGATCACCCGCGAGAACGCGGCCGACGAGGGCGTCGCCGACCGCATCCAGCCGATCCAGGCCGACATTCCGACCTTCGAGTTCCCGACGGACCGATACGACCTCGTCACGATCAGTTTCTACCGGGCTGTCGACCGGTTTCCCGACATCAAGGAGGCGCTCGCCGACGGCGGGTATCTCTTCGTCGAACACCACCTCCGGTCGACCGATCCGACCCCTTCCGGGCCGAGCACCGACCGCTATCGGTTCGGCGCGAACGAACTCCTGCACGCCTGTCTGGATCTCACCGTGATCCACTACGACGCGACGACGGAGCGACGGCCGGAGGACAAACGCCGGGCGAGCGCTCGCATCCTCGCCCGCAACTCGACCGGGCAGAAACAGCAGTACCCGTCCCGCTGGGACCCCTCGACAGAGTGCTAACGACACTGCGCGACGAACCGTAACCGGCGGTAGTCGGCGGTCCACGTCTCCGTCTCCGGATCGAACATCGACGCCCGAAGCCGGTCTTCGACCGCCTCGATCACCGCCGTCTGCTCCTCGGCCCCGAGCGGGGCGAAGATGCTGTCACCGAACATCTCCAGCCAGTTTGCCAGCCCCGCCGGACCCTCCTCAAGTTCGGTCGGCCGGTCGAACAGCACCGCCCGGGTCACCTCGAACCCGTGGGATTCGACGCGACTGGCGTACTCGCCGAGCGCGGGGAAGTACCACGGGTGGTCGGCTTCGTATCCCCGCGCTCGAACCGCTTCGAGTG
Organism: Halovenus carboxidivorans; assembly: GCF_009831575.1. Classification (GTDB taxonomy): domain Archaea; phylum Halobacteriota; class Halobacteria; order Halobacteriales; family Haloarculaceae; genus Halovenus; species Halovenus carboxidivorans. The sequence goes on along the minus strand of NZ_WUUT01000002.1, from coordinate 429,269 downwards.
CCGCCGCCGCGATCTGTTCGACGTTGCCGTTACCGCCCATCTCGGCGACGAATCGCCCTCCCGTGGCCAGCGCGTCGCGCACGCGCTCAAGTACGGTGTCGTGGTCCGAGTCGGGGATCCAGTGCAGCGCCGCGTTCGAGAAGACGGCGTCGAACTCTCCCTCGGCGTCCAAATCCCGGGCATCGACGGTCCGAAACTCCAGGTCCGGATAGTTCGCTCTGGCCTGCTCGATCATCTCCGGCGCGGCGTCGATACCGACGACCTCCGCGCCGCGGCTGTCGATTTCGGCGCTCAGGTGGCCCGTTCCGCATCCCAGATCGAGGACCCGTTCGCCGGGTTGCGGATCGAGCAGGTCCACTACGTCGCCGCCGTACTCGTAGACGAACTCGTGGCCGCCGTCGTAGTCCTCGGCCTGCCAACTCTGCTCGTCCATTCTCAGTTTCTCTCGACGGGTCTCACGCTCTACTCCTCTAAGGCCTCTCGCAGCAGGCCGTTCACGTCGCCGGGGTCGGCACTGCCGCCGGTCTTCTGCATCACCTGACCGACGAGGAAGTTGATCGCCCCGTCCTCGCCGCTGTGGTAGTCCTCGACAGCGTCGGGGTTCTCCTCGATTGCCTCCTCGACAGCCGCCTGGACCTCGTCGCCGCTGGTCTTGCCGAGACCCTCCCGGTCGACGATGGTATCCGGGTCGTCGCCGTCGTCGAGCATCGACCGCAGCACCGTCTCGCGGGCGTTTTTGACCGTGATCTCCTCGTCGTCGACGAGTTCGATCAGCCGCTCGACCTCGTCGAACCGCTCCTCGATGTCCGTAATCGCCATGTCGCGGTAGTTCAGTTCGCCCAGCAGTTCGTCCGCGACCCACGTCGCCGCCAGGTCGGGATCGAACGCCTCCGCGACGCTCTCGTAGAAGTCCGCGACCTGCTTCGTGCTGGTGAGTTTGTCGGCGGCCTCCTCGCTCAGGCCGTACTCCGACTGGAACCGCTCGCGGCGGGCATCCGGTAGCTCCGGAATCTCGATCTCCTCCTTCCAGTCCGAGACCTGCAACGGCGGGATGTCCGCCTCCCGGAAGTAGCGGTAATCTTTCTCCTCCTCTTTCGAGCGCATCGAGACGGTGATCCCGCGGGACTCGTCCCAGTGTCGGGTCTCCTGCTCGACCTCCCGGCCGCGCTCGACGGCGTTTTTCTGCCGCTGGGCCTCGTAGGCCAGGGCCTTCTCCGCGCCCTTGTGACTGGAGATGTTCTTGACCTCGGTGCGGTTTGCCCCTTCCAGCACCGCCTCGTCGATCTCGCCGTCAGCCCCGATCTCGTCGGCGTCGACGACCGAGAGGTTCGCGTCGATCCGCAGGCTTCCGTCGCGCTCCGGGTCGAAGACGCCGAGGTATTCGAGTACCTCCTCCAGTTTGGCGAGGAAGGCCCGGACCTCCGCCGCCCCGCGGAAATCGGGCTCCGTGACGATCTCCATCAGCGGCGTCCCCGCCCGGTTGTAATCGACCAGGGTGTACTCCGCGGTGTCGATCGAGCCGCCCTGGTGGGCGAGACTGCCGGGATCCTCCTCTAGGTGTGCGCGCTCGATGCCGATGGTCCGGCGCTCGCCCTCGACCGTACACTCCAGTTCGCCGTCCTGACAGATCGGCGAGTCGTACTGCGTGATCTGGAAGTTCTTGGGGAGATCGGGGTAGTAGTAGTTCTTCCGGTGGAACTCCGTCGTCTCGGGGATATCCGCGTCGATGGCCTTGCCGACCTTGACGGCCGCCTCGACCGCGCCCTCGTTGAGCACCGGTAGCGCCCCGGGCAGGCCGAGACAGACCGGACAGGTTCGGGTGTTCGGCTCCGCCGCGGGCTCGGTCGAACAGCCACAGAAGATCTTCGTCTCGGTTTCGAGCTGGACGTGGACCTCCAGCCCGATCACCACCGCGAGATCGCTCCGTTCCTGTACTTGCGCCATTACCCGCGGTTCGTCGTCCGGCCGCTAAAGGCTTCTGGGACGGCTGGGGGTGGATTTCTGTCGGCTGGAAAATGATTGTCTGACGTACGCTTATGTGAACGGAGTGGCACCCTGCTGGTATGTGCCCCAACAGAGTCGAAGAACTCGAATCGCGCGTGCAGGAACTGGAAGCCTCCGTCGAGGGGCTGACCGACGAACTGGTCGAGTGCAAGGTTCGCATCCGCGAACTGGAGAACGCAGTCGACGAGGACATCGGATTCGGCTCGGAGGACGCCGAGAGCGGAGACGACATCGAGACCGCCGAGCCCTCTGTCGGGGCAGAGACGATCGACGGCGAGACCGGCGAACCGTTCGGTGCCGCGGAATCTCCAGCGGAAACGGAGGCCGAAGCAACTAAAACGGAGGGGGCCGACAGCGAGAACAACACGGACGACTCCGACAGCGACATCATCATCGCATGAGGACTCGTCTCCCCCCAGCCTATGCACATCAAAGAACTCGTCCTTGACAATTTCAAGAGTTTCGGCCGGAAGACCCGCATCCCGTTTTACGAGGACTTCACGACGGTTACCGGCCCCAACGGCTCGGGGAAATCCAACGTCATCGACTCGGTTCTCTTCGCGCTCGGCCTCGCCCGAACGTCGGGTATCCGCGCCGAGAAACTGACGGACCTGATCTACAATCCCGGCCACCAGGAAGGGAGTTCCTTCGAGGGCGAACGCGAGGCCAGCGTCGAGGTCATCCTCGACAACGAGGACCGCACGCTCGAACGCTCACAGATCGTCAACGCCGCCGGGACGGACGACGTTGGCGACATCGACGAAGTGAGCATCAAGCGCCGGGTCAAAGAGACCGAGGACAACTACTACTCCTACTACTACATCAACGGCCGGTCGGTGAACCTCTCGGACATCCAGGATCTGCTCGCACAGGCGGGCATCACCCCGGAGGGGTACAACGTCGTGATGCAGGGCGACGTGACCGAGATCATCAACATGACGCCGGGCGCGCGCCGGAAGATCATCGACGAAATCGCCGGCGTCGCCGAGTTCGACGCGAAAAAGGAGGACGCCTTCGAGGAACTCGAAGTCGTCGAGGAGCGAATCGAGGAGGCCCAGTTGCGCATCGACGAGAAGAGTACGCGCCTCGACCAACTCGAAGACGAACGCGACACGGCGCTCCAGTACCAGGAGCTTCGCGAGGAGAAAGAGACCTACGAGGGGTACCGCCGCGCCGCCGAACTGGAGGACAAACGCGAGCAGAAAGCCAGCGTCGAGGAAGAGATCGACGACCTCGAAGCGACGCTCTCGGAGCGGCAGTCCACCCTGGACGAGCGCCAGGGCGAGGTGATGCGTCTCGACGAGGAACTCGAAGAGCTAAACGAGGAGATCGAACGGAAAGGCGAGGACGAACAGTTGGAGATCAAACGCGAGATCGAGGAGGTCAAAGGCGACATCTCCCGCCTGGAGGACAAGATCGACAGCGCCCACCAGCGCGTCGAGGACGCCGAAAACGAGCGCCGACAGGCCTTCGTCAAGATCGACCGGAAACAGGAGACGATCGACGAACTCGAAGGCGACATCCGGGAGCTCAAGGTGTCAAAATCCTCGATAGCGGCCGACATCCAGGAGAAAGAGGCCACCCTCGAATCCGTCGAGGCCGAGATCGACGAGATCGGCCAGGAGTTCGAGGAGGTCAAAGACCGCCTCCAGACCCAGAAGGAACAGCTGGAGGAGGCCAAAGCCGAGAAAAACGAGCTCCAGCGCGAGCAGGATCGCCTGCTCGACGAGGCGCGGCGCCGCTCGAAAGAGCAGGAGGAACTGGAGGCCGAAATCGAGGAGGCGGAGGCGACGATTCCCGACATCGAGGCGGAGATCGACGACCTCGAACTCGAACTCGAGAAGGCCGAACAGAACCAGGAGACCATCGCCGAGGTCGTCGACGACCTCCGCGCGGAGAAACGCGAGCTACAGGAGCAACTCGACGACGTTGAGGACGATCTGAACGCCGCACAGCAGGAGTACGCCGAACTGGAAGCCAAGGCCAGCCAGTCCGGCGACAGCTCCTACGGACGTGCCGTGACGACGATTCTCGACGCCGACATCGACGGCGTCCACGGCGCGGTCGCCCAACTCGGCAGCGTCTCGGGGCGGTACGCCACGGCCTGTGAGACCGCCGCCGGCGGCCGCCTCGCCAACGTCGTCGTCGACGACGATCAGGTCGGCCAGCGCTGTATCGAGTACCTCAAGTCCCGCAACGCCGGCCGCGCAACCTTCCTCCCGATCACCGACATGCAGAACCGGTCGCTGTCGTCGCCGCCGGACCGCGAGGGCGTGATCGACTTCGCGTACAACCTCGTCGACTTCGACCCCGAGTACGCCGGCGTGTTCTCCTACGTGCTGGGCGATACGCTGGTCGTCGAGGACATCGAGACGGCCCGGGAACTCATGGGCAGCTACCGGATCGTCACGCTGGACGGCGACCTCGTCGAGAAATCCGGCGCGATGACCGGCGGCTCGAAAAGCGGCTCCCGGTACTCCTTCGAGGGCAGCGACGGCAAACTGGAACGGGTTGCGGCGAAGATCAACGATCTGGAAGAACAGCGCCGGGAGATCCGCGAGGAGATCCGCGACGTGGAGAGCAGGCTCGAAGACGCCCGCGACCGGGAGAGCGACGCCAACGAGCAGGTCCGCGAGATCGAAAGCGAGATCGAGAAACGCCGGAGCCAGATCGGGGAGACCGAGGCCCGTATCGACCGGCTGGAGTCGGAACTGGCCGACATCGAGGCCGAACGCGAGGAAGTCTCCGAGCGAATGGACGAACTCGAAGCCGAGATCGCCGCCCAGAACGAGACGATCGCCGAGATTCAGGAGATGATCGACGACCTCGAGGCGGAGGTCGAAGACTCGAAACTCCCCGAACTCACTGCCGAGGCGGAGTCTATCCGCGAGGATATCGACGATCTGGAGACCCGTCAGGACGAACTCGACGCCGAACTCAACGAACTGACCCTCGAAAAGGAGTACGCCGAGGACGCCATCGAGGACCTCCACGACGATATCGAGGCCGCCCAGAAGCGCAAGGAAGAAGCCGAAGAGGAGATCGAGCAGTTCGAGGCGACTATCGAGGACAAGGAGGCCGAACTCGAAGCCAAAGAGGAGGAGGTCGCCGAACTCGAATCGGAACTGGCCGAACTGAAAGACGAACGCGAGAGGCTCCGCGAGCGGTTGAGCGAGGCCAAGCGGAAACGCGACGAGGCGCAGGACGCGGTCGATTCGGTCGAGGACGACCTCGCGGAACTGCGCGACGAGCGCGAGCGCCTCGGGTGGGAGATCGACGAACTCGAAGCGAAGGTCGGGGAGTACGACCCCGAGGAGATTCCCGACCACGAGACCGTCGAGGCCGAGATCGACAGGCTGGAGGGCGAGATGGAGGCGCTCGAACCCGTGAACATGCTCGCAATCGAGGAGTACGACCGGGTCAGCGAGGAACTCGACGAACTGCAGGACAAACGCGAGACGCTCGTCGAGGAGGCCGACGGGATCCGCGACCGGATCCAGACCTACGAGGACCGGAAACGCGAGACGTTCATGGACTCCTTCGAGGCGATCGACGAGCAGTTCCGCGATATCTTCGAGCGGCTCTCGGACGGCACGGGCCGGCTCCACCTCGAAAACGAAGAGGATCCGTTCGACGGCGGTCTGACGATGAAGGCACAGCCGGGGGACAAGCCGATCCAGCGGCTCAACGCGATGAGCGGCGGCGAGAAGTCACTGACGGCGCTGGCGTTCATCTTCGCCATCCAGCGGCACAACCCAGCGCCGTTCTACGCGCTGGACGAGGTCGACGCCTTCCTCGACGCGGCCAACGCCGAACTCGTCGGCGAGATGGTCGACGAACTCGCCGGGGAGGCGCAGTTCGTCGTCGTCTCGCACCGCTCGGCGATGCTGGATCGCTCCGAGCGGGCCATCGGCGTGACGATGCAGGACGACAACATCTCGGCCGTGACGGGGATCGATCTCTCCGACGGGCCGGAGGTGGCCGCCGATGACTGACTCCGCCAGAAGAGCTATTGCGGGGGAGTCAGAACGGCCAGCAACGCAGGTCGGTTTCCGCGAGCGAGGTGTTCATCGATGACAGACGAGGAGATTCCGCTCGACATCACCGGTCACGAGGATCGTGACCGCCCCGACGAGAGCGCCGACGACCGCCCCGGGGCGGGAAGTGTCGTCTCCGGCGACGCTGAGCCGGAAGCAGAGGACGCGGACGACGAGGAGATCGAACCGGTCGAGGTGCTCGTGCAGTTGGCCAAAGACGGCGAGATCGACCCGTGGGATATCGACATCGTCGAGGTGACCGACAAGTTCCTCGACAGACTCGACGAGGCTGATCTCCGCACCTCCGGCCGGGCGCTGTTTTACGCGAGCGTTCTCCTGCGGATGAAAAGCGACGCGATGCTCGAGGAGGACGACGACGAACCCGAGCGAGAGCCGTGGGAGCAGGCGATGGAGGCCGAGGGTGGGTTCGAGGAGCCGGATCCGTTCGCGACGCTCGAGGCCGAAATCGACCGCCGATTGGAGCGGAAACGCGCTCGCGGGACGCCCCAGACGCTCGAGGAGTTGGTCCGGGACCTCCGGGAAGCGGAACGGGACCGCTGGTGGAAGGAGTCAAGAGAGTACGACACCAGCGACTCCCCGCAGCGCCGCCAGCAGGGCACACAGGAGTTGGATTACCGTTCCGGCGACCAGTTCCGCATGGACGACGAACCCACGGAGGAAGAGGTCACCGGCAAGACCCACGGCGAGGATATCGACGAGATCATCGACGGCGTGCACGCGGCCGTCCGAGAGCAGTACGAGCAGGGCCGGACGGAGGTACTGTTCAGGGAGATCGAAACCGCTGGCGGGTCGCGGATCAGCACGTACCTCGGGCTGTTGTTCCTCTCCCATCGCGGTCAGGTCCGCCTCCAGCAGGACGACCTCTTCGGCGACCTCTGGGTGCAGGACCCAAACGCCGTGACCGGGTCGGGCGAAGTGGCCGCGGACTAATTCCGCCGGACGAAACGAGTCAGTACTGTCATCCAACCATAGTTGCTTTGAGTCTCCCGCCCGTACGAAACAGCAATGACAGCGACTGCGGACGTGACCCGGCGGCAGGCCTGGCTGATGGCGGCCCGGCCGCAGACGCTGCCGGCGGGCGGGGCACCAGTGGTTATCGGCGTGGCGCTTGCGGTCGCGGACGGCGTGTTCGCGCCGCTTCCGGCAGTCGCAGCACTCGTCGGTGCGCTGTTGATCCAGATCGGGACGAACTTCGCGAACGACTACTACGACGCGGTCAACGGCGCCGATACCGAGGACCGCGAAGGCTTCACCCGCGTGACCGCCGGCGGGTTGATCGATCCCCCGGAAGTCAAACGCGCGATGATCGCGACCTACGTCTTGTCGCTCGTGGTCGGGCTCTATCTGGTGTACGTCGGCGGCCTCCCGATCCTGGTCGTCGGGCTGTCCAGCATCGTCGCCGGCATCCTCTACACGGGCGGTCCGTATCCCTACGGCTACTACGGACTCGGTGATCTGTTCGTGTTCGTCTACTTCGGGGTCGTCGCCGTCACCGGAACCTACTACGTGCAGGCGGTCACGGCCCTCGGTATCGATCCGCTCGTGGTGGCGATACCCGGGTGGACGGTCACGCCGGAGTCGGTCCTCGCCGGGGTCGCGGCCGGCGCGCTCGCGACCTGCATCCTGGTGGTGAACAACATTCGCGACCGCGAGACCGACGCGGCCGCGGGCAAGCGAACGCTCGCGGTGTTGCTCGGCTACCGCCTCTCACGCGTCGAGTTCTGCGGCTTGCTGGCCGCGGCGTACGCCGTTCCGGTCGTGCTGTGGGCGCAGTTCGGCTACCACCCGGCCGCGCTCGCGCCGACCCTCTCGCTCCCGCTGGCGGTGTCGGTCGCCCGCGTGGTCGTGACCGAACGGGACGGCAGCGCCCTCAATCCCGCCCTCGAACGGACTGGACAGTTACTCGCCGTCTACGCCCTGTTGCTGGCGGCGGGGCTGACCGCACCGGTGGTGATCTGAGATGCTCGACACACAGCAGTTCAGCGTTCGTCTCGCTTCGCCACTGGAGACGGCCCGAGGGACAATCGACGCCCGAGAGGGCTTTCTGGTGCGCGTCGAGACCGAGGGATTGAGCGGACTCGGGGAGGCGACGCCGCTGGTCGGCTGGACTGAATCCTACGAGGAGTGCCGCGAGGGACTGGCCCAGGCCGAGCGCGTGGCAGAGGAACTCGACTGGGGTATCGCGCTCGGGAAACTCGAAGCCCCGGCGGCCCGTCACGGCCTCTCGCTGGCGCTCGCCGAGGGTCGCGCGATCTCGCGGGATCAGCCGCTGTATCGCTCACTCGGCGACGCAGACCGGACCGTCGAGTCGGTCCCGGTCAACGTCACTCTCGGTGCGGACGAACCGGAGGCGCTCGCGAAGCGGGCGCGCGCCGCCGTCGACGACGGCTACCCCGCGGTGAAGATCAAGGTCGGGACCAACGGCATCGAGGAGGACATCGAGCGAATCAGGGCCGTTCGCAACGCCGTCGGTGACGGCGTCGAACTCCGCGTCGACGCCAACGGCGCCTGGACCGTCGACCAGGCGAGCGAGGCCATCGACGCGCTCGCGGCCCTCGATGTCGCCTACGTCGAACAACCACTGCCGACCGCCGAACTGAGTTCGACAGCCAGCCTCCGGGGCAGCGGCGTCGATATCGCCCTGGACGAATCGCTCGCCACCCACAGCGTCGCCGACATTATCTCCGCGGACGCCGCGGACGTGATCGTGCTCAAGCCGATGGTGCTGGGCGGGCCGGACCGGGCGGTCGAAGCCGCTCAGGACTGTCGCGAAGCCGGAATCGATCCCGTCGTCTCGACGACGATCGACGCCGTCGTCGCCCGGGTCGGGGCGGTCCACGTCGCCGCGTCCATCCCGGATGTCCGCGCCTGCGGGCTGGCGACCGGCGAACGACTCGCGACCGACCTCGCTCGGGACCCCGCTCCGGTGGCCGACGGTGCGATCACCGTCCCCCAGCGGCCCGGTCTCGGCATCGAGGAGCCGCCGATCTGAGATGTTCGGGACCGATCTGCTCCGGACGCGCGCCGACGCGACGCCCGACCGGATCGCTCTCTCGGCGGCCGAAGGCGACGAACAGTTGACGTACCGAGAACTCGATACCGCGGTCACCGAGATGGCCGCCGCGCTCGACTCCGTCGGGACCGACCGACCGGATCCACGCCTCGCTGTCGCGCTGCCGACCGGGGTACCCTTCGTGTGTGTCACCCACGCCGCACTCCGACTGGGCTGGGAGTTGATCCCGCTGAACACCCGCCTGTCGGAGGCGGAACTGGCGACGCGGATCGACAGGGTGGAGCCGGATCTCCTGCTCTGCGGGCAGGAGACCGAGCAACTGCTCGTCGAGGCCGAGCGGCGGCGATCACCCGCCCGCGAGCCGGCGTATCTCAGCGTCGACGACCCCGGAAGTCCGTCGTTTCGCCCGCTCCCGTCGCCGGCATCGAAGCCGACGGCGACCCCTCACGCCCCCGACGATACCGCCCTCGTCCTGTTCACCTCCGGAACCACCGGCGAGCCGAAAGGTGTCAGGCTCACGGTCGGGAATCTGACCGCGAGCGCGGTCGCGTCGGCGTTCCGACTGGGTGTCACGCCGACCGACCGGTGGCTCTGTTGTCTGCCGATGTACCACATGGGCGGACTGGCTCCCGTCTTCCGCTCTGCGCTGTACGGGACCACACTGGTCCTCCAGCCCGCGTTCGACGCCGAGGCGACCGCCGCCGTGCTGAACGAGGATGGAATTACCGGGGTCTCCCTCGTCCCGACGCAACTCGGTCGGTTGCTCGACGTGGGTTTCTCCGCGCCGGAGTTGCGAACCGTGCTGCTCGGCGGTGCGCCGGCGTCGGAGTCGCTGCTCGACCGGGCGGCCGACGCCGGGGTTCCGGTCTATCCGACCTACGGGATGACGGAGACGGCTTCGCAGGTGGCGACGGCGCGGCCGGCAGAGCACCGCGACCATCCCGGCACGGTCGGCCAGCCGCTGTACGGGACCTCCGTCGCCGTCGTCGACCCCGACGGTGACCCGGTCGACCCGGGTGGGCGCGGCGAGGTCGTCGTCTCGGGGCCGACGGTCACGCCGGGGTATCTCGATCCCGAGCGGACGGCCGAGGCGACCTCGTCGCTCGGATTGCACACCGGCGACCTCGGCACCTGCGACGAGGATGGACGACTGTGGATCCTCGGGCGGCTGGACGAGACGATCATCACCGGCGGCGAACTGGTCGCACCGGCGACCGTCGCCGAAGCGATCCGCGACCTCTCGGCCGTCGCGGACGTTGCCGTCGTCGGAATCGAGGACGAGGAGTGGGGCGAGCAGGTCGCGGCGGCCATCGTCCCGAGCGGGTCCCACGAGTCGGATCGAGAACTGCGCGAGCAGGTCGAACGGCACTGCCGCGAGCGGTTGGCGGATTACAAGATTCCGCGGCGGATCCGTTTCGTCGAGTCGCTGCCGCGCACCCAGTCCGGCACCGTCGAGCGGGAGCGTCTCCGGGAGTTGTTCGAGTGACTACCCGTCGACCTCGCCGATCGCTCGCTCGCGCAACCGCCCGGTCATCTGGACGCCGTGGTGGTCGGTGCGGCGAATCACGCGTTTGGCCTGTGTCGCCGGGAAGTACTTGCTGTCGACCGCCGCCCGGGTCGTCACGCCGAAGGTGCCGGTGACCGTCGCGCCGAGTCCCTCTGCGACGGCGCGCAACCGCCGGTCGTCGGAGACGAGCGCGGCCGGTCCCTCCCGGTCACGGGCCCCGAGCAGACAGGCGACGAGCACGACGTCGCTGGTCGTCTCGGATTCGTCTAACAGCCCCTTCGCGTCGTCGATCCACTCCGCGGTGTCCGGATCTGTCTCGATTTCGTGTTCCTCGATGAACCGGCCGAGGTTCGTGGCGGCCGGTTCGACGGTGATCTCCTCGACGACCGCCTGCGGGATCACGGGGTCGGTCTCGAAGACCCGGAGCAAGTCGAGTTCCCCGATCTGTCCCAGGTCGTACAGCGGCGTCGCGTCGACGTACACGACCATCTCACAGCTCACCCGCCCGCTCGGCGTCGAAGGTGAGATCGGTCTCGTCGAGTTGAGTCGTCAGCCCCCGATCCTGCGCCAGTTCGAGCCACTCGGCGATCGAGACGCCGGCCAACCGGGCGGCCTCGTTGATCGAGACCTCGCCGCTCTGGTATCGCTCGACGGCGTGGCGGGTCCGGAGCGTCTCGACGCCCTCGCGAATCGCCTGCCGCATCGTCGTGCTCCGGTCCTGTTCGAGCAGTTCGGCGACCTCGTCCAGTTCTTCTTTCTCCTCCTCGGGGATCCGAACGCTTACCGTTGGCATGTATACACAGCAATGCAGCGCAAACACACATAAGCGACGGGGTACGAGACGGCGAGCGAACAGATCCGGGCGGCTCCGCAGACAATCACCGTTAAGCCGCTGGCTCGCTGAATGCTCCCCATGACGAACGTGGCGCAGGCATTCGTGCCGGGACACATCACCGGGTTTTTCACCAGCAACCCGGATCCAGATCCGACGAAGGCGGGCTCGCGCGGGGGGGGACTCGCGCTGACGGAGGGGGTGACCGTCACCGCCCGTCCGGCCGAGGAGCCCCGAGCCGTCCTCAACGGCGACCCGGTCGAGATGGAGGCCGTCGACCGGGTTCTGGACGCGCTCGAAGCGCCGGCGGAGATCCGCGGCGTTACAGACCTTCCGCTCGGCTCCGGGTTCGGCGTCTCGGGCGGGATGGCGCTGGGCGCGGCGCTGTCGGTCAACGAGGCCTTCGACCGGCGGCTCTCGGTGAACGAACTCGTCACGATTGCACACGGCGCGGAAGTCCAGGCCGGAACCGGACTGGGCGATGTCGTCGCGCAGGCCCGGGGCGGTGTTCCGATCAGACTAGAGCCGGGTGGTCCCCAGGACAACGACCTCGACGAGATTCCGGCCCGCCGCCGGATCGAGTACCACGTCCTCGGCGAACTCGAAACGCCGGAGGTGCTCGGCGGCGACACCGACGCGCTGACCGAGGCCGGCAAGCAGGCGCTGTCGACGGTCGTCGGGGAACCGACGTTGGAGACGTTCATGCGGGCTTCACGTCGGTTCTCCCGGGAATCGGGGCTGCTCACCGAGGAGGTCCGACGGGTGATCGAGGACGTGACCGAAGCCGGCGGCACCGCGGCGATGGCGATGCTCGGACAGACGGTGTTCGCACTCGACGACGGCCTCTCGGCGGCGGGGTACGATCCCGAGGTAGCGGCGATCCATCCCGGCGGAGCGACGCTCGAACCCGCGCCCGACCCGTAGCGAGAATCGATGCGTTTTCGAGGGTTTGCCCGGAATCGTCTGTATGACGGAGATCGATATCCCGGAGAGTCACCCTCGATACGAGTCGCTGCTGACTCGACACCGTATCGAGGCGGGCGTCGAGAAGGGAATCACGAGCCAGCAGGGGCTGATCGCCCAGGGCCGGGGAGAGGCCTTCGACTACCTGCTCGGCGAGGAAACGATCCCGAGCGCCGACGCGGCCGAACGCGTCGCGGCGGCCCAACTGCTCGCCGCCGACCACGCGGTGCTGTCGGTCAACGGTAACGTCGCCGCGCTGGTCCCGGGGGAGATCGTCGACCTCGCCGAAGCGACCGGCGCCGACATCGAGGTCAACCTGTTCAACCGGACCAGAGAGCGCATGGAGCGGATCGCCGACCATCTCCGCGACCACGGCGGCACGGAGATCAAGGGGCTCGAAGCCGACGGCCGAATTCCAGGGCTGGATCACGAGCGAGCGAAAGTCGACGCCGACGGGATCGGTAGCGCGGACGTCGTCCTCGTCCCGCTGGAGGACGGCGACCGTGCCGAGGCCCTCGCCGAGATGGGGAAAACAGAGATCGTGATCGACCTCAACCCCCTCTCGCGTTCGGCGCAATCGGCCGCCGTCCCCGTCGTCGACAACATCATCCGGGCGGTGCCGAACATGACCGCTCACGCCCGCGAGTTAGCGGGCGCCGCGGACGACGACCTCGCAGAGATCATCGAGGAGTTCGATCCCGAGGAGACGCTGGTCGCCGCCGAACGAGCGATCCGGGGCGGGGATCTCGACGGCTGACTCGTCCGGATTTTTTGTTCGGCAGGTAAGCGGAGAATTTACACAGGGCGACATCAATATACGTGATATGAGTCTCAAGGTCGACGTGCGGAAATTAGAGATCTTTAACCGGGTCTCCAAGGAGGGGTCCCGGCAGGTCGCCGACAGCCTGAGTCAGATGTCGGGGATGGACGCCGAAATCGAGGTGGCGAAGATCAACCTCCTCCACATGGACGACGTGAAGACCCACCTGGGGGAGGAGGAAGCCGTCGGGATCTTCGTCGAACTGACCGAGCCGCCGTACGGCTACGTGCTCTTCTTGCTCGATCCTGTGGACAGCAAACAGCTCGCCCGGTCGATGGTGCCGGGCGACTCCTCGGCCGAGAACGGCTTCAGCGACATGGAGCGCTCCGCCATCCAGGAGATCGGCAACATCATGACCTCGGGCTACATCGACGGCTGGGCGAACGTCCTCGATACGACGATCAACATGGGGACACCGACGTTCAGCTACGGCCCGAGCCACAAGATCATCGAGAAGATGGGCGGCTGGCCCGACGAGGAGATCGTGTTCGTCCTCGACTCGCAGATCACGACCGCCGACGCCGACGTCGACCTGACTGTCTACACGTTCCCGCAGGTCCGGGATCTCGTCGAACTCGTCCAGGGGATCGACCTCGACACCGACGTCGAGGAAGACGTGGTCCCGGACGAGAATTTCGTCAACTAGCTGTCGATCTGTTCCTGTAGTTCGAGCAGTCGCGCCGTCGCTTCCGTTGCTGTCTCGCCGAACACGTACGTGATCGGTTCGATCCCGAACGCGCCCTCGTGGTAGATGACTCTGGGAACCGACCCGCGCTGTCGGAACGCCTCGCGGAGCCGTGACTCCCGATTCTCGTACGCCGCGTCGAACACCATGGGTTCGTAGCCGAGTTCGCGGGCGGCATCGAGCACGGCGTCGACCGTCGCGAGGTTGATCGCCCCCCGCAGATCGGGTTCGATCGACATCGCGGCGAGGATCGTCGAGGCGACTCGCTTCGACGCGCCGAACTCGGGGTCGGCGGGGACGAGCACGCGCGACCCGACCGTCTGTAGCCGGCCTGGGACCGCCGCCACGTCGGTCTCGTCGGTCGCCCCGGGAATCGCCGTTCCGATGTTCGTCCCGACGTTGGGAATCAGCTCCGCAATCCCCGGGGTGTTGGCGAGTTGCCTGGCGCTCCGACGGACCGCAGCCAGCGCCGAGCGCTCCTGTTCGACCGTATCGTCGACACCCCGAACGCACAGATCACAGCCCATCCCAGCCAGTTCGGGCATCTCCTCCTCGTGGACGGCACAGATCGGACCGCGGTCCTCGAAAGCCCGGATGACGGCCAACAGCTCTCCCAAGGCCTCGTAGCTGTCCATCGAGTCCGTCGCGAGGCCGGCGGCGATCCGATCGACGGCCGACCGGAGCCGCTCGTCTTCCGCAAATCGCTGTTCGACGGTGACATCACCCCGGACGTACTGACTGACCGCGGCCTGACTGACGCCTAACTCGTCGGCGATTTCCTGCTGGGTCAGTCCGCGCTCGTTCAACTCGGCCGCCAGCATCGCCCGGACGGTGGGGAGAAACCGCTCGACGACGATTTCGCTCGGGAGCTGCAACGACATACCCCTCCTTCGGCGTGAACCAGTATAAGTCTCGGTCTCTCGCCGGTCGGGGTATCAGCCGGTTGTACAGATCAATGATAACGAAAGTGATAACACCACCGGCTACTAACACCCAGTGGTATGAGCCAAGACAGTTTCGGCCAGTTCAGTGACGTAGGCGAGGCAGAGGTCACACGCGCAATCGGACAGGAGTGGACCGAGGAGTTCATGGACTTCTCGGACTCGGACGTGATCGTCGTCGGCGGGGGGCCCTCGGGACTGATGGCCGCCAAGGAACTCGCCGAGCGCGACGTCCAGGTGATGGTCGTCGAGAAGAACAACTACCTCGGCGGCGGCTTCTGGTTGGGGGGATTCCTGATGAACAAGGTGACGGTCCGAGAGCCCGCGGAGCAGGTGCTCGAGGACCTCGACGTTTCCTACAAGCAGTCCCAGGACAGCGAGGGCCTGTACGTCGCCAACGGACCGGAAGCCTGCTCGGGGCTGATCAAGGCGGCCTGTGACGCCGGCGCGAAGATCCAGAACATGACGGAGTTCACCGACATCGTGATCCGGGAGGACCACCGCGTCGGCGGCATCGTGATGAACTGGACGCCGGTCCACGCACTGCCACGAGAGATCACCTGCGTCGACCCCATCGCCGTCGAGGGCGATCTGGTCATCGACGCGACGGGCCACGACGCCGTCGCGGTGACGAAACTCCACGAACGGGGTGTGCTGGACGCGCCCGGGATCGATCACGCCGACGAACACAACACCGGGATGGACAACACCGACGCCGATCAGTACGGCGCACCCGGCCACGACTCGCCCGGTCACGACTCGATGTGGGTCGGCGAGTCCGAGGACGCCGTCGTCGAACACACGGGCGTCGCTCACGACGGCCTGATCGTCACCGGCATGGCGACGGCGACCACCTACGGTCTGCCGCGGATGGGTCCGACCTTCGGTGCCATGCTCGTCTCGGGCAAACGCGCCGCACAGGCCGCACTCGACGAACTCGAAGTCGACGCGCCGGACGTCGAGATGACCACGCGGGCAGAACCGGCCGACGACTGACACCCCCCAGAACGGTTCCCCCGTGCGGTTTTCAGTGGGCTGATAATCGTTCCTACCGGATCGAAACGAGATGGCTACTTAATCCCTCCCGGCGAGTAGCACCCGGTGATGGCACAGTCCAAACGGGCGGGAGGGTCGGACGGAAGGGACGACTCACCGCTGTTCCGCGCGAAACTGGCGGTCGAACCCGACCAGGACGCTCCGTGCGTACTCCTCAGTGGCGACACCGATTCGGCGGTGATCGCCCACGAACTGAAGATTCCGCCTTCGTGTCCCGAACACGACGAATCAGGGCGCTGTGACCCGGTACGGTGCGGGAGGTGTCACACCCACCTCGGTGACGGGGGGGATACGTACATCTCCGCCCGACCGACGGACGGCTGTATCTGCCCGGTTTTGAAAGCACACAGCTGTCTTACGCGGCTCGAAGCGGTCCGCTCCGGGACGCTCGTCGTGACAGTTGTCTCCTCACGTCGAGCCGAACTGTTCGATCTCATCGACGACCTCCGTACCGTCGCCGCGACGGTCTCGATCGACTGGATCACGACTGTCGACGGCGAGGGAGAGACGATCACCGTCGACACCGACGTGATCACGGACACCCAGCGTGACACCCTCGAAACGGCCCTCAACGCTGGCCACTACGAGGGTGGCGCGACGCTGTCCGACCTCGCCGCACGCCTCGGACTCTCCGAATCGGCGGTTTCCCAGCGTCTAAACGCCGCCGAAACGCGGCTCGTGAGGGCGTTTCTCGGGGAGATATCTGACAGCGATCCAACGTGATTACCACCTCGTTGGGAATCGGCCGCACGCGTTTACGAGGGGCGCTGGTAGGTACACGTGTGTAATGGCTCATTCAGAGCGGTCCTCGGGGAGTGAACAGCGGGTCGACTGCCAGCAGTCGCTAGTCCGGGCACAACTCGCGGTCCGTCCGGATCCCGCGGCCGCCTGCGCCGCGCTCGACGGCGGGGACGAGCCGGATCGGATCACGCAGTCGCTCACGTACGATCCCGACGAGCAGGGGGGAACCGGCTCCGCCAACTCGGAGCGTGAGTGTCATACGCTTCTGGAGTACGAGGATCGGCCACAGGCCTACCGAACGGCCCGCGTCGACGGGCACTGCATCTGTCCGGTGTTCGAGGAGTACGACTGCCTCACGGAGTTCACGGACGTCAGCGACGGGGCGATCACGGTCGTCGTGTCGGTCCCGTCCCGTGAGACAATCCGGGCGCTCGTCGACGCGCTCCGGGATGTCGGCGCGACCGTCGCTGTCGAGTGGCTGGTCGAAGACGGACACGTCGGAGCCACGACGGAACTCGACGTGAGTGCGATCACCGCGAAACAGCAGGAGGCGCTCGAAACGGCGCTGGAACTCGGCTATTACGACAGCCCTCGCAGTGCCGATCTGAGCGACTGCGCCGAGAAGTTAGGCATCTCGAAATCCGCCGTCTCACAGCGACTCAACGCCGCCGAGACGAAACTCGTCAGAGCGTTTCTCGGCCAGTCAGAGCGGACCTGACTCAGACAACCTGCCGTATCGCCGTCTCGATCAGTTTTCGCTCGGCGGACCTGAGCCGCTGTGACACCGCCGACTTCGAGATGGCGAGTCTGTCGCCCAACTCACCGAGATCGGCGTCTCTGGGCCGCTCGTAGTAACCGGCCTCGACCGCGAGTTCGAGCGCCTGTTTCTGTTTCGCCGTCAGTTCGCCGAGGTCGACGGAGACGTATCCGTCCCCGCTCTCATCTGCGCGTCTGATGTCTCTCGTCACGACTGGCGACTCCGACTCCTCGACCGTCGACAACAGTTCGACGAGTGTCTGCCGGTCGGGAATCTCCAGCACGACCGTGAGGGATTCGGGCGTCGTTGTCTGTGTCATCTGTCGGATAGATACGGCGGGTTTCCGGGGGTCGTCACTCTGGCTGTCGGGTTTCGACTCTGCGCCGCTGGCCCGCGGCGCCGACCGGTGCGACGGCGGCGACACGGTAGAGCGCGTACAGCCCCCAGATCACCAGCCCCGCGAGGATGAGATAGGCTCTCATCTCGATGGGGACGAGCGCTTCGTGGACGATCTGTCCCTCCGCCGTGACCGGATGGCTCGCACCGGCGATCATCTCGACGAGTCCGACGACCACGACACCGAAGACGACGAGTCCGCCGCCGACGTACTGTGCGACTTTCGTTGGAAGTGTTCTGTCTGCCATTTCGATCACCTCAGCCGATGAGATACCGCAACCGTGGGTGCTTGTCGACGAACTCCGTCCGGATCAGGTAGCCGTCGACACCGAGCACGCGCCCGGCCCCGAGCGTCGCGATCATCCCGAACACCAGCAGGCCGAGCAGTTCGCCCGTGACCACACCGTGTGCCCAGCCGCCGGTCTCGCCGTTGATGAAGTAGAAGAACACCATCAGGAAGGCCCCGAAGAAGGCGGCCGTCCTGGTGAGTGCCCCGAGGATGAGCCCCAGCCCGATCATCGTCTGGCCGATCGGGATCGCGATGTTGACAAAGGTTAGCGCGGCACCGTCGCTGAACAGGGTCACGAACGGTCCGAGGCTCGTTCCCTGCGCCGCGCCTCCGACGAACCAGCCGGCGTCGAACGGCCAGTTGACTAGCTTGTCGAGACCGGCGTGTAGCAGCCACCACCCACCGACGAGTCGGAACATCACCAGCCAGTACGCGAGCCACGTCCCTTCGACGGGGAAGGTGAACTCTCGTCCGAGCAGGCGGGTCTGTACGCTGTCAGTCGTCTCTGTCGTTGCCATCGTTTCACCTCACATGTGGAGGTAGTCGCTCCGATCCGGTACCGGTTGTCCGCTAATATGAAGGAGTTGAAGTGGGGCCGAACCAGCAGGGTCACACCGACGAGTCCATTAGCCGTCCTGTCGTTCGATGGTGACCTGGTGTGCGCTTCCGTGCTGGGCCTTGTGATCGATTTCGACCTCCAGCGCGTCCTCTAAGGAGTCGATCTCGCGCTCGAAGGCGCACGTCTCGCAGTACAGGTGAAACGTTTCCATACCGTCGTTGTCAGTCGGCCGTGATCCTGTGGCGGTTGGGTTGTCCCGTCTCCGAGACGAGTTCGACCTCGAACTCGCCGTCGTTCGAGAGCGTGATCATCGCGCCGTCGAACTCCTGTTCGTACACGCTCGTGTGGTTTCCGGAGCTACTCAGCCTGATCTTCTCTCTGACCAGGCCGGCCTCCTGCAGTCGATTGACCTTCCGATAGGTCGTCGACAGCGGAATTTCACACTCCTCGGATAGCTCTTTGACCGCCTTTGCCTCCGATTCGATGGCCGAGAGGATCTGACAACACTCGTCGTCGGTGATCGTTCGAACGAAGGTTTCGGTTTCTTTGGGGGGCATCACGTTAGTAGAGGGTACGACGGTGACTGCATTATGAAGTGGACCTAGCCAGGTAGTGTCTAGAAATCTGAACGGTCGGGATGACCCTATCCTACTAGTATTGAGAATAGAATACGAATCAGCAATCGTCCCGTGATTGGCGGGAGTCTACAGGCGGGGCAGGCCGAGTGCCTCGGGGCTTGACCCCGAGGCGGTTCACGGCGTCCCACCCCGATCAGCCGGGGCGGTGCTTCTGTAAAACGGGCCGTTCAGGGGCTGACGGGGGATTGAGTCGGTTCGAGTTGTTCGTTCTCGATGAGGAGAGCGAGGATCTTTCGGATGGCTTTCCGGACGTGCTGGTAGAAGGTCGGCGAGCTAATGCCCAACGCGTCCGCGAGTTCGTCCCCGGTCGAATCGCGGGGCGACTCGAAGTACCCGCCGTGGTACGCCAGCCCGAGCACCTCCCGCTGGCGGTCCGTGAGTTCCGCCTCGACGGCGTTTTTCGTCATCGTGAGCGTCGTGCTCTCCTGGGTCCGCGTTCGCTTC
Organism: Halovenus carboxidivorans; assembly: GCF_009831575.1. Lineage (GTDB taxonomy): Archaea > Halobacteriota > Halobacteria > Halobacteriales > Haloarculaceae > Halovenus > Halovenus carboxidivorans. The sequence goes on along the minus strand of NZ_WUUT01000002.1, from coordinate 409,566 downwards.
GCGACGAACGTCGTCTCGCGGTAGGTGCCCTGTAGCGTCTCGATCATCGACTGAGCGTCGGATTGGGGCGTGGTCTCCCCGACGAGTCGCCCGCTTCCGTCGGCGGCCTCGAACGAACTGATCGTCGCTCCGTGTTCGAACAGCGCGGTCAGTGGCCCGGTTTTCACCCGCAGTTCGACGATTCCGGTCTGGCCCCGGGCGCGGACGACGCGCGTGCTCTCGACGCTGGGGGCCGACCCGACGATGTCCAGGAGTTCCTCCGGGGCGACACCGTCGACGTCGACGTAACAGAGATAGCCGGCCTCCGTCGTCGGGGTCAGGTTGTTCAGTGACAGCCGACAGTCCAGTTGCTCGGTCACCGAGACGAGCGGGGAGTCCGCGACACCGATCTCGAACTCCAACTCGACGACGGTGTCGGTGTGCAGCAGTTGCTTGTTCTCCGCGGCGTTGATCGCGTGCCCGATCCGCTCGCCGAGTTCGCGTAACAGCCCCTGCTCGTACCGGTCGAAGGCGTCCGGGCGAGCGGAGTACACGCCGATGATCCCGAGCACCGTCTCCCCGTAGGTGATCGGAATGGCCGCGACCGACTGGAATCCGTACTCGATGGCACGGTCGCGGCGGTCCTGGCCGGCGGGGTCGGTCGGCACCTCCTGGATCGCCTGGATCTCGCTGCTCGTGACGGCCTGCTGAAACGGGTTCGTCCCGAGTTCGGCGTCGTCGAGCGTCAGATCGAGATCCTGCACGAACTCCGATTCGACACCGGCCCACTCTCTCGGCGTGATCTCCTCGGTGGCCTGGTTGTGATCGCCGATCCAGGCGAACAGGTACGCGTCGGAGGCGGCCAACTGCTCGCAGATAACCTGGTCGATCTCCTGACGCGTGCCGGCCCGCGTCAACTCCCGGTTGATCGGGCGAAGACTCTCGATGATCTGCCGGATCCGCTGGAGTGAGTTGCGCTGTCGACGAACCGTCTGCTCGCGGCGTTTCTGCTCGGTGATGTCGTCGTTGATCGCGACGAATCGCTCGATGCCGCCGGTCTCGTCGGTGATCGGCGCGATCGTCTGGTTGACGACGTATCTGTCTCCGGACTTGTGTTCGTTCGTCACCTCGCCCGTCCAGACCTCCCCGGCCTGGATCGTCTCCCAGAGTTCCGCGAAGAACTGTTCGTCGTGTTCGCCGGAGTTGAGAATGTGTGGCGTCCTCCCGACTGCCTCCTCGGCGCTGTACCCGGTCACCTCCTCGAAGGTCGGGTTGACGTACTCGATTGTCCCGTCGCTGTCGGTGAAGTAAATCGAGTGGCCGGCCTGTTCGATCGCCTCCCGGAACGCACGCAGGGACTGCTCGCGTTCCCGTCTGGTCGTGATGTCCTCGACGACCACCGTGACCCGTTCGACATCGCCGCCATCGCCGTGAATCGGGGTCGCACTCAACAATACCCATCGGCTCTCTCCGTCCTCGTCCCGTAGCTCGACCTCCATATCTCCGACAGTCGCCCCGGTATCGAGCGCGCGTGCAACCGGGAACTCCTCCGGGTCGACCGCGGATCCGTCCGGATGCAGAAACTCCCCGTCGAGGCCGTCGAACGTCCGCCCGACGAGGGAGCTCTCGCCGCCACAGAGGATCTCCGACGCCTGCAGGTTCGACCGAACGATCTCCCCGTCGGTATCGGTCACGATCAATCCGACCGGACTCGTCGTGAAGACCCGCCCGAGCAACGCCCGCTCGCGGTCGAGTTCCTCCTCGGTCTGCATCCGCGCGACGAGGCCGCCGAGATCCGCCGCGACCGCGCTGACGACCGAGGCCAGGCTGTCGTCGGGGTCCCGGTGATCCCGCAGGAAAAACGTCAACACGGCCACGACGCCGTCCTCCGTGGTGATCGGCACCCCCAGGGCCGCCCGGAGACCGACCTCCTCGGCCAGCGCCGTCCGGCGGAACACGTCCCGCGGCTGGTCCGACGTATCCGGAATCCACTCCGACTCGCCCGACGCGTACACGCGGCCCGGGAGTCCTTCCCCGTAACCGAACGTCACCGCTTCGCTCTCGTCGAGAAACGGTTCGAGGGTCCGATCCGCAGCGTGCCCGGTGACGTATTCGAGACGGTCGTCTCCCTCTGCGGGAGCCCATGCCTCCCCGTAGGCCCACTCGGTGTGGTCACACACCTCGACGATAGCCGTCCGGATCCCCTCGATATACGAGTCGGCCTGCGCGATGCGTCGAGTTACGTCCGCGAGCAGTTTCCGCTCACCGGCGGTCTGTCTCTGTTCCGTACAGTCCCGGAGCAGGAGCGCGAACCCCTCACCGTCCTCGACGGCCGTCATCACCCCGGACGCCCAGAAGTTCTCTCCCGAGTCACGCCGACACCACCCCTCGACCACGGCCCTGCCGTCCGCACCGGCCGTTTCGAGAGCGGTGTCGAGGGAACTCCGGTCGGGAAACAGCCCGGGGAGTACCGACGACACCGGCGTTCCTTCCGCGTCGGCCACGCGGGAGCCAGTCAGCGCCCGTGCGCCCGCCGACCACGAACTCACGGTCCCGTCGGCTGTCAGTCCGATGACGGCCTCGTCCGTCCGGCCCTGTAACCCCGCCCGGAGCACCGGTTCGGGGACGGACGACCCCCTCGCTGCGGTCGGTTCGGTTTCGGTCATATGCCTATCACAGCTGACCGACAACTAAAAGGATAGCCCAGATTCCCAGCTCCTTGGATCGACACGAGGAGCCAGCCTACGAGCCGTCGACGCTGTCCGGTCCGTCCCCGCCGTCGACGCCCCGTAGCTCTTCGGTGGGGTCGTACTGATCGGTCGGGATCTCGCTCCCGTCGGAGTTCATGCCACAGCCACCGCAGCCGCGGCCCGACTCGCCGAAGATTCCCTCGCTCCATTCCTCGACGCCGGGATCGTCGGGAACCCACTCGGGATCGAGTCCGAATCGGTCGATCTCGGATTCGAGCAACGCCGCGAGCGCATCCGCAAGCGCCGCGTAGAAGCCGTCCCCGCTCGCGCTGACCTCGTCGGTGAACCGCCAGAACCAGCGCCCGAGGTGGTCTTCGATGAACTGCTGCTGTGCGTCGCCCACGATCCTGACACCCCTGTCGTCTCCCCCCTCGCGGAGGTGTGCCTCCCGCAGGCAGAGGTGGCTGAGGAACTCGAGTTGGAAGCAGATGTGATCGCCCCGGTCGTTCTTGTCGGAGGCGGCTTCCAGATCGAAGGCCTTGTAGAAGCCGTTGATATCCGCCAGCCGACGGACGTTGGTCACCAGCGGCCCGGGCAGGTAGTTGAGTTCGTACGGCGAGACGCTGTGGCCCTCCTCGACGCCGAACATCGGTCCCCAGTCGTCGTACAGCGTCTCCGGGTCGGTGACGTGGGCCCCGACCCCGACCGCCGCTTCCGCGACGCCCTCACCGAGGGCGTCGGCGGCCGCGACCAGATCGGTACAGTAGGCGTCGTCATCGAAGGCCGCCGAGAGGTCCTCGCCGGGGCGCTCGAACCCCAGCGCGAGCAGTCCGTACAGCCGAGCGCGCTGGAAGGCAGTGTTGGTATCGCCGGGGTGCTCCGAGAGGCCGGACTCGCTCCGGCCGACCGTCGGGACGACACCCTCGGCCTCCTGTCGACCTGCCTCCGTCGGGGCTGGATCCGGCTCGTCTGCCTCAGAATCCGTCCGTGACTTGCCGAAGATGGTGTTGTCGCTCATCGTTACGTGATGTCGAGTCGGTAGACGTCTTCGTCCTCGTCGTAGCGTTGCCGCTCGGCGGTCGGTTCCTCGATCGGGACGCGGCCGACCTCGTCGCCCTCGTAGTAGCCGACGGCCTCCTCGCCGTCGATCTCGAAGCCGGTCAGCGACCACTCCGTACTGCCGATCAGGTGCAACAGCCCTCGGATCTCCGGTTCGTCGCCGTTGCGGACCGCTCGGTAGGTCTCGACCGCGTCGGCCGCGCCCGGGCCGAACATCTGGGTGAGGTAGTCGGTCGGCGCGGTGATCGGCGGGATGTAGTAGACGTTCGGCTCCAGCCCGAACTGCGGGTACAGCGGCTTGGCGATCTCCTTCTCGTGAACGAGGTAGTCGATGGGGTTGACCCGCTGTTGGGTCGGGTCACCGACGTTGGCCTCCTCGGGCGTGTTGATGTAGCCGTGCATCCGGATCTTCCCGAGACAGTTCTCGAAACACTGCGGCGCCTTGCCCTGCTCGGTCTTGGGGTAGCAGCCGACACACTTCTGTGAGATTCCCTCCGCGGCGTTGAAGATCGACTTCTTGTACGGGCAGGCCTCGTTGCACTGCTGGTAGGCCTGACAGGACTCCTCGTCGATCAACACGATGCCGTCTTCCTCGCGCTTGTAGATCGCCGGCACGGGACAGGACCCGGCACAGGCCGCGTACGTGCAGTGGTTGCAGATCCGCGGCAGGTAGAAGAACCACACCGGGTGGGTCTCCTCGTCGAAGTAGTTGATCGACTCCATGGAGTCGCCGGCAATCTCGTCTTCGCCGAGGTTGGGGTAGCGGAAGTCCTCACTGCCCGGGAAGAAGCCAGCAATGTCGCTGGCGGCGCTCGCGGACTCCTGGGGGTGGTTCTCCCGGGCGTCCCAGTCGGTGCCCATCGCCTCGAAGATGGTCTCGCCTTCGTAGGTGCCGTCGTCGCTCCACTCGTTGGGCCCCATCTCCGAGAGCAACCGCTGGTCCCAGCCGACGGGGTGTGAGCCGTAGGGTTTGGTCTCGACGTTGTTCCAGAACATGTGCTCCTGGCCCTCGCCGTGGGTCCAGGTGGTCTTACAGGCCAGCGTGCAGGTCTGACAGGCGATACACTTGTTCAGGTCGAAGACGGCCGCCCACTGGTCGTCGGGTCGCTGCCCGTCGTAGGGGAACTCCATCTCGCGGCCGAGTTGCCAGTTTTCGACTTGTGGCATGGTTACTCACCTCCTTCGATGTACTCGCCGTTGAGGTACTGCTCCATCTCGTCGGTCTCGTAGCCGGGACGCAGGCCGAGTTCTGCGGGCCGCCACAGCCCGTCGCCGTCCTCGCCGGCGTCGCCTTCCTTCTCGAATTTGACGAACGATTCTCGCGGCGCGCCGTTGGCGCAGTAGACGTCGGGTGCGAACCCTTGGCCGATGGACTGGCCCATCAGGTCCTTGCGGTTCATGTTGTCGCCCAGAATCGTCGGCCGGAGCCACGAGCGGGTCATCGACTGGTGGCCGCCGCGGCGGTACAGCGAGACGTAGTCGGTCTCCTCGTTTTTCGCCAGTCCCTCGCGCTCGGGCGTCGCCTCGACGGTGCCGTGGCTGGACTGGTTGAGGTTGAACCAGCTACGGGTGACTCCGCGCGGCATCGCGGGCTGGTAACGCACTCTCATCAGCGCCCGGGTGTACTCCTCGGGATCGCCGTCGGCGCTCGGGTACGGCCGATCCGACGGGTCGGCGTCGACCCAGACGTAGTCGCCGTCCTCGAAGCCCTCTTCGCGGGCGTCCTCGGGGTTCATCTCGACGTAGCCCTCGCCGAAGTACGGTTTCCGGTTGTCGGCCCGGTCGCGGTCGCCGAACGGCCCCCACCAGACCGCGATGTTCGGCAGGGCGTTACAGTAGGTGTGCGCCCCGTGGCGGTACTTCGGCGTCATGTAGGAGTACTTGTAGCCGGGGTCGACGTCCTGGAGCGGGTGGTGTGAGTCGAGCAGTTCGTCGGTGCCCAGCACCTCGTTGCGAACCTGCCGGGCGCTCGGGTCGTCGACCTTATCGTCGGGCCAGCCGAGATCCTCCGGCGTCTCGGGGTCGATCAGCGGGTGGTCGCTGTCGTCGACGATGACGTTCGGCCGGTAGATGGTCCCGTCGACGGCCTCCCGGTGGACCGGGAGGTTCTCGCCCATCGTCGACCAGATTTCCTCCTCGCGGAAGAACTCCAGGCGGCCGGTCTGTGTGAACCACGGGTGGTCGTCCTCGATCTGGCGGGTGCCGACCTTCGAGGGATAGGTCGTCCCCATCATCGTCACCGGTTCGCCGCGTTCGGCCTTCTCGATCAGTTCCTCGACATCGTACCCTTTGGTCATGTTGGAGTTGTCGAGGATGCGCTGGAGGTACGGCTTGCCCCGGTACTCCTCTTCGTCGATGAACTCCCACATCTGGGCGAAGCGTGGCTCGTCGAGTTTCTCCGCGAGTTTCTCGGCGACGCCCTTGTAGACCTGCGTGTCGTGTTTCGTGTCGTAGATCCGGTCGATTCCCGTCTCGGGATAGACCAGCATGAACGGGTTCGTCACCGAGGCGGTCACGTCGTGGACGTTCTGCTCGGCCCAGGAGTCGACGGGGAAGACGATATCGGAGTACTCGCAGGTCATCGTCCACCACCACTCGTTGCAGAAGAACGCCTCGATCTTACCCTCCCGCAACATGTCCTCGATGATCTTGTACGACCCCTTGGCGTTGCCGAGAATCGAGTTCGAGCCGGCGACCCAGAACGACTTCGAGGGCGTGTTCATGTGGGAGTCGCCCTGGAAGTACTCGCCTTCGATCTTCAGCGGCTTGTCGATGTTCGAGTAGAAGTGCATCGACTCCATCGTCAGCCGCGGGTCCACCTGCGGGTCCGCCTCGGGATCGAGTTCGGGGTTGAACGGGTCCTCGACGTGGTAGTGGGGGATCCCGTTGAACATCGGGGCGCGGTAGTTGCCGGCGTAGCTGCCGATGTTGCCGCTGTGGGTGCCGATGTTTCGCGTCAGGCTGGCGACGAGGAAGGCGGCCCGATCCTTCAGGTCGCCGTTGAAGTACTGGTTCGGCCCCATCCCGGTGAGGATGAGCGTCTGCTCTTTGTTGTCGGCGAGTTCGGCCGCCATGTTCGTGACCGCTTCCGGTTCGGTGCCGGTCACCTCGGCGGTCGACTGCGGATCCCAGGTCTCCTGCAGGTACTCCTTGACCAGGTCGAACACCGGGCGGACCTCGACGGTTTCGCCGTCTGCGAGTTCGAGTTCCCAGCTCCCTTCGAGGCTGGCGTCGCCCTCGAAGTTGTCACCGACCTCCTCGCGGTTGACCGCGCGGACGCCGCCCTCGCCGGGATCGTAGACCACGAAGTCGTCCCACTCCTCGCGCTGGTCCGGCGTGATCCACTGGTCGGCCTCGTTGACCGTCGTCGGCGCCGGGTGTTCGGAGGCCGGCGCGACCTGCGTGCGTTCGAGGTCGTCGGGGTCGTAGTTCTCGAACACGTCGCTCGCGCGCAGGTGTTCGCCCGTGTCCATCCGCACGAGCAGCGGCAGGTCCGTGTTCGACGTGACGAACTCCTCGTCGTAGTCGCCGTTGGCGATGATCTCCTGTGCGATGCCCAAAAACAGCGCCGAGTCCGTCGCCGGCCGGATGATCACCAGTTCGTCGCACTTCGAGGCCGTCGCGTTGTAGTCGGTGTAGACGCCGGTGACCTTGGTGCCCTTGATCCGGGCCTCCGTCAGCCAGTGGGAGTCGGCCATCTTCGTACACGTCCAGTTCATCCCCGACAGCACGATGTGGTCGGCGTACTCGACGTTGGCCAGGTCGAAGTCGACGGTCTGCTGGCCGGTGACCATCGGGTGGCCCGGCGGCAGGTCGGTGTGGAACGAGTAGTTGTCCCCGCCGACCGCGCCCAGTGCATCGTCCTCGGGCACGTCCCGGACGTGGTGGTCCAGAAGCGCCATCGAGTTGGCCACGCGGTACTCGCCGAACAGGCCCAGGACGCTCAAAAGCGGCATCCCGCCGCGGAACTTCATCGTCCGGGTGCCGACGCCCTGCATCTCCTCGACGACCCGCTCGTCGTAGCCCTGGTCGAGGAGCATCTGCTGGGCCTCCTCGCCGGAGTAGTGATCCGCGATTTCGATGAACGTCTCCGCGGCGTACTCGAAGGCCTCGTCCCAACTGGCCTCGTACCAGCCGTCTTCCCCGCGTCGAGCGTACTCCTCGGGCATCGAGCCGTCGTCGTCCCGCGGGAAGCCGTCGTCGACCCACTGTTTGAACCCCTCCCGGATCTTCGGCGAGGTGACGCGGCGCTCGCCGTAGAACCGCTCGATCATCGCCAGCCCCTTGTTGCAGACCCGGGGATCCCAGCGATCGGAGACGCCGTTACCGTACAGATCCTCCGCGTCGCCGTAGTTCATCGACGGGCCGAGGCGGGTGACTGTCCCGTTTTTGACGTTCGCTTCGAGATAGCAGTTGTGCGTGTCGTTGGGCCGACAGGCGAGGTAGTAGGAGCTGTCGACGTCCCAGACATCGCGGTAGTGCTGGTCCCAGTCCTCGTTGGGGTACTGCTCGAAGGGATTGGAGAGGGGTTCGCGCTGGTCCGGCTGGTCGTCGCCGCTGCCGGACTGACCGTCGTCCTCGGAGAACCGCCTGTACCCGAGATAGCCGAGACCCACTGCCCCGGCGGTGCTGGCCGCGCCGCCGAGGATCTCACGTCTGGTAAACGGCAACTCGCCCCCCTGGGAGTCGGGCTGGTCCTCGCTCATGGGAACCACCTGCCTTCCGATCCGCGCGCCGTTTCCGTGGCGTGCTGGTTGGGAGTCATGCTACACACGACAGTTCAACAGGGGAGTATAGAAGGCGTGTAGCCGATTTCAACCTCAATGAGAACAACTCGCACATCTGCCGGAATTGTTCGGGTCTCCGGTTATCCGAAACGAGGCGAACATATTCGTGCCAGCAGTTATATACGCGAGGAATTCCGCGGGAGCCTCTGCCGCGACAGGCCGTCGTCGGTCCCCGGTGCCCGACGGCCCGCGGACCGGTTCGCATTTTCAGTGCTCTGGAATCGTGGAGACACATTACAACGAGGACGGGGTATACCGACACACCGATGTCCGTTGCTGACCCTCCGGTCGATGGCTCGCCCCGGCGTGGACTGGCCGCCGCGACGCTCGGGTTTTTCGTCGGTTTCGCCGGAGTTGCCGTCATCGGCCCGGTCGGTGAGGCGTTTCGGAGCGCGATGGGACTGTCGGGGCTGTGGCTCGGTCTGCTCGTCGGCGCTCCGAGTTTCGTCGGGTCGGTGCTTCGGATTCCGTTCGCCGCGTGGGTCGAGCGAGCGGGCTCGAAGCGCCCGTTGCTCGTGTTACTCTGTCTGTCGGTTCTGGGCATGGCGGGGCTGGCGGCCGTTCTGGTCTGGCTGTATCCTGACGGCCTCTCGATGGCCCACTATCCGCTCGTCTTTCTCTGTGCGACGCTGACGGGGTGCGGCGTCGCGAGTTTCTCGGTCGGTGCCGCGGGAACCTCGTACTGGTATCCGGCGGACAGCCAGGGCACCGCTCTCGCTGTCTACGGCGGAGTCGGGAACAGTTCGCCCGGGCTGTTTACGATCGTCCTCCCGCTGGCAGTGGGCGCGCTCGGCGTCGTCGCCTCCTATCTGCTCTGGCTGGGCTTTCTCGTTGTCGGAACCGTGGTGTACGCAGTCTCGGCGGTGGACGCGCCGTACTTCCAGTATCGTTCTCGCGGCGAGGCGCACGAGCGCGCTCGTGAGCAGGCGCGCGCGGACGGACAAGAACTGTTTCCGTCCGGCGACGCCACCGAGGCGTTTCGACGGGCCGCGGGGACCGCTCGAACCTGGGCGCTCGTCGCGCTGTACTTCATCTCCTTTGGTGGGTTTCTGGCGCTGACGGTCTGGCTCCCCTCCTACTGGAGCGAGTTTCACGGCCTCGACGCCCGAACTGCTGGGCTGGTGACGGCGCTCGCGTTCACGCTGTTCGCGACGGTCTGTCGGGTTCCGGGCGGACGGCTCACGGATCGATTCGGCGGGGAACGGGTCGCGGCGGTAAGCTTTGCGTTCGTGGCGTTAGGAGCCGCTCTGTTTGTCCTCGCCGGGACACTGCCGGCGGCGGTTGTCGCGGCACTCGTCGTCGGCCTCGGTGTCGGCGTTGCGAACGCCGCCGTGTTCAAACTCGTCCCCGAATACGTCCCCGACGCCGTGGGCGGCGCCTCCGGTCTCGTCGGCGGTCTGGGTGGCCTCGGTGGGTTCGTCTTCCCGCCCATTCTCGGTGCCGCCGTGGACATCTCCGGTCGGGCCGGCTACGGCCACGGATTCGTCCTCTATCTGGCCCTCGGTGTCGTCGGCGTCGTGCTCTGCTGGCAACTCCGTCGGTACCGACCGACCTCCTCGACGGCCCGGGCCGCCGTCGGGACTGACTAACCGCTGACCCCCGGAGTAGCAACCCACCGCGGGGACTCTCCGTCAGGTGTCCACGACGTACGATTGGTGGTCGCCGCGCGTCTGCACGTCGACAAAGTGATGCCGGGTCGCGTCTCCGACGTCGCCGACGACCGACCGCCGCTCGCTGTCCTCGCCGTAGACCTCCTCGATTCCGCGGAGGTCGTGTTCGTCGAGCAGAGCCAGCGCCGGGTCGGGCAACTCCCTGTCCCGTTCGACATCGACGATGAGGAGCCGATCTGTGAAACTTTTCGCCAGAAACGCGTCCCGGATCCCGTCGTACTCCACCAACTGATCTGCGACCTCCTGAAGGGCGTCGCGTCGATCACTCATTACCCGTCTCTGCTCCCGCCTGATCCAAAGCAGTGAACCCGAACGTCTTCGGGATTCTCGGCCGGAGCGAGCTTTTTTGCCGGCCGCCAGCGTACCACCGATATGGGCGATACAGCCTGTTACCGGGAGTACTGTCCGGACTGCGACGCCGAGGTCACGATTGTCACCGAGCACTGTCCCGACTGCGGCCGGCCCCTCTCGATCCAGTGACCCGCGGGTCAAAAGAGGGCCGCGCTCGGCTGGCCATACTCGACAAATATTCTTTGGTAATCGGATCGTACTCGCCAGTCCGCCTCTGACTGCCGGGTGCACAGAGAGGTCTTACTCGCTGTCGACGAACTCGCCGTCGACCCCCGCCCGAGGGTATCGTCTGCGTCTCTCGCTCGAAGGACCTTACTCTACGCTGTTTACAGAACTGACCGGATTGGACAACGAACGTACATTAATCCCCCGTGAATTTCTTGAAATAGCTAATTTGTACTTCAAATCACAGAACTGTCTTTCGTTTGATTATAGTGTATCACTAAGTTATAAGTCGGCTCGAACACACCCTCTCTGTGTTAAGGTACCGTTATGAATCTTCCCGACAAAATCTTTGCAGTGGGCGGTGCGGGGAAAGCGATTGCACTGGAATTACTCGAGGCGGAGTGGATACTTGAGGACCTTCTCGAGCCGCGTCCGGACCCCTCGTCGCTCACCGTCACGATCATCGACACGGCGGAGGGTGAGAAGAACACCGATCAGGAACGGATTCACGAGATTCGACAGCGGATCCAGGAGAAAGAAGAGGAGCTACGCGATCCGTCGAAGGGCCGGACCGGAACTATCGAGGTCGAGTACAAGCTTATCACCGAGGATATCCATCTGAGCGGCAGTATCGACCTCATCGGCGACGACGCAGTCCCCAGAATCGCCGCCGGAAACGGGATGGACGAGGACAACTGGTGGATCGAAGAGGAGCACATCAACGAGAACCTGGACTTCGCGAAAGGGGTCGTCCGGAAACGCGGGCTCGGCAAAGCCATCTACTACAAGGCCTACGCCGAGGACGACCAGATCTCCTCGTACATCGATCTCTCACAGAAGGGCAAGGTGGCGATCATCGCGGGTCTCGGTGGCGGCACGGGATCGGGCATCCTCCTCGATCTCGCACAACACCTCCAGGAACGACAGCGAACCGCAGAGATCACGCTGTTCGGTATCCTTCCGAACCACACCGAAGGCATCAAAGAGAACACCAACGCCTTCGCGGCGCTGTCCGAACTCGAGTACGACGCGCTGTCGGGCAACAACGTGTTCAAAGACCGGATTCTGATCCCGATCGACCCGACCGATTTCGACGGAAAGATCGGCAACCGGCTGCAGTCGGACAAACTGCTCGAGGAACTCGACGAGGCGATCCTCTACCTGTTGACGGCGTATTACAACACCGAGGGGCTGGAGGACCCGTTCGCGGACACCCCGTCGTTCGCGCCCTTTACGATCGGGATTCCACAGGTGCTCCGGTACAACGTCGAGGCGATCAACGACTCCCGCGGGCAGTTCCGCGAGGTGCTCACGGAGAAAGACGAGGCGCTCCAGCACGAGGCGGAGATCTACAACCGTATCGACCGGTTCCTCACGCGACATTACGACCCCGACAGCGCCGACCTCGACGGCGGCCTGCGTGATCTGGACGAGACCGACCTCAAAGAGCGGCTCGAAGACGTAGAATCCTGGCTCGATTTCGAGCTATTCGACGAACTGGAGTACCACTCGCTCGGAATCTTCGAGGACATCATCGCCGACGCCAAAAGCGAGACCGACGACGTGGTCGAACAGATCGACATCATCTCCGGCTCGCTCCGGGCGGTCGACGCCACGAGCCAGGAGACGGGGACGTTCGTCGACAACATCGACGAACGGCTCGCGGAGATTCTCGAACAGGACCTGACGATGATCGTCCGGCGGAAGGAACTGCTCCAGCGCCGCCAGGCAATCGAGCACAACCGGATCCGCGACGCCGTCGAGTACCTGATGGGCATCGGTGACGCGACCGCCGCACCGGGTGTCAAGCTCCAGCGGCTGGAGGCGAAATACGAGGACATCGAGGACACGTACGACGAACTGACCGCAGACCTCGAAGATGTCACACAGCGACTCGAGGAGAAACGCGACGAACAGTCCGCGGAGATCGAACGCCAGACCTCCGAGTGGATGCGCGAGGTGGAGGCGGATCTCGAACAGCTCCAGCGGCTGGACACCGACCAGATCCAGGCGATCCTGTCCGATCTGATGGGAGCGATGGACCGGTTCGTCGGGGATGTCGTCAACGCGGCGTCCCACCAGGAAGTCGATCAGGCGCGGGATAATCTCGTCCTGGAGCAGATCGACCGACTGGGCGAGGCGCTGGACGCCGGCGGCGTCGCGGCCGACGACCACCTCCGCGCGGTCTCCGGCTCGCTGACTGATCTCAAGCGAGCGAAGAAAGCCTTCCTGACGATGAACCAGGAGGAGGGCACTCTCGAATCGATCACCCCCTGGAAGAGCGACACCGAGGAGCGCCGCGAGGAGGCCAACAAGGACTACCGCATCCAGAAGAACAACCTCGCCGAGAGCGGCGTCTTCCAGGTCGGGCCGCCGACGGGCAACTTCAACGTCGATATCACCTTCGATACGGAGGTGATCCTCGATCAGTGCCGGCGGAAAGAACAGCGGCTCCGAGAGACGGCAATCGACCGGCTCCGCTCGCAGGTCGAGGAGATTCCGCCCGACGAACAGGAATCGCTGGAGACCGAACTCGGCTCGCCAGAGCCGGATATCGACCGGATCCGCGAGATCGGTCGGTCCGTGATCCGGCGTGACATCGGCGAGACCGACCAGCTCGAACAGCGTCGGGACGACCTCCAGGCCGACCTCGACGAGATGGAAACCGAGATGGAGGTGTACGGCCCGGCAATCGACCTCTTCCAGGAGGTGAACAACCGCCGGGAGAACTGGGAGCAGAAGACCAGTTCCTTCCAGAAGAAACTCGCCGAACAGACCGACAACACCGACCGGGGTAGCGTCGCACAGAGCGACGATTACGTCTATCTCAAAAACGTCCAGCCGAACGACATCTTCCGGGCGACCGGCCGGGACGACATCGCGGAGAGCGACCTGTTCAGCAGCGAGGAGGAGAACCAGCGCCTCCGCAGCAACCTCGAAGAGTTGGCACAGAACGCCCGCCGCGAGCAGTACACGGGTCTGCTCCGACGGAAACTGGACAAGGGGACCTCGCGGTACAGCGATCTCAAGGTTCGAGTCGCGGTCTCCAGTCCCGCCGTCGACCAGATCGATTCGGACGCCCTCGACTTCGAGGATACGTTCCGCGACGCGTTCGACCTCGGCGCGAGCGGCAAGCGCGTCGAGAGCCCGTTCACGAGTTGGCCCCAGGACAGCGGCGGCCCGTGGGATATCGGTCTCTCAGTGTTCATCACCGGCGTCTTCCTCGACAACATCAGGAAAGTCGTCCAGGCCGACGGCTACTACGCCGGCTACGAGCAGAAATACGAGGAGGAAAACGGCGACCTCCGCATCCACCACAGCTACGGCCTCGAAGACGGGATCTACGTCCGGCGGAAGGATCTGCTCAACCTGGAAACTGACGACGACGTGGCCTTCTACCTCCGCGATCAGGACGAAATCGTCGACGACCTACTGAACAACTACGTCGAGACCGTCGAAGTGGGCGACAACTAATCTCTCAGCAGGATTACGATGTATCAACTAACGCTCTACTGTCGACCCGAGAGGAGTCAGCTATGAGTAACGCGATCCAGTATCTGCGGGACAACAAGGAGAAGCTCACCCTCGTCGGTTACTTCGCCCTCATCCTCGCGCTGGCGTGGCCGATGTCCGGCATGTTCGCCGACGCCTGGCAGGCGACGCTGACGGGCCGTGGGATTCCGAACGCGATCATCCGCTTTCTCCGGTTTGCGGTCTTCGGACCCGTTCTCAGCTCCTCGCATCAGACCGTAACCGCCGCGGGACTGGGGCTCTTTCTCGGTCTGTTGGTATTGATGACGATCGATCCGAAAAAACGGTGGCAGGCCGCGCTGCTCTGGATCGGTACCGTCATCGCGTTGGTCGGACTCCAGTCGTTCGGGCTGTTGTTGCCCCAACTGAACGTTGCCGAGCAGGGACCGGCGCTGGTCGGTGGCGTCGTCGTCGGCTTTCTGTTCGGCGGTGGACGCCAGGTGATCGACCTGTTCGAGGGCGAGACAGTCGAGTTCCGGCGGGCCTCCCGTGCGCTGTTTTTCGTCATGGCCGGACTGGTCGTCGTCTGTTTCGTCGAGGTCCACTTGCAGTACCCCGGCATCTACATCGACGCCGACACACCGTTCCAGCCTCAGATCGTCAACAACGGCTTCGGCATCAACACCGCTGACCTGCCGTTGCATCTCGGGGCCTCCGTGGTGTTCATCGCGACGGCGAAACGGTTCGTGGAGTACGACGCCGACAGGGAGTTTTTCATCCTCGGTCCGCGAGCGTCCGGGAAGAGCCTGTTTCTCATCGGCGCGTATCTCGAAGCGCTCGAACGCGTCCGCTCGTCTGATAAGAACATTCCGCTGGAGCCGAGTCAGGATCTGATGAGCATTCTGGAGGCGCTCGACCGCAAGGAGACCGACTGGATCGTCGAGGCGACGCCGCCGGGGCAGGTGAACGAACTGAGTTTCCAGTACGTTCACGGCTCCGTGTTCCCGAAGAACATCCGCCTCTCCGCGCTGGATTACGCCGGCGAGTATCTCAGCCGGTTGCCGGACGCGCTGACGGGAGCGAAGGAGTGGGAGGAACTCGACAACACGGAACGGCGGCTCGTCGAGGGGATCGAAGACTCGGACACGCTGGTGCTCACGATCGAT
Source organism: Halovenus carboxidivorans (assembly GCF_009831575.1). Taxonomy (GTDB): domain Archaea; phylum Halobacteriota; class Halobacteria; order Halobacteriales; family Haloarculaceae; genus Halovenus; species Halovenus carboxidivorans. Next base: position 394,228 of record NZ_WUUT01000002.1, on the reverse strand, counting down.
ATGAGCCGGTACGCCAGGGACGAACCGCTCGATATCTCGGAGTATTTCAGCATCCTGCAGGCCGTCGACGGCAAGGATATCCTGCTCGTCGCGACGAAAGCCGACGTGTTGCTCGACGAGTTCGAGTCGGAGCGAGGGCTCGAAGCCCACCTCGATTACGAGGAGTTCACGGAGTTCGTCAACAGGCGGCTCCGCCAGAACGAGAACATCGAGGCACTGGTCGCGGAGACGAACCAGGACATCCATCCCGTCTACTACCAGACGAAAGTCGACGACGACGGCAACCGGGTGCCGATGCGCGACGACACTGGCACGGTGATGACTGTCGGCTTCGACGAACTACTCGATAAACTAGGGCGACTCTAAACATGGCTGACCTCACCATCTACGACTCCCAGGGCGACGGCATCCGCGCGGACAGCGGAACGCAGAGCCAGCGAATCAAGGACCTGTTTTTCGACGGCGTCAGACTGGCTGGGACGCAGACTGGTGGGAGCTACGAGATCATCTGTTTCTTCCGAGCCAGGGAGTCGAGCGCCGCTCGATCCGAGCAGTACTACGCCGTCTACCGCTCGCAGACCTCACAGCGAGAGGCGTTCGAGGCGTTCCCGACCGCGTTGCGACGGCGCATCGAGGACGAGTACGGCCTCTCCTTCGACACTTCGACCGACGATACCGAACTCTTCCGGTACGTCATCGGGGATCGAGACCCCTCGGGGAACCCCCCCGAAACGAACAAACTCGACGACGTTGTCGAGATGCTCACCGGCGGCGCCTCCGAGTTCGGTGACGGAGACGAGTTCAGTTCCGGGGGGTCGTACGGACGGCACGGTGACCCGCTCGACTCGGGATCGACCGACCGGTACGGAAACTCGGGGGACGCTCTCGACCCGTTCTCGGAGTCCAGCGGTGGCGCCTTCTCCCAGAGTCCGAAAGAGGCGGCCGACCCGCCAACTCTCGACCAGGCCCGCCTCGGGGTCGGGAACCCCGAAGCCGCGCTGAACGTGGCACAGTATCTGAGCACGGACGTGAGCGGCTTCGTCGTCGCGGAAAATCCGTCCAGCAACGCGCTGGACGAGTACGACGTCGTCATCGAGACCGGTTCGTACGTCGGCCTGGAGTTGCTCGGAGAGACAGGTCAGGCCTACCAGACCTATCAGGATCGGATCGAACAGATCCGCAGACAGCGACAGAAGGCACTCAGTAGCGACGACGACGGAAACCGGCTCAAACTGCTCGCCGCTGGCGGGGCTGTCGTCGCGATTCTCGCGATTGCCGTCGCCGCCGCGTACGTCCTCGGCCTGTTCGGACTTCCGGGCTTTCTCTCCGACGGCGGCGACACCGGCACCGGATTCGGTGACCTGGCGATGACCAACGTAACCGCCGACTGGGTGGCAAACGGCAGCAGCACCGATCTCGCCGTCAACGGCACGCTCACGGAAAACGGGGAGCCGATGGCCGATGCGGGGCTGCAACTGGTGATCAACTCCTCGACAGGCAACTTCTCCGAGCAGTTCACCACCGACGCGAACGGCACCTTCGAGCAACGCATTCCGAGTTCGGAGATTGCCGAGGATGTTACGATCACTGAGGAGTTCGACATCGAACTCGAACATCTGGAGTCCGGATTCAACCAGCGTCTGGCGTATCCGGGCCCCGGACCGGAACAGGACAGCGAGACCGGCGAGGGATCGGATGCGACGAACAGTACGTCGGACTCGACCGGTACTGATAGCTCCGACTCCACCGACGGTTCGGACTCGACCGAGGGAACGGCCGGTAGAGACGAGATCGGCGTCAATCTCGACGCCGAGTGGAACGACGCCGGCGACCAACAGGAGCTATCCATGACGGGCAACGTGACGAGAAACGGGACCAGTTCGGCCAACGAGACGGTCGATATCGTCGTGACCGATCCCGGGTCCACAGAGTACAACACGACGGTAGAGACCACCACCGCTGGCTTCTCCGCGACCGTGAACGAGTCGACGCTCTCCGGTGTGGGCGTCAACCCGGCAGAGTCGCTCACGGTCACGGCCACGCACCGCCCGACGGGAGTCAACGCGACGGTACAGGTCGATAGTTACCAGACGGCTGCCGCCCAGATGCCGGCGTTATCGAGCGCCGACGCTGGCCCGTGGTCGGGCGCCGACCCGCGGGGCGCCCGTGGCGTCGGCGGTGTATCAGCAGGGTGAGCGCCCCGCAGTGGGGCTAAGCGCCGCCCTGTCGCTTATTTATTCGGATTCCCCTGAAAGAACGTGTTCCGAGGAGAGGAACCGCAACCTCAGTAGTGCGTCCGCGAGGAGTCGTCGCCCGTCCGCCGCCAGACAAACGCGCCACTGACGATGCCGACCGCGATCAGCAGCACCCACCAGTACCAGCAGACGATGAACGAACCGAAGTTCAGCCCGAGCAGTTCACAGTCGTCACCGGAGTTCTCGGTCTGTGGCGGTGACTCCGCGGCTCGGATTTCGGTCGTGGCCGACGCCTCGTCGGACCCGGTCGTAGCCGTGAGCGTGACTTGACCGTCGCCCGTCTCGGGCTGATATCGCAGTGTCACAGTCTCAGTTCCGCCGGCGTCCAGCGTCACCGTGGCCGTGGTGACGGTCTCGCCGCCGACAGTCAACTCGACAGTCCCCTCGCCGGTCCCGCCGGTATTCTGGATCTCCGCGTCGACAGAGAACTCCTCGCCCGCTTCGACCGACTCGGGGGCGGACAGCCGCTGGATCTCGAGGACGGGATCGGTCGCCGTCGGCACGGTCACGGCGAACTGCGAGAAGCCGGGTAGATCCGTCCGGTAGCGGTAGTGGCCGTCGGTCTCTCCGACGGGCGTCGTCGAGTCGCTCATATCGACCCACTGTTCGGTACTCTCGTTCCAGCGGTACAGCGTCGGAGCATCCGGACCGGCACCGTCGGGCAGTTCGGACTTGCTGACGCGGAACTGCATCCCGGGGTCAGTGTACGTCGAGTCGGGATCGCCCTCTACGTGTTCGATCTCGATGTACTCCGCGACCGCTTTGCCCGGATCCTCGAAGGTCGGCCCGTGCGGACGCTGTGAGTGATTGATGTTCAGCTCGAAGCCACCCGCTCGCTGGAGCTCGTAATCGAGTTTGTCGACGCCGGCGCGGCGCGCGCTGACCGACGGCGTCGACGTATTGACGACGAACTCGCTTCCCTCGTCGGCGTTCTCACCGTCGACGTTGATCGTCACCGGCTCCGTCGAGCGCGTCTCGAAGTCGGTCGGCTCCGTCTCGCTCTCGGTCGAGCCCCCGTCGACGGCGTCGACCTCCTGAACCACGATGTACGTTCGCGTGTTCGAGAGCCAGACGTTTATCAGCGGCTGGTTGGCCGCGGTGCTTTTGATCTGGAGTTGTCCCTCCTTGACCCCGGTGCTCTGTGGCTCGAACGCGACGGTGATCGTCCGGTTCTCTCCGGGTGCGAGGCTGTACTCGGCGTCGCCGCCGACAATCTCGAAGGCGTCCGGATTCTCACCCACGATCTCCGTTCTCGTGACGGACAGCGGCGCTCTGGAACTGGCCTTGTTCGTCACGACCAACTCCAGTAGCTTTCGCTCGCCGACGGAGACGTTCCCGAAGTCCAGCGTCCGGCGGTCGAGGCTGATCTTCGGCGCGACCCCAGTTCCGGAGACGCCCGCCGTCGCGGGACCGCCCGTGGCGTTGCTCCGGACTCGCAGGCTGTCCTCGTACTCGCCTGCTTCCGCAGGCGAGAAGGCGATATCGACGGTCGCCCGCTCACCGGCACTGATCGTTTCCGGAGCGTCGACCACCTCGAAGGCCGTCCCGTTGGTAGCTATCTCGTCGATTCCGAGCGGCTCGGTCCCGTAGTTTGCGAGTTCGAGAGTTCGCTGCCTACGCTGGTCCACGCCGACTGTGCCGAACTGCACCGCCGACTGCACGACCGAGAGTTTCGGCCCCGCCCCGGTCCCTGCGAGGCTGAGACTCGCCCGCGTCTCTCCGCCTGCGACCGTCAGGGTGGCGCTCGCCTCGCCGGGTGCGGTCGGCGTGAACTCGACGGTGACCGTTCCCCGCTCGCCCGGTGCGATCCGTTCCGGTCCGCCGGTCGCGGTGAACTGTTCGCCGGTCGCTGTGACTTCCTCGGTAGCGACCGGTTCGGTGCCGTCGTTGCGGACGGCGACCGTGGTCTCGGCGGTCTCACCGACGGGGACGGAACCGAATCCGGCACTACCCGTTTCGGGGGTGAGTGTGCCTTCGATCCCCGTGGCCGTCAGCGGGAGCGAGCCGACCTCCCCGAGTTCGAGAGTCGCGGACCGCTCGCCGGGCGTCTCGGGCTCGAACGTCACCGGAAGGAGCCGGCGCTCGCCGGGGTTGACGCGGACCTCCTCCGCCGCGGTGAACGGACCGCTCCCGGGACCGGCGACGGACACGTTCTCGGCGACGAACGGCTCGGTTCCGTTGTTCGTGAGCGTCACTGTCTCGGTCCGTTCGGAACCGGTCGAAACCGCTCCGAACTCGAGCCCGCTGTCGGAGACCGTCACGTCCGCTCCCTCGACGGAGACCTGCGCGCTCGTCGTCGTCGACCCACCGCTGGCGTCGACGACGGTCAGTTCGACGGTGTACTCGCCGGTCGCGTTGTAGCTGTGGGCCGGGCGGACGAGATCCGGCCCCGATGCGGTCCTCCCGTCACCGAAGACCCACTCGTAGCGGTCGATCCCGACGTTGTCGGTCGCGTTCGACGCGTCGAAGACCGCTCCGGTGCCGAACTCGACCGTCTCGGGGGCGGTCAATCGGGCGACGGGATCGGTCTCGTCCTCGACGGTCACCGAGACCGTCGCTGTGTCCGTCTTCCCGCCCGCGGCGACGACGAGAGTCACGTTCCGTTCTCCCGGCGTCGGCCACGAGACGGTCGTCGTTTCGCCGGTTCCGATCACGTCGCCGTCGACCCGCCACTCGTAGGTCGCCGAGTCGGTCGATACCGTCGATTCCGTCGCCCGGAGACCGACCGACGCGTTCACGCTGACGACGTAGCTGTCAGCGGTCGCGACCGCCGCCACCTCGTCGTCGAAGCGCACAGTCGCCGACTGCCCGGACGCGCCGTCCGTTCCCTCGGCGTCTCGGGCCGTTTCGAGCGTGGCCTCGTAGGTGCCCGCCGCCGTCACCGTCGTCGTCGCGGTGTACGTGTAGCCCTCGCCGCTGGCCTGTTCGTCGGACGCCTCCGTCGCCAGCGTCGTCTCCGACGGCCCGGAGACCGTAACGTCGAGTTCTTCCAGCGGCCGGTCGCTCTCGACTGTGAGAGTGAGTTCGCCCGACTCGGAACCGTTCATCTCGAACGCCGAAATCTCCGGTGCCGGCGACTCGACGGCGACCGTGGCCGTCGTCTGATCGTCCGGCGTCCGGATCGCGAGCGTTGCCGTTCCGACACCCTCCGTGTTCGTCGCCCACCTCACCGAGACCGTCTCGGTACTGCCGCCGGCGAGGGTTACGGACTGGCTGTCGACGACCGCACCCTCGTCGTCGAGTAACTCGATAGCCTTCGTCGCCTGCTGGTCGCCCGTGTTTTCGACCGTGACAGTCGCCTGGACGGACTCGCCCGCGGTCACCTCCCGGCTGATCGAGTCCACGGTCACCCCGAAGAAGGCCCCCTCGGGCGCTTCCGCGACGCTGACTGTCGTCGACGCCGACTCGTTGGCCGTGCTGACCGTCACTGACTCGCCGTCGAGAGACGCCTCTGCGGTGAACGAGAGCGTGACTGTCCGGCTCTCGCCACCTCCGACCGTCACCGTCTCGCTGTCCCGCACAGCGCCCGCGATTTCGGCCTCGACTGTCTGGGCTAACTCGGCGTCGCCCGTGTTCGTGACGGGGGCATCGACGCTGATGGTTCCGCCCTCTGTGGCGCTCAACGTGCTACTCCCTTCGTCGATGTCGACGGTCAGGGCACCGACATCTGGCTCGACGTCGTTCGAGAATCCGTCCGTCTCGTCGGTGCTGATCGAGAACGTCTCCGTCCCGATGCCGTCGGCGTTGCGGAGGTTACCGCTGGCTCCGTCGTACTGCACGGAGACGTTCTCACCGGCGGAGACGGTCGTATCCGACAGCGTGACCACGACCGTCGTCTCGTTCGCGCCGGGATCGACGGCCTCGATGTCCCGTTCGATCCCCTCGATCGCGGCGGCGAATCCGTCGGCCCCCGCCGTGACCGAGACCGACTTGTCGAAGGTCACCTCGATCTTGTCGGGACTCTGATCGGTGATCGCCCCCTCGACGAACGCCGCCGGATCGAGCGGGTCCATCCCCGTGGCGGTCCCCTCCCCGGCGGTCCGGGCGTTGCCCGCCACGTCTGCAATCCCGCCGTTGCCGCTCTGGACGGAGACTGTCACTGTCTCCGTCTCGACCGCCTCCGCGAGCGTGAGCGTGAGCGTCTGCTCGCCGGTCGAGCCGTCTGTCACGTTCGTCGCGTCGATACTGTCGATTGTGCCGTTGTCGGCGCTGAAATCCGCCTGTTCGATCGTTCCGGCGTCGATGCCGCTTCCGTTCTCGGCGAGAGTCACCGAGAGGGTCGTGAAGTTGACCTTGCTGACATCGACGAGTGTCGGTCCGGCCCCGTCCATCTCCGTTGCGGTCACCGCTCCGGTGTCGACGCTGTTCCCGCCGAGATCAGCGATTGTCCCGGCCAGTGAGACCGTGACCGTCTCCGCATCGACGGGCGCTTCCAACTCGACAGTCGCGTTCGCGTCTGTCCCGTTCTCCGCGACCGAGACGGAACTGATCGACCCGTTGTCCGTCGAGAGGTCTGCCGCGGTGACGGTGGACTCGTCTATGTCTACGCCGTCGGACGACGACAGGTCGAGCGTCGTCGCGTCGACTCGTGAAACGCTGGCGAGTTCCGGCGCGGTGTTGTCGATCTGGAGGCTCTCGCCCCCGGTGGAACTCCCGTCACCGCTTCCGCTGGTTCCGACCCCACCGAGTGGAACCCCGGTCGAGTCGGTGATGCTGTCGTCGTCGAGCAGTTCCAGACTCAGTTCCCCGTCGCCGCTAACGTTACCGACGGTCACCGTGACGGCCGTCCCGGTGCTGGTGTTGACCTCCGCGACCGATCCGGACACGCCGCCGCTGTTCTGTGTCGCGGCGAAATCCCCGGCGTCGACTCCGGAGACTGATTGGCTGAACGTCACCTCGAAGGCGACGGAACTGGCGTTCGTCGGGCTCTCGGTCTCGCGGCTGATCGTGGCGACTTCCGGGGCGTCCCGGACGGTCACTCCGACGGTTCCGGTCGTCTGTGAGTATCCGGTCGATCCCCCGTTCGGGACGGTATCGGCGGTCGTCGTTCCCGCCGATCCGCCGTACCGGTCCCAGGCGCGAATCGTCACGTTTCCGGCGATTGCTCCCGACACGTCGGCGTCCGGCACCAACCGGATCAGGTCGTCTCCAGCCAGCAACAGCGCGCTCTCGCCGTCCGGGGCGGCGTCACTGACCGCGGTCCAGGTCGACCCGCCGTCCGTCGAGTACTCCCACTGACCGCCAGTGTCGTCGACACCGACGACTGCCACGCCGAGGGCGTCCCCTTCCGGATCGCTCGCCGTTCCGGCTGAGTCGAGGACTGTCGAGACTGTCGTGCCGTTGGGGTCGGTCGCATCCTCGTCGACGGGCGCCAGTGAGCGCTCGTCGTCGCTCATCGTGGGCGCGTCCTGAATCGACACCGCGACCGAGTCCTTCGCTGTCGACGGGTTCGGATCGATGTGGCCCGTCTCGGCCGTCGCTTCGACCCGGTGGTCAAGCGTTCCCCTCGCCGCGCTGTCGACGGTCCCCCGGAGCGTGATCGATTTCGTTGCGCCGCTCGGAACCGATACCGTCGCGTTCTCCGACCCGAGTACCTCGAAACTGCCGTCGTCGTCGGTGTCCCAGTCGACCTGCTCGAATCCGGACGGTCCGACTGACACCGTCGGCGAGAGGGTCACGTTGCCGGCGTTCGGACCGCCGTTGGTCACCTCGAAGTCGTAGGAGACCGTCTCGCCGGCCTTGTACGGTCCGTCAGCGGGCGAACTCGTCGTCTCGACGGTGGCGTTCGTCGGCGTCCCGACCGATAGCTCGTCGACCGCGTGGACGTTCGTCGCGGTGCTCGTCGTCCCCGAGAGCGCGAGCGAGACGCGGTCCGGAACCGGCGCTCCGACCGTCGATTCGGCGTAGCTGGTGTTCAGGACCGTCTCCCAGCTACTGCCGCCGTCGAAGCTCATCTCGACACGCAGACCAACGTCCGTCGACCCGCCGACCGTGGGATCGAGCGTGAGTCGGACTCGGCGCCAGCCGCCGTCGATATCGCCGGAGAGTTCGCTCGCCGCGGTGGTGTCGAGGAACGGATAGCCTTCGTCGCCGCTGCCGTCACAGGCTCTGTCGGTCGGCGCCTCGTCGCCGGCACCGCGGACGGTCACACCTGGCTGTGCGCTCGATGTCCCGCCGACGACACAGCTATCCTCGGCGGTAAACGCCCCGGACTCGTCGAAGCCGACGCCGACGAACCCGCCGGGGACTCCGGCCGTGCTGTCGCTACCGGTGTATCCGAGACCGTCGCCGCCGGCGCCGGCCCCGAACCGGTCCGTGTCGACGTTCGAGGCATTCAACAACATCACCGACAGCCCGTCGCCGCCGTCGCCGCCGTCGCTGTAGTACCGGAACTCGGTCGTGAGCCCGTTATCCGTCGGCAGCGAGCGCTCGTACAGCGCGGTCCCCTGCTGGTCGCCGCTCGCCTCGGTCAACCGGGCCGCCGGTTCGCTCTCGCCACCGACTTCGACTCCGGAACTCGCCCGCCTGTCGAGCAGCCAGCCCGCCGGATCAGAGCCGTCGAACGCCGCGTCGACCGGGAACGTCACGCCCGCGGGGTCGGTCACCTCGTCGACCGGTCCGGCGGCGCGAGCGTTGCCGCTGTCGTCCTCGACGAGGACGTACACGTCGTAGGCGGTGTACTCGCTCAGGCCTGCGGCCCGGAGGCTGGTGGTGGTTCCGCCGGTGACCCCGCCTCTCCCGCTCTTGCGGGCGGGCGCGCCCGAGGCGTTGTTGCCGTTCTCGATCTGACTCGCCGACGGGGCCGGGGAGCCGTCTCCGACGACGACGTAGTGGCCCGTGCCGTTCTCGTCTGTCGTGAACTCGATGTCGAATCCGTCGGCGCCGACGTTGGCCGTGGACGGTCCGCTACCGAACGAGGACGCGGTCGTATCTGCCGTCGACTGATCGACCTTTGCGGACTTGTTGGCGTTGCCGCTGGCGTCTTCAGCAACGACGTACACGTCGTAGGCGGTGTCCTCGCTCAGCCCCGAGGCAGAGACGGTCTGCTTGGTGTCTGCGCTGATGCTCGCGCTACCGCTGTCCGATGCGGCGTTTCCGTCCCCGTCCTGTCCGGCTTTCACGTCGCTGACGGACGGTTCGCTCGCGCCGTCGGGGAGGACGACGTAGTAGCCGGTTCCACTTTCGTTCGCGGTGAAGTTGATATCGAAGCCGTTGGTCCCGACGTTCCCTGTCGACGGGCCGCTCATGTAGCCCGGCGCGGTGATGTCGGTCGTCGACTGATCGAGTCGAGCCGATTTATTGGCGTTGCCGCTCGTGTCCTCCGCGAGGACGAACGCGTCGTATGCGGTGTCCTCGCTCAGCCCGGACGCCGTGAGCGTCTCTCCCGTGCCCGCAGTGAGTGACTTGTTACCGTCGTCCGCGGCGGTGTTCCCGTCGCCGTCCTGACCGTTTTTGATATCTGTGGGGGTCGGTTCGGTCGCGCCGTCGGGGAGGACGACGTAGTAGCCCGTGCCGTTTTCGTCGACGGTCAGATCGATGTCGAAGCCACTGCCGCCGGCGTTGCCCGTCGACGGGCCGGTGGTGTAGTTCGGTGCGGTCGTATCCGCCGTCGACTGATCGACTCTCGTGGATTTGTTCGCGTTACCGTTCGTGTCCTCGGCGACGACGTACACGTCGTATGCGGTGTCTTCGCTCAGCCCCGAGGCAGAGAAGCTCTCTGTCGTCCCCGCAGCGATGCTGGCATTGCCGCTGTCCGCCGCGGTGGTACCGCTGCCGTCCTGCCCGTTTTTCACGTCGCTGACAGACGGCTCGGCCGCACCGTCGGGAAGGACGACGTAGTAGCCCGTGCCGTTTTCGTCGGCGGTGAGAGTGATATCGAAGCCGTTCGTGCTGACGTTCTCTGTCGATGGGCCGCTCGTGTACGCGGGACTCCGACGGTCCGACAGTGAGAGTGGTCCAGTCGACTCGGTGTCGGTCATCGCGTTGCCGGCGTTGTCGTAGATCGAACTCCCGTCGGCGGGCTGGATTTCGACAGTTTCGTCGCCGGAGGCGGGGGCGTCGCTCACGCTGATCTGCAGGCGAAGCGTCTTCTCGCCCCCGGACGGACTCTGCCCGCTCGTGTTGGTCACGCTGTCGATGCTCACGCCGGTCGCGGAACCACCGTTCCGGGCGAACGTCGCGGTGAAGTCGCTGGCGGTCAGCCCGCCAGTTCCGTCGCTGTTCGCGTAGACCCCTTCGCTGAAACTCACCTCGACGTAGCCGTTGTCCGCCGGCACCGAGCCGTCGGAGATCGCCGGACTCGTCGAATCGAGCCCCTCGAACCGCTGTGTGACCGTCGTCTCTCCCGACGCGAGACCGCCGAGACTGGCGTCCGCGTCGTACGTGTTGCCGTTGATCGAGAGGATGTCGTACGGCGCGTCGAGTTCCTGGTCTGTCTCGATGTAGTAAATCTCCGTCGAGGAGTCTTTGACGAAGAGCAGTTCTGCCTGCGAGTCGTTGACGACGTCCGCCGTCCCGACGGTCGTCTTGTACGCCGGGCCGTCGTCGGCCAACTGCAGGTCGTTCGGTCCGTCGGGGTCGAGCACCTGCGGATTCTTCGAGCCGTCGATGATCGGCACCCGAACCTCTCCGTCGCCGTTGAAATCCCGCGGCTCGCCGACACCGGTGTTCTTGTTCGATCCCGGCGTCGTATCGAGGGTGAGTTTCTTGATATCGTCCGGAACGCTGTAGTTGATGTACTTGATCGCACTGCTGTCGTCGTACCAGATCACGTCACGAATCCCGTCCCCAGTGGCGTCGACGACGCCCAGATACGCCTTCGGTTTCGCGTCGGTGCTGTCGCTGTCACTGACGATTACCTCCGTCGGAGTGGTGTCGTTGTCCACCCGCCCGACCCCGTTGTTCGGCGTGACGTAGAACAGATCCGGGTGGCTGTCCTGATCGAAGTTCCCGATCGCAAGCTTGCTTTTCTTGTCGTAGGTATCCTGAACGAGCGTCGTCACGTTCCCGGTTTCGACGTCGACGATCCGCAGTGCGGCCCGTTCGTCCCGTCCTGTTTCGTGTACGGGACTTCGAGCGTTCCGTCGCCGTCGTAGTCCACCGACGGTCCGATTGACTTGATGTAGTGACTGTTCGAGGTGTCGTGGCTGACTCCAGTGTAGACTTTCGTCCCTTCGCTGTCGACGATTGTGAGGTTGCCCGACGATTCCTGCACGTACACGAGCGTCGGATCGGTAACGTTGTTCGACGCTGCGGCGCCGTCCGTCGGCGCCCCGACCAGAACCAGTCCGAGCGCGAACAGCGCGAGAAGAACCAACTGGCGTCTGCTGTGCGCCACACCGTCGCGTTCCGTCGCTGTGCCGTCACCGTATGTCTGTTTCTCGTCTGTCCGACCATCTGCTACTCCCGCCCCCATTTCCCTGCCACTATCGAAGTTCGTATAATGACGGTTCGGGCTCGGTTTTCAGATCAAATAACACGCCGGAACGTGTTCGGAAAGAATTACGTCCTGACTGGCCGTTCCGGGTCGAATTCCGAAGAGTACCGATACTGCTCGAACGCTGGCCGACAGAAGTATGCTCCGGCTGGGATTCGAACCCAGGTCATCGCCTCGAGAGGGCAATATGATTGGCCGGACTACACCACCGGAGCGCCGGCAGTCACACGTACTGGGAGTATCCGTTTAACCATTGCGTTTTCGCCCGACCGCTCGCCGGGATCACTCCTCCTCGTCGAACGGCGAACCGGCGGCCTCTGGCTCCTCGCCGGCGAGGCTGATGATGTTCTCGCGGCCGACCCGTAGCTTGCTGATCTCTCCCTCGTCTTCCATCTCCGAGAGCAGCATGCTCACCTTCGATTTCGACCAGTCGGTCTCCTCGACGATCGTCACCTGCCGCATCCGGCCGCCGTTCTCTTCGAGCAGTTTGAGCACCCTGTCCTCGTCGGAGAGCAGTTGATCGGCGTCGAGATCCGCCTGACTGTCGGCCGCTGGCTGTGGCTCTGCCGCCGACTCTGTCGCTCCTTCGTCGTCGCTGTCGGCGGTTCCGGACATCGTGTACCAGACCGCGGTCCCGCCGACGCCGAGCAAGACGAGCAAGGCCAGGATAATCGGAACCGTCATCCCCGAGCCACTGTTCGCGTCGTCGGTCGGGGTCGCGGAGCCGTCGCCGCTCTGGCCGTCGGCACCGTCCGGCGAGACGTCCGGCGGCGAGAGCCGCACGTCGATGGCTCCCGACTCGAACTCCCTGTATCCGTTCCACTCGACGTACGACCCGGGGTTCGACGCGTTGCCGCTCTCGACGCGATCCGGTGTCGGTGACACGCTGTCGAAACTGACGTTCTCACCGCTGACGATCCGGAACTGCTGGTTTTCCAGGATCACGAACCCGCCGTCGAAGACATCCGAGACGACGACCTGTTGGCCGCGCTGTTCCGCGAAGCCGGTCCACCGGAACGACATCCTGATCACGCCGTCACCCATCACCGCGGGATTCGGCGAGGTCAGATACAGCGCCTCGCGCTGGAACTCCGTCGCGTTCATCTGTCGCCCCGTGAGTCGGGTGCCGTCCTCGGTGAGCCGATTCGCCCGCGTCTTGAAGTTCGTGAACGTCTCCGTCTCCGTCGTGTTGAACTGCTCGGCGAACTGCTCGAAGTTCTCTCGCTCCTGTTCGGTCGTGATCCGCTGGCGGTACTCGACGGTCCACCGCGCGTCCCCGTTCTCGAAGACCGTCGCCTGGAACCGAGTCTCGTTCGCCTCCTCGACCTGTGAGAGTTCCAGCGCCGACCTCGACGGCGTCCGCTCGCTCGCGGGATCCGGCTTTACCGGGGCGCCGAAAATCGCGATACCGGCTCCTCCCACCAGAACGATCGCAACCGCAATGCCGACGAGCACTCGGCGATCCATCTATGTTCAAACACCGGTAGGCAGGGTAAAAACACTACGCCTGCGAACGCAACCCATCAGACAACTATCACGAACAGTCGCGACAGCTCCCGGCGAGCACCTCGACGGGGTGTGGCGGGAGGTCGCTCTGTCGCTCGAACGGATCCTCGGCGTCGCGTCGGTGGCCGAGTTGGCTCCGGCAGGACGCCCCGGGCGTGACGACCACTTCGCCGTCGCTTTGCTCGATCTGGTCGTCGAGAATATCGGCGATGGACTGGCTCATCGAGTAGTGTTCGGCCTCGTAGCCGAAGCTACCGGCCATCCCGCAACAACCGGAATCGAGCGCGTCGACGGCGTAGCCCGCCCTGCGAAGAACGGCCGCGGCGTGGCGGTCCTTGTTGCTCGCCTTCTGGTGGCAGTGCCCGTGATACACCAACTGCTCCGTCCGAGCCTCGAAATCGAGCCGTTCGTCGAGGCGGAACCGGTCGAGATACTCACAGAAGCCGTACGTGTTCGCCGCGACACGCTCGGCATCCTCGCCGCTCAGGAGGTCGAGATAGTCGGACTGGAGCATGACCGCATCGGACGGCTCCGGGACGACGATGTCCCAACCGGTCGCGGCCTTCGGTGCCAGCGTGTCCACGTTCGTCCGTGCCCGTTCGCGCGCCGTGTCGAGAAATCCCTTCGAGTGAGCGGCCCGCCCGCTCGCGGTGACCGAGTCCGCGACGCGGACGTGGACGCCGGCGGCTTCGAGCAACTGAACTGCCGCCTGTCCGACCTCCGGGTGGCTGTAGTTCGTGTACGTGTCGGGAAAGAGCAACACCTTCCGCGCGCTCTGCTCGGCGGACACCTGGGGTTCGCGGTCGTCGGCCCAGTCGACCAGCGTCTCCCGACGGAACGTCGGTAGCTCTCGCTCGCGTGCGATGCCGAACAGTCTCTCCGTGACGAGTCCGCTCCCCGGCAGGCGCTGCAGGAGGGACGGAAGCGGCGCGAGCGTGCTCCCGATTGCGCTGATCCGGTCGACGTTCGCGAACAGTCGATCACGGAGGGCCGGCCCGGACTCCTCGTGGTGCTGATGCTGCAGTTCCGCCTTGAGTTTGGCCATGTCGACCTCGCTCGGACAGTCCCGCGCACAGCCCTTGCAGCCGATACAGAGATCCATCACTTCCCGGCGGAACTCCTCGTCGGTCTCCTCCAGCGCGAGATCACCGCTGATCGCCTGTCTGAGCGCGTTCGCGCGGCCGCGCGTGCTGGTCGATTCCTCGTCGCTCGCGCGGTAGGTCGGGCACATCACGCCGCCGGTCGTCTCCTGCGGTCCGCGACAGCCGCCACAGCCGTGACAGAGTTCGACCATCCCCTGCATCCCGTTGTCGTTGTCCCACTCCATCGTCGGCTCGAAGTCGATGTCGGCGTCGTACTCCGGCGAGAACCGGAGGTTATCGGTCATCGAGACGGCGACTGCCCGGCCGGGAACCTCGTCGGGCAACTGCTCGTCTGGCGCGTAGCCACAGACCTGTCCGGGATTGAGAATCCAGTCGGGATCGAACGCCGTCTTCAACCCGCGGAACAGCTCCCAGACCTCCTGGCCGTAGAGCTTCTGGTTGAACTTCGTCCGCGCGCGGCCGTCGCCGTGTTCGCCGGAGACGCTGCCGCCGTACTCGACGGCCAGGTCCGTGACCGCCTCCGAGATGCCCGACATCTGCTCGATGCCGGACTCCTCTTTCGTGTTGACCAGCGGCCGGACGTGCAGACAGCCCGGGCCGGCGTGCCCGTAGAAACTCGCGAACGTGTCGTACTCTTCGAGCACCTCCTGGAAGTCCGCGACGAACTCCGGTAGCGACTCCGGAGGGACCGCAACGTCCTCGATGAAACTCGCGTGTTTGGCGTCGCTCGTCCGCGAGAGGAGGATCGGCAGCCCGCTCTTGCGGAGTTTCCAGAACCGCGCCCGCTCGTCGGCGTCGTAGGCCTCGCTGGCCGAGCGGGCGTACCTCGGCGCGTCGCCCGCTCCCTGGTCGGAACCGTCCCCGTCCGGGAGGCGGTCGGCCAGAAGCGCCTGTACTTTCTCCCTGCCCTCCTCCGGCGAGTCCGCGTAGAACTCGACGAGCAACACCGCAGCGGTCCCCTCCGGCACCATCTCCGCCACCAGGTCGCCGAACTCCTCGGTCTCCCGGGCCAGGTCGAGCAACACGTCGTCGAGCACCTCGACCGCGGCGGGGTCGTGCTCGACGATGGGCGCAACGTCGGCCATCGCGTCCCCGACGGTCTCGTACCTGAGCAGAGCGACCGCCTTCTCGGGCGGAATCGGTTCGAGCGAGACCGTCGCTTCGGTCACGATTGCGAGCGTTCCCTCGCTGCCCGCGAGCAGTCTCGCGAGGTTCACCTCTCCCGACTCGGCCTCCGCGATCAGTCGGTCGAGGTTGTACCCCGAGACGTTGCGCTTGAGTTCCGGATACGACCGCTCGACGAGTTCCCGTCGGTCGAGAATCGAGCAGACGGCGCGATAGATCCGCCGTTCGGCCTCGGAGAGGTCCAGTTCGCCGGCGGCACCCGCTTCGAGTTCCTCGACGGACACCGTGGCGAACTCGGTGACCGTCCCGTCTGCGAGGACTGCCTCGCAGCGCTCGATGTACGCGTCGGTTTTCCCGTACTGAAGCGAGTGCGAGCCCGTCGAGTTGTTCCCGATCGCACCGCCGAGGGCGCTTTTCTCTCCCCACGCCGGGTCGGGCGCGAACTTCAGCCCCGCCGGCTCCGCGGCGGCGTTCAGGTCACCGAGGGTGACCCCCGGCTGCGCCCGCGCTTTCCGCTCGTCCGGATCGATCGCCCGAATCTCGTCCATGTACCGCGTGAAATCGAGCACGACCGCCTCGTTGACCGACTGGCCAGCCAGGCTCGTCCCGCCGCCGCGAGGGAGCACTCCCGTCTCCCGGGCGTTGCAGTACTCGACGACGGCTTTCACGTCGGCCGTCGATGTCGGATAGACGACGCCGATCGGCGTCACCTCGTACGCGCTGGCGTCGGTCGCGTAGAGCTGTCGAGAGAGGTCGTCGAAGCGTACGTCACCGTCGATCCGCTCCTGTAACTCTGCTGCCGGTGCCGGCCGTTCGACCGGGCCGCCGGTGTAGTCGTAGTCGGCCCGCTCGTCCGCGGCCGGACCCGGCCGACTCGCTGGGTCCTGATCGGTCGACTGGTTCCACGGAGTCCGGCCTGTGTCGCCCCGACGTGACATGCTCCCGGCTACGTCTGGGGACGGATTAAACCACCGGCTTTCTCCGTCTCCCGGCCGGGTCCGCTCGACGGTCGTCGGCCCTCCTGCGGGTAGTTCTGTCGACCGGCCCGGTCGAAAAATAGCTTCCTTTCGCGGAACACGCTCGGCGGGCACGTCCGGGGTTTCCCCGTCACCGGCCGAGGGGGACCGACCGCGCCAACCTGTACCGCGCTGTGGCAGACGTTCAGGGTGCGAGTCGGTTCTTCCGGTTTTTCATGTGCTCCTCGTAGTACTCGAAGGTGATCGGACACCACTCGGCGGCAACGTCGAGCACCTGTTCGGTCAGTTCCCTGATCTCCCACTGGGCGTCAGCCGCCGCGCGCATGTCCGCGACGTGCATCAGCATCCGGGCGTTCATCGACATCACCATGTTCACCTTCGTCCCGATGGGCAGCACGAACCGGGCGTCCTCGGGCGGGAGGCCGAGATCCAGCAGTTCCTGGTAGGACTCGAAGGCCGTCTCGATGGTGTCCCGGAACAGTTCCTCGCGCTCGGCGGCGGTCTCCTCGTCCACGTCTGCCGTCTTCTGGTTGCGCCCGACCCAGTCCGGATCAGTCACCGACGGCGGCACGACGACCATCTCCCCCTCCCGCACCTCGGCGGGGTCGACCTCGTCGAAGGAGACGTACCGCATCGACTGGATGTCGAAGGAGACGTGGCGGTGTCGGGTGATCTGTGCCATGCAGGATCGGCTGATCCCCTTGACCGCAATCGTGGCGTGAGGGTGCTCGAACGGGCCGAAGTGGCCGTGGTCGAGCAGGCGGTGGATGAGCGTCTCTTTGCGGTCCTCGAGCGTCTCCCCCTCGATGTCGCTCATCACGTCCTCGAAGGCGGTCTCGCCGACAAAGTCCTCCATGTAGTCGTTGCGCGCCGCCTGACAGATCAGCCGCTCGGGCCGGTCGGTCGCTTCGAGCAGTTCCACTTCCATACTCACTCGGGTGGACGCCACGAGTATAACAGTTCTCTCTGCGTCGCGGGCACCGTTTCGACGGCCCCCGGCCGCGGGAAGCGATCCCCCCCACTCCGGACGCGTGGGCCGCTCTCGCACGCGGATGTCCCATCGAAAGCACTTTTAGGCCTGCTGAGCCAGTTGTGTGTACAGCCTGTGCGGGGTTGATGACGCTTCCAGCTCGAATAGGATCTGCCGCCGCGTGGCGGAACGTGGGTCGAGCCCACGAGAGCGGGGAAGTGTGAGCCCACGCACGGGAGGTGACCAAATCATGCCAGTATATGCTGACTTTGACGTCCCTGCGGATCTCGAGGACGACGCACTCGAAGCCCTCGAAGTAGCGCGGGACACAGGAACGGTAAAGAAGGGAACGAACGAGACAACCAAGACAGTCGAGCGCGGCAACGCCGAGCTCATCTACGTCGCCGAGGACGTGCAGCCGGAAGAGATCGTGATGCATCTCCCGGAGATCGCCGACGAGAAAAACGTCCCGTACGTCTTCGTCGGCGCACAGGACGACCTCGGACGCTCCGCCGGCCTCGAAGTCGGCAGCGCCGCCGCGGCCATCGTCGACGCCGGCGACGCCACGAGCGATGTCGAGGACATCGTCGAGAAAGTCGAGGAGCTCCGCTGAGGTGACTGCATATGAGCGCAGAGGAATCCGAAGACAGCGGCGGATCGACGCCCGCGGAAGTGATCGAGCTCGTGGGCCGGACCGGGATGCACGGCGAGGCCATGCAGGTCAAGTGCCGCATCCGTGAAGGCTCGAACAAGGGTCGGATCATCACCCGAAACGTGCTCGGTCCGGTCCGGGAGGGCGACGTGCTCCAGTTGCGCGAGACAGCCCGCGAAGCCGACCAGATCGGAGGACAATAATGGTCCAGAAACGCACCTGCGACTACACCGGCGAGGAGATCGAGCCCGGAACCGGGAAGATGTTCGTCAAGAAAGACGGCACGATCCTCTGGTTCAAAGACTCCAAGGCCCAGAAGAACTACATGATGGGCCGGGAGTCCCGGGATCTCGAATGGATCGGCTACGAAGAAGCGGAAGCCGAGCAGTCAGCCGACGAAGAGGAGGCCGAGGAGGACGACTCCGAAGCGGCCGAGGAGACCGAGACCGACGAGGCGGCTTCCGAAGAAGAGGAGGCCGAGGACGCCAGCGAGGACGACGAGGGGGCCGAGGAGGCCGAAACCGACGACTCTGAGGCAGAGGAGTCCGAGGAGGCCGAGCAGGAGGAAGCCGAAGCATGAGCGAGACCGAGCGCACCTTCGTGATGGTCAAGCCCGACGGCGTCCAGCGCGGACTCATCGGGAAGATCATCTCCCGGTTCGAGGAGCGCGGACTGAAACTCGTCGGCGCGAAGTTCATCCAGATCGATCAGGATCTGGCCGAAGACCACTACGGCGAACACGAGGACAAACCCTTCTTCGACGACCTCGTCGAGTTCATCACCGCCGATCCGGTGATGGCGATGGTCTGGGAAGGGCAGGACGCGACCCGACAGGTCCGCAGTATGGTCGGGGAGACCGACCCCGCCGAGTCCCCGCCCGGATCGATCCGCGGCGACTTCGGACTCGACCTCGGACGCAACGTCATCCACGCCTCGGATCACGAGGATCCGGGCGCGAACGAGCGCGAAATCGATCTCTTCTTCGACGAGGACGAACTCGTCGAGTGGGAGCGAGTCGACGAGACCTGGCTGTACGAGTAGCGGCCGCCGACCCACCGCTTTTTACTTGCCGACGGCGTAGCCGTAGGCATGGCATTAGATCTCGACGCCGAGCAGCTGGATCGGTACTCTCGGCACATCATCATGGACGACGTGGGACCGGAGGGACAGGCGGCGCTTCTGGACAGTTCGGTGCTGGTCGTCGGCGCGGGGGGGCTCGGTGCGCCGGTGTTGCAGTATCTCGCCGCCGCCGGCGTCGGCCACATCGGCATCGCCGACGACGACGTGGTTGAACTGAGCAACCTCCAGCGGCAGGTCATCCACGGCAACGACGACGTGGGCCGGCCGAAAGTCGACAGCGCCGAGGAGTTCATCGCCGCGCTCAACCCCGATGTCGATGTCGACACCTACGAGACGCGTGTCACTCAGGACAACGCCGAATCACTGATCGAGGGCTACGACGTGATCGTCGACGCCTCGGATAACTTCCCGACGCGGTTTCTGCTCAACGACGCCTGCATGCTCGCTGATAAGCCGCTGAGCCACGGCGCGGTCTACAAGTTCGAGGGCCAGGCGACGACACTGACCGGCGGCCCGTGTTACCGGTGTCTGTTCCCCGAAGCGCCGCCGGAGGGGACGATCCCGAACTGCGCCGAGGCGGGCGTGCTCGGCGTGCTTCCGGGCACTATCGGTGCGATCCAGGCCACCGAGGTCATCAAACTCATCCTCGACGAGGGCGACACCCTGGAAGGACGGTTGCTCGCCTACGACGCCGGCGGCATGAGCTTCGATTTCGTCCCGATTGCACCGAATCCGGAGTGTCCGGTCTGTGGCGACCAGCCACACATCGACTCCGTGACCGAGGGCGAGTACGCCGGCGCGTGCACACTCGGAGACTGAACACGGCGGTTTACAGCCGGTCGATCCGAGCGAGCCACGCCTGTGGATCGTCGAACTCGGCGTCGGTCGGGAGCATCTCCGGGGACTCCCAGACCCGGCCCGCGGTCTCGATGTCGCGGGCCTGCACGACGCTGTCGAAGAACTTCTTGCCGCGCTCGTACTGCCGGCGTTTGACGCTCAGCCCGAGGAGTCGCCGGATCAGTTGCTCGATCGGGCTGCGGCCCTGCCGGCGCTGGTCGAGTTTCCGCCGGAGGTCGGCGTACTCGTCGTCGAAGGCCTCGTCCATGATCAACTCCGCGTACCCTTCGACGGCGGTCATCGTCGTATCCAGTTCCCCCAGGCTCTCCCGGTCGATCGACCCCGTCGAGAGGGTCTCGACGGCCTCCATCATCGTCGATTCGAGGTGGTCCGGAAGCCACGGGGCGGCCCCGAACTCCGCGGCGTGAGTGATCTCGTGGAAGGCGATCCAGCGGCGGAACCGGTCGTACTCCGCGTCGAGCATCTCCGCGACTCGCCGGATGTTCGGCCGGACGAAATACAGCGCGTGTGCCTCAGAGTCGGCGAGCAACAGGGGATCGTACTGGCCGAGGACGTGATTGGAGAGAAACGACAGCGCGAACGCCATCGAACCGGTGTTGATGACCCGAGCGAACCCGGGCATCACCTCCGCCTGCTGCTCGATTGGGTCCATCACGCGCTCGAAGGTGCCGACGTTTGCATCCAGCCAGTGGTGTCGGTTCATCACCTCGACCCGGTCGGGGAGGTCGAACTCCAGCGCCGTCACCTCGCGGACGCGGTCGCGGGCATCGGCCACGTCCTCCGCGTAGCCCCGTTGCTCGGCGGCGTCCATCTCGATGTCACCCGGGTCCGTGGAGGCGCGGGCAGCGTCTGTGACCGCCCCCCAGTCGACCGGTCCGTCGCCGGACGCCCCGGTGACGGCCCGGACGCTTCGATAAATGCTCATGCCTGTCACGAACGGTGTCAGCAATATAGGCCTTTATCCTACTCGGCTGTGACCGACGGCGTCCCCTCCTCGGCTTCGACTGCCACCTCGGGGTCGTCGTCCTCGCCGGTGAGATACTTCACCGCGGCTGTCGCGACGATCAGAAAGACGAGCACGCCGAGCAGGGCGAGTCCCTTGTTTCCGCCGGAGTCGTCCTCGGTGGCTGTCGCGGCGTCCTCGTCCTCGCCCGCGTCGTCTGTGCCGGTGGTAGCGCTCCCACTGAACGGGAGGTTGGCGTCGAACGATCCGTCCTCGACGTTGAGTTCGATGAGTGTGATTTCGACCATACCGTTCAGTTCGGTCACCTCACATTTACCCGTTGTGACTACACCAACCGTTAGGGGGCCGACCCGACAACGACACGTATGGAGTCGACACAGCGGGAGTTTCTGGACGCACTGCTCGAAACCGCGAGTCCGTCGGGCTTCGAGTCGGCGGCACAGCGAGTCTGGATCGACTACGTCGAGGAGTACGCCGACGACGTGCGAACCGACGAATACGGCAACGCAGTCGCCGTACTGGAGGGCGGCGACCAGTCCGTCGCGCTGACCGGCCACGGCGACGAAATCGGGTTCATGGTCCGGGACATCACCGACAGCGGCTACGTCCAGTTGACGCCGATCGGTGGCTCGGATAAGACGGTCACCCGTGGCCAACACGTCCGGATCCACACGGCTGACGGCCCGGTCCCGGGCGTGATCGGCCAGACGGCGATCCATCTCCGCGACCGGGACAGCGAGGAGACTGCCGACATCAGCGAACAGCACGTCGATATCGGGGCGGCCGACGCCGAGGAGGCCGAGGAACTCGTCGAACGCGGCGACCCGATCACTTTCGAGCAACGAGTCTCCGAACTGGCGAACGGACGGATCGCCGGCCGGGGTTTGGACAACCGCGTCGGGATATGGGCCGCCGCGGAGGGCTTTCGCCGGGCGGCGGAATCCGACCCGGAGGCGACTGTCTACGCCGTGAGCACAGTTCAGGAGGAACTCGGTCTCCGCGGCGCGCAGATGGTCGGCTTCGATCTCGACCCCGACGCCGTCGTCGCCACCGACGTGACCCACGCGACGGACGAACCGGGAGCGCCCGGCAAGGAGTCAAGCGGCGTCGAACTCGGAGGCGGCCCCTCGGTCGCCCGCGGGAGCGCGAACCACCCGAACGTCGTCGAGGCCGTCCGCGAGGTGGCCGCCGAGGCCGACATCGAGATCCAACTCGAAGCGACCGGTACCCGAACCGGGACGGACGCGGACGCCTTCTACACGGCCCGGGGCGGGACACCCTCGCTGAACGTCGGGATCCCGAACCGGTACATGCACACGCCGACGGAGATGCTCGAACTGGCCGACCTGGACGCGACCGCGGAACTGCTCGGCCAGTTCGCCGCCAGGGCCGAGGCGTACCGATTCAGCGTCGACTTCTGAGGGGAGTCGGGAGTATCGATTCCTTCGGAGGAACAAACGCGTTCTGTCGGGCCGCGTGACAGAGCCAATCCGACAACAGTTTTAGGCCGGACGCACTTGCTAACGGCAATGGGATCGTGTATCATCTGCGGTTCATCTGTCGATGGACGCGTCTGTGAGCTTCACGAAGAGGATGTCGTCTTCGAGTTCCGGGGGACGGAACCGGACGAGCTGACACCGAATCGGTACTACCGCGGTACGGTCGACGGCTACGCCGAGTTCGGTATCTTCGTCGACATCGGTGACAGCGTCACCGGACTGTTGCACAAAAGCGAACTCGACCAGCGACTCGACAGCATGGACTTCGATCCGGGCGATACGATTTTCGTCCAGGTACAGAACGTCAGAGACAACGGCAACGTCGACCTCGGCTGGTCGATCCGCCAGGAGAAATCCCGGTTCCGCGGGGCGCTCGTCGACGACCCCGACGCGGGCCAGGAGTTGCTCGACGAGGAAGAGAGCGCGGACGAGCAGGAGCAGGAGACGGGGAGCGACTCCGAGCCGGACATCGGCGAGCCGGAACCGGTCTCGCAGTCCCAGGAGGGGTCCGAGCCCGAGACGGAAGCGAAGGCGGAGGACGACTCCGAGCCGGAGGCGGAGGAGGACTCCGAGGAGCCGACCGCGGAGTTCGAGCAGGCGACCGTCGATCACCTCGACGAACTCGTCGGCGAGCGCGTTCGCCTCGAAGGCGAAATCGAGACCGCGCGCCAGACGAGCGGTCCGACGGTCTTCGAGCTTCGTGACGAGACGGGCACCGTCGAGTGTGCGGCCTTCGAGGAGGCGGGCGTCCGAGCCTACCCCGAGGTCGACGAGGGAGACATCGTCCGCATCGAGGGCGAGGTCGAACGGCGGCGCGGCGACATTCAGGTCGAGACCGAGGCGCTGGTGATCCTGACCGACGAGGAGCGCGATGCAGTCACCGAGCGGATGGAGGAAGCGGTCGTCCAGCGCGCTCGCCCCGCCGAGTTCGAGCCGTTGACCGACGACCCCGCGGTCGAGGCCGTCGCGGAGCCGATTCGCGACGCCGCGACGGCGATCCGACGGGCCGTCATCGAGGGGCGGCCGATCGTCGTCCGACACGCCGGCACCGCCGACGGCTACGCGGCCAGTTCCGCCATCGAGCGGGCGACGCTGCCGCTGATCCGCGAGGAACACGGCGCCGGCGAGGCGGAATATCACTACTTCGACCGACGGCCGCTGGAAGGGTCGGTCTACGACATGAACGACGCGACGAAAGACATCACGACGATGCTCCAGAATCGCGACCGACACGGCGAGACCCTGCCGCTGTTCGTCTTCGTCGGCGCGGGCGGGTCGGCGGAGTCCATCGACGGCTTCGACCTGCTCGACACCTACGACGCACGACGGGTCGTCGTCGACGAGCGGACAATCGAGGAGGGCGTCGCGGAGGCCGTCGACATCCTCGTCAGCCCGACGCTGGAAGGCGATTACGAGACGACCGCGACGGTGCTCGGCGCGACCGTCGGCGCACACGTCAATCCCGACGTGCGGACGGAACTGGGCCACCTGCCGGCCGTGAGCTTCTGGGAGGACGCGCCCGACCAGTACACGGCGCTGGCCGCCGAGACCGGTTACAGCGCCGACGATACCCGAAAACTCCGGGAAGCGGTCGCCCTGGAGGCGTTCTACCAGTCCTACGAGGACAAACGCGAACTGATCTCGGATCTGCTCTTTGCCGACGAGGCGGAGGACCCGGTCGGACTGGCCGAGCACATCAGCGAGCAGTTCCGGACGCGGCTGGAGTCCGAAATCGAGACGGCCGAGGCCAATCTGGAGGAGCGGACCGTCGACGGCGAGACGATTCTCGTCCTGGACACGGACTCGTACACCCACCAGTACGAGTTCCCGCCGGAGCCGTTGCTGCTCGACGAACTGTTCCGCCGGCACCGCGACGACGCCGGCGCGCTGATCGGCGTCGCGACCGACGAGGCGTACATCCGGAGCCAGTCGGGCGTCGATATCCGCGGCGTGGCCGAACGCGCCGGCGAGAACGCGCCCGGTGCGGCGCTCGACGTCCGCGGTGCCCGTGACGGCCGTATCGAGTTCCTCTCCGGCAAGCGCGACGCCGCCCGGGAGGCGCTGATCGAGGCGCTGGCCGAGGAACTCTCCGCGCTGCAGGCGGCCTGATCGACTCTCGGGACGAACTCGTCTCTTCTCCGTTTCGCTGCGGCCGGCATAGTAAGCGCTTTCACCGGCCTCTGGCAACGGGAACACAATGAGTCTGGACGATTCCGACCACGAACTCATCGTCGACCACCTCGGTCGCGAACCGACGCCGGCGGAGGCGGCACTGTTCGAGAACCTCTGGAGCGAGCACTGCGCGTATCGCTCCTCGCGGCCGCTTCTGAGCGCCTTCGACTCCGAGGGCGAACAGGTGGTCGTCGGCCCGGGCGACGACGCGGCGGTCGTCTCTCTGCCCGCCGGCGAGGACGGCTCGGAGGCGTACATCACGATGGGTGTCGAGAGTCACAACCACCCCTCCTACGTCGACCCGTTCGACGGCGCGGCGACCGGCGTCGGCGGAATCGTCCGGGACACGCTCTCGATGGGCGCCTATCCCATTGCACTGGCCGACTCGCTGTACTTCGGGGACTTCGACCGCGAGCACTCCCGGTATCTCTTCGAGGGGGTCGTCGAGGGGATCAGCCACTACGGCAACTGTATCGGCGTCCCGACGGTGACGGGCAGCGTCGCCTTCCACGACGACTACGAGGGCAACCCGCTGGTGAACGTCGCCTGTATCGGGCTGATCGACGACCCCGACCGGATGGTCACCGCAGAGGCACAACAGCCGGGTAACAAACTCGTCCTCGTCGGCAACGCCACCGGCCGCGATGGTCTCGGCGGCGCTTCCTTCGCCAGCGAGGACCTCTCCGAAGACGCCGAGACCGAGGACCGCCCCGCGGTCCAGGTCGGTGATCCGTACACGGAGAAACTGCTGATCGAGGCCAGCGAACGCCTCCTCGACGAAGACCTGATCGAATCCGCGCGCGACCTCGGCGCGGCGGGTCTGGGCGGCGCGTCGAGCGAGATGGTCGCCAAGGGCGGTCTCGGCGCTGACATCGAACTCGACGCCGTCCACCAGCGCGAACCGAACATGACCGCGCTGGAGATTCTCCTCTCGGAGTCACAGGAACGGATGTGTTACGAGGTCACCCCGGAGAACGTCGAGGAGGTGAAAGCGGTCGCCGAGCGGTACGACCTCGGCGCCTCCGTCATCGGTGAAGTCACCGAGGGCAACTACCGCTGTACGTTCGAGGGCGAGACTGTCGTCGATGTCGACGCCCACTTCCTGGGAGAGGGCGCACCGATGAACGACCTGCCCACCGAGCCACAGCCGACAGCCGAGCGCGACCTCCCCGACGCCGACCTCGATGCGGCGCTGGAATCCGTCCTGTCGAGTCCGAACACCGCCTCGAAACGCTGGGTCTACCGGCAGTACGACCACGAAGTCCAGGTCCGAACCTCGGTGCGACCGGGCGACGACGCCGCCGTGCTCGCGGTGCGGGAGGCCGACGTGGGGCTCGCGTTCAGTTCGGGTGCCGATCCGAACTGGACGGACGCCGCGCCGTACGACGGGGCGCGGGCAGTCGCACTGGAGAACGCGACCAACCTCGCCGCGAAAGGCGCCGTTCCCCACGCGGCGGTGGACTGTCTCAACGGCGGCAACCCGGAGAAACCGGACGTATACGGCGGCTTTTCGGATATCGTCGACGGACTGGCCGAGATGTGCCGGCGACTCGACGTGCCGGTCGTCGGCGGCAACGTCTCGCTGTACAACGACTCACCGAGCGGCCCGATCCCACCGACGCCGACGCTCGCTGTCGTCGGAACCAAAGACAGCTACGACGCACCGCCGCTGTCGCTGTCCGGCGAGGGCGATATTCTGCTCGTCGGTGAGGGGCCGGTCGCGGGAGGGCGAGAGGCTCGGCTCGGCGGCTCGGAGTACCTGTCGGCCTTCGGCGGGACCGATCGGTTCCCGGCCGTCCCCGAGGACCCGAGCGGGTTCGTCGAGACGGCGGCGGCCGTCGCCGACCGCGAGACGACACTCGCCACCCACGACGTGAGCCACGGCGGCCTCGCGGTCGCCCTGGCGGAGATGGTCTCGGGCGATGCGGGGGCTTCCGTCACCGTCGACGGCTCGACTCCGGCGCTGTTCGACGAACGACCCGGCCGGGTCGTCGTCGAGACGACCGCCCCCGAGGACGTTCGAGCGGCGTTCGACGGTGTCGCGCCGGTGACCCAACTCGGGAGCGCCGACGGCTCCGGGACGCTCTCGCTGTCGCTCGACGGCGAGACGACGACCCTCGAAGCCGAGCAGATTCAGGCCTACCGCGACGTGATCGCGGAGACGCTCGAGTGAGCGTTCGCTCCCGACCCGCGGATTTATATACGCTGACGGGAACATCCCGAGCATGGAGATTCCGGACCGGATCGCAGCGGCTGCGGACGGGGAGACGATCCAGTCGGCAGTGAGCCTCGGCGACGACGACGTGATCTGTTTCACGCCGACACGGACCCTTCTGTACCGCGGCGAGGGACTGTTGAGCGACGAGAGCGTCGACACATACAGCCACGATATCGAGCGACTGAACCTCTCCGAGGGCCGCCGCAAGACGACCTTCGCCCTGGAGTACGTCGACAGCGTCGAGAAGTTCAAGGTGGCGAGCAACCGAGCCGATCAGGTACTCTCGCGGCTGCTCACCGGCGTGCTCAGGGCCGCCGGCGTCATCGACGAGGAGGAGGCCGTCGCCGGCGTCTTTCTGTTCAGCGAACTCACGCTCGTCGTCACCGACTCACAGTTGCTCAAACACGTCGGCGCGTACGTCTGGGACCCCGACTTCGAGGAGTACGCCTTCGAGGATGTCACCGGGCTGGAGTTCGAGGAGGGCAGCGTCGCAACCCAGGTCGTCATCTCGGTCGGCGGCCGCCCACAGCGGATCAAGGCTCCCAGCGACGAGGCCCGCCGGCTCCGACAGACGCTGACGAACGCGCTGTTTGCCTACCACGACGTCGACTCCCTGGAGGCCCTCAACAAACAGATCGGTCAGCAAGCCGAGACTGACTCCCCGTCCGACGCGACCGGAGAGAGTGGACTCGGCCTCGACGAGAACATCTCGCCGCTGGTCGGCGACGACGATGACGACAGCCACGAGTCCGACCACGAGACGGCAGGAGACGACACTGAGAGTCCCGCTGTCGGGGGTGATGGGGCGACAGTCGTCGCAGAAGCCGAGACGGACGCTCCGTCTGCGGACCCCTCCGGCGGCGGGCGACCGACATCGACCCCGGACACCGACGACGCCAAGCAGGACCGCGGCGAGGAACTCGAACGGTTGCGCGAGCAGGTCGAAACGCTCACCGAGGCCGTCGAGGCCCAACAGCAGCAACTCGCCGAGCAGAGCGAGGAGATTCAGACCCAGCGCGAGACCATCGAGCAACTGATCGAGGAGCTCCGCCGCCAGACCTGATCACTCTCGCCCGGTGACTTTCCGGATACACGACGACCCGAAGGGGCCGTGTTCGCCCGCCTCGAAGGTCACGAAATAGCCCGTCGAGATATCGGCCCCGCAGCGTCGACAGGTGAACTCCCCCTCTCGCTCGACCACGTCGGCCTCGAAACTGAGAACCGATCCCGAGTTGGTGTGGATCACGCCGTCGCCCCGGTCGATGATCCCGCGCATCTCCGCGGTATCGAGGATCTCTCTGGTGATCGCCGGATCGCTCGTGATCGTCTCGATCCGGTCGACCGCGTCCGACAGCGGCATCTGATCGTCCTCACAGTGGGCGAGCAGTTCGACGCCGAGTTCGATCCGCTCGCGAACCGGTTCGGCTGGCGGGTCCTCCGTCACACCCGGATCAACGGGCGCGGACCACAAAGCGTTTGATGACGTGGACCTGTCATCCGATGATGCGCGCTGCGACGAGGCGACAACTTCTCGGGCTCGCGGGCCTGCTGAGCGTTGCCGGCCTCGCGGCGGTGCTGTTCTCGCCCGGGGCCGTCCTCGTGTGGCTCGAACATCTCGCCTCCCGTCCGCTCCTCTTCGCGGCGGCGCTGGTCGGTCTCTACCTCGTTCGGCCGTTTCTCCTCTGGCCAGTGACCTCCGTCGCGGTCCTGCTGGGCTATCTCTACGGCCCGGCCGCCGGGTTCGGCCTCGCAATTGCCGGCGCGGCGCTGACCGCGCTCCCGCCGTATCTGCTCGGCCGGTACGCCGACGACAGTATCGGCCTGTTCGGCTACGTCAGCGATACCGCCGAGCAGTTCTTCTCTGCCACCGGTGATCTCCGGGGGGTCGTGGCCGCCCGGTTCTCCCCGATTCCCGGCGATCCGATCTCCTACGCCGCCGGACTGTCGGGTGTCTCGGCCGGACCGTTCCTGCTCGGCACGATGGTCGGGGAGGTGCCGTGGGCCTTCGTCGCCGTCTTCGCCGGCGCGTCGATGCGGACGCTGGATTTCTCCTCGTTCGCCCTTCCGCCGGAGCTGATCGTCGCGCTCGCCGGACTGACCGTACTTCTGCTGGCCGGTCCCGTCTACCGGCGCCTCCGGTCCGGAAACTCGCTCGACCGTCAGTAAAAGGTGTCAGAACAGTCGTAGACGACGCCGTGTCGTGGACAGACGTACTTGCAGTGGCGGCGGTACATCGGCTCGTCACAGCGCGGACACGGCCGACCGCCGTCGTCTGTCATCGTTGGCTCCGTAGTGTCCTTCGTTCAGCACTCGGACCAGCCGCAGGACTCGCAGGTCTTGCAGCCCTCCGAGTAGTACAGCGAGAGCGCGCCACAGTCCGGACACTCGGGACTCTCGCCGGAATCGATGATCGACTGCTGGTCGGTCTTCGATCCTGCGTCCGCGTTCGCACCCGCCGAGACGGCACCGCCGTCGGTCTCGGGTTCGGTCTCGACGCGTTCGTTCGCGGTGTCGGATTCGGCCTCCTCGGTTGTCTCTTCGAGGGTCTGCTGTTGCGGGTACGCCCGCTCGACGTCGCCGTCGAGATAGCGTCGCATCGCCGTCCCGATCGCGTCGGGGATGGACTGGATCTGCTCGCCTTTGTCCCAGGCGACTTTCGGCGAGCGGATCCCCTGCAGTTCGTCGGCAATCTCGTTCGGATCGACACCCGAGCGAAGCGCCGTCGAAATCGTCTTCGCCAGCGCCTCGGTGAAGGAGGCGGTGAAGCCGCCGGAGTTGCCGATGTTGGCGAATAGCTCGAACGGCCGGTCCTCCTTTGGATCCTCGTTGATGTTGACGTAGAGTTTGCCGTAGCCCGTGTCGATGCGCTGGGTGATGCCGTGGAGCACGTCCGGTCGGCTCTGTTTCTGTGCGTAGGCCCGCTCGTTGTCGGCCGACGCGAGCAGATCCTCGACCTGCTGGTCGAGGGCGGCCTGGACCTCCTCGTGGTCAAGGAAGCCCTCGATGCCGCCGAAGACCTCTTCGATCTGCTCGATGAGTTCGCTCTCGTCCATGTCGGCGAACTCCGTGTTCTGCGCCCGCGTGGTGAGCACCTGCTTCGAGCGGGTGCCGTCGCGGTAGTAGGTGACGCCCTTGCCGCCGTGGTCGTAGATGTACTCGAAGACCTCCTTTGCGTCTTCGACCGTCGAGTCGTTCGGGGCGTTGACCGTCTTCGAGATGGCGGAGTCGACACCCTGCTGGCAGGCCGTCTGGACGCCGGCGTGTTCCTTGGCGGAGAGGTCACCCGTCGTGACGAACAGTTCACCGATCGCATCGGGCACCGTCGTCAGGCCGTCGACGCCGTCGAACTCGTTGTTGGCCATCTGCTCTTGGGCCTCCTCCTTGACCGCGTCGACGTCGATCCCGTTCTCCTCCAGCGTGCGGAGGAAGTAGTCGTCGAACTCGACGAGCATCTCGTCGCCCTGCACGTCGTCGGAGACGTTCTTGTAGTAGGCGACGTTGTAGATGGGCTCACAGCCGCCGGTGGTGTTGCCGACCATGCTGGTCGTGCCCGTCGGCGCGATGGTCGTCGTGTTGTGGTTGCGGATCGGGAAGCCGTCTTCCCACTCGTCGGCGTCCAGCCCGGTGTGGTGCTCGAACCACTCGCGGTACTCGGTGGGATCTGCGTACTTCGATTTCTCCCACTCGCCGAATGTGCCGCGCTCCTCCGCGAGTTCGTGGCTGGTCTGTTTCGATTCGTGGTTGATATGGGTCATCAGCTGACGGGCCGTCTCGTTGGCCTCGTCGCTGCCGTACCGCATGCCGAGCTGGACGTACAGCTGAGCCAGCCCCATGATGCCCAGTCCGATCTTGCGCATCTCCCGGACCGTCTCCTCGATCTCGTCGACCGGGAAATCGGACATCGTGACGACGTTTTCGAGAAAGCGCGTGCCGAGTTCGATCCGGCGGTCGAACTCCTCCCAGTCGATCGCCTCTTCGAGGAACGCCCCGATGGCCGCCTCCTGGCTGTCGTACTCGTCGGCGTGTCGCTCCGACCAGACACGCCAGTCGGGAGCGTTCGTCGCGGCCAGCGTCGAGAGGTTGATGTGGCCGAGGTTACAGGCCTCGTACTCCTCCAGGGGCTGCTCGCCGCAGGGGTTCGTCGCCAGGATCTCGTGATCCGGGTGCTCCTCCACGTCGAAGGAGTGTTTCTTGTTGATCCGTTCGAGGTAGACGACGCCGGGTTCGCCGTTCTCGTGTGCGCCCTGGACGATGTCGTCCCAGATCTCGCGGGCGGGCACGGAGAGCACTTCGCCGGCCTCGACGTACTCACCGAGTCCGAACATCTCGTACAGTTCTTCGGTCTCCTCGGTGGCGATGTGCGGCTCCTCGGTGCGCGGGTTGGTGAAGGTGAACTCCTCGTCGTTCTTGACGGCCTCCATGAAGTCGTCGGTGATACCGACGGAGATGTTGAAATTCGAGAGGTGGCCCTCGACGGCGTTCCGGAGGTGTTCCGGGACGCGACCCTCGTCGTCGATCAGATCGCGGGCCTCTTCGAGCGCCTCCGCGAAGGAGGTGTGCGTGAAGTCGTCGGGATCGTTCAGTCGCAGTGTATTCGCCAGTGACACGTCCTTGTTCTTGGCGTGGATGAACTGGATCACGTCCGGGTGAGAGACGCGCATGACGCCCATCTGTGCACCGCGGCGGGCACCGCCCTGTGCGATAGTCTCGCACATCTGGTCGTACGTGCGCATGAACGTGATCGGTCCGGAGGCGATGCCGCCGGTCGACCCGACGGGGTCGCCGTACGGGCGGAGCTTCCAGAAGGCGTAGCCCATGCCGCCGCCGCTCTGGAAGACCTGTGCGGCCTCCTTGGCCGTCTGGTGGATGTCGTCGATGTCGTCCGCGGGCGAGTCGACGAAACACGCGCTGAGCTGCTGGAGTTCGTCGCCGGCGTTCATCAGCGTCGGCGAGTTCGGCATGAAGCCGAGCTGTTCCATCTGTTCCTGGAACTCCGCTGCGGTCTCCTCGACGTGCTCGCGGACGCCCTCCGGAAGCTCCGGAACGATGGTGTCGTAGGCGAACTTGTTGACGTTGTACTCGTTCAGGACGGTTTCGACGTCGTCGCCGGTCGTCGTCCCTTTGCCGAAGACCTCCTCGGCCAGTTCGTCCCGTCGCGGGTGGTCGGGTTTGACCTGGTCGGGGGTGACGGTGATCTCGATGCCTCGGTTGTCGGCCTCGTAGACCGCCTCGGCCAGCGCGATGTTTTTCGCGACGCGCTCGAACAGGTCCTCCGGCTCCTCGGCAACGTTGCCGTCGGCGTCTTTCTTCAGATACCGTGCCGGTAGGATGTTGTGGTATGCGTTCGATGTCAGCCGCTCTTCGAGCGTCTCTCCTTCTGTGCGTTTGATCGGTAGTGACAGGTCGTCAGCCGCGAGTTCCTTACTCATTGGCTCCCACCTCGTACCCCTGGTTTTGCGCCGATCCGCCGCCGTGTGCGTGCTCCCATTACTATCATTTGTGACGGAACTTCTGTTCGGTTTGGACCCAAATATAGGTTTTGTCTCTGGGTTCCTTTAGGTTGTTTTATGTGTCATAATTCTCAAACGTCCGGATAGCACAGCCGCTACCCGAACGCTTCGGCTCAGTGTATTGGAGTGGTCGACCACTCTTAACGGTGTCTAGACCGGAGTGAAAGTGAAAATCCGAGCGAAGATCTGCAAGACAGCGAGCGGGTCAGAGTCGAAACGGTGGGGGGTTTCGCCTGGAGATTTCGGGGGTCACTGCCCCCGGAGGTCGCGGTAGGCGTCGAGATACCGTTCGATCACCACGCCGTGGTCGTGCGAGTCCCAGTGGTCGTCGCGCGTCCGGTGCTCGAACCCGCCCGCGTCGACGATAGCGTCGGCCAACTCCTGGGGGTCGGTGACGCGGTAGCTCCGCTCGTAGTTTTCGATCAGTTCGTGCGCGCTGGACTCCGCCTGGTACTCGACGATCCCGATACAGCCACAGGCCAGCGCCCACAGCAACTCCGTCGCGAACTCCTCCCGGTATGCGGTCTGGACGAAGGCGTGCGCCCCGCGGTACAGTTCCAGACGGCGCTGTCGGTCGCAGGCACCCACGAACGTCACCCTGTCGTCGATCCGGAGATCGGCCGCCTCCTGCTCGTAGTCGCTCCGCTTCGGTCCGTCCCCGATGATCGTCGCCGTCCAGTCCCGTTCGCGCAACTCCGCCATCCCCAGCAGGAAATCCTCGATGTTCGCGCTCTCGTCGAGTCGGTGTGCGTACACGATATCGATCCCCTCGGCCGGGTCGACCGCCTCGATTCGCTCGGTGTCGATACTCTCGGGGATCACCATCGTCTGCTCCTCCGTGGCACCGTACTCGCGGATCCGCGTCCGGACCAACTGCGACGGCGTTACCGCGCGAGTAGGGGCCGTCGCCGCCCACGTCCGACGCCGCTCGGACAGTTGCTCGTCGCCGAACCACTCCGCGAACAGCGGCGCTCGGGCGAGTCGGCTCCCGGCGGCCGCGGCGAGCACCTGCTCGCCGGGTACCGGACGGACGTGGACGATGTCGGGATCGTACGCTCCGAGTAGTGCGGGGAGACGCACGCAGAACGAGGCGAGTGCGCTTCCGAGGGTCACCCCGCGGTACCGGAGACCGCCGACGGTCCACTCGTCGGTGTAGCTGTCCCACCACTGGCCGCAGAAGACCGTCACCTCGTGGCCGCGATCCGCGAGCAGGCGGCCAATCCGCTCGAACCGTCGCGCGCCGGCGCTATCGACCTGCTGTGCCGTCTCCATCGCAACGAGCGCGACGCGCATACTGAGGAGCGACGGTGCCGGCGAACAAAAATCCCATCCATCCGGGTGGCCGCCGTCGGGGGTTTAGTCGGCCGCCGCTGGCGGGGCCGCACCCTCTGTCATCGTCAGTTCGACCCCGCCCTGGAGATCGATCTCTAGATCGGCCACTGCGAGGCTATACTCGCTGGTGTGGGATCCGTTCGTACAGAGGCGAACGGACTCCTCGAGCAGTCCCGCCTCGGTCAACTGGTCGACCTTCCGGTAGGCCGTCGAGGACGGGAGATCACAGATCTCACAGAGTTCACTCGCCGAGAGCGCCCGGTCGCTCGCCGCTTCGAGGATCGCGCGACAGTCGCTGTCCTCCAGTGCGCCCATCAGCGTCGAAATCTCCGTCTCGTCGTCGATGGTCTGTTCGGTCTGTCGCTGGGGGGAACGTCGGAATCGGCCGCCTTGCCGTGAACTCATTGTACTCGTCTCTACCGGTTGCTCTCACCCCAGGATGCACCACAGATATCCGGGCTGGTTTATGTACCCCGCCAATACTGCGGTGTTACCCGACGGTGACGACCCGGCAGTCGACCCGACCCCGCAGAAAGGACTCGATATCCGGATCGTCGGTGAGCCGTCGGATCATCTCCCGCCAGCGGCTGACCTGTTTCTTTCCGATGACGACGATATCCGCTTCCTCCGCGGCGACCTCCTCGAGAATCGACTGCTCGACGAGCAGCCCTTTCCTCACCGAGTAGCGGACGTTCGGGAGCGTGCCGAACTCGTCCTCGACGGTGGATTTGAGTTGGCTTCTCGTCACCTGGTTCGCGCTCTGATAGAGGTTGATGTGCAGGATCGTCAGCGAGGCATCCTCCTCGGACGCGATCCGGATCGCCTCTTCGAGGGTCTCCCGCGAGTGCTCGCTGAGTGGGTATCTGACCGGGACGACGACCTGTGTCATTCACCGGGTGTTTCCATCCGGGGGCACCTGAGCGTGTCGGCTCGACCCAATGCGTCTTTGTCGCTCGACTGTGATGTGCGTGTATGGACCGAATCACTGGCCCGAACGACCAATCGCTGTTCGTCGACCGGACCGCGGGGAAGCGCGGACAGAAAGGCCCCTTCTTCGTCGTCTACGCCGACCAGGACGCCGAGACTCGATGGGGCTTTTTCTGCGGACACTGCGAAACGGCCGACAGCGCCGTCGACTCGATGGGCCGCGTCCAGTGCAACGAGTGCAGCAACCGGACGAAAGCCGAGGAGTGGGACTCCGCTCACGAGTGAGTTGTCAACTATTCGAGCAGTGGATACGTTTATGATGTTTGGGGTGGTATGACATACCGAATGAGTGCCGTGAGCACCTCACTACAGAAGGAGGCGGAATCGATCTTCACCGACCTGGGCTACGAGGTCACGCCGGAAGGGGCCGAGATGCAGGCCCAACGGAAGTGGCGGGTCGTACAGGTCACACCGATGGCCGAACCGGCCGAACCGCCGAGTTCGGGGGAGCTCCGGTGTTTCGTCACGCACGCGGACACGGTTTCTGCGCTGGAGGAGAGACTCGAACTCGCCGATCCCGAGTACGAGTGGGCGATCATCGGCGTCGAGGACGACGGCTACTCGGTCTGCCGGTCGTAAGCACCGCCGCGGCACGTCTGTCGCACTCAGTCGGCAGCGGGCTGTTGTTCCGGATCGAGCCGGTGCCCCAGCGCCGGCAGGATCGTACTGTCGAGTGAGAAGCGACCGCTGCCGGTGATCAGCAGCGCCGAGGACAGCCCGAACAGCGTGATGTGTGCGAGCACAGGATCGTCGGGTAGACCGAACAGCGTCGTCGTCAGGAGCACGAATCCGGTGGCCGCGGCTCCGCGGGTGAACGTCCCGGTTACGAAGGCGACCCCGACGGCTGCTTCGACGAGTCCCGCCCCGAACACCCACAGTTCCGGCGAGACGGGGACGACGGCGACGAGGTTGTACTTCTCTACGACGGCCAGCGCCGAGGCGGGTTCGAGCCACTTCTGCGCGATTCCGAGATAGAGGAAGTTGAGCCCGAGAAAGAGCCGCAACAGAACTGGGGCAGCCCCGCGCTCGATCCCGGCGTCTGTGAGCAATCCACCGACCGTCCTGATCCCGCGGAACCGGCTCAGTAGCGTCCCGTCGGTGACGACCAGCCGCCGAAGCATCAGGTCGGCGCTCGGCTGGCCGGGACCGACGACGAGAATCGCGAGAAAGCCGGCGATGTACTCGCTGGCCAACAGCATCGGCGTCCCGACCGTAAACAGTGCGCCGAGATAGGTAACCAGCCCGAGGGCGGCCACGATTCGAGTACCGAGACCGAACAGCAGCAGAAACCCGATGCCGACCTGCAGCAGCCGAGCATCGGCTCCGACAACCGGCGTAAAGAGGTAGCCCGCAAACCCCGCGCCGACCAGCGGGAGTCCGACCGACAGCCGAAGCATCCACGGGAGATACGGCTGGTAGGACTGCAGCGTCCGGCGGGCGACGGTGATGTCCCGGAGCGAGCCCGCGAACCTGAGATAGCCGACGGCGAGTCCGAGCACGGCGAGGCTCCCGAACAGAAGCACCGCGACGCTCACCGGATCCGAGAAGACCGCGGCGAACAGCTCCCGGGCCGACCCGGCGGCGTCCTCGTCTGTGACGTAATCGACGTGTGCGGCGGCGGGTTCGGCGAGTCCGGCGACGACTGCCCCACCAGCCGCGGCCGCCCCCGCGATCCGACGGACGTGTCCCATGATACCGAACCTGAATACGTGTTGGACGATTATAAAATGCGTCAGATGATCGGCGGCTACCGGCCGGTAGGTCCGAGAGAAATCAGACAGTGTCGGGGTCGCGCACGGCCTGAACGACGACGGGGCGAGAATTTTCCCGGGAGCAGAGTCGGTTGGGTTCGCCGGACAGCTACGTTTATGATCCGCGGTGCCCAAGCCGCGGGCGATGGTCGGAACCGCCGTACTGACCGTCGGTGCCGGCGTTCTGTTCGGCCTCGCGCTGGCGGCCCCACCGGGACCGATGAACGCGATTATCGCCGAGGAGAGCGTCCGTCGCGGCTGGGGTGCGGGATTCCGCGCCGGACTCGGCGCGATGGTCGCGGATTTCGTCTTCTTCCTGCTCGCGCTCGCCGGTCTGGTCGCCGTCATCGAGGCCGCCCCCCGCGTCCGGGCAGCCATGGTCGCGGTCGGCGGCGTGTTGATGCTGTACTTCGGCTACGGCGCGCTCGCAAGCGTCGGCGAGACGCTGACCGGCGAGTCCGACGGCGGCCCCAACAGAGGATTTCTCAAGGCCTTCGTCCTCGCGATCACGAACCCCTATCAGATCCTGTTCTGGCTCACGGTCGGCGTCGGCCTGCTCTCCTCGGGGACGCTCGACGTTCTGAGCGTGCTCCCGCTGGTCGGAGACGCCCTGGCCGGTCTGGTCGTCGTCGAAACGGGGAGCCCGTTGCTGGTCGGGGGACTGTTCGGCGGCATCGTCGTCTGGATCGTCGGCTTTCCCGCCGCGCTCGTGACGGGTCGCAACCGGGTCGACCGCCTCGCACCGGCCGTGGCTGTCGTCAGCGGTCTGGTCCTCGTCGGGGCGGGCGTGCTCTTCGTGATCGACGGGCTCTCGACGCTGGTCTAGGCCTCGAACTCGATACCCGCAATCTCGTCTTCGAGCCACTCCCTGAACCACCGAACCCGCTTGAGTCGACGGTGTGCGATATCCGTCGCGGTCTGGCTCCGCACCCGCTTTTTGGCCTCCTCGCCGCGTTCCAGCACGCGGCCCACCATCTCGGCGCTGTCCATGTGCGTCCGGGACTCGTAACCCATCCGTAAGAGCATGAGCGCCGCGCCGTTCGCGCCGACCTTGTCGAGGATATCCGCCTCGATCAGACACTGTGTTTCCAGCGGCAGGTCGTCGATATCTCCCTGGTAGGAGTGATCCTCGACCGCCGAACAGACCTGATCGACGAACGAGTCGGGGTAGTCCGTCTGGATCTCCAGATACTCGCGGGCGATGCGAGCCCCCTCCTCGGCGTGGATATCCTGATCGACTTCGAGTTTGGCGATATCGTGAAACAGCGCTGCAACACGGGTTATATCGGTGTTCGCGCCCTCTCGCTGTGCAATCTCCTCGGCGAGTTCGACCACGTTACGGATGTGATTGAACCGGTACTCCGCGGAGTGCCACGGATACCATCGCATTCGTCCACCTTCCTCCTCGGCCTGTACGCTCGCGGCCAGATAATCGTGGACGAACTGTTCCATCTCCCGAAATTCCGCATCCGAAACGGGTGACTCGCGAATCTCAACACCCACAGCACCACCTCCCCGAACGGAAACGTGCGTTGTTCATCTTACCTTATAGATGGTGAGATTAGCTCTTTAGCGTTACGACACCCGATTCGGCCAAATTTCCGGAGACAACGCCGATCTGAAACCCGGTCCAACTGGTGTGTTCACCGCTCACATCCCTGTTTTGTCTCGTGGTAACACGGTACTACCTGCGGATAAGTGACAACTGTCGTTCATTATCCGCGATCCGATGTATCTCGGCCGGCACCCGGGACAGCACCAGTGGTGAGTCGACGCGACAGTGCAGTTCGCGGCGGGGAACCGCTCTCGATCAGAACGAGTCGGCCGGGCCACTCAGAGGTCGATCCCGAAGTGTGCCGCGACGGCTCGTTCGGGCATCTCCAGGTCGAAGTGGTCCGCGAGCAGTCCCCCGGCGAACTCCTCGACCATCCCGTTCGCGTCCGCTCCGGGAATCGCACGGAACGTCGATTCGACGGCGAACTGCCGGTCGGAGACGGCCGTTCTGATCTCCGAGGGAGTCGGGTCGGAGAGCTCTTCGGCCACGTCCGCCACCGCGAGTCCGAACTCGAGGCCGGCGGCGAGGTACTCGATTGCCCGCTGTTCCGGCTCCGTGACCTCCGGGATCGTCGACAGGTAGTTGACGGCTTCGCTGTCCTCGATATCGACGGTCTCGTCCACCCAGGACTGCAACTGCTCGGCGGAGGCGTCGCCGTCGAACTCCTCGCGGGCCCGGTCGAACAGTTCGGCCTCCAGTTCCGCCACCCGGTGGAAGGCGTCCCCGACGACGACCGCGTCTGCACCCGCGTCGAGAACGCGCTGGGCGTTCTCGCTGTTGTCGAGGCCGCCGCCGTACCAGATCTGCGACCAGGTGACCCCGTCGTCGATGGCTTCGAGCATCTCGACGGCCTCGTCACCGCCGAACGTCCCCGAGTATTCGAGGTAGATGATCTCGCTTTCGAGGTGGTGCTGTGCGGCGAGCGCGCGCTCTTTGGCCTCCTGCGGGCTCAGCAGGTCCTCCTCGGTGACGTTCGCCTCCCGGGCGGCGGCGCTGTCGACGTTCATGATGATGTACGCCTCGAAGACGGCTTCGTCCATCATCATGCCGGCGACGAAATCACCGGCGCGGTCGCCCAGGAACTCCGAAAGCGGCAGTCCGGTCTTCTGTTCGAGAATCTCCGGACCGAGATCCTCCCGGACGTAGTCGATACCCTTGCCGAGCGTTCCGACGAGCGACTCGCTGTCGCCGTTGAGCACCTCGGGGACGGCCAGGAAGTTGGCGTGGTCGCGCGTCTTCTCGGTCACGTGGGTCGCCTCGCTCGGTTCGTGAAAGGCGGTCACGCCGCTGTCGGTGAGCAACTCGAAGGTCTGTTCGGTGTTCTCGTCGGTCACGTCCTGTGACCCGCCCACCGAGACGGCGCTCGTGTGCGAGAGATAGCTCGGAAAGAGCAGCGGCAGCCGCTTCTCACCCTCCGGGTCGACCTTGGTGATGTGGGTCCACTCGCCCGGAACGGGGTTCGTCTCCAGCCCCAGCAATGTCCGGCCGGCAATCGAGAGCAGCGAGGCGGCCGACTCGAACCGTTTCGCGAACTGTGTCAGCGACATCTCTTGGTTCACACGTCCGCGCTGGTCGGTAAAAACGTGTCCACTTCGGGCCGGTCACTCCGGGAGCCTCCGCGGCAGGACGCTCGGATCGCCGTCGCGGTGGATGTACTCGGTCGCGATGCCGGTCAGCGTCGAGTCGACCGCGGTGGCCTGCTGTCGGGCACGGTTCAGATAGGACTCGCTGATCTCGATCACGGCGGCCTTCGCCTCGGGGCCGGAGTCTGCGAGAAGATACTCCGCCGTCACCGGCGTTAGCTGGCCGTCCGCGAGGTCGACCTCGTAGTCGTCGAGATCGTCGAGCCAGATTTGCGCCCCGATGATCGCCAGCACGATCGACCGCTTGAACGCGGGTTCGATATCGAACCCGGCCGCCCGGTACATCTCGATCATCCCGTCGTAGATGACGCCCACCCGGTCGTATTGGGTCTTCAGATACGGGAGTTCGAGTTCCTCGGCGCTGAACACCGTCGGATCCTCCTCGAAGGTGCCGTACTTGTACCGGTCGCGGATCGCCTCCCGGGCGGCCTCCTCGCCCGCTCGCGCCCGACTCATCAGGTTGCGAAACTCCTCGTCTTCCTCCTGGTGTGCCTCCGAGATCTCGACGGCCCAGTCGTAGTACTCCCTGAGTTCGTCGGGATAGGACTCGAACTGCTCGTCGACACGGCGTTGCAGTACCGACTGTGCGATCTCTGCGATCCGTTCGCGGTCCGCCTCAGCGGTCGGAAAGTCGACGCCGAAATCCCCGTACTCGGCGTCGTTCAGCGCGTCGCGCATGTCGCCGTCGATCAGCGCCTCGACGGCCAGCCGAGTCACGGCCTCTGCCTCGCGGTGTTGCGCGTCGTCGAGCCGTCGATAGAGGTAGCCGAGCGTGAGTTTGGCCGGGAGGACGAGTTTGGTGTCGTAGGAGAACTGGACGAAGTCGTACCCGAACTCCTCGGCGATAGCCGCCTCGACCTCGGCGAACGCCGTCTCGATCATCTCCTCGACCCGTGCGTCGACGCGTCGCTTCAAGCCGAGACTACCCGCGTCGAACGCTCCCGTGTCGGCGTAGTAGCCGAACACGGCACGGACGGCTGTCGGCATCGCATCGACGGCGGCGATTCGACCGGCCCCTCGCCTGAGCATCTTGTCTCTCCTGTCTGCCCGGTCTCCCCTTCATCCTGTCGGTCGGCGGCAACCGCCCGAATCCGACCAGTTGAGCCGGTCAGGATCCCCGATGGAGATATTGGGGTTTTTTATGAGCCAGGGTACAAGACGGTCAGTGATGACAACGGAAACCCGCGATATCGTCGTCGTTGGCGGCGGCACTGCCGGTTGTTTCGCCGCCGCGACGGCCGCACAGGACGGGCTCGATGTCGTCCTCCTCGAACGGAAAAGCGAGGAGGACGGCGGCCACATCGCCTGCGGTGACGCCATCAAGGGCAAGAGCACGTTCCCGGACGTGATCGACCGCGAGTATCTCCGGGAAGAATCTTTCACGAACGAGAACATCCAGCGAGCGCACTTTATCAATCCGAAGGGCGACAACTACGATATCCCTTTCGAGGGCGAGTCCGGCGCCGTCGTCGACCGCAAACGCTACGGCGAGGTGTTACTCGAAGAGGCCGAGCGGGCGGGCGCCGATATCCACTTCGACACGGTCGTTCAGGACGTGACTCAGAACGGCCGAGTGACCGGCGTCGAAGGGATTCGCGAGGGCGACTACGTCGAATACGAGGCAGATATCGTGATCGATGCCGCCGGCGCTCTCTCGCTTCTGCAGGACAAGGTCGATTTCGCCGGGACGAACTACGACACGAACGTCGACTACTCCCAGTTCTGTTCGGCCTACCGAGAGGTCATCGAGACCGAGCAGCCGGTCGAGTACGACGACGCAATCGTGTTCAAGCCGACCGAGGAACTCGGCTATCTCTGGTACTTCCCGCGAACCGACCGCGAGATCAACGCCGGACTGGGCTTTCAGATGGACCAGCCACCGATGCCGCTGGTGGACGTGCTCAAAAAGGACCTCCAGAACCAGCCCGAGTTCCGAAACGCCGAGGTCAAGGACAAACTCGGGGCCGCGTTGCCGACCCGCCGGCCGTACGACTCCGCCGTCGCACCCGGGTTCATGTCCGTCGGTGACGCCGCCGGCCACGTCAACCCGACTACAGGAGGCGGTATTCCCGGCGCGGCGAAGGCCGGCCACTGGGCGGCCGAAATCGCCGCCGAAGCGATCGCAGACGGCGATCTGAGCGAGTCCGCGCTGTGGGAGTACAACCGGCGCGTCCAGACCGACTTCGGGAAGCGATTCGCCGCGATGGACCTGTACAACATCTTCGGGACGGCCCACGAGGTCGACGAACTGACCGACGTGGTGACGGCCCTGCCCGGCCAGATGCTGATCGACCTGATGGGGAAGAAAGGCGAGACGACACTCGGCGTCCTCGATAAACTCAAGACGGGACTGGTCACCGCCTTCGAGACCCGCGGCCACTGGAACGTCCTCTACGAGGGCTATCAGGTGAGCAACCTCGCCTCCGAACTCAAATCTATCTACGACGAGTACCCGACGACGCCGTCGGAGTTCGAGGCCTGGCAGGCCAAGCGCGACGAACTCATGGACGAGGTCTACGAGATTACCGGCGCAGAACCCAAATACTGACCACCGCCGGGCGACACTCTCCGCCCGTGACCGTCCTGTCAGATTTGTTTGACAAACAACTTTCTTCTCGCTCCTCGGTGTCGGAACGTGCCCGACAGAAACGCCGACTCCGCCGTCTCTGCGATTCTCCGGGGTTCGACCTGGGACCTGCTGCTCGGAGTGACGTACGTCGTTACCGGTGTTGCCCTCCTCGTCAGCCTGTTCACGGGCTCTCTCGAGCTAGTCGTCGCCGCGCTCGTCAGCATCCTGTTACTCGTCGTCCTCTCGCTGGGAACGGCCATCCGACGCGAGGGGCTGGTGACCGAGGAGAACGGGATCATCGCGGCCTGCGTCCTGACTGCGATGGGGCTGTTGTTCGTCCTCAGTGCAGAAACAGCGCTCTCTTCGGAGGTCATCTTCGGCATCGTCTTCTTCGTCGGGGTCATCGTTCCCCATCTCCTGGTGAGTGCTCGCACTGAGCCCTCTCCGTAGTGGCCGCGGCGGTTCTCACAGCCGGGCTCGTCCCCCGGTGACGGAGACGCCAGTCACTGGTCAGCCTGCTGGCATCGAACTCGGATTTCCAAACGCATATTCCGCTGACGCCCCCACCGTTTGATATGAGCGTCCCAACCGCTTCAGGCATGCCGATGCTCGGTCTCGGAACGTGGCAAAACGACGACGCTGCGGAGTGCGCCGACAGCGTCGAGACGGCCCTCAACATGGGCTATCGACACATCGATACGGCCCAGGCGTACGGCAACGAAGACGCCGTCGGCGACGGCATCGCGGCGGCAGACGTCGACCGCGAGGATATCTTCCTGGCGACCAAGGTCTGGATCAGCAACCTCTCTCACGACGACGTGCTCGAGACGACGCGGAAGAGCCTCGACCGTCTGGGGACCGACTACCTGGACCTGCTGTACATCCACTGGCCGGCACGGGAGTACGAACCGGAGGAGACGCTGGCGGCGTTCGACCAGTTGTACGACGAAGGAACAATCGAGCGGATTGGCGTCTCCAACTTCGAGCCCGAGCACATCGACGAGGCTGCGGAGATTCTCGACGCCCCGATTTTCGCGAACCAGATCGAGATCCATCCGTACCTCCAGCAGGAGGAACTGCGCTCGTACGCCGCGGAGAACGATATCGAACTGGTCGCGTACTCGCCGCTGGCCCGGACGGAGATCTTCTCGGATCCGACCCTCGGGGAGATTGCCGACGACCACGGCGTGAGCGAGGCTCAGGTCGCGCTCGCCTGGCTGCGCGAACACGACATCACGGCGATTCCGAAAGCCACCGGAGAGGCCCACATCCGGGACAACTGGGAGAGCCGGACGCTGGAGCTGAGCGACGACGAGATCGAGCGGATCGACGCCATCGAACGCCGGGAGCGGCAGGTCCATCCCGACTTCGCCCCCGCGTCGTGGTGAGCGCCACGAGTACGAAAACATATACCGGCCGGAGTCAAACTGACGGGTATGGCAGCCGGGAACCGCGGTATCGCTGATGCGATCAAATACGATCTGACGCTGCTGCACGAGACGTGGATGGAGCTGTTCTATCCGCGCCAGCGAAACGCCGAAGACACGGTCCTCGGAAAGTACGAACCCGAGGAGACGTGGAAACTGGCGGTGTATCGCCTCGTCTCGCTTTTCGGCGTGCTGATCGTCGGTCTCTCCTACCCGCTGTTGCTGGCCGGATACTTCGTCCGATTCCAGGCCCGCAAGCTAAACGTCACGGCGGCGCGGATCGGACTCCTCGGGGTCATCGGGGTGTTCGTCCTCCTGTGGGGCGGACTGGTCGCGCTGATCTGGTTCGGCTTCCAGAGCACGTTCAGCACCGTCGAGATAATCGCAATCGGAGCCGCGGGAGCCGTCGCAGTCGTCTCCTCGGCGCTGTCGTTCGGCTGTTGGCAGCTCGGTGGCCGCGGAACGACGGTGTTTCTCGCCTACCCGTTCGCGATGACGGCGCTGTTTCTGCCGCCGGTCGTCGCGGCGCTGTTTCACCCCGTGCTCGAAGACCTCATCATCGCCCGTAGCGACGAACTCGCACGGGATCTGTTCTTCGCCAGCCCCGACTTCGTGCAGGAGCAACTCGGCCGGTTCGACCGCCAGGAGGCCCACCACGTCATCATCTGGTTCGTCTTCTCGTTCCCCATCGGCTGGATCCTGGGTCTGCTCGTCTCGCTGGCGGATCTGATCCGCCCCACGGGCGAGTAACCCACTCCCCGTCCGCTCGAATTCGAGATGACGGGAGAGACTTCCTCGGGTGAGACCCCGCCCGGGCGGTGACCCCGGGTAAACATCTCACCGTTTTCTGAAGGCTTTTTATTATGAACGCCTACTGTCGCGTATGGAACTCAACTTCCCCGTCTCGGCCGGTATCGTCCTCGCGATAATCGTGGCCGGTACCGCCGGGCTGATCTTCGCTCCCATCGGAATGACGACACAGACGACGCTGATGATGGTCACGCCGTCGATGTTCGTCTTCGCAGCAATCGTCTTCGCAATCGGCGTCAAGCACGGCGAGTATCGCGCAAGCGGGCTGTAAGTCCGGAGACGCTCACTTCGTTCTCCCCCGCCGGGTCCTCGCTCACGACCAGATCTCCCTCTATCGACCCGCTGTCGACCTGTGCCAGTTCGAGCGTCGCCTCGGCGGCCAGCGCGGCGAGAAACGGA
The DNA here is from genome assembly GCF_009831575.1 of Halovenus carboxidivorans. Taxonomy (GTDB): domain Archaea; phylum Halobacteriota; class Halobacteria; order Halobacteriales; family Haloarculaceae; genus Halovenus; species Halovenus carboxidivorans. Next base: position 349,430 of record NZ_WUUT01000002.1, on the reverse strand, counting down.
ACGAAGGCTCCGGGTTCGACCACTGGTGTGTCGAGGACGACCGTGCTTTCGGCGTCGAGTCCGTGTTCTTCGAGGAGATCGGTCGCGACGGAGAGCAGGTCCGCGTGGCTGTACTCCTCGTCGCTGTCGACGACGGCGGAGTCGTCGGGCGCGACTCGCTCCGGCGGCTCGATCGGATTCTCGCTCCACATCTCCTGCTCGAAGTGGACCACGTCGGCCTCCTCTGGCGGGCCGCCGTAGGCGATCTGTGTGCACTGTGGCGTCAGATCGTACCGTTCGGTCCAGCCTGCGGGAAGGACGAGCGCCCGGGAGTCGACCGGCTCCTGCGGTTCGAGTTCGACGGTCGCGCCGACCAGCGTCGCCCCGATTGCCGCGAGGAGCGGATCGGCGGCGTCGACGCGGCGGCCTGTCTCCGAGGCGTCCGCGTCCTTGGGGCCGGCGACGACCGTCACGGGGGCGCCGGGATGGACGCCGTAGTGGCCGAGCAGGTTGCCGGATTTCCAGGCGTTCGGGACGAAATCGTCGTAGGTGTAGGGGGCGGTACGGGTCGGCGTCTCGATGACGGTCCCCGAGGCGTCGCGACACTCCGCGACGAGGTCTTTGAGAGTCTCCATCTAGAAGGAGTTACGGAGCCGATCAAAAAAGCCCTGCTCTACCTCGATGTCCTCGCCGCCGGCGTCGGCAAACGCCTCCAGAGCCTCGCGCTGCTCCTCGTTGAGCGACTCCGGCGTGACGACCTGGACCTTGACGAACAGATCTCCCTGTCCGCGCCGCTGCGGGCGGGGCATTCCCTTCCCTTCCAGACGGAAGGTCTCGCCGCTCTGCGTGCCGGCGGGAACATCGAACTCGACGACGCCGTCGAGCGTTTCGAGTTCGACCGTGTCCCCGAAGACCGCCTGCGGGAACGAGATCGCCTTCCGGGTCTGGAGATCCGCGCCCTCGCGCTCGAACTCGGGGTGGTCCTCGACCTCGATCTCGACGAGCAGGTCGCCGTTGCGAGCGCCGTGGTCCCCCGGTGCGCCCTCGCCGCGCATGCGGAGCGTCTGGCCGCTCTGGATCCCGGCCGGAATCTCGACGGCGAGTGTCGTCTCGTTCTGGACGATGCCGTCGCCGCGGCAGGTCTGACAGCGCTGCTCGTAGATCGTCCCCTCGCCCTCGCAGCGCCGGCAGGTCGTCCGCTGTTGCATCCGACCGAAGGCGGTCTCCTGCACCCGCGTCTTCTCGCCGCGGCCGTTGCACTCCGGACAGGTCCGCGAGTCCGTGCCGGGCGGGTGGCCGCGGCCGTTGCAGTCGTCGCAGGTCTCGGGCCGGGTGACCGTTAGCTCCTTTTCGGTCCCGTGGTACGCCGTTTCGAGGTCGATCGTCAGTTTGGTCTTGAGATCCTGCCCGCGACGAGAGCCGCCGCCGGAGCCGCCGCCGAAGAACTGGTCGAAGATATCCTGCATGTTGCCGAACCCGCCGCCACCGGCGCCCCCGAAGGGGTCGCCGCCGCGGCCGCGACCGTCCCCGGCGTCAGTCGCGCCGCGTTTCTCGGCCTCGACGAACTGCTCGTGGCCCATCTGATCGTACATGCGGCGTTTCTCGTCGTCGGTCAACACCTCCTTTGCTTTCTTTGCCTTCTTGAACTTCTCCTCGGCGTCCGGGTCGTCGCTCACGTCCGGGTGATACTCCCGGACTGCCTCGCGGTACGCGCTCTCGATTTCCTCCTCGGAGGCGTCCCGCGAGACGCCGAGGATATCGTAGAAATCCTCCGTCATCAGTTATCCGCGTCTACGACACTTGGATACTAAAGATGACCGGGTTGGCCGCTGGCGTGGACGACCACAACGCTCTTGTCGTCTAGCTGCCGTCCTGTTGGTATGTCGCGCCGCCGCGTTTTAGTCGGCCTCGTCTTCGCCGCCCTCTGTCTCGTCGCCCTCTCGTACGCGGGCGCGAGCGCAGTGGATCCCCCGACCGAATCGACACCGGACACGTCGAGCCCCCCCGACCCGAAACTCGTTCAGCCGGCGGACAACGTCTCGAAACTCTACCCGTACACCAGCAAGCGACGCTCGACGAGCGGGCGCACACTGCCGATCAACGTCGTCATCCACGGCGACCCCGGCGACGTGCGGACAGCACTGACAGACCGCTCCGACCTCGGGTTCGAGGAACTACCCGCGGAGGAGTCCGAGGCGGGCAACGAGACCTACCAGATCGACATCGAAGACAGCGAACTCGACTGGAACGACGCGAGTGGGTCGCCGCGGTACATCTACATCCAGGACGACGGCGGCGGCAGGTGGCTCAGGGAGAGCTACCAACTCCACGAGGGGAACTACATGGGCGAACGACAACACATTCGGGCGTACGAAGATCCTGACGGCGAGTACACCGCCATCCAGATCCACCGGGAGTATTTCGATTTCTTCCAACTCCGGCACAACGTCGTCGATATCGAGGACTCCGGACAGATGCTCGAAGACGAGTTTCTCGACCAGCCGTTCGTCGACCGGGTCAGCCGCGAGTACTTCGGAACCCGCGGACGCTGGACGGACGGCTGGACGGTATCCATCCATCTCGGAGCGCTGATCCCGACGGCACTGTTCGGGGTATTCGCGCTGGGGAGTGTCGTCTCTGCCAGCACGCGCCGCGCCGTGTGGTCGCTGACCCGGAACTTCGGTTCGTGGGCACGGACGAACTGGGCCGGGTTCGTGCTCGCGGCCGGACTCGTCGTTACGGTCGTCGGGACGCGAGCGTTTGCGCTCGCTCTCGAAAACACCTTCACCGAGACGTACCCCCAGGTGTTCGCCGGTGTGGCGTATCCGATCCTGGCGCTGGGACCGCCAGCGGTCGTCGCCGTCCTCGCCAGACGGCTCAGCCCGCTTCCCGCCTTCGGCTTCGCGGTGTTCGGACTCGTCGCCGCACTCGCGGCCGACACGATGTGGGTCGGACTCGGCGTCGTCCCGGTGCAGGTGTTTCTGCACCGGTTCGGTCTCGCGCTCACGCTCGGCGTCCTCGCGCTGGGTGTCGCCCGCGAAGTGAGCGACGACCCCGAAGCGATTGACGAGGAACGCGGCGTGCTCATCGCCGCCGGGTTGCTCGCGTGGTTCGGCGGACTCGCGCTGCCGCTGTTCGGGATGGTCTGAGTCGAGTTAACCCGACGCTTTTTGTCGTCTCCGGTTGTGAGTCACACTCATGTCAGACTCACTGACGGGAACGGACGAGGTCGTCTACGATCCCGAGGAGTCCTTCGTCGAGGAGAGCAACATCTGGCAGTTCATGCAACGGCACGGGATCGACGACTACGAGGAGCTACACCGCCGGTCGACGACCGACGTCGAGGGCGTCGAGGCCTCCGGTCTGGACTGGTTCTGGGACGAGATTGTCGACACGCTCGGCATCGAGTTCGACCAGCCGTACGAGACCGTCCGCGACGACAGCGACGGGCCGCAGTTCGCCGAGTGGTACGTCGGGGGGGAACTGAATATCGCTCACAACGTCGTCGACAGACACGCCGATCCGACCGCCGAGACCCGGAACAAGGTCGCGACCATCTGGGAGGGCGAAGACGGCGAGGTTCGCGAAGTCACGTACCACGAACTCCACCGCCAGGCGAACCAGGTCGCCAACACGCTGGAATCGAAGGGGATCGAGACCGGGGACACGGTGGGGCTGTACATGCCGATGGTCCCGGAGATCGTCTCGATTCTCTACGGCTGTTTCAAGGCCGGTGCGATTGCCGTCCCGATCTTCTCCGGGTTCGGCGTCGACGCGACCGCGACCCGGATCGCTGACGCGGGGTGTTCGGTGCTGTTCACCGGCGACGGCTTCTACCGCCGGGGCGAGGAGATCACGCTCAAGTCCCAGGCCGACGAGGCAATCGCGGAGGCCGGCCACGTCGAGGACGTGATCGTCTTCGACCGGCTGGGGGCGGAGATTCCGATGACGGAGGGCCGCGACGAGTGGTGGACGGACTCGGTCGCGACCGCCGACGACAGCTACGAGACGAAATCACTCCCCTCGGACCAGGAGTCGATGCTACTGTACTCCTCGGGGACGACCGGCAAGCCGAAGGGGATCGTCCACACCCACGCCGGCGGCCTCGTCCAGCCGGCCAAAGAGCTGTACTTCTCGTTCGATCACAAGCCCTCTGATCGATTCTTCTGGGTGTCGGATATCGGCTGGATGATGGGGCCGTGGACGCTGATCGGCAACCACGTCTTCGGCGGCACGATCTTCATCTACGAGGGTGCGCCGGACTACCCGGAGCCGGACCGGTACTGGGAGATGATCGACAGACACGGGTTGAGCGTCTTCGGTGTCTCCCCGACCGCGATTCGCGCGTTGCGCAAACACGGCGACGAGTGGCTGTCGGGACACGACCTCTCGACGCTTCGGCTGCTCGGTTCCACCGGCGAGCCGTGGGACCCCGAGTCCTGGCAGTGGTTCTACGAACGGGTCGGCAACGGCGAGACCCCCATCATGAACATCTCCGGCGGGACGGAGATTTTCGGCTGTTTCCTCCAGCCCTCCCCGACGCACTCGCTGAAACCCGGGACGCTGGGCGCGCCGGCGCTGGGGATGGACGTGGACATCGTCGACGCGACCGGCGAGTCGATTGCGGACGACCACGAGCAGGGGTATCTGGTCTGTCGCTCCTCCGCGCCGTCGATGACCAAGTCGCTGTGGAGCGGCGACGAGCGCTACCTGGCGGAGTACTGGTCGCGTTTCGACGACCTCTGGGACCACGGCGACTGGGCCGAAAAGGACGAGGACGGCTTCTGGTTCCTGCAGGGTCGCGCGGACGACGTGCTCAACGTCGCCGGCCGGAAGGTCGGCCCCGCCGAGGTCGAAGGCGCGCTGATCGACCACGAGGCGGTCAACGCCGCCGCGGTGATCGGCGCCGACGACGACACCACCGGCACTGCCGTGGTCGCCTACGTCATCCTCGAAGAGGACTACGAGGAGACAGACGACCTGCGGGCCGAGTTGACCGACCACGTCGGCGAGGAACTCGGCAAGCCGTTCCGTCCGTCCGAACTGTACTTCGTCGACGAGTTCCCCGAGACACAGAGCGGCAAGATCGTCCGACGGCTCATCCAGGCGGTCCACGAGGACGAGGAACTCGGAGACCTCTCCAGCATCGAGAATCCCGAAGCGCTGGAGGAGATCGAAGCCGCCCGGTGACCGCCCGGGGGTCACAGCACCCGCTTGCCGAGGGCGCTGGCGGCGAGTTCGCAGGCCAACTCGGCGGTCCGGTTCGACTCGTCGAGAATCGGGTTCACCTCGACGAGTTCGAGCGAACAGAGGTCCGTCGATGTCTCCGCGACGATTTCCATCGCGGCGTGCGCCTCGCGGTACGACGCCCCGCCCTTGACGGGGGTTCCGACGCCCGGGGCTTCGCTCGGATCCAGCAGGTCGAGATCCAGGCTGACCGCGAGTTGATCGGTCGTCGTGGTCACTGCCTCTAGCGCCTCTCGAACGACCGTCGAGATGCCGCGCTGGTCGATGTCGGTCATCGTGTACGCGTGAATCGGACTGGATTCGAGCAGAGATCGCTCGCCCGGATCGACGCTCCGGAGACCGACGACGGCCACGTTCTCCGGTCGAATATTCGGCGCATGTGCCCAGTCCATCTCGCTGAACGGCCCTTCCCCCAGAATCGCCGCCAGCGCCATCCCGTGGACGTTTCCGCTCGGCGTGGTCGTCGGCGTGTTCAGATCGGCGTGGGCGTCCAACCAGAGCAGTCCGGTCGGCCTGTCGGTGACGCCGTGTGCCGTCCCGATTGCAATCGAGTGATCGCCCCCCAGGACGAGCGGTACCGTCTCCGTCGCTCGGATCTCGCGCACCCGCTCGCTCACCTGTTCACACACCGTCTGCGTCGCGTCGAGGTACTTCGCCTCGCCCTCGATGTCGGACTCAGATCGGCAGTGCTCCGGCTGTGGAACGCCGATATCACCGCTGTCGGTGCAGTCGATACCGAGCGATTCCAACTGATCGCGCAGCCCTCCGTACCGAATCGCCGACGGCCCCATGTCGACGCCCCGCCGGTCGGCACCGAGATCCATCGGGACGCCGATCAGGTCCACTGGCTGGTCCATATCTCGACAGAACAGAGCGACTCACAAAAACCCATCCGGCGCTCGAAACGGATGACCCATCAGAACGACCATTGCCGGCCGTCTGCCGTCGGAATACCAGCAAAGCCGCCGGGATAGCTCACTCGGTGGTTCCTCTCTAACAAAACATCAAAATATCATGATTGTTACCGTCGGCTTTAAGAACGCAAGCGCCGAAAATCTGATTATGTCATCAATCGAACTGACACCGAGTCAGAAAACTATTCTCCAGGAGTTGATAAATCTCCACAAGGAGTCCGACAGCGCAGTCAAGGGTGAGGATATTGCCGAGGAGGTAAACCGTAATCCCGGGACGATCCGGAACCAGATGCAGAGTCTGAAGGCCCTGCAGTTGGTCGAGGGGGTACCCGGGCCGAAAGGGGGGTACAAGCCGACGGGAACGGCCTACGACGCACTCCAGATTCAGGACATGGACCAGGCCGCCGACGTTCCGCTGTATCACAACGGCGAACTGATCGAGGAGGCCAACGTCGAACAGATCGATCTGACCAGCGTCCACCACCCGGAGGAGTGTCGCGCGAAGATCAACATGCGCGGTTCCCTCTCGCGGTTCGACGAGGGCGACAAGGTAACTGTCGGCCCGACGCCGCTGTCGAAGCTACAGATCATCGGCACGCTCGAAGGGAAAGACGACACCGACAACGCGCTGATTCTCACGATCGACGATATGCAGGCCCCGGTCGAAGAACCGGATCACTGACCGGGTCGTACCGTTGCCGTGCGGGTGATGTCGGCGCGGGTCGCACTCGTCAGCCATCGCGCCGCCGTCTCTTCCCCCGACGACCTTGGTGACATATGTTATCACACGTCATTGTAGGGTAAATTGCAAACCTTTGTATCGGCGGATTACTGACGGGAGGATATGACAGAGCAGGTCGTCGTTCTCGGCTCCGGGTACGCTGGTGCCGGAGCAGTTCAGAGCCTCGAATCGTCGCTCTCGGGCGACGCAGAGATCACGTGGGTATCGGACGTCGACTATCATCTCATTCTGCACGAGACCCACCGCTGTATCAGCGACCCGAGCGTGAAAGAGAAAGTCGCGATTCCGATCGAGGAGATCAAATCCTCCTCGACCGAGTTCATCCAGGCGACAGTCGAGGGCGTGGATACCGACGAGCGGACGGTCGACCTCGAAGACGGCGAGACGATCGGGTACGATTACCTCCTGGTCGGTCTCGGGACCCAAACAGCCTTCTTCGGCATCGATGGCCTCAAGGAACACGCACACACGCTGAAGAGTCTCGACGACGCGCTCGGTATTCACGACGCTGTCGTCGCGGCGGCCGACGAAGCGACCCAGACCGATCCCGCCCAGATCGTCATCGGCGGCGCGGGGCTATCCGGCATCCAGACCGCGGGAGAGATTGCCCGTCTCCGCGACGAACGGTCCGCACCGCTTGATATCCACCTCGTCGAAGGCCTCGACGAAATCTTCCCCGGGAACGACGACAGCATCCAGTCGGCGCTTCGAGACCTCCTCGAGGAACGCAACGTGAACATTCTCACCGGCGAGTTCATCGGCGAAGTCGACGACGACACTGTCTACATCGGCGAGGAGACCGAACTCGATTACGACGTGTTGATCTGGACCGGCGGTATCACCGGCCGCGAAGCGGTCCGAGATGCCAACGTCGACAAGGACGAGCGAAACTACCGGCTGGAAGCCGGCCAGACCTTCCAGACCTCCGACGACCGCGTCTTCGCCATCGGCGACGCGGCGCTGATCGACCAGCCAGGCGACGACCCCGCCCCCCCGACGGCACAGGCCGCCTGGCAGGCCGCCGAAGTCGCCGGCGAGAACATCGCCCGCGAGATCCGCGGTCAGCCGCTGAAAAACTGGACGTACAAAGACAAAGGAACTGTCGTCTCCGTCGGTGAGGATGCGGTCGCTCACGACGTTTACATCATCCCGTTCGTCGACACCTTCGGCGGGTTCCCCGCCCGGACGCTGAAGAAGGCCATCGCGGCGAACTGGATCTCGGACATCACCGGCGTCGGGCGCGCGGTGGACGCCTGGGCCGACATGTAACCTCGCCTCACCTTTTTCGAACACGCTCGCAGTACGGATACAGCGTACTCGCAGACCTCCGATGGATCCCCGTGATTTTTTATCCCCCGTGAAACAATACGCGGTATGATAGATCGAAACCGACGAGAGGTGCTGCTGGCAGCCGGGACCCTCACCGTGAGTGCACTCGCCGGCTGTTCGAGCGGGCCGGACGATGACTCTTCCAGCGGTTCTAGTGGCAGCGCCGAGTGGCTCGGCTGGATTCCGCAGTCTGCGGTCGCCGGAGAGACCGATATAATCCACCTCGACGTGCCGTCGGCGGTCGCGGAGTTTCCCGACGAGGCACAGAGTAATCTGGGCATCGACAGCCTCTCCGAGCAGTACAACGTCGAGCCGTCGGAGATCCAAGATTTCATCACGGTGACCGATACGGCCGAAAACGGGGCACAGGTCGTGATTATGGTCGCGCCGCTGAACCCACAGGAACTACTCGATACGTTCTCCGTCCCGGCCGAGGAGACCGAACAGTACAACGGATACCAGGTCGCTACCCAGGGCCGGGGATCGAACGTCGCGCTGGGGGAGTCGGCGCTCATCATCGCGCCGTCACCGAAATCGTTCATCGACGCCGACAACGGCAACGTCTCGACCGTCGACGACGGTAGCGGCGATCTGAAGACGACAATCGATCGCGTCTCCTCTGCCACACTGTCGGGTGCTGTCTCGGGCGACGAGGCTGTCACGAGCGCCGAGTTGGCGGCGGAACCGCTGCGAGGCGGAGTCGGAATCAGTTCGGCGGACGGCGGCAACGCGCTGATGGAGGTCCACATCCTGTTCGAGTCGGCCAGTGACGCCGAGACGGTTCTCGACGAGAACGAAGACGATCTGATCGGTTCGATCGAAGAGGACGACAGCACGACGCTCGTCGACCTCTCCCAGGACGGGCGGTACGTGGTCGGAAAGGCCGAAACCGAAAACTACAATCTCTGAGCCGCCTCGCCCGTCGAGGCGACGGGGATTACTCCAGCCCGAGTTTTGCGTGCCACGCTGAACTGTCCGCATCGTCTACCGCCCGGTCCATCTCGGCCAGCAGACTCACCGCCTTGCTCGCCGTCTTCGCAGCGCGTTGCTCGCCCGTCACCTCGAACTCCCCGGTCGTCCGGTCCGCGTAGACGGTGCAGACGGCCCCGGCCCGAAGCCCGTAGATGTTCGCGAGGGTCAGGATCGCGCTGGCTTCCATCTCGAAGTTGAGCACGTTCGCTCGCTTGAGTTCCTCGATATCCGCCTCGCTGTCTCGACTCCGAAACCCGCCGAATCCTTCCCTGCTCTGGCCCGCGTAGAAACTGTCCGTGCTGGCTGTCAGACCGACGTGGTACTCGTAGCCCAACTCCTCGGCGGCGGCCGCCAGGGCAGCCACGACGGCGTGGTCCGCCACCGCCGGATAGTCCTCGCGGATGTACTCGTCGCTGGTTCCCTCCTGTCGCACGGCCCCGCTCGTGATAATCAGATCACCGACATCGGTTTCGGGCTGGATGGCTCCGCAGGAGCCGACCCGGATCAGCGTCTCCGCGCCGACCCGCGCCAGTTCCTCGACGGCGATCGCGGCACCCGGCGACCCGACTCCGGTCGAGGTGACCGAAATGGGCGCGCCGTCGGTCGTCCCGGTCGCGGTCCTGTACTCGCGGTGATCCGCGACGACATCGGCCTCGTCCCAGCAGTCGGTGATCGTCTCGATTCGGCCCGGGTCGCCGGGTAACAGCACACTGTCGGCCACGTCGTCCTCGGTCACTTCGAGGTGGTACTGTTCGTCCTCCCTGGGATCCTCGTCGCCGGTGTGTTCGCTCATCGCTCTCCCTCCGCGGTGTCGAGGTGTGCTCTGGTAATCGTCTCCGGAAGCAGCTCCCCGAGCGTGTGGCGCTCGAACTCCGCGGGCGTCCCACAGAGAATCTCGAAGGCGTCCCCGCAGAACTCCGCGAGCGTCTGTCGGCACATCCCACACGGGGTCACGTTGTCCGCCGCCGCCGAGGCGACGGCGAGGCGCTCGAACTCGTCTTTGCCGTCGCTGATCGCGGCTCCGACGGCGACTTCCTCCGCGTGGAGGCTGTTCGAGTAGTTCGCGTTTTCGACGTTACATCCCGTGTAGACGGTTCCGTCGACGGCTTCCAGCGCCGCGCCGACCGGATACTCCGAGTACGGGGTGTACGCCGTCTCGAAGGCCTCCCGTGCGGCGGCGAGCAGTTCGGTTTCCTCCATACCAGGCCTGTCGGGCAGAGTCCACAAAATAGCCACCGGTGTCGGAGACGACACCTCGGCCTCAGAACAGGACGTACAGTTGCAGGTACACAGCGATGCCGAGCGCGAACGAGACCAGCCACAGGACTGCTGCGACTTTCCCCGCCTTCGGGTGGTTCGTCTCCGGAAGCTCGCTGATCGAGTGAGTGCCGGCCAGCAGCAGCGCGTAGTAGACGAACGGGATACAGAGCATCGCGAGCAGGATGTGGACCGCGAGCATCGGGAGGTAGAGGTACTGGTAGACCAGCTCGGGACCGCCGAACTCCGTCGTCCCCTCAAGTGAGATGCGGTAGAGATAGAGCAACAGAAAGAGCGCGAACAACGCCGTGGCCGTGAGCATCGCGCGGCGGTGCTCGACGACGTTGTTGCGCCGAATCGAGGCCACCCCGTAGCTGATCGTTCCGATCGCGGCGAGGCTCAGGGCGGCGTTGACGTGGGGAATCACCGAGACGAGTCCCCCGACGTGAGGGAGCACCCCCTCGGGAACCATCCCGCCGACCGCACCGAACACCAGCGCGAGCGAGATGACCGTCAGCAGTCCGGTCAGCGCCGGGACGTGCTCACGTGCCTGCAGTTGCATACCTGTTGGTTCGACCACGGACGCCTATACGTTGTGTTTGGTCTCGGCTCACTCCCCCTGGGTGTGCCCGAGCACGTGTGCGACCGTCGGGAGAACGAGTTCCTCGGTCCCGAAGGCCGCACCCTGCTCGCTCCCCGGGAGACAGAAGACCGCGACGCCGTCTTTCGACCCCGCGAAGGCCCGCGAGAGCAGGGCGCGCGGCCCGATGTCCTCGTAGGAGAGCATCCGGAATAGCTCGCCGAAACCGGGAATCTCCTGATCGAACAGCGGCCGGACCGCCTCGACGGTCACGTCTTCCGGGGAGAGACCGGTACCCCCGGTCAACACCACCGCTTCGACGTCCGACCGTTCGACGAGGGCCTCGACCGTCGCCGCGATGGCCTCGCGTTCGTCTCCGACCAGTTCCCGGACTGCGACCTCGTGGCCGCCCGCCTCGATCAACTCCTCGAGTCGGTCGCCGCCGGGGTCGTTCTCCAGGGTGCGACTGGACGAGACGGTCACCACTGCGAAGGAGACAGTATCGAGTTCGAGATGGCTGTGCTGGTGCCCCTCGTCGTCTCCGCTATCGTGTCCGTGTGAGTGCTCGTGACCGTCTCCCTCCGATCCACCGTGGTCGTGGGACTCACCGTGATCGTGATCGCTCATTGCTCTGTCGGGGATTCGCCCGCCGGCAGTAAGAAAGTACGCGTCACTCAGTCGTCGGCCGGTGATTCGACCGCGTCGAGATACTCCTCGTTCGGGACCCACTCGCCGTCCTCGCGGACCATGTACTCGCCGTAGTAGGGGACCCGGTTGGCGACCGTTTCGCGGAAGCTCTCCCGGATCTCCGCTTTCGACATCGCTCCCATCGGGCGATGGTCGTCGTGGCGGTTCAGACAGCCCTTGAACTTACCGTCGTGGGTGACCCGAACCCGGTGGCAGTTCGCACAGAACTCGGCGTTCTCGACGGGATCGACGATTTCGACCATCCCCTCACCGGCGGTCTCGGGGAGCGCCTCCAGATCGGTGTCGCCGCTGTCGAGGTCGATCCGCACTGGCTCCTCGTCGGTCGCCTCGCCCTCGGCGATGAAATACCGCGCCCGGCCGTGCATCTCACGGCGTTCGATGCGGTGGGCCTGTTCGGCCAGCCAGTCGTGGACGCGGTCGATGTCGATGGCCCACTCCGGGTGGCCCGAGATCTCGGGCATGTACTCGATCAACTGCAGACGGAGCCCGTCGTTTCTGGCGACGTGATCGACCATCTGCGGGACGTACCCCGCCGTCGGCTCGAAGACGACCATGTTCAGTTTCACCGGCGCGAGTCCCGCGTCCAGCGCCGCCTCCACGCCTTCGATGACGCGGTCGTACGCGCCACTCTGGGTCAACTCCGCGAAATCGTCCGGGTCGAGTGCGTCCTGCGAGACGTTGACGCGGTCCAGGCCGGCGTCGACGAGGTCGGTCGCCCGCCCCGGGAGGAAGGTTCCGTTCGTCGTCATCGACACCTCCATCTCCTCGGGCGTGCGACGGATGATCTCTTCGAGGTCGTCCCGAAGCATCGGTTCCCCACCGGTGAACTTGACCGAATCGATGCCAAATTCCGAGACGACTTCGAGAATGCGGACCACCTCGTCGGCCGTCATCTCGTCGTCCTGTGGATCCATCGGACCGCGCGTGTCACCCAACCCCTCATTGTGACAGTACACGCAATCGAAGTTACAGCGGTCGGTCAGCGAGATACGAATCCCCGTTACTTCCCGACCGAACTCGTCTTCGAGGGGCATACCATAATTTCTGTAGGCGAGGGCTTATAGATGTATGGTGAATATGTTCGCTGAGCGGGGAGAATGTAACCGCTACCGCTTACCTAGCGCGCGCTCGAAGGTCCGCTGTGCCCGCTCGTAGCCCTCGTTCCGGTCGACGATCGGGTGGTGATACTCCGGTGCGAGTTCCTCGCGGCGCTCGCGGGACAGCGTCGGCCAGTCGATTACCTCTTCGGTCGGCACGTCCGCGAGTTCCGGAACGTACTCCCGGATGTAGGTCGCGCCGTCGTCGTACTTGCTCGCCTGCGAAACCGGATCGAAGATCCGCACGTCGACGCTGTCGGTCCCGGTCGAGGCGATCCACTGCCAACTCCCGTAGTTGTTCGCGGCGTCGTGATCGATCAACTGCTTCTGGAAGTACCGCGCCCCGACCCGCCAGTCGATGAGCAGGTGCTTCGTCAGAAAGGAGGCGACGATCTGTCTGGGGCGGTTGTGGATGTATCCCTCCTCGTTTAGCTGGCGCATTCCGGCGTCGACGAACGGGTACCCCGTCTCGCCGCGTTTCCACGCCGTCAGATCCTCGTCGTCGGTCCGCCACTCGATCTCGTTTGGAAACTCCTTGTAGTTCTCCGTCAGAAGCGTCGGGTTGTAGTACAGCAGATGGTAGTTCTGCTCGCGCCAGGAGAGTTCGTACCGGAACTTGTCGACGTTCTTCCGGGCGCGTCCCGTCGCGGCGTCGTAGCGTTCGCTCGCGGCGGCCCAGGTCTCCCGGATTCCGAGCATCCCGGCGGCGATGTACGGCGAGAGTCGGGAGACGGCCCCAACCGGCTGTTCGACGGCCCGCCGCATGTCGTCTCGGGTGTCGTTGTAGCTCTCGATCCCGGCGGTGAGAAACTGGTCGTACCGGTCGCGGGCGGCACCGTACCCCGCTTCCGGCAGGTCGATGTCAGCGGACAACTCCGGTGGTCCCGTTTCGTCGCTGAGTGATACGAGGTCGTCCTCGCCGGGCGCGTCGAAGGGGGTCAGTTTGTGTTCCGTCTGCCAGTCGTCGTAGAACTGGCTGTGGTTGGGATAGGACCGCTCCAGGCGGTCGGGATCGACCAGCAACAGATCCGTGACGGACTTGCTCGGGAGCGCGTCAGCAACCGCCCGCTCGCGGTTCCGTCGAGCAGGCCGGTAGTGGCGGTTGTAGTACACGCGGTCAGCGTCGTACTCCTCGGAGAGATCACCGAGCACGTCCTCGGGCGTGCCCGCACGGACGAGGAGGTCGGAGCCCCGCTTGCGGTACTGTCGCTTGAGGTCGCGGACACCGGCCATGAAAAACGCCCGCTGTCGTTTCCCGATCTGTTTGAGCATATCCGTGTCGACGACGTAGACCGGCAGCGTCGGCCCGTTGTTGGCTGCGAGTGCCAGTCCGCGGTTGTCCGGAATACGGAGGTCACGCCGATGCCAGAACAGATTCATACCGCGGCCTTCGACGGCGTCGATATGAGCCTGTCGGTCAGGTCAACCCGCTGAAGCGGAGTGCTCTCTCGGTCGACTATCGTACCTTCTCGAATAGATGGACGAACCAGTGACAGTTTCGTTTTCAGCGGTGATAACTCGTCGCAAATCGTTAACTGGGAAAATTCCCGTGGACTTGGCATGGGGTCTGTCCTCGATCCAATCACGTCGGTAATCTACAACGGAACACTGCGACGGAAACTCATCGTCGGGTTCATCAGCATTGCCGTTTTGACCGCTATCGTCGGCATCGTCGGGATGGTGGGGGTATCGCAAACGGCATCGACATCGGAGACGATTGCCAACGACGGCACGGAGACCGTCGACGGGGTGATGATGCTCAAACTCGAGTCACAGCGAGAGCGTGCCGCGACCCTCTCGTATATCAGAAATGATAGCGACACGTAGGAGGAGTTCGACGGGGCGGTCGACAAGTACAACCGAATACATCAGGAGCGACTCGTCCGGACGGATCTCCTCTCCGCGGAGAACACGCCACAGATCACGCAGGCAAAAGAGCTACACGAGCAGGCAGTCAGCGAAGCGCGGGCGGCGATGGAAGCCAAAGACCGGGGGGACACCGAAGCCATGGAAGAACATCTCATGGCCTACCGGTCCACGCTGAGCGAGTTGAACGAGGTGTTAGAAACGCTCGAAAAGACGGCCAAATCCGAACTCCAGAAAGACGTCGAGTCCGCCCGGCAAACCGAGCGCCGGAGCGGAATCCTGATCTTCCTGATTACCGGCGGGGCGTTCCTCGGCGCGCTGGGGATCGGTCGCCGCGTCGGCGGTGGGATCGCGGCCGAAGTGAGCCAACTCCGTGACACGGCCGATCGAATCGCTGCCGGTGAATACGACTTCGAGGTCGACTCCAGCGACCGGGAGGACGAGATCGGTGATCTCGTCGCCTCCTTCGGAAAGATGACAGCGAACCTCCAGACGGCCAGCCGGCAGGCGGAGGCGGTCTCGGACCAGCGTTTCGACGCCGACGTGCTGGACGAGGAGGTGCCCGGGACGCTGGGCGACGTGATGACCCGGATGGCCGAGGACATCGAGCGGGCACAGGCCGAGACCGAGGAGGCCCGGCGCAACGTCGAACGGCTGAACGAGTCGCTACGGGCGACAGCCGACGAGTACAGCCGCACGATGGAGTTGGCCGCCGGGGGCGATTTCACCCAGCGGATGGACGCCGACGCCGACAGCGACGCGATGCAGGAGATTGGAACCGCCTTCAACGCGATGATGGACGAGATCGAACGGATGGTTGCGACCGTCCAGGAGTTCACGACCGAGGTCGACGCCTCCAGCCAGCGGCTCTCGACCGGCGCGAACGAGATCCAGGCCGCGAGTCAGGAGGTGAGCGACTCCGTGCAGGACATCGCGGCGAGCGCGGAGGACCAACACGAGAACCTCGAACGGGTCAGCGGAGAACTTCAGGGGCTGTCCGGCAGTATCGAGGAGATCGCATCCTCCGCCAACGAGGTCGCGTCGACGACGAGTCGGGCGACCGAGCGGGGGCAGTCCGGCCGCGAGGCGGCGACCGAGGCGGTCACGGAACTCGAAGCGATCCAGGAGACCGCGGACCGTACCATCGACGAGGTTGAGAGTCTGGCGGCCGAAATCGACGAGATCGGTGAGATTGTCGAACTCATCACCGACATCGCCGAGCAGACGAACATGCTCGCGCTGAACGCCTCTATCGAGGCCGCACGCGCGGGCGAGGCCGGCGAAGGCTTCGCAGTCGTCGCCGACGAGATCAAGGGACTGGCCACCGAGGTCAGCGAAGCGACCGACGACATCGAACAGCGAATCGCGGATATCCAGCAGTCGACGACGAACACCACCGAGGACATGCAGGAACTCGGCGAGCGCGTCCAGAGCGGAACCGACACCATCGAAGACGCGCTCGGGGATCTGGAGGAGATTGTCGGGATGATCGAAGACGCCAACAGCGGTGTCCAGGAGATCAGCAACGCAACCGACGACCAGGCGAGTTCGACGACGGAAGCGGTCGAACTAGTCGACGACGTGACACAACTCGCGGAACAGACGAACACCGAAGCCAGCAGCGTCTCCGCGGCGACGGAACAGCAGACGGCATCTGTCGAGAACATCACTCAACAGATCCAGTCGTTGACTGCGAACACGCGTGATCTCTCCGCGTACCTGAACGAGTACGACGTACAGCAGTCGGATCTGGATCTCGACATCACGGTCGGCGACGGTCGATCTGAGGCCGTCTCCGACGGCGGCACCCGCTCTGAGGACTAATCTGACACGGCACCCCTCCGGATCACCGCTCTCTGTTCTCACCGCACGAGCGGCTTACACTTTCCTTCGAGAAGTCCGACTCCGGTAGTTCCTTACTTCGATACCTCTGTTCGTGAATTAATTTCGATTCACGAAGAAAAACTACATTGAACGAGGGGGTTCTACGGGCCCATAGCGATGGTAACTGATTCGCTCGATCCGGTCCGGGGGGTGACAGGACGGTACAGATGAACGCGAACGACCGCAAGATCACGGGCTTCACGATGGCCGGGCACGCGATGGTCCACACCTACGAGCTGTCGGTGCCGATCATGATGACCGTCTGGTTAGTCGAGTTCGCGGCGAACTCGGCGACGCTCGGGACGGTCGTCGCCGTCGGCTACGGGCTGTTCGGGGTCGGAGCACTGCCGGGCGGTCTGCTCGTCGACCGCTTCGGTTCCCGGCGGCTCATCGTCGCCTGTCTCGTTGGCATGGGCCTGTCCTTCCTGCTGTTGAGCATCGCCCCCGGAATCGTCGGCATCACGCTGGCTCTCGGACTCTGGGGGCTCTCAGCGAGCGTCTATCACCCCGCCGGACTCTCGCTGATCAGCAAGGCCGTCGATCAGCGCGGCTCGGCGTTCGCGTACCACGGCATGGCGGGCAACATCGGAATCGCCGCAGGTCCGTTCGTCACCGCCATACTACTCGTTGCAGTCGACTGGCGGATGGCCGCGGTCATCCTCGCGGTGCCCGCGTTGCTGGCGGCCCTCGCAGGGTTGACCGTCGAGTTCGACGAGACGGCGGCCGTCGCTGCGACTGACGGAGGCCGACACACCGCAGATATCGACTCCTTCCGAGAGTTCGTCTCTGCGTCTCGGGGGCTGTTCACCGTCGGCTTCGCGACGGTGTTCGCGCTCGTGCTGTTCAACGGGCTGTACTATCGCGGAATGCTCACCTTCCTCCCCGAAATGTTGGGTGAGTTCCTCGAACCGCTGGTCGACATCGCGCCGGAGGAAGGGATCGGACCGATCCCCGACGGCCGACTCGCCCGGGAGTTTGACCTCGCGCAGTATCTCTACGCCGGACTGCTGGCCGTCGGAATCGGCGGCCAGTACGTCGGTGGTCGCCTGACCGATACCGTCAGCGTCGAGCGGGGCCTGGCGCTGATGCTCGGCTTGCTCGGCGTCATCGCGCTGCTGTTCGTCCCGGCCGCTGGGACGCTGCCGACGCTGTTGCTAGTGAGTGTCGCGTTAGGGTTCGTCCTCTTCGCGATGCAGCCGCTCAGCCAGGCGACGATTGCGAAGTACTCCCCGCCGGAGCGCCGCGGACTGTCGTTCGGATACACCTACCTGGCGATTTTCGGTATCGGTGCGCTCGGCGCCTCTATCGTCGGCACGGTGTTGACCTACGCCTCCACGACGGCGGTGTTCGTCCTGCTCGCCGGATTCGAGGGTATCGCGCTGGCGCTGGCGCTCTCGCTGATCGTTCGAGAGTGAGTTCACACCGACCGCGGACCGCGGCCTATCGGCTCGCTCACGTCACTCCCAATCTCGAAGCGGCCGACTCATACTGCGCCGAGGACGATCAGCGCCACCAGTCCGCTCAGGATGGTCGCGAGGATACTCTCGGTGTACCACGCAACTGCGGCCGCGACGAGTGCCGCCGGGACCCGACCGTTTCCGATCACGGCGATCGCTCCCTCCGGGGCGACCACGGCCGGGACGACCAGCGCCGACAACACCGCGGCGGGAACCATCTCCAGGGCGGTCTCGACCCCGTCCGGAACGTCGCCAAACCGCTCGAACAGGAAGAGAAACGAGGCGCGTAGCGCATACGTTCCGACCCCGGCGAAGACGATTGCCAGCCAGACGACCGGATCCGGAGATGTCATTCACCCACCTCCTCCGGCCCGACGCCCCCTGCGGGTTCCGACGCAGTTCGCGCGACCAACGTCCCGGCGGCGACGCCCAGCAGAGCACCGAGTACCAGCCCGAGATTGTAGGGAATCGTCGCGCCGGCGGTCGCGACGCCACCGCCGACGACGGCCGCCGTCGCGTGCGCCCGCGTCTGCACGGCCGGCACGAGCAGCGCCAGGAAGGTCAGCGGAACCGCGAACCGCAGCGGTAGCCAGCCGGGCACGCTCGCTCCCACGGCGACGCCGACGACCGTACAGATCTGCCAGACGACCCACAGCGGAGCGGCGGTCCCGAGATAGTACCACCGCCGGCGAGTGACATCGTCCATCCCCTCGGCGTACCGGGTGACCGAGAGCGCGAAGGCCTGGTCGGTCATGATATACGCCATCAGCCCGCGCCAGCGGCGGCTCTCCGAGGTGAAATGCGGCGCGAGCGATGCCGAGTACATCACCAGCCGCGAGTTGATTATCAGCGCCGTCCCGACGACTACCAGCAGCGTCGCGTCCTGTCCCAGCAGCTCGATCATCGCGAGCTGTGAGGCTCCGGCGAACACCACGACAGACAGCGCGATTGCCTGCAGCAACGACAGCCCCGCCCCGACGGCGGCCGCACCGGCGACCAGTCCGAACGGGATCACTCCCAACATTACCGGCGTCGTCGTCCGTACACCGGCGATGAAATCCTCCCGACGACTCATTGAGCGGAGTTCGCGCTCGGGTGTGACACTTCTTGCGGTTTCGGGTCTCGGCCGCCACGACAGCGGGCGTCTACTTGCACAGGCGTCTCTCCGACGAGGACTGAGGCGGCTTCCGTATCGAAGTCGTCCCGGTTCGCAATCTTCGCTCGGTACACTACTCGTCTTCGCTACCGTTTGGACAGAGTGTGTGTGGGACCGGATGTGAACCGGAGAAAGACGTGCTCGCTTCGCTGCGCGCGACTTCCAGAGTTCAAATCGGTCCTACTCCTTCCGTCGTTTTCTCGCGTCGCTCGAAAACTCGGTCAGTACGCGGGACCGGATTTGAACCGGATGAAACCTCGCTTCGCTCGGTTTCCAGGGTTCAAATCCGTGCCTGCTCTTCGCTCACTTCGTTCGCTCATGCGCGGGACCGGATTTGAACCGGCGGACCCCTACGGGACAGCGTCCTAAGCTTGCCCTCGGGAAACGGACTATAGACGCCCTGAGAGGCCGTTTTCCTCCTCGACAGGGTGCAAATTGGGGGCAAGATTTAAAAAATTACCTACGTCACAGCGACAGTGGAGACCACGGTACAACTCCGGTGTTAGTCCGAAAACCTACGTCCACAACGTAAGTCGTGACTACGTAGGGTTCATCTCCTCGATCTCATCAGGAGTCGGTATTTCCTCCAGATAGTCCACTCCAATCGTGTAGTTCGTATGACCAAACGGTGATTCCTTCTTGACTCCGTCAGTCACTTGCTCAGCCCATGCCCCACCATAGAACATCACCTCATTCTCTTCGAGATGCCCCAACACATAGTAGTCAGCGTTCACAGCGTATTCCTTCACCATGAGGGCCTTGGGTTCCTTGTTTGCGACTTTCACGTCAACGGTTGCTGGCTGTCCACGAAGCTCAATCTCGAAATCCTGTCCGCCATCAGTCCAGCGATTTATCGACGTGTCAATCGAAAGATCAGCGTATTCTGCGAAGGCAAATTCACCCATCAGACCTCGGTAGTTCCGCTCGACAGGCTCGACACCCCACGAGTCTGCGTTGTTGTCCCATGCTTCGTTGTCCTCAAACGACTGATTTCGCTCTTCGGCTAACTGACGGGCACGACGAGCGTACCGGGGCGGTACTTCCACCGTGACCGGCATTACACACAAGTTCAATCTCACCGGTCACAACGGTTTCGACAAGACCAGGTCTATGGTTCACTTCCCGCCCGAGTGTGGAACTGTGACCCGGACTTGAACTCCGTGAGTTCCTCGATACGATCTTCGAGTTCCTCGATCTCCTCGCGTAACTCCTCGGCTTCGTCACCTTCAGCGGCCGCGAGTTGATCTTTGAGCCCCTGGAGCCGTGTTTCCTTACGCTCCTCGTCCACCTCGGCCTTGCGGACGTACTCGGACTCCTCGACCTGGTACACGTCGCTCTCGGACAGCTCCGTGACTTCGAGGGCGTCGTCAACCTTGCCGCGGTCCACACCCAGCACGCGCTCGCGGTCGATCCCAGCCTCTTCGAGCGTCTCCAGAACTTCCTCGTCGTCTTTCAGCGACCGATTGCGCCGCGTGGTCCGCTGGACGGAGCCGAACGGTCCATTCACCGGACGGTCGTGGTGAAGCCGGTTGAGAAGCACGTCAGCGACATCCTGACGGAGGTCGTTGGCGTTCCGTTGTACGTCCGAGAGAAGCGTGTAGAGGTTCACCAGCGCGTCCGTCTCCATCTCTTCGAGGACTTCCACTCCGTGGCGTTCGAGTGCGTCTACGAGCAGGAGAGCGTCGGCATAGACATCCAGATCAGGCTCAGTACGTTCTTCCTCGCTCGCTTCGGATTCATCGCCGGAATCGAGTAGCTGGCTCGTGGTCGGACCTTCCTTCTCAATGATCACGCCTCGATCTTCGTCGATTTCGAACCGTGGGTGAAGACTCAACACCGCCGGTTACGGGTCGGCGTCGGGTGGAAGTCTGTCGAGTTCTAACCCGTCCAGCTCGTCGGTGATGCGCCGGTACAGCGTCTCGAACTGGTTGCGCTGAAGCGGGCGCGTCTCGTCGATGTCGCGGTCGAGAAACTCGATGACAACACGTTGCTCCTGTACGTCTGTCACTCGGAATCGGTCGTGCGAGAGTGGCGTGATCAGCGTGGCCTCCTCGGAGAGATCGTCGAGTTCGTCCAAGAGCGTGTGCCAGGAGACGCTGAAAGCCATACTTCGACTATCGAGCGGCGGGAACAAAATCGTGCGGGCCAGTGTGAAAAAATCGCGCCCTGCTGTCAGGGCCGTCTGCGGAGAATCACAAGATAACGACTCATTCATTCAAACGGGTGTTATTAGGAATCTTAATAACGGGTGTTTTAACGAACGGTTGCCGGTTTGCTGAGCCGGGGATTAAGATGAAAATCGTGTCCGGGCGGACGTTCCTGACAGCAGGGTGCGGTCTTCTCGGACAAATCTATTCGACCCAGTTAGCTTCACCTGACAACGCTTGTACGAACAAATAAATATTCTATTTGTTACTGGTTGGGATTTTATGACAGAAAGCTTTACAGTATCCGATTGAGGAGTACTTGGTTATGAGTCTCACAAAGTTCTATCACTACAATCTCTGGATCGAAGGGGATGACGGTCGAAGGCTCGATCCATCTGATGTCCTCAGTGACGAAGTGCTTGCTGAGGATCTATACAGAATATCGAACGCTGGTGAAAGGAACTACCATTCGCAGTTTCAAGAAATTACCAACGGTCAGTACCACGGGGTTCTTATCAGAACAAAAGACGAAGATGACTTCGTGAGACTCTCGTCGGATGGCCGTCTTGGGCGACTTTCAGACGCTACAGAAGACAGTGGAGAAGCTGGTGATATAGACTACGACTATGTTGATTTTGCGATAGACTTCGGGACTACGGGGATCGATCTGCTGATCGAAGTTGGGTTTCAGACCCCTGGGATCGGGGTGCTAAAGCAGTATCTGGATGACCATGTCGAGTTCGATGAAGAATACGAACTCAAACATGAGACCGACATCCGTGACCTCGATGACGAGAAGATGGAACGGTTACTGGATAGTCACCTGAAAAAGGTCGAGATCAGTTTCAAAAAGAATCCTCAGTCCTACGCTGAACTGGACCCTGACGACGCGATTCGAACCTTGATAGACGACAGTTATCGGCTGGAGTTCGTTGCCAGTCTACACCAAGACAAAGATGCTGACAGCACTCCCGTAGATGAGTTCATAACCAGATTCAGTTCGCTTCTGGGAGTGAACGCGGATAGTGCTGAGGAGTCGATTTCTCAAATCGACTTCCCCAGAATCATGCACACTTTCCGTATTGAAGGCATAGAGTCCGACGAGGAAGAAGTCGAAGATAACCTCGCCGACATCGTCAAAAAGGAGGAGATCGACACGAGTGGATACGGGATCTTTGATCCACGCCTTGGTGAGGAACTGTGTGATCGAATCTGACACCATGACTAAACTTCATAAGTTAACTCCCCGTACTCTAACGGAGAGGGATTTTATGGGCTCAGGCCCAGTTAGCGACCTCACGAGGGATGTCGTCTACTCCGTCGTCCTTTCTGTAGCTGGGCTTTTGTTGCTGTTCTACGCGGGCACACCTCTGGTAGCATTAGAAAATATAGATGCGATCAATCGGACGATTACCACCATCCTCGGTCTACTCTTCCCTGTGTTGGCGATCATCTACGCATTTGCTTTTCGGGACGATAACCGCGCTATCAAGGAATTAAAACGGATCGGGAAGTTCGATGATGTTCTCTCGATCTTCACGCTTTCAATCGCCAGTATCGGTGTAGTCTGGATTTACACGTTTAGCATCACAGTCTTTGAGATCCATACACTGTTTCAGCGGCAAGTCCAGACTGTGTTCGCCTTCACTGCGATCTTTGCTTTCGTTTTCGTGATTCTACGGCTCTGGAGGTGTCTTCAAATATTTGTCTTGCTCAATAAAGCGATTCGAGCGAATGAATAACGCTGGGAAGAGGTCAAGTGCGATGACTCAATCCGATGTTGAAATCGGACTCGTGAGTTGTACCAAGAGCAAACGTAAGCAGGCTACCCAGCCAGCGGACCTGTATATGGAATCGGCGTTTTTCCGGAAAGCGCGTGAGTACGCTGAAGCCAATCACGACGACTGGTACATCCTCTCCGCGAAACACTACCTTCTTGATCCGTACGGGCCGCCCATCGAACCGTACGACGAGACTCTAAGCGGTGCATCAGTCGATCGGAAACGTCAGTGGGCGCAGATAGTCTATGACCAGCTTCAAGACGAAGGCCTCCTCACCCAGGGAAATCGACTGATGTTCCACGCCGGACGAGATTATCACGACAAGCTTCGGCCGCTGTTGGATAACACACCTGTTGAGATCGAGATCCCCACAGATGGACTCCAATACGGTGAAACGCTCGCGTGGTACAACGAGCAACTCTAATCGAAGCCGAATATTTTGTACCACCTGATCGAAGGACGGATAATGTCACGACAAGACGATATGGATCGACTTTACGATCTGTTCGAGATTCTCGAAGAGAGAGTCGGTGGGATGCAACGCTTGCGGGAATGTACTGGCCACATGGACTGGCCGGATCGCGGTGTCTACTTCTTTTTCGCCGCGGACGAGACACGAGAATCAACCGATCAGCTTCGGCTCACACGCGTTGGAACACACGCTGTCTCCTCTGGATCAGGTACATCTCTCTGGAATCGACTCCGGACCCATCGCGGCGCGAAGAGTGGGACTTACGAGGGAGGGGGCAACCATCGTGGGTCAGTATTCCGAAAGCGTGTCGGAGAGGCGATGATCGAACGTCACGACATCCACAACGAATATCCGAACTGGGGCGAAGGCTCCAGCGCGGGGCGTGAACGGAGGCTCGCCGAACTCGAACTGGAACGACAAGTGAGCGACTACATTCGGGATCTACCGTTTCTGTGGATCAGCGTTGACGACGAGCCCGGGCCTGAGAGTGATCGTGCGTATCTTGAGCGGAACACGATTGCTCTTGTCAGCAACTACTCGAAGGAATTAATCGATAGTCGAGACGATGAATGGTTAGGGAACGAAAGTCCATGTGAGGAGATCCGTCAGTCCGGACTATGGAACGTCAATCACGTCGAGGAACAGTACGACTCAGCGTATCTCGACCGCCTCGAAGCGGCCGTTGAGGAGACGAGTTCACCGTAATATATTCCGAGAATAGCCGTATCAACGTCTGAAACCATTTATTTCTGCGAGAATGGCTTTCTGCTCTGCATAGTGTAATAGGGAAATGACTATCCCGCCGAATTAATCAGTTTGAGGGGCCTGAGAGACGGTATTAGAATCAGAATCGAACGCACCCTGCTGTCAGAGACGGTTACCCCGGCTCTCGGTATGCCAGAATCCGTACTGATGCAACCCCTCTCAGTCCTGCGTTTCTGACAGCAGGTTGGCGCGGTCAATCTAAAATTCACCTCGAAGCTTCGCTCACGGAGTTATTCAACAGGCACACCAGTTCAATCCTCAATAGACAAAGATGGCTATGTGTTGAGCGTCACTTGCGACAGCAGTTGTGGGCGATCCTCGTCCTCTTCGTCTTCTTCTGGTGCCACAACCATCCAGCAGATCAGCTTCACTTCGTCCTCCTCAATAGGCGGGAGTGGGTCAGGAGCCTCGAACGGCTGGAGTCCCAGATCATCGACCTTCTCGACAAGCTGGCGGGATTTCTCGACTGGGCCGAAGGACTCATCCTCGTAGATCTCGCGGAGTTCCCGTTCGTACCGGCGTCCCCACGGAGCCTCGACAGCCTCGACCGTTTCCTGAAGCTTGTCCTGGGTCATGTCGTCGGGCCAGTGCTCGCGTAGGTGCTGGCCGACCTCGCGGAACAGCTTCCGGATGTCCGGCTGGACGTTCAGCGGGTCGGTTTGCTCTTGCCATTGTCGGTAGATGTCCTCACGTGCTGTTTCCCACGCGCTATAGATCTCGTCGCGCATCGCGTCGGGAAGGACACGCTCGGTTTCTTCTGTACACTCGATCCGCTTGAGACAGGTGAGCGTATCCTGGACAACGTCCTCCTCGTCGTCCATGTCCTCCGGGAGGAACCGCATGAACACCTCGTCGCCGATCCGCGCACAGAAGAAATAGCCGGGGCTGTCACCACGGAATCCTGAGCCCGCCGCCCACGGAAGACCGGTGATCTGTTCTTCGCGCGTCTCCAGCCCCTTCCGAAGTTCTTGACGGTATTCCTCACCGGAGTATGCGGCGGCCGTCCGACCGCCCTCTTCGTAGAAGCCCGTGTCGCCTTCTTGGATCGAGCCAATGTCCTCGACCTTCTCTGCGAAGTTCTGGTTCAGCGTCTCCATGTCGGGGATTACGCCACCGCTGACGCCAATCGAGCGGGCGGCCTGGGTGAGCTTCTGTCGCACTCGGTGTTCGAGTTCCAGCAAGTCGTCGAGGCGGTCTTCGGGGAAGAACGTGATCGGATAGATCTCAGAGTGCGGCGAGTTCACGCGGTCGATCCGTCCGTTGCGCTGGACAACGCGCATCGGATTCCAGGGTAGGTCATAATTGATGACTGTCCGTGCTTCCTGGAGATTGACACCCTGGCCAAGCACGTCCGTAGCGATCAGGATGTCGTACTCATCGGTGGCGTCCGGTGGCGCGTCCCCGGAGTTCGGCGCGAATCCATGAACAGCATCCTCGCGGCTCACACCGTATTTCGCACCATCACCAACAACCGCCGCGATACGACCCTCGTAGCACGACAGTTCATCGTCCTCCGCTACGACTTCCTGGAGATATTCGTAGATCCAGTCCACGGTATCCTCGTAGTAGGAGAACAACAGCACCTTCCGGTTGCGTCGGAACGCCGCCTCAACGTCCTCGTCTTCGAGTTCACGTGCCTCAGCATCATCCCGCGCTCGCTCAACGACCTCGGAGAGAGTCTCACGGAGGGCATGGAGCTTCTGGTCGTCCTCGCGGCTCACACTCCGTGCGCCGTCCCGCCAGCGTTCGAGTATCTCGATGTCGTTCTCCAAGTCGTCTTGGAGGCGTATTGGATCGAGATCGGCGGCTGACAGTGGAACCCGACCATCGGCGGCTTCTCCGAGTGCTTCATCCATCGCCTCGTCGCTGTCCATCTCGACCCACTCATCAATGGCGTCAGGGTCGGGGAAGTACCCTTGATCCATCAGCCGGAGTGCGGCACGATTTTGTCGGATCATCCGGTCGAGTGTGTTAGCGAAGGCATGACTGGAGGACTCGAACCGCTTGAGCAGGCCTGTTCGGAGGAGACCCACCAGCGAGAGTTCTGACGCGTCCTCTTCGCCTTCGAGGTAATACGAGGGCCGATAGCGGGCAAGTGTGAGCTCCGCCTCCTCGCGTTCTCCAGCGGCCAGCCCGCGTGCGACATCGCGGAAGTAGTCGTCACCGAGCGTGCCCGAGAACGTGTAATCGACGCGCTGGGGGTTCGGGTCGGGGAAGTTGATGCGGACAGACCCGCCTTCGCCGTCGGGCATCATCGCGTCCTCGTAGTGGTTTTTGATAAACCGGCGTGTCCGGCGGACAGTCGTCTCGTCCAGCACGTCGAACAGCATGTCGGGGCTGAGATCCGACGGGTCTTCGGACTGGGCCGTTTTGAATCGCTCACGGAGCGACCGGATACCCTCGTTGGCGAAGGCGGCGTCGTTGCGGATGAAATAATTCAGCAGGTAGTACAGGTCCCACAGCGAGTTGTTGACCGGCGTAGCCGTGAGCATGACCACATCCTTCGGGGGATCGCCACGGAGGAGGGTACGGAGCGCGTGGGACTGTTGTGTGCCAGGGTTACGGAAGGCGTGAGCCTCGTCGATGACGACGAGCTGGTACTCGTCCACGTCCAGATCAAGCACGTTCCGGTCGCCACCGAGTTGGCTCTCATTTCGAAGTTCGGCGTACGAGACCGTCTCGAACTGGATGCCCCACTCCGGTCCCTTCTGTTCCCACATACCGTCTCGGAGGTAGGCGGGCGAAATCACGAGCGCACGCTGGCGGTTCTCCTGGACGTACTGGTGGAGCAGTTCACCGGCAATGTAGGTCTTCCCGAGGCCAACCTCGTCTGCGATGATGACGCCACCGTGTCGCTTGAGGAAGCGGTTGGCTCGCCTGACGGCGTCCTCCTGGAAGTTCACGAGGTTGATCCCGCCGTCTTCGTCCTCTTCTTCGGCCAGTTCCTCGCCGTAGCGTTCCCAGAGCACGCGGAGGTAGATCAGGTACGGGCGATAGGGCTCAAACCGCTGTTCGTAGAGTGCGGCGAGATCGTACGGTTCACTGGCGGCCCACAGTTCCTCGAACCACTCGTGGACGCGGTCAGTGACGTGCGGGTCATAGGTGCCAAGGTTCAGTTCGAGGTTCGAGTTCAGGCCCGCACCGGTGAAGTTCGAGGAGCCAGCGATGACACCCTCAGCGTCGGAGAATAGGTATGCCTTCCCGTGGACGAACTTGTCCTCGTGGCGACGGACCTCAACGCGATCACTCCGCAAGAAGTCAACGAGTTCCTGTAGGCCCTGATCGACCTCCCGGGAGAAACCCAAGAGATTGCGGTCGCGTTCGAGATTCTCATCGAGTGATTGGAGAGCCTCGTCGATGCGCTTACGCTCGTATGCCTCGCCGCGTGGTTCTTCGGGCTGTCGCCAGCGTTCAATACCCTCCTGGTCGGGTTGTGCGCCGATTAGAAGACGAACCTGACCGACGTGTTCGAGACCATCGGCAATCGAAAAGTACCCACGCGGGTTGAAGTAGCCGGTCACCACGTCGAGGTCGGGCTGATCTTGGAGTCGGCCATCGAGGTAGTCGAGGTACTCGTCGATCGCCCGGGCGAGCGTGTTCCCGTTGCGGTTATCGACGAACTGTGGGCGCTCAGTCATCGTCTCGCGTTCCCGCCGCGCGTTCTTCTTCGCGGTCGGTATGATCGAGATCAAGTCGGTCAGCCCAGTCAGCGTAGTAGTCGAGGACACGATTCAGGCGTTCTTCGTAGTCCCAGCCGTTGTGGAACGTCTCGAAGATCACCTCAACGTGCTCGCGGGAGAGGCCATAGAGGTGTGCCACGACGGCATCCAGTTCGTAGATCTTCTCCTGCTTCGTGTCTTCGTCAAGTGGCCCGTGTTCTACGCCAACCGCGTCGGCCCAGTCCGCGTAGCGGTCATCTACTGAGGCAAGACGGCCTGACAGTTCTATGACTCGCTGGCGGAGGGGATTCTCAGAGCCAGGACGTGGTATCGGGAAACCATTGAGGATGTGGTAATTGAGAGTCGTTTCTACAAATCTTCGGGCATACCAGTCAAGGGGTATTGAGCAAAGAATCCCGAGGAGGTATGCTTCGTCCTTCTCATCTCCCCGGGGCCACAGGAAGTACGGTGCTTTGTTTGTCAGAAAGATCTCCGGAGGGACAAGTGCCGACCGCACCGTTCGGCTATCCGTTGCTCTTGTAACATCCCGAAACACAACCCGCGGGTAGAAACACGATAGAGTGTCCTTATCATGAACCCACTCTTCGGGCATCTCATAGAAAGCAGATCGTTTCCCAGCGTACTGATAGGAGTTCTCTCTGCTTTCTTGTAGGTGGTCAATCATGATGTCTGGGTCGGCCCAAGCATACCGCTCGCCAGTATCAGGCGTCCAAATATCAAATGATCCGCCTTTGAAGATTGGCCAGTAACCATCCGGAGGCGTCTCTTCCTCCTCGAAAAAGTGCATAAGAACAGTACCATCATCCTTCTTTTTGTCATTTGTAGCGTGGAGTTCTGTATTGGGTCTTGCACGCCACTCGTCTGGGTCGTCTCTGTTTAGGGGAGGGGACTCCGTCAAGACTCCAAACACATCCCCTGCTTCGGGAGTTGGTGGGAGAAGCGGGAAAGCCGCAGTCCCTGTCCAGTTCTTTGCCCTTTCAACTGGGAACGTGTGCGGAGGCTGGTCCCGACCTTCATCAAAGCTTTCCGCACTTGGGAATGGACCACGTATTGAGAGTACATCGTCGTCCGCCGGTTCTGATTTTTCAAAGCTCAGGAGTGCGATGGTATATTGTGGATGTACAGCTGAGAATACCCAGTTTCGATTGTTCACGAGAAATGTTAGATCTCTAACCACACTCTTGTTAAGGAGTCGTCTTCTAATTTCTTCGGAACCAGCCGCGCTGAATACACTCCTTGGGAGCACAACCCCTGAACGACCTCCGTTCTTTGTGAGAGCCCAGAATCTCCAAGAGAACGCCTTGTAGGTATCCGGGTCGCCAGTTCCCATCCCAGGGAATGGACCGTTCCGAAGGAGTGCTCGACGCTTTTCTTGCTCCGCCAGTTCTTCCTTGTACTGTTCAACAAGATCTGGACGTTCTTCACGGAGTCTATCTTTGATACGTTCTTGTTCGGACTGAGGTTTCGCTTGAAGCCCAGGCTCGTAGCGCATCCAGAACTCGTCCTCTTCCAAGGTAGCTTCCTCCCAAGGAGGATTACCGAGTAGAACATCGAACCCCGAGCCGTCGCCATCGAAAACCTCGGGAAATGCGGCGGGGAAGTGTAACGGGTCGGTCGATTCCAGTACTTCTTGAGCTTGCTCGTAACACGCCTCTTCTCTGATGTCAATACCGGTATCTGAGACGGGATCAGTATCGATCTCGTCGTTGATCCGTGAAGCCGCCAACACGTCGAAGCGCGCTCGAACCTCTTCCAGTTTCTCCTCGATCTCTTCCCGCGTCTCTCGGGCCTCTTCGACCTGTTCGGCACTGGCATCAGCGAAGCTTCCTAACTGCTCAATCTCTTCGCGGATCTCATTCATTACACTCTGGCCTCCCGCGAACATTCCCAGTGATGACTGCTCTACGTCGAGAATTTCGGTCACCTCGTCCAGCGTCCCAATCCCCGCCAGCGAGTCCCCGGTCACGAGGTTGTAGTCGAGGAACGTCAGCGGAAGTCCCGGAACAAAAGTGTGAACCCAAATCGATAGCCGTGCAAGCTCCGTGGCAAGAGGGTTCAGATCCACACCGTAGACACACCGTCGGGCAACCTGACGCCGGAGAAGCTGACCGCGCTCGACAGGGGGCGCATACTCCTCGTCCTCGAACGCCTCCAGTGCGGCGTCTTCCAGATTGTCGAGTTCCTCTTCCACCGGCGGTAGCGGGTTTTCGGTCAGGTATTTGTAGAGTCGAGATTCAATCCGATCAACAGCACCCACGAGGAAGTGTCCAGAGCCCATGGCGATGTCAGACACGCGAATGTCGAAGAACACATCTGCGGCGGCGTTCTCGCCTTCCTCTTCACGGAGCCGGTCGATTCGGTCGATGTGGTCTTCCAATGCGGGCTCCAGTGAGTGATCCAGCAGGTGCTCAACAAACCGGGTTTTCGTGTAGTACGTGCCGGTCGCCTTTCGCTCTCCAGACTGACCGTGGAGGTAGACCTCGCCCTCTTCGACGACCACGTCTTCGTCACCAAGCGTCTGCTGGCCGTCAGTATCAACCGGTTCGTAGTGACCTTCGTCGTCAAGCGTGAGCGGCTGATCGGCAACGGACAGCTCCGACTCCAGCAGTCCCTCATAGATCACGCCGAACTCACGGACGCCGATGTTGCGGAAGTCTACCGGTCCCTGGAAGCCGTCCTCGGTTTCGTCTACGAGAAGCCGGAACAGCACGGGGCCGAACTCGGCGTTGTTTAGCCGGAGATCCGCCAACATTGCTCCGGCGTCGGATATGTCGGGGTCCTCGGAGAGGAGTGTCCCGTCGTAGGCGGGGAGCCCGAGTTCGTCGTGGCCGTGGTGAACCGCCCGCGTGAGGTGCATCACGTCGTCCCAGTGGTCGTAAAACGAATCGTCGAACTTGCCGCCGTCCTGAATGAACTCGTGGAGGTTCTTGGCCTTACGCTTGAGCGAGTTCTCGTCGTACCGGGCGTTCCGACGCCGTGGAAGGAACTCCTCGTCTTCGGCGTAGGCGATGAAGAGGAGCCGATAGAGGAGAACCAGCGTCATCCGATAGGTTTCGTCGAGTTCGTCCTTCGTCGGATCGTCGAGATCACGTGCTTTGGCGATGGCTTCCGCGAGGTCGGGAATCACATCGTCGTAGATGCGCTCGCGGAGCCGCGCCCCAAGATCGGCGGCGTAATCCTTCGACCGCTCCATGATGTCGTGGAGCGTCCCGTCGTCGCGGAGGGCGTTCGCAGAGAACAACAGCCAGAGGTACGCCGCTTTCTCGTCAGCGAGCAGTGTCGTGTTCACCTCAACGTATGTGTCCGTCCGTCCGCGCGAGCCGAAGCCAGCGTCCGGGTTCGTCGTGTACAGGCGGAGTGTATCGCCACTGTTCCCGATGACGTATTCGAGGTTGCGTTTGTCCGCCTCGTTGAGCGCATAGGCCACCGGCGACTGACCGACGAAGCGATCCTGCGCGTGGTCGAACGATTCGTCTTCCTGGAGGAACACCGCGACCGCCCGCTCGTGTCCGTCGCTGGTGTCTTTCAGGACGTAGCTCTGGTCGGTGAGCCGATCGATCTCGTAGTTCAGGCCCTTGATGAGCTCTCGCGGGTCGTCGTCGAGGGCACGCCGCGCTTGTTCGGCGGCGTCTTCCCAGTCGTCACGCTCAGGGACACCCACACGAAGTTCGTGCGTGGAGAGCAGTCCCTGATTGCGGAGGCCGGTGAGTTCCTCGTCGAGCTGTGGAAGCATCTCGCTGAGGAACTGTTGGGCCGCGTGCCGGTCGGGCTGATCGAGTGCGGCTTCACAAACGCGCTCCGCCTGACCGCGATCTACATCTCGATAGACGGGGGGCTCCTCCCCACTCGGACCACAGAGGCCGACTCTGTCTCCGTAGATAGCAACGACGAGAATCGGGTTGACGCGTCCACCGCGACGATCCGAGTAGGTCTTCTGGAGAAACTCCTTGGTCGGTCGTTCGCCGTGATCAGTAACTGCGATTTCGAGTTGACTCGCACCGTTTCCTTGGTAGTATTCGTAGTCGTTCCCCTCCCTATCGTAGTTCCAGGGTCGTCCGCTTCGGGAGGAGAGAAATCCAGATGCCATACAAAAATCCGTTGAGTCGGGGGGTCAAATATGTTGGTGGCGAACGACATCGCTTCCGGGATCTGTACTAAGGATCGATTACCGGTAACGAGGGAACAAATCGCCCCTTCGCAGGTGGATTACGACTCGCCAACCCACCGAATTGTCTTATCTTCTCCTCGGCCTTCCCGTTCGATTTCGCCTGTTACCTCATCGAGAACAACCAGCGTTGAGGCGACACTCCCATTCTGCTTACCCGGTTCAACACCTGGATGGCCGTTCTCGTGCAACCGCTGTTTCAGCTCACGTTCCGTGAGTTCACCAGCCTCGTAGATTATTTGACGTGTGGTATAGGGTTGCCGCTCAGGATTCGACAGACGACTGTAGAACGGTTGGCGACTCTCTTGAATCTCGTCGAGTGGGATCTCCGGTACTTCCGGAAGGTCATCCGGGGTGTCGGTCGCTCCCGAGCGAGACTTAGTCCCGCCAGAGTTTAGCTGTATGTGAACGATGAACTCTCCGTTCTCG
This sequence comes from Halovenus carboxidivorans, assembly GCF_009831575.1. Classification (GTDB taxonomy): domain Archaea; phylum Halobacteriota; class Halobacteria; order Halobacteriales; family Haloarculaceae; genus Halovenus; species Halovenus carboxidivorans. Next base: position 316,803 of record NZ_WUUT01000002.1, on the reverse strand, counting down.
TCTGTATCAGGGGTTATTTTCTCGATGTCGAGACGCAGGTCATGGTTCTCGTTCAGTTCCTCGTAGCTCAACTCCTCCTCGAACTCCTTGGGCGATCCCATTACCTCGATCTGCTTGGTCAGGTGGACGCCGTCTTCGCGGAGGATGAGTTCATCCATTAGCTCTCACCACACTCATGTACTCACTCTGAGTATATAATTCTTACTCTAAGTTAAAAAGTGAGTGAGTTAGAGAGTTACCGTGGTTACCATCCACCCAGCTAATTCCCGTGTTCTGGTCTATATGCTTACTCAGGAACCTCTTCGACGAATTTCGGATGATAAAACTCGATGAGCCGCGCTAACTCAGACGCTGTCTCTTCGACGATTTCATCGGAGTATGGATCTTCCTTTGTCACCTCCATCTCTTCGGCGACGATCGTTGCCTTCGGTGTCTCAGCGACTTGTTCGAACCCATCCAGATCGTCAACGTGGCTAACGATCCCCTCGTAGATCCGCTGTTTCTCCTCGTCACTCCCGCCATGCACACCCAATCGGATTGTGATCGTACCTTCTTCCTCCATCCGTGGAACAAATCCGTAAAGCAGGGGCTGAGGATGGTCAGGATGATTACTTCGACAGCCGAACCGTCTGCTTGATGCGCCGGAGAGATCTTCCGGGCTCTCAGCCTGAAGTGTTGATCCGACCTTGTGATATAGCCGATCACGAACCCTCGTGATGAACTCTGTATAGTCTATCCCGCTGGTTGAGGTACTGCTCGACACGGTGGTCGGCTCTTCGCTCAGCGGGCGGCGGATACCATCCGTCGTCAGCAGTTCGATGCCTTCCTCCTCGTCGCGGTAGGTGCTGTACTCGACAGCTACGACATCGACGCCGTGCTCACGCAGGAAGTCGGCCATATTGAGCGAGACATCCTGGAAGTCGGTGCCGACGACCACGAGCCGTTGTTCGTCGTTGAACTCTCGTTTCGAGAGTGCGTCATCCAGGTCGAAATACTCACGATGGGCTTCTCGGAGCGTCGGCATTTCGCTCGGGTCGGTGTAGCCCTGCTCCTCTCGGAGGAACTCACGGTACTGGTCGTTGAGATACTCGTAGTCCACGTTCCGAATCTCAGAAGCGTATTCGAGTGCTTGGGCGACGATGTCTCGCGGTGCGCGGTCCCGCTTGAGTTCGACGATAACGGTGTCTCCCCGCTCGTCAACACCGAGGATGTCGAAGATCCCGCCTTCACCGGGGCTTCCCTGGCGACCGACGTAGAGGACTTCCACTTCTCCGATCTTGGCTCCATCCGTTCGCACCAGTCGCTGTTCGAGGTTCGCTTCCGTGTCCAGTTCGGATTCGGGTACTCGTTTCATATTGTCACGTTCCACGAGATACACTTCCATGCGCCGCACATCCATCGCGACCCATATCAAATTACTGAACAAGTCTAATTTTTAGACCGGTCTATCAATTTGCTTACATAGGCTATCCCGACCCCTCTGTTACAGTCGAGTGATGGCACTCGTCGATGAACGGAAGATCCAGGTGCTCAAATACATCTACGACAACGAACCGGTCACGGGATATAAGATCGCCACCGATGATGACAACGACATCGAATATACCCAGAGCTACATCTACGATGTACTTGGCGAATTAGCAGATGAAGGGATGATCGAGGTGGCTGAGCGGGAATCCGAGGGCCGGAAACGAGTTCACTACCAGCTCACGGAGAATGGGCGACTCCTTCTCGAAGCACTGGACAAGATCGATTCTTGACTACAGCCGTGCGTGAAGCACCTGGACTATCTTGCCCTCCAACGGGAGAAGGATACCGAGGCTATCTCTGTCTACGTCCGTCTCTTCGTAGCAGGCTTGCACGGCTTTCGATACCCGTTCGTGCATCGCCACTAACTGCTCAGTCTCGACTTCGCGGAGATCACGAGGGATTGCCTCGCCATAGACGTTGGTCACGACCTCGTACTCTCGATCCGTGAGTTCCATGTCTATCCCTCGGGTCGAAGATCGCGCCAGCGGAAGTGATCGCTGTCACCGTTCTCGAACTCTACACTGAAGAGGTACGAATCGCGTTCGTCGCCCGTCGCCTCGCCAGCATCGTCTTCGATCACCTCGACGACCGTCCCGGTTCGTCCGTGGTAGCGGTCGAAGTCAGGATCGTCTCTATCGGGGATGTCAATGCGAACCCGGTCCCCGGCTTCGAAACGTCTCATTATCGGAACAGTCGATGGGCTGGCTTCCTGTTCGTTACGGTCCAGCCCACCGCTCACCCATCTCGCGGGCGTGTTTCTGTAATTCGTCTCGATGGTCTACCTCGGACAGCTTCACCCAGCCCGTCATCTGTTCGAATCCGCACCGGTCGTTGCACTCGTAGAATACTTTCCACCCCGACGATTCTTCCTTCGTCCCGTAGACCAGCGATGATCCGCAGTCGGGACATGTTGCTGTGTCGTGCTTCCTGAAGGTGATCATGGTTCCTCTGGACGGCTCCGGTCTCGAACTCGGACACCAGCGAGGCGATGGCTGAAGAACACGCCGACCAATATCGCTTCGTCGGCTCCCTCAGTACCGAGGTCCACCTCCTCTGGACAGCACCCGAAACAGTAGGTGCGTCTGGGAGTCCATCCACCTTCCTCGTACCAGGTCACGTACATCCCGGCCTTGTCACCGTGCTGAATCCGCTTATTACACCGGTCGCACCATGGGCCACTCGGGACACCGTTGAGTGTATTTGCTGGATCGGGTCGGCTCATTCGTCTTCGCCCTCCAGAATCCGATTGAAGTTGTCCTCGGTAACGTCGATGGCCCGCTCAGCGTACTCCTCTTGGCCGGTGACTCGCCCGATCCACCGCAACACCGGATACCATTTGCGTAGCCACCACCGCATCAGCCGAAAGTACCACTCAAGCATCGCCGATCACCTCGCTTGCGGGGGTTTCGAATCCGTCACGGTAGCAGGGCCAACACGGGAGATCGATGAACTCGTTCAGGTCGTCACAAGCACACTCATCGGGTCGTTCCTTGGGAGGTTCTCCGGTCTGACCCTGGGGGTTTCGACTCATTGAGCCACCTCCTGAAGCCGGTCCATCGCGTCACGGAGTTCCTCGGCGGAGGATTCGAGATCGTGGGCTTTCTCATGGAGTCGCTCGGCACTGGTCTCCAAGTCCCGAGCCGTCGTTGCAAGTTCTTCTTCGAGTTCGTCCGGATCGAGGCGGCCCGTGCGAATGGCCACGGCCCGCTGGTGCTTGCACCGGACATCGCGGTGAGTGGCATCCGGGCAGTCACAGGACCAGTCGCGGGCGTCCACGAGGTACTCCTTGCCGCTGGAACTCACCACGAGGTACAGGTCCTCGGCTCCTTTTGCTCGTCCCATCTCTGGGAGTACCGACATCGGCTCGGTGAGCGCCCGCAACGTCCGGGGTTCCGGTCCAATGTCTTGCTCGGTCGTCTCTGAGGACATTAGGCGTCACCTCCGTTGACACCGGGACCGTAGCCGATCTCGACGCCGTCGTGGCGGATGATTACCTGGCCATGTTGCTGATCGGGATCGATCTCGATGATCTCCGTCTCGTCCGGGAACGCTTGCTCCGCCTCGATGACGGCCTCAAGTGCCGCCTCGAACTGACCGTCTCCGTTCTCCTCCAACCGGTCGATGTCGTCGCGGTCCAGCCGTTCCTCCTCGGTCTCCACGTATGCGAGCTCGAAGCGGTAGTGGCGCTCGGCCTCGCACTCCGCGCCTGTCTCGTAGTACGTCTCGTCTCGCTGGTAGTCGGTGTAGCTGTCCACGACCTCGACGAACCGGCACTGCTCGTGGAAGATGGCCGCCATGTCTTCGAGGACTGGTGACAATCCTTGGACCGGCTCCCACTCGTGGTCGTGATCCGGCAACGAGGGGCCGTAATGCCGGTCAATGTCCGCAGGAGTAACGCCAGGAGGGAGATTTCCGCTCATCGCGTCTTACCCTCCGGGTCGCACGTCTCGGGAAGATCGTCCTCACGGAGGACTTCGACTCCACACTGGACGCACCGAAGGTATCGCTCCAGGTACTCGGTCTGGCCGTCACGTTGTCGGTGCGGGTCCGGGTGCGGTCCCGGACACCACTGGGTCTTGTCGATGACGAGGTGCTCGCCGACCTGTTCTGCGTCGGGGTGTTGTGGTGCCGATGCTCTTTTGCTGTAGCTGTCGCTATCTGGCATTGGGTTCAACCTCCGAGAGAACCCGACAGCGTCCCGGTGCCACTACACCGGGTTTTGCTCTGGAACCGTAGCTCCGAGAGCTGTAGCTATGGGTTCCCTGTATTAGATATTAGGAGGGGGAGAGGGATAATAGTATCTAAGACGGATGATATTACTTTAACCTTCTATGTACTGTGATTATAGTAAAAATTCACACGTCGCTGACAGCAGGTGCGCCGCGGCTTCCGTCCTCATGCCCCCTGCTCTCGCACCCAGCAGAGTGACGAACGCCTGTGTATGTATATTCACGCCCGGAGAGACCGCTTCAGCAACGCTCCCCAAAGTCGAGTTGTGCTCTCGTTTCCACCTCTCGAAACAGTTCATTCCAGTACCCTGTGTCTGTAGTTGGAGACTCACGATCTTATCAGACTCACAGCACCTACTTCCTGACCTTCGACCGTGGTTTCGTGATCTCCATCCAGTCAACGCTTATACCTCGGGCGTTACAACCGTCAGAGAACTGATGGCACCATGAGTACAGTCCCTGATACAACCCGCGTACTACACGTCGATGACGAACCGGATTTCGCGGACATGGCCGCTACCTTCATTGAACGCGAGGACGAGCGGTTCGTCATCGAAACCGCCACCAGTGCTGACGAAGGGCTGGACCGTCTCCGTGACAACGAGTTCGACTGTATCGTCTCTGACTACGACATGCCGGGCCAGAACGGGATCGAGTTCCTCGAAGCCGTCCGGGACGAACATCCGGATCTACCGTTTATTCTCTATACGGGCAAGGGTAGTGAGGAAATTGCCAGTGACGCCATTTCGGCCGGTGTTACGGACTACCTACAGAAGGGAAGTGGAACAAGCCAGTATACGGTGCTCGCAAACCGCATCCGTAATGCGGTCGAACAATACCATACCCAGACCGCTCTCGCCGAGAGGGAACAACGGCTCAATCTGTTTTTTGAGCAGTCTGCTCTCGGAGTCATTGAGTGGAATGACAACTTCGAACTCTGCCGCATGAACGATGCCGCTGAGGACATTCTCGGGTATGAACAACAGACATTGGCTGGAGAATCATGGGAGACTATTGTTCCTGAATCTGACCGACCGGCGGTACGTGACGTTGTCTCTGATCTGCTCGAAAACGCGGGCGGCTATCACAGTATCAACGAGAATGTTAGAGAAGATGGCGAACGAATCGTCTGTGAATGGCACAACCGAGTCATCACCGACGACGATGGCGAGGTCCTCGCCGTCTTCTCACAGTTTCAGGATATTACTGACCAACAGCGACTCAAACAGAAACGCGAGGAAATCATCGAGCGGGTGACCGATGCAATCGTCGAGGTCGATGCTGATTGGCGGTTCACGCTCGTCAACGAGCAAGCTGAAGATCTCTACGACATGACTGAGGATGACCTCCTCGGTCGGGACTTCTGGGACGTGTTCGAGGAAGCGAAAGGGACCCGCTTCGAGGAGAAGTACCGAGAGGTCATGGAAACCAGAGAGCCGACATCGTTCGTCGAGTACTTCTCCCAACTGGATGGCTGGTTCGACATTGAAGTCTATCCGAAAGACGATGGGGGGATCGCGTTTTATTTCGTCGAAGTCACGGAACAACGCGAACGACAGGACGAACTCGAAGCGGAGCAGAGGTTCATTTCCCAGGCACTCGATACGTTGGATGATGTCTTCTATGTAGTCAACCCGGACGGTGATCTCCAGCGGTGGAACGAGCGTGTGGAGGAAGTCACGGGATATTCGGAGACAGAGATTGAGGCGATGAACGCACTCGATTTCTTCCCCGAAGACGAACGCGAACGGATTACGGCCTCTATTGAAACAACTGTCGAGACTGGAACGGACCAGGTTGAGGCCGAGCTTCGCACAGCCGACGGGACCCGGATTCCCTACCAGTTCCGTAGCCGACGGTTAACGGATTCCGAGGGAGAACTCATCGGGATTGCCGGGATCGGCCGCGACCTCACCGAGTTGAGAGCCCGAGAGCAGGAGCTTCGCGAGACGAAACGACGACTCGATCTCGTGCTTGAGGGGACAGAAACGGGGATCTGGGAGTGGAAAATAGGCACTAACGAAGTCGAGTGGAACGAAACGCTGGAACGAGCGTTTGGACTTGAGCCCGGGTCATTTGAAGGCACATACGAAGCCTTCGCCAAACGCGTCCATCCGGATGACATCCCCCAGGTCGAAGCGGCAATTGACCGAGCCATCGAAACCGACGAACCCTATCATGCGGAGTTCAGAATGATCAACGACGAGGGGGAGACAGTTTGGGCGGAGGCCCGGGGGCTCATTATCGAGGAGGAAGACGAGCCTGACCGGATAGTTGGTCTCTTCCGGGACATCACCGAGCGCAGAGAGCGTGAATCCCGTCTCAACGGCCTCAACCAGACGATGCACAACCTGATTGCCGCTGATACGCGTAAGCAAATCAGCGAGATCGGCGTCGAAGCGGCGCGTGACGTGCTGAGACTGGAGGCGAACGCGATTCACCTGTACGACGACCAGGAGGCGCTCGTCCCGGACGCGGCAACGGACGCTACCCGCGATCTCATCGGCGAGATTCCGACGTTTACCGAGGGTGACAGTATCGCGTGGCGTGTCTACGAGCAGGGAGAGACGCTCGCGATTGACGATGTCCACGACGATCCTGATCGCTACAATCCGGAGTCACCAGTCAGAAGCGAACTCTTGGTTCCGCTTGGCGAGCATGGTATCCTGCTGGCTGGCTCGGAGACGCCCGCCGCCTTTGATCAGCAAGATGTCGTGTTTGCCGAGATTCTGGCTGATGCCATCACTGCGGCACTGGAACAAGTCGAGCGGACAGGCCAGCTTCGCGCCCGCGAGCAGGAACTTGAAGAGGCCAACACGCTCCTTTCGACGCTGTTCGAGACACTTCCCGTTGGTGTCCTTGCTGAAGACGCCTCGCGGAACGTCCTCGCAGTGAACGACCGGCTGTTCGAGTTGTTCGAGATACCCGGTGCCCCAGACGAGGTGATTGGCGCGGATTGTGAACAAATGGCCGAGCAGGTCAGTGACATGTTCACCGATTCTGAGGACTTCGTTGCACGGATCAACGAGCTTGTAGTGAAGCGAGAGTCAACCGACAATGAGGAACTCGCACTCACAGATGGTCGGACGTTCGAACGGAGTTACCGACCGATTGAACTCCCTGGTGGAGAGGGGCACCTGTGGATCTATCGGGACATCACCGAGCGCAAAGAACAGGAACAGGAACGCGCGGCGACAATAGAATTTCTCCAGAGTCTCTACGATGTCGCAACCGATCAGGAGCTGACCACGGACGAGAAAATCACGCGGGTTCTGGAACTCGGGCCAGAAAAACTCGACCTCCCCTATGGGCACCTGACTCGCATCGAACGTCCCGGAGGCGGACAGGAGCACGGAACGCAGACGATCATCGAAGCAAGCGGTGATCACGAGCTATTACAGCCGGGCGATTCGTGCCCGCTCTCGCAGTCGTACTGTCGCAAAACGATTGACCAGGACGGATTGCTGGAGATTCAGGACGCACCCGCGGCGGGCTGGGCTGACGATCCAGCCTATGGGATATTCGATCTGGGATGTTACATCGGCACCAAGATCACAGTCAACGACGAACTCTACGGGACGGTCTTTTTGGCCGCGGACAGCTCACGTGATGAACCATTCACGGACGCTGAGCGAACGTTCGTGCGGCTCATGAGTCAGTTGGTGAGTTACGAACTCGAACGTAAACAGGCAACGAGCGATCTGGAACGTCAGAACGAACGGCTCGAAGAGTTCGCCAGTATCGTTTCTCACGATCTCCGGAATCCGCTGAACGTTGCCGAAGGGCGATTGGAACTGGCCCGCGAGGAGTGCGACAGCGAGCATCTCGACGCCGTCGGTCGTGCTCACGAGCGAATGAACACCCTGATTGATGATCTCCTCACACTTGCCCGTGAAGGGGATCAGGTGGGTGACCTGGAGCCGGTTAATCTGGGGTTCCTCACAAAGAATTGCTGGCAAAACGTGGCGACTGACCACGCGACACTCATGATTGAGACTGATCGGCGGATTCAGGCCGACCAGAGTCGTCTCGGGCAACTCCTTGAGAACCTCATGCGGAACGCGGTCGAACACGGTGGCAAGGACGTGACTGTAACCGTCGGAGAGTTGGACAACGGCTTCTACGTCGAAGACGACGGCCCTGGCATCCCCGAAGACGAACGGGACGACGTGTTCGAGGCGGGCTACTCGACCTCGGAGGACGGAACCGGTTTTGGGCTGAGCATCGTGAAACAGGTTGCACAAGCGCACGGGTGGGACGTTCGCGTGACCGACGGCTCTGAAGGCGGCGCACGATTCGAGATCACCGGCGTCGAGTTCACCGACGAATAGCCGTTCCAAGCGGGGTTCCGTCGTGCCAGAGTGGCTTACGAACGGAAGAATAGGCCGAACTCGCACCCGACCCTGCTGTCAGCGACGGCGGCCCCGCACACGTCAGCCGAGCACTCCGCTACCCGAGCAGACGGTCCTGACAGCAGGTGCGCGGTGGTTCCGTATTCAGATCTCTGGCACATGGAGACCGTCCTCCCCCACAGAGCGGTTTGAACCAAATAGACGTTATTAGAATTTTTAATAACGGATGTTTGACTCACTCATTATCGGTTGACAAAATCGAGAGCTTCGGTGAGCCAGTCGGCTGATTCGGCTTCCTCGGGAACGACTGCGCGTAACTGCTGGCGCTCTTTGAGTGAAAGGTCAGTCGATCTGTCGAGGACGGTCTGGATGCGAGTGACGCGAGTTCGTGGAAGAGTGTAGACGTAGGATCGACCTGGTCTTGATTGCTCAGCAAGACCGATCGCTTCGAGGTCGTTCATCCCGTTTCGGATCGATTGCTCCGACACCGCTTCGATTCGCTCACAGTACAGAGTATACAGGTCACTGATTGTTGTCTTGATCTCCTCCTCGTCGATGTGCCAGAGCTCGCTCAGCGGTTCCGATTGAGGAGGAGAGTCATATAGATCCGAGACGAGATCCAGAATCTCCCGTGCCTTGGGCCTGAGGATCGTAATCGGCTCCTCTCGTCGCCATCTGAGAAGTTGTTCCATCGTAGTCAGTGTCGTAATCGGCACGTCAATCGGGACGTTGGTTAGGAGATAGATGTCCTTCGGGTCATCCGCGAGGACTGGTCGAATCCGATGGAGCATCTGGTGAATCTCACGCTCACGTTTATCTTCAAGTAGCTCGCCGAGAAGCCCCCACCGAGGCTTAATCTCTACCTGATAGCCGTTGCCTTCACCGTCATCGTAGAGGTAGCGACGATGGGTCGGGATCATCTTATCGATGACTTGTTCGTCCGTATCGTGGACAACCTTACCGAGGTCGATGTCTTTGCCGACGGTCAGCATTTCCGCGAGTCGAGAGAGTGCTTGTGGGTTCGGATACGGTGCTCCGATAACGATTAGTGCCTTGGCATTTTTTCGGTCGAGACCACGGCCTGTGTAGAAGTCGATCCACTCGGCATTAGACGGAATCTGGAAGAATCCCTCCTCTCGGGCTCGCTGGTGACCGACCAAAATAACATCTGGACCATCCTCGTTCGCGCCTTCGTGCTCCTCGCACTCCCGGTCGATAAACTCCTGGATTCGTTGCCGTCTTCGCTTTCCTCGCCCAGCAGTATCTGTCTGACAGATCGTTCCTCGGTGATACTGTCCATCGACGATCTGCGTGATGTTTGCGTTCGACTCGATCCGCTCGGTCCCTTCTTGATGGACATCCTTGACATCGAAGAGGTGCTTGTACATCGCCACAGTTGGCGTTGCGTCCAAGAGCAACGTGTTCTCAGGCGGAGGAAGTTCGTCGGGTCGGCGGAGTTGCCTGAACTGAAGATACGAGCGCGTACCAGATGAGTCCGTATCGGGATGCTGAAGCCACGCGGTAGCTCGGGCTTGATCCGTATCCGAGGTTATGAGGGGATCTTGATTCTCGTCCCATCCACACTCGGCACATCGATGCTCCGGTCCGGAAAGGTCTATGTCGGACCGCTCTGAGTCGGGTGGTGATCTATCCGGACGCGTAATGGCTGATTCACCGCATCGGGGACAGTCGGTGAGCCCACGAAAACTGGCAATCGCTCGTCGAGCCGCTGATTTCGTCACGCCACCATCAACTTCGCCTGCGGCCATCAGCAGAAAATCAAGCGACGTTGGAACGTGACCCCAGTTTTTGTTGTTTCGGTTCCCGAACACGTCTTTGAGGTAGCCCCGTTTTGCCCATGCGAGTGCTTCCGCGACTTGCCGGTCATGATTAAATGACTCATGTCTCCTCGCAATCGGTGGGATCTCGAAGGAGACCGGAGACAGATCCCCCAACGATCCGCCTCGCTGTACGAACGTGTTTTCGATCTCTGTGGCGAGCTGATAGAGTGCTTCGTATACCGGACTGAGGGGGGACTGTGTGTCTTTCGCCAGACTGTTCAATATCTCGCTCACTTCCTCCAGGTGTGACGGTCTGACTTGTCGTTCGATACTCGGCTCGTTCTGGAGATCATCGATGATGTGGCACTCGAACTCGTCAAGCAGTCCCAAGCCGAGATACGCATGGACTGTGACAACGTGGGAGAGACGATCAAGCTCGTCGAACTGTTCTAACCATTTGCACTTCCCAACGAGTTCTTCATCGGTCTGCGATTTCTCGACCGCATCACCATGCCAGTCCTTCTCAAACAAATTCAGTTCCCGGTGAGCTTGTATCCCGCCGACTTCTCGTTCCAACCGCTCGTATTCACGGCGAATTTCGTGCTCCTCGGGGAAATCATATATCGGACACATCGCTTCAGGCTCGTCATGTTCTGAACACTGGCTCTCATTCACCTTCGCCCGCATACAGCACTTGTGTCGTGGTTGTCCCGCGCCTTTGAGATGATAGTAGTCACTCGGGATCTCGTCTTCATCGAGAAATTCCTGACAGTTCCGATGAGTCGGGAGATAGAACACGACCGAGTGGTCAGAGTTAGACGCCGCTTTGGCGGCTGAGGTTGTTTTCCCCGTGCCGGGGTCGTCTTCCCAAATCTCCAGGTCATTGCGATCAAGCCAGTCGTCGAAGCGGGATTCGAGCTCCTCCCATTTTGTAGCAGGATCGAGTGGCGTTACTGTCCACCCCGGAGCAGGGCATGACGCGACGGGGTGTTTGTGTTCGATAATAGGAGCCAGGCGGGGGCCGGGGAAGCCACGCATCGCCTGGACTTCAAAAATCGCGCCAGAGAACCCTTCTAATATGGTTTCTTCGCCAATACCGGCTGACTGTGCCAGTTCTTTTCCGAGAGCGTGGATCTGTTGACGATCGAATCCAGTATCTGGATCGAAGAACTCTGGATCACATTCTCTGGTTGCTACCATCTCGTCGCCTTTGTAGAGTGACAGCACACAATCGGCATCATTCTTCGCCGAAACGACGAGTGAAAGATCTCCGGCAATCTCGCACTCGTATGGATATTTCTTGAAACTCTGAACAGTCATCGTAGATAGATTTAATCAGCACAGGCTGGGAACGGAGCAACCGTGGTTCGAGGCGAAACCTCAAAGACCATCCGGACCCAAAAATTGAGTACGGACGGCCTGGCCCATCGGCCTCCGAACGCCGAGCACCCTCCCTTATGCTCGGCGGCTTCCAGCCTACCGATCAGTTGTTACTGTTCACCTCCTCGATGAGCCACGAGACAGTCGCATCGTAGTGCGGGAGTGACTGTTCCTCTTTTACCGCTTGGAGGGCATCCCGTGTGGATTCGTTTAGGCTCACGGTAGTATCCATATCTGTACGAAGGGGACGGACTATTAATACCAGTTTTCACGCTCAGGTCGGCTCGGCGCAGTGATCTGGAAGTGAGAGAGCAAACGGCCCGTCCGACCCATGTAATTATCGATTCCTCAGACTCTACCCCTCTCACGCCTTTCGATTTGTTATCCTGTTTCGACTGTATGAGTCATCGGGACGACCGACCGTACAAAATGGAGTGTGTATAGAAGTGGCTCCAACGCGACAGCGGGCCGCAACCATCCTTTAGTGGGGCGGATTTCGAGGGGGGTCAACCCCGTAGCTATTCAGTGCCTTGGGAAGCCAACCTCCCGCGAGTGCTCCCACGGCTCGTCGTCTGGAACGGGTTCAATCGAGTGTTCTACCTGTTCATCCGAAACGTTCTTTCCGAGTTCGTGTTCCAAGAGCAGTCGCTTGTACCGAGTCTCCAGGTTGGAGGGGTCGCTCGTCCTTGCCGCCTCGATCAGGTAGTGTGCCGTCCCTCGGCCCGCGCGTGAGCCGCGAGCCGTATGTTGGTCCGCTACGACGTACTCGATCTCATCCAGCTTGTCGTCTATTGGGAAGCTATGTTCGGGTACGTCACCGTTCTCGATAGCCTCCAGCCGGTCTTCCGCGAGGGCGATCCACCAGTTCTTCATCGGGAGTAGCTCCCTCGACGACTCGGCTTCCGCCATCAGCGAGGCGATTCGCATCCCTGCTGAGATCCGCATCCCTTCGTTGTCCTCGAACACGCCGTTCATCATATCCTGGAGGCGCTTGATCGCTGGTAGGAGGTGCGCCTCTGCTGGCCGCAGACGTAGATCCTCAAGCAGGATGGTGGACACTCTTGAGTGGAAGAATCCGTCCATCCCGCTTCGAAGGAGCTCAAACGCTGAGAAGGCCGCAAGCTCCCGGTCACCTCGCCGGATCGCTTTCTGGAGGGTAGACCCTACCAGGTACATGTTCAGTGACCCCTTCGTCTCGTACTGGTCTGTCGGTGCTCCTGTGTCTGTCCGATTCGTATCGTTTCCCATCGTTCGCTGGTTTCGTCAGGGCTGTTCTGTAGGCGATACCTGTGGCTCACGGTGTGCTATGTTCCCCGATTTTGTGAGTTATGTTAGCACGGGAAATAGTATAAGAACTTTGATAACAACCAAGGAGACTGCTACGTCATTCAGACAGGTCCAGCCCTTCATGGACGATGGTTTCGTAGTCTTCACCGTTGATCATGCCGAGTATCAGTTCGGCGTGGCGCTTCAAGACGCCCTTCCCGTGGGGTGTCAACTGGTACGAGTGGACGACCTTTCCGCCGGGACCGATGTCTCGCCGGGTGAGGAGGTTGTGCTCAACGTGCCAGTCGAGAGCGTCGTACACGCGCTGACGATAGATCTCCTCGTCCTCGTAGATCCGGTTGAGTTCTCGGTAGACCATTCGGCCGTTCACACGATCTCCCTGTTTCGTGGCCAGATTCTGAACAACCAACAGCGTGTGTAAGCGGAAGATCGTCCGCATCCCGTCCATCCACTCCGCATGATCCTCTGGATGGATGAGTAGGCTGTCTGTGATGACTGTCGGGTTGTCCGTTCGCTCATCGCTCTCGAATACACTCATACTGGCGTATACGGCCTGGAGAACCATGTATTCGAGGAGCTTTCCGAGGAGCAGAACTTTCGGGAGTGTTGAAACGAGAGCTTCGTGGACAAAGGTAGCGTGGCTGGGGAGTCATCTCTGCGCCGCACCGGGTGCTGTCAGTCCCGTTGTTTAGGAGACAAGAAAAATGAGAAAAGCGAAGGAACTGCTCTTATCCCATCCGGTCGAGTGCGTCTCGTCGATCCTCTACTGGAACTTGGTCATACTTCATAGTCGTCATCGGATTACGATGGCGGAGTTGTGCTTTTGCCGCCGCTAATCCACGTTCTTTTGCCATATACGTCCCGACACTGTGACGGATGGTGTACCAACTCATCTTCCGGTTCGCAGTTTCTATTCCTGCTTCGTCGCACAGGCGGTGAAGTAATCGACGTAGGCTCTTGGACCCGTAGCGATTACCCCGAGCAGTGAGCCAGAGAGCATCCGTATCTTCGTATCTCTCGTATCGTTCGCGTTCATCCAGCCAGCGTTCAATATAGGCCGTGGTTTCGTCTTTCAGGCTGACTGTCCAGTTTCCGACGTTCTTCGATGAGTCCTCTTTCGGAATACGTAGAACACCATTCTGTAGATCGACCCACTGGGTAGATGCCTTTCGAACTTCAGCGGGCCGGAGACCAGCATCAAGGCTCACGCTCACAAGCGATGGCTCTTTCCAACCTTCGACCACCTCCCAATCGCTATCATCAATCGCGTCTCTCGGTTTGTTCAGCAAGTGACCGAGATGTGTTAGCCAACCCTCGCGTTCCTCACCTTGCACGTTCCCTGGAGACGGAACTTCGCCGATAGTGAGGACCGCCTGTCTGATCTTTTGGCGTTCTTCTCTGCTCAGGAAGTCTTGGGGCTGGTGATTCCCACCGGAGCTATCGAACTTGTAGTCGTACTCCCATTCGTCGTAGCCCTTCTCATGCTGGAGCCACTTGTTGTAGCGCATAGCCCCTTCCTGGAGCTTCCCTTTCGCTGTTTCCGATTGATCGTATTCGTAGGCGAGCCACTCGACAAACGCCTGGGCTTCCTCCTCGGAAGGGGGCATCGAGTACCCGCCACAATGCTCCCAGCGCCACTTATCGAAACGCGCGGTTCGATAGGCGCTACCGTACACTGTGTACTCTGAGTAGCCGGTAGCACTCTCTGGGTCCTTCCCAACGTTCCACAGCCATGACAGGAATTGGACTCTGTGTTGTCTATAGTTGATGAGTTGCTTGTCGTTAAGCCAGCCTTCATGCGATTTCGGAATTACCACTATACCACGATCAAGGTCGATCTCCGCACCCTCCATCTCTGGACAGCGCGAGAGTGTCAGGGGTAACTCATGTTCCATTTCTTACCAGCCGAGGTGAAAACAGGCCGAAGGGCGTCTGAAACACCCGATCTGAGTGCGCGGGACCGGATTTGAACCGGCGGACCCCTACGGGACAGCGTCCTAAGCGCTGCACCTTTGGCCTGGCTCGGTTACCCGCGCGCATGCTCTCATTCTGACCCCCGCCAAATGAACGTGTCGCTTGCCGGCGAGTATTTATATCTCCCCGTACCCAACAGACCGGGTGTGTACCGCGCCAGCGACGAACTCGATAACGCGGAGTGGCTGGATGCCCTCGAAACCGCCGCTGACAGCCTCGACCTCGGCACTGACGCCCGGACGCAGGCCCGCGATGTCTTCCTCTCGACGGTGCCGGAGTCGGAACGCTCGAAACGGGCGCGGGTCGCCTCGTCGCTGTACGTCGGCGCGCTCATCGCCGGCGAGCAACGCTCACAGACCGCCGTCGCCGAGGCTGTCGGCGTCTCACGACTGGCAGTCCAGCAACACTGGAAAGACCAGCTAGAGGCGACGGGGCTGGAACCGCCGGGCTGGTGACTACCGGAGGTCGGCGCTCGTTCGCCCGTCCCGTTCCGGCGTCAGATTCCCGTGTTCGTCGATTTCGCCGTTGACGATCCGCGTCGAGGAGATAATCTCGCCGTCCTCGGCGTAGACGTGATCGACCACTTCGAGTTCCAGCGGGTCGTGACCCCGGTCGCGTCGGATCTCGTTGATCCGCTTGCCCCCGGTTTTCGTCTCGGGCGAGACGACGAGCACGTCGAACTGCGGTTCGGTCGCGATGCCCGTCGGCTCCGTGAGCTTCCGGACGGTGTACTCGCGGCCGTACTCCGCGGCGAACTCGCGCAGTTCCGCTTCGAGAGCGCGCCTGCGGCGGTCGAACGACCGGATCGGCCGGTCCTCGTGACGGGTCCGCGGCGCGAGGTCGTCACTGGTGAGTCCGACCGTCACACTACCGAGTTCGAACGCACGGTGGAACAGCGCGCGATGCCCGTCGTGCACCGGATCGAACGTCCCACCGAGTGCGACGTTCATATCTCCTGGCACGGTAGCTCGACGTTTAGTGGCTTCGGATTCTACGTCTCGGCTCCGTCGTCTTCCGCATCGTCACCTTCCTCGGTGACGGTGATCCGTATCGGTTCGTCGTCGGTACCGTCGCCGTCGAGATACTGGTCGAGGTTGAACACCGCGTTCATGTGCTCCTGTACGTCGTCGACGATGCCGCCGATCAGATCACTCGGCGGGACCGCGCTGTACTCGTAGGGGTTGTTTCCGGCTCCGTCGCTCTCTCGTTTCGAGCGCTGGACGGTGTCGTCCTCGTGGAGCGCCGCCAACGCCTCCCGTACCGTACTCGGGTACAGTCCGGTTCCCTCGGCGATTTCGTCGCTCGTGCTGTTTGGGTGCTGTCGGAGGTGAATGTAGATGCGTGCGCGTGTCTCAGTTTCGAGAATCCAGGAGAGCAAGTCAACGACGCCCTCGTCGAACTGCTCGATTGCCCGATCCGCTTCCGCTTCGAGCTTTTCGCGCATGTCTCCGGAGCCGTCCTGCCTCGCTCCGTCGGCGTCGTGATCGTCATCTGGTGTGTCGTCGGCAGACATTCCTCGTAGGAGGAACGCGATTCCCTAATAAAAATCCTCGCCTCAGTCTCGCGGTCGGAGCGAGCGGGCGATCACTCGAACTCGGTCAACGACCGCTGACGCTGCCCGTCCGGGTCGGGGTCCTCCCCGTCGTCCCCGCCGAATGCGGACAGCGAGGGCTGTTCGTCCGCACCGAAGGAGAGATTCGAGACCCGGACACCGACCTTTCTGAGTCGCTGGCCGGCAAATTCGCCGAACAGCTCCGCCGCCACCTCCTGTAGCAGGGCCTCGTCCGCGACGGGTCCGGGTAACGACCTCGCCCGGGTCCGCACCTCGAACGGCGGCGCGACCGCCTTGATACCGATCGTCTGGTAGAGTACGTCCCGCCGTTCGGCCCGTTGAGCGACTGCGGTCGCCAGCCGTTCGATCCGGTCGTACTGCGCTGTCTCGTCGTCAGTCGGCTCGTGAAACGCGGATTCCCGGGAGAAGCTCTTGGGGCGGCCCTTCGGTTCGACAGCGCGTTCGTCCTCTCCACGCGCGAACCGGTGGACGCGACGGCCCCGCTCGCCGAACTCCGACTCCAGCGTGGCCGGATCAGCCGCCGCGAGGTCACCGGCCGCGTCGATGCCGAGTTCGCGCATGCGTGCGGCCGTCACCGGACCGACGCCGTGAACGTCCTCGACCGGAAGGTCCGCGAGGAAGGCACGGACTTCCCCGGGCTCGACCACGACCAGCCCGTCGGGCTTGTCGTGATCGCTCGCGACTTTCGCCGCGCTCATCGTCGGCGCGATACCGAGACTCGCCGTGACGCCGACTTCCGACTCGATTGTGGCTTTGAGCCGTCGGCCGAACTCCTCGACGTCCGCCCAGTCGACCCGGTCGGTGAGATCCAGGTACGCCTCGTCGATACTGACCTCGCGGACCGTCTCGGCGTGCTCGTGGAGAATCTCGCGAACGTCCGCCGCGACTGACTCGTAGTACTCCATGTCGACCGGTCGATAGAAGCCGGCCTCCGCCACCGAATCGCCGTTGCGGGCGGCGTCGATCTTCCGGGGGAGCAGTTCGAGCGCCTCCGAAATCGCCTGCGCGCTCTCGACACCGAACTCCCGGGCCTCGTAACTGGCCGTTGCGACCGCACCGTTTGTCGTCCCGGGCTCGTAGCCCATGCCGACCACGACGGGTTCGCCGCGCAGCGCGGGCTCGCGAAGCCGCTCGCAGGCGGCGTAAAAGCAGTCCATGTCGGCGTGACAGACAATCTGCTCGGGCGCCGAAACGCCGGGCAGTCGGCCCCGCTCCATACGGGTCTATTCGTCGCTGTGCGGTTAAAGACTCTCGGAGACGAAGACTTACCGCGGCACTGCCGGCCGGTCAGCGCCGCGGCCCGCTGTCTTGACTGCGGTGCCAATGGCCGTGCCGTTCGGCGGTCGTTCCCGCCGGAAGCCCCACTCACCAGGGCTTCAGGTGTGTGTTAACATTTGCCACACTTAAACCTTTTCACCGTCCCGAATCGAGTAGTAATCGACACGAGGTGGCGGGAACACAGATGGCACGCGACGGACCGACGGACGAGCGTACGCCGACCAGGTTCGTCTGTCTGGGGGCTGGCGCGACCCCGTCCCTGGGTCGATCCCCTCCGGTGAGAGTATGACCATCGAACAGAGCGATATCGCTTGCCCGGACTGCGGGACGAACCTGCAGATCATCTACGTGACGGAACTGAAACAGTCCGTCTCCGGGTGGGCCTGTCCGAACTGCGGGTACATCGCTTCCAAGCGGGAGGGGTACGAGGACTCCGTCGACGTGAGCGAGAAGGAGTATCTCATGCGCATCGAGAAGCCACTCGCCAGCAGCGACATCAGACCGCCGGCAACGTCCGTCGAGGAGGAGTTTCGCGCCCGCGCGGACGACATCGCCGACGACGAACTCTGGCTGTTGATCGATCCCGAGACCGACGAGATTGTCGATGCCGTCGTCGGCGACGATGTATCTGAGCGGGAGTAGTCGTCTTTTTATTCGACAGACACGTCTAGGGGCTGTACGGCCGTGACAGAGGATTACTACGAACGCCTCGGCGTCGACCGGGACGCCTCCGAGTCCGAGATCAAGCGAGCGTTCCGCGAGCGGATCAAGGAGACGCATCCGGATGTCAGCGACGACGACGCGGCGTCGGATCGGACGAAACGGCTGCTCGAAGCCAAGGACGTGCTCACCGACGCGGCCGAACGCGAACGGTACGACCGACTCGGCCACGAAGCCTACGTCAGCCGGACGCCCGGAAGCACACCCTCCAGCGATTCCACGCAGACAGACGGCGATGGGTCTCGGTCACGACAGACGGCCACGCCGGAGGGCGAGCCCGGCCCGTCGAACTCCGATCAACAGACCAGCGCGCATCGCTGGAGTACGGCTACCAACGAGCCCCGAGCGGGAGAGACGACGACCGCCAGCGACCCGGCGGGCACCGCCGACTGGTACGACACCCGTCGTCGCGAGCAACGGACGCGGTCGACCGACGGGGAGTATCAGGTCTGGAACACGGACAGTTCATACGCGGTCGGAGACGGCCCGGGGATGTTCTCGCCGCGGAGACTGCTCAACTCACAGCGGATGATCGTTCTCCTCGGGACGACCTTCGTCATCTATCCAGTGCTCCTGTTCGGTGCGCTCTTTCCGGCCTTTCCGACCGCCGTCAATCTCACCGTCGCGATGTGTATCGTTCTGGTGATCGCGTTCATGCAGAGCGTCCCGCAGGTCGGCGTTCTCGTCTTCGGGATCTGGACAGTTTTGCTTCCGATTCTTCTCTTCGGAGTCGTCGGTGTTTCCGTACTCAGTCTTCGCGGTATCCTCTCGCTCGCGGCGGTTCTGTTCCCCCTCGGACTCTCCGTGTTGACCTGGGTCGCGATTCGTCCGACGAGCCGCTGAGTCAGAGGATTTCGGAGACCTCTTCGTGCACCTGTTCGCGGAACCGATGGCTCTGTTCGCTGTCGAACTCGACGGAGAGCAGTTGCGTCCCCTGGCTCCCGATGGACTCCTCGAAGGCGGTCTGGAACTCGTCTCGCCCGCCCACCTGCTCGAACGAGAAGTCGTACAGATCGCCCGTCGGAGCGAAATCGAGGCCGTGGGGTGTCTTGAACTGTTCGGTAAAGGGCGGCTCGAACTGCTCGATCGGTAGCTTGTGGAAGATACCGCCGCCGTCGTTGTCGATCAGGACGATCGTCGCATCTACGTCACACCGCGTGAGCGCGAGCAGTCCGTTCATATCGTGGTAGAAAGCCAGATCACCGAGGACGAGCACCAGCGGATCCGTCGTCGCGGCCCCGGCCCCGAGTCCGGAGGAGGCGATGCCGTCGATTCCGCTCACGCCCCGGTTTCCGAGCACCGAGATATCGCCCGTCCGGGGCCGACCGAACCGGTCGAGATCCCGAACGGGCATACTGTTCGAGACGAAACAGGTCGCGGGGTCCGGAAGGCTCTCGGCCACGGCCGCCAGTACGCCGCCCTCGAACCACGTCGACGCACAGGCGTCTTCGACGTGGTCCCAGTAGGCTCGTTCGGCCTCGACGAACCGCTCGCGGTAGCTGGTATCCGCCGACCCGTCGATAGCCGCGGCGAGTGATTCGGCCACTGCGGTCGGATCCGCGGTGATGTGGTCCGTCGCGGTGAACTCGGCCTCGCGGAACTCCCCGGCCGGGTCGACGAGATACTGTCGCTCGGCGCTGTCTCCCAGATACTTCCGTAACACCTTGGAGGTCGGTGAGGCACCGAACCGGAGGACGACTGCCGGATCCGGCCACTCGACCCAGTCGAGATAGGAGTCGTACCCGCCACAGATCGCCGTCTCCGCAGTGTGGGAGCCGAAGCGATGGCCCGAGAGCGGATCGGCGAGCACCGGGAACCCGGTCGCCTCAGCGAGCGCGGCCAACGCGTCTCGCTCGGGGGTCGGGCGGTTGGCCGGACCGCAGACGATCAGTCCGCGCTCGGTCTCTGTCAGTTCCTCTGCAAGTTCACTCACCTCGGTGGCGGACAGTTCGAGACGCCCGCGACGCCGTCTGAGGAAGGGACCGTTCCGACCAGCGGCCCCCAGTGGGGCCCGCGTGTCGATATCCTCCGGTACGTCGCCCTCGACTTCGATCGGTTCGAGAGGCTTTCTGAAGGGGACGTTGAGATGGACTGGTCCCGACGGCGTTCCGACGGCTTCGCTTACTGCACGGGAGGCGGTCACCCGAAGCGATCTGAGCTTGCGTGCGGTGGGTTCGGGTTCGGGAAGCGTCCGGTAGTACCGGACAGCACCGCCGTACAACTTCTCCTGATCGGTCGTCTGGTTCGCCCCGCTGTCCTGCAGTTCCGGCGGTCGGTCGGCGGTCAGCGCGATCAGCGGCACTCGGCTTTCCGAGGCCTCCATGACCGCGGGGTGGTAGTTCGCCGCGGCGGTTCCGGAGGTACAGACCAGCGCCGTCGGCTCCTCGATCCGGCGGCTCCGGCCCAGCGCGAAAAATGCGCTCGAGCGCTCGTCGAGGTGGGAGTACACCGTCAGCCCGTCGTGGTCGGCAGCGGCAACTGTCAGCGGCGTCGAGCGACTCCCTGGAGAGACACAGACCGCGGAGACGCCCCCCTCGACTAATTCGTCGACGAGAATCTCCGCCCAGAGCGTGTTCCGGTTCGGCGCAGTCATACTAGTTCGTCGAGAATCGGTCGGTACTTGAGCTGTAACTCGTCGTACTCCTGATCTGGATCGCTGTCGGCGACGATACCCGCGCCGGCGAACAGCGTCGCCTGGCGCTCGCAGGCGACCGCGGAGCGAATCGCGACCGAGAACGTCCCGTCACCGTCGGCGTCGAACCAGCCGACCGGCGCCGCGTACCAGCCGCGGTCGAAGACCTCCGTCTCCCGGATCGTTTCGAGCGCCCGCTCCGGCGGCAGCCCACCGACGGCCGGCGTCGGGTGCAGCGCCTCGACCAGATCGAGCACGTGGTACTCCTCGCCGAGATCGGCCCTGATCGGCGTCTGGAGGTGTTGGACGTTGGCGAGCTTTCGGATCTGTCGCGCGCCTGTCGTGATGTCGTCGGCGAAGGGGGCGAGTTGATCGAGAATCGTCTCGACGACGATATCGTGTTCGTGGGTGTTCTTGTCGCTGTCGCGCAGTTGACTGGCGAGCCACTCGTCTTCCTCCGTCGTCTCTCCTCGCCCGATCGATCCGGCCAGTGCCTCCGTCTCGACCGTCGTCCCGTCGACGGAGACGAGTCGTTCCGGCGTCGCGCCGAAGAAACTCCCGCCGGTCTCGGGCTCGAACAGGAACTGAAAACAGTCCGGATACGACTCCCCGAGCCGAACCAGCACGTCACTCGGGGTAACCGGCTCGGACAGCCTCGCAGTCAGTGCCTGCGCGAGAACCACCTTCTGGAGATGGCCCTGCTCGATGCGGGCCGTCGCCTCCTGGATCTCCCGCTGCCAGTCCGCACGCGGCGGCGCGTAGGTCTTCTCGCTTATCCCGGGCGGACCCGTCGACTCGACCGCCGGAAGCTCTTCGAGTCGGTCACGCCAGTGGTCGAGCCGCGTTTCGGCGCGCTGTGTCGCATCCGCCCCTGTCGCGGCCGTCGTCAGCCACGCTCCCGGGTCCGCCTCGACGACCTGTATTGCCGGCAGCACGAACTGCGCACCGGGAAATCCCGCCCAGGTCGCGTCCCCACCGGGGTCGGTGTGTGCATCGGTGAAGGCGAATCCGCCGTACAGCCGGGGTCGAGCGGCTTCCGGGGAGTCGACCGAGACGGTCTCGAAAAGCGCCGTCGCTTGCTGTCGGACCGTCTCGAACCGCTCGGAGCCGTCCGCCGTCACCGTCGCGGCCGCGCCGCCGGCGACGATCCGTTCGGAGCGATCAGTCCACACGAGCCGTGGAGTCTCGATCGCTGCGAGCAGGTCCCGAGTCGGTGGCGCCTCGACCCGACAGTTCCGAACAGCGACCGGCCGTCCCGTCTGCGCCGCGTGCTCGTCGCCCGTTGATTCCATCTCTTACCCCTAGTGACTCCGGGGGCTTGAGGCTGACTATCTCATAGGCTCTCTCGTCGGTTTCCGCCGACTGAGCTTCACTATTAGTAGCGTATCACTCGGATAACGAAAAAATATTTTCACTCGTCGCGAAGAGGATTTTGCGCAGCGTGGAATATTCCCCGTCAGGTTTAAATACCCCTCAGTCGAAACCATCCACGTTGCGATGCCAAAGGTAGAGATCACTATCCCCGAACATCTCGAGATGCAGATCGCCCAGCTCGTCGAGCAGGGCGAGTTTCTCAACCGCGAGGAGGCCATCGAGGATCTGTTGTCAACGGGACTCAAGGCCTACAAGACCAGCGGCCCCATCGACGACGAAGAGGAACCGGGCGGTTACGAAGACGACGGTATGATGGGACACGACGACGAATACGTCTTCTGACCCTGGCTCTCCGAGCAATGGTTGTGGACCGCCCCCGAACTACCCCTTTTACCCCTGCGTGCGAATCCAGCACCGCCTACGGCTCCCAAACACACTTATGAGAGCCTGACTGTAGGTACAGGTATGCATAAGGACGAACTACTCGAATTACACGAACAGATGGTCCTCATCATGGAGTACTTCAAGGACCTCGAACACGTCGACGACAGCCTCTTCGAGCAGTACGACGAAATCGACGTGACGCCGGACGACGTGCACATGTCCAAAAGCGAGCACAAACACGCCGTCTTCGTTCTCGGTAACGCGCTGGCGAACGCGATGAGCGAAGACGAGTTCTCCGACGCCGGCCGAGTCGGCAAGCGCATGAAGGAACTCGCCGAGGACGCCGAGAGCAAACTGTAACGAACGAATCTCTTCGCTTCTGCGGACAGTGTCTCGATTCGGCCGGGTTACTCCCCGTCGAACTCCGGGCGTTGTTTGTTGACAAACGCCTGCACGCCGGTCTCGAAGTCCTCACTGTCGAAACAGGCCCGTAGCCCGTCGGCTTCGGCCTCGATGACCTCGTCGAAGGTTCGGTCGCCGCCGTGCTGCAGCAGTTCCTTGGAGTGTGAGAGCGCGACCGTCGGTCCGGTCGCGACGGTCTCGATGTACTCCTGGCTGCGTTGCTCGAACGCTTCGGTCGGGAAGACGCGGCTGATTAGTCCGAGTTGCTCTGCGCGGTCGGCGTCGAGTAGTTCGCCCGAGTAGACCAGATCCATCGCCGTCTTCTGCCCGACGACACGGGGTAGCAGATAGGAGGTGCCCGAGTCGACCGACAGCCCGATTCGACGGAACCCGAAACTCATCTCGGCGCGCTCGCTCGCGAGAACCACGTCACAGGCGAGTGCCAGCGTCGCACCGGCCCCGAAGGCCGGCCCGTCCACTTTCGCGATTGTCGGGAGCGCACACTCGTAGACGTGCTGGACCGACCGATTCACCGGCAGTGCAGACTCCTCGATCAACTCCTCGACGTCGCGGTCGTCGGAGATGTTCTCCAGCATCGACTTGATGTCGCCGCCGGCACAGAAGTGCCCCTCCGAGCCCTGCAAGACGAGACAGCGCGCGTCGCCGTCCTCGGCGCGCTCGACCGCCTCGGTGATCTCTTTGGCCATATCGAGCGTCAGCGCATTCCGCAGTTCCGGGTTCCTGAGCGTGATTGTCGCCGTCTCTCCGACAACGTCGTAGTCGATGTACTCCATACCCCACCCACGGTAACAGATGACATAAACAGTACGATGCTCGGTCCGTGAACGCCGCCGGCGGTGCCCTGAAAAGGTTCTGTTACCTACTAGTAGATATGAGCGTCACCGGACTCTGTCAGATCTGTACGAACGCGGAGGCCGAGGATAGCTGTCGGCGCTGCGGCAAACTGGTCTGTGACCGTCACTACGAACGGTCGGTAGAACAGTGCGTCGAGTGCACCGTAGAGGGCGGCACTGATCCGACCCGGGGCGGCGAGGACCTCCCCGACGGCGTCGACACCTACCGCTTCTAGCGGTATCGATTCAGGTCGGTTTTGAGTTCCCGGGCGGCCGCCCCGGCCGCGCGGAAGAACTCCTCGCCACCGGGTCCGCCCTCGCCGGCGAAGATGATGCCCCGCGAGGAGTTGACCAGTCCGACTCCGTCGGCCAGTCCGTACTCGACGGCCGCTTCCTTGTCGCCGCCCTGTGCGCCGACACCGGGGACGAGGAAGGGCAGGTCCGGGACCTGTTCGCGGATCGCTTCGAGTTCCTCGGGCGCCGTTGCGCCGACCACCAGCCCGACGTTGTCGTCCGTGTTCCAGGCGTCGGCGAGGTCGGCGACTCGTTCGTAGACCGTCTCGCCGGAGGCGAGTTCGAGATCCTGGAGATCGCTCCCGCCGGCGTTCGAGGTGCGACAGAGGACGATGATCCCCTTGTCCTCGCGATCCAGAAACGGCTGGAGGGCGTCGCCGCCCAGATAGGGGTTGACGGTGATCGCGTCCACCTCGTCGAGGACGGTGGCGTACTGTCGGGCCGTGTTCCCGATGTCGCCGCGCTTGGCGTCGAGCAGGACCGGGACCCCCTTGCCGTGGGCGTACGCGACGGTCTCGCGCAGCGCGCGCCAGCCGTCGCTGTCCTCGTAGAAGGCGGCGTTCGGTTTGTAGCAGGCGGCGTGTTCGTGCGTGGCGTCGATGATCCGCCTGTTGAACGCCCACCGCGGTAGATCTGCGTCCCGGACGGACTCGGGTAGTCGGCTGGGATCGGGATCGAGGCCGACCGAGACGATGCTGTCGATTTCGGAGATCCGCTCACCTAACTCCTCGAAGAAGGTCATACTGCGGTAGCGGCCCGCCGATATAATGAATGTTGTTACTCCTGTTCGGCAGTCGCTCGGAGCAGATCGACGGCGCGTTTGACCTCTGCGCCGCTGGTCACGGTGAGCACTGTCGGGTCCTCGGTGAGTAACTCTCCCGCAGACTCGGGCACTGTCGGTTCGACATCGAACTCGAGTTGGACGTACTCGGGATACAGCGTGACGGCCGCGAGGTCGGACCCCGCGACCGAGATTCGGTACGCGAGGGTGCCGCTGTCGGATGGCATCGCCTCCGCGTCCGCGTCGGTGACGGTGACGCGGTCGAACGGACCGGTCTCCAGGCCGGTCAGTTCGGAGGCGAGAAGTTGTGCGATACGTTTTCCGTCGGTGATAGCGTCCTCAACCATGGTCGAGTTCCTGACGCGCCTGTTGGGCGAGTTCTGGTAGTTCGAGGCCGTTTCGGCGTCCGTACAGCACTGCGGCGGCCTCGATCGTCACCGCCAACTCCGACTGGAGCTGATTGATCTCCGCGACTGCCGTCTGTTTGTCGATCCCGCTGTCGACGACGGCTTCGAGGATCCGCTCGAAGGTCGTCCGCTGCCTGAGAATCTCCTCGGTCGGCTCGAAATCCTCGGGGATGTCGACCGACGCGGGATCGAACTCGACGATCACGTCGTCGTCGGTCCGTTCGAGCAACCCCTCTCCTGCGCCGACGGTGACGACGCGTTTGGCCTGATCCGGCGAGAACCAGTCCCGATCCAGCGACAGCGCGACGACGAACTCGCTTTCGGTCATCCGCTCGACCCCGCGCTGTCGAAACGGGACGGCGACGGCTCGTCGGAGACTCATCGTACGAACTGGCGGTCGCTCCGCTGGTAAATCTGTCGGGCCACGAGCGCGGCCCCCTACGTCGTCGAGTGGCTCCCGCGGCGGCTTGGCGTGAGCACTCGGAGTCGAGAGCTTCAAGTGTCGGCTCCGCCACGGTTGAACTATGACAGACCAAGGACGCTCTCTCCGAAAGCGAACCGGCGGGCGACGACGCCCGAACCGTGACCGACGCAAACACGAACTCGGCAACCAGCCGACCGAGACGCAGGTCGGCGACCAGAAACTGAAGACGGTCGACGCCCGTGGCACCCAGACCAAAGTGCGAGCGATCACGACCGACACCGCGACGGTCGCGACCGACGATGGAACCGTCGCGGCGGAGATTCTCGACGTTGTCGAGAATCCGGCAGATCCGAACTACGCCCGGCGAAACATCATCACCCGCGGTGCGGTCATCGAGACCAGCGAGGGCGAGGCACGCGTGACTTCCCGACCCGGCCAGGACGGCCAGGTCAACGCAGTGCTGCTCGATTAAGGTCGCGGCGCTGATTTCTGCAGTGCGCTCTCGGCGATGTTCGTCCCGTAGTCGGCGGTCCGGGACAGCGAGTCGATGACGAGACCGAGGATCTGTGCGACCTGCGGGTCGTACTCGTGGATCTCCTCGTCGACGTTCCGGACCATCTCGTCGACAATTTCGATGTGCTGGCGGGCTTCGCTCGCCAACTCGACCGCCTCCTCGGAGTCCTCGGCGAGCAGCGCGTCCATCGCGGTGTCCGGGACCGTCGCGGCCTCCTCGTGGAGTTTGCGTAGCGGCTCGACCGCCGAGTCCGGAATCTCACCCAGTTCGAGCGCGAGTTCCGCAATCTTCGTCGCGTGATCTGCGATCCGTTCGAGTTGGCGGGCGCTGGACTGGTAATCGAAACAGGTCTCCCTCGTGAACCCGATTTCGTTCGCCGCGGTCGGATTTCGGAGCACCGTCCGGAACACCCGAGAGACCATGTACCAGAGTCGGTCGACATCGTCGTCCCGTTCCATCACGTCCTGGGCGAGTTGGTCGTCGTCGGTGATCAGTGCCTCGACGGCGTCTTCGAGCATCGTCAGCGAGACCAACCGCATCCGCGTCACGGCGTTTTCGATGGAGAGTTCGGAGGAATCGAGCAGATCCTGTAGCACCATCTTGTCCGGCATCTCCTCGATGACTTCCAGTCCGACGAGTCCCTGCGTGGCGTCCCGGATCGTCCGGCGCTGTCCGGCGGTCATCTGGTCGGTCTCCAGACTGATCACGTCGAATCCGCTGACGTACATCGTCATCACCGCCCGGGTGAGTTCGTTCTCGTCGGTCAGGTCGGTCACGTCGAGCGTGCCGCGGGTGTGCTCCTCCTCGGTCTGTGGCGTCAACAGGAGCAGATCCTGCTCCGAGTGAAACTCCACGTTCGTCCCCGAACTCACGTCGTTCTCTGTCGCCCACTCTTTCGGTAACGAAACTGTGTACGTCGATCCACCGGTGACCTGGACCTTCCGCGTTTCCATATATGGAGATTGATGCGCGAATATATTAATCCTCTCCCCTCTATATACTGTGTTAGATTGGTAACAAGTCGAACGGTCGGCTCGGATCGAAAAAACAGTGTCGAGGGGTTCAGTCGGCCGACGCCGGAGTTTCGGAGGCGTCGTCGACGCCCGCGGTGATCTCACCCTCGTTCGTCTCGACGGCCTCGACGAGTAGTTCGGCCACGTCGACGATTTCGATGTCGTCCTCGTAATCGCCGGTCTTGCGGCCGTCCTCGTACATCGTCATACACATCGGGCACGCGACGACGAACTTCTCGACGGCGTCGCCGGCTTCGGTGTCTTCGAGTGCCTCGCGGATGCGCTCCTCGCTCGGTTTCTCCTCCTGCTCGTTGTCCAGCCAGAGGCCACCACCACCGCCGCCGCAGCAGTACGAGTCGGCGCGGTTGCGGGGCATCTCGTGTAGCTCTGCGCCGGTCGCGCGGATGAGTTCTCGCGGAGCCTCGTACTCGTCGTTGAACCGGCCGAGATGGCACGGATCGTGGTAGGTGACAGTGTAATCGAGTTCGGTCCCGTCGAGGTCGAGCGCGCCGTCTTCGACCAGTTCCTCGACGGCCTGGGTCCAGTGCAGGACCTCGATGTCGCCGTCGCCGTTCCACTGCTCTTCGTACTCGAAGGGCATCATCGGGTCGTCGGCGAACTCCTCGAAGTCGACCTCCGGATACTCGTTTTTGAAGGTGTTGTAGGAGTGTGGGTCGGTGCAGATGAGCTTCTCGAACTCACAGTCCTCCCACGTCTCGACGTGGTGGCCGGCGAGTTCGATAAAGAGGAACTCCTCACCGATCCGGCGGATGTCGTTGCCGTCGTACTTCTCGTCGTCGAAGAGGATCCCGAAGCTCACGCCGCTTTCCTCGAGGAGTTTGGCGAGCGACCGGGCGACTTTCTTGTTGCGCTCGTCGTAGCTCGGGAAGTCACCGACGTACCAGAGGTACTCGACTTCTTCCTCGCGGGCGTCGGTGATGTCGAACCCCAGGTCGTCCGCCCAGGCGCCGCGGTCACGCGGCGAGTCACCGAAGGTGTTGCCGTTCTGCATGACGTTCTGGAACACGTCCTGGATGTTGGTGTCGACATCGCCCTGGTCGACGAGCTGTCGGTTCATCTTCGTGAAGCTCTTGAGGTGTTCGATCTCGACGGGACAGGCGTCCATACAGGCCATACAGGCCATACAGGACTCCATCGTCTCCGCGTCGATGACCGACGTGCCGCCGTCTGCGATGATGTCGACTTCCTCGCCGCCGTCGGCGAGGTCCTCTCGGTACTCCTTCAGATCGAGGATCACGTTTTTCGGGTCGAGCGGGCGTCCGGAGTTGTTCGCCGGACAGACCGACGAACACCGACCACACTTCGTACAGGCGTCCTGGTCGAGTCGGTCCTTCCAGGAGAAGTCGTCCATCGACTCGGCGTTGGTCGCGTCGAGATCCGAAGGGACGTTGGGGAGCCGCGTCCCGGCTTTCTCGTCGCGTGCGACGACGTTGGCGAACGACGAGAACATGTGCATCCCTTTCGCGTAGGGAATCCAGGCGATGAAAAACAGCGAGAGCAGCGCGTGGCTCCACCACAACCCCCAGTGCAGTTGCGCCGCGGCTGTGGTCGTCTCGGAGACACCGAGGAGACTGAAGATCCCGTCGAAACTGAGCGCAATCGCCCAGCCGACGAAGCTCACAATCTCGAAGGAGGGGTAGTCGTTGACGAGAATCCGAATCCCTTCGAGCAGGAACCCGCCGATGCCCAGCAGGAACAGGATCCAGACGAACATGTGGTCTTCGAGCGAGGAGTGGCGGCTAAACAGCCGCTCGTTGCGGACCCAGTATCGGCGGTACATCGCCATCCCGATGCCGATGACGAACAGCAGACCGAGGGCGTCGACGGCGAACTGGTAGGAGACGTAGAAGGTACCCTTCCAGAACGACGCCCCGAGTGCCTTTTTGAAGAAGTACAGGTCGAGTGCGAGAATCGATGTCGCGATAAACAGCGTCAGAAAGCCCCAGATAATGAACGAGTGCATCACTCCGGCGTAGATGTCCCGGTTGAACTGTTTCTCGTTCGAGAAGGCGATTCGGGCGGCCGATCTGATCCGCCCGCCGAGGTTGTCCAGACGGGTGAACTCGTCATCGGGGCCGTCCGTGTAGCCCTGCAGTCGACGGTAGAGACCGAATGCGAGGACGCCCACCGCAATCGCCGCTAGGAAATAAAAGAGGTACACTTCCACACTACTGCTGAGTGGCTCGTAGACCTCTCGCGTGCGGGTTGTGGTTTCCAATGGTAATCTCATACCTTGTGGATTGTGTACGCGAATAAAAATCCTTCCGTTGTTCAGTGACGGACTTTATTCCGTACCCGCGGCGGGGCGGCCGGGGTCGGGAGATTTTTGCCCGTCGCTCTCGGAGGGTCACCCGGTGGCGATGACGAGACGTTACCCCCGCTCAGCCCCTTGTGATGAGAGCCTTTCCCGAGCCACCGTTTAAAACGGCGCGTCCTGTGACTCCTCGGTAGCGACATCCTCTCCTTCGACCGGCCCGTCCCACCCGGAGAGTCCACAGCTCAGGCTCTCGACGGTGCCGTCGAACCCCTCGAAGGAGGTGATCAGCCTGGCGGCTTTCACGCTGGCCTTGCCGTGCGGACAGACGGTCACGACGTGCTCCGCGTCGCGGACCTCTTCGACTCGCTGGGGGAGTTTCGCCAGCGGAATGTTCACACTCCCCGGGATCCGAAGGCGCTCGAACTGTCGGCTGTTCCGGATGTCAACGATCAGCGGTCGGTCGTCGTCGTCGAGTTCGGCCTCGAGTTCCGGGCCGGAAATCTCGCCGTCCATACCCGTATATCGGGCGGTCCCGAATAAACGCCTGACGGTACCACCGCCGGACTGGACAGCCGGGTGAAATTTTTTACTGTCTCGCCCGAATGAAACTGCATGGTCGTGCCACGGGTTAGCACCGGCGTCGAACGCCTGGACGAGGTGCTTCGCGGCGGACTCGTCGGAGAGCAGTGTTACCTGCTGAGCGGTGACCCCGGTGCGGGAAAGACGATCCTCGGTATCGAGTTCCTGTGTGAGGGGGCCCGGCAGGGCGAGTCCTGTCTGTACATCAACCTCGGCGAGAACTTCGACGCGATTCGGCGCTCGGCCGAGCAGTTCGGATTCTCGCTGGAAGACATCGAATTTCTGGATCTCAGTCCGACCTCCGACCGGTTTACCGAAGACGACACCTACAGCATCTTCTCGCCCGCTGAAGTCGAACGGGAGACGTTCACCGCGGCGGTGACCGCCGCCCTCGACGGGGCGGAGTTCGACCGGATCGTCGTCGATCCGATCACCCAGTTCCGCCATCTCACGCCCGGCGAACACCAGTTCCGCCAGCAGTTGCTCTCGTTTTTCGAGTATCTCACCGCGAACGGGGCGACCGTGTTGTTCACCTCGCAGGAGACGCCGGAACGGTCGGACCTCGACTTACAGTTTCTGAGCGACGGGACGCTCACGCT
Source organism: Halovenus carboxidivorans (assembly GCF_009831575.1). Lineage (GTDB taxonomy): Archaea > Halobacteriota > Halobacteria > Halobacteriales > Haloarculaceae > Halovenus > Halovenus carboxidivorans. The sequence goes on along the minus strand of NZ_WUUT01000002.1, from coordinate 285,664 downwards.
CGATACGAGCGGTCCCGTCCGGAAACTCGAAGTGACGAAGTTCCGTAGCTCCGGGTTCGTCGACGGCCGGCACACGTACCGCATCACGGACGGAGGATTCGAGCTGTACCCGCGGTTTCAGAGCGAGGACGCTCCGGACACCTTCCCGGAGGAGACGCTCTCTTCCGGAATTTCGGAACTCGATGCCCTTCTACGCGGCGGCGTCGAACGCAAGACTTCTGTGCTGCTGACCGGTCCGAGCGGCGTCGGGAAAACGACCCTCGGGACCTCGTTCATCGAGGCGGCGGCGGAGCGCGGCGAGAGCTCCGCGATCTACCTCTTCGACGAGACGAGCGACACCTTCCGCAAGCGCTCCGCCGCAGTCGGGCTCGACATCGCGGAGATGGAATCCGCCGAATCGCTGTCCATCACGGAAATCGACGCGCTGGACATCTCCGCACTCGAGTTCGCGAATCACGTCCGTGAGGAGGTCGAACAGCAGGAGCTATCGACTGTCCTCATCGACGGCGTCCAGGGGTACCGGCAGTCAATCGTCGACGAACCGGAGGAGGATCTGTTGACGGAACTCCATCGACTCGTTCGGTATCTCAAAAGCGCCGGCGTCACGGTCTTTCTGACATCCGCATCGTCGGCCCGTGAGATGGGTTCTCCGACGGCGTTCAACGGCTCGTATCTCGTCGACACGATCATTCTCCAACAGCACGTCGAGACGGGCGGTGAACTGACGAAGACCGTCGGTGTGTTAAAAAAGCGGACCGGTGACCACCTGCGCTCGTTCCGGGAGTTCGAGATCACGGTCGACGGAATCGATGTCGCCGAATCACCGCTCGACGGGCCGACTGCGCTGACGGCAGCGCACGAGCCGAACCAGGGACGGAGCGACAATGACTGACGTAAAATCCGCGCTCGTCGTCACGTACAACGAGAAAGACGCCGACCTCCTCGGAGGGTTTCTCGGCGACCAGGGGTACGCCGTCACGGGTGTCTCGTCGCTGTCGGCCTTCGACGCACAACTCTCTGCACCCGAGCAGTTCGACTTCGCGCTGGTCGACGCGGACGGCTTTCCCCCCGCAGTCTGGGAGCGGTGCGAGCAGTTACAGCGGGCGGCGGTTCCCTTTCTGGTGCTCTCGCTGAACCCGGATCAGGTGTCCGCCGGCTCGGAGGCCGAGACGAACCAACCCGTTCTGGAGAAGCCGATCCAGAAGGCGGATCTACTGGGTCTCATCGACTCGATGACGGACTGATCTACCGATGGCACTGATCGCAATTCTCTTTCGGAACGAGCGGAACCGCGACCTGTTCGCCGGGTGGATCCGGGAGTACACCGACCACGATCCGGTCCTGATCGAGGACCCGCGAACACTTCCCGAGACGACGTTCGATCTGTGCCTCGTCGACGGGTTCTGTCTGCGTGAATACACCGAGGCACTCGAGGGCGCGACTGCGAAGGCGAGTCCCCGGTTTCTCCCGGTGCTGTTGATGATCGATCGACGGGAGGGTCAGCGGCTCAGCGATCTCGTCTGGGACCAAGCCGACGACATCATCTGGCGGGACCCGAACGACCTCTCGATGGAGCAGAGCCGCCAGTTCCGTTTCGAGATCGAAGGACGGATCGAGAACCTGCTCGCGCGGCGGGCCCTCTCGGTCGATCTCGACCGCCGCCGCCAACTGACGCTCGTCCTCCAGCGGATCCTCCGGCACAACCTCCGGAACGAACTCAACATCATCCAGGGGTTCGGCGAGCAACTTCGCTCCGAGACGGAGGGTGACTCCGCGGATCAGATCGTCTCGACCACGCAGCGACTCACACGACTCGCGGACAAGGCGCGGACCCTGGAGGAGATTGTCAACAGCGACGAAACCGCGAGCGAGACCGACCCGGCGGTGTTACTCGAACGACTCGTCGACCGGGTCCGAGACCGCTACGAGGACGTGTCGGTGGATCTCGACTACTCCGGGGTCGAGCGGTCGATTCTCCTCCGTCCGAGCTTCGAGCGTGCCGTCCTGGAACTGCTCGAAAACGCCGCGAAACACGGAGCGGGGTCCCGAGAGGTACGGATCACGGCGACCCAGACGGCGTCGGAGACGAACATTCGGGTCGACGACGACGGACCCGGACTCTCCGACGACGAGCGCCGCGTCCTCGAATCCGGGGTCGAACGAACGCTCTCTCACGGACAGGGGATCGGTCACTGGCTCGTCTACTGGGTGGTCACCGATCACGGCGGCGAGATCGAGACAGAGGTGTCCGACGACGGAACCACGGTGATCGTGTCGGTCCCGAACCGCCCGCCCGAGGTCGATTAGAGCAGGCCGTCGGCCTGCGCCAGCAGAATCCCCTCGATCGTCGCGTCGTTCGCTGGCTCAGTCCGTGCGCGTGCGAGGGCCTCTTCGACCGGCACGGTCGTCACCGAGAGGAACTCGTTCGAGTCGCGGTCGACCTCGACGGGTTCTAACCCCTCCGCGAAGACGATTCCACGCCGGTGCCGCAACACGCCGGTCGCACACCAGAAGTCCTCGATCAGCGAGATGCCTGCCGGGTCGAATCCGGTTTCCTCGCGCAACTCGCGCGCGCCCGCGGTGGTGAACGACTCCCCGTCCTCGACGAGTCCGGCGGGCAGTTCCAGACAGTGCTCGCCGATCGCCGGCCGGTACTGCTCGACCATGAGCAGTTCGTCACCGGTCGTCGCGACGATGACGACCGCTGGGTCGAGCGCGGCCCAGTAGTACGCTTTCTCCGATCCGTCCGGCTGTTCGACCAGGTCGTAGCCGCCGTCGTACCAGCCGGTTTCGTATTCAGTGTTCGATTCGATGACGGGCCAGTCGTGGTCTGCGTAGTCCTCTGTCATTGCTCTGTCTCCTCCGCGAGCAGTTCGCGGTAACATCGTCCGAAGGCCTGTCGCCGCAGTGTCTCGACGGCGGCCTCGCGCTTGTCCTGAAAGGTCGCCGCGACCGCGGTCCCCGTCGCGGGCGGGGCGTGCCAGGCGACGTGGTCGACGTTCTCGCTGCCGACTTCGACGACCTCGTGGTCGGTCTCCGCCCGCCACTGCTCGTACTCCTCGCGGCTCCCGACGGTCACCTCCAGTTGCGAGGCGAACAGCGCGTCCTGCGCCGTCTCGATCACGTCGTCGGTGACGCGGCGGTCGTACTCGTCGCCGTCGAACTCCATCGCCCGCGTCACCTCTCGGACGATTCCCTTGGCGGTCGATTCGAGGCGGCCGTACCGCGCTCGCGCCGCCGCCGCCGTCTCGGGCAGAAACGAACCCTCGGTCTCCATACCCACTGTTCGCCCGGCACTCATTACTCGGTTTCGGGTTCCTCGTCGCTGTCGTCCGGTTCCGCCGCGTTCGCTCGCCGCTTTCGGGTCATCTCCATCGCTTCCTCCACGATGTCCTCTGTCTCTCCGTCCGCCGGATCGTCCGGCATGTCGGTCTCGAACGGAATCGACCCGGCCGGATCAGTTCCGCCGACGTGCGCCGGGTCGGTCCCGTGGTCGTGGTCGTGCTCGTGGTCCGGACCGGTCGTGTCCTCGAACACCTGCGGATACTCCGTCTCCTCCGCGGCGTCGGTCAGTTCCGCCGCGAGTTCCTCTTCGCCGAGTTCCTGCCAGCCGGGAACTGTTTCGTCGAGAAACTCCTCGTGTTCGCCCCCGCGGGCCATCGCAGTGATCGCGAGGTGGTTCGCGAGGTGGACCCCATCGGCCTGCGGGTCTCCACAGATCGGACAGCTATATCCCATACCTCCCGTTCGGTCCTGAGAGCAAAGAGGATTCAGGTCTCGGCCTACGGGCGGACCGCCACGGGTACCCCGTCGATCACGTCCGCGAGCGCGTCCCGCTTCAGGAAGACGAACCCGACCGCGACGAGTCCGAACCCGGCGTAGGTCAGGACGCTGATCGTCTCCTGAAGGACGAAGACGCTAACGAGAGTCGCGACGACCGGGACGAGATAGGTGACCAGCGAGACCTCGAAGGCGCCGTGGACCTCGATGATATAGAAGTAGATGTAGAAGGCGATCGCCGTCGAGAACACGCCGAGATACAGCACGGACCCGACGGCGGTCGGGAGGAAGGCACTCGTGGCCGGGAGTTCACCGATGCCGAGACTGGCCACGTGGAGGACGACAGCCCCTAGTAGCATCGACCAGCCAGTCAACGGGACCCGATTAATCGACGGCTCCGCGTGCTGGACGATCACGCCGCCGAGGGCGACGCTGATCACCTGCCCCACGATCAGCAACCGTCCGGCGGTGTCGCCGCCGAGCAGGTTGGTCGGATCGGGCTGGACGACCAGCGAGATACCGAGAAAACCGATTCCGACGCCGACTGCCCCCGTCACGGAGAGCCGCTCACCGAGCAGAAACAGCGCCCAGACGGCCGTCGCGATCGGAACCAGCGCCTGGAGAATCGCCGCGACGCCGCTCGGGACGGTCTGCTGGCCGAGGAACAGAAAGCCGTTGCCAGCGACCAGAAAGAGCCCCCCGCCGGCGATCGCGAGGTGGTTGTTCCGCCCGACCGGCCGCCAGCCGTCTCCCCGGACGACCGCGTACCCCAACAGCAACACGGCGGCGACGTCGTACCGCAACGCAGCGAACAGAAGCGGCGGGAGATACTCCAGCCCGACGGTGATGACCGGAAACGACAGCCCCCAGAACGTCGCCAGGGTACAGAACAGCCCCGCGTCTCGAAGCCGTGACACGGGAGCCATTCCGTCCGTATCGATAAAATGTCTGACGATCCTGCGGCCCGTCTCTGGCTTCAGCGCTGCCGGAACCGAACACTTTCGGCCCGGCTGACAGCGCGTGTGGGGCGAAACCCCGGCATACTTTGCTCCGGCACGCCACAGGCCGGGTATGAAACTCGCGCTCGCACAGTTCGAGATTACGGGGGGCAAGCCGACAGCGAACACGCGACGCGCCCGGGAGTTGATCGAGGACGCCGCCGCCCGAGGCTGTGATCTCGTCGCGCTGCCGGAGATTTTCAACGTCGGCTATTTCGCCTTCGATAGCTACCCGCGGGAGGCCGAACCGCTCGACGGGGAGACGATCACCGAGTTGCAGACCCTCGCCGCCGACCGCGAGATTGCGATCTGTGCGGGATCTATCGTCGAGGATCTGGCGGAGTCGACCGACCGGGGATTCGAGACGCCCGCCGAGGAGGGGTACGCGAACACGTCGGTGTACATCGACGACTCCGGAACAAGACGAGCGGTCTATCGGAAACGGCATCTGTTCGGCTACGAGTCGGCCGAACAGGAACTGCTGGTCCCGGGTGAGTCGGTGGCCACCGTCGACGACCTCGGATTCACCGTCGGCATGACGACGTGTTACGACCTCCGGTTTCCGCAGTTGTACCGCCGGCTCGTCGACGAGGGGGCGACGCTGGTGCTCGTCCCGAGCGCGTGGCCGTACCCGCGCGTCGAGCACTGGCGACTGCTCCCCCAGGCCCGTGCGGTCGAGAACCTCTTCTACGTCGGTGCCGTCAACGGCGTCGGTGAGTTCGAGACCGCGTCGCTACTCGGGCGGTCGACGGTGTACGATCCGTGGGGGACGGCCGTCGCGAGCGCGGGCGAACGCGAGCAGTTGGTCGTCGCAGATATCGACCCCGACGTGGTCGACCAGCGCCGCGAGGAGTTTCCGGCGCTCCGTGACCGGCGCACCGGGTGAGTCGTCGGCTCCCACGCCGGGACATTTATTTACGTGGATTCGTAACGCACAGTTGCCGGTTTAGGCGCTTTTCACGTCACGACCGGTAACCAGGGCTCTCTCGGCCTCGCACCACTCTCGGCCGCCGCGGGACGGATCCGTGGCTGTCCGGACAGCCACGATCTCTGCTCATCTCCAACCACCGCCGCCTTTCTGACGGAATCCATAAACCCGTGCCCCGGCAACATCGGATATGGAGTACGAATACAGCGGTGACGCCGCAGCGAGGTTTCTCGATTCGTACGACCGTGACGGGGACCAGTTCCCGACCCGGGACTGCCCGGACTTTCCGCGGCGTCGCTACCAGTGCGAGGAGATCGATCTCCTCAAGCAACTGTTCTTCCCGCGCTGCTGGAACGCGAGGTCGTTACTCGACGACGAGACGACCGTCGAGGAACGACTCGACGAGATCGGTCGGCTGTTCTACCGCGGCCTCTGTCCGTACGTCAACTATCCGAGTCAGATGATCACCGGCGTCCTCGAGGCGCTCCCCGACATTCGCGAGCGGCTGAAACGCGACATCGAGGCCGCCTACAAGGGCGACCCCGCCGCCAAGAGCTACATCGAGATCATCCGCGCCTATCCGGGGTTTCACGCGATCATGGTCCAACGGGTCGCCCACGAACTCTACGAGCGCGGCGGCGAGATCTACGCCCGGGAACTCACCGAGGCCGCCAAGACCGAAAGCGGCATCGACATCCACCCCGGTGCCGAGATCGGCGATCACTTCTTCATCGATCACGGCACCGGCGTCGTGATCGGTGAGACGACCACCATCGGCGACTGGGTGCGGATCTACCAGGACGTGACCCTCGGCGCGCTCCACTTCGAGCAAGAAGAGGACGACGAACACACGCTGAAGAAGGGGTACAAACGCCACCCGGACATCGGGAGTAACGTCGTCATCGGGGCGGGGAGCAAGATCCTCGGCGCGATCTCTATCGGTGATCACGTCAGCATCGGCGCGAACTCCTGGGTCACCGAGGACATCCCGGACCACACGAAAGTCTACGTCTCGGAACACCCCAAACAGGAACGAAAGCCGATCGAATCGCCGCCCGAGTGACTGTTCAGGGCGTGATCACGGCTCGGCCGTCGATCTCACCGTGTTCCAACTTCTCCGCGACGCTGTTGATCTCGTCCAGTTCGTACCGGCTGGTGTGCAGGTCGACGTAGCCGTCCTCGACCAGCGCGACCAGCTCCTGTAGCTCCGCGTACCGGCCGACGATGTTGCCGACGAAGGAGAACTCGCCGTCGACCAGCGCCTGTGAGGGCTCGTGGATGTGGCCGCCGTAGCCGATGATGTGGTGGTCGCCACCCGCGGCCGTGATCTCCGGGGCCAGCGCCGTCGTCTCGTCCGCGCCGACGAAATCGAGTACCTGGACGGCGCCGCGGTCGTCCGTGAGCGCCGCGATCTCGCTGGGGATGTCCTGTGTCTCGGGGTCGAGCGTGTGTGTCGCACCGAGGTCGCTCGCGAGATCCCGTGCCGACTGCTTGATATCGAGCGCGACGATCTCGGCGGCGCTCATCGCGTCGAGACACTGGAGTCCGATGTGGCCCAGTCCGCCGACGCCGATGACGACGGCGGTGTCTCCGGGGTTGAGTTCGTCGACTGCCTTCTTGACGGCGTGGTAGGCAGTGATCCCCGCGTCGGCGTGGGGAGCGATGTCGGTCGGATCTACCCCGTCCGGCAGCGGGATGACCGCCCGTTCGTTCGTGAGCAGTTCCTCGGCGAACCCGCCGTCGGTGGTGAGCCCGTTGAACGCCGCGTTCTCGCAGTACATCGTCTCGCCCTGCCGGCAGGGCCGACAGGTGCCGCAGGTCTGGACCGGATGACAGATCACCTGATCCCCCTCCGAGACGATCGTGACCTCCTCGCCGGTCTCGACGACCGTGCCGGTGTTCTCGTGGCCGAGCGTCATCGGCAACTCCTGTGGCACGTAGTCGGCCCACATCCCCTCGATGATGTGGTTGTCAGTCTGACACCAGCCCGCGCCCTCGACTTCGACGACGACGTCGTCGCTTGCCGTCACCTGCGGCGCGTCGATTTCCTCGATTGTGAGTCCATCCCCCATCTCGTCCGTGTACTCGTGTAGTCGTGCCGCGCGCATACGTTCAGCATCGGCCGCGACCTGTATAAAGGTGGGTCCGGGTCCCTTTGCCCGCCGGCCGAACGATTGAAGCGGCTCCTGTCCAGAGGGTAGACAGATGAGCGACGAGATGGCGACGCTCCGGTCGACCGCGCGGTCGTACTTCGACGGAACAGCCAGCCCCGCCCACGACTGGCATCACGTCCAGCGCGTCGAGGCGCTGGCGGACCGACTGCTCTCGGCGTATCCCGACGCCGACGAGCGAACGCTCCGAGCGGCCGTGTTGCTCCACGATATCGGTCGCTCTCGGGAGGATCGGGGCGAGATCGACGACCACGCGCGGTGGGGCGCGCGCGAGGCCCGCGACCTGCTCGCCGGCCACGCGCTCGCGGACCGTACCGAAGACATCTGCCACGCGATACGGGTCCACCGCTACTCGAACGACCGACGACCGGAGACGATAGAGGCGAAGCTACTCTGTGACGCGGACAATCTCGACGCGCTGGGGGCGGTCGGAATCGCTCGCTGTTTCACCTACGGCGGTGAGCGCGGCGGCGTGATCTACGACCCCGACAATCCACCCGGCGAGGACGAACGCCCCGACGGCTCCACCCAGTACAACCACCTCCACAAGAAGATCCTCGATCTGCCGGACCGGATGTACACGGAGGCCGGCCGGGAGATCGCCGCGGATCGCCGGGAGTTCGTCGACTCGTTTATCGCCCGGTTCGACGCTGAGGTCTCCGGGCGGCGCTGAGTCGGCCCCGCCCGCTTTCGGCCGTCGGACGCGACCGTTTCAGGTGTCAGGCCTGTTCGGTCTGCTCGCGCTCGTCGGCGTCGAGTTCGCCCTCGACGACTTCGACGAACCGCTCGGGGTGTTCGACGTGCGGGAGCAGTTTCGCCTGATCCACGACGACCAGCCCCGCGCCGACGTGTTCGGCGAGTTCTCGCCCCTCGGAGAGCGGCGTCACGTCGGCGTTCCGTCCCCAGACGAACGTCGTCGGCACGTCGGTGTTCGAGAGGTGCTCTTCGAGCGATCCTTCGGGGTTGAGAAAGCCGCTGACGAACGACGCCGGCGCGAACCGCGCCCCGGGCTGGTGGCCGGTGGTCCACTCGTAGTCGATGACCTCCTCGGAGACGTTGTCGGGGTCGTAGTAGCCGTGGTCGGCGTTGAAGTACCGCAGCGAGGGTTTGCTGACGATCAGGTTGTACAGCCCGGTTCCGATCACGGGTGAGCGCAGCAGCGCGCGCAACCAGACCTGCCGGCTCCCCATCGAGGTGTCCGTCGGACAGATGCAGATCAGCCGGTCCATCTCGACGTTCCGGGCGGCGGCGGCCGCGTAGGAACTGCTCAGCGAGGAGGCTACCACCGTCGGGTCGTCGGTCAAGTCCTCGACGATGTCCTCGACGAACGCCTCGTACAGCGACGCGGAGTACAGAAGCGGCGGGCGGTCGGAGTGGCCGTATCCCGGCAGGTCGGGGACGATCAGGTGGTAGCTCTCGGAGAGATCCTCGACGACCGCCCGGTACTCGTGGCTCGAGGCCGCCGCGTTGGTACCGTGCAACAGCAGCAGGTCGTCGTCGGCGGGATCGCCGAGTTCGGTGTAGCTGACGCCGAACCCGCGCCACCGGTAGGTTCCCTGGTCCCCGTCGAGATACGGCTCGAACTCCTCGGCCCGCGATTCGAGCACGCGGTTGCAGAGCGCGGTTGCACCCACGGCACCGGCCGCGCCGAGCACGATATTACGCAGTTTCATATCACACGTTTGGGGCGACGCGGATATATAAGTAGCCTTCTGCGAGAGCCGTCCCCGCCCGGTCAGGCGTTTGCGAGTTCCTCGACGCGCTCGGCAAGCGCGACGACGGTCGTCGCGATCTGTTCGATCTCCGCCGCCTCGAGCCGCGTGAACGGAATATCGTACTCGACCGCGCTCCCCGTGATCGTGCAGGTGCCGACGGTGTCGATGTCCATCAGCATCGCCTGGATCTCCGGGGAGAGCAACTGCCCGACGTTCTCTCTGGTCCCCCGGATGACAAAGGAGTCGTCGAGTTCGTCAGTGCCGGTTTGGATCCCCTCCTCGGCGCCCCCGGAACCGACGTACCGAAGTTGCACGGTGAAAGAGGCGCTGACGCCCTCGACGGGGGTGTGTACCGTCATGTGTGCCTGTGAGAGCACGTCGGGAATCCCGGTCTCGACGGTCACCGACCGTCCGGCCTTGATCGTTTCGAGGTCGGCCAGCGTCGTCCCGGTGTTCGGTTTGAACGAGGAGGCCTCGACCATCCGGTTCCAGTGCCGACGGTCGTACAGCGCGATAACCACCAGACCGCCGATCCACACGGCGCTCAGCGAGAGAAACACCGTCGGCCGCAGAAGGCCGCCGACGACCGGCTGGAGGAGTTGGATGCCGGCCCCGACAGCGAGCAGTAGAATCGTCCAGATCGCCTGCAAGAACTGCGTGCCAGTGACCCGACGCCAGTCGTCCATCGTTCTCACCCTGTACGCACGCCCTCAAAATACCCGGGGATCCCGGCCGGTCAGTCCCGCGATTCCAGCCGTCGTTGCAGGCTCGCGAGGAGGTTCATCGCCTCCAGCGGTGTCATCGTCGCGACATCTGCGTCCCTGATCTCCTCGGCGACCGCTCCACCCTCCGATTCGGGGGCCGCCTGCTGACGTGTCCCCGACTCGCTGCCGGGTCGAGACGCGCCGAGACCAGCATCAGGTTCGGTCGGATCGTCGGGGTTCGCCTGCCCGTTGGTCCTGTCACCGGCCGGCCGGGCGTCCGGCGTGTCGTCGGCTAACACCTCGCGAGCGCGGTCGACGACCGCCTGTTCGATTCCCGCCGTCGCCGCCACCTCGACGCCGTATGAGGCGTCGGCGGTCCCGGTGAGCAGGTCGTGCTCGAAGACGACACCCTCCGCTGTCTGTGTGGTCTCGAAGTAGCGGTTCGTCGCCGCCTCCAACTCCGCCGCGACCGCCGTCAGATCGTGGTGATGGGTGGCAAACAGCGTGAGTGCACCCACCTCGTCGTGGAGGAACTCCGTCACCGCCTGGGCGATGGCGAACCCGTCCGCCGTGCTCGTTCCGCGACCGACCTCGTCGAGTAGGACGAGCGACTGCTCGGTCGCGTGGTCCAGGATGTCCGCCAGTTCGGTCATCTCGACCATGAACGTCGACCGACCGCCCGCGATGTCGTCGCTCGCTCCGACCCGCGTGAAGATCCTGTCGACGAGTTCGATCCGCGCCTGTTTCGCCGGTACGAAGCCCCCGGCCTGGGCGAGGATCACGATCAGCGCGACCTGTCGCATGTACGTCGACTTGCCGCTCATGTTCGGTCCGGTGATGACTGCGACCCGCTCGTCGCTACTCAGGCGTGTGTCGTTCGGGACGAACGACGACTGGGTTTGTTCGACGACCGGGTGTCGGCCGTCTTCGACGTAGATGCCATCGACAGCGGGGTCGTCGGGGCCGACGACGACCGGTCGGCTGTACTCGTGCTCGGCGGCCACCGTCGCGAAGGAGACGAGCACGTCTAGTTCGGCCAGGACGGCGGCCAGCGCCTGGAGGTCCGCAGAGCGGTCTGCGACGGTCGAACGCACCTCCGAGAACAGTTCGTATTCGAGGTCGTCCGCCCGGGCCTCGGCTCGGATGATCTCGTCCTCGCGGGCCTTGAGTTCGGGCGTGTAGTACCGCTCGGCGTTCTTCAGCGTCTGACGGCGCTCGTAGTCCTCGGGCACCCGGTCGAGGTTGGCGTCGGTCACTTCGATGTAGTAGCCGTGGACGGAGTTGTGACCGACCTTCAGCGAGTCGATACCAGTCCGCTCGCGCTCGCTCGCCTCCAGCGACTCGATCCACTCCTTGCCCGCCCGCTCGGTCTCGCGCAGTTCGGCCAGTTCCTCGTCGAAACTCGGGTTGATGATCCCGCCCTCGGTGATCTCTCGGTCGGGGTCCTCCCGAATCGCGTCGTCGATCAGCGTCCGCACGTCCGCGAGCGGGTCGAGTCGCTCGCGAACCGACCGTAGCTTCTCACACTCCGGATCGTCGAGTAGCTCCCGGACCCGCGGAATCACGTCCAGCGTCGCCTTCAGCGAGCGGAGGTCCCGCGCGTTCGCCCGACCACGGCCGATCCGGGAGACGAGGCGCTCGATGTCGTAGATATCCCGCAGTTGCTCGTGCACTTGCTCGCGCGTCCGTACGTCGTCCCGGAGTTCCCCGACGGCGTCGTGACGTGCGGCAATCTCGTCGGGATCGATCAGCGGCCGCCGAAGCCACTCGTCGAGTTCGCGCCGGCCCAGCGCCGAGGCGGTCTCGTCGACGACGCCCGAAAGCGTCGCCTCCCCGTGGCCGTGGACCGTCCGGCGCTCGAACAGTTCCAGGCTCTCGATAGCGACCGCGTCCAACAGCATGTACTCCCTGGGGTCGTACCGCGTCAGGTGGTTCAGATAGTCCAGGCGGTCCTCGGTGCCGCCGCGGGCGTACTCGGCGTACGCGAGCACGGCACCGCAGGCGCTGATCTCCGCGTCGGAGGCGAGCAGTCGGTCCGGCGCCTGGAAGTAGTCGGCTACCGTCTCGCGGGCGCGCTCGATTCCGAAAGCCTCCTCCTCGAACGGGCTGACGGTGTACCCCTCGACCAACTCGGCGGGCACGTCCGGGCCGGCGATCACCTCGGCGGGATCGAATCGGCCGAGTTCGTCGGCCACGGTCTCGGGGTCGTTCGCGCTCGTCGCGTAGAAATCTCCCGTCGAGATGTCGAGTACGGCACAGCCGATCCGCTCGCCGGCGGCGACCGCCGCGAGGTAGTTGTTGCGCTCGCCGTCGAGCAGTTCGTCCTCGGTGAGGGTGCCGGGCGTGATGATCCGCGTGACCGCTCGGTCGACCACGCCCGTCGTCTCCTCAGGCTCTTGGACCTGATCGGCGACGGCGACGCGGTAGCCCGCGTCGAGCAGTCGGTCGATGTAGGACTCGGCGTTGTCGATAGGGATCCCGGCCATCGCGTACTCCCCGGTGGAGTCCTCCCGCTGAGTGAGCGTGATCTCACACCTGCGGGCGACAACTTCGGCGGCCTCGCAGAACGCCTCGTAGAAATCTCCCACCTGAAAGAGTACCAGCGCCTGGTCGTACTGCGCGCAGAGTTCGAAGTACTGGGCCATCATCGGCGTCAGATCCTCCCGCCGTTCGGCCATCTTCTCCGGTGGACCCAGTGCTCGATCCATAGCTATGTGGCCGTCTTCCGGGGACTAATACCTTTCATCTCCCGGGCTCTACCGGCCGCCGAGTCCGACGCCCTCCGCGAGCAGTTCGTGCGACCGGAGCGCGTCTTCGTGGTCGCCGAGGACGTGCTGGATCATCACCTCGTCGACGCCGACGCGGTCGGTCAGTTGACCGAGCAGCCCCGACAGCGTCTCCGGGCTTCCGGAGATTGCCCGCGGCCACTCGCCGTCGTCCAGTCGCGACGGCGTCGGTTCGGGCACCGATCCCAGTTCGTCGATTGCTTCCTCGACCGACGGGGTCGTGCCGACGACGCCGCGTTGCATCCGCTTGTATGAGGCCTCGGCCACCGCTCGCAACCTGGCCGCCGCCTCGTCGGAGTCGGCACAGACGGCGTTGACCGCGACGATGCCCTCGGGTTCGTCGATACCCCCGCCGAGTTCCGAGGGCCGGAACTGCTCGCGGTAGGTCTCGAACGAGCGGACGGCCATCTCCGGGCGGATGAACGCCGCAAAGCAGAAGCGCAGGCCGAGTTCGGCGGCGATGGAGGCGCTGGCGGGACTCGATCCGAGCACCCACGGAACCGGCGGTTCCGCGTCCGAACTGGGAACCTCCAGGTCGCTGTACGCGTGTCCGTCCGGATACTCGTCGTAGAGGTGGGAGACGACCGCCTCGATTTTCTCGGCGTGGTCCTCGTCCGGGTTGGCGACCCGTCTGCTCGTCCCCAGCGCTCTGTCCGCGGCCGGCGAGCCGTTGGCCCGCCCGAGACCCGCGTCGATCCGGCCGGGGGCGAGTCCGTCGAGCGTACCGAACTGCTCGGCGACCTTGAACGGGCTGTAGTGGTTGAGCAGCACGGCCCCGGAGCCGAGTCGGATCGACTCGGTCTCGGCGGCGAGAGAGCCCAGCAGAACCTCGGGCGTCGTCCCGGCCAGCGTCTCGGCCATCCCGTGGTGCTCGGCCACCCAGAACCGCTCGAACCCGAGCCGTTCGGCCTGCTGTGCCGCCTCGACGGTCTGCTCGTAGGCCTCTGTTGCCGTCCCCCCTTCGGGGACCGGAGAGAGGTCGACAGCGGAGAGTTTCATACGTCTGTTCGGTGTCCGCCGGTGATAGATGCTCCGAAGATAGTCCTCAGAATCCCCAGCGGATGCCGGACATCGTGGCGAGGACGCCCGAGACCGCGCCCTTACAGATCGTACTGGTCGCGCACCAGGTGAGCGAAACCGCGGTCTTCCAGCACGTCGAGCGGAGCGAGCATGTCGAGTTGGACGACGCCCGGGAGCCGTCCGATCTGTACGCCGCCCGTGAACGTACACCGGCCGCGGACTTCACCTTCGCTCATGTCGAGCAACTCGCAGGCCCGGTCGAAGGCGTTCTGAGTGGCGTCGTTGACCGTCGCACCGGACCCGACCACCTGGATCGGACCCATGTCCTCCTTGACCGAAACGCCGTGTTCCTCCCCGAGATTTCGGCCCGCTTCGCGCTCCTCGTCGCTGTACGGCTTGCTGATGAACGGCAGATCCTCCTCGTTCGGGAGCAGGACCGGCCCGTCGAGTTCGAGGTCCTCGATGACCTCGACATCGAGGGTCACGTTGCCGCTCACGTCTGTCGTGTGCAGCGAGAGTTCGCCGTCGCCCTGGTTGGCGTGGAGGTCGCCGACGTAGATTCCGCCGCCCTCGACGTCGACGGGGCAGATCAGCGTCGCGCCCGGACGGACCTCAGGGATGTCCATGTGGCCGTCGGTGCGCTTTTCGAGGTCCTCCTCGGTCTCGACCCCGTACTCGTGGTCGGCACCGATGAGGTTCTGTCCGAAGTCGCCCGCGTTGTGCGAGTCCGGCATCGTCACCGACGGCGTCGTCCCGATGTTTCCGATGAAGGGGCGGAGTCGGCCGAGCGTCCCCGGCATGCCGTCGGGTTCGTACAGCAGAATGGGGTGCTGGCGGGCGTTTTCGGGGATGTCCATCACCTCCTCGGCGTCGGTCGCGAGTTCGTGGGCACCCTCCTTGTCGAGCGTGAGGCCGACCGCGTTCTCGTGGTCGAACGCCACCGTGTAGCCGTACTCGAAGCCGAAGGAGGAGGCGTTCGCCCCACACTCCGCGCACTTGATCGCGTCCTCGCCGGTCCCCTCGACGACCGAATCCGGCCAGGTCGTCCCGCACTCCGGACACTGATGGTCGACAAAGGGGTCGTCGCCGAAGGCCTCGTCGCGTTCGTCCATCGACCCCGTACTGGTGGCCATGCTCGTCACCTCGACGTCGCGGATGTGGATGGCGATTGCGTCCCCGACCGATGCCCCTTCGACCCGGATCGGCCGCGTCACCTCGTGGCCGCCTCTGAACGACGGCGTGACCATCGGGCCCCAACAGCCCGGCGGCGTGTACGTTTTGATCGTCCCCCCGTCCGCGACGGTACCGGCCCACTCCTGGTCCGGACCGACCAGCCCGAGCGTGTACTGATCGACGTACAGTTCGTCTTGGACACTTTGTTGTGACATAACACGTCATAACTGGGGCGTCGTCCCAATAATCCTGCCGCTGGCGGAATCCAGAACCAGGCTTCGACCAGGGTGAACTAAACCGGGGTGGCCCCAATACAGACCGATGAGCACTCAGGCTCGGTGGAGCGGAACGTGACGCGGGGGACCTACGACTGGTGGAGCCGCAACCAGTGGGCGCTGCGAGGGTTGTACGGGTTCGTCTTCCTCGGCCGCGAACGGACTTTCCGACGGCGGAGCATCGCGGCGCTGGATCTGGAGGCCGGCGACAGCGTGCTGGAACTCGGCTGCGGTCCCGGGAACTCCCTGGCGCCGTTGCGCCAGGCTGTTGGGGCGGAAGGCCGTGTCGTCGCCGTCGACTACAGCGACGGAATGGTCGACCAGGCCGCAGGGCGCGTGGCAGCCGCGGGCTGGGAGAACGTCGACGTGATCCGGGGGGAGGCGACGCGTCCAGGCGTCGCCGCGGAGTCGTTCGATGCCGCCTACGCCGCGATGTCACTCAGCGCGATGGACGACCCGGCGGCGGCGGTCGAGGCGGCGGCGGCCAGCCTCGGGCCGGCGGGACGACTCGCCGTCCTCGACGCCCGGCCGTTCCAGCGACTCCCGCTATCGCTGTCCAACCCCATCGTGAAACCGGCATTTAGGGCTCTCACCGACTGGCGGCCCGAAATCGACGTTCCCGCGGCGATGGATTCTGCCTTCGAGAAGGCGACGGTCGAGGAGTACCATCTGGGCTCGATATACGTCGCCCGTGGAGAGCGTCCGACCGTCACTGATCGCTAGAATGCAGGTCGGCGTTCGGGAAGAGAGACGGACACGTGTTCCTTCGGACTGGGTTTTTATTCGCTCGACCACAACTACTCGTGCAATGACCGAACGGCGTCGGAGGGATCGGTCGTGAGCGGACCGAACCGACTACCGGCGGAGACGCTCTCGCCGCTGGCCGAGCGCGTCGACGCGGTGTTGGCGCTGTACGGCTACGAGATGGCCCCGGCTATCGACGCGATTGACGACGCCGTCGACGGCCACGGCGGCCTGTTCGGGCCCGACACGACGGACGGAGAGATTCGCGCCGCTATCGAGGACGTGCTCGCTGGCGGCCCACCGGAATCGACCGCCGGAGCAGAGGCGGCCGGCCGAGAGGTGGTCCTGTACGTCGACGGCAGTTCGCGCGGAAACCCGGGCCCGGCCGGTGCCGGCGCGGTGATAATCGTCGACGAGACGACGGTCGCCACACTCGGTCGTCCCGTCGGCACCCGGGCGGACAACAACATCGCCGAGTACGCGGCCCTCCAACTCGGGTTGGACGCGCTGGCTCCCCACGATCCGGCCTCGGTCGAGGTTCGGATCGATTCGATGACGGTCGTCGACGCCATCTGGGGCGAGGAGGGCGAGCCAATCGAACCGTACGGCGCGGCGATCAGCGATCACCTCTCGGCGCTCTCCGCACACGAGTGGACCCATCTGGTCGACAGCGATCCCAACCCGGCCGACGCCCGCGCCACGGTCGGAGCCGATATCGCCGCGCTCGGCCCGGGCTGATCGGGCCGGCAAAGTTCTTTGCCGCTCCTCCCGCAGGGTTGTCGTAGATGCGATTCCAGCTAACAGCGGACCAGCGACAACTCCGCGAAGAGGTCCGGACGTACGCACAGGAGCGGATCAAGCCCGAGGCTATCGAACTGGATCGGGCCGGCGAGCATCCGACCGAGATTCTCGACGAACTCGGGGACCGGGGCTACGCGGGACTGACCCTTCCGGAGCGCTACGGAGGACAGGGAGAGGGGATGGTCGAACTCGCGGTTCTGACCGAGGAACTGGCCGCTGCCCTGATGCCCGTCGCCAGTGCGCTCGCACTCCATCTCGGCGTCGCGGAGGCCATCCAGCGGTTCGGCACCGACGACCAGCGCGAGCGGTTCCTGCCGTCGATGGCCGCCTACGAGACGGTCGGTGTGCTCGGACTGAGCGAGGAACACGCCGGGAGCAACAAACTCGATATGGAGACCACCGCGGAGCGAGACGGCGACGAGTGGATTCTGAACGGCCACAAACAGTGGTTGACGAATTTCCTACACGGTGACTACGTGCTCACGTACGCGAAGACCGGCCCGGACGGCCAGCGTCCGAACAACGTCACCGCGTTCCTCGTCCCGACGGAGGCGTTCGAGGTCGAGGAGGTCTGGGACACGCTCGGCGCCCGAACGGTCAAGTCACCGCGGGCGACCCTCTCGGACGTTCGAGTCCCCGACGACAATCGGATCGGACCGGTCGGTGAGGGCTACGTGCAGCGCGGTCGACTACAGACGGGGATCAACGTCCCCGCCCGTGGCGTCGGCATCGCTCGCGCGGCCCTCGACGATACCGTCGCGTACACCAGCCAGCGCGAGCAGGGCGGCCGGCCCATCTCGGACCACCAAGGCGTCAGGTGGGAGGTCGGGGAGATGGCAGAGCGCGTCGACACGGCACGGCTGTTGACACTGCGCGCGGCCGACCGCGCCGACAGGGATCTCGATACGACCAGGGAGTTCAGCATGGCGAAAATCTCCGCGACGCAGGCAGCCGTCGACAACGCCAACACGGCGACGCAACTGCACGGCGGTATCGGCTACACGAGCGAACACCACGTCGAGCGGTATCTCCGCGACGCGAAGCTACTGACCATCGCCGGCGGTCCGAACGAGGGCCACAAGGACACGCTCGGCGAGGCCGTCTACCAGGATCACCCGGGGTAGGGGAGAGCCTACCCGCTCACAGCAGTTTCGTCTCCCAATCTTGCGCCGAGAGGGACTCGCCGGTGATCCCGTCGGGTCCCTGCGCGAGTAGCGCGACTGCGGCGTCGTCCATCACGTCCGGGTCGAGAATCCCCTCGCGCTCCTCCTCGGGGAGTTGATCCCAGAAACCGGTATCCACTCGTCCGCCCGGATCGAGGCCGTTGACGTTGATCGCCTCGTCTTCTAGTTCCATCGACTGCGTCCGGAGGATTCCTTCGAGCGCCCACTTCGTCCCCACGTAGGGGCCGAAATTGGGGGCCGCCCGCCGGCCGAATCCGGAGGAGATATTGATAATATTGCCGCGCCCGGCGTCGATCAGTTCGGGGACGACGTGCTTCGAGAAGAGGAACACGCCCGTGATGTTCACGTCGACGATTTTTCTGAAGTCCTCGGTGTCGACCTCGTGCAGCGGCATCCCCCCGCCGTACATACTCAACAGCCCGATTCCGGCGTTGTTTACGAGACCGGTGATCTCTCCGTACTCCTCGGCGGCCGCATCGACGACGGCTCGGACCTCGGATTCCTCGGTCACGTCCGCGGGCGCGACGAGCGTCTCACCGTCGGCCTCCTCGGCCACCGCGTGTAGTTTCTCCTCGCTACGGGCCGTCAACACCACGTTCGCACCCTCGCGTGCGAATCGTTTGGCCATCGACTCGCCCAGTCCCGCGCTTGCACCCGTTACGATAACCGTCTCTCCCTCCAGCGTCGTCATACACCCCTATTCGACCCCGGGTGATTTGTATGCTGTGCGGAATCGGACTGTTTTTGCGCCCCGGACGACTACTGTCGTCTACCCGTGGCGATCACCGACAAAATCTATCTGAAAAACCACCAGCAGATCGTCTCCCAGATGGAGACCTCCTTTCCCAAAGGCGCGTTCAACGGCGCGACGATGGATATTCTCTATCAGGGCGACGGACTCGCCGAACTCGACGACGCGACGCGGGATCGGATTCTCGACTTCGCGGAGGATTTCCTCGACTGTGACTGCGAGTCGAACCCCCACTGTGGCTGTCCCGAACGGAAGTTCACCCGCTACCTGCTCGAACTCCGCGAACAGGGGCTCGGTCCCGACGCCATCGTCGACGTGATGGGCGACGATTACATGCTGTACGCCTACCCGGGCGACATTCTCTCCTTTCTGGATAGCTCCGTCCGGACGCTCGAAGCCGCCGAAACGCTCGCCGACGTGGACGGACAGACGGAGGCAAGCGAGCAGATCCGCGCCGTCCGGGAGAATCTTGTTCGATAGCTGCCGGCGTCCGTACTTTTAACTCACGTCCTGCGGAGTATGCGGTATGTCACTCACAGACGACGAACGCGAGCGACTGCGAGGGGCCTTCCGGCGACAACTGGATGTCGGCCTCCATCACGGCGCACAACTTGCGGTCTACGCCGACGGCGAACTGGTCGCCAGTTTCGCGGGCGGAACGACCGGCCCCGACGGCGAGGAGACGACAGAGGACCAGCGACACATTATTTTCTCCTGTACGAAGCCGTACGTCGGTGTCGCGGTCCACCAGCTCGTCGAGGAGGGCGAACTGGCCTACGACGACCGACTGATCGAGTACTGGCCGGAGTTTGCCGACGAAGGCACGCAGAAAGCCGAGATCATGGTCGAACACGTCCTCTCGCACACGGCCGGGGTTCCGTTCGGCGAACTCGACGAACAGCCGGAGAAGTGGACCGACTGGGACGCCGTCGTCGAGGCGATGGAGGAGATAGAGCCGGTCTTCCCGCCGGGCGAACAGCCCGCCTACCACACGACGAACTACGGCTGGCTGGCAGGCGAACTGATCAACCGCGTCACCGGCGACAACGTCCGGGATGTCGTCGCAGAACGGGTGTTCGAGCCGCTTGGCATGGACGATACCTCGATCGGGCTCGGTGAGGACGGCGACCCCGACGAGGTCGCGACGCTGTCGGGCTTCGAGGAGTTCGACCGCTGCCGGAGCCCCGGCGAGGGACTCGGTATCCCGGCCTCGGATTCGGCCGCGCAGTTCAACGACCCCGCCCTGCAGCGGGCGGTCATCCCCGCAGCGAACGGGATCAGCACGGCCCGGGACATGGCCCGCTTTTACGGCTGTCTCGCCAACGGCGGCAGCCTCGACGGTGTCGACCTACTCGAGGAGGAGACAATCGAACACGCCGGCGAGGTCCACGCCGAGACCGACTCCGACGGCACCCTGAGTCGGCCCGCCCGGTACGGCCTCGGCGTCTGGGTCGGCGGCCTCGCGAACGACATGTTCGGGACGGTGAGTACGGAGTCGACCTTCGGGCACGCTGGACTCGGGAGCAACTTCGGCTGGGCGGATCCCGATCTCAACGTCGGCTTCGCGTACGTGACCAACGGGATCCGCGAGGAATCGTACGAACACGCCGCCAGGGTCAACGCCATGAGCGACGCTGTTCGGTTAGTGATCGAGTAGTTGAATTAGGTGTCGCCGTCAGGCGACGAGAAAATCCCGAATTAGAGTCGAACGACGTTGGTCGCGCGCGGACCCTTCGGTGCGTCTTCGATCTCGAATTCGATCTCTGTACCTTCACTTAGATCCTCGCCGCCAACGTCCTCCATGTGGAAGAAAACGTCTTCGTCGGAATCGTCCGTATCGATGAAACCGTAACCGCCTGTGTCGTGGAAGAAATCCACCTTACCGTTTACCATTGCGAATAGACAAACGTCAGGTTAGTACTTAAGAGTTTTGAATGAGTATTCAGTCTGTGGGAGTAGGATAACCCAGATAACTCTAAATACGAGACAAAACTAAAAATTTGGCCTGATTACCTCTCGATTTCAAATGGTACCCAAGACATACGCCTGTTTTTGTGTGGTATCACCGGAACGCGCCATCGGTGCTACTCGATGCCGGACCGTAGCTGTCGAGCGAAATATATTTTCCAGTGGTGTGTGATCTACATATATGGGCCCGAAACAGAAGCTACTCGCCCTCCGCCGCGAACTCGCCGTGTTGTTTCTGCTCGTCGTCGGCGTGGCGACTGTGATGGGTGCGCTCAGAACCGGGTCACCCCTGACGGGGCTCTACTACGGCGTGATCGGAGGCGTTCCGATGTTCCTCGTCGTCTCGACGCTGTTCCTGGCGGTGATCCTCGGCACGCCCAGTCAGATTCGCCTCCTCCGGGGCCTGTTCCTCGGTTTGGTCGGTATCGGCGTCGTGGGCAATCTCGCTGCCGGTCGCTCGCTGCGAGATGCTATCGGCCTCGGCTTCTTCGCCGGCGGTCTCAACTTTCTGTCGATCCTCGGACTGCTCACGATTCTGTTCCCGGTCTATCTGTATGGCAAGCACAGGGGCCGAACGACGAATCCGCAGTAACGTTCCGGCCGAGACCGGAATCTGCTGTCCCGTTGTACGGACTTTCCGAGCCTTCGTCCCTCGGATGACGGGGCCGGGGAACTCTCTGGGAGGAACAGTTAAGCGTCTCTAGTCCAACATATCGGTGGTATATGTACTGTGTGTACATGTCGACGGAGCATCTCGAAGAGGAGCCAGTCGAGGAGCTGTACGGCGACTTTATCGACGAGAACTACCAGTGGCGACCGAGCGCGACGGAGGAGACAGACACCGACAGCGGCCCCGAATTTCTGAACGACGAGCGCGACGCAGATGTCGACCTGATGACCGGTGAGGGAAGCGACCGATAGCCCGCGGCTCACGCTGAACGAACTCTCATGACCGCTCTCAGCATCCGCTGGGCGGAGCCCACTGATACCGACGCTCTCGCGTCCGTCTATCGGAGCGCGTACGCGGCAAACCGGGAGCTGGGGTTCCCCGCGAAGGCCGAGACAGCCACGGCCGACACTGTCGAGGGCTGGCTCGAAGGGTACGAGCTTCTGGTAGGGACCGTCGACGGGCAGATTGTCGGGGGCGTTCGCCTCGAAACGAACGAGGATCACGTCAAAATCAGCCGGCTCGCCGTCCACGAGGAGCGGAAGGGAGAGGGAATCGGGAGCCGACTGCTGGAACGCGCCGAAGAGGTCGCCGCCGAACGCGACCACTCTGCGGTGCGGCTGACGACGCCGGAAAATCACCCGTTTTTGCCGTCGTTCTACCGGGACCGAGGCTACGAACAGGTCGGCGAGTATCCGCTCTCGTACCGCGAGTACGACGAAATCGTCCTGGAGAAATCGCTCTGATCGTCAGCCCGCCCCGGCGGTCGGGGCGAGGCCGGAAATCCAAAAATCAATCCGTGCGGCCACCACAGCACACGTATGGAAGCGTGGCGCTTTCTCGTGTCGATGTCGATTCTGATGGTCGTCTACGCCGTGATCGTGACGCTGCTGGGCCAGCCCCCAGGGCCGGTCGAACTCGTCGTCGCGACGGTCTTCGCGGGCATCGGACTGTACGTCAGCGAGCAGATCACCAAACGGGTAGTCGAACCCGGGGAGTAGTTACTGGAAGGTGCGGCTGACCGTCCCCTCGTCGGGGCTGTCGGGCTCGCGGCTTCCGAACTGCTCTTCGAGTTGCTCGTAGCGCTCGCGGGTGGACTCGTCGACGCTCGCGGAGACCTCCGACAGCGCTTTGTCGAAGTGCTCCGCGGTGATGCGGACGTTGCCGACGGAGTCGTCGACGTCTTCGGGGTCGACGCTGCCGATGAACTCCCTGGTGGCAGCCATCGAGGCTTCACGGGCCAGGGCTTCGAGGTCGGCACCGACGTAGCTGTCCGTCTTGCGCGCGAGGTCGTCGAGGTCGACATCGTCCGCGAGCGGTTTGTTGCGGGTGTGCACTTCGAGGATCTTCCGGCGAGCCTCCTCGTCGGGCACCGGCACGTGGATGTGTCGGTCGAGTCGACCCGGCCGCACGAGGGCGGGGTCGATCAGGTCCGGCCGGTTGGTCGTGGCGATCACGACCACGTCTTCCAGCTCTTCGAGGCCGTCGAGTTCGGTCAGTAGCTGCGAGACGACGCGTTCGCCGACGCCGGAATCGCCGCTGTGCTGGCCTCGCTCGCCCGCGATGGAGTCGATTTCGTCGAAGAACACCACCGTCGGTGCGTTCGCGCGGGCCTTCTCGAAGACCTCGCGGACGCCCTTCTCGGATTCACCGACGTACTTGTTGAGCAGCTCCGGTCCCTTGATCGAGATGAAGTTGCTCTGTGATTCGTTGGCGATTGCCTTCGCGAGCAGGGTCTTCCCGGTGCCCGGCGGACCGTACATGAGCACGCCTTTGGCGGCCTGCATATCCATCTGGTCGAAGACCTCCGGGTACTCCAGGGGCCACTGGATGGCCTCCCGGAGCCGTTCCTTGGTGTCTTCGAGTCCGCCGACGTCCTCCCAGGTGATGTCCGGGACCTCGACGAATACCTCGCGCAGGGCGGAGGGCTCGATGCCCTTCATCGCCTGCTTGAAGTCCTCTTCGGTGACCTGCAGTTTCTCCAGGGTTTCGGCGTCGATCTCGTCCTCTTCGAGGTCGAGTTCGGGACGGATACGTCGCAGCGCGTTCATCGCCGCTTCCTTGCTGAGCTGGGCGATGTCCGCGCCGACGAAGCCGTGGGTGCTCTCGGCGTACTGGTCGAGGTCGATCCCGTCGACCAGGGGCATCCCGCGGGTGTGGACCTGCAGGATCTCCTTGCGGCCTTCCTTGTCCGGGACGCCGACCTCGATCTCGCGGTCGAAGCGGCCGCCGCGGCGCAGCGCCGGATCGATGGCGTCGACGCGGTTGGTCGCGCCGATAACGATCACCTGACCCCGTTCTTCGAGGCCGTCCATCAGGCTGAGCAGCTGAGCGACGACCCGACGCTCGACGTCGCCGGAAGTCTCGCCGCGCTTGGGCGCGATGGAGTCGATCTCGTCGATGAAGATCACGGCCGGGGAGTTCTCGGAGGCTTCGTCGAAGACCTCACGGAGTTGCTCCTCGCTCTCGCCGTAGTACTTCGACATGATCTCCGGCCCGGAGATGTCGGTGAAGTACGCGTCGATCTCGTTCGCGACGGCACGGGCCATCAGCGTCTTCCCGGTGCCCGGCGGGCCGTGTAGCAAGACGCCTTTCGGCGGCTCGATACCCAACTGCTGGAACAGTTCGGGGTGACGCATCGGGAGCTCGATCATCTCCCGGACCTGCTCGAGTTCGTCGTCCAGGCCGCCGATGTCCTCGTAGGTCACGTCGGGCGTCTCGCGTTCCTCCGCGGTCTCCTCCGAGAGCTGTTCGGCCGGCTGTTCGCTGATTTCGACTTCGGTCGAGTCGGTGATGACGACCGTGCCGCTTGGCTCGGTCTCGGCAATTTTCAGCGGAATCTGCTGGCCGGACATCGACGACAGCGGTCCGAGGCCGAAGGAGACGGGAACCGTCTGGCCCTGGGTGACCGCCTGCCCGCTGAGGTTCTGCCGGATCATCGGGCCGACGTTACCCCGAACCCGGAGGTTCTGGGGTAGCGCGACCGTCACCGCGGTCGCGGGCTGAACGTCCGCCTTCTCGACGGTGACGGTGTCGTCGATCCCGGTGCCGGTCTCCTTGCGGAGTCGCCCGTCGATCCGGACGATCCCCTTGCCCTTGTCTTCCGGGTAACCCGGCCAGACGCGGGCGACGGTGCGGCCCGAGTCACCTTTGATGATGATGTAGTCGCCGTTTTCCAGTTCCATTTCGGCCATCGCCTGGCGGTCGATCGCGGCGAGCCCTCTGCCCGCGTCCTTCTGTTTCAGTGGTTTGACGGTTAGTTTCATGCTTGACCCTCCTCATTCAGTTCGATGGTAAGGATTCCATTTTTGATAAACGCTTGTGCGGAACCGTCGACTTCGACGTCGTAGGTCTCATCCTCGGTGACGACGATGACAGTGTCCCCGACGACGTCGACGGAGATATCCTCTGTCGGGCCGAAATCTGCGATCAGTTCGCGGTGGTCCCCGTACTCGCGGGAGACGACTTCGATCCCTCGCTGTTCCAGCTCTTCTTTCACTCTCATACTAACTACAAGTAATTGACCAAAGTATATAAAGTTGTCGCAAATTCGGCGGAACTGTTATATACTGTTTTCAGACTGGACTGATTGCGGTTCAGAATGGCTATATATAAAATTATCGCAAAACGACATCCGAGCCCCGCGTACCGTCCGCGTTCGAGGAGACGGCGAAGCGGCGGTGAGTGGCGATCTGATTGGGGGTCTCTCTGAGAGTATACGTAGCTGGCGCTCGTGGATCGGGTATGAGCGATGCTGACCGCTTTGCCGAGTGTCTCCACGAACAACACGGCATCGACGCCGACATCGAACACTTTCCCGCCGGAACCGAGACGGCCGCAGACGCCGCGGCGGCAATCGGCTGTGACCGCGCACAGATCGCCAGTTCGATTGCCCTGATCGCAGACGAGATGGTCGTCGTCGTCACGAGCGGGGCGAACCGCGTCGACACGCGGAAACTGGCGACAGTTCGGGGCGTCCACACCGCCCGGATGGCGACCCCCGACGAGGTCGAGGAGACCCTCGGCTACGAAGTCGGCGGTGTCCCGCCGTTCTGCCACGACACCACCGTCCCGGTCTACCTCGACGAGACGCTCACCGAGTACGACGCCGTCTGGGCGGCCGCTGGCGCGCCGACTGCGGTCTTCCCTATCGACCCCGACGACCTGCTCGCGTGCGCGGACGCGACCGCCGTCGACGTCGTCGAGTGAGCGCTCCCGACACACGACCAGATTGCGCGGGGGTTTTTCATCGGGTGGGCCGAACCGAGTGCCATGACAACCCTCGTCTACGGCGCGTACGGCTACACCGGGGAACTGATCGTCGAGGAGGCACGCGACAGGGGCCTGGACATCGTCGTCGCCGGCCGCAACGGGACGAAGACCCGCGGACTGGCGACGATGGTCGGAGCGGACGCGCGCGTGTTCGATACCGACGACGCCGCCGACCACCTCGACGGCGTAGACGCGCTGCTCAACTGCGCCGGGCCGTTCGCACGGACCTACGAGCCACTGGTCGAGGCCTGTCTCGATACGGAGACACACTATCTGGACATCACCGGCGAGTTCGAGGTGTTCGAGGCGCTTGCCGAGCGCGACCGCGAGGCGGAGAAAGCGGGCATCTGTCTCCTCCCGGGGGCCGGATTCGATGTCGTCCCGACCGATTGTCTCGCCGGCCACCTCCACGAGCGACTACCCGACGCGACTGAGTTACGTCTGGGGTTCGACGCGCTGAGCGCGGTCTCGGGAGGCACGGTCGCGTCGGCGCTCGAACACGCGAGCGGCGGCGGGAAGGTCCGCCGAGACGGGCGAATTGTCGACGTGCCGGTCGCATCCGCGGAGCGAACCATCGATTTCGGCCGCGGGCCGCGCCACGCTGTCACCATCCCGTGGGGAGACGTGTCGACGGCGTACTACACGACGGGAATCGAAAACATCGAGGTGTACACGCCGATGCCCGAAGGTGTCGCCCGACTCCTCCGAGTGACCGCTCCCGCGATGGGGGTTCTCGGCGTCGGTCCGATCAAACGCGGACTACAGGCGCTCGCGCGCGGACTCTTCGACGGCCCGACCGAACAGCAGCGCGGCTCCGACCGCGCGTACGTCTGGGGCGAAGCCACGAACGGCGAGGAGACGGTGGTCTCCCGGCTCGAAACCCCGGAACCGTACACACTCACTGTCGACGCCGCGACGACTGCACTCTCCCGGTTCGAGGACGGGACGGCCCCGCCCGGATACCACACGCCGGCGTCGGCGTTCGATCCGAACTTCGTGCTGGAACTCGACGACATCGAGGGGTTCGTCGACGAGTGATTCTGTCGAGTCAGCGGGTCGAAAGTAATAACCCAAGAGGGACGTACCGATGAGTATGAGCAACGAGCCGCGGGAGTACTACACGGACGAACGGTGGCAAAACTGGATCGAGCGATTACGCGAGGAGGAGATCGACCCCGAAGACGAGGACTCCGCGCGCCTGCTGTTGAATCTACAGGACGATACCGCCATCGCGGTCGCGAAGATCATCACCGACTTCGACGAGGGGGAACTCGACGAGGAGACCGCGCTGTCGGAACTGGAGGACATCCAGCAGGTCGTCCTCTCGGAGGTCGAGTTCGAGGACGAGGAGAAGGCCATGCTGATCGACGGCGTCCAGACCTCGCTGATGTGTGTCTTCCACTCCGCCCAGGAGTACGTCGTCGGCGGCCCGGCAGAGGAGGGCACCATCGAGGAGTACGTCGAGGCCGCCGCCGAGGCCGAACAGGAGGAGGAACTCGACGCGGCGCTCGGCTACTGCGTGCAGGCCGGCACGCTCGTCATCGCGGGCGAGGAGATGGACATCGGGATGGCCGACGAACTCGAGTTCGGCCTCGTCGCGGAGTGGGTCAACGGCATCGATAGCCTCCAGACGGCGATGCGAGACCCCGAAGTCGTCGAGGAAGAAGACGAATAACTCCCGCGCGCTCTTTCTCCCGCCCGATAGGACACCGTCTCCTCGCACGTCAGGCGCTGTCCGATGACGACTCTACGAACCGCTTCGATCTCTCGGACGTTCGAGCCCGACGGCTTTTGCCCGTCGCGTTCCACATCGCAAACGAGCAACCAGCCCCGCTCATCTCCGGAGGGTGAGCGGTCACAGATACCACCTATGACAGGACACTCACACAGCCCCTTCAAGGACCGAGCGTCGTTGACCGACGCGCGAGAGGCCTTGCGCGAGCAGGTCAGCGCACACGACAGGACCGAACAGGTCGCCCTCGGCGCGGCGGTCGGGCGGACGGTCGCGGAATCGATCACTGCACAGCGAAACGTCCCGCACTATCCGCGGGCGGCGATGGACGGCTACGCCGTCCGAGCGGAAGACACCTTCGGCGCGTCGGATCGCTCACCGCAGATCCTGGACGCGACCGACGAACCGGTCGGGCCCCGCCAGGCCAGCCAGGTTCACACCGGAAGTAAGCTCCCGGACGGAGCGGACGCGGTCGTCATGATCGAACACGTCGACGAGGTGGGCGAGGAGATAGAGGTGTTCGACGGCGTCAGCGAAGGCGAAAACGTCGGCCCCGTCGGCGAGGATGTCGAGGCGGGCCAGAAACTGTACGACCCGGGCCACCGGCTCCGGCCGTCGGACGTCGGACTGCTCAGATCGGTCGGCAACACCGAGGTGACGGCCTTCGAGCGTCCGCGTGTGGCGGTCATCCCGACCGGCGAGGAACTCGTGCAGTCGGACCCCGACCCCGGTGAGATCATCGAGACGAACGGACTCACCGTCTCGAAACTGGCCGAATCCTGGGGTGCGGAGGCGACCTATCACGACGTGGTCACCGACGACACGGGGAAACTCGATGCCGCGATCACGGACAGCCTCGATCACGACCTGATCGCGACTACCGGTGGTTCCTCGGTCGGCAAACGCGACCTGTTGCCGGAGGTCGTCTCCGAACTCGGGGAGATCCACGTCCACGGCGTCGGGATCAAGCCGGGCCACCCGTTCGCGTTCGGGACCGTCGAGGGGACGCCCGTCCTCATGCTGCCGGGCTATCCGGTCTCCTGTCTGATCAACGCCGTCCAGTTCCTTCGGCCGGCGATCAAGTGGGTCGGGTCGATGCCGCTCGACGAGCCACCGACAGTCGAGGCCGAACTCACCGAGAAGGTCTACAGCGAGCCAGGGTTGCGGACCTTCGCCCGGGTCCGGGTCGACGAGGAGGACGGCCGTCGGGTCGCCACGACCGTCCGCGCCAGCGGGGCGGGTGTGCTGTCGAGCGTCGCCCTCTCCGACGGGTGGGTGGTCGTCCCCGAGGAGCGTGAAGGACTCGCGGAGGGCGAGACTGTTCCGGTCCAGAACTGGGAGTGGTCGCCGTGAGAAAGCAGTTTCGCGACCTCGCTGACCCCGAGGACGTGCACGCGCTCATCGCCGAGTTAGAGATCAACACGGGGACGGAGACCGTGCCGCTCGCACAGGCGCGCGGTCGCGTGCTCGCGGAGCGGATCGACGCGGGGATCGACGTGCCGGGATTCGACCGCTCGAACGTGGACGGCTACGCGGTCCGGGCCGAGGACACCTTCGGGGCGACCGAGGCCGATCCGGTCGAACTCGAACAGGTCGGCCGCGTCGACGCAGGCGAACAGCCAGCGGTAACGGTCGAGCCCGGAACGGTCGTCGAAATCGCGACCGGGGCCGTCGTCCCGCCGGGTGCGGACGCGGTCGTGATGGTCGAACGCACCGCCCGCGAAGACGAGACGGTGACCGTCAGAACGGCAGTCGCGCCCGGAGACGGTATCATGGTCGCCGGGTCGGACGTGGCCGCCGGTGAACGAACCCTCGGGCCGGGAACGGAACTGACCGCACGGGAGATCGGACTGCTCTCTGCGCTCGGGGTCGACTCCGTGCCGGTCCGCTCGCCGCCGACGGTCGGCGTGCTCTCGACGGGGGACGAACTGGTCGCGCCCGGGAACGCCCTCGACAGCGACGCCGGCCAGATCTACGACGTAAACAGCCAGACGATTGCGGCGAGCATCGAGGAGGCGGGTGGGTCCCCCGAGGTGTATCCGATCGTCGGCGACGACTTCCCGGAGATGAAACGCGTGCTCACCGCGGCCGCCGAGGAGTGTGATCTGGTGCTGTCGTCGGGGTCGACCAGCGCCGGCGCGGCCGATCACATCTACCAGTTGATCGACGAACACGGCGACTTGCTGCGTCACGGCGTTGCGGTCAAACCGGGCAAACCGATGCTCGTCGGCCGGTTCGAGAACACGCCGTACATCGGCCTCCCCGGATTCCCGGTATCGGCGCTGACAATCTTCAGACACTTCGTCGCGCCGAAGATCAGAGACGCGGCCGGGAAACCCCCGCGCGAGCGCGAGCGGATCACCGGCGAGATGGCCGTCACCGAACGGTACAAGGAGGGACGAACGCGGCTGATGCCGGTCGGACTGGTCGAGGACGGCGACGGAGAGTTGCTCGTCTACCCCGTCGACAAGGGTAGCGGGGCGACGACGAGTCTCGTCGACGCCGACGGCACCGTCGAACTCGCTCCCGAGACCGAACAACTCGACGCCGGCCAGACGGTCGAGGTCACGCTGTTTTCGGCGGACGTGCGCCCGCCGGAACTGCTCGGTATCGGCGAGGACGACCCGCTGCTCTCGCGGTTGCTCGACCGCCTCGACAGTCCCCGGTATCTCTCGCTGGGAAGCCGTGAAGGACTCCGACGGCTCCGCAACGGCATCTCCGATGTCGCCGTCGTCGCCGGCCCGACCGACCGAGAGGTCGAGACGGTCGAACTCGGCGGCTGGTCGCGGGAGTGGGGGCTACTCGTCCCGGCAGACAACCCCGACGGCGTCGCCGGCGTCGCCGATCTGGTCGACTCGGAGCTTCGGTTCGTCAACAGGGGCCGCCAGTCGGGGCTGCGTCGGTCCTTCGACGACGCCGTCGAGCGGCTGGCGGACGAACGCGGGACCGACCGCGCGTCGCTGACCGAGGACATCTCGGGCTATACGCTGACTGCACAGGCCTACGAGAGCCCACCGCGGCGGGTCTTGGCCGGCAAGGCGGATGTTGCACTCGGACTCAGAGCCTCCGCCGAACCGCTTGGACTGGCGTTCGTCTCCCTCGGCACGCAGTCGGTTCGCGTGCTCGCCGCGCCGGACCGGGCGGAGAAACCGGGCGTCGAGGCGCTGGAGGCGCTGTTACCCCCGGCGGATCTCGCTGACGGACTCGCCGGTATCGAGGCCGGCGAGCACTGACAGCGTCTTAGCTGTGCTCGAAGAGGAGACGGAACCCGGAGAGGTCGGTCCGGAACTGTGCCCTGACTGTCGTCGCTCGGCCGTCTCAGTTCGTCTCGGTCTCCTGCGCGACCCGTCGGAACCGCCGTGAGGACTCCCGCCACGTCTCGATCTCGTCCATGCTCACGTCGCTTTCCTGCTCGAAGACATCGGCGTAGACCGCCGTCGACCGGTCGCCGTTGATCGTGACGCTCGTGCCGCGAGCGACGACGCCGGAGAACAGTCCCTCCTCGGGGTCGGCCGACTCTACCTTCGGTCTCGTCTCGCCTCTGACGAAGGATCCGTCTCCGAGTTTCGAGACGAGTAACTCGAAATCGTCGTTGGCTTCGACCCGGCGCTGTGTTTCGCCCGCGCCGGCGTCGACCATCGTCTGCAGGGTCTCGACGATCTGATCGCTGCCGGTTCCGAACGCCTGCTGCGTGACGACGGCCTCCCCGTCTCGCACCCCGACACCCTGATACCCGCTCGCGTAGAGGGTGAACCCGGAGTAGTCGGTCCGCTCTTCCATCTCGGTCCCGGAGAGCGCGTCGACGATCGTCGACCGGCCGAACGTTCCACTCAGGTGTTCGACCTCGGCAGCCGAGACGACCGAAGACAGATCCGAAAACGAGAGTCCGAGTTCGCCGGCGAAGGAGTTGTTCGTGTCCTCGACGAACCCCTGATAGACATCCTCGTGCAACGCCTCCTCGTTCTCGCGGATGTCGTCGTAACTGACGGCGTTGAACGAGTAACGCGCGTATCCGAGCGCGTCCGCGCTCGGAAGCCAGTCTGTGTAGCCGGGCGGGCCACTTGTTCCGCCGTTCGATCCGTCGTCGGACCCGCTCGAACACCCGGCGAGTCCGACGCTCGCTCCGGCGACCACGGCCGCGAACTGTCGCCGTGTCAACGTATCCGGTGACATATTTCGGAACCGGAGTGAAGTAATATTAGATTTTTGATAGTATTTCGGAACTTCCGGTGGCGTAACCGGATGTCCACCGCCCGTGGTCGTCGGCATCGGCTCCGGTGTGTTTTATAACGCGCAGTCCCTTGTATACGGGTATGAACGTCGAGTTGCGATTTTTCGCGAACTTCCGGGAGGCTGTCGGACAGAAAGAGATCGGGTGGGAAGTCGACGGGGACGCGACGGTCGGAAGCGTCCTCCGAGATGTCGAGGCCGAGTATCCGGAGGTCGATATCTTCAACGAGGACGGGGAGGTCCGAGAGTTTTTGAGTATTATGAAAAACGGCCGCGACATCACCTACATGGACGGCCCCGAGACGCGACTCGAGAGCGACGACACCGTGAGCGTCTTCCCCCCGGTTGCCGGCGGGTAGCCAGCGTTCAACAGCAGTAGATGAACGGATAGATAAGCGTCACGCGGTCCTCGTCGCCGAGTTCCGTGTCGAGGCCGTCGATGTGCTCGTTGAACGTCCCGTTGACGAGGACGCGCGCGAACCGTCGGCTCTGTTCGCCCTCGGGATTCTTGTTGTAGTTCTCGCCGGGGAGTTCACCGAACTCCGGTGCCCATCCCTCCGTCATCGCCTCCTCCTCGGTCTCGGCGATCAACATGTCCTTCACGTCGTACTCCTCGAAGAACTCGGCGAGGAACTCCCGGAGCGTGTCGCCCTCGAAGGTGTAGTCGAACCGCCCGACTCCGATTTCGGTCCTGACGTGGCCCGTACAGCGGACCGTCACCGTCGTCTCGACATCCGGGGTCTGTTCTGTTTTCTCGGCCTCCAGTTCTGCCTTCGTCTGCATAGTCGATGGTATGTGATTCCCCCCCGAGAATCTTTACCCGAACACGTTCGTCGATCCGGGCATCCGACGGACGCGTACAGCTTTATTGGTCCGCCTGCCCAAAGGGTGGTGTGGACGAAATCGAACTCTACATACCCGAAGGGATTATCGAATCGCTGCCGCCGGATAGCGACGATACCAAGCAGGATATGGGCAAGGCCATCCAGGGCTGGGAGCGAGAGCTCAACGCCGCGCTCACCGTCGAAGACGACGAGGAGGCGGTCAGCACCGTCGTCGATCACATCCAGCATTTCGAGACCCGGTGGGAGGAGTACGACGGCTACGTCGTCGAACTCCGCGCCTGGGGCCAGTCTCCAATCTACGCGATGGCGTGGCGAGATCTGCACGCCGCCGTGATCCAGCAGATCTACGATCACGAGGATCTGGCCGACCGGATCGACCGCGAGCGCCACGCCCGTATCTTCCAGGACGGCATCCGCCCGGGTGGTGGCTCCTGATGTCGGTCCGGCTGGGTCGCGGGGGTGAGCGACGGTGAGCGTCGAACGGACCCGCTCGTATCGGGGCATCTCGGTCCGCGCCGCACTCGGCTATCTGGAGAACGTCGGCGGCGAGCGAGTCGACGGACAGGACCGCGTCGAGGGCGACGGCTGGTCCGCGACGCTCTCCTCCGAGAAGGTCTCTGTGGGCCCGTCGATGAAGTTGACCGAGGTGACCGTCGAATTCGAGGGCGAGAGCGCCGAGACGCTCGACCCGGTCATCGAGAGATTCTCACAGAAGGCCATCCGTGCCGGTGGATGAGATGATCGAGGAGCCGAGCCATCCCATCGAGGGACAGGTCGTGTTGCTGGCCGGTGCGAAAGCCAGCGTCTCGCTCGCTCGGCTCTCCGATCTCCTGGCGGACGTGCAGGAACATCTCGTCGGACGCGTCGAGGAGTACGACCGCCGGTTCGAGCGGATCGACACCGACAGAGACGGCGTCTATTTCCTCGCTGAGGAGGGCCGCTGGGAGACCGTCGGCGAGGCGGTCGGGCTCACCGAGCGCGAGACCGAGGCCGTCGCGCGAACGCACGCCGAACAGTTCAAACGCGACGGCCGCCGGATGGACCGCAGGGAGGAGTTCGAGACTTCACTGGAGATCCGAGACGTGCTCGCGGTGAATCCCGTGGAGTAACTCGACAGATTTCGGATGGCTTCTCAGACACCCGACGCCGATGAGCGTAGGTCCAGCCCACTTCAGGCGTTTACTCGGTCTCCGGATCGTACGTGAAGATGTCCTCGACAGAACAGTCGAAATAGTCTGCGAGTTCGAAGGCAAGCGACAGGCTCGGGTCGTACCGTCCCCGCTCGATGGCGTTGATCGTCTGCCGTGAGACATCGACAGCCTCGGCTAACTCGGCCTGGGTTACGTCCTGCTTCGCCCGCCACACCTTCAGGTTATTCTTCATCGGCCCCTTACATCTGCGCGCGATACCACCCCTCCGAGAGTTTGAATACGACGCCGCCGCCGACTATCATCAACGCCGCGCCGATGGGTACCGCCGTCGCCCCCGTCAATTCAGTGGCTGCTCTCCCAGCCGCGTACGCGACGAACAGCGCCGCGAACAACATCCCGTTCAGGACGAGAAATGCCGTAGACGCCGCCCGGTACCGAATCTGTCGCTCTCGTTCGTCGTACTCGTCGACCGGCGAGCGCCATCGGTACCAGTAGGCCGACCCGAGGAGAACGACGAGTCCAATCGCTCCGAGCGTGATCCTGAGTCTCTCTGGAATCGTCTCCCGGAACAGCACCGCCATGAACAGGAGGGCTCCGAGCACTGAAACCGCGTTCCGGAGGAGTTTGCGACGGTCGAGTTCGGGCTCCAGGATCGAGCCAGCGTCGAACACGTCGATCCACACCGCGGCGACGAACAGCAGAGCAATCCCGCCAACAGAGAGCACAGTTGCGAGGGCTCCGGTTAAACTACCCGACGCACCGACAAATAGCAGTACGAAGCCGAACGCGAAGAGGCTCACAGCGGCAACGTTGCTTTTCGCTGCCATGTTGTGTAAAGATATCTTTACACATCGTAATAAGTATTTTCCACGGACTCCGGGCTGGACACGCTCCCATCAGTACCCTCGCAACCGTCTCCGCGCGCGAGCACATACTGACGGCCCGGGTTGTACTGGGGTTTGACACCAGCCCGGCTACTCTCCCTCAGGTGGCTCCTCGACTGGCTCGATGGTCTCGATGACCTTCTGCGAGAACTCGATCTCCGACAGGTCGCCGTTGTGCAGGCGGTCGATCCACTCGGCCTCGACGTGCCAGGTGCCGAGTTCGTTGCCGTCGAAATCCATCACCTCCGCCTCGATGCGTGCACCGGACCAGTCGTCGTCGTGCAGGTCCCGGAAGACGTTGATTACTCGGCCCACCTCGCGGTGGGGGATCATCCCCTGGTTCTCGACGTTGACCGACTCGTAGGTGAGACTGTAGCCGTCGCCCTCGTCGACCACCTCGTCGACGTAGACGCCGTGGCTGGTCAGACGAGACTCTACTCGGAACTCGAAGTCGTGTTCGTCACTCATAAAAAATTGGAAGGTAGTGCGCGATCAGTCGTCGGCAGGTGCCGCCGAGTCGCCGCTGGAGACACCGGTTCCCGGGCCGATGTCGATGTCGAGTTCGTCGAGTTTCTCGTCTGGCACGACGCCGTCGACCCAGCCACGGACCTCGTAGTACTCCTCTTTCATCTCGTCGAGTTCGGCGAGTTCGCCCTCGCTACCGCCCTGGGCCGGAATCGCCTCCTCGTGGCCCTCGATGAAGCGGTTCGGGAGGGTGTCGTCGTCGCCGTCGAAGCCGGCGAGGTTGTTGTAGTACCGTTCGAGGTTGTAGATGCGCTCGCCGGCCTCGATCAGTTCCTCCTCGGTCACGTCGCGGCCGGTCATACCGTTGTACTGGAGGACGTACTCCTCGATTCCCTCCGCGAAGGCGTTGAACTTGCAGATATCGAAGGAGTCGCTGATCGCGTGCAGGTCCTGGAAGGTGGCACACAGCTCACCCTTGCCCTCGTGCTCGTGAGGGTCGACCTGCTCCGGAATGCCGAGCAGTTCGGCCGCCGGGGTGTAGCCCCGGAGGTGACAGGCACCACGGTTCGAGGTGGCGTAGCCGATGGCCATTCCCTTCATCGCTCGCGGGTCGTAGGCGGCCATCGTCTGTCCCTTCACGGCCAGGGAGTTCGACTGCGCGTCGAACTCCTCTTCGAGGTGTTTCGGACCGTTGGCGAGGTGGTCCGCGAGTTCGTCCTCGCGGTGGGCGATCCGTTCGAGCATCTCGACCATCGCGTCGGCGTCGCCCCAGTCGATGCCGTCGCCGAGACCGTCGAACTTCCCTTCCTCGGTCATCTCCATGGCCATCGCCAGGGTGTTCCCGGCGTCGATGGTGTCGATACCGAGGTTGTTACACTTGTCGACCATCAGCACCGACTTGTCGAGGTCGGTGTGCCCCGAGTTGGGACCCAGCGCCCACGCGGACTCGTACTCGAAAGACTCCATCCGGACGTTCATCTCCTCGCCTTTGTGCATCGCCTGCACTTCGACCTCCTTCTTACAGGCGACCGGACAGGAGTGACAGGTCGGCTCGTCGACGAGGATGTTCTCACGGACGTACTCCCCGGAGACGCCCTCGGCGTCGATGTCGCCGCCCTCGGACTCCCGCATCGATCGCGTCGAGGAGTACTTGCCGTTTTTAACCGGCAGACCGTCCATCTCCTCCGTGACGTTCATCAGGACGTTCGTCCCGTACATCGAGAGGCCGCCCTCGTTCGGCGCGGTGACCTCCGACTCCTGAATGAGTTGCATCGCCTGCTTGTGCCCCTCGCGGAAGGTCTCCTGATCGGCCGGCTTCTGCATCTTCGTCGAGGACTTGATGACGACGGCCTTCAGGTTCTTGTTGCCCATCACGCAGCCCGTTCCGCCTCGGCCGGAGGCACGGTCGTCCTCGTTGACGATACAGGCGTACCGGACCTCGTTCTCGCCGCCCGGACCGATCGCCATCATCGAGAGGTTCTTGCCGTACTGGCCGTCGATCTCCTCCTCGATGGCGTCGCGGGTCTCGTGGACGCCCTTGCCCCACAGGTGGGAGGCATCGCGGAGTTCGACTTCGCCGTCCTCGATGTAGGCGTACACCGGTTCGTCGGCCTGCCCCTCGAACAACAGCCCGTCGAAGCCGGCCCACTTGAGCCGTGCACCGCTCCATCCCCCGTGGTGGGAGTCGGTGACCTGACCGGCCAGCGGAGACTTCGTACAGATGGCGATCCGCCCACTCATTGTGACCTGAGTCCCCGTGAGCGGCCCGTTCATGAACGCCAGCAGGTTGTCCGGCCCCAGCGGATCGACGTCTGGCCCCTGGTCGAAGACGTACTTTACCCCCAGTCCGCGAGCACCGATGTACTTCTTTGCATCCTCGTCGTCAATTCCCTCGTAGGCAATCTCTCCCTCGCTGAGATCGATCCTCGCTACGTTGTCGTGGAATCCGCCAAGATCAGTCATGAATCTCTATTGCATATACTGGGCTACCAGCCACTTAATGATTCTGTGGAACCGCAATCAGTTACCGTACCGTTCGCGACTTTTAAGCGTCGGCGGAGACGGAAGCGGATGTCACAGGTTCGCGGGATCTGTTTTCAGATACTCCCGTAACATCACCGTCGCGTACGACCCGCGGGGGAGCGAAAACGACAGTTCGAGCGGGTCGGTCTCGACGTCCAGTGTCGTCCGAACGAGGACTGCCCGGCGCGTTCCCGTCGAGGTGTACTCGTCGGGAATCTCGAAGTCCCCGGGTTCGAGCTCCGCATCCGCGAGTACCTCGCGTTCGATCTCCCCCGGTTCCCCCTCGGCGAACTCCGTCTCCGTTCCGACGAGCGGAGCGGTCACGAACGCACGGCCGCGCTCGCAGTGCCGGCGAACCGACCGGAGCCGACTTTCCGTCACGCGCTGGGTCCGGTCCTGATCCGGGAGTTCGAGTCCCGACGGCGCGTCGCTGTCGGCGAAACAGACGACATCCCCCTCGACCGGTTCGTCGAACGGCAGCCCCCGATCCAGCCGTTTCGAGAGCATCTGATTGAACAGGTACGACTGGGCGGCGTTGACGAACAGTTGGGTGAGATTGTCGGGCAACTCCGCAAGTGCCGCACGGAAGTCGGCCTCCTCGGCCGTCCGAGCACCGCCGTCGGTCCGACGGTCGAGTTCGTGAATGATCGACCGCTCGTAGCCGAGATACTCCGGCATCCGGTCGAGCGCTTCGCCCCACTCGCGCGTCTCCTCGACGAACCGCCGTGCCTGCTGGGTCTCCTCTGGTTCCCGTTCCGAGGCATTACCTACGTAGGTCATAACTGCTTGGTCCCACTGCTCGCGAACCATCGCCAGTCCGATCTCGTGGCTCACCGGCCGCTTGCTGCCGAACCGCTGTTGGCCGAAGAAGTTCGGAACTGTGACCCGATCGCCGCCGCCGAAGGCTCGTAGATCCGCCGTGATCTCGGTGGCGCGCTCGGGGTTGTCGGCGTCGCGGACTCTGATCTCGAAGGCGTTGCCCGCGAGGTCGCCGAACAGGATCGCCCGTCCGGTTCGTCCGACTGGCTCGAACTCCACGCCGGAGATCTCCGGCAACGCCTCGAAGGTGATCCCCTCGATAGAGAACAACTGAGTGGTCACTGCGTGTTTGTCCTTCGTCCCGGCCCAGGAGACGCGTTCCCGGGAGATTCCGAGCCGGTTCGACAGCTCTCGGGCGAAGTCGTTGGTATCCCAGCGGCGCAGCGTCGCCCGAACGAGCAGGTGGGGGTATTTCTCCGCCGACGCGTCGATGGGTTCGGACGCGAACTGTTCGAGTTCCCGAACGCGGAAATCCTCGGGTTCGACCCGGAGCCGACCGCCGGTCCCGTCGCTGTCGGTGACGTAGTACTCGATGCCGACCTCGCGCTCGACTGGATGTGCCTGCCGCATTAGCCGTGGCTACCGGTGTGAGGCGCGGAAAGAAAGAGGTGTCGGCGCAGACGTGACAACCGTAGACCTGCCGATTACAGCAGGTCAGTGGCGGCGTCGTACTCCTGGATGTCGACGCCGTCGTCGGTCACCGTCGCGGTGACGAGTCCGTTACCGGACCCGGTGTCGCGTTCGGTCGCGGCCTGGACCGCGCGGGCAGTGAGCACTTCTGCCTCCTCGATCGAGAGGTCGGAGTCGTACTCGCCCTCCAGAGCACCGTGTGCGAGCTGCATTCCGCTGCCGGTGACGGTGTAGTCGTCTTTCATGACGCCGCCGGCGGGGTCGATGCTGTAGACGTGGCTGCCCTCGTCGTCGACGCCGCCCAGGATCGGGTTGATCGCCAGGAACGGGCCGCCGCGGGCGAAGTTCCCGGCCAGCGTCGCCAGCGCGTGAATCGACATCGGTTCGCCCCGTCGGCTGTCGTAGAGATTCGACTCCGACCGGAGCGTCCGGATGAACGACTGCGCGCCGCCGACGGAGCCGACCAGCGTCAGCGCCGCCGTCGGGTGGACCTGTTCGACCTTGGTGACGTTCTTGTTCGAGACGAACCGGCCCCCAAGGCTGGCTCGTCGGTCCGTGCCGATTACGACGCCGTCGTCGGTGCTGACACCGACCGTGGTGGTGCCGGTCTTGACGACGGCATCGCTGTCCTGTTCGCTGGTCTCCTCGAACGATCCGAGTTCCGGTTCGTATGGGTTCTGTGGGAAGTCAGTTGGTTCATTCATCGTCTTCACCTCCGAGGTCGGCCTCGGCCGCGTAGTCGGTCACTTCCTCGCCGGAGAGTGACTGTAGTTGTTCGGACTCCGTGTCGACGGTCGCGATGTCGACGCTCTCGGCGTCGAGCTCGTCGGTGCCCTCTGCGAGCGCCTCAAGCGCCAGGGTCACGCCGCCGTCGAGATCCATCTCGGGCGTGTACTCCTCTTCCAGGTAGTCCTGAATGTCCTCGCGGCCGCCGCCGATGGCGACTGCCTGCCACTCGTAGGGCGTGCCCGAGGGGTCGGCCTCGAACAGCCGGGGCTCGCCGTCCTCGATACCACCGATCAGCAGCGCGACACCGAACGGCCGCGCGCCGCCCGTCTGGGTGTACTGCTGGATGTGATCGGTCGTCCGTTTGGTCAGCGTCTCGATCCCGATCGGCTCGTCGTAGCGCAGACGCTCGACCTGAGACTGGCGGCGAGCGAAGTCGACGAGCTGGCGCGCGTCTGCGACGTGACCCGCGCTCGCAATCCCGGCGTGTTCGTCCGCCTCGTGGATCTTCTCGATGCTCTCCTCCTCGATCAGCGGCGAGCGAGTCTGTCGGTCCGCCGCGAGAACGACTCCGTCCGCCGTCCTGATACCGACGCTCGCGCTGCCCCGCTTGACCGCCTCGCGGGCGTACTCGACCTGGTAGAGCCGACCGTCCGGCGAGAAGATCGTTATTCCTCTGTCGTAGGCTTGCTGTTGTTGGTTTCCTTGCATTGGATATTCACACTGGTTGTGTTTACCTTTCGTTAGTGCCTCTCGTATATAAATTGGTGCTTTGCGGTAGCATACGCACCAACCGCAACGACACGATATCCCGAAGAGGCGCCTGAAAGGGGGTATAACCGCTATTAGACGGTTGGTGACTTGGAAGTAAAGCCCTTCTGCCACCGGAAAATACCGCTCTTCGCGCTTCGTTCGGGCGATTTCTCGGAGGTTCGTTCCCTCGATATCGGCCGTCTCCGTCCCCGACAACTGGCGCTCGCGGGCGCGTCTGTCTCACGAACCGCCTGATTCCCCTCCAATTATCAAACGTGATATCTATAGGTGGGAATTTTACGACCGGGTGTGAATCGCCAAGCTATGCGTGAGGTGGGTTCGGGAGACGAGCAGGCCATCCGGGCAGACGGCGGTACCGTCGAGAAGCCGGTAATCTCGGCGGACATCGCGTTCGTCGTCGAGAGCAGTTCCGAACACGAACCCACGAGCGGACGGATCACGCTCGGCACCGACCGGTTCGTCATCGAAAGCGGCGACGCCAGCATCGAGTTGGATCTC
Source organism: Halovenus carboxidivorans (assembly GCF_009831575.1). Classification (GTDB taxonomy): domain Archaea; phylum Halobacteriota; class Halobacteria; order Halobacteriales; family Haloarculaceae; genus Halovenus; species Halovenus carboxidivorans. Next base: position 244,951 of record NZ_WUUT01000002.1, on the reverse strand, counting down.
GATTCACTGACTGATATCGCACCCGGATACGCCCCGCAGGCCTACAGTGATGTCTTCGATACCAGTGTCATGTTCTCGTACGCTGGCTCGCGGAACAAAGGGATCCTCATTATCGAACCGATCGAGATGTCGACTCGCCGGTTTCTGACGGGGCTGCTCTCTGCGATCCTCGACGGCGTTCCGGCGGCGATTGCCCACCCGGTCGAGCGGGGCCAACAGGAGACCGACGAGGAACCGGAGGTCGAGACGCTGTATGCCCACCCCTACGAACTCGAATTCGGCGGGACGGGGGACCGAGGGACGGGGACGACGATCAAGTTCTCCTCGATCATCCACCTCGAAGACGTACAGATGTACTACGAAGGCGAGCACGTCCCGGCGCTGTCGGTTCGGTATCTCCAACTCATCGGGCCGCCGTTGACGACGGAGATACGGCTCGTTTCGGACCGCGAGCACACGCTGGTTCGCCGGATCCTGATGTGGGAGTACAACCGCCGCGTCGAGAAGATCAAGCGGCTCACGCTGAATCCGGACCAGGAGGACGTACTACGGGCTCTCCAGAACTCTCACGACGGCCGCGACCGGGCCCTGATCGCGGCTCTCGACAAGACACCGGAGGAACTCGCAACGATTCTCGAGACGCTCAAACAGCGGGGTCTGGTCAAGGAAACCGGAACGAAACTCGAACTCACACAGACGGGGCATATGCTGTTCACCCACGAGATGATCTGATCCGAGGCCGTCCAATTCTCGGCTGCGGTCGTCAGATCTCGTCGTCGGGGTCGTGGACGCTGGCCATCCGCTCGGCCTCGGCGGCGTACCGCCGTCGGAGTCGCTCGTCATCGACCGCGCCGAGATTCTCGGGGTCGGCGTCGACTGCCGCGGTCGTCCCGCGCGTGTCGGTGTAGGAGGTCAGCGCTCGCTCCTTGCGGAAATACTGCTCCCCGTCGGGCGTCGCGTACGTGAGGATGATCAGGTTCTGCTCGTCGTCCGAGTAGGTCCGCTCGACCAGCCAGACCCGAACTGTCTCGTCTGCCATATTTACGAGTAGAACGATCTCGAACAAATACGTCTCGCCGGTTTTCGCCGCCGAGAGAACGGGTGCTCGGCCGGCAGGGATAGATTTTCATTCTGGCAGGTCCCACTGCCACCAATGGCCTCATCGCTGTCGCCCGCGGAGGCGCTCTCTGCTGAGGGGCTGTATAGCCTCTATCTCGGCGGGCTGACGATCGAAGACGAAACTCGTCGACGCGACGCCTGTTACGTACTCCTGTTGATGGGACGACTCGGACTCCGCCCCGAGGAGATCACTCACCTCCACGAGGACTGGGTAGACTGGGAGCGCGGGGAGGTACACGTCCCCGCCCGGGACCCCTGCGCGTGTCGGTACTGTTTCGCGACTGCCCGGCGGCGCAAAACCGAGGCCGGAAGCGACCGCAGCGTCGAGGAGATTGTCGCGGAGACCTGCTGGTCCCCGCCCGACGGGGCCGACGGAGCGCGAACGATCCCGTTCGGCTGGTCGCGACGGCTGACCGCCGCGCTCTACGGCGTCCTCGGCGAGCGGCCCTATCTCGATACCGACGTTGCGGGGATCGAACGGATCGTCACCGAAGCCGCCGAGAACGCCTGGGAACTGGACACCGAGGCGATCAGCACCGAGGCGCTCCGTGCCTCGGCCGCGGAGTTTCTCGCGACGGCTGGCTTCGGCCCGCGTCGGCTGGCAGACCTCCTCGCAATCGACGAGGAGACCGCCGGTGCGTTCGCCCGCGTCGGGGGCGGCGAACTCCGGGAGTACATGTACCGCTCGCTCGGTCCGGACGCCGCACCGGACATCTGCGGTGAGAACTCGCAGTACCGGCTGGTCTGCGATCCCAACCCCTTCGAGCGCGAACCGTTCGACCCCACCGAGTACGACGCTCGCTGGCGCGGCAACCGCGCCGAGGAGGTCGACACGCTCGGGCGCAACCCGCGGCCGATCGAACCGCCCGCCGACAGCACCTTCGATCCCGCCCGGATCGACCTCCGCGAACTGGCGGCCGACAGCGGCTCACAACTGGTCAGCGCGTCGCTGTCGGACTGGGTTCGGAGACGCGAGTCCCAGCGCCACCAGTACGCCGAAACCGGCGAGGCCGGGGTCGGGTCCGAGGAGACGGCGACGGAGTACCGCGATCAGGTCACCTCGCCGGTTCAGGTGTCGGTCTCGACGCGGTTCGCCGGTCAGGGGATCGAGAGCGGCCGCCCCACTGGCGGATCGGTCGTGCTCGGACAGCGCGAGGTCGTGCTCGTCTCGCGCGACCAGACTGGCGTCGCCGACACGCTCCGGATCCCCTTCGACTCGATTGTCGACGTCGCCCCGGGATACGTCCCGGACCCGCTCAAGGGTGTCTTCGACGAGACGGTCGGGATCGCCTACAACGACGAACACGACGACCGGAAGATCGTCGTCTGCGAACTGCCCCGCGACATCGGCTGGGAGTTCCAGGAGACGCTGTTCGCGTCGTTGCTCGAGGACGTCGAGACAGTCACCGCGAACCTCTCCGAAGGGCTCGAAGACCCCGAGGAGATCGAACCCGAGCGGCGGATTCTCTCGACGACCCCGAGGACGCTCACACTCGAAGACCCCGATTCGGAGGGCCTGCCCGTTCGGATCCGGCTCTCGACGATTGTCGGACTCGAAGAGAAGCCGATGGAGTCGGAAGTCGGCTACGAGATGGGGCTGACGATCCACCACCTCCGGGTGAACGCGAACGTCGTCACGGTGGAACTCCGTCCCACCGACGAGGTCGACAAGCAGATCCTCTCGCGGTACCTCACCGAGTACCACGAGCGACAGCTACGGAAGGCCCGCAACGCCTCGCTGTCGAACGAACAGCGGGAGGTGCTGGATGCGCTGCACTCCGCGGGCGACGGCCGAAACCTCCCGGCACTCGTCGATATGAACACCGGTCGGGTGGCGAGTGTCGTCGCCTCGCTGAAGGAACTCGGTCTCGTCCGGGATAGCCGAACCGGCGTCGCGCTGACGGGGACGGGCTATCTCGTGACCAGCGGCGGATCGCTGCTGTACGAGTCCGCAGACTGACGGTCAGTACAGAGCGAGGTCGCCGGTCACGGCGTCGACGGCGCGGTCGCTGGCTGGACCGACGGCGACGGCGGTCGCCGTCCCGGGGTCGAGTTGGGTGTGTCCGGCGTCCCGGATCAGGGCGTGTGGCAGCCCCTCCACGTCGGCCTGCTCGTTGATCTCGAACAGGTCGGCCTCGCTGTCGGCCCGGAGGACGATCTTCTTCTGGCCGTCGCCTTTCCACTCCCGCTGGGCGGCCCCGTCCGCTTCCTCGTAGGCTTGCAGGGAGGCGTGAGCCACCTGCGCGGCGAGTTTCCCCTCACCCATGCCCAGATCTGCACGCGCGACGATTGCCTGCTTCATGTCTCGGGTTCGGTGAGCCGGCTACAAAAAGCCACGCGGACCGCGGATCGGGGGATTTTAACTCTCTCTGGCCCGCCTACCAGGTATGATACTCTCCGACGGCGACATTCTCGACCGCCTCGAAGACGGCGATCTCGTCATCGAACCGCTCGACGACCCGGAGATCCAGATTCAGCCCGCGAGCGTCGATCTGCGCCTCGGCCGGACCTTTCTCGAGTTCCAGCGAACGAACATCCCCTGCATCCACCCCAACTCCGAGCAGGAAGTCGAGGACTACGTCGAGGAGACGGTCATCGACGAGGACGACGAGTTCGTCCTCCACCCGGGGGATTTCGTCCTCGGGACGACCAAAGAGCGCGTCGAGATCCCGCGGGATCTGATCGCCCACGTCGAGGGGCGGTCCTCGCTCGGCCGTCTCGCAGTCGTCGTCCACGCAACAGCGGGCCTGTGCGATCCCGGTTACAAGGGCCAGATCACCCTCGAACTCTCGAACCTCGGGGCCGCGCCGGTGGCGCTCGATCCCGACATGCGGATCTCACAGCTCACTTTTACCGAACTCAAGAGTCCGGCCGACCGGCCGTACGGGAGCGAGCGTGGCTCGAAGTACCAGAACCAGACCGGCCCGCAGGCCTCACGCATCGGCGGCGACCGCGAGTTCGGCGGTGAACAATGAAATTCGTCGAGGAACTCGTCGTCGAGGAGTTTCTCCCGACGTTTCGCTCGCTGCTCGCCGAGGCGCTGCGCGAGCGCGGTCTCACGCAGATCGAGGTCGCGGATCAACTCGGCATCAGCCAAAGCGCCGTCTCGAAGTACGTCCACGGCGACGTGGCGCGCAACGAGGCGATCATGGAGACCGACCGCGTCAGAGAACTGGTCGACCGCCTGGCCGACGGACTCGCGACCGGCGAGATGACGACGGCGGAGGCGCTGATCGAGGCCGAGATCTGCATCCGCGAACTGGAGCGCGGCGGCGTGCTGGCCGACCTGCACGCCGAGGCCGTTCCGGAGATCGACGCCTACGACGGCGAGTTCGCCATCCACGACCCCGACAGCAGACTGCGGGAGGCCAACCGCGCCCGCGCGTCCGTCCGGCGCGGACTCCGGATCCTGCAGAACACGCCGGGCTTCCCGCGACGAATTCCCGCTGTCGGCTCGAATCTCGTCGAGTGCCTCCCGGACGCGGAGACGATAGACGACGTGGTCGGCGTCCCGGGGAGACTGCTCTCGATCCGCGGCCAGCTAACCGTCCCCGGCGAACCGGAGTTCGGCGTGAGCCAGCACGTCGCGAGCGTACTTCTGGCCGCGCGGGCTGCCGGCAGCGACGCCCGAGCGACGCTGAACGTGAGCTACGACGAACAGTTGGTCGAGACGCTCACCGACGAGGGGCAGGTCGCCGTCGAGTTCGACGCGGAGGCTGACCTCGACACGGCGATCGAAACCGCCCTCTCGGAGCAGCCGGACGCGTCGGTGCTCTACCAGACCGGCGGCTACGGGGTCGAACCCGTCCTCTACATCCTCGGCTCCGACGCGCCGGCCGTCGCGACGACGGTCCGTGATCTCGATGACTGACGTTCAGGGTTTCTACACGCGGTGGGCACAGCTCTACGACTACATCGCCACGGCTCCCGGGGTCCGCTCCTGGCGCGAGCACGTCGTCGATACGCTCTCGCTCTCGCCCGGTGATACCGTCGTCGAGATGGGCTGTGGCACCGGTGCGAACTTCCCGTACCTGCGCGACGCCGTCGGACCGCGGGGACGAGTCGTCGGTCTCGACGTGGTCGAGGCGATGCTTGCCAGCGCACGCGACCGCATCGACGAACGGGGCTGGGAGAACGTCGGCGTCGTTCGCGGCGACGCTACCCGACCGCCGATCGAGCGGGCCGACGCGATCATCGCGACGTTTCTCGTCGGTATGCTACGCGACCCCGGCGAGGCCGTCTCGGGGTGGATCGACCACCTCGCCCCCGGCGGTCGGATCGCGATCATGAACGCCGGACGGAGCGACCGTCGCCTCGCGGCGCCGCTGAACCTGCTCTTTCGGCTGTTCGTCAGAGCCTCCAGCCCCGGCGGTCGGCTGAGCCGCAAATCGCCCGCGGCCGCGCTCGAATCGCGGTGGCGCGACGCCAGCGACACGCTCCGGGCAGAGACGACGGCGTTCGGGACCGAGCGCATCGGCCTCGGATTCGTCCGGTGCGCTCGGGGTCGGCGTCCGGCGGATCACTCGTAGCGGTCGGCGTGCTCCGCACAGAATGCCGGCTCCCTGAGTTGGGAGTCGATCACGCCGGGCTGGCGGTGCGGGTTGGCGAGTCGACAGCCGTCCTGCTCACAGAACGCCTCGCCCGTGTCGAGGTAGTGGACCGCCTGTAGCGCGTAGCCCTTCAGCGCGTCCGTCGTCCGGGGGTCGTCCTCGACGAGGAAGTCGCCGTCGACCTGCGATTCGAGGACCTCCCGGGGCGGCGTATCTCCGGAGACCAGCGCGTGTTTCTGCTTTTCCTTGTAGTAGGACTCGGGCTTGGCCGGCGCCTCGTACAGGCCGGGGACCGAGATCAGCGCTGGCTGTCCGAGGACGTTGACGCGTTTGTGCCAGCGCCCGTCGTGATCGCCCCAGGTCCCCAGCACGCGACTCGTGAGCACTATGTGGAGGTGATCGAGACCCCGTTCGTCCGCCGGGAGTCGGTCACCGAACAGCCGTTGCACAGCCAGTCCGTCGTAGATGACGCCGCCGGCCTGCTCCGGGGACTCCAGTGCGCGTTCCTCGTAGCGGACGATGCCGAGCATCGTGTTGCCGGTCTCGCGCTCGTACGGCGAGAGCACGCGCGTCTCGGCGAACTCCTCGGCCAACTGTTCGTCGGCGTGCGCCGCGGTAAACCGATCACGAACGTCGACGGCGGCGTCGATCCGCTCTCGGAGCCATCGGGCGATCTCCTCGGCGTCGGCAACGGTCGTCGGTGCCCGGTATATCGAAACCTGCTCGACCATACTGCCCCTTCGAGGCCCGAACAGTGAACGTTTCCCATCTCGACCCTCTCACAGTCGAAGCGTACACCGCACCGGATCGATCTATCGAGGAGCAGACGAGTCGAGAGTCGCGAGGGCGCGGACGACCTGACCGGTGACTTGCTCAGTAATCACCGAGGACACCGAGGCGCCGCGCTCGCCGCGTCGCCATCTGGAAGACGAGGTAGCCGCCGAAGAGATAGGCTGCCGGCACGGCGACGAGGATCGCGAGGTCGACCGGTCCGAACTGCCAGAGTCTCACCCCGTCGATCATCGCGCGCTGGAGGAGCGCGCTGCCGTGTGCCAGCGGGAGCGCCCGGGTCCACGGAACGTCGAAGACGGGCGCGGAGATGAGCACGACGAAGCCGAACTGCAGGAGGTTGAGCCAGTTTCCGATCCGCTTGTAGAGCACGGTCACCCCGCCGGCGGCGAACCCGAGTCCGAGCACCGAGGTGATCGACAGCGCGGCGATCGGGACGACCGTGAACGGGTCGAGCCGCAACGACCGGCCCGTGACGAGCAGCATGACGGCCAACACGACCGCGGAGGTGAGGAAGGTTCTGACGAGTTTCGCGACGCCTTTCAGCAACGCGACGGGCGCGAATCCGAACGGCGTCGTGATGTGTCGTTCGAGCGTTCCCCACTGGACCTCGCTGCCGATGTCGTTCGAGACCGCCGAGTACGCGCCGACCGAGAGGGTCCAGAGGAAGTACCCGACGATGATTCCGTCCAGCGAATCGGTCAGCGCTTGACCGGCGAGCAGACGACCGCCGTAAAACAGCATCCCGAAAAACAGGACGGCGACGACGATTCCGCCGATCGCGTTGGCGGGATACCGGACGAAGATCAGAAATTCGCGGTACAACACCGCCCGTGCCAGGTGGTAATACGTCGCTGGCTTCGGCTCGGAACCCGCTGACCGCCGCGGTGTCGCATCGGCGTCGCTCACGGTGACCCCTCCGGGCTGTCCGCGCTGAGTCCGCTCCCGTCGCCGGTCAGATCGACGAACACGTCTTCGAGCGTGGGATCGATCGTCTCGATCCGCTCGATTCTCACGTCCGCCTCGCGCAGTACATCCATCACCGCGTAGAGGTCTCGTCCGCCGGCCCGGACATCGACGCGGACCCGCTGGCCCGACTCCGCCGTCTCAGTCACCTCGAACTGCGATCTGAGCGTCTGGACGGTCGCCGCATCCAGATCGCTGCTCTCGATTCGGACGAGGTCGCGATCCGCCTCCGTCAACAGCGCGTCGACGCTGTCGTCGGCGACGACCTGTCCGTCGGACATGACGATCACTCGGTCACAGACGTCCTCGATGACGCTCATGTTGTGGCTGCTGACGAAGATCGTCAGCCCCTCCTCCCGAGCGAGTCGCTTGAGTTCGGTCCGGAGCGTCCGCGAACTCTCGATATCGAGGCCGAGCGTCGGCTCGTCGAGAAAGACCAGTTCCGCACCGCCGGCGAGGACGCTCGCAAGCGACACTTTCTGTTTCATCCCCCGGGAGAGGTTCCGAACGGGCGTATCGGCGTACTCCGACAGATCGAGGCGGTCGAGGAGGCGCTCGTGTCGGTCCGCGACGGAGTCCGGGTCGACGCCGCTGATCGTCGCGAAATACCGGAGGTTCTCCCGGACCGTGAGCCGCCAGTAGTCGTTGCGAGCGCCTTCGAGCATCGCGTCGACGTCCGCGTAGGCCGTCCGGCGGCCGTCGGTCACGTCGGAGCCGAACACCTGTACCGACCCGTCGTCCGGAAGCACCATCCCGAGGACGGACTTGATCAGCGTCGTCTTGCCGGCTCCGTTCGGCCCGAGCAGACCGACGACGGAGCCGCGGTCGACGCGAAAGCTCACGTCGTCGACTGCGAGGACGCCGTCGTCGCCACCGAACCGCTTCGAGATCCCGTCGACGACCAGCGCCGGGTCGGCGTTGTCCTGTCCGCTCTCTGACGACTGGCCTCGCTCGTCGCTTCCTTCGCTCAGTGGGTCCGTCTCGGAAGAGGAGCGACGACCAGTCGACGCGCGCTGTCCCATTACCCACGGTTGGGCTTCGAGCGAAATAAACCGTCGGAGCGGCAGCCGTTCACTCCGCTCGCGCGGCCCGATAGTCCCGAACCTGTCGTCCCTGTGAGTAGGTGATCGTGATGTCGCCGTACAGGACGGAGGGGGTGGATATCGGTTCGACCGGCGCGAACCGCTGGAACGAGGAGCCGTCCGGGAACGCGAACTCTACCTCGGAGACCTGTGCCGTCGCCAGATCACAGGTAAAGGGGATCGGAATCTCGACGAGTTCGTCGATCTGCGCCCCAGCACCGCTCGGGTCCGGAATCTGGCGGCGGCTGTAGTAGTTGAGGTGTCCGGACAGCGTGTCGATCTGCTCGTCGTCGACCGACGCCGTCGCCGTGATGACCGGGTCGCCGTCGACCGAGAGCGTCGAGGTGAGTTCGTCGCCGTCTCGCTCCCACCGACAGACGCCGGGCATGCAGGGGATACCCATCGTCTCCCGGACGAACGACTGCATCCGGGGGGAGTCGTTCCAGTAGCCCACCCAGTACCGGCCAGGAATGTCCATCTCCCCGCCCGACTCGCTCAGCGCGGTGCTGTCGTGACCTGCGACCTCCACGCAGAGATAGGTCAGCGAATACGGCGGGAGGTGGCTGGTCTGTGTCGCCGTCTCCACCCGGTACATGTTCATCTGGATCCGGTTGTTGGGGTGTGGTTCAAGCCCCGGCGGCAGGACCGACTCCAGGGCGTCCGGATCGGCCTCGTAGCCGACGACCAGCGCGCGCGCATCCCGGACCAACTGCGGTGCCGGTATCTGCTCGCCCGGCGGCATCCCGTCGTACGTCGGTGGCGTGGGTGCGTCCGACATTGTCACTGGTTCGGCTCGGACCCGAAGTCCGCTGGCCGGAACACCTCCGCCAGCGGCTCCGAGGGTTCGCTCGTGCTATTCGCAAGCACTGGCCTCAGCCTCCTCAGGTAGCGGGTCAGCTCGGTGTCCTCGTTGACGACCGCGCGATACTCTTCCCACCACTCGTCGCTTGCGAGTGTCGTATCTGTCATGTGTCTTCCTCTATGCGGTACGGTATCGTACCATCCACTGGAGTCACCCGGCGGACGCATAAAGTCACCGCCGGCAACAGATCGACGGTTCGGCCCCGAGCCAGCGATTATTCACCGTCGGCCCCGTCTGTTCGATCGGCCTCGACAGCGACGATCCGGGTGCCGTCTATCTCGGTCACCTCGAACCGGTAGCCGTCCTCCTCGACGGCGTCACCGACCTCGGGGGCGCGGTTGATCCGTTCGAGAACCATCCCGCCGACGGTATCGAACCCGTCCGTCTCCAGATCGGCTCCGAGCGTCTCGCTCGCGGTCGAGAGTGGGACACCGCCGTCGATATCGAGCGCGCCGTCCTCGCGGCGCTGGATCGTCGGTTCGTACTCCTCGGCGTCGAACTCGTCGCGGAGATTCCCGACGACTGCCTCGACGACATCTTCGACGGTGACGATCCCCTCGAAGGCGCCCCACTCGTCGATCACCGCGGCCATCTGCTGGTGTTCCGTTCGGAACTGCACGAGCAGTTCGTTGATCGGCACCGTCTCGGGGACGACGATGATCTCGCGGGCCAGGTCGCCGGCCGTCGTCCCGGCCGAGTCCTCGTCGGCCGCCTCCATCACGTCTTTCACGTCGATAAACCCGATCACCTGATCGGCGTTGCCCGCCTCGACGACGGGATAGCGCGTGTGCTTGGTGTCGGTTGCGACGGTTCGGATCTCCGACAGCGAGGCATCCGCGGCGATACTCACCACGTCGGGTCGGGGAATCATCACCTCGCGGGCGATGGTGTCATCGAGGTCGAAGACTCGTTCGATCATCTCGACCTCGTCGGTGTCGATGTGGCCCTCTTCGCCGGACCTGGCCAGCACGCGCCGGATCTCCCGCTCACCCAGCGTCTCGTCGGTCTCCGACGCCGGCGGGACTCCGAGCATCCGCGTGAAGGCGTTCGCCGTCCCGTTGAACACGATCAGGCCGGGATAGAAGACGTAATAGAAGAACTTCATCGGGGCCGCGACGAACAGCGACAGTTTCTCGGCCTGCGCGATGGCGATGGTCTTCGGTGCCAGCTCCCCGAAAACGACGTGCAGGAACGTGATGACGCTGAACCCGACGGCGAAGGCGACGAGGTGGATCAGTCCGGCCGGGAGCACGCCCTCTAAGGCCGGTTCGAGTAGGGCCGCGACGGCGGGTTCACCGACCCACCCCAGTCCGAGCGAGGCGATGGTGATCCCCAACTGCGTCACGGCCAGGTAGTCGTCGAGGTTGGCCATCACGTCCTGCAACACCCCGGCTCCGGCGCGGCCCTCCGCCGCGAGTTGCTCGACAGAGGTCGACCGGATCCGGACGAACGCGAACTCCGAGGCGACGAAGAAGCCGTTGAGGACGACCAGAAACAGAGCCAGGAGTAACTGCGTGGCCGAGAGCACGAGATCTACCATCCGACTGTCCCCCCACGTCCGGTGCTCGACGGTGGTAACATAGTCCCAGTTCAAACCGTGCACTGAAATGGTTGACCCATCGACCAGTCGGGTCAGTTTCGGCGCAAACCTTTGAGAGGCGAGCGGTCCTACCCCGACCTGATGCGTCACGAACCGTCTCGACACGGAGGGAGTGGTCATGAGTGAGGAGACCGCGGATCGTCGGCTCGTCTCCGGCTGGGAGGGACGATATTTCGAGGATTTCACCGTCGGCGACATCTACAAACACCCGTACGGTCGCACCGTCACGGAGACGGACAACGTCTGGTTCACCAACCTGACGATGAACCTCAACCCCGTGCACTTCAACGAGGCCTACGCCGCCGACACGGAGTTCGACGAGCGCCTCGTCGACGGGACGTTCGTCATCGCGCTCGCGGTCGGCATGAGCGTGATCGACGTCTCCGCGAACGCGACCGCGAACCTCGGCTACGACGACATCCGCCACCACGAGCCGGTCTATCACGGCGACACCATCTTCGCCGAGTCGGAAGTCCTCTCGAAACGCGAGAGCGACTCGCGAGAGCACGTCGGTATCGTCACGACGGAACTGCGGGCGTACAACCAGCACGACGACCGGGTGCTCTCGCTCGAACGGACGCCGATGGTGCTCAAACGGGAGTACGCCGAGCCGACGCCGGCACAGCCGACCGGCTGGCCCGACGGCGTCGGCACGCAACCGGATGACCTCGACTGACTGGTCGGGCTGCCAGAAAGCCTATTCGTCTCCCGCCGATATGTTTCTGGAATTATGCGCGCTCGTCCGAACACGCGACCGCTTCCCCGAGCCGAGCGGACGCCGCCGAAGGGGGACCGACGATGAGTGACCCGTCGGAGACGGAGTTTAACCGCCGAGATATCCTCCGGGGGGTCTCCGGCGGTGCCGCAGCGACGCTTGCGGGCTGTTCGTTTTTCGACCGCGGCGACGACGGCGAGACCACGGCCGTCGAGGGGGAACGGGCACGGCAGTTGGCCGAACAGTTCGCGCCGGCGCTGTACTTCGACCGCAACGAGAAGTGGTTCCCGACCGACCCCCGCCCGTACGAGAGCGAGCGCGACGGTCAGACGGTGGTCGACGGGTTCGACGCGTTCAACGGCTACGTCGAGGCGGGCGGGAGTTCGGACGTTCCCGAGCCCAGCGTCTTCTACAACGTCGTCGAGTACGAGCAGTCGCCGCTTGCGGTCGTCCAGTTCTGGCTGTACTCCGCGTTCGATCAGTTCGCGACCAACTTCCACTGGCACGACTGGGAACTGCTTCAGGTCTTCGTCGACACGGACAGCGGCGACCCGCAGCTCTACGTCGCCAGCGCACATTCGAGGTCGGCGCCGAACAACGAGCATCTCGACCCCGACCCCCAGCGGCGACCGCGCCTGCTGTCGGAACTCGGCTCGCACTCCAGCGGCCTCTCGGTCAACGACGACCCGACGGGATTTCAGCGATTGCCGGAGAACGGCGAGCTAGCAGACATCACCAACAGCGTCGTCGACGGCATCGAGGACATCGCCGCCATCCCGCTCGCGTACGGTCTACCGCGGGACGAGGGACTCGCGCTCCCGTATCTGGTGCCGGAACTGGACGGCGAACCGGTCTACGAGCATCCGGATCTCCCCGCGGTGGCCGAATCGGATCTCGTCTCCGAGGAACTCACGATCCAGTCGTTCGAGGAGCTACGCTCTCCGCCGACGAACCTCCCGGAGCGAGAGACCGGCCTGCAGTTCGAGTACGAGGGGCGAGACCAGCCCGACGCCGACGAGCGCTACCGGCTCGTCCCGACCGCTGAACTGGAGCACATCGAGTCGTTCACCGGCGAACAGCTGAGCTTCCCGTTCGCCGTTCCCGAGTTCGGCGAGGATCTCGTCGCCGATCACATCACGACGACCGGCGTCCCGTGGAACGACCCCCGCTACGAGCAGCCGGCGACCGACATCACGGAGACCGACCACCGACAGGCTCTCGCCAACCGCTACGACGACATCGCTCCGCCCTCGCAGGCCAATCAGGTGATCGCGAAGGTGACCAACGTCGTCTCCGCAGAGGAGGCACCGGAGGGGGAGGGACTGGCGAGCGTGTCCTCGCCGCTCGAGCTGTTCGCCCTGTTCCAGAGCGAACCGAAAGCGGTGCCCACCTTCCAGGGCCTCGCGGTACTGCAAGACGTTCCGGAGGGCGAACACACGCTGACGGTCAACGGCGCCGGCGTCGCACCCCACAGCGAAACCGTGACCGTCTCCGGCGACGGGGAGACGACACTCGCCGGCGCCGACGGCGAGATTCCCGCGGTGGCGAACGAGAACGCGACGAAACTCGAAGTCGATCCGCGCGACTCCGAGGCGGAGCTGCGACAGTTCGCCGTCGAAGACGACTTCGCGGGACGGCTGTACGACGCGCCGCTGTCCGGCCCGGACGCGGTCTACGTTCACGAGGGCGGTGCCTTCACTGCCGAAGTCCGCGACACCGACGACGAGATCGGTGCGATTCGCGTCAATCCGGACCCCGGCGAGGCGGTCCGGATCGAGCGCCCCGAAACCGGGAAGGAGTCGCTCGCGTCCTATCTCGCCGATATTGCCGAGGAAACGCGTGCACAGGTCGCCGCCGCTGCGGGTGACGACGACGTGGGCGACAGCGACGGCGATCAGTCTCCCGGCGCCGACGGAGGAGGCGACGACACCGGGGGGCAGGAAAACGCGGTCCAGGGGCTCACACAGGCGCTCGAAGCCGTCGTCGAGGCGGCCGAACGAGCGGCCGAGCGCGCGCGAGCGAACGACAGAGCGAACACCGACCAGCAGCTCGCGGCAGTCGCGACCCGGCTCGAACGCGTCGGGTCACGGCTCGCCGCCGCCCGGGACTCGCTGCCGCCCGGTATCGGTAACGCCGCCGAAAACAGGCTCGCACAGGCACGCCGCCGCTCCGAGCAGGCGCGGCAGGCGGACAAGCTCTGACTCTCGGTCGATATACTGAAACGCCGGGGCCGTGAATCCCCGAGTCATGGATCCTCTGAGCCATCTCGATGCGGATCGACTGCTCTCGGGGACGTTCGACGACCCGGACGCCGAGCTACAGTCGGCGCTCGCCGAGTACCCGCTCGACGCTATCGGGACGGAGTACCCGCACTACCAGGGCTCGGTCGACGGCCCCGACGCCCAGATCGAACCGAGCGAACGTCATCCGGTGTTTTTCGGGTGTTTCGACTGGCACTCGGCGGTGCACAGCCACTGGTGTCTGCTCCGACAGCTCAGGCTCTCCGAGAGCCACCCTCGCCGCGAGGAGATCATCAGCGAAATCGACGAGCGATTCACCCCCGCGAACGTCCGCGGCGAAGTCGAGTACTTCGAGGAGAACCCGACCTTCGAGTGTCCGTACGGGTGGGCCTGGCTGCTCCGACTCGCGGCGGAACTCGCGCTGTGGGACGACGAGCAGGCCGAGGAGTACCGGGAGTGTCTGCGACCGCTGGAATCGAGAATCGCCGAGCTGGTCGAATCGGAGTTTCTGAACGGGGACCGGCCGTTCAGGGTCGGCACCCACGACAACACCGCGTTCGCGCTGGCCGCCGTCTGGGATTACGCGACAGTTACGGGCGCGGACTCGCTTCGACGGTCGACACGGGACACCGCAATCCGGTTTTTCGGTGACGACGAGCGCTACCCGGTCGAATACGAGCCGCTCGGCTGGGACTTCCTCTCGCCGGCGCTTACGGAGGCCGATCTGATGCGACGGGTGCTCGACGGCACCGAGTTCGTCGAGTGGCTCGATACCTTCCTGCCCGACCTCAGCCAATCCCCGTACGACGCTATCCTCGACCCGGTCGACGTAGACTCGGAGTCCGAAGACGGCCTCGAACTGCATCTGGTCGGCCTGAATCTCTCCAAGGCGTGGTGTCTCGCTGGCCTCGCCGAGACTGTCCCGGAACAGTACGACCGTGACCGTCTCGAAGCGAGTGCGCGACACCACGCCGAGGCGGGTGTCAGCGCGGCCTTCACCGACGCGTATGCCGGTTCACACTGGCTCTCGTCGTTCGTCCTCTATCTGCTGACTCGGTCGGACGGCGGTATCGCGCCGGGCTGCTGAGCCCTCACTCGAACAGCCGTTCGGGGAGATACGCCGAGACGGTCCAGTTCGGTTCGTTGACGGCCTGATTGATCTTCAGATCGACCGCCACCGAGCAGAGGAGGTAGGCGTCGGTTCGCGAGAGCCCGCGCTCGGCGTGCAGGTGATCGATCATCTGTCGAATCGCGGTCTTCGCCGCCTCGCGCATCTCGGGTGCGACACCGGTCGTCCCGTACGCTGGCTCGTCGACGCCACTGAGCGAGAACGGGCCCGCCGTCTCGAACTGGGGGTGTTCGATCTCCATCTCCGGGCGGACGGAGAGTCGCGCGGTGACCGACATCGGCGCTTCGATACCGGTGATACAGACCTCGCCGTCGCCCTGTGCGGCGTGGCAGTCCCCGATGCTGAACAGCGCCCCCGGGACTTCGACGGGCAGATACAGCGTCGAGCCGGCCGTGAGGTGTTTGATGTCCAGATTCCCGCCCACGCGACGCGGCGGAGTCGTGCTGTGCTCGCCGGCCTCTGCGGGCGCGACGCCGGCGATTCCCGGAAACGGATCCAGCGGCACCTCGATCCCGTCGACGAAGTGGCCGATGTCGCCGTCCAAGTCCCAGATGTGGACGCCGGGTTCGTCGAACTCCTCGGGAACGAGGCCTTTCTCCTCCTCTCGGGGGTAGAAGTAGGTCACGCCGAATCCCTCGTGTTCGAACCCGAGCAGTTCGATTTCGAGGACATCTCCGGGTTCGGCCCCGTCGACGAACACGGGGCCTGTCAGCGGGTGCCCCTCGAAGGACATGTCTTCGAGGTCGGCGGCGGTCGAGTCCTCGTCGAACGTCCCGTTCGGTGCGCCGCGACAGTCGAACTCGACGACTGCACCCGACTCCACCGAGAGCGCAGGGTCGAGGGCGTTGTCCCAGACGCCGACGTGGACGTTCTCGTCGTCGTCGCTCAGTCGATAGTCGATGTCGTGATCTGTCACTACGACCGACCAACGGACCTGACCCGCTTAAGCGCTACCGCCGACTCTCGACCACGGCGTGGTACCAGAGTGGTGTCGGGAGTTCCGTCAAAATCCTCGGTACTACCAAGTGCCACAGCAGAGTCGAAGGCCTCAGCACTCATAGGGTTCGTCATCTCGACGCGGGGAACGGGGCAAGCCCGTCCAGCCCCGCGTCGTCGGACCGGGAGTGTCTCGTCATCGGCCGGTCGGATCTACACGAGAGATCCCAATGAGTGTTCCGCCCACCGTCAGAACAGCGATCCGATCCACCCGGCGACAGCGCCGACGGCCGTCTCCCAGACCGAAAATCCGGTGGTGACCGCGAGTAGCGTGTCGGCGGCGAAGAAGGCGAACAGCACGGCACCGAACATGTGTGCTTTCCGCACGTCGAATCTGTGCGAGAACGTGTGGAAGAAGTAGGCGTTCGCCAGGCTCACCGGGATAATCACGAGCATCTCGCCGAGCCAGATCCCGGGGTGTGCGCCGAACCGGGCCGCGAGCGTGATCGTGATGAGCTGTGTCTTGTCACCGAACTCGCCGGCGGTCATCATCGCAAAAATCGGGACGAACCCGCCGAGGACGTTCGGCACCGCTCGTCCGAACAGCGTCGGGTCGAGATCATCGACGGCAGACACGCCCGCGCCGTCGGTCGTCGCCGGCTGGCCGTCGCTGTGGGCCGGCATCGACCGCCAGAGCAACACCGCGAAGACGGCGAACAACACGGCCGTCACGAGGTCGAGATACAGGCCGGGGACGACCCGCTGAATGGCCTCGCCGAACAGAATTTCGAGCACGGTCCACCCCGCAAAAGCCGTTCCAGCGGCGGAGACGACCAACAGTGGGTGGTACCGCGTCGAGAGACTCGCGATGATCAACTGGACTTTCTCACCGGGAAGCACCGCCAACTGTGCGCCTGCCGCGACGATGAGAACAGTCAGTAGATCAGCCATCTCGACTCACCCGTGCGGGGGCCCCAGCGCTCACTGGGTGAAATTAGACGTATCTAATTTGTAAACCCTTCGGTGTCGAAAACAGCGGCGGCGCCTCCAGTTGTTCTACGTCTCGTCGCTGGTTTTGATATCCGCCGAGAGCCCCTGCGCCATCCGGATCTCCTTGTCGTTGTTGAGCGTCCAGGCCGTGCGGTCGGTGACGGCTTCGATGACCTCCCGCGCCGAGGGATAGCCGTTGCCCGACCGCTTCACGCCGCCGAACGGGAGTTGCACCTCTGCGCCGATACACGGGAGATTCCCGTACGCCAGACCCACCTCGGCGTGGTCGCGGTAGTAGTTGATCTGGCGGTAATCCTCGGAGATCACCGCCCCCGCGAGTCCGTACTCGGTGTCGTTGTGAATCTCGACGGCTCGTTCGATGTCTCCGTCGTATTCGAGGAGAGCGACGTGTGGCCCGAACACCTCCTCGGAGGTACACCGCAGATCGGCGTCCGGATCGGCCTCGTAGACGAACGGTCCGACCCAGTGACCCTCGTCGTGACCGTCTGGAATCTCACTCTCAGGTAACTCCGTCCGGTCGACGAGGACGTTCACCCCCTCCTCGCGTGCGAGGTCGTTGTACCCGGTTACTTTCTCGACGTGGTCGACCTCGATCAGCGGTCCCATGAACGTCCCCTCGTCGAGCGGATCACCGACGGCCACGTCCTCGGCGACGTCTACGAAGCGTCGCCTGAACTCGTCGTACACGTCGGTGTGGACGATCAACCGCTCGCTCGACACGCAGCGCTGGCCGGTGGTCTTGAACGAGGACATTACGGCCGCATGGACCGCGATATCCAGATCCGCGTGCTCCGTGATGACGATGCCGTTCTTCCCGCCCATCTCGCAGGCCGCTCGCTTCCCGGCGTCGTTGGCCACCTTCTCGGAGACTTCGTGCCCGACCTCTGCCGACCCGGTGAACAACACGGTGTCGACGCGGTCGTCGTCGACGATCCGCGCCCCGGCGTCGCCGAACCCCTGCACGAGGTTGAACACCCCGTCGGGAACGCCGGCATCGACCATCATCTCGGCGACGATCTGGCCGCACAGCGGCGTCTGCTCGGCCGGCTTCCAGACGACCGTGTTCCCCTCGACCAGCGCGACGGCCATGTGCCAGAACGGGATGGCGACCGGGAAGTTCCACGGGGTGATACAGCCGACAACGCCGCGCGGTTTCCGCCGCATGTAGGCGTCTTTCGCCGGCACTTCGCTCGGAACGACATCTCCTTTCGGGTGGCGGGCGTCGCCGGCAGCCCACTCGACCATGTGCCAGGCCTCGGTCACGTCGGCTTTTCCCTCCGAAATCTCCTTGCCGCATTCCTTGGTCACGATTGTCCCGAGTTCCTCGTGGCGGTCCCGAAGTTCGTGGTACACGTCCCAGAGATACTCCGCGCGGTCGATCCGAGACAGCGCCCGCCACTCCGGAAACGCCGCCTCGGCGGCCGCGATGGCATCCTCGACATCCCCCTCTTCCCCGCGCTGGAACTCCCCGAGTCGCTCCCCGGTCGCCGGATTGTAACTCGCGAACGTCTCTCGGCCGCCCCCGTCGGTCCACGCTCCGTCTATGTAGTGATTGTGAGTCTCTGCCATGAGTGGGACTAACACTTCCCGACGACTAAAGTCCTCCTGCCGGACGTGCGGCGACTCACCGCGAGACCGCCGAGCGGTCAGGAGCCGACGATCGCTCGGGCAGCGAAGGAGACGTTCTTCTTGCGTTCGCGCAGGCGCCGGTAGAAGTACGACAGCCACTTGGTGCCGTACGGGATGTACTGGTAGACGTCCGCCTCTGTCTCCTCGACGAGGTCGAATTGGGCGCTCTCGCGGACCCCCATGAGCATCTGGATCTCGTAGGGCGTGCCGTACTCGTCGTACAACGACCGGGCGTGATCGATCATCTCCGGGTCGTGAGTTCCCACGGCGATTCCGTCCTCGAACTCTCGGAACATGTACTCGAGCGTATCCCGGTACACGGCGTCGACAGTCGCGTCGTCCGTGTACGAAATCTCCGCGGGTTCGTTGTACGCGCCCTTGACGAGGCGGACCTTCCCCGGCAGTTCGGCCAACCGCTGGAGATCCTCACCGGTTCTGTGGAGATTCGCCTGAACGCAGACACCGACGTTTCCGTCCGTCTCGCCGGCGTGACGCTCGAAGCAGTCGAGGGTGACATCCGTCGTCGTGTGATCTTCCATGTCGAGCCAGACGAACGTGTCACTGGCGTCGACGATGCGGGCGAAGTTGCGCTCGAACAGGCTGTCGCTCACGTCGACGCCGAGTTGGCTCGGCTTCACCGAAATACAGGCGTCCAGGTCGCGGCGTTCGATCCCGTCGAGTAGTTCGACGTAGGCGTCGGTATCGGCAATCGGCTCGTCGTACCCCTCGTAGTGCTCTCCGAGCAGATTGAGAATTCCCCCGATCCCCCGCTCGTTGAGTTGTTCGACGTACTCGAGTGCCGCCTCCTGGCTCTCTCCGGCGACGAAGTTGCTGGCAATCGGCGGGAGCATACCCGACAGTAGCGGGCGTGTTCACATAAGTCTCGTTGCGGGCGACGACGGGCGGACCGACGGCCTCGGATAGTGCTGAGGAGAGAACGGCCAGCGTCGTCAGACCCCGTCGAGCCCTTCGCGGTAGGAACTGAGTTCGTCGCGGGCGGTGTCTATCGTGACGGCCACGTCGTCGTCGACGGACGGCTGGAGTTCGTCGAGCGCGGCCTGGATCCGAGCGATCCGGCCGTGATCCGCCTTCGAGTCGTCCGCCGCGAGACTCGATACCTGGCCGGCAAGCTCCGAGAGCCGCTCGCTCGCGTCCTCGTCGCTCGCGTCTGTCGCTGCCGATTCGAGTCGCTCGCTCGCGTCTTCGAGTTCCGTGCTCATACCTGACTCTCGGATGGGATCGTGAAAATACATTGCGGTTGTTCCACAGTCGCGGGAGTCGATTCACGGCGGAGACTGCGGGCGACCGAGCGGGACGCGGGAGGCCGGCACCCGGGGACTTAACAGCCTACCGCCGTGAATGAGTAACGATGACTGACGGAGGTGACGGTGTCTCTGGCGACGGTCCAGATCGGCTCTCCGAGGACCGAGGTGAACGGACTGCACCGCAGTCTCCCACCCCTCGCGTCGACTCGACTGGAAGCGAGTCTCAAGGTACCCAGCGGCCCGCGGACCACTCCACACCAGACTCCTCGACCGACCGACTGTCGAACAGCAACGCCGCACCCGAGTCGCCGCTGGCGGAACCGACTCGCGGACGGCTAGCCAGAGAGCAGGCGCGGGCGACAGGCCTCGAACGGGGCCCGATCTCCGAGTACACGACGGAGCGGCGCTCGCTCGACAGTGCGGTGCAGATCCAGTGGGCGAGTCGGGCCGTGATACTCGCGGCCGTGCTCGGTGCGATTCTCACGGGAGCGTTAGCCGGACTCGACGCGCCGGTCCAGTTCGGACTGGTCGGAATCGGCGTGCTGGTCGCACTCTCGGTCGTCTGGGTCGTGATGAGCTATCGGATCTGGTGTTACCAGATTCGCGACGACTCGCTGTATCTCGAACGCGGCGTCGTCACCCACGTGCGAACGATCGTTCCGTACGTTCGGATCCAGCACGTCGACACGAGCAGAAGCGCGCTGGAACGTGCACTCGGTCTGTCGACGCTCGTGGTCTACACCGCTGGCTCGCGCGGGGCGGATGTCTCGGTCCCGGGGCTGAAACCCGACGAGGCACGCGACCTCCAGCAGCGACTCAAGGAACTCGCAATCGAGGCCGACGGCGACGACGCACTATGAATCTCGATTATCGCTCCGTTCCCTACCGCATCTTAGAGAACGCGACGCGGATCGTCGGCTTCCTGATTATCGGGGCCTTCAGCGGCGGCAGCAGAAGTGTCACCTCGCTCGCGGGGCTGCTCCTCGTCGGGATGGTACTGGTCGGCATCTGGGAGGCCGCGGAGGTGCAGGCCTACGAGTACCGGATCGACGCCGACACCTTCGACATCTACTCGGGTGTCGTCTCCCGGCGCGAGCGGGAGATTCCCTTCGACCGGATCCAGAACGTCGACATCGCGCAGAACGTCGTCCAGCGAGCGCTCGGTATCGCCGAGGTGCGACTCGAAACGGCCGGCGGCGGCGGCGACTCCGAGGCCCGCCTCCAGTACGTGAGCCGACAGGAGGCCAACAGACTGCAGGAACTGATCAGCAAACGCAAACAGGGCGATGTGAGCGAGCGCGACCCCGGGGCGAGAAACGACATCCTCTTCGAGTTGGACCGGCGCGAACTCGGCATTCTCGGGGTCACCTCCGCGAACGTGCGCCTGCTCGGACTGCTCGGCGGACTGTTCGTCATCGCATCGCCGGTCGCGGCCGACCAGATCTCGCCGCGGCTGAGCATCCTCCTTCTTCTGGGCCCGGCCTTTGCCGTCGCCGGGTTGATCCTGCTCTGGATCGCCAGCGGCGTCCAGGCCGTGCTGCGGTACTACGGCTTCCGGCTGTACCGACACGACGAGGAACTCCGGTACAAGCGCGGCCTGCTCCAGCAGTACGACGGAACGATTCCGCTGTCGAAGATCCAGACGCTGATGATCCGCGAGAACCTGCTGGCGCGTTCTGTCGGCTACGGCAGTCTCGCCATCGAGACGGCCGGCTACGCGCCCGGACAGAGCGACAGCGTCGAGTCCGCGGTCCCCATCGCAAAGCGTGAACGCGTCCTCGAACTCGCGCGGACGATCGAGGACATCGGTGATCCGGAGTTCGAGCGAGCGCCGAAACGCGCCCGGACGCGGTACGTCGCCCGCTACACCATCATCGTCGGGCTTCTCACAGCTATCGCGGGCGGCGTCCACCTGTTTACCGACGCCGTCCCCCTCTGGTTTCTCACCGCCGGGCTGTGGATCCTCGTCCCGCCGGCGGCCCACCTGAAGTGGAAGAATATCGGCTACACCGCCGACGAGAACTACATCATCACCCAGTCGGGCTTCTGGACGCGTCGGACGACCATCGTGCCGTACTACCGCGTCCAGACAGTCTCGACCGCGCAGTCGGTGTTTCAGCGCCGCCGCGACCTCGGAACGCTCGTCGTCGATACGGCGACCTCCGGCGGGTTCTGGGGCGGTGACGCCGTCGCGCTCGATATCGACATCGAGGAGGCGGAGGAGCTACGGGAGCAGACTCACGACCGATTCCAGCGCTCGCTCGAACAGCGCCGGCTTCGACTGCTCCGCGGCGAGCGCGAACGGGTCGAACCGCGACGGGCCACCAGCGAGACCGAGCCCGACAGGCGAGCGAGCCCGGCAGAATAAGCCTCAAAAAGCCAGCTGTGGTTTGCTCACTCCAGGTCGTCGACCAGTTCGTCGGCGATGCCGGTGTACCCGCTCGGCGTCAGCGCCTGCAACTCCGTACGGACCGATTCCGGCACGTCGAGGTCTGCAAACAGCGCCTGGAAGTCCGCAAGTTCGACCCGCTCGCCGCGGGTGAGTTCCTTGACCTGCTCGTAGGCGTCGGTGTGGCCCTCTCGGCGGAGAATCGTCTGGACGGCTTCACCGATGATCTCCGGAGTCGCTTCCAGTTCCTCGCGCATGACCTGCTCGTTGGGGACGACCTTCCCCAGGCCGTTGCCGAGTTTCTCGTAGCCGATCAGACAGTGGGCGAAGGCCCCGCCGATATTGCGTTTGACTGTCGAGTCAGAGAGATCACGCTGGAGCCGGGAGTTGGTGACGTAGTCCGCGAGGAAGGTCAGATCCGAGTTCGCCTTCGAGAGGTTGCCCTCGCTGTTCTCGAAGTCGATTGGGTTCACCTTGTGGGGCATCGTCGAGGAACCGGTCTCGCCCTCGACGGCCTCCTGGCCGAGATACCGGTCGGAGATGTACAGCCAGGCGTCCAGATCCAGATCGAGCAGGACGTTGTTCGCCCCTCGCAGGCCGTCGAACAGCTCCGCGAGGTCGTCGCAGGGGTTGACCTGCGTGCTCAGCGGTTCGTGCTCGAAGCCCAACTCGGTCACGAACTCGCGGGCGAAAGCGGGCCAGTCGACGTCCGGAAAGGCGGCGTGATGGGCGGCGTAGGTTCCGCTCGCGCCGGCGAGTTTCCCGGACAGCCCCTGGCGGGCCTGCTCGATCCGGGCGATCTGTTGGCCGAGCCGAGAGGCGTAGACCGCCATCTCCTTGCCGAAGGTCGTCGGCGTCGCGGGCTGGCCGTGGGTCCGAGCGAGCATCGGAACGCCGCGGTACCGCTGGGCCAACTCCACGAGGTCGTCTCTGCGCTGGGTGAGCGCCGGCAGCAGCACCTCCTCGACGGCGCCGTCGATCAAAAGGCGGTGAGCGAGGTTGTTCACGTCCTCGCTGGTCAGCCCGAAGTGGATCCACTGCTCGACAGACAGATCCTCGGGGGTCCGGAGCCGGATGAAGTACTCGACGGCCTTGACGTCGTGATTCGTCGCGGCGTACTCGCCGTAGCCCTCGGTTTCGAGTTGCTTGATGATCTCCGCGTCCCCGTCGTCGAACTGTTCGTATATCTCTCGGAGCGCCTGCTGTTGCTCGTCTGTCAGCGACAGGGAGACGGCATCTAGATCGGCGAGCGCGATCAGGTACTCGACTTCGACCTGGGTTCGCGCTCGCATCAGCGCACACTCGCTGGCGTACGGCGTGAGTGGCTCGGTGTACCGGGCGTATCGTCCGTCCAGCGGCGATACTGCCGTGAGTGGCCCGCGGTCAGTCATACCTGTTGGTCCGTACCGGCTGGAAAAAGCCTGCCGGTCTCTCCCGGGAGACTTAATCGGCTGGCCGGCGTCGATACAGGTATGGGAACGCTGACACTGATCGGAACCAGGCTCGCGACCGAGGGCGAGGAGTTCGTCTACCGGGGCGAGGCCGACGCGTGTGAGGGCTGTCCGTACCGCGATCAGTGTCTCACGCTCACCGAGGGGCGCCGGTACCAGGTCACCGACCTCCGGGAGAACGCGAGCACGCTCGACTGTGCGGTCCACGACACCGGCGTGACCGCCGTCGAGGTCGAGCCGGTCGGAGTGAAGGCGAACGTTCCGAGCGGGAACGCATACACCGGGAGCAAATCAGCGCTCGCCGGCCCGTGTCCACACACGGGCTGTCCGAGCCACGAGTACTGCGAGCCGCTGGGCGCCGACCAAGACGAGCAGTACCGGATCGCCTCGGTGGAGGGTGAGCCGCCACACGAGTACTGTCGGCTGGACCGTGATCTCACCCTCGTCGAGTTCGAGCCACAGGAGTAGCCGTCTCGATGTCCCGTCCCGTTCGGTGGTTCGAGGACGTTGTGAGTGGTCGCTCCTCGCTAGTGACGCTCCGTCCGTACCGCCATAACCGTCTCCGCAGGTCCCGCTCGACTCGCTACTCGGCCAACTGATCGAACTCCTCGACGGTTCCGAGCCGCTGGGCGGTGTACCCGAAGACGGTCTCGTAGCCGTACGGTGACATGAGGACAGGGTAGAACGGTTCGTCGGCGGTCACCTCTCGATCGTCGGCCGCGGCGAACGGCTCGCCCTCGGCCACCTGCTCGAAGTTCGAGGCGTAGACCGCGTAGCTACTCGCCTCGTCCTTTGGGATCTGTCGGTCGAGACGGAACAGCGGCACCGAATCCGCCTCCGGCGTCCGCTCCTGTGGGAGCGCGCCGGTCGCGCCGAGAAACTCCCGGAGGAGACGACTGGCGTTCTCCGTCGCCTGATCCGAGCCCTGGTAGCCACACTCGACTTCGATAGTCGTCGGGACGGCGTCGAAGAGCCGACCGTCCGAGTGGCTCCCGACGTCCACGACCGCATCCACCGAGAGGTGTTTCAGGACGGGTCGCACACGAGCGTCCGGTTCGTGGATGAGCGCGAAGGTGCCGTCGTACGACTGCGTGGAGTGCATCGAGAAGACGAGACAGCCGTCCAGTTCCTCGGTCAGTCGGGCCGCCAGGCGGGACTCGTGGGTCGGTCCGTCGGGGTCGCCAGGGAAGGCCCGGTTGAGATCCTCTTCGAGATACCGCTCGCCGGCCGCGATTGCCTCCTCGTTCGCGACGATAAACTTCACGGGCCGGTCCAGTTCCGGGGGGTCGTCGAGGACGCGTTCGACCGCGTTGATACCACAGGGTTCGTCGCCGTGAATTCCGCCGACGACTGCCAGTTCGGGGTCGTCACCACCGAGACACTCGATCCGCATTCACTCGCGGCTACGTGACGGAGGGTAATCAATGCTGTAATTTCCGACGCGGCGATTGCCGACCGGTAGCACGACGCACAGCCGACACGCGCCCCATCAGTGCTCGTACTCGTGGGATTTCAGTAGCTCCGTCTCGACGTCGGAGAGGACGGACTCGTTGGTCGCTTCGAGGATGATCGGCGGCGCGACACCCTCGCGCTCGGCTTCGAGCCACCGACCGACGCAGAGACACCACCGGTCTCCCGGTTCCAGTCCGGGAAAGTCGAACTCCGGCCGCGGCGTGATCAGGTCGTTACCTCGGGCCTTACTGTACTGCAGAAACTCTTCGGTGACGACCGCACAGATCTCGTGACAGCCCCGGTCCTGGGGGTGTTCGTGGCAGTATCCGTCCCGGAGAAAGCCGGTCTCCGGATCGGTGCTACAGGGCTGCAACTCCGTTCCGAGCACGTTCCTCTGGTCCGTCTGTTGTGACATACCCGTCCTCGGGACCGGAGATACAAGACTGTTCGCGGCGGGCTACAGACCGCTCTCCTCGTCTTCCTCGTAGGCCTCCTCGTACCGTTCCAGCGCCATCTCGTAGCTCTCGGTCGCGAGTTTGATCGTCTCGCGCAGGTCGACGATGGGCGTCTCGGTCGCGTCGACGCGGATGTCGTTGTACGCCGGTTCGACCGGTTCGTCTTCGGTCTTCGCGACGCGGATCGCGGCGCTCTGGACGTGCAGTTCCTCGCGCTTGTCCCCGCCTTCCGCCTGGCCGGCGGCGAGACAGTCGAGCAGGCGTTTCGCGAGCGGCAGGTCGTCGTCTCTGGTCTCCTCGTACGTCTCCGCGACCGACTCCACGACCGCCTCGCCGGTCAGCAGATTCCCGGCGACGGTGTAGTTCTCGCCCACGATGTCGCCGTACCAGTCCTTGCACTCGTCGCCGGAGAACGCGAACTCCCCTTCGCGGCCGACGCCGTGAAGTTGCCGCTGCGGGCTGCCGTCGTCGGCGTTCAACAGCGCTTCGAGGGCGTCCTCGACGCCGAGACCGTCGGCCAGATACTCGACGCCCTTCTCCCCGAGTTCCGTGTTGACGAAACTCTGGGTGGCTACCGCTCCGTACTCGTTGACGAACGGACAGAGGTTCCCGACCCCTGCCAGTCGCGTCGTCACGGCCACGCCGAATCTCGTCTGTTCGGTCCCGGAATCGTCCTCGTACTGTTCGCGGACGCAGATGCTGAACGTCATATCTTCGTTCTGGGAGGCCAGCACAAAAAATCCGGCTGTCAGCGCCGGAAATTTTCAGTCGTCCTACGAGTCGAGCATCTCGACGCCCTCCTCGACGGAGAGGTCGCCCCGCTCGATCGCTTCGAGTACGGGTCGGACGTCTGACCGGTCTGCGGAGTCGTCGTCTGTTCCGACCTCGTCGAGCGTGACCTTCTCGGAGTGGCCGGTCAGTTCGGCGAAGTCCGCCCCGTCCGACAGCGCCGTCTCCTTTTTGACGCGGTAGTTGCCGCCGTCAGTCTGGTAGAGGTCGTCGGGGTGGAAAAAGTACCAGTCCTCGCGGTCGAACCGGACGCCGATTCGCGGCTTCGCGCCGAAGTTCCGCGAGAAGTAGACCAGCGCGTACACCTCCTCGCCGTCGAGATAGATGGGGTCGCCCGCCGACGACTTGGCCTCGATGGCGTAGAAATCCTCGCTGTCGCCGGCGAGCACGTCCGGCAGTTCGCGCTCGGTCGCGCTGCCGCTGGCCGGCGCTCGCATCACCGCAAAGCCGGCCTCGTCGAGTTTGTTGACGAGTTCTCGCTCCCGACGGTCCCCTTTCGCGTTCGACATCGCATCGGTATCGGCGGTCGACCCTCTTAAATGCGGCCCTCGACGGCCCTCGGCTCAGTCACCGCCCCGACGCCGGAGACAGTAGCCGCCGACCGCTCCGCCGACTGCCGCCACAACGCCGAATCCGGGGCCCGAGCCGTCGGAGGGGTCCCGTGCGTTTTCCTCGCTCCGAGTGGTTTCCGAGTCCTCGGGCCGTACGCGCTCCGTATCGCGCAATGACGGGAAGACGTACAGCGCTTCCCGCACAGACGGAGGATTCGTCCCGAGAATCTGTGACACGTCCGCGCTCGTCGCGATGAACACGTCCTCGCCCGCTTCCGCGGTCCAGAAACTCGCCTCCGTGTCGTCTCGCCAGTGTGCGATCTCTCTGGGTGCCGACGGATCGCTGATGTCGTGGACTTTCACGCCCCCGTAGTACCAGGAGGTGTACAGCCGATCACCGCCGAAATCGAGGTTGTGCGCGGTGGTGAACGTCCCGCTACGGCTCTGGTCTTCGCTCGGCGGGGCGTCGATTCTGGCCAAATGTTCGGGTTCGGTCGTCGTGCTCACGTCGTAGAGGTCGACGCCGCCCGGACCGCCGGTCTCCCCGAGCGCCCACCCTTCCTGACCGACGGCTAATAGCGTCCCGTCGTCGTCGACCATCGTGTAGTGTGCGTTTCCGGGCGGTCTGATCGACTCCCGAATCGCCTGTGTCCTAGTGAACGCCTGCAGTTCGGAGCGGTCGTACGGGCTGATCTGTGCGAGCGTACTCGGGTTCGCCGGATCGCTCACGTCGACGATCCAGGTTCCGGCGTCCCAGCAGGGGACGTACGCGATTCCATCGCGGACGGTCACGTCGTGGAGGCTCCGGGAGGCCACTGACACGTTCGCGTACCCGGAGTCGTACTCAGTGAGCGACCAGCGGCCGACTTCCCGTGGGTCCGCTCCGGAGATGTCGACCATGACCAGCGGATTCTCCGGGTCGCCGCTGCCCGTGAGGTAGACGATCCCATCGTCCACGTAGAGATTGTGGATGTAGTGGTTCGTCTCGTAGAAAGAGAGCTGTCGGGGATCGGTCGGATCGGTGATATCGTACAGTGCGAACCCGTGGGCCGCGTTCGCGTTCGGGTTCCCCGGACCGCCGATCACGAATCGGTCCTCCCAACTCCAGCAGTCCAGTGCGCCGACGAACGGTTTACCGGTCGGGTTCGGGATCGAACGCCGTTCGGCGACGACGGTCGGAGCGTCCGGCGTCGAGACGTCGACGACGGCGAAACCGGTACCGACGGCGACGTATGCGAACTCGCCCTGAACGGTGGCGTCGGTCGCCCCCGAGATGTCGACGCTGCCGGCCGGCTCGAACGGGTCGGGTTGCCCGTCGGTCTGACCCGCCGTTACCCCGGCAGCGACTCCCCCGGCAACGAATCCGGCACTCGCCGTCAGAAACCGTCGTCGGTTCATACCCAACCGTCACGGACGGAGCGGATAATAAGATGGCGGCCACGGTTTCTGTGACAGAAACGGTGCATAGAGACGGAAGCATTTATCTCCCAGATATTGATACGATCACGTATGGATTCCTTCAGGTGGCCGCTATCCAGACGATATCTGGCGGTGCTCGGCGTCCTCGTTCTCGTCGTGAGCGCGGGCTGTGCGGGACTCGGCGCGGACGACGGGGGTACAGAGCCCGATACCGCAAACACGACGGACCCGAGCGACGGAACGGACAGTAACTCGACAGACGGGACCGACGGCTCGGACGGCAGTTCACCGTTCGGGCAGTTGGACCCGGTCGAGAGCGACCTGACCGGTGACGAGGTACTCTCCCAGACGACCGACGCGCTCGGGGAGGTCGATGGCTACACCGTCACCGAGGCGGGAACGTTCGTCGCGGAGCAGAACAACCAGCAGTTGACCGTCCAAATCAACCGGACGATCCGCGTCGACCGATCGGCGGAGCGGTTGACCGTGGCGGCGACGACGGAGACCCAGGGCCGAACCGCGGAGACCGAGCAGTATCTCCAGAACGGAACCTTCTATCAGCGGAGCGCACAGATCGCACGCCAGTACGGCACGGAGTGGCTCCGAACCAACGTCTCCGACTCCTTCGACCAGCAGTTCCGGCAACTCGACCAGATAGCCCGGCTCAGGCAACTCCTCGAAAACTCCTCCGCCACCCTCGAAGGACGCACGGAACTCGACGGTCGGGAGGTCTACGCCGTGAACGCGACGGTCGATCCGGCGACGGCGACCGACGTGCGACCGACGGTCGTCGAGACCGAGCGGGTCGAACTCAGCCTCTGGATATCGACGGACACGTCGCTCCCGCTGCGGATCGTCGAGGACTCGGCGTTCACCGAGTCGAGCATCCAGGGTAATCTCCCGCAGGAGGCGGACCGCTCGTATCGCTACGACTACGGCAGTGTCGATATCACGCTCCCCGACGCGGCCAAGGACGCGCCGTTCTCCGGTAACGTGACCCAGTAACGGCAGGTATGTCGATGTCCACCCGACGCGTCCTCGCGGTGCTCGTCGTCGCCGTCGCGCTCGTTCTCGGCGGCTGCCAGGCTCCGGGTGTGACGCAGACACCGTCCGCGAGCGAACCGGCTCCCGGGGGTGCCGACAACGGAACGGGAGATCCCTTCCCGATCACCGACCCCGCGAATATCACTGTCGAGGGCGCACACCTCCGGACCGATCCCGGCCTCGTCTACGAGCGGTTGGAAGTCCTTCTGGGGACCGACCAGCCGTCTCCCGAGCGAATTCGGGCGTTCAATTCGAGCGACGAGTTTGCCGACTCGGCTCCGGGCAGTGGACTTGGTGCCGGTCAGCCCCGGTTTTTCGATGTCATCGGCTTCGAGACCGGGTCCGTCTCGGGGAAGCGGTTCATCGAACGAGTCGGCAACGGCTACACCCTCAGCGCGGGCTCAGTCGTCGTGTACGCACAGCCGAACGCGACGCGCGACGAGGAGGAGATGCTGCTGGCGCACGAACTCACCCACTACATCCAGTTCCAGAACAGCCGCCGAGCCCAACTCGCGGAAGCGGTCGGTAGCCAGACCGTCGACGGACGGTACGTCGTCCGCAGTCTGATCGAGGGTGCGGCCGTCTACACGACCGACGAGTATCTCCGCCAGTTCGGTGAGAACGGGACGCTGAACAGCCCGTACTACGACGAGGAACAGCGGCTGTACCCGCCGGGGCATATCGGCCGATGGGCGAACAGCCGCTACCAGATCGGCTCGCAGTACGTCACACAGCGGCTGGACGACCCCAGCGAAACCCCGGAGATATACAGCGATCCGCCGACGACCAGTCGGCGCCTGTTCGACCCCGACGCACCCCCGCGGCCGTCGCTGTCGGTCACCAACACCCTCGACCGCGACGTGATCTCGACGAATCGGCTGGGGATGGCCTTCGTCCGGTACGGGCTGGAGAGCCACGTCGACCCCGACCGCGCCCGCTCCGTCGCTGACGGCTTCGGCACCGACGCGCTGCGACAGTTCCGTTCGGACCGGGACACCTACGCCAACTACGCCTGGGTGACCCGCTGGGAGAGCGAGGCCGCTGCCGACGAATTCGCGAGCGCCGTCGGAGCGTACTTCGACGCCCGGGGGAACCGAACGGCCGACGGCTGGTCGCTCACCGACCCGGACCTGACCGTGCAACGCCGACGGGCGACCGCGGACACGGTCGTCCTCCTGTTCGGGTCGGCGTCGTTCGTCTCCGGGGTCGACGCGAGCGGATCGGGCGGCGAAGTCACGCTCACACCGACCGGCGGCTGAGTTACTCGGTCTCCGGGAAGATCTTTCCCGGGTTGAGGATTCCGTTGGGGTCGAGTGCGTCCTTGATCGACCGCATCGCCGCGACGGTTTCGCTCCCGTGTTCGTCGAGCAGGTACTTGCGTTTGCCCTGGCCGATGCCGTGCTCTCCGGTGGCGGTGCCGCCGACTTCGATCGCGCGGTCGACAACCTCCGAGTACAGTTGCTCGCCGCGTCGGAGTTGCTCCTCGTCGTCCGTGTCGACCAGCACCGTGTAGTGGATGTTGCCGTCTCCGGCGTGGCCGAAACAGGGCGTCAGCAGGTCGTACTGCTCGCCCAGATCTTTGATCTCCTTGACGAGATCGCCGTACTTGCTGATCGGGACGGTGATGTCGCCGGGATGCAGCGGTTGGCGGTCGGGGTCGTACGAGCGAACGGCGAAGGCCAGATCCTTCCGCGCCTGCCAGAGATCACCCATTCGCTCCTCGTCTGCGATCTCGAACTCGATCAGATCGTGTGTCTCGAGGATCGACCGACAGAACTCGATCTCCTCGTCGATGCCGTGGTTGGCGTGGAACTCGAGAAAGACCATCGGCGAGTCCGGCAGATCCGCCCCGGTGTAGGCGTTCGACATCATCGCGGATTCCTCGTCGATCAGCTCGATTTTCGCCACGTCGACGCCGGACTGGATCGCGTCGGTGACGGCCGCGGCGGCGTGATCGAGATCCGGAAACAGCGCCCGACCCCCCTTGATCTGTTCGGGTCGACCGGCGAGTTCGAGCGTCGCGCGCGTGACGACCCCGAGCGTCCCCTCGCTGCCGATCAGCAGATCCCGGAGGTTGTACCCCGAGGAGGTTTTGACGGCCTTCGAGCCGGCGGTGATGACCGACCCGTCGGCGAGGACGACTTCGAGTTCGAGCACCCAGTCCGCGACCTCTCCGTACTTGACCGTCTGCATCCCGCTGGCGGCGTTGGCGATCATCCCCCCGATAGTCGAGATGTCCCCCGAGGAGGGCAGCGGCGGGAAGAAGAGACCGTGCTCGCCGGCGGTCTCCTCGATGGTCGGACCCATCACGCCGGGTTGCAGGTCGATCTGGAAGTCCTCGGGGCGCACGTCGAGCACCTCGTTCATCCGCGTCAGGTCCATGCTGATTCCCCCCTCGGCCGGGACCGCGTTGCCTTCGAGTCCCGTTCCGGCGGCGTACGGCGTGACCGGGATCCCCCGTTCGTTGGCGGCCTCGAGCACCGTCGCGACCTCCTCGGTCGTCGTCGGATAGACGACCGCCTCCGGTTCCGTCCCGGTCGCAGTCCCCCAGTCCGTCGCGTGTTCCTCGAGCGCGTCCTGGCCTGTCGTCACCTGCCCGTCCCCGAGTGACTCGGTGAGAAACGTGGTATCCAGCGTCATGTCACCCACTTTGCGACCCCCTCGCAAAAAGATATCTCCTCCACCGGGGGCGGTCGGCCGACAGCGGTGGCTTGCCGAGTAGGAAGATTCTTCCCCGTTGGTGTCCCATCAAAGGACATGGACGAATACACGGTTTCCGGCAAGTGGAAAGCCCGGGATGGATGGCAGCGCTTCGAGAAGGAACTCGAAGCCGAGAACGAGGACGTCGCGGTCGAACACACCTACGCCGAGTTCGGCTCCAAGCACGGGCTGAAGCGCACGCAGATCGAGATCGAGGAGGTGGCGGCATGAGCCTCGGTGGCGGCGGCGGTGAGATGCAGCAGATCACCCAGCAGATCGAACAGCTCGAACAGACGAAACAGGCCATCGAAGCCGAGATCGAACAGCTCCAAGAGGAGAAACGAGAGATCGACGAGGCCATCGACGCCATCGAGGAACTCGAAGACGGTTCGACCGTTCAGGTCCCGATCGGCGGCGGCGCGTACGTCCGTGCCGAAGTGCAGGACATGGACGAGATCATCGTCGACCTCGGGGCGGACTACTCCGCCGAGCGCGACAAGGACGGCGCGACCAGTTCGCTCGAAACGAAAAAGGAGAAAATCGACGAGCAGATCGAGGAGTTCCGCGAGGAGATCGCGCAGGTCGAGACCGAGACCCAGGAACTCGAAGAGCAGGCCGAGCAGATGCAGGCCCAACAGCTCCAGCAGCTCCAGCAACAGCAGCAAGACGAGTAAGGCGCGATGTTCGATGGATTAAAAGACAAGCTCAAGGGGTTCACCGAGGACGTCGAGGAAGACGCGGAGATCGAAGACGAACCCGAAGAGGACGCCGAGACCGCCGATACGGCGAGTGCCGGTGACACCGATAGCGAGCCCGAACGCGGCGAGTCCGTCGAACGACCAGACGAGCAGTCACCGGCGGAGAGCCAGGAGAATCCTTCGACCGAGGAAACGGCCGAAGAGGACGCGGACGACGCCGAATCCGAAGGGGGTGGTCTCGGCCTGACAGGCAAGGCCAAGGCGATAGCGACCGGGAAGACGATCATCGAACAGGAGGATCTCCAGCCGCACCTCGACGAACTCGAGGTCGCCCTGCTCGACAGCAACGTCGAACTCGAAGTGGCAATCGAGATTCTGAACGGCATCGAGGAGAACCTGACCGGCCAGGCACGCGGTCGCCTGGAGAGCACCGGCAGCGTCGTCGAGGACGCGCTCCGCGAGTCGCTGTACGACGTTATCAGTGTCGGGCAGTTCGACTTCGACCAGCGCGTCGCGGAGGCCGACAAGCCGTTCGTGATGGTGTTCACCGGCGTCAACGGCGTCGGTAAGACCACCTCGATCGCCAAGCTCTCGCGATACCTGGAGAAGCAGGGCTACTCGACGGTGTTGGCCAACGGCGACACCTACCGGGCCGGCGCGAACGAGCAACTGCAGGAACACGCCGACGCGCTCGACCGCAAACTCATCACCCACGAACAGGGCTCGGACCCGGCGGCTGTCATCTACGACGCCGTCGAGTACGCCGAGGCTAACGACGTCGACGTCGTGCTCGGTGATACGGCGGGACGACTCCACACGAGCGACGACCTGATGGACCAACTCGAAAAGATCGACCGCGTGATCGAGCCCGACATGACGGTGTTCGTCGACGAGGCCGTCGCGGGCCAGGACGCGGTCAACCGCGCCGAGGAGTTCGACAAGGCGGCGACGATCGACGCCTCGATTCTGACCAAGGCCGACGCCGATCAGGACGGCGGTGCCGCGATCTCGGTCGCACACGTCACCGGCAAGCCCATCCTGTTTCTCGGGACCGGCCAGGATTACGACGACCTCGAACGGTTCGAGCCCGAACGGATCGTCAACGAACTGCTCGGTCCGGAGTAGTCGCCGCACCCGCCTTTTTGTACCCCCCAGCCGTCCGTACAGGTATGACCGTCCTCGTCGCTTACGACGGATCGGACCCCGCACAGGCCGCCGTGAAATACGCAATCGAGGAACACGCAGACAAGGAGATCGTCCTCCTGCGCGTCATCGAGGTCGCCAGCGGCATGACCGACGCCGGGATCAACATCATCCAGGAGCGCTTCCGCGAGAAGCCGGAGAAGGTGAAAAAGGAGGCCAGACAGGAGGTCGGCCGACAGACGGCCGACCTGTTCGAGGAGGCGGGTATCGAGTACGAGACCGAGATCGTGTTCGGCGAGCCAGCCCGCGAAATCGTCGCGTACGCCGAAGCGAACGATATCGACCAGATCGTGATCGGCAACCACGGCCGCTCGGGTGTCTCGCGGGTACTGCTCGGCAGCGTCGGCGAGAAAGTCGTCCGTCGCGCCCCGATGCCGGTGACTGTCGTCCGGGGGCGGGACTAACCTCAGCCCACGAGCACACGCGCGAGGTTGAGCGACCCGGCAACCACCGTCAGCAGACCACTCACGAGCACGCCGGTCGGCGCTCGCCGCTTGACGCCCGAGCCGGCGAACCCGAACTGTTCGGAGTCAGATAGTGACGCGTAGAGGATGATCACGGGCCCAACGACGCCGAGTGTCGCGCCAGCTACGACGGCCAGCCTGACGATCCCGGGGAGGGACTGGTCGAAGACGAACCCGACAGCGAGCAGTCCGTTTCCGAGACAGAGGCCACCGATACCGGTTCGAAACCGTCGCCGGTCGTTCATACCCGCGCTTCGAAGACGAAATAAAAAATACCACCGCCGACCTCCGCCCGGGTCGACCGCCAACACGTTCGCCGGTCAGAAACGCCGCCCGGGGAGTTTTCACGTCCGACCGAAAGTGGGCGAACGTGCTCACTCCACCTACGGTGGCCGGTGTCGTGATGGGCGCACTCGCAGTTGGTGCCTTCGGGTACGCTCTGTCGACCGCTGTCCAGTCGGACCGGCCGAGCGCCCGACCGTTCGCGGCGCTGCTCTGCTCGCTGTTGGTGTGGCTTCTGGCGAGTCTCTGCTCGAATCTCGCGGTGCTCCCGGCGGCGGTCAGATCGGCGTGGCTCTGGGAAGCGCTCGCTGGCGTCGGGAGTTACTCTCTCCCGGTCGCGTGGCTCGTCTACGCGCGCAGTTACACCGGTCACACGGAGTGGCGGACGCCGGCGGTCACCGCGCTCGCGGTCCTCGCCGCGCTGTCGGTCGCGCTTACGAACCTCCCGCTGCCGGAGTGGAGACTCCTCCAGTTCGTCGACGGGCTGGTGGGTCTCTCCGCGCTGGTCGGCTCCGTCGTCGCGTTCTGTTACGGAACCTGGCTCCTGTACGGCCTCTCGCGTCGCCACCGCCGCGTCGCGCCACTGCAGGTTCTGCTCCTCGCCGGTCTCGTCGCCGCCACCCACCTGGTCCGGTTTGCGGTGCTTATCTGGGCGTCGCTCCAGTTTGCGTTTGCCGAGAGGCCGCCGGAGCAGACGCTCGCAGCGATTCCGCTCGGAGAGGTGCCGGCCGGCTTTCTCGCGGCGGGGTTGCTCGCCGTCGTCGCGGTTCGGCGGTACCCGGTCCTCGGGAGTTTCCCCCGGGCGGATGCCGTCGCGAGGGCGACCGTCGTCCGTGATCTCCGCGAACCGGTCGTGATCCTCGATTACGACGGCTACGTACTCGACGTAAACGCGAGCGCAGCCGAGACCTTCGGGTTGGCGCCGGACACGACTGGCCGGGAGTGTTCGACCGTCGCGCCGGATCTGGCAGCGCTGGATCTCACCCCCGGGGCCACGGGGACGGCGTGGCTACCGACCAGCGACGGTCGCCGGCAGTTTCAGTTCAGCGTCTCCCCGGTCGGT
This sequence comes from Halovenus carboxidivorans, assembly GCF_009831575.1. Lineage (GTDB taxonomy): Archaea > Halobacteriota > Halobacteria > Halobacteriales > Haloarculaceae > Halovenus > Halovenus carboxidivorans. The sequence goes on along the minus strand of NZ_WUUT01000002.1, from coordinate 209,098 downwards.
GTCACTCCCTCGGGAGAGGCCATCGCACGGGCGCTGTTGCTCCGCGATGTCACCGAACAGCGCGTCCGCGAACAGCGCCTCGACGTGTTCAGCCGCGTCCTCCGGCACAACCTCCGCAACAGCCTGGACGTGATGTACGCTTACACCGGCGAAATCACCGATCCGGAGATCCGCGAACCGATCCGGGAGACGGCCGAGGATCTGGAGGCGCTGAGCGAGAAGGCCCGTCGCGCCGAGCAGGTGATGGCGGCCGTCGAAGAGGGGCCGAGCGGGGTCGATCTGAGTGCCGTCGTCCGGGAGAGAACAGCCGAGTTCCGCGACCGGACTGCGGAACTGTCGGTGTCGACGCCGGAGACGCTGCGGGTCCGAACGTACGGGTCGGTCGTCAGGATGGTACTCGACGAGGTACTCGACAACGCGGTCGTTCACGCCGCGACGCCGCCGACCGTGACGGTCACGCTGGTCGAGTCCGCGTCGGGCGTCGAACTGACGATCACCGACGACGGCCCGGGACTCCCCGAACACGAGCGGGCGGTGATCGAGTCCGGCGTGGAGAGCCAACACAGCCACAGCACCGGACTGGGCCTGTGGCTCGTCCGTTGGGGAGTCACGCAACTCGGCGGGGAGCTACACTTTGCCGACCGCGAACCGACCGGAACGGAGGTCACGGTTGTTCTCGACCGCTGACCCCTGTTCAGTCGTCGATCGTCGCGCCGGGGATGACGGTGACGCTCGCGACGCGGTCGCCCTCTTCGACTTCCATGACGTTGACCCCTTTCGTGTTCCGGCCGACCGTCGAGATCTCCTCGACCGGACAGCGCATGATCTGGCCCCCGTCGCTCATGACGACGATGTGATCGTCCGCGTCGACGGCCTTGACCGTCGCGACCGGCCCGTTTCGCTCGTCGGTCTTGATATCGACCAGTCCCTTTCCGTATCGCGACTGCGGGCGGTACTCGGTCAGCGGCGTGCGCTTGCCGTAGCCGCGGCGGGTGACCGTCAACAGCGCGCGCTGGTCGTCGTCGGTCGTCTGGACCATCCCCGCGACGCGGTCGTCGCCTTCGAGATCGATCCCCCGGACGCCGCGGGCGGTGCGGCCCATCTCGCGGGCCTCCGTCTCGTCGAACCGGATCGTCATCCCCTGCTCGGTCGCGATCACGAGGTCGCCGGTACCGTCGGTCACCTCCACGTCGACCAGTTCGTCGCCCTCCTCGACCTCGGCCGCGATGATCCCGGTCGAGAGGATGTTGTCGAACTGGTCCGCACAGGTCCGTTTGACGTAGCCCTGCCGGGTGACCATCGTCAGGCACTCGTCCTCGGTGAACTCGTCGGTGTCGACGACCGCGGTGATCTCCTCGCCGTCGTCGAGGTCGACGATGTTGACGGCGGATTTGCCGCGGGCGGTGCGGGACATCTCCGGGATCTCGTAGGTCTTCAGGCGGTAGACCTGTCCCCTGTTGGTGAAACAGAGCAGGTAGTCGTGGGTGTTCGCCCGGAAGACCTTCGAGACGCGGTCGCCCTCCTTGGGATCGGAACCGATGATCCCCTTCCCGCCGCGGCGCTGGGGATCGAAGGCGTCGGCGGGCATCCGCTTGATGTAATCCTGCTCGGTGATGACGACCAGACAGTCCTCCTCGGGGATCAGGTCCTCGTGAGTCACCTGCCCCTCGTCTTCGAGGATCTTCGTCCGCCGGTCGTCGTCGTACTGCTCTTTCAACTCCTGGAGTTCCTCCTTGATCACCGCCAGAAGCGTCTCCTCGGATTCGAGAACGGATTCGAGGTAGTCGATGCGCTCCTGGACCTCCTCGTACTCCTCTTCGATCTCGCCGGCCTCCATCGACGTGAGCGAGCCGATCTGCATCCGAAGGATGTGTTCGGCCTGGCGCTCGGAGAAGTCAAATTCCGACTGCACGTCGGTGTACTCCAGGTCGACGTCCAACTCGTCGAGATCGAGATCACCTTCGAGCGCCCGCTGAGCCTGCTCGCGGTCCTCGGACTCCGTGATGAGGTTGACAATTGCCTCGGCGTTGTCGACGGCCTTCAGCCGGCCTTCGAGGATGTGCGCGCGGTCCTCTGCCTCCGCGAGGTCGTGTTCCGAGCGCCGCCGGACGACCTCCTTGCGGTGCTCGACGTAGTGTTCCAGGGTCTCCTTCAGCGAGAGCACCTGCGGTTGTCCGTCGACCAGCGCGAGGTTGATGACGCCGAAGGTCGACTCCAGGTGGTGCTCCAGCAGTTGGTTCTCGACAACGTCGGCGTTGGCGTCGCGTTTGAGGTCGATGACGATCCGCACGCCGTCGCGGTCGGACTCGTCGCGCAGGTCGGAGACCCCCTCGATCGTCCCCTCGTTGACGTCCTCGGCGATGCGCTTGACGATCCGTGCCTTGTTCTCCTGGAAGGGGAGTTCGGTGATGACGATCTGATCGGATCCGGAGTCGTTGCTCTGAATCTCGTACTCGGCGCGCATCCGGATCCGCCCCCGACCGGTCTCGTAGGCCGAGTAGATCGGATCCTTGCCGACGATGTTTCCGCCCGTCGGGAAGTCCGGCCCCTTGATGTGTTCCATCAGGTCCTCGGTGGTGCAGTCGGGGTTGTCGATCAGGTGGACGGTGGCGTCGACGACTTCGCCGAGGTTGTGCGGCGGGATGTTCGTCGACATCCCGACGGCGATTCCCGAGGAGCCGTTCAACAGGAGATTCGGGAGCTTCGCCGGCAGGACCTCCGGTTCCGTCAGCCGGTCGTCGTAGTTCGGCTGGAAGTCGACGGTATCCTTCTCGAGGTCTTCGAGCATCTCCTCGGCGATGGGTGCCATCCGGGCCTCGGTGTACCGCATCGCGGCGGCCGGATCGCCGTCCATCGAACCGAAGTTCCCCTGGCCGTCGACCAGCGGATAACGCAAGGAGAAATCCTGTGCCATGCGGACGAGCGTATCGTAGATTGCCGAGTCGCCGTGTGGGTGGTAATCACCCATCGTCTCCCCGACGATGGAGGAGGACTTGCGGTGGCTCGATCCCGAACTCACGCCGAGTTCGTTCATCGCGTACAGGATCCGTCGGTGGACGGGTTTGAGTCCGTCTCGCACGTCCGGGAGCGCACGACCTGCGATGACGCTCATCGCGTAGTCGATGTAGCTCTGCTCCATCTCGTCCTCGATACGGACGTGCTCGATGTTCGCGGCCGGTGCCTCGACGTCTTCGGGGTCGTCAGGTAGATCCGAGCTCATGGTTTAGATGTCGACCCACTCGGCTTCCGGCGCGTGTTCCTTGATGAACTCCTTGCGCGGTTCGACGGCGTCGCCCATCAGCACCGAGAACATCTTGTCCGCGGCGGCGGCGTCCTCGACGGTGATCTGCTTGAGATACCGCGTCTCCGGGTTCATCGTCGTCTCCCACAACTGGTCGGGATTCATCTCACCGAGTCCCTTGAACCGCTGGACCTGATCGGGGTTACCGTTGCACTTCTCCTCGATGATCCGGTCGCGCTCCTCGTCCGTCATCGCGTCGTAGGTCTCGCCGTGATACCGGACCCGGTACAGCGGTGGCTGGGTCGCGTAGACGTGTCCGCGCTCCAGCAACGGCTTCATGTGTCGGTAAAACAGCGTCAACAGGAGCGTTCGAATGTGCGCGCCGTCGACATCGGCGTCGACCATGAAGAATATCTTCTCGTAGCGCAGGTCGTCGATGTCGAACTCGTCGCCGATCCCGGTTCCGAGCGCGGTGATGAGGTTCCGGATCTCGTCGTTTTCGAGAATCCGGTCCAGGCGGTGTTTCTCCACGTTGAGAATCTTCCCCTTGATCGGGAGTACGGCCTGGAACTCGGGATCACGGCCCTGCTTGGCGCTTCCGCCGGCGGAGTCGCCCTCGGTGATGAACAGTTCCGCCTCGCTCGGGTCCCGCGTCTGGCAGTCCGAGAGTTTGCCGGGCAGGGCGGTCGAATCGAGCGCGCTCTTGCGGCGCGTCAGTTCTTCGGCCTTCTTCGCCGCCTTCCGCGCCTTCGCGGCCTCGACGGCCTTCGAGACGATCGTCTCCGCGGTGTCCGGGTTCTCCTCGAAGTATGTCCCGAGATGTTCGTGGACGGCCGATTCGACGATACCTCGGACCTCGCTGTTGCCGAGTTTGGTCTTGGTCTGGCCCTCGAACTGCGGGTCGGGGTGTTTGATCGACAGCACAGCCGTCAGCCCCTCGCGGATGTCCTCGCCTTTCAGCGTGTCGTCGAGGTCTTTCAGCAGTCCGTTCTCCTTCGCGTAGTCGTTGACGACCCGGGTCAGCGCGGTCTTGAACCCGGTCATGTGCGTCCCGCCTTCGCGGGTGTTGATGTTGTTCGCGAACGCATGAAGCGAGCCCTGCAGTTCGTCGGTCGCCTGCATCGCGACCTCGACGGCCACGACGCCGTCCGCGTCGGTTTCGTCGCCGATCGGTTCGTCCTCGTCGAAGTAGATGACCTCCTCGTGAAGCGCCGTCTTGGTCTCGTTGAGGAACTGGACGAACTCCCGGATGCCGCCCTCGTACCGGAAGGTCTCCGAGCGGTCTTCGCGTTCGTCTGTCAGCGTAATCTCGACACCGGAGTTGAGGAAAGCGAGTTCGCGCAGGCGGGATTCGAGCGTCGAGAAGACGAAATCGGTCGTCTCGAAAATCTCGCCGTCGGGCCAGAACTGGATCTTGGTGCCCGTCTCTTCGTCGGGTTCCATATCGCGGACCCGTTCGAGTTCGTACTCGGGTTCGCCGTGGTCGAATCGCTGCTGCCAGACGGCCCCGTCGCGCTTGACTGTCACCTCCAACCACTTCGAGAGCGCGTTCACGACCGAGACGCCGACCCCGTGGAGCCCTCCGGACACCTGGTAGGACTTGTTGTCGAACTTCCCGCCGGCGTGGAGGACGGTCATAATCACTTCGACTGCCGGTCGACCGTGCTCCTCGTGGGTGTCGACCGGAATCCCCCGCCCGTCGTCCTGAACAGAGACAGAGTTGTCCTCGTGGATCGTCACTTCGATACTGTCACAGTGGCCCGCAAGCGCCTCGTCGATGGAGTTGTCGACGACCTCGTACACGAGGTGATGGAGGCCGCGCGTGTCCGTCGATCCGATGTACATCGCCGGGCGCTTCTGGACGGCCTGCAGCCCTTCGAGTACCTGTATCTGTCCTGCTCCGTACTCACTATCCTCAGACATGAAATCGTACGTATCCGTTGTGTCCCACCTGACTTAAATTCCACGCACGCGCGAGCGCGAGCGCACACGCTCGCACTCGTTTGCCCCGGCCCGTACATTCAGGCGGCTCCGGGCGAAACGAGGCGTATGGGACGATTACCGGACAGCACTGTCGGCACGGCACAGACAGATCCGATCTCCTGGGAGACGCTCACGGCGCTGGTCGACTGCGCACCGCGGATGGCCGGAAGTGCGGGCGAACGGGCCGCGATGGACGAACTCGCGGAGCGCTTTCGCGCGCTCGGCGCTCGCGACGTGTCGGTCGATTCCTTCGAGATTGCGGCGTGGGAACGGGGAGAGTCGACGCTCTCGGTTCCGGAGCGCTCGGCGGAGTACGACGGCGACCATCAGGTCATCGGCCTCCCCGGAACGCCGTCGGGGACGGTCTCCGGTCGGGTCGTCGACGTCGGTCACGGGACCCCGGCGGAATTCGACGAGCAGTCGGTCGAGGGTGCGCTCGTGATCGTCGCCGGCGGAACCCCCGAGTCGTACGACCGCTGGTTTCACCGCCGCGAGAAGTACGAACTCGCCGTCGAGCGCGGTGCGGACGGCTTTCTCTTCCAGAGCCGTCGAGACGGCTGTCTCCCGCCGACGGGAGATATCGGTGACGGCGACCCGCCCGGCGAGATTCCAGGTGTCGGTATTTCCCGTGAGGTCGGCCGGCGTCTCGCCCGCTACGCCAGCGACGGAACCACCGAGGCGGAACTCACCGTCGACTGCGGGACCGAGCCGGGAACCTCGGGGAACGTCTCTGCCCGACTCGGCCCCGACACCGACCGTGAACTGTGGCTGACGGCACACCACGACGCCCACGACATCGCGGACGGCGCGCTCGACAACGGCTGTGGCTGTGCGCTCGTCACTGAGGTCGCTCGACTGCTCGCGACCGTCGAAGACGACCTCGAGACGGCCGTCCGACTGACGACCTTCGGCGCCGAGGAGGTCGGGCTGTTGGGGTCGACACGGGCGGCCGAGGAACACGCGCTGTCGGAGATCACGGCCGTACTGAACCTCGACGGCATCGGAAGCACGCGCAATCTCGCCGTCGATACGCACGGCTTCCCCGCGATTGCGGAGGCGTTCGAGCAGGCCGCGGACAGCCACGACGTCCCCGTCGAGATCCGGGAGCGTGTCAACACACACAGCGATCACTGGCCGTTCGCACGGGAGGGAGTGCCGGCGGCGATGGCGTACTCCACCGGCGGCTCGGATCGACGCGGCTGGGGGCACACCCACGGCGACACGCTGGACAAACTCGACAGCCGTGATCTTCGTGCGCTCGCGGTCCCAATCGCGGAGGCCGTTCTCGAACTCGCGTCCGGGGAGCGCTCGACGGAGCGCGTCTCTCCCGACACGGTTCTCGAACGCGCCCGCGAGGAGGGCTACGACGTGTAGCCGTCGACGAACCGGCCGTCTTCGAGGGTCGGAACCACCGTCGTCGAGTCGAAGGCGAGCAGGTCGTCGAGTTCGTTCCCGTATCCGATCTCCCGTAGCCACTCGGCCGTCGAGCAGTCCCGCACCCGCTCGCGGAGGTGTTCTTCGTCGACGTCGACGCCGGTGTACCGCGCCTCGATCAGTTCGGCACCGACCGTATCCTCCGGCACCGGCTCACCCTGCCGGCCGGCCGCGACGATCATCGCGTCCCGCTGTCGCCCGGCAAGTTCCTCGGCGACGGCGGCGGCGTTGATCGTGCTGCCGACGACCAGTCCGTCGGGGAAACCGACCCGCTCCATCGCCCGGGTGCCGTTCGTGGTCCTGATGCCGACGGGCCGGCCCTCGATGTCCGCGTCAGCGATGATCGACGGCAGCGGCGAGAGATCGAACCCCTCGATCGCTCCGCCCCCGTCCTCACCCACGAGCACGGCGTCTTCCCGCTGTTTGAACGACAGCGCGGCCTCGGGATCGCTGAACGGCCTGACGTAGGCCGCGCCCTGTTCCAGCAGTCTGATGATGCTCGTCGAGGAGATGATCACGTCGACGACCGCAAACTCCACTGACGGCGTGGGATCGGGAATCTCCTCCAGGCGGTCGACTCGCCGGACGGTCGAGCGCTCAGATCGGTCGTTCGTCATCGATGATCTCCAGTGCGTGCTCGGCCAGTTGCGGGACGCCGTCTTCCATCATCGCGTAAAACGTGCTGTCGCTGTTGCCCATGAGATAGCGGGCGTAGAACATCTCACCCAGCGCGGCCATCTTGTAGACCGCGAGCACGCGGTAGAATTTCAGGTTCCGGACCTCGACGCCGGTCTGTCGTTCGTAGCGGTCGAGCAGTTCTCCTCGCGTGTGATACGCCTCCTCGGTCAGGAACGTCGGCGCCATCGTCTGCATCAGCGGCGACAACTCGCCTTCGACCGGGTCGAGCCAGAAGAACAGAACCCAGCCCAGATCCGTCAGCGGGTCGCCGAGCGTGCTCATCTCCCAGTCGAGGACGCCCGCGAGTTCGGGGTCAGGATCGGGTCCGAAGATGACGTTGTCGAGTTTGTAATCGCCGTGGACGAGCGTGTGTGCGGGTTCCTCGGGAACGTTGGCTCCGAGCCACTCGCCGATCTCTGCGATCTCGGGCACCTCGCGCGATTCCGTCGTCTCCTGAAAGGCCCACTCGAACTGCTCGCCCCACCGCTCGACCTGTCGCTCGGTGAACCCCTCGGGAGTGCCGAACTCACCGAGACCGACGGCGCCGTAATCGACGGAGTGAATCGCCGCGAGGGTGTCGATCATCTCCCGACCGATCCCGGCGCGGGCCTCCGAGTTCTGGAAGCGGTCCGGCTCGGAGTACCGCAACACGTCGCCGTCTAGCCGCTTCATCACGTAGAAGGGCGCGCCGATGATCTCGCTGTCCTCCGTCGCAGCGACGGTCTCCGGCACCGGAACGTCCGTCTCCTGCAGCGCGTCGACAACCTCGTACTCGCGGAGCACGTCGTGGGCGGTGTCGGCGGTTTCCCCGACCGGCGGCCGTCGGACGACGAGATCCGTCTCGTCCCAGGAGACGAACAGTGTCTCGTTCGAGAACCCTTGATCGTGGCGCTGTACGTCGAACGTCTCGGCTGGGCCCAAGTGTTCGCGCAGAAACGACCGCAACTGATCGCGGTCGACGAGATCCGACTCGATTGGCATGGCTCCCCATTTTCCGGTGACGAGTAAATAGTTTGCTAAGCTAACGACGGATTGTGGTTACTGTTGGAAACTAACGGGAGAGCCGACCCGTCGTGTCGCGACTAGTTTCAGTTTCACCCCGCTTGCGTACAACATTTAAGGATTGGCCGGGTAGAGAGAGCCGATGACAACGTACCAGTCCCAGCTCGGCGAGGACGAGGGGATCGCCGAGGAACTGGCCGAGAGCCAGCGCTCTATCTCCATTGCCGAGTTCTTCGAGAAGAACAAGCACATGCTCGGGTTCGACTCGGGGGCCCGAGGGCTCGTGACCGCCGTCAAGGAGGGGGTCGACAACTCCCTGGACGCCTGCGAGGAGGCCGGTATTCTCCCCGATATCTACGTCGAAATCCAGGAGGGCCGGGACTACTACACGCTCGTGATCGAGGACAACGGCCCCGGGATCACGAAAGAGCAGATCCCGAAAGTCTTCGGGAAACTCCTGTACGGTTCCCGCTTTCACAAACGCGAACAGAACCGCGGACAGCAGGGGATCGGTATCTCCGCGGCGGTGTTGTACTCGCAGTTGACCTCCGGCAAGCCGGCGAAGATCACCTCTCGCACGGAAAACGGCGAACAGGCGCAGTACTTCGAGTTGATCGTCGACACCGAGACCAACGAGCCGGAGATCAGCACCGAGAAGCCGACCGAGTGGGATCGGCCCCACGGAACGCGGATCGAACTCGAAATGGAGGCGAACATGCGCGCCCGCCAGCAGCTCCACGATTACATCAAACACACGGCGGTGGTCAACCCACACGCCCGCCTGGAGCTTCGGGAGCCACAGGCGGAGTTCAAATTCGAGCGCGCGACCGACCAACTGCCGGCCGAAACCGAGGAAATCCGCCCGCACCCTCACGGCGTCGAACTCGGGACGCTCATCAAGATGGCCGAGGAGACGGACTCGTACTCGCTGTCCGGCTTCATGCAGGGCGAGTTCACCCGCGTGGGTCAGAAGACCGCTGATTCGGTCATCGACGCCTTCAACGACCGATACTACGGCCGCGAACTCCGGTGGCGGCCGCCGCAGGCGCACGAAGACCTCGACACGGAGAGCGAAATCGTCGAGGCCGTCGCCAACAAGAGCGCGGAGGTGACCGCCGAGTTCGCCGCCGAGGTCGTCGACCGTATCGCCGAGCACGAGCGACTGGCTCACCACGAACTCACCACAATCGTCGAGGAGACGGCCGATACGATCCAGACCGGCCACGGAACGACGTTCGGATCGACGGTCCGCGAGAAGGCCCGCGACGCCGCGTGGGCGGCAATCTCCGAAGAGCGCGAGGCGGACCTCTACGAACTGGTCGACGACGCGACGACGACCAGAAAGGACGACGCCGTGGTTCGGGGGATGGCCGAGCGACTGGCGGAGAAGTTCGAGCCCGGCGAGTCCCACCGGTTCACCGAGGAGGAACTCAGACGGCTGGTCGACCGGGCCGCCGACATGACGGAGGAGCGCGACGACGCGACCTTCGGCGACACGGCCCGCGAGAACATCACCGAAGCGCTGTGGGAGGCGGCCGCGCGGGTGCCGGACGACCCGCCGCAGATCACGGAGGTTGCGGCCGACCGGGACGCCGCGTCCGAACTGCTCGAAGCGATGCGCGAGACCGACATCATCTCCCCGCCGACGGACTGTCTGGCTCCGATCACCGCGGAGTTGGTCGAGGCGGGGCTGCGAAAGGAGTACGACGCGGACTTTTACGCCGCGTCGACGCGGGACGCTTCGGTCCACGGCGGTGATCCGTTCATCGTCGAGGCCGGTATCGCCTACGGCGGAGAACTCGAAGACGGCGGGAAGGCCGACGTGATGCGGTTCGCGAACCGCGTCCCGCTGGTCTACCAGCGCGGAGCCTGCGCGACGACGGACGTGCTGAAAGACATCGGCTGGCGGAATTACGGGCTGGACCAGCCCGGCGGGAGCGGCCTCCCGGACGGCCCGGCCGTGATCATGGTCCACATCGCGTCGACGAACGTGCCCTTCACCAGCGAGTCGAAAGACGCCGTCGCCAACGTCCCCGAGATCGAACACGAGATCGAACTCGCGGTCCGGGAGGCGGCCCGCGAACTGAAAAGCTTCCTCAAGAAGCGCCGCTCGATGGAACAGCGCCGCCAGAAGCAGGACAAGTTGGCGACCATCTTGCCGGAGATGGCCGAGAAACTCGCCAACGTCACCGGGAACGACGACCTCGACATCGACGGCACGCTGGCCCGGATCATGAACGACGTGCTGGTCGAGCGCCACCGCGAGAACGGGGCCGTCGAACTCACCGTCGAGAACAACGCCGACACCAACGCCGACCTGGAGATCACCGAAATCGTCACCGACGAGCCGGATCCCGACGGAGAGGCCCAGGTCGTCGAGATGGACGGCGAGTGGTTCATCAAGTGGAATCCGACCGTCGACAGCGGCGACGAGCGGACCCTGACCTACGAGGTCTCCGAGTCGGCCGACGCAGAGGTCGCCGTCGAAGGAATCGAAGAGGAGAAACTCACGATCGACGCCTAACAATGAGCACAGAAGACACACCCGACCCGCGCGAGCAGTTGATGGCCCTTGCAGAACAGTTCTACGACCAGTTCGAGGACGGCGACGTGCCCCGGATGCAGGTCCCGACCCGGACCAAGACGAACATCGAGTACGACGAGGACAAGCACGTCTGGGTCTACGGCGACCGGACGTCGACCCGGACCGCCAAGACCGTCAGCGGGGCCGAGAAGCTACTGAAAGCCACCTACACCATCGATTTCCTCCTCCAGCAGATCGAGGAAGGGCGCTCCTCGACGCTGCGAGAGCTGTATTATCTCTCGGAATCGTGGGATCTCGACGAGGCGCAGTTCGGCAGTCAGGACGAGTCGAACTCGCTGATCGAGGATCTCGAAATCGTCTCCGGGGCGACCCGAGAGGACTTCCACATGCGGCCCGAGGAGTCCGGGGCGACGATCATGGGGCCGCTCAGACTGCGCGAGCAGACCCGCCGCGGCGAGCGAGAGATCCACTGCCAGAAGGATGTCGGAGAAGGGGGCTACCAGATTCCGAACAACCCGGACACCATCGACTTTCTCGACAACGACGCCGACTTCGTTCTCTGTGTCGAGACCGGTGGTATGCGTGATCGGCTGGTCGAAAACGGCTTCGACGAGGAGTACAACGCTATCGTCGTCCACCTCAAAGGCCAGCCCGCGCGGGCGACCCGCCGGATCACCAAACGGCTGCACGACGAACTCGACCTCCCGACGGTGGTGTTCACTGACGGTGACCCGTGGAGCTACCGGATCTACGGCTCGGTCGCCTACGGATCGATCAAAAGCGCACACCTCTCGGAGTATCTGGCGACGCCCGAGGCCGACTTCATCGGGATCAGACCGCAGGACATCGTCGAGTACGACCTCCCGACCGATCCGCTGAGCGACTCAGACATCAACGCCTTAGAGTCCGAACTGGAGGATCCGCGCTTTCAGACCGACTTCTGGGAGGAACAGATCGAACTCCAACTCGACATCGAGAAGAAATCCGAACAGCAGTCACTCGCCTCCCGCGGTCTGGACTTCGTGACCGATACGTACCTCCCGGAGCGACTCGACGAGATGGGCGTGCTGTGAGATGCCGGCTGGCTGACGTCAGTCGGGACTGGTCGCCGCGAGCGGAACCTGAAACGTGAGCGTCGTCCCCGTGCGGTCGTTGCGCTCGCGTTCGACTGCACCGCCGAGTGCCACGACCGCCCAGTACATCACCCAGAGACCGATGCCGCTCGTGTGTCTGAGCGGGGTCTCGGCCCCACCCTCGATGATCTCCCACTCCGAGTCGGGAATTTCGGTCCCGTTGTCGGCAATTTCGACCTCGACAGTGTTGTCGCTCTCACAGGCAGCAACCGTGATTTCGACCACAGCGGGGTCGCTGTCGTTGTGTTCGACCGCGTGCTCGACCGCCATCTCCAGTGCACACTGGAACATGTTCCCCTTCGCGATTGCACGGCGCGTGTCGGTCGGAACCTGGAGGTCAATCTCCGCGCTCGGGTGTTGGCGTCGCAATCGGGTGACGACGCTGTCGAGGTGTGTGAGTTCCAGCGGTGACGGCTCTTCGGTTTCGAGTAGCTGACGAATGACGCTCACTTTCTCGCTGATCTCTCGAAGCTCCCGCGAACGCCTCCGAATCGACGCCGTCGCGGCCTCCCGCTTCTCTCCTTCGACGTTGGACTCCAGATACTCCGCGTAGCCGTCGATCACGTTGACCGCGGTGCGGACGTTGTGTCGGAGCACTCTGTCGAGGACGCCGAGAACCTGGGTCGTGAGTTGTTCTTCGGTCACGCTCCGCTCGATGACGGTGTAGTGTGTCGTCTCGCCTCTGTCGTCGATAATCGGAACGACCGTTCGACGAACGCGGTACAGTTCGCCCGTCTTCGTCGTGTTCGTGCGTTCGTCCTGGTAGCTCTCTCCGCGAGGGGGTGAACCCGAACCCAGGATCGGTCCGTCGCTGTCCGTACAGAACAGCGCCGGCGTCTCTCCGAGCACCGCGTCGGCGTCGTAGCCGGTCGTCACCTCGAACGCCGGGTTGACGTACTCGATCCGTCCCTCGGTGTCGGTGACGTACATCACCTGATCCGACGCCTCGGCGTGGCTCTCGAACAGCGTCTTCTCGCGCTCGTACACCTTCGCGTCCGAGATGTCCTGTTGGAATCCCAGGAACTGTGTCACGGTTCCGGTCTCGTCACGGACCGGCGAGATGCTCACTCGGTTCCAGAACAGCGAGCCGTCCTTCCGGTAGTTCCGCAGTTCGACTGTGACCGACTCCTCGTCGGCAATCGCTTCGCGCAGCCGTGCCACTGGCTCGGGACGGGTGTTCGCCCCCTGAAGAAACCGACAGTTCCGACCGAGCACCTCCTCGCGCCGGTAGCCGGTCATCTCGACGAACTGGTCGTTGACGTACACCAGCGGGGTGTCCTCCGCCGTCGCGTCCGCAATCGTGATGCCGACCGGTGCCTCGTGCATCGCGTTCTCCCTGAGCGAGGCCGCTAACTCACCCTGTGTGAGGTCGAGAAAGGTCGTCTGGACCTGTGGCGTCTCCTCCCATTCGACGGGCGAACTGACCGCGATCACCTCCCTGTGAGTCCCGTTCGTCCCTTCGAGGCCGACCCGCACCCCGAGCGCCGGTTCCCCCTCCTCAATCCGGTCGATCTGTTCGGAGAGTGACCGCCAGTGTGGGTCGGAGAGATACGAGCGAAGCGAGTGACCTGCCAGTTCCGCGGAGTTCTCGATACCGACCAGCCCCGCGAACTCCTCGTTTCCGTACCGGATCGTTCCGGAGTCGTGGACGACCACTGGGCCGACGAAATCACCCGCTTTCATCGACGGTGATTCGTGCTCCCACGGTTTGATTGTTGTGCCGCATCCCGAGAGAGTGTCGATCAGCGGCCGGTCAGTCGGCCGTGGATTCGGTCGAGACGTCGATGTAGTCCGTCTCGGGGAAGAGCCGTCCGGTCTCGTACCTGATCCCAACGAGGAGGATCACACCGGCAGAGAGCGGCAGCAACGCACACGCCGCGTACACCGGCGTGAACCCGACGAGGTTGATCAGCGGGAGCGAGACGAGCGGACCCAGCCCACCGCCGACATCGCCGAGAACGTTGTTCGTTCCGGACGCCCGGCCCATCTTCTCGGCGGGGGTGAGGTCCGCGAGGAGTGCGACGAGAGGGCCGCTCGTTCCGCCCTGGCCGCTTCCGATGAGGATGCAGGCGATCACCAACACCGGCACCGAGTTCGCGACCGCAAGCACAAGGAATCCGACCGACGCGACTCCGACGAACAACAGAAGCGTCGGGACGCGGGACTCGCGGTGGTCGCTCAGGTAGCCGCCGCCGAGCATGAACACCGCCGCCGAGAGCACCGTAATCGCCATGAAGATGCCCGAGGTGCCCTGCGGGGCGAAGCCGAAGAGGCTGAGATTGCGCTCGTTGAGGAAGAGCACGAGCGTCGAGAACAGCGCGCCGATGTAGCCGAACAGGATGGTGAAGTTCACCAGCCCGACCGTCAGCGTCGTGGCGCTGCGGTCGATCTCCCAGGGTTTGACCGACTCGTTCGAGTCGCTCGCGACGTGGGTCTCCGGGACGAACAGATACGCCAGAAGCGTCGCAAACAGCGCGAATATCGTCGCGACGATGAAGGCCACGACATCACCGGGAACCCCCGCGAAGACACCGTCAGCGACGTCGCTGACGACGCCGCCGACGACCAGTCCGGAGGGAAAGCCGAAGATGGTGCCGCCCCGGATGAGTCCCATACTGGTCCCCCGAGAGCCGCTCTGGCTGATGTCCGCGGCGATGGTGTACGCCGTCGCGAACACGAGTGCGCTGCCGACACCCCAGAGGATCCTGACGAGCAGGAACCACGGCTCCGGAGTCGGCGAGAGATACGCGATGACGTAGCCGAACGTAGAGACGGCCTGGATGAACAGGCCGACGATGAAGGGTGTCCGGGTTCCGACCCGGTCGACGACGCTGCCCGCCGGAGCGTTCGCAACCAGCCGCGAGAACCGGTTCGCGCTGAGAATCAGACCGACGAAAAACGGTGAGATGCCGAGTACCTGACCCAGGTTCGGCAGGATCGGAAAGATGACGCCGCCGCCGAAGCCGACGAAGAACGTACTGGCGATGACGGAACCGACGATGACGTACTGCTCGCGACTCAGACCGGATTGCTCGGGCTCTTCGGCGTCGCTCATCGCGAACCACCACCTGCGCGGGTGTCGAATCGACGCCGCCGCGATCCTCTGACCAGGGGACGGCGGCGACGCGCATCGCGTGAGTGTCTGCCTCTGACCACATTGACTGAATGGTCAGTCAGTACTTGACTATTTCTGTTTCCACCCGAGTCCCGGTTCTACAGCGAACGGTCTCTCGGGAGCCCCGTAACTACAGAAAGTCGCGAACCTACGGCCCCTCTCAGAGCCCGTAGCTCTCTACGAGTACGTCCTCGGCGGTCTCACCGACGGTGTGGGTCTCACCGCCGACCACGTCGACGGTCACCTGTGCCGGTGCGAACAGTTCGCGGTCGAGTTCGGCGTAGTCGTGATCGACGGCCTCGAAGATGTCGGCGAACGGGTCGCCGTACTCACTGCGGGCGGTCGAGGCGACTTCGTCGAAGCGGTCGAACGGCTCTTCGACCACGAGATGGACTTCGCCGCCGTACATGACAGCGTCGTTCGTGTACGCCATCGCGGTCGATTCGTCTCCGGCGACGGGTGCGACCGGGGCAGACCCCGTCGCGGAGAGCACATCCAACGGGTCGTAGCCGAGTTCGGTGAGTCGGTAGACGGCCAGTTCCGCGGCCCGGGCCGCGCCGACGACGCTCCCGGTGATACTGGCCGCGGCGTAGGTCGGCAGAAAGACCCCGCTCTCGGGGACGCCGGTGCGGTCGGCAACCCGCTGGGCGACTGCCTCGTCGGGCAACTGGTCGGACTCGACTGCGAGGACGGCGAAGTCGAACGACTCGGCGTATCCGACGCGGTCGAAGATGTCTTCCTCGGCCACGAGGGCGCGCGCGGGGCCGCTTCCCAGCCCCTCGAAGGAGTCGGTGACGAGTTCCCAGCCCCCTTTTCCGGCACAGAGCAGCGACAGTGCCGGCTGATCGGTCGAGAGTTCGACGTGCGTGCGCGGCGTTCCACCCACGGTTCCGCTTCGGGCCTGAACGGTCGCCAGCCCGGCGGTCTGGATCTCGACGAGCAGCAGTCCGGCCTCAATCGCGCCCGGCGCTTCCACGCCGAAATCGAGGACGGCGGAATCGCCCGTTAGCTGGTGGACGTCGACGGTCAGTTCGTCCGCGAACTCGATTGCCTCGTCGACCAACTCCGTCGCCATCCTGTTGAGACTCTCCATGTTCCCCACTTCTGCGCCCGCCGATAGAAAAGCGTGGGGTTTCTACGGTTCGACCACCGTCAGGTAGTGTCCGTCTGGATCGCGGAGCCGATACCCCCGCTCTGTCTCCTCGACTGCGGCCAGTTGCTCCCGGGCGGAATCGACGACCGCTCCGGGGTCGTCGGCCTCGATTCCAACGTCGACGTGGACGCCGCCGCGGGCGTCCGCCAGCCCGAGGTGTGGCTCCCACAGTTCGATGTCGAACGAACCGGCGGTCATCCGGACGCGTTTGCGGTCGTCGCCCTCGTCGACGGTCTCGAAGCCCAACTCTCCGTACAGCGCCTGTGCTCGGTCGAGATCCTCGACCTCGAAGACGACCTCGAAGACGCCGTCGACGCCCGGCCCCGCCACGTCTGACTGCCCGAGTTCGACGCAGTTGACCTCGGTGTCGTAGAAGTACAGCGACTTCGAGTCCCCGAAGGTGTGCTCGACGAGATCGAACCGCTCGTCGAGTCGCTCGTACCACGAGTCGTACTCGCCGCGAGGGATCGACAGCGCGTAGTGGGTGTGCAACCCCCCGCGCGGGACCGAGTGCGGTCGCCTGAGGACCAGGTCGGTGTCGCCGGCCGCGAAGGCCACCTCGTGATCGCTCTCCGAGCGCACCTCCAGGTCCAGAAACGCCTCGTAAAACGACTGTGCCCGGTCGAGATACTTGACTTCGAGCGCGAGCCAGCGGAGTCCATCCAGCATAGCCGGCCGTACTACCGCGCGGCAAATGACTGTTGTGTCAGCGTGCTGTGCTCGTCTCAGAACGATCGGCCTCCGGGACAGCTAGTCCTCTGCACCGATGTCCAACTCGTCGGGCTCTATCCCGATGTCGATGTTCGAACCGGTCTCTACGTCGAACTCCCCGACGTTGTACGTGGCCTCGAACGCCAGTTCGCCGTCGAGATAGATCTCGTACGGGTAATCGCCGGGGCTCGTTATTCCCGTGTATATCGCCGTCGACTCCCCGGGGTCGAGCAGTACGCTCCGCTCGGTGATGACGGAACCCCTGCCCCTGCTTTCCAGCACGACAACACCGGCGACCACCCGCTGGGAACGCCGGTTCGACACGGTGACGAAGATGTCCTCACTCGGGTCTGGCCGTTCGTCACTCTCCGAGTCGCCGTCTTCGTTGTCGGACAGCGAGCTGCGGGCACAGCCGGAGCCGAGAACCGCGAGCAACAACGTGAACACGAACTGTCGTCGTTCCATCGCTCGTTACTGGTCACACGTTCGGTAAGTGTCTTTCTCCGGTCGGTTGGGGCCGAGACTCGACGACTTAACGGTTCTTTCCGGCGCTCGCTACTGAGTCGTCGAGACAACTTCGACGACGGCGCGGTGGTCGAGCACCGTATCGGCACCGACCTGTCGGTCGTTTCGGCAGTCGATCCCGTGCAGGAAGCCGTCTCCGATGTCGCTGTGCAGGTGGTAGGCGAAGTCCTCGGCGGTCGCGTCGGAAGGGAGCAGAAAACAGTCCCGAAACGGGCCGTTCGTCCAGTCGCCGGAGGCGGACCCGGGAAAGACGGCCTTCAGATCCAGCACGTCGAAGACGGCGGTCTCCAGGGCTTGCTGGACGCCGGTGCCGCCGTACTCCTCGACGAACGTCCGGATCTGTTCCAGTCCGGTCTTCTTCGCTCTGGGCAGGTCGGCGGTGATCTCGAACTCGTCGCTGCCGGGCGTGTATTCGAGAACGCCCTGCTCGGCACCGTTTTTGAGCGCCTTCTCGGCGTGTGCCGAGACGGGGACGAACGTGAGGTGGTCGTAGGCCGGATCGTCGGTTATCTCCGCCCAGTTCTCCTGGGCCGCCGGCACGTCCATCTTGTTCGCCGCGATCACCATCGGCTTGGTGCGCTTGCGGATCTCCTGAGCGAGTGTCCGCTGGTCCTGCTCGTCCCACGCCGGTGGCTCGACCGGCAGGTCGACCGAGAGGATGACCTGTTTGATCTCTGCGGGGCTGATCCCGAACGCAGAGAGCTGTTCGCCCAGCACGTCCTCCGGGTCGGGATCTGAGAGTTCCTTGTCCTCGTAGCGTCTGATCCCCTTCCGGAGGATGTCGAGATACCACGCGTCCAGTTCCTCCTCGAGGAAGTCGATGTCTTCGCGGGGGTCGTGTCCCTCGGTGGCCTCGCCCTCGGCGTCGGTCGTTCCGGAGAAGTCGACGACGTGGACCAGCACGTCCGTCTCGTTCAGGTCGGTGAGAAACTGGTTGCCGAGGCCGCGGCCCTCGTGTGCGCCGGGGACCAGCCCGGCGATATCGACGAGTTTGACCGGCACGAACCGCGTTCCGTCCGCGCACTTGCCGACCGAGGGCTGGCAGGTTCGGCCGAACTCCGGGGCGGCACAGTCCGTCCGGACGTACGCCTCACCGAGACTCGGGTCGATGGTCGTGAAGGGATAGGCCCCCTCGGGCACGTCGTTTATCGTCGCCGCGTTGAAAAACGTCGACTTCCCGACCGAGGGCTTGCCGACGAGACCGATTCGGTAACTCATTGGCCGAACGAGTCGCCGAGCGAATAAAAACTGAGTTATCCGCTCGTCGTGTGCCAGAGAAGGCTTCCCACGGACCGGTTCACGGGATAGATGCTTATCCCGGGGGGTCGTACGTGGGTACATGTCCGACGACGGCGCTCAGGACCGACCAGAACTGGACGGAGTGACCGAGTGGAGCGACGGAGTCAGCTGGATCGCCGATCCCGACGAGAAGCCGCGACGGGCGAGTCACGCCCTCGCCACCGAAACGGGGGTCTTGGTCGTCGATCCGGTCGACGCCGAGGGGCTGGACGGGCACCTCTCGGACCTCGGCACGGTGGCGGGCGTCGTCGTTCTCCAGGACCGCCACACCCGGGATGCGACGGCCGTAGCCGAGCGTCACGACGTGTCCGTGTTCATGCCGGAGTGGATGGACCTGGGTGCCGAGAAACTGGACGGAGAGCCCGAACCGCTCGGTTCGGCGCTTTCCGAGACGGGCTATGAATCCCACGAACTGTTCGACACCGACGACTGGGAGGAGGCGGTTCTCGTCGACGAGTCAGCCGGGACGATGGTCGTCCCCGAAGCGGTCGGCACCTCGCCGGGGTTCACGCCGGACGGGGAGGTCCTCGGCGTCCACCCGGTGCTCGATGAGCCACCGACTCGCCTCGGTGACTGGGACCCCGAGCGGATTCTCGTCGGCCACGGCGAGAGCATCTACGAAGACGGAGGCGACCGATTGCAGGAAGCATTACAGACGGCGTAGACGAGAGGGTCAGCCGTTCGTTCGGAACGAACGGAGCTGATTACTCGTCGAGGTCGTCGATGTAATCGCTCGGATTCCCGCCGTCGCTGACGATTTCGCGGTACTCGCGGTGGCTCACCTCGACCGTCTTCGTCTCTCCCTGGGTGATGACTTCGAGCGAGACGGTGCCCTGTGGGTTGTTCCGCAGCCGGGTGTTCGCAATCGCGGTGAAGACGAACCAGACGGCGATCGCACAGCCGATGCCGTACAAAAACAGCGTCTCGAAGGCGAGTGGATCGGCCGTGCGCGTCCACCGATCCGGGTAGGCGTACTGGAACAGCCAGACGCCACCGCCGGACAGGAGCGTCCCGAACAGCACACCGATCCGGGTCCGCCTGCTCGCGGGCAGGACGACCACGATTCCCGAGAACATGAGCGGAATCCCGACGCCGGCGGCGATTCCCGCGTACAGTTTCGCAGCCGTGCTCTCCCCGCCGGTCCAGACGGCGGCCACTGCGCCGATGATCGCGAGGACACCGACACCGACGAGAGTTCCACCGACGGCGGCCTGCCGCGGTCTCGACACCGGAGAATCCCGCGTGTACGCCTCGTCGAGACTGGTCATGTAACTCTGTTGCCGGCGGCCACACAAAACTGTGCGTCAGACAGAGGTATGACGGGCCGATCAGTTGCTCTGGATCCGGGGCGCCAGCATGTATGTCACGGCACCCTCGCCCTCGGCGATGTCGAAGTGCAGTTTCACCGGGAACTCCTCTCCGAGTTCCATCGTGACCTCGGCGTCTTTCGGGATAGCCTTGTTCATGTCCTGCAGGTAATCGAGCGAGAACAGCGACGAGGCCTCGCCGGCGACGAGATCGATCAAATCGTCCCCGTCGAGTTCGAGATGGACGTCGTCGGTGTCGCCTTCCGCCTTGACGTAGAACACCCCGTCGGCCTCGTCGACACCGAGTTCGATGTGGTCGCTGACCATATCCGCGGCGGTCACCGCCCGGTCGATGTCGCGACCCTCGATAACGATGGTCGAAGAGAGATCCAGATCCGGAAGGTCGGGCTCCTCGCGGATCGATTCGGGGTCGATCAGCGCGAGGGTGTATTCGAGTCCGTCGATGGAGATGTGCAGTTTGCGGGTCTCCTCGTCGAGTTCGAGTTCGACCAGTTGGTCGCTGTCGGCCATCCCGGCGATATCCTGTAGCCGGACGAGATTCACGCCGATCAGTCCCCCGTCTGCCTCGTAGGACTCGAAGGCGTCCGCATCCAGCGAGAGATCGACCATCCCGACGTTTGCGGGATCGACGGCCCGGATTTCGATCCCGCCCTCGTCGAGGTGGATCTTACACTCGTCCACCAGCACGCCCACGGAGTCAAGCGTCGACTGCAACCGTTCCGCTCGCACTATCGCCTTGAACATCTTGTGCCGGGCTACGTTGCCTTCGGTTAAAAAGGCACGTCATTACGCCCCGTCAGCGGTGTTCTCCCGGTTTACTGTCACGCCGGTGAACTCGAACCGCGCGCCGGGCGTGCCGTCACCGAGTTCGCTGTCGGTGATACTGACTTCCCAGTCGTGTGCCCGGGTTATCTCCTGAACGATAGCGAGGCCGAACCCGGAGTGGTCGCCGTCGTCTGCCTCGCTGAAGCCGGGAGAGAGCACCTTCTCCCGCTGTGACTCCGGAATCCCGGGTCCGTCGTCCTCGACGAAAAAGCCATCGGGGAGCAGGCCGACCCGGACCGTCGGATCGGGTCCGGCGTGGCTGAGCGCGTTCCAGAACAGATTTTCGAGGAGCTGTTTGAGCCGGCTCTCGTCGGCCCGGATGTATCCGGCCCCGTCGAACTCGAGGGTCCCGTTCGACTCCTCCTCTCGGCAGTTCTCCCAGCAGCCGGTGACGATATCGGACAGTCGCACCCACGTTGCTGACTCGATCCGGTCGCCGTAGTTGACCAGCGTATGCATGTCCGAGATGACCGATTCGATGCGGTCGTGGGCGTTCGCCACCTGATCGAGATGCGAGAGGTCGCCGGTCTGTCGGGCGAGGTCGACCCGAGTCGTGGCGACGGTGAGGTGGTTCGGGATGTCGTGGGTTATGACATCCACGAACGCTTCCAGACGCTCGTTCTGCCGCCTGAGATCGCGCTCGTTTTCGAGCCGTCTGAACGCCGTCTCGGCGTTCGAGGCCGGGATCGACGCGAGGTCGAGGTCGGTCTCGTCGAAGGCACCGGGCTCGTGATGGGTGATACTGATCAGCCCGTACGACCCGATTGGGACGTACAGAACCGCCGCGGTATCCCCGCGGTCGTAGCCGTCGTCGAGGGTGGTGACATCCTCGACGACGACCGTTTCACCCTCCTCGAAGGCGCGGACAGCGGCCGTCTCCTCGTCGGCGTCGTATGCCCAGCAGTCTCCGAAATCCGTCCGCGCTCCGTCGGTCACCAGTACCGGTTCGAGTTCACCGGTGTCTGTCGCCACCCTCACGACCGTCCGGTTGAAATCGAGAATCTGTTCCGCGGTCTCGGTGATTACCCTCGCAATCTCGTCGACTGATCCGGCTTCGATCAGCTCGTCAGTCACCGCATGTAGCCGACTCAGCTGTCGTTCCCGCCGTTTCTGAATCGAGATGTCCTGGATCGTTCCGACGTTGAACCGGCCGTCGGGCGTCTCGATGCGAGTCGTGATCGTCTGCACGTCGAGCGCCGTCGATCCGAACTCGTGGACGGCCTCGGCGGTCCGGGTCTCCCCGTCGTCGTAGGAGTTCCAGTACTCCTCGAACCGGTCCGGGTCGACGGCGTCGTTGACCTCCCAGATACGTGTCCCGATCAGCGAGTCTCTGTCTGTGTCGAGCATGTCGGCGTAGGCCTGGTTGACGTAGACGTAGGCGCCGGTCTCGTCGTAAGCGCCGACTCCGACGCCGACGGCCTCCACCATCTGCCCGAGCAACTCGCCCTCCATTCCGTTGCGTGTCGTTGGTACGGTTCACGTATGACTGTTTTCCCCGAGCGATCCGCGCGGAGAGCGAGCGCCTACGACGACCGGAGGGCTTTAGCCGGCGTCGCGAGTGAACGCCGATATGGATCTCCCCGAACTCACCCGCTCTCTCGTCGAGATTCCGAGCCACGACGACGAAACCGAGGCGGGCGACTACATCGAGCGATGGCTCCGGGACCACACCGACGGGAGCGTCACCCGGGACCGCCACGGAAACGTGCTCGCGAGTCGCGGCTCCGGCCGGCAACTCGCGCTCGTCGGCCACCACGACGTGGTGCCGCCGGCCGGCGAACAACTGGACGACGGGCGATACGCCGTCGACCGGCGGGGGGGCGTCTCTACGGCCGCGGGACTGCCGATATGAAAGGGGCTGTCGCCGCCGCGATGTGTGCGTTCCGGGACGCAACGCTCTCCGGCGGCGAACTCGTCTTCGCCTCGTTCGTCGGCGAGGAGACCGGCGGCCGCGGGGCACGCGGTGCAATCGACGACGGGTTCTGTCCGGCGTACGCCATCGTCGGTGAGGGATCGACGGGGTACTCCGCAGAGGGGGTCACTGATGTCGCCGTTGCCCACAAGGGGCGACGGGCGAGCACCGTACACGCGGCGGGGGTGCGAGCGCACGCGAGCGAACCGGACGCCGGCACGAACGCGATCTACCGTGGTGTCGAGGCCGTCGAGGCGATCCGCGAGTTGGCTGTCCCGGAGACGACGGTACTCGGACGGAGCGTCTCCGGATCGCTGGCCGTCACGGAGATTGAGGGCGGGACGGCCTGGAACGTCGTTCCCGACTCGTGTTCGATCACCGTCGACGAACGGACGGTTCCCGGCGAACGGGTTCCGCTCTCGAACCTGGCTGATCGACAGGGCATCTCGGTCGAGGTGGAGCAGGACCTCCCGCCGATGGCCTGCGACGATCCCGACTTCGCGGATCTGGTCGTCGACGCGGCGGCGACTGCCCAGCAGGCCCAGCCACAGCGAGTCAGCAAGCCGCACGCGACCGATGCCGGGTGGCTGGCCGACGCGGGGACAACCTGTGTTGTCTGCGGTCCCGCCGAACCCGGGCAAGCCCACACCGCAGACGAGAGCGTCTCGGTTGCCGTTCTCGAACGGTGTTACGAGATATACCGCGAGAGCGCCGAGCGGTTCGGGAGTCGGTTGCTCTGAGTGTCTGCTGGGACGAAGTTCCGCTGGCGATGCGTTGATGGGCTGGCGGATCGAACGACGTGTATGGCCAGCAAAGAGACGACAGATTCGGAGGCCTACGAGGCGTTTCTCGATCACGTACGGCAGTACAACTACGTCGGCGACGCCGCCGGGGTGTTGAGCTGGGACCAGCAGGTGATGATGCCCGACGAGGGGACTCCCGCCCGCTCGAAGCAGTCGTCGACGCTATCGACGCTGGAACACGAGCTACTCACCGACGACCAGCTCGCGGAGTGGCTGGACGAACTCGACGGCTCGGTCTCCGGGGAGCGTCAAGCGGTCGTTCGCGAGATCAAACGCGAACACGAGCGTGCGAGCGAGGTCCCCGAGGCGCTTGTCGAACAGCTCTCGGAGGTCAGCTCGAACGCTATGCCCGTCTGGGAGGAGGCAAAAGCCGAGTCCGACTTCTCGAAGTTCGAGGAACCGCTCGAAGAACTCGTCGAACTCCGCCGCGAGTACGCCGCGGAGATCGATCCCGACCGCGACCCCTACGAGGTGCTCGTCGAGGACTACGAACCGTATCTCGACATCGAGACCATCGAGGAGATTCTCGGCGAACTCAAGTCCGAACTCCCCGCGCTGATCGAACAGGTCAGCGAGAGCGACGCCGAACTCGCAGACCCCTTCGACGGCGAGTACGACGAGAGCGATCAGGAGGCGCT
This sequence comes from Halovenus carboxidivorans, assembly GCF_009831575.1. Lineage (GTDB taxonomy): Archaea > Halobacteriota > Halobacteria > Halobacteriales > Haloarculaceae > Halovenus > Halovenus carboxidivorans. The sequence goes on along the minus strand of NZ_WUUT01000002.1, from coordinate 184,773 downwards.
CGTCAGAGAGGCGCTTGACGAACTGGGCTACGACTGGAGTCGCGGCCGTCTCGACACCGCGCCGCATCCCTTCTCGACCGGGACGCAGTTCGACGCTCGCGTCACGACCCGGTTCTCACCCGACGACCCGCTCGACGCCGTCGGCTCGACGATCCACGAGTTCGGCCACGCGAGGTACACGCTCGGTCTCCCCGACGAGGAGTACGGCACCCCGCTGGGCGAGAGTCGGGACATGACCGTCCACGAGTCGCAGTCCCGCTTCTGGGAGAACCACGTCGGTCGAACCCTGCCGTTCTGGCGGTACTTCGGATCGGCCGTCGAGGATCACCTCGGCGTCGACGCCAGCGCCCGGGAGTTCTACGAGGCCGCAAACGAGGTCTACGAGGACAATCTCATCCGGGTCGAAGCCGACGAACTCACCTACCACATGCACATCGTCCTCCGATTCGAGATCGAGCGCGATCTGATCCGGGGCGATCTCGAAGTGAGCGAGGTTCCGCAGGTCTGGAACGAGAAGATGGAAGAGTACCTCGGCGTCGTTCCCGAGGAGGACAGAAACGGCTGTCTGCAGGACATCCACTGGACCTACGGCAACTTCGGCTACTTCCCGACCTACTCGCTCGGATCACTGCTGGCCGCGCAGATCGACGCCACCATCCGCTCGGAGTTCGACGACCTCGACGGGATGATCGAACGCGGCGAGTTCGATCCGATCGCCGGCTGGCTCACCGAGGAGATCCACCAGCACGGCTGCCGGTACACCACGCCCGAACTGATCGAGCGCGCGACCGGCGAGGAACTCTCCGCGAGCCACTTCCTCGAGTACGCCGAAGACAAATACGGCGACCTGTACGGCTTCTAATCGGCCCGTCAGGCCGTCGCAGTTACCTTGGCGATTTCTGTTCCGTCGACGACGACCCGTACGGTGACCGCCGACCCCGGAGCGATTGTCGGATCGTTCGTCCCTGCGATCCGGAACCGTCCGGTTTCGCCCGAGTGCCACGTGTTCGGGCTCGCGGCGTTGAACGGTCCGTCCGGACCGGAACGGAACCCAACAGCAGCGAAAAAGGGGATCGGCGGGTCACTCTCTAACGGTACGCCATCGACCGTGACGTGAAACTCCGCCTGCGTCAGGTCGACCGGATCGCCGCCCCGGTGTGTGAGCGTGAGCGAGTTCGTCTCGGCGTCCACCGCGAGATCGAACGAGGCCATCGTCGGGGCAGTCTCGGTCGTCGAATTCACGGCCAACCCGACGGTCGCGGCCCCGACGACTGTGATTCCCAACAGCAAGACGACGCCGACGACCGAACTCGCGGCCCGTTCCATACGGTGGGTGGACCCGAACCAGTATTTCAACCTACGGGAACGAGATCGAGACCGCCTCGCCGTCGCCCGTTTCGGCCGTCACCTCGAATCCGTTCCGCGGCTGAATCGTCCACAGTCTGCCGTCGCTGTCAGTTGTCCCGACGAACGCCCCGTCGATTCTGACGGTCGCGTTGCTGACGGCCCCGCTGTCGTCCGTCACCGTCACGCGTAGCGGCCCGGACGCGTGCGTCAGCCCGAGGGTGACTTCGAGGGACTCCGAGGCGTTCGTCACCGTCCCGGCGATCGAACGCTGGCCCGCATCACCGACCTGATTCTCGTGGAGTTCCTCCTGGCGCTGGGCGAGTTGCTCGAACCGGGTTTCGATGCGATCCAGTTGCGCGTCCGCAATCGCCTCGGATCGGCTCTGGTTCGCTGCGGACAGCTGTTCGTCGAACGTCCGCCTGTCGAATTCGCTGTGGATCATCTGGGCGCTGATGCCGGCGGCGCTGGATGCGTCGGCACGAACTCGTTCGTAGGACTCAGAGACGGGAGTGATGGGTGAGAGGTAGTTGGTGCCGTTCGAGTTCGGGGTAATCGTCCCCTGATTCGCAGTCGACTCCTGGGCGGCCAACTCACCCCCGACGGGTGCCCCACCACCGCAGAGCAGACAGATCGCCAGCAGCGCGCTCACACACCGGAGGGCCGAGTTCATCTCACAGTACAGTTTTCTGCATACGTATAAAAACCCAGTGGCTCCCCCGATTATCCCGTGGTTTCTTCCGGAGACGCCGAACGGCTCAGACGCCACGAACGCCCCCGAGACAGTTCATAAAGCCGTATGACGTTTTATGGAAAGGGTTTTCCCGACAGGGGCCGAGTTGCCGAGTATGTCTCCGCCGTCACGTGCTGCCGTGGTCGCCCTCCTCCTCGTCAGCGTGGCGTTAGCCACATCTGCCCCGGTCGCGGGGCTAGCCGCCGCACAAGAGGATTCCGTCGATCAGGAGCCCACCGACAGTTTCGGTGGGGAGCCGCCGGTGCACTTTGCCGCCCAGCTACAGGAAGACGGCGACGCCCGATGGAACATCACGACGACGGTGTCACTCGACACGGAGGCCGAGAAAGACGCGTATCGAGCGACCGCCGAGCAGTTCAGGGCCGGCGAACTTCCCCCGCTCGGGTTCAGTACCTTCGAGCGCGGGATCGCCGGCGTCGACGGCCAGACCGCCCGGGACATGGAGATCACGGGGTTCGCCCGTGAAACCTCGACGGAGAGCGAGATCCGGAACGGCGTCGGGCGGTTTACGGTCGTGTTCACCTGGGAAAACTTCATGCTCAAACGGAACGACCAGCTGCTGATCGACCGTGACGTGCTGGTGATGGAAAACGGGGAACTCTGGTTGTCCGAACTGAGCGAGGCACAGACGCTGCGAATCTCCGCACCGCCCGGCTACGGCGTCCGGGATTCGACCGTCCCGGCCAGAAACGGAGTGCTGATGTGGGAGGGGCCGACGCAGTTCGACGAGACCTCACTGCAAGCGACGTTCATCGGGACGAACGGCGGGAATGGTGTGAACGGGAACGGAACGAACAACAGCACAGTCGGACCGACCGAACGCTCGGGGGTCTTCCCGTGGATTCTCATCCCGGTCGCTGCGATTGGTATCGCGGTGGCGGTTCTCCTGACGCGCGGGGACCAGCTCCAGATCGAACTCCCGACCGATCTGAGCGCGGGGGGGCTGCTTCCCACGGGGGACACGACAGACCCAGCGGAGGAAGAGACGGGGGATTCGGAATCGGCTAACACCGCGGGCACACACCCTCCGACAGATGTCGACACGGAACTGCTGAGCGACGAAGAACGTGTCGAGCGGCTGTTAGCCTCGAACGGGGGACGGATGAAACAGGCGGATATCGTCAAGGAGACCGACTGGTCGAACGCGAAGGTGTCACAACTCCTGTCCTCGATGGAGGAGGAGGGACGCATCGACAAACTCCGGATCGGCCGCGAGAACCTCATCTCGTTCCCGGAGGAAGATATTACCGAGTCCGAGGAATGATCCCCGGTCCGCCGACGCCGGCCCGGAGTTAGAGAAGTCTCCTCCTCGAAAGGTTTGCAACGACCACGCGTAACGACAGTATCCCGTTTCGTGTAAGCCGCGACCCGGATCACAATTACCATGGTAAAAACAAACTGCTCGTCGGTTTCCAGCCGTATCGAAAATGTTTACCTGATGTACGAAAATACCCATACTGTATGAAGATCCTCGTAACAGTAACAGAGGTCGCCGATGCGGACGACGAGTTCGAGATCAGCGGGACCTCGATCGCCGATCAGTACCTCACCTACGACCTCAACGAGTGGGACGACTACGCCATCGAGGAGGCCGTCCAACTCAGCGAAGAGCACGACGACATCGAGGTCGTCACAGTAACGTTCGGGGCCGAGCGCGTCGAAGAGACGATCCGGACGGCCCTGGCGAAAGGAGCCGACCGCGCCATCCGTGTCTGGGACGACTCCTTCGAGGGCAAGACGATTCTCGATCCCTCCCAGAAGGCCGAACTGCTGGCCGGCGTCGTCGAGGAAGAGGAGCCCGACCTCGTGCTGTCGGGTGTCCAGTCCGGTGACGTCGCCATCGGCGCGACGGGCGTCGCCCTGGCCGAGAAGATCGGCTACGAGTGGGCGGCCGTCGTCAACCAGCTCGACCTGGACCGCGACAGCGGCGTCGCGAGCGTCCACCGCGAACTGGAGGGCGGCGTCGAGGAGCTCACCGACGTCGAGCCTCCGGCCGTGCTGACGATCCAGACGGGTATCAACGAGCCGCGCTACGCCAGCCTGCGCGGCATCCGCCAGGCCCAGAGCAAACCCCTCGACGTCGTGAGTCCGGACGACCTCGGCGTCGAACTCGAGGAGTCGGCAATCGAGCTGACCGAGCTCGTCGAGCCCGAAAGCGAGAGCGACACCGAGCTGTTCGAGGGCAGCCCCGAGGAGACCGCCGGGCAGCTCGCTGAATTCCTGCGCGAGCAGGGGGTGGGAGCATGAGCGACGTGCTCGTCGTCGCGGAGCACCGCCGCGGCGAACTCCGGGACGTGAGCTACGAGCTGCTGACGGCTGGCCGAGAGCTCGCCGACTCCACGGGCGGCGACGTTCACGCCGCCGTCATCAGCGGCGACGTCGACAGCTACGCCGAGGACCTCAACCGCGAGGGCGTCGACGCCGTCCACACCGTCGAGTACGGCGAGGAGTTCAACCACGGCGTCTACACGCAGGCGGTCGAACAGCTCGCCGACGAGATCGACGCGCAGTACGTCGTCGCGGGCAACACCGTCAACGGTCTGGATTTCGTCCCGGCCGTCGCCGAGCGACTCGACCTCCCGCTGGTCACCGACGCCGTCGCCTTCGAGACCGGTGACGGTCTCTCGGTCATCCGCGAACTCTACTCCGGCAAGACCGAAGGAACCGTTGAGGTGGACTCAGAGGAGGCCTTCGTGACGGTCCGACCCGGCGAGTGGCCCGCCGCGGAAGGCACCGGCGACGCCGCCATCGAGGCCTTCGACGCCGACATCGACGAGAGCGAACTCGATACCACCGTCAACGGCTTCGAGGAGGTCGGTTCGGGCGATGTCGACATCACCGAGGCCGACGTGCTCGTCTCCGTCGGCCGTGGCATCGAGGAGGAGGACAACCTCCCGATCATCCACGAACTCGCCGACGCCCTGGGCGCGACCGTCTCGGCCTCCCGACCGATCGTCGACAACGGTTGGCTCGGCCAGGAGCGACAGGTCGGCCAGTCCGGCAAGAAGGTCACGCCCGACATCTACATCGCAATCGGCATCTCCGGTGCCGTCCAGCACGTCGCCGGGATGAAAGGCGCTGACACGATCATCGCGATCAACAACGACCCGAGCGCTCCGATCTACGACATCGCCGACTACGGCATCGTCGACGACCTGTTCGACGTTGTTCCGGCCCTGACCGAGGAGTTCGGCGGCTAACTCACGCCGATTACGCCTTTTTTACACCACGGTCGATTGGTACCCCGTCGTCCGCGAACCCCGACCGCATCGAGCGCCGCGCTCGCGGTCTCCACGAGCCGCTGGGAAATGCTCATATGGCTCAAAACCAAGTGTAAGCAGAACTCGCAGCCGGCTCCGCCGATCACAAATGAGTCGTGACACCGCCCTCGAACCCGCCGCTCGACGACTCAACAGACGGCTGACAGTGCCGTTACTCGTCGGGATACAGGCGGCAGTCGTTCTCGTCAGTCTGGGCGCCCTTCGGTGGAGTGATCTCGTGTCGGCCCGCCACCCGCTCGTCGTGCTCGTCGGTGTGCCGGTCCTTGTCTACCTCACGCTCGCTCTCCCTGCGGGAGTGATACAGGACGTACTCCTTCGCTTCGAGGAGCAGACCGACGAGACCGACGAGACCGGGGTCTGCTGGGGCTCGATCAGAAATCGGACTGTCCTCTGGCTCAACGCGGCGATCGTCCTCCCGGTCGTCGTCTGGGGGTTACCGATTACGGGAACACTCGGGTACGCGACCGAGGCCGTCGCGGAGGTGGTTCCCGGGTGGACGGTATCGGCAGATCATACGGCGACCGGAGGGGTCGTGATCGGGCTGGTACTCGTCGGGAGCGCCTGGAGTACGCTGGGCGTACTCGTCACGCTGCAGATGTATCTCCGCCCGACGTTCTCCGAGGAGCGACTTCAGACCTATCTCGCTCTCCGTTCGTCACTCCCGGTCCGGGGGACAGAAAGCATCGCGCCACGTCGAGACGGCGGGGAGATACGCATCGAGACGACAGAACTCGCTGACGCGTGCGTGCAGTACAGGCTCGCCGGACGGGTATCAGAGCACCTCGACGAACCGGTCGACGTCGAACGGATTGCCCGACTCGTGGAGACGACCCCCGCTTCGATGCGAACGCGGTTCGGTCTCTTGATCTCACCGCACGGCCGATTTCTCTCGGTCATGTTCGGCGGAATGCTCTTCATCTTCGGCATCTCCTTCGGACTCACGCTCGATTCGATACAGACAGCCACGCTGGTGGGGGCCACGGCTCTCGGCGTGCTCTCACAGGTGACGTATCGCTCGCCGTTTGTCTCCGGAGCCCCGGAGATACTGGAGTGAACCGCCGGCGGGCGAACGACGGCCACGTCTCAGTCGTCGTCGGCCGTGGCCGATGCCGTCACCTCGGTCTCGAACTGGTCAGCGATCTCTCCGAGTCGTTCTGCCCGCTGTGAGAGCGAGTCGGCGCTGTTCGAGATCTGCTGAATCGCGCTGGTCTGCTCCTCGGCCGCGGCCGAGACGTTCTGCGATTCCTCGGCCGTCCTGTCGCTGACTTCGTTCGCCTCCTCGACCATCTGCACGACGTTCTGTGTCGAGGTCGCCTGCTCGTCGGTGGCGTCGTTGATCGACTGGATCCCGGAGTTGGCCGATTCGATCTTCTTGGCGATCGATTCGAGCGTGCGTACCGTATCGTCGACCGCCCGCCGACCGTCCTCGACCTCCTCGCGCATCGCGAACATATCCTCGGCAACCGATTCGGTCGACTGCTCGACAGACGTGACGACATCTTCGACTTCCTGGGTCGCCGCGGCGGTCTCCTCGGCGAGCGATTTGATCTCGTCGGCCACGACCCCGAACCCGTCGCCCGCCTCGCCGGCCCGTGCGGCCTCGATGGAGGCGTTCAGCGCGAGCATATTCGTCTGTTCGGCAATCTCGTCGATCACGTCGACGATCTCACCGATCCGCTGGACCTCCGCCTGTAGCGATTCCATCTCGGTCGCGGTGTCGACAGCCTTCGCCTCGATCGCTTCCATCTTGCCGACGGTTTCGGTTGCCGTTTCCATGCTCTGTTCACCCTCCTCGGCGGCCTCCCTCGACCGCTGTGCGACCTCCCGCGAGGAGGAGGCGATCTCCTCGACCGTCGCCGAGAGGTCGTTCATCTCGGCCGCGGCCCGGGTGAGTTTCTCGCTTTGGGAGTCCGCTCCCGCGGAAATCTCCTCGATGCTGTCCGCGACTTCGGTGCTGGAGCGACGGATCTCCGCCGTCGATTCCGTGACCTCCGTGCTCCGGCCGTCGACCTCGGTCGCGAGATCCTGAATCTGCACGACCAGATCCTCGATATCGGATAACATCTCGTTGACCGACCGGCCGATCTCGGCCATCGCTTCGCTCTCGCTGTCGGTATCGAGTCGTCGCGTGAGGTCTCCATCGGCGGCGGCCTGGATCTCCTCGCGGTACTCCTGGGCCTTCGCTTCGAGATGCGAACTGAGCGCCTCGGCTTCCTCTTTCGCTCGCTGGGCGTCGAGTTCGGCCTGTTCGGCCTCTTCCCGGGCGCGTTCGGCCTCGGCCGCCTGTTCTTCGACCTCGCTGAGTTGCTCGCTGAGCGTGTCTCGGATACGTGCGAACGCGCCGGCTAACCCGCCGAACTCGTCAGTCCGGGACTGGTCGATATCGACATCGAGATTCCCGCGTTCGATTTCCGTCGCGTACGTCGACATCTGCGAGAGAGATCTGTTGATGTCGCGAGTGATTCCGGCACCGACCGCGACGAGGCCGAAGACGGCGATACCGATCAGAATCAGCAGGTTCCGGGAGACATCTTGAGCGGTCGAGAAGATCGTATTCCGCGGTCCGGCGGCGACGACCGACCACCGGGCGCCGTCGACCGGCGCGGAGGCGACGATCATCTCCGAGCCGTTGACCTGATCGGTCTCAGTCGAAACCTCGTCGATCCGCGTCCGCGTGTTCGCACGGGTCAGAAAGTCCAGTTCGTCCGTCAGGAAGTGTTGGCTGTTGATCTCGTCGAAATCCTGAGAGAGGACGACCGAGCCATCTTCGTGAGTGACGACCTGGATGTTCCCGCCCTCGACGGGCGAGCGGAGCAGTTCACTCCGGTCGCGCAGATCGACCACGAGGACAATCGCGTGAGACTGCTGTTCGTTGACCAGCGACGTGAATCCGAGTTCTTTCTCCCCGTCCGCTTCGTAGGGCTGGAACGGCCTCGTCTCCCCGGGGGTCAGCGTCACCGGATCGACCGCCCACGGATACTCCCCCCGGTCGAACTCCCGGTCGTCCCACTCCTCGTCGGTGCTCGTTTCGACTCGGGTGTTTTCGAGGTCGACGTAATGGATCGCCTTGACGGTATCCGGAAGCCGTTCGAGTTCGCTGTTGAGTTCCCGCTGTCGACGCTGCTCGTCCCAGCTCGCGATTCCCTCGACGGAGGAGAGCCGGAGTGCGTCCCCGCCGCGTTGCTCGATGAAGCCGTCTATTCCCGCGGCCTCACGCTCCGCGGAGTCCGCGAGTCGCTGTTCGGCGTCGTCCTCGATGTTCGCCTGGACTGTCGTGACGGTGACGTAGCCGACCCCGGCGAGCAAGACGGTGACGACCAGAATAGAGAGCCCGATCTTGAACGCGTATCTCCCCCGTACCCGGTCGTACAGCCCCCGTAGCCGCTTCCGTCCTCGATCAACCCGTGACATTACGCCACACTATTCTTGACCGATACATAAACGTAAGTTCTGATAATCAACAATGATAACTACAGCCGGGGGTTTCGTTACTGCTGGAAAGTCAGCTCACTCCCAGGGGCGTCCGCCGGGCGTGTCCGGCCAGAGCGGATACCAGTACTCGCGGTCGTCTTCAACCGTGAGTTCGCCGTCGAGAACGCTCGCTAGTTTCAGTTCCGTCGACCGGTCCCGTGACTGCGCGCCGTCGGGGACGAAGGGGTAGAACTCCCCGCGACGAAACGAGTAGATCCAGTAGGCGAGGTCGCCGGAGGGGAGCGACGCCCGCTCGGACGCCTCGAAGGGGAAGACTGCCGCTTGCAGCCGGGATCCGTACTGGCGTTCGATCAGCGTATCCGAAGTGAAGTGGATCCCAGTGACGAGTTCCTCGAACTCCTCGGCCCGGAGTACGATCCACTGATAGCCGTACTCGTCCTCTCCGAACTCGGAGACGGTCCCCGACTCACCGACGGTTAGAATCTCCCGGACCTCCTCGACGGCGTCACGAAACGCCGTCGAATCGACATCCCCGAAACAGAGCGCCGCCTCCCCCGTCGGAACGAAGCCCAGGTTCGCCTCCATCGTCAGCGTCGCGGTGCTCATCTCGAAGAGACCGTCGGGGTCGGCCCCCTGCGTGGCCGTCCTCTCGGCGGTGATCCCCAGCAGTTGTCGGACCGAGCTGAGCAGTCCCATACCGGATAGTTCGCTCGTACGGTTAAAAGAACCTGCCCCCGGTCGGTCCGCACGCAACCTTGAAACGAGTCCGGTCCGATGACAGAGGCATATGCCCACTCGGAGCAATAAACACATCAAGAAATTCAACCAGCTCGTCGAGGTGTACGAGCCCGACGGCGTCGAGCAGTTGGAACCCGTTCGCTCGCGCGAGCGCGATACCCTCGAAGCCCGTCGGGACGAACTGAGCGCCTGGCGAGACCGGATTGCCGCGCTGGAGGCGGACGATTTCTTCGACGAGGAGCGCGAAACGGAGATCCGAGAGAGCGACAGCCTGCCGGACCCCGCGGCCGTCGCGGCGTCTCAGCGCGAGGAGATGCTGGATCGGCTGGATTTGCTCGAAGAGTCCCTCTCCGATGCCGTCGACGGCGGTGACGTGCTGGATACGACCGACGACCTCGACCTGTGAACGTGGTGTTTACAAACGCGAGCGGCGAATCGTCTGTATGAGCCGATCTGGGGCGTTCTGTCCGCGGTGCGGGGAGCAGATCGACCGACAAACAGAGCCCCGACGGGGCGAGGACCGACTCTGCGACGCCTGTTATATCGACGAATACGACCTCGTGGACGCTCCCGACCGGATCGAGATCAGCGTCTGCGCACAGTGTGGTGCGGTCCACCGGGGGAATCGCTGGGTCGACGTCGGCGCGGAGGATTACACCGACATCGCTATCGACGAACTGACCGACGCGCTGTCGGTTCACGTCGACGCGACGGGCATCTCCTGGCAGGTCGCCCCCGAACAGGTCGACCAGACGACGATCAAGATGCACGTACAGTTTTCGGGCGTGCTCCGGGAGACGGCACTCTCTGAGGAACTGACGGTGCCGGTGAAGATCGGTCGCGAGACCTGCACGCGGTGTGGCCGCATCGCCGGCGGCTCTTACGCCGGGGTCGTGCAGCTCCGAGCCGTCGACCGCGATCCGACCGAGGACGAGCAGGCACGGGCCCAGGAGATCGCACACGCGCTGGTCGAGGAACTCGAAGACAAAGGGGACCGCGAGGCGTTCATCACCGAGGTGAGCGAGGTCGAAGGCGGTCTCGACATGCGGCTGTCGACGACACGGCTGGGTGAACAGATCGCCCGCCGGGTGACCGACGAACTCGGGGGCGAGTTCACCGACCACGAGACGCTGGTGACCGAAGACGAGGACGGCAACGAACTCTATCGGGTGACCTTCGCCGTTCGCCTGCCGCCGTACCGACCCGGCGAGGTGGTCGACCCCGGTGACGGCGACGGGCCGGTGCTCGTCGAGAGCGCCCGGGAGATGATGCGCGGAACCCGACTCAAAGACGGCGAGCAGTACGAGACGCCCTTCGAGGACGGCAGCGCCCCCGATGCGACGCGACTCGGGTGGGCAGCGGAGGCCGAGGAGACGACGCTCGTCGCGGTCGAGGACGAACACGCCGTACAGGTGCTCGATCCCGAGACCTACGAGACGAAATCCGTCCCTCGGCCGCCGTTCGTGGATACGACCGCGGAGACGGTCCGTGTCTTCCGCGGCGACGACGAACTGTACATTCTCCCCGAGGACTGAGACCGGGACACAACCCTTTTTTACGGGGACAATCTCTGGACGGGCATGGCTCTGCTGGGACAGATAGTGGGGATATTCTCGGGTCGCATCGGCCCCGTGGGGCGCCCGAGCTGGCTTCCGAGTCAGGTCCCTGACGTTGCGGTCGATCTCGTCGCCTCGATGCTGGTCATCGTGCTTACCTGGGCGATAGCGCGGCTACTCGTCCGCGTGTTCAGCCGCCGAATCGCGCAGTACGTGGACCGACCGAGTCTGACTCGCGTTTCCCTGGCGGGAATCAGAGTCGGCGTCTACATCTTCGGGCTACTCACCCTCCTGCGGATCAACGGCCTCGATCTCGGGAACATCGCCCTGTCGGTGACGGTCTTCTCGGCGGTGGTTGGTGTCATTCTCGCCCCGATCGTCGGGAGCGTCATCAGCGGCATCTTCCTGCTCGCCGATCAGCCCTACGAGATCGGAGATATGATCGAGTTGACCGATCGCGGTACTCGGGGGTTCGTCGAGGACATCACGCTCCGGTACACGAAAATATTCACACTCGACAACACCTTTCTGGTCGTGCCCAACGGCGAGATGCGGTCGCGGGACGTGATGAACTACTCCGCGGAGGATACCCGGGTCCGCCTGTCCCTCGACATCCTGATTACCTACGAGAGTAATCTGTCGGCGGCCCGGGAGAAAATCGAGGACAGCGCCCGAGCCGTCGAAGACGTCATCTCCGGCGGACCGCGAATCAGAGTCGGGAACGCTCGCTACCCCGCTGGACCGGACTGCCTGATCAGCGAGTTCGGAGACCACGGTGTCCTGCTCCGGCTCCGGTACTGGGCGACGGAGCCGTACCGGATACAGACCGTCAAGTCGAAGGTCCAGACGAACGTCTGGGAGGCGTTCGAGGGGACGGACGTCGAGATTGCCTACCCCCACTCCCACCTGTTCTTCGACGACACCAGCGGGGAGCTACAGGTCGATATGGACGGATCACAGCCCGGAGGATACCGTGGGAGTCCGACACCGCGCGTCCGCGGTGGAACTCCCGACATCGAACCGGGCGGGCGGCCCCAGCGGACGGACGAGACCGATCCTGATCGCTCGGAATGAGGTAGCCGTGTCACCGATCGAACGCACCGACGGCGTGGGGAAGGGTACCACCGACCTCGCGGGGGTTTACATACGTGGGGGGCCTACTAGAGGTGTGACAGAAGAACGAGGGCACAAGAATCTCCGAATGCCCAACGACGACGAGCTATTCGCTGTGGTCGAAAGCCACGACGGCGGAAATCACGTGAGCCTCCAGTGTGAAGACGGCGAGCGACGGATGGGACGAATCCCAGGGCGGATGAAATACCGCGTCTGGATCGAAAAAGGCGATGTCGTCCTCGTCGACCCGTGGGACTGGCAGGACGAGAAAGGCGACATCGAGTGGCGCTACGACAGCCAGGCCGCCGATCAGCTCCGGCGAGAAGGCCACATCGACTGATCGCTCGCTCTGATTTTCCGGGTTACTTGTGCGTCGCGAGCCCCCCGGCCGCCGTCTCCGCCGAGACACACCAGGGCAGAAACCACTTTATGCGCCCCTTCGAATGGTGAGACATGATCGACGAGACTGCGGGCGAAATTGCGGACATGCAGACTCACAGTTCCTCCGTCGTGGCCGTCAAAGCGGCCCGGGCGCTCCGAGAGATCACCGACCGGGAGTTTCCGACCGTGGCGGAGTATCAGCGCGCGCTCGAACGGAACAGTAGAGCCCTCCAGCGAGCGAATCCCTCCCACGCGTCCCTGCACAACACCCAGCGTCGGATCGTCGAACACGTCGCCGAACTCGATTTCGAAACTGTCGAACAGGCACAGGCGGAGACGAACGCGATCATCGACGAGGTGATCGAACAGGTCGAGGCCGGTAAGCGCAACGCCGCCGAGTTGGCGGCCGAACAGTTAGAGGACGGGGAGACTCTGCTCACGCACGATTACTCGACGACGGTGCTCTCCGCGGTGACTCGTGCCGTCGAGGAGGGGAAATCGTTCGACGTCTACGTGACGGAGGCGCGACCGCGATTTATCGGGCGGAAGATGGCTCGACGCCTCGCGGAGTACGAGTCGGTCGACACCACGCTGATCGTCGACAGCGCCTGCGGCCACGCGCTCTCCTCGGTCGACCGGGTTCTGCTCGGGATGACCTGCGTGGTCGAGGATACGCTGTACAATCGAGTGGGCACCTATCCCATCGCGGCGGCGGCCGCCGATGCCGGAGTCCCGGTCGACATCGTCGGCTCGTCAGCGAAACTAGTCGACGGCGGGTTCGCCTTCCAGAACGAACACCGCGTGGCGAGTGAAGTGATGCGCGAACCGGCGGAGGGCTTCGAGATCGAAAACCCCGCCTACGACGCGACACCGACCAGACTCCTCGACAGTATCATCACTGACGAAGGAATCAAATCGGCGGACGAGCGGTAATCAGTCTGACCCGACTCGCCCGTCCGCGGCACGCGGTGAACTCTGCAGACGCACGAACTCAATCGACGCGTGTCGTCGAAGTCGGGACGGCTAACTACTCGGCGTCGAGTCGGCAGAGTCCCAACGACAATCGGTTGTGCGGGGAAAATCGGATCGGCGTCTGTGTCCACCGGGGACGACTGTTTCACACAGTATCGAACTCTATTCGCTCTGCTCTATCTGCGTCCCGACGGTCACGCGATGCAGACGGGATACCTACTGCTACGTGGCGTGTAGTTATCGCATTCCCGCCTATCACCATCAGTTGGTTTTCCCTGACTCTGTGTGGGGAAAATTTATAGTGAGTGTTAACTAAACAACACTTGTAGCGATGGTTGATTACACACAGCCGCTCAAGACGACGTTCGAACTGCAACGAACATCCATCGAGCAGGGACAGACCGCAATCGAACAGACGTTCGATCTACAACAGCGTGTCGGTGAGACGGCCCTGGACAGCATGGAAGCAACCCGGTCGATCCAACGAAACGCGGTCGAGGTCAACCGAGACCTGCTTCACGGCATTCTCGATGCGCTGGAGACGAACGTCCCGGGAATGGAGGATACGATAGCTGAACTGCGGACGACCGTCGACGAGCAGTACGAAACACTGCTGGACAACCACGAGGAGCTGTTCGAGAACGTGACGGAGGAGTTCGACGAGGCGGTGAGCGCGGCGGACGAAATGAATCAGGAGTACCTGGAGATGTTGGACGAACAACTCGATCTGCTGTACGACGCGCACGAGGAACTCGAAGATCAGTCCGTCGAAACCGTCGACGAAATCGGCACCCAGATCGAGGAGATGCAGGAGCAGGCCGAGGAGTTCCAGGAACAGGTACAGGACGTTTCCGAGGAGGCCACGGAGTCGGTCGAAGCCTGACTCGGTCGGCCGTAGCCACCGCGTCAGCGGATCTCCGGCCCGTTAGATCGGCGCACCGAGCGGATCCCAGAACGGGAGCCGCGGGTGGGGGATGTGGACCCCCAGCGCCATCAGCCCGTGAGCGAACAGGACGTACCCGAGGACGACGAACAGACCACCGAGGACACGGTGGAGTCGCTGGCGGTGCGTTGCACCGACGCTCTCGATGATCGTCCCGTAGGCGAACACCGTCGGCACCGTTCCCACGCCCAGCGCGAACAGGGCGATGCCGCCGGCGACCGGCGATCCGGTCGAGAACGCGTACAGATACGCCGGATACAGGATCGGACAGGGGAGCAGGCCGTGGACTGCGCCGAGACCGACGATGCCGGGACCGTTCGCGAGACGGTCGACGGCCCCCGTCAGGTAGGCCGTGATGCGCTCGGTCCCCGGGAGACCGACACCGACGGAGACTCGGCCCAGCACGTAGACGCCGCCTGTGAGAATCACGAACGCGCCGATGACGACGCCGAACACCCCCCTGACCGTGTTCGCTGTCGCCGCGAGTTCGCCCGCACCGAGAAAAACCGCGCCGCCGAGAGCCCCGACGAGCGCCCCGATAACGGTGTAACTCAGTGTCCGGCCGAGGTTGAACAGCGCGTGCTGTCGGACCTCGTACAGCGTGAGATGGGCCCGTCGGCGGCCGCCGGGGGTCGCCGCCGCCGGCTCACCGCCGTCCGTTCGCGTCCCGCCCATCTGTTTCGCGTAGATCGTCACCAGCGGCCCGCACATCCCGATACAGTGTGCTCCCGCCAGCAGTCCGATCAGCAGAAAGAGCAGAACATCTGTCCCGAACAGAGCAACCATCACCGCCACCCCCCGGAACCTGTGGTCATGGCCGTACCTTACGGCTGTGGACAGATATCAGCGTTGGTCAGTCGGCGCCTTGTCGGGGAACGTATCCGCATTCCGGGCAGGGAATCGCCGCTCCCCGTCTCGTGAGGTCTTCCGAACAATCCGGGCAAGCGAACTGTACCGTGCCGTCTGTCTGGTCCGCTCCGCCGCCGCCCTCGTACGGTTGTGGTGTCATCACGTATGATTATGTTACGACAAAACTTAAATCTATATACGACATGTGTCGAACTCGTCCCGGAGTTGGTGGCAGGCTCCGCCGGCGGTGGCGGCGGGGAAACGGGTTTGTCAGTGGCGGTGTTTAGTGGGAGTAATGACCGATCTCGGCGATTTCAGCAGCGATTTGACTGACGACTCGACGGCGGACGACGACACCGAAACGGACCCGTCCGCCACCGGCGACGGCCCCGAGGAGAGGACGACGCCGACCGGCGGGCCGGATTCGACAACTGACGACGAGTTCCGGACGTACGAGGCGACGCCGGCCGGGACCGACCGCGGTATCGGCGTGCTCTCGGCGTCGACGGGTCTTCGGATCAGCGAAGACGAGGAGGACACGGATCTGCGTGCGTACATCACTGCGGGCAATCGCTCGAACGTCCGGATCGGATCGTATCTCCTCGCCCCGTATCCCGACGGCGAACGGCTCTTCTGTCGGATCGAGGCGCTGGCGTACAGCCAGGAGTACCGCGCCGACGACGCGACGGAGATTCACGCCCGCCGCGCGATGCGAAGCGACGGCATCGACGAGGAGGACTTCAAACTGATGGCGACGCTCGACCCCGTCGCCGTGCTCTACGAGGAAGGCGGTGAACTGAAACGGCGGATGACCGACCGCGTGCCGAAACCGGAGACGGTGATCGAACAGGCGGCCGACAAGGCGGAGATCAAGACCGGCCTGAAGATGCCCGAAGACGGCGTGTTTCTGGGTCATCTCGCTGTCGGCGGCCAGAAAGTCAGAACCGCGGCAGAGCCGCCGACGATCGACTACCGACTGAAAGACGACTACGAGGCCGGGGATCCGCTCATCTTCCGACACACTCTCATCGCCGGCGGGACTGGCTCCGGGAAGACCCACGCCGCGAAGAACATCCTGCGGCAGTATCTCGACGACGAGCGGCGATATCCGATCGAGAGCGGCGGTGACCGAACGGTCCGGCCGGCCATCGTCCAGTTCGACCCGCAGGACGAGTACGCCCAGATGCACGACGACGGGGAGTACGACGACGAGGTCGCCCGCGAGTTCGATACCCAGGGAATCGCACACGGCGGCCACGACGACACCGTTGCCTTCGTTCCGAAGGTCGGATCTGCGTCGTACTCCGCGAGCCACCACCGCGCCGAACAGGTCGAGTTCACCATTCCGTTCTCGATGGTCCACGACAACCCCTGGCTGATCGCCGGGAGCGGCCTCAACGAGAACCAGTACAACGCCCTGGTCCACGTGTTACTCGACAGGTTCCGCGAGAACTACGGCCAGGGCGGAACGTACGACCAGTTCCTCTCGTTTCTCGACGACCCCGCGCTCAAGGAGGAACTCGACGAGAGCGGCCGAGTCCACGAGGCGACCTTCGATGCCGTCTCCCGTCGCGCCCGCGGGTTCGGCGGTGTCTTCGACGGCGACGCCCGTCCGATCACGGAGATGATCCACGAGTTCGTCCGGCCGGGCAGACTGAGCGTCGTCCCGACCTATCACATCACCGACAGCCGAGCGGCCGAGACCGTCGTGTTGGCGCTGTCCTCGCTGCTGGTCGATCAGAAACTCTCGAACGATCCGCAGTACGACCGGATCAAGGAGACGCCGCTGATCGTCGGAATGGACGAGGCGCACAACTTCCTGACCGACGCGGACACGGTACAGGCCAAGCGCGTCATCGGGAAGTTCACCGACGCGGCCAAACAGGGCCGCAAGGAACGACTCGGTCTCTTTCTCATCACCCAGGATCCACAGGATATCGCCGACCCCGTGTTCAAGCAGATCAACACGACCATCGTGCTCAACCTCGGCGACGAGGACGCGATCAGCGCGGTCAACATCCCCGCCAACCTCGAATCCAAGGTGCCGTACATGGAGAAAGGACAGATGGTGGTCTACTCGCCGGACAACTCCGAACCGGTGGAGTTGATCGGGCTCCCGCACTGTCTCACTCGCCACGGCCGGGACTGAGGTTCAAATACCAGCGGGCGACCACGCCACTCCATGTTCGCAATCGCGGGCGGGAAGGGCGGCAGCGGCAAGACAACCACGGCGGTCGGCGTCGCCCGCGCGCTGGCCCGACAGGGACGCGATCCGATTCTCGTCGACTGTGACACCGATATGCCGGACCTGCATCACCTCCTCGGTATCGAGGCTC
Organism: Halovenus carboxidivorans; assembly: GCF_009831575.1. Classification (GTDB taxonomy): domain Archaea; phylum Halobacteriota; class Halobacteria; order Halobacteriales; family Haloarculaceae; genus Halovenus; species Halovenus carboxidivorans. The sequence goes on along the minus strand of NZ_WUUT01000002.1, from coordinate 167,074 downwards.
CCGGAGGTATCGACGACCTGGCGAGCGGGACCGCTCTCGAACGCGCCTGGCAGTTCTCGACCGCCGCACCGGGGGTGCGGTGTCTCACTGCCGGCGACCGCTCGAACGTCGACACGGCCCTCGCCCGCCTGGCCGACTGGCACGACCCCGTCATCCTCGACTGTCCGCCGGGAGTCGGCCCCGACGCTGTTCGGCCGTTGCGCCACGCCAGCCGAGCCGTCGTCGTCTCGACGGACCAGCCTGCGTCACTGGCCGACGCCGACACGACTGCGCGGACGGCGCGCGAACTCGGAACGGACGTTGTCGGGACGGTACTCAGAGAGACCGACTCCCCCGCAGAACCGGCCCCACACGCCGACAGGCGAGTCCTGGTTACCGTCCGATCCGTCGACTCCCCGCTGGAGGATCCACAGATCCGGCAGGCCTGGACCAGGGTGGCCGGTCACCTCACCTCCGGCCCCCCTCGACGGGGACGTTCTCGCCGCGGCGGGATTTCATCAGACCCGTAAAAAGCCGCTCGTGATGTACTCACAGCGGTACTTTCGCTGTTGATACTCTGGGAGTCGGAATCTTTAACGGTCGGTAATGAATAGGAAGGTATTGATGACCGATCGGTTGCGGACGGGAATTGACGTTCTCGACAGAAAGCTCGACGGGGGGATCCCCGCGGGGAGCATGGTCGCCCTGTCCGCGCCGCCGTCGAGCCAGGCGGAGCTGTTTCTGTACGAGCTCACCGCAACCCGCGGAACGCTGTGGCTGTCGCTGAACCGGACGGCAGAGGCCGTCACGGACAGCATCGAGAACACGCCGACGGAGACCGGTGATCCGACGGTCCGGCATATCTCCGGAGAGGCACCGCTTGACAACGCGAGCAAGCTAATCAGCGCACTCCCGGAGACCTCGAATCTCATCGTCGATCCGCTGGACGTACTGGAGTCCCAGGAGCCGCCGTCGCGGTTCCGCTCGTTCATGAACGACCTCCAGAACCACATTTTCAACACGAACAGTCTGGCTATTCTCCACTGTCTCGAAGGCCGAGACATTCCGCCGCTTCGGGACACCACCGAACACTTCGCTGATGTCGTCTTTCACTTGGAGACGGACGTCTCCGGCGACGAGGTCGAAAACCGGATGGCCATCCCCAAGTTCCGCGGCGGCCGCGCTCCCTCCGATACGATCAAGCTCGATCTGGTCGAGGAGGTCTCTATCGACACGAGCCGAGACATCGCCTGAGCGGAACCACAACAGATTATTTGGAGCCGCCTGAACCGGCGGGTATGAAACGCGTCAGATTCCGCGATCCGTCGGGGAGCGTCAGAACCGGCCAGTGGCTCGAACGCGAGGGCGAGACCGCCGGCGACGGCGGTGTCCTCACCTTCGCCGACAGGGAGTACGACCCGGCCGATGTCGACATTCTCCCGCCGGTCGACCCCTCGAAAATCGTCTGTATCGGTCGTAACTACGCGGACCACGCGGACGAGATGGGGTCGGAGGTTCCGGACCGACCGCTACTGTTTCTCAAGCCACCGAACGCCGTGGCCAGCCACGGCAGCGACGTGCGACTGCCGGAGGGAAAGGACCGTATCGACTACGAGGCCGAACTCGGCGTCGTGATCGGCCAGCAGTGTCGCAACGTCGACCAGAGCGAGGCCATGGAGTACGTCGACGGCTTCACCTGCGTGGTCGACCTCTCGAACCGAGACGACCAGCGAAAGGAGCAGAACTGGGTGCGCGGCAAGGCCTTCGACAACGCCGCGCCGCTCGGACCGGTCGTCGCGGATCCTGAGCACGTTCCCGCCGACGCGAGTATCGACCTGTGGCTCAACGGGGAGAACCGACAGTCCTCGACCCGAGAGCATCTCATCTTCTCGATTCCCGAACTGATCGCCGAGATAACCAGCTATCTCACGCTCGAACCGGGCGACGTGATCGCGACGGGGACGCCGGAAGGCGTGGGTCCGCTCTCGGACGGCGATACCGTGACTGTCGAAATCGGGGGCGTCGGTCGACTGGAGCACACGGTGACAGTGCCGAACTGACGGCGCAGTTGCAAGAAGGCAAAGAGATAAACTCCTGAACAGCCACGTACCCGACATGTGGACTCGACGGCAGCTATTAGCAACGACTGGGGGGGCCGTGACAGCCGCGCTCGCCGGCTGTTCGCTGTTCGGCGGCCCGATCGAAGGTGAGGCAGAGCCTGCTCGGGTACTCGAACCGGCACAGTCACAGACCGGATACACGCACCAGCGCACGGCCGAGCAGGTCATCGAACAGACGGTCAACCTCGGCGACCAGGAGCGAGACATCTCGCTGACGAACTGGCTGAGCGAGTACAGCAAAACGCCCGGAACGGCGCCGGACGGGGCCGCTGGATTCCTGCTGTTCACCACGCCGACAGTCAGCGTCGCCGGGCAGTCTGCGAACCCGTTCGACCAGTTCGGTGAGAAACAGCTGATCCGCGAGGTGGTCAAACGCTCGGCCCGAGGCGACCCGCAGGGGGGACTCGTCGAGGTCGGGACGGAGACGGTCCAGATGCTCGATCAGTCGGTCGATCTCACGGAGTACGAGACGACCCAGACAATTTCGGGACAGTCTGTCGACGTTCGAATCCACGTCGGCACGCTGACGAACGAGGGTGATCTCATCGCCGTTCTCGGTTCGTACCCCGATCCGTCGCAGTTCAGCCTCTCCGGGGAGGCGGAGAACATCTACACCCTCGCGCGGGGAACGACTCACCCGGCCAGCGAATAAATAGAGCGAGCCGATCAGACCGGCTCGAAGACTAGGATCCGCTCGTCTGTCGTCTCTGTCCGGTCGACACCGATCTGCACTTCCTGTCCGATTTCGACATCACTCGGCTCCATGCCCCGGATCTGGCCGGTCACGCTGACCGGCCCGAAGTCCGCAACCGCGACGACGAACGGCGCGTCGTCCGCGAAATCCGGCGCGGCGACGTGTGTCTGGGTGTACGTTTCGATCTCGCCCGTCTCCGGGAGCGGCTGTTCGGTCAGCTCCTGTGACCCGGTCGCCGGGTCGATGCGTTTCGGCGGCAGTGAGCCGTCGCCGTCCGGCCCTTCGAGGTAGTACGGCTCGTCGTCCTCGACGGCGTCGAGGAAGTCGTCGTACCCCTCGTCGCGCGCGTCGCTCATGCATCCACCTCCTCGAGAACGTGGACGACACAGCTCGCGACGGTGCCACCCGCGTTGTGCGTCAGGCCGATTTCGGCGTCACTGACCGCGTCGCTGTTGACGTGGTCACCCCGGAGCAGTTTCGTCAGTTCCGATATCTGCGCACAACCGGTCGCGCCGACCGGGTGACCTTTCGCCTTCAGCCCGCCCGAGAGGTTCACCGGTAGCTCGCCGTCGATTGCCGTCTCGCCGTCGCGGGCCGCCGTGATTGCCTCGCCGGGTTCGTAGAAGCCCAGCGATTCCAGCGCGAGCACCTCGGCAATCGTGAAGCAGTCGTGGACCTCCGCGACATCGACGTCCGATGGCTCGATGCCGGCGTCCTCGTAGGCGGTCTCACCGGCCTCGACGGCGGCGGGGGTCTCGGGAATCGAAACTCGATCCTGCAGGGCCAGCGAGTCCGACGCCTGGCCGACCCCGGTGATCTTCACGTCCGTCTCCATTCCGTGGTCCTCGGCGAACGCCTCGCTGACGAGGACGGCGGCGGCCGCGCCGTCGCTCATCGGCGAGCAGTCGTACAGTCCGAAGGGAGCGCTGACCGTCGGCGCTTCGAGTACGTCCTCGACGCTGATCGCGCGGTTGAACTGTGCGAGGTCGTTCTCGACGGCGTGTTCGTGGTTCTTGACGGCCACGTGAGCGAGGTCCTCCCGCGTTCCGCCGAACTCGTCGAAGTACTTGTTCGCCATCAGCGAGTACGCGCCGGGGAAGGTGACGCCGGCCTTGACCTCGTAGAGCGCGTCGGCGGCCGCCGAGAGCGCCCGTGTCCCCTCGGGGGTCGAGAGGTTTTTCATCCGCTCCGCGCCGCCGACCAGGACGACATCTGCCGCGCCGCTGCGGATGTGGTTGACGCCGTACCGGACGGCGACGCCGCTGGATGCACACGCGGATTCGATCCGGGTCGCGGGCGCGGAGACGCTGGCGGCATCGGCCATCAGCGGTCCCTGATGGCCCTGCGTTTCGGCGAACTCCCCCATGAAGTTGCCGTAGAACAGTTCCTCGACAGCATCGGGATCCAGTCCCGAGTCGTCGAAGGCCTCGCCGGCCGCCTGCGCGAACAGATCCCTGGCAGTCCGCTCGGGCGAGGCTCCGAACTTCGTCATCCCGACGCCGGCAATATGAACGTCGCTCACCACTCCATCCCTCCGTTGACGCCGAGGATCTGTCCGGTCATGTAGCTGGATTCGGAGCTGGCGAGGAACCGAACGATACCGGTGATATCCTCCACCTCGGCGAAGCGATCCAGCGGGATCCGTTCGAGAATCTGTTCGCGCACGCGATCCGGCACGTCAGCGAGCATATCCGTCTCGACGAATCCCGGGGCGACACAGTTTGCGGTCGAGCCGTCCTGTGCCATCTCCAGCGCAATCGTTCGCGTAAATCCGAACAGTCCGCTCTTGGTCGTCGCGTAGTTCGCCTGTCCGTAGTTCCCCTGCTGGCCGACGACGCTCGAAACGTTGATCAGCCGCCCTTCATCGGCTTCGCACAGGTCATCGTAACAGACCTTCGTGCAGTTAAACACTCCTCCGAGATTCACGTCGATGACCTGCTCCCACTGCTCTCTGGTCATCTTGTCGAAGGTCGTATCCATCGTGATACCGGCGTTGTTGACCAGCACGTCGACGTTGCCGAACTCGTTGTGCACCGCCTCGTACATCGCTTCGACCTCGTCGAGGTTCGACACGTCAGCCTGGGCCACGACGGCGGTCCCCGGACCGTCCTCGATCACGTCCCGCGCGGCGTATGCCGCATCCTCCGAGGAACGGTAGTTAATGACCACGTTCGCGCCGTGTTCGCCCAGTTCCTCCGCAATCCCACGGCCGATCCCGCGTGATCCGCCAGTTACCAAACAAGTCTTATCTTCCAGTAACATTGTTCCCCTCAGTACACTGTTCAACTCGCACCGACATAAAAGTAGTTTATTCAACTATTTTGACCATCCAGGGCAACCGATCAGACGATCAAACAGTATTACTGGTAAACCCATGAATATATGAATAATTGGTCCCGGCCGCCTGAATCTTTATATCAACCTGTGTCGTCACTCCAGTGAGTCGGCGTACTCGTACGATTCTCTTCCGGCGACGGGAGTCGCTCCATCGAGAGTGATTCGCCATCCGTCGAGGACCTGAGGCGAATCGAGTGCGTTCGTCACTGTCGTTCGGACGTCGAGCAGGTCGACGCCGTAGAAGCGGTTCGGCGGTGCGCGGAGATACTGGAGTGCCGTCCGGAAGAGACTACGCATGCCGGCGTCGTCACCGGACTGTGCCCCATCGCTCGACGCGGTTTCGCCCCGAAAATCGAAGTGTTTGTACGCGCCGGCGGCGACCTGCACCATCCCGCGTGCGTACGCGCTCTCGACAGTCCCTCGACCGTAGTTGTACCACTCGGCCTCGAAACAGTCGTGGGCCTCGTGGTACGCGGCGTCGTTGAACAGGGCAACGCCGTGGAGAGTCGCCCGCCGCAGCGTGGCGTGCTCCCACCTGTTTCGGTCCGGCAGCCACCCCGGGACGTTCTCTGCCGGCGGGTCGACTCCCTCGGCGTCGGTGTGTTCGTCCATCGACGGTCCGTAGGTCGGACAGTTATTTGTGGGTTCGCCCCGAGTCGGCTACCGGATGACGCTGCTCGACGACCTCTCGGGGTTCGAGTTCGAGGACGTGATGGAGGACGTCTTCCGGAACCTCGGATACGAGAACGTCAGGCAGGCCGCCCGGACGGCCGACGAAGGCAGAGATATCCTGATGGAAGAACACGTCGACGGAGAGGCCAGAGCGGTGGTCGTCGAGTGCAAACACACGGACACCGTGGGCAGACCGGTCGTCCAGAAGCTTCACTCGGCGGTGGCGACCTACGACTACGACGGCCCGAAGCGAGGCATCGTCGCCACGACCGGGCGGTTCACCGGCCCGGCCGAGGAGTACGTCGCGGAACTGGCGGCCTCCGGCGACCCGTATCCCATCGACTTGCTCGACGGTACCGACCTCCGGTCGCTCGCTGACGAGGTCGGACTGGACCTGTACAACGGCCGGATCGAAATCCTCTGTGAGGAGACGCTTCGGCCGTACGACTCCGCCCGCGGTCCCGAGGCGGCCGTCGAAGACGCGTTTCGAGACATCGAGAACATCGAACCGAGCGCGGTCCCGGATCCCGAGTTGTGGGTGCGGTTCCACCCTGTCGTGTCGGTGACCGCCAGCGTCGACGCCACCTTCGAGACGAGCGTGGGGATCGTACACCAGATTCGCGAGCGCGATCAGATCGTCGTCGACGCCTCACGGGACGGCCCCGAGCGAGTCCCGCGGCCCCTGGGCCGCCTCGTGGGGTCCAACCTCGACCACCGAATCGAGTTGGACGAGCAGCGTCTCTCGCCCACGTTCGACGAGTTCGACGTGGGCCGGTTCGGTCGGACAGAAACCGAGTACAAGGAGTGGTCGCTCGACCGACTGCAGCGCGAGCACACGACGACGGTGCAGTACACCGGCGACAACAACGTCACCTACACCAAAACGTGCGAGCCGAACCAGTCCGATATCTCCGTCGAGTCGATCACGCCGGTGTACGTCCCTCGAATCCGGGCGAACGTCGATTTGGGCGCGTACAGTTACCACTACGGCTACTACGCCGCCGGCCCGTCGCGGTTCACCGTCGACGACGGTATCCATCGCTGCCAGCAGTGCGGCGAGAGCGACGAGGGACCGTTCACCTACTGTGAGAACTGCGGGAGCATCGACTGTCCCGACCACATCCAGACGGAACGAGTCACGGGAGAGCCGGTCTGTACGGGCTGTGCGGTCACCGAACGGTTCTTCTACAGCGAGAAGTACTTCTTCGACGAATCGAACCTGGCGCAGTTCCGCGCCGAGTACGAGGCGATGCCGCCCCATCGCAAGGCTGCGGAGAACAAGCCGCTACTGGGCGCCGTCGCCGTCACAGTACTAGTCACCATCTTGTTCGCGCTCGTGAGCCAGGGCGTCGTCTGACCGTCTCACTCTCGGGATTCGACGGCCTCGATGAGATCCTGCAGCGCCTGCCGGGCGAACTGGTTTTTGTTTTCGAGTCGGTCGCCGTCGAACTCGTAGCGAGTCGCGGAGACGATTTCCTCGCCGTCCTCGAGGCAGGCGGTTCCGATGAACACCGTTCCGACCGGTTTCTCCGGGGTGCCGCCGCTCGGGCCGGCGATACCGGTCGTCGAGACCCCCCACTTCGTCCCCGCGTTCTCGCGGACGCCGCTCGCCATCTGGCGGGCGATTTCCGCGGAGACGGCCCCCGTTTTCTCCAGGGTCCCGAGATCGACGTTCAGCAGATCCAGTTTCGCATCGTTGGAGTAGGTCACAATCGAGCGCTCGAAGAAACTGCTCGCACCGGGCACGTCGGTGAACTTCGATCCGACGAGTCCGCCGGTGCTCGATTCGGCGACTGCGACCATTGCGCCGTCCTCGGTGAGTACCGACCCGGCTCGCCGGGCGAGCTCGTGGTCGTCGTCGTCTGTCATAATCGATCATTCGGGAGTCACCGAAATGAAACCGGCGGTCTCCGGCGGGTCCGGCAGCCTCAAGAGCCCTGCCGACAACTCGACAGCTATGGACGTGACACTCTCGCAGTCGACGGTCGGCGGCCGAACGCAGGCGCCGCCGTCGAAAAGCTACACGCATCGGGCGATTCTGGCGGCCGGGTACGCGGAGGGGGCGACGGTCTCGGATCCGCTGATCAGCGCCGACACCCGTGCGACGATGCGCGCCGTCGAGGCCTTCGGCGGCAGTGTCGACCACGACGAGTCCGCGAATCGGCTCGACATCGAGGGATTCGGCGGCGATCCGGAGACCCCGGCGGACGTGATCGACTGCGCCAACAGCGGGACGACGATCCGGCTGACGACGGCCGCCGCCAGTCTCGCGAACGGACTGACTGTGCTGACTGGCGACGAGTCGCTTCGCTCGCGCCCGCAAGGCCCGCTGCTGCGAGCTATCGATCAACTCGGCGGACGAGCGGAAAGCACCCGCTCGAACGGGCAGGCCCCGCTCGTGGTCGGCGGACCGATCACCGGCGGCAGCGCGGCCATCCCGGGTGACGTGTCCTCGCAGTTCATCACCGCGTTGCTGATGGCCGGCGCGGTCACTGACGCCGGCATCGATCTCACGCTGCAGACCGAACTCAAATCTGCTCCCTACGTCGACATCACGCTGGAAGTCCTCGACGAGTTCGGCGTCTCTGCCCGCAAGAGCAAAAACGGCTTCACTGTCAGCGGCTACCAGGAGTACGACGCTGGCGACGGCTACACCGTCCCCGGGGACTTCTCCTCGATCTCCTATCTCCTCGCGGCCGGGGTGCTCGCCGCCCGGGACGGGCTGACGATCACGGGAGCGTATCCGAGCGCACAGGGCGATCAGGCCATTGTCGAGATTATCCGCGAGATGGGTGGAGATGTCTCCTGGGACGAGGACGCCGGCGAACTCACCGCCGCGGAGAGTTCGCTCTCGGGCGTGGAAGTCAGTGTGGCCGATACTCCCGATCTGTTGCCGACGATTGCGGTGTTGGGTGCCGCGGCCGACGGGACGACCACGATCACCGACTGCGAGCACGTCCGCTACAAGGAGACCGACCGCGTGAGTGCGATGGCCGAGACACTCCGGAAGATGGGAGCGAGCGTCACCGAGGAACGGGAAACGCTCGTAATCGACGGTTCGGCGTCGACACTCTCCGGCGCGACACTGGACGGGCGCGCGGATCACCGTATCATCATGTCGCTGGCAATCGCCGGCCTGATCGCCGACGGCGAGACGACGATTACCGGCGCGGAACACGTCGACGTCTCCTTCCCCGACTTCTTCGAGAGGCTGAGCCAACTCGGCGCGACCGTCTCGAAGTGAGTTCGCCGGCAGAGAGGCCGGCCGCTTCGATCAGAGTCGAACTCGGCCGACCCGAGAGACCGACACCGCCCCAGTGACTATGTGAGACGCGCCCGAACTGGTTCGTATGTCAGTCGAGTTTGACTTCAGCGGCGATGTCGTACTGGTCACAGGTGTCGGCGGTGCGCTCGGCAGCGCAATCGCCGAGGCGTATCTCGAAACGGGCGCGACAGTCTGCGGGGCCGACCTCGTCGGCCCGGACAGCGACGACTTCTTGCTGGACGATCCGGACCGCATCGACTTCTACCAGGGCGATTTCACCGAGGAGTCGACCGTCGAGTCGACTATCGAGGAGATCGTCGACACACACGGCGGACTGGATTACCTCGCGAACGTCGCCGGGACCTGGCGCGGCGGCGACCCGATCCACGAGACCGACGTAGACACGTTCGACTTTCTGTTCGATGTCAATCTCAAGACGATGTTTCTGGCCTCGAAACACGCGTTGCCGCATCTCCGGGACAGCGAGGGGGCAATCGTCAGCGTCTCGGCGCGCTCGTCGCTGGAAGGCGGCGAAGGCGACGGCATCTATCGGGCGACCAAGGCAGGCGTCCGGATTCTCACGGAGACGATTGCCGAAGAGAATCTCGGCACGGTACGGGCAAACGCCGTGATGCCGAGCGTTATCGACACGCCGATGAACCGGGAGATGATGTCCGGCAGCGACTTCTCGAAGTGGGTCGATCCGAAAGATATCGCTGCCGTGTTCCTGTTTCTCTGCAGCGAGGCGTCGTCGGTCACCAGCGGCGCAGCAGTCCCGGTCTACGGCGAGGCCTGACTACATCCACAACAGTTGGGCGTGTCGCGTCCCGTCGATATCGAGGACGTTCTCCTCCTCGACGAACCCGTGTTCGACGGCGAGCGCCACCGCCTCCGTGCCGACGAGATTCGCGACCGAGCACTTCGCGAGGCTGCCGATAATAGCCTCTTCGTCTGCGGGTTCGCCCTCGTAGAACTCGGCGTTGACCGTCAGCGAGAGGTCGTCGTTCTCGAAGGTCTCCCCGATCAATCCGGCGTCACAGACCGACACGAGCCGGCCCTTTCCGGTCTCACGCTCGTTCAACAGTAGCTCGCCCATCGCTCACTCCGTCAGTTGGTCCCCGATGACCTCTTCCTCGTTGTCGGCGCGCATCTGTTCGGCCTCCTCGGCGACCTCTTCGGCGCGCTCGTCCTCGCCCATCTTCTCGAGAGCGATCGCCTTCTCTTCGAGCAGATCGGCACTCCGGTATCCCAGTCGAATCGCGTTGTTGAAGGCGTTGAGAGCGTCTTCGGCAAGTCCGCGCTCGTTGAGGAAAAAGCCGCGGTTGTACCAGGCCTGGCCGAACCGCGGATCGATCTCGACGGCCCGCTCCGCGTGTTCCAGAGCCTCCTCGGTGCGGCCGAACTCCCACAGCGCGTACGCGAGGTTGGTCTCGGCCGTCGCCGCGTGCTCGGAGTCCTCGTCCATCTGGATCGCTTCCTTGTAGGCACCGATTGCCGCGTCGTACTCCTCCAGTTCGGCGTGTGCAACGCCTTTGTTCACCCAGGCCTCCTGTTCGACGCGGTCGTCGTCGGCGTACCGCGCCGCCCGCTCGAAGGTCTCTGTCGCCTGTTCGTGGCGGTTGATCCGAATATAGTCCAGTCCGACGTCGATCAGTTTCGCGGCGTCGACCTCGTCTTTCGCGAGGTTGTCGTCGTCGAGGAGATCCGCGACGACCCGGGAGTCGACCGGGTCGACCTCGTCGGTGTCGACGGTGAGTTCTGGGGGATCGATATCGAAGCCCTCGTAGGGATCGTCGAACCCCTGTCCCTCCGAGAACTCGTGATCCTCCGGTTCGTCAGTCATACCTACTGCTTCGGTTGGGTAGGCATTAAGACCTGCGTCACCGTACTGCGAGTATGCGACTGTTCGTCAGTGCCGATCTCGACGGCCTCGCCTCGGGGGTGGCGGCGGTCCAATCGCTGTTCGAGGACGCCGACGGCCTGCGGTTCACGGACCCCCAACAGGCTCACATCACCCTGAAGTTTCTCGGTGACACCGATCCCGACCGCCTCGGCGAACTCACCGATGCCCTCTCGGAGGCCGTCGCAGACGCCGACGTGGGTCCGTTCGAGGCCGAAATCGGCGGACTCGGGGTCTTTCCGCACCTCGATTACATCAGCGTCGTCTGGGTCGGGGTTCGCGACGGCGGCGACCGACTCACCCGCCTGCACGAATCGATCGAGAACGCGACGACGGCCATCGGGTTCGACCCGGAAGACCACGAGTTTACCCCCCACGCCACGATTGCCCGGATGGACCACGCCGGCGGCAAGGCTCTCGTCCAGGATGTCGTCGAGAGCCGCGACCCGGACGTCGGGACGGTCCGTTTCGAGGAGATTCGGCTTACGGAGAGTGAACTCACCGACGACGGGCCGGTGTACTCGACCGTCGAGCGGTTCCCGCTGTGAGCGCCCGTGGCCGTGACAACTAACAGGGCGGATACTGTTTGACCGATATGCAGACGATTGTGCTCGCCGTGGGAGTCGGCTCGTTTCTGTCCGGTGCTGTTCTGTTCTACACGATCGGGAAGCGGCGCGGCCACGCGGTCGAGAAATCGGAGCTGAAATCCGAAATCGAGCGCGAACAGTCTCGGGAGGCCCACGCCGCGGCCGTCGACCGCGAACCGCCGGTCGAGATTGGCGACTCCGTGACCGTCGGCATCACGGAGTTTCGGAGCCACCACTCCGGCGGCAAACAGGCCGTCTGCAAGAAGGAGGGGTTCGTGATCTTCGTCGAGGACTGTCCGCCGGACAGCGCGGTCGGTGACCGTATCGACGCCACGATCACCTCGTTCGGGACGAACCGGACTTCCGCCGAGGCGGTCTACCAGGAGTGACAGAGCGCTCTCTCGGGGAGTAGCTCCGTGAAAAGTTGCGTGGGTGCTGATCCCTGAAGGGATGTGCACCCGCACTTTTGTCCGCCGTCCGTACAACGCATCTCGCGTCGGAACGGCGAACGACCAGTGCGTGGGACCGGATTTGAACCGGCGGACCCCTACGGGACAGCGCCCTCAACGCTGCGCCGTTGGCCTGGCTTGGCTACCCACGCACTCCGTGTGCATTCCACCGTTCTGCCCGGGTGAATAAAAGGACTTTCCTTTCCAGTCGGTCGCTCCCGGAGACCTATCAGCCGACGAGAGAGACCAACGTAGAGAAACGCCTGTAAGGGTGGGGCGAATACCGGGAGTATGCACTCGACGCGCAAGCAGGTTCTCGATGCGGTCGCTGACGGGCCGGTCAGCGGGCCGGATCTCGCCGCCGATCTGGATATCTCTCGTGCGGCAGTCTGGAATCACATCGAAGCGCTCCGGGAGGAGGGGTTCACGATCGACAGCGGTCCCGACGGGTACACGCTCGAAGCCGTTCCGGAGTTTGGCGGTCCGGCGATCGAGTACGGGTTGGACGCACCGCTGGATGTCGAGTACCACGATGAGATCGGAAGCACGAACGAGCGTGCGCGCGAACTCGCGGCGGCGGGTCGGTCAGATACCGTCGTCGTCGCGGACCGCCAAACCGGCGGCAGGGCGCGACTGGACCGAGAGTGGGTCTCCCCGAGCGGCGGGATCTGGGCGTCGATCCTGATCCGGCCCGAGGTGCCGCCCGCCCGCGCACCGTTGTACACGCTGGTGGCCGCCGTCGCAACTGCCCGCGCGGCCCGACACTGTGGCGCTGACGCGACGATCAAGTGGCCCAACGACGTACGAGTCGGGGGGCGGAAACTCGCGGGTATTCTCACCGAGATGGAGGGAGAGGCAGACCGCATCTCCTGGCTCGTCGTCGGTATCGGTCTCAACGCGAACGTCGACCCCGCCGACCTCCCGGGCGACCAACCGGCGACATCGCTCCAGTCCGAGGTCGGCACGGTCGACCGACGAGCGGTGACACAACACCTCCTCGAGGAGTTCTGGACACTCTCGACTGCACGCCCGGAGACGGTGATGGACGGCTGGCGTGACCTCTCCTCGACGCTGGGCAAACGGGTCCGCGTCGATACGCCCGACGGGCGTATCGTGGGGGAAGCGGTCGATATCACGGTGCCCGGAACCCTGATCGTCGAGACCGACACCGGAACCCGGGAGGTTTCGGCGGGCGACTGTGAACACCTCCGGCCGGCAGACAGTTAGGAGTCGGCGTCACCGACTCTGATCGTCAGCACAGGAACCGGTGACGACCGAACGACCCGTTCCGCAACGCTTCCCAGCAACAGTCTGTCGACGCCAGACCGGCCGTGCGTTCCCATCGCGATCACGTCACAGTCGTTTTCCTCCGCGTAGGAGACGATTTCCTTGGACGGCGACCCGTCGGAGATGTGCGTCTCGACCGGCTGGTCGTCGACCGTCTCCTCGACTGATTCGACGGCGCGTTCACCCTGCTTGCGGAGCGCGCTGCTGACTCCCTCCCAGGATGACTCCATCGGGAGGTCCGACATCGACGCCGTGTTCGCGACGTAGAGGGCGTGGAGGGTCGCGTCGTGGATCGCCGCCAGTTCGCTGGCGTGGTCGACGACGGCCGCCATCCCCTCGGAACCGTCCGTCGGCAGGAGGATATTGTCGTACATTGGTTGAACGGTCACCGTGCGCGGACTTAATAGTGGGTGACAGTTCCAGGCCGCCGTTAGCTTCTGATTACACGTTTTACGTCGTCGATGCCGGCTCTGCGGACGACTGCGCGACGGGGGTCTCGTGCGCCCGCGAGATTGTCCGAGTCGCCGTCGAGTACGAGCAACTCGCTGTCCCGTCCCGGTTCGATCACCCCGGCGTTCAACCCGGCGATCTCCGCGCCGTTGACCGTCGCCATCTGCAGCACCTCGACCGTCGACACGTCCATCAGTTTGGCAGTGAACGCCATCTCACGGAACATCGACGGACTGTTCAGGAAGACGTTGTCCGTTCCGAGAGCGACCGTCGTTCTGTCGAGCAGATCCCGAACTGGCGGTAGTCCCACGTCCGTCACGGCGTTCGACCGCGGACAGACGACGACCGGAATCTCGCTGTCTGCGAGACGTTCGAGATGCAGCGGTTCCGGGTGTACCATGTGGACGAGGAAATCGGGAGCGAGGTCGAGGGCAGGGTTGATATCACTGCTGTCGGCCTCGCCGGCGTGGATACCGAACAGTTTCCCGGCCGCGTCCGTCTGTGCCCGCTCGTGGCTGAACTCACGGTCGTTGGCACCGCTGGCACCGAACCCGTCCGACTCCGCTATCACGTCTGTCGTCCCGCGGCCGAGAATCACACCGTCGATCTCGTATTCATCGAGGGCCGCTTCGATCGCTCGCACCCCTTCCACGCCCCCTTCCCGGAACTCGACGAACGCGCTGGTACCGGCCCGTTGCATGTACGACAGCGTCCGAGACATGGCTTCGACCAGTTCCTCGCGGCTGGCCGCTCTCAGCAGTCTGTGTTTGAGTCCGTCGGGAGGTGCGACCAGTTCTTCGAGGCTCAGCCCTTCCCCCGCCTCCTTCGCAACCGAGTCACCGATATGCGTGTGCGCGTTGACGAAGGCGGGCAGGACGATATCATCGCTGTGGGCTGACCGCCGGTCGATCTCTAGGATCTCGCCGTCCTCGACGACGACCCGGCCCTCCACGGGCTCGAACTCCCGACCACGGAGGATCGTCCCTTCGACAATCATACTCGACCTTCGGCGTCTGCTGGCTTCAACGCACCGGAGGCGAGCCACCTGTCTCGGCCAGAGACGAGGGTAGTTGTTTTACCCCCGGAGTTCGTGAATAGACAACATGGGTGACACTCCTGTCGAGCAACTCATGACAGAACCGGTGTTGACAGTCAACCCGGGTGACCGAGTTGGAGACGTGGGGGAGGCGATGTTACAGCAGGGGATCAAGTCGGTCGTCGTGATCGACGACCAGTGCCGTCCGGAAGGAATTCTCACTTCGACGGATTTCATCGAAATCGCGACTGACGGCCCGGAGGCGACGAACGAATCAGTTGCCGATCGCATGACGACCGACATCTACACCGTCTCGACAGACAAGCAGGTCGAGGCCGCAGCGGAGTTGATGATTACCGAAGGGATCAGCCATCTCCCCGTCGTGGACGACAGAGAGGTCGTCGGAATTCTCTCGATGACCGACATCGTGGCCGGCCGACCGGATCTTCCGGAACCGAACTGATCGACTCCCGGCGGATGCATTACTGGCCCACAACGGCCCTGGCACCTGTACCCCTCGAACAGTTCGAGTAACACCCAACGATTCACTCGACGCTGGCGATTCGATATATCGTTATGTGGTTTACGAAGTAGTTATCCGACAGTCCCAACGGTTCGATTACGGTACAGTTGCTACTACTCGCCCCGGGAACAGGGTCACTCGATACCGGACCGCCGGAGGACAGAGAGTTTTGCCGGTTTTAGGGCCGCCTAAACTTCGAAACACATATATTCTATTTAGGCAAGCCTAAAACATGCAGCAGACGAGACGGCAACTGCTCCTCGCATCGGGGAGCGCGCTCGCAGGCGTATCACTCGCAGGCTGTTCGGGCAGCTCCGACGACGGGGACAATCAGTCGGAACAGCCATCGGAATCGACCACCGAGCAGTCGGATAGCGAATCCGAGCAGACCGGGGCAGAACCGTCCTATGCGGCGGCCGACGTCGGCGTTGTGTCGGAGTGGAACGCGATCCGGACACGACTACGCGATCCGGTGATCCTGGGTCATGCGGGCGCGTACGACTCCGCCGCGACGGTCGCCTCCGATATTTTCGAGCGGTTCGAGAACGCGTCCGGAGAGAACAACGCCCACGAAACCCTCGAACAGACCGAGGAGTCGAGTTACCACGGCTTCGAGGAGGCTCTCGGACGACTCAGGGAAACGGTGGCAAACGAGGAGCTAGAGGCCGCCCACGAGGCGATGCGGACGGCGGACGAGAACCTCCGTTCCGCACAGGCGACGCTCGCCGACGAATCCCTGCTACCGTCGCTGACGCTTCTGGTCATGGGAGCTCACGTCGAGGACGGCTTGATCTTGCTCTCACTCGGCGAATACGGCGCGGCGGCCCAGGAGTTCGATCAGATCGCCGCTCGGTTCGAGGAAAATCTCTACGACGGTGTCGCAGAGGTCGATCGAGGGGCCGCTGATAGCTTCGTCAGCGCGGCTCGTCAGGCGTCGAGTGCCGCTGAGAGCGAAGACCGGGAGGCCGCGACGCAGGCGGCACACGACGCTTTCGGGGCAGCACTGCAGGCCCTGTACGCGGCAGAAGACGAGTCTGTCGCGGGCGCGATTCACATGGCTGCTCTGCAGGCTCGGGGCTGGGACGGCGCGGCGGCTGCAGCAGCGGGTGGTCCCACCCAAGCGTTCGCTCACGCCGCTTCGCTGAACGAGTACCGGGCCAGAGCCCGCGATGCGGTGCTTCTGTCCGAAAACGGCGCAACAGAGGCGGCGGTAGAGACCGTCCAGACGGGCCTCGAACGGTTCGAGACCGCTCGGGCGCACGACGCCCTCGAAGAAACCGACCACGAGAGCTACGAGAGCTTCGAGGGGGCGCTCGAAGATCTCGTCACGGCCTTCGAGAACGGAGATAGCGAGGCCGCGACGGCGGCACTGGAGACGCTCGACTCGGCGCTCAGATCCGGTATCGCCGCGCTCGTGTCGGGGAGCATGTCGGCCTTGCTGGAGGCCAGTTACACCCGGATTCGCGTCGCTGACGCCCACGAACAGTACCGCCTCGGGCGCCGGGATCGGGCGCTCGAACTCGTTCAGAACGTCTTCGCGGACTTCGAGGCCGACGCCGGCGGCTTCCACGAAACTCTCGAAGAAACCGACGAAGGGCTCTATGACACATTCGAGCACGACCACCTCGAAGGGCTGTCGACGGCGATCGAAAACGGAGACGACGAAGCAGTGGCCTCACACGTCGCTGGCGTCCACGAGACGCTCGCAACCTTCGAACGGCAACTCGCCTCGACGGCAGCAGCAAGCGGTGCAGAGGCCGGATACCTCATCGGCCGCGCGCTGGACGGCGCCGCTCTCGAAGCCCTGGGTGAATCAGAGCGCGCGTCGACGGTCATGACCGACGCTCTGGGCTACTTCGAGAGCGGTGCGGCCGGCTTCCACGAAGCCCTCGAAGAGGCGGATCACCGACTCTACGAGAACTTCGAGGGACAGATCGAAGCCGGCCCGAGCGGCGCGGAGTCCGCGGTCGGCCTCGGTGTCGACGCGATCTACGCGGTCGTTTCGGCAAGCGCCGGCGCGACGGGTGGCGCTGGATCGATCGTCAGCGACGTCTTCGCACACTTCGAGGAGGCCCGCGTACATGACCTCGTCGAGGAGGCAGACCAGGAAAGCTACGAGAGCTACGAGAGCGCACTCGAATCGTACATCAGCGCGCTCGAAAGCGGCGAGAACCCGAGTGAACACGTCAGGGCCTACGCCGAGGCGTGCCTCCAGGCGCAGTTCGCGGTCGCGGGTGCACCCGACAAGGCTCCCGCAAATCCCGAGAGTAGCGGGGGCGAGGAGGAGTCAGAACCAGAACTCGAAGGGGGCCCGAACGTCGTCGAGGGCGTGCCAGACGACGCAGATCACGTCGTCGACATGCGGGCGGTCGCGTTCGATCCCGAGGAACTCACGGTCCGGCAGGGCGACACCGTCGCCTGGCGGCACGCGGCGGGCGAACCGCACAACGTCGTCGCCTACGAGGGGGCGATCCCGAGCGACGCGGAGTACTGGGCGTCGGGCGATTTCGACAGCGAGAGCGCCGCTCGTGAGGGCTGGGAGAACGGAGTCGGTGCCGTCCAGTCCGGGCAGTCCTACGTGAGAACCTTCGATACTCCGGGCGAGCACAACTACTTCTGCGTGCCTCACGAGGCCGCCGGCATGGTCGGGACGATCGTCGTCGAAGAGTAGGGCGAACGCAGAGTTACAGTAGCGAGTAGATATTGTCCTGATATACCGTCCGGATGCGGTCGCCCCAGTCGTGGGTGTACGTATCGATCACGTCGGTTGCGACATCGCCGCGCAGGTACTTGACCACGCCGCGGTCACCCGTTCGATCCCGGAGATGTGTGGTGAAAAAGTGTCTGAAGTAGTGGGGTGTGACGTTTTCCTCCGGCCCGCCGTCGTCGTGATACCAGCCGTGCTCCCGTGCGCGGCGTTCGACCATGTGATGGACCATATCGGGAGTCAGCCGCCGTCCCCAGCTATCGCTCGTCGAGACGAACAGCGGATCAGCGTCGGTTGTCGCGTCGGGCCGGATCCGGAGCCACGTATCGAGCACATCTGCGAGTTCCCCGTCGACGGGGAGTGTCGTCGCCCGCTTGCGCTTGTTCGAGGCCGTCCGCCGCTCGCCGTTGTAGACGGACCCTGCCGCGGGCGTGTCGTCGACGAATATCGAGTTCGGCCGGCCGTCGAGACGGGGTCTGTGCTCGCCGTCTCGGTCCGCGAGCGAGAGATCCCGTAGATCGAGATTACAGAGTTCACCGGCCCGCATCCCCGTTTTCAGAAGCGTGACGATCACTGCACGCTCCAGCGGATGGGAGAGTTCCGCGACGAACCCCCGCATGGCAGGCACCGAGATATCCCGGCGTGCGGGGTCAGTGTTGATCTGTTCGTCCATCTCTTCGACGACGACGGACATCGGGTTGTCGTCGAACTCGGCGACGCGAACCATGTAGTCGTAAAACCGGTTCAGGTAGGAGGCGTAGGTGGCGACCGTGCTCTCGCCGACATCTCCTCTGAGCTGATGGATATACGCCATACAGTCTCTGTGATTTGCCTCCTCGACACTCAACCCCCGCGAGTCGAGATACGCCTCGAAATCCGCTAACACGCGCTCGTAGGCCTCCTGCGTCCGTTCCGTCTTCCCCTGGTATGCGATATCTTCGATGAAGTACTCGAGGTGGCTCTGGGCCGAACGGTCGAGTTCACTCATGATTCGTCCACCAGCACGTAGCCATCTTCACGACCGCTGTACCGCACCTGATTCCTGTCCTGTAGCTCCTGGAGCGTGTCGTCCAGTCGGGCCTCGATATCGTCTGTGAGCGCCGCCAGCAGTTCGTCCCACGACAGTGCGTCCTCGTCGTCGAGAAGCGACGTGATCTCCGCCGAGAGAGATTTGCCCTCTCCTTCGGTCGACTCCGCCGCCAGGTCGTCGTCCGGGAGTAGATCCGGATCGTCTCCGATCTCTCGTCGCCCGGCCTGGACCATCGTCTTGACGAACTCGCTGCGTGACATGTCCAGCCGATCAGCGTGGTCGTCCCACAGATCACGCTGGTAGGCCGGAACGTACGTCTGGACGACCGTTCGAGAGGTATCGACTTCGCCGTCACCGCTCATATTCGCCCTCTCACACCCCGGCCACATTAATCTACTGTCAGACTCACAGCTAAATGCCCTTATTTGTGTGTCTGCTATCCTATGTAGTACACAATATCGTTCTATTACGCTTACCGACTTCGTGTTCACAGCTAAAAAATTCGGGCGGGCGAAGTGCCATCGCTCGCTGCGCACTCAGTGGCTGGCAGGGGTCACGATAGGGGACGAACACTACCTACTGCAATCCGTACGATTGGTGTTGATAATCCGAACGAAGACGCGTAGCCATATCACGCTCGAACCCCTGGAAACAACAAGAGAATGGCGACCAAACAGGCGTTTTATATCCGGGCGGCTATATCGGAATGGTCGCCAGCTCCGTACTCGATCACAGCAATTGGTTGATGCGGTTCGAGGGATTTCGACAGACCGCTCGACATGCGGCGAGTGCCCACACCGTCGGTGATGGATTTCCCGTGTGAATTACCAGTTGGTTCGTCGTCTGTGTATCCCGCGGCTGTGGTGGTCATCGACTGCGGGGAGAGACTCGCTTCCATCCGGTCTAACAATTCGTCACCCCCTCACAGACACTCCGTGTGAGGCAGCGACACATCAGCGATAACCGGATTTTCGGGCCGGCGGATTCAACAGACCGGCACGACCGGACCAACTCCGGCGAAGCAGGGGCTCGGAAAGAATGCTCTGTTGACATCACTGATATCCCCACCGTTCCCGGGCAATAATCTGATGACTCCACGTCGCCTAACTAATGGGTGTTACCGAGTCCTGTCTCGAGGATCGCATCAGCGTCGTCGGTTTCGGTCGAGGTTCCGCTGTGATACCGTCACGCGCGAGGACGGGGTGATCTCTCGCTGCTCGCTCGGTCCGTCTCACAGGTGGCTAGACGAACCTGTCGTCGGTCGGCCCGCCGCCGATTCCGGCGTAACCGGATGAGCGAGGGATCGGTCGGACTTCGTTGTATCCGAATGGTAATGACTGTCCGAACGACTCGACGTCAGCCGAGTGTTATATCTGAGCGTGAGCCCCTTCTTCATCGGCCGGTGGTACTTCCGAGATCGAGTATCGAAACCGACCACTTCGTCGACGATACCCCGCAGACCACGGGTCGCATCGATCTTCTGGTGCTCTGACTCCCCGAACCCTGAATTCCGTCGCGGTAGCGTAAGGCCCTCCCGGAAACTCGGAACCAACTCCGTGGAGAACCGGGACGACAGTACCTTCCCCGGAAGAACACGACTGACGGCTCATTATCGAAGTGTGATTCGACAAACTGGGATTCGAGGGGATCTATTTCGATGCGTTCGCTCGGATCGTCCGCTGCTGTCGTCTGTCTGTAGAACACACGATAGTCCGAAACAACTCGCATATCTGTTCAAATATCTTTACATTTTTGTTGATAGGATATTGTTATGAAGATGTTACGTTCCCACAACTGGTGGGCCTTGTCGAACAAATAAACCATATATCACTATATCAAGTCCGAGTCCGGTCACCGGGGTTCAGCGAGCGATTCGGGACCGGAATTTCGCGTCTCCCGTGCTGGCCGTTTCGGGCGTCCAACGCGGACGCCGTGACCGGGGAAATGCTCTTGGTCCAGCCTTCACACGAAGGGACGTATGGTAGTTCGCTTCATCCGGCGACGTCCGCTATTGAGTGTCAGCGCAATACTCGGGACGGTAGCGGTCGCGCTGAGTCGAGTCGACTCCCGTACCGACCCCCGGGAGTGGCATCCGCCGGACCCCCCGGAACTGACCGGGGCACTGGCGCAGAACTGGAAGTTGGGCGCCGCGGAAACGGTCGTTCGCTGTGACGGGCCGGAGGATGTCGCCTTCGACGACCGGGGACGGCTGTACACCGGAGTGGAGGACGGCGCGGTGCTCCGAACGGTCGATCCCGTCGAGGACGGCCGGGAGATGCAACTGGAAACGTTTGCCGAAACCGACGGGCGACCCCTCGGTATGGAGTTCGACGGCGAAGACCTGTTCGTCTGTGCGGAAGATGCCGGGTTACTGTCGATCAGCCCCGACGGCACGGTCCGGACGCTGACCGAAGAGGCCGGCGGTCGGGAGATTGCCTTCGCGGACGACCTGTACGTTGCACCGGACGAGACGATTTACTTCACCGACGCGACTGTCCACGACATCTTCCAGGACGAACTACTGGAACTTCAGGACACGGGGCGTCTGCTCGCGTACGATCCCGAGACAGCGGAGACGAGGGTCGTGCTGTCCGACCTCGGCTTCGCGAACGGAATCTGCCCCCACCCGGACGGTGAGTCGGTGCTCGTGACCGAGACCTCCCGGGCGCGGGTGACGCGGTACTACTACGACGGCGACCGCGAGGGTGAGTCGGAACTGTTCGCCGACAACCTGCCGGGCTACCCGGACAACATCGAGGCGGGAGCGGACGACACCTTCTGGCTCGCCGTGCCGACGCGCCGCCAGGAAGCCCTCGAAGCGTTGCACGCCCACCCGCTGGTCAAGCGGCAACTCGGAAAGCTCCCGGAGTCGGTTATCGAGGCCGCGCCGCTGGAGCCGTACGGGCTCGTCCTCCAGCTAGACGCCGACGGCGAGATACTCGACAGCCTCCACGACCCCGACGCCGACGTGTTTGGTATCACCTCGGCGACGCCGCGGGACGGGTCGCTGTATCTCGGCTCGCTGTTCGGAGAACGCGTCGTCAGATACGACCTGGACTGACCCGGACGCGAGTTCGCGCGCCTTCCAGATCCGTCTGAACGGTGCCGTTCACAGCGAGTCCAGAACCTGCTCTTCTGTCTCCCGGTCGGGGCCCGGATCGCGTTCCGGTTCTCCGGACCACGCGACGGTCCGTTCGATCGCCTCACGCGGTGAGAGGGGCTCCCAGCCGATGTCCGCCAACTTCGCCGTCGAGAGCACGTGCACGTCGGGGTTGTACAGCGGGAACTCCGTCGACTCCAAGCCGGCGGTTGCGAGTTCGCGGTCGTTGACCTCGACGAACTCGGGGTCGGTGCCGACCGCCTCGGCGGTCTCCTCGAGTAGATCCTGAAGTGTGAGCACCCGGTGGTCGCCGGCGTTGTACGCTTCGCCGGGCGTGCCGTTCTCACCGACGGCCCGAATCGCCCGGACCGTGTTGTACACGGAGACGAGGTGATGGATGTTCGTCCCGTCTCCGGGAACGAGGACGCGGTCGTACTCGCTGATTCTGTCGACCCAGTACTGGTAGCGGCCGGTGTAGTCGTGCGGGCCGTAGACGATGGTCGGACGCACGCTCATCGCGTTCACCCCGTTCTCGGCGGCCTCGAAGACGATCCGATCGCCCTCGGCCTTCCGCGGCCCGTAGCTCTCGTGGCTGTCGTCGACGGCCTGTTCGCCCGAGCAGGGTTCCAGCGGCGTCTCGCCCTCCCGTTTCGGGATGACGTCGGGTTCGTAGACCGCACCGCTGGAGACGTAGACGTACGCCTCGACGTCCTCGAAGGCCTCGACCGCCAGTTTCACCTCGCCGGGGTAGTACGCCACACAATCGACGACGAGATCCGGTTCGACGGCTTCGTTGGCCTCTTTCAGCGCCGCGCCGCTGGTCCGGTCGCCCGTGTAGTGGTCGACGCGGTTGTGGTCCGCGAAGGGGTTCTCCCGGGTGCCGCGGTTGAACAGCGTCACGTCGTACTCCGCATCGAGCAGTTCGTCGACGAGATGGCGGCCGATAAAGCGGGTGCCACCGATAATGAGTGCGTCGTCCATACTGACGACATCGACCGACAGGGGTGAAAACGCTCCGATTCCGACGGAGATCTGTCCGATCGCTGGCAGTTAATCCGCGTTCGAGTGCATCGTCGGGGAGAGTTCGCCCGCTTCGAGCGTCGCGGGTTCGGGGAGTTCGTTGCGAACGTCGTCGCGCTCGCGGTCCTCGATGACCTCCGCGTACGCGTCGGGCATCACTCGCGTGAAGTTCTCGATCTCCTCCTCCCAGTTCGCCAGCAGTTCCTCGGCCCGTGCCGAGTCGGTGTAGGCGGCGTGGTTCTCGACTAAGCGGGTCAGCATCTCCCGGTCTTTCTCTTCGAGGGTACCCGACAGCGAGACCATCCCGGTGTTGGCACGGTCGGCGAAGGAGCCGTCGGGGTCGTAGACGTAGGCGACGCCGCCGGACATCCCGGCACCGAAGTTCTTGCCCGTCTCGCCGAGGACGGCGATTGCACCGCCGGTCATGTACTCACAGCCGTGGTCGCCGACGGACTCGACGACGCCTTTCACCCCAGAGTTCCGCACGGCGAAGCGCTCGCCGGCGGCACCGTTGACGTAGCACTCGCCCTGGGTCGCGCCGTACAGCGCGACGTTGCCGGTGATGATGTTCTCGCTCGCGTCGTAGCTGGCCTCCTCAGGCGGGCGGACGATCAGTTTGCCTCCGGAGAGGCCCTTGCCCAGGTAGTCGTTCGCGGAGCCGACCAGTTCCATCGTCACGCCGTCCTGGGTAAAGGCACCGAAGCTCTGTCCGGCCGTCCCGTCGAATCGGACGGTCAAGGTGTCCTCCGGCAGCCCCTCGACGCCGTGGCGCTCGGAGATCTCGTTCGACAGCGTCGCACCGACGGCGCGGTTGACGTTCTCGATCTCCTTGGTGAGCGTCGTCGGTTCGCCGTGTTCGAGCGCACTGCTGGCCTCCTCGATGATCTCCCAGTCGAGTTGCTCGTCGACCTCGTGATCCTGTTCCTGGGTCTTGTAGCGGTCGACACCGTCCGGTCGATCCGGCTCGACCAGCAGCGAGGAGAGATCGAGTTTCTTCGCTTTCTCCTGTTTGATGTCGTCGCGCTGGTCGAGCACGTCGACCCGGCCGATCATCTCCTCGAGCGAGCGGAAGCCGAGGTCGGCCATGATCTCGCGCAGTTCCTGCGCGATGAAGGTCATGTAGTTGATGACGTGCTGTGGCTGGCCGGGGAAGCGCTCGCGGAGCTTCTCGTTTTGGGTCGCGATGCCCACCGGACAGGTGTTCTCGTGACACTGCCGGGCCATCACACAGCCCGAGGTGACCATCGACGCGGTCCCGAAGGTGTAGCCCTCGGCACCGAGCAGCGCCGCGATGGCCACGTCACGGCCGGTCTTCATGCCGCCGTCGGTCGTCACGCGGATCCGGTCGCGGAGACCAGTCTCACAGAGGAGTTGGTTGGCCTCCGCGACGCCGAGTTCCCACGGGACGCCGGCGTTTTTGATGCTCGTCTTCGGCGAGGCACCCGTGCCGCCGGAATCGCCCGAGATGTGGACCACGTCGGCGTTGGCCTTCGCGACACCGGCGGCGATGATGCCGACGCCGGCTTCCGCGACGAGTTTGACGTTGATGTCCGCCTCCGGATTCGAGGCCTTCAAATCGTGAATCAGCTGTTTGAGGTCCTCGATGGAGTAGATGTCGTGCAGGGGCGGCGGCGAGATGAGTCCCACGCCGGGGGTGGAGTACCGGACGTGTGCGATCATCTCGTTGACCTTCTTGCCGGGCAGGTGGCCGCCCTCGCCCGGCTTCGAGCCCTGTGCCATCTTGATCTGGAGTTCGTCCGCGGCGGTCAGATACGTCGAGGTGACACCGAACCGTCCCGACGCGACCTGCTTCGTGTGCGACTCCTTCTCGGTCCCGAACCGTTCGGGCGGTTCGCCGCCCTCGCCGGTGTTGGACTTGCCGCCGATGCGGTTCATCGCGATGGCGTTGTTCTCGTGCATCTCCGGCGACAGCGACCCAAGCGACATCGCCGCCGTCTCGAAGCGTTCGACGATGGAGTCGACGGATTCGACCTCCTCGATCGGCACCGGCTCGCGGTCCTCGCCGTCGAACTCGAGCAGTCCGCGCAGGGTCGCGAGCTGTTCTTGCTGGTCGTTGACGAGTTCGGCGAACTCCTTGTAGGTCTCGTAGTCGCCCTGCCGGACGGCCTGCTGGATGGTGCTCACCGTCTCGGGGTTCCACTGGTGGTAGATGCCGCCGGTCCGGTTCTCGTACTCGCCGACCCGCTCCATGTCGGCGTCGTCGGACCAGGCGACCTCGTGGCGGTCGAGCAGGTCGGACTCGATCTCGTCGAGACCGATTCCCTCCGTCCGGTTCTCCGTCCCCTCGAAGTACTCGTCGATGAGATCCGAGGAGAGGCCGACCGCCTCGAAGATCTGTGCGCCCTGGTAGCTCTCGACGGTCGAGATTCCCATCTTCGACATCGTCTTGAGCAGGCCGTCTTCGACGGCGTTGATGTAGGCGTCGATGGCCTTGCTCGGGTCCGCGCCGTCCGGTCCGGCGACGAGGTCGGTGATGGTCTGGTAAGCGAGGTACGGATTGACGGCGCCCGCACCGTAGCCGATCAGCGTCGCGAAGTGATGGACCGCACGCGGGTCGCCGGATTCGAGCACCAGCCCGATGTGGTTGCGCTGGCCGTTGCGGACGAGGTGGTGATGGACGCCGCCGACCGCCAGCAGCGACGGGATCGGGACGCGCTTTTCGGCGTTCGTCCGGTCAGAGAGGACGACGACATCGTGTTCCTCGGCCGCCTCGGAGGCGTCCGCTCGGACGCGCTCGACGGCGGATTCGAGGTCGTGTTCGTCCGGGTCGTAGGTGATGTCGACGACTCCCGTCGACATCCCGTTCTCACCGAGGTCCTTGATGTCGGCCATCTCTTGGTCGGTCAGGATCGGCGAGTCGAGCACGAGTTGCCGGGCGTGTTCGGGCGTCTCGTCGAGGAGATTACGCTGGTTGCCCAGTCGGGTTTCGAGACTCGTGACCAGTTCCTCGCGGATGTAATCCAGCGGCGGGTTCGAGACCTGCGCGAACAGCTGTTTGAAGTAGGTGAACAGCGGTCGGTTGAACTGCGATAGCACCGACAGCGGCGTGTCGTCGCCCATCGAGCCGATCGGATCCTTCCCTTTCTCGGCCATCGGCTCCAGCAGGTGATCGATCTCGTCGTAGGTGTAGCCGTAGGTGGCCTGGTGTGCGCGCAGTTCGTCGACGCTGTGTTGTGGCGTGTTGTCGTCGCTCTCGGAGATGTCGTCGATCCGGACCTGCTCTTGGTCGACCCACTCGCCGTACTTGTCGTCGACGAGGTCATCGAAGACCTCCTCGTCCGGAACGACTCGGCCCTCCTCGGGGTCTGCGAGGAAACACTGACCGGGCTGGAGACGGCCGCGCTCGCGGATCTCGCTCTCGTCGTAATCGAGCGCGCCGACTTCCGAGGACATCACGAGCGTGTTGTCTTCGAGCACGTCGTACCGGCAGGGGCGGAGACCGTTTCGGTCGAGCACCGCGCCGACGCGTTCGCCGTCAGTGGCGGCGACCAGTGCCGGACCGTCCCAAGGCTCGACCAGCGAGGCGTGGTAGTCGTAGAACTCCCGGCGCTTGCCGGAGACGTTGTTCTGCTCGCCGCGCCAGGCCTCGGGAATGAGCGTTCGGAGCGCGTGCGGAAGCGAGCGCCCGGACTCCATCAGCAGTTCGAGGGCGTTGTCGACGCTCGCGGTGTCTGACTGCTCCGGATCGTCGATGATCGGCTTGATCTTCTCGATGTCCTCGCCGAAGGCCTCGTGTTCGATGTCCGTCTCCCGGGCGCGCATCCAGTTGATGTTCCCCTGGATGGTGTTGAACTCCCCGTTGTGGATGATGTTCCGATAGGGGTGTGCGAGATGCCACGCACCGAGGGTGTTCGTCGAGAAGCGAGCGTGCACCATCGCGAAGGTCGAGTGCATCCGCTCGTCGGACAGATCCGGATAGTAGTCCTCGACCTGTTCGGCTTTCAGCAGTCCCTTGTAGACGACCGTCTTGTGATCGAGGGAAACGATGTAGAAGCGCTCGCTGCCCTCGGGCTGTTCCTCTTCGATCGTGTTTTCGACGACGCTTCGACCGACGTAGAGCTGGCGGCTGAACTCGTCGCCGCTCAGCCCCTCCCGGGACGTGACGAAGACCTGTTCGATCTCCGGCTCGGAGTCCAGAGCCGTCTGGCCGAGACCGTCGTTGTTCGTCGGAACTGAACGCCAGGCGAGCACGTCGAGCCCTTCCTCGTCGAAGAGATCCTCGATACGAGATTTCAGGTCCGCACGGGCGTCGTCGTCCTGTGGGAGAAAGAGCGACCCGACGGCGTACTCGCCGGGGTCCGGGAGATCGACGTCGAGTTCACCAGCGAAGAACTCGTGGGGGATCTGCAGAAGAATACCCGCACCGTCTCCGGTCTCCTTCTCTGCACCGGTCGTGCCGCGGTGCTCCATACACTCTACAAGTTCGAGTCCGTCGCGTACGACCTCGTGGCTGCTCCCGCCGTCGAGGTCCATCACGACGCCGACCCCACAGTTAGACCGAGCGTCCGTGGGATCTGCGAGACCGTCCTGACCAGTCTCCATGCGTCGGTCTGTCATATCACCAGTATACATGGGCCGCAGCCATATCAGGCTATTCCTGAAATCCCTCTCCTATCTTATACCGAAATAAGGTGGTATTATGCCACTAATATATCTCCGTGCCGCCGGCTGTCGGCCGTTTCAGACGTTCTCGCGGAGACTGTTTATCAGAATGGCTAGGGATTTGGGTCCCGTCGGGTGATATGGCAGTACGGGGTGAAGAGTCACCCTCCACAGTGTTGTCGAGGGGACTCACAGCCCCGCGAGATTCTGCCGAAGTTTGATCGTCGCCGTCATCAGTGCCGTCGCGGTCATAATCAGAAAGACCAGTTGGACGTGCAGGACGATCGTCCGGTTGGTTCCCAGCGGAATCGCGAGCGCGGCGACGCTGACCAGCGCACCGAACGTGAGCACCGGGAGCAGATGCCGGACCAGCGAGTCGAGCATCGTCCCCTGGAGTCGCGTGCTCGAAATCTGCCGTCGGAAGAAAAAGACGCCGTACGCGAGAAAGCCGACGCCGGTGAGCCCCTGGATAACAGCCGAGAGCCCGGACTCGCCGAACACCACCGTCAGCACGACGTAGAGGGCGATGCCGCCGATAAATCCGAGCCGCACGGCCTGGTCGATCTGTGTCGCGTTCGCGCCGACGTCCCCGGCGGCGGTCACGGAGATCTGGCGCAACGAGAGGACGAGAAAGAGGATCATCGCCAGCCAGATCCCGTTTTTCGGCCCGATCCGGATCGAACTCACGATTTCGAGAAGCCAGGCCGAGGCGTAGACCGCACCGAGAGCTCCGATAAACTGGAGATACCGCCAGATCTCCCGCTGTGACTCGATCTGGCTCTGTCGCCGGTTCTGGTTGGCGTAGTACGAAAACCGCAGGCCGAGGGCGGCGAGCAACGAGACGCCGAGAAACGTGATGAAGGTCAGCGTCGGGTCGCCTTCGACGAGATGGACCCCGAACTCCACCGACAACGCGATCGATCCAGCATCAGTCATTCTCATCTAACCTCCGTGTGGGTGTCCGACGCTCGCATCTCCGACGGGAGCCCGCGCCGTCCGTGCGATACCGGATGCTTCTCCGCGGAGCCGCTTTTATGTTTGGGCGGACCTATCAGAGCGAGGGAATCTCTGCGCGGCCGCCGAAACTATCAGCAATCAGAAACGGCCACGAAGGCTTACAGTGCTCGGGCAGATCTGAGCGAGTATGAACGTTGCAGTGCTCGGATCCGGAAGGGCGGGGCGGGACATCGCGGCCCGGTGTGCGCGCGCCGGACACGCGGTGAGCCTTCAGGCAGACGACGCGACGGACAGGGTCGACGATATCGAGGGACTGCTCATCGACGCCGTCGATGCCGGAGAGCTGAGCGAGGACCGCAGAGCGGAGGCGCTCTCCGAACTACAGGCAACGACGGACCTCGGCGGTGCGGTCTCCGACGCGGATATCGTGATCGAGACAGCGACCGCCGACACCGAACAACTGCAGGA
Organism: Halovenus carboxidivorans; assembly: GCF_009831575.1. Taxonomy (GTDB): domain Archaea; phylum Halobacteriota; class Halobacteria; order Halobacteriales; family Haloarculaceae; genus Halovenus; species Halovenus carboxidivorans. Next base: position 137,870 of record NZ_WUUT01000002.1, on the reverse strand, counting down.
ACTGTTCGCGGATGTCGAGTCCGCGGTCGACCGAGACACGCTGATCGTGACCAGCCAGCCGGCGGTCCCGGTGACGGCCGCGGCGGCGGGGTTGCGACAGCCCGACCGTGCCTTCGGGATGCACTTCGTCGACGCGCCCGGCGCAGAGGTCGTCGAACTGCTCGTTCCCGAGCAGACCGGGGCGGAGCCGACCGAACGGGCGGAGTCGTTCATCGCGGAACTCGGGGCGACCCCGGTTCGGATCCGAGACACGCCCGGGATGGCCTCCCGGCGGCTACGACTCGCCGCCGAAGTGGAGGCGATGCGGGCCATCGACGACGGGATCACCGACGTCGAAAGTGTGGACACGATTCTGGAGGAGGGGTACGACCACTCGGACGGGCCGCTCGTTCAGGCCGACCGCGCCGGCCTCGACCGACGGTTAGAGGAACTTGCGGAACTCGCGGAGGCGCTCGGACCGCGTTTCGAGCCGCCGGAGATTCTCGAATCCCTCGTCGAAGCGGGCAAGACGGGCGCGAACGTCGGTGAGGGGTTCTACCGCTGGGAACGCGGCGAACCGGTCGAACCGGCCGTCGGGGTACGGCCCGGCGACGGGGGCGACTCCGAGGAGTCGCCGCGGCGGTGACCGTACCTCTGCGAGTGACTTGGCAAGGGTTAAAACCGGGGCTACGGTAAAGAGGTACATGAGCCAGACAGATCAGGAGCAGAAGTGCATCTCCTGTGGCATCCGCATTGCCGGGACCAATGCGGCCTCGTTCGCATGCCCGGAGTGCGGCCACGAGATCCACCGCTGTGCAACGTGTCGCAAACAGAGTAACCTCTATCAGTGCCCCGACTGTGGGTTTACAGGACCATAACCATGGGAAAAGTAGCAGCCGCAATCAAGGTCATGCCGCAGGATCCGGAGATCGATCTGGATCAGTTGCAGGAACGACTCGAACAGAACCTCCCCGAAGGCGCGAAGATCAACGGCTTCGACCGCGACGAGGTCGCCTTCGGTCTGACCGCGCTCATCCCGACGGTCATCGTCCCGGACGAAGCCGGCGGAACCGAGGCCGTCGAAGAGGCCTTCCAGGGCGTCGAGGGCGTCGAGAGCGTCTCCGTCGAAGACGTGGGTCGCCTCTGAACGAGACGGTTTCTGCGGGTTTTTCGCTCCGGTAGCGACGGCTCAGTACAGCGGTTCCGGCCCGGGCGGTGCCTGCCGCTTGTGAGCGCTGGTCTCGTACAGCGCACGCACGTCCTCGACCAGCGCCGTATCGACGCCGATTTCCCGCGCGGTGGCCGTCGCGGAGAGCGGTCCGTCGACGTGCAAGGCGAGAATCGAATCCAGCGTCTCGTAATCGAGTCCGAGTTCGTCCTCGTCGGTCTGATCCGCCCAGAGTTCGGCGCTGGCCGTCTTTGCCGCCAGATCCTCGGGGACGCCGACGTGACGGGCGAGCTGGCGGACCTGCCCCTTGTAGAGGTTCGCAATCGGATGGCAGTCGACGGCTCCGTCACCGTACTTGGTGAAGTAGCCGACGGCGGCCTCGCTTCTGTTGCCCGTCCCGAGTACGATCCCGTTGCGTCGGTTGGCCTCGAAATACGACGTGACTGCGCGCAGCCGAGCCCGGAGATTCCCGACGGCGACCCGGGTCTGGTCGTCCTCGCCCGCGTCGATCGAGACGTTCGGGTTCGCTTCGAGGACGGCCTCGACGAGCGGCTGAATCTCGATCACGTCGTACTCGATATCAAGCAGTTCGCTCGCCACGCGTTCGGCGTCGCTCATGTTCTGCTCGCGGTTGACCGTACTCGGGAGGACGAGTCCGTAGACGTTCGCGGTCCCGAGCGCCTCGACGGCGAGATGTGACGTGAGTGTACTGTCGATACCCCCGGAGAGCGCGATGACGGCCACGTCGGCACCGGCGGCCTCGTACTGGTCGGTGATGAACGAGGTGATGTGGCCGCGGTGCTGTTCGAGTTCGGCCTCCGAGAGGCGCAAATCGAGCGGGGCGTCGGCGCTGGCTGTCTCGGTCATACTGGATCTTCGGGAGGACCGATAAAAAATGGCCCGTCCGGTCCGGCTCAGTTCCCGCCGGGCAGGGCCGCGGCGACCTTCTGGATCGGGTGCGGCGGTTTCCCGTCCCGGCCCTCCTCGGCGAGTAACTGCGAGCGACAGGAGGTCCCCGGCGCGACGACGGCGTCGGCTTCGACGTCGCGCAACTGCTCGAACAGCATCTCCCCGACGGCCATGCTCATCGAGTAGTGTTCGGCCTCGTAACCGAAACTACCGGCCATCCCGCAACAGGTCGAATCGACTTCCTCGACATCGTAGCCGGCAGTTTCGAGCACGGAGACGGCGTGGTGGTCCCGTTTGATCGCAGTCTGGTGGCAGTGGCCGTGGTACGCGAGCCGTTCCGCCGAGTCGGTCTCGACGCCGTCTACCAGATCGAACCGGTCGAGATACTCCATCACGTCGTAGGTGTTCGCGGCGACGGTCTCGACAGCCGGCCCGGAGAGCAGATCCAGGTAATCCGAGCGGTACATCGTCGCGTCCGAGGGTTCGACGCTGACGACGTCCCAGCCGTCTTCGATTCGCGGAGCGAGGGCAGCGACGTTCTCGCGGGCGGTCTCCCGGGCGTGGTCGATCATCCCTTTCGAGTGTGCGGGCCGACCGCTGTCGGTCACCGTCGTCGACACCTCGACGTGGACGCCGGCGGCTTCGAGGGCGTGGACGGCGGCTTTCCCGACCTCCGGCTGAGTGTAGTTGGTGTACGGGTCCGCGAGCACCAGCACCTTCCGGTCGGCGAGGTCGGCCGGAACCTGCGGGCTGCGGTCCGCGGCCCACGACTGGAAGCTCCGGCGCTTGAACTCCGGGAGGTCCCGCTCGCGGGCGATTCCGAGCGCCTTCTCCATCAGGAGATCCGACCCCGGGAGACTCGTCGCCCAGTTCGACAGGGGGGCAAACGTGCTCCCGAGACTGTACAGCGTCTCGACGTTGGCGAACAGCCGATCCCGCAGCGGAATCCCCTCGCGGTCGTGCTGCTCGTGGGCCACCTCGGTTTTGAGTTTGGCGAGGTCGACGCCGCTCGGGCAGTTGCGCTTGCATCCTTTGCAACCGATACAGAGATCCAGCACCTCGGTCATGAACTCCTCGGAGGTCGGATCCTCGGGCAACTCGCCGCTCATCGCCCGGCGGAGCATGTTCGCTCGGCCGCGAGTGGAGGTGATCTCCTCCTGTTCGGTCGCGCGGTAGGTCGGGCACATGATGTCGCCCGTCGTCTCCTGATGACCCGTACAGCCGCCACAGCCGTGACAGAGTTCGACCATCCCCTGAAAGCCGTTCTCGTTGTCCCAGTGTAGATCCGGCTCGAAGCCCGCGTCGAACTCGTAGTCGGCGTCGTACCGGAGGTGGTCGGCGGGGTCGTGGTCGCCGCAGACGTTCCCGGGGTTCAACAGCCCCTGGGGGTCGAACGTGTCCTTGAGTCGCTGGAACCGCTCCCAGAGCCGGTCGCCGTAGAGTTTCCGGTTCCAGCGGGTGCGGGCCCGACCGTCCCCGTGTTCGCCCGAGACCGAGCCGCCGTACTCGATCACCAGGTCGGTGATCGACTCCGAGATCGAAAGCATCGTCTCGACGCCGTCCTCGTCCTTGAGGTTGAGCAGCGGCCGGATGTGCAACACGCCCGGCCCGGCGTGGGCGTAGTATGAGGCGAAGGTGTCGTGTTCGTCGAATAGCTCCTGGATGTCCGCGACGTACTCCGGGAGGTTCTCCGCCGGCACTGCGGTGTCCTCCACGAACGGCCAGTGCTTGTCGTCGCCGGTCCGGGAGAGCAGGATCGGGAGCCCCGCTTTGCGCATCTTCCAGAACTTCTCCTGGCGGGTTTCGTCGTAAGCCTCCAGCGCATCGACCGCGTGAACGTCTGCACCGCTCCGCTCGGCCGCCCCTTCGGTCGGTGCGAGGCCGCTCTCGGGAGTGGCACTCGGCAGCCGATCAGCCAGGAGGTCGGCGACTTTCTGCTGGCCCGCTTCCGGAGAGTCCGCGTAGAACTCGACCAGAAGGGTCGAGTCGGTCCCCTCGGGAAGCGTCTCGACCAGCTCGGAGAACTCCGCCGTCTCCCTCGCGAGATCGAGCAGTACGTCGTCCATCACCTCCACGGCCGCCGGATCGTGCTCCAGGATCGGTGCCACGTCCCGCATCGCGTCGAGCACGTCGTCGTAGGTGAGCAACACCACCGACTTCTCGGCCGGAATCGGCTCCAGCGAGACTTCCGCCTCGGTGACGATCCCGAGGGTGCCCTCACTGCCGGCCATGAGGCGGCCGACGTTGACCTCACCGCGCTCGCGGGCATCCTCGACCAACTTGTCCAGGTTGTATCCCGAGACGTTCCGGGTGAGGTCGGGATACTGCCGTTCGATCTCCTCGCTCTCTTCGCGGAGGATGCTCGACACCTCGGCGTAGATCTGTTCCTCGATGGGATCGTCGTCCGTGACGTCTGCGGCCCGGTCGTGCAGTTCCTCGACATCCATCCAGCCGAACCTCGTCACCGTTCCGTCCGCGAGGACCACCTCGACCTCTTCGAGGTAGCCGTCGGCCTTCTGGTATTTCAGCGAGTGTGCCCCGGTCGAGTTGTTCCCGATACAGCCGCCGAGGACGCTCTTGTCGCCCCACGCCGGATCGGGTGCGTACTTCAGCCCGTGGGGTTCGAGGGTCTGGTTGAGTTGAGCGAGGGTGATTCCGGGCTGGGCGCGGGCGAGGCCCGCGTCGGGGTCCACGTCGACGACGGCGTGCATGCGTTTCTTGAAATCCAGCACGACCGCTTCGTTGACCGCCTGCCCGGCGAGACTGGTGCCGCCGCCGCGGGGCAAGACGGGGATGCCCTCCGCGGCGCAGTACTCCATCACGGCCTGTACGTCCGCGGTCGAAACAGGCGCGACGACGCCGACGGGAAGTTGCTGGTACGCGCTGGCGTCGGTCGCGTAGAGATTCCGTGTATACGTGTCGAACCGGACCTCGCCGTCGACGCGGCGCCGCAGGTCTGCGAGTAGCCCCGGTCGTTCGACCTCGTCACTCGTGTACTCGTACTCGCTTCGGGGATCCGCGGCCGGGTCGGTCCCCGGATCTCTCGCGTCACTCATACCGTCTCTCCTCCGCGCTCATCGTCGACAGGTACGTTCCCCATGACATTTGCTGGCTTTACTCGTGTACACACTTCTGTGTTGCTTCGATTCTCGTCAAAAAAGCGTCGAGAACCGTCGGTGAGACGGCGGTTCGTTCCCGTCAGATCAGCGGCAGGATGGTGAACAGATCCGGGAACACGACGAAGGAGAACAGCATCGCCAGGATCCCGACGAAGAAGGCGTAGTAGGCAACCGGGATCAGGTTCAGCCTGATCACGCGGCCTTCCTGCCCGACGAGGCCGACCGTCGCCAGCGCGGCGACGAGGTTGTGAATCGCGATCAGGTTACCGATCGCACCGCCGACAGCCTGTGCGCCGACGACGATCTGTGTCGGCACGCCGATCTGCTGTGCGGCGGTGAACTGGAACTGCGCGAAGGTGATGTTCGAGACGGTGTTCGACCCGGTCATCGCGGCCCCGAGCGCACCGATCAGCGAGGCGAAGAACGGATACACGTCACCCAGCGCATCGGCGGTGGCGACCGCGAGCACCTCGATCATGTTGGCGTTGCGCCAGATGGTGTCGCTGTCCGGGGAGAGTGAAACCTCGCCGGTCTGCTCGGCGAGACCCTCGACGCCGTAGTACGTCCCGGTGTTGAGCATCACCTGGACCATCGCGATGACGAAAATCAGCGCGATGAACGGCGCGACGAGTTTCTGACCCGCCTCGGCCCAGGCGTCTCGGACCTGCTCGCCGGACATGTTGAAGATGCCGATTGCGGCGATACCGGAGACGAGCAGCCAGAATCCGGGGACACTGACGAGTCCGATTCCAGCGTCGAGAGCGCCGAAGCCGAGGATGTCGTTCCAGTTCAGGACGACACCCACCTGGAAGGTTCCGAGCCCCGAAATCGTGAACTCGACGGCGTTCTCGGGGTTGCCGATCGGGTTCGAGATTGCGTCGACTGCCCGCGTGATGACCAGCAGCACGACCAGCAGGATGTACGGGGACCAGGCCTTCAGCAGCGACATCTCCTCGCTTCCGTCCTGGGCCATCTCCTCGCCGCCGGGTTCGATGTCACCGACCCAGTGGTCGGCCCAACTGTCTCGGTCGGGGAAGGTCCACTCGTCGTCAGGCAGCAGGTAGCCCGCACGCAGTAGACTGACAGTGAAGGCACCGCCGACCATCGATCCGATCAGCGACGGGAACTCAGCGGTGATGAACCACGCCGAGATCCAGTACGGGATGGCGAAGGAGATGCCCGCGACCAGACACAGCGGGATCATCTCCCGGGTCGGTTCGAGCGAGCGCTCCTCGCCGAAGAAGTACGTCACCATCGCAACGGCGATCAGCGGCATCATGAAGCCGACCAGCGCGTGATAGGTCGCCGCCCACGCCGCCACCTCGACGGCGTACTCGGCGGCGTTGTCAAAGCCGCCTTCCGCGATTGCGGCCGGATAGCGACCGCTGGACAGCGGCGATTCGATCCCCACGATGATCGGGGTTCCGACCGCGCCGTAGGTCACCGCGATGATGTGACCGATGATCGCCGCGATGACGGCCGCAAGCGCCGGGAAGCCGAGCCCCAGCAGCAGCGGTGCGACGACCGCCGCGGGCGTCCCGAATCCCGCGGCTCCCTCGATGAACGTCGCCATGAAAAAGCCCAGCAGGACGATCTGGACGCGTCGATCCTCCGAGACGCGGGCGAACCCTTTGTTGATCCGATCCAGCGCCCCGGCCTGCAACATCGTATACAGCAGAATCAACGCGCCAGCGACGATGAACAGAATCTCCAGGGCTGTCATGACACCGACGATTGAGGACGCCGCGACCCAATCGAGCGGGACGTCCCAGACAAGCAGCGCGATTACGACCGCCGCCGCCCACGCAATCGGCATCGCTCTCGTCGCGGACCACAGGAAGCCGACGAGCAACACCGCGGTAATGAGCAGCGGTACCGCCGCGAGCAACAACTGCGTCGGTCCTGCTTCGCTCGCACCGGGAATCGCGCCGTCACCGGCCTGTAACAGGACCGTCGACAGCGTCATCGCGTCGATCATCGCTGACCGACCTCAGTTCCCGTGCGTCGTTCGACAACTGTACTCTCTTCGGTCTGATAGTGGTATCCGTGCATACGTTGATCCCCCGCGTGGTGTGCGGATGCACTCTTGACGACTTAGGGACACCGATTACTCCGTGTCACTGACACGCTTGTGACCCGATTCCACACCGTGCCCCGGTCCACATTGAAACACCGGGGATTAAAATCTATCCAAAAGTTGCTGAATGTTTTAAATTTCGATTATAAACACACCAGTATAAATTCAAGTTGTGTCCTGGCTCGACGAGAGCGACGACCCTTCGCCGTGTCGACTTGGGTTTCAGAGGGTGTGGTACTTGTCACAGCGGTGTCACCGCTGGGAGAGGTCAACGGATGTGTCAGTTCGAGTTATCGCTTCGGACTCATCGGATCACAATCCACAGGATTTGTAAGCGTTGCCACGGATGTTTCGCATGGGGCGAGCGCCGGTGGTCTAGTGGTAGGACATGAGCTTCCCAAGCTCATAGCCCGGGTTCAATTCCCGGCCGGCCACAAATAGCGTTCTCGCACAACAATTTCTTGCGACACTCCGCGCGAAACACGACGTTGACGACGCTGTGTTTCTCATCGACGGCTCGCATTCGTTGAAAGACGCTTGTTCTCGTCACGGCCTCGATCTCCGCGTCGAACGTCACGGAGATCGCAACAGCGCTGAACGTGTCTTTCGAGAAGTAAAACGACGAACCTCTTCGTTTTCAAACTGTTTCAGCAACGCCGAAGCAGAAACTGCTGACGAGTGGTTACGAAAATTTGCCTTCGCGTGGAATCAGCTTATCTGAACACTATGGTTCGAACCATCCTGACGCAGAACAGCACGTCGCGGACCTCGATATCGATTCGTTCCAGCACGGCCACCAGATTACCTTCGACCCCGATATGGCCGGACTGCGCCACGATGCGAACAGGGGCTATCGCATATACGACACGATTAGAGAGGCGTGCAGACCGGCGATCCGAAACGATTCTGTCGATAGTGTCATGCATATGCACGCCGACGCTTGGCAACTGTCCGAGGAGGGGTTCGAGGAAATCAGAACCGAAATGACGGAGTTCGATGCCGCCGTCGCGTACAAATCGTCGACACGAAACTTCATCCAGCGACACCCACCGGGAAGCGTCATGGATCAGTTCTTCGTCCTCGACGCCGAGCGGGCGAGATCGGCCGAAGTGTTCAAGCGCTCGCCGCTGGACTTTCCGCCGCCGATCTCTCCTCACGAGACGCTGATGGCAATCTGGGTCTCTGCGTTCGGCTGGAACGACATGTACCAGTACTCGACGCGACAGGAAGAAGAGTACTGGGACGGAGAACCGACGATGGACTACCACAGCGGCACCGGGTCGAATCCCGTGCGACCGATGATGTACAACCCCGAGTACGGACAGCTACACATCGCGGCAGAAGACTTCTCGAATAGCCTCGGACGACAGCTTCAGGCTAGCTACTTGCGCCGCCACGACATCACCGAGGGGGGGACCGTCGAGCAGTTCCTCGACGACTACGGCATCTCGGACCGACAGTTGCAGCGGGAACTCGCCGACTACTGCGAATCAGTCGACAGCAGACTATCACGGTACGGGCTGTCTATGGAGTCGTTCAACCGGGACCTGCGGCTGATCGAGGCGTTTCTCGACGACGACAGGTCGACCGTTGATCGAGTGAAAAAGTCGATCCGTCTGAATACGGAAGACACCACCCTCTGGGAGATCCTGTCGGGATTGCAAACGCTCGTCGGCGACACCCTGGGTGACGATGATGAACCGGACTGCTACGACAGTGTGCCCGTACGGAAGGGGAGATCCGAAGCGTCGATGAACGAGATATATACCGAACTGCTCGATGCGGACGACTATCCATCCCAACTCCGTGACGGCACCTTCGTCGATGATGGCGACACCGGGGACAGTCACTGACAACCCACCGTGTCGGTAGCCTTATTACTCTCTTCGGTCCTCAGTTGGGGACGTGCAGCGGGACATAGTCCTGATAACGGTCGACTGTTGGCGGTCGGACACCCCGAACCAGATGTCGGCACTTCGGGAGCAGACGGCGGCCGACGGTTGGACGGTGGGCGATGCTGTCACGCAAGCGGCGTCGACGCTCTGGACGTTTCCAGGGATACTGGCGGCTAACTACCACAGCGATGTGCTCCGGGTCGACGGTCCGGTCACCGTCGAAAATGTCCACGTCGACGACGACGTCTCGCTCCTCCCAGAACGTCTCGCAGACGAGGGCTACGAGACCGGTGCGTTCGCCGCATCGAACCCAAACCTGGACGTTTGGCAAGAGTACTTCGACACGTGGCGGAACAGCGACCTGGAGCGGTTTCCGGACGCCAGTTCTGTCGTCTACGAACTCGACTACTACTCTCACCTCCTCGCACAGCGGCCACGCGTGGCCGCGACAGAAGTCGCGCAACTCGCACGAAAGTGGTTCGAGAGCCGTTCAGGGCCGCGGTTCTGCTGGCTGCACCTCATGGAACTGCACTCACCCTACTATCCGGGTCTCCGAAAAGCGCTGGACGTGGGGCTACTGGATGCGTACCGCGCCAACCGTCGACTAACGAGGGGGTCGAAACGCAGTCTGTTGGATTCTCCGGACGCCGACAGGGTTGTCGACGTACTGGAAGCGCTTTACTACAAGACCGTCGAACGACTAGACGAACAACTCTCGACCGTGTTGTCGTTCGTTCCCGACGACGCCATAGTGGTTCTCGTCGGAGACCACGGCGAGGAATTCAATCACGGCTGGTTAGAACACACCCGTCTTTACGACGAGTGTGTCACAGTACCGCTTTACGCTCGAAACCTCGACGTCGACGCCAATCCGGTCCGACACATCGACATCGCACCTGCGATACTCTCGGAACTCGGGCTGTCGGTTCCAGACGACTGGGCGGGTACCGCGAAGTCGGACGCCACCGAAACTTCGTTCTTGGTCGAACCGTCCACTGGCGAACTAGAGTCGGTTTTCACCGGGATTCGAACGGCAGATCGGAAAGTCATCGAACGCCGGCCACTGGACAATCCAGCGAGGGTGGAATCCGTCGAGTACTACAACCTCGACACCGACCCTGAAGAGAGAAATTCCCTCTCCGAACCGGACGCTGCCGCCAGAGACGCCCGTGACGAACTCCACCAGTTCCTCGACGACATCACGTACGGCCTCGACCAGTACAACACGTCCGGCAACGTAGGGGTCGACGGAAACGTCGAGCGACGACTGGAAGAACTCGGCTATCGCTGACACCTCGTACGGACTTCGTGCCGGTTTCGTCGGTGAACGTGGGACGGAGTTCTCACAGAACTCCGCTACAGCGCCTCGGTGCGCTCTCCGAACACACGGCAAATCTTAGAATCACTAACAATCTATTACAGAAGAACGAAACTTTATTAACGAGTTCAATAAATAGAGAGGACAATGAACGTCGCTTGGCTTATCATCGATTCACTCTCTTTCAGTGCGACCCCGTTTGCCGAGGATGGGCCCGACACGATGCCACAACTCGCAGCGCTTGCGGAGGAAGAAGCGATATCGTTCACGAATGCGTACGCGCCAGGGCCAACGAGTCCCTCCTCTCACGGATCGTTCTTCACCGGCGAACTACCCTCCTCGACGGGGATGCACGAGGCGCACCCGTACTTCGATGGCCGGTATCCGACCATCGCGGAGGCTCTAGCCGACACCCACCAGTCGTACATGATCTCGGCGAACCCCTTCATCTTCAACGGACTCTACCGTGGATTCGACGAGATAGAGGATCTCAAGTTCACGAACGAGTCGCCGTTCCCCGAGGCGACCGATCCCATCACCTTCAACCACGTCGACAGCGACTCCGGACTCGCCAAAGTACGTTCGTACCTTCTCGACGACGGTAAGCCCATTCGCTCGCTGGCCAACGGCATCGATTACAAACTTCGCGGTCGGCAGCGTGACCCGACGGAATGTCGATTTGCGGAGACCATCTGCGAACGGGTCAGCGAGTTCGTTAGTTCCACTGACGAGGACGCGTTCGCAGTCACGAACTTCATGGAGGTGCACGCACCGCTCGACGCCAGCGACGAGGCAATCGACCGCTTCGCCGCTGAGTGGGATCGTGAGTCCCTCCCGATAGATGTCAAAGGCGAACACATCCACCAGCGTATCAAAGACGAACCGGACTATGAGGGGGAGGATATGTATGCCCTCTACCTGGCGGCAATCTGGGACATCGACCGCAAGGTAGCACCACTCGTTCGAGAACTCCTCGACCAGGACACCCTCGTCGTCGTCACCGCCGACCACGGCAACTGGTTCCGTCGGGACCACGACCTGGACGAGGAACGAATCCACGTCCCACTGCTCGTGTTCGGCCACGAGTCCGCTCCGCGGACGGTCGACAAGACGGTCAATCTCCGGTCACTCCCGCGGACGACACTCGATGCGCTTGACCACCCCAATGCGGGGACGTTCTCGGGAACGTCACTCCTGCAGGTAGACGACCACCAGTGTTCGATCACCGAGTTCATCCACAACGACGCGGAAACTGGTGTCCCGGTGACGCCGTCCGGCAAGCTCGGTGTCGACGAGGAGATTGTGTATCAGATCGCAGCCATTCAGGGCGATGGACGGGTGGACTTCGACGGCGAGAACGTCACTGTCGCCAGACCTGACCCCGAGTACGAAGAGGATCTTCGAGAGACTATCGCGACACTCAGGCAGTCGAACGTGGCCGGGGCGGACGGGTCGATAGATTACGACGGGTCGACTCGCCAGCGACTCGAAAGCCTGGGGTACCTCGACTGAGCCGTGGCGCGGTCTGAGTCCCAGAGCACCAGAATGTTTTTCTGACGGGTTGGCCGTGTTCAGGTATGGAAGATGTCCGCAGGATACTGAGTTCTCCCGAACTGCGAGCGCGGCTTCCCAGTGCCGCTCGTTCGCGAATGGGCTGGTGGTTATATCAGGCGGCTCATGCCACGCTAGATATGACAGTGTTCAACTCGGCAGTCGTCGACTGGATCGACCGCAAGGAACTGGTAGAGAGAGCGAGCCAACGGGGCCGACTCTGGCCGGTCGACGAGTCTGAGACCTACGAACTGGTCGAACCGCTCCCCGGTGGGTCACCGCCGAAAGCGATCCAGCGCACGGATCGGACGGTCAGTTTGGACCGACCGTTCGTCTGTGATCTCCCGAACGCGACGCTGTTCGGTCCCGACGCAGTCGTCCGAACTCAAGAGAACGATATCGTTCTCGAGGCGACCGCTCACGGTGACGAGACAGCTCGTGACGGCAACTGCAAGCGCAACCTCTTCCGAAATCTCGTCTCCGGATATCGCCAGCGGTCGGGCGACGTTGACGACCGCATCGTCTGTCCGCTCGTCGACTCCTGGGCACGGACGTACTTCCACTGGATCGTTGACGCGCTTCCGAAACTCCAGGCGGTCGAACGGTACGTCGCCGAGACCGGTGATGTCCCTCAGTTAGTGGTGCCACAGCGGCTTCCGTCGTGGATGGAGCGCTCTCTCGAACTCGCGGGATACGACCGAGACGATTGTATTCGCTGGGACGGCTCGACGCGGAGTTTCGAGCGGGTCGTGGTTCCGTCACTTCGCCGTGAGGTCGACGCCGTCTCGATCAACGCGCTCCGGTGGCTCCGGCGGCGGATGCTGGCCAACGCCGACTCCGTCGAGAGAGACTGGGCATCGCGTGTGTACATCTCCCGAAGCGAGGCGAACAGTAGAGAGGTGTTGAACGAATCGGCGCTCGTCGACGGCCTCTCCTCGCTCGGATTTGAGTCGTACGTCCTTGAGAATCTGAGTGTGGACGAGCAGATATCGCTATTCTCACAGGCCGACGCGGTGTTCGGCCTCCACGGGTCGGGGTTCACGAACATTCTCTTCGCGGAGGACGCGACAGTCGTGGAACTGTTCGGATCGAGGGTCCGTTCGACCGTCTACTACCACATGGCGTCGGGACTCGGACTGGGGTACGGGGCGATAGCGGCGCCGTCGGTTGACGAGAATGTCGCAGTGGATGTCGACCGGGTCACCACACAACTCCAGAAGATGCTCGATTGAGTGTTCTCAGTCACTCCGCGGACTGTCGAGTCGTCTCGAGGACAGAATCGAAGTACGCAATCGTTTCGTTCAGACCCTCTCGAAGGGGAATCTCGGGCTCCCAGCCCAGTTCCGATTTCGCACGACTGATATCCGGTTTCCGCCGACTCGGGTCGTCTTCGGGGAGCGGTTCGTAGACGATCTCTGACTCGGTATCTGTGAGGTCGATGATATCGTGAGCGAGCTGTTCGATGGTCCGTTCGTTTTCTCTCCCGATGTTGTAGACGCTGTGGGGGAGATCATCGAAGCGCATGAGCGTCACGAGTCCCTCGATGAGATCGTCGACGTAGCAGAAACTCCGGGTTTGCTGGCCGTCACCGTACACCGTGAGGTTGTCCCCACGGAGCGCCTGAGAGACGAACGTGGGGATGACGCGCCCGTCGTTGGGGCGCATTCGAGGCCCGTAGGTGTTGAAAATTCGGATCGTCCGAACGTCGAGGTCGTACTCGCGATTGTAGGCCACAGTCAGCGTCTCGCCGAACCGCTTCGATTCGTCGTAACAGCCGCGAACGCCGCGGATGTTGACGTTTCCGGAGTAGGTCTCTGGCTGCGGGTGGACTTCAGGATCACCGTACACTTCGCTCGTGGAGGCGAACACCATGCGAGCGTCGCAGGCCCGGGCGTGGTCGAGCAGTCGCCTGGTTCCCTGGGTGTTCGAGAGCGCGATATTGACCGGGAAGTCGGTGAAGTCGTCTGGAGAAGCGCGCGAAGCGAGGTGGTAGATTCGGTCGACCGGCGGGAGTGCTCCTGGCATCCGGACGTCGCTGTCGATAATCTCGAACAACGGGTCGTCCAGTAACCGTTCGACGTTGGCACGCTGACCGCTTCCGAAGTTGTCGAGACAGATGACCCGGTGTCCCTCGTCGAGGAGTCGCTCACAGAGGTGACTGCCGAGAAACCCTGCGCCACCGGTAACGAGAACGGATTTGGACATGTGTTGTTGTTTAGCCGGAGCGCTATCAAACAATCGGTATCTCTCAACTCCGCGTATGTGTCGGAAACCGGGGAGGGCAAAGTCGAAGATGTTTTGTCCCGTGACCGACGGCTGTGTAGATGTAGCTATCGCCGAATAAGCCGGTCTGCGGCACCGACAGCGGTCCTCCACCTATGCGACTCGCACGAGAAACACTCATTCACTTCGTCGGTTCTGTTGGGACCTCCATCGCAGGATTTCTCGGCACCATCGTCATCGCTCGACTCCTCGGTGCCGAAGCACTCGGAATCTACTCACTCGCGATAGCGCTGCTGTTCTGGCTCGACCTTCCGACGACGGGTATCCAACAGACGATAATGAAACGGGTGAGCGAAGGGACCGACCGCGAACAGTACTTCACGGTGGGTGTCCTACTAAACGCCTGTCTCGTTGCCGTCGTCGGAATCACGGTTTTGGTTGCCGAAGACGCGGTCAACGCGTATCTCGGCGCCGACCTCGCGCTGTTTCTGGTGGTTCTATTCGCGGCGAATGTCACGTTCGGGACGCTAATCAGTGGTCTCCAAGCGCAGAAGCGGGTTGGAGTTAGCGGCCTGTTGAGAGGGGTCGAGCGGTTCCTTCGGACCGGATTTCAGTTCGTTCTCATCATCGCGAGCTATGCAGTGGTGGGACTCGTCGTCGGTCACGCCCTCTCACTACTGGTGGCTGCGGCTGTGTGCTTGCTGTTCTACGAGATTGGGCTCGAACTACCGACACTCGACCAACTCAGAGACTCACTCGCCTACGCGAAGTACGCGTGGGCGTCGAGTATCAAAGGCCAGGCCTACGGCTGGCTCGACACGATCGTGTTGGGAGTGTTCGTCTCTGCATCACTGATCGGTATCTACGAGGTCGCGTGGTCGCTGGCCTCAACACTCATCCTCGTGAACAATTCTATCGGACAGACGCTGTTTCCCGAACTGAGTGAACTCAACGAACAGGATGATCACACGACCATCCGTCAACACCTCGAAGAGGCGATGGCATTCTCCGGAATCGTCGTACTACCTGGACTGGTCGGCGCGGCCATCCTGGGCACCGACTTGCTCCGTATCTACAGTCCGGAGTTCACGGAAGGGAGCCTCGTTCTGTTGATTCTCATCGTCGCGAGGATGGCCAACTCCTTCGGGAAGGTGTTCTACACGTCGACCTACGCACTGGACCGTCCTGATCTTGCGTTTCGCATCGTGATACCCGTTATTCTCACGAACCTGATTCTGAACGTCGTCCTGATCAGTCAGATCGGCTGGTACGGGGCGGCTATCGCGACAGCCATCACCGGCGTCGTGAATCTCGTTCTGAGTTACGCTGTTCTTCGGTATCTCCTCGGAACGATCACTCTCCCGAGCGGAGAAATTGCCAAACAGACCCTGGCGAGCCTCGTAATGGGTGGGGCTATCTATATTCTGACAACTGTCGTCCCGACCAGTTCTGTCACCACAGTCGTGCTGGTGTTCGTGGGAGCAGCCATCTATACCGTATCTCTGATAGGCATCTCCGGTCGGTTCCGCCGGAAACTGTTCGGCGTCGTCGGTTCGTTCTCGTGACGGCGGATGCTGAAGGACATAAAGATTGATTAGCTACCCTCCCCGTCATACGGCCGTATGAGTCTCGTCGGTCACCTGTCCCACGCCGTCGGGGAGTTGACCGAAAATCTCGGCGACAGAGGGTGGTTGAAAAACCGGTTCCAGCGCCGCGTCCTCCACCCTCTCCAGGCGGGGGTCTACCCGACCTACGCCGGTAGCACCCACGTCGTTGAGGAAGACTGGGACAACCTTCTGATACTCGACGGTTGTCGAGCGGACCTCTTCGAGGAGACGGTCGACCGCTCCCGGTTCGACGACTACCGGCGGGTGACCAGTCTCGGCAGTGGCTCCGAAGAGTGGACGGAGAAGAATTTCGTCGACGAGCGGTTTGGGGGCCGGTCGGACGGGTTCGGAGACATCGTCTACGTCACCTCGAACCCGTACACCTCGAAAGTTGCGGGCGACAGGTTCCACGAACTCATCGAGGTCCACGAGGATCACTTCGACGAGGACATCGGACAGGTGCGTGCGGAACCCGTTATGGAGGCTGCGAAACAGGCGAACGCCGACTACCCGAACAAACGGCTGATCGTCCACTTCATGCAGCCCCACGCTCCGTTTCTCGTCTCCGACTGGCTGGATGCTGGCCCCCACGAAGAGTGGGAGCGATTCGAACGCGGGGAGTTGACCCGCGAGGAGATGTGGCGCGCCTACCGCGAGACGCTAGAGTACGTGATAGATGTCGCGTGGTCACTCGTGGAAGACCTCGACGGCAAAACCGTGATCACCGCCGATCACGGCAACCTCTTCGGCGAGTTCGCGCTCCCGTTCCCGGTACGCCTGTACTGTCATCCGAACGGCCTCCGGTACGACGGGCTGGTATCGGTTCCGTGGGCTATCGTCGACGGAGACCGCCGCCGTATCGTGGACGACGGCATCCACTCAGCGTCCGTGGCTTCCGACGACGCCATCGACCAACGGTTGCGCGACCTCGGCTACCGGACGTGAGAGCGCACCGACTGTCGAACACGAAAGTATTTATTCCGACCACCGATACCGAAGCGCATATGTATAGACGTATCTCGGAAGCCGACTGCGGGAAGCGGGCATCCCGGCGATGAGCGACGACGCGTTCGTCGCCGCGGAGCCGCGCCCGGTAACGCTACTCGGCCTCGACGGCGTCTCGTGGCCGTTCGTCGAGGAACTCGTCGAGAATGCCGACGTTCCGACACTGAAGGGACTCGTCGACCGGTCGGCACGCGGCGTGACAAAGTCGACCGTCCCCTGCCTGACCTGTCCGGCACTGCCGGCGATGTACACCGGCGTCAATCCCGGCAATCTGGGGATATTCGAGTTCATCAAGCCCAACGGCGACATCGTCACGTACGAGGACATCACGTACCCAGCCGTCTGGGATTACCTCTCGACAGTCGACGAGGACGCCGTCGTTGCGGCCATGCGAACGACCCACCCTGCGCCAGACGTGGACGGCGTGTTCATCAGCGACGTGCTCTCACCGACCCAGGAGTCGTCGTTCGTCACACCAGCCGAGGAACGGCCGCGAGGTGAACGGTTCCACCAGCTCCGGGACGAACTCGAACGGCAGAAGAAGACGGGGCTGGACGACGACCTCTTGCAGACGTTCATCGAGATGAACGGTGAACGAGCCGAAGTGATGCTCGAACTCCTCGACGAACAGGACCCGACCTTTGCACTCCTGTGGTTCGGGCTGGCAGATGGCGTCCAGCACTATTTCTGGGACGACCGCGAATCGCTCTACGAGTTCTTCGAGGCCTTCGATCCTTACCTCGCAGAGATTCTCGACGCGAGGGAGGGGGACGTACTCGTCGTCGGCGACCACGGCTTCGGCCCGACCCGGGAGTACCAGTTTCATCTCAACGAGGCACTCCGGCGAGAGGGCTATCTCACGCTCGCAGGCGGACCGGTTCGGCAGACACTCACGAAGGCCTCCTACTGGATCTCTGAGAAGTTCATGAGTGACGCGCTCAAACGGGCGGCGCTCGGCGTCTTCGACCGCGTCCGTGCAGTCAGCGGAACGACTCGTGAGGAGGACGACACCGACGGGACCCCGGATTTGGTGGTGACGCCGTTCGACGACCTGCCCGGTATCGACTGGGAGGACTCAGTCGCCCACGCCTCCACGAGGAAGGGATGGGGAATCAATCTGAACGTCGACCCGGCGGCCACGGACGTCGACACACTGCGACGAGAGATCATCGCCTCGCTGGAAGCCATCGAGACTCCCGACGGTGACCCGGTGATCAAGGACGCCTGGTTCGGCGAGGAGTTCTACCCGGGGCGGTACGTCGACCAGGTCCCGGATATCGTCATCCTGGCAGACGACCGGGTTCGGCCGCGACCATCAGTGTTCGGCCAACTGTTCAGCGACATGGAACCGGGGAACTACGTCGGTGCTCACGATTCGGCCCGTGACGCTGTGTTCATGGCCGCTGGCGAGGGGATCGATCCGTCCGCGGAGGTCGGCGACGTCAACATCTGGGACTTGGCGCCGACGCTCCTCCATCGCATGGGACTGGCGGTCCCGACACGCGTCGATGGCGAGGTGCCGCCGGAACTCGCCACCGATAGCCTGCGGACCGAACGGTACCCGGTCGAACGAATCCGCATCGACAAGGCGGTGGCCAACCTAGACACTGATATGCTGTAGGGAAGGCCCGGAGGCTAGCTGTCGGCGTTACGGTAAGCCCACAAGAGTTATCCGCGCTAGATTCGCTGATTTAGGCATGGACGTTGGGATCATCGGTGGCGGCGGTCACGTCGGCCTTCCGACTGGACTCGTGTTGGCCGAATCGGGATTCTCCGTCACACTCATCGACACGGACGCCGAGCGCCTGGAAACCATCGAGGACGGCGTGATGCCGTTCACCGAAGAAGGGGGCGAAGAGATGCTCACGTCGGTTCTGGACGCAGGACGGCTCTCGACCACGACTGATGTCGAAGCAATCGCGGAGTGCGATGTCGTGATGATCGTCATCGGAACGCCGATAGACGAGCATCACAACCCCGAGATGGAGAACCTCCTCGGCGTCGTCGACGCGATGGAACCGCACCTGTCTGAGGACCAGTTGGTTCTGCTGCGCTCGACCATCTACCCCGGGACGACCAAGTTAGTCCGGAACCGTCTCGAAGAAATCGGGTTCACGGTCGGCGAAGATATCTTCCTCGCGTTCGTTCCGGAACGCGTGACCCAGCACAGGGCGCTCGACGAGATCGTCTCGCTGCCACAACTCGTCGGCGCCTTCGACGAGGCCAGCGGCGACCGCGCAGAGGCCCTGTTCGAGAGCGTTATCGAGGCCGATTGCCACCGACTGACTCCCGCGGAGGCGGAACTCGGAAAGCTATTCACGAATATGTGGCGATATCTCACCTTCGCCGCGGCGAACGAGTTCTACCTGATTGCGGACTCGTTCTCGACCCACCACGAGGTGAACATCCACCGGATTATCGAGAAGACGAGCGAAAACTACCCCCGGTTCGACGTGCCCTCTCCCGGTGCGAACGTCGGCGGTCCCTGCCTGACGAAAGACGGCTGGTTCCTCGTCGATAACATCCCGTACAACGAACTCGTCTCGGCAGCGTTCCAGATAAACGAGGGGATGCCCGCCCAACTCATCGACAAACTCTCGACGATAGCTCCCGACCCGGATCGGGTCGGGGTCCTCGGGATGACGTTCAAAGCCAACTCGGACGACACCAGAAACTCCGTCGCGTTCAAGTTCCGGAAGCAACTTCGGATGAACGGCTACGACGACGTGGTCGAGATCGAACCGAACTGCGAGGGGTTCGACGACTGGGAAGACCTGGAGGGAGTGGATTGGCTCGTGTTGATGACTCCCCACGACGAGTTCAAAGATCTCAATCAAATTGCACAGTACGTCGATAACCCAGACTGTGTTGTCAGTGATTCGTGGGGCCTCTGGGACGTGAGCTACGAGACCGACCAGAACGGCTGGTTCCGATTAGAGGAGCTTCGACCGCGAGACAAACAGACAGAAGCGACCTGACGACGCGCGACACTAAATCCTTATTACGCCAAAGGAACTGTGTCAATCCAAAGATGACTACTGCAATCACGGGCGGCGCCGGCTTTCTCGGATCCCACATCGTCGACCACTTCGTCAAACAAGGCGACCAGGTGGTCGTAGTCGACGACTTTAGTGACGGAAAGCGGGCAAATCTCTCTGAGTCGGAGTCACAGGTAGAGGTCCGAGAGGTTGATCTTCGCGACGGTGAAACGACCTCCGATGCTCTCAAAGATATCGATATCGTCGTTCATCTGGCAGCGAAGATTGGCGGTATCGGCTACTTCCACGATGTCCCAGCAGACATCATCGCGATGAACGACGCGATGAACCGAAGTGTGTTCGACGCAGCGGTCGAACACGACATTGACCGAGTCTGTTATGCCTCCTCTTCGATGGTTTACGAGAACGCGACAGAGTTCCCCGTAACCGAAACACAACTCGGCGAGATTCCACCGCCAGACAGTGCATATGGATTCCAGAAACTCGCTGGAGAGTACTACTGCGAGGCCTATCACGACCAGTATGATGTCGAATACAGTATTTTCCGCCCATTCAACGCGGTCGGACCGCGGGAACCACCGGGTGAGGAGGTGGGCGAGGCCCACGTCATCCCTGACTTCGTGAAGAAGATCAACGATGAACGTCAGCATCCTCTCAAGATACTTGGGAGCGGAAAGCAGATCCGTGCATTCACCAACGTCCGCGACATTGCTGCAGGTGTTTACGAGTGTGCACACTCCCCCGCAGCAGCGAACGATGGTTTCAACCTCGGATCTTCGGAAGGCGTGACAATGCTCGAACTAGCCGAGATGATATGGGAGCGTTGCGGGCGCTCAGAACCGTTCGAAGTCGAAAAAGAGGACGCGTTCGACCACGATGTGAAAAAACGAGTTCCGGACTCGTCGAAGGCCGCGGAGATTCTCGGCTGGGAGCCGACAGTGAGTCTGGGCGAGTCACTCGACGAGTACATCGAGTGGTACCAGACGGCTCTCTGAGTTGCCCAGCATCGTAGTCTTGTGAAGCGAAGGAAAGATACATTATCTCCTGTGGCTCCTATTCTTCTAATGGCACGCGTCGGACTGTTCACACCACAGCATCATTCTTTCTTCCTGTACTATCTCTCTCGGGTGGGTATCGAGTCGAAACACGACATCCGAATATACGCTCCCGAGAGGGTCCACGACGACATCGAGGAACTGTACACCGAGGCTGAACATAGCCAAATCAGTTGGGTCCTCGGTCGTGAGTCCGAATCAATCGACGAGTTCTTCAACCGCGTAGAGGCGAACAGCACCGAGCTAGATCTTCTCTGGACGGTGCTCGCTTGGGGGACCGAACGCGTCCCTCCGAACCTCGTCGACTTCGACCCGGATCCGCCAGTGTTCGCGGGTATCACCAACCTCAACGACTGGACATACAATCCATTCCCCAACTGGACTTATAAAATCGTCAACACTGTAACGCCACTGCTCAGAGACCGAGTTGATGCCGAGCGAACAAGCACAGTTTTCGATCATCTGAGATATCTGATGCAACCAGCCATCCGGGACACGTTCGATGCAATCCACATCGAATACCCGCCAATGCTTCGGTTCATCGAGAACGAGGTGGAGTGGGAACAACCGTTCCTCGAGTTCCCGCCGGTCGTGTTCGAGGAGTCGAAATTACCTGCGGTGGGGCAAAAAGACGGACCGCGCATCGTCGTCCCCGGTCGCATCTCTCAGCAGATACGGAACGTCGAGCTACTGCTCGATGCGATGGACGCGGTGTTCGAACGGTACAGAGGCGACCTTACCCTCGACTTCGTGGGGAGACTAACCGGTGACTACGAAACCGCACTTGCACGAATCGAGTCACTCAAAGACCGCGGGTACGACGTTCGGTACCGTGAGAACTGGATCCCGTACGACGAGTTCGCCGCAAGTCTCCGGGCGGGAGACATTATCGTCAATCCCCTTCACGTCCGCAGAACGATATCGCACCCCTTCCGGTCGGACATGTGGACTGGACGAACCAACGGAACCGGGCCGATATTCGACGCACTCCGGTACGCCCGGCCGTTGGTCGTCCCGGAACTGTTCCCTGTCGATGATCGCCTCGAACCGTTCACCGAGACATACGACAATGCTGATCACTTGGCAGATCTCCTCGTGGAACTTCTATCAAACGAGGACCAGCTTGCGGAGCTACAGACGAATGCGGAGCAAGCAGCCCGTCAGGTCACGCCAGAGGCCCAGCGACCTCGGTTTGAGTCTATCGTTGACCAACTATCCCGATAGAGAGAATTTGCAGTTGAATAAGCGGACGTGCGGATATGCGAGCAGTCGTACTCGTCGCCACCACGGGTCTCGAACCACCTGTCGATGAGAAGCCGGAAGCACCTGTCGAGATCGACGTGCGCCCAGTTCGGGAGCATCTGTCCCATGGCCTCACCGAATTGGCGCAAACGGAAGCGTCGACGTGGGACCTCTCGAAGACCAAGACCGAGGTGAAGTCCGTCCACGGGTGTTGCGGACCCGTCGGAGCAGAGGGGTTTTATTCTGCGGGTGCTTCCGACTCAGATGATGTGTGGAATCGGCGGGCGTCTGTCGAGTGGAGTGGGGACCTCCGCGGCAGATGTAGGCGAGGCGATGGTCGAACAGATGGCCCACCGCGGCCCGGACGCCCACGACGTGTACGTCGACGGGGACGCGATGCTGTCCCACCGGAGACTCAGTATCATCGACCTCTCGGACGCGGGCCGTCAACCGATGCCCAACGAGGACGGGTCGGTCCGAATCGTGTTCAACGGCGAGATATACAACTACCGGGAACTCCGTCGGCGCGTCGACGACTACTCGTTTCGGTCAGAGACGGACACCGAGGTTCTGTTGCACCTCTACGAAGAGTACGGTGTCGACTGCCTCGACTACCTCCGAGGGATGTACGCGTTCGCCATCTACGACGAACGAAAAGATCGCCTGTTCCTCGCACGAGACCGTCTCGGACAGAAGCCGCTGTACTATCACCACACCGACGAGGGCTTCTGGTTCGCCTCGACTATCGCCGCCATCCTCACTGACGACGCCGTCGACACGGCCCCCGATTACGAAGCGTTGCGATCGTATCTGACCTACCAGTACGTCCCCCACCCGAAAACCGGCTTCGAGGACATTCGGAGACTGGGACCGGCGGAGTACGCTCTCGTCGAGGACGGCGAGTTAACGATTGATTCCTACTGGGACCTCTCGTATCGAGACCAGTTCGAGGCCGGGCCATCGACGCTTGCCGACCGCCTCTGCTCAAAACTGCGCGAATCGACGCGACTGCGTATGCGCAGCGATGTCCCCGTCGGCGTGTTCCTCTCCGGCGGCATCGACTCGACAATCGTGACGGCACTGATGGCCGACATCGCAGACGAACCAGTCAACACCTACTCTATCGGTTTCGACGAGTACGACGAACTGGAGTTCGCAAACGCCGTCGCCGAAGAGTACGGGACGAACCACCATGAGTACACCGTGACGCCGGACGCAATGGACGTGCTTCCCGAACTCGTCCGTCACTACGAGATGCCCTTCGGTGATCCGTCCGCGGTGCCGACCTACTACGTCTCGCAGGCCGCCGCCGAAGATGTCACCGTCGCGGTCGGCGGTGACGCCGGCGACGAGAACTTCGCGGGGTACGACCGATACACGTTCGACCGCGCGACCGAACTCGCCGCCCGAATCCCCCGTCCGGCGCGCTCGCTCGGCAAGCAGGTCCTGGCTCAGGCCGCCTCAGTGGCCCCTCGCGAGGAGACGCTCCGTCGGGGGAAGCGGCTGTTAGCAAACGCCGACGGCGACGCAGTCGAGCGGTATGCCACGTATATCTGTCACACCCTCGGCGACGATGCCACAGCACTGTGGGACGGGCCAGAACCAGACGACGAACTGAAACACCTGCGGGCGGCGTTCGACCGTGCCGACGGCCCGACGCGTATGGATCGGCTGATGGACGTCGATATGCAGACGTACTTGCCCGAGGACGTGCTCCTGAAAGTCGACCGGGCCAGTATGGCTCACTCGCTGGAGGTACGCTCGCCGTTTCTCGACCACGAGTTCGTCGAGTTTGCCGCCCGGATCCCGGCGAAGTACAAGTGGCGACGCGGAACGAAAAAGTGGCTCCTGAAACGCGCCTTCCGAGAGCAGATTCCCGAGCGCGTCTGGGGGCGCTCGAAGCAGGGGTTCTCCGTGCCTGTCGACGAGTGGTTCCGTGGAGAGTTACGTGAAGATGCACGGGACGCGCTGGAGCGGCTCGGGACCCGCGAAATTTTTGACACCACAGCGCTTCGCCGACTCCACGATGAGCACGCTTCCGGTGAGCGGGACCGAGGGTTCGTCCTCTGGGATCTGTTCGTGCTCGACGAATGGTTCCGGCAGTTTTTTTCCGAGTGAATCTCCCAGAACGAACTCAGCGGCTCCACTCAAGCAAAACGGGTGTCGCTTTATTATCACAGGAGTGGATACTCCGCTATGGAACTGAAAGAAGGCGCGTTAGGGTTTCATAGCAGTGATCTACCAGGAAAGATAGAGATTTCGACGACCAAGCCGACGGACACCCAGTGAGACCTCTCGCTGACGTATTCCTCCGGCGTCGCCGCCCCCTGTGAGCGAATCGCCGACGACACGGAACAGGCGTTCACGTATACTGCCAGAGGCGACCCCGTCGGCGTCGTCTCGAACGGTTCAGCAGTGTTGGGGCTGGGCGACATCGGACCCGAAGCATCTAAGCCTATGATGGAGGGTAAAGGCGTGCTCTTCAAATAATTCGCCGATATCGACATGTTCGAGTAGAAATAGAAGCGGACGACGCTGACGAAATGGTCCGTTTGACTGCGACGTCGGAGCCGACGTTCGGCGGAATCAACCTCAAGGACACCGCGCCCCCCGAGTGTTTCGAAGTCGAACGGTGTCTCTCCGACCAGTTAGATATCCTCGTGTCCCACGATGATCAGCACGACACTGCAATCATCTCCGACGCCGCGCTGCTCAACGCGGTCGATCTCGCTGAGAAGGATGTGTCGAATCTCGATGTGGCCTTCGCCGGGGCCGGTGCTGCCGCGACCGCTACCGCCAGATTCTACGTCTCGCTGGGGGTCCAACGGGAGAACATCACGACGTGTGACATCGACAGGATCCTGACAGAGCAGCGGGCTGAGACGGGAGATCTGAACGAATTCACCCGCGAGTTCGCCAGTAATCGACCGCCCAGTGATCTCGCCGACGCCATATCGGGCGCAAACGTCTTCGTTGGACCGTCGGTAAGATCGTCGACGAGGAGATGGTCCGCTCGATGGCCGACAATCCGATCATCTTCGCGATGGCGAACCCTGAACCGGAGATTGGCTACGGGCAGGCGAAGGCGGCCCGCGACGGCGTGATCACGGCGACGGGTCGGTCAGATTACCCGAATCAAGTCAACAACGTGTGGGCTTTCCGTTCCGTCCTGCGGTGCGCTGGACGTTCGAGCCACCGAGATCAACGAAGAGATGAAAGTCGCCAGGACCGAGGCGCTGGCCAAACTCCCTATGAAAGACGTTCCCGGCGCCGCCCGCAGATCGATCAACATCGATGCTTAGGTCGAGGAACTCGAAGCTCGCCTCGGCAAATCCCGCGAGATGAAACGCGTCTTCCTCAACAAAGCGAAAAGTGATCCGAAGCAAGTCGTGCTCGCGGAGGGCGACGACGAGAAGATGATCCGGGCCGCCTACCAGTTGATAGGCATCGCCGACCCTGTGCTCATCGGCTGTGCTCGTCGGCGAGCGGAGGGAAATATGTGCGCAGATGGAGCGACTCGGGCTGAGTTACAACCCCGAAATCGTCGATCCGGGTGAAGACAACTTCGATGCGTACACCGACCGCTTGTACGAACTCCGCAAGCGAAAGGGTGTGACCCGCCGTGAAGCCGACGATCTGATTCAGGCCAGCAACTACCTCGGCAGTGCGATGGTGGAGACCGCTGACGCCGACGCGCTGCTGACCGCCCTGACTCATCACTACCCCTCCGCACTCCGGCCGCCGCTGCAGGTGATCGGAACCGCTCCTGACGACAATTACGCGGCCGGCGTCTACATGCTCACTTTCCAAAACCGCGTGGTGTTCTGTGCCGACGCCACTGTGAACCAGAACCCAACGGCAGACGTGTTGGACGAAGTCACTCGCCACACCGCAGCCTCGCCAGACAGTTCAACGTTGAGCCGCGAGTGGCGCTGCTCTCGTACTCCAACTTCGGGACCGTCGACAACGACGGGACTCGAGAGCCATGCGAGGCCGCCCGTCGACTGCAGAAGGACGAGACGGCTGATTTCCCCGTTGACGGGGAGATGCAGGCAGACACCGCTATCGTCAACGAGATGCTTCCGGAACCTACGAGTTCGCCGAGCTAGACGACCCGGAGAATGTGCTCGTTTTCCCGAACCTCGAAGTTGGCAACATCGGCTACAAACACCTCCACCGACTAGGTGATGCCGACGCCGTCGGACCGATACTCGTTGGGATGGATAAGCCGGTCACGTCTCCCAGCGTGGCAACGAGATGAGGGACATCGTGAACCTCGCCGGAGTGGCTGTCGTCGACGCGCAGTAGGGGTGATCAGGAGAGCCAGACAGGCGGTCACCGAGGTTTCCAGTCGATCTCGATTCTGACGGTTTCATGGTTCCCGCGGAACCGCGACTGTTTCTTGATCACGTCGATTTTGTACCCGACTGTTTCCGGCGGAGTGAGTACCATGTCCTTGTTGCCAACACTGACGGTCACGTTCTCCCCAGCCCTGAGTTCCTCCGTGAGATCCGTCAGCCGATCGGCGACAGCATCTCTGTCGAGTTTCTCAGCGTTCGTCGTTTGATCCGGCACACACAATGGGAAGGAGACTCCCGTCGTCGTTATGGGTGACTTACAGCGCAGAACATGTGTATTGCTCTCGCTGGTTTGTGTCCCAATCCATCTCGTGTTATACTTTCCGCCCACAGTAGTTCGCGGCAGAAGTTAGTGGGCTCGGAGGGAACGCCGTAGCTGACGTTTTGCAGCACTGTACTCGGGTGTTCTGAGTTTCTGATATCTCGGGTCATGAATCGTTGTCTTCCTCGTTGTTGTCGATGTCGAGAGCCGTCTCCGCGGCTCGTCGTCGCTCCTCGAACTCCTCGCGGCCGGTCGCCTGATCGTAATGCTTCCGAATCACCGACGGACTCGCGTTCACCCGCTCGGCGACGATCTCGATATCCAGCCCGCGGTTCAGTTGCCATGTGATGCTACCCGTTCGGACTCGGTGCGGCGACCTCGACGACGGGCACTTACTCAAGTGTGTCCGCTGGGTCCACTCACAGGACTCGCGGCGGCGACTGTGGGGGCACTCGTCCCACAGGCACGGCTGCGTAGCCTGATAGGACCACGCCCGGACCGTCGAGAACGACGGGCGGCCCTGTCTCGCGCAGAACAGCGGTTCTCGGCCGTGCTCGTCGCGCTTGTCGTACCGCTCGCGGTCGATGTAGACATTCAGCGCCTCACAGACCGGATCGGCCAGTCCGACCAGTCTCTCGCCGTCCGTCTTGTTCTTCAGCGGCGTGTCCGTGCTCGGCCGGTGGACGAACTCGACGTACTGCTCGTCCGGGTTGTAGTCGCCGAGATCGAGGGCGAGAAGGCTACCCATCCGAGCGCCGGTGTGCCAAGCGATTTCGAGGAAGGCATGCATCGGTTTCCCGAAGTAGATTCGAGAGTCGCGGAAGAACGACAGCGCCGCGAGTGCATCCTCCTCGGCGAGTCGTTCCTCACTCTGCTCCTGCTCGGCCGAGAGCGTCGGCACGTCGATACTCTCGGGTAGCTCCTCGTCGACAGCGCCGATGTTCGCGCAGTACTCCAGGAAGACCGACAGCGTCGATAGGCGGCCCTTGATCGTCGTCGGGGCCGCGCCCTGCTCGCGCTGGTACATGTCGTACTCGTCGATGTGCCACGCGGTCAGCTCGCCAATCGTCTCGATGCCCTGCTGGTCGCACCAGCCGGCGAACTGGCCAAGACGACTCCGGTACGAGCGAAGTGTTCGGTCGGCAGCGTCGGTCCTGCGCTTGCGGATGAACCGATCAACAGCCTTCGAGATCGGCATGTCTTCGGGGCCGGAGTCTGCGGCTGTCGGGGTCACGCCTGACCACCTCGCACACCGCCGTCTCGACGACCGACAACGCCGGTTACGAGATCGTCTCGTTCGTCTGCTCGGGCGGCAGTCCCTTCCGCCAAGTGCGATCTCACGGGACCAAAGCAAACGCTCGTCCCGGTCTCTGTGTTGATGAGAACGGCGTAGTAGCCCTTCATGCTGTCACCTCGCGTAGCGACTGCTGGCCGGTCTGGGTCGGGCTGATCCCGTGCTCGTCGGTCCAGACCGAGAGCACGGCGGCCCGGTGCTCGGTCAGCGCGTGAGTGTACAGGCCGGTTGGCGTCTCGTACTCGCGGCCGCAGTAGGGACAGCACTCAGACATCGACAGTTACCCCCTGCGCGTCGAGTGCGTCCTGTGCGGCCGTCTGAACGCGCTCGATGATATCCTCGGGCGTGTCCGGCTCGTAGTCGAAAAGACCCGTCTGCGAGGCCGTCACGTCCACCACCTCCGCGAAAGGTGCGTCTGCCGAACGTCGCCGAGCGCCCGGACGGCTCGCTCGTCCTGCTCGTCGTCGAACCAGACCATGCGCTCGGCGTCGTTGATCCAGCCGCCCCGATTTCGCTCGGTCTGCGCCCGCTGCCACGACTGGCCCATCTCGAAGCCGTCGGGGAAGGTGAGCGGGCTGGTCGTCGTTTCGATGGTGGCGGTGTCCGGGGTCGACTCGTCGGTACTCACGGCCGACACACCCCCTTAGTCTGCGCTGGACAGGGTTGCCCCTCGGTTTCGATGGTCTTACCGCAGTAACGGCAGTGATCCGGGTCGAAGGGGATGGATTCGATACTCACGCGGACCACCCCCTGAACCGCTGGACGAACCTGTTGGTAAAACCCTGCGTAAGGTTGAAGAACGGAATGGGCTCGGAGGGATTTGAACCCCCGATCGGCTGATATCTCCGGTGTGTGCCTCGGAACTCCAGAGGGTCATCAGCGCGGTCGGTGATCAGCCGTCCGCTCAGTATATCAGCTGGAGTTTCGTCCCTGGCACGTAGCCTCTGGAGTCAGCCGCCTTCCCGGACTAGGCCACGAGCCCGCAGACACACGTTGGGTAAGTTCTCCTAAATGGATTTCGGTTGCGGGTCAGTCCCGGTCCGTCTCGCTCCAGTCACACTCCTGGCACTTCCAGCCGGTGACGAACTCCATCGCCGACGGCATGTACCCGACCTCCAGCACGTCGCCGCCGCAGTCGGGACACGTGCGGTCGGCGTCGGAGATGGGTTCCGCGTCCATCACGTCGTCGCCTTCGATGAGTTCCGCGAGCTTGTTGGGAGTGACCATACGCCCCTGCACAACGCGATTGTCGGCCATATCTGTACCTGGCACTCCCGGTCCTAAGAGTTGGCGCTCGCTCACAGCCAGGGGAGCCGTTCCTGCCGCTCGTCGGGCTCCGGATCTGGTGCCTGGGTCTGCTCGCTCGGATCGGACGGGGTGGTCGTGTCGAGGCCCTGTTCCTGTCCGCCGTCGGACATCGCCGCCGTGATGTCGATGTCGTCGGGGTGGTAGACCGCGTCCCGTTCGCGTGCACTGCCGGGGTCGAACGCCAGCACTGCCGTCACGACGAGGACGAGCAGCGCGACGGGGGCCTCGCTCGGGAGGACACCGAGCACCGACAGCGAGAGCACGCCGAGGGCGACGGCGCTCCCGAACCGGAACCGGTCGAGTTCGACGGCGTTGCGCAGCCACGGGCTGGTCAGTGCCAACACGAGGGCGAACCCGACGCCGACGCCGGCAGCGCCCATCGCGCGCGCAATCAGCAACGGCTCGGTCTGGACGGTGAACGCGACGTTCGACGGGGAGAGACTCGCGACGAGACCGAGCAGGATGATGATCCCCGGGCCGGGAAGGTACTCCCCGACGCGGGAACTCGCCGTCGACGCCGCGACCGAGAGGATCACCAGCGCCGCGAAGCGCTCGAAGACGGCGATATCGAGCATCGTCGCCAGCGTCGGGGCGAGCGCGGCCTGTATCGCCGCTCCGGTGACGAGAACGGCCCCGACCGTCAGCACGATTTTGGCCTGTTCGCGCGGGCTCTCGTCCATCTCGGCGAGGATCACCGCGACCATCGCGCTCCCGCCGAAGACCAGCAGTCCGACCTCGACGATGCCGACGATGGTATCCAGCGCGCCGCCGAGAACGAGCGCGACGAAGACGCCGTCGAACAGCGGCAGCGCCATCACGATGGCGAGCAGCCGAGTCGAACTGCTCACCCACCGCTCGACGTTGAGCGCACGCGGGTGTCTGGAGCTACTCATACGCTATCGGCGGCCCTCACCCGTAGCCGTGGGTACTCTCCGCCCCCGGCGCGGGCTCCGGGGCCGTCCGCGCTGCGACCGGTGGACGACTGCCACCACGCCCCGAAATTCGGCCACTCCGTTGTGAAATTGTGTCCCACTGTGAATCTCTTCGGCACGCTGTACGCGAAACTCGTCTGCTGGGCGCTCCCTCCGCTGGTGGGACGAACGGAGTACATGTTTCATTATATTGTTTTACCGGTTAAAATGATTGCGTGAGAAGCGGACACACACGCCACGAACCGACGCCAACAGTTGGCATTCGTTGGTCAGTTCGGGGTAATTGTGTACAGACTCGTGCAATGTAGCTCCGTAACTGTGGGTTAATACCATACACCGTTGGTGGCTGCTGGCGTGCGGTTTGCCCACACTCGACCGAGATCCCGAACTGCAGTCCATCTCGCAACGTTTTTCAGCGCCGGAGTCGGACGGCTTACATGGCGAACAATTCCGAGCCTTTCTCAGAGAAACTCCGGGTTCCGGAGGCGCTGACGTTCGACGACGTACTCCTGCGTCCGAAGGAGAGCGCTATCGAACCCGACGAAGCCGATACGACGACTCGCGTCTCGAAGAACGTCCGACTCAACATCCCCGTGTTGTCGGCGGCGATGGACACCGTCACGGAAAGTGAGATGGCCATCGAGATGGCCCGCCACGGCGGTCTCGGGGTCCTCCACCGGAACATGGACATCGAGACGATGGTCGCCGAAATCGAGCGCATCAAACAGGCCGACGAACTCATCATCCGCGATGTCGTGACGGCCGATCCCGAACAGACCGTCAGAGAGGTCGACCAGATGATGAACGAGGCGGGCGTCTCCGGAGCACCGGTCGTCGACGACGAGGACAACGTCCTCGGGATCATCTCCGGGACGGACATCCGGCCGTACCTCGAAGTCGGCGAGAGCGACGAGGTCCGGGAGGCGATGACCGACGAGGTCATCACGGCTGGCGAGGACGTAAGCCCCCGTGAGGCGCTGGAACTGATGTACGAGCACAAAATCGAGCGGGTCCCCATCGTCGACGAGGACAACCGCCTCACCGGCCTGATGACGATGGCGGGTATCCTCCAGCGCCGCGAGTACGACAACGCGGTCCGGGACCACGACGGCCACCTCCGCGCCGGCGCGGCAGTCGGTCCCTTCGAGATGGACCGCGCTCAGGCCGCCGACGACGCGGGTGTCGACGTGCTCTTCATCGACTGTGCACACGCGCACAACGCGAACGTCATCGAGAGCGCTCGCGAGATCAAAGCGGAGGTCGATGCTGATGTCGTCGTCGGGAACATCGGGACCCGAGAGGCCGCCGAGGACGTCATCGATTTCGCAGACGGCGTCAAGGTCGGCATCGGCCCGGGATCGATCTGTACGACCCGAGTCGTCACCGGGGCCGGGATGCCCCAGATCACCGCCATCGCGCAGGTCGCCGACGTGGCCGACCAGCACGACGTGCCGGTGATCGCAGACGGCGGTATCCGGTACTCCGGCGACGCGATCAAGGCCATCGCCGCGGGCGCGGACGCCGTGATGATGGGGTCGTACTTTGCGGGGACCGACGAAGCGCCCGGCCGCGTCATCACGATGAACGGCAAGAAGTACAAGCAGTACCGCGGAATGGGCAGCGTCGGCGCGATGCAGTCCGGCGGCGGCGACCGCTATCTCAAAGACGAGGACGAGGACGAGGAGTTCGTCCCCGAAGGTGTCGAGGCGGCGACCCCCTACAAGGGAACTCTGGAGTCCGAACTCCGTCAACTCGTCGGCGGCATGCAGTCCGGGATGGGTTACGTCGGCGCGGAATCGATTCCGGTGTTCAAGGAACGCGCGGAGTTCGTCCGCGTCTCCTCGGCCGGCCAGCAGGAGAGTCACCCACACGACGTCGTCATCACCGACGAGGCGCCGAACTACAGCCCCGACGAAAACTGACTGCGTAAGAGTCAGTGTACTCCGGGCAGTAGCCCGGCACAATGTCGTATCACGTTCGACGGATTCCGGGCGCAGGGAGTCTCGAAGACGCGTTTGCGGTACGCCGCGCTGTTTTCATCGACGAACAGGACGTCGACGAAGCCCTCGAAATGGACGGCAAAGACGAGGACGCAGTACATTTCGTGATCATCGACGCCGACAGCGACACCGCCGCCGGCACCGCCCGATTCCGGGTTCCGGACGACGAGTACGGCAAACCCGAACGGGTCGCGGTCCGTAAAGAGTACCGCGGCAACGGACTGGGCCGTCGACTCATGGCACTGATCGAATCGGAAGCCCGTACGCAGGGCTGTCAGCGCACGCGCCTGCACGCACAGAAGCAGGTCGTCGAGTTCTACAGAAACCTGGGGTACGAGGTGACGAGCGACGAGTTCGAGGAGGCCGGCATCGTCCACGTCGAGATGGAGAAACCACTCTAATTCCGCTCTGTCTCGCGATTCGAGAGCCGTTCTGCGGTCCGACTGTCCCGTGCCGTGGCCGACGATTCGTCGGTCGATTCCGTTCGGGGCGAGCGCCGTTCGACGTCTTCGAGCGTCTCCGTTTCGAGGAGCCGTTCGAGTTTTCGCTCGAACTGATCTTCCGTGAGTTCGCCGTCCGCGTACCGCTGCCGGAGTCGCTGTAACGCCTCGTCCGTGCTCTCACTCTCCGCGGTCTGCTGTGTCCCGGCGGAGCCGCTGTCCGCCGTCGACGACTCCTCGTCCTCCTCGAACAGCATCGAGACGATAGGGACGACGGCGATATATCCGAACAGCATCACGGCGAGCCAGAGTTCGCTCGAAAAATCGAGCATCAAAAGCGCCAGCCACGTCCCGGTCACGACGACGGCGGCGATTCCGGACGCGTTCTCGGACGCGCGCGTGCGAATCGATGTGTCAACCATCTCGATTGACCCTATCTGCGTATCGATTACCGACCACTATAGTACTGTGGGAGATACGACCGGCTTATTTCCGATAGGTGCCACCTTCTCATACCGATCCGGCGGGTAGCCTGCCCAACAGACGATGGACCGGACACAGGCCGTTGGACTGCTCCGCCGAATCGTTGCCCTGGCCGTCCGCCGGGACATCTCGTTTCTCGCCGGGAGTATCGCCTTCTTCGCCTTTCTCTCGCTCATCCCGGCGACGCTTTTGATCGTCGCTGTCGGCTCGCTGATCGGCGGGGAACAGTTCGCCGCTCGCGTAGTCGGCACGGTCGGGCAGTATCTCTCGGCGGAGGGCAGCGCGATCCTCACCGCCGCGCTGACCGACGCCAGCGGCCTCGCCCGAATCTCTCTCGTCGGTGCGTTGCTGTTGCTGTGGAGCACGCTGAAGGTGATCCGCGCAATCGACATCGCGTTCGACAAGATCTACCGACTCGACGGATCGACGCCGCTGCTCGAACAGATCCAGAACGGACTCGTCGTGCTGGTCGTCATCAGCGTCGGAGCGGCCGGACTGGGGGCCGCTCAGGTCGTCATCGGCAGGCTCACTGCCGGACCGGTCCCCCGCGTCATCGGCTGGCTGTTCGTACTCTCCAGTCTCGGAACTATCCTCCTCCCGTTGTACTACCTGTTACCGCCGGTCCGGCGACCCGTCCTCGACGTTCTGCCGGGAACCGCCGTCGCCGTGATCGGGCTGGTGGTGCTGCGACAGTCCTTCGAGCTATACGCCGTCCGGGCCGGACAGTACCAGGCCTACGGCGCTATCGGTGCCGTCGTACTCTTCTTGCTGTGGCTGTACTTCGGCGCCTTGATCCTGGTCGTCGGTGCCGTAGTCAACGCCGCGATTGCGGAGTGACCTCCCTCCGGGTGGGCCGATCCGTCACTCCGGGCTTCCGTACCAGATCCACAGCGCCGTGAGGACGAACAGTCCGCCGCAGAAAAACGCGAGTCCAGCCGCCAGCGCCGGGTCGATCCCCATCAGATCGGCTGACGAGGAGACAGTCTCGTTCGAGAGCTGTGTCGCGTTCCCGCCGTCGGTAACCAACAGCGGGGATTCAGTCAGGTTCTGGTCGAGGACGACGTCGGTCTCGTTGCCGTCGAGGATGGTCTCGTTGGCTGTCGGCTCCTCGGAGGCGATTCCGATCTCGTTACCACCGGGCTCCGGCTGTTGGCTCGGGTCGACCGTCCGTACGCCGACTTCCTCGCCGCCCTCCGTTTTGAGGTCGTCGACGGTCGTCGGCTCCGGTTCCGTGTAGAGCTTGCTTGCGGCCCAGGCGACCAGCAGACTGGTCGGTGCGAGCACGCCTGCGACACCCACGAGGCGGTTGAATATCGACCGGATCGACCGTTCCTTGTCCTGGCCAGCGAACAGGACGAGCGCCTCGTCGGTCGGTGCGTACACGTCCATCTCCGAGCCACGCTCGGAGTACCACGTATCGACCGCCTCGATCAGATCTACGTCTTCGAGCTTGTTGAGGTGATACTGGACGTTCTGCACCGAGGTCTCTGTCGCGTCCGCGAGATCGGACGCCGTCTGTGGCTGGTCGTGCAAGGCGAGAAAGATCTCTCTGGTCGTACTCGCAGAGAGCGCCTCGAAAATCTCGTCGGCGGCGTCGTCCTCGAGGTCGAGGAGGCGGGGACCGCCCTGCTCGTCTCGGCTCACTGTCTCCCGTAACGGGAAGATACTACTCATGGCTCGTGTCTCCGGCTACAACAGCCGTATAAAAAACAGTACCTGCGGGACAAATGGCTCTTTTAGCCGCGTCCGAGTCCGGAATCGGTCGGTGTAACAGGTCTTTGAGCCGACGGACGTGGATCAAATACTCGCTGAACGGGCCGGACTTCGGCGCGATGAACAAAGCGTGCTCGCGGCGTCAGCCGCGTGTCAGACGGCCACAGAAAGCTTATTTTTGTCGCTGTCGACGGCGATAGTATGACCACGAGCGACCACGTCGAACTCGACGTCGAGTTCCCCGAGGAGTTGTTGGCGGAGTTAGACGAGTACCGGGCCAGTCGGGGCTACCCGTCCCGGTCAGCGGTCGTGACAGCGGCCCTGGAAGAGTAGTCGTCGTGGTAATCCGCCACGTTCAAGCCACACCGACGCGAGCGTATCCACATGACACGTGCTGTCTGGCTCAAGGCCGACGACGAGGTCGGTGACTGGGAGCAACGGAAACGGCGGATCACCGCCGGCCTGGAGGCCGGCGTCGACTGGGTGCTCGTCGACCAGTCGGACGTCGAACGCGTCCGCGAACTCGGTGAGGTGAACGTGGCGGCGTTCGCCGGTGGTGACGTCCACGTC
This sequence comes from Halovenus carboxidivorans, assembly GCF_009831575.1. Lineage (GTDB taxonomy): Archaea > Halobacteriota > Halobacteria > Halobacteriales > Haloarculaceae > Halovenus > Halovenus carboxidivorans. The sequence continues at coordinate 102,363 of NZ_WUUT01000002.1, read as the reverse complement.
ATGGAAGCCGAGGAGGACACCGTCGAACCCGACGCCACGATCGTCGGCAAGGACGGCGAGGGCGACGGCACCGTCGATCTCCCGTCGGATTACTCCGGTTCGGCCGATCTCTCGGCGCTGCGCCGGGACGACGGGATGGACTACGGCGGCTACGTCCGGATCCTCGACACCGAATACGAGACCTTCGCCGAGGAGGTGGCCCGCGAGGCCGAGTACACCATCATCATCGGCAGCGACTGGCAGATCATTCCGCTGGAGAACCTGATCGCCCGCATCGGCGAGGAGACCGAACTGATCGCGGGGGTCCGGACCGCCGAGGAGGCCCGAACCGCGTACGAAACGCTGGAACTCGGGGCCGACGCGGTCTTACTCGACACCGACGACCCCGACGAGATCCGCAGGACGGTCGAGGTCCGCGACGAGGTCGACCGGGAGACGCTGGATCTGGAGTACGCCGAGGTGACGACCATCGAACAGACCGGCTCGGCCGACCGGGTCTGCATCGACACCGGGTCGCTGATGGATCACGACGAGGGGATGCTCGTCGGGTCGATGTCCCGCGGGCTGTTTTTCGTCCACGCGGAAACCGCGGAGTCGCCGTACGTGGCCTCGCGGCCGTTCCGCGTCAACGCCGGCGCCGTCCACGCATACGTCAGATCCCCCGGCGGCGAGACGAGCTACCTCTCCGAGCTACAAAGCGGCGACGAGGTCCAGATTGTCGACATCGACGGCAACACCCGCGAGGCCATCGTCGGCCGCTCGAAAATCGAGAAACGGCCGATGTTCCGGGTCCAGGCGGAGACCGCGGACGGCGACCGGATCGAGACGCTGATCCAAAACGCCGAGACGATCAAGCTCCGGACCCGCGACGGCCGGACGGCGGTGACGGACCTCGAAGCCGGCGACGACGTGCTCATCTACTACGAGGACACCGCCCGGCACTTCGGCGAGGCCGTCGACGAGAGCATCATCGAGAAGTAGACCGACTGCGCCAGACGCCCGTCACTCCTCGGCTCTCGACAGCACGGACACCGGATTTCCGACGCCGACCAACACACAGCCCAGCAGCGCCAGGTACGTGAACACCCCCCAGACGGGGACGGCTATCAGCCACGGGGCCAGTTGGACGCCGACAGCCCCGGCGACGAGCACGATGCACAGACCGGCCAGCGGGACCCCGCGTTGTTCCCACACTCCGAGCGCCCGGGACGGATACCGGAGAAAGACCGCTTCGAGCGCCACAGCTACGGCGACCCCGCCGAGAGCTCCCGCCGGAGCGAACAACTGATCGGCGGTTTCTGTCAGCACCGCGAACCCGACGAGAACGACGAGTCCACAGATCGCGAGCAGTCCGTCGCGGTACTCGGGACGCACGGCCTGTGGTTCGAGGGCCGACAGCAAGACTGTTGGGGCGCCGTGGGAGTCCGCACAGAGCATGTCGACTGTCGCGTTCACGGCCGGCGGCGACCGCCCCGATACGAATCGAGAGCCGGGGCTGTACGTCAATCCGACGGGATGAATATACCCGAGAGAGAACTGTTCACTCGTCGCCGTCGGCTCGGATTTCGGTCGTACACCAGTGACAGAAGTCGATGTCCTGATCGAGTTCCTTCCCGCAGTTCGGGCACTGTTGGGGAGATTCGCCGGCCGCGACCCGCTCGGAGCGTTCGAGTAGCTCGTTGCGGCGCAGCGCCATCAGATACACGTCGACGATACAGAGCGCGAGCACACCCGAGAGGAGGACAATCGACTCGAACGGCAACGACTGAAACGGCGCGAGCAGGGCCTCGGTCGAAAGCGAGTCCGGCCAGTTCTCACCGGGGACCGCGAGAACGAGTCCGAGTGCCGTCAGTCCGGCCCACAGGGCTGCCCGCCCCCACAGTCGCAGATAGAGGTGCCCGAGTCCGGGCACGAACATCGTCAACACGACGGCGAACCACGGCCGCTTGCGGGAGTAGCCGGGGTCGGTGTCCTCGGTTGCCACTACCTACTATGGGACTGCCCTCGGTGTTCAATCTTCCGTCGTCGTGCTGGCGCTCTCTGAGCGGCTTAGCGGAGCTCAAAACGTGTTACTCGTCGTCCTGCAGTGCCTCGACGAGCGAGCGAAGCCGTTCGAGGTGGTACTGGCCGGGCGCGGTCGCCTCGTCGGGATCGACCGGCGCGTAGCCGATCCGCGACCCGTACAGCGGCGCGACGGCCCGGGAGTGTCGGCCCGCCTCGCCCATCGCCATCGTCGCGACGGTCTCTCCGGCCTGACTCAGTTCGTGGGTGGCCGCCAGCAGGTCCAACACGTCCGACCGGGAGTGTGCGGTGACCGCGAGCTTTCCGATATCGCCGTGTGTGCACGCCGTTTCCAGTTTCGCTTCGAATTCCTCTCGGGGCGGTGTCACCTCGAAATCGTGGACGGAGACGATGACCGACACGTCCGTTCCCTCGGCGGCCTCGATCACGGGCGCACACTCCTCGACGGCGGCGAGTTCGACATCGACGGCGGCCACTGCGGGTTCGTCGACGGCCCGGGCCAGTCGGTCGATCCGGTCCGCGGTGTCCGGAGACTCCCCGCCCTCCCACTCGACGCGGTCGGTGACGATCAGCGGCAGGTCCCCGTCGTACGCCGCCAGCCCCTCGAAGCCGTTCTCCGCGAGATCCATGCGGTACTCGACGGCGTCGGCGGCCTCCCGCGCCGCCGGCTCCTCGCTCAGGTCGGCCGTGCTGGCCGCGAGTACGAACTCCTCGAAGGAGAGTGTCATACCTGTCCTACTCGCGAGCGTCCTAAAAGTGGTGCCGATTCGGCCGGGAACCCGGAGCTGTTGATCTGCCGGTTCGGAGGGGCGCTTAGGCCTCTTCAATCTCGAAGTCCTCGATTGATCTCCCTTCACGGACGACGCCGTTGCTCACCAGAAACTTCTCCGCGCGGCTCAGTTTCTCCCAGTTCAGATGCTCCGGCGGCGTCTCCTCGAAGGCGCGGTACTGCTCGAACACGTCGTCGTTGATGAAGCGGGCGAACTCGTCGCACTCCCCGCAGGTGATCGAGAGATGCGAGACGTCGAAGTCCCGCGTCACAGTCCACTCAAGACAGTTCGAGCATCGGTACGTCCGCTCTGTCATAGACGTTCAAGGGGCGCGAGCAAAATGAGTGTGTGGTTCGGCTACTCCGCCGGCCGGTAGACGATCTCCATGGGGAGTCCTGTCTCGTCGCGTTCCGGCGCCTCGGGCAAGGTCCGGAGTCCGCTCTCGTCGCCGCGGGCAGTGAGCGCGACGGCGAAGGCGTCGATCAGATCGTCCGTCGAGAACTCGCCGTCGTAGGACTGCTCGGTTGCGGCCCAGATGTGGTCGTACACCGCCGGTTCCCGCGACCGCAGGACGTTCACCCGTTCCCAGTATGCCCGTCGCGGGTCAGCGGTCTTGGAGTACCGCATCGGCCGCCCGGCGAAAGCCCAGAAACAGACTTCCGGGTGACACTCCCGGAGTCGGTCGCGGGCGGCCGACGAGTCCCGGAGCAGGTCGTCGGCCTCGGCGATCTTCGGCGCGATTCCCCAGCTCTGTCGGTTGAGACTGCCGTCTGTCCGGGCCTCCTGGGTGGCTTTTGCGGCCTCGTAACTCTTCTCGTGGGCGGCCGCACGGATCGGTGTCGGGAAGACGCTGTTGTGCCGATGCGGGCTGAGTCGTTCCCGGGCGGCCGTATCGCAGGCGCGCGGCTCGCTCGATTCGGTCCGCAGTCCGATCGGCACGTCGACCAGAATCCGTTCGGCGTCGCGGTTGGCCCCCCAGAGCGCTCGAAGCGTCCGATGGAACTCCGCACCCTCGAACTCGTCTTCGGAGTATGCGACCGCGATCCAGCCGTCGGGACAGCCGTCGACACCGAGATACATACCCCCGCGTTGGACTGTGTGGGTTTCACCGCTTCGATGGCTACGCTCATGAGTCTCTGGTCCCCAGTGCGAATAATGGCCGAGAGGGCGCTGCTCGCAACCCGTGAGGGCTCGCTGACGCCGGGGTTCGAGCGCATCGTCTCTGCGTCCTCCGAGGTCGTCGAGTCGCTGGTCCGCGACCGGCCGGCGGACAACCGGTATCACCTCCCACCCGGACTGGTCGAGAGTCTCAGCGAGCGGATCGAACAGGACGACATCACGCGGGTCGCAGTCGACGGCATCGCCCACGAGGGACAGATGGTCGACCTCACGTCGGCACTCCCCGACGTGACGGTCCGCGACCGGCGCGGCGTCGTCTGGGAACGGCTCTCCGAAGGGGGCAACCCCGTCGCGGCGGCCCGGCTGACGCTCCGGGACAATCGCATCGACCGTCGTCGCGCCCGCCGCAGACGGCGTGACCAGCAGACGACAGCGCCGGCCGGCGAGGACGGCGCAGTCGCGGAAGCGGAACGCGCCTGCGACCGCGCCGCCGAGCGACTCACGCAGCGTCAGGAGACACAGCGTCGTCAGATCTCGGAGAGCTACACTGGCGTCGACGCGTACGTCACCGTCCTCAGTTCCGTCCCCGAGTCGGCCGACTGTTGGGCCGGGCTGACCGGTGAGGCGGAGTCGACCGGACCCCTCCGTCCGGCGACGCCGACAACCGCGACGACGACGGTCGGGCCGCACGAACTCGCGGTGACGGACACGCCGGGGCTGTTCGCCGGCGGGCCGGAGTGGCTCCGGACGGCAACTCCGGGGACGATGGCCGCCGTCGAGCGAGCAGACGTGGTGCTCACCGTCGGGGATGTCGGGGGGCTACCGGGGCAGAGCGACTTCGACGGCACCCGTCTGCGGGTTCCCTCTCGCGGCTTCGACGACCCCCCGGAAGAGCTCCGGGCGCGGCTCCGATCCGTCCTGCCTACGAGCGAACTGGCGGTCAGGCTGCCGTACACCGACGACGGACAGGCGGTGCTGTCGTGGCTGTACGACCGAACGTCGGTTCGAGAACTCGAATACGGGGAGGACATCTACGTACGGGTGGAGTGTCCGGAGACGGCGACAGAGTCGGTCGAGCGACGTGTGCAGCAGGTCGGCGGTTCGTCCGTCCGTCCGTAGCTACCGCTCGTTGACCATCAACTGGAGCTGTTCGATCATCGCGGTCTGCTGGCGGTTCGCGTCGGCGATGTCGCTGATCTCCTCGGCGACCTCGGCGGCGTTCGCCGCGGTCGTGTCGATCATACTCGCCACCTGCTCGGTGCTAGAGGCCTGATCGTCGGTCGCCGCGGCGACCTCCTCGGCGCCCTGTGCGGCCTCGCTGACGGCCTCGTCGATCCGCTTGAGGATATCGACCGCCTCGTCGACCTGTGCGATTCCGTGCTCGACCTGCTCGCTGGCGTCGTCGAGGCTCTCGACAGTCTCCCGCATGTCCTGTTTGATGTTCGAGACCAGGGTTTCGATCTCGGAGGCGTTTTCCTGAGACTCCTCGGCCAGTGACTTCACCTCGTCGGCGACGACGGCGAAGCCCTCGCCGGCCTCGCCGGCCCGGGCGGCCTCGATGGAGGCGTTCAGCGCGAGCATGTTCGTCTGGTCTGCGATCTCGTTGATCACGTCGACGATCTCGTCGATCTCGTCGATCCGCTCGCGGAGTTGTTCGACATCCCTGGAGACGGCGGTGTTGGCCTCGTCGACTGACTCCATCGCCTCGATTGCGTCGTCAGCGATCCCGCGTCCCTCGTCGGCCAGCGCGCGGGCGTCGTTGCTGACCGCCTTGACCTGGTTCGCGCTCGATGCGACCTCCTCCACGGTCGCCGAGAGATTCGCGACCTCACTGGAGACGTCCTGCATGGTTTCGGACTGTTCGTCCGCGAGGTCGCTGATCTGTTCGGTGCTGGTCGCAACTTCCTCGGAGGTCGACAGCAGTTCGTCGATCGCCTGCCCGAGTTCCGCGTCGTCGATATCCGCAGTGCTCCCGCTCGTACCGGAATCAGAGGCCATGTTTCAGGTCCGCGAGCGGAACAGAATAAGTGTACTGTTACAGTTATCAGCGGTGAATACTCCCCGCGGAATCAGGCGATCGGAATGTCCTGCTCGGCTTCGAGCAGTTCGTGATAGCGGTTCCGGATCGTCACCTCGGAGATGTCTGCGACCTCGCTGACCGCGGCCTGTGTCGTCTTCTCGTTTGTCAGCAGCGCGGCGGCGTAGACCGCAGCGGCGGCCAGTCCGACCGGCGACTTACCGGAGTGGACGCCTTTCTCCTTGGCGTTCTGGAGCAGTTCGCGGGCGCGGCGCTCGGCTTCCTCCGAGAGGCCCAGCGACGAGGCGAACCGCGGGACGTAGCTCTCGGGATCGGCCGGCTGGACCTCCAGTCCGAGTTCCCGGACGACGTAGCGGTAGGTCCGGGCGATCTCGCTTTTCTCGACGCGAGACACGTCGGTGATCTCGTCGAGCGAGCGGGGGACGCCCGCCTGCCGGGCGGCCGCGTACACGGAGGCCGTCGAGACGCCCTCGATGGAGCGGCCGGGCAGCAGGTTCTCGTCCAGCGCTCGCCGGTAGATGACGCTCGCGGTCTCGCGGACGTTCTCCGGGAGCCCCAGCGCGGAGGCCATCCGGTCGATCTCACCCAGCGCCTGCTTGAGATTCCGTTCCTTGGAGTCACGGGTGCGGAACCGCTCGTTCCACTTCCGGAGTCGCTGCATCTTCTTTCGCTGTTTGCCCGACAGCGCGTTGCCGTAGGCGTCTTTGTCCCGCCAGTCGATGTTCGTCGACAGCCCCTTGTCGTGCATCATGTTCGTCGTCGGCGCGCCGACGCGGGACTTCTCGTCTTTCTCCTTGGCGTCGAAGGCGCGCCACTCCGGACCCCGGTCGACGGAGTCCTCCTCGATGACCAGCCCGCAGTCCTGGCAGACCGTCTCGCCGTGTTCGTCGTCAGCGACGACGGCGCCGCCACACTCGGGACAGTCGAGGGACTGGTCGGTCTGCTCGTTCGTCTGTTCCTGTTCTGTCGTTCGTGTCCGCGTATTTGGATTACTCATTGGTAGAGATAGTCGGGTCGAACCGCCGGAACACCCGACGCAATAGCTAAATATCCGTTCGTCCGAAAGATATTTAAAAATACCGGAATCCGGAGAACACACCGACTATCAGCCGCCGATGCCCGTATCTCTCCAGTTGTTCGTTCTGATTTTTAAATGTAAGCAGTTCTTGGTGTCGGGGGAGTCGGAGACACGGCGGCGGAGCCGAGCGATTTCGGGCGCGCGTGTCCCGGACTACCACGACACGAGAGGGGATCACTTACGTACAGGGGGCGAGACAGCAGGGGTATGTCCGAGCAACGGACGAGACGTGCCGTCCTCGGGGGGATCGTGGGTGCCGGTGTCCTCGGGGCGTACGTCTCACCGATCGGTGACGTACTCGAACAGTTCGCCCCGTTCTCTGGTGGGGTCTGGGGAGCCGCGAACCCGGACCGCCCGGAGCGCGTCGAGAGCCCGTACGGCGAAGCGACGGTTCGATACGACGACGACGGAGTCCCGCACATCGAGGCCGACGACGAACAGGCGCTGTACTACGCGGCCGGCCACGTCCAGGCCATCGACAGGGGATTCCAGATGGATCTCCAGCGGCGGCTGTACAGCGGCCGGCTCGCCGAGGTCGTCGGCGAGGCCGCCGTCGAGTCTGATCGGTTCTACCGGACCCTCCGGTTCAGAGAGGCCGCCGAGGCGACCGCCGACCACCTGGAAGACAGCGTCGTCGGTCCGATTCTGGAGGCGTTCAGCGAGGGGGTCACCGACGGCTACGACGACGCTCGACTCTCGATCGGGTTCCAACTGCTGGATTACGAGCCAGAGCCCTGGCGGCCGGCGGACTCGATGCTGGTCGAGAAGATCATCGCCTGGCAGTTGACGGGTAGCTTCCGGACGCTTCGCCGCCAGTTACTCCGCGAGGAGTTCGACGCGGAACTCGCGGATCAGCTCTACCGGCCGCGGATGGACCACGACTCGCCCATTATCCGGCAGCGCTACCGCGACGAACAGTACCGACTCGACGAAGCCGACCGACTGTACAGCGACGACACGAGCGACTCGGGCGGAACCGACACTGCCGCCACGGGCGGGACCGTCGACGCCGAGACCGTCAGCTATCTCACCCGGTTCGAGCCACAGGAGACCCTCGGTTCGAACAGCTGGGTGGTCAGCAGCGACCTCGCCGGCGGGAACGCCCCGATTCTCTGCAACGACCCCCACCTGAGCCTGCAGGCCCCGCCGGTCTGGTACGAGATGCATCTGGACGGTCCGGACCACCGGGTTCGCGGGGTCGCCTTCCCCGGCGTCCCGGAGGTCGTCATCGGCGAAACGGAGTTCGCGGCGTGGGGGTTCACTAACGCTGGCACCGACGTGATCGACTTCTACAGCTACGAGACCGACGGCGAGAGCTACCGCTACGGCGACGAGCGACGGGAGTTCGACGAGCGCGAGGAGACCATCGAGGTCGCGGACGGCGAGGACGTGGAGATCACGGTCCGCAGGACGGTCCACGGCCCGGTCGTCGAGGAGGCCGAACAGGAGGTCGCCGTCGCCTGGACGGGCCACGCGGCCACGGAGACGACGATTGCGCTGTACGAACTGACCCGCAGTCGCTCCTTCGAGGAGACGCTGTCGGCAATCCGGAAATTCGACGTTCCCAGTCAGAACTTCCTGTACGCCGACCGGGACGACAACACGCTGTACTACACCGTCGGTCGGCACCCGATCAGGCAACCCTCCGGGGAGACGGTGAACTGGGACGACCCCGCCGCCCTGGACGGCGACGGCGTCTTCGACGGGTCGGCCCGTGAGGGCGAGTGGGAGGGGTTCGAGCCGTTCGAGCACCCCAGTTGGGACGGTTTCGTCCCGTTCGCGGAGAAACCCCACGTCGTCGACCCCGAGTACCTCGCGACGGCCAACCAGCAGATCATCCCCGACGACGAACTGCCCTACTACTTCGCCGAGTCGTACTCCGCCCCCTACCGCGGCGAGCGAATCTACAGCCTCCTCGACGAGCGAGTCGAATCCGGCGAGCCACTCGATCTCACCTTCCTACAGACTGTCGGCAGAGATGTCCGCGATGGCCGGGCGGCGGCCATCGTCGACGCCCTCACCGCGGCCGTTCGAGACGAGGACGAGGCACTGCAGGAGGCCGCCGAGACGCTCTCTGGGTGGGACTACCGTATGGAGCCGGATTCGGAGGCCGCACTTTTGTTCCAGCAGTTCGCGAACGCCTACCGCGAGGAACTGCTCGGCGACGCGTTCGAGGAGGCGGGCCTCGGCGAGGAGTACTACCCGGGCGATCCCCGCCTGCTCGAACTGCCGTCGGACAGCGGCTGGTTCGGCCCCGGCGGCCGGGCACCGGTGCTGCGTCGGGCGTTGCGGACGGCCGTCGAGACAATCGACCGACGCGGCTACGAGACCTACGGCGACATCGCACACACGGGGCTGATCGACCACCTCACCGAACTCGACTTCCTGGGCTACGAGTCGCTCCCGCGGGGCGGATCGGGCTGGACGGTCAGGAACTTCGGCACCCGGGGACCGTGGGGCGGCAGTTGGGAGATGCAGGTCGACCTCGACGGGGCGTATCTGGCGGTGCTGCCCGGCGGCAACTCCGGACGGTACTTCTCCGAGCACTACGACAGCCAACTCCGACAGTGGGCCAACGGCGAGTATCGGCGGCTGAGCCGGGAGATCGAAGGCGAGGTGACGACGGAGTATCTCGGGGGTGAGCGATGACGCTCGCGGTACTGGCTCGGTTGCGGACCGATCCGTTCGTCCACTGGCTGGGGCTGGTCGTGGCGACGGCGATCGGACTCGGACTCGCCACTGTCCACTGGCTCGGACTCGTCGCCGGCGGCGCACTCGTCGGGCTGGTGGCGACCAGCCTGAGGCGGGCGCTACTGGCCGGACTCGGCTTCGGCGTCACCGCCCTGGCGGTTTGGTTCGGCTATCTCGCCGCAATCGGCGCGCTATGGGCGGTCCTCGCGACCGGTCAGCTCCTCCTGATCGCCGTCGCCGTTGGAGTCGCCGCTCCGCTCGTCGGCAGTCTCGTTCGCGGCGTTCTCTAGAGCCCTTCGTCGTCGCGCACCAGGAAAAACAGGGCGCTGAGGGCGCCCCCGATCACGACGAGCGCGCCGAGCAAGACGACCGCTCCGTCCAGCAGTACCGTCGCCAGCGCGACCAGCCCGAGTGCCAGCCCGCCGAGCGCGAGGATCGGGACAGCAGACGGCACGGATCGCTCCCGGTCGTCGGGTTTCGGCTGTGGCTTGGTGAGCGATTCGTCGACTTCGACCGTGTCGGCCTCCGGATCCGGCTTGCTGACCGTCACGTCGATCCAGCGCGTCTGGGAGCCGTAGGCCGAGACGACTTTCAGTTTCCCGAGTTGCTCCTCGCCGTCGACCCGCTGTGGGTCGACCGACACCCGGACGTACCGCTCGGTGCTGCCGTCGACGTAGTGGTTGCTCGCGTCGAGAGCAGCGACCTCGGAGAGGTCGTCGTCGAGATGGAGATGGACGTGGAGGGCTTCGCCGTGGTTGATCAGTCTCACGTCGAACGAGCCGGTCGTCTCGAAGGACGCGGGAACCTCGAGGCTGTGGAGTTCCTCGCGGCTGACGTGGACCGGCAGCGTGTCTGGCACAGGTTGGGGTCCGTCCGGCGAGTAGAAAAACCTTCAGGCCGGCGATTCCTCGCGCATATCCGGCGGGAGCAGGTTCGGAATACCGTCCTCGATGGGATACGCTTCGCCACACTCCGTACAGGTGAGTGTCCCCGTCAGGATCTCCTCCTCGTCACGCTCCGTCGCCTCGAGTTCGAGGTCGTGTTTGTCCAGTGGACAGCACAGAATGTCCAGCAGATCTTCTTGCATACGTCCGAGTTGTCCGGCGTGGTGAAAAGCGTTTGCGCTTCCGTCCCGGCCCGTTATCAAACGCGTCACACCGGGATGTAGATATATATGTGGTCTCCTGAAAGGACTCGTATGACACGCCCTGCAACGGGTCGGTGGGGGGCGGTCTAGAAGACAGATGAGGCTTCGACGTGCGTTCGCAATCGTGATCGCGCTGGTAGCGATAGTGCTCGGTGTCGCGGTCGTCTCGGGCTTTCAACTCTACGAGGGTGCCGTCTCCGAACAGGAACAGCAATCTCTCGAGACGACCGCCGAAGCGACCGCGACACAGATCGAGGGACTGCTCGCCGAGCGAAGCCGGACTATCGAACTGTCCGCGAGCGATCCCCTCATGGCGAACGCGAGCGAGCGCCGTCGAGCAGCCTTGCGGCGGATCGTCCGCCAGACGCCGTATCAGGGTATCTCGGTCATCGACGCGAACGGGACGATGACGGCCATCGAGTCTCGGGGGCTGTCCGAGGAAAACAGGTCCGCGTTACTCGGGCAGGATTTCAGCGACCGGACCTACTTCCAGCGGGCCATGGACGGGGAGACCTACGTCAGTGAACCGGTCGAGGCGGAGACCGGAAATCTCATCGTCACCGTCTCGGCGCCGATCACGCGGGACGGTGAACCCGTGGGAACGCTGAACGGCGCGTTGCACATCCGAGACGGGTCGTTTTTCGAGACGCTCACGCTGACCGAGGACACCGACTACGAGTTCGCCATCCGGACGGCCGACCAACAGCTATACGCCTCCGCGTCGATGCCGGACGCGTCCGGAGGGCCGACAGCGAGCGCGACGGTCGACTCGACGGGCTGGACCGTCACGACGACTCGGCTCGACTCCACCCGGGACGAGACACGGCTCGTGACCGGACTGCAGGTCGCCGCTGGACTGCTCATCGTGCTCTCTCTGGTCGGGTTCGGCGTCTGGTTCAAGCGGTCGAATCTCAACCAGATCGAGGAGCTGCTGGCCGGGTTCGACCGCCTCGCTGATCGCTCCTACGGGACACAGATCGCCGTCGGCGGCGCACAGGAGTGGGACAAGATCGGCGCCCGGTTCAACGAAGTGAGCGAGGAACTGGCCCGACACGAGCGAGAACTGAAACAGTACCGCCAGATCGTCGAGCGGGTGAACGACCCGATCACGATTCAGGCGACCGACGGGAGCCACGAGCTAGCGAATCACGCGCTCACCGAACTCAGCGGTTACTCCCGCGACGAAATTCTCGGCGCGGACGAGTCGCTGTACATGGATGCCGAGTCAGCAGAGCGTATCGAGGCGAAGCGCCGGGAGGTGCTCGACACCGAACAGCCGGTCGAGTTCGAGTGTACCTCGACGTTCGAGCGAACCGGGACCGAGGCGACGTTCAGCACGCAACTGTACCCCTACTACGACGAGGACGGAACCCTCGCGGGGACGCTGTCGGTCTATCGAGACGTGAGCACGCTCAAGGCCCGGGAGACGGAACTCGAACAGTACAAGCGAGCGGTCGACGGGGCGACGGATCTCATCTGTGCCATCGACGACGACGGCGAGTATCTGTTCGCCAACCCGCAGTACTGCGCGTACCACGGCGTCGACCCGGAGGAGTTGCCGGGGATGCAGACGACCGATCTCTTCGATCAGGAGGCGTACGATTACATCACGGAGTACACCGACCGGGCGCTCGACGGCGAGACGATCAAGTACAAGATGACCCGAACCCACCCCAACGAGGGGACTCGTATCCTCGACGTGCGGTACTTCCCGCTCGAAACGGACGGCGAAGTGACCGGGTTCGTCGCCGTGTTGCGGGACGTGACCGAGCGCGAGGAGCGAGCGCGGCAACTCCGCGTCGTCGACAGGGTGTTGCGACACAACCTGCGCAACGACCTGACGGTGATCAGCCTCGAGGCCGAGCGGATCGGTGCCGGCGCGAACGGGGAGATAGCCGACGCCGCAGAGACCATCCAGGACCACGCCGATAGCCTGCTGACGACGAGTAACAAGTCCCGGGGTATCACCGAAATTCTGAGCGAGCAGGCCGACTCCTGTCAGGTCGATGTCGCGGACGTGGTCCGGACGGCCGGCGCGGATATCGCGGACGCGGATGTCACGATCGACGCCCCCGACGAGGCGACCGTCTCCGCCGCCGCCGATCTCTATCGCGCGATCGACGAACTGGTCACGAACGCCGTCGTTCACAGCGACCGGGAGCGGCCCTCGATCTCGCTTTCGGTCGACGACACGGACGAGCACGTCACGATCACCGTCGCCGACGACGGGCCGGGCATCCCGAAGATGGATCGGGACGTGCTCGAGAGCGGTCGAACGATCGAGGACCTCTACCACGGGAGCGGCCTCGGCCTCTGGCTGGTCCACTGGATCGTGCAGCGATCCGGCGGATCGATCACCGTGCGGGACCGGTCGCCTCGGGGCTCGGTTATCGAGATTCAGCTGCGGAAAAACGGAGCGTAACGAGTTACTCGAAGGGGCGTTCCCGAACGACGGACTGCTCGCGGCCCGGACCGACGCCGACCGCGTAGATCGGCGTGTCGAGTTCGTCGCTGATGTATTCGAGGTAGGTCTTGGCTTCCTCGGGCAGCGCCTCGTAGCCGTCGTCGGCAATCGCCTCCCAGTCGGCGTCGTCCCAGCCCTCGAACGTACGAAGATTCGGCTCACAGCGGGCCCACTCCTGGGTCGTCGCGGGAACCGTCTCGATTTCCTCGCCGTCGAGGGTGTAGGAGTGACCGACCCGGAGTTCGTCGAAGCCGGCCAGGGTGTCGATGTGGTTGACAGCCAGGCCGGTGAAGCCGCTGGCACGGGTCGCGTGACGGAGAATCGGCATATCGAGCCAGCCGACACGCCGCGGGCGACCGGTGACTGTGCCGTACTCGCCGCCGGCTTCGCGGATCGCCGTCGCGAGTTCTTCCTCTTCTGCATCGCCGTCGCCGTCGTATCCGGGCGTGTCCCCCTCGACGCCGGCGAGTTCGGTCGGCATCGGCCCGCTCCCCACCCGCGAGAGATACGCCTTGACGATCCCGATGATCTCGCCGCCGCCGATGACATCCGGCCCGAGACCGGTTCCCGTCGCCGCGCCGCCGGCGGTCGGGTTCGAGGAAGTGACGTAGGGGTAGTTTCCGTGGTCGATGTCGATAAGTGTCCCCTGTGCCCCCTCCAGAATGACCTTGTCTCCGGCGTCGATCCGCTCCGAGAGGAACTGTCCCGCGTCGACGAGCATCCCCTCCGCGACGAGGCGGTTGCCGTACTCGCGGTACTCCTCGTACAGCGCGTCGATGTCGAACTCCTCGCCGACATCGACGCCGTAGACCTCCTCCGCGAGGGCCCGCTTCTGCGGGACGACGTATTCGAGTTTCTCCCGGAGCACGTCGGCGTCGGTCAGGTCGCCGATGCGGAGGCCCCGGCGGCCGGCCTTGTCCTCGTAGGTCGGTCCGATCCCGCGACCGGTCGTGCCGACCTCCTGGTCGTCTTCGCTTTTCACGTCCTCTTCGATCCCATCGAGCACGCGATGATAGGGGAAGATTACGTGAGCACGGCGGGCGACCCGCACGTCCGGATCGAGGCCGCGTTCGGCCAGCGTGTCCAGTTCGTCGAACAGCGTCCGCGGATTGACGACGCAGCCGTTGCCGAGCACTCCGATTTTCCCACGGACTGCCCCGCTTGGAACGAGCGATAGCTTGTACTCCACGCCTTCGTGTACCACAGTGTGGCCGGCGTTGTCCCCGCCCTGGTACCGGGCGACGACATCGGCGGGTTCGCCGTAGAGGTCGACGATCCCACCTTTGCCTTCGTCGCCGAGTTGCGCGCCGACGATTGTAACGGTCATCACGGCTCAATTCCCGCCAACGCGGTAAACCGATTACGGTCCGTCACAGCGACGAACTGCCGAAGCTTTTATGAGTGCCCTTGGCGAACACTCGCACAGTGCAGGCTCGTCGGGAGGGTATTTTGCGGAAACGACACTGAACGACAGCAACCTTTAAATCCACCCATCACAAGTTAACAATTGTCATGATAGACAGACTCGAAAAGGAAGTGGATATGCTGGAACGCCATCTCCAGGTACTCCGGATGGTGATCGAAAACGAGCCGATCGGTATCGTCAAGATGTCTAACGAGACGGGCTACCCCCACCACAAGGTTCGGTACTCCCTCCGCGTGCTCGAAGAGGAGAACCTCATCGAGCCGTCGAGCCAGGGTGCGATCACGACCGAGGACACCGAGGAGTTCGTCGAGGACCTCGACGGCAAGATCGATCACATCATCGAGAAACTCGACGGGATGAAAATCGACGAAGTCGCGGAAGTCGAAGGCTGACCTGATCGACTCGTTTCTGCGTTATACCCTACAGCTCCGGGACCGCCAGGTGGAAGTTCTCGTTTCTCGCCTCGACCAGACAGAGGTGATAGCCCCGTTTCCGGGAGAGGTTGACGAAGCTTTTGCGCTTGTCACGGCTGAGCAGTCCGCCCTGGGTGGCGTCGCTGGCGATTTCGAGCGCCCCGGGCTCGAAGAAGCTCTCGGTGACGAAAAACGCCCCCGAAAAGCCGTCACTCGACTGTCCGACGCGCTCGGCGGCGGTGATCAGCCGTTCCATCATCGACTCCGTGGTCGCCTCGCGGGTGTCGTTGAGGTTGGCCGCGAGCAGCGGGTTCCCCATCCGGTCCCGGAGGACCACGTCGAATGCCTCCTGGCTCTGTGTCTCCTGGCCATTTTCGGTGTAGGTCACCTCGACGACGCCGGACAGTTCGGCGCGGTCGATCCTCGGCAACACGTCGTAGAGGTCGCGTAACGCCTTCTCGTGGCCGGTGTCCCGGATCTCGAACAGGAGGTCCCGGACGACCCACCGGACGAACTGGTATTCGAGCGTGGATTCGAGGAAATCGTCGTACGACTGGCCGCCGACTGCCACCGTGTCGGCGTCGAACTGGGTGTGTTTTTCCAGCCGAAGGTTCTCGTTTACGTCCTCTTTGCGCGTGCTCCCGCCGTGGGCTTTCTCCAGGGTCGCTTTCCCCTTCGAGCGGTACCGGACGAACACGTCCGTTCCGGCGAGTGCCTCGTCTCCGGAGAGGCGCTGTTCGGCCTGTGTCGCGGCCCCCAGTTCGTCTTCGAGTCGCTGGAGTTCGTCCCGTAGCTCCTCGACCTCGGTCTGCAGCTCGTCGCGCTCGCTTCGGAGGCTCTCGAGTTCGGCTTCGAGTTCGTCGCGCTCGTCGGTGACCGACTCGACCTCCGCCTCGAGACGGTCGATCTCCTCGTCTTTCGCGTCGAGTTCGGTTTCGAGTTCGTCGATTCGCTCGGTAGCGCCCGGTCCGGGTTCGCCGGACTGCTGGGGTTCGGGTTCGCTCGAAGCGGCCGCTGTGGGGGCCGCCGCTCCCGTCTCGCTGTGCTGGGGTTGTGTCTCTCCCCCCCGTGGACGGTGCTGCTGTGGTGTCTGATCCGGCTCCCGGGCCGCCTGCTGAGCCGCCGGTTCCGGGCTGTCGGCCTGCTGTCGACGTTCGCTCTGGGATGGTTGTGGCTCGGTCTGTGTCGGCGTGGACTGTCCACTCGGCCGCGGGTCGCTCGGCTCCGCCCCGTTTTCGGGCACCGCGGTCTTGTCCGGGTCGAGCGACGGGATCGCCTTCGTCTCGGTGTCCTGGCGCTGGGCGGATTCCTGGGACTGTGGCTGGCGCTGGTCGACACTCGGCTGTTGCTCCCGGGGGGGCTCCTGTGGGGGCTGTGGCCGACCGCGAGGCTGCTGTTGGCGCTGGCTCGACTGTGCGCTCGGTTCGGTCGTGTCGGTCTGGCCGGGCTGCTCGCGAGAGCGCGCTCCTGATTTCGAGCGTGTCTGCTCCCTCCGAGGAGACGACTGCGCCGCGTCGGCGGTGTCAGCCGTGGTCGTGGCCGACTCCGGGGGTTGCTCGCTCGTTCCGGCGGCTCCGCCAGCGGCGCTCGAACCCTGCTGTTCGGCGGTTTCGGCCCGTTCCGGCTCGCTTTCCTGTCGGGCTTCGGTCTGTGTCGCCGCCTGCTGGCCTCCCTGTGTCGTCTGCGCCGGTTCCGTCTGGGTCTCGTTGGCCGCCTGCGCGGCGGACTGTCCGGCCGCGGCACCTGACTGCCCGGACGGTTCGGCCTCTTCCGACGGCGATTCTGTCGGGGGCTGCTCGGACTGCTCTTCTGCCGACGCCGGTCCGGTCGACTCCGCTGTCTCCGCCGGCTCCTCCCCAGCGTCGTCCTCGGGTTCGGGGATATCGATCGGCTCGATATCGACCGGCCGGACCTCGTAGATGCCGACCTCGTCGTTGGCCGTCTCGAAGGCTTCGTCGCCCTCGATCAGCCGACCCGACTCCCCGACGTAGCCGACGCTCATCGACGTGCCGGCGTGGTAGACGAGGTAGTAATCGCCGCTGAGGACGTTTTCGGAGAGTTCGATATATCCGGTGAACCCGCCGTCTGAGAGTGTCTTGTCGACCTTGGAGATGCTCGTGTCCTCGGTGTAATACTTCGCGCGCACCTCCTCGCTGCGCTCCTGCATGACAGCGAGCAGTGGGAGGGCGTCCGTCGGCGCCTGGTACACCGTCCCGCTCGCCTCGAAGTCCTCGATGTCGCCGCGGCGGATCCCGACGACGACGCCGCGGGTCATGTACAGTTCGGCCCCGCCGGCCCGGACGACGCCGGAGAACTCGCTGTCGGCGAGGTCTTGTAGTTCGCGATACCCGCCCGAGAACGACCGGCCGTCCCAAGAGTCTACCTGATCGACGACACGCGTACTCATTGTTTCCCACAAGTTAGATTGAGAGTATATACTTTGCGGGCGAACACCCCTCTCCGACCGGCGAGGACGCTCAGTTGGCTATGTGACATGGACTGTCTCTCGATACGCCCCGTACTGCTGCTCGAACACGCTCATGATCTCACCCATGGTCGCGTAGGCCTTGACTGCCTCGATTACCGCAGGGACGACGTTCTCCTCGTTTTCGGCCGCCTCGCCCACCGCCGCGAGCGCGTCCTCGACGGCCTCGTCGTCACGCTCGTCTTTGACCGCCGCGAGGCGCTCTCGCTGGCGGGCCTGCACGTCCTCGTCGACCTTCAGAATCTCCGGCTCGGTGTCCTCCTCGATGCTGTACTCGTTGACGCCGACGACCGTCTCCTCGCCGCGCTCGACGCGCTGCTGGTACTCGTACGCGGAGTCCTGGATCTCCCGCTGGAAGTACCCCTCGTCGATCCCTCGGAGCACACCCTCGCGCATGGAGCCGTCACCCATCTCTCTGATCTCCTCGATGTAGGCCATCGTCTCCGACTCGACCTGATCGGTCAGCGACTCGACGGCGAAAGAGCCGCCCAGCGGGTCGACGATATCCGCCGCACCGGACTCCTCGGCGATGATCTGCTGGGTGCGAAGCGAGACGCGGACGGCGTCCTCGCTGGGCAGCGCCAGCGCCTCGTCGTAGCTGTTGGTGTGCAGGCTCTGTGTGCCGCCTAACACCGCCGCGAGCGCCTGAATCGTCACCCGGACGACGTTGTTCATCGGCTGCTGGGCGGTCAGCGACTGCCCCGCCGTCTGGGTGTGGAACTTCATCATCCGCGCCTCGTCGGTCTCCGCGCCGTACCACTCCTCCATGATCCGCGCCCAGATCCGCCGGGCGGCCCGGAACTTCGCCACCTCCTCGAACAGCGAGTTGTGCGCGTTGAAGAAAAACGAGAGCGTCGGTCCGAACTCGTCGACATCGAGCCCACGGTCCAGACAGTCCTCGACGTACGCCATCCCGTCTGCGAGCGTGAACGCCAACTCCTGGACGGCCGTCGAGCCGGCCTCCCGGATGTGATAGCCGGAGACGGAGACGGGCTTGAACTTCGGGGTGTGTTCGGCGGAGAACTCGATCACGTCCGTCGAGAGTTTCAGCGACGGCTCCGGCGGCACGACCCACTCCTTCTGGGCGATGAACTCCTTGAACATGTCGTTCTGGAGGGTGCCGCGGATCTCCTCGCGGTCGACGCCCTGCTTGTCGGCCAGCGCGAGATACATCGCGTAGATGACGACGGCGCTCGGGTTGATCGTGAAGGAGGTCGAGATTTCGCTGAGGTCGATCCCGTCGAACAGTATCTCCATGTCCCGAAGCGTGTCGACGGCGACTCCCTCCTTGCCGACCTCTCCGTTCGCCATCCGGTGGTCGGAGTCGATCCCCATCAGCGTCGGCATATCGAAGGCCGTCGACAGCCCGGTCTGGCCCTCCTCGATCAGGTAGTGGAACCGCTCGTTGGTCTCCTCGGCCGTACCGAAGCCGGCGAACTGCCGCATCGTCCACGTGCGGCCCCGATACATGGTCGGATAGACGCCCCGGGTGAACGGCGGCTCACCCGGAAAGCCGAGATCCTCGCCGAAATCGAGGTCTGCGATATCTTCGGGCGTGTACAGCCGGTCGACCTCCATGTTCGAGACGGTCGCGAACCGGTCCTGTCGCTCCCCGTGTTTCGACAGTACGGGATCGAGCCGTTCGGACTCCCACTCCCCCCGGTCCGCACGGATCTGTTCGAGTTCGTCTTGGTCGAACATACCACGACGGTACGGGCGGGGCCCTGAATAAGATACCGGCAACACTCCGCTGTCACTGCGGGAAAAACGCGGTGTCCGTGACTTACTCCTGGAGTCGCTGTGTCCGCTCGACCAGCGGGTGGTGTGCGTAATCGACGGCGTCGATATCCTCGACGCTTTCGAGGTTCTCCTTGCGGGCCGTTTCGGCCATCCCGAGCTCGACCGGCTGGCTGATCTCGATGACGTAGGCGTCCATCTCGTCGATACCGAGCTGGTCGGCGGCCTTGACGCGGTGGTGACCGTCGGCGAGCAGTAGATCGGTGGGGGTGTCGATGACGACCAGTGGCTCGGCGAGGCCGCGTTCGAGTTCGTACCGCCGGCCTTCGAGTTCGTCGGCGTAGACCTTCCCCTGGGTCGGAGTCAGCTCCGAGAGTTCGATGTCACGGCGGCTCTCGGTGGCCTCGACGTCGTGGATGTTCTGTAGCGTCCTGACCAGTTTGTCGACTTTCCCCGGCGTGGCCCGTTCGATCTGACTGCGGATCACGTCGGAGTTCGAGATGATCCCCACGAGGTTGCCGGCGTCGTCGACGACCGGCAGGCGACGGATCCCGGAGCGGAGGATGACGCGGGCGGCGTCGTTGAGCTTCATATCAGGGTGGGCGACGAGTAGATCTGTCGACATGATTTTGAAGATCGGTTCCTGCTCGTCTTCGAGGAGGAGATCACGTGCGCTGACGAAGCCTTCGACCTGGCGGCCGTCACAGACGGGGTAGCCGCTGTGGTTCTCGCTGTTGGCGATCCGCTCTGCGACATCTCGCACCGTATCCTCGGGGGCGACCGTCGCGACATCTTGGGTCATATAATCCCGGACGGTCGGTTTCTGTTGGTCTGCCATTACCTCCCCTGAGGGACGGGGGGCCGAAAAGCCTCTCGTCTGTCAGCTACGAGTCCCCGGGCCGGTCGTTCCAGCGGTTCCGTCCCTCCTCCGGGCTGTCCTCGCCGAGATACTCCGCGTCGATCTCCGACTCGGTCGCGTACGGACTCGTCGCCGTGGCGCCGACATCGGCGTCGAGCACGTCCAGAAAGCGCGAGGCGACGATCTCCTCGATCACGTCGTGCAGCGAATCGTCCCGTTCGTCGGTCGCACCGAGCAGGCCGAGCTTGATCTGTGCGCCGGCCATGTCGACGTGGCCGCCGGCACTGCCGATCTGTCCGAAGGCGTCTCGAAGCGTCTCGCCCAGATCGATCCCGGCTCCCCGGGCGCGCGCCGACACGAAAATCTGCTCGTCTTTGATACCGTAGACGAGTACCGTCGTGATCCCCTCCATGTTCAGCAGGCGGTCGGCCGCCTGTGCCAGCGCGTCACGCTCCGACAGCGCTCCCACACAGGACATGAGAACGCTGCCCTCCACCCGGCGGTTCTGGATCGCGTCGGCGATGGTCCCGAAGGTTCGGGGGCTGATGCTCGGCGATTCGATCCGGTCGAGCGTCCCGAAGTTCACCGTCGGGACGAGCCGTGCGGCCGCCGTGAAGTCCTCCTGTGAGATCTCCCGGGAGAAGCCGTCGGTATCGACGTGGATCCCGAACAGCAGTGCCGTGGCGAGGTCTTCGTCGAAGTCGATGTTGAATCGGTCGAGATAGTCGACGAGCAGTGTGCTCGTCGCACCCACGCTGCTCCGGAGGTCGACAAAGCGTGCGTCGACCGGCGAACGCGGCGGGTGGTGATCGATCACGATATCGATCGGGAGGTCGGCGGGGAGTTGATCGTTCACGCTGGGTCGGGAGTGATCGACGAGCGCCACGCCGTCGAACTCCGAGAGGTCGTCCTCCGGTCCCAGGTTCCGCAGTTCCATCCCGAGCACGTTGATGAACGCCCGGTTCTCCTGGTGGGTGATCTCCCCGTAATAACAGACCTCAGTCGGACAGCCCGCCGCCTGTGCGATGCGGGCGAGTGCGAGCGCGCTCGCGAGCGCGTCGGGATCGGGGTTGTCGTGTGTCACGACTGCGAGTCGGTCGATCTCTCGGAGAACCTGCTGGAGCTGTCGCATCCGCTGGCCCCGGTCACCGATCCGTGCCGAGAGGTGGTCCGTCAGCGCCTCGGCGGGGTCGACGACGCGGTCGGACAGCGACGCCAGTCCATCGAGCGACGCCTCGGCTGACCAGCCGGCGTAGCTGATCAGCTGTGCGTTCGGAAAGACTGACCCGGCGATCCGCGCGATCGATTCCGTCCGCTCGCGGCGCTCGTCGAACACCCCGACGATATCGGGCGGCTCGAACCCCGAACAGATCGCCTGATCGAACTGCTCGAACTCTACGACGGGGATGCCACGCTCCGTGAGCGCGTCTGCGGTCTCCGGATCGTCAGTTCCGACCTGCAGGCTCCCGGACTGCTCGTGAACTGATTGGGCGAGACGTTCGAGTACCGCTCCCCCGCCCAGAAGGAGCCTCCGTGTCATAGCTGACGTTGGGGGCGGTAGGATAAAACATCCGGCGGTCTCACTTCAGCCGTTCCTGGAGGAAAGACGGGTGGGCCGCACTGACGCCCGGAAGCTCCATGATCTCGTCGTTGATGATCTCACCGAGGGAGTCGCCGTCGGGTGCGCGTACCTCGGCCATCAGCGTGTGATCGCCGCTCGAGGTGTAGAGTGATTCGATCGCGTCGAGCTCTTTCAACGTTCGGGTCACCTCGACGTACTGCTCGCTTTCGACGTCGATCCCGACGATCGCGATCGATTGCCCGGAGAGTTTCTTCGGGTCGACATCAGCAGAGTAGCCGACGATGACGCCTTCCTCTTCGAGCTTCTGGATGTACTTGCGGACGGTCGGCTTCGAGACCTCCGCCCGCTCTGCAATCTCCGCGTACGATGCCTGCGCGTCCTCCTCCAGAACCGACAGAATACGCTGTTCCGTAGCCTCTGCGCTCATGACTATATCTTTCACACCACCGGAAAAATATCTTCCGAATCCGCAAAGTGAACTTTTGCCGAACAAACCCCAGGAAATCGGCCGCGAGTACCCCGCAGCGCCGGGGTTTTGCGGGTCTGTCGCCGTAATCAGGTGTGTCGGCCGAGTAGTTCGTCAGCGGTTCGGGCCCACTCGGCGTCCTCGTCGAAGTACCGCTCGGCGAGGGGGTCCGCGGGCATCTCGCCGGTCTTGCGTTTCTCCTCGCCGTAGGTCAGTCGGTCCTCGTCGCGGTAGAACCGACCGGTGAGCACCTCCCCTTCGTACAGCCGGTTCTCGGCCTCGTACATCATGTCGGCGGCCTCCCGGCGGTCGGTCACGTCGAAGTCGAACTCGTCGTCCTGCTGGATGTCGGTGTAGGGGACGTACTCTTTGGCGTCCTTGTTCCAGGTCGGACACTGCGTGAGGAAGTCGATGTGGGCGAACCCGTCGTGTTCGATCGCTTCCTTGACGATCTCCTGGGCCTGCCGGGGGTTCGTCGCGGCCGTCCGGGCGATGTAGGAGGCTCCGGAGGCCAGCGAGAGCGTCAGCGGTCGGACGGGGTCCTTCGCGCTGCCGCTGGGCTGGGTCTTCGACTTGTGTCCTTTCGGACTCGTCGGCGAGGTCTGGCCCTTGGTCAGCCCGAAGATCTCGTTGTTGAACACGATATAGGTCATGTCGTGGTTCTCCCGGGCGGTGTGCATGAAGTGGTTCCCGCCGATGCCGTAGCCGTCGCCGTCACCGCCCGCAGCGATGACCTCCAGTCCCGGGTTCGTCAACTTCGCCGCCCGCGCGACCGGCAGCGATCGGCCGTGGATCGCGTGGTAGCCGTAGCTCTCGAAGTAACTGGAGAGCTTTCCGGAACAGCCGATCCCGGTCACCAGAAGCGTCTCCTCCGGTGTTCGGCCGACCTCCGGCATCGCGCCCTTGAGCGCTTTCAGCACCGCGAAGTCGCCACAGCCCGGACACCACGTCGGTTGTGGCTCGACCCCTGGCGTGAAGTCGTCTTTCTCTGCCTGTTCGTCGGTGTCGATTGCCGTGAATGCTGTCATCTGTGGTCACCTGATTAGTCTCCCGCTGCCGGTTCGAGTCGCACGTTGCCGCTCAGTTCCGCGCCGCCGGAGAGGCTGGACTCGAAGCCGTCGACGATCTCTCCGGGCTCGAACGGTTCGCCGTCGTATTTCAGCAGACTCGTCATTTTCGGGCCGAACCGCCCGAGTTCCCTCTGTGTCAGCCCGCGGAACTGGCCGGAGGCGTTCATCTCGACGACGAGACACTCCTCGACGCTTTCGAGGAAGGCGGTCACCTCCGTCTCGGGGTAGGGCATCAGATCGCTCACGCCCAGCGCCTTGACGCTCTCGCCGCGTGCGTTGAGACGGTCGACGGCCTCGAAGACGGTATCCTGCTGGCTGCCCCAGACCAGGATTCCGTGCTCCGCGTCCGACGGCCCGTGGTAGCTCTGGTGTGTGGCGTCCATCTCGTCCAGTTCCTCCCGGATCGAACTGAGTTTCCGCATCCGCCGATCCATCTGCGCCTTGCGGTTGTCCGGCGACTCGGAGATGTGGCCGACCTCCTGGGACTCGTTGCCCGTCACGAGGTGTCGACCACCTTTCTGCCCGGGAATCGACCGTGGATTCGAGCCGTCCTCGACGTCGTGTCGGTACCGCATGAAGTTCCCGGACGCGTCGTGGGCCGCCTCGGCGAGTTCCTCCTCGCTGAGGACGCCCTCCATCCCGCTCGTCGGTTCCCGGTCGAAGAAGTCGACCGGCACCGTCCGGAGTTCGCCCTGGATCTTCTGATCGTAGATCACGATGGCGGGGAGGTTGTAGCTGTAGGCCAACTCGAAGGCCTTGCGGGTCTGGTCGTAGGCCTCCCGGACGTTCGCCGGGGCGAAGACCACCCGGCAGGAGTCGCCCTGACTCGTGTACAGCACGTGTTCGAGGTCGGCCTGTTCGGGCTTGGTGGGCATCCCCGTCGACGGGCCGGCCCGCATCGCTTCGACGAGCACGACGGGTGTCTCGGTCATCTCCGCCAGTCCGAGCGGTTCGCTCATCAGCGCGAACCCGCCGCCGGAGGAGCCAGACATCGCCTTCGCGCCGGCGTGGGAGGCGCCGAGCGCGAGCGCCGCGGCCGCAATCTCGTCTTCGACCTGCTCGGAGATCCCGCCGAAATGCGGCA
The DNA here is from genome assembly GCF_009831575.1 of Halovenus carboxidivorans. GTDB lineage: Archaea > Halobacteriota > Halobacteria > Halobacteriales > Haloarculaceae > Halovenus > Halovenus carboxidivorans. Next base: position 77,912 of record NZ_WUUT01000002.1, on the reverse strand, counting down.
GGTTCTGGGACATGATCGTGAACACGTCCGTCCACGGTGTCATGGGGTAGCCGGAGATGAACCGACAGCCCTCGTCGAGCGCGCCGTAGGCGATGGCGTTCGAGCCCGAGAGCAGCGCCATCTCCCGGTCGTGTTCGCCCTCCGGCACCCGGAGGTCGTGGGTGATGTCGAACTCCTTGCCCCGGTCGTAGGCCTTCTGGAGGATCTCTAGGTTCTGCTCCTGTGTCTCGCCGCTCATCGCCTCGGTGATCAGCCCCTCGAAATAGGTCGTGTCGATATCGAGCAGGGCCGCCGTGATGCCGATCCCCGCGGTGTTTCGCATCACCTCTCGGCCGTGCTCGCGGGCCAACTCCCGGAGGTCGACCGGATAGACGTGCCAGTTGTTCTCCTCGGCACGCTCCTCCAGACCGATCTGTGCGACCTCCTCCTCGTCGATCAGCCCGGTGTCGTAGACGATGACACCGCCCTCGTTGAGCTCGTCGAGATGCTCGGTCAGCGGCTTCAGTTCCTCGTTGCCGTAGTAGGCGTCCTCGCTGGGGTTGCGAGCGAAGCTATCCCCCAGCGAGAGGAGGAAGTTGAAGCCGTCGCCGCGGGAGCGCACCGGCTGTTCGCCCGCGCGTACCTCGACGTAGGTGTGACCGCCGCGGATACGCGACGGATAGTGCCGGTGTGTGAAGATGTGCAGACCAGCCCGCATCAACGCCTTCGCGAAGTTCTGGCTGGTCGAGTCGATCCCGTCACCTGATCCCCCTGCGATACGCCACATCAGCGTGTCGGTCATCTGTACCACCTCTCAATCCGTGTGAGCCGCATACATACACTGTCTCGGCCTCGTGACTAAAACCTTGCTACAAAACAACATTCAACATAGTTAATCACCACAAATATCTCGGAAAGACTCGCCGCGAGCGTTCGTCGAGCAGAAGAAATACGAATCAAATCTACACAATTGTTCAGGAAAAACCGGGTGCATCCGTCCCGCAACGGACGACGCCCGGATAATTGTGCGTGAGTTGATACTATCTCGGGGCCTGACTGTAGATCAGGTTCCGCTGGATCGGATTCGCGCCCTCGTAGATGACCGGAACCCGAACGTCGCGGTAGACTCGTGAGATGCGGTTCTCGTTCAGCACCGACCGGCCGCCGTGCAGTTGCATCCCGCGTTCGGCGCACTCGGTCGCCGCCTCGGTGGCCGTCGCCTTCGCGAGTGCGGCCCAGTAGCCCGGATTGTCGTGGTTGTCGACCTTCTCGACGGCCCGCCAGGTCAGCGCACGCGCGGACTCGAACTCCATTCGCATCTCGGCGAGGTCGTGCTGGACGGACTGGAAGTTGTCGATGGTCCGGCCGAAGGCCTCCCGGTCGTGGACGAACGCCGAGGCCTCCTCGATTGCCGCCGCACCGAGACCGAGTCCGTGTCCGGCGACGACGGCGCGACCGTGGTTGAAGAAATCAGCCATCACGTAGAAGCCCTGCCCCTCCTCGCCGATGAGGTGATCTTCCGGGATCCGACAGTCGTCGAAGGTGATATGCGCCTGCTTCGAGGCACGGTAGCACATCTTCTCGGGGATGTGCTCGGCGTGATAGCCGGGGGCGTCCGTCGGGACGATAAACAGCGAGAAGTTGCCGTAGCGGTTGTCCTCGTCGTGGCCAGTGCGGGCGTAGATCGTCAGCCAGTCGGCCTCGACGCCGTTGCCGACCCAGTACTTCTCGCCGTTCAGCACCCACTCGTCGCCGTCCTTCTCGGCGGTCGTCTGCATACCTGCCATGTCGCTGCCGGTCTCGGGTTCGGAGACGCCGAGTCCCGACCGCATCTCGTTGTTCGCGACGGGGCGGAGATACTCCTCTTTCTGTTCCTCCGTGCCGTGTTGCTCGACGATATCCGTCCCGAAACCGGGCAACTGCAGCGAGAGTCCGATCCCCGCGTCGGCCTTGTAGAACTCCTCGGCGATTGCGAGTTGCTCGTAGATAGTAAACCCGCGGCCGCCGTACTCCTCGCTGACCCCCTGGGCCACCAGGCCCGCCTCTTCGCCCTTCTGGACGATATCTTCGGGGTACTCCCCGCGGTCGAAGTACTCCTCGGCGTTCGGTTCGATGTGTTCCTCGGCGAACTCACGCGCCTCCTGTTTGACCGCCCTGGCATGCTCCGGGATAATACTCTCCTCTAACAAATCCATGCACCCGACCTAGGTAATCAACCATTATAAATGGAAGACCTACGAGGTTTGGTGCGCCGGGGCCGTCAGACCTCGATTTCCTGCATCAGGCTCACGAGTTCGTCGAGTTCGGGGAAGGTGTAGACTTTGACGTTGATGTCGGACTCGAGTGCCTGCACTCGGGAGTCGAACATCAGGGCCATCTCGTCCTCGCGGTCGCCGACGAGTTCGCTGACCATGCCGCTGCCGGGTCCGTAGGTGAACGTCGGCGTCGACATGTCGATTGTCGTGTTCAGAACGTTCGCCCAGCCGTCGATGAAGCCGGAGGTCATGATGTTGCCGATCTCCTGGATCGCGGACCGCTCCATGTCAGTGAACCCGTCAGTGGACTCCTCACCGCCCGCCATATCGCCCATCATCCCGTGGGCCAGTTTCTTCGCGTCCTCGGCGTTGAACAGAAAGAGAATGTGACCGTACGGGCGCTCGGTCATCTCGATGCTGATACCGATCTGTTTCTCGTCACCGACGTGCGCCCGGATGTCGGGGATGTCGATGAAGTTGATCTTGGTGATCTCCATCTCGGTCTCCATCCCGGTCATCTGGCTGAGATGATCGGCGACCGTGTTCCCGCCCTGCTTGGCCATCTTGTTGAACAACCCCAACTTCCGAATGTCGATCATCAGGCTCATGAATGACGTTGTGCCCCCGTTTGCCCCCCGACACATATAATACGTGCCCTCACATTTTCGCAGGCGAGAATTGGTCACGGAGGGCACAGACTCCGGCCGAACGTCGGCCGGGGTTACCGGAACTTGAACCGGTTGTTCTCACCCGTGACGATGCTGGCCAGGCCGGCCCCGAACGCGAAAGCGAAGCGTTGCGCGCCGAGTTGGACACGCTGGGCGAGGGGGAACTGCGGCTCGAACTCACGGACGGACACGTCGGTCCCGAGTCGCTCTTCGAGTGCGTCGGTCACGTCGTCTTTCGTCCCGAGTTCGTCGACCAGCCCCTGCTCTTTGGCCTCGGTTCCGATGTATACGCGCGCTTCCGTCTCCTCGATTGTCTCGGCGTCCATCTCGCGGCGCTCGGCGACGTTCGAGACGAACTGCTCGTAGTACTCGTCGATCAGCCCCTGTAGGTACTCGCGTTCGTGGTCTTCGAGTTCCTTCAGCGGTGTGCCGGCGTCCTTGTACTCCCCGGCGGTGAGCTGTTCGTACTGGATTCCGAGGCGGTCGGCCAACTCCGCGGCGGTGACTCGGGAGCCGATCACACCGATCGAGCCGACGATGCTCCCGTCTCTCGCCCAGATCTCGTCACAACCGCTCGCGATCTCGTACCCGCCGCTCGCGCAGGTATCGGTCGCGTACGCGAGCGTCGGCCCGTCGAACTCCTCCGCCGCGAGTTTGATGTCCTCGCTGGGGACGATCTCCCCGCCGGGCGTGTTCAACCGGACGAGCAGCGCGTCGACGCTGCTGTCGGCGTCGGCCCGTTCGATCTGCTCGACGATCCGGTCGGCACTGGCTCCCGTCGGCGGCGAGCCGATCCCCCCGCTGGCGGTGCGAGTGATCGCTCCCGTGACGCCAACTTCCGCGACGTTGTACGACGGTACGATCGAACTGGCTACGGAGCCGGCAACTCTGACCACGAGCGGTGCCGCGAGAACGAGCAGGAGCACTCCGGCTAACTCTAGTCCCGAACTCGGATACCAGAGAAACAACAGCCAGACCGCGGCCACGCCGACCGCGGCGACTCCGGCGAACAGCACGACTCGAAGCGCTGATTTCAACCCCATCGATGTCCGTTCAGTCGGCTTCCGGCAATAAAAATCACTGGCTCTCAGTTCGCCTGTGAACTGCAGTTCACAAAATCACTATGTCGATTCCGGTCCGACAGTTCTGTATGGACTCGCCACGGTTTCCCTCCAGCATCGAGTACGTTGCCCTCTGGGTACTGGCGATTCTCTGCTTCGGTGCCGCTCTCACCGGACCGACTGCGTTCGGCGTCGAGCGCTCGACGTGGCTTCTGTTCGCAACCGTCTTCGCGGCCGTCACTGCCGAGTACAGCGACGGGTGTGAATCTCGTTCCGAAGCGTGACCTACGCGGCCGCTTCGAGGACGGTGATCTCCTCGGCGTCGGCCGACTCGACATCCAGATGCATCGGAATGTACTCTCGCCGCTCGTAGGTCTCGCGCTCGTCCGGCTGGCCGACCGTACACCACAGTTGGACCTCCTCGGGTCCGTTGAACTCACACTGACGGTTGATCCCGAAGCAGACGTACTCGGTGCCCTCGTACTCGATGGTCGCACCCTTTCGGATACCGGGGTCCCCGTGGATGATGAGCTTCTGCATACCGAATCGTTCACACAGTGTGGGTTTAACAACTTCGGGTCGAACCGAGTGACTGCGATCCGTCAGCCACCGACTCCGGCACGGCCGCCTGCCGTATTGTGTTGACGCAATTCCGAACAGCGGCCCTCGGGAGCGACCGGTTCCGACTCTCTGTCCGAACGTTGCTGGCGGCAACACAGCTACCTGCCCGAGACTCCGTCTCCCGATACTGAGCCCGTCTTCCGTCGCTGTTCTGATAAACTAATCGTGAGTTTCAAAGAGTTTATTACCGATGGGTCGAAAGGCGACGATGGGCCTTGGAAGAGCACCCAACCCCACACTATCGAGAGATTCACTCCTGGATCTGGTTTGCAGCCACCATCGGTAGACACCACCCAGGGCCCCAACCCGAAGCCGGCCAGACGCCGACCTGAACTGCTCGCGCGCTTCTGGCCGCAACCCCCACTGTCTTTGTCACACCGACGGCGAGTCCTCACTGTTCGCGACGGCCGTACCGTCCCGAACGTCGTCGTCGCCGCTCGGTACGCGTCGGTCTGTCCCGTCCGCTGTCTGTCGATTCCTCCTGCCCACTGCCGACTGACCCACCCTCATGCCCCCCGGTCTCCAGTTGCTGGCGCACGCTTCCAGTCGATTCGCTGCTGCTGCCGTCGGTTTCCTCGTCGACGCGACGATAGGCCTGCAGCCCCATCTCGCGGAGTCGCCGGACCTGTGGCAGTGTCACGATAGTCACGACGAGTGAGGACGCGCCGAGCAGGCCCATAAAAAAGAGCGCGCCCGCGAGGAGCAACTCACCCTCCAGATACCGATTCAGCCCGAAAAAGAAAAACCCGACGCTGAATCCGGCTTCGATCTTGGCTTCGAGCAGCGAAATCGTCTCGTCGAACTTCGCGAGTCGGTTGTCGACGGCGGTCAGCGTCTCGTTCGCTTCCCGAACTGCCCGTTCGGCGTCACCCTCGATTTGCTCGACGCGTTCGAGGGTCTCGTCCGCGTTTTTCACCAGCCTCTCGGCGTTTTCCAGCGCGTCTACGAACCCCTCGTCGCCGAGGATGTTCATCATCCTGAGCATGTTCCCGAGGTCGGAGGCCATACGGTGACCAGTGGTGGCTGTGGCTTTGATGTTTGGGTCAGCCTGCAGGAGCGACCGCTCTCCGAGCGGGACTGACGACGAAAACGGTGTGATGGGACCGCCGAGGTACGCGAGTCTCTTTTTTCGCTGTTCATCCGAACGTCGGGGTTGTTGTGGTCACTCATGGCTCTGTTAGTCGAGGTAGTCACGACGCGATTCCATCCGCTTGAGCAGGTCCGGCTGGTCGTAGTGGGTCCGAATAACCTCCGGCGTGGCGTTCACGCGCTCGGCCAGCACTTCCGGCGGCCAGCCTTCATCCCGGTGGTGTGTGATCGAACCAGTACGGATACGGTGGGGAGATCGAGCCGACGGACACCGGGCCTCATAGCCGTGTTCCAGCGCCTCGCAGGTGTCGGTGTCTCGGTCGTGCGGGCAGACGCCGTATCGACACGGCTGGGTCACGATGTTGAACCGCGAGCGAATCGCACCCTTCAACATTCGACCCGTTCCCTTCTGGCTGGAGAACAACGGTTTGCGGCCCTCGCTGTCGGTGACCTCGTAGCGGTTCACCTCGATGTAGTCCTGGAGCAGCTGGCCGATCTCCTCCGAGAGCCCGACCGGGCGCTCACCTTCGAGGCTGTTCTTCAGCGGTGTGTCCGAATCCGGTCGGTGGCGCAGGTACAGAAACGGTACTTGCACGTCGTCGAGGGCTTCGCTCTCGATGGCGTCCTCGTGAGCCAGCCGTTCGAGATCGTCCTCGACGAGATAGCAGTCTCGGAGATCGAGCGAGCGAAGCGCACCGAGACGCATTCCGGTGTGCCACGCCAGCGCGAACATCGCATGGTCCCGGCTGGCGTAGTCGAACCGTTCGAGGTTTTCGAGAATCGTCTCAGCGCGCTCTGCCGAGAGTTTTTCCTCATTCGCGCGTTCGGCTTTGGAGAGGGTTGGAATCTCGACTTTCGCCGGAAGGTCAGCGGGGGCGGCCTCCACGTCGACGCAGAAATCCAAGAACAGTTTGATGGTCCCGAGTTGGTTGTTCAGCGCGCTTTTCGATAGGCCGTCAGCACGCCGATCAGAGTCGTACCGGAACACGTCTCGGCCGTCGAGGTTGTTCAGGTTCGTGATTCCGTCCTCGACGAGCCAGTCAGCGAACTGCCGGACGCGGTAGTAGTACGACTGTACGGTTTCCTCGGATTTCTCGGCCCGCTGGCGGTCGAGCCACATGTCGAGGGCCTGGTGCGGATCGAGGGGTTCGAGATCGTCGTCGCTCATCCCGACACCTCGATCTTCGTCGACGAGCGAGCAGCGAGGGTCGACTGCGCTTTTCGCTGGACACGCTCGATGATTTTCTCGGGAGTTCGTTTCTGGAACTCGGTCAGGGACGCCTGCGAACCCTTCATCTGGACACCTCCGAGAGTCCCATCATGCGGTCGCAGTTCGGACACGGCTCCGTACGCTGGCGGGAGGCAAGGAACTCAGAGTGCGGTGACCGGGTTGTTTCTCTGCAGTCTGGACAGCGGAGACGATACTGTCGACCATCGTCAACTCTCTGACGACTTGCCGGCAGATCGAGTTGGAGATTTGATTCTGATTCCATCCGTAAGTAGCATCTATTTCGTTGCTACTTAGTAGTTTTTACCAATTCGTGAATACTACAGAGTTGTTTGGATGGAGTGGGGGGCATCTGGTGAACAGCATTTACAAGACAGCAGGTACAGTCCGGTGTATGGGCGATAATACCGAACCAGATTGGTTGACTGATATGGATCTGGAGATTTTGGATGTCCTATCGACCAATCTGGTGCTGTCTCCGTCGATCATAGCAGAAAATATTGATCGGTCGAGAGAGGGTGTCTCGAATCGGTTAAACTCACTACAGGCGGGTGAGTTAGTCGAGAAAGTAGAGCGAGGGAAGTACCAGATAACGGAAGAAGGGAGTCGAGTGTACGTCGGGAAAGAGGAATACGGGAAAGACGATTGGTACAGCCCTGAAAAGTTAGGGTGGGACGAAGAAGACCAAGAGCGGTTAGCGGAGATCAGAGAAGAGCTCAACGTGAGTGAGAAGGAGTTTCAGCTACGGGTTCGGAACGAATATAACAGCATAATTAGAGAAGGTCCCGAGTTTGAAGACCCTCTAAGAGAGGCGGAAAAGAGGGTAATTGAGCGTCTGCGAGACGAAGAAAACTGAAAGAGTGGACTGCATTCCATGAGTGAGTACGACATCGCACCACCGCCGACGAGGCTCAGCGAGAGTGTCCAACTCCGATTAGCGTTCAGCAAGGAGAAAGGGACCGTCACGAAATTCATGGTTCAACTGGAGTACTGGCTCGACGGGGAGTGGCAGACAGTCGTCCGGTACGATCACGACGAGGACGACGACAGCGGGCACGATGTGACGGAGGAGGGCCTTCATCGGGACGTGTACCGACACAGAGCGAAGCACCGGGTCGAGGAAGTCACCGGCCCAATCTCGGCAAACGAAGGGTTCGAGTTCGCCGAAGAGGATTTGAAGGAGAACGTCCAAGAGTACATACGGAGATTTGAACGATGGCACGGAGTGAAAGACAGGAGCAACCTGTGAGCGACGAAGACTTAGAGCAGATGCCGGAGAAAATCGAGGAAGCTTTTGATGAAGTGCGGGACGAGCTTCCGTCTGAAGACGACGAATAGACCGGTCTACCGTCTTTTGATATCCGGTTTGTAGCTATTCGATCAGGATTCAGGATCGATTGCGGTTTCAGTCAGTACAGATGCGTATTGACTACCGTAAGTTCTGCCAGTTCAGATAGAGATCCCGTTAGCTGTGCGAAATATAGGGCGAGAGCCTGCCAATTGTTATTTGCCTCTACACTCAGACACTTATTTTTGGACTGACTATTTTTTGAGCAGATGGTCTCTTCGTGCTTTCGACGCCATTTCCTTTTTTAAGCGTCGGCACAACTGTCGCCCTTTCTGGATGTTCGTTACTTGGATTAAACTACTCAAAACAAAGCTCAGGACACAATCTCTGGGAGGGATCAAACTGGCTTTCTAATTTCATTTAGTCCACACAAGACATTTAGGATATTATATCAGTAATTGTCATATGACCCGCAGAGCATTCCTCACAGGAGTAGGAAGTTCAATCTGTTTTGCATTTGCTGGCTGTCTTGCCACTGATAACAATGATGACCCTTCTTCAAAGCCCGCGGATAGGCGTGAAGACGAAGAGTTCACTCCTGATGTTGAACCGGTAACGCGACTTGGAAAAGCCCCGAGTATATCATTTGAAGCAGCTCCTGAGCGTGCATACGAGTATCTCGAAGCGGATGACAGTGTACGGATTCACTATGACTCAGGCGAGACCAGTACAATGTCTTTTGACCGGTGGGGAACTGCCCGTGCCGTAGATCATGGTTCCGACCGACTCCAGTCTCTTTTTGAGAACAAGTCGTTGATTGGCACCGGTATCAGTATTGGACAGGGACAAGTGGAGCTATCCAACATTGAGGTGTCTTCTGGTGGAGAGCAACCAACACAAGAAGAGTTCAAATGGGGTGCCCCACTCGCCCCAATTGGATTTCACTCGCATCATTATGCACGGGATGGAGAGCTCATTTCCAAGCCCGACGTACCGTTTCAGCGACTCGTTGAAGAAGCTCCTCGATCAATGGAGATCACTATGTTATTTCCTGAGAAGGAATATACTGCTGTCCTCCCTGTTGTCTGTGACAGAACGTGGTCTAAAGATCAGTGAAAGCAGACCACAGGTGTTTCTTCACCGGATTTCCAGCAATCAGTGTCCCAACGGAGGATTTCAACATCAGGAAACCTATCCATAGATCTTACTTTAGCACAACATGGTTTAATTTTTTAGTAGTCACTGCCGGGTCAACGAGAACAGGCTAATCAGTGCCAAACGGAGGCTACAGGGGGATCATTCTCTCGGTCAACCACCGGTAATTCCTCGTCTTTCGCTACGTAGTCCTCAATGGCTTCGAGATCGATAGAGACGGTAGTTCCGTCCGCGGGCAGGTCCCAGTAGGCATACGCACCGCGATAGTTGATGATACAGCGGAACGATGATTCATCAGGCAACGTCGAGCGAACTGCCGGGTTCTCTACGTCTGAAATCGCCCGTTCTATCGCGGCATCGAGATCGTCTATATCTGTCCACCGTCGACGAGCGAGGGTGTCCTTGATCGACGACTCACACGCGGCTTTCATCGAATCCAGCGAGCGGTCCCGGACGGCCTCGCGCACGTCGGGGTCTTGCAGGTGTTCGTTCGGGTCTATTCCGCGACCGATCTTCTTCGAGCATGACGAAAACCGGCGATTCGTCGCCCAGTACAGGGCGATCTTCCACGTCGCCGCTTTGTCGCCGTAGGTCTCGCGTTCGTCGTCGGTCTTCTCGAATGAATCCGTAGCGTCGAGCAGCGATCCGAACGTCGCACTCAGGTACTTCCCGAGATACGCGCCGGCTGTCGTTTCTTCTTCTTCCGTCTCATCTCCGAACTCGATTAGATCGTGTTGCTTCGTCCGGTCACGAACCCACTGCTCGCCGTAATCGTGGTCACCAAAGCGGTACCAGTCGACGAATCCCTCTTCGTCCTGAAAGTCGGGGTCGAGGTCGTCGAGATCGTCACGGTACACCAGCGGGTAGACGTCGATGATTTCGCCTTGGCCGTAGTCCGACCACTTCGCCGCGAGTTCTTGCTTGTCGCACAGCCACGGCATGCCGTCGCTCTCACGAGTTGGAACGTCGAAAAACAGTACGTGCAGGTGCGGGTAGCCCTTTTCTGTGAACTCCAGCACCTTGATGTACTCCGGTCGTTCACGCGGTCGTCCGGTCACGTCGTCGGCAAGATCAGGCCGCCAGTTCGCTACGCTCTCTTTGCGAGTGTCTTTCTCCGTCGACGGGTCCCGCGAGAGGTAAGACAGCAGACGGTTGAAATTCGGGTTGATATTCTCGGTTCCGTCGAGCAGGTGGCGCTGTTGCTTCGGGTCGGTTGTGAACGTCGCCACAGCCGCAGTCTCGTAGTGCTCGTAGGCGTATTCGAGGGCGTCATTGAATCGTGCGTACTGCTTCGAGATCCGGCCCTCGTCGTTAAACCGCGTCTTGTACCGCTTCGTCATCTGCTGGGTGGACTCGCCGCCACGGCGATCTACGCGGTGAACATCGAACAGTAGGCGGTAGTCTTCGATCCGGTCGAGGTAGGATGTAAAATCATCGTCGAGCATCTGCTTCCCTTTCTCGTCGAGAGAATCGACGTTCGAGAGGTAATCCTGTAGAAATTGGCGGTCTCGACGAAGACCGTCAGCGTGGGCTGTTTGAGTAATGCCTTCTGTAATCAAGTCAAGAAGCCGCAGGGTGGGCGACACCATCAGAACGCCGGACGACTCCCATTTCTCGACGTACGGCTGTTCGCAGGTGGCGAGTTCGTCGACGAACCTGTATGCAAACTGGTAGTCCGGGTCCGAGCCGTCGACGCGCTCGGCCCGGTCGTTAGAAACGCCTTTGAGAGTGTATGAAACGATGTGCGTCAGCGGGGTACCTTCCGGTTTCGACGCGATGAACTTCGTTATCCGGCATCTGTCGGTATCGCGTTCTGTGAGGGAGTCGTCGATCAGCGGGCCGTGTCCGAGAAGGTCGCGCTCGTCCAGCAGGTCTGCTAAGACGGGAGTGTTACATCTATCCGCCAAGTCGAGCCCGCCAAGGTGTCCGGGGGGCTCGGCAAGGCTCATCAGGCGAGAAGGAGGGCATGGGACGGCTGGAAGTCAGTTTGAACGCGGAAGCAAGCCGAGCCACCCCCCACATGGAGGGGCGGCTCTCTGTGACCGTCACCGGACGCAGAGAGACGGACGGACGGACGGAGAGATTGGTGAGGGTCGAACAGGGGCATCATTCGAGAGCCCCCTGTTCAGTCGGTCTGTCTTCACTCTCTGGCTGGTGTGTGTCACCGTGAAAATCCCCCTCACCCACAGGGTTCGGGGGGTGCGCTCGGGCTTCCGGGTCGCCCCGCAAGGGGGCGCTTCCAGCCGGTCGAGTCGGTGCGGCCCGCTCGGGGCGCTCGCGGTCCGGTTCGGGCTGCTCGCCTGCCGGCTGCGCTGCCGGACGTGCCGGCTCTCCCTCACCCTCGCTTGCGGTGGTCTGGTCGGCCGGGTCGAGGCTCTTTGCCCACTCCGGTAGGTGGTCGCCCCGAACGTCGAGGTCGTCGAGGTCGGACTCTGCAAAACACGCTCGGCAAGTCTTCGTCAGGCTGTACGGGCTGTCGACACGGTTCAGACAGGGGTCGTTACAGCGGGGGAACCGGCAGTGGTAGGCGGCGTAGTTCGTCCAGTCGATGTCCTCGGGAACGCGGTTGAGGTGTTCCTCAGGTATCTCGTCGCGGGTACGGGAGTCGGCTTCGTGGCCCACGTCACGACCGGCGTCAGGCCGACCGGGGGAGTGGTGGAGACGCGCAGACTCACCGGGGCCGTCGTCGGCGTAGATGTGGTCATCCTCGGCGGCGTCGAGCAGGGTGAGAGCGGTACTCGTCAGCCGGACGGTCGGCCTGCCGTCGGACTGCTCGGTGACCGTGCGAACGCCGACAATCCGCTCGCTCTCGTCGGGAACGTCCCGCTCGTGATACGCGAGAACTGTTCCCTCGTCCTCGACGAGGTAGAACACGCGATCCCCGGCATCGGCTTGGAGGTACCGGAGGACGGCCACGGGGAGATCGACAGCGAGATCCGAACCGGGACGGAAGACTGCCGACCAGCCGATAGCGGTCGAGTCCGACCGGCTGGCAGTCATCGAGAACCACCGTCCTCGACGAGCCGACTTGCACGAACGAACTCACAGGGACCGTACGGCCACCGCTGGCGGCGTAACGTCTCAACGACAGCGTGTAGTCCGTTTTTTGATAGGTCGGCCCGTTCGTCGGTACTTAAAGACCGACTTAGTTTCAGATTATTCTTCTGAGAAAGTTGGCGGCTCGCACAGCTAAGACTGCTACGATGGGTATCCTGTAAGGAACGTGATGGGACCGCCGAGATTCGAACTCAGGTCCGACGCACCCCATGCGCCGAGGATACCGCTACCCCACGGTCCCGCGTTTCGAGACAACGACGGTGCCGGGATTAAGGCCTTCGATTCGGAGCTACACGAGCACCCGTTCCAGTTCGAGGACTGTCCCGGCCGAGGCGTCGGGGTCGCCGACGAGTCGCCCGAAACAGACCGCCGACCCGTTCGGGGTAAAGCAGGCCACGAGAGCAGCCTCGTCCACAGGAGTGCCGTCGATGGGGGCGGCCTCGGCGTCGATCACGCCGGGCGCGTAGACCGGTGCACCCTCGGCAACTTCGCGGGCGGCGCTGGGCGCGATAATCAGTCGCGGCAGCGACCGCAACGCTCGCTCGGCGGGCGCGACCACCTCCCGGATCCACTGCTCGTCGCCGTCCTCGGTCCAGAACGCGAGCGCGTCGGCGAACTCCTCCATCGTCACCAGATCGCTGTCGTCGAACTGCCCGGTCTGGCTTCGCCGGAGATCACCCATGTGCGCGCCGGTGCCCAGGGCGAGTCCGATGTCGTGACAGAGCTTTCGGATGTACGTTCCGGCTTCACAGCGAATCCTGAGCAGCGCCTGCCGGCCGTCCAGTTCGAGCAGGTCGAGGTCGTGGATTCGACGGCTCCGTAGTTGCCGCTGGACTGCGCTCTTTCGGGGTGGCTTCTGGTAAATCTCGCCCTCGAACTCCGCGAGCGTGGCCTCGAAATCAGACGGCGGCGGTCCCTGGAGTTCGAGCACGGCGATGTACTCCTTGTCGCTCCGGGCGAACACCTGTGCGAGTCTGGTCGCGTCGCCGAACAGCGACGGCAGCGACCCCGTGACCTTCGGGTCCAGTGTGCCGGTATGTGCAACTCGGTCGAGCATCTCGCCGTCGCCCGTCCGTGTCCCGGCCTCGTTGACGAGTCGTTTGAGCCAGTCGGCGACCTGATGGGAGGTCGGGCCGGGCGGTTTGTCGAGGTTGCAGACGCCGAAGGAGAGCAGTTCTCCGACGGTTCGCTCGCCAGGTGGATCGCGGAGGCTCATTCCCCGAAGTCGTACTCGACGCCGGTGATCGATACCATTCCCTCGTCGCCCGTCTCGTCGTAGCTCTCGACCGCCCGAAGAGCGAGATCCGTGACGCCGTCCGCGTCCCACCGGGCCGTGTTGATGACGAGATCGTAGATCCGCAGATCGTCGATATCGATGCCGTAGTACTCCTGATACCGCAGCGCCTCGCTGTCGGCGCGGGCCTGCGTCTCCTCGCGGGCCTGTTCGGGGGATTTGTCCTCGCGGTCGGCGATTCGTTCGGCCCGAACGTCGAGCGGTGCGTCGAGCCAGAGCCGAAGGTCGGCGTACTCGCCGGCCATCCAGCCGGCCAGCCGGGATTCGAGCACGAGGTCGTCGCGCTCGCGGGCCGTCGACCGGAGCCGCCGGTCCAGGTCGCGGTCGATCTGATCGTCTTCCTCCGCGCGGCGGTTCAGCTCCAGAGGGGTGAGTCCGCGCTCCTCCGCGATCGATCGAAAGATATCACCGCCCGAAACGTGGTCGTAGCCGAGCTCCGTCGCGAGAGCGTCCGCGAGTGTGCTCTTACCGGAGCCTGCCGGACCAGATACGGTAATCAACATACGGGATATGACGTGGTGGGGCTAAAAGAGGTTGCGTGTTTCGATCAGCCGGGGGTCGTCTGGACGTTCAGGGCCTTGCGCATGATCTGGCCGAACCCGAGCGAACAGACGAAATACCAGACGATCCAGACCTCCATCGGGCCGACGAGCTTGGTTCGCCAGGAGCTGATCTCGCCTGCGATCGGGAGGACCAGCGCCGGTGAACTCCCGCCGACCCCGACGTCGATGGTCATCCAGTACAGCCAGAGGAACACCGGGATGGTGAACAGCATGATCCAGACCATCGGCCGGAACTGTGCCTTGAACACTCCGAGGTTCTCGGACATCATCTCCATCTGCTCCTGCTGGATCTGTTCGAGCGCCTCGTCGTCGCCGCGCTCTTTGGCCTTCTCACGCCGCTCTTTGAGCTTCTCTGTCTGTTCGCGGTAATCGCTCATCACTTCCGTGTTGCCGAGGTTGTCCTGGAAGATAGCTGATGCGAGCCCGGTCATCACCGCGAGGACGAGGATGACGACGTAGAACGGTAGCAGGTCGTTGAGCGGCCCGACGAGGATATCGATCGTCGAACCGATCGCCTGTCTGGCCGAATCGAAGGCGTACCCGGCGAACATCCCGACTGCGGTCACCGCCGCCAGTTTGTCGTAGGTGGTCCAGGAGGTGTCCTGATCGGAGAGGTCGGCCGGATCGGCCTCGTCCAGTGCCTCCCGGATTCCGTCGGGGTCCTCGATGACGAACCCCTCGCCGTCGGCGTCGGTGAGCATCCCCGTCTCGATGAGCCGTCCCCACTCGCCGCTGGTGATCTCGTCGGAGACGTCGCTCCAGGTGACCGAGCCCTGCTCCTCGGCGACCGATAACACCGCCTGCAAGGCGTCGGTCATGTGCTCGCCCTCCTCGGCGAGTTCGTCTACTTTCTGTGCTGTTCGTGGCATTGGTTGTCTCTAGGCTGACCGAGTACTATCAAGCTTTTACTCCTCACTCCGCGTGTTCGTCGACGGTCGCTTTGATATCGTCCCAGACGCCGTCGGGTGTCTGCTCGCCGTCGATCTCGACGAAGTCCTCGCGATCCTGGTAGTATTCGACGACTGGCTGGGTCTCCTCGTCGAAGACGTCGAGGCGGTTCTCGACGGCCTCGCGGGTGTCGTCGTCACGCTGGATCAGTTCGCCGCCGCAGTCGTCACAGACGCCCTCGGCCTCGGGCTGGTCGAACTCGACGTGGTAGTTCGCGCCGCAGTCGTCACAGACCCGTCGACCGGTGAGCCGGTCGATCAGTTCCTCGCGGCCGACCGACAGCGAGAGGATCACGTCGAGGTCGGTCATAGATTCGAGTTCCTCGGCCTGGTCGATGTTGCGCGGGTAGCCGTCCAACACGAAGCCGTCGGCGTTCGACAGCGCCTCCTCGACGATTTCGTTGACCACGACATCGGGGACGAGATCGCCCGCCTCCATGTACGCACGCGGGGTGTCTCGATCCGTGTCGAGGTGGCTCAGGTCCATGTCCTTGTTCGCTCGCAGCGCGTCACCGGTCGTGATGTGATCGATGCCGTACTCCGAGACGAGGTTGCTGCTCTGTGTTCCTTTGCCTGCACCTGGGGGGCCGATGATGAGAATCCGTGGTGCTCCCATGGGTGTCCCTTCCGAGGCTGTCGTTAAATGGTTATCCAAATGCGCTGGCGGTTCGCGGTATCAAAAGCCCTTAACTCCCCACAGTCGAATCAGGGAGCAATGGATCACCTCCTCGTTCGTGCTGCCCGTGGGGAACGGACCGAGCGGCCGCCGGTCTGGCTGATGCGCCAGGCGGGCCGTCACATCCCCGAGTACCGCGACCTCCGCGAGGAGTACAGTTTTCTCGAAGCCATCAAAACCCCGGAAGTCGCGGCGGAGATCACGCTGCTGCCCTGGGAGTACTACAGGCCCGACGGCGTCGTGATGTTCTCCGACATCCTGACGGTGCTCGAACCGCTCGGCTTCTCCTATCACATCGAAAGCGGTGTCGGCCCGGTCGTCGACGACCCCGTCACCGGACCCGACGATGTCGACCGATCACACGGCGACGTGACCAGAGAACTCGACTACGTCGGCGAACTGCTCGTCCGCCTGAACCGGCGCGTCGGCGACGAGACGGCCGTGATCGGCTTCGCCGGCGGCCCGTTCACGCTGGCTTCCTACGCCGTCGCCGGGGGGCCGAGCAGAACGAACATGCCGCTCCGACGGCTCCGGGCACAGCATCCCGAGGCCTTCCGCACCCTGCTCGAATCGTTCACCGCAGTCGTCAAGGAGTACCTGCAGTTCCAGATCGGCAACGGTGCCGACGTCGTCCAACTATTCGACACCTACGCCGGCACGCTCACGCCCGAGGACTACCGGGAGTTCGTCCTGCCGTTGCATCAGGAGATTTTCGACGCGCTGGACGCGCCGACGATCGTCTTCGTCCGCCGGATGAACGGCCGACTCGATCTCCTGCAGGAGTCGGGCGCGGACGCGGTCGGCCTGGACTGGACGGTCGACATCGGGGAGGCGCGCGAGCAACTCGGCGATACGCCGGTCCAGGGGAATCTCGACCCCTCGTATCTGTTCGCCGACCCCGAGTTCGTCCGCGAGAAGACCCGCGAGATCATCGACAAGGCCGGTCCGGAGGGACACATCCTCAACCTCGGCCACGGCGTCAACAAGAACACGCCCGTCGAGTCGGTCAGGGCCTTCGTCGAGACGGCAAAAGAGATCCAGCGGTAGCTCAGTCGTCGGCCTGTGCCGTCGCGGCGGAGCTGTCCGTACTCGCCGCCGACTCCGAACCGCGCTGGTCGACCCGCCCGGTCAGCGAGTCCGCGAGCTCTCGGGCCTCGCGCACGCGGCTCGGGATTCCCATCCGGGCGGTGTAGTTCGTCGCCAGATCGACTCCCTCGGGCGTCTCGACATCTTCGAGCGCCCACCAGGACTGATCCCACGCGGGGAAGCCCGGATCGAGTCGCGCCACGTCGATCGCCGAGGAGTCTGCGCCGGTGACGGTCTCGAACTCCTCGCGAGCGATCTCGATCAGTCGCTCGTCGGATTGCTCGACCAACTCGGGCTCGTGCATGCCGCCGAGGAAGACCGTGTAGACGCCGTCGCGGTCGAACATACTCGCGTTCCAGGAGGCCCCCAGCGTGTGCAGATCCTCGCCGTAGCCCACCTGATAGCCGAAGCCCTCCCGGTCGAGGTCGGCTTCGAGGTACACCAGCGCGAGCGGGTTGTACCGCAGCGAGTCCAGATCGTCGATCCCCGTCGTGATGCCGTCGAGCAGATCGGCGGTCACGCTCGCCGGCGTCGTGCAGACGACGTGATCGAACTCCTCGGTCCCGCTGTCGGTCTCGACCCGGAAGGCGGTCTCCGGTCCGTCGACCGGTTCGATGTCGGTGACCGGCGTCGATAGCTCGATCCGGTCGCGGTAGGTCTCGGCGACGGCGTTCGGGAGCTGTTGCATCCCCCGCTCCATCGAGGCCGGCGGCGCTTTCTGGCCCTGTCCGACCCGCTTGCGGAACGCTTGCAGGAAGCTTCCCGCCTTCTCCTCGCGTTCCATGAGGCTGTCCAGCGCGTACGCCGCGGGCATCTCTGCCGGATCGGAGCCGTAGATCCCGCCGTACAGCGGGCCGATGAACTTCTCGTAGGCTTCCCGTCCGAACTTCCGGACGAACAGATCACGAGCCGTCTCCTGTTCCATCCCTGGCCGGGTGAAGACCTCGGCGAGCAGGCGGGCCTTGCCCGTCCACGAGAGCAGGTCCGTTCGGAAGAACTCCTCGACCGACAGCGGCGCGCGGCCGAGTTTGCCGTCGGCGTAGACGTACAACTTCTCGTCGCCGGCCTCGACGAAGGCGTCGCCGACGCCGGCGGCCTCGGCGAGTTCGGCCACGCCGGGCGTCTTGCGCATCCGCTGTGGCCCCGCTTCGAGCACGCGTCCGTCGACGTGGCGGGTCTGGATCACGCCGCCCGGCTCCTCGCTGGCCTCGAAGGTGGTGGAGTCGATCCCCTCCTCGGCCAGGTAATGCGTCAGCGCCAGTCCCGTGATCCCGCCGCCGATGATGCCAACTCGCATGCTCATTCTCTCGGGGCGTTCAGACACATCGTCCCCGGTTCGTCGCGGCACTGGCACTGTCGGAACTGGTAGTAGGAGGCGTCGAAGTCCGTGATGAACGGCTCGACGAGGTCCGCGAAGACCTCTGCGATCCGCTCGTCGTCGTGCGGAATCGGAACGCGGTAGAACTCCAGTCCCTCCTCTTCGGCCTCCTCTTTGAGTTCCACGTCGAGCTCCGACAGCGTCTCGCTCTGCTCGTGGAGGAAACTCACCGGCTCGACGACGACCCGCTCGGCGTCGATCTCCTCGATCAGATCCTCGACCTCCGGCTCCGTCCACGGGATGTCGCGGTTGGAGTGGTTCTGGAAGCCGAGGTGATACTCGTCGACGCCGAGCAGTGAGGTCGTCACGTCACAGAACTCGTCGACGTAGACGTCGTAGCGGCTCCCCTCGTCGAGGTAGTGTTTCGGCGTGCCGTGGGCCGAGAAGACGAGCGCGGTGTCCTCGTCGTTCAGATCGAGGCCGTGCTCGTCGGTGAACTCGGCGATGTTCTCCGCACGGACCCGGTTGTAGGTCGGGTGTTTGTGCCAGCCGGTGATCGCGTCCTGCTCGACGTCCCAGCCGAGATCCTCGACCGCCTCGTCGAGTTCGTCCAGCGAGATGACGTTCGTCGACGGGCCACAGAGGGGGTAGATCGGCAGTCCGATCAGGTGGTCCACGCCGTCCTCCATCGCCCGCTCGGCGGCGTCCTCGATGAACGGTTCGGTGTACTGCGTCCCGAAGTACGTCCGGACGTCGTAGCCGCGGTCGCGGAGCACCTCCTCGGTGAGCTCGACCTGTGCCTTCGCCTGCGGGTTGAGTGGGGAGCCACCGATCTCCTCGTACTCCTCCATCAGCCCCGGGAGGCGTCGCTTGGCGAGGGTGCGGGCGCGTTCGCGGGCGGCCTCCTCCGAGTCGGCGTCCTCCAGGTCGGCGTTCGCGAAGAAGATTCGTTCGAGATAATCGAGAACACGCTCACGGTCCGGTTCGGACGGTTCGCCGAAGTTCAGCATCGCAACGCCGGTACTCATATTGTGCATTTCGACCTGGCAAATGTATGTCTGTCGTTTGCCGGCAGCGTCTCCGGGCGTGAAACCGGACACCAACAGTGAAGTGTCGACCAACCGAAGCCCGCGACAGACGGAACGGTCCCCGCGACGGCTGTTCCCGGAGACACGCATGAGTACGGACGATCCAGCCCAGGAGTGCAACGCAGTGATCGACTCGGTCAGTGCGGCGGTCGTCAGCGACCGCCGATTCCTCGAGACGGTGCTGATGGCGATGCTCGCCCGCGGCCACGTTCTCCTCGAAGACGTTCCGGGGACGGGCAAGACACTGACTGCACGGAGCATGGCGACGGCGCTCGGACTCTCCTTCTCCCGCGTCCAGTTCACGCCGGATCTTCTCCCCGCGGACGTGACCGGCACATACGTCTTCGACGAGGACAGCGCCGACTTCGAGTTCCGGGACGGTCCGATCTTCGCGAACGTCGTCCTCGCCGACGAGATCAACCGCGCCCCGCCGAAGACCCAGTCGGCGCTGCTCGAAGCCATGGAGGAGCGGCAGGTGACCGTCGACGGCGAAACACACGAGCTCCCGGAGCCGTTTTTCGTCATCGCCACCCAGAACCCCGTCGAGCAGGAGGGTACCTTCGCGCTCCCGGAGGCGCAGGTCGACCGGTTCATGGTGAAGACGAGTCTGGGCTATCCCGAGTACGACGGCGAACTCGACCTGCTCAAACGCCGTGACGGCCGAACCACTCGCAGCCCGACCGTCGAGACGGTCCTCTCACGCGACGGCGTACTGGGGCTTCAGTCCCGCCCCGAGGAGATTCGCGTCGACGAGGACCTGATGCGGTACATCCTCGATATCACCCGGGCGACCCGCTCGGACCACCGCGTCTCGATTGGCGTCTCCCCGCGGGGCTCACAGCGGCTGTTCGAGGCCGCCCGTGCCCGGGCAATGCTGGAGGGCCGGGAGTTCGTCACGCCGGACATGATCAAACGAATCGCCGAACCGGTGCTCGCCCACCGGCTGGTCCTGACCGCAGAAGCGCAGGTCGACAGCGTCGACAAGCGCTCGATCATCGCGGAGCTTCTCGACGAGGTACCGGTGCCGACCGTCGAGTAATCAGCCGGTCGGCGTCTGCCGCCGTAGTGCGACGAACAAGATAATGACGGCAAGAAGCATCGCGACGACCGCCGACAGCGGGCGTCCGCCGGTTCCGAGCACGTAGACGAGGTAGCTTACGCCTCCGGTCGCGACCCCGACGAACGAACTGGTTCCGAGACGGACGAGTTCGAGTCGGCGGGTGTCGGCCTCTCGCCCGAGCTGTGCGCCGATATCGATACCCGTAGCCGCGAAGTCGTACGCGAGCACGGCCGCGACGATGGCCAACAGCGTGGCCAGGACCGGCGCGTCCCTGGCTCCGGCCACGACGGCCCCGACAAACAGCGCGAGCGGCCCCAGCGTCACCAGCGGCCGGGAGTTGACACCGAGGCCGGCGGCGAGCGCGAGTACGCCGAGCCCGGCGAAAGCGGTGCCGAGCCCGCCGTATGGTCCGACGGCCCCGACACAGACCAGGGCGGCCGCAAGCGCCGCGACGCTGCACAGCCGCGTCGGACGCCGGGTGGTCGGTCTCATGATTGTCGCCCCCGGAAGAGCGCTTCGAGCGGCGTCTCGGGCTGCCAGTCCATGACCGGAATCGACGCACGGCGAAGTGCCGTCAGCGTGAGCCTCCGCCGGAGCGTGAACAGTTTCTGTGCGGCTGTCCGCGATCCGGTTGGGTCCGGACTGATAACGGTCACCGGGAACCCCCGGGCGTCGAGATCGCGGATGATCCTGACCGTTCCGGGATCGCACAGCGGCGAGAACACGAGCAGCTGGGTCCCGGGATCGAGCTGCTGGCGGAGCTGTCTGAGCCAGTCCGACGTTCGACCCGACTCCGGCGGCGACGGGGACAGCGCCGGCGACGAGCCGAACAGTTTTCGGGCGCGCTCGCGGTGTGCGTTCCCCGTGCCGGGAGCCAGCCAGCAATCCGCCTCTCCCATCGCCGCGATGCCGACGAGGTTCCCGTCGTCCAGGAGCCGCTCGAAGACCTGCGCCGCCCCGGCGACTGACCGCTCGACCGCGTTCGGCGCGTCGGGAGACGGGCCGACGTACGCCGTCTCGCGAACGTCGATCAACACCACGACCGAGGCCGCTCGCTGCTGCTGGAAGTCGACCGTCGCGAGTTCGCCGGTCCGCGCCCGGTAGTTCCAGTCGATCCGGCTCAGCGGGTCGCCGGGCTGATACTCCCGGATCGTCTGGAAGGTGATCCCCGATCCCCCCGTCTCGGTCTCGATCTGACCGGGCAGCCCGGTCACCGAGTTTCTCACGGGGACCGAGCGTTGAATCGGGCGCGTCGACGGCGAACACTCGATGGTCGTCTCGTCGCGCAGGTACACCTCCCGCTCGACCGATCCGGGGAGGTTTCTGACCAGTACCAGCGCCGGACCGAACTCGTGGTGGCCTCGGGTCGCGGTCACCGTGTAGGAGAGTGTCTCGGACTCCCCGGGCCGGAGCACTGTCCCCCGCCGAGGAGAGCCCTCGCTCACCGCCAGGGACTCGGGCACGCCGTCGATCAGCCGCACGTCGGCGAGCAGTTCGGGGCCGTCGTTGGTAATCCGCACCGTCACCTCGACCTCCTCGCCCGGTTCCGGATCCGCGTCCTCGACCGTCCGCTCGATTGTGAGTCCGGGGTCGTCGAGCGAGTGCGCCCGTGCGTAGGCGACGTAGCCGATACCGACCACCGACCCGAGGAGCACGGCCGGCGAGCGGGTGAGGACGCCGACCCCGAGACAGACCAGCGCGACGATGCCGACGCCGAGCCAGTGGCGGGTCAGCCGTCGCCGCCCGAGGGTCAATGCTCCGGTGGCCTCCCGCGGACTGGGATCGACCGTCGTCTCCTCGAAGTCGCCGGGAAACTCGGCGGTGGTCGTCTCCTCGGCTCTGATACCCGCGACGCCGAGCAGGGCGTCGACGGTCCGTTCGTGCTGATCGTAGCTCTCGCGGCCGAGCAGGCTCCGGATCCGGTCCCGGACGGGTCGCCCGGAGTCGACACCGGCGACGAACTCGGCGGCGACCGGGTCGTCCGTCCACGTCCCCTCGCGGACGGCGGCTTCCGCCTCGCTTTCCGTGTACTCGCCGTACTGTGTGAGCGTGGCGACGACGGCACCTCTGAGTCCGATACGCGCGTCCGAGCGGCGCGAGGTCGTGACGCCGGGGAACGTGTTGAGCACGTCCCTGAGTCGTTCGCCGGGGACGGTCGTCGGACGAGTCAGTTCGACGTCCGGCGTTTCGGTCCGGGTCACCGCCTGGTCTCGGCGGGACTGCACCACGACCAGCCCGTAGAGAAGCGCGGCGACCGCCACCAGTCCCGCGGTGATATTTCCGAACGGGAGACCGAGGACGCCGGGGGCGAACAGTTCGGCCAGCGCAACCACGAACAGCACCAGCCCACCGAGGTAGTAGTAGCGCCTACTCATCGGTGTATCTCCGTTCGATCCGTCGCAGCGTCTCGATAGCCTCCTGCTCCCGGTCGGCGGTCGCCGAGTAGCCGCCGTACCGCACCGCCTCGAACAGCGACGTGAGCGCTGACACGTCGTCGTCGGCCATCCCCCTGCTGGCGGCCGCCTCGGCGAACTCCCGCGGTGTCGTCGACTCGTCGTTGGGAACGTCGAGTTGGGCGGTCATCTCGCTGTAGGCCTCGTACACCTGATTTTCGAGGCTCTCGTCGGCGTCCTGTCGTTCGATCCGGTCCGCAACGCGGCCGGCGATCCGCCCCATCTCCGTCGCGTCGCCGCGCTCCTCGGTCGCATCGCCCTCGTCCTCGTCGGGGGTCAGCGGCGACCGCTCGCTCCCGGTGAGCAGATACACCGCGAGCACTGCCAGCCCGGCACCGACGAGGATCACCGTGAGCACCCGGAACGACTGCAACTCGCTTTCCTCACCGCCGCCCTCGCCGGTCAGCCCCGACAGTCCGCCGAACAGGCCACCGGAACCGCTGGGTGCAGAGAGCATACTGATCGCCTGGGTGAACAGCCAGATGACGACGGCCGCGGCGACGATGATCCCGAGCAACGCGACGGCGCGTTTGCGGTATAGCAGCGCGTACACCAACGCCCCGAGCGCACCCAGCACGAGCAGTACGGCGAGGACTCGTTCGAGTATGGACAGCGAGTCTCCACCGCTGGGGTTCTCGATGTCGAGGTCGACGGGGCCTGCATCGCTCTGGACTCCGCCCCCGCCGCCTCCGCCGCTTCCCTCGGCGTTCGACTCGACGGCAGAGGTGAGCGTCGCGGCCGAAAGGCCGACCGCGAGCACGGCAACGACGGTAATCAGGAGGGCACTCCGCGTCCGGGAATCCATCGTTTGCCGTTGGTTCCTCGGAGAACTTAGGTATTGTTCAGCGTTTCTGCCTGCGGGACGGCCGCCCCGTTACTCGAACTCGCCGGCGACGATGTCGGCGACACGCCGGCGGTCGAACAACTCCTCGTCGACGCCGTACACCTGGCTGGCGGCGCGTTCGGTGAGGACGAGGTTCGTGATCGGTCCCTGATACAGCGAGCCGCCGCGGTAGACATCACCGTTCTCGACGGCGGTCAGTCGGCTCGCAACGTCGTGGTTGCGCATGAACGAGAGGACAGTCTCCTCGAACTCGGTGGCCGTCTTCGCCTCGTTCCCGCGCAGCAGCAACACGTCGGGGTCGATTTCGAGCAGGGTCTCGTAATCGATCCGGCCGCGGTTGTTGTGGAAGTCCTTGACGTCGGTCGTCGCGAACGCGTCCTCGACGCCGAGGTCCCGCCACTGCTTGAAACTCGTCCCCTCGTCGATGAGATACGGGGAGAACTTCGTCGGTTCGTTGAGTGGCTGGGGCCACATGATCGCAACGGAGGGCCGTTCGTCCTCTGGGGGGAGGACGGATTCGAGATTGCTCTGGAACTGCTCGTGCAGGCTCTCGAAGGCCTCGTAGCGTTCCGTCTCCTGGAACAACTTTGCGAGGTGCTCGAAGGCCTCGTACAGCGAGAGATACTCGTAGTCGTGCCACTCGTATCCGCGGGAGAAGATGCTGTTGCCGAAGAAGGGCGTTCCGGCGGATTCGATCTGTTCGATGTCGCTGTCGTCCAGACTTTTCGAGCGGCCGACCAGGAAGTTCGGGTCCATGACGAACACGTCGACGTCCTCGCCGAGCGAGAGGAACTGCTCGACGCTCAGTTCGCTCGTCCACAGCGAGTCGATGTCGCTTCCGTCGACGCTCACGCCGGGGATGTCGTCGTAGTACTGGGTGTGGTACCGTCGAGCCAGATACACCGCTTCCGGTGGCTCTTGGCCGAGCGCGACTCCCATGTCGGCCCAACTGCCGTTGTTGGCCGCCCACGTTTCCGGAGGCTCCTCGAAACTCACCTCGCCGACGGGCGGCATCGACACCGTCATATCTCCCTCGGACTGCCGGCCACCGTCGTCTTCGACCGTACAGCCCGCCAGCGCGGCGCCGGCCGCGAGTGTGCCGCCGTATTTCAGTACTGTTCGACGCGTCTTTGTCGTCTGTCCGTCCGCGTTAGATACCATGTTTTTAGGCTAGCCTAAAACATATATAACCGTTTCTATTCTTAGGTTAGCCTAAATCTCCTCATAACCGTTTTCATTTCCGGGTTCCGTCGGCGGTCGCCCCGAGCGTCCGCCGTCCGTCTGACGGAGAGTTATGGCCGGTGATCTCTCTACTTGGGGTATGAGCGAGACGGAGCGGATCACAGTCGCCGAGCGCAGCAGCGGATTCGGCAACACCGGCGAGGCCGGGACGGAGGTCTCTCTGCCTGTCGTCGAGCTGTTGACCGGGCGCGGGTTCGTCACCGGCAAATCCGGGAGCGGCAAATCGAACTCCGCCAGTGTCATCGCGGAGAAACTGCTGGACAACGGCTTCGGGCTGCTGATCGTCGACATCGACGGGGAGTATTACGGCCTCAAAGAGGAGTACGAGATTCTGCACGCGGGCGCAGACGAGGAGTGTGATATCCAGATCAGCGCCGATCACGCCGAGAAACTCGCCTCGCTCGCCTTAGAGCAGAACGTGCCGATCATTCTCGACGTCTCCAGTTATCTCGACGAGTCCGAGGCCGAGGAGGTGCTGACCGCGGTCGCTCGCAGCCTCTTCGCGAAAGCGAAAAAGCAGAAACAGCCCTTCCTGCTGCTGGTCGAGGAGGTCCACGAGTACATTCCCGAGAACGGCTCCGTCGGCGAGTGTGGCCGCATGCTCATCAAAATCGGCAAGCGCGGCCGGAAACACGGTCTCGGAATCTGCGGCATCAGCCAGCGGCCCGCAGACGTGAAGAAAGATTTCATCACGCAGTGCGACTGGCTGCTCTGGCACCGCCTGACCTGGAACAACGATACGAAAGTCGTCGGGCGGATTCTGGACGGCGATTACGCCGACGCTGTCGAAGACCTCGACGACGGCGAGGGCTTTCTGATGACCGACTGGGCGGAATCCATCCAGCGGGTCCAGTTCTTCCGTAAACAGACGTTTGACGCCGGAGCGACGCCGGGACTGGACGACTTCGAGCGCCCGGACCTGAAAAGTGTCAGCGACGACCTCGTCTCGGAACTGCAGGACATCTCCGAGGAGAAACAGCAGCGCGAGAACCGAATCGAGGAACTCCGCGAGGAACTGGACCGGAAGAACTCCCGTATCGCAGAACTCGAACGCGAACTCCAGGACGCCCGTGATCTCAGCCGCATGGCCGAGCAGTTCGTCAACTCGCTGGTCGAGGAGGTCAACGGCGCACAACCCGGTCGGACCGAGCACGAACGCGGCAGAGCGAAGACGACCGCACCTGATCTCGACAGCGGCCCCGATCTCAAATCCCCGGCTACGCCGTCTCGGGAGACGGACACGGAGGACTCCGAAGCCGACGAGAGGACAGACGACCCTGTCGAGGAGGGCTCGTTCCACGGGGACGAGACCGAGGAGTCAGCCGATGCGGAGGACACAGACGAGCCGAGTCCGACCGTCGACGACGAGAGCGGAGCGGCCGAGGAGACTGAGATCGCGTGGGCGGCCGACGCCGAGTTCGCATCGACCGACGGCGGTGCGGTCGCACAGTCCAACGGTGCGGCCAGCGAGTTCAGCGCCGACGCGGTGCTCGAAGCGCTCAACTCCGTCACCGAGATGCAGTCGGGTACCGAGGCCGGCGGACAGATCCGCGAGGAGACGGAGTTTCTCGACGCGGCGGGCGAACGCTCGAAAACGGCGACGGAGACCGAGGACGCCGAACTGGTCGTTCGGGAGTTGAAAGCCGAGATCACGGGACTCCGGACGAAGACACGGAAGATGCTCGAATTCTACCGGGATGCCGGGCCGGAGACGCCGCTGAACGCACACTTCTCGGCCGGCGGGGACGGCAGCCGAACGGACGCCTACGCCCACAACCGTCGGCTCCGTACCAAGGGGCTGATCGAACACGCCGGACGCGGCCGGTACGATTACCGCGTGCCGGCGCTGCTCGCCGAGCGGTTCGAGGAGCGTGACCTCGCTGTCGACGAAGCCACCTTCGAGGAGTACGTCTCCGAAATCGAGGAGTCGGCGCTGTCCGAGTAGTTCCCGACGATCCGCGTCGACGCCGAGTCGACGGAGTGATGCGCGGTAACACTTATTTCTCGCCTGCGTGATGGACGTGGTATGGGGGACGGTCGAGATTACAGCCAGTTCCAGGAGGGTCGCCACTTGAACTACTGGGCGGTCGACGAGACCGCACAGCGGGAGATCGAACGCGTCTACGACGCCGAGGACTTCGCGTACGCCGAACCGAAACTGGCGGAGTTGGGTGCGATCATCGGCAACACCGTCGCTGACAACGCCGATTACATCGACACGCACGGGCCGGAACTGCACACCTACGACAAACACGGCAACGTCCAGAACTTCGTCCGGTATCCGGCCGAGCAGTTCGAGAACGAACGGCTGGTCTACGAGACGGGGCTCATCGCGGACTGTTTCCGGGCTCCGCCGGAGCGGGAGGAGCCACTGCCGCTGACGCATTTCCTCTCGATGTTCTACCTGCTCACCTACGCCGAGGGCAGCGGCTTTGGCTGTCCAGTTGCGATGACCGCGGGGGCGGCACACGTCCTCGAACTGTTCGACGACGGGAGTCTCTCGGCGTACTACGAGGCGCTGACCAGCCGCGAGCACGACGAGATGATCGAGGGGGCGATGTTTCTCACCGAGGAGCAGGGCGGCAGCGACGTGGGCGCGAACGAGACGACCGCGGAGTACGACGAGGCGGCCGACTGCTGGCGACTCACCGGCGAGAAGTGGTTCTGCTCGAACATCGACGCCGAGGGGACGCTCGCACTCGCCCGCACGCCGGACGCTCCGGACGGCACCGAGGGGCTCTCGATGTTTCTCGTTCCCCACGGCGACCCCGACGACGGCGTGTTGACCAAGGGCAGGCGACGGGCCTTCGACGGCCCGCCCCCAGTCGACGCGGTCAACGACCAACTGTACCGGCGGCTGAAGGACAAACTCGGAACGACGGCGGTTCCGACCGGCGAAGTCGAGTTCGAGGACACGAAGGCGTATCTGGTCGGAGAGGAACAGAACGGCTTCAAGCAGATGACGGAGATGCTGAACCTCGAACGCCTCTCGAACGCCACCGGCGCCTGCGGCATCATGGGCCGGGCCCTGCTGGAGAGCAAGATCCACGCCGCGACCCGCGAGGCCTTCGGGGACACTATCGACCAGTACCCGCTGATGCGCGCCGACCTGGTGGATATGGCCGTCGATCACGAGGCCGCAACCGCCTTCACGTTCGAGGCCGCCCGGCTGTTTGCCGAGCGCGAACAGGCCGTCCGGGAGGGCGAGGACGCCGAGGAGACTTACCGGCTGATGCGGCTGCTGATTCCGATTGCGAAGCTTCGCACGGCGCGGATGGCCATCGACACGACATCATACGCCATGGAGATTCAGGGCGGCAACGGCTACGTCGAGGAGTTCGTCACGAACCGCCTGCTCCGGGACGCCCAGGTGCTTCCCATCTGGGAGGGGACCGAGAACATCCTCGCGCTGGACGTGTTGCGGGCACTCGAACGCGAGGACGCCCACGAACCGTTCATGGCGGCTATGCAGGACCGTCTCGACGGGATCGATCACCCCGCGCTCGACGCTCACGCCGAACTCGTCGAGGAGGAGTACCAGCAGTTGACGATGGCTCTGGGCGACCTCGCGACGGCCGACGGCGAGTACGCACAACTCACGGCCAAGCGGCTGTCGAACTACATCTTCGACGTGTTCACGGCCGCGTTACTGCTCGAACAGGCCCAAAAGCAGTTGGCCGACGGCGAGGGCCGACTCGCGCTGGTCGCGCGGCGGTTTATCGACCGCGAACTGGCCGACCAACAGGGACGTGGCATCACCAGCGGTGATCGGTTCCCGCTGGAACACTTCGACGCTGTCGTCCGGTTCGCGTCGGTAGCCCCGGACGAACTGCTCGAACAGGCCCGAGCAGACGACTGACTACCGCGGGACGTAGGGGTTGAGCCGCGCTAACGCCCGCTCGAACGCCCTGCTCTGCCGCGACTCAGGCCTGTCTCTCGCTACCGGAGCCGTCGTCCGAAACTGACACGCTCCGCAGTCGGGACATCCCTCAGTGAACGTCTCACACGCTCGTCCACAGTCCAGACACTCGTAGCACCGTCCCCCCTCTGCGGGACTGCTGTCGGGTTCGGTACGTCCCGCCTGTCGGTCAGTATCCCCCGTCGAACGGTATCGGCCTGGCTGTGCGTTCATTTCCTCCAGCCGGATTATACTCTGTAGCTGTTTTAGTAAACGCCGCCTACATTCGGTCCCCGGCCGGAGAGTCACGGACCCCCGGCGCTACTCGAAGGCCGACCGGAGGCGTTCGCCCATCCGGTCGATCGCTTCGGCACCGTCGTCGAGGTGTTCGTAGAGGCTGACGAAGGCGTGGATCTGTGACTCGTAGTGCATGTGTTCGACGTCGACCCCGTCCTCTGCGAGTCGGTCGGCGTAGGCGATGCCCTCGTCGCGGATCGGATCGAACCCGGCGGTGATGACCGTCGCCTCCGGCAGTCCGGAGAGGTCCCGCGCCCGCAACGGGAACGCGTACTGGTTGCCGTGGTCGGCGTCGTCGACGTACTGGTCGAGATACCACTCGACGCTGTCCAGTTCCAGCAGATACCCCGACTCGTTTTCGTCGTAGGAGTCGAACCACTGCACCAGCGGAGAGTTCGTCGCCGGATAGATCAGCAGTTGGTGGTCGAGGTCGGGTCCGTCTCTGTCCCGGGTCGCGAGCGTCACCGCGGCGGTCAGGTTGCCCCCGGCGCTGTCGCCGCCGACGGCGATCCGATCCGGATCGCCGCCCAGTTCGGCGGCGTATTCGGCGGCCCACTCCGTCGCGGCGTAACAGTCCTCGAATCCCGCCGGGAACGGATGTTCCGGCGCACGCCGGTAATCGACCGAGACGACGATCGCCTCGCTGCGGTTCGCCAGCCGCCGACAGAGTCCGTCGTACCCGTCCAGCGAGCCCCGGACCCAGCCGCCGCCGTGGAAGAAGACCAGCACCGGAAACGGACCGGAGCCCTCCGGCGCGTAGATCCGGAGCGGAATCGGACCGTCCGGGCCCTGAATCTCCGTGTCCATTACCTCGCCGACCGCCTCCGGGTCGGTCACCTCGAACAGGTCGTCCAACATCTCCCGGCCCTCGGGGACCGACAGCGTGTACGTCGGCGGCGTGATTCCCTCACCCAGCGTCTCGAGGAGCGCTTCTGTCTGTGGATTGAGCTGTCGATCGCTCATGTCTCCGGCCACGCAGCGACCCGTAATAATTCGGTCGCCGATCAGGGTCGGGACTGCTCGGCGGTTCCCGCCGTACTCCCGCATCTATCATGATTAATTATTTTGTTATCCAGGCCATACTACACGTCACAACATGGCAATCAGCGATCACTACGGGCGGGACATCGACAGCGACTCGGAGTTCGATGTCCCGGTGGCGTGGCGAGGCGGCGCGCTCGCGGGATTTCTCGCGACGCTCGCGACGATGCTGGTGATTCTGCCCGTCGAGCCGGAGCTGTTCGGCCAGACGATTGCGGGGATGTACGGACTGGAGGGCTCGCTCGTCGCGGGGGTGTTCGCACACGTGGTCCACGGCACGCTGTTCGGACTCGTCTTCGCGGGCGTGCTCTCGGATCCCGGCATCGTCGGTATCACGAACTGGCTGTGGAAGAGTATCCTCGCAGGGATCATCTTCGGCCTGCTGCTCGCCGTGATGGCGACGGGGTTCGTGTTGCCGGCGTGGGCGCAGTTCGTCGGACTGGTCGATCCGCCGACGATGCCGTACGTGACGGGGACGCTGTTGAGCTGGCACGTCCTCTACGGGGCGGTACTCGGGACGGTGTTTCCCTTCCTCGAGAACCCAGAATCGAGTCTGCGCGCGGTGATCGAGTGAGTCAGGCCGGAAGGAGCGATTCCGGGGGGCCGCCGGGGAGTTCGTCCCGGTCGTGGTCGGCCTCGAAATCGAGGTCCGGCCCGGCGGCGATGATCCGCGTCGGCGTCACGTCGGGGTGGGTGGTGTAGTAGTGCTCCTTGATGTGGTCCATGTTGACCGTCTCGGCGACGCCGTCGGTCTGGTACAGGTCACGGAGGTACGGCCAGAGGTTGTCGTACTGCTGGATCTGTTTTTTGTTGCACATGAAGTGAGTGTGATAGACCTGGTCGAACCGGACCAGCGTCGTGAACATGCAGATGTCCGCCTCGGTGAGGCGGTCGCCGGCGAGATAGCGCTGGTCGGCCAGCACATCGTCCCAGTGGTCTAGGGCGTCGAACAGTTCCTCGACGGCCTCGTCGTAGGCCGCCTGTGACTTGGCGAAGCCGGTGCGGTAGACGCCGTTGTTGATCGGCTCGTAGATCTCGTCGATGATCCGGTCGACCTCCTCCTGGTAGCCCTCGGGGTAGAGGTCCACGTCGCGGCTCGCAACGTCGTCGAACTCGGTGTCGAGCATCCGCAGAATCTCCTCGGACTCGTTGTTGACGATCGTCTCCCCCTGTTTGTCCCACAGCACCGGGACGGTCACCCGGCCGGTCATGTCCGGGTCGGCCGCCTGGTAGACCTCCCGCAGGTAGTCGCTGCCGTTGACGGTGTCCGGCGTACAGCCCTCCTTCTCGGGGGTGAACTGCCAGCCGCCCTCGTCGCGGAACGGGTCGACGTAATCGACGGTGATAGCGTCTTCCAGCCCCTTCAGTTTCCGGATCAACAGCGTCCGATGGGCCCACGGACAGGCGTAGCAGACGTAGAGGTGATACCGTCCGGCTTCCGGCTGGAAGCGCGCGTCGGGGTCGTCGCGGATCCAGTCTCGGAACGCCGTCTCCTGGCGCTCGAACTCCCCGTCCTCGTTCGTTGTCTCGTAGGCGTCGGTTCGCCACTCGCCGTCGACGAGCATGTTCATATCTACGTGTTAGGGCTCTCCCTACATAAGGTGGGTAGTACGTGTGCTGTCACCGTCATGTTCGTTTCTGGGGACATTTGCCCGCCACAACCGCCGTCGGGGACGGGCCGACTCCGAAGGCTTTATCCTCGCTGTTGGCCACGTTCGGTTAAGAGCAAATTATGTCTGAGAAGCCAGCCTCGATGTACCGGGACATCGACAAGCCCGCGTACACGCGACGGGAGTACATCACGGGTATTCCCGGCTCGAAGATCGCACAGCACCAGATGGGCGACAAGCAGACAGAGCCCGAGGACTACCCGGTCCAGATCTCGCTGGTGGTCGAAGAGACCGTCCAGATCCGACACGGCTCTCTCGAAGCCTCCCGTCTGTCGGCGAACCGATACCTCATCCAGGAACTCGGCGAGAACAACTACAAGATGGTGCTCCGGAAGTTCCCCCACCAGGTGCTCCGAGAGAACAAGCAGGCGACCGGTGCGGGTGCGGACCGTGTCTCCGACGGGATGCGACAGGCCTTCGGAAAGATCGTCGGCACCGCCGCGCGGATCCAGGCCGGCGAGCGACTCTTCACGGCCTACTGTGACGTCGATCAGGCCGAGGCCGTGAAAGAAGCCTACCGCCGCGCGTACAACAAGATCACGCCGCCCTGCCGGATCAAAGTCGAGCGCGGCCAGGAAGAACTCGTCGCGTAACGACCCGGCGTCTTCTCCGTTCTCCTCGTCGAGCAGTCACCGCGACGCCGGTCAACCGATGTACCGCAGGTCCTCGTCCGACGGCGTCGGCGTTCCCTGCTCCATCTCCTGAATCTTCCGGACGACTTCCTCCATCTCGTCGGCCCGATCCTCTAGCGAACTGAAATCGACCTCGAAGCCGGCAATCTCCTGTAGCACTTCCAGCACCGCCTGTGCGCTTTTCGGATCGACCAGATAGCCGCTCGTTTCGCCCATCAGACAGGCCGCCGGGAGGTCCCGGCGCTCGCCCAGGCCGAGCAGGAGTCCGCTGACGCCGACGATCCCGCCCGCGGGTTCGTCGCCGCGGAACTCGACGCCGACGCCTTCGAGTTCCTCGCGCTGGTCGTCGTCGTTGATCGCGCCGATGACGTCGTACTCCTCGATGAGTTCGCCGGTCGGGACACCGCCCAGCGCGAACAGCCTGCTCGCGCCGAACTCCTCCGCGACGTCCAGCACCGCGTCGGTCAGACCGTAGTGGCCGACGGTGTCCTGTGCCTGGTGGTCGCCGGTCAGTACGAGCAGATCCACGTTGTCGACGGAGACGGCGTGAATCTCCGCGCTCGCGAGTTGGGTCCGGCCCTCCTCGACGCTGACCTGTGGCGGCAGGTGTGTCGAGTAGATCCGCCGGACTAACTCACCGTCGAGTTCCTCGACGAGATGCTCCGCTGCGAGCTTTCCGACGTGACCGACACCCGGTAACCCCTCGACGAACACTGGATCTGCTAGGTCTGGCTCCCCGACTGCTTCGACCTCGAATTCGTCCATACACTCATTCCCGGTTGCGCCGCTTAAGAGCGCGTCGATACTCCCCATATGGATCCTCCGGCGAGAACGGCGCAGGGGCGCTGTTGACGGCCTCCGCACCGCAGTCGGGGCACTCCTCGCCGAGCGTGTACACCGGCCGCTCGTGGGCCGACTCCCAGGCAGAACAGACGCGAATATCCGATTTCATGTCCGATGCGTTCGCTGAATCCGATTACTCGTCGTCGGAGCGTCGTTCGCGGTGGAACTCGCCCGTGCCGCCGTGCTCGGCGATCCGCGCGCTCGCGCGCTCGGCGCTGGCCTCTAGCTGATCCTCGGCGGTCTTGTAATCGGGCGCTTGCACCTCGATGCGGTACTCCGGCGCGCCGACGTAGGTGACCTTCAGATCGACCTCCTCGGGAATCTCACCGTTGCCCTCGGCGGCCTGGAGCGCCTCCTGGACGGCGTCGACGCCGTTGCCGGCGGGACAGGTGAGATCGACGTAGCCACTGACGGTGACGTACGGGACGGAGACGTTCTCGCGTGCGGTCTCGACGATGGCGTCGATCTGGTCGTCGTCCAGATCCACGTCTTCGAGCGCCTCGCGGCCGTGGATCGCGGCCTGCTCGAAGCCGTCGTACAGCGAGGCGAACTCCGCGAGGAGGCTGTTCGCGACCGCCGAGTACTCCTCGTCTGAGATCTCCTCGCCGAAAGCGATCTCCATCCAGTTGTCCGCTTTCTGCTCGTTTTTCCACTCCTGGATCTTCTCCTTGCGCTGGTGGTCGTTGACGTCTTTGATCGAGAGATCGATCTGCTGGGCGCTCTCGTCGACATCCAACACCTTCGCGACGACGCGCTGGTCGGTGTTGACGTGATCGCGGACGTTTTTGATCCAGCCGGAGGCGACCTCGCTGATGTGACAGAGGCCGCGTTTGTCCTCGTATTCGAGCAGATCGACGAACACGCCGAAGTCCTCGATCTCGTCGACGCGACCGACGACGAGTTCGCCGGATTCGGGCCAGCCGCTGTATTTCATCGGGCCTCGACGGTCTCGACGACCTCGCCTTCGAGTATCGCCTCACCGCCGGTCGGTTCGGCGAGCGTGTGCCCGCAGACCGCACACGCGACGGTGCTCGCGGCTTTCCCGAAGACGATCTGTTCGTTGTCACAGTCCGGACACGCGACTTTGTGGAAGCTTCCTGGCATTGTTACTCCTGGAACGTGAGTCGGCCGGCGCGCCATCCCTCACGCTGGTGAGCTTTGCCGCACTCACTGCAGCGGTAGCTCAGTTGAGTCTTCTTCGTCGGCTTGTCGCCACCGGGCACCTTCGAGAACTTGCCGTCGTTCCCGATGCCGGACTGGCGCTCGCGCTGGCGGTCGTTGACCTTCTTCATCCCCGACGAGCGACCGGAGCGGACCTTCTCGACCTCGTGTTCGTGGTGTTCGTTACAGTGCGGACAGTACGTGTTCATCCGTCGTGGCATCTCCATAGATATCGACCTTGCGGACGATTTGATACGAGCGCTTAAAATCCCCACGTTTCGGCCCGGTCACTCCGCCGACTCGACACGCGGCAGCGCGATCACCGGGCGGTCGGACTCGGTGACGAGTTTCAGCGACGGGTCGCCGGAGAGAAACTGCACGAGACGGCTTCCGCCGCGGGACTGGTAGGCGATTGCGCTCGCGTCCACCTGTTCGGCCGCCTCGAAGATGGCGTCGACGACATCGCGGCTGTAGGCGGTGTGTTCGACCGCGTCGGGAAAGACCGTTCGCACGGCGGCGTAGACCTCTTCTGCCAGTTCTTCTGACTGTTCGACGGGCGTCTTGTCGGGGACGCCCCCGCCTTTCTCGACGACGTGCAGGGCGGTTACCCTCTCGGGGTCGTACGGTTCGAGCGCGCTCGCCGTTCGGATCGCGTCTTCCTCGTTCGCGAGCGGGAGGAGCACGTGTTCGAGCAGGTCGCGGGTCTGGTCGGCCATGGTTGACGATGGCTCGCTGTCGCCGTAAATGTATTCCGCTCAGCGAGGGATCGGGTCGCGGACGCCGCGAGTGAGTAAAAATAAGTACAGCGGCAAATCCGTATCTGGTGTGCAGCGACTTTCGCTCCGAGTCGGGGACCGAGGTGATCGCCGGTGGTAACCTACGTCGACTGGCGTCAGAGCGTCGCACTGACGGGCACAGTCATCAAGTGGCTCGCCGTCGCGATGGTCGTGCCACTGATTACGAGTCTCGTCTACGGCGAGGATACGCTGGTCTTTCTCGCTTCGATGGCTGTCGCCGTCGCCGTCGGCACCGCACTCGAACAACTCGACAGCGACGACGACATCAAGCCGCCGGAGGCGCTGTTGCTCGTCGCGCTCGCGTGGCTGGGGGCTGCGATCGTCGGTGCGGTTCCGTACCTCATCGCCGGCACGGGGACGATTGCACACCCGGTCAACGCCCTTTTCGAGTCGATGAGTGGGTTCACGACGACCGGCGCGACGGTGCTTGGCGAAATCTCGACCGACCAGCACTCACACGCGATCATGATCTGGCGACAGCTCACCCAGTGGCTCGGCGGCATGGGGATTATCGTCCTGATGATCGCCATCCTCCCGGAAATTGCGGTCAACGGCGCGGAATTGATGCAACAGGAGGCCCCGGGCCCGGAGCTACAGAAACTCACCCCCCGAATCGCCCAGACCGCCCGCGTCCTCTGGCTGTTCTATCTCGGCTTCACGGTCCTCTTCGCGGTGTTGATGACCGTCCTGCACTACGCTGGTCTCGCCCCGAACATGGATCTGTACAACGCTATCGCCCACGGATTTTCGACGCTGCCGACGGGCGGATTCTCGCCGGAGAGTCAGAGCATCGCGGCCTTCTCGCCGGTCGTTCAGTGGGCTGTTATCCCGTTCATGGTCGTCGCGGGAACGAACTTCGCGCTGTTCTGGTATCTGCGCAACGGCCAGTTCGGTCTCGTGACGAACGACCCCGAGTTCCGGACGTATCTCGGTGCACTGGTGACGATCACGGTCGTTCTCGCCGGACTGCTCTATGCCGGCTCCGCACCGGCGCTGGGCGACCTCGGCGGAGTGACTGCCGGCGACCTCGAAAACGCGGCGCGACAGGCGGCGTTCCAGATCGGATCGCTGATGAACTCGACCGGATACGCGACGAGTAATTTCGCTCGGTGGGACACCGGCGCGCAGGTGTTGCTGCTCTTTGCGATGTTCATCGGCGGCTCCGCGGGGTCGACCGGCGGTGGGATCAAGGTCGTCCGCTGGCTGATCGTCGCCAAGGCCGCGAAACGCCAGTTGGACACGGCCGCCCACCCCGACACCGTCCAGCCGATCCGTCTCGGGGAGTTCATCGTGGACGAGGAGGCGATCAGAGGGGTGTTGGCCTTCACGCTCCTGTACTTCGTTTTAGTCGCCGTCGGAATGGTCGTCTTCGCCGTCGACGCGGGACGGACGGCGGATCTCTCGCTCGCGCCTATCGACGCCCTGAGCGCGAGTCTCGCGACGGTCGGTAACATCGGTCCCGGGTTCGGACCGGTCGGCCCGTTCGGGAGCTATCTGGCCTTCCCGAACACGTCGAAACTGCTGATGATCTTCTTCATGTGGATCGGCCGGCTGGAGATCATCCCCGTGCTGGCGCTCTTTACCGGAGCGTTCTGGCGACGGTAGGCCGAGAGTCGTACACTTTTACCTCGTGACGGCATCCTGCCGGTATGGACAGCTGGAAACGCCGAGCGCTCGGCTATCTCGGATTCGTCGGGGTAGCGCTGCTGCTGACGACACTCGGCTACCAGTACGGGATGCGGACCTACGAGGGGGAGCCGAAGACGTTCATCGACTCCTTCCAGTTTGCCGTCGAGATGTTCACGACGACCGGCTTCGGTGGCGACGCACCTTGGAACAGCCCCGAGATGCAGCTGTATATCGCCGTGACGGATCTGCTCGGGATGGCGCTGCTCGTCGGGACGCTCCCCGTCTTCGTCGGTCCGGTGTTGGAGGAAGCGCTGTCGACCTCCGCACCCACGACCCTCGATGAGGATCTCGACGATCACGTCGTGATCTGCTCGTCTACCTCCCGCGCTCACGAACTGATCGACGAACTCGACTCACAGGACGTCCCGTACGTGATCGTCGAACCCGACCGGGAGCGCGCGGACGAACTCTCGGAGGACGGCCACCGCGTCGTACGAGCGGATCCGGAGTCGGCCGCCGGACTCCGGACCGCGCGGCTACCGGAGGCCCGAGCGCTGTTCGCGGACGTCTCCGATCAGGTCGACGCGAGTATCGTGCTGGCCGCCAAGGAGGTCGCAGCGGAGGTGCCGGTCGTCAGCGTCGTCGAGGAGCCGGACCGGGCGAAATACCACCGCCTGGCGGGAGCGGATCACGTGCTCTCCCCCCGGCGACTGCTCGGCCGGAGTCTCGCACAGAAGGTTACGACGGCACTGCGTTCGGAGGTCGACGAGGCCGTCGAGATCGACGGCGACCTCGAACTCGTCGA
This sequence comes from Halovenus carboxidivorans, assembly GCF_009831575.1. Classification (GTDB taxonomy): domain Archaea; phylum Halobacteriota; class Halobacteria; order Halobacteriales; family Haloarculaceae; genus Halovenus; species Halovenus carboxidivorans. Next base: position 40,167 of record NZ_WUUT01000002.1, on the reverse strand, counting down.
GGTGTCGATCCACCACGGAAGTGACCTGGCGGGTCTGACCCTGGCCGACAGCGGCATCCGGGAGCAGTCCGGGGTCAACGTGGTCGGGGCGTGGATGCGCGGGGAGTTCATCCCGTCGCCGACACCGGAGACGACCTTGCCCGCGGGGACGGTTCTGCTCGTCTCCGGTCGCCCGGACCAGCTCACGGATCTCGTGGAGATGACACAGTCGTCGGTCCGGGAGTTCCGAACCGGGAAGACGGTCGTCGTCGGCTACGGGGCCGTCGGTCAGACTGTCGCTGAAACGCTCTCCGACGCCGACATCGAACACACGGTAATCGACGTCGAAGAGGGTGCGTCCGTAGACGTGGTCGGGGACGCGACGGAGACGGACACGTTGGACGCGGCCGGCATCGAGGAGGCTCAGACCGCCGTGCTCGCGCTGCCCAACGACACGATGACGGAGTTCGCGACGCTCGTGATCCGCGATACAGCGCCGGAAACGGAGATCATCACTCGGGTCAACGACGACGCGAACGTCTCGAAGACCTACCGTGCGGGCGCTGACTACGTGCTCTCGCTCGCGACCGTGACCGGCCGACTCTCCTCGTCGTATCTGCTGGAGGACCACGACCGGATTTCGGTCGACCAACAGGTCGAGATCAGACGCCTCGAAGCTCCCGGTATCGTCGGGACGACGCTCGGTGCCGCCAACGTCCGGGAGCGGACCGGCTGTACCGTGATCGCGCTCGAACGCGGCGAGCAGACCCGGACCGAACTCGGACCCGAGACGGAGATCTCGCGGGGGGACGAACTGATCGTGGTCGGAACGAGCGAGGCGCTCCGGGAGTTCGAGCGCCAGTTCACCTGATCAGGAGGTCCAGAACGCCTTCGTGAACAGGACCAGCACGGGGATGATCTCGATCCGACCGATCCACATCAACAGGATCATCACGACTTTCGTGCTCGTCGGGAAGATGTCGTAGGTGCCGAACGGGCCGGCCGCGCCGAAGGCCGGACCGATGTTCAGAAACGTCGAGGCCGCCGCCCCCATCGCGTCGAACTCCGAGACGGTGAACCCGGAGATCCGCTGTGCGTCGACCACGATGAAAACGGTCAGGGCGAAAAAGATGACGAGGCTCAACAGCAGGTACGCGTAGATGTCTCGGATCGTCTCCTCGCCGATGGGATTGTCGGAGATGCGGACCGGGCGAACGGCCTCGGGGTGGATACTCGTGTACAGCGACCGTCGCAGCGACTTCAGCGCGACGAGCCACCGCAGCGACTTGATCGAGCAGGTCGTCGACCCGACCATGCCCCCGAGAAACATCCCCAGAAAGATCATGTGTTGGCCCGCCGCCGACCAGAGGGTGTAGTCGGTGCTGGCGTAGCCCGTCGTCGTGATTATCGAGGCGATGTTGAACAGCGCGTGTCGAACCGTCGCCTCGGCGGTGAACGTGATCGTGGGATCGACGGCCAGCGCACTCCCGACGATGGCGGTGAACACAGCGACCGAGCCGAGATAGAAGTGAAACTCCTCGCTGCGCAGCAGCCGCATCGGCTGCCCGTTGATGAACAGATACAGCAACACGAAGTTCGTCGATCCGACGAGCATGAACGGGATCATCGCCCACTGGACGACCGGCGCGAAAGCCCCGGCGCTGTCCGGTTCGGGGGAGAACCCGGCCGTTGCGACGGAGGTGAACCCGTGTGCGACAGCGTTGTACAGATCCATGTTCGGGGCGAGACCGACCAGCCCGAGCGAGAAGTAGACGAGGATCGCGAGGCCGGTGATCCCGACGTACAGTCCCCAGATGAGCCGCGCCGTCTCGGAGATTTTCGGCGTCAGCTTGTTCATGTCGTGGGTCTGTGTCTCGGTCTCCATCAGCTGTGCCCCACCGACGCCGACAGAGGAGAGCACCGCCGTCGCGAGGATCAGGATTCCCAGCCCGCCGAGCCACTGGATGAGCTGTCGCCACATCAGGATCGACCTGGAGTGCACCGAGAAGTCCTGAAACACCGTCCCGCCGGTCGTCGTCAGTCCGCTCATCGACTCGAAGAGCGCGTTGATCGGGCTGGCCGTCGTCCCGTTGCCGGCGACGACGAACGGAATCGCACCGACTGCGGCGACGAGAAACCAGATCAACGCGACCGCGAGAAATGCCTCCCGCGGCCCGAGATTCGTCTCCTCGTCGCCCAGCAGATCCATTCCGCCCCCGACGAGAAGTGTCGCCGCAATCGCCGCGGCGAAGGGGCCGATCGGATCGCCGTAGTAGACGGCGACCGCGAGCGGAAAGCAAAGCGGGACCGCCAGATAGGTGAGGACGGTCCCCGTCAAGTCCAGACTGGCATCCACGTCGACACGGATTCGAGGGGCTGAAACCATCAATACTGAGTTACGCAGCAGCCATTAGCTCGTCGGCGAACTCGCTTTCGACGAAGATGACGACCTTGTCGCCGGCCCGGATTTCGGTGTCCCCTCGCGGCGTGATCAACGAGCCTTCGCGGGTGATCGCACCGACGACGAACCGGCCGTCGAGTTCCGCGTCGAGTTCCCTGATCGTCTTGCCGGCCAGCGCGCTGTCGGCGTCGATCTGTAGTTCGAGCACCTCCGCCTGGTCGTTCTCCAACACCGCCAGGTTCTCGGCGACGTTCTCGAAACTGAACCGGGTGATGTCCTCCGCGGTAACGTCCCGGGGGTTGATCGCCACGTCGATGCCGACCTCCTCGAACAGCGTCACGTACTCCGTGTTGTCGACGACGGCGATGACACGCTTGACGCCGAGTCGCTTCGCGAGCACGGCGACTAACAGGTTGCGCTCGTCGGAGTTCATCGCGGCGATCATCACGTCTGACTCGTCGACGTGCTCGCGAGCGAGAAAGTCAGTGTCCGTCGCGTCGTGTTGCATGACGACGCTGTTGGGAAGCTCTTCGGCGAGTTCCCGCGCCCGGCCCTCATCGGCTTCGATCAGCCGTGGCTTCGTCGATTGCTCTTCGAGCAGCCGCGCGGTGTGGTAGCCGATTTCCGTCCCGCCGGCGATCACGACATCGTTGGTCTGTCTGGTCGTGTCGTCCGGGGCGATATCCGTCCCGAAGGCTCTGACACTCTCCGGACTCCCGATCACGACCGCGCGGTTACCGGTCTCGATCACGGTCTCACCGTCCGGGATGACGAGATCGTCCCCGCAGAACAGTCCCGCGAAGGTGAGCGAATCGAATCGGTCGGCCTCGGCGACGGTCTGGCCGGCGACGGGACTCCCCTCGACGACCTCGAACTCCGCCATGTGGACGAGGCCGCCGACGAACAGATCGAGATCGATCGCCGTCGGCAACCCGATCACGCGGACGATGTTCTCCGCCGTCAGCAGATCGGAGCAGACGACGTGATCCGCCCCGAAGGCACCGTGTTTGCGCTCCCAGGTGCGGAGGTACTCGATCGATTTGACCCGAGCGATGGTGAACGGCTCTCCGAGCGTCTTCGCCGTGCCACAGGCGACGAGATTCGTCCGGTCGTCGTCAGTGCAGGCGATGAACATGTCTGCCCCGTCGACCCCGGCGTCTTCCTGGGTTTCCAGCGAGGTTCCGTCGCCGGCAATCGCGAGCACATCGAGCTCGAATTTGAGCTGTTCGGCGCGGGTCTCGTCCTCTTCGATCACGACGACATCGTGGTCGCTAGAGAGATTCGCGGCGATCGAGGTCCCCACCTCCCCTGCACCGATGATCACAACGCGCATATCGCAACAATCCCCCCCGACTCACAAATGGCTTGCCCACTCGCCTCGCCGTGCTGTTCGAGCGTCACGCTGTCGCCTCGCTACGGCCGGAACTCGCGTCGAGCGCCTCGTCGCGAAAATGACGTTCAGTACTTGTTCTGATTATTATCGAACAAGTTACGCGAAGCTCCCGGCGAGTTTTCGCATTGTCCAGAACTTCCGGGAATTACTAAAACAGTGGCCGATTTCGCTCGCCCGTTTCCCTGACTAGTATGCACTTGCTTTCTTGCCTGACTCGGCCGAAAAGATAACTGGATATGACTGGCGCAGGCACACTCACGGCAGTTGTACTGAACGCGGCGGAGGGGCCGACACAGGCCGAACTGTTCGAACACGTCCTGAACGACCCGCTTCTGGGGAGTTCGATCTACGTCAACATCGCACTCGCGGGGCTGTCGCTGCTCCTGTTTGCGTTTCTCGCACGCGGGCTGACCGACCCTCGGGCGAAACTCATCGTCGTCTCGACGATGGCCGTCTCGGCGGTGTCGGTCGCGAGTTACACGGGGCTGGCCTCCGGCCTGACGATCGGCGTCGTCGAGATGCCGAGCGGGCACGCCCTCGCCGGTGCGACGACGGACCTGGCGGGCGGCGGCGGAACGTACGACGGGACGATCAGCCTGTGGGGACGGTATCTGACGTGGGCGTTCTCGACGCCGTTCATCCTGCTCGCGCTCGGGCTGATCGCGGGCTCGAACCTGACGAAAATCGTCACGGCGATCATCTTCGATGTCGGGATCATGATCACCGGTCTCGCGGCCGCACTGACGACTTCCTCGTATCTCATGCGGTGGGCGTGGTACGGAATTAGCTGTACCTTCTTCCTCGTGGTCGTCTACATTCTACTGGTGGAGTGGCCGGAAGACGCCAAACGCGCCGGGACCGAGGACATCTTCAACACGCTGAAGATCCTGACGGTCGTCCTGTGGTTCGGCTACACTGTCTGGTGGGCCATCGGCAACGAGGGGCTTGCCCTCATCGAGAACGTCGGGATCACCTCCTGGGGATACAGCGCGTTCGATATCGTCGCCAAGTACGGCTTCTCGCTTCTGGTGATTCGGTACGTCCTCAACAACGTCGAGACGATCAGCGCGGGTGAGGAGTACGGTATCACCGGCGACGGCGTTCCCGCTGACGACTAACTCTCCCTGTTTTTCGTAGCGTCGGCGCGGGCGCGTCGGTGCCTCGTTACCTGATTGTTGGGACCGTCCACAAAATTATATATGTACGCTCCTCCGGTTATGTGTGTGGTACGAGCACGAGTCTTGCTCGTCGACGACGGACCCGTCGACGAGACAGTGTCGGCACTCAGGGACCGGGAGTGCCGAGTCACGGCTGTCGAGTCTGTCTCTGACGCGCTGGTGAACCTGCGGAACAACAGGGTCGACATCGTCGTGACGGAGTATCAGCTCCCAGACGGCTCCGGTCTCGAACTGCTTGCCGAGATCAGGGAGAGCTACGAGACGTTGCCGGTCGTTCTGTACACGGCCCACGGCGACGAACACGTCGCCAGTGAGGCGATCGATGCGGGCGTGTCGTCGTACATCCCGAAAGACGAGCCTCCGACGGCGTCGCGACTGGCCGAGACGGTGTCCGAACTCACCATCGCGGACATCACCGGGGCGAAAAGCGACGATCTCCCGACGCCGACGACGGAGACGATCATTCGAGCGGTCGACGAAGCGCCGATCGGGATAACCATCTCCGATCCGTCGCTGCCGGACAACCCGATGGTCTACATCAACGAGGCCTACGAGGAACTGACCGGCTACGACGCCGAACTGGCGCTCGGGCGCAACTGCCGGTTTCTCCAGGGGCCGGACACCGAGGAGGAAGCGGTCGCGGAGATGCGCGAGGCGATCGAGGACCGGGAGTCAGTCGACGTGGAGGTCGTCAACTACCGCGAGGACGGGACGCCGTTCTGGAACCACGTCACGATTGCGCCGCTGTTCGATGACGACGGTAACCTGACCCACTACGTCGGCTTCCAGAACGACGTGACCGACCGGAAGGAGGCCGAGGCGGTGGCGACACAGCGGGCCGACTCGCTGCGCGAGGAGCGACAGGCCCTAGAGCGGGTCCTCGGCCGGATCAGCGGACTCGTCAACGAGACGAGCCAGATTCTGGTCAACTCCGGCACCCGCGCGGAGATCGAACGCGAGGTGTGCGCGGAGATCGCACAGACCGACGGCTACAGCCACGCCTGGATCGGCCAGTCGCGGGCGACCGGCGCCGGAACGACCGTCTCGGTCGACGAGACGGGACGAAACGGGGCGGTCGAGATGGAGGCGGTCGGCGAGTGGTCCGCGGCCATCTTCGAGGAGGCGATCGAACAGGGAACCGTCCAGGTCGTCTCCGGCGACGGGGATCTGCCCGCCTCGCTCGCCCCGTCGAACTACGACGCGAGCTCGATGGCGGTCGTTCCGCTGACCTACCGCCGGGCCACGTACGGCGTGCTCGCGGTCTACGCGGATCGCTCGGACGTTCTCGACCGCCGAGAGTGCAAGATCTTCGAGGCGCTCGGACAGATGATCGCGAGCGGCATCAACGCCGTCGAGACCAAGCAGGTGCTCACCGCGGACCGGGTGACGGAGCTGGGCTTCGAGATCACCGACGACTCGTTCCCGCTGATCGAGTTGGCACAGGTCTCCGAGGGCTCTGTCAGCTACAACGGGTCGACGCTGTCCGACGACAGCGTCCTCCGGGTCTTCGTCACGATGTCCGGCTGTGAAGCCGAGTTCGAGGAGATTCTCGCCCAGTGCGAGACGATCACCGATGGGTTCGTGATCGCCCAGCGCGAGGAGACGCTCGCCGCCTCGGTCGAGATCCGCGAGGGCGGCGTCTTCCGGGAACTCGCCGAGTACGGGGCGACCCTCCGTGACCTGTCGGTGTCCGCGAGCTCGAACACCGCACAACTGCATATCGATCTCCCGGTCGAAGGGGACGTGCGCTCGGTGCTCTCGGAGCTGGAATCGGTCTACGACGGAGTGAACCTGGTCCGACAGCACGAACGCGAGCGCGACCCCCGACCGACCGCGGAGTTCGTCGCCGCGGTCGCGGACCGGCTGACCGACCGACAGTACACCGCTCTGGAGACCGCCTATCTCAGCGATTACTTCGAGTTTCCTCGCCCGGTCTCCGGCGAGGAACTCGCCGCTTCGATGGATATCTCGCGACAGACCTACCACCAGCATCTCCGCGCGGCACAGCGGAAACTCCTCGAGGAGTTCTTCGAGACGGAGTGACCGCCTCCGGTACCTGACACGTATGCTGGCAGTGTTTTTATCTATCCCGTCCAAGCATTCAATGAGAACGTAATGAGCCGGAAGACGGCTCCACGGGCCCCGGCCGCAGACAGACAGTCCGGCCCACAGCTCGGGTGATCGCACATATGTCAACACTCACGTACTTAGAGTTTCACCTGCTTTTCGTGCTCCCACCGATGCTACTGCTCGGGGCGCTCGCGTACGCCCGCACGGACACGTGGTCAGGGCCGCGGCCGCTGAGCGGCCTGGCTATCCTGCTCTTTCTCGCGCTCGTGTACACGATTCCGTGGGACAACCTCCTGATCGCGGAGGGCGTCTGGTGGTACGGCGACGGGGCGACCAACGGGTACATCTGGCAGGCACCGATCGGCGAGTACCTGTTTTTCGTCTTCCAGCCCATCGTGGTCTGTCTGTGGCTGTTCCAGTTCCCGACGGTCGCGGACGTGTCGCTCGTCCGCATTCCGATCTGGCAACGCGGGCTGGGGGTGGCCGCCGGGTTGGTCGTCAGCGCCGTCGGCTACGCCATGCTCGGCGTCCAGTCGCTGTACTACCTGGGCGCGATCCTGTTCTGGTCCGGACCGATCCTCTCGATCCACTGGGGCTTCGGTTGGCCGTATCTCTGGCGGGTCAGGAAGACGCTTCTCGTCGGCATCACCGTCCCCACGCTGTATCTCTGTACCATCGACCGGCTCGCGATCGAGTGGGGGATCTGGATCCTCTCGGACGCTCACACGACGGGGATCACCGTGCTGGGGCTGCCGATCGAGGAGGGCGCTTTCTTCACTATGACGAGCATCTTCGCCGTCCAGACACTGCTGATGTACATGTGGCTGCTCGACCGCGTCGACCGGGGCGAACTGAAGGAGTGGAAGCTCGCGCTCACGAACCGCCAGCCGACGACGGATCTCGACGGCTGATGAGCCGCGAACCGACCGATCCGACGGGGGCCGACAGATGACGACACGCGTCCCGAGCGTGCGTGCCAGACGGGTGGCCGCGGCGTACTCGATCAGGCCGGGGTGGCTGGCGCTCGTCGCCGCTGCCGTCGTCGCCGTCGCCGTCGGCGAGATCCCGCTGTCCTACCAGTACGCGCCGCTGGTGGTCAGTGCCGTCCTGCTCGGCCTGCCCCACGGGGCTGTCGACCACCTCGTGATCGCCCGCCAGCGCGGGGAGGGACTCACCGTTCGGTGGCTGGCGCTCGTCGCCGGGATCTACGCCGTCTTCGGCGTCGCCTACGGGCTGGTCTGGTTTCGCTGGCCGGTCGCCGCGTTCGTCTTCTTCATCCTCATGACGTGGTTTCACTGGGGACAGGGCGAACTCTACCCGCTTTTGAACATCGTCGGGGCGACGTATCTGCGCGCGCCGAGCCAACAAGCGCTGACCGTGCTGGTACGCGGCGGCGCGCCGATGGCCGTCCCGCTCGTGGCCTTTCCCGACCAGTACGAGTTCGTCGCGACATCGCTCATCGGCCTGTTCGATCCCGGCGCGGCCGCGGCGCTCGCGCCGCTGTTCGAGCCCGGCCCCCGGACCGCCGTCGGCGTAGTCTACGGCACCGCGGTGGTCGTGACGATCCTACTGGGCTACGTTCGGGCCGGACAGCGACAGCCGTGGCTCGTCGACGCCGGCGAGATGGTGCTGCTGTCGGTGTTTTTCCTGGTCGTCCCGCCGATCCTGGCGGTGGGCGTCTACTTCTGTTTCTGGCACTCGCTGCGGCACATCATCAGGACCGTCATGCTACACGACCGCTCGACGACGGCGCTGGACCGGGCCGACATCGCTCCGGTCGCCCGGCAGTTCGCCCGCGACGCCGCGCCGATGACCGCGGGCGCGCTCGTCTTTCTCGGCCTGCTGTACCTGCTCGTTCCCCGGGAGCCGGGTGATCTCTCCGGGCTGGTGGCGCTGTATCTCGTGTTGATCGCGGTGTTGACGCTGCCTCACGTCGTGATCGTCAGCTGGCTGGACCGCGAACAGTCGGTGTTCTGAGCCCGGAAACGGTAGTTCTTTTAGGGCACACACCCGGTTTTGGAACATGGTACGCCTCGGGCTGGTGGTCGCGCAGTTCAACAAAGATCGACCGATCACGGAGGAGATGGCAGAGCGAGCCCGCGAGGCCGCGGCCGAGCACGGCGCGGAGATCGTCGAGACCATCGACGTGCCGGGCTCGTACGACACGCCGCTGGCGGCGGATCGGCTGGCGCGCCGGGACGATATCGACGCCGTGGCAGTCGTCGGCGCGATCATCACCGGCGACACCGATCACGATCGGGTGATCGCCGACGCCGCCGCACAGGGCTTGACTGACGTCAGCCTCGACCGCGATACGCCCGTTACGCTGGGCATCACCGGTCCGGGGATGAGCCAAGACGAGGCCGTCGCCCGCATCGACTACGGCGCGACCGCCGTCGAGAGCGCAATCGATCTCGCTTCCGAACTCAACAATGACTGAGTACGACTTCACAGACCGCGTCGAACGTGTATCGCCGAGCGCAACGCTCGCTATCAGCAACAAGGCCGCCGAACTCGAAGCCGACGGCGTCGACGTCGTCGATCTGAGTGTCGGCGAGCCCGACTTCGACACCCCGCAGAACATCAAAGACGCCGCCGAGAAGGCCCTGGAGGCGGGCGAGACCGGCTACACCCCCTCCTCGGGGATCCCCGGGCTGAAAGACGCGATCGCCGACAAACTCGCCGCCGACGGGCTCGACCAGTACGGCCCCGAGAACATCATGGTCACGCCCGGCGGCAAGCAGGCGCTGTTCGAGCTGTTCCAGACGCTGACCCAGGAGGGCGACGAGGTCGTCCTGCTGGATCCGGCGTGGGTCTCCTACGAGGCGATGGCGAAAATCGCCGGCGCGGATCTCGAACGCGTCGACACCGCCGCACACGACTTCCAGCTCGAACCGGCGCTCGACGATCTCGCGGAGACGGTCTCCGACGAGACCGATCTGCTCGTCGTCAACTCGCCGGGCAACCCCCACGGTGCGGTCTACTCCGACGCCGCTCTCGAAGGCGTCCGGGATCTGGCCGTCGAGCACGACTTTCTCGTGATCTCGGACGAGATCTACAAGGAGATCACCTACGACGACGTCGAGGTGACGAGCCTCGGCGCCCTCGACGGGATGGAAGACCGGACGCTCACGCTGAACGGCTTCTCGAAGGCCTACGCGATGACCGGCTGGCGGCTGGGCTATTTCGCCGCCCCCGAATCGGTCGTCGATCAGGCAGGGAAGGTCCACGGCCACTCGGTCTCCTGTGCGACGAACTTCGTCCAGCACGCCGGTATCGAGGCCCTGGAGAACACCGACGAAGCGGTCGAGGAGATGTGCGAGGCATTCGAGGAACGTCGGGACTTCCTCGTCGAGGAGTTCGAGTCCCGCGGGGTCGAGGTCTCCGAGCCGAAAGGCGCCTTCTACATGATGCTGCCCGTCGACGACGACGATCAGGCCTGGTGTGACGCCGCGATCAGTGACGCACACGTCGCCACCGTTCCGGGCAGCGCCTTCGGCACGCCCGGCTACGCCCGCATCTCCTACGCCAACAGCAAGGAACGCCTACAGGAAGCCATCGACCGCCTCGAAGCCGAGGACCTGCTGTAAGCTCCGAGCCGAACGGACGACTTTTTGCCCGCGACAGCCTACCGCCAGCTATGTTACTTGTCCGCGGTTGGGCCGGCGACAGCGCGCTGACGGGGACGATATTCGAGGAGGGCGAGTCCGCCCCGGAGTACAGCGGCTCGCCGGACACGGACGCCCCCTACGTCTGGATCTGTGACGAGTTCTACGAGGTCGAAAGCGGCGGGAGCACGCAGACAATCGACGGTCGGGAGCTACAGGTCGCCTTCGAGTCGCCGATGCCCCGGGGGTTCGAGGACCGCGAGGAGGCGCTTTCGGCCGCCAAGGAACATCTCAGAACGCAGTTCGTCCGCCTCGGCGTCGACCGCGAGGATGTCGAGATCGAAGTCCTCGACGAGGACGAGAACCCGATCTAGAGCCTGCTCGCACACTCGCTGCAGTATCTGAAGCCGGGCTCGTTGACCGTCTGGCAGTTCGGACAGGTGCGTCTCCCCGCTCTCTCGTCCTGTGCCGGACGCTCTGGTTCCGGGTGTCCCTCCCGCTCTGGCTCGGCCGGTGTCGGCTCGTCAGCTGTCTGGCGTTCGATTGCCTCTCGGAGGATGTTCCGGAGGACGTACAGTCCGAGTCCGAGCCCGACGAATCCGGCTGCGAGCGCGATGAGCAGCCAGAGTTGGCCGTACATAGTGGTGTTTGGTACCGAGACTCACTAAATGTTCTGTCGACCCGAGGCGGCCGATGCTCGAAAGCTTTCTCAACTGGAGGGACCAACCACGGGTATGGTTACGTTTCTCTCCGGCGGCACCGGGACGCCGAAACTGCTCGCCGGGGCGGACGAGGTGTTCGAGCCGTCCGGGACGACCGTCGTCGCCAACACCGGCGACGACGTCGAGCTCGGCGGCTTTCTCGTCTGTCCGGATCTCGACACCGTGCTCTTTCTCGGCGGGGACGAACTCGACCGGGAGACGTGGTGGGGCATCGACGGCGACAGCGCCGAGACACACGAGCACCTGCAGGAGATAGCCGAGACCGCCGGCTTCGACTCCGGGCCGCGGTATCTCGACAGCGAGGCACAGACCGCCGGCCGGCGGATCGCCCGGTGGCGGCGGTTCTCCGCCGTCGCGGAGTTCATGTACATCGGGGACCGGGACCGCGCGGTCCATCTCACGCGGTCGAGCCTGCTCGACGAGGGTCACACGCTGACGGAGGTGACGGAGACGTTGGCCGATGCCTTCGACGTGCCCTGGCGAGTGCTCCCGATGAGTGACGACCCGGTGGCGACGCTGATCCACACGCCCGAGGGGATGATGCACTTCCAGGAGTTCTGGGTCGCCCGCGACGGCGAACCGACGATCGAATCCGTCGAGTTCCGCGGCGCGGCGGACGCCTCAGTGACGGACGCCGTCGTCGACGCGCTGACCGATCCGGTCGTGATCGGGCCGTCGAACCCCATCACGAGCATCGGGCCGCTCGCGGCAATCGAGGAGATCCACACGGCGCTGGCCGAGACGACCGTCGTCGCGGTCTCTCCGTTCGTCGAGGACCAGGTCTTCTCCGGCCCGGCGGCGGAGCTGATGGCCGCCGAAGGGTACGAGCCCTCGACGGCGGGCGTCGCGGAGGCGTATCCGTTCGTCGACGCGTTCGTACTCGACAGCGCCGACGGGACGGAACTCGACCGTCCGGTCGTCCGGACCGACACAGAGATGGAGACCGACGACGACGCCGCGCGGGTCGCCCGCGCGGTCGATCAGGCCCTCGCGGAGGTGCTGTGATGGCCGAGTCGGACCGACAGCCGGCGTTCGACCCGCCGGTCGCGCTTGCCAGCCTGAGCGGCAAAGCGGACGCCGAGTGGGCCAAACACGGTGCGGAGTACGTCGGCGCGGCGTTTCTCGGCGGGATCGCCCTCGACGGACCGACCAGAGCGGCCGCTCGGGACCTCGTGGATCGGGACCGGACGGAGTTTCTCCCGCCGGATCCCGTCTCGTTCGTCGACGACCAACTCGCCGCGCTCGACGCGGCTCCGTTGCGAGGGGGGTTCAACGTCAGAACGACGGCTCTCGATCCGCTCGCCCGGGCCGCGTCAGTCTGCGCCGACCACGGGGCTATCGTCGAGATCAACGCCCACTGTCGCCAGGAGGAGATGTGTGCCGCCGGCGCGGGCGAGACGCTGCTTCGGGACGAACAGCGACTGACGGAACAGGTCCGGACGGCGGCCGAGACCGGCGCGGCTGTCAGCGTCAAAGTTCGGGCCGAGGTTTCTGGCGTCTCGCTGCCGGATCTCGCCCCGGCGCTCGAAGCGGCCGGCGCGGAGTACCTCCACGTCGACGCGATGGACTCCGAGCCAGTCATTGCAGACCTCGCAGACGCGACCTCGGCGACGATCATCGCGAACAACGAGGTGCGAGGGCGCGAATCCGTCGAGGAGTATCTCTCCTACGGGGCCGACGCGGTCAGTGTCGGGCGACCGAGTGACGACCCGCGGGTCCTCGGGCGGGTTCGTGACGCCGCGGAGGCGTGGTTCGAGGAGGTGGAACTCCGGCCGTGAGGTCGATCGCCGACAACGCCCAACTCGCGCTGTTGCTCGAGGTGTCGAGCACGCCGAAACCGGGCAACGTCGACCGCGAGCACGAGTACGCGGACCTCCGGTTCGAGCACTTCGTGACCGGCGCGGTGGGGGCGCGCGAGGGCCTCGAACGCGCGGCCGAGGGCGGGCCGGTCGGAGCGGCCTTCGAGCGGGCAATCGCGGGGATGAGCCGCCAGTCCGGCGGCAACACGCAGTTCGGGGCGATCCTGCTGCTCACGCCGCTGGTCGTCGCTGCGGCCCGAACCCGGGCGGAGACGGGGGCGCGAACCGTCACTCCCGAGGCGGCGGGTGAGGTCGTCAGCGAGACGACTGTCGACGACGCCGTCGGCTTCTACCGCGCCTTCGAGCACGTGAGCGTGGCCGTCGACGAACCGCCGGAGGAGCTTGCGGCACCGGACGTGCGCCGCGGCGCCGCGGCCGAACCCGCGCTCCGGGAGGCGGGGCTCACTCTCGAAGACGTGATGGCCGACAGCGCTGAGATCGACGGGCTAGCCGCGGAGTTCGTCGGTGGCTTCGAGCGGACCTTCGAGACCGCGCGCCGGATCAGAGACCGAGACGGCCCCGTCACCGACCGCGCGGCGAGGGTCTTCCTCGAACTGCTGGCCGAAGAGATCGATACGTTCGTCGTCACGCAACACGACCGCGAGACGGCCCGCGAGGTGAAACGGCGGGCGGCGGCCGCCCTCGACGGCGAGGAGACCCCGGAGGATCTGGCCGCGGAGTTCGTCGACCGTGGGATCAATCCCGGGACGACGGCGGATCTCATCGCTGGCGGATTCTTCGTGGCGCTGGAACGGGGTCTGGAGGTGTGACCATGGGTACGTGGCCGGTCGAACTCGTCGGCGTGACCGAGACGCTCGTGACGACGCCCGGACCGAACGACCGCTGGAACGTCGCCGCGCTCGGCGTTCACGCGCCCGAAGAGGGCGGAGCGCCGACCGCACGCACGTGGGGACGTACTCGCACCTGGCGAAACTTCCGCGAGCGCGGCCAGGGGTACGTCCAGTTCACGACCGATCCGGTGCGGTTCGCGGAGGCCGCACTGACCGTCACAGAAATCGACAGTCCCGTGCTTGACGACGCCAAGGGGTGGGTGCAGGTACGCCCCGAGCGTCTCGACAGCGGCTCTGACGGCGGGACGGAGTGGGTCGACTGGCGGCTCCCGGCCGAGCGGTCCGCCGTCGAGTCCCGGGTGGTCCCGACGTTCTCGCGGGCGTACGGGGCCGTCGTCGAGGCGACCGTCGCCGCGTCCCGCCTCGGCGTCGAGGGGTACGACAGCGAGCGACTGCGGGAGCGCATCGCGTACTTCGAGGATGTCGTCGAGCGTTGCGGTGGTCCGCGACACGAGAGGGCGTTCGACGTGGTTCGTGACGCAGTGGAGTAACCGAACGCATACGTGGCTCCCGACCGATCCGGCGAGTATGGACACACAGGAGTTCGCTGACCGCCTCAACGAACGGCTGGACGTCGAGGCGTACGCCGGCACGGACGCCAGCGCAAACGGCCTCCAGATCGGCCCCGACGACCGAGTGGTCGACCGGGCAGCGTTCGCCGTCGACGGCGCCGTCGAGACGATCGAGCGCGCGGCCGACCGAGACGCGGACGTGCTGGTCGTCCACCACGGCATCTCGTGGGGCGGCATCGAGCGCGTCACCGGCAGACAGTACGACCGCATCAGCGCCGCAATCGACAACGACGTCGCGCTGTACGCGGCACACCTCCCGCTGGACGGTCATCAGGAACTGGGAAATGCCGCCGGTATCGCGGACCTGCTCGGCCTCTCCGACCGGGAGCCGTTCGGCACCCACGGCGGCGAGTACATCGGCCAGCGAGGGCGGTTTTCGGAGTCGAAACCGCTCTCGGAGATCACGGAGATGCTCTCGGCGGAACTGGACACTGCCGATCAAGAGGTACGGGCGCTCGAATTCGGACCCAGCGAGATCCGAGACGTGGCGGTCGTCACCGGCAGCGGCGTCGACTGGCTGGACGAGGCCCTCGATGTCGGTGCCGATCTGTTGCTCACCGGTGAGGGCAAACAGAACGTCTACCACGAAGCCAGGGAGTCGGGGATCAACGTCGTGCTCGGCGGCCACTACGCGACGGAGACCTTCGGGGTCCGCGCGCTCCGGAATCTCGTCGCCGACTGGGATATCGAAACGGCGTTTATCGACCACCCGACGGGTCTGTAACGCCGACGCTCCCACGCCGGATCCGGCGTCTCCGCTCTCGACTCCTCGATTCGGTTATCGGTGTCGCAGACGCGGGGGTATCCGAAGCTACGAGGCCAGAAGCGGCACGCTCGCCCGCGGCAGTCGGGGCGCAACCGAGCAGTTGAAACCTCCGGCCACGACAGAGATAGACAATGACCGAGGACGATTCCGACGACCACCCCGAGCGCGAGGAGTTCGAGCACGATCCGATCGGCCACGCCGACGTCGACGGGGCGATGACCGTCGACGAACTGATCGACCAGTACGGCCACGCCGGCATCGGCGCGGCCCAGATCAACGAGGCCGTCGACATCTACGCGGAGATGCTCTCCGGCGACGTGACCAACGTGTTCGGGCTGGCGGGCGCGATGGTCCCCTCGGGGATGCGACAGATCGTGGCCGATCTGATCCGGGACGGCCACATCGACGCTTTAGTCACGACGGGCGCGAACCTCACCCACGACACCATCGAGGCCATCGGTGGCAAGCACCACCACGGCGAACTCGGGGAGTCACAGATCGATACGACGGAGTACGACGAACAGCTCCGCGACGAGGGGGTCGACCGGATCTACAACGTCTATCTCCCGCAGGAGCACTTCGCGCTGTTCGAGGAGCACCTCCGCGAGGAGGTGTTCCCGCCTCTGGAGTCGGAGGGCGTCGTCAGCATCCAGCGCTTCACCGAACAGCTCGGGAAGGCCAACAGCGAGATCAACGACAGCGAGGACATCGAGGAAGGGGTCGGCATCGCCGCCGCGGCCTACGAACACGACGTACCGGTCTACTGCCCCGCGGTGCAGGACTCCGTGCTCGGCCTCCAGGCGTGGATGTACAGCCAGACCTCCGAGTTTTCGCTCGACGCGCTCTCGGACATGACGGGGCTGAACGACGTGGCCTACGAGGCCGACCAGGCGGGGGCGATGATCGTCGGCGGCGGCGTCCCGAAAAACTACGTCCTGCAGACGATGCTCGTCGTGCCCGGAGCGTACGACTACGCCGTTCAACTGACGATGGATCCCCCACAGACGGGCGGCCTCTCCGGCGCGACGCTGGACGAGGCCCGCTCGTGGGGGAAACTGGAGAAGTCGGCGCGAAACGTCTCCGTCTACGCCGACGCGACGATCACGCTGCCGCTGGTCGTCGCCGGTGCTCGGAGTCGGCTGTGAGTGTCGACGGTACAGCCGACGCTGTGGCCGGCGTGAAACTGAACTCCGGTACCTGAGACGAAAAACGAGACCTTATACGTCGCCCATCTCCACAATCGAGCAGTCGTGACCCGTGTCGTCGATGTGAGTCTCCGCTCGGGACTCCGCCGCGACGCGGGAGGGGTGGAAGCCGATCTTACCGCAACTTTCGCACATGATCTCGTACATGCAACCGTATCCAATCGACGTAGACTATTAATCATTATGGTTCTCGCAAGTACGACGCAACTACTCACTCACGACCGACTCCCCAGCGCGAAATGTACATCATCGCCCGCGTCCAGGCCGAACGCGTCGGTTCCCCGCCCCTGGTTGACCGCCAACTCGAGGTTCCCGTGGCTCCCGACCGTGACCAGTCGCTGTCCGGCCTCGACGTGCGCGTACGACCGCGCGAGCGGGGCGGTCTCGTCGTTGACCTGGATCGCGCCGCCGAACGCGCCGTCGACGAACGACGCCGGGACGTTACTGATGGCGTTCCCGAAGTCGTCGACCGCGAGAATCGTGCCGGTCGCTGCGCTCTCCGAGACGACCGGCTCCGGGAACCGGAGCGACTCGTACCCGTCGTGTCTGGTGAACGCGTCGTCGTCGTCCAGTCCGTCGGTCCCGATCTCGTGGACGCGCGCGGCGGTCGGCGCGAACACGTCCCGGCCGTGAAAGGTCGAACTCGCGAGCCGCGGCGGCCAGTGGGTTCTGTCGGTCCCCTCGGCGGTCTCGTCGCGGGTCTCGACGCGGAAGATCTCGACGCTCTCGCCGCCGAGTGCCCGAGCGGCCGGCAGCAGGACGCCGTTGTCGGGGCCGACCAGCGCGTGTCCCCCGGCCCGGATCACGACGGCGTCGCGGTCGGTCCCGACGCCGGGGTCGATCACCGCGAGATGGACCGCCGGCGGGAAATACGGCAGCGTCTCGCGCAGCCAGAACGCGCTCTGGCGGAGGTCCTGCCGCGGGAGGTCGTGGCTCACGTCGATCAGCCGAGCGTCGGTCCACTGGCTGATGACGCCTTTCATCGCGGCCGGATACGGCGAGCCGAAGTCCGAACTCAGCGTGATCATCGGCCGATAGTTCGTGCTCGGGTGACAAAACCGCCGCGGCTCGCGGAAGCCAGTATCAGACAGTTCAAATGTGTGCCAACGCTTATACAGGGGAAGCCGTAGTTTTCGCATACGAACAGATGCTTGGCGGTGAGGAGTTCGAGATCGAAACCGAGGAGTTGCCCGCGGATCGGGTCGCAGTCCCGGAGTCGTTCGCCGAGCAAGCGAACGTTACCCCGGGACAGCTACGCCGGTTCACCGAGGAGGGCGTCGACGCGTGGGAGATGGCCGGTGATCTCCTTACGTGGGACCGTCCGTACCGGACAGTGTTCGACGCCGAAGCCTGTGACTGGTTTCCAGACGGCCAGCTAAACGCCTCTGTCAACTGTCTGGATCGCCATCTCGACGAGCGCAAGAACCAGCGCGCGCTGGTCTGGGAGGGGCAACTCGGCGAGACTCGAACCGACACGTACCTCGAACTCTCCCGGAAGGTGAACGCCGTCGCCGCCGGGCTTCGAGAACTCGGCGTCGAGGAGGGCGACGTGGTGACGCTGCATATGCCCGTCATCCCCGAACTCCTCGTGACGATGCTCGCCTGTGCCCGGATCGGCGCCGTCCACGCTGTCGTCTACGCCGGTTTCTCGGCGGAGGCGCTGGCGACGCGGATGGCGGAGTCGAACTCGTCGTATCTCGTCGTCAGTGACGGTTACTACCGCCGCGGTGACGCCGTCTCGCTGACCAACCGCGCGGAGACGGTCCGCGCCGGACTCGATCAGGACGTGACGACGGTCGTCGTCGACCGCCTCGGCGACAACCACCAGTACCCCCTCGGCGCGGACGAACACCAGTACCGACGGCTGCTTGCCGACCACCGCGGCGAGACGGTCGATCCCGTCCCCCGAGACGCGACCGACGAACTCTTTTTGATTTACACGTCGGGGACGACCGGCGAACCGAAACGCGTGACCCACACGACGGGTGGGTATCTCGCACACACCGCCTGGACGAGTCACGCCGTTCTGGACATCGAGCCCAGTGACACCTACCTCTGCACCGCGGACCTCGGCTGGATCACCGGCCACTCGTACATCGTCTACGGCCCGCTCGCGCTGGGGACGACGGTCCTGCTGCGGGAGGGCGAGGCTGACCAGCCGCCGCGGACGAAACTCTGGGAACTGATCGAGAAACACGCCGTCGACATCCTCTACACCTCGCCGACGGCGATCCGCACGTTCATGAAGTGGGGCGAGGAGTATCCCGAGGAGTACGACCTCTCCAGCCTGCGCCTGCTGGGGACCGTCGGCGAACCGATCAACCCGGACGTCTGGCAGTGGCTGTACGAACACGTCGGCGGCGGGGAGTGCCCGGTCGTCGACACCTGGTGGCAGACCGAAACCGGCGGCCACCTGATCACCACCATCCCCGGTGTCGACGAGATGCAACCCGGCACCGCGGGACCGGCCCTCCCCGGCATCGAGGCGACTGTCGTCGACGAAACCGGGGCGGAAGTCGATCCGAACACCGGCGGCTACCTCGCAATCGAGACGCCCTGGCCCGGGATGCCCCGGGAACTCTCCGAGGAGACGCGGTGGGCCGAGACCAGCGGCGTGCTCCCGGACTCGGAGTGGGCGTACATGACCGGCGACGGCGCTGTCGTCGACGACGAGGGGTACGTCACGATTCTCGGCCGCGTCGACGACGTGATTAACGTCTCGGGGCGGCGATACGGGACGCTGGAACTCGAATCCGTGATCGTCGGCGTCGAGGGCATCGCAGAGGCGGCAGTTGTCAGCGGCTACGACGGCCGGGACCAGGGCATCTACGCCTACGCCAACCCCGACACGGACGCCGCCGACGAACTGGCGCTTCGGGAGGCGATCTATCAGGCCGTGGAAACACAGATCGGCTCGTTCGCCCGGCCGGATCGGATCGTCTTCACCCCGGAGCTTCCGAAGACCAGTTCCGGGAAGATCATGCGACGGCTCCTGTCCGATATCGCTCACGGCAACGAACTCGGTGACACGAGCGCGCTGCGAAATCCCGAAGTCGTCGGAGAGATCGAATCCGCCACCCAGAGTGACTGACTATCTCGTGCTCCGTTTCGGTAATGTTTAGAGAAGCGAAACACTGCCGCCGTCTGTGAGATCACCTCGCGGAGTTTCGGGAACACGTTCGGCCCGACTCCCGTCAGTCAACTTTTTCAGTTTCGGGCTGTTGAATAGATCCGAAATGGATGGGGAGGACAACCCGCGACTGTCCGCGCGCGGATACGAACGGCTACGCCGCTCGTGTCGGACCCACCGGGAGGAGTTGCTCGTCCGGCTGGCGGGAGAGGCGGGCGTTCGGGCCGGCGAGATCACGCGGATCAGGCCGGCAGATGTGACCGACCGAGGCGAGGACGCGACACCGCGCTATCTTCTGACCGTCCGAGAGGCCGACGGCGGCGAGCGGACAGTCCCGCTTCTCACCGACCTCGCACGCGAGTTCTGGCAGTACGTCAACTCGAACGACATCGACTCGGGCGACCCCGTGATCGACGTGAGCGAGCGGCGACTGCAGATGCTCGTGGCGGAGATCACGGAGCGCGCGAGAGCCGAGACGGACCTCCCCGAACTCGAAGACGTGACGCCGGCGACTCTCCGGCAGTATTTCGCACACAGACTGCTGGTCGACCACGGCGTCGACGTTCGAGTCGTGACCGCGGTCGGCGGATGGGAAGGCGTCGATTCGCTGCTCTCCGCGCTCTCTCGCCCCTCGACGGCCGAGGTGACCGCGGCCTTCGAGCGTCTCGACAACGAATCAGCCCCCGACAGGCGGCTTCCCGAGGTCGTCGACAGCATCGACCGCATCGTCGACTCGCTGGCGCCGGCGAACTCGCGGTCGGCGGTCGAACGGCAGGTCTGTCAGCAGTTGACCGCCGACCAGTACGCCGCGGCCTGGATTCTCGAAGCGGACCCGAAACGCGACCGGGTCGTCGTCCGGAGACACGCGGGCGGGTCACCGGAGCGGTTCGAGGGTGCGGGGGATTCGGGAATCGCCAGACGAACCCTCCAGACGGGACGCTCGTTCGTCGCCCCGAACGACCCGGGACCGGCGGCCGACTACGAGGAATCCGGGCTGTTGGCCGCCGTCCCCATCGCTCACGGCGACACCGAACACGGTGTGCTCGTCGTCCAGTCCGAGTCCAGCAGCGCCTTCGACGACCCCGAACGGACCGCGCTGGAGATGCTCGGACGCCAGGTCGGATTCGCGCTGACCGCAGTCGACCGCAAACAGTTGCTCCTCGGCGGGGTCGTCCTCGAAGTCACGTTCCAGTACGACGACCACAGGGCGGCCCTCGTCGACCTCTCGCAGTCGCTTGCCTCCTCGCTGACCCTGGACGGCGCCGTACCGACCGACGCGGGACTGCTCTGTTTCGTCCACCTCGAACAGACACCGGCACAACAGGCCCTGGAGGCGGCGACCGATATCGACGGTATCGACAGCGCGCGATTGGTCCGAAGCGACGAGTCCGGCGGTGTCCTCGAACTCGCGCTCTCGCGGGCCTCCCCGCTGTTGACGATCACCGACCGCGGCGGGACAGTCACCGCCCTCACGATAGCGGACGGCCAGGCGACGCTCACCTGCGAACTCGCGCCGGAAACAGATCTGCGGGCGATTCACGACTCCCTCCACGATACGTTCGGCGCCGACCTCCGCAGCAAACAGGAGCGGACGACGACGAACGGCACTGCTCCCGCCCACGGTGATTTCCTCGACGAACAGTTGACGGAGAAACAGCGGGACGTGATCCGAACGGCCTACCACGCCGGCTACTTCGAGTGGCCGCGCGAGAGCACCGCCGAGGACCTCGCCGAATCGATGGATATCTCCTCACCGACGCTGCACAACCACCTCCGTCGCGCCCAACAGAGCATCCTCGACGAAATCCTCGACGAGTGACGACTCGCTCACGGCGATTTCATTTCCCCACTATCGTGCTGAAAAAAGTGCACGATTATGATAGTTAGCCTGTCCCATTATTATGGTTCTGTGTACAGTCTCAATTGCAATGTCAGACCAGCCAGATGTGGAACTGGAGGCTCGACTCGCCGAACAGGAGGAGTTCGAGCCACCGGAGTCGTTCGTCGAACAGGCGAACGTCACGGACGAGGGGATCTACGAGGAGTTCGACGAGAACTGGCCGGACGCGTGGGAGCGTGCGGCGGAGTTGCTCGATTGGGAAGAGGACTGGAACCAGGTTCTGGACGACAGCAACGAACCGTTCTACGAGTGGTTCGTCGACGGCAAACTGAACGCGTCGGAGAACTGTCTCGACCGACATCTCGACGACCGCGGCGACGAGGTCGCAATCGAGTGGATCGGTGAACCGGTCGACGAGACGCGGACGTACACCTACAGCGAACTCCACCGCGAGGTCAACGAGTTCGCGGCGGCGCTCCGCGAGCAGGGCGTCGGCGAGGACGACGTCGTCACGATGTACATGCCGATGATTCCGGAGCTACCGATCGCGATGCTCGCGTGTGCCCGGATCGGTGCGCCTCACTCGGTCGTCTTCGCGGGCTTCTCCGCCGACGCGCTGGCCGAGCGGATGGAATCGGCCGACTCGGAGACGCTCGTTACCTGTGACGGCTACTACCGCCGCGGGGAGGCGCTCGACCACCTCGACAAAGCCCGCGAGGGACTTGACAACGTGGGCCACGACGTGACGACGGTCGTCGTCGACCGACTGGGCGACGAGCGCACGGTCGATCACCGGGGGAGTGAACTCGACTACGACGCGCTCGTCGACGAACAGGACGGGGCCGAGGTCGAACCGGTCACCCGCGACGCCGAGGACATGCTGTTCCTTATGTACACCTCGGGAACGACCGGCAAACCCAAAGGCGTCAAACACACCACCGGGGGGTATCTCTCCTACGCCGCGTGGACCAGCCACGCGGTCCTCGACATCAAACCCGAGGACACCTACTGGTGTTCGGCCGATATCGGCTGGATCACCGGCCACTCGTACATCGTCTACGGCCCGCTCGCGCTCGGAACGACGACGGTCATGTACGAGGGGACGCCGGACTACCCCGACAAGGACCGCATGTGGCAGATTGTCGACGACTACGACGTCAATCAGCTCTACACTGCCCCGACGGCGATCCGGGCGTTCATGAAGTGGGGTGAGAAGTACCCCGAGCAACACGACCTCTCCAGCCTGCGCCTGCTGGGGACCGTCGGCGAACCGATCAATCCGCGGGCCTGGAAGTGGTACTACAAGTACATCGGCAACGAGGAGTGTCCGGTCGTCGACACTTGGTGGCAGACCGAGACCGGCGGCATGATGATCACGACGCTGCCCGGCGTCAAGAAGATGAAACCCGGCTCGGCGGGACCGCCGCTGCCGGGGGTCAGCGCCGATATCGTCGACACGAACGGCGATCCGGTCGAGGCCGGACGGGCCGGTCACCTCGTCGTCAACAAGCCGTGGCCCGGTATGCTGCGGACGCTGTACAAGAACGACGAGCGGTTCATCAACGAGTACTGGGACGAGTACTCGGTTCCGGACCGCGACCAGTGGGTCTACTTCCCCGAAGACGGCGCGAAGATCGACGACGACGGCTACATCACGGTGCTCGGGCGTGTCGACGACGTAATCAACGTCTCCGGCCACCGACTGGGCACGATGGAGATCGAATCGGCAATCGTCGGCGTCGAAGGGGTCGCGGAAGCGGCCGTCGTCGGCGGCGATCACGAGATGAAAGGCGAGGCAGTCTACGCCTACGTGATCACCGAAGACGGCCAGGAAGAAAACGAGGAGTTCCGTCAGGAGATCATCGAGGCCGTCGAGGACGCGATCGGTCCGATCGCGCGGCCGGAGGCGGTCGTGTTCACCCACGAACTGCCGAAGACGCGCTCGGGTAAGATCATGCGACGGCTACTCGAAGACATCGCCAACGGCGACGAACTCGGGAACACGAGCACGCTCCGCAACCCGGATGTCGTCCACGAGATCGAGCAGAAGGTACAGGGCGATTAACTGACCCGTAGGGGGGATACACTCATGAGCGATTCACAGTCACACGATACGACGGGGGGAACAGACGCAGAACCGACCGGAGGGGATCCGGATGTCGTAACCGACGGCGGGAGCAACGAGGACGTCGATTATCTGGACGTCGAGATCAACCTGCTCAGGCCCAGTACGGGCTTCATGCGCGATCACCTGAAGCTCATCTGGGGCAGTTTCATCGCCTGGGTCATCGTGACCTGGGGGCCGGTGACGGCCACCTGGCTCGCCACGGACGCGATGACCTCGGCGTCGATCATCGGCTTCCCGGCGCATTACTTCACGGTCGCCTTCCTGGCGCCGACGGGTTCGCTCGTACTTGCAGCGATCTACGCGAACCGGCGGGACAAACTCGACGAGAAGTACGGTATCGGCAGTCAGTCCACCGCTGAGACGCCCAGCGGGGCCGAAGAGGCGGCCGCGACCGACGGAGGTGTCGCTGAATGATGGACGTGCTGTTGCAGGCAGACGCGCTGAACATCTCGTTCAAGCCGGTCGGTGCGGCCATCGTCTTCCTGATGATGGCGTCGTTCCTGGGAATCGGATACTTCTTCCGGGTCGCAGACACCGAAGGGATGTGGGTCGCCGGCCGTGGCATCGGCTACATCGAAAACGGGATGGCGATTGCCGCCAACTGGATGTCGGCGGCGTCGTATCTCGGTCTCGCCGGGCTGATCGCCCTGTCGGGCTTCTACGGCCTGGCGTTCGTCATCGGCTGGACGACGGGCTATTTCGTCCTGCTCATCTTCCTGGCCGCGCAGATGCGCCGGTTCGGGAAGTACACCGCGCCGGACTTCGTCGGGGATCGGTACAACTCCTCGACGGCACGCGCGATTGCCGCGTTCACGACGCTTCTGATCGCGTACGTCTACTCGGTCGGCCAGGCAAGCGGAATGGGGCTGGTCGGCCAGTACGTCTTCGGACTCGATTTCGTTCCGATGGTGATCGTCATGATGGCCATCACCGTCGGCTACCTCGCGCTGTCGGGCATGCTGGGCGCGACCAAAGGCATGGCCGTCCAGTACGTCATCCTCATCGTCGCCTTCCTCGTCGGCGTCTTCGCCGTCGGCTGGGTACACGAGGGGATGATCCTGCCCCAGATCGAGTACGGCGCGATGATCGACGATCTCTCGACGGAGTTCTCGGAGCCGTTCCTCGGTGCGGGCTATTACCTCTGGGTTGCGACCGCGTTCTCGCTGATCTTCGGTACTTGCGGGCTGCCGCACGTGCTCGTCCGGTTCTACACGGTCCAAAACGAGCGGACCGCCCGGTGGTCGACCGTCTCGGGGCTGTTTTTCATCATGCTCCTGTACTGGTCGGCCCCCGCGATGGCCGCCCTCGGTGTCGATCTGTTCGCCGCCGAGCAGGGAGCCAGCGCGTTCGCAGACGTCGCCAACGGCGGGATGACCGGTGCCGAAGGTGACGTGATCGTCGTGCTGGCCGCGCAGTTCGCCGACCTGCCGCAGTGGCTTGTCGGTTTCGTCGCGGCCGGTGCGATGGCCGCCGCGATTGCGACCACGGCGGGACTGTTCATCACGGCCTCCTCCGCGGTCGCACACGACATCTACACGGAGCTAATCAACCCCGACGCCACCCAGCGCCAGCAGGTGCTACTCGGTCGTGCGACCATCGTCGGGATCGGCGCGCTGGTGACGCTGACCGCGCTGAACCCGCCGGCGTTGATCGGTGAACTCGTCGCGCTGGCGTTCTCGCTGGCCGCGATTGTGTTGTTCCCGATGTTCTTCCTCGGTCTCTGGTGGGAGAACACGAACCGCCAGGGCGCCCTGGCGGGGATGCTCACCGGTCTGACGATCTGGATCCTCGCGGTCGTCAACGATGTCGTTCTCTCCGAGCCGTTCAGTCCGCTGTACAGCGACATCGTGCCGGCAATCGGCGCGGCGCTGCCCGGTACGCCGCTCGTGTTCCTGATCACGATCGGTGTCTCGCTCGCGACTGCCGAACCGGACGAGAAGACCAAGATGATGGTCCGGCAGTGTCACAGTCCCGAGCAGATGGCCCAAAACGTCACTGCCGCGGAAGTCGTCGAACGGAAACTCAACGCCGGCGACGCGGCGACCGACGGCGGCGAACCCGTCGACGACGACCAGCCGGTTACTGACGGCGGAACGGCCGTCGACTCGGACGATTCGAGCGATCCGGGGGGTGACTGATCATGTACGACCGAATACTCGTTCCGACCGACGGGAGCGACGTGGCCGAGGCGGCGGTCGATCAGGCCATCGATCTGGCCGAAAAGTACGGCGCAGAGATTCACGCGCTGTACGTCGCCGATACCGACTCCATCGCGTACACCCTCGGCACGGAGCAGGTCGACCGGATCCGACAGGGCAACTTCAACGAGATGACCGAGTTGCGCCAGGAGGCCGAGGCCGCGACGGGATACGTGACAGACCGCGCGGCTGAACACGGCATCGAAGTCGTCGAACACCACGAAGGCGGCCGACCCCACACGATGATCGGCAAGTACGCCGACGACCACGACATCGACCTCATCGTGATGGGGAGCCACGGCCGCGCGGGCGTCAAGCGCGCGCTGCTCGGGAGCGTCACCGAGCGGACGCTTCGCTCGACACACGTCCCGGTTCTGGTGGTCGACTATCGAGGCACCGAGGAGTAACAAACCCACCGACCCCCGGTATCCCGACGAACCACTACAATGCCCACACTACTGATCAGAGGAGCGAACGCATGAGCCTCGGTGACCGCCTGCAGGAACATCTCAGCGAGAACTCCCAGGGGATGCTGTACGATGCGCTGTTCGCGCTCACCTGGGTCACGTTCGTCTCCATGCTGTTCGAGTTCATCTTCGTCTCAGCGCCGACGTGGGCGTACTACCTGTTCATGCTCTGTGGCATTCCGGCGTATTTCGGCTTTTTCTGGTCGCTGGAGATGGCCAGGGCACAACAGCGCGAACAGGAGTAGCCGACGCCCACGGCCCGTCCCGGGCGACACTTCGCCTGTCGACAGCGGTAGCTACACGGTACCAACCAACAGCCCCGCTGAGAACTCACCGTCGTACTGCGTTACTCCGCCCGGTCGACGTCGAGTTGGTCCTGGATCTCCTCGATCCACTCGGACTCCGCGAGCTCGTCCATCTGCTCGCGGAAGTGTTCCTCGCAGACGCCGACGCGGATGCCGTCTTTCTCGACGACGACGTCCGCCCCGTCCTCACAGTAGTGACATTCCATATTTGCTCGTAGACGGCCCGGGTAGTTGAAGGCTCCGAAGCCGGCCAGTCCCACTTCACAGCGCCGATTCGACGGCCCGGTACTGCTCGGCGTCCAGACCGTCGATTCCGACCTCCAGTTCGTGGGCGTCGCTGCCGCCGGTCACGAGCAACCCCTCCTCGTCGGCTACCGCCACTGCGGGCTGTCGGTCGACCGCCTTGCCGTACGGATACGGCACCTCGACCGCATCGAGTTCCCGTGCCCGTTCGAGCGCCGCTGTCGGATCGTCGTACCGAAACGGGTGGGCCAGCCCCACGACCGAACAGGCCTCCCGCAGAACCGAGACGCCCTCCTCGAAGGCCGGAATCTCTCGCGGCACGTAGCAGGGCTGGTCGTCACCGATCAGATCCGCGAAGGCCTCTCTGTAATCGTACGGCGCGTCGCTGTCGGCAATCGCTCGTGCGATGTGTGGCCGGCCGACTCCCGGCGTTAGCTCCACCGACAGCGACGCGCCGGTCTCCTCTTCGACGTTCTCGATGATCTCTCTGGCCCGCTCGATACGGTTCTCCTGGAGCCGTTCGGTCAGCGCTTCGAGTCGCTCGGTGCGTCGCGCGGCGTAGCCGAGCAGGTCGAGTCGCTGCTGGCCCGCCTCGACTCGGAGTTCGATGCCGTGGATGACTGTCGTCCCGTCTCGCTCGGAGATTGGCTCCGAAAGCTCCGGATGGAGCCTATCGTGGTCGGTCACGGCGACGACCTCGACCCCCGCCTCGGCCGCGGCATCCGGAATCGTTTCGAGTGTCAACTGCCCATCCGAGTTCGTCGTGTGTACGTGTAGATCCGCGACGACCATACCGAGTGCTTGGTCGCGACACCTTTGACCGTTTGGCCCCGGATCCCTCATGATCGTCCATGTTGGTTATACGCATACCTCGTCCTAGAAGAAATATACATTATAAATAGTGAATATTTATCCGTCCCGACCGGATGGGTACAGGTATGAGATTGGTTAGTGACGCAGAAGACTCGTTCGCGACCCACACCTTCCCGACGACGACGGAGGAGCTAATCGACGAGTACGGCGAACTGGAACTCGAACTACCGAACGGCGACAACACGCTCGGTGACGTGCTCTCCCGACTCCCCGAGGAGGAGTACGAAGACTCCGAGGAGGCGCTTCAGGCCGCCTACGGCGTGCTCGGTGAGGAGGCAATCGGCCGAAAGGGGTACAGCGACCGCGATCCGCTCGCACCGGGTGAGCGAGACTCCGAACCGCTCTCGCTGTGAGGCTATTGTAGAAACTCCGGCAGGTCGACGGCATCGGTGCTGTCTCGCTCCGGCCGGTCGAGGGCGTCGGTGATATCTATCGCCGTCGGCAACCCGTTTCGTCCGCCAGTCGGAACGTCGTCCTGATCCAGTGGAAGTTCACCGACGACGAGTTCGTTCCAGACCTGCTCGCTCTCGTCCTCGTCGAGCTCTTTTCCCTCGTTTTTCCCTTCCTGGAACGCTAACTCCACCATACTCGTGTTGTACGCGGAGTTCATCTCTCCCCGGATCGCGTCCAGTTCGTCCGGGTGATACTCGCCGAGCGAGGCGGCGACACCGAGCGCGTACCCCCGTTCGACGGCCTCTTCCGGATCGAGCGATTCCCAGTCAGTCCCGTACTGTGTTTCGTATTTGTTCATGATGGATCCCCGTTTGCCCCGTGGGTTACGGCTGTATCTTCTTGCCGGTGTGTACCCGCAGCCCCTGGTCCGAGAACGAAAGCTCCCGGATGTCGCTGTCGATAGCCGTCCCCCGCATCTTGATGACCTGAATGCCGCGGGTCATCCCGGCCGAATCGAGGAAGTTGTGGAAGAAAATAACGCCGTGTGCGAGATAGTGCTCGTCGGAGTAGGACGTCGGATCGGTCATCTCCGAAATCAGCAGAATCGTCGCGTCAGTCTGCTTGAGAGCGGAGAGAAACCCCGTGATCTCGTCGGACATGTCCTCGAAGAAATGCTGTAACAGCATCGTCGAGTCGATCACGGCCCGATCCACGTCGTTGGATTCGAGGAAGGCGAGCAGTCGGTTCGTCAGCCCTCCGTCGGTACCGAACTGCGTGATGGTCCGCTTTCCGGACTCGGTGACGAGGTTGAGAAACTGGATGCTGTCGGACTTGATCGCCCGGTCGAAGCCGAACTCGAATCCCGACATATCCTGCATCAGTTCCTCCTTGGTCTCGTGCATCGTGACGTAGACGCAGTTTTCCCCCTGCTTTGCCCCCTGTGTGATGAACTGCGAACAGAACGTCGTCTTCCCACTGCCCGGCGGCCCACTGACGACGTACAGCCGATTACTCAACAGGCCCCCTTCGACGAGTTCGTCGAACCCGGGGACACCACTCGAAACGCGCATACCTTAACAAACTCACCTCCCCGTATAGATGTTTGCTCTCGTTATCACTCGTTGATATCTCTGGGGGCTGTGTCGTCGATTCGGTCGCGCAGTCGTGTGGTCGCCGCGTCGTCGAACCGTAGCGGCCGCCGCCACCACGGCCCCCGGCCGGAGTCCGCCGAGAGATGCGTGACGATGTCGTTCGCGTCGGTCCCGCCCGTCGGCGTGCTGAGTGGGACCGCCCGGTCGTACAGCCGAGACCGGTCGGGATCACCACGGAGGAGTACGCGAGCGTCGGGCGGATCCCGTTTCGTGTGTGCATTGTTCTCGAAGTACTGCCGTTCGTCTGCGGGCAGGTCCCACTCGGAATCCGGCGTGAGCGGATCCGAGGCGAGGACGAACTCCCCGATCACGAACGCGCCCCACTCCGGCGGAAGCCAGTCGGCGCCGTCCTCGACTGTGAGTGTCGCGTAGAACAGCAACAGGTCCCCGGCCGAAAGCTCCGAGAGCGGACCGGCTTTCACTCCGTGTTCGTCGCCGTAGGTGTATCGGCTACAGTGGGGATACTCGGAGAACTCCGGGTCGAGGTGGACCGGTGTCTCCGTCAGCCTCTCGGGAATCGTCGTCTCCAGATGGGGTGCCAGATCGCCGTAGGTCGGCACCCGCTCCTTGGTCGGTTCGGACTCCGGGATGGGGATGTACTCGAACCGACCGTCCGGACACACCGGGCCGCGAAAGCCCGGTTCGTTCGTGTTGGCTCCGATGTTGATCGCGACCGCCCGCATCGCTCAGAGCCGCGCCCCGCAGTGTCTGCAGTAGGTGAACACCGCGTCGGCCTCGTTGTGGCCGCCACACTGCGCGCAGTTGACGTACTCTCCGTCGGGATCGGAGTCGATGTCGTCCGGGCTGACCGGTCCGGCGGACCCGTCGAACCCCGGCGTCGCGTTCTCCGCGGAGGAGTTCGCTGTCGACTCCCCACCGATGAAATATCGGTAGAGATACAACTGCAGCAGGGCGAACCCGAGCAGGTACGCGATGAGCCATGCCCACGTCTCCATACACCTGAACCTAAGGAATCCGACTACTTCAGCGTTCGGCCGACAGGAACTCAGCGGCGGTCTCTCCGCCGTCCGGCAGACTCTCGCGCGGTTCGACACGGCAACCACACGTTCGCGCTGACCATCCACGGGAGGGCAGCCGCGTTTCCACCCGCGGGTGAACGCACCGGCGAAACCCGGTCTACTCCCCGCTCAGAGCACCGCGAGCACGTAGAGGAGCACCCCTCCGAGCGGGTCCGGGCTGTTCGGGAGGAATCGGTCGTCGATTTCACCGTCTCTGTTCTGGTCTTCGGGGATCCACATCTCCGCTCCGCCGTCCTCGCGAACCGGGTCGTCCGTTCCGGGGGTCGGATGGACGATCCGGGTGGACTCGTTCGCGTTGTCCCCGCTCTCCTCGGAGTCCCCGTCACCGACGAAGCGATCATCGATCTCTCCGTCGCGGTTCTGGTCCTCCGGAATCCACATCTTCCGTTCTGAGTCGTTCGTTTCCGAGGAATCGTCGCCGAACTCCTCGGCACGCTCGCCGTTGCACGGTGAATCGACACCGACGACGCAGACGCCGACCTCGACATCTCCGCCGGTGCTGTTCTCGTCTTCGGGGGCCAATTCTGCGGGCGCGCTGTGGTCGGCCGCGGCGACGCCGCCGACGGCGACGAACGCGACTGCGACGGCCGCCAACAGCGTGACTGCTTTGCGTCTCATTGCAGTTCGGGCTACGCTGTCCGTATAAAAAAGCCCGAGACAGAGTCAAACGGGAACTTAACGTAAATTACTGTTGTAACGGTCGTCGAGGGGTGTTAGCTGTCCGGCGGTGAGAGGTCGCGGCCGAACTCGTCGAACGTCTCCACGTCGTCCGGAATCTCGTAGGAGATCTGTCGCTGGTCGCGGTTGTCGGCGAGGTCGGTGCCGGCCGGTTCCGCGACGGACTCCCAGCCGGATTTGACAGCGACCGACTCGGCCGGCGTCCCGGCGGCGATGTGGTGTGCCGGAATATCCGCACCGGCGACGGATTTGGCGGCCAGGATTGCGTTGCGCCCGACTTTGACCCCCGCCTGGACCATCGAGTCGTAGGTGATCCGAACGTCGTCTTCGAGAACGGTGTGGTAGTTCGTCACTTCGGTCTGGTCGACGACGTCGTGTTCGTGACTGTAGATGTGCGCCCCGTCCGAGATCGACACCCGGTCCCCGATGGTGAGTTTACCGCGGTCGTCTAGGTGTACGTCGTCGTGGATGACGACGTTGTCGCCGACGGAGATGTTGTGGCCGTAGGTCATCGAGATCCCTTTGAAGAACCGACAGTTATCGCCGCACTCCGCGAAGAGGTGATCCGCGAGCATCCGCCGGAACTGCAGAGCGAACTCGACGTTGTCGGCCATCGGCGTGGCGTCGAACTGCCGCCAGAGCCACTGGATGTGTTTCGACTGCTTGAACTGCTCGCTCTGTGCGTCGACTTCGGCGTAGTACTCGCTCTCCAGGGTCGTGTTGCAGGGATCGTACCCCTGGAGGCGGACCTGTTCGGCCGGGGAGACATCCTCGCCGGCCTGCCAGCGTTCGTAGGCCGCCCGGTCGCCGTGCAGGTCGACGAGGACGTCCTCGACGACCGCACAGGTGTCCTCGTCGCTCGCGAGTCGCTCGTCGACTTCGTCGATGAACTCCCGCATCCCGTCTGCT
Organism: Halovenus carboxidivorans; assembly: GCF_009831575.1. GTDB lineage: Archaea > Halobacteriota > Halobacteria > Halobacteriales > Haloarculaceae > Halovenus > Halovenus carboxidivorans. Next base: position 8,208 of record NZ_WUUT01000002.1, on the reverse strand, counting down.
GCCTCGTCGGGTAGCGACACCGCTCGCTTTGTCATGTGTTAGTACTTCCCCCGTGAGCTTACATCAGCGTTCGGTTCGGCCGGTGTCACTGTTCGGTCGGTTCCGAGACAGATTCCGGTCGGTCTCTCGCTTTGATACGTCCGTACAGTCCCAGTCCCGCCCCGGCCCCGAACGCGAGCACGCCGCTCGCGCCGAGCACCAGAAGCGACGGATGTTCGGTTCCGAGGTGCAGCGCTGTCTCGAACATGTCTATGTGTTTCCCGCTCCGCATATCAACGACTCGCTTTCGCTCGCTACCTCTTCACTCGCTCAGGTGTCGCAACACGCCCGCAACGTCCGTCGGCAGCGACCAGTGACCCCACTCGTCTTCCATCGCCGCGGCGATTGCACCTACGTCGTCGCCGTGCTCCGCCCGCAGGCTGTCGATGCGCTCGACGTAATCCGGGAGCATCTCCCGGTACCGTCGGAGTTCCTCGACGGCCGCCCCCCGCTCGCCGGGCCCGTAGTGAGCGTACAGCAGGGTCTCTGGCTCGTGCTCCAGCAGTCGGTCTATCGTCCCCAGGGCCGCTTCCAGATCGAAATTCGGCGGCGGGGTGGTCGGGCGGTGGCCCACGTCTGGGAAATTCATCCCGGCGGCGTCGGCGCCGAACAACGCCCCCGTGTCGCGGTCGTACAGGCAAAACTGGTGTGGGGCGTGCCCGGGCGCGTCGATTACATCGAGCGCGCGCTCGCCGCACTCAACCACCTCGCCGCCACCCAGAGACTCACAGCGGTCGGGGTCGATCACTTCCGGCTCGCCGTACGGCGATTCCATCCCGATTGCGCGCTCGACGCTTTCGGTCAGTCTTTCGAGTCTGTCCTCGTCGGTCAGGTATTCGACTCCGCGCTCGTGGCAGAGCACCGTCGCGTTCGGACACGCGCTCGCGAGCGAGCCAGCGCTCCCGGCGTGGTCTAGGTGTGCGTGTGTCGGGACGATGTACGCAACGTCCACGGCGTCGATACCGAGTTCGGACAGCCCTGCCAGAATATCCCTGTCGGCCTCGGCCGTCCCGGTATCGATGATCGCTGGCTCGGGCCCGTCGAGGATATACGGCGAGTTCACCCGCCGCATACCGAGCATCTCGGTGTCGAGGGCGTAGATATCGGGACAGCCGGCAACCGGATCGATCGACATACCCGTGGTTCGGGGAGAATCGACTTGAGTGTACCCCCGACAGCGCTGTCGCTCGGGCGCGGTCAAATAAACTGAAAATATAGGACGTCAGTAAACGAGCTTACAATCGGGTAAGATTCGTCGCCCGCGGCCCTTTCGGTGCGTCCTCAATTTCGAACTCTACATCCTGACCTTCTTCGAGATCCGGGCCGCCGACGTCTTCCATGTGGAAGAACACGTCTTCGTCCGCATCCTCAGTCTCGATGAAACCGTAACCGCCTGTGTCGTTGAAGAAATCAACCGTTCCTTCTGCCATTGCCTCTGGACAGAGTGTGGGCCAACATATAACGGTTGCGAAGCGACACCGCCGCGCAGTCGAAAAAAGTCAGCGGAGTTACGTCACGCCGACGTACGCGTCGCGGATGTAGTCGTCGTCTCGAAGCTCGTCGGCGGTTCCCGAGAGTTCGATGGAGCCCTGTTCGAGCAGGTACAGCCGTTCGGCGTGTCGGAGGGCGAACGTCGAGTTCTGCTCGACGAGCAGAATCGTCAGCCCTTCGTCCTGGAGTCGTTCGAGCGCCTCGCTGATGTCGTCGATGATGACCGGGGCCAGCCCCAGCGTCGGTTCGTCGAGCATCAGCACGTCCGGATCACTCATCAGCGCCCGGCCCAGCGCGAGCATCTGCTGCTCGCCGCCGCTCATCGTCTGGGCTTCCTGGTCCCGCCGTTCGTCGAGACGCGGGAACAGATCGTAAACGAAGTCGAAGCTCTCCTGGACCGCGCCGTCGTCGCTCCGGAACTGCGCGCCCATCTGGAGGTTCTCGTGGACGGTGAAATACGGGAACAGGTCCCGATCCTCCGTGCAGTAGACGAGCCCGTCGTTGACCAGTTTGCCGCTGCTGGTTTCGGAGACCTCGGTTCCGTCGTAGGTGATGGAGCCGCTGTACTCCTTGTAGCCTGCAATCGAGTCGAGCATCGTCGTCTTGCCGGCCCCGTTCGGGCCGATCACGCCGACGATTTCGCCCTCCTCGACTTCGAGCGAGACGTTTCGCAACGCCTGGGTCTTCCCGTACGACACGTCGACATCTTCGAGTTGTAGTACTGGCATATCAGATCTCCTCCCCGGAGAGGTAGGCGTCCTGAACGTCTTCGTTCTCCGCGATCTCGTCGGGCGTTCCCTCTGCGAGTTTCGCACCGTTGTGAATGACGACCACGCGGTCGACCAACTGCATCAGGCCACTCATGTTGTGGTCGACGACGATCATGGTCATTCCCTCCTCACGAAGCGACTCGATCTGCTCGGAGAGTTTGCGGATCTCCTGCTGGTTCATCCCCGCGAACGGCTCATCGAGCAGCATGAGTTCCGGCTCCGTCGCGAGCGCCTTCGCGATTTCGAGCCGTCGCACGTCCGCGTGCGGAAGCTCGTCGGGAGTCTCCTCGAGTTTGTCCTGGAGATCGACCCGCGCCGCGTAGGACGCGATCTCCTCCATATCCGCGCCGCCGTACAGCGAGAGCAGGCTGTTCGGTAGGGTGAACAGCCTGATATTCCCGGCGACGGGGAAGATGTCGATCGGATCGGACTCCTGGGAAACCCGCGAGAGCCCCTTATTGACGATCTTGTGCGTGCTCGTATCCGTGATATCGTCTCCGTTGAACGTGATCGTTCCGCTCGTGACATCGTACCGGCTCATCACGCAGTTGAACACGGTGGACTTCCCGGCACCGTTCGGCCCGATCACGCCGAGGATCTCTCCCTCCTCGACGCCGAAAGAGAGGTTGTCGACGGCGGTGAGGCCGCCGAATTTCTTCGTGAGGTTCTCGACTTCTAGCAGGCTCACGGCTCCTCACCTCCGATCTGTCCGAGGCGGTGCCAGAGCTTCCTGAACAGGCCGTCCCGCGCGAACACGAGAATGAGGACGACCAGCAAGAAGAGGACGAACAGGCGAAGCGCCGCCTCGTCGATGAAGAGGTTGAGCACGACCTCCTTGAGCAGGAAGAACACGAATGCTCCGCCCATCGCGCCGAGGACGGTTGCGATGCCGCCGACGACGGCCATCGCGATCATCTCGATACTCCGGTCGACTTGGACGAACTGGGTCGGGTCGACGTTGCTGACTGCCGCGGTCAGCATCACGCCGCCGATCCCCATCACGATCGAACTGATCAGGAACGACCAGATCTTGAACTTCGTCGGATTGATACCCGCCGCCGAGACGGCGTCCTCGTTCTCTCGGATCGCCGTGAAGATCAACCCGTAGTTCGACCGCGATAGCACTGTCAGTGCGACCGCGATCAGTAACATCGGTATCAACAGCAGATAATACCGGGTGAACGAATCCGCTGCCGGGATGACACGCGTGATCCGAAGCCCCGCGGAACCGCCCAGGATATCGAACGCTCGCGTCGCCTGGAAGAACAGCAACACGGCCGCGAAGGTGATCAGCGAGAAGTACGGCCCCTGCAGCCGAAGCGACGGTAGGGCGATGAGCAGCCCGATCACGACCGCCGCGAACACCGAAATCGGTGCCGTGACGTACAGCGGCAGCGTGGAACTAACCTCGTTGAGCAACACCGCGGTGGTGTAGGCCGCACCGCCGGAGAGGACGGAGTGCCCGAAGCTAATGTAGCCGGTGTAGCCGCTCTGGATGTCCCAGCCCATCGCGAAGACGGCCCAGATGCAGGCGTACGCCAGCGGCCGCCGGATGTCGAGTGCGATGAGCCCCTCGCCGGGCTCGAAGGCGATGATCGACGCGCCCCAGATCCCGCCGGTCAGAAGCAGCAGGAACGTGGTGAGTACGAACGCCAGTTGCAACCCGGTCACCGTACCGAGGAACTTGCCCAGCGTTCTGTTGAACACCTTCGCTAGCGGTCTGAACGCGCGGTCGACCGGGGCGAGGAGGAAGTCGAACACTCGCCCGATCGGTGTGAGGATGGTTCGTCTGATCGTTCCGAACACCTCGCTCGCGCGGCTGCTCGCCGCGGCTAAGACCGTGAAGATCAGTGTGAGACTACTCATGAGCAAACTCCCTCCCGAACAGTCCCTGCGGCATGAACAGCAGGAAGCCGACGAGCAGGATGAGCGTCGGCATGCCTCGGAATCCGTTTCCGATCAGTTCGACGGTGATCTGTTCGATGAATCCGATCAGGTACGCACCCGCCACGGAGCCTTTGATCGATCCGATGCCGCCGACGACGACGGCGATGAACGCGACTGCGAGCGGATTGAGCCACATCAGCGGGCTCAGTCCGCTGTCGAAGCCGAGGAACATCCCGCCGAGTCCGGCGAGCGCCCCGGCGATGATCCAGGTCTTGGCCCTGACCATCCTGATGTTGACTCCCGTGAGCTGTGCGCCTCGCTCACTCATCGAGGTGGCGAGGATGGACCGCCCGTCGTCTGTCTGGGTCACGTAGAACCACAGCAGAGCGATGGCGATCCAGGAGACTGCGAAGCCGATGGCTTCGTAGTAAGCGACCCGTGCGTTTGCGAGTGCGAACTGCCCCTCGATCAGGGAGATTCGGATGTTCTGGCCGCCGAAGATCCAGACCAGAAACTCCGTCGAGGCGACGGCGAGGATCACCGTCGAGAGGAAGGTAATCACGACGTTGTCCTCGACCCACCTGACGAGCAGTTCGTACAGCAGCAGCGAGAGGATCGCGACTACGACGATTCCCGCGATGACACCGACTGCTGGATGGTACGTCATCGAGGGGACGATGTTTCGCATCACAACGATACCGTAGACGTACGCGCCGGCCATGAGCAACGCCCCGTGAGCGAGGTTCAGCACACCGGCGACTCCGAAGATCATCGTGAATCCGATTGCGATCAGTGCGTAGACTGCGCTTACCAACGTGGCCTGGATAATGGCCGTTGCGATTGCGCCTATCATCTTTTACGCCATCCAGTTTGGCTGTTGGTGTTCTGCAGTTCGGAAGCTTTCAGGGAAGACACACTCGACCTGGCCGGGTCGGTCGATACCGTCGTACTCGACAGTTGCGACGTTTCCGCCGTCGTACGGCTGGAACTGCGTCACCGGGAAGTTGGTGATCGAGCCGTCGGAGTCGCGTTCGGCCATCAGGTCGTGCGGATACTCCTCGTCCGGTCCGTAGAACTGGATGCCGCCGGAGATCGTCTCGATGCCACTGCCGTCCTGGCTGAGCATCGCGTCGACGTAGTCGTCGAGACTGTCCGCCGGCGTGGTGGTGCCGATCTCGTTGAGCACGTTCTGCAGGAGCAAGATCGCGTCGTACGTTCCGAAGCCCATGTACATCGGCGACCCGTCCGGCGTCCCCGGGTCGAAACTGTCTCCGGCGTAGTTGGAGACGTACTCTTCGATGAACGGCTGGGTGTGCTCGGTGATCGGCGCCGCGCCCCCGGCACCACTCTGGGAGGTCGTCTCGTAGATGTTGAGCCCCTCGGTCGCGATGTCGTACTCGGGGTGCATGCCGGGGACGTGAATCCCTTCGATACCGAAGTTGAGTTGGCCCTGCTTCCAGGGGCCGAGTAGCTGCGACGGCGACGAACTGATGTGTGCGAAGAACCGGAGCACGTAGTCGACGCCGAGTTCCTCGGCCGAGGAGACGACCGGACCGAGGTCGGGGTCCTGAATCGTGATCGCCTCTCCGTTGCCGTTGTTGTTCTCGACGGTGATGCCCTGCTCGTCGAGCAGGCCCGGGAGGTCTCTGCCGAAGACCTCCGTCCAGGCCGCCTGGTCGCGGTAGAACGCACACGAGTTCCAGCCGTGACGGTCGGACAGATAGGTCAGATAATCCGCCATCGCTTCCGCCTGCAGCGCGGAGTTGATCGGCCCGACACGGAAGTAGTGTTTGTACTGTTCGTAGTCCTCGCCGACGAACCCGGCGGTCAACTCCGGCGCCGCCGGCCCGGTGGAGATGTACGGCACGCCGAACTCGGAGGTCAGGTCGACAATCGCTCGACCGACCTCGGACTGGAACGCACCGACGATCACGTTGGCGTTGTCCTGATTGATGAGTTCCTCGACGGCCCCCTCTGCCTCGCTCGCTTGGACGAGGGTGTCTTTTGTCACGACCTCAACATCGGAGTCCATGACCCCACCGTTGTTGTTGACGGTCTCTTTGGCCATCTCGGCGGCTCGCTCGGAACCGACCCCCAGGACGCTTCCGAGCGGTGCGATGTGACCGATCGTGAGTTGCCCCTCTCCCGGTTCTTCGACGCCGAGCAGGTCCCCACATCCGGCGAGTGCCGTCCCAACCGCTCCGGCACCAATCGTCTGAATCACTTTACGTCGCGAAGTTCCCTCGTAGGTACCCGTTGTGTCTTTCGACATGGTCTGTCAGTGTAATCTACTTCGACATATATAACGATTATTGTCGTGTGTAAGGCCTTGTTTATAAGGGGACGTTTACATCTTCGCCTTCGGGAGGGGGCATAATTAATTCTCCCACTGAACAGTTAATTTAATAGCTTGATGTCAATACGGGGTCCGCATATCCGTTCCGTCTCACGGCGGAATAATCGGGCCGCGCGCGAGATTTCCGTAAATACGCGGTCCGCTGCCTGGTTTCCAAACTATGTGTGGGTGTATCTAGCACAATTGGGCAGCCACCACCGCCGAAACGATACGACGTTCAAAAAACCGGATTCGTGCGTATAAACTGTAAATCGCAAACCCGATTACACCGTCCTAATTCGGTGCTAGAGAGGCTGTAACAGACCTAAGGTGCGGTTTCGATGATCCGTGAGCGGTGCTTTCACACCCGTCTCACTCCTGTACGTGCAACTCCCTCTCGCCTGACCGTGGTTACGTCGTTCACTCGGGATCAGATCCCGGCGAACTCCGAGGCGATTGTGTTCAGTTGGATCTCGTCGGTTCCCTCGACGATCCGGAGTATCCGGGCCATGTGGAGATGCCGCATGAAGGGGTTGTCCTCGGAGAGCCCGTTTCCACCGTGTATCTGGACGACATCGTCGACGACGTCCCAGAAGACGTTCGTCCCGTAGTATTTCAGGATCGACGCGTCCTCGACGACGCTTTCTCCCTGATCCATCTTCCAGGCGCACCGGAGACCGGCGGCGTCCGCCGCGTAGGTCTTCGCCCGACCCTCGGCCAGTTTCGACGAAATCTGCTGGAACTTTCCGATCGGTCGCCCGAAGGCCTCACGGTCGGTGGCGTACTCGACCCCGCGTTCGAGCAGGTACTCGGCGTATCCGATCGCTTCGGCCCCGAGTTCCAGTCGTCCCAGCGAGAGAAAGTCCATGGCCTGGTAGAACGCGCCGTCGACCTCTCCGAGTACCCGTTCCTCCGGGACGCGCACCCCGTCGAACACGAGTTCGGCCTGCATACCCTCGGCACCGACGGCGTTGTTCAGCGAACTCACCTCGTACTCGTCTGCCTCCACGATGAAGCAGGTGATTCCACCGTACCGACCGGCCTCCTCCTGGGGGGTCGTCCGCGCGAACACCTGCACGAAGTCGGCGTAGGGACCGTTCGTGATCCACTGTTTCCGCCCGTCGATCACCCACTCGTCGCCGTCTTTCTCGGCCGTCGTCGACATGTTCGGCGAGTCCGAACCGACCCCCGGTTCGGTCTGTGCGAACGCCGTCGATTTCTCGGCGCGCACCGCCGGTTCGAGATAGCGCTCGATCTGTTCTCCCTCTGCGAGCAACAACAGCGGTTTCGGCCCCTCGGGACCGGCGAGCACGTGTTCCGCCATCTCGACCCCGGAAGCGGCGACGGCCTTCTTCGCCTCGTACCACGTCACGTTCGAGACCCCGCCTCCCCCGACATCTTCCGGGAGGTTCATCGCGTAATAACCCGCTTCGGCGCTTCGCCGTCGCACCTCCTGGATCGCCTCGACGACCTCGGGAACCAGTCGGCCGTCGGTCTCGTGACGGAGACGCGGATTCTCGTAGGTCTCTCCCAACTCCTCCTGGATCGGTTTCACCTCCTGTTCGATGAACCGTTCGAGATTGTCGACGATCATCCGTGTCTCTTCGTCGTGCTCGAAGCTCACTCCTGGTTCGCTCATAGGTCTCTACACACACCCGGATACTGTTAACTTTGCCCACGATCCGC
>NZ_WUUT01000001.1 GCF_009831575.1 Halovenus carboxidivorans | reverse complement strand
TTTGATGTATGTCTGACATACTCTTAAGTAAATAGCGTCGGCTTGTTGAGTCAAGCCCCGTTTGCGGGGTCAGGAGGAAAGGATGGGACTGCTAACAAGCCTCAGATCAAGTATCGCAACGTTGTTCTCCGACGAGGAGCCCAAGCGGATCGGCATCTACGGACCGCCGAACGCGGGGAAGACGACGCTCGCAAACCGAATCGCTCGGGATTGGACCGAACACGGCGACGCGGTCGGGCCGGAGAGTCACGTGCCCCACGAGACGCGCCGCGCACGCAGGAAGGAAAACGTCGAGATCGAACGTGACGGCAAGACCGTCACTATCGATGTCGTCGACACACCCGGTGTCGCGACGAAAGTCGACTACACGGAGTTTCTCGAACACGACATGGACAAAGACGACGCCGTCCGTCGCTCCCGCGAGGCGACGGAGGGAGTCGCTGAGGCCATGCACTGGCTTCGAGAAGATGTCGACGGCGTGATCTACGTCCTCGATTCGACCGCAGATCCGTTCACCCAGGTCAACACGATGCTGATCGGGATCATCGAGAGCCAGGATCTGCCGGTGCTGATTCTCTCGAACAAGATCGACCTCGAGGAATCGAGCACCCAGCGGATCAGAAACGCCTTCCCGCAACACGAGACGATCCCGCTGTCGGCACTCGAAGGCGACAACATGGACGAAGTGTACGACAAAATCGCGGAGTACTTCGGGTGATATCATGTCGACGACACCACAACCAGACGGCGAAGGCGTTCAGATCGATCTCATCAGCGCGACCCGGATGGACGGGCTGGCGAGCATGGAGAAGATTCGGCTGATCCTCGACGGAGTCCGCGACGGCAACATCGTGATCCTCGAAGAGGGGCTCTCCCCGGAGGAGGAGTCGAGACTCATCGAGGTGACGATGACCGAGATCAGCCCCGACGAGTTCAACGGTATCGAGATCGAGACGTACCCGCGCTCGGAGACCGCGGACGCGAGTTTCCTCGACCGACTGATGGGTCGGGAGTCGACGAACAAACTCACGGTCATCGGACCGGCGAACCAGATCGAGACGCTGCACAAGGACGAAACGATCATCCAGACGCTCGTTTCACGGAAATAGGCCATGCCACACCAGTGTACAGACTGCGGCCGGCAGTTCGACGACGGTTCGAAGGAGATGCTGTCGGGCTGTCCGGACTGCGGCGGAACGAAGTTCCAGTTTCTCCCCGACGGGCGGGCGGATCCGGAGCCGACACCCGAGGAGCCAGCATCGATCGACGAGCCGAGTTCCTCGGTCGCCCGGAAGGTCGGCAGTGCCGCGACGGCCGTCCGTGATCTCGTCGGTGGATCGGGTCCCGGCCCGTCCGGCGGCCCAGACCGTCCGTCGGGACCGGATGCGCCGGAAGTTAGCGGGCCGGACTCAGCACCCGATGGCTCTCCGCCGAGTCCGGACACGCCTTCGTCGGACCGTGATCCGTCGACAGCGGGGTCGGCCTCCTCGGTTCCCTCCGACAGTGACGACCGCGCCGGGACGACCTCGGATCCACTTCGCGAACCCGACCCGGCGACGATGACGACCGCGGAATCCGAAAACGAGGCCCAGGCCAGCGCGCGGAGCGAGGTGATCTCTCCGGACGAACTGCCGCCGGCCCCGGAGCGGTCAGGGTGGGCACAGACGACCCCGGGACCCCGGACCGAGACCGAACCGGAGTCGACGCCACAGAGCACCACAGAACCGGGGTCGACACGGTCGGAGCCGACCGCGGAGGGACCGGAGCCGACACAGTCGGAGACGACCGCGGAGCAGGCCGACCGACCGGATCTCTCCGAACTCCGGGCCGAACTCAACCAGCAGTTCGAGTCGATCAAAGTGCTCGAACCGGGCCAGTACGAACTCAACCTGATGGAACTGTTCGACCGGGAGGAGTACATCATCGCTCTGCAGGAAGACGGCAAGTACACCGTCCAGGTCCCCGAACACTGGCAGGACTGATTCGCTCAACCGAGCAGGGCTTCTTCGAGCAGGAAACTGATCAGAATCGCCGGCACCCGGAAGCCGTCCTCGACTGTCGCCGTTACTTCCCTGCCGTTGACCGTCGTATTCAGGTCTTCGAGGATCGTCAGCACCACCTGAATAACCGGTGAGTCGCCCACGGCTGCCGCGATGTCAGTTCTGTCGAGTTGCCCGAGCGCGTTCAGCGTCGTATCGAGATCCTGTGCGGTCCCGTCGTCCGGGGCGACGAGCGTGACGGTCAACACTCCGTCCGAGAGCGAACTGAAGCCGTACTCGATGCTGTCGGCGAGTCCGGTCGTGATCGAGAGATCGAGCGCGGAAAACGCCGCGGGCGGGACGACGAACCCTCCCCTGAGCAGTCCGTCCGAAGCGCCCTCGAACCCGTCTATCACCATTCCACCGAGCCGGCGTTGCTCCCCCTGTCGGACGTCGATGACATCTTCGAGTTCGGTCCGAGAGCCGAGCGCGTACCGCCCCCCCGACAGGTGACAGAGCGCGAGCGTCCAGGTGAGTTGGTCGTTTCCGACGACCCACATCGTCTGTCCGCGGTGCTCCGCCGTCTCGAGTAGATTTCCCCGCTCGCCGAGTCGCTCCCGCACAGTCTCCGGATCGGCGCTGGACTCGAACACGAGACCGGCGTAGGACTCCGATTCGGTCGGAATCGTCCCGAACGCGCTCACCTCACCGAGTTCCCGTGGCGCGATCGTGGTCGCCGCCTCGATGGTCTCGAACACGTCGGTAGTCGTCTGTATCCCCTCGATTCCCAGCGCCGCCAGCTCCGGATCGGTCGCCCGTTGCAGTCCGTCCGCGGCCAGCAGCTCGCTTCCGGTCCAACTGAAGACGAACTCCGCCCGCTCCGGCACGTCGTCGAGAGTCGATCCGTCCCCCGTCGGGAACACCTCCTCCCGAGACTGACGATAACCGTAGCCCACCGCTGCCACGGCACCGAGCCCGACGCCGGCTTTCAGCACCTGTCGCCGGGTCCTCCCCGGATCGTCAACACCACCCGGTTGCTGTTGGTCCTCTCCCGGGCCCGGTGTCTCTCGGTCCTCTCCCGGCCCGTACTCCCCGGCGTCGCCCTGTGCCATCCTGTTGCCTGATGTACTCGTTGCAACGCCTAAGAAGATAGGGATCCGTTTCGACTGGACCTCCCGACGCACCTCGGTCCCTCCGGGGAGTCACCTTCTGCGGTTCACAGCCGGTTCCGACAGACACCCTGTCTGACGGGCCCCACCACCTGCCTCCCGGCTCCGTCGGTCGATTGTTACGTATATCTTTCCTGAGGTGTGTCTGACGCCGTTTAATGTGTTTGGAACACGATGACATACGTATGAGCTTGCACCGCAGCGAGTTCGAGCGTATCCGCACGGTGTTAGAGGAAGCCGATGCGGACGAACCGCTGACGGCCCGCGAGATTCTCCAGTTGCTCGAAGAACACGACGAGGAGTTCGAGAGCGCACACCGCGTCGCGACCGTGTTGGGGCGTCGTGCACAGACAGGCGATGTCGAAGTCATCCGAGATCAGCCCTACCGATACCAGTTCGATACCACAGGTACCTAAAGAGCCGACGGTGAAAACAGATTTACCGTCCGGCCTCCGATAGCCGTGCCGATGAGTCAGTCACGCGGACCGACCGGCGGAGCCGGCCCAGTCGTCGTTCGCCTCCCCGGGTCGGTCCTCGGCCCGGTCACCCGCGGCGTCGTCGCCCTCGTCGTTGCGCTCCTCCTGTTCGGGTCTGCGATGGCGCTCTCTCGGGGGGTCGCATGGCTGTTCGCGGCGGTGTTCGAGGTCGGTCCCCCCGGTACGACGAGTCGCCTGCTCGTCAGTACGACCGCGCTGCAGGTTCTCGGCTTCGGCGTCCCTTCCGCGGCGTTTCTCGCTGCCCACCGACAGCGGCCCCGGTCGTATCTCCGACTCACCGAGTGTACGCAGTGGACGCTCTTCTACGGGAGCGCGGTCGGACTCGCGCTGATGCTCGTCGCCGTCGCCGCAACGGTGTTGTTCAGTCTCCTGGGCATCGCACCGGCGGAATCGGCCGTCGGACGGGCCCGTAGCCCGGCCTTCTATCTCCTCCTGTTCGCCGTTTCCACGCTCGTTGCCGTCCCGATGGAGGAACTCCTTTTCCGTGGTCTAATCCAGCGACGACTGACCGACGGGATCGGCCCCGCGGTCGGTATCGCCGTTGCGAGCCTCCTTTTCGCGTCGATCCACTCGACCGTCTCCGTCGGCGCTGGCGGCGAAGTTCTCACTTTCGGGATGTTCGTCGGTTTCGGACTCGTTCTCGGTGCCGCGTACCGGTACACGGAGAATCTGTTCGTTCCGATCGTCGGCCACGTCATCTTCAACGGCGTCCAGATTCTCCTCAGAGCGATCGAAGTCGCCTTCTGAGCCCCGTTCAGAACTGGAGTCTGAGCCAGCCCAACCCCGGGACCCGGACCTCCGCAGTCCCGACGATCCACTCGGGTTTGACGGGTTCGAGGTTGCCAGTCCCCGCCTGGTCGTAGGTCGGATTGTGATCGCCTTTCGTGATGAACCCGGCGTGGGGGGCGCTGTTGCACTGCTCCTCTTCGACGTAGAACTCGTCGTTGGCCCGATCACACCAGTTCTCACCCTCTTCGACCCAGAACATCGCCCGGTGGATGATCGGTGTCACGTTCTCGTTGCCCTGGGGGTTGTAGACGATCACGTCCCCGCTGTTGCCGAACTGCTGGTAACCGATTTCTGCCCCCTGTTGGGCAGTGACGACCCCCGTATCGCCGTGTGCCGCGTCGGGCTGGAAGCGGTCGGTCTCCATAACGAAGACCAGATCGTTCTGGGACATGTTCGGCTCCATGCTCCCGCTCTCGATGGCGACCATCGGCGGCCAGACGCCGCTGATCATGAAAATGTACAGCCCCAACAGGACGACCGCGCCGATACTCGTCACGATGTCTCTGAGAAACAGCGTCAGATCGTCGGGGTCGCCGTCCTCGGGCCCATCGGCCCGGATCGGGGTCGGCGGATCCCGTCGACTGTCGGCCGCCCGTCCCTCCGCTCTCTCCGTCCGCTCTCGGTCGGCGTTCCCCCGCGAACGCCCCGTCGTTTCCCCTGCAGAATCCCCGCCGGGATCCGTAGCGTCGGCCCCGGAATCGCCCGCACCGTCGCGTTTCTCGGGGGTTGTCATCGTCCGTCCTTGCTCCGTCTCTCGCATCAATCTTCTGTTTCCCTCAACTCCCCTCGATCGCCTCGATGGCCCGTCGTCCGGCCTCCCGAACGTCCGCCGGCAGCATCTCGTTGCCTGCGAGATCCTCCGGGGTGAACCAGACCCACGCCTCCGCGGGCGCCTCTCCCGGGCCGGGATCGATATCCCGGCTCTCGGCCCGGCCGTAGTAGATGAAATCGACGTGCTGGTGGCCGACCTCACCGTCTTTGACGTTGATATCTTCCAGCAGGAAATGCTGTGGCTTCGGAATCGAGCGCGCGGTCTCGGACTCCAGTCCCGCCGACTCCGGCGTTACCAGTTCCACGTCCAGCCCGAGTTCCTCGCGAGTCTCTCGGACGGCCGCCTCGTGTGGTAACTCGTCACGGTCGAGGTGACCGCCGGCGGGGAGCCACATGTCGAGTTTGTCGTGTTCGTGCAGCGCGACCGCACCGTCGTTGACGACGTACACCGTTGCGACGAAATGCCGTGTCGTCTCCATATCTCACACTGGGCGAGGGCGCGTTTGTGCGTTGTGTCCTCGGCCGGGGCCCATCTCACCGGTACGTTCAATTGGCCGTATCCCCCACAGTGAGTCAATGGAAGATGATAGCCGCATCGCTCCGGTCGAGGACGTCCCCGCGGACAGTTCCCTGCTCTTTACGATCCGGGACGGCTTCGACAAGGAGGAAGCGATCCTGCTCAGACTCGCCGACGGCGTCGTCGCGCTGAAAAACTACTGTCCGCACTGGACGGACGTACGTCTCGACTCCGGCGGCGGCGCGACGGTCCGGGAGGACGAACTGGTCTGTACGAAACACGGCGCGACCTTCGAGACGGCCACCGGGGACTGTACGTACGGCCCCTGCGAGGGCGCGACAATCGAGGAAGTCGACGTGACGGTCGAAGACGGCGTCGTCTATCTCACCGACGACGACTACGAGTTCGAGAATCTCGGCCCCTCCGGGGAGCACGACCTCTCCTCGCGGGGCCGGATCGGCTTCTCCGGGAACTGATAGATCGACTTGTGCTTACTTCTCCGGGGACTGACCGCTCGACTCGGATCGGCTTCTCCGGAAGTTGACCGCTCGACTCCAGCCGACGGTTACTCCACTCGAAACAGCGGCTCCTCGACGGACTCACTCTTGCAGTCAGGACAGCGACTCGGCCGGTTGATCAGGTCGTCGAAGTCCGTGAACCCGCACTCCCGACACTCCGGGGGTGCGACCAGTAGCTGTTCGGACTCGTGTTCCAGCGACTTCGAGAGGTGTTCGACGTGGCTGAGTGCTTCGCCCGTGGTGATGTCGAACTCGTTTGCGATTGCACCGGCCTGTAACGGCTGTTCTCGCAGTCGGTCGGCGATCCGCTGGCGGGTCGTTCGCTCGGCCTCGCGCATACGGTCGGTACGACGCCGCGCCTAATCCGGGTTTCGGGCCGTCGACGCCGCTCGGCAACTCGACCCGTGACTTTCGCAACGAATCATCGGATACGGCCCCTCGGCCGACCTGCTGTGCCCCGGAGAAAAGCGATACTGCCGGGCTCAGGCGTCGGGCATCTCTTCCATGATGTTCGGGACGCCCTTGGCGGTGATCGTCTCCCCGACGATGTACGAGGAGGCCTCGCTGGCGAGGAACTGCGTGATGTCGGCAATCTCCTCGCTCAGCCCGATCCGGCGGTCGACCGCCGACCGGTCGATGTTGTCCGCGCTGACGCCCATCTGGGATTCGACGCCCGGGGTCGCGACGAACCCGGGTGCGATGCAGTTGACGCGGATCCCGCGGTCGGCGTACTCGTGGGCGATAGTCGTCGTGAAGTTGATGACGGCGGCCTTCGCGGCGGCGTAGTGGCTCATGTACGGCGAACCCTTCTGCCCGGCGACGCTCGCGAAGTTGATGATCGTCCCGTCGCTCTCCTCGAGGTACTCCGCGGCGGCCTGGGTGCAGTGGAAGGTCCCGTGGAGGTTGATGTCGACGATGGTCTTCCAGCCGTTCTCGCTGATCTCGTCGAAGTCGGCCATGAAGCTCGCGCCGGCGTTGTTGACGAGGCAGTCGACGCCGCCGAACTCCTCGACGGTCGCCTCGACCAGCGCCTCGACGGCGTCCCGGTCGGTCACGTCACACTCGACTGCCAGGGCCTCGCCGGGTCGCTCGCTGTCGTTGATCTCCTCGGCGACCGGGTCGACGTTGTCCTGCTCGCGCGAGCAGATGACGACGTTCGAGCCCCCGGCGGCGAACTCCTCGGCAATCGAGCGCCCGATGCCGCTCGATGCGCCCGTGATGATCGCGGTCTGTCCCTCGACACTGAACTGCTCCGTGTTCGGTGCTGTCATAGCTACTCCGGGATTGCGGGCCGGCCCTAATAAAGTCTCGTACAATGTTGCGTCGGAGATCAACTCGAAGTTACATTGTTCAACAATTCCCGGTTCACACCGGCCCAGCGGTCCGGACCTGTCTTTCGGACGGAAAATCAGGAGACTTTTGCTCGCGTGTCGCGGACGTGTGTGCATGGATCACGAGACGGCCGGCACGCTCTCAGAGCAGGTCATCGAGGCAATCGGCGAAGCGGTGATCGCCGACCGGCAGTTTCTCCGGACCACCCTGACTGGCATCCTCGCTCGCGGCCACGTCCTCCTCGAAGACGTTCCCGGTACCGGGAAGACGCTGACGGCACGAACCTTCGCGACCGCGCTGGATCTCTCCTTCCAGCGGATCCAGTTCACGCCCGACCTCCTCCCCGCGGATATCACGGGCTCGAACATCTACAACGACGCAACCGGCGAGTTCGAGTTCTCCCGCGGCCCCATCTTCGCCAACGTCGTGTTGGCCGACGAGATCAACCGCGCGCCGCCGAAGACCCAGGCCGCCCTGCTGGAAGCGATGGGCGAAAAGCAGGTCACCGTCGACGGGGTGACCTACGACCTCCCGGAGCCGTTTTTCGTCATCGCGACCCAGAACCCCGTCGAGCAGGAAGGGACCTTCGGCCTCCCGGAGGCCCAGCGGGATCGGTTCATGATCAAGACCTCTCTGGGCTACCCCGAGGCGGAGGGCGAACGACTCCTGTTGGACCGCCGCGCCGGGCGAATCGAGCGCACCCCCTCGATCGAACCGGTCATCGATGCCGCCCAGGTGAGCGAACTCCAGCAGGTCCCCGAACACACCGAGGTCGATCCGCGCCTCCGGGATTACATCATCGAACTCGGCCGGTGGACCCGCTTCGACGACCGCGTCGAGGTCGGCATCTCCCCGCGAGGCATCCAGCGACTGTTCGAGGCCTCTCGCGCCCGTGCGGTCGTCGCCGGCCGGGAGTACGTCGTCCCGGACGACATCAAGGAGATGGCCGTCCCGGTGTTCGCTCACCGACTCGTGCTGGGGGCCGATGCCAGCGTCCGCGAGATCAGCCCGACCGACATCGTCGAGGACGCCCTCGGAAACGTCCCCGTGCCCGCCGTCGACGACGACCAGCCGGAACCCGCACACGCGGCCGCGAACGGTTCCGGACAGCACTCGGAGCCCAACTCCGCCGACGGCCACTCGCCAGGGGCCGACCGGTCCGCTCACGCCGACGACGGATGATACCACCCGGCGACGACAGACAGCGTCGTAGGTGAGCACAGCAGGTACCGACTACCGGGACCACCCCCGCCATCGACCGTCGGGCCGCCCGCTGGGTTCCAAGTTACTCTCAGTCTCCCGAGGCGAACTCCTGTTCCGGGAGCGGCCCGTCGTACTCCGGCGGGACGAACGGACAGAGCGGGTCGCTCTCCAGCGGATCGCCCGTGTAGGCGTACGCCCGCGAGCGACTGCCCCCACAGATCGAGCGGAACGGACAGGCCCCGCATTTCCCCTTCAGTTGATCGCGGTCGCGCAGCCGCTCGAACAGTTCCGCGTTCCGGTACAGGTCGACGGGATCCTCGTCTGTGACGTTGCCGACGGACTCCGGCAGGAACCCCGAGGGGTACATCTCGCCGGTGTGGCTGACGAAGGCGAAGCCGTCTCCGGCGATGACGCCGCCGCGGCGGTTGCCGCCGTCGGCGTCGCCCTGTGCCAGCACGCGGCGGTACTGCGGGGCCTCGGTCGTTTTCACCGCAAATTCCTCCTCGTCGCTGACATCCCCGAGCCAGGACATCACGTCGTCGGCGCGCTCGGGGGAAATCGGGTCGAGCACCCGACCGCGTCCGACCGGGACCAGAAAGAAGACACTCCAGAGCACGGCGTCGAGATCGGCGACCAGCGTCCGCAGTTCCGGGAGTCCGCCGACGGTTCGCCGGCAGACGGTCGTGTTGATCTGCAGCGGGACGCCGACATCGGCCGCGGCCTTCGCAGCGCGCATCGTCTGCTCGAAGCTTCCCGCTTCTCCGCGGAAGGCGTCGTGTGAGTCGGGGTCCGGACCGTCGATGCTGAGCGCCATGCGCTTGAGTCCCACGTCGGCGAGGTCCTGGATCACTTCCCGGGTCAACTGGTCGGTTCCGCTCGGGGTCAGCGTCATCGAGAGCCCGAGATCGGTGCCGTAGTCGACGAGTTCGACCAGATCCTCGCGCTTGCAGGGGTCTCCCCCCGAGAGCACGACCAACTGCCCCTCGCCGAACTCGCTGACATCCTCCAGCAGTTGTTTCCCCTCGGCGGTGCTCAGTTCGTCGGGATGCCGATGTGGCTGCGCGTCCGCCCGGCAGTGTTCACAGGAAAGCTCACAGGCCTGGGTGAGTTCCCAGATGAAGACGACCGGCCGCTCGCTGGTGTCGAGTCCCCGCATTGACGGGGCATTCGCTCCCGACTCAAAAGAGCACGGAGGCGATTCCAGTTCGCTGGGAACTCCCCCGCTCATGTTCGGCTCGCGCTCCAGTACCTCCCGTTTCGGCGATTCCCAGGAGTTGAGAAGAGCACTCCCGTTATTTTGTGGGTCATCACGTACCGGAGCGTATGTCAGGAGTTCGTGCGGAGTTTGTCTTCGAGCGCCCGGAGCAGTGTCCCGTCGCGGCGAGTTCGGCGGGGGCAGACAGCCCGCTCCGAGACGTGTCCTGGACGACCGAGTCGGACGGGATCGTCACCGAGCAGTTCACGACCGCGGACGAACCAGCCACAGACGAGGCCGAGGAGGTCTTCGATTACGGCGCTCAGCGGGTCTACGAGTTCGAGCGCGACTACGACGACCCCTGTATCTGTGAGTACATCGAGCAGTCGCTCGGCCCAGTCACGGACGCGTACGCGACTGGAGGCAACCTTCACGTTACGATCCACGCCGGTGATGTCGAGAAACTCCGGGAGTTGCTGGGCGAACTGAACGACCGCTTTGGCACCGTCCGGATCGAGTACCTCGTCCAGGGCCGCGACCAGGCGGCGGAGTCGAATCTCGTCCCGGTCGATCTCAGACGGCTGACCGACCGCCAGCAGGAGGTGCTCCAGACCGCCCACGAGATGGGGTATTTCGAGTATCCCCGCAACTCCAACGCCAGCGAGGTCTCCGAGGCGCTCGGTATCGAACCCTCGACGTTCACGGAGCATCTCAACGCCGCGCAGTCGAAACTTCTCGACGAACTGCTCGCCCGGGAGTGAGATTCGGGGGAAGATTCACGTACCGGGATGCGCTGGTCGGTGGTATGAGCGACGACGATTCCATCGAGACACAGGCACTCCACGTCGGACAGGAAGAACCGGATCCCGCAACGGGGGCGCGCGCCCCGCCGATCTATCAGACCACCTCGTACGTCTTCGACGACGCCGACGACGCCGCCAGCCAGTTCGCGCTGGAGGAACCGGGCTACATCTACTCCCGGCTGATGAACCCGACCGTCGAGATGCTCCAGGAACGGCTGGCCGCCATGGAAGGTGGCGTCGGCGCAGTCGCGACTGCCTCGGGGATGGCGGCGCTCAACCTGACCGATTTCATCCTCGCAGATGCCGGGGACAACATCGTCACCGCCTCCTCGCTGTACGGCGGCACCTACACCTACTACACGCACACCCTGCCCCGACAGGGCGTCGAAGCCCGGTTTGTCGACACGCTCGATTACGAGGCCTACGAGGAGGCCATCGACGAGAACACGAAGTACATCCACTGCGAAACTATCGGCAACCCCGCTCTGGTGACGCCGGATTTCGATCGCCTCGCATCGATTGCGGACGACCACGGGATTCCGCTGTTCGTCGACAACACGTTCGGGACGCCGTATCTCTGCAATCCCATCGAACACGGCGCAAACCTAGTCTGGAACTCGACGACCAAGTGGATTCACGGATCGGGGACGACCGTCGGCGGCATCGTCGTCGACGGGGGTAACTTCGACTGGAGCGCACACGCCGAGGAGTACCCCGAAATCGCACAGGACAACCCCGCCTACCACGGCGTCAACTTCGCCGAGACGATGGGTGAACAGGCCTTCACGTACACGGCAATCGCCCGCGGCCTCCGCGATATGGGGAACCAGCAGTCGCCGTTCGACGCCTGGCAGACGATCCAGGGCATCGAGAGCCTCCCGCATCGGATGCCCCGACACTGTGAGAACGCGATGGCCGTCGCGGAGTATCTCGCGGATCACTCCGGGGTCGCCTGGGTCAACTACCCCGGCCTCTCGGACCACGAGACCCACGGCAACGCCAGCGAGTATCTCGACGGCGGCTACGGCGGGATGATCACGTTCGGTCTCGAAACCGGCTACGAGGGCGGTCGAACGATGTGCGACGAGGTCGAACTCGCCAGCCTGCTGGCGAACGTCGGCGACGCCAAGACGCTGATCATCCATCCGGCGAGTACGACCCACCAGCAACTCACCGAGGAGGAACAGGAGGCCTCGGGGACGACCCCGGACATGATTCGACTGTCTGTCGGCCTCGAGGGAACGCAGGATATCATCGACGACCTGGATCAGGCAATCGACAGCGCGACGTAACCGCGTCTCCCCGACGCTTTATTTTCCCAGCACTGATACCCACGTATATCCGTGCCATACTGTACGAACTGCGGTGAGGAGGTCACCGACGAACAGCGGTACTGTAGCTACTGTGGCGAGCCGGTTGGCGACGTGTCCCGTAGTGACTCCGGTCACGGCGGTGTCGATAGCCACGACCACAGCCCGGAGCCCACCGCTCGACCCGGATCCGAAAATACCTTCGAGGGCGACCCGCCGCCGGAGGGGTACGAGGACCCGCCCGGGGTCGGGACGGTCCGCTCTCCCGGTCCGTCCTCGCCGGGGGCAATCGAACTGTTCGGCTCCTCGCTCCGGGGCATCTTCGGGCAGCCGCTGTCGCTCGCCGGGCTGTTCGTCGCTTGGCTCGGGTTCTTTCTGATCTACTTTTTCGCCCCGCCTTCGCTCGCTCCCGCCGCGGCGCTGACCGGGCTGTTCGGGCTGTTCGTCGCCGGGATCATCTACGTCGGGACCGAATACGACCGCGAGAGCGCCTCGTCGTCGGTCGCCGCACGGGCACAGCAGGTCGTCGGCGTCTTCCCGTCGCTGTTCGCGATCTGGCTGCTGTTCGTCATCCCGTTCGGCCTGGGGCTGACGGTGTTTCTCCTGCCCGGACTCTACGTCGGCAGTCGGCTATTTTTGGCCTTTCCGGCCTGCGTGCTCGACGGCGAGGGCGTCGTCGACAGCCTCTCGACCAGTTGGGATCTCACGTCGGAGATCAGCCTCAAAACCCTCGGACTGCTCGTTCTCGCCTCTCTCTCCGTCTTCGCGCTGGTGATCGTCCTCTCGATTGTTACCTCGGGCGTTCTGTTCGCCACCGGTGCCGACCTCCCGGCCGAACCGGGCGTTTCCCCGACAGAAGCGGCCGACCAGTTCGAGCTTACCGACTACCCGGCCCTGCTGGTCGGCGCGTCGGTCTCGTACGCGGTCAGCCTCGCAATCGTCGTCGGCGCCGTCCAGGTTGCCGCCGCCCGACTGTATCTCCGTCTCCGATACCCCGACAGCGAGCCGACTCCCCGCTGATACGCGCCCGATCCACTCTCTGGCTGGCCTCCCGACACTTCTGTACTCCGACGAGCGCTCTGCCCGACAACTACTTGCCTGCCCCACGAGTACCGAGGGTCAGATGGGCCGCGTCCGGGGATACCTACACCGCGTCCGAGCGGCGGTCTATGACTCGTTCACGCACGAGCACACGCCCCGCCAAATTGCCCTGAGTTTCGCCCTCGGGACGTTCATCACGATGCTGCCGACGTTCGGTTTCGGCCTGATCGTTTTCGTCGTCCTGATTCGGCTGTTCGAGTGGATCAACAGCATCGCACTGTTCTCCTCGGTCGCCGTGTTCAACCCCATCGTGAAGTGGGGCGTCTACGCCGGGAGCTTCGCGCTGGGATTTCTCCTGTTGGGACCCGTCGACGGCTTCGGAATCGGTGACACGCCCTCGTTCAGCGCCGGGAGTGAGATCGTCGTCCGCCTCCTCGTTGGCAATACGATCCTCGCCGTCGTCGTGACAGTTCTCGCCTACGCCGTCGTCTACCGTCTCGTCGTCGCCTACCAGCGTAACTCGCTGCCGGTTCTCGAAGAGACCGTCGGAGGGATGGTCGCGGAACTCGAAACCCGAATCGAGGAGTCGGACCCCTCCGCCGAGGACTCCTGAGACCCGATTTTCCCCGCGTATACCCGACTCACTGTCACGTCCCGAGCGATTTATTATCTTCTGTGAGAATCACACTACGGGATCGGCTATTAGCACACCGCCCGAGAACCCGGATACAGGGGCCGATTTATCCGCCGCGAGCGACGGCTCCGACGCCGCGCACCTCGACGATCTCATCGCTGATAGCGAGCGAGTGATCGGCGGGTTCAACAGCCCGGACGGTGTGATCCGGATGAAGGAAGGAGAGCGGACGGTCGTGGATCGACCGATACACACGGTCGTCACGACCCGTCGGATTCTGTTCACGATACCGGACAGTCCCGACTCGGGAGCGGTCACGCTCAGATACGACGAAATCGCCTCGATCTCGGTCGGCGATCCGGTGCTCTCGCTGACCACCACCGAGGGGATCGGACTGACCTGGCGCGGCAGTTCGCCGGCCCCGCCCGCGGTCGCCAACCACCTCCGCTGGATCGGCGAGATCCGCGGTCGAATCCGGACGCTCACCAGCGACATCGACCTCGCGGCCGGGGAGATCAGATCACACGCCGACGACCTGGAGTGGGAGGCGGGTTTCGAGACCTACCGCGAGGCCCGTCGCCGTCTCGACGACCTGTTGAACGACGTGTTCTGTACCGATCCGGTGCCCGAGTCCGTGCTCGCGCCGGAACTGACCGAACTCGGACGGACGCTCGAAACCGCACACACCCGGCTGTACATCGAGCGCGGACTGGATCAACTCGAACTCGGCCGGCAGTTGATCGAGAACGGCGACTACGAACAGGGTCGGAAGGTGCTCCAGCAGGCCCAGGCCGACCACGAGCAGGCGACGGCGTGTCGCGCGGCCGTCGAACGCGGGGACGCCTTCCAGTTCGGCGCACAGCGGGAGTTGGAGGAGGATCTCGAGAGCTTAGGCTGGAAGATCGAGACCGTCGCCGCGGAGCCGCTGCGACAGGCCCACGAAGCCAAGATTGCGGGAGAATCGGCCGACGAACCCGCGGAGGCCGTCGAGCACTGGGAACGGGCGTTCAAACGGTACGGGCACGTTCTCACGCTGGAGTGGGGGACCGACGAGCGCAACTTCGCCGGGGATCCCGAGACGGTGCGACCAGAACTCGACTACGCCGCACGGGAGTTGATCGACCTCCACAGCCAACTCGCAGACGAGTGCTGGAACCGCGGCGCGGACAGACAGGAAGCGGGGGATCTGAAAGCGGCGCTCGAATCCTGTCTGAACGCACAGAAACACCTCGAACGCGCCCACGAGCTCGCGACGGAGTTCGCTCCGGAGCGGGTCGACGCCATCGCCCCCCGACTGGAGACGATGGCCGATGCGGTCATGCGCATGCGCCACGCCGAACCGACGGCCGAGGACCCCGAACCGCCGATGCCCGACCGCGAACCGGAGCCCGACGCGCCGGATCCCGAATCAGTCGCTGAAGGCGAGGAAGGACTGCCGTCAGCCGAGGCACTCGCGGAGATCGACACACACCACGAGATCACTCTTGAGTCAGAGGAGCTCCAGGTCACCGAGGCCGACGACTCCGCTTCGGCGTCGGATCGGTCGGACTCACAGACCGAACGCGAGGCCGACGAGGAGCAGACAGAACGCCACCAGCACTGACCTCCCGCCGTCCTCGCGGCGTAACCCGACCAGCGATCCGTAACATACAGGGTGGCGGGATCCCACCTCTCGGACGTGCGAGGGTAGCCAAGCCTGGAAACGGCGGCGGACTCAAGATCCGCTCCCGTAGGGGTCCATGCGTTCAAATCGCATCCCTCGCACTGTCGGCCCACGCGGGCCCTCGCAAACAGTGCGGGAAGATCCGCGAGGTCGGTCGCGACCTCGTTGCAAACGGGGAGTGCGAGGCCGAGCGAAGCGAGGCCTCGGCAGGCGAACGGGCAGTGCCCGTGAGCCCACGACCCGTGCGCGGAGCGATCTTCCCTCGCAAATTCTCTCCCGGCGAGATGCCGGGAACCGCCAAGATTCTGTAGTGACAACTCGGTCCGTGTCACCTCTCTCACGCCCATCCGGACTCATTTCGGCCGTCCGTCCCCCCGGCAGTATCGGCGAGCGCGATACAGAACCCGTCCGCTCGCTCGTCGATTCGCACGGCCCAGCCCTGTGCTCGGGCGAGGGTCTGGATGTTCGGGCCGAGCATGCCCGCTTCTGCGTGAGGGACTGCCTCGCCGTATTCGAGCAGACCGTCGACCGCGACCGGTTCCGGGGTCCGAAACGCGAACTCGATCGTCTCTCCCTCGACGCGCGCCCGGAGTTCGGTCGTGTCGGTCTCACCGGCCAGCATCGCGACGTTTCGCACCAACTCCCGGAAGCGAGTCCGGTCCGCCCGAATCTCTCCGTCGCCGTCCAGCGTCAGCCCCAGTTCCGGGTTCGTCGCCTCGACGGTCTCCTCGACCACCGACCCGAACGCGAGGCTATCTAACTCCGTGACGGTCTGGCTCAGCCGAGCGAGCGTGTTGAGGTCGTCGACAATCGTCGTCATCCGCTCGGTCGCCTCTTGAAGCCGCGCGACCCGCTCCCGGCCGTCCTCTGTCGCTCCCGTCTTTAGGTCGTCACTGAGCAGTACCAGGTTCGACTCGGTGATCGTCAGCGTGTTCCGGAGTTCGTGTGCGATCGCGGCGGCGAAATCGTCGAGTTGTTCGGACTGACGCTTGAGCTCTCGGCGCTGGCGCTCGACCGTCGTCACGTCGCTGATCATCACCGCCTGGCCGTACATTTCCGGGCCGATCGTCAGTTTGGTCCGCCCGACCAGGCAGTGGATCGTCCCCGTCCCGCGTTCGACGGTAACGATATCCGTGTCGTCGCTCTCTCGCCCAAGCGAGGCTGCATCGGTGAGTGCGTCGACAGTTTCGTCGAGAGGCTCGCCGGCCTCCAACTGTGGGAACAACCACCGGGCGGCGGCGTTGTAGTCCCGGATCGTCCCGCTGTCGTCGACGATGATCACGCCCTGATTGATCCGGTCGAGTAGCTCCCGGTGTGACGCCCAGTGGACCTGCTCGAAGCCCGCCTCGGCGACGAAGAGCGCGCCGATCCCGAACGCGGCGACCCCAAGCGGGACGTACGTGTTCGCGACCAACTGCGTCACCCCCAGATCGCTGAGCACGTCCAACCCGACTGGCAGCGTCGTCAGTCCGACCAACGCCGTGAGTCGTCTCTTCGGCAGTTCAGAGCGTCGAAACAGCTCGAACAGCATGAAGAATCCGACCGCCGTCAGCGCGTACGCCAGCACCGTCACCACCTCGTGCAGTCCGAGCAGTTCGATCTGCGCGTGCGGAAACGGCTCTGTCACCCGCTCGACGGCGAAGTACGATTCGTGGACCGGGTTCGTCAACTTCAGTCCCGCGATACCGAGAAACACCACCGTCGCCGTCCGCCGGAGCCACCCGTCCCGGTGGTACGACTGTCCGGCATAGGCCGAACAGAAGTACAGCCAGGCCCAGACGGTCCCGAATCCGGCGATCAGTGCGACGATGTACGAGCCGTGGGCGACCGACAGCGGCGGGTTCGCCAGCAACACGGCCTGTCCGAACGCCCACACCGCCGACAGGACGAACAGTCCGGTGAGCCCGCGTCTCGTCCCGTCGTGGCTAACTCCCCGTACGCGCCAGGCGGCGAGTAGGCAGCCGACGACGGCGAGTAGAAACGCGCCGAGGTGGATCGCCCGCAGCATCTCTTCGTGCTTCCTCACCAGTGAGTATACGAGTAAAAGAATTGTGCCCGACAGCCCCGGCCTCGCCCCGTCTCTCGTCAGTGAACCGAAAGGTTGGTCGACCGGTCGGAGAGGCCCACCGCCAGGGCGTAGACGGCGATTGCGACGAGGATGATCGACCCGCCGGCCGGCAAGCCGCCGACGAGGGCGAGAAAGATTCCCAGAAGGACCGAGCACTGTCCGAAGATCACCGACAGCGACAGCGTCTCCCGGAAGCTTCGGCCGACCTGCGAGGCGGCGGCAGCGGGGATCACGAGCAGTCCGGCCACCAGGATCACGCCGAGAATCTGCATCGCCCCGACGACGACGAGTGCGGTCATGACGATCAGCAGCGAGTTGTACCCTCCGACGTTGATCCGGGCGACGCGGGCGGCCTGTTCGTCGAAGGTGATGTAGAACAGTTGCTTGTAGTTCAGCACCACCAGCGCGACGACGGCGACGGTGAGCACGGCGACCATCCGCGTGCCGTCGACGGTGACGATAGCGAGCTGGCCGAACAGGAAATCCTCGATTTCGATCCCGATGGCGATCCGGTCACGAAACGCCGAGATGAGTAGCGTTCCGAGCGCGAAACTCCCGGTCAGGACGATTGCAATCGGCACGTCGCCGTAGGAGTCAGTCCGCTCGGTCAGCCGCTGGAGACCGAGCGCCGCGAGCGCGCTCACGAAAAACGCGACGAAGATTAATTGCTCGCGCGTGCCCGCGAGGCCGGTTAGCCCGGTCACGACCACGCCGATGGCGACGCCGGCGAAGGCGGTGTGCGCGAGGGTCTCTCCGATCAACGCCATCTGGCGATGGACCAGAAACGCCCCGACGAGCGGGCCGACGATGCCGACGAGCACGCCCGTCGCGACCGCCCGGATCGTGCCGGGAAACTCGAACACCCGGGTGCCGAGCAGGGCGTCGAGCGCCCCGCCGGCACCGACGTACCCCTCGAAGACCGCGACGCCGACTGCGCCTGCCGGTCCGCCGAGTTGCCGCAGCCAGTCGACGAACACGAACCCAAGCATCACGAGAGCGAGCAGCCCAATCGACCCGAGCGCGATCCGCTCCGCAGCGTGTCGGCTGTCGGTCGCCCGTGTCCCGACCGATTCGGTCTCGTCTGCGGCCTCCGCGCTCATGGGTGTTCGTGTGCGATGACTCTCCCGGTCGTCCCGTAGGCCTCGGCGATGGCGTCGCTCTCCAGGAAGGAGACGGTGTCGCCGTGGTGGTATAGCTCCCTGTTGAGACAGGCGACGGAGTCGACGTGTTCGGTCAGGATGTCCACGTCGTGTTCGATCAGGATGATGGTGATCCCCTCGTCGTTGAGTTCGTCGAGCATGTTGTAGAACTCGGTCCGGGAATCGGCGTCGACGCCGACGGTCGGTTCGTCGAGCGCCAGTAGATCGGCCTCCGAGGCCAGCGCCCGCGCGATGAACGCCCGCTGTCGCTGCCCGCCCGAGAGCTGTCCGATGGGCCGATCAGCCAACTCCGCGATACCGACTCGTTCGAGCGCACGCGCGGCGATCTCTCGATCCTCCTCGCCGATACGCCCGAGACCGGCGTGGGGGAACCGTCCCATCAGGACGGCCTCACGGACGGAAACCGGCATCGTCCCGCTCCGGTCGGTCGCCCGCTGGGAGACGTAGCCGATCCGCTCGCCGTCCTCGAAGGCCGACATCGGCTGGCCGAACAGCTCGACGGAGCCGCTGTCCGGCTCTTTCAACCCGATCAACAGGTGGAGAAGTGTCGTCTTCCCCGACCCGTTCGGCCCGATCAACCCCAGAAATGATCCCTCTTCGACGGTCAGCGAGACGTTTTCGACGGCGACAGTCTCGCCGTACGCGAAGGTCACGTCCGTAGCTTCAACTGCGACGCTCACTGACCATCACCTATCTGTACCTGTCGATGAGTACTGAAAAGTGTTATTATCGAATTCATATCTGTTAATAAGACCCTCGCTACCCGGTGAGTCATCCCGGATTCAGGGCAGTCTCTAGCGAGGGAACGTTGATCTCGGTCATCTGTTCGGTCCAGCCCCAGCCGTTGTCCTCCCACTCGTCGGTCGTCCCGGAGATTGGCGTCAGCGGCTCCGCGTTGCTCGCCGCGGAGTTCTCGAAGACCGTCTCGACGAGGCGGGGATACTCCCCGCTCGCGCCGGCCTCGAAGGGGTCGTAGAGGACGGTATCGATCCCCTCCTGTTCGATCACGGTGAGTAGCTTGCCGATGTCCTCCTGTGAAGCCGCCGCGTTCGGGCTGATTCCGACTGGGGTTTCGAGCGTGATCCCGTATCGGGTCGCCAGGTACGCAAATGAGTTGTGTCCGACGAGTACGGCGGTGTCGAGTGCGGCCTCCTCGACGACAGATCGTAGTTGCTCGTGGACACTCGTGATCTCCGCCGCGTATGAGTCGGCGTTGTCCGCGAACGTCGAACTGTCATCCGGGGCGACCTCGCCGAGTTCGCTTCCGAGAGTCGTCACCATCTCCCGCGCCACGAGCGGATCGAGCCAGATGTGTGGGTCGTGTTCGAGATGGGAATCCTGTCCGTCCGAACTCCCGTCGCCGGTGACACGCTCGGCCACCCCGAACAGGTCGATCAGCGCCACGTCGGGGTGATCCCGTTCGAGCGTCTCCGCGATGTCCTGCGCCCAGGAGAACTCCGGCGTATCGAGGTAGACGAACACCTCCGTCGAGGCGACTTCCGGGACGAGGTTCGCGTCCGGGCTCCAGCCGTGGCCGATCCGTCCCGTCCCGACCGGTTCGGTGAACGAGAGGGCGTCGCCGCCGACGTGTTCCGCGAAATCCCACAGCGGGTAGAAGGCGGCGTAGCCGTCGGCCTCGACCGGCTCGTCCCCGAGGCCGATCACGTCCAGACAGCCGGCGGCTCCGAGGGCCGCCGTCCCCGCGGCCGCACCGAGTACCTCCCGTCGGGTTGGGCTCATACTCTCACCTTCGCCCCGTTCGGTGAAAAGCATTATTACTTGTACAGTCAAAGTTAATAATTCAGGGCAGATACTGGGGCCGATCTAGTAACGGGGCGGTAAGAAAGACGCTACGACCCCGCCGAACGGCCGAAACTGCACGAGCGTTTGTCGGACTCGGTGGTATCCTCTCCCAAACTGGATAAAAGATCATTACATTTATTACCGACAGTCGCAATTGTTGGAATAGGACCTTCATGATGAACCATGAAGGATCCGGATCGAACCATGTACGAGCACTTCACAGACGCCGAGAACACGGGAGCCCCACTGGTCCCGATGGTCGAAGAGCCTGAAGATATCGCCACCGACGGCGGCCGAACCGACGAACTCGACGAGGTAGTGCTGAGCCACCGCCTCCGCGAGTAACGACTGCTGAGTTCCTGCTGTTTTCTGCCCCGAGCGATGACCGATAGGGCTGGCTCTGTGCGTCTTCGAGAGTCCGGCTAAGCGTCGAGACATGTCGGCGGGTTTTCGTAGCTGACGGATAGTTGACGCCAGTTTCCCGTCTGTATCGACGTGGTATCCCCTTATTCGTCCTCGTCGTCGGGGCGTCTCGCTAGCTCGACAATCTCCACTTCCCAGTCGTGTGTCGACCCTCGCGTTCGGAACTCCCAGGCCCCGCGGACGTCCACGTCGCTCTCGATGGCTTTCTCCACCGCCTCGGCGAGGACGGCCTCGAACTCGTCGGCATTGGCAATTGACTCGTCGCGGAGTTTCTCGTGTGTCATAGTGACTGCGTAATCCTCGACCCGTACGGCCCCGGCCACTGTCCGTACAGGTGTTTGATCCACCGTATACGATACACGCCACACGCATATGTCTACCGAAGAGCATGGTACACCAAGCATCCGCAGCGCGGGTTGGCACACCAAGCCGGTCATATTTACCTGTCTCGAACACCACCTTTCAGTATAATGGCCGTCATCGCGCACTTTCGGATCCCAGCCGACGCGTTCGAGCTTGGCCAGATCCTCGAAATAGAGGCCCGCGGGACGGTCAAACTCGAAACGATGGTGCCGCTGGGCGAGACAGCGGTTCCCTTCTTTACCGTGAGCGACGAGGTCAGAGAGTCCTTCGAGAGAAGCGTCAGCAACCACCCGGCCGTCGAGAACATCGTCGAGGTGACGCGACACGGCCGGGAGCGACTGTACTCACTCGACTGGGACATCGGGGCAGATACGCTCTTTCGGGGGCTCACCGATCTGAACGGACAGCTTCTCAGCGCCACCGGGACGGCGAGCACCTGGGAGTTCGAGATTCGGTTCCCGACCCACGAGGCGCTCAGCCAGTTCCAGGAGTACTGCTCGGACGCGGACATCTCCCTCGAAGTCGGCCGCGTCTACAACCCCACCCGCCCGGGGACAGGGATGTGGTACGGAGTGACCCATCCTCAGCGTGAGACGCTGATGCGCGCGGTCGAAGGCGGTTACTACTCGATTCCGCGACGGATGTCGACGCAGGATTTGGCCGACGAACTCGGCGTCTCGGACCAGGCCGTCACGGAGCGACTGCGTCGCGCTATCGTGACACTCACCGAAAACACGCTCATCGCGATGGAAGACGAACTGGACGAAGAGGCCACTCAGGTCGAACAGCGCTGACCCTGCCGGGGGTCGGTCACAGTACGGCAACCGCGGGTGACCTTATTAGTGCCTCGTGTACCATGCACTGTGGACAAGTGAGAGAGACGTTTCTATGCATCTGTGCAGACCACAATGGGATTCGATCAGGTAGCGGACGCGCTCGGACACCGGACGCGGAGACATCTCCTCGTCAAGCTCGCAGAGCGTCCGTCGATAGCCGTCAGCAGTGCCGACGAGAAAATCGAACTGATGCACACTCACCTCCCGAAACTCGACAGCATGGGCTATGTCGTCTGGGACAGAGAGCGGGACACGGTCGTGACGGGCCCGAACTGGGGGGAGATTGAACCCGTTATCCGGTTACTCAGAGCCAACAAGGACAGCCTCCCGAACGACACATTTCTCGAGATCACACAATGATGATCCGAAGCGTGCGCAACTGGATACAGACCGCCGTGAGTCGAGTCTGGGCCGGTGACGAGCGGTTCTCGGACACACGAGAGCAGGACTCGGTATCGCTGTACGTCTGTCAACCGTGTAATGTCACGTACATCTCGACGGATCTGTGCTCCTGTCCAAACTGCGGGGGCGCTGTCGAGGTGACGCCGACCGCGTCCGAACTGGGCTTCTGTTGAGCCGCGAGTCGAACCGACGGGGCTATCAGTTGTGCGCTGGTCTCCGTTCACATGAGCGAAGCGACTCACCGCGCGGCGGTCGCCGAGCGGGCCGCACGGGCCGGCGGCGTCGTCGCCAGAGAGGCGTTCCGGGGCGACCTCACCGTCGAGAGCAAATCGAGTCCGACAGACGTGGTCTCGAACGCGGACCGCGAGGCCCAACAACAGGTCCTTGCGACGATCGCACAGGAGTTCCCCGGCGCGACGGTCGTCTGTGAGGAAGACGTTCCCCCGGTCGGCGTCGGCGACATCGAGGTCGCCGAGACCGTCCCCGAGGCGGGTCCCGCGTGGGTCGTCGACCCGATCGACGGCACGGCGAATTTCGTCCGGGAGATCCGGTTCTGGGCGAGCAGCGTCGCCGCCGTCGTCGACGGCGACCCGGTGGCGGGCGCGACTGCGATGCCGGCGATGGAGGACGTCTACACGGCCGGCCCCGAGAGCGTCTCGCGCAACGACGAACCGATGAGCGTCAGCGACCGGACCGACCCCGCCGAGTTCGCCATCGGCACCACGGGGCGCTGGTCGACGAGCGACCCGGAGGGGCCGTCCGCAATCGTCCGGGAAGTGCTCGAACGGTTCGGGGACATCCGCCGCTTCGGCAGCATTCAGGGCCTGCTCGCGCTGGTCGCCGCCGGCGGGATGGACGGGGCGATCATGCCCGACCCGCCGAACGCGTGGGATTCGCTGGCCGGCGTCCACCTCGTCCGCCGGGCCGGCGGCCGCGCGACGACGCTCTCGGGAGCGCGGTTCACCGACGGCGACGACAGCCTGATCGTCTCCAACGACACCCGCCACGACACCGTTCTCGAGGCCGCTCGGGCGGCACTCTCCGAGTAGCGCCTCCGCCAGCGGCTGTGTCCTTCTCTCTCACGGAAGACCGGAATCCTCAATTGGGTCGGCCTCCGCCTGTCAGGTATGGAACTGCTCGAGCGGTACGGGATTCGTCCGGAGGTCGCCTGGCTCGGCACGCTGGTCGCCGGCGTCCTCACAATCGCCACCGCGGCAGTCGTCTTCACTGAGCGGGTCTACTACGGCTTTCTCTGGCGGTACTTCTGGGGGCCGGTCGAGGCCGACTCCCAGGGGGTCGACTGTCTCGTCTACCAGCGCACCAGCGGCGACGTCGTCCCCGGTGCGACCGCCGCGGAGGGCTGTGCCCGCGTCGAGGGGGTCTTCGTCGCCGAACCCGGCTACACCGTCGTCTCGACGATCAGCTACATCCTCGTGCTGGTGTTCATGCTCGGCGGCGTCTATCTCCTCCTGGACCGGTTCGATCTCTCCCCGTACGACCGCTTTTTCTACGCGCTGGTGCCGTTCATGCTGTTCGGCGGCGCGCTCCGGGTCGTCGAGGACTCCTTCGTGGCCGCACGAGCGGCCGGCGAAACACCGGCCATCGAGTTCCCAGCCAGCGCCGCGTTGATCAGTCCGTTCATCTACTTCACGGTCTTTTTCGTCGCCCTCTCCTCGTTTCTGGTCGCCAAGTATCTCGCTCACGCCGAGATCACCGAGACCTTCTACTACCCGCTGGCTGGCCTCGGTGTCGGCTGGCTCGTCGGCACCTTCGGCTACCTGCTCTATCTATCCCGGACCAACGACTGGATCACGCTTCACCCCTCGATTCTGGTGATCGTCGTCGGCATCGCGACGGCCTCCGCGGCGCTGGTTTACCTGGGCGTCGACCGCTTCGATCCCGCGACCAACGCCGGGACCGGGCTGATGGGGCTGGTCGTCGTCTGGGGCCACGCCGTCGACGGCATCGCGAACGTCCTGGCCAACGACTGGACACAGCTCTGGGGTCTCGGCGAGTACGGCGCGAAACACCCGTTCAACCAGGCGATCATGGACGTGACCAGCGCGATTCAAGGCGGCCCTGAGATTGGGGGGATCTACGTCGGCACCGCCTGGCCGTTTTTCTTCGTCAAACTGCTCGTTCCCGTCCTGATTCTCGCGGTCTTCGACGAGGAGTTCTTCGAGGAGAGCCCGCGTTTCGCGGTGATGTTGCTCGGGGCAATCGTCGCGGTCGGTCTCGGCCCCGGCACCCGTGACATGATCCGAGTCGCCTTCGGGATCTGACGCCCGCTCACGGGAACGGGTGGTGCTCGGCGTCCAGTCGGGCCTCGAAACCCATCTGCCCGGGCACCGTCGTCGCCCGCTCGCCGAAGTACGACTCCCCGAAGGTGAGCGGCTGTGCCGCCGGCACGACCGCTCGCACGGCCTCGAAACCCAGTTGGTCGACGTCCCGGGTCGTCAGGCGCGCACCGTAGGCGTCGAGTCCGGCGTCGTCTAATTTGTCGAGGACGTTGTCCAGTTCCGCTTCCCCGTCGGGGACGGAATCTGGACCGACCGAGGACGCCGGCACGGTCGTCTCCGGGTCGACGAAGGCCGCCGCTGGGCCGGGATCGCTCGCGTATCGCCCGATTGCGCCCATCGCGTCGGCGGCCTCCTCCGGCCCCATCCCCCGGAGTTCCGTCCAGTTCTGCAACGCCTCCGCGAGCGCGGATTCGGCCGCGGCGGTCACGTCCAGATCTGCGGCCGTCCCGAAGGCCAGTTCGGGCCACTCGTCGCCGGTCACCGCGGTCGCGACGACCGGCACGTCGACATCCTGCGTGAGTAACAGCGTCTGGACGGCATACCCCTCCGAGTCGGCCCGCCTGACCATCGTCTCGTAGGTCTCGTCCTCGACGGCCAGCCCCAGCGGCTCGAAACTGCTGTGCCAGGCGAGCATCATCGCGTCCCGCTCGATCACCTCGTACAGCCCCGACAGAAGCGCCTCGACGGTCGAGTTACCGAGTCCGAGGCCGGTCGTCACTGGCGGGTGATACCGGTGCTCCGGCGGCGGATGATAGACGAACTCTGCCGGCAGCAGTCGCCGGTCGCCGCCGGCCAACTCCTCGCCGGGAACCCACTCGATGGGCTCGGCTGGATCCGGTTCGTGCTCGCAGACGAACGCACTCGGCGGGACGGCCCCCTCGACGGACTCGGGGGCACCGTGTTCGAGGCGTTCGCCCCGGTAGACCCCGGCACAGTACCGTTCGAGCCCCTCCCCGAGGGCCTTCATGAACGCCGCGTTCCAGTCGGGATCGACGCCGGCGGCCTCTCGGCTGGCGCTGGCGTCGCTGAAGCCCGCGGTCTCACAGCTCTGTGCGAGGTAGTACGGCACCGGGAACGATTCGACCTCCCCGACCTCCTGGACGATTCCAATCGTGTCGTCGAGAGACTGCTCCGCTCGGGCCAGCGCCGCCTCGACGTCCCGCGCCCCGTCCGACCGGTCGAGTTCGCCCCGGTCGCCCGGATCGCAGACGCAGTTCGGCAGCGGGAGCAGCCGTCGCTGCTCGTAGGGGAGGGTGATCACCTGGCCGCCGATCGACTCGCCGGCAAGAGCGCTCGCGGCCTCGCGGCCGGCGATTGCACCCGCGAACCGGCCGGTCGCCGTCTCGGGCGTACGCGGGTCGGGCTGGCGGTCGAGATTCGCCGTCACGCGGCCGCTGAGACACTCGTAACAGCCCGCTCCGGGCTCGAAACAGCTCACGGAGGCGTCCGCGACGGCGATTCCACCCAGGCCGCCGAGTTCGACCGCGATCCAGGGCGTCTCCGTCTCCAGCGCTCGCTCGTTGGCCTCGGCGAAGACCGGATCGCCGGCCGTCCCGATGACGACCGCAAGCTCCGTCGTTCCGAGGGCGTCCACGTCGATCCGTGTGGTATCGGCGTCGACCAGCGCGGCCTGGACGGTGACGACCGCGGGGCCGGAGCCGATGATCCCGACTGTCATACCGGCAAGACGGCAACCGGGGTCAAAAAACCAGGCTTCCCGTCCCGGCTATACGGAGTCGAGGCGCTGTTCTGCTTCCGCGGCGACCTCCTCGATTTCGGCGGCCTCCAGCGAACTGTCCCCGAGCAGCAGCCGCAACCGCGGCCGGCCGATGTCGATCGGTACCTTTTCGGTGTCGATCAGCCCGGCCTCTTCGAGGAGATTCTTGTTCCGGGAGAACGTCGCCTTGCTGGCCAGCCGGATGTCCTCGCCCCACCGGCTGATGTCGTAGAGCAGTTCGCCGTTGTTGGCCGCGACCAGAAGCGAAATCGTCACCTCGTCGAGGCCCTCGCCGTCGCCTTTCGCCGTGTCGAGGCTGTCGAGAATCCGGTCGAAATCCTCGACGGCCTCGGGGCCGATGTCCTCTTCGAGGGTCTCGCGGACGTGTGACAGCGGCGGCGTCCGCAGCGAGAACACCTCCGCGTCGGCCCACCGCTGGCTGTACTCCTCGTATGTGTCGGCCACGAACGACTCGTCGGTCGTCCGCAGCCCCGCGACGCCGGCGGCCCCCTGCACGAACGACAGCACGAACGTCTCGGTTACGAGCAGGGAGTGCCGGGGCACGGCCGAGAGCGTCCGCACCTCGAAGACGCCGTCGTCGACGAGATCGGCGATGCCGCTCGCGATGATGAAATCCTCGGTCAGCGCCTTGAGTGGCTCCTCGTCGGCGAACAGTTTGATCGCCGGCAGTGACTCCCCGTCCCTGTACATCTCGACGGCGGCCTGCATCGTCTCCGCTGTCGGATTGACGAGCAACAGGTCCCCCGTTTCCCCATCCAGTCCGGCCCGTAGCACCTCGCGGTGCGTTTCGGCGTGAACATCTGACTGTTCCATCGTACACACACTCTTTCGGACTCCGGTACTTAATTTTGCTGGCCAGTTCGGTTAATTCACCCTATCGAGTCCTGTATCGGTGTTTTTACTACGATACTAATACGGTTACTTACACTCTGGTGGCCCGCGGCGGCGTTCAAAAACTCCCACGTGGGTAGCATCGTCGGACGGTCGGACGTAGCATTTTCCTACTGCCTGTGGTACTCAATGGTAGCAAGTGGTCTAATAGGGAAAGTATTATATAGTTATCAGTCGTAGTTAATGATAGAACAACGATGGTAGACTACACCCAACCGGTCAAGGCGACATTCGAACTGCAGCGGAAGTCACTCGAACAGGGACAGCAGGCGCTCGAACAGACGCTGGATCTCCAGCAGCGAGTCGGCGAGGCGGCGGTCGACAGCCTCGACGCCTCCGAGTCGGTCCAGCGCAGTGCGGTCGAACTCAACCAGGATCTCGTCCACAGCATCCTCGACGCCGTCGAGGCCAACGTCCCCGGCACCGAGGACACCGTCGTCGAGATGCGTGACTCCATCGACGAGCAGTACGACGCCCTGCTGGAGAACCACGAAGAACTGTTCGCGAACCTCACGGGGGAGGTCGAGGACGGCATCGACAACATCGACGAACTGAGCGAGGAGTACCTCGACGTGCTCGAGGAGCAACTCGACCTCCTGCTCGACGCTCACGAGGAACTCGAAGACCAGTCCGTCGACGCCGTCGACGAGCTAGCCGAGCAGGTCGAGGAGATTCAGGAGCAGGCCGAAGAGATCCAGAGCCAGGTCCAGGAAGCCTCCGAGCAGGCCGTCGAGTCCGTCGAAGCGTAACTACGCCAGTATTTCTTCGACCCGACGCGGTTCTCCCGACAGCGCGGGGTTTTCTTCGATTATCTTCAACACCTCGTGGTCGGTCACCTCGGGGTACTCCTTCTCTATGGCCTCCTCGATGAGTTCCTTTTCGAGGCGGAACTCGGTCCCCTCGTAGACTACGTCGACACCGTGTTCGTCGAAAGAAAGCGCCGTCATACCAGCGGGTAGGTCACTGCCGAATAAAAATCTGCGTGCTCGGGGCCGCCGCCGGACGCAACGCTCATTTCGGTGTCCCTGTTACCTTCTCGTGTGAGCATCGCGAGCGAGCGGATCGAGCGACTCTCCGAGCTGGCCCGGGAAGCCGCGGCCGAGGGCAACCACGACCGCGCCCGCCGGTACGTCCGCCGCGCCCGCCGGATCGCCGAGCGCAACCGTCTCTCGCTTCCCCGCCAGTTCGTCCGGTACACCTGCGACCGGTGTGACGCCTATCTCCGTCCGGGCGCGAACGCCCGCGTTCGACTGCGCACGGGCCACGTCGTCGTCACCTGTGACTGCGGCGAGCAGGACCGATACCCCTACGACGGGCAGTGACCACCGGGACCTACTTGCCTACTTTTAACTACGTGACCTGATAAACTCACACAGCATGAGCACGCGGAAACAGCGGATTCATAACTTGGAGGTCACCCTCTGGGTGGGCAAGCGCGGGATCGGTGCGGTCGTAGACGAACTGGACGAGCAACTGGACAACCAGGAGTTCGTCAAGATCAAATTCCACCGTGCGGCCCGAGCGGAGGGCGATACCGAGGAGTTGGCGACCGAACTGGCCGAGCGGACGAACGCGACTGTCGTCCAGACGCGCGGTCACACCGCGGTGCTAGAACGGTGACGGCGACCGTTGCCTCCGTCGGCCCGGTGGCGGACCAGTTGGGTCAGGTGGGAGTCCCGTACGCCCAGACGATTGCACAACTTCTCGTCTTCGTCGCCGTGTTCGTGATCATCTACGTCCTGGGCCAGTTGACCATCGCGCCGCTCGTCACCCGGGCGATGCGCGCCCGGGGACTCGACGAACACGCCCGGAAGCCGCTCCAGAAGCTCAAGAAATTCCTGATCTTTCTGATCGCGCTGTCGACGGCCTTCGGGACGGCCGGGTTCGGCAACTTCCTCCAGGCTATCGCGACCATCGCCGCGGCCGCCACGCTGGCCATCGGGTTCGCACTCCAGGACGTGATCAAAAACTTCGTCGCCGGGATCTTCATCTACACCGATAAACCGTTCCGGATCGGTGACTGGATCGAGTGGGGCGACAACGCCGGTGTCGTCGAGGACATCAGCCTCCGGGTCACTCGCGTCCGGACCTTCGATAACGAACTGCTGACGGTGCCCAACGGCGTGTTGATGAGCGACGTGATCAAAAATCCCGTCGCGAAGGAGACGCTACGACTGAAGTTCGTCTTCGGCATCGGCTACGACGACAACATCGACAAAGCCACCGAGATCATCGTCGAGGAGGCCGAGAACCACGACGGTATCCTCGACGACCCCGCCCCGTCGGTCCGACTGGTCGAACTCGGTGACTCCTCGGTCGGCCTGCAGTCCCGGATCTGGATCTCGGACCCGAGCCGTGCCGACTTCGTGAAGGTCCGCGGCGAGTACGTCACCGCGGTCAAAGAGCGGTTCGACGAGGAAGGGATCAACATCCCCTACCCCAACCGGACCATCGGCGGCGGCCTCGAACTGGAGACGGTCGAGGGCATCGTCGAACCCGCAGAGGACTGATTTCTGCGGCGATTCTCCGGCTGTCTTCACCGTAGCGCCGTTCTCCGCCGGGATTGCGGTGGTGTTCACCGAAACTAATTTATCTCTCGTTGAATATATCATGGCAATGGAATCAGTCGAATCACTCGCCGACCGGTGGCGTCAGATCTATCGGACGTTGCAGTCCGGCACCCGACGCCAGATCATCGGGTCGCTGCTGGAGGCCGACGCCGATGCCTCTCTGTCGTTGCCGGAGGCGGCGAACTCCCCGGAGTACCGCCTCGACCCCGAACTGCTCACGACGAATCTGGTCCACGAACACCTGCCGCTGATGGCGGAGGGTGGCTTCATCGAGTGGGAGCGCGACCCGTTCACCGTGGCGCGCGGACCGCAGTTCGCGGATGTCGCGAGCGTCCTCTTGGCGGTCGACCAGTCCGAGGAGATTCCCGCCCACCTGATCGAGGGCTGTTACTTCCACGGCGAGTCGGTGAACTCATGACTCGACGCCACGAGGTTCTCACGGCCGTCGTCGGAGCGATTGCGGAGGCGGAGGACTGCTCACCGCAGGCGCTCTCGTACTCGCTCGCCGAGTACGTCGAGACCGGAGCGCTGGCGACGCTCGCGGCTTCCGAACACACCGAGTGGGAACTCACCTTCGAGGTGCCCGATCACACCGTCACCGTCCGGGGCGACGGCGCCGTCCTCGTCGACGACGTGCTCCGCGAGCGCCTCGACGCACAGTCACGACAACTCTCCTGAACAGTCTACTCCTCGATAATCCGGCCCGCTTCGAGTCCCTTCGCGCGCTCGACGTAGAACTCCGCCGCCTGGAAGAGCATGCTGTCCTCTGGTAGGTCCTCCTTGATGGTCTCGGCGGGTCGGCCGCCAGCCATCGTGTACGATGGAATCGTCTGGTCTTCCATGACCAGCGTCTTCGCGGCGACGGCGCTGTACGGTTCGAGAACGGCATCGTCGAGTACCGTCGCGTGCATTCCGACCAGCGAGTGCTCCCCAATCGTCGCGTTGTGCACGATTGCGTTGTGCCCGACCGCGGCGTTCTCTTCGAGAACGACCTGATAGGTCGGCTCGTCGGCGTGGATCGTCACGTTGTCCTGGACGTTCGCCTTCGCTTCGAGGACGATCTCCCCGCCGTCGCCGCGCAACACGGCTCCGGGGAGGATCGTCGCGTCCGGTCCGATCGTCACGTCACCGATGATCGTCGCCTGCGGGTCGACGTACGCGGAGTCTGCGATGTCCGGTTCCTCGTCGTTGTACCCTCGGATCATGGTTCGGTACTCGCTCCCGAGGGTCAAAACAGCACCGACGCGACCGGGCGGCTCACATCCGCTCGATTTCGTGTCGGCCGAAGCCGTACCGCAGGCGGTTGGCGAGCCGTCGCGAGAACCGTCCCGGCCCGTCCCCGGTCGACCGGCTGGCGAACCGCTCGGCAAGCGCCTGGTAGATCAGCGGCAGCGGCACCTCCTGTTCGAGGCTCTCCTGAACGGTCCACGTCCCGGTCGAGCCGCCGGCGACGTGGTCCGCCACGTCCCCGAGGTCGCCGCCTTCCTCCCGAAAGGCCTCTTCGCAGAGTTCGAGCAGCCAGGACCGGATCACCGCCCCGTTGTTCCAGGTGCGGGCGACCGCCTCCAGGTCGAGGTCGTACCGGCCGTTGTGCAGCAACTCGAAGCCCTCGCCGTAGGCCTGCATCAGGGCGTACTCGACGCCGTTGTGGACCATCTTCACGTAGTGGCCCGATCCGCTCGGCCCCATCCGGTCGTGGCCGTCGGGGCCGGTCGCGACGGCGTCGAACACCGGCGTACACTCCTCGTAGGCCCACTCCGGCCCGCCGATCATAAGCGAAAAACCCAGTTCCGCACCCGCCGGGCCGCCGCTGGTCCCGCAGTCGAGGTAGCCGGCCTCGGTCGACTCCGCCCGTCGCACCGAGTCCTCGAAGTGGGAGTTGCCGCCGTCGATGACGATATCCTCGCCGTCGAGGTGCTCGCTCAGGTCTTCCAGCGCCATATCGACCGGCTCTCCGGCCGGGACCATCAGCCAGATGCGTTTCTCCGCACCGAGTTCGCCGGCGAGTTCGTCGAGCGTCTCCGCCGGCCGCGCTCCGGCCGCTGTGACCTCCTCGACCGCGTCGCTGTCGACGTCGTAGGCGACCACGTCGTGGCCGGCGTCGAGACACCGGTCGGCGACGATCTGACCCATCCGTCCGAGTCCGACAATTCCGAGTTCCATGTGTCGAGATGATCTGGCGGACACGTAGTGATTGCGCTTTCAGCTCATCTGCTCCTCGCGAATCGCGCTGAGAATCTCCGAACGCCGCTTTTGACGATCTTCGCGGCCTCCTGGAGGTACTCGTCGGAGTCCTCGTCGTCGAACTCGTCTTCGAGGTAATGCTCCATCTCGATCATCACGGCACCCAGCGCGAAGGCGACGACGGCCTCGTCGTCGCTGGGGTTGATATCGGCCTGTGCGAGCCACTCCTCCCGAAAGTGGTCGATGTGTCTGATGAGGTGATCCAACTCGTTCTCGACGTGGCCCCGAATCTCGTCGGGAAGGTCGACGTCCATCATCGGCGGCAGTTCGGACGGCAGGCGGATATCAGTTGCCTGCTTCTCCCGCTTCCCGATACCGGATGTGCCCGCTATCCCTGGACCGTCGCGATGACGAATCCAACGCCGGCCCCGACGACTACGGCTCCGAGGAGGAGTGCCACGAGCGCCGGCCCGCTGGCCGCGACCCCGCCGAGAGACGACCCCTCCGACAGCAGTCCCGTTCGGGTGGCCTGATCGAGACCCGTCACCGTCACAGACCCGACGATGGCGTAGTAGACGTACCGCCGGATCCGCCCGACGGCCGCCCGATCGATCTCGCTCTCCCCGAACTGCTCCGTCTCCGCCGGGTGTTCGTCGTCGATCAGCAGTTCCCAGGCCGCCCGGCCGCCGGGGCTCGATTCGCCGGCACGAACCAGACCAGCCAGCGTGAGCAGCCCGATCGTCGCCGGCACGGAGTGTTCCCACCAGACGTCGGCCGCCTCGCTCGGGGTCCGCAACAGGACGAGCAGACAGCCGACGAGGATCATAACTGGAACGGAAAGCAGCGTCCACAGCGTCAGCAACAGCCCGGTGATCCCGTCCGGGGAGAGCACGAACCGACCCAGGACGACGACGAGCCCCGCGGCAAAAACCGACCGCAGCCGTCGACGGACGTCGAACAGTTCGGTACTCGACTGCCACTCCCGAAGGAGCGGTCGGGTGAGCTCTCTCACCTCCTCGCGGCTGAATCCGCTCAGTGCCTGCGTGTCCCGGCGTCGCTCGCGGTTCCGACTCACTACTCGACGTATCAAACGGCGATCACAAAAGCACTGCGCCGCAGTGCAGGGCTTTTTGTCCTGGCTTCACTTACTCCCGCCAGATGGAGTACGCCGAACTCGTCGGGGTCTACGAGCGACTGGCCGACACCGACTCGAACAACGAGAAGCGGGACATCCTCGCTGAGACGTTCGCGGAGGCGGGTGATCTCCTCCCGCTCGTCGTCAAACTCGTTCGGGGACGGCTGTTCGCCGCCCACCAGCGCGAGGAACTCGGCGTCTCCTCCTCGCTCACGCTCGACGCGATCAGCAAATCCACCGGCGTCTCCGAGTCCGCCCTCCGCGAGCAGTGGCGCGAGACGGGCGATCTCGGCGACGTGGCCGCCTGGGCCGTCGACAACCAGACCCAGCAGACGCTGTTTTCGGAGTCGCTGACGGTCGAACGCGTCCACGACTCGATCCGTGAGATCGCCTCCTTCGAGGGTGACGGCAGCCAGCAGCGCCGCGTCGACGAGATCGCCGGCCTCCTCGCCGACGCCGATCCCGAGGAGGCCCGGTATATCGTCCGGACGGCGCTGGGACATATGCGCGTCGGCATCGGCGAGGGGACGATCCGTGACGCGATTGCGGTCGCATTTCTCGACGGCAGCGACGCGGCCGTCGACGCGGTCGAGCGCGCCTATCAGGTGACCAACGACTACCGCGTCGTCGCCGAGACCGCCCGCGAGGAGGGGCGAGACGGCCTCGAACAACTGGATGTCGAACTGTTCCGCCCGGTCCAGGTGATGCTCGCGGAGAAGGGCGAGTCCCTCGGCGAGGCGCTCGCCGACGCCGCTCCGGACGGGACGGCCGTCGCCGAGGTCAAATACGACGGCGCCCGCGTCCAGATCCACAAGCACGGCGACGAGATCCGTCTGTTCACCCGCCGACTCGAAGACATCACCGAGCAGTTCCCCGATGTCGTCGCCGCCGTCCGCGAGGGTGTCACGGCGGAGTCGGCCATCCTCGACGGCGAACTCGTCGGCTACACGCCCGAGACGGTCGAGGGCGACGACCGCGACCCGGTTCCCTTCCAGCGGTTCTCACAGCGGATCAAACGCGAAGACGGCGTCGAGTCGATGGCGCGGGAGGTGCCGGTCGTCGCCCACCTGTTCGACTGTCTCTACGACGGCGAGACGCTGATCGAACGTCCCTTCGAGACGCGAATCGAGCGCCTCGAAGCGAGTTTCGAGGACGTCTCTGTCCGTCCGGACGAGCCACGGGCGGGACTGGAACACTCCCGGACTGTCCGGGCGGAAGTCGACCCGCAAGCGGACGACGAGGCCGACCCACCGGAGGCGGTGACCGACCTCTACCGCGAGGCGCTCGACGCTGGCCACGAGGGACTGATGATCAAGAACCCGACGGCGACCTACCAGCCCGGCACCAGGGTCGGTCGGATGCTGAAGGTCAAACCGACGATGGAGCCGCTGGATCTTGTCGTCTCCCGGGCAATCTACAGCGAAGGCCGCCGGAGCGACTGGCTCGGCCGTCTCTATCTCGCCTGTTAC
This sequence comes from Halovenus carboxidivorans, assembly GCF_009831575.1. Taxonomy (GTDB): domain Archaea; phylum Halobacteriota; class Halobacteria; order Halobacteriales; family Haloarculaceae; genus Halovenus; species Halovenus carboxidivorans. The sequence goes on along the minus strand of NZ_WUUT01000001.1, from coordinate 1,040,356 downwards.
GACGACGACGCCGAGGAGTTCCGGGAGGTCGGTCGGCTCTCGACGGGCTACACCGACGAGGAACTGGAGGAGTTGACCGACCGACTGGAGGAGTTGATCGTCTCTCGGGACGGCCGAGCGGTCGAGCTCCGGCCGGAGGTCGTCCTCGAAGTCGAGTACGAGGAGATCCAGCGCTCGGAGGAGTACGACTCCGGCTACGCGCTGCGGTTCCCTCGGTTTCTCCGCCGCCGGGAGACGCTCGATCCGACCGACGCCGACTCGCTGGCGCGGGTCGAACGACTCTACGACGAGCAGTAGATTTCTCAACCCGGGCCGACGTAGCGCCTGTATGGAACTCTCGAAGGTGACCAGCGCTGGCTCGGAGGATCTGTACTGTCTCGACGTCGAACTGTACGGGAGCCCGCAGTACGGCGCCGTCTACATCCTCGATGCGGAGCGCCCGGCGGTCGTCGACTCGGGGACCGGTCGCAACTACGAGTGGATCCTGGAGGCGCTGGCCGAACTCGACATCGCGCCCGAGGAACTCGAGGTAATCGCACCGACACACGTCCATCTCGACCACGCCGGCGGTGTCGGCTATCTCGCCGAGGCCTGCCCGAACGCCGACGTGTACGTCTACGAGAGCGGCGCGCAGTTTCTGGTCGACCCGACGCAGATCTGGGCGGGGACCAAAGAGGTCGTCGGCGACCGCATCGAGTACTACGCCGAACCCCGACCGGTCGACGAGGACCGGATCGTCGAACTCGACGACGGCGATACGGTCGACCTCGGGGATCACGCCCTGGACGTCCACCACGCGCCTGGACACGCCTTCCACCAGGCGGTGTTCTACGATCCCGCGAACGACGGCGTCTTCACCGCCGACGCGGCGGGCATCAACGTCCCCAACCGCCCCGGCGTTCGCCAGACCTCGCCGCCGCCGGGCTTCGATCTGGAGGGCTGTCTCGCCGACGTCGAGATGCTCGACGACCTCGATCCGGGCGCGCTGTACTACGGCCACTTCGGGGGGAGCGAGACCGACGGCCTACTCGCGGAGTACGCGACGGTCATCCAGGAGTGGGTCGACCGCGTCGAGGCCAAGCGAAACGAACTCGATGACGACGAGGCGGTCGTCGAGTACTTCGCCGAGCAGGTGGAGACGGACAGCCCGTGGTCGGCCCAGCACGCCCGCGGCGAAGAACGCATGAACACCCGCGGCGTGTTGCACTATCTGGACAACCGAGAGTGAGCGTCGCCGCCCGTCGGTCTCGCGACCGAAAGCCCGGTTTTTCCGTCTTGGGACCGAACCGATACGACATGTGCGTACTCGGGAGTGTGCCGATGAGTCGTCCATGACTCTCTCGAAACGGTGGGTCCAGCACAATCAGGTGGCCATCTACGCCGGCGCCGTCGCGGCCGCAGTCGCCACTGCGCTCGTCGCTCCCGGAGCGCAGTCACTCCTCGAACCGCTCATCAACCCGATTCTGGCCGTTCTGCTGTACGTCACCTTCCTGGAGATTCCGTTCGTCCGCGTCCGGGCGGCGTTCCGCAACGCCCGGTTTCTGCTCGCGGCGCTTTCGATGAACTTCCTGGTCGTTCCGGTCGTCGTCTTCGGGCTGACACGCGTCCTCCCGCAGGAGCCAGCTATCCTGGTCGGCGCCCTCATGGTGTTGTTGACGCCGTGTATCGACTACGTCATCACCTTCACCGAACTGGCCGGCGGCGACGCCGAGCAGATCACCGCCGCGACGCCCGCGTTGATGCTCGTCCAACTGCTGGCGCTCCCGCTGTATCTCTGGCTGTTCGTCGGCCCGCGCGTGGCCGAGTTCGTCGAGCCAGGGCCGTTCGTTGAGGCGTTCGTGGTCATCATCGCCCTACCGCTGGGGCTCGCCTGGGCGACACAGCACTGGGCCGACGGCTCGACCCGCGGCCGCCGCGTTCGGGCGACGATGGGCTGGCTCCCGGTGCCGATGATGGGCGTGACGCTGTTCGCGGTGATCGCCTCGCAACTACCTCGCGTCCGGGAATCACTCGACCAGATTGTGGCCGTCGTCCCTGTGTATATCGCCTTTCTGTTCGTCATGCCGCTTCTGGCTCGGGCGGCCGCCGGGCTGCTCGGGTTGGGTGTCGGGGAGAGCCGCGCGCTCGTCTTTACCTCGGTGACCCGGAACTCCCTCGTCGTACTGCCGCTGGCGCTCGCGTTGCCCGCCGAGTTCGCGCTCGCGCCGGCGGTCGTCGTCACGCAGACGCTGGTCGAACTCTCGGGGATGGTGGTTCTGACGCGCGTGGTTCCGACGCGGTTGGTCCCGGACTCCGGGGGCGGACACCGCCCCGAGCCCGCGACCTCCGAGTAACCGAGCGATCTCGCGGGAAAAACTGGACCGGCGACTGTCGGCTCGCCACTTACTCCGACTCCGGAGCGAACCGCTCCGATCCGCGCTCGCCGTCCCAGTCGGTCTCGTTACCCTGGCCGCCGGTCTTGTAGGTTCCCTGCGCGGTCGCGACCTGGGTCCCGTCGCTGTCCTCGATTTCGACCCGGGCCAGCGAGACGTCTGAACCGTGGCGGATCACCTCGGCGCTCGCGTAGATATCGCGTTTGACCGGCGCGAGATAGTCGATCCGCATGTCGATTGTCGGCGAGACGTCCTCGGTCAGCGAGATGACCGCGGCACCGCCGATGGTGTCCGCCAGCGCGTAGGTCGCCCCGCCGTGGGCGACTTCGCCGTACGGATTCGAGCGCAGGTCGTCGTCGAACGGCAACACGCCTTCGGCGTAGCCGTCGCCGGCCTCTGTGACCTCGATGCCGAGCAACTTCGCGTACGGCATCTGGTTGAATAGATCTGTGATGGCGGAGGACATGGTTCCCCGTTCGCCTGAACGCTGAAAAAGTAGACGAAACGAGCCCGCGACTCCCGTCAGTCGTCGCGGAACGCTATCTTGAGACAGCGAGAGAATCCCGTCGTTCACGGCGGGCGTGAATCGCGTAAGCTCCTTTGAACATCCGCTACATCACTGCTGGTCCTGAGTCTCTAACGCTTCAAGCCCGGCTTCTAACACCTCTGTATAGGCTTCTGAGAGGTCTAGACCGTTCGCTTCTGCGTAATCTTTGACTCTGCCACCGAGCGTGTGTGAAATATCGATATTTGGGCGCATACGAAAAGACTTTAAGACTAAAGGTATAATAATCTGTTGTCGTGAAGCGGACCAACACCTTCACCGTACGCCCACTCTCCGACAACGATGAGCAGGTGCTACGGGATTTGTTGGACGCTTCCGCCGCTCTCTGGAACGAGATCAATTACCAGCGCCTTATGCGCTACAATGACGAGGACGGCTTCGAGGGCGACGTGTGGAACGCCGACACCGGAAAACTCGAAGGCAAATACAAAGACGTGATCGGTGCGTCTACCGCCCAAACGGTCCGGCGAGCAAACAGTGAAGCGTGGCGATCGTTCTTCGAGAACAGGAACGCATACCACGACGAGTCGAACACGTCGGTCACGGAACACCCCGAACCGCCGGGATTCCGTGGTAACGAGGATGACGGACGTGTTCTCAAAGGCGTCGTCCGTAAAGACGCATACACTGTCGAGTGGGGCGACCGGTCCCGACTTGAGATTGTCGTCGGGAAAGAACTCCGTGACAGACACAACAGCCCGAAAACCCGTCTCCGGCTGGAGGTCGTTGGCGACCCGAACTGGCCCGACTACGAGGACCAAAGCCGGTTGGAATTGTGGTACGACGAGACTGAGAGGACTTTCAGAGCTTCGCAACCCGTGACTGTTTCTGACGATGCACGGGCAACTCCACTGGCCGACGAAAAGGCCGCTCTGGACATTGGTGCAAATAATCTCGTCGCCTGTACTACGACAACCGGCGAGCAATACCTGTACGAAGGTCGGGATCTGTTCGACCGATTTCGTGACACCACGCGGGAAATCGCCCGGTTACAGTCGAAACTCGAAAACGGTCGATACAGTAGCGAGCGTATCCGGCGGCTGTACCGTGAGCGAACCCGTCGCCGCGACCACGCACAAGAAGCACTGTGTCGTGATCTGTTGGAACGGCTGTACGCTGAGGGCGTAGACACGGTGTACATCGGTGGGTTAACTGACGTGTTAGAAACCTATTGGTCGGTCAAAACCAACGCCAAGAGCCACAACTTTTGGGCGTTCAAGAAGTTCACCGAGCGACTGGCGTTTACCGCCGAAGAATACGGTATCTCGGTTGAGGTTCGGTCGGAAGCGTGGACCAGCCAAGAGTGCCCGCAGTGTGGCGGCACTGATCGAACGAACCGGCATCAGGGCACGCTCACCTGCCCGTGTGGCTTCGAGGGGCACGCCGACCTTACGGCGTCAGAAACGTTCCTGAAGCGGCACACAGAGCAGGCAGTCAGGCCGATGGCACGGCCCGTGCGGTTCAAGTGGGACGACCACACTTGGTCGGAGCCACCATGCTCTCACGAAAGTCCCAACGAACAGCGCACAGACCCGAGTACCGTCCACCACAACGGGAATGTTGCTTCCGGCGAGTCTTAGACCGCTTGAGACTCCCACGGAGGAAACCCCGGCGTTCACGCCGGGGAGGATGTCATCGCAGGTGGAACTCGATGGCCGCACCCTGGCCGAAGCCGACACACTCGGTCGCGAGACCGAGTTCGGCGTCGCGTTTCTGCATCTCGTGGATGAGCGTCACGGGCAGGCGAGCGCCCGAAGCCCCGAGCGGGTGACCGACGGCGATTGCGCCGCCGTTGACGTTGTAGATGTCGTCGTCGAAGCCGAGTTCCTCCTGACAGTACAGACACTGGCTCGCGAAGGCCTCGTTGAGTTCGACCAGATCGTAGTCGTCGGCCTCGCGGTCGTACTTCTCGAACAGCCCCTTCACCGCGGGGACCGGACCGATCCCCATCACGGTCGGATCGACGCCGGCGACGTTGTGGTTGCCGACCTCCGCGAGGATGTCCAGATCGTGTTCCTCGGCGAACTCCTCGCTGGTGAGCATCACGCCGGCGGCGCCGTCGGAGATCTGGGAGGCGTTGCCGGGCGTCACGGTGCCGTCGGATTTGAAGACCGTCGGCAGTTCGGCCAGTTTCTCGGGGGTCGTGCCCCGACGGATTCCTTCGTCCTCCTCGACGAGACCGTCTTCGGTCTCGATCGGAACGATTTCGTCGTCGAAGCGGCCGGAGTCGGTCGCCTCGGCGGCGCGCTGCTGGCTACGGGCGGCGTACTCGTCCTGTTCCTCGCGGCTGATGTCGTACTCCTCGGCGACCTTCTCGGCGGTCATTCCCATCTGGAGTTCTGCGATGTTGTAGTGCTCGTTGAGCCGTGGGTGAACGTTGGAGGTGTTCTCCCCCATGGGCACCCGACTCATCGACTCCATCCCGCCCGCGATGACACACTCGCGCTGGCCGGCGGCGATGGCGTCGGCCCCGCGCATGATCGTCTCCGCGGAGGAGGCACACCAGCGGTTGACTGTCGTCGCCGGAACGGACTCGCCGAGGTCGCTGAGCAGGGCGATCACGCGAGCGACGTTGTTGCCCTGTTCGCCGCGCTGCTGGGCACAGCCCCACAGCAGATCCTCGACCTCCTCGCCCGAGAGCCCCGTCCGGTCGAGCATCTCGTTGATCAGCGGGATCGAGAAGTCCTCGCTGCGGACGTTCTCGTAGACCCCGTCCTCTTTCCCCTGTGGTGATCGAACCGCTTCGACGACAACCGGTGTTTGTTCTGCCATACCAGCATCGTTACAGCGTATCGTGTTAAACCTGCCCGTTTTACACTGCTAAAACGCGAAACGACGCACGTAGAGTTTCTTTCCCCGGGGTCCAGCCGTCCGCTTTTTCAGCACCCGCCCCGTAATGACGGTATGGCAAACGAAGACATTCCCGTTTCAGCGGACCCGCCGGAGAGCCCGTTCCGGACGACCGGAACCGACCACATCACCATCTGGGGATCGAACGCCGAGGACACCATCGAGTACTACCGCGACACGCTTGGCATGTCGCTGGTGCTCCGCCAGCCCAACCTCGACGACCCGTCCCAGACACACCTCTTTTTCGACACCGGCGACGGGACGATTCTCACCTTCTTCGTCAGCGACGACCGGCCGTCGAGCCGTCAGCCACAGCGGACCGACGTGGGCGGGGTGCACCACCTCTGTTTCAACATCGACCCCGAGCGCTTCGAGGAGGTCGCGGATTCGCTCGAAGCCAAGGGGTACAAGTACAACGTCTTCGACCGCGGCATCTTCTACTCGCTGTACACTCGCGATCACGACGGGCTGATCATCGAACTCACCGCGGACAAGTTCGACTTCCCCGACGAACGCAAGGGCGAAGTCCTCGCCACCACCCAGCGCATCCGCGAGGAGGCCGGCGCGGAGTACGCACAGACCGAACACATGCGCCGGGCGCTGGACGAACTCGGCATCGACGCCGAGGAGTACGACCTGCCGGACGCCGACAGCGGCACCGCCGGCCTCTGATGACCCCCGATATCGACGAGACCGCGCGAGTCGTCGACTCGACGCTCGGGGACGCGCAACTCCGGGAGTTCGTCACCGTCCACGACTCCACGGTCGGTGACGACTGCCGGCTCTACGAACGAACTTCGCTGAAAAAGAGCCGTCTCGCCGACCGGATCGACATCAACGCCGGCAGTTACGTCGAAAACGCCGACATCGGCCCCGAGACACAGATCGGACCGAACTGCAGCGTCGTCGGCGTGACCCACGACCTCGACGACACCGGGATGACCTTCCGCGACGATGTCTTCGAACGGGTCGTCCTCCACGAGGGGGTCTTTCTCGGTGCCGGAGCAGTTGTCGGCCCCGGCGTCGAAATCGGCTCGGGGTCGGTCGTCGCCGCGGGCGCGACCGTCACCGACGACGTCGGGGCGGGACGGATCGTCCTGGGGTCGCCCCCCGACCAGCGCACTGTCGACCTCGCTACGTGGCTCGGTGAGTGATCGGACTGTGGTCCCCGGTGCGTTCAGAGCCGCTTCTCGTAGCCGACCATCTCCGCCTCGGTCGCCGCGCTATCGAGTTCGGTGTAACCGTGTGACTCGTACAGGCTCCGTGCCGCTTTTAGTTGTTCGTTCGTCGACAGTACCAGCCGTCTGATCCCCGCCTCGCGGGCACGGTCTTCGAGCGCGTCGAGCATCTCCCCCCCGTAGCCGTTGCCCTGGTGAGCCGGGTCGACGCGCATCCGCCTGAGTTCTGCGGTCTCCCCCGCTCGGGGCTGAAAGCCACCGGATGCGACGATACTCGAATCTACGAGACCGACGAGAAATTCCCCGCCTGCGTCGAGGTACCGCTCGCTGATCGCGGTGAGATCCTCGTCCGCCGGCGCGTTCTCGACGAACGTCAGCGGCGAGTTCCGCAGCGCGCGCTCGTGTAGCTCCCACACCGCCTCCGCGTCCGCCGGCTCGTACCGTCGGATCGTCAGCGCCGCGCACATCTTCACGTCACGGTTACTCGCCCGTCCGTGTGAGTCTGTCGGCGTTCACCGTCGATTCCGGAAGCCCGCCCTCGTAGACGGTCCGCACGTTCCCCGTCGAGCGGAGACTCATCTCCCGGAGCGCGGCGTGGCTGTTGGCCCCGACGTGGGGACTCACGAGCACGTCGTCCCGGTCGAACAGCGGGTGGTCGCTCGCTGGCGGCTCGTCGGCGAACGTGTCCAGCCCAGCCCCGCCGATTCTCCCCGCGTCGAGCGCGTCGACGAGGGCCTCCTCGTCGATGATCGCTCCCCGTGCGGTGTTGATAACGAGCCCGTCGGGACCCAGCGCCCGCAGTTCTTCGGCGGATACCGACCCGCTCGTCTCCTCGGTCAGCGGCGCGTGGACACTCACCACGTCCGAGCGCTCGAACAGCCCCGGTAGCGTCTCGGCTCGCGTCACGCTGTCGGGCAGCGCACCCTCGGCCTTGTGCGGATCGTAGACGCTCACCGAGAGTCCGATCCCCTCGGCTATCTCCCGCACCTCGCGGCCGATGCTGCCGAAGCCGTAGATTCCCAGCGTCTTCCCTCGGAGCTCCATCCCGGTGAACGCCGACCGGTCCCAGCCGCCCGACCGGACGTGTCGGTCCCCGGTCCGGAGGTTCCGCGCCAGCCCGAAGGTCAGCGCGACGGCGTGTTCCGCGACCGCCCGGGCGTTCGCACCCGGCGTGTTACAGACGACAATTCCTCGATTGGAGGCGGCATCGATGTCGACGTTGTCCAGCCCGCTGCCGTGTTTCGAGATCACTTTCAGGTTGTCCGCCCGCTCGATGACCGACTCGTCGAACTGCGCGACCCGAACGACGGCGGCGTCGTAGCGGTCGATATCCTCGAGCGCGGCCTCGTGGCTTCCGTACTCCGCCATCCCGGTACAGGTCGCGAAATCCGCGATCGACTCCGGTCCGACGGGATCGATCTCCATCGGGACGAGCACCTCCCAGTCCGTGGTCATACTCTCCCCGTCCGGCCGCCGACACAAGAGGCTGACCGTCTCGCAGTGCCGTTCCGACACCTGGTTCGTTTCGGAACCCATTTATTCTGCGGTGAACAAGTAGGTATCACAACGTTACTATGTCACAGCAGGCTACATCCCGTGAGGAGACTATCGAAGAGAAAAACGAGGGTGCGTGTCCGGTCGTACAGGCGGTCGAACAGATCGGTTCGCAGTGGCGACTCGTTATTCTGCACGACCTCCAGGAGGGCGAAAAGCGGTTCAACGAACTGAAGCGGTCGACCGGAGCCAGTTCCCGGACGCTCTCGCGGGTGCTCGACGATCTCGAAGACGTCGGACTGGTCGACCGTCGCGTCGAGGAACAGCCGATCGCGACCTACTACAGCCTCACAGAGAAAGGCGACGCGCTCTGTCCGGTCATGGATACCCTCGAAGACTGGGCCGGGGAGTGGGTCGAACCGACGAACTGAGCAGCGCGGCTCTTCTGACCGAGTCGACTCTCGAACGCGAGTACCACGCTTTTCGACGCGACCGCCGGTCTGCCGCGTTCGTATCGAGCGGGTGGCGGGTCGGACACGGAGTGTGATCACTCGTCTCGATCCGCACAGACCGAGATCAGCGGTAGGAGTCAGCCCGCCCGATCGAGCATCTCGACGGTGAACTCCCGGTCGCTGTCGGGGTACGGCACCTCGACGCGCATCCCGTCGTCGGCCATGAACACCCGGCCGTCGAAGACTTCCTCGGCCTGCTCTTCGAGTTGCCACCCTCGCCCGGTGTACCGCGTCGAGAGATGCGTCAGCGCGAGGCGTTTCGCACCGGCCTCGCGAGCGACCGTCGCGGCCTCGCGGGCCGTCGAGTGGGCGGTCTTCTCGGCACGGTCGTGGTGTTCGTCGCCGAAGGTGCCGTCGTGGATCAACAGATCGGCCCCGTCGGCGGCGTCGATCACCGACTCCGTCGGCCGGGTGTCCCCGGTGTAGACGACCGTCCGGCCGGGCCGGGGCGGGCCGACGACCTCCTCTGGGTGGATCGTTCGGCCCTCGTGTTCGACGGGTTCGCCGCGGTGGAGTTTCGAGTACTTCGGGCCGGGTTCGAGACCGAGTTCGGTCTCGGCTTTCTCCCGGTCGAACCGACCCTTGCGGTCGTCCTCGATCAGCGCGTAACCGACGGCGGTGGTCCGGTGCTCGACGTCGACCGCGCGGACCTCGTACTCCTCGCGGTCGAGGACGGTCTCGCCGGCCTCGACCTGGTGAATCCGGACCGGATAGGAGGGCTGTTCGCCGGTCGGTGCGATCAGTTGCTCGACGCGCGAGCGGGTGCCCGCCGGCGCGTGCACGGCGAGCGGTCTATCGCGCTCGTTGAAATCCCACGTCTGGAGCAGTCCCGCAAGCCCGAGGACGTGATCGCCGTGCAGGTGGCTAACGAAGATGTGGCCGACGTCGAACCCGGTCTCGAAGCGCATCATCTGCCGCTGGGTTCCCTCGCCGCAGTCGAACAGCAGTCGATCTCCCTCGCGCTCGACGAGCAGCGCCGTCGGATTGCGTTCTGTCGTGGGTACCGCTCCGCTCGTCCCGAGGAAGGTCACTCGCATGGTGCCATCCTGGGGTGCCGACAGATAAACGCGTATCGACTCGGGCGCCCTCCCGTCTGACAACCGTCAGACAATGGGGAAAACATATAAGAACTCCCCTGTTATGCGCGTTCAAACTATGGATTCCATCATCGACGATGCGATCGACGAGGCGGAAGAAGAATCTGCGGAGGCCGACGACCCCCCAGAACAGGACTCGGGAACGACCGACGAACAGCCCTCGACGTCGGGGCAGATGACCGACGACGAACTGGCATCGGTCGTCAAAGATCTCGAAACGAAGATCACGGTCGTCGGCTGCGGCGGTGCCGGGGGGAACACCGTCACGCGGATGATGGAAGAGGGAATCCACGGGGCGAAACTGGTCGCGGCAAACACCGACGCACAGCACCTCGCGGACGAGGTGCAGGCGGACACGAAGATTCTGATCGGCCGCAAGCGGACCGGCGGCCGCGGCGCAGGTTCGGTCCCGAAAATCGGTGAGGAAGCCGCACAGGAGAACATCGAGGACATCCAGCAGTCCATCGACGGCTCCGATATGGTCTTCGTCACGGCCGGCCTCGGCGGCGGGACCGGCACCGGTGCCGCGCCCGTGGTCGCTCAGGCCGCACAGGACGCCGGCGCGCTGACCATCTCCATCGTCACGATTCCGTTCACCGCCGAGGGTGAGCGCCGCCGCGCGAACGCCGACGCCGGTCTCGAACGCCTCCGCTCCGTCTCCGATACCGTCATCGTCGTTCCGAACGACCGCCTGCTCGATTACGCACCGTCGATGCCGCTGCAGGACGCCTTCAAGATCTGTGACCGCGTGCTGATGCGCTCGGTCAAGGGGATGACCGAACTGATCACCAAACCCGGCCTCGTCAACGTCGACTTCGCGGACGTGCGGACGATCATGGAAAACGGCGGCGTCGCCATGATCGGTCTCGGCGAGTCCGACTCCGAGAACAAGGCCCAGGACTCGATCCGCTCCGCGCTCCGGTCGCCGCTTCTGGACGTGGAGTTCGACGGCGCGAACTCCGCGCTGGTCAACGTCGTCGGTGGCCCGGACATGTCCATCGAGGAAGCCGAGGGCGTCGTCGAGGAGATTTACGACCGGATCGACCCCGACGCACGGATCATCTGGGGTGCGTCGGTCAACCAGGAGTTCGAGGGCAAGATGGAGACGATGATCGTCGTCACGGGCGTCGAGAGCCCACAGATCTACGGCAAAAGCGAAGCCGAACGCGAACAGGCCGCCAAGCAGATGGGCGACGACATCGACTACGTCGAGTAGCTCGGTCGTCTGAATCCGGCTTTCTCTGACCGTCTTCTGCGCTATCGATACCTTTCGGTCGCCGCGCCGAATGCGGAACGACGCGACTGTGTCACTAATGCGAGCACTCTCGCGGAACGGCCAGTATCCGTGGGTGACTGCTCAACGTAGGCGGTGCAATGCGTGTCGTACTGTCCTATCCAGTGGAGCGTTCTCAGAATCGCCGCACAGGACCCAGAGATTGTCTGCCGGAACGCGATACAACTCCCACCCCGTCGGTAGCAGCCTATGCCTCCATGGGGAGTCAGCTCACGGCACCCACCGGGTACTGGGGGTGCGGTCCAACTGGTCGGCCCTTCTGAGTGATTATCGTTCGACGCGGTGCCGTTGTCCGCGGAGAATCAGCAGTGCACCAGCGATTCCGAGCACCCACTGCAGTACGACAACTGCTCGCCTCCGCTCTGTTCCTTGCCTCTCGTGAACTGCCGTTGCGTAGACGACATAGTAGGTATTATCGGCCTGCACGAGTTCGTTAGCGCCCGAGAGTTCGTCGGACGTCTCGTAAGTCCCGGTCTCGATAGCGGTTCGGACGCCACGTTCGGTCCGTTCCAACGGCGTTGCAACGTCTTCGAGGGCCTCCTCTGTCGAGACGGGCGCAAGTCCGTACCGGACAGTCCCGTCTTCCCGTTCCTCAGTAATCGGTCGGAAGAATCCCTCCTCCCAGATGTGGATATAACTGTATTCACTCTCTAAAAACGGATTTGTGGGTCCGTCGTATGTGATCCCTCCGTTGGCGTGGATAGCTCGCTCGAGAATACAGGCTCGGCTCCAGTCATCGTCGCCAAAACACCCCACATCGGAATCGAGAGGGATCGGATGGGCTGCGTGCGAGTAGGTTCCGTTTTCCGAGAACGAAACCTGCAACGTGATTCGGATCGTGTCCATCTGTGGGCTGTAAATCAGCCTTATGAACCCAGTTATGGACGGTGGATCGTGCGCGTTCAACACCAAATATTTCGAGAATTGAAACAGTATTAGATAATGATAATCCAGCAAGATGGAGTTGAATACTGAGCTTCATCAACAGTCGTGGGGTTGCTTCTCGCTCCACAAAATCTAAGTCGAACTGGCCGATACTACCGCTGAGGCGGGCGTTTTCTGGCATAAGCACTCAAAAAACGCCTCGCCTCACTCTTCAATCCTTATCTGAACACCGCGGTTCGAACAGACAGAAATGTAATAGTCGCCCTCCCAGTTGTGCCGTATCACGTCTACCAGTATCGAGAGATCGACGAACTTGTCGTAGAGCGAAATTGAGACCGCTTTCATACAGGGGAAGTTGGACGGATGTGTGGATAAATGTATCTCACTGGTCCGTCACTGTTCCACAACTCGAAACGCCCACCTTCAGCGGTTCGGGGCTGTCCTCGTTCACAAACAACGCCACGAACCCACACAGCTGTGACATCCTCGACAGAGGGCCGTACTGCGACATTGCACAGCCCTCGGACAGAATGATTTATCCAACTGCATCCGGCTTGTTACTGTACGTAGACCGATGAAAATTTACGTTATCCGACACGGTCAGACTGAGGCCAACGCTGCAGGTCAACTCCAAGGACACATCGACACACCGCTCACGGATACGGGGAAACGCCACGCCAACAACGTGGCCGAGACACTCAGCAGAACAGATGTCGATGTCCTCATTTCCAGCCCGTTAAAACGTGCACTCGACACGGCAAAACTCGTCGCGCAGGAACTCAGAGTCGACATTAGAGTCGACCCGGACCTCAAAGAGATCTGCTACGGTGACTGGGAGGGGCGGTACAAATCCGAATTCGCCGATACCGCGGTCTGGGAGCGCCGAACCGCAGACAAGTACAACTTCGAACACCCCGGAGAGCACGAGGGCGTCAGCGGACAGAGCTATGCAGACATATACGACCGTGTTGTTGACTTCTATACCGGTCTCCGCGAATCTGACTACGATACCGTCGGGGTCGTGACCCATCTCGGAGTGCTCCGAAACATGAAAAAACACTTCGAGGGTGTCTCCGACGAAACCGCCGCCTCATTCACCCCTTCTGCCGACCAGATTTACCGTATCTCGACTGAGGAGGATGGAGACGCTACGCTTCTCGACGTGAATTGAGATACTCCGATTCGAACCGCTCGACTGCGTCGGGTGTCCCTAAACTCCAGACTGTCTCGCACTCACACGCAACGATGTCCCCGTCACCATCGACGAATTCGTTGTAGAGTGGCGCGACGTAGTACTCGTTGTTCACCGTCTCTTCCCGCTTCTGTACTATTTCGAGTGCCGACCGGAACTCCCCGAACTCGTCGAAGTAGTACGCGCCGATGTTTGCGTACCGGGAGATGGGATCTTTCTCGGCCACTCGTTGAATGTGCATCTCCTCGTCGACTGCTGAGTAACTCAGTCCGTCATCGTCGGCCTTGAACACCGGGATAGCGCCGCGGACGCCTTCGCGGTCGCTCGTGAGTAACTTTCGGTATTGCTCGCTCTCGAAGTAGTGATCCGAATCGGTCACGATGACCGACTCCTCGTCGTCGACGTGTTCCCTCGCTAGTGCCGCTGTACACGCCGGTCCCTCGGTCAGGTAGTCGATAGCGACGACATCGATAGCCGGCGTGAATATCTCCCTGAGCCGATCATCGATGTCGTACTCGTCCACGTGGGCCTGTCTGGCGACGAACACGAACTCCTCATCGTCGACGAAGGGTATCGAGTCGGCGGCCCACCTGACCATCGGTTTGTCTCCGACCTCGATGAGTGGTTTCGGTTTCGAGATACCCACCGTCGCGAACCGGGATCCGAGCCCCGCAACCGGCATTATCGCCCGCATCGTTACCGGACCTCCGCTTGCTCGAACCGTTCGACTGCAGTTGGATCACCGAGACTCCACATCTCGTCTACCTCGAACACCTCTATGCGTTTTCCCATCTCAATCAACTGGTTGTATACCGGACAAACATAAAAAAGGCCGTTCGTGCGGATATTCTTCTCGATCATTCGTTCGGCTCCTTCGACGAAATCCGTCCCTCTCTCGAAGTAGTAGAGGCCGGCCGTCGCATTCGAGGAGATGACTTCCTTCTCCGCCACCTCTGTCACTCTCCCGTTGTCGGTCCGCGCGTAACTGTACCCCGGATCCGTCGAGTTGAACGTCGCGATAGTCCCATCAGCATCGGTCTGTTCAAGGACACGACGGACCGGCGCTTGGATGTACTGGTCTCCGAACAGTACGATCAGTGGCTCCGCAGAGAGATGGGCTCTCGCCGCCAGAACAGTCTCTGCCGCGCCGTCAGTCATCCCGTCGAGTCTCACCACCGTGATCGCATCTCCGTAGCGATCTCGGGGTTTCACGTCGATAGCGAACTCGTCGACGTGCTGCTGCAACACGACAAAAATGAACGATTCGGGATCAACCCACTCGACGGGCGCAGTTGCCCACTCGATCATCGGCTTGCCCCGCACCTCGACGAACGGCTTGGGCCGTTCGTACCCACCCGAGTTGAACGCGGGATCGATCGCTGCAATCGGCACTATGACATCCATGTGTGCGCATATCGCTCAACTCGACAAAAAGGTTTGTCGGGGTCGCCACGCGGGGCCGAGACTACAGTTGTCTGTCGCTTCCGGTCTCGTCCTCGTCCAGTCGTTCGATGAGGTCCGCTCGTCGCTTGAAATTCTCCTTGTTGGACTCGTACAGTTCCCGGAAGAGGTCGTACAGTTCGCTGTACTTCTCGTGACGGTCGGGGTCGGGTTCGAACCGGCGGCTGTAGTCGACAACCTCGTTCGCGATAGACTGCATGTCTTCCTCTCGCGCCTGACTCGCCGTGATGATCATGCACCCGAGCGCCGTGTTCTCCAGTTCTTCGACGAGCAACACGGGCTTGCCTGTCACGTCGGCTTTGATCTGGCACGCGAAGTTGCGCCGGGTCAACCCACCCGCGGCTTCCAACGTCTCGACGGTGGCGTTCGAACGCTCTATCTCCGAGACCATGTGGCGAGTCAAGAATCCGATGCTCTCGAACACGGCGCGGACGAGGTCTTCGCGGCCGTGTTTCCGCTCCAGTCCGAAGAACATGCCGCGGGCATCCGGGTCGTCGAAGGGCGCGCGTTCCCCGAGCAGATACGGCAGAAAGACCACGCCACCCGCGCCGAGAGAACTTTCCCTGGCCTCCGCCTCCATCGTGTCAAACAGTTCTTCGCCCTGCTTCTCGTCGGGATAGAGCGTGGATTTGACCCACTCCAGTAGACCGCCTTCGATGCTGTTCGACCCGCCGACAGCGAGGATATCCGGGCGAGCGAACCGCTGGGCTTTGATCGTGCTCCCAGACAGATCGAGGCTAGCTGTCCCCGGCATCGCCGTCCTTAGTGACGAGCACGTCCCACAGACGTTCGTACCGTCTCCCTCCTCGGTCGGACCCGACCCCCAGAACGCGGCCAGGGCGTCGTAGGTGGTGACGACGAACCGGATATCGGATGGGAGACCGAGTTCGTCGGCGACGGAATCGTCTATGGGACCGATGTCAGTTCCGACTTGCACCACGTCGGGGAGCTGTTCGCTGTCGAGTCCGAGTCGGTCGAGCAGTTCGTCGGGATACCCCGCGTCGCGGTCGTAATAGAACTTCTCGGCGTCGAGGTAGTCGGTTACCGACCGTCCAGTGAACCGTCTGGTCAGGAAACTGTTCGATGACCCGAACGTCTCCGTCTCGGCGAAGACGGTTGGCTCGTGCTCCGACAGCCAGCAGATTTTCGGGAACATATAGCTTGCAGACGCTGAGAAGTTGCTGTTCGTGAACAGTTCGGCGAGGCTGTCGTCTTGGGCAAGGCGGTCAGCCTGTCTTTTGCTTCGTTTGTCGCTGACCAGCAACGAGTCGCACACCGGTTCGCCGGCGCTGTCCGTACAGACTAAATTACAGGACGAACTGGTCACGGTCAGGTATCCGACACGTTTCCGGACTGTGGGGTCGGTAGCCTTCACGAGAGTTCGAGTCGAACGCTACCACTCGTCAGGGTCCTGTTCGACTCTGGCCGCCGAGACCCGAGTCTCGATTTGTTCCGACGCCTCGTCCAGTTTCGTTCCATCGGCGTCGAACGCTATCACTCTATTACTTCGAAGTCCGAGATTGACGACCAGATAGCAGGTGTTGGAGTCACTCATTGTCGCTCTGATATCCGTTCCGGAAAGTCCGTACAGACACCGTCGACACCGAGTCGTTCCAGGGTTTGCCAGATGTCGGCCGGGGAGTCGGCTTTCGGGTGACGCGGATCCGTGTTTGCATGCAGTTCAGGAGAGACACTAATAACCGTTTTGTCCTTCTCGCGAAGTTCTCGAAAGAAGCCGTCCGTGTACAGTGACCCGGTCCACTCGTCAGCCCAGGCGACGTCCCAGCAGTCAAGTTCTCCAACAGCCTCGAAGGGATAGATCGTTGGGTGTTCTTCGTCCGGAAAGTGATCGGACTCGCCGATAGAGAGACCGACCCGAATCGACGGATTCGCGCGCTTGATTGCTCTCGCTATGTTGACCGTCACGTCGAATACGACTATCTGTTCCAGCAGGTCACGGTCGGTCCGGCGGGCCCACCGTTCGAGGGTCTCGACAACGCGCAAAGCCGCTGTTTCGTTGTCAACAGCCTTGAGATGCAGGGCGAGTTCCGCCGACGGTGTCGCCTCGGCAACGAATATTTCGAGGAGTTCGGGTAGTGTGGGTACCACGTGGGGGTTGGCCGAGGGACCAACCTCTACTGTTTTCAGTTCGTCCAGAGAGAGTTGATCGACGGTCGCGTCGACATCGCTCACCCTTCGTAGGTTCCTGTCGTGGAGGAGAACGAGAGAGTCGTCATCGGTCAGACGCAGGTCGGTTTCCAGGCCGAACCCGTCCCG
Organism: Halovenus carboxidivorans; assembly: GCF_009831575.1. Taxonomy (GTDB): domain Archaea; phylum Halobacteriota; class Halobacteria; order Halobacteriales; family Haloarculaceae; genus Halovenus; species Halovenus carboxidivorans. The sequence continues at coordinate 1,023,179 of NZ_WUUT01000001.1, read as the reverse complement.
AAGTGCACTCCTGAACGCAGCCAGTGTGTTCTCCGGGGCGGTTCTGTGGTCGCCTCTGTGTGCTAGCACCTTCATGTTCGCCGTCTCGCTTGAGGCTCTTCCGCCGAAACGGTACGCAGTGCGTCGATGGTCTTCACCTCGTCGTCGCTCTGGAAAATCGTCGACCCGGAGACCAGAATATCGGCGCCTGCTCCGACGCACTGTCTCGCGGTTTCGAGCGTTATCCCTCCGTCCACCTCGATCCGACCGTCGAACGTCTCGTCGAGCAATTCCACTTTCTCGAGGACCTCCGGTTGGAACGTCTGCCCGGTGAATCCCGGCGTCACGCCCATGACCGTGATCCGGTTGATCTCCGACAGTTGTGGGCCAAGCCCATCGATATCCGTCTCCGGATTGATCGCCAGTCCGGTGGTGATCCCCGCTGTCTCCGCGCGTCGCTTGAAGGCGCTCACGTCCTCGATCGCCTCGACGTGAATGGTTGCACTATCGATATCGAGCGTCGACACCCGATCAATCAACTCGAGAGGGTTCGCCACCATCATGTGGAGGTCTATCGGAAGGGGGGTGTGACCTTGGAGAGACTCGACGATCGGAAAGCCCATCGAGATGTTCGGAACGAAGTGACCGTCCATGATGTCGATGTGGAGTCTATCGGCAGTCTCGACCGCTGACAGGACTTCCGCCAGATTGGAGAGATCAGACGCAAGTATCGACGGTGAGACTTCTGGCATACTGGCGATTACGTTTGAACCAGCGGCTTATAAATAGTAGGTTCAGGCTACGGTCGGTTCCTCTGTCGTGTTGTGCCGGAGGCGAAAGCTTGGAGCGACCATTTCGGCCTCGCCGTGCCGAACAACCCCGACAGGGGGAGTGGCTGCTGATTCAGTTGTCTCACTCACAATCCTTGACGAGACACACCGGTACAGCGCTCACTCAATAGTATCGACAACGTTGCCGTGGACGTTCTCATACGAGCGGTTAGCGGTCTAGCAGGACAGTCAGGTACTCTCGAGCGATGGTATCGACGGCGAAGTCGTCCGCGCGTTCCTGTAACTCCCGTGCATTCGGTGGGTCATCCAGTTGGGCGGCGATACCACTGGCGAGCGCACGTGGATCACCGACAGGGACTAACTCCCCGTGTTTCCCACCGGAGAGAATTTCTGCCGGTCCGCTCGGACAATCAGTTGAGACGACTGGGCACCCGCAACCGAGTGCCTCGACGATGACGTTGCCAAACCCCTCCCACTTCGAGGAGAGTGCGAAGACATCAGCCTGGTTCATCATCGCGTAGGGATTGTCGACGAACCCGGGCAGGTCGACGATGTCGTCCAGACCGAGTTCCTCGACCAGTGCTTCCAGTTCTGGCCGTTTCTCGCCCTCGCCGCAGATGACGAGTCGACAGGGACGCTCCTCGCGGAGGTGGGCAACCGCACGGAGTAGAGTCGGGAAGTCCTTCTGTTCGGTCAGACTACCGACGCCGATGATCACTGGTAGGTCGTCTCCGAACCACGGATACTCGACGGGTTCGTCGTACATCCCGCGAATCTCGGGTGTCATCGCGGGGTTGTAGACGACGGTTATCGACTCTCGGTCCAGTCCTGCCGTTTCGGCGAGATCGTCGGCGACGCCTTCGGAGATGGCCACCACGTCGTCCGCGTATGGGTAGACTGCTCTGATCAGTCGCGGAAGGGCGAGTTGCTCCCGCCGCATCGCGTGATCGAGGTACGTCGACAGGTGGTTACGCTCGCTGACGACGACCCGCGCATCGACCTGAGAGAGTCGCGTGGCGAGGACAGCGACGATGTTCGCGCGGTTCAGCGCCGAGAGAACGGCATCTGGACAACGATCTCTGAGGTGAGAGATCAGTCCGGGGAGTGCTCCGAGAAGTCCGTACCCGGGCGGTTCTGGCGCGTCGAGGTCAATTAGATCAACTTTCTCGGGGACCTTGTCGAGGAACTTCCCCTCCCTGCTCGCGACGACGAGGTCGACATCCAGTCCCCTGTCGACGAACTCGCTGGAGAGGTCGAGCATCATCTTCTCGGCACCGCCGCCGTGGAGGCCGGGGAGAAACACCGTGATAGACTCCGTTTCTGACATCTGAGTCCTCACTCCAGGTAGCCGAGTTCGCGCAGTCGCTCTCTGACCTCCTCGTCGTCTTCGGCTGACTCGGACTGTCCCTCTAGTTCGGTGAGCAACGAATCGAGGACGTACTCCACGTACTCGGAAACGTCGTCGAACTCACTTTGGTCAGCCCGTTTTTCCACACGGGCATAGATGTCGGAGCCAAGCGTGACCGTCGTGTCATCTCCGTCACCAGCCATTGTTTGAGTGAACGAAACGGCCCTGTTTAGGATTTCTGGTCCGTCGGCAGAGGGTCTTCTCCCGTCCGGACGACGCTTACTGTCCGTATTGTTGTCGGATTATATTCCGAAGCAATTTTTATCCCGGTAAAAGATTGATGTCCGTTGTAAATTCGATGTCACCGGACCCATCCCTTGGAAGAATATCTCTCGAAACCCCCTCTCCTTGAGATATTCGATCCCCTCCCGGTAGTCCTTGTTGAAAGTATCGTCGAAGACGATGACACCGTCCTCAGCGAGGTTGTCAACCGCTCTCTTGGCACACTCCACTCTCTTCGATCCGTCGATAGAGATGACATCGAACGGGTCGTGTTCGCAAATTTGATCGACGTACGCATCACCAGTCTCGTACCGTATCTCGGTGTTCGCAGGCAGTGTCGCGGAAACTTCGTCGTACCAGTATTCGTCGTCCTCTACGCAAACGACCTCCCCGACGTGGCTGGACCACCACCGGGTGGAGTTCCCGCTCCCGTATTCGAATACTCGTAGCTCCTTACCAACTCTCTCAGAGAGGAAATCGATCACTGAATATGGCATCCAAGGCAGGGGGTTTCCGAACTGGTCGACTGCAGCACCCCCGTAGCAGTCGAACCAGGCTCTTGACCGGAGAGGACTGTGGAAGAGAACATCGAGATGGGGCTCGACGCCCAACGCTGTGGCCACCTTCCGGAGATATTTCGGAATCGCGGTTTCGTTTAGCCTCTGAAGTATTCCATCATGATTTTGCCTGTACCTCTCATCACGGACCATACGTAGGCGTACCCACCGACGGTCAAAAACCTCCGGATTGTGGACGTTCTATACGTCCCTGGTTAGATATTAATGAGAAGCTGTAACCCAGCGACAATTACTGCGAGTCGATAAAATATTTCCAGACGAGTGTCTGGGATTCGTCCGGGATTGTCGAGAACTGTCGAGAGTCCAGATAATGCGATAAACGCGAGCGGAATGACAAGAACGATAGTGTGACGCGAGAACGTCCCAGATGCGAACAGCACCCAGACGCCGAACGGAAGAAATGCGGTCAACAGCGCCGCACTGACGAAATGGTGATCTTTCTTCACGTTGCCTCTGGAATACAGCAGGTACCCGACGAACGCTGCCACGAGGACGAGTAACACGGGATTCATCCAGCGACCGTTGTACAGCGTTCCGACGAGTCCGACGAGGTCGTTGTTGAGCGCATCGGCAGGACTCCCCTCTGGACGTCCGCCACCGCCGCTCTGCATATTGTACAACGTGGTCTTGTACGCGGTGTACAGTAACTGTGCGGCGAAATTGTATCCCGCAGCCAGAAACGTCAACGGGAAGGCGAACCACGATCCCGCGATAATCCCCGATTGACGGACGTACTCCTTCAGTCCACCAGCCTCTCGGATCAAGATGATCGCCATCGGGAGCAGTACCAACAGTCCGGTGAGTTTCGTCATCGCAGCCAGCGAGAGGAATATCCCCGTCGCGACGAGATACCGACGACGGCCGGTCTTGATGCCCTTCAGGAAGGCGTAGAGAGTGCAGGCGACGAGGAGGGCGGTAACGATGTCGTAGGGGACCGGCGAGGCGTGACGTGTCCAGATGAACAGGCCCGGAGCGATAGCGACCATCACCGCGCCGAGGCGGCTCAGCCCTTCCTCGAAGTACAGCCTGAACGTGTAGTACCCGACGACAGGGATGAGACAGGCGATGACGACGCCTCCAACGAGGGCGGCCGCCGTCGACTTCCCGAACAGGAGGACAAACGGTGCGATGAACAGCACCGATACCGGCCCGTGTTTCTGGGTGGTGTACTCACCAACGTACTCCGCGAACACTTCGTTGAACGGCACCCACTCCAAACCGCCCATCCACTCGGCGAACGCGTTTGCCGCAGCGTCATCCTGAGTGATATCGAACGGCCAGATATAGAGGTCTTCGTTCTCTGGCGCTGTCTGTGGGAGCGTATTGAATGAACTGAGAAAGTCGACCGGTCCTCGTTCGACGAGATACACTGCCCCGTTGAACAGTCCCCGCTTGTCCAGGTCGAGTGCACGCGTCAACTCCAGAGGCAAGGCGAACAGTCCCAGCGCGAACACCAAAACGCTCGTCAGGAACAGTCCGACGGCGAACTGGCGGGGAGAGAGGTCCATCCATCGGGGGACAGTGAGAACGATTACGGCCAGTACCACGACGAGTGCGCCCAGTGCAATCGGGTCGTACACGAAGTTCCAGTGCTGGTACGTGTAGTTCCAACTCGCATCACGGAAGACGGTCTTTTTCAGTATGTCGAAAATTGTCAACAACAGTCCGAACGCGACAACTACAACCGTAAGTCCGGTCAGAGCGGAAGTGCCCCCGGGGAAAGGTGAACTGCCGCCGGCGAGACCGTCAGTATCCATACTAATTCGAGGAATCACACCGCTTTTATTAAGGCCTTCGGTAGCTGTCCCATCCTCAGCTTAAAATAGCGAGAGAATCTTGCCGTCTGCTCGCGGCGTCTTCGTCGTCACCCTGATCACGGCGGGCGAGGATGTCACCTTCGGAAAGAATTTCTCCGGTGGCCATTAGTTCACGGGTATGGTTAGTCAACCCGATATCGTCTGGGTGACTCTCGACAGCGTCCGTGCCGACCACGTCTCGATGAGCGGATATCGGCGCGACACGACCCCAAATCTCGAACAGATCGTCAACGACGACGGTGGGTCCTACTTCTTGAACTGTTACGCTTCCGGAAACGGCACACCCGTCTCCTCTGCATCGATTCTGACGGGCACGCAACCCTCCAAACACGGCATCGGGAGCGGCAACGAGGTCGTTCCTGACGCACTCCCGACGGTCCCCGAACTGCTCGGAGAGACCGGCTACCTGACGGCGTGTCTCTCCCGGAACTCCTACGTCAGTTCGGGAACGGGACTGGATCGTGGATTCGACCGGTTCAAGTGGATCAGCAGTTCTTCTTTTCTCAGCGAGATCCCGAACCGCACACTTCTGAAGTGGGGAGTGAACCTCCGTCGACACTCTGCTGGATTTACGGCCGACCCGGCGAAACACGCGACACCGTTTCTGATGAACGACATCGCGAAACGCTGGCTAGACGAGTTTGCGAGCGACGACCAGCCGTTTTTCACCTATTTCCACTACAACGAACCGCACCGACCGTACTACCCTCCGCTACCGTACATGGAGGAGTATACAGCGGAGATAGATGCGACGCCGAAAGAGGCCGCCGAGATAGCGATGCGTGTCCACCGGGAGGCGGACGATATCATGGCAAACAGCTGTGCCGACCTCACTGAACGCGAAGTCGCCGCGCTACACGCGATGTACGACGCCGAGATACGATATACCGACGAGTGTATCGGCCGGCTGTTCGACTACGTGCAGTCAATGGACCGCGACGTGATCTTCGTCGTTACCGCTGACCACGGTGAACTATTCGGTGAACACGGCCTGCTTGCACATCGCGTCGTCCTCACCGATCCCGTTACGCATGTTCCCCTGATCGTCCACGGGTTCGACGAGATTGGGGGCGCCACAGACGACATCGTTCAACATGTCGATCTCATGACCACGCTGGTCACACAGGCCGGCGGTGATACCGACACGTTCCACGGTGTTGACCTCCGGCAACAGACTCGCGAGGGAGCCATCAGCCAACGTGGTCCAGAAGATTTCGAGGTGTACCTCGAACGAAATCCGGACTTCGACACGGATCGGTACCACTCCGGATTGCTCACCTCCTACCGGACTCACGAGTACCGGTTTCAGACGAGTGAGGATCGGAGCGAGTTGCTCGTCCCGCCAGATGAGGAAACTGACGTGAGCGCTGACCATCCAGAGACGACTGCTGAGTTCCAGGAGATGGTCGACGAGTGGCTCGAAACAGACGGCCAGCGCGTCGAGAGTACAGAGGAGAGCCAACTCACGGACAACATGCGGTCTCAGCTCCGCGATCTCGGGTACTTGGAGTAATCCGGAACCGAGTAGTGTCACTTCACAAGCATGACGGTCTGGCTCACTCACTTCCTTCAGTGCGAGAGCAGGAGTTCTAAAGTTCATTTCCCTTGCGGCGGACTTTTAGTCCTCACGCTGCTCACGCTTTCACCATTCGCATTCGAGACCTCACGATGTTCGGTCTCGATTTCCCAGGAGAAGGTCCGGGCGCGGGAATCGAACCCGCGTCTTGGGCACCACAAGCCCAAAGGATACCATTACCCCAGCCCGGACACGCACCTGCACGTAACTCAGTGGGACAAATATACGTTACGAACTCGTTCGTCCCGGAAGATTTTATCACAGCGGGCGGAGACAAGCGGGTATGAAACGCGGTGGGACCGACCAGCAGAAACGACGGGCCGCCGAGCGTGCCGTCACGGCCGTCTCCTCGGGGATGGTCGTCGGCCTCGGGACGGGCAGTACCGCCGGGTTTGCAATCGACAAACTGGGTGAGCGAGTCGACGACGGGCTGGAGATCACCGGAATTGCGACCTCCTACCAGTCGCGCCAGCGCGCCCGGGAGGCGGGGATTCCGCTGGTGACCCTCGAAGACGCGACGCCCGATATCGCAATCGACGGGGCGGACCAGATCGCCGGGACGACGCTGATCAAAGGAGGGGGCGCAGCGCACGCACGCGAGAAGGTCGTCGATAGCGCCGCCGACCGACTGCTCATCGTCGCCGACCCGACGAAGGAAACCGAGACGTTGGACCATCCGGTTCCGGTCGAGGTCTTGCCCGACGCGCGACCGACCGTGAGCCGACGGCTCGGAGACCTCGGCGGGGAACCGACACTCCGGAGCGCCGAGCGGAAGGACGGCCCCGTCGTGACGGACAACGGCAACCTGGTCGTCGACTGTTCGTTCGGGGAGATCGAGGAGCCTGCGGCGCTCGCACGGCAACTCTCACAGCTACCGGGCGTCGTCGAGCACGGCCTGTTCGTCGGTCTCGCCGACGAGATCTACATAGGAACGGCTGACGGCGTGGTTCACCGGACAGAATAAAGTTCCCCAGACGGGGAAATCGCCTTACAGGTCGCGCGGCTGGACCGTCTTGCGGTCGTTTGCTTCCGCGCGTCGCGCGGCGTCTTCGAGCAGTTCCTCGACCTCGTCGTCGAGGGCACTGTAGAAGTCCGATGCTACGTTCATGTCGTCGAGCTCTTCTTTCACGGCGGCTTTGACAATTAGGTCTGCCATACAGGCGAGCTTTTTCGAGGATCGTTTATAAGCTTTCCCGTTTCTCTCCGGTTTCGCCGCCTGTGCGGGCCGTTTCGCCGGTGATTTCTGCCGAGGGCCCAACCGACAGCGACGAGTATCCGGCTCCGCTTGTTCCGGTATGCGCGAACTGCTCGAAGCGGTCGCCGACGGAGACCTGTCGCCGGCGGCCGCGGAATCGGAACTGCGCGGGTACGTCACCAGCGACGCCGGCCGGTTCGACACGGCGCGGGCGAAGCGGGCGGGCGTCCCCGAAGTGATTCTCGCGGCCGGAAAGACCACCGAGGAGATCCAGATGCTCGTCGAAACGAGCCTCGCCGGGACCGGACGGGCCATCGTCACTCGCGCGACGGCGACGACGACGGCAGCACTGGAGGAGCAATACGCCAGCGATCCGGAGATGACGATCACAGTCGACGAGCGAGCACAGACGGTCGTCGTACACGAATCGGAGTTCGACCGTCCGGATCTCGACGCGACGGTCGGGGTCGTCACCGCCGGCACGTCCGACGCGATGCCCGCCGGAGAGGCGGCGACTATCCTCCGAGAGATGGGCGCGACTGTCGAACGGGTCGAGGACATCGGTGTCGCGTCGCTCGACCGGATGCTCGACCAGGTGCCACGGTTGCGCGAACAGGACGTACTCATCGTCGCGGCCGGACGGGAAGGTGCCCTGCCGACCGTCCTCGCCGGACTCGTCGACGTACCGATCATCGGACTCCCGATCTCGACCGGATACGGCCACGGCGGCGAGGGTGAAGCGGCGCTATCCGGACTGTTACAGTCCTGTACTGCCCTGTCAGTAGTCAATATCGACGCCGGATTTACAGCGGGCGTCCAGGCGGGGCTCATCGCCCGACAGCTCGACGGTGCGCGGGAGTGACAGAACCGGGATACCGGAGGAAGAATAAATCTTACTGGGACCAGTTTAACATAGTAAGGTACCACCTCTATTTGTATACCTCCACAACAGTTGAACGCCGGCGTAGGCCGGTATGTATACGATGCCACAGTGTGACCATTGCGGCGCGCACGTCTCAGACCGGTTTGCCCGAGTGTTCGCTGACGAGTACGGACGGATTCGGGCATGCCCGAGTTGTTCGGCGAACGCTGGAATCGCCGAGGCGGCGAGAGAGCGCGCCCAAGAGGTGTGAGCGTATCGATCCCGCGGACCCCACCTGGCTGGTACGATCCGTTTCCTGCGGACGGGAGCGATACGGTGCGAGACGTCCACAGTCGGCGGCCGTGTTGACCGCCGCTGTGTTCGCCCGTGTTTTATGTGCAACGCCACAGCAGAGACGAGTATGGAGAGTGACGATCCCAGCGAGGCAATCGAGTTCGGCACTGACGGCTGGCGAGCCGCCGGCGAGGAGTTCACGATGTCACGCGTGCGGGCAATCGGGGTCGCAGTCGCCGCGTTTCTCGACGCCGCAGACCGGTCCGGTCCCGTCGCGGTCGGGTACGACGGCCGAGAGAACTCCCGCGAGGCCGCCGAACAACTCGCCGCCGCCGTCACGGCGAGCGGCCGAGACGTAACGCTGAGCGAGCGCGATTGTCCGACGCCCGTGCTGGCCTGGACCGTCAGGACGGGATCGTACGTCGGCGGTCTGATGGTCACCGCGTCGCACAATCCCCCGGAGTACAACGGCGTGAAGTACATCCTCGGTGACGGCACCCCCGCCCGCCCGAACGTGACCGACGAACTCGAACGGCGACTTACTGGGAGAGCGCCGCCGCAGGACGCCGCCGGCGAGACGAGCGAAGCGACGTTCACTGACGCGTACGCAGATCACGCGCAGTCGTTCGTCGACGCCGACCTCGACGGTCTGCGGATCGGCTACGACGCGATGCACGGCAGCGGTCGGGGCGTGACGGACGAACTGCTCGAACGCGCCGGTGCGGATCTCACCCGGTTCCGATGCGAGCGCGACCCGACCTTCGGCGGGGGTCCGCCGGAACCGGTGGCCGAACGCGCCGAGGAACTGACCACCCTCGTCGACGAGGGAGCGGTCTCGCTCGGCCTGATCAACGACGGCGACGCCGATCGCCTCGGAGTTATCACGCCCGAACGGGGCTTTGTCGACCCCAACGTGTTGTTGACCGTACTGTACGAGTACCTGCTCGATCACGAGACGGAAGCCGGCGACGTCGTCCGGACGGTTTCGACGAGTAGTCTCGTCGACCGGGTGGCCCGGAAGGCTGGCCAGAGCGTCCACGAGACGGCGGTCGGATTCAAGTGGGTCGCCGAGGCGATGGTGGAACACGACGCCCTCGCCGGCGGCGAGGAGAGCGGCGGCTACGGAATCGGCAGTCACCTCCCGAACAAGGACGGTGTGCTGTTGGCGCTGGTCCTCTCGGCGGCCCACGCCGAACGGCCCATCGACGACCGGATCGACGCGCTGCTGGAGCGCCACGGGACGATTGTACAGGACCGCCGGAGCCTCGACTGCCCGGACGAGCGAAAGGCCGCCGTCATCGACAGCCTGGAAGGGACTGTCCCCGACCGCGTTGCGGACCGTGCGGTCGCGGAAATACAGACCGTCGACGGGTTCAAGATCCGACTCGACGACGACAGTTGGGTGTTGATTCGGCCGTCCGGAACCGAGCCGAAACTGCGCGTCTACGCCGAGGCGGACTCCCAGCGCCGGGTCGAGGAGTTACTCGACGCCGGCGAGACGCTACTTCGCCCGCACCTCGACTGATCAGGCGGTCCACTCCCCGGTCAACCGACCGCCGCTCTCGTCGGTGATCGTGAAGCCGACGGCCTCCCAGAACGGCCGGACACCGGGATCACACTCCGCGATCAGACGCTGACTGGACTGCTGTGCGTGGGCGACGAGCGCCCGTCCGACTCCCTGGCCGCGTCGACCCGGGCGAACGGCAATCGCCCTGATCGTCGCCCCGTCGAGGACGAGCGTCCCGAGTATCGGAGCGTCGGTCCCGTCCGGACGGTCCGGGAGGGCGACGAGAACCGCTCCCCGGTCGATTGCCGCGCGGATCCGGTCGCTGTCGGTTCGCAGCGCCGCGGCGTCGAGAATACTCAGCAGTTCCGTGTACTCCGGCGGTGCCGCCTCCCGGACGCGCATCTATCCGCCCTGGATCAGTCTGACGACCTCGACTCGCTCCACGTCGCTGTCGACGGCCTGGTCCTCCGGAACGGGCCGGCCGTCGACGAGCACCGACACCTCGTGTTTGCTCACGTCGAACGGGGCGAGCAGGTCCGCGTACGTCTTGCCGGCGGCGTCGACCTCGTGGCTCCCTTCGCCGGCCAGTTCGACGGTAACGGTCATTACCGGGGATAGCCGCTTGAGCGGTTTGAGCGTATCGCCTCGCGGGACACAAGCTTGAAACTGGCACAGCCCTACGCGGTCGTATGGGCTTCGAGGAGTTCAACCGCGAGGAGATTCCGACAGAGGGGGTGAGCATCGGGGGCGACGACGACTGCGACCACGAGACATACCGGCGGTACGGCAGCGATGTCGGCGGAAACATCTATTTTCAGTGTACGAGCTGCTCGAACGTGATTCTCAACTACGACACGACGGACTCGCGGGGGCGAGAGCCCGAAGAACTGGCCCGCGAAAGCCCCAACGACGACGGGCCGACGCCCGACCCGCTGGTGACCGGCCTGTCCGTCGACTCCGACGACTCCGACGACGCGCGCCGTCCCGAGGGCGACGAGAGCGAGAGCATCCTCTCCGTACTCGTCGCGTCGATCAGGCGACGGCTCTAACGGAGAGACGAGAAAGCGAAAAAGACCGGGAGAACGGGTTACCCGGACTGTTGGTGGCAAGGCGGCCAGACGTGAGTCCCCAGCATGCCGGACGGTATCTGGCATGGTCAACGCCCGGCAACTGGTGTTTGTCGGTCCAGAGGGATGTGTTGCCTCCCGCAACTTCGAGGTAGTTTAAGTACCCGCGGCGGACACGAGTCGAGAGAAGAGAACAGAACTGCCAAGAACGGAGCGGATCCGCTCGGTGCCGACCGTCAGGCCATTCCTTTGCCCTGCAGTTCGCGGGCGATGATGTTCTTCTGGATCTCGGTGGTGCCCTCGTAGATCTGGGTGATCTTGGCGTCGCGGTAGAACCGCTCGACGTCGAAGTCGTCGACGTAACCGGCCCCGCCGTGGATCTGCAGCGCCTCGTTTGCCACGTCGACGGCGACGCGGGAGCCGTATTCTTTGGCCATTGAGGCGAGTTTCGTGAGGTTGGCGTCGGAGTCGTTCTCGACGGCCCAGGCGGATTTCAGCGTCAGCAGGCGTGCGGCCTCGATTTTCGTGAACATGTCTGAGAGTTTGTGCTGGATCGCCTGGAACTCCCCGATCGGTTGGCCGAACTGCTCGCGTTCCTCGGCGTACTCCAGGGCGCGCTCGGCGGCCCCGCGGGCGATGCCGACGCCCTGTGCCGCGACACCCGTTCGGGTAGCGTCGAAGAACTGCATCTGCTGGAGGAAGCCAGCGCCCCGCGTGCCGACCAGATTCTCTTCGGGCACGCGCACGTCGTCGAAGATCAACTCGGCCGTGTCAGAGGCGCGAATACCCAGTTTGCCCGTGATCTTCTCGGCCTCGAATCCGTCGCGGTCGGTCTCGATGATGATCTGGCTGAAACCGTTGTACCGGCCCTGGGCGTCGGGATCGGTCTCACACAGCGCGACGACGTAGTCTGCGACGGTCCCGTTGGTGATCCACATCTTGTTGCCGTTGATGACCCACTCGTCGCCGTCTTTCTCGGCGCTGGTCGAAATCGAGGACACGTCAGAGCCGGCGTGTGGTTCGCTGATCGCCGCGCCGGAGATCATCTCGCCGCGGGCGACCGGTTCGAGGAAGCGCTCTTTCTGCTCTTCGGTGCCGAACTCCGTGATGTTCTCCGTCCCGAAGGAGGTGGAGACCAGACAGAGTGCGATACCGGGGTCGGCGGCGAACAGTTCCTCGCTGATGATCATCGATTCGAGCGTCGAGTAGCCGGCACCGCCGTACTCGATCGGGATGCGAGCGCCGAGCAGCCCCATCTCGGCGGCCTTGTCGACGACTTCGTGGGGATACTTCTCCTCGCGGTCGTACTCCGATGCGACCGGCTTCACCTCGTTCTCTGCGAACTTGCGCACTTCCTCGCGGATCTGCTCCTGCTCCTGTGTAAGTCCAAACTCCATACACGCTTTGGATCGACTGGATACGTATAACGGTTTTTACACGGTTGTGAACGGGCGGCGAGTTGTCGTACGGTACCGCCGCACTCACCGGGTTGTGGTACACCGTACGGCCGACGCGGGTTCCCGGGTGCGAAAAACGGCAGTGAACGGATTTTCTGTTTGTACAGCGACGAAAGACAACGTTGAAGCCACGTCCGCGGGAGTATACGAGGTGTAACCATGGAACTTGCAGACGTCGACACGATCACGGTTCTCGGTGCCGGGACGATGGGTCACGGGATCGCCGAGGTAGCGGCACTGTCGGGCTATTCGGTGAAGATGCGCGACATCAAAGAGGAGTTCGTCGAGGACGGCTACGAGCAGATCACGTGGTCGCTCGACAAACTGGCCGAGAACGAACGCATCACCGAGGAGGAGGCCGAGGCCGCAAAGGAGAACGTCACCCCGCTGGTCGACATCGAGGAGGCGATGGAGGGAAGCGATGTCGTCATCGAAGCGGCGCCGGAGAACATGGACATCAAGGCCGATGTCTACGAGGAGGTCGTCGAGTACGCCCCCGAACACACGGTGTTCACCTCGAACACCTCCTCGCTGTCGATTACCGACCTCTCGGAGTTGACCGACCGCCCCGAGCGGTTCTGCGGGATGCACTTCTTCAACCCGCCGGTTCGGATGGATCTCGTCGAGGTCATCCGCGGCGAACACACCAGCGACGAGACGATGGATCTCATCGAGGATCTCGCGGCGGACATGGGCAAGACGCCCGTCCGCGTCCGCAAGGACGAACCCGGCTTCATCGTGAATTCCATTCTCGTTCCGCTGATGAACGAGGCCTGTTGGATCGTCGAGGAGGACGTTGCGACCATCGCGGAGGTCGACTCCTCGACGAAGTACGGCATGGGGCTGCCGATGGGGGCCTTCGAGCTGGGCGATCAGGTCGGCAACGACGTGACCTACCACGTGCTCGAATACATGCACGAGGTGCTCGGTGCGGCCTACGAGCCGTGTCCGCTGCTGGCGGAGACCGTCGAGAACGACCACCTCGGCAAGAAGACCGGGAAGGGCTTTTACGACTACGAGGACGGCGAGGGCGCGGACGTTCCGGCCGATCAGGTCCGCGAGGACGTGCTCGACCGTCTGTACGCGGTGCTCGCAAACGAGACCGGCAAACTGATCCAGAAAGACGTCGCGCCGCCGGAAGACATCGACGAGGCGGTGACCCTCGGCGCTGGCTTCCCGAAAGGCCCCGCGAAACTCTGTGACGAGGAAGGGCTGGACGACGCTATCGCGACGCTCGAAGAGCTACAGGAGAGCAGTGACGCGACCCGCTACGAGGTCAGTGACGGACTTCGCGACGCCGCCGAGGAGGGCGGCTTCTACGGAGCCGACGAGGAAGACGACGCGGTGGAGTTCGAGACCATCCGCGTCGAGTACCCGACGGAGATGGTCGGCCAGATCGTACTCGACCGCCCTCACCAGCTCAACACGGTCAACCCCGAGATGCTCGACGAGTTCGGCGAGGCCGTCGATATGCTCGACGACGACGAGGACGTGCGTGCGATTCTCGTCACGGGCGCGGGCGACCGCGCGTTCAGCGCGGGCGCGGACGCGATGAGTATGGCCGGCTCGGCCAACCCCATCGACGCCATCGAACTCTCCCGGAAGGGCCAGGAGACGTGGGCCAAACTCGAAGACGCCTCGGTGCCGACGGTCGCGGGAATCGACGGCTTCGCGCTCGGCGGCGGGATGGAACTGGCCGCCTGCGCGGATCTCCGAATCGCCACCGAGCGCTCCGAACTCGGCCAGCCGGAGTTCAACCTCGGTCTCCTGCCGGGGTGGGGCGGTACGCAGCGACTCAAAAACCACATCGGCGAGAGCCGCGCGAAGGAGGTCATCTTCACGGCCGAGCGCTACGAGGCCGAGACGATGCACGAGTGGGGATTCGTCAACCGCCTCACCGACAAGGACAGTTTCGAGGAGGACGCGGTCGAACTCGCCGCCGACCTCGCCGCCGGCCCGCCGCTGGCGATGGAGTACACGAAGAAGGCGATGCACGCCGGCCGTGACGACACCGAGGCCGGTCTCGAAACCGAGGCCTTCGCCTTCGGCCATCTCATCGCCACGGACGACGTGATGGAAGGCGTCACGAAGATCCAGAGCGACGAAGAGCCCGAGTTCGAGGGCAAATAACGGCCGCACTGGACGGTTTTTCCGGTTCAGCTGTTCCCGATCAGTCCCGCACGGCACCGTACGTCACGTCGACGGTGTAGCTGACCGACACCGACCCGGGAGCGATGCTCGTCGGCGGGCCGCCACCCCCGGCGTCTTCGGCCTGCGCCCGGTCGAGTTCGATGGGACGGTAGCTACGCTGTGCGGCGTCGATAGCCGTCGGGCTGGTGACGTTCAACCCGCTCTCGCCGGCAATCGTCTCGGCCTGACTGCGGGCGTCCTGAATCGCGTTCTCGATAGCCGTCTCCCGAAGTTGTTCGCGGCGCTGGTCGGACAGCGTCAGCGAGATGCCGCGGATTTCCGCGCCGGCACCGGCAGCGACATCGACCACCTCACCGGCGGCGTCGGGGTCGTCCACGGTGATCTCGAACGCGTGTGTTCCCGCGTACGCGGGCACCTGCTGTTGTTCGCCTCTGGGGCGGCGCGGCTGCCGGATGTCGTACTCCGTCGTCTCGTACTCGACGCCGAGTTCGTCGAGTGCAGCCGTCAACTCCTCGCTGCCGTTCGCGAGGGCGTCACGGACCGTTCCGACAGTCTCCCCTTCTGCCGTCACCGCGACACGGACCACGGCCTGGTCGGGTTCGGCTTCGGCCTCCCCCGTCGCGGTAACGCGAATCGTTCGCTCGGTGTCGTCGGTCGCGTTCGTCGCCTCGTCGGGCGACTCCTGTGCGGCCACGCCCGTCGTGCCGCTGAATGCGGCGACGGCACCGACGCCGACGACGAGCAGTGCTACTGTCACGGCCACTCCGACTGCGGTCGTGTTGCGTTGCATACAGCTATACCGTCGGAAGTATCACTGATATACAATCTGGTGACTCAAAGAGAGATCTAACCCGTGGCAACGGCTGTCGTTTCCGGGGAGAAAGGCAGGGTTTATTATCCACTACCCCCGACTGAAGAGTGTACGCTCGGTTGGTGTAGTCCGGCCAATCATTTTGGCCTTTCGAGCCGAAGACCGGGGTTCAAATCCCCGACCGAGCACATTCCTACGGAAACTGACCTCCGGCAGCCGCGGCCGTGAGTCAGATATATTGAGTCCGACTGGCTTACTTCGGGACGTGAACGTCGAATTCGAGTGTGTCGTCTGCGGCGACACGGCGGTCGCAACGGTGGACAAGGAGGACGTTCCGGCCGGTGACGACCCGCTCAAGACGCTCCGGGAGTGCCCGCACTGCGGGATGGAGACGATCTGGATCGAGGCCTGACCTGACGGGCCACCGGCCGACCCGCAACGTCGGGTTTTTGCCGGACCGAGAGCCTCGTTAGTCGTCCGACTCTCTCACGACGGTCACCGATGTCGGTGCTCGACGGACGACGGTCTCCGCCACGCTACCCATGATGAGCCGGGAGAGACCGTCGCGGCCGTGACTGCCGATCACGATGTGATCGACCGCGGCCGTCTCGGCGTAGTCGACGATCGCGGGCGCGGGATCGCCGCTGACCGTTTCGACATCGATCGGGCGGGCCGCCCGGCTCTCTGCCTGTTCGAGCAGATCGGTCGTGTGTTCGTCGAGCCGGTCGACCCAGTTTTCGAGCGACCCGGAGACGGGGTCGTCGTCGGCTCCGGTCACTTCCGGCGGCGGATACACCGCGTAGACGACCGTGATCTCGGCGTCGGGATACTGACCGAGAGCGTACTCCAGCGCCGCCGTCGCGGGGTCCGAGCCGTCGAACGGCACGAGCACGCGCTCCGGACTGCCACCCGCGGGAGGGTGACGGACGACGGTGACCGGCACTGACGCCCGCCTGGCGACCGCCTCCGCCACGCTGCCGAGCAGGAGACGTTTCGCTCCGTCCCGGCCGCGACTGCCGACGACGACGTGGTCGACCCCGCGGTCGGCAGCGACGCGCAGTATCTCGTGGGCCGGCCGACCGTGGCGGACGACGTGTTCGACCGGGCGATCCGCCGGGATCGACTCGCTTGCCGTCTCCAGCATCGACTCCGCGCGGTCGAACTCCTGGCGGTACTGTGCCCGAGTGTAGCCGGCCGCATCGGTGTAGTTGCCGACGGGTTTGACGACGTACACGAGCAACAGTGGCTGGTCGGGAAACGAGTCGACCGCCGTCTGTAGGGCGTACTCCGACTGGTCCGAGCCATCGTAGGCGACGAGAATGCTCATACCGCTCGGTACGCGAGCACCGGACAAGAGTGGGTGGGGTGATTCCCAGCAGACCGAGGTCCGGGCGTCGGGACGGCTCAGTCGATGACGCTGGTCCGCTGGGTCTCCGGATCGAGGTAGACGAGAAGCTCTCGGCCGTCGGCCCGGGCGTGGATCACCCACACGGTCAGTTGGCGGGTCACGTCGGTGATCTCGGCGTCGTATCCGGCGTCCGCGAGCGCCTCGCGGGCGAGGGACTCCGCGTGCTCGCCGTCCTCGACGGTCACGTCGGTCTCGGGGAGTCGCACGGTCATGACCGGGACCGTGGCGTGGCGGACGAGTCGCTCGGCCACACTGCCGAGCACCTGCCGTCTGACGCCCGACCGGCCGTGCGTTCCGGAGACGATGAGATCAGCCTCGATCTCGTCGGCGTACTCCAGAATCGTCTCCGCGGGGTCGCCGTCGAGTACCGCTGTCTCGGCGTCGACGCCGTGCGCATCACACATCCGTTCGACGCTCCGGACCGCCTTCTGCCCTCGTTCGTCGAGGGCGGCACGGTCACGTCCGACGTCCGTCAGCAGCGAGGTGACATCTGAATCGACGACGTGTAGCGCGTAGACCGTGGCGTCGTACTGTTTCGCGAGATCGATCGCCTGGAGCGTGACGTGTGCCGTTCCGGTGCTCCCGTCGGTCGGGTGGAGGATACGCTCGTACATACTGGATCGTCGACGGGCAACGGCAAAAGCGGCTGCGCGCGTTCCCACTCCACCGGGATCGACCGCGCTGGCCGTCGCAAACCGAAAGGCGTGTGTAGCCACCGGAGGTACCGACACGTATGTACGACGATATTCTCGTGCCGACGGACGGGAGCGACTCGGTGATGTCGGTCCTCGATCACACCACGGACATCGCGACGAGACGGGACGCGACGGTACACGTCCTGTACGTCATCGACGATCAGGCCTTTCTGACACTGGACGACGAGATGAAAGACGAGGTGCTGGCGGAGATGCAGGCGGAGGGCGAACAGGCGCTGGACGCCGTCACCGAGGAGACCGAGACCGCGGGACTGGAGACTGTCACCTCGATTCGGCGGGGGCGGCCGGCCGAGGAGATCGTCGACTACGCCGAGACGGCGGGCATAGATGTGATCACGATGGGCACGCAGGGCGACGACTACACCGAGAACATCCTCGGCAGTACGTCCCAGAAGGTCGTCACGCAATCGCCGGTACCGGTGCTGACTGTCGACGTTTCCGGGGAGTAGAACGCCCCGAGCACTCTCTTCTGTCGATTTCAGGGCGTTCTCATCCATCTGAAAACGGTTCTCCATCGGCTGGGAACAGTTCTCCACCAGTTGCAAACACTCCCCTATTTTAATCCACCCCGATATTTGGGCAAATTCCGACCCCCTTCTCAAGGGGCGGGAATCAAATACAGGTCTTCATATAGAGGGGTCAAACGAACTGCTGTAACCGATATGACTACCGAACAGGCACCCCGGATCGAGTACAGCAGTTCGGCCGATGGGAGGTGGTATCTCTATGTCTGATAGTGAGGGAGACGACGGTGTGCTTCCGTTCTCCAGACGTGAGATCCTCGGCGGTGCGGCGAGTACTGCGACCTCCGTCGGGTTGGGTTACCTCGGCTATCGGCGCTTCTCCCGTGAGGACGAGGGTGGCGGGTCGAGTTCCGACGGCGGCGACGAAGGCGACCCCCTCGCGGACGTCCGGAACCCGCTCGCAGAACACCCCAACCGCGACTGGGAGTCGCTGTATCGGAACCACTACGAGGTCGACAACAAGTTCATGTTGACCTGCACACCCAACGACACGCACAACTGTTATCTGCAGGCCAACGTGAAAAACGGGGAAGTCACCCGTCTCGGCCCGTCGATGAACTACGGCGAGGCCGAGGACCTCTACGGCAATCAGGTCTCGGACCGCTGGGACCCACGGGTCTGTCAGAAGGGGCTGGCCATGATCGAACGGTTCTACGGCGAACGGCGGGTCAAACAGCCCATGGTCCGCAAAGGGTTCAAACAGTGGGTCGAAGAGGGCTTCCCCCGCGACGACGACGGATCGATGCCCCAGGAGTACGCCAACCGCGGCGACGACGACTGGGTCGAAGTCGATTTCGATACGGCCTACGACCTCGCCGCGCGGACCTTCGCCGAACTCGCCGAACACTACAGCGGCGAGTCGGGGATGCAGAGTCTCCTCGAACAGGACTACGACGAACGCGTCGTCGAGGAGACCCAGGGCGCCGGCGTCCGGACGATGAAGTTCCGCGGCGGCATGCCCCTGCTTGGTGTGACGAAACTGTTCGGCCAGTACCGCAACGCCAACTCGATGGCGCTTTTGGATAACCACGTCCGAGACGTGAGCGAGGATGAGGCCCTCGGCGCAGTCGGCCTCGATAACTACTCGTTCCACACCGACCTGCCGCCGGGCCACACGATGGTCACCGGCCAGCAGACCGTCGACTTCGACCTGATCAACGCCGACTACGCCGATCACATCGTGCTCGCGGGTCTCAACTGGATCTGTACGAAGATGGCGGACTCGCACTGGCTGACCGAGGCCCGTCTGAAAGGCTCGAAGATCACCGGGATCTATACTGACTACAACGCCACGTCGACGAAATGTGACGAGTTCATCAACGTCCGGCCGGCGACCGACGGCGCGCTCTTTCTCGGGGCTGCTCGGGAGGTCATCGACCGCGAACTCTACGACGAGGAGTACGTCCAGAAACACACGGACCTCCCGCTGCTCGTCCGGGTCGACGACAAGAAGTTCCTGCGGGCCAGCGACCTCTTCGAGAACTACGAACACGAAGATCTTGCGAAGACCGACACTGTCGAAAGCGACGAACAGCGCCCCGGCGCGGACGTGACGGATCTTGACACGCAGATCATCACCGAAGAGCACCGTCGCGAGTGGGGTGACTTTGTCGTCCGCAA
The DNA here is from genome assembly GCF_009831575.1 of Halovenus carboxidivorans. Lineage (GTDB taxonomy): Archaea > Halobacteriota > Halobacteria > Halobacteriales > Haloarculaceae > Halovenus > Halovenus carboxidivorans. The sequence goes on along the minus strand of NZ_WUUT01000001.1, from coordinate 1,003,196 downwards.
CGACGAGACCGGCGAGTTCGAGGCGATCAGCCGCGACGACGTCGGCGACGACTTCGACGTGACTGCCACCCTCGAAGGCAGTTTCGAGGTCGAACTCGCCAGCGGCGAGACCGTCGAGGTCCGGCCCGTCTTCGACCTCATCAAAGAACACCTCGACGAGACCTGGGATCCCGAGTCGACGGCGGAGGTCACCGGCTCCGATCCGCAGTCGGTCGTCAACCTCGCCGAGGACATCGCGGCCAACAAGCAGGAGACGCTGATCCTCACCGGGATGGGGCCGAACCACCACGCCAACTCCGACAACAAGGACCGGGCGATCTTCCTACTCGCCAGTCTGACCAGAAACGTCGGTTACCAGTCCGGCAACGTTGGCAGCTACTCCGGCAATTACCGGGCAGCGCTGTTCAACGGCCTCCCGCAGTACATCCAGGAGAATCCCTTCAACATCGAACTCGATCCAGAATCCCACGTCGACGTCGACCGGCGCTACGACATGCAGTCGGCACACTTCTATACCAACCTGGACAAGCCGCTGAAAGTCGACGGCGAGTACTTCCAGGGCGACAGTCACATGCACACGCCGACGAAGTCGATCTGGGTGTCAGGGTCGAACTCGATTCTCGGGAACGCGAAAGGTGCCTACAAGATCATCGAGAAGGCGCTCCGTGAAGGTAAAATAGAAGCGTTCTTCTGCAACGAGTGGTGGTGGACGATGACGTGTGAGTACTCCGACATCGTCTTCCCCGTCGACTCCTGGGCTGAGAACCACGTCCACGACATCACGGCCTCACCGACGAACCCCTTCGTCAACGTGATGCCGGAGACGGAACTGGATAGCCGGATCTACAACACCCGCAACGACACCCAACACTACAAGGGTGTCGCCCAGAAGCTCGCCGAAATCACCGGCGACAGCCGCTTCGAGGACTACTGGGCGTTCATCGACGAAGACGAGTACCGGGCCAAACCGTACATCCAGCGGATCATCGACAACTCGAACAGCGTCAAAGGGTACGATATTGAGGATCTGCTGGAGAAAGCCCGCGAGGGCACGCCCGGCATGACGATGACACAGACGTATCCGAAACACATCGGCAACGAGCAGACTCAGGACGACCGACCGTGGTACACCAAAACCGGGCGCCTGGAGTTCTTCCGCGAAGAGCAGGAGTTCGCCGAGGCGGGCGAGAATCTTCCGCTGCACCGGGAGCCGATGGACGCGACCCCGTATGAACCGAACGTCCTCGTCGACAACAGCGATAGCCCGGTGATCGATCCCGACACACCGGAGGACCGCGGCTGGGACAGCGACGCAGTGGCGCGGGACACCAGCGACCGACAGGTCCGCAACGTCGTCTACTCACCCAGTGAACTCACGGATACTACCCACCCGCTGATGGACGTCGAGGACGGCTACGATTACATCTACATGACGCCGAAGTACCGCCACGGCGCCCACACCTTCGCCAACGCCCTGCCGAACATCGCGGTCTGGTGGGGTAACTACGGCGACATGGATCCAGAGGATGACCGCAAGCCGTACATCGGCGAGGGCTACATCGAGATGAACCCACAGGACGCCCGTGACGAAGGCTTCGAAGATGGCGACTACGTGTGGGTCGACGCGGACCCGAGCGACCGGCCGTACCCCGGCGCGGAGAAAGACGACGAGGACCATTACACTCGCGCGATGATGCGGGTGCGCCATCAGCCCTCAATTCCGCGCGGCGTCACGCGTAGCTGGATGAACCTCAACCAGACCAGCCACACCACCTACGAGGCCCAGCAGGACGACGACAGCGAGTGGGCCAAAAACGACCGGACCGGCTACGTCTCGCTGTACCGCCAGGGCGGCCACCAGTCGATGACGACGACGTGGCTGCGCCGTACGTGGCTGACCGACACGATGCCCCGGAAAGATCAGTTCGGACAGAACCTGGACGAAGGCTTCGAGGCCGACGTTCACGCCGCAAACGGGGCGCCGAAGGAATCGTTCGTCAAAATCGAGAAGGCGGAAGACGGCGCAGCGGACGGCGAGGGCCGCTGGCGGCCCGACGACCACTTCTCGGACGTCCTCAGCATGCGACCGGGCTACGAGAACGACGCCATGCTGCGCTACATTGACGGCGGCTACATCAACACCCGAGGTGACTAACAATGCCCAAAGTCGAAAACTGGCACCTGAACCGCGAGATGGAATATCCTTACGAGGACGCCCGGCCGGACAACCAGTGGGCTGGCGTCTTCGACCTGAACAAGTGTATCGAATGCCAGACCTGTACCCTGGCCTGTAAGACCACCTGGACCCACGGGGAGGGCCAGGAGCACATGTTCTGGAACAACGTCGAGACCAAACCCTACGGCTCCCACCCCGTCGGCTGGGACGGCCGTCTGCTGAACGAACTCGGCGAAGCCGAGTGGGACGAGGACGGCACCTACCAGGGCGATACGATCTTCGAGGCCAAAGGGACCGACTGGGAGAACCCGGAGAACCATCCGACCAACAACTTCAGCAGCTCCGCGGACAACCTCGCGGGGTTCATGCCGGGTGATAACGACTGGCGGTACCCGAACCTCGGAGAGGACGAGCCCGCAGGTGAGGAGATGACCGGCGATATGCACTTCGACGACGACACCCATCCGATCTGGTTCTTCTACCTGCCGCGGATCTGCAACCACTGCACGTACGCGGCGTGTGCGGGGTCGTGTCCGGTCCAGGCCATCTACAAGCGCCAGGAGGACGGCATCGTCCTCATCGACCAGGAGAACTGTCAGGCCTCGACGCAGTGTAACGAAGCCTGTCCGTACAAGAAGGCGATCCTCAACCCCAAGGAGGGCGTCTCCCAGAAGTGTGTCGGCTGTTACCCCAAGATCGAGGAGGGGAAGGTCCCGCAGTGCTTCGAGAACTGCCTGGGCAAGATCCGGATGCACGGCTACATCAACCACCCGGACGACGCCGACGTGGGCGACCCCAACGAGGAGATTGTCAACCCCATCGACTTCCTCGTCCACGAGAAAGGGCTGGCCAAGCCGCTGTACCCGCAGTTCGGCACCGAGCCGAACATCTACTACATCCCGCCGATCACGGCGCCGGTCGATTACCTGACCCAGATGTTCGGCCCGGGCGTCGAGGAGGCCATCGAGACCTACCAGGCCGCCCGCAACGGCGAGGAGCCGGAGATCCAGGCGCTGCTGCACCTGCAGGGCAGCACCGAGTGGTCGCTGACCGGCTTCAAGATCGAGGGCGACGAGGCCGTCGGCTACTACGAGGGCGACGAGGTCGGCCGCGTGCCGATCGAGGAGCCACAGACCGACCGCAAGCGCTACGACGAACAAGAGGACGTCTACCGACTCGACATCACGTGAGGTGAGAGATATGGGAAACATCTTAGGATCCGGCACGCCGACGCAGCGGCCCGGTCCAGAGGCGAGCGAGGAGTCGGAGCTTACCGGGGTGCCGACCTACGAGGCCGCCCCCGAGAACGCCGTCGACCGAGCGCGGCTGTACTCGCTGTGTTCGCTGGCGCTGGACCGACCCGGCGATCAGCTCACGGCGATGCTCAGCGCCGACGAGTTCGGTCCCGAACTGCTCGACGCCGCCGGAGGGCTCGACGATCCGGACCTCACGCGGGCCGCCGAGCAGGTCGCAGACGTCGCCGCCGACTCCGAGGGCGACGAGCTATACGGCCAGTGGGGGTCGTTGTTCGGTATCGAGGAAGGCGTCACCGTCTCGCCGTACGAACTCACCTACCTGCCCGGACCGCTGATGACCGCGACGCGCGAACTGGCCGACATCGCGGGCTTCTACAAGGCCTTCGATCTCACCATCGCGGACGGCGAGAACGACAGGAAAGATCACGTCATCTTCCAGACGGAGTTCCTGAGTGATCTCGCGCTCCGGGAGGCCGAACTCAAGCGGCGCGGCGACGACGAGGGAATCGAAATCGTCGTCGGCGCACGCCGGGCCTTCGTCGAGGAGCACCTCGGCCGGTGGTACTGGCGGTTCGCCGAAGAGGTCAACAAGCAGGACGGCGGCTTCTACGCCGCCGTCGCGAACCTGCTCGCCGTAGTGGTCGAAACGGAGATCGACCGGCTGGATGTCGATCCGGACTGGGTGCCGGACGACCCCGAGGTCATCGAGTGGAACGAGGACCTGTTCGGTGACTCCGGCCGTGGCTGCGGCGGCTGTGGCGGCAGCGGCGACGGCGAGATGGACCAGCACATCAACGGGATGCGGGGAGAGGTCCCGGCCGGTCCCGAGGAGTTCGGTCTCGGTCCCGACGAGTTCGAGCGCTCCGGGCCGGAGTAATCCCCGCGTTCGGTAGTCATCTCCTCGTTTTCCACAACGCATCGAGTCGCTGGTTTCGTTACTACCTGAAGAACTGCCGGGAGGAGAGTACGGATACGTTTCAGAGAGGTGTTCGTCGGCAGTACGAGACGGGTGGCGGAGAGTGGAAACGAAACCGGAGCAATCGTCTCCGCCGAGATGGACGCTTACTGCTCGTGGGCCCAGAACTCCTCGTCGACGGTCACCTCTTTTTTGAACAGCGGCACGATCTCTTTGAGGCGGTTGATTCCGTCTTCGACCGTCTCGAAGGCCTCCCCGCGGTGGCCCGCCAAGACGACGACGAAGACGATGTCCTCGCCTGCCTCGACGACGCCTGTTTTGTGATGCATCCGCACCTCGTAGACGCCGTCGCGCTTCTCCAACTCCTCGCGGATCTCGGCCATCTTCTGTTCGGCCACCTCGTCGTACTTCTCGAACTCCAGTTTCTCCGTTCGTTCGTCGTCGGGACCTTCCTTGGCTCGCACGCGTCCGGTGAAGGTGGCGATTGCGCCGCTGTACACCTCGTCGGGTGATCGTTTGACCTTCGCGACCAGCGAGGAGAGCGTCTCGTACGGTTCGGTCGCTTCGAGCGCGTCGACGATTGCCTCGATGTCCGCCTCCTCGCCGTGAGAGGGCCGCGCCAGTACCTCGCCGCGGTCGACATCGTACTCCCCGAGGACGACGGTCGGCAGCGCGAGGTCGGAGTAACCCTCGACCAGCGCGTAGTCACAGCGTTCGCCCAGTCGTTCGAGCGCCTCGTGCAGGTCGAGTTCCGAGGTGTCACCGGTCGCGAACCACTCGTCGTCACCGATGCCGTAGGTCTGGACCGCGCCGGCCGCGCGGTGGCGGGCGGTGTCCTTACCTTCGGTGTCGAGGGTCGGCTCGCAGTCGATGTGTTTGACCGTGCCGACCCGGCCCCGATCGGAGAAGCGGTCGGTCAGTCGCTCGGTCAGTGTCGTCTTTCCCGTATCAGAGTGGCCGACAATCGAGAGGACGTGCATACCTCCCCTTCGCGGGCCGTGGGCTTGATTGTTCGGCCTGTTCCCACGCTCACCGCTCGACGCTTTTCTCGATCACTTCCACGTCGCCGATCCTGGTCGCCGGATACTCGCCGTCGTCGTCTTTCTCGGCGGCTTTGACCATGTCCCAGACCACGTTCAACCCCGTCGTCACTCCCTCCAGAGCCTCCATCTCGCACCCGGTCTTGCCGACTGTCTCGACGGCGACGGTCAGCGTGACCGACTCCTCGTCGACGGTGAAGTCCGTCTCGACGTTCGTGATCGGGATCTGGTGACACATCGGGATCGTTTCCCACGTGTGTTTTACGGCCTGAACGGCTCCGATGCGGGCCGTCGCGAGCACGTCGCCTTTCTCGATACCGTCGGCCCGGATCGCGTCGATCGTCGAGGGCTGGAGGTCGATCCGCCCCTCCGCGACCGCTCGGCGCTTGGAGTCGGCCTTGTCACCGACGTCGACCATCTGTGCGTTGCCGTCCTCGACGTGTGTCAGGTCGTCTTGATCGCTCATACCGCTACTCGGGCGGCCCGGAAGTAATGCTCACCGGTCAGCCGGGGAAGACCTGCCCCTCCTCGATGTCGACCTTCCCGAGGTCGTCCAGCCGCTGGAGGCGTTCGCCGGCGAGGTCCTCGTCGATGCCGAGTTCGGTCGCGCGCTCGATCACCCGCTGGCGAGTCGGTGCTTCGACGATCAGTTCGTCGGCGTCGGTGACGATCTCTTCGGAGACGATCGCCTGCAGAATGACCATCGCGCGCTGTTCGGCGGAGGTCTCCCGGCGGGACCACTCGATAGAGAGCGTCCCGTCGTCGTTGACGTCCTTGATCGCGAATCCCGAGGGGAGCTGTTCGGAGACGGCCGCAACGAGCGCGGCGCGGTCGAGAGTGGCTTTGAGCCGCTGCGTTCGCCCGTCCGAACTCGTCGATTCGACGGCGACGTTCGCCCCTTCCATCGCGATTGCCCGTTCGACGACGCCGGTCAGTTCCTCGCCGACGTCGTCGAGCATCGTCCGCTTCTGTGCGCGGTACTCCCGCTCGCGCTCGGCGAGCTGTTCGTACCGCTGCATGCGTTCGTGTGAGCTTTCCTCGTCGCTATCCATGGACGCACGTACACGAGCGAGCAACAAACCGCTGTGGGTCCGTCAGTTCTTCGGGCGGTACTCCTCGCCGTAGATCTCCCGCATCTTCTCCTCGTGCACGTCGAGAATCGTGTTCCGCACCTTCTTCATCGACGGAGTGAGCATGTTGTTCTCCGGCGTCCACTCCTCGGCGACCAGCGCGAACTCGCGGATCTGCTCGTACGTTTCGAGTTCCTGGTTGGTCTCCTCGACGACCTCACCGATCCACTCCCGCACGCGGTCGTCCTCGATGGCCTCGTGGGGGTCCTCGGGGAGATCGATTCCCTCCTTGTCGGCCCACTTGCGCATCGACTCGAAGTTCGGCACGATGATCGCGCCGACGAACTTCTGGTTGTCGCCGACGACCATGATCTGCTCGACGCGGTCGTTCGTCGAGAAGAGGTCCTCGATGGGCTGGGGGGCGACGTTTTTCCCGGTGTCGGGCACGATGATCTGCTTGAGCCGCTCCTTGAAGATCAGGAAGCCGTCGGGGGTCTGCTCGACCAGATCGCCGGTGCGGAACCACTTGCCCGCACCGTCGGCGGCGACGCTTTCCCGTTCCGGCTCCGTATCGTCGTCGGTTCCGAAGGGGTCGTCGGTGAACGCCCGCTCCGTCGCGCCCGGCTTGTTCCAGTAGCCGTCCGTGACGTTGTCACCGCGGACGAGCAGTTCGCCGACGGAACTGCCCTCGACTTCCCTGTCGACGTCCTCCTGATCGATGGCGGACTCGTCGATTGCGACCTCACAGCCCACGACCGGGACGCCGAGGGTGCCGGGGCGGATGTCGTCGACGGAGTTCGTCGCCACGACGGGTGCGGTCTCCGTCAGGCCGTACCCCTCGGTGACGACGATCCCCATCCCGTTGAACATCCGACAGAGGTCGGTGCTGAGACTGCCGCCGCCGGAGACCATGATCTCGATGTTACCCCCGAGCTGTTCGCGGACCGTCGAGTAGACGAGTTTGTCCGCGATGGAGTGTTTCAGCCGGAGGAGCGCGCCGGGATCCTCGGCTTTCTGGTAGTCGATTGCGACGTCCAGCCCCCAGTTGAAGATCCGCTCTTTCACCGGGCTCTCCGAGGCCTGTTCGCGCATGCTGTCGAAGATCCGCTCGTAGACGCGAGGGACGCTCGCGGCGGTCGTCGGCTGGATCTTCTTGATATCCTCGGAGATGGTGTCGGTGCTCTCCGCGTAGCCGACGGTCGCGCCGGAGCCGTACGCTACGAAGCTCCCGACCGTCCGCTCGAAGACGTGCGCCAGCGGCAGGAACGAGATCGTCGTCGAGTCGCTGCTGATACACGGTCGGTCCGGCTCGCCCGGCCGCGGGCCGGAGCGCCGCCGGATCATGTGGAAGTTCGAGCGGAAATTCCAGTGTGTCAGTCGGACGCCCTTGGGCTGGCCGGTCGTTCCGGAGGTGTAGACGAGGCTCGCGAGATCCTCCGGCTGTCGGTCGTCGAGCCAGCCCTGGTAGGTGTCTTCGTCGTAGTTCTCCTCGCCGATATCGTGCACGTCCCCCAGCGTGTAGATATCCTCCCGCTCGTAGCCCGACTCCGGTTCGTCGATGACGACCATGAACTCGAGGTCGAGGTCGTCTTCGACCTCGATCACCCGGTCGAGCAACTCGGCGTTCTCGGCGACGACGGCGCTGGCACCGGGGTCGCTGAGCAGGTACTTCGCCTGTTTCGGCGAGGAGTCCGTGTAGACCGTCGTCACCACGCACTCGGCCGCGAGCAGGGCATAGTCCGTCTGTGCCCACTCCATGCGCGTGCTACAGAACAACCCCACACGGTCGTCCGGTTCCAACCCCAGTTCCCGGAATCCGGTCGCGAGATTCCTGACGATCCGGCGCATCTGTCGGTAGGAGATCGATTCGTACTCGCCTGTCGGCGTTTCGGGGAGCAGGTGGTCGATCGATCTGTCGTAGACCCCGCCCTTGAACAGTTGCGCCTCCCCGTCGAGGTTCGCCTCGGCGCTTTTCTCGAACAGCTCCGGAATCGTCCCCCGTTCGCGCATCGGATCGTCGTAGTTACGCTCTGCTTCCAACCAGTCAGGCCCCTGAATCTTGGTCGACATACTGTAGCCAAATACGAAACACTCTTATAAAAAGATCGGTCCTTTCGGTACATCGTCAGGTGATCCTCGACGACGGATCGCGAAAGTCCGGCAGTCGTCGGTTCGTCGTAGCTCCGGTCGACCCCGACCACGACATCTAAATCGGGTGCAGTTGTACTGCGTGGTATGACACACGACGAGTCCGCCACCGACGGCTGGTTCGCCGGGATCGACCCCGGCGACACCGACGCCGCGCAGGCGGCGGTCCGGGACGGGTCGGCCACGGCGCCCCGTGACTGGCCAACCCTCGCCGCCGAGTCCGGATTCGCCGAGCGCGAGGAGTACTACAGACTCCTCCACGAGGCGACGATGGCGGCCACGCGGGCCGAAGTCAGGGAACGCGAGCAGGCCGACGACCAGCAGCTAATCCACGCGATCCGCGCGCTCGACGACTGCCAGCGGGTGGCGAACGAACTCACCGAACGCGTCGGCGAGTGGGCCGGGAGTCAGGACGCCGACGCGGACGTCGACGACGAGTACATCGCCGCTCTCGCCGAGCGGGAGCCGGACAGTCCGATGGAAGACCGACTCGTCTCGCTCGCGGACCGGATCGTCGGTCTCCAGGAGGAGAGCCGGTCGCTGCAGACTGTCGTCGAATCGACGGCGACCTCCGTCGCGCCCAACCTCACCGCCCTCGCCGGCCCGGAGTTGGCGGCGCGGCTGATCGCGCTGGCCGGCGGCCTCGACGAACTAGCCAAAAAGCCCGCTGGCACGGTACAGGTGCTGGGTGCCGAAGACGCCCTGTTCGCACACCTCCGTGGCGGGGCCCCCTCTCCGAAACACGGCATCATCTACACCCACGAGTACGTGCGAGGGACCCGACCGGAGGACCGCGGTTCGGCCGCCCGCGCGCTCGCCGGCAAACTCGCTATCGCCGCCCGAGTCGACAACTACGCCGGGGAGTACCGCCCGGAGTTAGAGGCCGAGTTAGACGACCGAATGGAGCGTATCCGCGCTCGTGAGAACCAATGAGTCCGGACGGCGTCGCTCGGAAGAGCATCGACGGCGAGACCGGGCTCGCCACGGAGGGTGAGCCGGTGTACGGTGAGCCGACTGCCGACGGCTGGCGGCTGTGGGATCGCTCGCGGTCGAAACTCGCCGTCCTGCTCGACCGGGAGGTCGAGACCGGCCTCGACGACGGATCGACGGTGCTGTATCTCGGCGCGGCGAGCGGCACGACCGTCAGCCACGTCGCCGACTTCGCCGGGCCGACCTACGCCGTCGAGTTCGCACCGCGGCCGATGCGGGATCTGCTCGACGTAGCCGCCGACCGGGAGAATCTCTTTCCGCTGCTGAAAGACGCCCGCGAGCCGGAGTCGTACGCTCACGTCGTCGAACCGGTCGACGTGATCGTCCAGGACGTCGCGATTCGAGGCCAGGCCGACGTGGCGCTGGCGAACAGACAGTTTCTCAGGGAGGACGGTCGGCTGGTGCTCTCGGTCAAAGCCAGAAGCGAGGACGTGACCCGCGACCCCGAAGCCGTCTTCGAGGAGGTCGAAGAACGGCTGGCGGAGGGATACGAGATCGAGTACGCGGAGTCACTCGAACCGTTTCACGACGACCATCTCGGGGTCGTCGCGACGCCTGAGTAGCAGATACTGCTGGTAGTTAGATCGAGAGAACGGAGAGGAAATTACTCCAGTTCGTCCGCGAGTTCGTCCGCGTCGATGTCGGCGTCTTCGAGGGCTTCTTCGAGGTCGCCGCCGCCCATGCCGCCCATACCGCCCATCATGCCGGGCATGCCCATGCCGCCGGCGCCGTCGATGATCTCCTCGATGACGATTCGGTCGACGCCGACCATCTCCATGAGCTGCTGGCCGATCTGCTGTTTCTGCATCATCCACTGCTGGTTCATCGTCAGCTGCGGGGTCGCCTCGATGTACAGCGACTCCTTCTCGACTTCGACCGTCTCGAACTCGGGTTCGGACTCATCCTCGTCGTCCTCGTCGTCGTCATCCTCGACGAGTTGCTCTTCCTCGACAGTGTCGGTCTGGAACCAGATGTTGAGATCCATGCCGAGGAACATGTCGATCAGGCCCTGGGCCTGCTCTTTGCGGTCCTCGACCTTCTCGATGATCTCGTACTCGTACTCGATGTCCTCGCCGGCCAGCGGGTGGTTGAAGTCGACGCGGGCGCGTCCGCCGATGATCGTCTCGATGAAGCCTTCCTCGCCGTCGATACGGACCTGCGCGCCGGGGTAGCGGTCGTCTTCCGGGATCTTGTCCTTGCTGACGGTTCGGACCTGCTCGTCGTCGTACTCGCCGAAGGCCTCGCTGGCTTCGACGCTCGCGGTGCCCGTGTCACCGACTTCCTTGCCGACGATGTCGTCCTCGACCGAGGGGAAGATGTGACCCTCACCGAGCACGATGGTTCGCGGGGCGAACTCCTGCTCGTCGTCGTCGATTCCCTCCTCTTCGGCGACCTCAGGGTCTGTCGTGTCGACCAGGCGGTCGTCCTCGACCGTGCGGGCGGTGTAGTCGAGTCTGATGAAATCGCCTTCCTGAAGGCCCGTTGCCTCTTCCTCCTGTGCTTCTTCGCTCTCTGTCGACTCCTCCTCGGAATCGTTGCTCATACCCTGTGGGTCAGTCGTAATACTCTTAAGAACACCGTTTCGCAACGCTCAGCGCGGGAATCGTGTGCCACGTTAGCGTGATATTGGGCGTCCTGACGGGCAGACGAAGTGAGTCGCGCGGGGGTATCCGGGGCCGGAACCGGACCAGTCGACGCCGGGAGCATCAGGTCGTTTCGTGGCGACCAGCCAAACCGTCGTCTGAGTGGGTCTACCGACCGTCCTCAGATTTCGGCTTCGGCTGTTTTCCCGGATGTCGCGTGCGGTTAACACTCGTTGTGCGGGCGTTAAAGACTGTTAACGGCTCTTGCGGCACCGTTTATGTGCCTTCGGATACACGAACCCGTATGTACGAAGTCGAGGTCAAAGTCCGCGCGGATCACGATGCCGTCCGCGATTCACTCGAATCAGTCGGCGCAGTTCACGTCGAGTCCGTCGAACAGGAGGACATCTACTACGACGCCCCTGATCGAGATTTCGCCCAGACCGACGAAGCCCTCCGAGTGCGGGAGGAACGGTCAGCGACGAGTCGCTGTGAGAACGACGAGGAGGAGACGATAGACACCCGACTCACCTACAAGGGGCCGCTCGTCGACAGCGACTCGAAGACACGCCAGGAAGCCGAAACCGCCGTCGTCGACCCGGAGGAACTCCGCGCCATCCTCAACGGCCTCGGCTACGAACCCGCCGCGACGGTCCGCAAGGAGCGCGAGCGGTACACCGTCGAAGGCGTCACCGTGACCCTCGATACCGTCGACGGTCTCGGGGAGTTCGTCGAGGCCGAACTCGAAACCGAACGCGACATCGACAGCGCGCGCGACCGCGTCCTGACCCTGCTCACCGATCTCGGCCTCGACACCGACGAGCAGATCCGAACGTCCTATCTCGGCCTGTTGCTCTCCGAGGAGTAGTATTACTCCGAGAAATTGTCTGGCGAGTCATTGTTTCCGAAAGTTATAGACCGGGCGCTGCCGAAGCCGGTGGTAATGACCGAACGGAATATCCACGTCGAACCGGCGGCGGCTCGGGCCGTCGAAGACCAGCATATCGAGATTGTCGAGCGAAAGGGGATCGGCCACCCCGATTCGATCTGTGACGGGGTCGCCGAGGAGGTCGCCCGGGCGCTCGCCCGGACGTATCTCGACCGGTTCGGGCGACTGCTGCATTTCAACACCGACGAGACACAACTCGTCGCGGGGACGGCCGCGCCGGCCTTCGGCGGCGGCGAGATGCTGGAACCGATCTATCTGCTGATCGTCGGCCGTGCGACCAAGACCTACGAAGGCGAGAAGATACCCGCCGAGACGATTGCGCTGAAGGCCGCGCGGGAGTATCTCGACGAGACGTTCCCGCATCTCGACGTGGGGACGGACATCATCGTCGACATCAAACTCGGGGAAGGGAGCGGAGACCTGCAGGACGTCTTCGGCGAGGAGGGCGCGGTTCCGATGGCCAACGACACCAGCTACGGCGTCGGCCACGCGCCGCTGACCGAGACCGAACAGATCGTCTACAACACCGAGCGCCAACTCAACACGACCTACGCCGAGGACAACCCCGAGATCGGACAGGACATCAAGGTGATGGGCAAACGCGAGGGCGATCAGATCGACGTGACCGTCGCCGTGGCGATGGTCGATCGGTACATTGCCGACATGGAGGAGTACAAACAGGCTGTCCGCGATGTCGAGGCGTACGTCGAGGATCTCGCCAGCGAGTACACCGACCGGGACGTGACCGTCTACGTGAACACCGCCGACGACTACGAGGAGGGATCGATCTACCTGACGACCACCGGAACCAGCGCCGAGCAGGGCGACGACGGGTCGGTCGGTCGTGGGAACCGCGCGAACGGGCTCATCACGCCGAACCGTCCGATGAGCATGGAGGCGACGAGCGGGAAGAACCCGGTCAACCACATCGGGAAGATTTACAACCTCCTCTCGACCGAAATCGCCGAGTCCGTCGTCGAGGACGTCGACGGGATCAGACAGCTACAGATGCGGCTGCTGAGCCAGATCGGCCAACCCATCGACCACCCCCACGTGGCGGACGCGCAGGTGCTCACGGAGGACGGCGTCGAGATCGAAGATATCCGCGAGGAGATCGTCGACACCGTCGACGACGAACTCGCGAACGTCACCGACATCACAGAGCGCGTGATCGAAAACGAACTCTCGACGTTCTGACCCCGCGGAGCCGTCGGACACGGTCGGATCCGGCGGAACTATCATTATCGGCCGCGCCTAGTGTACCGTGTGAGCAAGCAACAAGATCAGACGGTCCGGCGGTACATGTCGGAGTCCTTCGAGACGGTCAGTCGGGACTCGTCGTTGGTGACGGCCGCCGAGCGGATGGGGGAAGCGAACAGTGGCGCAGTGATCGTCAGGGGGGAACCGACGGGTATCGTCACGAGTACGGACATCGTACAACAGGTCGCGGAAGGCAGAGACACCTCCGAGTTACACGTCGACGACGCGGCGACGGAGGTGACGGCGACCATCAACCCGACACAACACATCAAAGACGCCGCCTCGACGATGCTGCAGGAGGGGATCAGCTACGTACCGGTGACCGAAGACGGCGAGATTGTCGGTATTTTGTCGAAAACGGACATCACAGAGAGTAGCACCTGAGCGTTCGCGCGATCGTAGCCGGTTTATCCGCCCGCGGGTTACGGGTTGACATGCACCCACCCGGGGCCGAGACGGTGCTCGTCCGGTACGGAGAGATCGGAGTCAAAAGCTCACAGCTCCGCGGCCGGATGGAACAGCGGCTACAGGAGAATCTGCTCGCGGTGCTCGAGGACCGAACCATCGACGCCGATGTCACCCGCGAGAACACGCGTCTGTACGTCCACACCGGTACGGAGCGTGTCGACGATGTGATCGAAGCGGTGACAGACACCTTCGGTGTCGTCTCGGCGAGTCCCGTGAGACGGGTCGATGCGACGAAGGAGGCAATCACGGAGGCGTTCGCGGAGACGGCCCGCACCCACTACGAGGGCCAACCCTACGCCGTCCGGGCCCACCGCGCCGGTCCGAAGTCCGCCCACCCGTTCACCAGCGCGGAACTCAAACGCGAGGGCGGGGATGCGGTCGGGGCGGTCGCCCTGGAGAAGGGGCTGGAGCCGACGGTCGACCTCGACGACCCCGAACTGACCGTCTCCGTCGAAGTCCGCGAGGACGACGCCTACGTCTTTCTCGACAGACAGAGCGGTCCGGGCGGGTTGCCGCTGGGGACACAACAGCCGCTCGTCGCGTTGGTCAGCGGCGGCATCGACTCGCCGGTCGCGGCCTGGCTGGCGATGAAACGCGGCGCACCAGTCTACCCGCTGTACGTCGACCTCGGCGCGTACGGCGGTGTCGACCACCGCCTCCGTGCCGAGGAGACGGCGGCGACGCTGTCAGAGTACGCCCCTAACTACGACACCCGGCTCCGGATCGCTCCCGGCGGCGACGTAATCGAGTCGCTGGCCGCCGAGTTGGATCTCTACCGGATGCCCGTTGTTCGGCGGTTCATGCTGCGGGTCGCCGAGGAAGTCGCCGCGGATCTCGACGCGGTCGGAATCGTCACCGGGGAGTCGGTCGGCCAGAAGTCGAGCCAGACGACGGCGAATCTGCGGGTGACGAGCGCCGCGACGGAGCTACCGGTCCACCGCCCGCTGCTAGCTCGTGACAAGTCGACAATCAGCCAGCGCGCACAGGAGATCGGTACGTACCCGGACTCGACGATCGATACCGGCTGTCACCGGCTGGCACCCGATCGGCCGGCGACACGGCCGCCGCTGGAGCGGGTCCGGGAGGCCGAACCCGACGACCTCGCGGACCGGGCGGCCCGGGTAGCCGCGGACCGGACACGTCTGGAGTGATCGGCTGTCGGGGCCGACCGCTCACTCGGAGGTGAACAGCGTCAGCTCCTCGGCCTCGTAGATGTTGATGAGTTCGTTGATGATCTCGTCGTACGACTCGTCGTCGATTCGGAGGTTATCCAGCCGTTCGACCGTGTCTTCGTCGAGGTCGATCGCGGGCATATCTACACCTTCGGTGGCGATTTTGATAAGCGTAGCTGTTGTGCTCACCCCGGCGGCACGCAAACGCTATGTGCGCGCCGCCACTGGACACGGGCGTGAGCGATTACGATCTCGAACGATACCTGACGGTCCGCGCCGCGTACGGGGCCTCGCTCGGTCCCGACGGTCGGCTCGCATTCCTGCTCGACGCGACCGGCGTCGCGCAGGTGTACACACTCGACGAGCCGGGTGCCTGGCCCGTCCAGCGAACGTTCTACGACGAACCCGTCTCGTTCGTGAGCTACGCCCCGGAACGGCCCGAGATGGTGTTCGGGATGGACGACGGGGGCAACGAGCGGATGCAGTTGTTCCGACTCGACGCGGACGGAACGATCACCGAACTGACCGGGATGCCGGAGGCGAAACACCGCTGGGGCGGCTGGAGCAGCGACGGCGAACGGTTCGCCTTCGCCTCGAACCGTCGCGACGAGTCCGTCTTCGACATCTACGTCCAGGACCGCGACGCGGTGGGCGAGGAGGCGGAACTCGTCTTCGAGGGCGACGGCTGGCTGAGCGTCAACGGCTGGCACCCCGGCGACGAGTCACTGCTCCTCCGGGAGGCCTACTCGAACTTCGATCAGGACGTGTACGTGCTGGATCTGGAGACGGGCGAGCGTCGTCACCTGACCCCACACGACGGCGATATCCGCTATTCGAGCGTCCAGTGGGGGCCGGACGGCGAGTGGCTGTATCTCGTCACCGACGACGGGACCGAGACGCTGTATCTCGCCCGGATGGACCCCGAGAGCGGCGAGGTCGAGCGACTCCGGTCCGGCGGCGAGTGGAACGTCGACGGCGTGGCGGTCGACGACGAGACGGGAACGGTCGTCTACTCCCGCAACGTCGACGGTTACACGGATCTCACGCTCGGGGAGTTGACCGAGGACGGAATCAGCGAGTTGCCGATGCCGGAACTCCCGGGGAACGTCGCCGGCGGCGTCAGTTTCGGACCCGACGGCGACCGGTTCGCGCTGTCCTCGTCCGGCCGCCGACACAACACCAACGTCTCTGTCGTGGATCTGACCGCGCTGCGGCAGGTGGCCGACGACGACGCCGCGCTCGCGGGCGATCCGGACGGCGCGGCGACACGCTGGACTCGGGCGTCGACGGCCGGAATCCCGAGCGAGCAGTTCGTCGAACCGGAACTCGTCCGGTACGAGAGCTTCGACGGGCGGGAGATTCCCGCCTTCTTCTCGCTGCCCGACACCGTCCCCGAGGGCGGTGCGCCGGTAATCGTCGATATCCACGGCGGCCCCGAGAGCCAGCGTCGGCCCTCCTTCTCCGGCCTGCGGCAGTACTTCCTCGCGGAGGGATACGCGCTGTTCGAGCCGAACGTCCGCGGGTCCTCTGGCTACGGTCGCGAGTACACCCACCTCGACGACGTCGAAAAGCGGATGGACTCGGTCACGGATATCAAATACGGCGTCGAGTGGCTCGCAGAGTCCGACGCGGTCGACCCCGACCGGGTCGTCGCGAAGGGCGGCTCCTACGGCGGGTTCATGGTGCTCGCCGCGCTGACGGAGTACCCACAGCTGTGGGCGGCGGGCGTCGATGTCGTCGGCATCGCGAACTTCGTCACCTTCCTCGAAAACACCGGCTCGTGGCGGCGAGAGCTACGAGAGGCCGAGTACGGCTCGCTCGAAGACGACCGCGAGTTCCTCGAATCGATCAGCCCGACGAACAACATCGAGGCCATCGAAGCGCCGCTGTTCGTACTCCACGGGGCGAACGACCCGCGAGTGCCGGTCGGAGAGGCAGAACAGATCGTCGAGCGAGCGCGCGAGCAGGGCGTCCCGGTCCGCAAACTGATCTTCGAGGACGAGGGCCACGGCATCTCGAAGCTCGACAACCGGATCGAGGCGTACACCGAAGTCGTCGACTTCCTCGACGAACACGTCTAATCGAGGCGGTCCTCCCCCCAGTAGAGGAGACCGCTCCCCGCGAGAAACCCGAGCGCCCCCCCGGCCCCGAGCGCCCGTGCGGTGAAACCGTCCAGGCGGCTGCTCGGTTTGAAACTGTTGGGCAGACGCTTGCTCCCGGTGTGGCCGAGGGTCCCGAGTTGGACCCGGGAGTCGGAACTCGTCCCGCTGACACCCGCCGACAGGGCGTAGACGTATCCGTCGTTACTGCCGACGTAGAGGCGTCCGTCGGCCACCGTCGGTGACGAACTGACCTTGCCCCCGGTGTCGAGCGCGAGCAGTTGCTCGCCGGTCGACTCGTCCAGCCCGTAGACCGTCCCGTCCCAGCTACCGACGAAGACGACGCCCCCGGCGACCGTCGGTGAGGAGAGGACCCGGCCGCCGGTCTCGAACTGCCAGCGTTTGCTGCCGTCGTCGGTATCGAGCGCGAAGACCGACCCCGTCGCACTGCCGCCGTCGTCGGACCTGAGCCGGGTCTTCCACCCGCCCACGTAGACCGTGTCGCCGTGGACCGTCGGTGAGGAGTCGACGAACTCGTCGGTGTCGAAGACCCACTCCCGGTCGCCGGTCTCCGCATCGAACGCGTAGACGTTACCGGCCGAGTTCGGGCCGCCGGTGCGCTCGCGGTCACCGACGTACACCGACCCGTCGGCAACGGTCGGCGAGGAGTAGGTGCCGCTGCCGAGGTCGAAGCGCCAGCGCTGCCAGCCGGATTTCGGATCGAGCGCGCGGAGAGACTGCCCGCGGACGAAGACGGCGTCTTCGACGACTGTTGGCGAGGCGCCGCTCATCATCTGGTACTCCGAGAACCAGCGCTGCTGGCCGTCCGCGGTGTCGACCGCGTAGAGGCCGTCGCTGTCGCTCGTGAAAAACAGCGTTTCGGCGCCGACGACCGGCGAGGCCTGCACTCGGCCCTCGGTCTCGACGCGCCACCGCTCCTCCCCGGAGATGGCATCGAGCGCGTAGAGGTTCGTATCCTCACAGCCGACGAGGACGAGACGCTCCGTCTCGTTGCCCCGGTCGACGACGAACGGTGAGCTATCGACCGGTTCGCTGGTCTCGAACTCCCAGATCCGCACGCCCGTCTCGGCGTCGAGGGCGTAGACGCCGCCGGCCTGCGAGCCGATATACACCGTCCCGTCGACGACGGTCGGAGAGGAAAACACGGGGCCGCCGGTGTCGAACCGCCAGTCCGCCGTCGCGGCGGCGCGGGCCCCGTCGGACGCCCGCAGAACCGCCCCGGAACCGACTGCACAGCCGGCTAGCCGAAGGAACTGCCGGCGGGTCCGGGGGCGCGAGTTCCGCGGCGACATGTTGCATAAATGATTATCACTGGTCGTAATGTATATTTTGGTATGGATTACGACGGCCACATCAGGAACCTACGTCGGGGTACGTACCGCCTACGGCGGACCCGAGTCAGTGTGGCTAAGTGACTCCACCGTGTTTACTCAGTCAACTCCGATGGCACTGAACCCTAACGACCGGGCGATTGCGCGGTTCACCATGCTCGGCCACGGCCTCGTCCACTGGTTCGAGCTGTCGATTCCGATCTTTCTCGTCACGTGGCACAGTTCGTTCGATGTCAGTCTTGCGACACTGGGCTTCATTATATCGTTGGGCTACGCACCGTTCGGAATCGGTGCGCTCCCGGCGGGCGTGTTAGCCGACCGATTCGGCCCGAAGCGGCTCGTCCTCGCCTGCCTCGCTGGCATGTCGCTGTCGTTTATGGCCCTCGCGGTTGCGAACTCCGTCTATCTGGTCGGCGCGGCGCTGATCGGGTGGGGGATCGCAGCGAGCGTCTACCACCCGGCAGGGATGGCACTGATTAGTACGGGGGCCAGCCAGCAGGGAACGGTGTTCGCGTACCACGGCATGGCCGGCAACGCCGGGATCGCGCTCGGCCCCTTCGCCGCCGCGACGCTTCTGTACTTTCTGGACTGGCCGCTGGTCGCCGCGTTGCTCGCCCTGCCGGCCGTCGTCGGCTTCCTGTACGGCCTCCGCGCGGAGTTCGACACCACCGCGGCCGTCGACTCCGACGTCGATACCGAGGACGAGGAGGCGTTGACGCTGTCCGGGTTCCTCTCGAACAGTCGCCGCCTGCTTGCCAGCGCGTTTCTGGTCGTGTTCGTCCTCGTCGCCTTCGAGGGGCTGTTCTACCGCGGCGTGCTCACGTTCCTCCCGGAGATTCTGCAGGGCCTGCCCGCGATGGAGGGCATCGAACTCACGGCGGGGTTGACCGGAATCGAACCAGGTGACTACATCTACGTGGGACTGCTCGTCGTCGGCATCGCCGGCCAGTACGCCGGCGGAAAACTGACCGACCGACTGCCGGTCGAACGAGGGCTCGCGGGCATCTTCGTGGTCCTCGCCGTGCTGGCGCTCGCGTTCGTGCCCGTCTCCAATCTCGGCATCGCGGCGGTGGTCGTGCTCTGTGGGGTGCTCGGATTTTTCCTCTTCGTCATCCAGCCGTTCTATCAGGTCGCGGTCGCACAGTACACGCCGCCGGACAGCCGCGGTCTCTCCTACGGCTACACCTACCTCGCGGAGTTCGGGTTCGGGGCGGCGAGCATCGCCGTCGGCGGGTTCGTCCTCGATCAGTTCGTACTGGGGGCCTTCTTCGCCGTGCTCGCGAGTTTCGCGCTGGTCGGCTCCGGGCTGGCCGTCGTCCTGCTCGTCGGTGAGGGGCGGATCGACTTCATCCAGCGGTACGAGACCGAACCCGCTGACTGAGCACCGCGAGGGAATCGTCGGCGCGACCCCGACTCCGCAACCGGCCGAACGCATATGCAGACCGCCGCCGTAGCGTCGGGTATGGCTGAGTCAGCATCCACACCGCTGGTCCGTCGGGCACGAGAGATCGAATACGAGTCCGTCGACGCCGCCGAGGGGATGTCTAAAGGCGTGCTGGTCAACGAAGACCACGGTGCACCGAACGTTGCACTGCGACGGTTCGTTCTCGATCCGGACGCGACGGTGCCGGAACACACGAACGAGGTCGAACACGAACAGCACGTCCTCTCGGGGCAGTACGTCGTCGGCATCGAAGACGAGGAGTACACCGTTACCGCCGGAGATACGGTCCACATCCCCGCCGGCGCGGTCCACTGGTATCGCAACGAGGGCGAGCAACCGGGCGTGTTCCTGTGTGCGGTGCCGACCGGCGACGACGAGATTCAGTTGGTGGAGTGAGCGGGCCAGCGCGGAGCAGTTCGTACCACTCAAATACTCCCTGCCCGTACTAGGCGTCGTGTCACAGCAGGTCGCGCGGGTCGATACGTTGTTCCTCCACGAAGACGACGACCAGTATCGGGTGGTCGTCCAGCGAGAAGGGAGTCGCGTCTTCACCGGCTTCCTGGAAGTGAAAGAGACGAGCGCCGGGCCACGACCCGCCCGGCTCAGGGTCGTCGACGGCTCGAACGAGGAGCTTCGCAGTCCCGACGAGTTCGTCGAACTCGCCCGCCGCGCCGACCGCATCCGCGTCTCACAGCAGACCTCTTCGCGGGGGCGCGAGGAGCTTCGGGAACTGCTCGACGGCTACCAACTTGACGCGAAGGTCGTCCGAACCTGTCGGCTCTGTGCCCAGAGCGGCACCTACTCGCCGATCACCTCGGAGACGGCCATCGAGACCGAAAACGAGACGGTCTGTCCGGACTGCGCCCGCGAGCAGTTGGACCGACAGCTCGCCTACCACGGCGACATCACCGGAACCGCACAGGAGCGCCTGGAGTCGCTTCTGTTCGAGGTGCAGGATCTCGAACGGATCGTCAACCTCCTCAAGGGCGACCTCGACCCGGAGCTGACGAAGTTCGACGAGATCAGCCCGACGGTCGAGGACGTCGATCCCGTGCCCGTCGATTCGCTGTCGCTGCATCCGGGTATCCAGCAGAAACTCGAAGACCGCTTCGACACGCTGTTGCCCGTCCAGAGCCTCGCCGTCGAGAACGGCGCGACAGAGGGCGAAGATCAGTTGGTCGTCAGCGCGACGGCGACGGGGAAGACGCTGGTCGGGGAGATGGCCGGGCTGGACCGCGTGCTCAACGGCGAGGGCAAGATGCTCTTTCTGGTGCCGCTGGTCGCGCTCGCCAACCAGAAGTACGGCGAGTTCCAGGACCGCTACGGCGATATTGCGGACGTGACGTTGCGCGTCGGTGCGAGCCGGATCAACGACGACGGCGAGCAGTTCGATCCGAGCGCCGACATCATCGTCGGTACCTACGAGGGAGTCGATCACGCGCTGCGGACCAACAAGCAACTCGGTGACATCGGGACGGTCGTCATCGACGAGGTACACACCCTCGGCGAGGGCGAGCGTGGCCACCGTCTCGACGGGCTGATCTCCCGGCTGAAGTACTACTGCCGGGAAAAGAGCAGCGGCGATACCCAGTGGATCTACCTCTCCGCGACCGTCGGCAACCCCGGCACGCTCGCCGAGGCGCTCGAAGCCACGCTGATCGAGTTCGAGGAACGGCCCGTCCCCATCGAGCGTCACGTGACCTTCCTCGACGGCCGCGAGAAGATCGACGTAGAGGACAAACTCACACAGCGGGCGTTCGACCAGAAATCCAGTAAAGGGTATCGCGGCCAGACGATCATCTTCACCAACTCCCGGCGGCGCTGTCACGAGATTTCCCGGAAGTTGACCTACTCCTCTGCACCCTACCACGCGGGACTGGACAACCGACGCCGAACCCGCGTCGAGGAGCAGTTCGCAGACCAGGAACTGTCGGCGGTCGTGACGACCGCCGCGCTGGCCGCCGGGGTGGATTTCCCGGCGTCGCAGGTCATCTTCGATTCGCTGGCGATGGGAATCGAGTGGCTCTCGGTCCAGGAGTTCCACCAGATGCTCGGCCGGGCCGGGCGACCGGACTACCACGACAAGGGGACCGTCTACCTCCTCGTCGAACCGGACGGCAGCTACCACGGCAGCCAGGAGATGACCGAAGACGAAGTAGCGTTCAAACTGCTCAAAGGGGAGATGGAGCCCGTACAGACCCGCTACGACGAGGCGGCGGCCGTCGAGGAGACGCTCGCGAACGTCACGGTCGGTGGCAACCAGGCCAAACGGCTCAACGAGATGATGGTCGGTGACGTGCCGACGAAACACGCGCTCGGGAAACTGCTCGAATACGACTTCATCGATGGCCTCGAACCGACGCCGCTCGGCCGAGCGGTGACGAGTCACTTCCTCTCGCCGGGAGACGCGTTCGCGCTCCTCGACGGCATCCGGCACGGCGAGAGTCCCTACGATCTGGTCGCGCGGATGGAGAAACGCGACCGCGAGGAGTGACGGGCCGACGGGCAGTTTTCTGGGCGATACTGGTCGCGGTAGACGACTCGTTCCTGGCCGTCGACGGAGGTTGTCACGACCAGTTCTCGCCGCCGGGATCGAACCCCGCCGTGAGGATCACGCCGTGGGGGCTACAGATCCCGCGGCTTGCCGAGGTTTCTGAGCCGTCCACCGCAGCCCTCGCATCGGGCCGTCTCCGGGTCTTCGACGCGACGCCCACAGTCGAAACATTCGTACAGTTCTCCCTCCGGTGCCGTGTCTGCTGGTCTCATATGTCACTGTTAGAGCCGGACACTGATTGCCCTACTCCTAATATTCCTAGTAGAAAATAAACACTTTTCCGCGACTCGGTGGACGAACGTTTGATTCGTCCGGCCGTTATCTGTTCTCTCGTTGCTCGACCTTGTTCAGTTCGATCAGCAGTCGGAAGATGGCCTTGACGAGGTTCGCGTCGACGTCGAACTGCTCGGCGTTCTCGCCCGCCCGGTCCATCACGCGCTGTTCCTGTTCCTCGTCGGTCGTCGGGAGCCCCCGTTCGTCTTTGACCTGGGCGATGGTGTCGGCGACGTACGTTCGGCGGGCGATCAACTCGACGATTTCGCGGTCGATCCCGCGGATCTCCGTGCGGAGTTCGTCGAGTGACATCGTTTGCGGGTCGATTCCTCGGTCGCGGTCGTCGTCGTGTTCAGACATCTGTCAGTGTCCCCTCGGTTTGCGTGTGTGTCAGCCAGACTGTTCCCTCGCGGTCGTTCCAGCGCTCGCGGACGGGTTCGAGCTGGTCGGTGGTGCCGACGGCGACGAAACTCGGACCAGTTCCGGACAGCGAGACCCCCTCCGTCCTCATCGCTTCCATCATCGGATCGGTGGGGAAGCCAAGCGCCGCACAGAAAGCCAGGCCGTTGATCGTCATCGCCTGCCCGTACCGCTCGTCTAAGGCGAGACCGGCGACAACCTCCGCGATCGGAGCGATCTGTCGGCAGCGCTCGACGTCCGCGTCGGCGCTGAACGCCCGTTCCGGCGGCGTCCAGACGAGCACGTCCCAGTCGGGGGTGTCCCGCGCGAGCAGTTCGTCCTCGTCGTTGTTCGTGACGGTCAGGCCGCCGAGCATGCTCGCACTTGCATCGTCGAACGCACCCGTGACAGTCACGCCGACATCACGGGCCGCGCTGACGCCGATCCGCGCGGCGTCCTCCCTGTCGATCCGGTCCGTCGCGCCGAGAGCGTCGAGGGTCGCCATCACGGTCGCGTTCGCCGCGGCGCTCGAGGACTTCAACCCCGAGGCCATCGGCACCTCGCTCTCGGTCTCGACGTGGCCGCCCTGCCCGTTGCCGAAGCGGTCGGTGACGAGTTCGACACAGCGCTCGATCAGTCGGGTATCGGCGTCCTCGGCACCGTCGATCTCACCGGTGACATCGTCCTCGTCGGTGAGTTCGACTGTCGCGGTCGTGTACTCGTCGATCGCGAAGGCCGACCCGGTCCCGGTCGCGAGCGCGTTCAGCACCGTTCCCGCGGCCGGCGCGGCTGCCTGCCCTTCCATCCTGTCTCACTCTCCCACACGACAGTACTTACTTGTGGTGATTGCGCTCCGGCCCGAACTGCGTTCGAGAGCGGTCCCCAGCAGTGAGAATACCGTCGTTTTTACTCACGGACGGCGAAGTCCTCGTATGAGCGATTTCAGGGAAGTACCGCCGGATACGCTGTCGGTCGACCTCGTCGAGGAGGGAGTCGTCGTCGAGTACACCGACGGGAGGGAGGTGCTCTACCGCGGGGTGCCCGAGCGGGTCGAGTCGCCTCACGAGACCGCCCCCGGGAAGGACACCCACGTGCTCGTCGTCGACGAGTCGGAGACCAGCGGCGTGTTGCTGTACGTCAACGAACGCCGGACGGACGCCGAGATCCTGGAGGGGACCGGCGTCGGCCGGGTGCTACTGGAGGCCGGCGAGGAGACGACACTGTTCCCGGGGGTGATCGTCCGCGGCGGCAACCTTCGGAGCGAGATCGTCGTCGAACCGGACCTGTCCGGTCGGGTGTTCGTCTTCGAAGAAGACCAGTTCAGCGAACACTCCTACGAACTCCTGCCGGCGGAGTGATCACTGGATGTAGGAGGGCTCCTCGGCGTCGCAGTTCTGTTCGTGTTCCCGTGCGTCTTCCTCCATGTCGAACAGCAGGCCACAGTACTCACACTCGTACCACGTCATCTCGTCCCGCGTGGTTGTCGTGACCATATTCGAAGCTCTGTGACAATCCGATATAGTCGTTTCTCCGGAAACGGTGAGCATGGCTTAATTAACTGCCGGCCGTACGGCGGGTAATGACAACCGGTGACGGAGCCGTCGAGGTCCGCGTCGAGGGTGCCCGCAAGCGCGACGCCGGGCGGGGA
Source organism: Halovenus carboxidivorans (assembly GCF_009831575.1). Taxonomy (GTDB): domain Archaea; phylum Halobacteriota; class Halobacteria; order Halobacteriales; family Haloarculaceae; genus Halovenus; species Halovenus carboxidivorans. The sequence goes on along the minus strand of NZ_WUUT01000001.1, from coordinate 978,399 downwards.
ATCGCCCGCCTGTCCCCGGACATCCAGCGCGAACTCGGGGTGTTGAGCGGCGATCCGATCATCATCGAGGCCGACCAGATGACCGTCGCGAAGGTCTGGCCGAGCGACGACGAGGAAGGAATCGTTCGGATCGACGGCGACACGCGAGCTAGTATCGACGTCAACATCGGCGATACCGTCCGCGTCCAGAAAGCCTCCGTTGAGGACGCCCGCCGAGTAACCCTCCAACCCGCGACGGAACACGCCGACGACGCCCCCGCTGACGAGGGAGTCAGACAGGGGCTGGTCGACCGACTCGTCAGGGTCGGCAAACAGGTCCGGATCGACGGCTACGGCCCCTACGTCGTGACCGAGACGACGCCGTCGGGATCGGTCAGGGTGACCGAATCGACGAGCGTGCGGGTCGACCCCGAGACTGCCTCGCCAGGGGAGCCCGCGCCCGACGACGGCAGGGAGTCGGACGACCAGCCGGAGACCGGAACGACCTACGAGGACATCGGCGGGCTGGACGAGGAACTGGAGTTAGTGCGGGAGATGATCGAACTGCCGCTGTCCGAGCCGGAGCTGTTCACGCGGCTGGGGATCGATCCACCGAAAGGCGTGTTGCTGCACGGGCCGCCCGGAACGGGAAAGACGCTCATCGCCCGCGCAGTCGCCAACGAGGTCGACGCCCACTTCCAGACCATCGACGGCCCGGAGATTGTCTCGAAGTACAAGGGTGAATCCGAGGAACAGCTCCGAGGTGCCTTCGAGCGCGCCCGCGAAAACGCCCCGGCAATCGTCTTTCTCGACGAGGTGGATTCGATCGCCGGGTCTCGCGACGAAGAAGCGGACATGGAAAACCGGGTCGTCGCGCAGCTACTCACGCTGCTCGACGGGCTCGAACAGAACGAGGAAGTCGTCGTCATCGGGGCGACGAACCGCGTCGATGCGATCGATCCGGCGCTGCGTCGGGGCGGGCGGTTCGACCGCGAGATCGAGATCGGCGTGCCCGGAATCGAGGGGCGACGGGAGATTCTGGACGTACACACCAGGAACATGCCGCTGGCCGAGGACGTCGATCTGGATGCGCTCGCCGACCGGACCCACGGGTTCGTCGGCGCGGACATCGCCTCGCTGGCCCGCGAGGCCGGGATGGTCGCGCTCCGTCGAACCGAGCGGGAGACAGACGACTCCGACGGTCCGGGGATCGAGACGCTCACCGTCACGGCCGATGACTTCGAGACGGCTCTCACCGGCGTCGACCCCTCAGCGATGGGGGAGTACGTCGCCGAATCACCCGAGACGACCTTCGCGGATGTCGGGGGACTGGCCGAGACGAAAGACCGGCTGCGCGAGGCCGTCGAGTGGCCGCTGGCGTACGGCCCGCTGTTCGAGGCCGCGTCGACAGATCCGCCGTCCGGCGTGCTGTTGTACGGTCCGCCCGGAACCGGGAAGACCCTGCTCGCGGAGGCGATTGCCGGCGAGAGCGGCGTGAACTTCATCCGCGTCGCCGGGCCGGAGCTTCTGGATCGGTACGTCGGCGAGACGGAGAAGACGATCAGAGAGCTGTTCGACCGGGCCAGACAGACCGCCCCCGCGATCATCTTTCTCGACGAGATCGACGCCGTCGCGAACCGTCGAGGCGAGGGCCACGAGGTCACCGAGCGGGTCGTCTCCCAGCTACTGACGGAGATGGACCGGGCGGCCGAACACCCGAAACTGGTCGTCGTCGCGGCGACGAACCGCTACGACCAGCTCGATCCGGCGCTGTTGCGGCCCGGCCGCCTCGAACAGCACATCGAAGTGCCGAACCCCGACGAGGCCGCCAGGCGGGAAATTCTCGCCGTCCACACCGCAGACACCCCGCTCGGTGAGGAGATCGACATCGATACGCTGGCCGAACAGACGGCCGGCTACTCGGGCGCAGAACTCGAATCACTCGTCCGTGAGGCGTCGATGCGCGCCGTCCGGGAAGTCGCGACGGAAATCGAGCCCGCAGAGGCACAGGAGCGCGCAGAGGCGATCACCGTCGAAGCCGATCACTTCGAGCAGGCGCGACAGCAACTCGACGACCAGCAGTAGCGGTTATCCGCTCCGCTGTGATTCGATCATCGCGACCCGACCGTGGATCTCCTCGGTCAGCACCTCGTTTCGGGCGCTGTTCTCGATATCGAGCTCTCGGACGCGTTCGCTCGTGGCCGCCGACTCGTCCTCGAAGACCAGCGTCCGCATCGAGTAGGTGGCGACCGAGCCGTTCAGCCGGATGATCGTCAGGCCGTCGACGACGACGTCGTCCAGGTCGTCTCGGCTGTTGATCGTAACCTGCGGGCCGGCGGGGACGAGATCTAACAGAATCTCCATCTCCTCGTCGATTCCCTCGAACGGCGGCTTCTCCTCCTGTCGTCCCTGGATAAGGTCGACGACGCTCGGGTGTTCGATGATCGCCTCGTCGCTGATCGCGAACGTGTCGTCGAAAACGACGAACTCACCGGGTTCGGCCGTCCGCTGGAAATCACTGTTCTCGAAGCTCTGGACTAGTGTCGTGCTGTCGAACGAACCGAACAGGGCGCGATACGGAAGGGCACCTTCGACCGGGCCGAGCAGAAGCTCCCGGTTGACGCTCTCGGGAGCGATCCCGATCCGCTCGGCGTAGGCGGCGCGACGCTGTTTCTGCTCTTCCATCCCCTGCCTGGGGATCAGGTCGTAGTCGATGAACTGGTACAGCTGTCGGCGCCGTCCCTCGGTCTGTGGATCTATCGTGAACGCCGGGTCGAGCCACGGTCGGAACCCCTCCGCCCCGTTACCGGCGAGTTCGAACTGTGCCGCCAGGCTACCCGGTTGCTGCTCCGAGCCGTCCCCGGTCGAGCTACCTGGGCTGTTACAGCCGGCCACTGCCAGAGCGGCACCGACTCCCCCGTACTGAAGAATCTGTCGTCGGGACCAATCTGGACTGCTCTCGCTCATACTAGAACTCCGAACGGTCAGGCGGTATAAGTCTCGTTGTTCGGCCCGGCCGTAGCTATTTGTCCCCGGGCGTCGTGGACCCAACGCGTATGGAGTACAACGTCGCCGACACGGAGGATGTACCGATCACAGATCTCTCGGAGATCGAAGAGATTCCGCCGGATCTGGATATTCGGGCGCTGGACGAGGCACTCGGCCTCCAGAACGTGTCGCTGAAACTGTGGTACTTCGAGGAGGGCGAGGAGATCCAGTTTCACGCGCACTCCGAACAGGAGGAGGTCTACTACATCATGGAGGGGGAGTTCTCGCTGAAACTCGGCCGGTCGGACGAGGAGGAGTTCGTCGAGGCCGGGCCGGGGACGGCGTGGGTCGCGGAGCCGATGATCGGCCACGGCCACCGCTGTATCAGCGAGGGCGGCGGAACCGTACTCGCGATTGGCGCGCCGAGCGTCGAAGACCCGGGGCTGGACCCGCACAGCCTCGACGACGAGGAAATCGACGACGCGCTGGACGATCAGGCGTAGGTCGTTTCGAGATACTCGTTGATGCGTTCCGATTCGGCCATCGTGACGCCGTGGTCTTCGTCGATCAGCACCGGAACGGCTCGCTGGCCGGAGACCCGTTTGACTTCGTCTCGCCGGGAGTGCAGCCCCTCGACCCAGACGCTCTCGAACTCTAGGTCGAGTTCGTCCAGTTTGTCGACGACCATCTCGCAGAACGGACAGCCCTCCAGTCGGTACAGCGTGAGTGTCATACCGACTACTCCGTGCCGGACTCACTAAAAGACACGGCAGACCGTGGCTCCGGGGATCAGGTGCCGTGCTGCCAGCTGTTCATGTACTCTTCCTGCTCGTCCGAGAGGTCGTCGATACCGACGCCTTCGGCGTCGAGTTTGATCTCCGCCACCTCGCGGTCGAGGGCGTCCGGAACCTCGTGGACGCCGGCGTCGTACTCGTCGCCGTTCTCGATGATCTCCCGGACACAGACGGCCTGGATACCGAAACTCTGGTCCATCACCTCGACGGGGTGGCCGAGCGAGACCGGCGTCGCGAGGTTGACGAGCCGTCCTTCCGCGAGGACGTGGAGGCGACGACCGTCGGCCATCTCGTAGGCCTGCATCCCCTCGCGGGCCTCGTAGCTGTCGACGGCCTTGGATTCGAGGGCCTCCAGATCGATTTCGACGTCGAAGTGGCCGGCGTTGGCGAGAACGACACCGTCGTCCATCGCGTCGAAGTGCTCGTCGACGATGATGTCGCGGTTGCCGGTGGTCGTGATGAACACGTCGCCTTCGGCGGCGGCCTCGTCCATCGGCATCACGTCGTACCCTTCCATGTGGGCTTCGAGGGCCCGTCGCGGGTCGATCTCGGTGACGATGACGTTCGCGTTCTGCCCGGCGGCCTTGCGCGCGACGCCTTTCCCGCAGTAGCCGAAGCCGGCGACGACAACGTCTTTGCCGGCCCACGAGAGGTTCGTCGTCATCGCAATCGACGCGAGCGAGGACTCGCCGGTGCCGTGGACGTTGTCGAACAGCCGTTTCATCGGCGTGTCGTTGACCGCGAACATCGGATACTCCAGGGCACCGTCGTCGTCCATCGCGCGCAGTCGGTGGACGCCGGTGGTCGTCTCCTCACAACCGCCCAGAATCGTATCGATCAGTTCGGGGTACTCCTCGTGGATCGCGAAGACCAGATCGCCACCGTCGTCGACGGTGATCGTCGGTTCGTGGTCGATGACCGCCTCCATCGCCTCGTAGTACTCATCGTCGTCGACACCGCGTTTCGCGTAGGAGGTGACCCCGTCGACGGCATCGAGCGCGACGCTCACGTCGTCGTGCGTCGAGAGCGGGTTACAACCGGTGATAGCGACCTCCGCGCCGCCCGCGGCGAGCGTCTCCGCGAGAACCGCCGTCTTCGCCTCGACGTGCATCGCCATCCCGATGCGCTCGCCCGCGAACGGCTGGTTCTCCTCGAACTCCTCGCGCAGCGAGTCGAGAATCGGCATGTGCTGGCGAGCCCACTCCATCTTCCGCTGTCCCTCCTCCCGGAGTTCGTCGGCCGGGAGCTGTTCGCTGATGGGTGCAGTCATACTCCACACGTGGGCTAGAGATGGGATAACTGTACCGAAGCAGTCGGAGAGAGGACGATCTATGTGGGGCCGCCTGCAACAGAAGTCGAGAGCGGACGGGCCCACTTAGCCGGCCGTCTGCTGGACTGGCGGGACAGTCACTTCCATCTCCTTGGAACCGTCGACGAACGTGAGCGTGATGTTCGTTCCCTCACCGGACCGCGTGTCGTACGTAATACGTCCACCACACTCCGTGACGACGGACTTGAGCAGCCAGAACCGGATCCCGTCCGGGTGGTGCGTGCTGGTGCGTTCGTTCACCGAATCGAACGCCGAAAGCTCCGCGGGCGGGATGGTGAATCCACGACAGCTAATCTCCAGGTGAACCTGCTCGTCCCCTTGACCGTGCGTGATTCTGATCTCGCCGTCGTCTTCGAGATGGTCACCGAGTGCGTTGAGAAACTCCTCGAACATCAGATGAATCCGGTCGTCGACGTAGACAGTCTGTCCGGACGGGACGTCGACGCTGAAGCGTGAGGTCGCAATCGATGCCTGGTCGCATCCTCTGTTCACGAGACGGGCTAACTCCTGAGGGTATACGTCGGTACTCTCCTCACCCGTTACCTCGGAGACCTGCTTGACGAGTTCCGAGGAGTGGCTGAGTTCCGTCGCGGTCTGGTGGATCGTCCTGGCACGCTCGGTGTGTGGTTCGGCCTCTAACTTCTCGAGCAGTAGCACCGCGTACCCCTGGATCGTGTTGAGGTCGTTCCGGAGATTGTGCCGGAGGTACCTGTGCAGGACACTGAGATACTCCTTCTGGCGCTGAATCTTCGTAATGTCTCGTCCTTCCACGATGAGCTGGACGACCTCTCCCGAGTCGTCGTACATCGGTCGGACCGAGAAATCGATGATCGCGCTCCCGGTTTCGCCGCGGATCTTGATCTGATCTCTGAACAGTTCCCCCTCGCACGCGTCAGTTACCGCCGCCTCGATGATCTGCTGTGACTCCGTGTATGGCTCGACCCAGTAAGTCTCCCAGAGCTTCTTGCCGACGACATCTTCACGGGCCAACCCTCCGAACGAGAGGGCCGTCTCGTTCGCCTCGACGATTGTGCCATCGTTCGCCAGCAAGCCGGTGAGCTGGTAGGTGTTGTTGAATATTCCCTCGAACCGTCGCGCTGCCGCCTCCGAGCGAGCAGCGTAGTAGCCAGCAAACGTCGCCAACAGTGCCCCGCCGTTGATACCGACGAGAAGGGGAAAGACCGGCTCAGACAGCGTTCGCCCCTCGACGAGTCGGACGACAAACGTCATCCCAATCAACGCGCCGCCCGCGACGGCCCCAACGAGCATCCAGCGGACTGTCGTCTCGGATTCCGCGGCAGAGAACTCCGCCTCGGTGAGCCGCCACCCCAGAACGATCACCCCGACCGCCAGTCCCCCGTCCATAAGCCACGCAACAATCGGTGGCAGCACCGAGTTGATAGTGAAAATCTCGAATAGATGGTACGCTGTGGCGAAAGAGAACAACACAGCGCCGAAGAGGACGACTGATAGCGAACTCTCTCGGAGCCTCATGTGTTAGTATCACACTAGCGAGGAGTAAAAGGATGGGCATATATAAATAAAACACAAATTCTGATGAGAGAGTTAAAGCAGGTCGGCAGAGGAGATAGCGGGTTCTAACACCACTCGCTGTAACCTACCGCCGTCGAGTGGTTGACGAACGGGCGGAGTCTGTGAGAGACGAGTCGGAAAACCAAGTGGCTCAACAGAGCGCACTCACTCGGGCTTCTGACCAAAATCAGGAACAACGTACGGAATAAAAAAACCGAAGTTCGGCGGGAAACGCGAGTGTCACGAATTCTCTTCGAACGGAACTCTCTCGGTTCCTGACTGTTGCCTGAGAATTAAAATCGTGCTCAATCACTGCCCTCTATGTTCTCTTCGACATATATTTCGGTTCTACAGTCTCTATTTTCGCCACTTTCTCCCAGTACAGTCACGAGCACAGATTCTGGAGTGATCGAAACGACATCCGCAAAGATGTTTGATCTCCTACACTCGCCAAAGATAATTATCCGTATAATTGACTCCCCGCCAGAGGCCGTGAAGGAGGATGTCCCCGTCACAGTCCCTTCCTCCGGCAGTTTCGGTTGAATTTCGTTGTATGCCGCCTCTGTCGCACCAGTTATGCAGGGTGACTCGTACTCTTCATCTGAAACAACTGTCTCAATCGGGGGTGCCTCTCCCTGTTTTCTCCGGAGTTCAATATCACATCCACCTGATGAACCAGTATCTTCCGTGTTATTTGTTTCTTCAGCGTGGCTATTATCTGAGTTTGATGACTTGTTCCCCTCGCTGGTCGAACACCCCGAGAAGCCACAGGTGACCGCAGCAGACAGCACCAACATTGACCGGCGCGTGGTTTCGATGTCCATAGTTGTCCAATCAATTTTATGTGGTGAATATTTTGTGCGTCTACGTACCGCATAAATATTATCGCTCGCGGTAGTTACACTCGGAGAGATTATACGAGATAATTATAACGTGTCAGTTGCTTCTCCGACACAGCGAGAAAACCCGAGTGGACTCGCCGGAGATTCACTCGTCGACAAATCCACACAATACGTTGGTGTCAGGGTTAGAAACGTCTTCGCACGGCGTAATAGACCAACCTAATCCAGAAAAGATTCTATCGATGGTGACCGAAACAACAAAACAATTCGACTCTCGATCCGCAGTCTCAGCTGCTAAGTCCAAGGTGAATTCTTCATCGTTGGCTCTGCTCTCGATAATAAAAGCACCCTCCTCGGCAGGCCACGTACACTCTAGAGCCTGAATAGCAAATCCATCTTCGGTCTCCGAGGCGGGTGGTAGATCTAACTCCACATGCTGGTGTTCTGTGTCATCTTCGCGTATAGTAATCTCTAGACTCTGTGTCTCGTCACGATAGTTTGCAGCGACAACGCCGCCTAACTGGACTGTTGACTGATTGAGATTGAATAAACACCCACTCAATGAGGCTGCTGATACAACGCTTACTGCTGAAAGATACTTTCGCCGCTTCATACTTAAAACGTCTTTCTAATGGACATATATCAATTGATGTCCATTTCCGGGTTAAAACGTACCACCGTGAAACAACCGTCCGGTGTGGTCTGAGAGGATAAGTCGAGCCCGAGCAGTTTCCTCAGCCTTGAATGGCACTCTTCATCGTTGTTCTCCTCGATAAGTTCAGCACTGTGGGCTTCCCTCATGACTAAGAGTGCTAGCCCATCCGCGCTCTCTTCGAGTTTGTCATCCGGTACGTGAGTGTCCCGTACTGACTGGTCACGACTTGCGTAATAGCATCGTAGATGTCTCTCTCAGATCAATCATCGACAGCCTGTGAATCCCAGTATTCTTTGATCGGCGGTGGTCGGTCACCTCTCGATTCCAATAGCTGGTGTGCCTGTCCAAACTCAGTAGTTGAATCGTCGAGTTTGGGAGCCGATAGCTCGTCAGTCGGGAGGCTCCAGACGGGATACGCACCAAGGTAGTTGATCAGAACACCGAACTCAGTAGGCTCGTCGAGCGTCGATTCGACGTTCGGGGTAACAATGTTCTCCAGTGCGTCCTCGACGGGCTGTTCGAGATCGTCGACGGACTCGACTTTGCACCGAGCGAACTGGTCAGCGGGATTCTCGCGCGAGAGTATACACAAGAATACGCTGCATACCCGTCCGAGGCTCAGTGTTTTCAAAGCCGTGGAGGAGGAGGGATCTCACGACACCGGTTCGGTACGCATATTCCGCCAGGTGAGAGACGGCAGGGCTGTCCGACGGTAGCTACGAAGTCATCCGTTCGTGGAAACTCTCCGCCATCGAACGCTCGCGAACGGTCAAGCCGGCCCAGACGAGGACGAGAACCGACGCCGGGATCCCCAGTAGTTGGCTCAGTCCCGCGCCGCCGCTGAGAGCCAAGGCGAGGGCTGAACCGAACCCGGAGCACAGTGCCGCCGGGGGTTTGAACGGGTCGGCTGCCCAACAGACGGCACTGATGAAGGCGAGGACCACTCCGAGGAGAACGCCGAAGGCCGAGACGAAGGTTGCGATCAGTCCGGTCCCGAAGCCACCTCTGGACTCGCCTGTCAACAGATAGCAGTCGGACTGGTATCGAACGTAGTTCGTGTGTTGGACATCTGTCGTGAGTCGGAACTCGTCGGGACTGAGCGAAACCGGAGGTTTCGCGAAGGTCGGCGAGGGAACGACTGAGCGAACGCAGTGAGCGAAGGAAGTGGACTCGTCGGGACTGAGCGAAACAGAATAGTTTGCGACGCTCGGCTCGTCGTTTCCTCACTTCGTTCAGAAATGGACTCGCCGGGACTGAGCGAAGCCGGAGGTCGGCGAGGGAACGACTGAGCGAACGCAGTGAGCGAAGGAAGTGGACTCGCCGGGATTTGAACCCGGGGCCTTCCCCGTGCCAGGGGGATGATCTACCACTGATCTACGAGCCCTCCACCCCTGAATTTCCGGTGGCCTTGCTTAAACCCATCGGAACGGGTCGCCGGGGACGGAACGCACGTTTTATAACGCCGACTGGTTTAGAAGGCCCTACGAATGCCAAACTCGAATGGACCACAGCAGGGCACGCGGCACAAACTCCAGAACGATCCACGGGATCAGGGAACCTCTCCGCCACAGCAGGCCGTCGAGGAGTTCGAGGCGGGCGACACCGTCCACCTCTCGCTGGACCCGAGCGTGCAGGAAGGCCGGTTCCACCCGCGCTTCAACGGCGAAGTCGGGACCGTCATCGGTGAGCAGGGCCAGGCCTACAAGGTCGAGATTACCGACGGCGACGTCGAGAAGACCGTCATCGCGAAACCGGCCCACCTGACGACTCCGAACTAAGTCTGTTCTACTCGACAGTGACGCTTTTCGCGAGGTTTCGGGGTTTGTCGATCGGTCGCCCGAGATTGTTCGCGACGTGATACGCGACCAACTGTAGCTGGACGTTCGTCAACAGCGCCGCCGCCCGCGGGTGTGTCTCCGGGATTTCGAGGACGTGATCGGCGTACAACTCCGCGTCGCTCTGTCCGTCCGTCACCGCGACGACCGGTGCGTCGCGGGCCTCGACCTCCTTGATGTTGCCGACGGTCTTGCGGGCGATTTCGCCGTCACCGACCACCAGCGCGAAGACCGGCGTCTGGTCGGTCACCAGCGCCAGCGGCCCGTGTTTGAGTTCGCCGGCGGCGAAGCCTTCGGCGTGTTCGTAGCTGATCTCTTTGAGTTTCAGTGCGCCTTCGAGAGCGACGGGGTACTGGTACCGGCGCCCGATGAAAAAGAACGACTCGGCGTCGGCGTACTGCTCGGCAATCTCCGCGGCAGTCGAGTTGTCCAGTACGCTCTGGATGTCGCCGGGAAGGTCGCGCAACGCCGGGATCACCGACCGACGGGTCTGGCTGTCCTCGGCGGTCGCGAGCGCGAAGAGATTGAGGGCGGCGAGTTGGCCGGCGAAGGTCTTCGTTGCCGCGACGCCGATCTCCGGCCCGGATCGGATGTACAGCGCGTGATCGCATTCCCGGGTTGCGGTCGAACCGACGGTGTTCGTCACCGCGAGCGTTTCCGCGCCGCGGCGTTTCGCTTCGCGAAGCGCCGAGAGCGTATCGGCGGTCTCCCCGCTCTGTGTGATGCCGACGACCAGGTCGTCTCCGATCGGCGGCGGTGAGGTGGCGTACTCGCTGGCGAGGTAGGCCCGCGCGGGGATCCCGGCCTGCTCGAACAGGCGAGCGCCGTACAGCGCGGCGTGATAGGAGGTGCCGCAGGCGACGAACTGGAGGCCGGACGGCGAGAGATCACCGACAGTGTCGATGTCGACGGAGCTCCCGAGTTCGTCGACGCGGGCGCGGAGACACTGTCTGAGCGCCCGTGGCTGTTCGTTGATCTCCTTGAGCATGTAGTGGTCGTAGCCGCTCTTGCCGGTCTCCTCGGCGTCCCACTCGATGGTCTCGACGGCTTTCTCGACCTGGGTACCCTCGGCGTCGGTCACGGTGATGCCGTCGTCGAACCGCGCGAACTCGCCGTCTTCGAGGTAGATCACCCGTGCGGTGAACTCGCGGAAGGCGGGGACGTCGCTCGCGATGAAGTACGGCCCCTCGGTCACGTCGATCGTACCGGTGCCCTCCGCGTCTAGACCGACACCGATCACGAGCGGGGAATCGTTTCGAGCAGCGAACAGCGCGTCGGTGCCGTCGATGATCGCGGCGATGGCGTAACTCCCCTCCAGTTGGCCGACTGCAGTCCGGAAGGCCTCTTCGGGCGTCGCACCCCGGTCGAGTTCTTCCTCGATCAGGTGGGGGACGACCTCGGTATCCGTGTCACTCGTGAACGTGTGTCCTGCGGCGGTCAGATCGTCGCGCAGGCTCTGGTAGTTCTCGATGATACCGTTGTGGACGACCGCGACGCCACCAGTACAGTCCTGGTGGGGGTGGGCGTTCTCGTCGGTCGGCGGGCCGTGGGTGCTCCAGCGGGTGTGTCCGATGCCGACGGTGCCGGAGACGGGGTCGCTGTCGAGCATCTCCCGTAGCTGTTCGATCTTGCCGCTGGTCTTCCGGACGCCGAGGTCGTCGCCGCCGACGGCGACGCCGGCGGAGTCGTACCCGCGGTACTCCAGATTTTCCAGCCCGTGAACGAGGGTATCGAGTGTCTCACCGCCGCGACCGATACAGCCGATGATGCCACACATCAGCGGACCACCTCCGCACCGATGGGAACGTGGCCGCGGACGTGTGCACCGGTCCCGAGCGTGGCCTTCGTCCCGACGAGCGTCCCGGGCTCGAAGGAGACGCCCCCCGCGACCTCGACCCGGTCCGCGAGAACCGCGCCCAGTTGCTGTTCCTCGTGGATCTGGTTGCCGACGCGAACGTCGCTCGGTCCGCCGGGGATGGTCGTTCCCACGCCCAGGTCCGTGTCCTGTCCGATGACCGCGTCGATGACGGTCGATCCGTGGCCGATGCGGCTGTCCTCGTCGACGACGGCGCGCTCGACCGTCGCGTTCGGGCCGACGGTGACGTTGCGCGAGAGCGCGACGTTCGGTCCGACCACCGCCCCGGCGGCAATCTCACAGTCCGGGCCGACGACGACCGGCGGCTGGAGAGTCGCGTCCTCGTGGACGCCGACCTCGTTGTCGACCCAGACACCGGGCGCTGATTCGGGCTCGCTCGTCTGCCCCCGCTCGAAGACCTCCTGCGCGACCGAGAGCAGATCCCACGGGTATGTCGCGTCGACCCAGAGACCGTCGATCGGAACGCCGGTGACCGCCTGGCGATCGATGAGTCGGCTGATCGTGTCCGTCAACGCGAGTTCACCCGACTGTCTGGAGGTCGCTTCGATCTCCTCGAAAATCGTCTCCTCGAAGGCGTAGACACCCGCGTTGATGAGGCCGTGTCCCTCCGAGTCCGGTTTCTCGACCAACTCCGTCACCTCGTCGCCGTCCAGCGAGACGACGCCATATCGGCTCGCCTGATCGCGCTCGATGACCGCCATCGCGGCCGGGCGGCCGGACTCGCTGAACGCCGTGGCGACGGCCTCGACGGCGGAGGACTCGATGAGTCGGTCGCCGTTGACGACCAACAGCGGCTCGGAGACGACGTCGGCCGCCTGTGAGAGGGCGTGTCCGCTGCCTAGTTGTTTGCCCTGGACGGCGTACTCGACGGGGACATCTCGGTAGGTCGGGCCGACGTAGCTCTGGACGCGCTCGCGCCGGTAGCCGACGACGAGAACGATCCGTTCGATACCTGCCTCGACGAGGGCGTCGAGAACGTGTTCGAGAATTGGCCGGTTCGCCGCTGGAAGCATCGGCTTCGGGCGGTTCTGGGTCAGCGGCCGTAGCCGCGTCCCCTCTCCGGCGGCGAGGACCACTGCTGTCCGGGGTTCCATATGTCATTGTGAGCCGGCTTCCCGTTTGTACCTTTGGGCTCCGTCAATCGACACAGATGCTGGAAACTCCTCGGAATTTCTCGAAAACGACGGTGAGAATTGGGGAGATACTGTCAGTATCTGGTGTTACAACGGCTCATCGCCTTCGATGATTCGAAGTGCGCGGTCCGCGAGGTCCGGCACCTGCTGTTCCATCCGCGGGTACATCGGATCGTCGGAGTTGCCCTCCAGGTACCGCCTGAAGAACATCTCGCCGAGCGCGGCGAGTTTGTACACCGCCAGCGCCCGGTAGAACCGCTCGTGTTCGAACTCGTAGCCGGTCTGGTCCTCCCAGCGCTCGACCAGTTCCTCCCGCGTGGGGTAGTCGGGATGGGTCATGAACGTGCTGACGAACTCCTCGCGGCTGGTCGTCTCGTCTTTCTCCTCGCGCCAGTAGGAGAGCATCCAGCCCAGATCGGCCCGTGGGTCGCCGAGCGTCGCCATCTCCCAGTCGAAGACGGCGAGCAGTTCCGCGGGTGGCTCCGGATCGAACATCACGTTGTCGAGTTTGAAATCCCCGTGGACGAGCGTGTGCGGGTGCTCGTCGGGACAGTTCTCCTGCAGCCACTCCCCGACCGTCTCAAGCGTCGGCACCTCTCGCTCCTCGGCGGTCACCTCGAAGGCCCACGAGAGCTGTTTGCCCCAGCGGTCGACCTGTCGCTGTGTGTACCCCGCCGGGCGACCGAACTCGCCGAGTCCGACGGACTCGTAGTCGAGTTCGTGAATCGACGCGAGCGTGTCGACGAGTTCGGTACCGATCCGACGGCGTGCCTGTTCGTTCGCGAAGGTCTCGGGCTCGGAGTCCCGTAACACCGCACCGCGCAGTCGATCCATGACGTAGAAGTCGCTGCCGATGATGCTGTGGTCGTCCGTGGCGGCGACTGTCGGCGGAACGGGAACGTCCGTCTCCTGCAAGGCGTCGATGACCTTGTACTCCCGGAGGACGTCGTGAGCCGTATCGGCGGTTTCGCCCGGCGGCGGCCGCCGAATAACGAGTTCCCTGTCCCCCCAGTCGACAAACAGCGTCTCGTTCGAGTGCCCCTCTTCGTGGCGATATACGTCGTACTCCTCGACGGGACCGAGTTCCTCTGTGAGGAACTCGGCCAGCGCGTCGACATCGACCAATCGGTCGAAATAATCGTCGTCTGCTGTCATCGTCTACCCCTATCGAGGCCCCCATACGAAAAACTGCGGGTGACCAGTCGACCGATCCGCCTCATTCCGCCTCGATATCCTCGACAGGATCACCGACGGCGAGGCGCTCCGTCCGGTCGGATTCTGGAATCCGCGTGATTATCATCAGCGTGTAGAAGTGATCGAACGCCGCCTCGTCTGCGAACTCCGGGAAGCTCTCGCGGCGCTGCTCGATAAACTGTCGACGGAACTGTTCGAGTGGCTCGCCGGTGTCCGGATCCCGCTGGGGGACGACACACCGGCCACACGGCGTCACGCCCTCGAACCGAACGCCGTCGGCCTCGAATACGGGGGCGTCGTCGCCGACGAATCGGTCCTCCCAGAACGGCTCGACGCCGGAGATTTCGATGTTCGCGCGCAGGCGGCGGCGCGCGCTCTCGACGGTCAGGTCGTCGAACCACGAAGCGACCGTTTCGAGGGTCGCAGTGCTGATGACAGAGGGCCCCATCGTCCGTCTGTCGACGTAGCCGAGTTCGGTGTTCCGTCGGAGCCGAAGTTCCGTTCCGAAGTACTCGCTGAACCACTCCTGTGCGCGTTCCCGATCAGCGTCGGTCGCGAGCGCGAAGGAGAGCCGTTCGCCGTCCGGGGCGGTGACTTCGAGTTCTCGGTGCTCGGGGTCGAACGTCGTCGAGAGGTCGTGGAACTTCTCGCTGTCTTTGGCGTTGACGATCTCGTCGTCCTCGAAGAGGGCGAATTCGCGGTCGTAGGCGAGCGTTCCGCCGTCGGTGATCTCCGCCTGTTCGAGTTCGATCCCGTCGAGACCCTTCACCGGATAGACACGGATCTTTTCGATTTCAGGCATCAGCGAACGTCGGTCCACAGTTGTGAAAAAATCGTCGTCTCGCCGTCACGAACCCCGTCGTCTGAACCGTCCGATACCGCGGACCGTCCACAGGTGCCACTGACCGTCGATGGAGACGAGATTGTGGGTCAACGGCCGGTTCAGCCGACCGTCCTGGTAGTACTGGGCGGCGTCCTCCCGCCCCTCGTCGATAGCTCCGACTTCGACCGAAACGAAAGCGATGACGGACCGAACCTCGTCGATCATCTCTACGGCGTCGGCTTTGATCTGGACGTTGATCTCCTTCGCAGACTGTTCGGTGACCTCCGTCGCGTGGTAAAACTCCTGGATACCGTCGAGTTCCGGCTCGAGTCGCTCCCAGGTTTCGAGCACCTCCCGCGATTCCAGAAACCCCTCGTAGTCGTCGAACTCCTGGCTCTCTTCGATCTGCGTGATGACCGGAGAGTCCTCGTGATACAGTCGCTCGATCTGTGACCAGTTGTTGGTAGCCATCGCATCCACGTACGACCGGACGATATCGTCGCCGGCACCGCCGCCCCGCAGATACAGCCAACTCGCTCCGCCGACGCCCAGTAGCGCGACCGACGCACCCGCGCCGCCGAGCAGGGCACGGCGGCTGATCGAAGTGCCCAGCCCGGCGCTCTCGGCGTCTCTGTCGGCCTGTTGATCCGCCGCGTCGCGGTCGGCGTCCTCGCGCGATCCGGGGCCGTCAGTCGGCTCGACCCCGCCAATTGGAGCGACGGTGCTGTCTACTTCGGTCGGAGGGCGGCTCTGCTGGACTGCCGGACGGTCGGTCGTCGCTTCGGAGTATTCGGGGAGGGAGTCGAGGGACTGCCCGCAGTTCGGGCATTTGACGCCGTCGTCGATACGGGAACCACAGTGGGGACACTGGTCCATCCTGTTTCCTGATACCTGATTGCGAAAAATAAACGTACTGGAACGGGCGGGAGTCAGGTCAGATCCGCGCGCTCGAACCGCCAGTAGCCGATCCCGAGCGTTACCACGGTCCAGCCGGCGAAGACGAAAAGCGGGTACCAGTCCGGGAGCTGGATCGCCGCGTCGTCGAGCTGGCCGGCGAAGATGATGTCGCTGTTCGGATCGCGGTTGGCAATCGAGACCATCAGTTCGTTGTACGCGACGCCCGGACCCAGGGCGGCGGCAACGTCGAACCACGCGGGAAACTCCTCGAAGCCGGGGACCTCGAATCCGTTTGTGACGTAGACGACGAGCAGCCAGAAGTAACTCCAGAGATACTGGACGAAGACGAAGAGGCCGACGACGAGCGCCGCCGCCCGGGAGACAGAGCCCGTCACCGCCGACACACCGACGCCGACGCTGACGTACACCAGCCCGAGCAGGATCGTCCCTGCTACGAACCCGAGATACGCGAACGGTGAGAGTTCGTAGGAGACGTAGATGATCGCACCGCCGATAGCGAACCCGGCGAGAACGGCAACGGCGACGACAGCCGTCCGACCGAGGACCTTCCCAAAGACGACGGCGCGTCGCGTGTGCGGTAAGGCGAGCAGGAACCGCATGCTGCCGAGTTCGCGCTCGCCGGCGACGGAGCGATAGCTCACGAGAATCGCGATGATCGGGACCAGCAGCGCGGACGGTCCCCACAGCGCCCACAGCAACCCGCCGCCGGAGGGGTCGCCGCCGGATAGCTCCGAGTAGGCGAACGCGGCCAACCCGACGAACAGGGCAAACAGCGCCGTGAGCACCAGCAGCATCCGCGAGCGAATCGCGTCCTGGAAATCCTTGTAGGCGACGGCCTGCCAGGTCATCGCTGCTCACCCGGCGCGGCGGCCCGTTCGTCTGTCGTGTAGTCGATGAACAGATCCTCCAGTGAGGTCGTCTCGGTCGCGAAGTCGACAACATCGACACCCGATCCCCTGAGCGTCGCGATGACATCCGCCTTCGCACCGGGGTCACAGGTGACCAGCAGCGTCTGCCCGTCGGCCTCTGCCGCCGTGACGCCATCCTGTGACCGGAGCGTGTTCAGGACGGCGTCCGACATCTGATCGGCGGTGATGCGCAGACGGGCCCCACCACCGGTTCGCTCGCGGAGACCCGCTACGCTGTCCAGCGCGACCAGTCGCCCGCGGTTGAGAATTCCGACCCGATCACAGACCGCCTCGACCTGGTGGAGGCTGTGACTCGAAAAGAACACCGTCGCGCCGCGGTCTCGCTCGGCGCGAATGATATCGCGCATCTCCCGGGCACCCGTCGGGTCCAGCCCGGTCGTCGGCTCGTCGAAGACGAGCAACTCCGGCGTTCCGACCAGCGCCGTCGCGAGCATGAGCCGCTGGGCCATCCCTTTCGAGTAGGTCCCGGCCTTCCGGTCGCCGGCGTCTTCGATCCCGACGCGTTCCAGCAGGGCGTCCGGGTCGTCGTCTGTCCCCTTCGAGCGGATCGCAAAGTCCACGTGCTGGCGCCCGGTCAGCCGGTCGTAGACGTGGTAGGCGTCGGGAAGGACACCGGTCCGCTCGCGCACGGCGAGACTCTCCGCCTGTGCGTCGCGGCCGAGCACTCGGACGGTCCCCGCAGTCGGCCGGATGAAATCCAACAGCAGGCTGATTACCGTCGACTTGCCCGCGCCGTTCGGCCCGAGGAAGCCGAAGATTTCGCCGTCCTCGATAGCCAGCGTGAGGTCGTCGACCGCCGTTACCGGACCGAACCGCTTGGTGACGCTGGAGAGTTCGATTGCCGTCACGGCCGCTCACCGGCGTTCGTTGGCGTTTCTTCCACACTCAGTATCGGTAAATTCGACCGTGGCTGGGCACTCATACTGCTGTCTCTACACCGGATTCTGACTTAAGAGTATGCCACTAACGAGCGTGCCGAGGCGACGATACCGGCTAAAATGGCGCCCGCTGGCCGTCTTCGGGGACGCTGTCGGGGTCGGCCTCGGATCTGCCGATCAGGACTCTGAACTCGCCGGGTTCCTGTTTCTGGTACTCCCAGTAGAACTCCGGCCCGGCTTCGGCCTCGAACTGGTGGTACAGCGGCTTGGGGTCGTGGTCGTTGACCAGTACGAACCCGGTGTCGGGTTCGAGTTCGCCGTAGGCCTCGAAGATTTGTTCGTGGCGCTGTGCGGGCGGGAGATCTCGGACGTCGAGTTCCCGGACAACCTCGAGATCGGCGCTTTCGTCGGTTCTATCGCCGCCTTTGGTGATCTGGACGCGGCACTTGTTCGGCTCCTTTTCGACGACCTCCCAACTGAAGGAGTCGCCGTACTGCTGGTCGAACTCGTTTTTCAGGGGACGGGGTTCGTGTGGCGCGACAATCTCCATGACCTCGCCCTCGGGAATCATGCCGTAGCGGTGGTGAATCGTCGAGTGTCGTTCGTGCTTGGGAATTTCGCGAACGTCGAATTTCGTGTGTACGTCGCTGTCGTCGCCGTCGGCCGAGTCGGTTTTCGTGATTTCGACGCGCCAGCCGTCCTCGCCGCCGCGACTCTCGTACTCCCAGTCGACGATGTCGCCGTACAGCGAGCGGAGTTCGTGATACAGCGGTTTGGGGTCGTGGTCGTTGACCAGCACGAAGCCGTCGCCGGCGTCGAGTCCGTCGAAGGTGCCCGTCAGCACCGAGTGGCGTCGCTGCGGCGGGATCGATCTGACATCGAACGCCGGTAGCGCGGTCTCGTCCATCTCCTCGGACGCCTCGACGGTGACCGCCCAGTCCTCGCCGGCCCGGTCGACCGTCCACTGCAGCCGCTGGCGGTGTTCGATCTCGTAGCGTCTGAGCGTGATCGTCGGATCGGCGTCCGCGACTACCTCTATCTCCGACGACTCGGCGAGCGCGGCGGTCAGTTGATCGTAGTAGTCCTCGACGGCCTCGTCGCTGAGGTCCAGTTGTCGGCTCATATCTCGATCCAGTCGGTCCGGCGTGGAAACGACTCTCCCGAATATATTCGACGGTCGGCGAGCACGAACGATTTTAGGAGTGGGAGCCGAACCGGGGGACATGGAGCTTGAAGAGCATGCCGAGGAACTCGCCTCCGACCTCGGCGTCGACAAGGAGGAGGTCAAAGAGGATCTCGACAACCTGCTGTCGTACAGCGTGCCAGTCGACGAAGCGAAACAGAGCCTCCGTCGCAAGTACGGCGACGGGGCGGAGAGTTCGAGCGACTCGGTGCCGACGAAGCACATCGAGGAGATCGACACCACCGACAGCAACGTGTCGGTGACGGTCCGCGTGCTCTCGGTCGGCAAACGCTCGATCCAGTACAACGGCGAGGAACACGTCATCTTCGAGGGAGAGGTTGCCGACGAGACCGGCAAGATTTCCTACACCTCCTGGGAGGATTTCGGCCTCGAAGCCGGCGACACGCTGACCGTCGGGAACGCGGGCGTCCGGGAGTGGGACGACCAGCCGGAACTCAACCTCGGAGAGTCGACGACCGTCGAGCGCGAGGAATCGACACTGGAGGTTCCCTACGATGTCGGCGGTGACGCCGCACTCGCCGACCTCGCGCCGGGAGATAGAGGGGTCAACGTCGAGGTCCGGATCCTCGACTGCGAGTCGAAAACGATCGACGGCCGCGACGGCGAGACGGAGATTCTGAGCGGCGAACTCGCGGACGAAACCGGAAAGCTCCCCTTCACCGACTGGGAGCCTCGCCCCGAGGTCGAGACCGGCGCGAGCGTCCGCATCGAGGACTCGTTCATCCGGGAGTTCCGGGGCGTCCCCTCGGTCAACGTCTCCGAGTTCTCGACGGTGACCCCGCTGGACCGGACGGTCGAGGTGTCGGAGACGGCCCCGCGGTACTCGATCCGGGAAGCCATCGATCACGGCGGCCTCTACGACGTGGAACTGGTCGGGAACGTGGTCGCGATCCGCGACGGATCCGGGCTGATCGAGCGCTGTCCCGAGTGCGGCCGCGTCACCCAGAACGGCGAGTGTCGGAGCCACGGCGCAGTCGACGGCGAGGACGATCTGCGGACGAAGGCGATCCTCGACGACGGGACCGGCACCGTCACGGTCGTTCTCGACGAGGAACTCACGGCGGAGGTCTACGGCGGCGGACTGCAGGAGGCGATGGAGCACGCCCGCGACGCGATGGACCGCGAAGTCGTCGCGGAGTCCATCGCAGACACCGTCGTCGGTCGTGAGTACCGCGTCCGGGGCTCGCTGACCGTCGACGATTTCGGCGCGAACCTCGAAGCGACGGAGTTCGTCGAGCACGCGGAGGACCCCGCGGAGCGTGCGAATCGGTTGCTCTCGGAGGTGCAGTCATGAGCGAGTCGGAGGGAAGCGGCGCCGGCCAGCGGGAGGTCGCCTACCGGATCTTCGCCGCGGAGTTCGAGGCCGCCGACTACGACTACTCCGAGAGCGACGAGGAGCGCGCGCCGAACTACGTGATCACGCCGACCGGCGCGCGAGCGAACCGGCTGTTCGTCGTCGGCGTGTTGACCGAGGTCGAACAGGTCAGCGACGACGTGCTCCGGGCGCGAGTCGTCGATCCGACCGGCGCCTTCGTCCTGTACGCCGGCCAGTACCAGCCCGACGAACAGGCCGTCCTCGAAGAACTCGACCCGCCGACGTTCGTCGCCGTCACCGGGAAGGCCCGGACCTTCCAGCCGGAGGACTCCGATCAGGTGTTCACGTCGATCCGCCCGGAGTCGATCAGCGAGGTCGACGGCGAGACGCGGGACCGCTGGACCGTCCAGACGGCCGAACAGACCGTCGACCGGGTCCGCTGGATGACCACGGCGCTACGGCTCGACGCCGCCGACCTGCGGGCGGCACTCGGTGAACGCGGCGCGGACGACGGCCTGGCTCACGGGATCGAACTCGCGCTCGACCACTACGGGACCACCCCGACGTATCTCGATGCGGTCCGTGATATGGCCCTCGACGCGGCCCGGACCGTCTCCGGTGACCTCGACGAGGTCGGAGAGTTCGGGACCGCCCCGGATGCCGACGGGCGCGTGACCGTGGCGGACCTGGCCGCGACCCTCTCGCTGCCCGACGAAGGCGGCGAGACTGGCGGCTCGGACGCCTCCGGAACGAGCCAGGATGGCGCGACAGCGACGGCAGACGAACCCGCTTCGAGCGGAGCCGACTCCGCTGGCGGGCGAACAGAGACCGAACTCACCGCACAGGAGGAGCCAGACTCGTCGACTTCGACCACGGAGCCGACAGAGGCGTCGGGTTCGGACGACGTTGGACCCTCTGATTCCACTCCGGAGTCGACGGAGCCGACCGAGGGGTCACCTGCGGACTCCGCACCGGCGGAGCCGTCGTCGGACCCCGTCGACTCGGAGCCGCTGAGCGCCGACGGTTCGGAAGCCGAGTCGGACCCCGTCGGCGGGACCGGCGACTCGGGCGAGGTCGACGACCTCGGAGAGTTCGAGCCCGGGGAGTTCGAACTCGAAGAGGAGACCCGCGAGGAGATCGAAGAGGAGTTCGGCACCGAGTTCCAGTCCGGCACCGAGGTCGACGAACCCGGAAGTGCCGGCATCGAGACGCCCGATCCCGACGTGGTCGACCGGGAGGCGGCGGAGCCCGGTTCTGCTGGCGGGGAGCCGAGCGCAGGCGAAGAGGGCGCGACGACGACCGACTCGACCGACAGCGAACTCGAAAGCGGGGCGGCCGGCGACGTGGACGCGGAGCCGGAGGCCGACCCCGGAGAATCGACTGCTACGAGCGAGCCAGAGGATGTGGAAGCAGAGTCCGACGACGGCTCCGATCCGGCTGAATCGACGAGTGAGGACGGCGGCGAGCGGTCAGTCGAGGATCCGCAGGGGGCCGTCGTCGATCTCATGGGCGAACTGGACGACGGCGACGGAGCCGACCGGGAGCGTCTGATCGCGGAGATGGGCGAACGCTACGGGCTCGACAGCGAGGCCGTCGAGGAGGCGATTCAGTCGGCGCTGATGGACGGGCAGTGTTACGAGCCCGACGACGACACGCTGAAACCGATCTGAATGTCCGTCGAACCGATCCCCGACGAGCGGGCGGCCGTGGCCCGAACCGGGAGCGAGCGCCTGCTCGTGATCGCGGATTACCACGCCGGCATCGAGAGTGTCCTGCGCGTCGAGGGCGTCGAACTCGACTCACAGGCACAGCGGCGCCGGGAGCGCGTCCTCGGATTGCTCGCCGAAACGGACGCCGACCGGCTGGTCATCCTCGGCGACCTGATCCACGCCGTCGGGGATCCGTGGGACAGCGAACGGGACGAACTGCGCGCGCTGTTCGACGCCCTCGCCGTCCCGGTGACGCTCGTCAAGGGCAACCACGACGGCGAGATCGAAGGCTTCGTCGACGAGATTGCCCATCCCATCACGGTCACCGAGCCACAGGGGACGCGAATCGGCTCGCTGGGGTTCGTCCACGGCCACACCTGGCCGAGCCGGGAGGTACTCGAAGCCGATATCGTCTGTCAGGGCCACGAACATCCGGTCGTCAGGCTGGAGGACAGCGTCGGCGGGGGCCGGATGGAACACGTCTGGCTCCGGGGACAACTCGCCCCCGAGGCCTTCGCGGATGCCGTCCCGGACGCGGCCGTCGACGGCGAACTCGTCGTCTTTCCCGTCTTCAACGACCGGTCCGGCGGGACGTGGATCAACGTCGAAGGTCAGGAGTTTCTCTCGCCGTTTCTCCCGGAGGGGATCGACGACGGGGAGGCGTACCTGTTGGACGGGACACGACTCGGGCCGTATCGGTCGGTGTGAGCCCACAACACTGATGCAGATGGCACGGAAACGTACAGGGAAGATGGCATCGTCAGAGGAGATGGGTGGGTCGGCGGCGGAACTCGAGTCACTCGTCCGGGACACCGACTTCTTTCGCTCGCTGGTCGAGAACGGCTCCGACGCGATCGTCTCGATCGACGAGAACAGTACGATCCTGTACGCGAACCAGGCGGTCGAGCGGGTGTTCGGCTACGAACCGGAGGAACTCGTCGGTGAGAAACTGACGGTTATCATGCCCGAGCGGTTCCAGGCGGACCACTTCGAGTCGGTCCAGCGGTATCTCGAGACGGGCGAGCGCCAACTGGACTGGAACAACATCCGGCTGCCGGCCCTGCACAAGGACGGCCACGAGGTGACGCTGTCGATCACCTTCGAGGAACACTCCTACGAGGGGAAACGGATCTTCTCGGGGATCATGCGGGACATCTCCGAGCGCGTCGAGCAGCAGCGCGAACTCGAACGCCAGAACGAGCGCCTAGAGCAGTTCGCGAGTCTTGTCTCACACGACCTCCGAGACCCCCTGCAGGCAGCCAAAGCGACGACGGCCGTCGCGAAAGCGGGCGACGAGGAGGCGCTGGAGGAACTCGACGAGATCCACGACCGGATGGAGCGGCTGATCGAAGACGTGCTCTCACTGGCCAAGCAGGGTCAGGCGGTCGGCGAGACGGAGCCAGTCGATCTGCGCGAGGTCAGTGAACGGGCGTGGTCGACGGCCGACACCGACGGCGCGACGCTCACGTTCGGGGAGTCACTGCCGACCGTCTCGGCGGATCCGGAGCGGTTGGAGGCGCTGTTCGGAAACCTGTTCCGGAACGCCGTCGAGCACGGTCGCTCGTCCGCGGCGGACGACCCGGCGACGCTCACCGTCGAGATAGGCCCGCTCGCGGACGGGGAAGGATTCTACGTCGCCGACGACGGCACGGGGTTCGGTGACACCGACGCCGACCAGCTGTTCGAGTACGGCTACACGACCAACGAGGACGGGACCGGATTCGGGCTGAGCATCGTCGCAGAGATCGCAGAGGCCCACGGCTGGGAGATCAGCGCGACCGAAAGCGCGTCCGGCGGGGCGCGATTCGAGGTGCGAACATGAGCGAGCGCCCGCTCGTCCTCGCGGTCGACGACGAGGAACGCGTCGTCCAGGCGTTCGATATCTGGCTGGGAGACGAGTTCGAGGTGCTGACGGCGACCGGCGGCGCCGAGGCCCTCGAACAGATCAGCGACGAGGTCGACGTGGTGTTGCTGGACCGGCACATGCCCGAGATGTCCGGCGACGAGGTGTTAGAGCGGATCCGCGCCGAGGGGTACGACTGCCGTGTGGCCATGGTCACCGCCGTCGCGCCGGAGTTCGAGATCGTCGAGATGCCATTCGACCACTACATCTCGAAGCCGGTCGACGAGTCCGAACTCCGGGAGGTCGTCGGTCGACTCGCGGAGATGGGGGCGTACGACCAGCGGCTGAACGAACTCTACCGCGTCACCCAGAAGATCGCCACGCTGGAAGCGGAGATGACCGACTCCCGGCTCGAACACCACGAGGAGTACAGCTCACTCGTCGAGAGGCGCGACCGACTCCGGGCGGAGACACACGACCTCGTCGGGGAGATGGAACGGTCGGAGCTAGACGATGTCTTCGAGATGATCGGTTCCGAGCAGTAGCGCAAGGGAAGGGTATTTTGTCGTTCGGGACGGGTAGTTGTAGCATGGGAACAGCCGACGAATCGGGCGGCCGACGGCCAGAAGCGTGGCTCCTCGATACGCTCACCGCCGTCTCCCGAGCCGTGACGGAGGCGGACGACAGGGCGTCGCTCGGCCACACGGTTCCGGACGCACTCACCGACCCACCCGAAAACAGGGCTGCCTGGATCGGGCGGACCGGACGTACCGACGGGACAGTCAGGATTCACGCGGGTTCACCGGCGGTCCCCGAGACGATTACGGGGCTGACCGACTCGACGACCGAGAGCGCCCTGGCGTCGGGAGCAGTGCAGATCCTCCCGGCCGAGGACAGTCCCGAGTACAACCGACTCCGCGGTGCCGGCGAGATAGCCGGGGCCGCGTCGGTGGTCGCGATTCCGCTGCCCGCGTTCGACGGTACTGCCGTCTTGCACCTGTACACGGACGGCGACATCTCACACGGGGAGACGGCCGAGACGTTCGAGCGAATCAGCGACCTCCTCGCGACCGGGTTCGAGTGTCGGACGGCCGAACGAGAACTCGACAGGGAGCGCGAGCGACTCGAAGATCTGCGCTCGCTGGTCTCGCACGACCTCGGCAATCCGATCAACGTCGCCGCCGGACGGCTCGATCTCGTTCGGATGGACTGTGAGAGCGAGCATATCGAACACGTCGAATCGGCGCTGGAACAGATCGAGGGGCTGGCCGACGAGGGGGTGCTCTTCGTCAAAGCCGGTCGGGAACTCGACGAGCGCTCGGAACTCGATCTGGAGGTGCTCGCCCGGGAGTGCTGGGACCTGCTCGACGATCCGGCGGCCTCGCTGGAGGTCGAACCGATGACGGTGTACGCCGAACCGGAACGACTCCGGATGTTGCTCAACCAGCTGCTCGAGAACGCCGTCGTGCACACGGAGGGAGAGAGGACGGTCACAGTCGGCCCGTTACCCGACGGAGAGGGATTCTACGTCGAGGACGACGGGGCGGGTATCCCCGAAGACGAACGGGAGTACGTCTTCGGCCGCGGCTACACAACTGTCTCCGAGCGCGAAGGCAACGGCCTCGCCCTCGTCGAGGAAGCCGCGGGAGCGCTCGACTGGGAGGTGAGCCTCGGTGAGTCTGCCGGCACGCGGGTCGAAATCAGAACCGAGACGTGGTGACTGGGGGGCAAAGATGATGGGACACACGCCGACCCGAGAGGTGACCGATGGCTGAGGTCGCCGTCGTGGACGACTCGCAGTTCATGCGGGTGCAGATCCGCGAGATTCTGGAGGAAGGAGGCCACACAGTCGTCGCGGAGGCCGAAAACGGGAAAACAGGCGTCGCGGCCGTCCGCGAACACCGGCCCGACGTGGTGACGATGGACGTGAAGATGCCGGGGATGGACGGCATCGAAGCGGTGAGTGAGTTGATGTCGACCGACCCGACGCCGGTGTTGATGCTGAGTCGATACACCGAAGAGGGGGCGGACACGACGCTGGACGCGCTGGACGCGGGAGCCGTCGATTTCATGCGAAAGCCGGACGGCGAGGTGACCGCCAGCCTCGTCGAGTACGCGGACGACCTCGTCGAGTTGGTGAGCGTCGTCGCCCGGGCGGACGTCGGGCCGACACAGGCCGAGTCGGGTGGCGCGTCGGTGCCGGCCGAGGCCGCCGCACCGGTGACGACACCCGAACGGCTCTCCGCGCCGGATCTCGCCGCGGCCGAGTGGAAGACGCCGCCGACGCTGTTCGTCGCGGCGTCGACCGGCGGCCCCTCGGAGATCCAGACGGTCCTCGGAGCCTTACCCGGGACCGTCGGACTGCGGACGATCATCGTCCAGCACATGCCCGAGCAGTTCACCGACCGCTTCGCCGCTCGGTTGGACAAGATCGCCGCCCTAGACGTCCGGGAAGCCACCGACGGGGACCGGGTCGGGCCGAACGAGGCGGTCGTCGCCCGGGGAGGCCACCACCTCGAACTCGACCGGGATCTGGGCGATCGCCTGCTCGTCTCGCTGACGGACGACCCGCCAGTCCACAGCGTCCGCCCGGCCGCGGACGTGACCCTCGAATCGGGTGCGAACGCCGTCGACGGACGGCTCGTCGGCGTCGTGCTCTCCGGGATGGGGCGGGACGGTGCCGCCGGTGCGGAACGGATTGCCGACGCTGGCGGGACCGTCCTGGCACAGAAACCGGAGACCGCGAGTATCGGATCGATGCCGGAACACGCCATTGAGACGGGGGCCGTCGACGGGGTCCATCCGCCGGAGAAACTCCCCGAGGCGATCCTCGACGCGCTCGACTCCGCTCGCCTATAGGCCGAAAATCGGGATGAACTCGAAGGTCACGTACGCTCCGACAGTCGAGATCAGCGGGACGACATTCTGCATGATGACGACCCGCGCGGTCGTCGACGGGTTGAACAGTTCGCTCGCGCCGGGGATGTCCTCCGGTTCCTCCTCGCCGATCTCCGGCAGTTGTTCGCCCTCCTCGTCGCCGGCGAGCGACCCGACCGAGACCGTGGTCGACTCCTCGCCGCGGACGCCCTCGACGGCGGTCGTCGTCCGGGTCGCTCGCCCCCATCCCAGTCCGACGATACTCATGGTCGCGATGATGACGAAACTCGCCGGGATGCCGATTGCGGAGAGACCGACGGTCAGCACCGAGGAGACCGACGCGACGATGATCGCCGCCGTCAGCGGAAGCGCCGTGATGTCACTCCCCATGGTGTCCAGCGTTCGGCGAGCGATGGTGAACGACCCGAGCGCGACCGCGACCGATCCGATCACGACCGCGACGCCGACCTCCAGATCACCGCTACCCACCAGCGGCGCGACCGCGTTCGCGACGTTGGAGGTGCCCGAGGCGAAAGCCATCAGACAACCGATAGCGACGACGACCACCACGCCGGTGAGTTCACGGCGGGTCGTTCCCGGTCCTCGAACCACCCGGGGAACCGCCCCCGACCGGTCGAGTTCGACGATTGGCCCCTCGCTGGCGTCGATAGCGACCATCCGGTTGAGTTTGGGGTAGAGATACCGGCCGATCACCCCCGAGACCCAGAAGCCGATGATCGGGGCGACGATCCACCAGACGACGATTTCGCCGAGAACGGCCCACTCCAAGGCCCCCGCCGCCTGCGCCAGCGCGGCAATCGCGCCGACGGTCGTCATCGACGTCGAGGCGGGGACGCCGAAGATGTTTCCGATAAACAGTGCCAGTCCGATAAAGAACAACACCGCGACGCCGGTCCGGAGCGTAAAGACGCCCCCGCCGTCGATGATGCCGTCCGAGAGCGTGTCGATCACTTCGGGTCCGATCGTCACGGCACCGATGGCGAACGAAAGAGAAAACAGCGCCGCGGCGGCGACCTTCGAGATCACTTCAGCGCCGACAGCAGGCCCAAAGGCCGGACCGGTCGTCGAACCCCCGATATTGTATCCGACGAACATTGCGACGAGAATACCGATTACGAAGAGGAGTTCGGTCACTGTGTAGACACCACTACTCGCGGGAGGATAACTGTGCTGTTTCGGCGGGAGCACAACGCCTTTGAGGCCGTCTCACTTCACGGGAGGTATGACCGAATACACCACCGTCTCGATCCCGAAAGATCTCGCCGATCGCGTCGAGGAGACTATCGAGGGGACGAGTTTTCAGAGCACGAGCGATCTGGTCCGGTTTCTACTCAGGAGTATCGTCATCCAGCACCAGCAACACGACGAACTGACAGAGGCGGACTTCGAGGAGATCACCGATCAGCTACAGGATCTCGGCTACCTCGAGTGATCGCCGTTCATCGCTGCTGTTTCTTCCGGCGGTTCGACATCGAGGATTTCGTACTCGATGCGGTTGCCTTTCCGGTCGAACGCCCGAAATGAGTCGACGTCCCACGGCGGAACCGCGACGAAGACGATTTCTCTGAGGTCGTCCCGTTTAGAGACGCGGAGATCACCGCGCGGGTGTGAGACGAACACGCCGGGGGTTTGGCCCGCGGGCGTCCCGAGGTCGACGCCGAAGACGGCGTTGATCGAGCCCTCGTTCGGCATATAAAAGTGTGTGAACACCGGCGTCTCGTCGTCCAAGTCGAGGTCGGGGAGATCCGCGGCGTCGGTCACCGCGAGCGGAATCGTCGTCGAATCGGGGTCACGCTCGCTGGCGAACCGCAACAGCGTCTGGACCAGCCCGTCGGTGAGATAGATCACAGTCGATGTACGTGGCCGAGCCACTTAGCGTCGGGTGTTACAGGTGAAGACAGAAGCCGCCGGGTCGGCGCTCAGTGGTCGGCTTCGTGGGGGTTCAGCTCGCCGCCGTAGTTCTCGACGTGCTCGCTGTACTCGATGAACCGGGGCGCGTCCGGATCGAACGGTCGTTCGAGCGCCTCGAAGGCCTTCTTCTTGTCCCAGCCCTGCAGTTTCCCGATTGCGGACTTGTCTTCGAGGTCGTGGTAGTCGAGGTGTTCTTTCGTCAGGTTCCAGGCGTCGAGGCCCTGTTCGGAGCGGATGATGATCGAGGAGTACTCGTCGCTGGAGCCGACGGAGCCGACGGTGAGGTCGGCACAGAAGCCGGTGAAATCGGCACACTCGTCACAGCCTTTGAGTGCGGCGTCGTGGAAGTTCTCGATGTCCTCTTCGAGAATCCGGTTGCCTTCCAGGTCGTCGATCATCAGTTTGCCGTGGAGCACGTCCATCTTGCCCACGTCGTCGATGTCGATGTCGCGCTCTTCCTGGATCTTCTCGCCGATGAGCTGCTGGTAGTTGAAATTCTTCGTGCACATCAGCGCAATCTTGTAGTCGATGGCGCGGACGCCCTCCTCCTGGGAGCCGTACTCCCACTGGAAGTCCTGTAGCGCGCTGATGCCCTCGATCTCACAGGGCGTGCCGACTAGCGCCAGCGAGAGGTCCTCCCAGTCTTTCTCGAACTTGTCTTCCCACTTCGAGAAGTCCAGGTGACCGAGCGCCATCGTCTGGTTGTAGATGGTGCCCGTGTTCTCCTTGAGTTCCGCCGGAGAGGTGGCCATGAACCCTTCGGCTTTCCAGGGTTCCTCGTCGCTTTCGCTGGCGATGAGCGCACCGTCGATTTCGCCCTCCTCCATGAGCCGGATGAGGACGCCCGTGACGACACCGCCGTCCTGGGAGTTGTGTCGCCAGTCCTCCTCGACGCGGGCGGAGAACTCCGTGATCGGGTCGCCTGCGCCCTTGACGTTGTCTTCGCCGCCGGTGATCTTCCACTGGCGCTCGTAGCGCAGACCGCCCCGGGGACAGAAGTCCCAACAGAGCGAACAGCCGGTACACATCTTCACGAGTTCCGGCAGGCCGTCGTCACCGATGCCGATGGAGTCCGACGGACAGGCGGCGACACAGGTGCCGCACTGGATACAGCGGCCGGCGTCGATGACGCCCTCGTCCAGTTCCATGAACCAGGTCTTGTCGTCCGGCTCCTCGATGTCGTTCATCTCGGCGCGGATGCCGTAGCCCGGCGTTTCAAGCTTCGCGTCGCCGGGGAGGTTGACCCGTTCGTCCGGTCGCTCCGGATCGCCGCGGCCCTCGCCGGGGAGGGGCTGGCTCTTGCCGCTCGCGGGCTCGGTGAACTCGATGTCGCCGAGTTCGCCGTTTTCGTCGACGTTCGTCGGCGTGCCGCCGGCGGCGTCCGCGCCGGCACCGTCGGCAATCGCGCGGCCGCCGTCGGTCGCCGGCCGTTCGGCCTCCGTACCGCTCGAACAGCCACAACTCGGCCCGCAGCCGTCGTCTGCGTCCGGGCCGTCCGCGGAGATCGTCTCCGTCTGTCCGCGCGTCCGGTCGTCGTCGCCGGACATCGGCGGGACGCTCGTCCCCTCGGAGTCGGTGGCGGGAACGCCGGGCAGGGTCCGCTCGGAGTCGGCTTCAGTCTCGGCAACGGTCGGATCCCGGCCGTCGACGGCGGGGGCGTCCTCGACCAGTTCCGGATCGTCCTCAGTCGCCATGTGCGACACCCCCGGCGACGTTGGCGTCTGCTCCCTGCATGATGGTGCGGAGCCGGTCGTTGTCGGTCCGACGGCACCACTCGTAGAACCGCTCGCCCTCGTGGCGCTCGTCGGTGTAGGCGTCGAACAGCTGTTCGAGTGCCGGGATCACCGAGTCCGCCGGGACGGCGTGTTCGACCCAGTCGATGAACTCGTTGTCGGTGCCGAGCGCGCCGCCGAGCCCGAAGTCCATCCCTTCGACGATGTTGTCGCCCTCCTCGTTGGTGGTGCCTTCGGGGTCGTCGAGTTGGACCGTCTCGCCGCGGAACCCGATGTCGGCAACCTGCGGCTGTGCACAGGACGCCGAGCAACCGGACATGTGCATCCGGACGACGTCGAGGTCGTCGGGCGTGTCGATACGCTTGTCCAGGGCTTTCGCCCACCGACGGACGCGGTTTTTCGTCTCGATGATGCCGTAGTTACAGAACTCCGAACCCGTACAGCCGACCGCGCCCCGGGAGAACGGACCCGGGTCGGGCCTGTACTTGCGGGCAAAGGGCTCGTTCATCAGCTCTCCGATGTTCTCCTCTTTGATGTGTGTCAGCACGAAGTTCTGGTCGGTCGCGAGTCGGACCGAGGCCTCGTCGGTGCCGTACTTCTCGGCCGCGCGGGCGGCTTCCGCGAACTCGTCGCCACCCATCCGGCCGGCGATGACGTTGAAGCCGACGTACTTCAGGCCGTCCTGTTTCTGGTCGTGGACGCCGACGTGGTCGCCGGTGTATCCCTCAGTGAGGTCGATGCCGCGCTCGTGGAAGTCCACCTCGCTGCGGTCGCGGATAGCCTGCTCGAAGTTCTCCGGGCCCATCTGCTGGACGAGATACCGCATTCGGCAGACGCCGCGGTTGTTCCGGTCGCCCAGTTCCTTGAACGTCTGTGCGGTGGCGCGGGCGAACTCGACGGCGTCCTCCGGCAGCACGAACACGTCCAGCGGCGAGGCCATACGGGGACCGTCCGAGAGGCCGCCGCCGACCTTGACGTGGAAACCGTACTTCCACTCGCCGTCGATCTCCTTCTTGGCGGGGGTCATGCCCACGTCGTTGATCTGCGACTGGGCGCAATCGTGTTTGCAGCCCGTGATCGTCATCTTGAACTTCCGGGGGAGGTTGGCGAACTCCCGGTTGCCGGTGAAGAAGTCGGAGACGGCGTCGATGACCGGCTGTGCGTTGAAAACCTCGTGATCGGAGACGCCGGCGACCGGACAACCGAGCACGTTCCGGGCGGAGTCACCGCAGCCCTGGATCGTCGTCAGCCCGACCTCGTCGTACTTGGCCCAGATCTCCGGCACGTCCTCGATTTCGATCCAGTGTTTCTGGATGTCCTGGCGGGTCGTGATGTCGAGGAAGGCGTCGCCCCAGATGTCGTTCTGTTCCTCACCGCCGAACTCCTCGGGGGCGGTGGCGTACTCCGTCGCCATCTCGCCGATGACCTCGGCCTGCTCGGGAGTCAGGTAGCCGCCGGGGACTTTCGTCCGCATCATGTAGTAGTCGTCGTGAACGCCGTGGGTGTACATGCCAGCCCACTTCAGGCGCTCGAACTCGCCGTCGCCCTCGGACTCGGCGATTTCCTCGAAGGACATTCCTTCCTCGGCGTACCGCTTGACGTCCTCGATCACGTCGAGCGGGTGTTTCTGCTCTTTCCACTCTTCGACTGTATTCATGACTGAACACCTCGTCGGCAGTTGTGCGCATTCATAAGTTAACTCGTCGACAGTTTTTGCAACTGCCGCTTTGTATACCCCCAATACTTCGGGATACTTTATCCGCTCACTCACGGAGAATACCGCCACGCTTCAGTTATGGCGGATTATGTTGCCGGTACATCCCGTCCGAACTCTATCAAACCGACAGGATAGCCCCTGATTCTGCCAATTCTGGTCGATTTTCCGGGATACGCACGGATCCGAGAGAGGCCTTACCAGAAATTGTTGCCGGGATCAACTATACGCGCGCACGTACGCTGACCTACCAGACTATTCGACCCCGAGGGAGTCAACTCCCGCCGAGTACCGCTGGAGGGGGTGCTACCCGAGCCTGACAATTGTCGAAGAACCGCGGATGTTCTGTGAAACAGTCCGGAGGGATTTATGTCGGCTGTGACCGATTCACAGGCGACGGACTATCCCGTCGCAGTCCCGCGATTTTCGACGTACTCAGCGAAAATCGACAGCAGTAAACGTTCCGGTACAATTTTAAGAGAGAATGCGGTAGATATCTAATATGCCACATACTTGCCGTAACTGCAAGCGGACATTCAGCTCCGAACTCGAACTCGACCTCCACCGGGACAACTGCGAGGACGGGGATCTGTTCTGTGACCGGTGTGGGAGCCGGTTCGCGGAGCGAACTGCGACGGAGGACGGCTGGCACTATCGCTGCCCCGAACCGGAGTGTGACGGAGAGGGAATCGGCGACGACATCCATCAGGTAACGGACGTACGACTACAGACGCCGTAATTCTGGAGCGACTCTGCGGAATCGACGACGACAGAACGGCACGCGTAAGTCGTGTGCATATCCCGTAGTCAGGGGGGACCACCGGGCACGAGTATTTTTCGGCGTGATTGTTCGGACTGTCTCTGACGAGCGCCGGTAACTCCGGATTACCGGAGCACGTCCAGTTGGTAGCGACAGACAGAGTCTCCGAGCAACGCCGATGCACTGGTGGGCGAATCGCTGAGACTCATCACGACAGCCACGGAAGGTCGAGCAGTTCCTGGGTGGACCCGACTGTCGCGATCGGATCGAACCGGTCCGGGTCCCCTTCACCGATCCAGACGGAAGCGGCTCCGACAGCGTTCGCTCCCGCAACGTCGGTTTCCAGCGAGTCGCCCACGTGGACGGCCGTCGACGGCTCGACTCCGAGGGTGGCAAGCGCCCGCTCGAACGGTTTCGGAGACGGTTTCGGCGGGCACTCGGCACCGGCGACGACGACGGCATCCACTCGCTCGCCCAGACCGAGCGCCGCGAGTTTCTTCCGCTGTGCGTCGGCCGCGCCGTTGGTGATGATCGCCGTCCGGTACCGATCGGAGGCGACGGACAGAACCCGCTCCGCGCCGGCTACAAACGCGACCCGGGACTGGTCGCGCTCGGCCTCGAACTCCCTCGCGACGGCCCGCCCGCGTTCGGGTTCGTGGCCGCGCTCACTCGCGAGCGTCGCGAAACACTCCTCGCGGAGTGTCGTCATCGAGTCGTATTTTGCTGCGAACTCGTCGTAGCGGTCGTAGTACTCACTGACGGGAAACAGCGGGTCGACACCGAGGTTCTCGTAGGCCCGCTGGAGCACCTCGCCGGGCGAACGCTCGTACTCCAGGAGCGTGTTGTCGAGGTCGAACGTGACAGCGGAGATGTCGTCTGCGATCATCGGCTTCCGTCCCTGCTTACCGAGTGCGGGGACATAGATATTGCTGTGGACGGGCCCCTGGTACGGCCCGCCGACGAATCGATACGTACCACGTATTTGTACCTGCGAACAGATGTCCCGGCTATGTCTCGACGAGATGATCTCGATCGGTTCTACGATCTACTCGGGAAAGTTGCCGCCCGGGTCGGCGGTCCCCGGCGGTTGAAGCGCTGCACCGGGTATATGGACTGGCCCGACCGTGGCGTCTACTTCTTTCTCGAACCGGGCGAGAGCCGATCTGAGAGCGATCAGTCACGCGTCACCCGCGTCGGAACACACGCCGTCTCGACGGGGAGCGGTACGTCGCTGTGGGACAGACTCAAACAACACTACGGGACCGGGAGCGGGAGCAGCGACCATCCCCACGGCGGTAATCACCGCGGCTCGGTCTACCGGAAACGCGTGGGCGAGGCGATCATCGCAAAGTACGATCTGCACGAGGAGTATCCAGCGTGGGACGACCGCTGGTCGAGCATCGACCGCGACCGCTCGGCGGTACGCGACGAGGAGTACATCCTGGAACGGCGCGTGAGCACGTACATCCGCGAGCAACCGTTTCTGTGGGTCGACGTCGACGACGAACCGAGCGCGGACAGTGACCGAGCGTACATCGAACAGAACGCCATTGCCCTGCTCAGCAACGTCGCGGAGGAGACAGTCGACCCGCGAGCCGACGGTTGGTTGGGGAAGTACAGCCGGAGCCGGGAGATTCGAGAATCGGGTCTCTGGAACGTGAACCACGTCGAGGATGAGTACGATCCCGCCTTTCTCGATGTCTTTGCGGACGCCGTGAAGCGGACCACGCCGCCCTGAGACTGGGTGAACCCGGAGAGGCAGTCGATTATTTTCCCCAGAAGGGGTCGCGGTTCCGATGCTTGTCGAGATACATCGAGAGCACTTCGCGTTCGTCGGCGGAGATGTCGTCACCGAGTTCCTGTTCGAGGATCTTGGCGTGTTTCTCCGGAATCTCGACCCACAGTTCGTCGCCCTCTTTGATCTGGCGGCCGACCGTCGGGCCGTCGATGGAGACGGCGACGCGCTCGCCGGTCCGAGCCTCGTCGACGTCCTCGCCCTCGTCCTGGATGGATTTGAGTTGGCCGACCCGTTCGGGTTCGTCGCCGTCGAAGTTGACGATTCGGGTGTTTCGCCGCAGGAGACCGCCGCGGATCTCGACGCCGACGACCGCGGGGTCGGACTGTCGGAAGGTGTGATCGTCGAGGATCTTGAACCGCGCCGGCCGGGTGATGTTCTCCAGAACCTGCTCCTGCTGGGCCCGCTCGATCTCCTCGACGTGCTCCTCGTACTGCTCGATCAGCCGGTAGATCACGTCGTGCTCGAACAGGCGGACCGACTCCTGTTCGGCC
The DNA here is from genome assembly GCF_009831575.1 of Halovenus carboxidivorans. Classification (GTDB taxonomy): domain Archaea; phylum Halobacteriota; class Halobacteria; order Halobacteriales; family Haloarculaceae; genus Halovenus; species Halovenus carboxidivorans. Next base: position 943,316 of record NZ_WUUT01000001.1, on the reverse strand, counting down.
AGTTCGCGTGCATCGTCGAGCACGTCGACGTTGAAGCCGAGGATCGCCTGGTGTTTCTCGGTGTCGGCCGTCTCGGCCATCCGTACGTCTCGCGGGGCGACATCGCCGACCTCGGCGGACATGATCGGAATCTCCGCCTCTTCGAGCGTGCTCGCGAGCGCTTCGAGACTGCCGAGCGTGTCGGCTTTCACCGTGACGCCTTCCTCCTCGGTGGAGACCTGGATGTCTTCGAGTTCCGCCTTCACTTCGGCGACGACCTCCTCGATCGGACGGTCACGCACGACACGGACCGGCGCGCCGGCCATCGCGTCGTCGAGATCCGGCGCGGCGACTTTCACGCCCTGTGCGGCGACGACCTCGTCGACCTTCTCGAACTCGTCGTCGGAGCGGATCTCCGAGAGCGGTCGGGGTTGCAACAGCGCGCGTACGTCGGTGACGATCGGACCGGCCTGTCCGCCGACGACGATCTGGTCGTCCTCGCGGATCGTGCCGTCGTAGATGACGGCGTCGATCGTCGCGCCGAACCCCTGCGTATCGGTGACTTCCAGCACCGTCCCCGCCGCGGGACCGTCGACGTCGATCGCCATCTCCTCTTTCATGTACCGCTGGGAGAGCCCCATCAGGACGGTGAGGAGGTCGGGGATGCCCTCGCCGGTCTCCGCAGAGACCGGGACGACGCCGATGTTCGACTGGAAGTTCTGGACGCGCCAGTACATATCCGCCGAGAAGTCCTCGTCGGAGAGTTGCCCGATAATCTCGTAGAGGTTCTCGTTGAGGTCGCTCTGCACGCGGTCGCTCTGGGCCTCGATCGCGAGTTTCGAGGGACGGCCCTCCTCGGGGTTCCAACCCGGAACCGTGTCGATCTTGTTCGCCGCGACGACGAACGGCGTCGACGTGCGCTTGAGGATATCGACCGCCTCGTGGGTCTGTGGCTGGAAGCCGTCGTTGACGTCGACGACGAGAATCGCGATGTCAGCGAGCGCGCCCCCCCGAGAGCGCAGCGTCGAGAAGGAGTGATGGCCCGGCGTGTCGATGAAAAGCAGGCCAGGCAGATCGAAGTCGTCCGGGTCGACGAGGTCGCCGGCGATGCCCGAGATGACATCGAGCGGCACCGCCGTCGAGCCGATGTGCTGGGTGATCGCGCCGGCCTCACCCTCGCTCACTGCGGAGCCGCGGATCTGGTCTAAGAGGCTCGTCTTCCCGTGGTCGACGTGGCCGAGCACTGCGACGATGGGCGTCCGCAGCGAGGACGCCTCGCCCTGCTCGGTCTGGTGGTGTTCAGACATCCCGTCTCACCTAGAATTGGTAGATACCAGCCGTCGTTGCCATTTAAGTACATCGGCTCGCCCCTCGTCGGAGCCGGCGTCAGCCGGGTCGGCTCAGAAGTCCGGCAGATCGTCCGGGGCGTCGTACTCCGTCTCCCAGTCGATGTACTCGTCTTTCAGCACGTCACAGACGATCTGTCCCAGTTCAGTCAGCGAAGCGTTGATGCTCGATACCGTCCCCCAGGATTCGATGTCGGGATGGTAGTTTCGTTCCTTCCAGTTCTCCGGGATGCCGGGCGCGTGGTAGCCGACCCGCTCGGCGAAGGAGTCCCAGAAGAAGTCGAACTGCTGGATCATCTCCAAATCGAGCATGATCTCGAAGTCGGACTCGTCCATGTCGGTCTCCTCGGCCCACTGCCGAAACGCCTCCTCCCAGGCGCCGTCTTCGAGAAACTGCTCCAGTTCGTCGCGCTTGTAGTCGGTGTCGCCGACTACCTCGGCGTCGTCGTACTCGTTGGGGTCGATGCCCTCCAGTTCCGGAGGATCGGGGACGGCCACGTCCAGACTCATACCCGACAGTTGGGCTGGCGCGGTTATAAACTCCGGACTCTCCGAATCGAGCGCATGAACAAGCTAATACGAGTCTGCCACGAAGCGGGGATATGAGCAGGGACGCGCTCGAGCGCGAGTTAGCCGCCGTCGGGGAGCGGTTCAACTTCGGTGAGTACGAGACCGAGGCGTATCTCACGATTTTAGAACACGGCGACCTCACCGCCGCGGAACTCGCCGAGCGGACGGACATCCCCCAGCCCCGCGTCTACGATACGGTCCGCAGTCTGGCAGACAGCGGGTTGGTCGAACTCCACGAATCCCGGCCGATGCGCGTCATCGCGATCGACCCGGAGGACTCGTTTCGCGACGTTCGCTCTACGCTCGATGACCTCGTCTCCGGACTCTCCGAGCGGTACGTCACCCCCGCCCGGGAGGAGGAGGTCGTCTCGCTGGTCAAGTCCCGCCAGACGATCCTCCGGTACATCGAGGAGGTCATCTCCGAGGCCGAGTACGAACTCGTTCTGGCGCTGACGCCGACGCTTCTCGGCCGGTACGAGGAGTTGCTCGAACGGCGCCGCGAGGCCGGAGTCACCATCGAACTGCTCGTCGCGCCGGCCGCGGAGATTCCCGACCCCGAGGAGTACGATTACAGCCGCGTCGCCACGACGGCCCGCTCTCGCCGCGGGGTGACCACCCCCGTCGTCGCGGTTGCCGACGGGGAGTACTCGGTGTACAAGCCACAGGACGACGCCGGCAACGGCGAGGACCGCTACGGAGTTATTTTCAACCGGTCCGAACTCGGGTTTCTGGTGTCGGGGTTTCTCAACACCGTGGTCTGGAGTTCCGGGACGACGCTGGCAGACAGCCGGGACGACCGACCCTTCCCCCGCCGGTACGCGACGATGCGGCGCTGTGTCGGTGACCTCCTCGACCGTGACGAGCGGTTCTACGCGACGGTCCGCGGCCGTGCGGTCGAATCGGGAGACCACCGGACCGTCGCCGGCGAAATCGTCGACGTGTCGGTCGGCTCGAACCGGGAGACCGCCGCGATCACCGTCGACACGGGCGAGACCGTCGTCGACGTCGGCGGACGACTGGCCGCGCTCGAAGATATCGAGGCCTACGAACTCGCCGTCGGGCTCGAACAGCCGCCCGAACTGTGACCGCCGCCACAGAGTCATTCTCGGCAGTGATAGCGGGAACGGTAGCTACATACTCCCGAGACGCGACGTAGCTTGTATGACATATCGGATTCTCTGCGTGGATCCGGACGAGGGGGACCGGACGGAGGCAGTCGAACGGTTGCGCGAGGAGCTAGCTGATCTCGATCCCGTCTTCCAGACGGCCGACGACCTCGCATCGGCGACCGAGGCGCTGACACAGCACACCGCCGTGGTCGTTACGGAGTACGACCTGCCCGACGGAAACGGGTTCCAGGTGATCGAACAGGCGAACGAACGCTGCCCGGACGCGGGCGTGATCCTCTATACGGACACCGACCCGGATCTGATCGACACCGCGGAGCTACGCGGGGCCGTGACCGAGTACGTCGGCAAGGACTCCGTGTTCGGGACCGAGCGGCTCGCGGAACTGGTCCGAACGACCGTCGAGGAGCGGACCCAAAGCTCCTACCCGCTGCCGCAGACCGAAGACGAGCGGCTGGCCGCGCTCCACTCGTACGACCTCGACGAGCCGGCGCTGCTCGACTCACTCGACAGGATCACCGACCTGGCCGCGGAGCACTTCGACGTCGAGCAGGCCTCGATCAACATCATCAGCGAACACAGCCAGGACTTCCTGGCCTGTTACGGACGGGCCGAACAGTGGGAGTCGATGGACCGGGAGGATTCGATCTGTACGTTCACGATCCTCGAAGAGGACAACGTGATGACCGTCCCGGACGTGACCGAGGATCCGCGTTTCGAGTCCCGGAGCGAGACGCTGATCGAGATGGGGATTCGGTCGTACATGGGTGCGAACCTCGTCGCGCCGTCCGGGCTGGTGATCGGACCGCTGTGTGTGTACGACACGGAGCCGCGGTCGTTCTCGGCGGCCGACGAGGCGTACCTCCAGAAACTCGCGGCGACCGCGATGGATCTGATCGACCTACACGGCCGACTCGACGCGACGACGGAGGGGAAAGGATGAGCCACGAGCAGACCGGTTACGAGTTCGGGGAGTTGCCGATCGATCCCATCGAACCGGGGACGAGCGTCTTCGTGGCCGGGCCGGCGCTCAGCCCGGCGGAAGACCTCGCACGGTCGATGGTCGCCCACGGGACGAGTTCCGGGGAGGGTGCGCTGTTCATCTCGACGAATATGACCTGCAAGACGCTGTTGCAGTCCTGCGAACGCAGCGACCCCGGCGTCGACGCCACCCGGATGGGGATCATCGACTGCAGCGGCCAGGACATCGGGAACGCACAACTCGACGCGGAGGTCAAGTACGTCTCGACACAGAGCGACCTGACGGGCATCGGGATGAAGTTCTCCGCGCTGTACGAGTCGCTGTATCCGGCCGTCAGAGATGGGCGAGTCCGAACGGGCCTGATCAGTCTCTCCTCGCTGTCGATGTACGTCGACATGCGGGCGCTCTTCCAGTTCGTGCAGACGCTCTCCGGGCGTATCGACAGCGCGGACGGTCTCGGAGTCTTCGCAATCGATCCGACGACACACGACACGAAGACGGTCAACACGCTCAGCCAGGCCGCCGACGGCCGCATCGAGGTCCGCGAACCCGAGGAGGGCGACGACGAGGGAGAACTCCGGGTCCGGGGACTCCCGAACCAGCCGAACGGTTGGCAATCGTTCACACTCGCCTGAACCGGACGCCCGCCGGCGGACGGACCGGTGAGCAAGACGACGGCGTTACTGAGAGCTATCGCCTGCGTCGGGACGGACCGAGTGGGAAAACGTCGGCGCCAATCTATCTGACGAACAGAAGACGCCGTGGGCAGACCACTCCGAAATCACCAGTCGAGGGGCCTCCATTATTCAATTTTCATCAAAACCGGCAATATTACCGAACAATGTCTATTTTACTGGGCGAATTACTAAATATGTATTATACCGTGTACCGAGTGGATGTCGGATCATCGGCTCGTTTCACAGAATCAGCAGCGTATCGAGGCAACAACTAGCGCAGAGATTCCGCCCGTCGGGTTCGGGACGTATCAGACTGGCGGCTACAAGTGCTACAACGCCGTCGCGAAGGCACTCGAAGCGGGATACCGGCATATCGATACCGCGATGGCCTACGACAACGAGGCCGCAGTCGGTCGGGCCATCGATCAGTCGTCGGTTTCCCGGGAAGACGTGTTCCTGACCACGAAGATCAAGGGGTACACGGAGCTTCTGGAACACGACCGGTTACTCGAAGCCGCAGACGGCTGTCTGGAACGGCTGGACACCGATTACATCGACCTGCTGTTGATACACTGGTGGAATCCCGACGTCGACATGGAGGAGACCTTCGCCGCGATGGACGAACTCGTCGACGCGGGGAAGGTCGACCACATCGGCGTCAGCAACTTCTCCGTCGACCAACTCAAGCAGGCGATGGAGTTCACCGACGCGCCGATTTTCACGAACCAGATCGAGTACCACCCGTACTGGAGCCAGCCCGAACTGCTCAGTTTCTGCCAGGAGAACGATATCGTACTGACCGCGTACAGCCCGCTGGCCGAGGGACGGACCGTCGACGACGGGACCCTCGGAGAGATCGGTAGCCGCTACGGGAAGACACCTGCGCAGGTCAGTATCAGGTGGCTGATCCAGCAGGAGAACGTCGTGACGATCCCGAAGTCCGTCACGCCCGAGTACATCCGGGAGAATATCCGGGTCTTCGATTTCGAGCTTACTGACGCGGAGATGCGACGGATCACGGAGTTAGAGGGACCGTTCTGGTACCGGCAGAACCGACAGGGCGGCGAGATTCACAAGGTGCGCGGACTCGTCGGCCCGGTGGTCGACCGAGTGACTCCGGACCGGTTGGTCTCGTTCGCCTGAACCCGGGGAGTGCGGTCGGGCGTGAAGGGCGAGAGCCTACTCCTCGTCAACCCGCTCGACGCCGGTCCCCGCTTCGACGGCAGAGAGGTCGATCTGTCCGCTCGGCAGCGAAACCCCCTCGTAGGGATCATCAGCGAGCAGAAGTGAGCCGTCCAAGTCGGCGTACTCGACCAGCGGTGCGAGATGGCACGCGCCCGCCAGCGAGGCCATACTCTCGACCATACAGCCGAGCATGACCTCCAGTCCGTGGGCCCGTGCGGTCTCGATCTGACGGATCGCGGGCCGGATACCGCCGCATTTCATCAGTTTCACGACGACGATATCGACCGCATCCGCGACGGCTGGAACGTCCTCGGCTGTCACGCAGGACTCGTCGGCGGCGACCGGGAGAAAACCCGCGTCTCCGACCCGAGCGAGGCCCGCGTGATCCTCGGCCGCCACGGGCTGTTCGACGAACTCCACGCCCGCGTTGGCGAGCCACTCCATCTTCTCGATTGCCTCCTCGGGCGTCCACGCACCGTTCGCGTCGACGCGGATCCGAGCCTGTGGGGCTGTCTTCCTGATCGCGTCGATCCGGGCGCGGTCGTCGTCGGTGCCGAGTTTCACCTTCAGGATCGGGTAGCCCGCTCCGGCGGCTTTCTGTGCCGCGCTCGCCATCCCGGCCGGCGAGTCGATTCCGACGGTGTAGGAGGTGGCCGGCGCGGCGGCGGGGTCGAGACCGAGACGCCGGTACAGTGGCTCCCCCGCCTGTGTCGCCGCCAGGTCGTGTATCGCGACCGACACCGCTGCCCGCGCGGCGGCCTCCCCCGGAGCGTGCTCGCGCATCGCTCGCTCGACCGTCTGTTGTCGGCTCGGATCACCGACCTCGGCCGCGATGTCGAGCAACTCCGGCAGCACAGATTCGGCGCTGTCGGCGCTCTCGCCGTAGTATGCCGCGGGTGCGGCCGCGCCGATCCCGCGCCGGCCGTCCTCGTCGGTGAGTCGGACGACGACGACCGTCGTCGTCTCGCTGCTGCCCCGGGAGATGGTGAAAGAGCCGTCGACGGGAAGCGTCAGGCGCTCGGTGTCGGTCGCGACGATCCCGCTCATGCCAGGTCAGCGAACGGCCCGTCACCGGCCGCTTCGAGGCGCTCGAACTGCTCGTCGGAGAGATCGACCGTCGCCGCCCGGAGATTCTCCTCCAGTTGCTCGACGGTGCGAGCGCCGACGATGGGCGCGGTCAGATCCGGATGGGCGCGCTGGTAGGCGAGTGCGACCTGTGCCTCGGAGGCGTCGACCTCCTCGGCCACCTCGCGGACGACATCCAGCGTGTCGAAGTTCTCCTCGGTCAGGTACCGATCCTCCCAGCCGTCGGTGTCGGAGGCCGTGGAGTCCTCGGGGGTTCCCTCGCCGCGTTCGTACTTGCCGGTGAGAAAGCCCTGCGCGAGCGGGCTCCACGGGAACACCGCGAGGTCGTGTTCGCTGCAAAAGTCCATGTACTCGCCCTCGATCTCGCGGTCGACGAGGTTGTACCGCGGCTGTGTCACCGTGAACGGTTCCCAGCCGTACTGGCGAGCGAGTTCGTTCGCCTCGGCGATCCGCCAGGTGTTCGGGACGAACGTCGACGCGCCGAGGTAGTTGACCTTGCCGTCCTGCACGAAGCCGTCGAGCGTCCGCATCAGTTCGCGGGCCGGCGTCGCCTCGTCCCAGCGGTGGATGTAGAGCACGTCGAGGTAGTCGGTGCCGAGGCGGTCGAGCATCAGGTCGATCTGCCGCCGGAGATGTTTCCGGCTGAGGCCGTTGCCGTTGGGGTCGTCCTCTCGGGTCGGCCAGTAGATCTTCGAGGCGATGACGAAGTCCTCGCGGTCGCGGTCTTCGAGCCACTCGCCGATCCACTGCTCGCTGTCGCCGCCGCCGTACACGTCGGCGGTATCGATGAAGCGACCACCGGCGGACTCGTAGGTGTCGAGCAGTTCGTGCGCCCGCTCGCGGTCGGTCTCCAGGTTCCCCTCTGCGGTCTCGCGGCCGAACCGCCAGGTTCCGAAGGCAATCTCGCTCACTTCCAGTCCCGTGCGACCCATCGGTACGCTGTCGATGATCTCGTCCATACTCGGAGATGCACCCCCACGATGTAGAAACGTACGGATTCGAGTTTCGAACGAGTGGTCGTATTCCTGACAGTAGCTTTATCGCACTCCCGAGTGTGGACTGGCACATGGCTTCACAGTTCGTCGAACTGGAGTGGGATGGAGACGTCGCAACACTGACTGTCGACCGACCGGAGGCGCTCAACGCGCTGAACGTCGAGACGCTGGAGGAGATGGGCGAGGCGATCGAGGAGGCCCGGGAGGGCGAGGCCCGCGTGCTCGTCGTCACCGGCGCGGGAGATGACGCCTTCATCGCCGGTGCTGACATCGCGTACATGAGAGACCTCTCGACGGAGGAGGCCCAGGCGTGGGGAGCGCTGGGCCACGAGGTCGCGGATGCCCTGGCGACGTTCCCCGGGGCGACGATTGCCGCGGTCAACGGCTTCGCCTTCGGTGGCGGCTGTGAGATGGCTATCGCCTGTGATCTCCGTGTCGCCAGCGAGTCCGCCGTCATCGGCAACACAGAGATCGATCTGGGCATCATCCCCGGCTGGGGCGGGACACAGCGACTCCCGCAGTTGGTCGGCGACGAGACCGCCCGGCGCATGATCTATCTCGGCCAGCGGCTGGACGCCGAGACGGCCCGCGAGGAGGGGCTCGTCGGGGAGGTCGTTCCCGACGACGAACTGGCCGAGCGAGTCGACGAACTCGCGACGGAACTGGCCGAAAAGCCCGCGTTCGCGCTGCAGGCCGCGAAACAGGCGATCGGACAGCAGGCACAGGCCAGCCAGACCGCCGGCCTCGAGTACGAGCAACGCGCGTTCGCGAGCCTGTTCGGGACGCCGGATCAGCGCGAGGGGATGGCCGCCTTCGTCGAGGACAGGGAGCCGGAGTTCGAGTGATCAGACGACGGCCCCGGACTGCAACAGCACGATCAGGCCGGTCAGGGTGACCAGACTGGCGAGCGTGCTGACCAGGATCGTCGTACTGACGTAATCGGCCGCCGACAGCCCCGTCCGGTCGGTGCCGAACTCGATGGTGAGCATCAGCGGCGTGATCGCGGCCGGCATCGCGCACTCGAGGACGAACACGCGGCCGACGGTCCCGGTCAGGCCGAGCGCCAGCGCGATACCGGCGGCGACGACCGGCGCGACGAGTAGCCGTAATCCGGCGGCCGGGAGGACGCGCCCGACGGTTCCGCTGCCGCCGGAGTTGGTGAGTTGGATGCCGAGCAACAGCAACATTACCGGAATGGCCGCGTCGCCGGTGAGGCGGATCGTCTGCATGACGGCCGTGTCAGTCGCGGGTGCGAGATCGAACGCCCGGACCACCATCGCGGCGGTGACGGCGTACACCAGCGGCAGACGAAAGACCTTGCCGAGCGCACCCCGCATCGACCCCGCCTGGCCGCGGGAGGCGACGTAGACGCCGACCGTGTACATCAGAACCGACTGGACGGCGATGTAGAGGACGGCCGTGCTCCGCCCGAGCGCGCCGAAGGCGAACGCCGACAGCGGGATACCGTAGTTGCCCGCGTTCGAGAACGTACTCGTCAGGACGAACGCGCCGAGAATCGGTTCCTCCTCGCCGAGCAGTCGGCCGGCCCCCTCCGCGAGGCCGACGATGACGGCGATGAAGCCGACGATACCGACGACCAGCCGCGCCACCGTCGGCCCCGCAATCGGGGTGGTCACGAGGCTGTAGAAGATCAGCGCCGGGGCCAGCACGTAGATGGTGACCGTCGAGAGGGTGTCCGCCTCGACATCCTGCACCGAGCCGAGGACGTAGCCGACACCGGCGACGGAGACGACCGGCAGAATGGCCGACGTGAGCACCGAGAGCAGCGACACGGTTGGGCCTCAGCAGACGGCTGTAGTCAACAGTTTCGATCCCGTCGGGCGACCGCTCACTCTGCGAGCTCTTTGATCCGGACGTAGGTGCGCGTCGCGGCGGCGAAACCACAGGCGATGAGACCGAGCGAGCCGAAAATGGCGACCCACAGCCCCGCCGCCGGGTCGAAGGCGGCGGGGGTCGCCGCGAACGGGCCGATTTCGACGAGTTCGCTCCGCCCGTCGGCGTCGATGACCGCCCACGCGATCAGCGCCGCGAAGCCCGAGCCGAGCCCGAGCACGCCAACGGCGAACTGCCAGAAGGCCGTCCACCGGAGGGCGGCGACCAGCGCCGCACCGACGGCGACGGCGACGACGAGTTCCGGAAAGAACCCGAGCTGTCCGGCCGAGATCGATCCCTGGACCGTCGTACTGACGTTGACGACGCCGCCCTCGCCGATACGCTGTCCGATCCCGTCGACGGTCGCCCACGGGAGGAGATAGCTCGCGGCCATCGCGAGACAGCACAACAGCGTCCCGGCCCTGAACGGATCGAGTTCGTTCGGGTCGACACCGACCAGCGACTTCGACATGTGGGGAGCCACCGGCCGCCGAGAAATAACGCTTGCCTCTCTCAGGCGAATAGCTGGCGGGCGTCGTCGAGTGCCTCGACCAGCGTGTCGATTTCGGATTTCGTGTTGTAGATGTAGAAGGAGGCACGGGCCGTCGCCGCGACCCCGAGTTTGTCGTGCAGCGGCTGCGTGCAGTGGTCGCCGGCACGGACGGCCACCGCGTAGTCGTTGAGAATCTCCGAGAGGTCGTGGGCGTGGACGCCCTCGACGTTGAACGAGACGAGTCCGCCGCGGTGCTCGCCCGCCGGCGGGCCGAAGACCTCGATGTCGTCGAACTCCGCGAACCGGTCTAAGGCGTACTGTGCGAGTTCGTTCTCGTGGCGCTCGACGTTCTCCATGCCGATGTCGTCGAGGTAGTCGGCGGCTTCCGCGAGCGCGATGCCGCCGGCGATGATCGGCGTGCCCGCCTCGTACTTCCAGGGGAGTTCGTTCCACGTCGCGTCCTCGAAGGTGACTTTCGTGATCATGTCACCGCCGTAGAGGTACGGCTCCATCTCTTCGAGGATGTGCTGTTTGCCGTAGAGGACACCGATTCCCGTCGGGCCGCACATCTTGTGGCCCGAGAAGGCGTAGAAGTCGGCGTCGATCGCCTCGACATCCACGGGTCGGTTCGGGACGGCCTGAGCGCCGTCGACGAAGATGTACGAGTCGTGGTCGTGGGCGATATCGGCCAGTTCCTCGACCGGGTTGATCGTCCCGAGGACGTTCGAGACGTGGACGACGGAGACCATCTCGGTGTCGTCGGTGATGAGTTCGCGGGCGTGATCCATGTCGAGGCGTCCGTCCTCGTCGATGCGGATGTACTTGACCTCGGCACCGGTCCGCTTGGCGATCTGTTGCCACGTCACGAGGGAGGCGTGGTGTTCCATCTCCGTCAGCACCACCTCGTCGCCGGGACCGAGTTCGTTCAGCCCCCAGGCGTAGGCGACGGTGTTCATGCTCTCGGTGGTGTTTTTCGTGAAGATGACCTCCTCGCGGCCGCCGGCACCGATGAACTCGGCGACGCGGTCGTGGGCCTCCTCGTAGGCGATGGAGGCCTCCTGAGAGAGTTGGTGTAGTCCCCGGTGGACGTTGGCGTTCATTTCCCGGTAGTAGTCCGCGATGGTGTCGATCACCTGGTCGGGCGTCTGCGTCGTCGCGGCGTTATCGAGATAGACGAGTTGCTGGTCCCCGAACTCGCGTTCGAGAATCGGAAAATCGGCGCGGATCGCCTCGATGTCGAGGATGTCGGGCTCAGTCGTTGCCATTACCAGTACCAGGGGACGAACGGACAACATTATTTCGGTTTGCCGAAAACAAAGTTGTCCGCACCCTTCATATCGGGGGTCGGAGAGGCTCTCGGTGGTTTCATACCCGGGGACTCGTAACGGACGGGCATGACGACCGTTTCGGTCGAGACCGGGGCACGTCTGCACTTCGGCTTTCAGAACCTCTCGCTGGCGCACGAACGGCTCTACGGGGGCGTCGGCGTCGGACTCGCAGAGCCGGGACTGACCGTCCAGGCCGAACCGGCCGCCGCGGTCGAGTGTTCGGAGACGCTCCGTCCGTACGTCGAGCAGGCCGTCGATGCCCTCGGTGTCGAGGGCGCGGCCGTCGAACTGACGGAGGGGTACGACCGCCACGTCGGTCTCGGCAGCGGCACACAGATCGCGCTCGGCGCGCTGGTCGCCATCGCCCGGGCGCACGGGGAGCGGGTCGACCCCCGGGCGCTGGCCCCGCAGTTGGGTCGCGGGGGACGGAGCGGCGTCGGCGTCGCAGTCTTCGAGTCCGGCGGCTTCGTCGTCGACGTCGGCCACCCGACCGAGCGGTTCACGACCGCCCCGCCCGGCCCCGGGTCGTGGACCGTCCCCGAACCGCTCGGCCGGTGGACGCTGCCCGACTCCTGGCGGTTTCTGCTGGTGACTCCGGACGAGTCCCCCGGCCGCAGCGGCGAGGAGGAAGACGAGAGCATCCGGACTATCGTCGAACGCGCCGACGGCTCGATTGCCGACGACATCGCGACGCTGCTCACCCGGCGGCTCCTGCCCGCGGTCGTCGAGGGTGATCTCCCGGCGTTCGGTGCGGCGGTCTCGCGGCTGGGCCGGCTCAACGGCGCGTGGTTCGCCGACGAGCAGGGCGGTGTTTACCGGCCGCCAGCGGGCCAACTCATCGACCGGCTCGGCTCCAGTCAGGCCGTGTTCGGAACGGGTCAGTCCTCGTGGGGGCCGACGGTTTACGGCGTCACCGACGCCGACCACGCCGAGCGCGCGGCGGCCGCGGGCGAGCGGGCACTCGCGGAGGGCGGGCTGGACGGCGAGGTTCGGATCGTCGCGCCCAGCACGTCGGGCGCACAGATACAGGAGTGATCAGTCGTCGCTCGGTTCGGGGCCGGAGTCGTCCGCCCGGAACCGCTCGTGGGCGGCCGTGAACTCGCTGTCGGCCTCCGTGAGGTCGTCCCACTCTGTGAGGCCGCGGCTCTCTCTGGAGCCCGGGATCGTGATATCCAGGACGAATCCGACGATACCGCCGACGGCGATGCCGGTCGTCCCGATGACGAACACGATCTGTGCGACCGGTTCGAGGCCGACGACCGTGCCGAGATAGGGGACGGCGCCGATCGCTTCGAGCGCCGGGCCGACCACGGCGACACCGGCGAGGGCGGATTCGATGGCCGCCGCCCCCTCCCCGCCGGCGAAGTTCTCGATCAGCGTCGGGATCGAGAGGCCGCTGAGCAGCGTCGTCCCGACGATGAAGACGTTCCGGTTCTCGTTGAGATCGACGTACTGGAGCTGTGAGAGGCCGATACCGATGATCTGGGCGAACATCACGACGAACAGGCCGCCGACGATCGGGTCCGGGATCGTCGTGACGACGGCCCCGACGACGCCGACGAAGCCGGCGATCAGCATCACGACGGCCCCGACCTGGACGACGAACCGGGAGGCGACGCCGGTGATCCCGATTGCGCCGATGTTCTCGGAGTAGGAGGTCGAGCCGTTGCCGGTGCCCATGATGCCGGCGAAGACGTTGCCGAACCCTTCCATCGCGAGCCCGTGGTTGATCCGCTTGCCGCTCGGTGCCCGCTCCTCGGAGATCCGAGCCACCGCGTAGTAGTCGCCGAAGCTCTCGACCATCGAGGCGAGCACCCCGGCAAAGATGCCGATCACGAACGAGGAGGTGAACTGTGGCATGCCCCACTGGAAGGGGACGATCGGCTGGACGAGCGCGACATCCGAAATACCGGAGAGGTCGACGTACGCGTTCGAGGTCGGTTCGATCACGCCGCCGACCGACAGCACCGCAGCGAACAGCCACGCCCCCGCGAGCCCGATCAACACGGGGTAGAGCCTGAGTGTGCTGCTGTACTCGCTGAGATACTGCGAACAGCCGATGATGAGTCCGAGCGTCAACAGGAACAGCCAGAGGCTCTGTGTCTCGGGATTCGTGATCTGTGGCACGTCGAACAGCGCGAGTCCGACGAGCGCGATGACCGGCGCGATGACGACCGGACTCAGGTATCGTTTCAGGCGGCCGAACAGACCGAGGTAGCCGATCACCACCTGTGCGAAGCCGGCGACGATCATCGCCCCCTGGAGTTCGACGATCATCGTCTCCCAGCCCGCGCCGCTGGCCCGGAGAACGCCGATGATCGCCAGCGCCGGTGCGAGGATCGCGAAACTCGCGCCCTGAACGAGCGGGTAGCGGTTCCCGATAGTCGTCTGGGCGAGCGTCGCGACGCCGGAGACGACGAAGAAGGTGCCGACGAGTCGGGCCGTCGCGTCGGCGGGCATCCCCATCGCTCCCGCCAGGACCAGCGGGACCGCGATGTTCGAGCCGATCATCGTCAGGTAGTGCTGGAAGCCGAGCAGGATCGACTGCTCGATCGGTGGTTTGTCGTCCATGCCGTACTCGACCGAGCCCGATCCCGGGTCCGGGACCGCGGGACCGCCCTCGGTCGTCGCCTCCGACCCGCCGTCTGTCCTGACGGTCGCGTCTTCGGTGGAGCCAGCGCGTGAGTCGTCCATTGCTGCTTTCCAGTATCCGATCAGACGCGGATAAACGTTGGCTCTCGGCTCGCTCGCCGGGCGATTTTTACGACGCGGGATGCTGAGAGGGGAGTATGGAGCGGCTACCATTCGGGATCAATCGGCTCGACAACACGATCGGCGGGGGCGCACCCCGTGGGAGCGTGGTGCTCCTCTCGGGGGAGGCCGGGGCCGGTGCCCGGGAGTTCATGTTCACGACCGCGGTCATGAACGGACTCGCCAGCGTCGGACACGACACGTTCGATCTCCACTACGGCGATCTGTCGGACAACGCGACGCTCCCGGAAGAGATCCACTACGTCTCCTTCACCGCCGAGGAGGACCAGTTGCGCAACGAGATTGCGATGACGATGGACGAGGAGATTGCCGACTCGGGGCTGGAATCCGTCGAGTTCGAGTCGCTGTCGAAGAACTTCTTTCACGTCAGTCCGGTGCCGCGGGACTGGTACGCCGAGGAGACGACCGACATCACCAGCCTCCGGAAGCGCCACGAGGACAGAGAAGGGCTGTTGAGCGCGCTCGGGGGCACGCTCAACGACCGCGCGCCGGGCAACCTGGTCGTCATCGACTCGCTGTCGGATCTGGTCAGTACGGTCGGCGACGACGAGGGGATGCAGTGGTCCGACGTGAGCTACATCGTCAAAGGGCTGGAGAAGGCGAGCTACAACTGGGGCGGACTCATTCTCGTCCACGTCAACCACGAGACGCTGACCGACACGCAACACGGCCAGTTGATCGACGCCTGCAGCGGAACCTTACAGTTCGAGTGGGAGACCGGCGGCTCGAACCGGGCGCGGACGCTCGTCGTCAAGAACTTCCGGGGCGTGCTCTCACAGATCGAGGCCGAGAACATCGTCAAGTTCGAGACCGACTTCGGGGACGCCGGTTTCGACATCAGCGACGTGCGGAAGATCCGGTAGGCCCTCGGTAACGAGAGGTGAAATCGGCGGCAAACGCTTAACTATCCGGTCCGAAAAGTACCGGGTATGGCGAGCGAGTCGAGCGGTGAGCAGACGATTTCGATCACGCTGCCGGCCGATCTCGACGAGTGGCTCGATCAGCAAGCCTCGGCCGCGGAGGTGGACCGCGACGAACTGCTGGTCCAACTGCTCAGCGCCTACCGGATGACCGCCGAGGAGGAGGGGGGTCCGGAGGCCGACTCGCTCGGACTCACGCAGTCGGAAATCAGCGACGCCGTCCGCGCACAGGTCGACGAGCAGTTGGCGGCACGGCTCGACGGCGAACTCGAATCGCGCATCGAGACGGTCGCGGAGGAGGTGGTGACAGACCGGCTCTCGGAGGCGACGAACTCGGTCCAGCGACAGCTCTCGAACCGGATCGACTCGGTCGAGTCGGAGTTCGACGAGAAGATCGACGACGTGCGTGACCGGGTGATCCAGATCAAACAGGAGACCGACGGCAAGGCCCCGGCCGATCACACGCACCCGCAACTGGACGCGATTCCGAAACTCGAACAGCGCCTCGCCGACCTGGAGGCGGAACTCACGGAGCTACGCGAGGAGGTCAGCGATCACGTGCCGGAACACGAGGAGCAGATCGGTGAGATCGACGAGCGACTCGACCGGATGGAAGACCGCTTGCAGACCGTCGCCTGGGTGGTCAGTGATCTCCGCGAGGCCCGGGAGTCGAGCGGCGGGTTGGAAGCCGTCGAGCGGATCAAACGCGCGGCCGCGAAGGCGGACATCGAACGCGCGAACTGCGAGAACTGCGGCGAGGGAGTGACCCTGTCGCTGTTGACCGACCCCGAGTGCCCGCACTGCTCGGCGACGGTGACCAACGTCGAACCTGCGAACGGGTGGTTCGGCAGTCCGACGCTTCTGACCGCCGCGCAACTCGAATCCGGTGAGCGACAGTGAGCGACGACGACCCCGACGACCCGTTCGAGCGGCTGGACGACGCGGTTGCCGACCGCGACGGCGACCCCTTCGAGGCACTGGATGAGGGCCGCGAGCAGTCCGCGGCGGAGCAGTCCGGCCGGGAGGAGCCACCGGAGGAGTTTGGCGAACCGTTCGACAGCCGGGACTCCTCGGAGCCGTCACGAGCGGCGGAAGGCGACGGATCTGACGAACCCACGACTGGGTTCGGACGGGCCGAGCAGGACCCCAGCGGCAGCGACTCCGGGGCCGGCCCCGAGCCGAGGGAACCGTTCGAGGAGATGGAATTCGACGTGGGTCGGCGTGACGGGGAGAGCCTGCCGGAGGACGAACTGCTGTCTGACGTGGGACAGCGCGACGGCGATCCGTTCGACTCGTTTCGGGACGCCTTCGACGAGATGGACGTCGACAAACTCGATCCGGATGTCGTCTGGCAGGAGTTGGCGAGCGCGGAATCGCGGGGGTCGGTGGGGGACGCGCAGAGCCGGACCTACGCCGAAGTCTCGAAGCACAGCTACTGCGAGCAGTGTCCCCACTTCTCGCCGCCGCCGGATGTCACCTGTACCCACGAGGGGACGGAAATCGTCGAGTTCCTGGATATGGAGACGGTCAGAGTCGTCGACTGCCCGGTCGTGACCGAGCGGGAGAATCTCGAAGACGACGACGGGTTCGGGACCGGGTGAGAGACAGGAAAGATTGATTTGGCCGATAGCCCGAACTAGCAGAACATGCAATTCTGCGACGACTGCGGTTCGATGATGAAAAAACAGGACGGCGTCATGGTCTGTACTAGCTGTGGTGCGAGCGCCGAGCAGACGGTCGACTCCGAGGAGTTCGTCTCGACGACCGAACAGTCCGGAGAGGAACTGATCGAGACCGAGGAGGACGCGAACTTCGAGGGGAAGCCGACCGACGACGACGTGACCTGCGAGGACTGCGGCCACGGCGAAGCGTGGTACACGATCAAACAGACCGGCTCCGCCGACGAACCCCCGACGCGCTTTTTCAAATGCAAGGAGTGCGGCAACCGCTGGCGAGACTACAACTGAGCTTCCGGAGATCACTGGATTCTTTGCGCTCAGCCCCGGAGGTCGGATGTGAGCCAGTCAGGCGACACGTCCCGTCGCGTCGAGGTCCACCCGGGCAAGGAGGCCGTCGTGGAGTTCGACCCCGAGTTGACCTTCGAGTGCGTCGAGGAGTGTACGTGGTGTTGTCACCACGGCGTCCTGCTGTACGAACCGGACTTTCTCGAACTCGCGAACTGCGCGTCGCTGTCGGAGGCCACGACGCAGGTCCGCGGCGAGGATTTCATCCGGAAGGAGGAGAAAGACCGCGAGGACCACGTCGGCGAGGACGGCGAAGCCTGCTTTTTTCTCCGGGATGACGGGCTCTGTTCGCTCCACGCGGAGGAGGACTGGAAGCCGGCGCGCTGTTCGGTCTTCCCGCTTTCCGTCTCCGTCGAGGACGGCGACATTCACGTTTCGGTGCGAGACTCGGCCCACGAGCACTGCGAGGGGCTGAACGTCAGCGAGCGCCGCGTCGTCGACCACCTCGACGCGTTCCTTCCCGCCGTGCTCTGGGACCTCGACGACCCGGAGACCCGCCGGGAGCTGTGAGTTGCCCCCGCGTCTGATCTATAGAGGAGTATGTTCCGCTCCCCCGTGGTAGCTGGCAACACGATCCAGTACCACCAAGCATATATACTGGTGTGTCATACCATAGCATGTATGGCCCAGTCTCAGGCTGAAGACGATGTGTTCGACGAATTCCTGTCGCAGCGTGGCTACGAGACTAGTGACGCGGGATGGGAAGACAACTACAACAAGAAACAGTGTCCCGACTGCGGGGGGCTTCACGACGCCGACGCGACACACTGCACAGTCTGTGGCTGGTCACCGGTATAACGCCGCATCACGCTTCTTTCTCACTCGGTCAGTCGCGCGATAGCGACAGCTCCGCCGTCGGAATCAGTAGTTGATCGGACCGCCCTGGTCGTCGGAGGTGGTCCGCGGCATGATGATGTCCGTGCCGACTAACTCGGAGACGACCTCCTCGACTTCTCTCGGGCAGTGTCGACCCTTGAGTGACTGGCCGTCCATGAGCACCTCACAGCAGTCGTCGTAGCCGTGTTCAGCGACTTCCTCCTCGCTGTACTTGTGGGAGGCCCGCATGATGAAATAGCAGTCGGTGCCCTGACCGGCGAAGACCCACATCCGGAAATCGAGCGGTTCGGGATCTCGCGCGACGACGTAGGTGTCCGGAATCGTCTCCGAGGCCTCCGCGTCGAACAGCCAGATGTCGAGTTCCTCGGTCTGACGGTGTGGCTCGCCTTTCGGCTCTCGCGGTGCCGGGTCGTCCGGGCCGATGTCGTTGTGCCGTCTGTAAGTGTCGAGATCGTCGACGCCAACCATTGGCTCGACCTAGCCGCCAGGCGTGAATATAGCTTGCGTGTCCGCCCGCTCGGGCTCGCCCCCTGCAATAACGTTTATAGCCCCGCAGTCAGATTGGTCGGACGTGGACGACCGCAGTATCGAAGACATCCTGGATACCATCGGTGACCAGCACGCTCGGGAGGTGCTGGCCGCGATCAGCCGGGAGCCGAAAGCCGCGAAGGCGCTCGCGGAGGAGTGTGATCTCTCGCTGCCGACCGTCTATCGGCGCATCGAGATGCTCGACGAGTACGACCTCGTGACCGACGAGACACTCGTCGCCGAGGACGGCAACCACTACAAGGTGTACGAGTCGAACTTCGAGAGCACCGTTATCACCCTCGAAGACGACGAGTACAAGGTGCGCATCTACCGCGAGGAGAATCTCCCGGATCGGTTCAGCCAACTCTGGGACGATCTGGGCGCGGAGTGACGTGTAGTCACGCTTATTACAGCCGTTGCTGTAGTACCGCTGAATCGATGGTCGATGTCGAGCCACTGGCGAGGATCCTGCTCACGCTGATGCGGTTTACGGTGTTTGGGTTGACGCTCGGGATCACGCTCATCAGTTTTCAGGCCTACCAGCAGAAACGGACCGAGCGGTTGCAGTACGCGTTCGTCGGCTTCGCGTTCATCAGCATGGGGGTCGCGATCAGCAGCGTAATCACCCAACTCGGGGCTGACGCCGACGATCTGATCCTCCTGTTCTTCCAGATGGTCGAGACGGTGCCGTTCATTATCGGCTTCAGTATGCTGTATCTCTCCCTCTATCGGTAGTGAAAATCGAGTCGCGTCGTTTATGAACCCCCGGCGTCATTTAGTGTCTAATGACCAACGAAACGGAGGTTGTCCGTCTGTTTGGCGGTCCCGGAAGCGGGAAGACGACAGCCTTGCTCGATAGGGTCGAGGAGCTGATCGAATCGAACGACGACCTCGATGTTCGTGATATTCTGGTCGTCTCCTACACCCGAGCGGCCGCGGCAGAGATCCGCGAGCGACTGGCGGAGCGACTCGACACGACGCCCCGCGCACTCCGCGGGAACGTCAGCACGATGCACGCGAAGGCGTACGATCTGTTGAATCTCTCTCGGAGCGACGTCGTCGGCGAATCTGACAAGGAGGAGTTCTGCGAGGAGTACGGCCTCGAGTTCGAGGACGAGTACGAGGGGTCACGTCGGCGGTCGGCCCGCTCGACGACTCTCGGAAACAAGGTCATCGCGACGAGCCAGTGGCTCCAGCGGACCTGCCGCGACGTCGAGGACTGGTACGACGTGCCCTTCCAGTGGGACGAAGAGGAGGTCCGTCTCCCGCCGGAAATCGACGACAACGCACAGACCGGCAACAAGTACACCCCGACCTGGCCCAGCGACGACGACCGCCTCGACATCCCCGAGGCGATCCGCGCCTGGCGCAACTGGAAGGGGAGCAACGACATCGTCGGCTTCGCGGACATGCTCGAGCGCGTCCACCAGCGGTCGCTGCTGCCGAGCGTCGACTATCTCATCATCGACGAGTTCCAGGACATCACGACGCTGCAGTACGAGGTCTACGCCGAGTGGCGTCCCCACATGGACCGGGTGCTGATCGCCGGCGATGACGATCAGGTCGTCTACGCCTGGCAGGGCGCCGACCCCGACCTGCTGCTCGAAGAGGACGTCGACGACGACATCGTACTACCGAACTCGTATCGCCTGCCCTCCCGGATTCTCAACGCCGTCAACCAGGAGGTGAGTCACATCGAGAAACGCCAGGAGAAAGACCTCGAACCGCGAAAGGAAGGCGGGACCGTCGAGGCGCTTCGGAACCGCTCGATGCTGGATCTCTCTCGGGAGGTCCGTGGCACCGTCGAGGAGACCGACGAGACGGTGATGGTGCTGTTCCGGGCGCGGTACCAGATGTTCCAGTTCATCGACGAGTTCATCGACGAGGGGATCCCGTTCAGTTGCCTGACCGACCAGCGGATGTGGACCGACCGGCTCACGCAGTACGTCGAGGGGATCGAAGCCCTCGCCGCCGACGAACCGCTGACCGGGCTGCAGGCCCGTCGGCTCGCCGACATGCTCGCTGACTCGGCGTTCGGGACCGGCGAACGCGACGACTTCTTCGACGAACTCGATGCGATGGAAGAAGAAGCCGACGTCGACGACCTGACGAACCTCGACGTCGACCCCGAGGTCGTCCGGGAACACGCGCCGTTCGCGCCGGACCCGCCGGCCGCGGCAGATATGCTCCGGAAGGTGACGAGCTTCCAGGAGCGCAGCGTCGACGCCTACTTCAACGGCCCGTACCAGGGGATGGAGCACGACCGCGTTCGGCTGGGAACGATCCACTCCGCGAAAGGTCGTGAGGCCGATCACGTCTTCGTCGGGACGGATCTCACCGAGAAAGTGGTCGAGCAGATGGCCGCCTCCATCGAGCAAGGCGAGACGGAGATTCCCGGCTCGGAGGAGTTCACCAAACACACGAGTCCCGTTCCGGTGCTGACGGACAACGAACGCCGCGTGTTCTACGTGGGAATGTCCCGCGCCCGCGAACGGCTCGTCCTCCTCGAAAATCTCGTCGACGGCGCGCCGACGCTCCCGGTCGACGTGCTGTTGCACAACGAACTGACCGAAAAGAGCCTGGAAGATCTGATCGCGGAGATCCAGGAAGCCCCGACGCCGACGCAGTAGGGGTCGGATCGTCACCTTTTCGCCCGCCCGACCCAACTGTCTCGTATGTTTACTGGGATCGTCGAGGAGACCGGCAAAGTCCGTCGGGTCGAGGAGAGTCCGGAGGGCAAGCGACTCCGCCTGTCGACGACGTTCGAGGACCTCTCGGTCGGTCAGAGTATCAGCGTCAGCGGCGCCTGTCTCACCGTCGAGGAGTTCGGCGACGATTACTTCGAGGTGTTCACCGCGACGGAGACCCTGGAGAAGACCTACCTGGGCGAACTGGAGGTCGGAGACGTGGTCAACCTCGAACGGGCGCTGCCGGCCGAGGGCCGCTTCGACGGCCACTTCGTACAGGGTCACGTCGACGCGACGGCGACGGTGACGGGTATCGAGCGACTCGGTGACGACTGGGAGTTCAGTTTCGAGTTGCCCGCCGACCTCGCGCCCTACGTCGTCGACAAGGGGTCGATCACCGTCGACGGGATCAGCCTCACCGTCGCCGCACAGGACGGCGAGGAGTTCGCAGTCGCGATCATCCCGGAGACCTACGACATCACGACGCTGTCGGAGAAGTCGGTCGGCGACCCGGTCCACCTCGAAGTCGACGTGATCGCGAAGTACGTCGAGAGCCTCGTCGACGGCTACACGGGGTAGCAGAGCCGGACAATTCGCCACTGGTATATCGGCGTGATACGTACCGACGGGTATGACGCTCACACTGGATACGTACCTGGTCACACAGCAGGATCTGTCGGCCGGACGGAGTACGGAATCGATCGTCGCGGACGCCATCGCCGGGGGGGTCGATGTCGTCCAGGTCAGGGAGAAAGACCGGACCGCCCGCACGCAACTGGAGACCGCCGAGGCGCTCCGTGAGCCCACCGCCGAGGCCGGAGTTCCGCTAATCATCAACGACCGCGTCGACATCGCGCTCGCCGCCGACGCCGACGGCGTCCACCTCGGTGACGACGACCTGCCGATTTCGGTCGCCCGCGAACAGCTCGGCGAGGACGCGATCATCGGTCGCTCGGTCTCGACCGTCGAGGCCGCCCGTGAGGCCGAGGAAGCCGGTGCCGACTACCTCGGCGTCGGTGCGGTCTACACCACCGCCTCCAAGGACGTCGACGACGAGGAGAACGGGATCGGACTCGATGTCGTCGGGGAGATTGCCAACGCCGTCGACATTCCCTTCGTGGGAATCGGCGGTGTCACTCCCGAGCGGGCACCGGATGTCGTCGAGGCCGGTGCGGACGGGGTCGCGGTCATCACGGCGATCACCCAGGCGGACGACCCCGAACGGGCGACCCGCGAACTCGGGGAGGCAGTCGAACAAGGGAAACGTCGGCGGGACGAACTGGAGGGCGAAGCATGACTGTAGATCTCGAAGAGAGCCTCGATGCTGTCGCAGACGAATCGCCGCTCGTCAACGCCGTCACGAACAACGTCACCGTCAACGACGTCGCCCAGGTGATCCTGCACTGGGGCGGACTGCCGGTGATGTCCGACGACGAGCGGGAGGTCGGAGATATGGTCGCGGCCTCTGAGGCCTGTCTGCTCAACATGGGGACCGTCAGCGAGGCCGGCGAGGCGACGATGATGGCCGCGGGGGAGTCGGCCAACGAAGCCGGCGTGCCGGTGGTCGTCGATCCCGTCGGCGTCGGTTCGACACCGACGCGAGACCGCGTCGCCGAGCGACTCGCGAGCGAACTGGACGTGGCCGCGATCAAGGGGAACTACGGCGAGATAACCATGCTCGCGGGGGACGACGCCGAGATCCGAGGCGTCGAGTCCGTCGGCGAGTACAGCGATATCGCGACCACGGCCGTCGCCTGCGCACAGAAGTTCGACACCGTCGTCGTCGCCTCCGGCGAGACCGACGTCGTCGCGACTGCCGAGGCCGCCTACGAGATTACGGCGGGACACGAGCGGATGGGGACGGTCGTCGGCACCGGGTGCATGCTCGGCGCCACCGTCGCGACCTTCGCCGGCGCGATCGAGGACACGGAGACGGCCGCGCTCGCGGGGACGGTCGGGTTCGGACTCGCCGGCGAGGCCGCAGCGGCAGAGGAGTTCGGTGAGGTCCACGGCCCGGGCAGCTACAACGTCGCGTTCAAAGACGCCGTCGCTGGGCTCCGGGACACCGAGTACGACGCCGCCGAGGACCGCATCGAGCGAGTGCTCGAGGTCGACGAGT
Source organism: Halovenus carboxidivorans (assembly GCF_009831575.1). Taxonomy (GTDB): domain Archaea; phylum Halobacteriota; class Halobacteria; order Halobacteriales; family Haloarculaceae; genus Halovenus; species Halovenus carboxidivorans. The sequence goes on along the minus strand of NZ_WUUT01000001.1, from coordinate 919,768 downwards.
AACCACGCGGACTCGTTTTGCAGCGAATGCCGGAGGCAGAACTGTAATCAGTCGGTTGTAACAACTACGAATATGCAGGTTCTGATCACTGGCGCGAGTCGCGGTATCGGACGCGCAACAGCACAGGCGCTCGCCCCCGAACACGAGGTCGCGGTCGGCTACAACGAAAGCGAGTCCGCGGCCGAAACCGTCGTCGACGAGATCCAGGAGGCCGGGGGGACGGCGATGGCCGTCCAGGCGGACGTGAGTGACTCCGCGGCTGTCGAGGAGATGGTCGAGACGACCGTCGAGACGCTGGGTGGACTCGACGCCGTCGTGAACAACGCCGGAATCGCAGATCCGGCCAGACTCACGGAACTCGACGACGACCACTGGCAGCGGGTGATCGAGACGAACCTCTCGGGTGCTTTCTACGTGACCCGGGCCGCGATGGAGCACCTCCAGCCCGGGGGAGACGTGGTGTTCGTCTCCTCGATTGGCGGCACGGCCGGGACAGTCGACACGAGTTACGCCGCGAGCAAGGCGGGCCTTCACGGACTCACGCGCGCGCTGGCCCGCGAGTACGGCGAAGACGGCGTCCAGGTCAACGCCGTCGCGCCCGGTCCCGCCGAGACGGACATGAACGACGACATCCTCGCCTATCTCGAATCCGTGGACTTCCGCGGCCACGAGAACGTCGACACGCACCTCCCGGAGTACGCCTGTGAGCCGGAAGCGGTCGCTCACACCATCGAGTACCTGCTCGAAAACGACTACGTGCAGGGCGAAATTGTCGACGTCAACGGCGGTATGCAGTTCTGACTACCGGGTGTCGAGGGCCGCGGCGAGGTCACCCGCCACGTCCTCGATAGCCTCCTCGGTCCGGTCGACGTCGCGGAACGTCAGGAACCCGTGAACCATGTCTTCGTAGTTCTCGTAGCGCGTGTCGACCCCCTCGTCGACGAGGCGTTCCGCGTAGGCCTTCCCGCCGTCCCGCAGCGGGTCGAACCCGGCCGTCAGGACGGTCGCCGGCGGAACGTCGGAGAGGTCGCGGGCGTGGATCGGATCGGCGTAGGGATTGCGCTGGTGGATCTCGTTCTGGAAGTAGCACTGCCGGAAAAACCGCATGTCCTCCTCCGAGAGGACGAGTCCGGTGTGATCGCGGACCGACGGGTGGTCCGGGTCGACACCGACGCTGGGGTAGAGCAGCAGTTGGTAGTCGACCTCGGGACCGCCGCGTTCGGCGGCCATCAGCGCCGAGACGGCCGCGAGGTTTCCGCCCGCGGAGTCGCCGGCGACCGCCAGGCGACCGTCCCCGGGGAGTTCGCCGGGATTGTCGCCAACCCACTCGACGGCGGCGTAGGCGTCCTCGACGGCGGCCGGGAACGGGTGTTCCGGTGCGAGTCGGTACTCGACCGAGAGGACGGCACAGCCACTCTCCTGGACGAGACGGCGACAGAGCCGTTCGTGGGTCGCGATACTGCCCAGCACGTAGCCGCCGCCGTGGAAGAACACGACGGTCGGGACTGTACCCGCCCTGTCCGGGAGGTACAGCCGTGCGTCTAATTCCCCGTCCGGCCCGGGAACGGTCAGATCACTCACCGCCCCGACCTCCGGGACCGTCCGGTTCTGGATGCGCGCGGTCACGCTGCTGAACCCGCGGAGGAGTTTGACCCCCCAGCGGCTGTGTGGCATCGGAATCCGCTCCTGGGCTTCCATCGCCGCCTTCGCTTGCGGATCGATTTCGTCGGCTTCCATACGATTCTGTTTGTAGGGGAGTACTAAACCCCTCTCTTTTCCCCGTGACCCGAAGCTATATTATCTGGTAGTATAACTAGCTAATCATGGCGCGGACACAGCTCGAAGCCGCCCGAAACGGGGAGACGACAGCGGCGATGAAGCGAGTCGCAGAGAGAGAGAACTGCGATCCCGAGTTCGTTCGCGAGCAGGTCGCAACGGGACAGGCAGTGATTCCGAACAACCACGCTCACGGCGCGCTCGATCCGATGATTATCGGCCGGGAGTTCTCGACGAAGGTCAACGCCAACATCGGCAACTCCGAGGAGTCGAGCGATCTGGACGGGGAACTGGAGAAGCTACACACGGCGGTGCACTACGGCGCGGACACGGTGATGGATCTCTCGACGGGGGGCAACCTCGACGAGATTCGCACCGCGATCATCGAGCACTCGCCGGTTCCAATCGGAACGGTTCCGATCTACGAGGCGGTCAAACACGTCGACGATCCGGCGGAGATCACCCACGAACTCCTGTTGGACGTGATCGAGAAACAGGCCGAACAGGGCGTCGACTACATGACGATCCACGCGGGCGTGTTGATGGAACATCTGCCGCTGACCGACGGCCGCACGACGGGTATCGTCTCCCGCGGCGGGTCGATCCTCGCGCAGTGGATCGAGGAAAACGGAATGCAGAACCCGTTGTACGCGAAATTCGGGGAGATCTGCGAGATCTTCGCCGAACACGACGTGACGTTCTCGCTGGGTGACGGGCTCCGTCCGGGATCGATCGCCGACGCCGGCGACGAGGCGCAGTTCGCGGAGTTGGATACGCTGGGTGAACTCACCGCCACCGCGCAGGACCACGGCGTACAGGTGATGGTCGAGGGGCCGGGCCACGTCCCGATGGACGAGATCCAGCGCAACGTCGAGCGCCAGCAGGAGGTCTGCGAGGGCGCGCCCTTCTACGTGCTCGGGCCGCTCGTCACCGATATCGCACCCGGCTACGACCACATCACCAGCGCAATCGGCGCGACCGAGGCCGCCCGCGCCGGCGCGGCGATGCTCTGTTATGTCACGCCGAAAGAACACCTCGGGCTCCCCGAGGAGGAGGACGTGCGGGACGGACTCGCCGCCTACCGGATCGCCGCCCACGCCGCCGACGTGGCCAACGGTCGCGAGGGCGCTCGGGACTGGGACGACGCCATCTCCGAGGCCCGATACGAGTTCGACTGGCGCAGACAGTTCGAGTTGGCGCTGGACCCCGAACGCGCCCGGTCGTATCACGATCAGACGCTGCCCGGTGACAACTACAAGGAAGCCCGTTTCTGTTCGATGTGCGGCGTCGAGTTCTGTTCGATGCGGATCGATCAGGACGCCCGCGACGGGGACGGCGAGATGGATGATCTCGACGGCGCGACCGACCTCTCCGAGTCGCCGGCCGCGGAGGCGAATCTCCCGCCGGTCGGCGACCACGACACGAGCGGGGTGCCGGGCGTCGATCACGACACCGACAGCGAACCCTCCGAAGCCGACGACTGACGCCGCCGGCCCCGCCACTTTCGGCCCTCCAGCGGTCGTGAACGCCCGCAGTGATTGCCGCCCGTTGTGGCTTTTTACGCACGGAGTCCAACAGGAAGATATGCAAATCGGAGTTATCGGTGCCGGCGCGGCGAGCGCAGCAGCGACACACGTTCTCGATCAGACCGTCGACGCGGAGATCACCGTCCTCGAAAAGTCCGGCGGGCTCTGCGGCCGGGCCGCGACCCGGCGCCGCGACGGCCGATACTACGACTACGGCGCGAACTACGTCAAAGACGACGACGAGCGCGTCGTCGAACTGTTGACCGAGACGCTGGACGACGAGGGAATGGTCGCTATCGACGAACCGATCTACGTCTTCGACGAGGAGGGGACCGTCTCGGAGGGCCGCGAGACCGAACGGAAGTGGAGCTACGAGGACGGGTTGACACAGATCGCCAAACGGCTGTTCGGCGGCACAGACGCCACGATCCACCGCCGGACGCGCGTCGAGACGATCCACCGCGACGGCGAGCAGTGGCGGTTGACCGACGCCGACGGCGAGCGGTACGGCCCCTTCGACGTGTTGCTCTGCAATCCGCCCGCCCCGCAGACCGAGACGCTACTCCGGGAGGCCGAGTGGGACTCGGAGGTCCGCGACGCCCTCGCGGAGGCCGCCGGGGATGTGGAGTACCGCACTATCTGGACGGCCGTCCTCGGCTACGAGTCCGAGTTGGACGTGCCGTACTACGCGCTCGTCAACACCGACAAGGACCACGAAATCGGCTGGATCTCCCGCGAGGAGTGCAAAGGCGGACACGTCCCGGACGGCGAATCGGTGCTGATCGTCCAGGCCAACCAGGAGTGGTCGGTCGAGCACTACGACGATCCCGCCGAGGAGAACGTCGCCGCGCTGGCGGAGATGACGGCCGACATCATCGGTGAGGACCGCCTCCGAGACCCGGCGTGGACCGACCACCAGGGCTGGCGGTACGCACTCCCTGAGGAGAGCGTCGCGAACGGTCCGGTCGACTCCGCAGAGTCGGAGGGGCTGTACTGTCTCGGTGACTGGGTCGTCGGGGAGGCGCGGCTACACGCGGCCCTGCGAAACGGGCTCGATACCGGCGAACGGATCGCGTACGCCGTCGGCGGCGCGGACTGACCGACTTTCTTCCTTCGAGAGAAGTGAGCAAAAAGATTGTAGTGGCCGTCGCCGTATTGGGTGGTATGTCGCTCGATAGCAGTCGAGAACTACAGCTCGACAGGGGGAGCAAGGGGATGCGGTACTACCGAAACGCGGTCGAACGCCACTGGGATCCGGGAGCGATCGACCTCTCCGAGGACCGCCAGCGGCTGATCGAGTATCTGGAGAGTTCGGATCGAGAGCAGGTGTTCGACGTGCTCCGGCAGAACGTCGCCCGCTTCGGGGCCGGCGAGCAGGCCGTCACGGAGGACCTCGCGCCGCTCGCGACGGCGTTAGACGACATCGACGACCAGATGTTCGTCACGACACAGATCTACGAGGAGGCCAAGCACACGGACTTTTTCGACCGCTACTGGCGGGAAGTGATCCACGCCGCCGAGGACGAACTCGGCACGGAGCGGTCCTCACCGACCGACCCGGTCTGGTACAACGAGGATTACGACGAACTGTTCGAGCGCAACGAGCGCGCGATGGAAGCGTTACTCGACGACCCCACGCCGGAGACCTTCGCAGAGGCGTACTGCCACTACCACCTGACCATCGAGGGGATCCTGGCCCAGACCGGCTACTACGGGATGCAACAGTCGTTTGCAGAGGACACGCACCCGGAACTGCCCGCACTGCCGGGGTTACACCAGGGGTTCACGAAGATCAGACAGGACGAGGGCCGACACGTCGGGTTCGGGATGACCAAACTCAAAGAACTCATCACCGAGGAAGGTGTCGACCCGCAACTGCTCAGCCAGACGGTAATGGAGTTGATGCCGCTTGTCAACGGGATCACCGCCGAGGAGAGCGAACAGAACGAGAACCTCGGGCCGTCGCCGGACGAGATGCGCGCCTTCGCCAGCGAGAAACACGTCGACCGGATGGAACAGATCACGGACGCCAGCGAGGAGATTCCCGACGTGGAGACGCTCACGCAGTTAGACGGTGTCGACGCGGACTGATCGCCTCACGCGTCCGGCGCGACCAGCCGGTCCGGCACGGCACGGTTGAGGACGAGCGGCGCGAGCAGGATTCCGGCAGTGAGTACGGCGAACAGTCCAACGGCGACAGCGGGGTGGATCAGGCCGAGCGTCGATTCGAGTGAACTCACGCCGAGGAGATAGCCGAGCCCGAGGACGGTCAGCAGGACCCCTTCACGCCGCGAGCGCAGCGCCGGAATTCGCTCCAGGCGGGCAGTGCCAGCGAGTCCACCGAGCGCCGCCCCGAGACCGACGACGGCGAGAGAGGTCTCCGCACCGGCCGCGAACGCGACGGCGACGGCGGGGCCCGCGAGCACCAGTCCGACGGCGAACCCCCGTCGAGGACGCCGGTCCGTCAGTCGGTCCATCGCGACCAGAAAGCCGAGACCGACCGCGACCCCGGCGATCACGTCCGCGAGATAGTGGACGCCGATGACGACCCGCGAGAGCGCGATGGCGGCGATCAACGCGGCAGTCCCGGCCGCAAGCGCCGGGTCGCGGTGGCGCTCGAACGTCCGGAGCAGCCCCCCGTAGACGACCGTCGCAGTGAAGGCGTGGCCGCTCGGGAAGCCGTACCGGTCGTACTCGCGGGCGATCAACTCCACCTCCGGCCGCGGCAGTCCGAACCCGATTTTCAACAGCAGGACGACAGAAGCCCCCGCGACGATGTAGCTCACCACCAGCGCGCTTCGCTCGCGGTCGACGACCCAGTACAACACCGACAGGAGCACCATCACGGCGGTCACGTCTCCGAGATCGGTGACGAAGACGGCCACGTCCAGATACCGCTCGGGGAACTGCTCCCAGAGCCAGCGGCTTTGCTCTTCGAGACGCATCACCTACTCCGGAGGTTGTCCCACGGGGGACAAAAATGCGGTGACCGGTCAGTCGTGCCGGAAGGACCGAGAGCCGGTGAAGACCATCGCCATGTCGTGTTCGTTCGCGGCTTCGATCACCTGATCGTCGTTCTGCGAGCCGCCGGGCTGGATGACCGCCTCGATGCCGGCGTCGGCGGCGTGTTCGATCCCGTCCGGGAACGGGAAAAAGGCGTCCGAGGCCATCACCGCGCCCTCGGCGTCTTTCCCCTCCGCGTGCTCGTCGGCTTTCATCGCCGCGAGTCGGACGGCGTCGACGCGGGAGACCTGCCCCATGCCGATGCCGACCGTCTCCGTCCCCTTGGCGAAGAGGATGCCGTTGGACTTGACGTGTTTCAGCGTCTGCCAGCCGAACAGCATCGACTCGATCTGTTCGTCGGTCGGCTCACGGTCCGTGACGACCTCCAGATCGGACTCCTCGAGGCTCTGCAAATCGCGTTCCTGAACGAGTCGACCCCCGACCAGCGGCTTCTCCGTCAACCGCTCCGTGATCTGGCCGAGGTCGCCGACGTCCAGTACCCGGAGGTTGTCCTTCTCGAACAGCACGTCCAGTGCGTCGTCGGTGTAGCCGGGCGCGACGACGACCTCCTTGAACGAGTCGATGATCTGGGTTGCGGTCTCCTCGTCACAGACACGGTTCAGGGCGACGATACCGCCGAAGGCGCTCATCGGATCGGTGCTGAGCGCCCGGTCGTACGCCTCCGCGAGCGTGTCCGCGGTCGCACAGCCCGCCGGGTTCGTGTGCTTGATTACCGCCGCCGCGGGCTCTTCGAACTCCTTGATGAGGTTGAGCGCGCCGTCGGCGTCGTTGTAGTTGTTGTAGGACAGGGCCTTCGCGCCCTCGTTGAGTTGGTCCGCGTGGACGACGCTCGCTTCGTCGACGGTGTTGTCGATGTACAGCGCGGCGTCCTGGTGTGGGTTCTCACCGTACCGCAGATCGGCGGCGCGGTCGTGGCTGATGAGTCGCCGCTCCGGGAAGTCCCCACCTTCGTCGCCGTCGATTTCGACGGCGTTCGCGTCGTAATCGATCTCGACGCGGTCCTCTGCGAAGAACTTGATCGCCCGGGGATAGGCCGCGAACTCACCTTGGTAGAGCACTCGGTCCGCGAGGTCGTCGCTGTCGTCGCCCTCGTAGACCGGAACCGGCTCCTGAGTGACGATCGGACCCCCGTCGACCTCGGACTCGATGACGTTGCCCTCGTCGTCGGTCGCGTCGGTGACGACGTGGACGGTACAGCCCGTGACCGAGACGCCCTCATCCAGCGCGTCGCCCCAGGCGTCCATCCCGGGGAACGACGGGAGCAGGGCGGGGTGGACGTTCAGCGTCGTGGGCATCTCGTCGAGGAAGGTATCCGAGAGGATACGCATGTAGCCGTCCAGACAGACCAGATCGAAGTCGTAGTCGGCCAGCGCCTCGACGACGCGCTGTTCGTGTTCCGTGCGCGATTCTCCCTCCTCCCGGACGACCGTCTCGGTCGGAATGCCGCGTTTGTCGGCCTTCTCGACGACCGGCGCGTCCTCTGAGTTCGTGAGCACGACTGCGAACTCCGCGCCGCCCGGCGCGCGGTCGGCGATGTTCATCAGGTTTCGCCCGCGGTTGCTTGCCATCCCGGCGAGTTTCATATGCGATTGGGGGGCCGGCGGTCGCTAAATGCTTGCGATCCACCTTTTTCCGCGTCGGGTGCGCTTCGCGCACCGCTCCTCGAAAAACGTGGGCGAAAAAGGCCGCGAGCGTGCAGTGGCCCGCTCGCGGTAGAGTCAGGCTAGCCCGCACCGCCACCGTAGGCTTTGTAAACGTAGTCGTTGATCGAAGCGACAGTCCCCCTGAAAATCAAGTATATTTTAGGACCACTTACCCGAGCCTTTTGAACTGGACAGCTCGCTTGTTCTACTGCAGAATAGGCAGTTAGTCCGGTTTGACCCGTACGTAGAATTCTGTCCTGATATCGCCTTGTGGAAAACTCGGTACTGCAGATTATTGCCGGTATAGATTTTTTCTTCGTTGTACGGTTTGTGCCCATAGTCGTTGACGTATCCCTCTCAGTGCCCATCGTGTGCATCTAATACCCAGTCTGGGACTGTATCAACCTCGACCTATTGGCCAGTTTTGAGCTTCAGATATCCAACGAGGGCCATCTCTTCGCGGGGGTCCTAGTCTACCATGTCACTTCGTTTTAGCCTGTTAGGTCAAAACTGTTCACCCGACTGGGATTTTGTCCATTGTCTACACTGATCGCCTGCCGGACAGTCACAGAGTTACAGTTGACATCGTCTCCCGACCCCTGGAGAAGGGCAACTACTGTCCGCGGCGCTCGCGCCGCGGTTCACTGAACGCGAGCGGTGCGAGGTCGAACGGAGTGAGACCTCGAAAGCGAGCGTTCAGGACTTTTTCGCCCACGTTTTTCGAGGAGCGGTGCGCGAAGCGCACCCGACGCAGAAAAAGGTGGTAGGCTATTGGAAGCCGATCCGGCCGCCGCGGCGCTGGTCTCGGTCCGGACCGCTGCCGCGGAACTCCTCTTCCATCTCCTCGTAGTACTCCCGCAGGTCGTCGGTAATCGTCGGACGGACGTTGTCCATCGCCTGCCGGAAGTGTCGCATCTCGACTTCCTCCGCGTCCTCGTCCTGTCGGAGCGCCTCGATTGCGGCCTCGCGGGCGATCGATTCCAGATCGGAGCCGACGTAGCCCGAGGACGTCTCGGCGAGTTCCCGCAGGCTCACGTCGGGACTCAGCGGCATGTCCTCGGTGTGGATTTTGAGGATCTGCTCGCGCCCCTCGACGTCCGGTTCACCGATCATCACCAGTCGGTCGAACCGGCCGGAGCGGATCAGCGCCGGATCGATCATGTCCGGCCGGTTCGTGGCACCGATGACCATCACTTCCTCCATCTCTTCGAGGCCGTCGAGTTCGGTCAGTAGCTGGTTGACGACCCGCTCGGAGACGTTCGAGCCGACCTCGCCGCCGCGACCCGGCGCGAGCGAGTCGAGTTCGTCGAAGAAGATCACCGTCGGGGCGACCTGTTTGGCCTTGCGGAAGGTCTGGCGGATCGCCTTCTCGGACTCCCCGACCCACTTGCTGAGCAGTTGCGGGCCGCGGACGCTGATGAAGTTCGCGTCGGTCTCGTTTGCGACGGCTTTCGCCATCAGCGTCTTGCCCGTTCCGGGCGGGCCGTACAGCAGTACGCCCGAGGGCGCGTTGATCCCCATCCGGTCGAACTTCTCTGGGGAGTTGATCGGCCACTCGACGCTCTCTTTGACCTCCTTTTTCGGCCCGGGGAGGCCGCCCACGTCGTCCCAGGTGATCTTCGGTAACTCGACGAGGACTTCCCGCATCGCCGATGGACTCACCTCGTTCAACGCGCCGCGGAAGTCCTCGCGTTTGATTATCATCCGGTCGATGAGACTCGGCGGGATGTCCTCCTCGTCGAGATCGATCTCCGGGAGATACCGCCGCAACGCCTTCATCGCGGCCTCCTTGGTGAGACTCTCGATGTCCGCGCCGACGAAGCCGTGGGTCTCCTCGGCGAGTTTGCCCAGATCCACGTCGTCGGACAGCGGCATACCGCGAGTGTGGATCTGCAGCACCTCCTGGCGACCGCTCTCGTCGGGGACGCCGATCTCGATCTCGCGGTCGAACCGGCCGGGCCGTCGGAGGGCGGGGTCGACGCTGTCGACGCGGTTGGTCGCCGCGATGACGATGACCTGGCCCCGGGATTCGAGGCCGTCCATCATCGTCAGCAACTGGGCGACGACACGGCGCTCGACCTCACCGGTCACGTCCTCGCGCTTGGGTGCGATGGAGTCGAGTTCGTCGATGAAGATGATGCTGGGGGCCTCCTCGCTGGCGTCCTCGAAGATCTCGCGTAACTGCTGTTCGGACTCGCCGTAGTACTTCGAGATGATCTCCGGACCGGCGATAGAGAAGAAACTCGCAGATGTCTCGTTGGCGACCGCCTTCGCCAGCAGGGTCTTGCCGGTGCCGGGCGGACCGTGCAACAACACCCCCTGTGGCGGCTCGATGCCGAGTTTCTTGAAGATCTGGGGGTGTTTCATCGGCAGTTCGACCATCTCCCGGACCCGCTGGATCTCCTTCTGGAGGCCGCCGATGTCCTCGTAGGTGATGCCGCCGCCGGTCTTCTCGAAGCCACTGATCGGCTCCTCGCGGAGTTCGACCTCCGTGTCCTCGGTGATGAGACAGACCCCGTCCGGTTCGGTTTCGACGGCGATCAGCGGGATCGCCTGTCCCGGCGAGCGCATGAACGGGTGGTTCGTCGAACTCATTACCGGGACGATGTCGCGTTCGACGACGGGTCGTTTCAGGATCTGACGTTTGACCATCCCGGCCGCGTCGCTCCCGAACTGGACGCTCGCCTCCTCGGGCGGGGCCAACACGAGCTTCTCGGCCTTTTCGGCCTCGGCCTTGCGGATCTCGACGCGTTCGCCGATGCCGACGTCGGCGTTCTGGCGTGTGAATCCGTCGATTCGGACTGTATCGGTGTTCCAGTCCTGACGGTCGGCACGCCAGACCTTCGCGGCCGTCGTGTCCGCACCTTCGATTTCGATGATGTCCCCCGGCGAGAGCTTGAGATGCAACAGCGTATCCGGGTCTAATCGGGCGATACCTCGGCCCGAGTCGTTCGGGTACGCTTTTGCAACCTCGAGTTGCACTTCATTCATAGTAGACTGTGCCTTGCACACATTCAGGTACCACCGGAGATATGTTTTTTGCTACCGGCGGTGATCCGGGGGACCGTAACCTGATACCCAGCGGCTGAAACGCCCCAGAGGATTCATATACCTGTCCTTGGTATTGGTCCGCATGGTGTTTCTCGTCCCGTACGACGGTTCGCGGGTCGCGCAGGCGGCCCTGGACCGCGCAGTCGAACACGGGGAAGCGCTCGACGAAGAGGTCGTCGCGGTCAGTTTCGTCCCGACGGGCTCGGAGTACGCACAGCGGCGCAAGTGGATCGAACCGAGCGAGGAGTTCGCCGCCGACAGCGCGCGCGAACGACTGCAGGAGAAAATCGAGGAGACGACCGACAGCGCCGAGCGGACCTTCGACGAGACCGGCGCGTCGGGCGTCCACGAGGGACTGGCCGAACGCATCCGGCAGGTCGCGGACGATGTCGGTGCCACGGTGCTTTTCGTCGGCACGGAGGACAGCGAGGACGACGACATCGCGACGCCGTTCGGCCCGATTTCGCCGGACGGAAAGTACGACGTACACCTCGTCCGGTCGTACTGATCCCTCGGCGGTTCGTCAGGCTATTGGGGTGAGCGTGCCCAGATGCTCGTATGCAGACACTCGCGTTCGACCCTCGACTGGGTGCGAGCGGGGACATGCTCCTCGCGGCCCTGATCGACGTGGGGGCCGACCCCGACGCGCTCGCTCCCGTCGAGGCGTCGCTCGATCTCACGTACGAGATCAGCAACACCACTCGCAACGGCATCGCCGCGACAGACGTGACCGTCCTCCTCGACGAGGGGGGTGGCGACCACGACAGTCACGACCACGAGCACGATCATGGCGGTCACGAGAACAAGAGCCACGGCGACCACGACGGACACAGCCACGATCACGACGACCACGACCACACCCACGCGGAAGGTGCCGGGCCGACCCGAACGTACGGCGAGGTCGTCGCGATCATCGAGGAGATGGACCTTCCCGCGTCAGTCGAGGCTGATGCCCTCGACATCGTCAGACGACTCGGGGAGGCGGAGGCGGGCGTCCACGGCACCGATCTGGCGGAGACGCACTTCCACGAGGTCGGCGCTGACGACGCGATCGCCGACATCGTCGGGGCGGCGCTGCTGTTCGACGACCTCGACCCCGATCGGATCGTGACGACGCCGGTCGCGACTGGAGGGGGTGACGTGTCGATGAGCCACGGCACCTACCCAGTGCCAGTTCCCGCGGTGCTCGAACTCGCGGAGGGGGCCGACTGGTCGCTCCGGAGCGGTCCCGTCGACGCCGAACTACTGACACCGACCGGCGCAGCGATTCTCGCCACCTACGCCGACGGTATCGAGCGACTCCCGACACTCGATATCGACGGGTCGGGCTACGGGGCCGGCGGATACACCTTCGAGGACCACCCGAACGTGTTGCGAGTTATCCGGGGGACGGGCACGGAGGGCCTCAGCCGCGACCCCGTGACGGTGCTGGAGACGAATCTCGACGACGCGACGCCGGAGGAACTCGGCGGTCTGCAGGAGACGCTGTCCGAGGCCGGGGCCCTCGACGTGTCGGTCCTCCCGGCGACGATGAAAAAATCCCGGCCGGGACACCTGGTGAAGGTGATCGTCAAGCCAGAAGACGCCGACCGAGTGGCGCGTCGTCTCGCCGTCGAGACGGGGACACTCGGCGTTCGGGAACACGGTCGGGGCCACCGTCTGATCGCTGACCGGGAAACGCGGACTGTCAGCGTCGAGACGGACGCGGGATCGGTGGACATCGGCGTGAAGGTCGCCCGGATCGGCGAGGAGGTGTTCGACGTGAGCGCGGAGTTCGACGACGCGCAGTCCGCGGCCGCGGACACTACACAGCCGATCCGGGAGCTAATGCGCCGGGCCGAAGCCGCCGCCCGCGAGCAACTCTGACCGCCCTCCCCTCAGTCGCGGTGAGTGTCCAGAGCCTCCCGAATCGTCATCTCACCGACTGCCACCGCCCGGGCCAGGTCGGCGTCGATACTCCGGTTCTCCTCGCTCAGTTCGCGGGAGCGCTCTTGGATCCGCTTGAGTTCGCCCCCGGTCGGTTCGACGTCGCGTTCGTCGATCCGCTCGCCGTCCATCCGCGCGATGTTCGCCGCCGCGAGCACGTCCGAGACGCCCCGGGTCCCGGCGCCGAGATACGGCGTCGTCCCCGTCTCGTCGACGAGTTCGACCGGCAACCCCTCGATGTCGTCGATGATGCGGGCGCCGATCAGGCGGGCGCCGTCACCGATCCGGACGAGCGGGTCGGTCGCCCCCTCGGCCTCGTCGTGAACCACGTCAGCGACCTTCTCGGGCGGCACCTGGAACGTCGCGACGATCATATCGCCCGCGAGCACGGCGATTCCGGGCTGTTCGCCGGGATCGATCCCGATGACGGTCCGCCCGTCGTCGCCCCGGAGCAACGCGATCACGTCTTCGACCGCGCTCCTGGCGTTCCCACCCTCCGCACGGACGACATCGACATCAGGTGCGACCGAGAGGTCGTCGTCCGTGCCGGTGAGTACGACTTCGGTCTCCTCGGGAAACTCCTCGGCGGGTTCGGCCGTCGTGAAGGCGACGCCGCGGTCCTGTAACTCACCGACGGCGTCGTGGTAGAGCTCGAAATCCCCCGTTGCGACGACGATCACACCATCGGGTTTGCGAGCGCGATACTTACGAATTTCGCGGCTCAGGTGAGTTGGACGTACAGTCCGGCGATCAACACCGCGTTGTAGAGGCCGTGGATGGCCGAGACGACCAGGAGACTCCCGGTGTAGTCGTAGATCCACCCCCACAGACAGGAGATGACGAACAGCAGCGTGAGTGTAAACGACAGCGCCGTCAGCCCGGCCGAGTAGTAGGCGGGGACGTGAGCGAGTGCGAACACCGCGCTCGCGATGACGATTGCGACCGGGACCGAGAACCGCTCGGTGAGGTACTTCTGGATGACGTTGCGGTAGAGGAGTTCCTCGACGGGACCGTTGACGAACAGTACGAGCGGGACGAGAACCAACAGGAGGGTCGGCGTGGCGTCGTCGCTGGGATCGAACAACGCGTGGTCGGTCGCCGGCAGCCCCAGGTTAGCGACGATCAGCGAGGCGACGGCCCAGATCACGAACGAGGCGACGACACCGCCGACGATGATCCCGACCTGTCGAGGCGACGGCAGGGAGAGGTCGACGTACGCGAGTCCGCGGTGTGTGGCGTACAGGAATCCGACCGCGACCAGCGCGAACCCGGCGTACTGGACGACGAACAGCGTCGGGTAGACGACAAGCGGTGCCTGGTCGAGGCCGAGAACCGGCACCGCCGCGATCGAGACCGCCTGCCCGATCAGGAAGGACAGCACCATCAACCCGACGGCGGCGTAGACGGCGAACGGGCGGTCCGTCCGGACGACATCGTAGCCGTGGTCTCGGAAGCGAGCAACCGCGTAGCGCCGCGAGGCGTCCCCGAGAAAGCCGAGCGTGACGACGTACCCGCCGACAGCGCCGACCTGCTGGAGCGCCGACAGCGGCGTCTCCGGCGAGCCGACGCCCAAGGCGGTTGCAATCCCGGCGACGAGCAGCAGTGCCGAGAGGACGGCGTGGACGATGGCGGCGATAATCGACGGGGCGACGGTCTCGATGCTCTGGAACACTTCGACGGCCTCGAACTTCGGGAGGACCGAGCCGAGACCGAGGGCGAGGGCGGCGCTCGTGACGGCGGCCCCAGCGGCGAAGATCACAGCCGGCACCGCCACCCGGACGCCGATTGAACCGTTCGCGGCAGCGAAGAGCACGACGCCCGCGGTCGTCAACGTGACGCCGAGGAGAGAGCCGGCGAGCAGCCGGGCGTGGACGAACGACTCTGCCCGCCGCTCCGCGAGAACGAGCTGTGAGAGCATCGATCCCTCGGTCCCCAGCGGGTTCAGACAGAAGACGCCGCCGGCCAGCCAGACCCCGAGGAGGACGAAGCTCGCGCCGACGGAGAGCGGGACCGCTTCCGGGGTAGAGATCAGCTGCTGGACGAGAATCGGGAGGATCGGAAACAGATAATAGAAGAGATAGACGTACTGATTGGGCTGTCTCCGTGCGTTTCGGACGATTGCGAGCAACACGCGGAGGGTCGGATATCTGCCTGTCAGCGTCCCCGGCGTCCGCCCGATGAGTTCGCTCGGAGCCTTCTCGAACGCCGTCGCGGTCTCCTGCTCGGAGCCCTCGTCGGCCGGACTCGCGTACCAGTACAGGGGGGCGAGCCGCACGACCAGTCCGAGCGCAAGCGGGACTGCACCCAGGATGAGCGCCGCGGCGAGGAGAGTCCGAGCGCCGAGCGTCGGCGTCATCGGGGAACCGACGAAAAACAGGTCGGCGTACCAGCCGATCGGCGTCAGCGGCTCGCCGGTCGGGATGAGTCCCGTGATGCCGCCCCGGGCGGAGGCACCGCCGACGAGCGACCCGCCGGCGAACATCGCGATGACGACCCCGAGATACAACACGGCCGTGACCAACTGTCGGCTGCCCTCCGAGAGGCCGAGCAGGTCGACGCCGAGCCAGAGCAGATAGCCCAGCGCCAGCCCAGCCAGCAACACGAGAACGAAGACGGGGACCAGCGCGACCAGCACGGCGACCGGAAACAGCGGCGTGCGGGCGCCGGCGGCGTACGCGACCAGCACCGAAAACCCCAGCCCGAGCAGGACGAACCACGTGACCAGAAGCGAGACGATTTTCCCGACGACAATCGCGCGGGTCGACGCGCTGGTGAGAAGCAACGACCGGACGGAGTCGTCGCCGAGTTGCTGGACCGCCTCCAGTCCCGCGACGACGGTGAGAACCCCCATCATCGGAAGCAGCGCGTTTCGGGCGACGGCGAGCACCGCTGGTGCCTCGATGCCACCTCTGCTGAGCACCCCCAGGCTGTAGGCCTGACGGACGAAGAGGACGAACCCCGGGAGGATGAACAGTCCGAGCAGGACGAACGCCGCTTTCTCCCGGCGGGAATCGGTCTGTCGGCGGAACCGGTCACGGACGCTCGCTCGCCCGATGCGAAGGCCGACCCGGAGGTCGTTCCACAGCGACGACATTCAGGCCGGTCCCCCCTCGGTCGTGATATCGAGAAAGGCCTCTTCGAGCGTGCCGGTTCCCTCCTCGGTCCGTTCGACCAGCCGCTCGGGGCTGTCCTCGGCGACGAGTCGCCCGCGGTAGAGCACGCCGACGGTGTCGGCTAACTCCTCGACCACGGGGAGGATGTGCGAGGAGAGAAACGCGGTCGTGCCGGTTTCGACCTGCTCGTTTATCAGTTCGATGACGGTCCGCGACGACCGGGGGTCGAGACCGCTGGTGGGTTCGTCGAGAAAGACCACGTCGGGGTCGTGAAGCAGGGCCTGGACTAGTCCGACCTTTCGGCGCATCCCCTGTGAGTACGTGCCGATGCGGTCGTTCGCGTCACCGAGGAGGTCGACCCGTTCGAGCATCGCGTCGATGCGCTCGTCGGCGCGGTCGGGGTCGACCTGCCGTATATCTGCCGCGTACGCCAGCTGCTCGCGGGCAGTGAACGATTCGTAGACTGGCGGGTCGTGAGGGAGATAGCCGATGTGCTGTTTCAGTTGGTCCCGGTTCTCGATGGAGACGCCCGCGACCCGAGCCGTCCCCGACGTCGGTGGAGTGAGCGTCGTGAGCATCTCGATTGTCGTCGTCTTGCCCGCCCCGTTGGGGCCGAGAAAGCCGTAGACCGTCTCCCGAGGAATGTCGAGGTCGACCCCGTCGACCGCGACTGTCTCGCCGAAACGCTTTGTCAACCCTGTGGCCGTGATGGCCGCCGATCCAGACGTTTCCATCGTGTGGCTGTTTCCGAACGGCCCGCAAAATCAGTTCGGTTCGGTTGCCGGCTCAGAAACGGTCGCCGCCACCTGTTCCGGGCCGGGGACGTTGGCGCGAGTCTCCGGGTCGCGCGGTCAGTCGTAGATCTCGTTGAACCGCGCCGCGAGATCCATGTCCTTCGCTGTCAGGCCCCCGGCGTCGTGGGTCGTGAGCCGGACCTCGACTTCACCCCACGTGATCGTCATCTCGGGGTGATGCCAAGCCTCTTCAGCGAGGCCGGCCGCCCCGGAGGCGAAACCGATCCCGTCGAGATAGGAGTCGAACTCGTAGGTCCGGACGATTTCGTCCCCGTCCCGGTCCCAGCCGTCGGGGAGCTGTTCGCTGATCTCCTCGTCAGAGAGTACGTCTGTCATACATGCGGCAATCGGCAGCGACGGACAAAACAGTTGGCCTAGTCGTCGAGTTCCTCGAGCAGGCCGGCGGGGAGCTGTTCGCGGACGTGATCCGGGATCGCCTCGGGATCGGAGGCGTCGACCGACTCCGGCATCCCGTCGGGAGCCATTCCCGCCAGCGCCGCCTCCTCGGCGCTCTCGATGTTCGGGTTGAACAGCCGCAGCGCCGTGTGGATCGTCGTCCAGTCGTCGTCGGCGGCGGCGTCGCGGAGGCTGTTGGTCGGCGGCGCGAGCAACTGGGAGACGAGCGTGTCCGCCATCGACTCGACGACCGCCTCGCTCTCCTCGTCGAGGTCGAGTTTCGCGAACGTCTTCTCCAGTTCGCGGGCCTTGACGCGCTCGGCGCTCTCGTACATCGCCGAGATGACCTGGTCGGCCCGCTTGCGCTTGTACTGATCGAGCAGCAACTCGAACTCCTCGTCGACGATCTCTTCGACCTCCTCGGCGGCTTCGCGGCGCATCTGGCGGGTCTTCTCGGTCACGCTTTCGAGCCGGTCGAGATCGTAGACCGTCAGGTGCTCGAACTCGTCGGCGGCCGGCGGGATATCTCGGGGACGGGTGATGTCGATCACGAACGTCTCGCTGACGTCCGCGAGCGTGTCTGCCTCGACGATCCACTCGGTGCTGGCCGTCGCGGCGATCAGGATATCGGCGCCGTCGATGGTGTCGCCGAGGTCGTCGAGCCCCGTCGTTTCGAGCGCGACCGGCTCCTCGATGCTCTTCGCGACGGAGTTGGCCCGGGCGATAGTCCGGTTCGCGAGGACGAGTTTGCCGACGCGAGGAGCGAGCCGTTTCGCGGCGAGTTGGCCCATCTCGCCCGCACCGATGACGGCGGCGCTGGCGCCGTCGAGACCGTGTTTCTCGGCGGCGAGCCTGACGGCGGCGCTGGCCAGCGAGACGACGCCCTCGTTGATCGCCGTCTCCGTCCGTGCGCGCTCGCCGACGTGGATTGCCTTCGTTACACCATCTTCGAGGATGGGACCGATACCGTCCACCGTGCGTGCATCTTCGTACGCGTCCCGGACCTGTCCGAGGATCTGGTCTTCGCCGAGGACGAGCGATTCGAGCCCGGCGCTGACCCGGAGGAGATGTTCGAGGCTCTCCTCGTGGCCCAGCTCCCGGATACACTCCTCGGGCGTCTCCGCGAACCGCTCGGCGAGCAGTTCCCGGCCGGTTTCGGCCCCGTCGGTGACGACGTAGGCCTCGACCCGGTTGCAGGTCTGGAGGGCGTACGCTTCCCGAACCGCCGACTCCGCACAGAGGTCGGCCACGAGCGACTGCTGGCTGTCGGCGGCAGCCGCTTCGAGTTGGTCGAGAGATGCGCGCTGATGGGAGACACTAAGACCGGAGATGAGACCGGAGTTAGATGTCATAGTGAATCACCGGTTGCGTCTGCGATCACGTCTATAGCTACCTGGTGGGCGTTTGCACTCTCGGTATCTAAAGCCTTCCATACGGCGTCGCTATCGACGACGGCCCGGAGCGCAGTTCGGCGGGTCTGGGAGTCGAACTCGTCGAGTTCCTCCCGCAACGAGCCGGTCAGTTCGGCCATCCCACCGGCACCGCTGATCGTCGATTCGAGTTCCTGTCGGAGATGCCGGCTCAACACGGGGCTGTTCGCACCCGTCGAGACGGCGGCGACGACCGGATCGTCCCGCACCGTCGCGGGGACGACGACATGGCCGGGATCGCGCGCCCCGGAGCGGTCGGCGCGGTTCGAGAGGATGCCGCGCTGGTCGGCCGCTCGCTCGATGGCCTCGTTCACCTCGGTCGAGTCCGTCGCGGCGACCGCCAGCGCCGGATCGAACCGGTCGAGCCAGTCCGAAACGTCCGCCGGGTCCGGCGCCGCCCGGACCCGCTGGCTGTCGCCGTACGAATCCCCCTCGAAGGTCGGACTCACGACGACGACATCGGCCTCGCGGGCGAACCGCCGCGCCTTCCGCGCGCCGACCGGACCGCCACCGAAGACGAGCACGCGTTCGCCCGTGAAATCGTGTACCAGTGGGATCATCAGGGTCGGGTCCATCTCGGGAGCTAACCCGGTTAAATGACTCGGCCGTTCTTAGGCTTCGAGGACGGCGCCGTCGGGGTCGTCCGCGTCACCGCGGATGACCGTCGCGTCGTGGCCCGCCTCGCGGACGGCATCGAGCAGGGCCGCGGAGTCCGCGTCGGCCTCGAAGTAGAAGACGATATCAAAACTGCCGTCCCGGAGCAGTTGCTGACACTCCCAGACGAACGACTCGTCGTCGAGGGTCAGTCCCTGATGCTGGTTCGAGGCGAACTCGGGGTCGTCGGTCCCCGAGTAGACGAACGTCTCGGTCGGCTCGTACCCCGCGTGCTCGGCGATCAGTTCGCCAATCTCGACGGTGGCCTGGTGCATCTCCGGTTCCTGGCTCCCGTCGAACTCGGTCTGGACGACCAGCCCGTCGAGTTCGATCTCACCCGGCTGGAGCAGTTCCCAGGTCCGTCGCCGCAGTTCCGCATCGAGTATATCAGCCATACAGGAGATTCTTGCGGCGCGTGTTTACCACTCACGGTTCGCGGCGGTGACGCTGATCGACCGCGAAAAACTGAGAATGTTGAGACGAGTCCAGTAGCTAACGGACTCCCCACAGCCAGTCACTTCGAGCCTGCTTACAGCCGCTCGAGGTTCTTGGCTCGTGGCCCTTTGTCGGCCTCGACGATTTCGAACTCGACTTCCTGCCCTTCTTCGAGATCCGGCCCGCCGACGTCTTCCATGTGGAAGAAAACGTCCTCGTCCGCGTCCTCAGTATCGATGAAACCGTAACCGCCTGTGTCGTTGAAGAAATCGACCGTACCTTTCGCCATTGCATATGGAAAAACGTCGCCACCGTATTAATAATCTGTGGTCACCCCACCCACAACACAAGATTCAACACCGCGCTGGGGTGAACTACAGATATGTCCCGTCGGTTCCGCGGCCCGGTCGAGCGGTTGTACGCGCGTGTTCTCGAATCTGAACTCGAGATGACTCCCTCGCACATCGCGGTCATCCAGGACGGCAATCGCCGGTACGCCGCCGAGCGCGGTGTCGACAAGACGACCGGTCACAAGCAGGGCGCGCAGACGACGGAGAAACTGCTCAAGTGGTGCGGGGATCTCGACATTCAGGAGGTGACGCTGTACGCCTTCTCGACGGAGAACTTCGAGCGACCGCCCGACGAGCGAGAGGCGCTGTTCGATCTCATCACCGAGAAACTCCGGGATTTTGCCGACGCCGACGACGTGCACGAACGGGAGGTACGGATCCGGGCAATCGGCGAGACGGACGAACTCCCCGAGCGAGTCCGGGACGCAATCGAGTACGCCGAGTCCCGGACGGAGAGCTACGACAGACTCTACCTGAACATCGCGCTGGCCTACGGCGGGCGCGCGGAACTGCTCGGTGCGACCCGCGATATCGCCCGCGCGGTCCAGCGCGGCGAGATCGATCCGGCGGAGATCACCCCCGAGACGGTAGAGCAGGCGCTTCCGGACGGGCCGAGCCGGAGCGTGGACCTGATCATCCGCTCGGGCGGGGACGAACGGACCTCGAATTTCCTCCCCTGGCAGGCAAACGGCAACGAGGCCGCCGTCTACTTCACGGCGCCGTACTGGCCGGAGTTCCGGCGGATCGACTTCCTGCGGGCGCTCAGAACCTACAACTACCGAGAGGCGAGCTGGCGGCAGACCAGAGTTCGGCGTGCCCGAGCGTTCGCCGGCGTCCTCCGGGAGACGATTACCGGCGGGTGGAAGGGAGTGGTCTCGGGTGACGAAGACGGCGAATCGGCGGAGCAGACCGTCGAATCACCGGGCTGACCGAATCGCCGGTCGGCCCCTCAATCGTATCTCGGTGACTCCGGCTCCGGTCGCCGGCCGGCGGGCGTCTCGGTTCGGGCCGCCCGCATCCGGTCGGTGAAATCCCAGGTGTACAGCCGGTCGGGCCGGACCCGGATGACCAGTTCCTCGCGGTCGTCGTCGAGCAGCATATCTGCCAGCTCCGACTCCGTGCCCCCGAGATACCGGTCGAGCAAGTCCCGGAGAAGCGCCTTGTCCTCGTCCGGTTCGAGAGAGGCGGTCCCGTTGCCGCGCACGCCCATATAGGGCGGCCGGTTCGTCGACAGCTCGAAACAGACCGCGTCGTCGGCCCGGAGGAACTCCGCGATGTCGGAGTCGCTGCTCGTCGCGCAGAGAAACTGATCGTCCTCGACGGTGTACCACAGCGAGAGCATCCACAGCCCGCCGCTCGGCCGTCGACAGCCGATCCGGAGCGGCATCAGCGCCTCCTCGAGAAACTGCCGCAGTTGCTCGCGGGACCACGGGCCCTTGACTGGTGGCATTGGTGGCCGTTCTCCCGGCCCCGATAAATCGGTTTGGGTGCTGTTACCGTCCGAACCGTCGCTGGCGGCGCTGGAAGTCCCGCAGTGCGCGCAGGTAGTCACGTCGGCGGAAGTTCCGCCAGTTCACGTCGGTGAAGTACAGTTCGGAGTACACCGACTGCCAGATCATGAAATCCGAGAGCCGTTCGGCGCCGGTCTTGATGATGAGATCCGGATCCGAGGGGAAGACGAGTCGCCGTTCGATATCCTCGCCGGTGATCTCCGCCGGGTCGAGTTCTCCGTTTGCGACGGCTGTCGCGATACCGCGAACGGCCGTCGCGAACTCGTGTTTGCCGCCGAGGCCGATACTCACCTGAATCGGTGACGTCGCCCGGCTCTCGTCGTCGGGCGAGCGGACCGAGATCGAACGCGGGGACTCGATTCGCTCGAACTCGCGTCTGAGCGTCGGAATCACCTCTTCGTTGCCGACGCTGACGTAGACGACGACGCGCTCGGCCCCGAAACCGAGCGCCCACTCGAAGAACGATTCCAGCGTCGCGTACGCCCCGTCCTCTAAGAGGTCCCGCTCGGTGATGACGAGCGCGACCGTCTCGGGGAGTGACTCCTCAGCGAGGCGGATACGAAGCGCCAGATACCTGTCGTACAGACCCACGGCGACCCCTTCGGCCGGAGGATAGTAAACGTGAAGGGATCGGACCGAGCCTCACAGTTCGACGCCGCTGGGAATCAGGCTGTGCTGGCGCAGGAGGTTGCCGTCGGCGTCGTATACCAGGAGGGCATCGAGGTCGTAGACGAACGGCTCGCCGTCGCGTCGGTTGATGCAGATGCGATAGCTCCCGTCGTCGGGTTCCTCCTTGGCGGCCGCCACGAGGTCGAGAATCTCCTCGCTGGCCGCGTTGAACTCGAGGAGATACTCCCCGGTTACGCGGTGGGTCAGGCTACAGACGCCCGTCGCGTCCGGAGATTCGTGATCGTCCTGAAAGCGGAACGCTACGTCGATGTCCGTCGCCGGAATCTGCTCGTCGTCCTCGGTGAGTTGGGCTGTCAGTGTCTCCTCGGGTCCGTCGTATTCGATGTCGAGCGTCGGGCTGTCGGCGTCTGCTGGGTCCAGGCTCTCGGCCGCGACTGTGAAGTGGTCTCGCCTCATCCGGTAGCCGACACTACGATACCCTCTACAATGAACGTAACGACCGTACCGGTGCCGAAAGACATACGTGCGACTATCTCACATACCGGCGGCTACGCCCGTCCGGTCTCCGACAGCAGCCAGTCGACGTGCTCGTTCAGCCGTGCAGCGCCCGCGTCGGTCAGTTCGTACACGTCGTGGATCCCCTCGGTTCGCGTCTCGACGAACCCCTGGTCTTCGAGGGCATCGAGCGCCCCGTAGAACGACTGCGGGTCGATGCGGGTATCGTAGGTCGATTCGAGCCTGGATTTCAGCGCCTGAGCCTGCATCGACTCGCCGGCCAGCAGTGCGCAGATGTCCCGCCGTCGCCCGCTCTGGAGAAACTGCGTCATCGCTGTTCGAGTTGCCCGTTCGCCTCGACGAACTCCCCGCGTTCGATCGACTCGTCGATGATCTCCTGGACGTTTCGGGCGTCGAGTTGATAGGCGCTGGTCGCGATGGTGACGACCTCCTCGCGGCTCATCGGGAACTCGCGGTTGCGCAGCAGTCGGAGCACCTTCCCGTAGTTGTCGGGCGGACTCTGGTCGTCCCCGGACTGTGCGTCGACCGACGAACCGTCGTCGGAGTCCTCGCCGTCGGCGGGGCCGTCTGGTTGCTCGGCGTCCGGCGACTGAGGGCCGCTGGAGTCGGACGCTGACGGCCGGGACCCGGCGGAGTCACCCTCCGTCGTCCCGGAGTCACCCAAGAGGGTGCCCTCGGAGTCCGCACCGATGAGTCCGTCCTCGTCGCCGTCACTCGGGGGCGACGTGTCGGTCTCGGTGGATTCGTCGGCTGGGGCTACTGGCTCGTCGGCTTCGACAGGGTCGCTCACGTCCCCGGTCCCGGCGCGGGCGGTCCGGTCCGCTCGACCGGCCGTCGCGTGCTCGATGAGGGGTTCGATCAGCGTCTGGAGGCGGTCCTTGCAGGACTCACAGAGGACGGTCCGGCGTCGCTCGGCTTCGGTCGGGTCGAGTTCGTCGGGGACGATCTCGAAGGTCCCGGCGGCCTGGTCACCGCAGAAATCACAGCTCCGGAGTGCGCGCATGCCGAACAGTACCGCGTGACCCCGCAAAAAACGTGTCGGAGCGACGGCCGGAACCGACACACAAAGGTATCGGCAAGCCAACAGTGGGGTATGAGTGAGGACGCGACCACGGCAGAGGCAGGGAGCGTGACTGCAGAGTACCGCGAGACCGAGACCGAGCGACTGCTCGTGTTCCGGCGAGACGGATCGGAGGCCGTCGTCGCACAGAATATCGAGGGCTACGCGATGCTCAAGGTGCGCGACGGCCCCGACGGGGACGAACTCGAACGGTACTACGGCTTCGACATGGCGCTGGATCACGCCGGCGAGTTACTCGGCGTCTCACCGCACGACCTGCCGGTACCCGAGGCCGCGGACGATATGGGAATGTAAACAGGGTCAGACCTCGCGCTCGAAGACCATCCCGATGGTCGTCCCGTCGCGTTCGAGGGTCTCGCTGAGCCGCCAGCCCTCGCTTGCGTACTCGTTGATCACCGACTCGATGTTGCCCATCTTCCGTCCGCGGGCTTCCGTCGCGTGCGTCGTGTAGACGTAGCGCTGCTCGGCCATACCGTATCGAGGCCAGCCGTCAGCAAAAAGCCAGCGACCGCTTACAGGAACAGCGAGAAGACGAGATACGGGAGGCCGAAGACGACCGCCGTCAGGACGGCGAGGATCAGTCCGTATCCGATGATCGCGCCGACGCCGGTGAAGAACGCGGGATGGGTGAATTCGTTCGGGAGTTCCATACCTGTTCTCAGAAAGGTCATCACTTAACTCTGTGGAACCGTGGCCGCGTTGGCGGTCTTGCGCTGCTGATACAATCCGGCGAACGGTTATCCCGGCCCGCGGACAATCCCCGGACGTGCCGACAATCGAGCTCTACGACAGAGAACAGTGTCCGTACTCACAGAAAGTCAGAGACAAACTCCACGAACTCGACCTGGAGTACGAGGAGACGGTCGTCCCCGACGCACACGGGGACCGCACCGAGGTCGAACAGCGGACCGGTCAGACGGGGGTCCCGGTGCTGTTCGACGAGAACATGGACGAGGAGTTTCTCGCGGACAGCAGCGACATCGTCGCCTACCTCGACCGGCAGTACAGCTGAAAAGCTACAGCGACTGGGCGAAGGTTTTGAGATCCGAGCGCTGGGTCTCGTTGGCCTGTGCGATCTGTGAGAGTTCCTCGGAGATCCGGGAGGCCTTCCGAGAGGCCTCGTCGATCATCATCGCCAACTCCTCCGCGCTCTCGGACTGCTCTTCGGTCGCCGTCTTGACCTCTTCGAGCGCCGTCGAGACGTTCGTCACCAGTTCCTCGATGTCGCTAAACGTCTCCAAGGCGCGTTTGCTCGCCTCGTAGCCCTCGCTGGTTTCGCCTTCGAGTTCGTCCAGTTCCGCCGCCGCCTGCTCGGTCCCGGCCTGGATGCTGTCGACTAGCTCCTCGATCTCGCCGGCCTGTGTCTTGCTCTCCTCCGCGAGGTTTTTCACCTCGTCGGCGACGACGGCGAAGCCTTCGCTGTCCCCGCCCGCTCGGGCCGCCTCGATGGAGGCGTTCAGCGCGAGCATGTTCGTCTGGTCTGCAATATCGTTGATCACGTCGACGATCTCGTCGATCTCGTCAGTCCGGTCCTGCAGGGAGTCGACCTGTTCGCGGACCTGTGCGGCGTTGTCGTTGATCCGCTCCATCCGCTCGGTCATCTCCTCGGCGCGCTCGTAGCCCTCCTGTGTGAGATCCTGCGCGCTGTTTGACTGCTCGTTGACCTCCTGAGCCGTCGCCGCGATCTCCTCGGTGGCGGCGTTGATATCGTTGACCTCGCCCGCGATGTTGTCGGTGTTGTCCGCCTGTTGCTCGACGAGTGTCTCGATCTCGAAGGAGCTCTCCTCGATCTCGGTCGCACGGTCGATGAGTTCCTCGACGGACTCGCGGGCCTTGGCGGTGCTGAGCTGTCGGGCCCCGCCGTCCAGACGGGTCGACAGCGCGGCCGTATCAGTCGTGACGACCCGACCCAGCGCGGCCTCGGCCCCGTCCGTGGGTTCTTCTGTGAGGTCGTACGCCCCCGACAGGAGCGCCGCCTGGACGGTCGAAATCGCGTTGAACAGATCGCCGGGGTCGACATCTCTGTCCGCGACGAGATCCGTGAGTTTCTCGTAGGCCGGGTCGCCGTTCGGGAGCGTGTTCGTGAAATACTCCGTCGTACAGGTGCGCAGCGCCTCGGACTGGTCGGCCAGTTGCTCCGTGACGAACGCTTCCGTCTCTGTCCGCGAGGCCGGGAGAAGCGTCTCCGCGGCGATCCTGAGCGTGTCGGGATCCGTCTCGAACGTCGACAGTTCGTCGGCTCCGATCTCGTTTCCGGGGGTACTCATTGTCTCCGTGTTCGCGCGCGGCAGGCATAACGATTCGGCTCTCTGTAGGCCGGGATTACCGACCGTCAGGAGGCGGCGTCGCTCGGACCGTCGGCCGATTGGCGGTCCCGCGCGGTCGCGGTCGTGACGATGCCCGCGAGGACGACCGCGCCACCGAGAACGGTCAACATCGACGGGGTCTCCCCGAGCAGCAGTGCCGCGAGTAGGGTCGCGCCGATCGGTTCGCCGAGCAGGGAGACGGAGACGACGCTGGATTCGAGATGACCCAGCGCCCAGTTGATCACCGTGTGGCCGAACAGTCCGGGGCCGAGTGCGAGGCCGGCGAACACGAGCCACTCCCCGCGGGGATACCCGCCGAGCGCGTGGCCCTGAGAGACGACGAGCGCGAACAGGCCGACGGTGCAGACCGAGTAGACGACCACGACGTACGGGATCAGGGCCATCCGCTGGCGCAGCGAGCGACCGGCGAGGACGTATCCGGCCGCCATGACAGCCCCGAGCAACGCGAGCGCGTTTCCGAGCAACGGGTTCGCGCCGACGACGCCGCCGACGAGATCACTCAGCGACATCGTGACGATGCCGGCGACGGCAACGAGAATCCCGGCGGCGACGCGTCTACTGACCCGCTCGGAGAGCAGTGCCCAGGCACCGACGGCGACGAACAGCGGTTGTGACTGGACGAGTGTCACACTCGCCGCGACGCTGGTCCACGCCAGACTCTCGAACCACGACGCGAAGTGAACCGCGAGCGCGAGACCGGAGGCACAGGCGAACAGCAGATCGCGGCGGTCCATGGCGCGAAACTGCTCGCGGTACCGGAGTGCTGCGACCGGCAACAGCGGAAGGGTGGTGAACAGGACGCGGTACATCGCGGCGACCGAGGAGGGGGCCGAACTCAGCCGAACGAGAATCGCGCCGGTGCTGATCGCACAGATCGAGACCGCCAGCCCCGCGACTGGGGCGAGGCCGTTGCCCGCCCGCACGGCGGCCACGGCGGCGCAGAGACGGCGCATCCGCTTCGACGGCGTCGACACGGCTGAGCAGTGGGGACAGCGGCTCTTAGCGGTTTCGACCCTCGCTCGTGGCGTCTCGGCCGAGATGCTCCTCGACCTTCTGGACTTTCCGCTCGGCGGCCTCTTCGACGGTCCGCTTGTCGTCGATTTTGAGGAACGTTCCCACGCGGTCGGCGTCGACGGCGTCGTGTGCGGCCGCTGCGGCCGCGAACAGGTCGTCCACCTCCGGTGCTTCCAGAATCGTCCCCATCGGCGTCGTCTCGTACTCGACGTCGAACTCCTCCAGGGCGTCGACGGCCTTCGCGATTTCGGGCGCCATGCTCCCGTCGACTTTCGGCGAGACGCTCAGAAACGCGGTTGCGGTCATACACGCGGGTACGATCGACACCCACTAAACTGCCCCGCTCGATCCCGGAAGGGAGGCCAGTTTCCGGGGGGAGAGCGTCGCTCTGAACAGCTGTTAGCTCCCAAAGGAATACCGGATATCGAAAAGGAAATCTGTGGATTAGAATAATAGGTTTTGGTACACCAAAATATATTTTCTAAACAGGTAGATTTATACCCTTGGCGGTCGAAGTACGTCCTGTATGAGCACCCAGAAGGAAGCGATGCGAGAATTCGGTACTGTCGAAGAAAACGACCTGCGACTCGACACGGAGAAATCCGAGCAGATCATCGACGCACTGAACACGGACCTCGCGGCGACGTTCACGCTGTACCACCAGCTCCGGAAACACCACTGGAACGTCGAGGGCGCGGAGTTCCGCGACCTCCACATCTTCCTCGGTGAGGCCGCCGAGCGCGCCGAGGAGGCCGCCGACGAGATCGCCGAGCGCGCGCAGGCCCTGGGCGGAACGCCGGTCGCCGGCCTCGGTCAACTTCAGGAGCACTCGCCGGTCGAGCCGGAGGACGACGACATCTACGACATCCGCACCTCTCTCGCGCACGACCTCGAAATCTACGGCGACATCATCGAGTCGCTGCGAGACCACGTCGAACTCGCGACGAACCTCGGTGACCACGCAACTGCGGAGATTCTCCGACAGATCCTCGTCGACGTCGAGGAGGACGCTCACCACCTCGAGCACTACCTCGGCGACGACACGCTGGTCACCGAGGAGACGATGAACTAACTGGGTGCAGCCTCGACCCACGGATTCGTAGCTGACGGATCACTGCGAAAATTCTCTTCCTCTCGGCGCTGATCGGAGAGAGACGAGTATGCAGCGTCTGCCGCGCTACTGCGAGGAGAACCAGAGCTGGGCGGGTCGGTCGAACGAGGCTACGGACAAAACTATCGGGGTAACTCGACGGTGTAGTCGGTCGAGATCCAGCCGTCGGTGTTGCCTTGTTCGGTGAAGACGACCCGGTCGGGACAGCTCGTGTGGGCGGTCACGTCGCAGTCGACACAGAGTTCTGGGGACCGCTCGTCCTCCAGCTCGTAGTCGGTGGCTTTCATCAACAGGAGTTAGGTGACCCTAAAACTATAAGGGTTTTGGCTTGCCTAAAGCGTTGGATTCGGGGGAACGTATATATACGAGCAACTGCGGGGAGGCCTTTTGTACGGGCCAGCCGTAGCACGTCGTATGAGCGATTCTCAGGATCCGGACGTGACACGGCTGCTGCGGGACCTGACGCGGGAGTTGCAGGTGTTGCGTCGCGAACTCGACAGCGACCGCCGCCGGGGGTCGAGGCGACGACAGCTCTCGCGGTTCACCAGCGAGGTCGCAATTCCGAGCGTCATCCTCGTTTTGGAGACGAACATCCGCGCGCTGAAACTGCTCCGACGGGCGATCAGACTCGCCGAGGGCCGAGAGCCACGGGAACGACGGGGCACTCGCGAGGACATTCAGGACCGTGCGGAGCAACTGGGGAGCGAGGCGCTGTCGCGGTTGGACCAGACGCTGGCGACGGTCCAGTCCTCCCTGGAAGAGGGTAGCGCCGACGAGGAGGTAGGCCAACTGATCGACGAGGCCCGCCAGCTACAGAGCCAGATCAGCCAGCAACTCGATACCGAGCGGACGGTGGACGAGGCACAACAGCCGACCGACCGCGAGGCGCCGTCCGATCCCGTGGCCATCGACGTAGACACCGAGCTACAGACGCTGAAAGACAACCTCGACGATGGGGCCGACGAGAACGCGGACGATACGCCGCCCGGGGACGACTCCGGGGAACCGCCCTGATAGCTTTTTATTCGCGGCCGCACAACGGCAGCCATGACACTCGATCCGGTCCACGTGGACGGCATCGCCGACCTCGCAAGCCGGGTGAAGACGGCCGTCGACGACACCGACCAGACCGAACTCGCCGAGCGCGCCTTCTCGGAGTTTCTCGATCCGCTGTACGACGCCGACGGGTCCGTCGTGCTCGAACCGCTCGACGAGCACGGCAAACGGAAGGTGCCGATTGCCGACGTGGCGCTCGAAGAACCGCCGTTTCCCACCCAACACGGCCTCGACGCGGGGACGATCAACCCGACGACGTTCAAGAACGGACTGGTGATCGACGTTTCTCAGGCCGCGATGGCCGCGGTCCCTTCGGACGTGGACCTACACCGCGCCCGAACTATCGTGATGACGGTCCACACCAACGACACGGCAGCGGCCTTCGAGGAGACGGACTGGCGAATGGTCGACGAGGGGTACGCGCGGCGGCGGATCCTCCGCGCGCCGCGTGTCGACCGTCACGAGCAGGTCGTCGTGCACGCGCTGGCGCTGTACCTCGCCGAGAGTGAACACGCGCTCGAACAGAGCGAAGTGGTCGA
This sequence comes from Halovenus carboxidivorans, assembly GCF_009831575.1. GTDB lineage: Archaea > Halobacteriota > Halobacteria > Halobacteriales > Haloarculaceae > Halovenus > Halovenus carboxidivorans. The sequence continues at coordinate 889,865 of NZ_WUUT01000001.1, read as the reverse complement.
CGACCTGCTCGTTCTCGACGGACCGATCTATCCGACGGGTCTGCTGAAGTGGGTCGAACGCGACCCGGAACTCGAACGGCTCATCATCGAACGGGAAGAGTTCACCGACGTGATCGCGAACTACCTCGAACTGGTCGAGACCTTCGTCCAGCGAGAGACCCCGCTCGTCGGGTTCGTCAAAAACAGCGCGTCGAAGGCGATCACGCGTGAACTCCGCCGGAAGACAGGAGCACCGTGGGTCAACGACCAGGCGCTTTTCCGCCGGGTGCTCGAACGGCCCGACGAGAACGGCGATCCGCAGACGGACGCGCTGACGTTCACCGGCTGGTTCCGGTCCCGCGTCGGCACCGACGGCGTGCTCGCAGACGGACGAATCGAACTCGACAAGGAACGGACGCTCGACGATGACGACTACGAGGTCACGTTTTTCGTCATCTACGACCCCCGTGACGATCTGATCTACCGGGCCGAGGCGCCGTACGCGTTCACCCGGGACGAACAGCTCCGAGCAGAGCTCACGACGCAGTTTCTCGGCGCGGTCGCACGGGAGCGAGGGCCGCCGCTTTCGGTCGGGAAGGCCGACGAACTGGCCCGCATCGACCGGCAGGGAAAGGAGACGATCCGGCGGCGTATCGAGCACACGTTCGAGACCGGCCAGCAGACCGATTACAACGACAAGCGGTGGGGGCCGGCCGAGCGACTGGACCTATAAGTCTCGGTGGGGACTATCGTGGCGCGTAGCGGTCATGTGCCGTCGAGTTCGCGACTATCGACGGGCCGCTCAGAAATCCGCCAACTGTGACTGGACTCCGGTGACGAGTTCGGACTTGCGGCGAAGCGCACCGAGGGAGACGGGCAGTTCACCCGCGAGGCCGCGGACGGCGTCGTGGAAGGTCTCCGCCACCGCAGGCTGGCCTTCCTCGAACGCGTGGCGAATCCCCTCGCGGATCTGCCAGACCCCGACCGGCGCCCAGTAACCGTCGCTTGCGTGACGGATCACGAGACACGTCGCCTGGCGGTCGATATCGGCGAGACGTTCGAGCACCGCGAGACGGGAGGCGTAGTACGCGCCGGAGGTCTCGTCGACGTAGCTGTCTCGCCCCGTGTAGCCCTCGCTGTCGGCGGCCATGTAGTACTCGCCGCCCCCGTCGGGGTTCCAGATACTCCCCGGCGCTTTCAACTCGACCAGCTCGAACTCCCAGTTGCCCGGCGCGAGGATGATCCAGTAGTCGTTTGCCATGTACTCGTTGTACCAGACCTGTACCTCGTCGATACTCGGGGCGTTGCGGATCGACCCGCGGAGATACTGACCGACCGTATCGTCGACGGCGGTGATCGACCACCGCGTCGGCACGAGCCGTCGATTCCGTCCCCGGCCGAGCGCGCCGGCGGAGAGAATCGTGTTGATCTCGTACACGTCGAACCCGCGGCGGTAGAGGTAGGTCATCGCGCCCTCGGCCTGCCAGTCGTCGTCCTCCAGCGTCTTCTCGACGGCGCGGGGGACGGACGGGTTCTCCGCGAGGGTCGCGTCCGTGGCGCGCGCCCGCGGTCCAGTCGGCGTCGAGATGTCGTCCAGAGAGAGGTCGATCTCCGGCGAGCCGTCCAGGCCGAGTTCCACGTCGACCGGTTGGTCGGCGATCGCGACCTCGCGCTGGACGCCGACGAAGCCGTCCCAGACGTCGCGGACGTTGACCTGCGCCGAGCGCGTCGAGTTGAGCAGGCCGGTCCGGCGCTGGAGAACCTCCTCGACACCCAATCCCTGCTGGTACCACTCGCCGCTGGTGGCGAACTGGGCGGCGTCGGCCTCTCGGTCCATCGGCGAGAGCAGACCGGTCGAGACGTCCGGGTAGTTCGAGCGGCCGACGAATATCTCCGGGGCCGTCGAGCCGAACAGCGAGTCCCCCTGGACGACGCGCTCGAACTGCTGTTCGACATCGTCGAGATGGTCGGTGATCTCGTAGGATTTCTCCCGGGCGAGACGGCGGCGGTCGGCCGCTTCGTCACGCTCGAAATCCTCGATGAACTCCTCGAGGCGCATCTACGTGTCTGTTGGAGACAGCCGGGTATCAATGTGACTCTCGGGAGAGCAGGTGACCGAACGGTCCCCGACGCGGCCGGTCACACGGCCGCGAACCGCGCCGGGGCAGGTTTCAGCGCATACCGCGCGCTGGCCCGGCCATCGGATAAAAACGTTAGCTGTGGATCCCCATCGCTTCGATCTGCTCCTGGTACCGGTTGCGGATCGTCACTTCGGTTACCTGCGCGACGTCTGCGACCTCGCGCTGTGTCTTCTTCTCGTTGCAGAGCAGTGATGCGGCGTAGATGGCCGCTGCGGCGTAGCCGGTCGGGGACTTGCCGGAGAGCAGCCCTTTCTCGGCGGTCGTCTCGATGATCTCGTTTGCTTTCGTCTGTACCTCTTCTGAGAGCTCGAGCTCCGAGCAGAAGCGAGGAACGTACTTCTTTGGATCGACCGGCTCCATCTCCAAGCCGAGTTCTTGGGAGATGTACCGGTAGGTTCGGCCGATCTCTTTGCGCTCGACGCGGGAGACCTCCGAAATCTCTTCGAGACTTCGGGGGATCCCCTCCTTTCGGCAGGCGGCATACAGCGCACTCGTGGCGACGCCCTCGATGGAGCGACCGCGGATGAGATCCTCCTTCAGCGCCCGGCGGTAGATCACGGATGCGACCTCCCGTACCGAACGCGGGACGCCCAGTGCGCTCGCCATTCGGTCGATTTCGGAGAGGGCGAACTGCAGGTTGCGTTCGCCCGCGTCCTTGGTCCGGATGCGCTCCTGCCACTTGCGAAGGCGGTGCATCTGGCTTCGCTTCTTCGAGGAGATCGATCGCCCGTAGGCGTCTTTGTCCTTCCAGTCGATGGTGGTGGTCAGCCCCTTGTCGTGCATCGTCTGGGTCGTCGGCGCGCCGACGCGCGACTTCTCCTGGCGTTCCTGGTGGTTGAACGCGCGCCACTCCGGACCGGGGTCGATGTTCCCCTCTTCGACGACCAGACCGCAGTCGTCACAGATGAGTTCACCCCGGTCGGAGCTTTTGATCAGGTTCTCTGACCCACACTCCGAACATTCGCGCACCCCCTCTTCTGTTTCCTTGTTAGTTGTAGACTCGCGCTCGCGCTCCCGCTGGCGGCTAGACCGTGTCATCGCATTTTTATAGTAGTAAGATAGTCAAACTTAAACCCTTGGTAAGAATTTTGTGGCCATCACACGGTCACAATTACGTTTCGATATCGATTCGCTCGGTAGTGCCGAAACGACGGAGCCGAAACGGATAATCCCCTCGGGACCTCTCCATGAGAGTAGATGCCGGTACTGAACTGCGACGTCGAGCAGGCCCGCGAGCGACTCGAATCGGCAGGTGTCGAGATATCGCCGGGCAACACCGATCACGAGCGCTGGCGCGCGAGTTACGAGGGAGCAACGGCCGTCGCCTACGACGACAAGGTCGTCATCCAGGGCAGCGACCCCGCCCGACTGCAGGCGCTACTCGAGGGCGAGGGCGGCCGGGCACACGTCTACTTCGATGGGGCCTGCCGGGGCAACCCCGGCGAGGCGGCCATCGGCTGGGTGATCGTCACCGACGGCGGAATCGTCACCGAGGGCGGCGAGCGGGTCGGCCGGATGACGAACAACGCCGCCGAGTACGAGGCGTTGCTCAAGGCGCTGACGCTGGCCGCAGAGTACGGCTTCGAGGAGGTCGAGGTCCGGGGGGATTCGGAACTGATCGTCAAGCAGGTCCGCGGAGAGTACGACACCAACGATCCCGATCTGCGGGAGTATCGGGTTCGGGTGCGAGAGCTGTTGAGCGAATTCGAGGACTGGTCGCTCTCGCACGTACCGCGGGACATAAACGAACGAGCGGACAAACTGGCAAACGAGGCGTTCGAGGATGGCTAACGAACACGACGGCGTCGATCAGCCGGCACGGGCCGACGAGACCGACACAGACGACGAAGAGACACCCCTCCCGCCGGAGGTCGTCGACGAGGCCGAGCGGCTGACGCGGCTGGCGCGGGAGACCGTCGACGACAACGAGGCCGAGGCCTACCGTGAGGCCCGCGCGGAACTGCTCGCCGAGCACGACTACACGGCCCGCGTTCGAGAGGAGGAGCACGACGTGCTCGTGGTCCACCCGGAGGAGTGGGTCGAAGACGGGACCGTCTACCCGGAGCGGATCGACGACATCGAGCGCGGAATCGAGCGTCCGCTCTCCGGGCCGGGCGACCCCGACGACTGGGAGGAGGTCTGGGAACACAACATGGCCATCGCCGAGGAGGTCGAACGCGAACACGGGAGCGCACACGGCGGAAATGCCGAGGCGCTCGCGGAGTTTATGAGCAACCACTACGCGAAACGGATCGATCAGGCGACGGAGTCGGAACTGGAGGAGTTCGTCGAGGAGTACTATCCGCGAAACGTGTGGCCGACCGACGACCAGAAAGCGGTCGTCGAGGAGTCGGTCGAACTCGTCGTCGAGCTTACTCAGCGTCGTTGATGAGCGATTCGACGTCGGCTTTGCGGTCCTCGTTGGTGATGATCTTCCCGAACGTCCAGTCGAGCTGATCGAGAACGGCCTGGTAGCCGTCGTCGGTCAGCGCGTACTGGTTCGTTCGTTTGTCGAGTTCGCTCTTCTCGACGAGGCCCATCTCTACGAGTTCGTCGAGGTTGGGGTAGAGTCGTCCGTGGTTTACCTCGGAGTCGTAGTAGGTCTCCAGCTCCCGTTTGATGGCGAGTCCGTACCGAGGCTCCTCGGCCAAAATAGTAAGGATATTCTGCTGGAACGCTGTAAGTTCTCGTGCGATGCCTGGTGTGTCAGGAACTGCTTGTGCCTCTGACATACTTGGTCGAATGTCATCTATCTACTTAACGCTTGCCAATCCATCCTATCGTTGTCACGAAATAACCGGGACACGGGGGTAGTTACGCCGGTGTAACTACCGCAATGCATACATATTTCTCCCTGGGGGAGAGCGTACCGTTCCGGACTGCGTGCCTGGTTCGCCGCTAGGAAGATAGACCGAAAGTAGTTTTTGGCCAAAAAATCAGATACGATAATGATGGCAAACCTCTGGGAAGATCTAGAGACCGGACCGAACCCGCCAGAAGAGATCTACGCAGTCGTCGAGTGTCTCAAAGGCGAGCGCAACAAGTACGAATACGACAAGGACATCCCCGGCGTGATGCTGGACCGCGTGTTGCACTCGAACGTCCACTACCCGTCGGACTACGGCTTCATTCCGCAGTCCTATTACGACGACGAGGATCCCTTCGACGTGCTCGTTCTCGTCGAGGACCAGACGTTCCCGGGCTGTGTCATCGAGGCCCGCCCGGTCGCGCTGATGAAGATGGACGACGACGGCGAGCAGGACGACAAGGTCATCGCGGTCCCGACCGAAGACCCGCGATACGACCACATCGAGGATCTCGGAGACATCCCACAGCAGACCCTCGACGAGATCGACGAGTTCTTCGCGACCTACAAGAACCTCGAAGAGGGCAAGGAAGTCGAGACGCTCGGCTGGGAGGACAAGCAGGCCGCGATGGACGCGATCGAACACGCACAGGACCTCTACGAGGAACACTTCGGCTGATCGGACGGGGGGCACCGCCGATTTTTTCGAGCGGACCGAGCGGGAGCACGGGTGTACCGTTACTCGGTGCCGGGGAGTCGGTAGCGTTAACACGGTTCGCTCAGAGGGGTCCGGTATGGAGAAAGTCACGATCGATGACGTTCGGAACGAGGTAAACCCGTTGCAGGTCCACGACGTTCGCCGGCCGGTGTCGGACGAACTCGGGACCGAACACTTCGCGATGAACTACTTCGAGTTGAGTCCGGGGGACTCCTTCTCCGGCGGACTCCACACCCACCACGACCAGGAGGAGGTCTTCTACATCGAGTCCGGGACCGCGGAGTTCGAGGTCGGCAAAGAGCGCGAGAACGTCACCGTCGAGGCGGGCGAGGTGATCCGGTTCGCACCCGGCGAGTTCCAGACCGGCTACGCCGTCGAGGAGGACGGCAACGAGGTCGTCGGCTGGGCGCTCGGCGCGCCCGCTCCACAGCACGACTGGGAGGAACTCGAATCGATGATCCACTGCCAGGAATGCGAGGAGGAACTCCCGCACGGCACGACGATCAACGCCGAGGGCCGGTTCGAGTTCACCTGCACGGAGTGTGGCAACACCTTCTCGATGTGAACCGACTCGGCGGCCGCGCTGGGATCAGCACACGCTTGCCCGCCACCGACCTGACCGGATGAGCCAGCAGTCGGACGGGCTGGGATGGCGGCCCGGTCGGGCGGTTCCCAAACGGGTTGGAATCGTTCTCGGGTGTTGGGAACGCGGGAGCCCGTTTTATCATGGGGATACATACGACCGACTGTAATGTCGAACCCAATTGGCGCCCCCGGAGATGGGTTGTCGCGACGTGATTTCGTCAAGGCAACCGGTACCGCAGGTATCCTCGGAATCGCAGGCTGCACGTCTCTCGAAAGCAACGACGGCCAGGGGACTCCCCAGTCGCAGACTCCGACCACGGAGTCGGCGAGCCAGACAGATCTCCCGACGACGGCTCCGCCGGAGGTCGTCAACGTCGACGAGCAGGGCAACCAGGTGACGATCCAGTCACAGCCAGCCAGACACGACGTCCATCCGCTGGACTCGATGGGTGGACCCGTCGAACTCCCGCAGGTCTGGGCGTTCAGTGCCGACGGCGGAAAGCCGAGCGTGCCCGGTCCGATCCTGCGAACGACCGAAGGCGAGGACATGGAGGTGACGCTGGATCTCACCGACGGACAGATGCCGCATACGCTGCACTTCCACGGAGTCACGAAGACCTGGGAGAACGACGGCGTCCCGACCACCACCGGCATCACGGTCCAGCCCGGCGAGAAACACACCTACGAGATTCCGGCGAACGTGCCCGGCACCCATCTCTACCACTGTCACTACCAGACGCACCGACACATGGAGATGGGAATGTACGGGATCCTGCGGGTCGATCCCAAGGGGTACGAGCCGGCCGACAAGGAGTACTTCATGACGCTTCGGGACTGGGACTCGCGGCTCCCCCGTCAGTTCGCCGGCGAGGACGTCAGTTACGACCCGCGGAACCGCCGGCCCGACGTGTTCACGATAAACGGCAAATCCGCCCCGCGGACGCTTCACCCCGAACAGGGTTCGCCGATCATCGTCAAACAGGGCGAGACCGTCCGGGTCCACCTGGTCAACGCGGGCTACATGAGCCACCCGATGCACATCCACAACCACCGCTTCCGGGTCATCGAAAAGGACGGCGCACAGATCCCCGACGCCGCCGTCCACGAGCAGGACGTGGCGAACATCGTGCCCGGCGGTCGGAAGACTATCGAGTTCGACGCGACGGTCGACCCCGGAATCTACCTGATGCACTGCCACAAGGTCAACCACGTGATGAACGGCCAGACCTACCCCGGCGGTATGCTCGGCGGAATCGTCTACGAGAGCGCGATGGACACGGATATCTTCGCCAATCTGATGGAGTACGCCGGTTACGAAGTCTAATTCCGGCGAGGTGCTTACAGCCGATAGGATTGCTCCGCACGTTCGGTTTCGAGCACGGCCGCGAGCAGATCGATCGTCGCCTCGATATCGTCGACGTGGGCGCTCTCGGTGACGGTGTGGAGATACCGCGTCGGAATCGAGAGCGCGCCGACCGGAGCGGCACCGCCGAACCGCTGGAACCCTGCGGTGTCGGTCCCGCCCGCGGGGAGCACTTCGATCTGGTAGTCGATCCCCTCCTCCTCGGCCACTTCCCGGAGCCGGTCGTTGACCTTGGGGTTCGTGATGACACTCGAATCCTTGAGTTTGATCGCCGTGCCGTCCCCGAGTTCGGTGACGTGGTCGCCGGGCTCGAACCCGGGCACGTCGTTGGCGACGGTCACGTCCAGCGCGATGGCGAGGTCCACGTCCAGATCGAAGCCCAGCGCCTGCGCGCCGCGGATGCCGACCTCCTCCTGGACGGTCGCGGCGAAGTGGATCGTCACCTCGGGGTCGTCGATCCGTCGGGCGGCTTCGAGGATCGCGAACAGACAGACGCGGTCGTCGAGTGCTTTCCCGGTGACCGTCTCCCCGACCAACTCCGTCGACTGTTCGAGCGTAACGAGATCACCGCGAGAGACCCGTTCCCGTGCGGTCTCGCCGTCCAGCCCCAGATCGATGTACACGTCCTCGACCTCCGGGTCGGCGTCGAGTTGGTCCTCGTCGAGAGTGTGCGGCGGCGGCGACCCGATCAGGCCGGTGAGGTCGCCCTCGTCCGTGTGGACGGTGACCCGCTGGGCCTTGAGGACGCGCGCGTCCCACCCGCCGAGGGCGTCGACCTGGACGAAGCCGTCTTCGGTGACGTGACGGACCATGAACCCGATCTCGTCCATGTGTGCGGCGACGACGACCTCGGTGTCGGAGTCGCCCTCGATAGTGCCGACGACGTTGCCCATGCTGTCGGTCCGGATTCGGTCGACTTCGGGTTCGAGTTCCCGGCGGACGACCTCGCGAATCCGGTCCTCGTAGCCGGGAACGCCGCTGGTTTCTGTCAGTTCTTTCAACAACTCGGTGTCGAACGACGGTGACATAGCTGTCGGTACTCACGCCAGTCCCAAGAGCGTGTCCGAACGTCTCGGAGAACAGAGCGGTCTCAGGACGTGCGGTCGACGAAGTCGACGACCTCCTCGGCAATCTCCTCGCCCGCGTCCTCCTGCAGGAAGTGCATGGCGTCTTCGATCCAGATATCGGGCTGGTCGCTGGCTGTCGGAATCAGATCACGGATCGGATCACGAGCGTTGCCGGTGATCGGATCGGAGTCCGAAAAGAGGACGAATGCGGGTTTCTCCCACTCGGAGAGTCGCTCCTTCGCGGCGGCCATGTGATCCGCTCCGGGGTCGTCGGGAGAGGTCGGAATCAACCGCGGGAAGATGCGGGCACCGGCCTTGGACTCCTCGGTGTGGAAGGGCGCTTCGTAGGCCGCGATGACCTCCTCGGAGAGTTCCGTCGCGGTCGCGTTCTGGATGAGCATCCCGATCGGGAGTTCGTCGACGCGCTCGACGAAGTCCGCGAACTCGTGCCAGTCCTCGCTCATCCGCTGTGTCCCGTCCGGGACGCCGGTGTTCATCGGCACGAGTCGGGCGAACCGGTCGGGGTTGTGTCCCGCAAGCGCCAGGCCGAGAATGCCGCCCCAGTCCTGACAGACCAGCGTGATCTCCTCGAGATCCAGTTCGTCGAACAACAGCGTCTCCAGCGAGTCGTAGTGCAGGTGGAAACTGTACTCGTCGGTGTCGGTGTACTTATCCGACCGGCCGAGACCGAGCAGATCCGGAACGACCACCCGCCCGCGCTCGGCCAGCGTGGGGATCATCTTCCGGTAGAGAAACCCCCACGACGGCTCCCCGTGCAACAGCAGAAACGTCTCGTCGGCGTCCTCTCCCGTCGGTTCGACATCGACGTAGGCCATCTTCGCGCCGTCGTCCGTCACCGGCACGCGCTCGTAGGGATAGTCGTAGTCCGGCACGTCCTCGAACCGCTCTTCGGGTGTGGTTACCAGGCCCATAGCGGCTACGTCACGGGCAATCTTTAAATTGTTTGGGATACTGAACGATATCTTACCGCGGGAAAGTAAACGCGGGCTACTGTAAAACACTGGCCAACGGCTTCGACACGGGGGGACTGCGGCTCGTGAGGTCTCGGGACGGCTATTGAGCCGTCAGGGCGACAGAGAGCGTTACGTACTGGTCTTAGCAAAGCAATTACGCACAGTTTCGATAGACGCGTATGCTCATATGTCTCTCGAAGAGGGGTCCGGGTTGTCAGCGGAGTACGACGCGTTGCAGACCGGAATCGCGCTGTACGATCCGTCCGAGGCGACGGTGATGGACGCGAACGAGCGGTTCGAGTCGATCCTCGGGTACTCCGTGGATCGCCTCAGAACACTTTCTGTCGACCGGTACACGGCCAACACGGGCGCGTTCGCCGAACCGGATTTCGAGGAGCGGCTACGAGCGGCGGCGGCCGGAGAGCCACAGCAGTTCAAGTGGCGGATCAAACGCGCCGACGGGACGCTGATCTGGGTTCGCGTGAATCTCTCACAGCGGACGGACGGGGAGACGGTGCTCGCGGAGATGCGCGACATCACGGACTACTACACCGCCAGTCGGCGGGAGACGCTGTTCTGGCGCATCCTGCGACACAACCTCCGCAACGAAACGTCGGTCATCGCCGGACACGCGGGGACTATCCGGTCGACGACCGAGTGTGCGGAGATCCGTCGGTCCGCGGCGGTGATCGAGTCGACCGCGGTCGAACTCGGTGACATCGCCTCGGAGGTCAAGCAGATCCAGCGCGCGACGACGCGTTCGGAGTCGGACCGGTCGACAGTCGAAGCGAGCGCCGCCGTCGAGGCCGTAGTCACAGATCTGTCGGAAGCGTATCCAGAGGCCGAGATCACCGTCGAGCGTCGCCGGCAGATGTGGATTCGGGTCGACGAGGCGTTCGAGCACGCGCTCGGACACGCAGTCGAGAATGCAGTCGTCCACGGGGACGACTCCCCCCGCGTCGAGATCTCGATCGGCCCCTCGCCCAACACCGGCCGCGTCGAAATTCGGATCGCGGATCGGAACCCGCAGATTCCCGAGATGGAAATCGAGGCGCTCGGGGAGTTCGCCGAGGTGACGAGCACCACACACGGTACCGGCGTGGGGCTGTTCGTGATGAAGTGGTGCATCGAATCACTCGGCGGCGAAATCGAGTTCGAGCGCCGGGACGACGGGAACGTCGTCCACATCTACCTGCCGCCGGAACCGGAGCCGTCGTCGGCGTAAGCGGGTTCGGTCGGGGCCGACGAAAAGAGTCAAACGGCGGCCGGGCGAACCGCGAGCCATGACAGACCGAGCGATGGTGATCGGGGCGTCGTCGGGGATCGGAGAAGCGCTGGCACACGAACTGGCGACAGAGGGCTACGAGGTCGGACTGACCGCCCGGTCGGTCGAGACGCTGCGGGAGATTGCCGAGGGGCTGCCCACGCGTGCGTACGTGAAACGAATGGACGTGACCGAGACGGAGACCGCCAGAGACGCCTTCAGGAGTCTCGCCGGAGAGATGGACGGCGTCGACGTGGTCGTCGTCAACGCCGGAATCGGACCGGGGAACCCGGAGTTAGACTGGGAACCCGAGCGGGACACCATCGACACCAACGTCCGGGGGTTTACGGCGATGGCCGTCGCGGCGATGAACTACTTCGAACAGCAGGGCCACGGTCAGTTGGTCGGCGTCTCCTCGGTCGCGTCCTACGTCGGCAGTAGCCGGGTCCCCGCCTACTACGCCTCGAAAGCCTACGTCTCGAACTACCTCGACGGGCTCCGCTACAGGTCCCGGCATCTCGACGCCGATATCACGGTCACGACGGTGGAGCCCGGATTCGTCGACACCGACCTCGCTGGCGGGGAGTTCTGGATGTGTTCGCCGGAGACGGCAGCGGAGTTGATCCGGGAAGCCATCGAGGAGAAGAAGCGACAGCAGTTCGTCACCAGACGGTGGCGACTGGTCGCGACGGCACTGACGGTGATGCCCGACGTGCTCAAACGCAGGCTGTTCTAACCACGGCCGCCGAAGCTACCGAAACGTGGGCGGTCAATCGCCAGCGGCCGGCGCAATCGGGTTCACCGGACGGGTCAGTTTGGCGAGTTCCTCCGTGAGCGGTTCCTCGCGCTCGTCCCCGGAGTCCGCGGTCGTGCTCTTGAACTGCTCGGAGTCGCAGTCTGGACACGGTTCGAGAAACGTCTCGACGCGCGTCCCGCAGTCCAGACAGACGAACACCCGCTCTGACATATCCGATACTTTCAGTCGTACGCACAAAAACGTGTTCGTGTGAGACCACTCCGGGGGCATCGAACGCGTCCACCACCAGACAGTGGCACGCAACCCCACGGGAGATCGGTGCACGAAGACACTCGAACGGCGGATATGTCCGTCGGGAATATCGGCAACGGTTGCCGATTAGTTATGAGCATGGGTAATTACTTGGGGGAGCGCGACCACGTTCGAATCGTGATGGCAGCGAGCAACCAGACCGTCGGAGTCGACCACGTGACCGTCGTCCCGGAGAACTTCGATCCGGAGGGCAGTTCCGGAGAAGGCGACGACCAGTCGGCCGACCGTTGAGATCCGCTGGCGTCTGGTGACAGGCGGAACCAGCGTGCAGAGAGAAGAAGCTTCTTGTGGGATACACCAGTAGCGGTCATATGGGATTGTTCGACCGGATTCGTGGCGACGACGGGCCACGAGTCGCGTTCATCGGTATCGACGGCGTACCGTATAGCCTGCTCGCCGACCACCCCGAGGAGTTCCCGAACTTCGCGGCCATCGAACGCGAGGGCAGCGGCGGAGCCATCGACAGTATCGTCCCGCCGGAGTCGAGCGCCTGCTGGCCGGCCCTGACGACGGGGATGAACCCCGGAGAGACGGGCGTGTACGGGTTCCAGGACCGGGAGGTCGGCTCCTACGAGACGTACGTTCCGATGGGTCGGGACGTGCAGGCGAAACGGCTCTGGACCCGCGTCGACGACGCGGGCCGCGAGGCGACGGTGATGAACGTCCCCGTGACGTTCCCGCCGGACCGGGAGATTCAGCGACAGGTCTCGGGCTTTCTCTCACCCGGCGTCGACAAGGCCGCCTACCCCGACGAACTCCGCGAGTATCTCGAAGGGATGGGCTACCGGATCGACGTCAACGCGAAACTCGGTCACGACGAGGACAAGACCGACTTCATCGAGGACGCCCACGAGACCATCGACAAGCGGTTCGAGGCGTTCGAGCACTACCTCGCGGAGGACGACTGGGATCTGTTCTTCGGCGTGTTCATGACCACCGACCGGGTGAACCACTTCCTGTTCAGAGACTACGAACAGGACGGGGAGTACTACGAGGAGTTCATGGACTTTTACCGGAAAGTCGACGACTACATCGGCCAGATCAGGGAGATGCTCCCCGACGACGTGACCCTGGTCGTCGCCTCGGATCACGGTTTCACGACGCTCGAGTACGAGGTTCACTTCAACGAGTGGCTCGAACAGGAGGGCTGGCTCGAATACGAGGGCGACGATCCGGACGAACTCGGAGACATCGCGGACGAGACGCGGGCGTACTCGCTCATCCCGGGCCGGTTCTACATCAACCTCGAAGGCCGCGAGCCACGCGGGAGCGTTCCGGAGTCGGAGTACCAGGAGACCCGCGCCGAACTCAAGGAGGCCCTCGAATCGCTGACCGGACCCGACGGCGAGGAGGTCGTCGACCGCGTCGAGACGAAAGAGGACGCCTTCCGGGGCGACCACGACGACATCGCGCCGGATCTGGTGGCGATTCCGAACCACGGCTTCGATCTGAAAGCCGGCTTCGGCGGCGACGGTGAGGTGTTCGGCACCGGCCCGCGAAACGGGATGCACAGTTTCGACAACGCCTGCCTGTACATCGACGATCCGGACGCGCGCGTCTCGGACGCCGATCTGTACGACATCGCCCCCAGTATCCTCACGCTGCTGGACATGGAGTACGACCGTAGTTCCCTCGACGGTGCGACGCTGCTGAAGTAACGGCGCGAGATTAGAAGAGGTCGTCTAGCTGTTCGTTGTCGAACTCTTCGGTCGCGTCGCGGGATTCGGTCTCCTGATTGGCTTCGCGGGCGCGGTCCATGAACTCCTGGACGCGCTGTGAGCGCTCGACGCCGCCGAGCAGCACGAGCGCCGCGAGTCGGTCGCTGTCCAGCGGGAAGTCGCCGCCGCGGACCTGCAGCGACCCGGTCTCCTCTTCGATCCACTTCCGAGCGCGTTCGACGCCCTTCCGGGAGATGCGGTCCGGTTGGCCCGCGATGACCAGCAGGGCGGCTTCGGCGTCGACGGCGTTGGGGAGGCTCATGCCGGTGAGCAGGGACTTCCGGGCCAGGCTGGTAATGGTGTTGACGTTCTCGCTGGCGTCGGGTGCGGCCTCCGCGCTGGCGTAGCCCAGACTCGCGATACCGCCGTCTCTGAGCGTGTTGATGATCTCCGAGGAGTCGACGACGCTCTCCCCGACTCCCTCGACGATTTCGCCGGCGGCCAGCAGGAGTCCGACCCGCTGGGCGATCTGTTTGTTGATGTTCTCGAAGCCCTCCTGGACCGTCTCGTTGCTGGTCCGCCAGGCGTCGTTATCGATCAACAGCGCGGAGTCGGCCTCCCGGATGACGGTCTTGAGCGAGCGTCCGGCGTTGGCCTGGTACAGCGAGCCCTCGTTGCGGCCCGGCAGAATCCCGAGGACGTAGATCGGCACGTCGTAGACCCGGTTGAGTTCCTTTGCGAGTGCGGGCGCGCCGCCGCTGCCGGTGCCGCCGCCGAGACCGGCGACGATCATGACCGCCTCGGCGTCGGTCGCGATTCGCGCGTCGAGTTGATCCATCACTTCCGTCGCCTCGTCCTGCATGATCTCCGCGCCGAGTTCGTTGTCGCCGCCGACGCCGTGCCCTTTCACTCTGTCCTGTCCGATCAGCATCGTGTCGATATCGAGCGACTGCAAGTCGGCCTTCGCAGTGTTGACCGCGAAGGCGCCGCGGATGGCGTCGAATCCCATCTCGTGATCGAATTCGGCGAGCACCTGCGTGACCTTCCCGCCGGCCTGCCCGACACCAATCAGGACGACTTTCATGCTTGATACTGTTGGTAGGGCATCTAATAATCATTGGGTCATTGATTCGATTCCAGACAGTATTCGCTTGACCAACACTTTCGCGAGGGCGGCGAATCAGGGGGAACCGCGCCGGTGGAGATGGATTGATACGTGCCGCGGCCACAGCCAGTAGCATGGATCCCGAGAGCCTACGCAGCGAGATTCCCGCCTTCGAGGAGTGTACGTATCTCAACTGGGGTGCGAGCGGTCCGAGTCCGCGGACCGTCGTCGACGCCGCCGCGGAGTTCGAGCGGTACCACCAGTACGACAGCCCCGCCGACGAGGGGATGTACGAGGCCGCGGACGAGGCCACCGAGAGCGCCCGCGAGGCCGTCGCGGGACTGCTCGGGACACGGAGCCGAAACGTCGCGCTCACACAGAGTACCGCGGACGGGATCAACCACGTCGCGACGAGCATCGACTGGCAGCCCGGGGATGTCGTCGTCCGGACGGACACGGAACACAGCGCCGCTCGGCTCCCCTGGGAACGGATGGCCGAACTGCACGACATCGAGATCCGCGTCCTCGAAACGACGGCGGGTCGGCTCGATTTCGACGAGCTCAAAACGGCCGTCTCGGACGCTCGGCTGCTCTGTTTCAACTCCCCGACCTGGAACTACGGCACCCGCCAGCCGGTCGAGGAAATCGTCGACATCGCGCACGATGCCGGCGCGCGCGTGCTGGTCGATGCCGTACAGGCCCCGGGCCAGCAACCGGTTCCCGTCGAGCAGTGGGGCGCGGATTTCGTGGCCGGATCGGGCCACAAGTGGCTGCTCGGCGTCTGGGGCGCGGGCTTTCTGTACGTCAGCGACGACGCCTTAGACGCGCTCACACCGACGCGGATCGGCTACTACTCCGTCGAGGAGTACGACGCCGAAGATCCCGACTTTTACGACGACGCCCGGAAGTTCGACCTCGGGACGCGCTCGGTGGCGCCGTTTGTCGCCCTGGAGACGGCGATCGAGCGGCTCGAATCGGTCGGCGTCGACACCGTCGACCAGCGGATCAGCAGGCTCGCGGACCGGCTCAAAGACGGGTTGGGAGAGCGGTTGCTCTCGCCGCGCGATGCGAAAAGCGGGCTGGTCACGTTCTCGGCCGAAGACGCCGAAGCGACCGTCGAACGACTCGCAGCACGGGACATCCAGATCCGGTATCTCCCCGACCCGTACGCCTGTCGTGTCTCGGTACACGCGGTCAACACCGACGAGGACATCGACGAACTGCTCGACGCGCTCTGATCACTCGTCACCGACGGGACTGCGCCGCAGTTCGTCGATGAGGTCGTGGAGGTAGTTGAGTTCGGACTCGAGTTTCTCGCGGCGGTCGATCAGTTCGCTCAGTTCGTCGGTGTTCACCGAGTGGTCCTGCTGGAGCGCCGCCTCCAGGGAGTCGTTCGTCGCCTGGACGAGATAGCTCGCCGACTGCAACACCTCCTCGGGCGAGCCGCGGTACTCGTAGAGGTCGACGCCGCCGGAGTAGGCGGTGTAGGAGACCATCGGAACCTCCTCCTGAGAGTGGTAGGTCGTCGTCACGTCCAGCCCGGTCAGCGGGTTGTACCGGTCGCTGGCGACCTCCATCCGGACGAGGCTGAACGGTTCGGCCAGCGTGGGATAGGTGTCTGAGAGCTCTCTGAGCTTGTCGGCCGCCTCGCCGCCGAGCTGTGACTCGACATCGCCGAAGAACTTCTCGGAGCCGGTCAGCGAGAGCGCGACGGTGTAAAAAACCTGCTGGTTGTGCTCGGCGAACCGGCGGATCCGCTCGCGGAGCTGTTCGTGCTCCCCCTCGATGGACAGCTGTTCGAGTTCGTCCAGCAGTGCCAGCGTTCCGCGCTCGCGCTTCAGATACTCCTCGACCAGCGCGCCGGGCATGTCCTGGCTGTCCACGTCGTCCATACCTCCCTTTCAGGCTCCGGCCTCTCATATGTTTCCCGGCCACCGCTGGCTCGCGGTCGCGCACACTCGGCGGTCGAGGGACGGAGGCAGTCAGGCTGGCCGCTCTCGTCGGGTTGAAGTTGTGAGAGTCCAACGGGCTGGCATGTCGACACCAGCGGAGTGGGACGAGAGCCGCGTTCGACAGTTACACGACGACCTCACCGACCTCCACGAGGCCGTCGAGTCGACCAGCGCACACGGCGCCGAGGGCGATCCGGACCCGGGCGAGGGCGTCCGGCAACTCGTCACGACGATTCTCTCGCAGAACGTCGCAGACGAGAACACCCGTCGCGCCTCCGAGTCGCTGTTCGAGCGCTACGAGGACTTCGCCGCCATCGAGGCCGCCGATCAGGACGAACTGGCCGAGACGATTCGCGTCGCCGGCCTCCCGAACCAGAAGGCAGAGCGCATCCAGCGCGCGCTCGCGGCGGTCCGCGAGGAGACCGGCGGCGCCTACTCGCTGGCGTTTCTGGACGCCATGGACGCCGACAACGCGAAGGCGTGGCTGACGGACATCAAGGGAATCGGCCCGAAGACCGCAAGCGTCGTGCTGAACTTCACCTTCGGCAAGCCGACGATGGCCGTCGACACCCACGTCGAACGGGTGTCGAAGCGGTTCGGGCTGGTCCCCGAGTCGGCGAGCAACCAGCGCGCCCACGAGATTCTGGGCGCGGTCGTTCCCGACGAACTGACCTATCCGCTGCACGTCCTGTTGATCCGTCACGGCCGCAGCTACTGTTCCGCTCGCAACCCGGACTGTGCGAACCCGGTCTGTGAGACCTACTGCGACTGCGAGGGCTGTTGAGGCGGGGACGTATCCGTAGCCCGACTGTTAAGACGAACGGCTCCAATGGTCGTGTATGCGCGTTCTCGTTACCGGCGCGACGGGGTTCGTCGGCGGGCGACTCGTGGGGGAACTGCTCGACGCCGGCCACGAGGTCCGCGCGCTGGTCCGCGACCCGGGCCGCTACGACGCTCCCGAGGAGGTCGAGGTATATCAGGGAGACGTACTCGACCGAGGGAGTTTCGAGGACTCGCTGGCCGGTGTCGAGGCCGCTTACTATCTGATTCACTCGATGTACGCCGGCGAGGACTTCGAGGAGCGGGACCGACTCGCGGCCCGCAATTTCACGCGAGCGGCGAGCGAGGCGGGGGTCGGCCGCATCGTCTATCTCGGAGGGCTGGGCCAGACCGGCGATCAACTCTCGAAACACCTGCGCTCGCGTCGAGAAGTCGAGTTCATCCTCGGGGACGGAACGCCGGAGTTGACCACGCTCCGGGCCTCGATCATCGTCGGCGCGGGCAGCGTGAGCTTTCAGATCGTCACGCAACTGGTCAAGCGGCTCCCGGTGATGGTCGCGCCGCAGTGGGTCCGCACGGAGTGTCAGCCGATCGCCGTCTCCGATGCGCTGGCGTATCTCGTCGGCGTGCTCGACGTGCCGGAGACGGCGGGACAGACCTACGAAATCGGGGGGCCGAACGTGCTCACCTACGGGGAGATGCTCCGTCAGACCGCGCTGGCGATGGACCGGCGACCGCCGCCGATTGTGCCGGTGCCGGTGCTCACCCCGAAGCTCTCGTCGTACTGGGTCGGGCTGGTGAGCGACGTGGACTGGCGGGTCGCCCGGCCGCTGATCGACGGCCTGAAGAATCCGACTATCGTCACCGACGACAGCATCCGCGACCACGTCAGCCCGGAGCTGACGCCGTTCAGGGATGCCGTCAAACGAGCGCTCGCGGAGGAACAATGAGCTCGCCGTACAGCGATTCCTGGGTCTACGAGGGCATCGTCGGCGCGCTGCCGGGGATCGTCGTCAACCCCCGGGTCGCGCTGTTGTTGCAGTTCGTCCTCTTCGAGGCCGCAGTGCTCGTGCTCGCGGTGGTGTACGACCTTCCGGAAGCGGCGATTGCGGGGACGGTCGCGGTCGTCGTCGCGACGATCGGAAGCGCGGAGTTGATCCGCCTCGGCGATCAGGTCCGGGACGTCCCCGTTCCCGAGGCCTACCGTCGGCTGCTCTTTGGCTCGAACATCGAGGTCGTCCTCTCGGTGCTCGCGTACATCGCGCTGATTACCCATCTGTTCGTCTTCGATCCGGGGCAGGCGGAGACGCCGCTGCTGGACGCGTTGCTCGGTCCAGATCCGCCGGTGCTCGCGGTCTATCTGATGCTGTTGATCCTCTGGGATGTCTGTTACCGGATCGGGGCCGGATGGTGGGCGAGCGTGGCGGCGCTGTGGCGGACGGTCCGCTACGATTTCGACGCCGAGACCCGGCGGACGCTGCGACGGATCGACGGCGAGACCGCGCTGTTCGGGCTCGCACAGGCGGCGTTTCTCCCGTTTCTGGTCGGCCAGCCGGTGCTGTTCGTCGTCGTCGCCGGGCACATCGGCGCGGTCGTCGTCGTCACCGGCGCCTCGATTGTGTTGCTCTCCCGGTGAACCGGCAGTCCGGCGCGCCCAGAGACCGCGGCCGGGGAGCTGTCTCGGGGGGTTTATTGGCCGCCCGTCCATCCACTCACCCATGAGCGAGGCTGACAACGCGGGGGCCGGCCGCGAGGAGATCTGGCTCGAACAGTACCGGCCGGAGAGCTTCTCGGATATCGTCGGGCAGGAGTCGATCGTCGAACGGCTGGAGAGTTACGTCACGAGAGACGACATCCCGAATATGCTCTTTGCGGGGCCGGCGGGGGTCGGCAAAACCACCTCTGCCGTGGCGATCGCGAAGGAACTCTACGGCGCTGACTGGGAGGAGCATTTCCTGGAGTTGAACGCCTCGGACGAGCGCGGGATCGACGTGGTCCGAGACCGCATCAAGAGTTTCGCGCGGACCTCCTTCGGCGGCGTCAACTACCGGATCATCTTTCTCGACGAGGCCGACGCGCTGACCAGCGACGCCCAGTCGGCGCTGCGGCGGACGATGGAGCAGTTCTCGAACAACGTCCGGTTCATCCTCTCCTGTAACTACTCCTCGCAGATCATCGATCCGATACAGTCCCGCTGTACCGTCTTCCGGTTTTCGCCGCTGTCGGACGAAGCCATCGAACGGCAGGTGCGTCGGATTGCCGACGACCAGGAGATCGAACTGACCGACGACGGGATGGAGGCGCTGATCTACGTCGCTGGCGGAGACATGCGTGCGGCGATCAACGGGCTTCAGGCCGCGGCGGTCACCGGCGGCGTCGTCGACGAGGAAGCCGTCTTCGAGATCACCAGCACCGCCCGTCCCGAGGACATCGAGGAGATGGTGACGCTGGCGCTGGACGGCGATTTCACCGCCTCCCGGACCCAACTCGACCGGCTGTTGACCGAGGAGGGAATCGCTGGCGGGGACATCATCGACCAACTGCACCGCTCGGTCTGGGAGTTCGGACTCGACGACGAGGCGGCGGTGCGGGTGCTCGACCGGATCGGCGAGGCCGACTACCGGATCACGGAGGGCGCGAACGAGCGGATCCAACTGGAGGCGCTTCTGGCGTCGCTCGCCCTGGAGGACTGACATGGACGACGAACCGTTCATCCGGGAGGCGATCGACCTCGCCCGCGAGGCCGCAGACAACGGCAACACGCCGTTTGGCTCGCTGCTCGTGGTCGACGGCGAGGTGGTTCAGCGGTCGCGGAATACGACCGTGACGGAGTCGGACATCACGGCACATCCGGAACTCAAACTCGCGCGGTGGGCCGCACGCGAACTCGACACCGAGGAGCGCGAGGCGTGTACGATGTATACGAGCACGGAGCCGTGTGAGATGTGCGCCACAGCGATCCACTACGCCGGCTTGGGACGGGTCGTCTTCAGCGTCTCGACGACCGCGCTCTCGGAGCGACACGGGACCCCGCCCGGCTACACCTGTCGGGAACTGATCGAGGCGAAAGGCGGATCGACGGCCGTCGAGGGACCGATCCTCGAGGCCGAGGGGCTGGCGGTTCACGACGACAGTTCCTGACCGTCGGTCGCGGGCTACGAGCGCGTTGTCAGTCGGACGCGGACGTTCGGAACTGTTTTACCCGAACGCTCGCCAATTACGTTCCAACGAATGAGCGATCTTGAGGAGGAATACGAACTCGCGTATTTCGAGGACAACGGGTTTCACCGCCTGGAGTGCTCGGAGTGCGGGGCACGGTTCTGGACCCGCGACGAGACGCGGGACACCTGCGGTGAGCCGCCGTGTGATACCTACGGCTTCATCGACGATCCCGGCTTCGCCGAAGAGTACACCCTCGCGGAGATGCGGGAGGCGTATCTGTCCTTTTTCGAGGAGCACGGCCACACCCGTATCGACCCGTACCCGGTCGCGGCGAACCGCTGGCGCGACGACGTGCTGTTGACGCAGGCGTCGATCTACGACTTCCAGCCGCTGGTGACCAGCGGGGAGACGCCGCCGCCGGCGAATCCGCTGACGATCAGCCAGCCCTGCATCCGGATGCAGGACATCGACAACGTCGGCAAGACCGGACGGCACACGATGGCCTTCGAGATGATGGCCCACCACGCCTTCAACGCCCGCGAGGATGTCGAAGGCGAGTACGCCTACGAGGGGGAGGTGTACTGGAAGGACCAGACCGTCGAGTACTGCGATACGCTGCTCGAAGAACTGGGAGCGGATCTGGACGAGGTCACCTACATCGAGGACCCGTGGGTCGGCGGGGGCAACGCCGGCCCCGCCATCGAGGTCATCTACAAGGGGCTCGAACTGGCGACGCTCGTGTTCATGTCGATGGAGCGGGACGACGACGGCGAGTACCTGCTCAAGGACGGAAATCGGTACTCGAAGATGGACACCTACGTCGTCGACACCGGCTACGGCCTCGAGCGGTGGACCTGGATGAGCCAGGGGACGCCGACGGTCTACGAGGCCATCTACCCCGAGATGATCGACTTCCTGCGGGGCAACGCCGGCATCGAGTACACCGACGAGGAAGAACGGATCGTCCAGGACGCCGCCCGGCTCTCCGGGAACCTGGATATCGACGACGTGGACGACGTTGAGGCCGCCCGCGGCGACATCGCGGACGAACTGGGCGTCGATGTCGACCGACTCCGGGAGCTGGTCGAACCGCTGGAACAGATCTACGCCATCGCCGACCACTGCCGGACGCTCGCGTACATGCTCGGCGACGGGATCGTCCCCTCGAACGTCGGCACCGGCTATCTCGTGCGGATGGTGCTCCGCCGCACGAAGCGGCTGGTCGACACCGTCGGCGTGGACGCGCCGCTTGACGAACTGGTCGACATGCAGGCCGACCGACTCGGGTACGAGAACCGCGACACGATTCGCGACGTGGTCCGGACGGAAGTCGAGAAGTACCGCGAGACCCTCGACCGCGGCACCCGCCGCGTCGAGCAACTCGCCGAGGAGTACGCCCGCGAGGGCGAGCCGATCCCGACCGAGGAACTGATCGAGCTGTACGACTCACACGGCATCCAGCCCGATACCGTCGAGGAGATTGCCAGCGAGCACGAGGCCGACGTGGACGTACCTGATGACTTCTACTCGCTGGTGGCCGAACGCCACGGCCAGGAGGACGACGAGGAGGCCGACGACGGGGAGTTCGATCCCGCCGATTTTACCGACCTACCGGCGACCGAACGGCTGTACTACGAGGACCAGAACCGCATGGAGTTCGAGGCGGTCGTGCTGGACGTCTTCGAGCGCGAGGACGGCTACGACATCGTGCTCGACCAGACGATGTTCTACCCGGAGGGCGGTGGCCAACCGGCCGATCACGGGACGCTGTCGGCCGACGACGTGACCGCGGACGTCAGCGACGTTCAGCGGGTCGGCGACGTGATCGTCCATCGCGCGGACGCGGACCCGGGCAAAGGCGAGTTCGTCCGGGGGCAGGTGGACTCCCGGCGGCGCCGACAGCACATGCGGCATCACACGGCGACACATCTCGTCGGGCACGCTGCCCGGCAGATTCTCGGCGATCACATCCGCCAGGCGGGTGCCCAGAAGAGCACCGACAGCGCCCGGATCGACCTGAAACACTACGAGTCGGTCACCCGCGAGCAGGTCAAAGAGATCGAGCGCCTCGCAAACGAGTTCGTGATGGAGAACGTCCCCGTCGAGCAGGAGTGGATCGACCGCAACGAGGCCGAGGCCGAGTACGGCTTCGACATCTACCAGGGCGGAATTCCCGAAGGGGAGCAGATCCGGCTGATCCACGCCGAGTCGGACACCCAGGCCTGCGGCGGGACCCACGTCTCCCGGACCGGGGACGTCGGATCGATCAAGATTCTCGGGACGGAGCGGATTCAGGACGGCGTGATCCGGTTCACATACGCCGCCGGTGACGCGGCGGTCGAGGCGACCCAACAGACCGAGGACGCGCTGCTCGACGCCGCCGAGATTCTCGACGTGACGCCACAGGACGTCCCGGAGACGGCCGAACGCTTCTTCCGGGAGTGGAAAGAGCGAGGCAAACGCATCGACGAACTCAAAGAGGAACTGGCGTCGGCCCGCGCGGGCGGGTCCGGCGGCGGCGAAGAGGTCGACCTCGACGGGACGACGGCGGTGGTCCAGCGACTCGACGCCGACATGGACGAACTCCGAGCGACCGCGAACGCCCTAGTCGAGGACGGAAATGTCGCCGTGGTGGGGTCGGCCGCAGACGGCGCACAGTTCGTCGTCGCGGTGCCGGACGGCGTCGCGGTCGACGCCGGCGACGTGGTCGGAGAGCTCGCGAGTCGCGTCGGTGGCGGCGGCGGCGGGCCGCCGGATTTCGCACAGGGTGGCGGCCCCAACGGCGAGGATCTGGAGGCCGCGCTCGACGACGCGCCGGAGATCCTCAAACAGGTTCTGAACGCCTGATCTGTCGGGCTAACCACCGGATTTCTAGCGCTGAGACTCGTGGGCGTGTTGTTCGAGCGCACGGCGAGAGAGTGAGAAACGCAGGGCGCGTTCGAACGGCCGCGGATCGACACCCCCGAGGAGCGAAGCGCCGAGTAGCTACCCGACGAGAAGCGGTTCGAGACCGAGCGCGAGCCCGTAGAGACCGACGAGAAGACAGATGACGGCCAGAAGCGGCCAGCCGAGGTGGCTCTTGACGATGCGCCAGGCCGTGTCCCGCTCGGAGCCGTCGGAGATGACCAGCGGCGTGTTCCGACCACTGGTGAGCATCGCGTCCACCAGGTTCGACCCCCACTCGCCGGCCGGCGCGCGCTCGACCGTGCCGTAGACGTGTACCTGCTCGTCGATGTCGAGACGCCGCTCGATGAACCGCTGTTTGTTGCCGAAGTTGAGTTCGGTGATGCCGAGATCCAGCGTGCTGTCCTGATGCTCCACGTCTTCGGACTCGCTTATGTACCGGGCGATCCGTGCCGGCGGTTCGTCGCCGGGGGAGAGTTCCAGCGTCTCGGAGGTGAGGTGCAGTTCGGCGTCGGCGTCGTCGATCTGGACCGCCCCCGTCTCGTCCTCGACGAGAAACCGGACGGAGGCGCGCCCCTCGTCGAGCGTGCTCCAGTGGCTGTGCTGCCCGCTGCTTTTGTACTCCTGGACCTCGTACTCGTAGGCGAGACAGACGGTGCCGGTGAACGGCGCCTCGACGCCCTTCTCGTCGCCTCGTGCAGTCCCCTCCACCTCGGCCGGGCCGTCGTGATAGACGAGATCCTGAACCGCGAGCGGGTCGTTCCGGAAGATTGCGATCGCGGGACCGAACTCCTGTTTTGACTTGACCAGCGCCCCGACGGCAATCAGCATCGACACCAGACCCCCGCCGAGCGCGAGCCCCGACCCGGAGAAGACGAACTCGCTCATGAGAGAAACCACCGGACGAAGCAGTGTAAGTCATACTGTCGTTCTCTCTGCGAGAGACGACCGGATGGAGGTCCCCCGAGCAACAGGTTCATTCACGCGGCGGGAGAGAGTGCGGGTATGCAACGGCGCGAAGTCCTGTTAGTCGACGCGTTCGCCGACGAGCCAACCGGCGGCCGACCGGTCGCTGTCGATCCCACCGGGTCGATGTCCGCGAGCCAGCGGGGCCGGGCGGCGGGCGAGTTCGGAACGAGCGGTGTCGTCTCGCTCGACGGCGAGACAATCGAGTACGCCGACTGGGACGGCGCGCAGGCCGTCGTCGCCGCGGCGACCGCCGGGGCCGCCGGCCTCTACAACCGCGGCGCGCTCGAACCCGGTGCGTACGAACTCGCCGTCGCAGGCGAGACCGATCCCGCCGGCCCGTTCGGGGTCGAACTCGACAAACACGGGACGGTGACGGTCGACGTCCCGACGGCGACGCCGGAGTTTCCGGCCGTCGATACCGACTGGATCGCGGACGCGATCGGAGTCGACGTCGCGGCGCTGGAAGATGTCGGGGCGGACCTCCCGATCGCGCGGGTGGGCTCCTTCGGCGGGACGCTGCTGGTGGCGGTCAACTTCCTCGAACACCTCTCGGGGGCGACGCCCGACACGGGGACGGTCGCGCATCTGCTCGACGACGCCGACGCGAGCCGGCTCGTCGCCTTCACGTTCGACACGCTCGCGGCGGAGACGGACGTACACGCACGGGTGTTCGACCCGGAGGCGCGGGGCTGCGAGCGAGGGGCCAGCGGCGTCGGCGTGGCCGCCTGCACGGCACACCTCGCGGATCACGCCGTCTTCGACGGCGAACGCGACGAGATCGCCGTCGAGTCCGGGCTGTTTCTCGACCGCCCCTCGACGGTGCGGGCGACCGTCGAGCGGGAGCCAAGCGTCGGCGGAACCGCGTTGACGAGTCTCGACGGGAGCCTCGCGGTCCCGGAAGACGACGACGACGGGATCATCGAGGTGTGATCCCCGCTCAACCCCCGGTTAGACGGGCCTGCGTGTCACAAACCGGTCAGTATTCGGCAGTGGTTCAGAAGCTTCATTACCTTTGTCGCTGATGCTACGAGCACGTACATGGCTGTACTCTGGCTGGACGACATCCGGGGAGATGACCTGGAAACCGTCGGCGGGAAAGCGGCATCGCTCGGGGAGATGACCTCCGCGGGGCTGCCCGTCCCGCCCGCGTTCGTCGTGACGGCGGATACGTACCGCTCATTTATCGAGGCAACCGGCATCGACGACGAGCTGTTCGAACTCGTCGACATCGAGACCGAGGACTCGGCGGCGCTGGCGGAGGCAGCCGACGCCGCACAGGAACTGATCCGCGAGACGCCGATGCCCGAGGAACTTCACGAGGAGATCCTGGGCGCTTACGACGAGCTCGGCGACGAGGTGCCCGTCGCGGTCCGTTCCTCCGCGACCGCGGAAGACCTGCCAGACGCCTCCTTCGCCGGCCAGCAGGAGACGTTTCTCAACGTCACCGGCGAGGATCTGGTCGACAAGGTCCGGGAGTGCTGGGCGTCGCTGTTCACCCAGCGCGCGCTCTACTACCGCCAGGAACAGGGCTTCGCCGAGGAAGTCGTCGACATCGCGGTCGTGGTCCAGCAGATGGTCGACGCCGACAAAAGCGGCGTCATGTTCACGAGCCACCCCTCGACAGGTGCGCCGGTCGTCACCATCGAGGCCGCGTGGGGACTGGGCGAGGCGGTCGTCTCCGGTGCCGTGACGCCGGACAACTACGTCGTCGACCGCAACACCGGCGAGATCCAGGACAAGACCGTCGCGGAGAAGAAGGTGATGCACGTCCGTGACGGCGAGACCGGCGAGACGGTCGAACGGGAGGTGCCCGCCGAGAAGCAGACCGAGCAGGTGCTCTCGGCGGCCGAGCTCGAACAGCTCCGCGAGACCGGCGAGATGATCGAGGAGTACTACGGCGAACCGCAGGACGTGGAGTGGGCGATCTACGACGGCGAACTCTACCTGTTGCAGTCCCGC
This sequence comes from Halovenus carboxidivorans, assembly GCF_009831575.1. Taxonomy (GTDB): domain Archaea; phylum Halobacteriota; class Halobacteria; order Halobacteriales; family Haloarculaceae; genus Halovenus; species Halovenus carboxidivorans. The sequence goes on along the minus strand of NZ_WUUT01000001.1, from coordinate 863,410 downwards.
CCGATCACGACCATCAGCGAGGGTGCCACCGAGGGCGGCGTCGCCGACGGCGGGGCGGCCGCGGCACAGACGACTGACGACGGCGGCGGCGTCGTCTCCGGTCTCGGCGCGACGCCCGGACGCGCCTCCGGCGAGGCGAAGATCATCGAGAATCTCGACCAGCTGGACAAGATCGGGGAAGGCGATATCATCGTCGCGGAGATGACCACGCCCGACATGGTGCCGGCGATGAAACGCGCCGCCGGCATCGTCACGGACGAAGGTGGGACCACCTCCCACGCCGCTATCGTCTCCCGAGAACTCGGCGTGCCGGCGGTCGTCGGGGCGGAAACAGCCACCCGACAGCTCGAAGACGGCCAGTATATCACGATCGACGGCGAGAAAGGCAGCGTCGAACCCGGTGCCGACGAGACGGCAGACCACGACGCCGTCGAGGAGGTCAGACCGGACACCCCGGTCAAGCCGATGACCGCGACGCGGGTGAAGGTCAACGTCTCCATCCCGAACGCCGCCGAGCGGGCCGCGGCGACCGGCGCGGACGGCGTCGGGTTGCTGCGCATCGAGCACATGATCCTCTCGCTGGGCAAGACACCCGAGCGGTACATCGAGGACAACGGCACGGAGGCGTACATCGACCAGATCGTCGAGGGCGTCCGGACGGTCGCCGAGGAGTTCTACCCCCGTCCGGTACGCGCCCGCACACTGGACGCGCCGACCGACGAGTTCCGCCAACTCGACGGCGGCGAGGACGAACCGGAAGAGCACAACCCCATGCTCGGCTACCGCGGGATCCGGCGTAGCCTCGACCGGCCGGAGGTGTTCAAATACGAACTCGAAGCCTTCCGGAAACTGTACGCGATGGGCTACGACAACGTCGAGATCATGCTGCCGCTGGTCAACGACAGCGAGGACGTGCTCCGGGCGAAGCGACTGATGGAGGAGGTCGGCATCGACACCGAAAAGCGCTCCTGGGGTGTGATGGTCGAGACGCCCGCCGCCGCGCTCGGCATCGAGGAGATGGCCGAGACGGGCATCGACTTCGCCAGTTTCGGGACGAACGATCTCACGCAGTACACCCTCGCAGTCGACCGGAACAACGAGAACGTCGCCGACCGCTACGACGCGATGCACCCCTCGATCCTCGAACTGATCAGCCAGACGATCGAGACCTGCCGCGAGCACGACATCGAGACGAGCATCTGCGGACAGGCCGGCTCTGATACCGAGATGGTTCGGTTCCTCGTCAACGAGGGCGTCACCTCGATCAGCGCCAACATCGACGCCGTCCGGGACGTGCAACACGAGGTCAAGCGCGTCGAGCAGCGACTCCTGCTCGATTCGGTGCGGTAGAGAAGCTACTCGTACTCGTAGAAGCCCTTGCCCGTCTTCTTGCCGAGGTCGCCCGCTTCGACTTTCCGCTTGAGCAGGTAGGCCGGCTTGTATCGATCACCGAGTTCCTCGTACAGCGTCTCGCTCGCGTTCAGGACGATATCCAAACCGATGTGGTCCGCGAGTTCGAGCGGCCCCATCGGGACGTTCGTCCCGAGTTTCAGTCCCGTGTCCAGGTCGCCTTTGCTGGCGACGCCCTCGTCGTAGGCGCGGATCCCCTCGTTGATCCAGGGCATCAGCACCCGGTTGACGACGAACCCCGGCTTGTCCTCGGCCTCCCAGGTGGTCTTGTCCAGATCCTCGGCGAAGTCGTGGGCCAACTGGACGACCGCCTCGTCGGTCTGTTCGCCGACGACGACTTCGACACCCTCCATGATCGGAACGGGATTCATGAAGTGCAGGCCGACGACCAGTTCGGGACGGTCGGTGGCGGCGGCGATGCTGGTGATCGAGAGCGTGCTCGTGTTCGTCGCCAGCACCACGTCGTCGTCGAGGATCGTATCCAGTTCCTCGAAGACCTCCTGTTTGACGCCCATCTCCTCAAGCACGGCCTCGACGACCAGATCTGCCCGTGCGATGTCCGGCAGGTCGGTCGTGCCGGTGATGCGGTCGAGGGTGTCCTCCGCGGCCGTCTCGTCGATTTCGCCGCGGGAGACGAGGTCGTCGAGACTGAACTCGATAGTTTCGAGACCGTTCTCGACGTACTCCTGTTCGATGTCCCGAATCACCACGTCGTAGCCGGACATCGCCGCGACCTGTGCGATTCCGCTCCCCATGTTGCCGGCTCCGACGACGCCGACGGTGTCGATTGCGTCCAGTTCGCGCATGTGCCGAGATGTGGTTGCGAGCAGTGTAAGTCTGGGGGGCCGACCCACGGTGGCTGTGGTGAGTAAAGCATTTACGCCAACTGTCCGCACCAACGAGTACAGATGCGACCTATCGACGATTCACCGCTCACACGGGATGGCAAGGTGCTCATTCTGGCGTACGATCACGGACTCGAACACGGGCCGGTCGACTTCGAGGCAGTGCCGGAGAGCGCGGATCCGGAACACGTCTTCGAGGTCGCGACACACCCGGCGGTCACCAGCCTCGCGGTCCAGAAGGGCGTCGCCGAGGCGTACTATCCGGACTACGCCGAGGACGTGACCCTGCTGGCGAAACTGAACGGCACGTCGAACCTCTGGATGGGCGAACCCGATTCGGCCGTGAACTGGTCGGTCGAGTACGCCGACGAGATCGGTGCGGACTCCATCGGGTTCACGCTGTACGGCGGCTCCAATCACGAGATCGAGATGGCCGAGGAGTTCCGCGACGCCCACGAGGCCGCTCGCGAGCGCGACATGCCGGTCGTCATGTGGTCCTATCCGCGCGGCCAGGGGCTGAAAAACGACAAGAAACCCGGCACTATCGCCTACGCCGCCCGACAGGCGCTGGAACTCGGTGCCGACGTTGCCAAGGTGAAATACCCCGGGAGTCCCGAAGCGATGGAGGAGGTCGTCGAGATGGCGGGGCGGACGAAGGTCATCATGTCCGGTGGCTCGAAGACCAGCGACCGGGAGTTCCTCGAGACCGTCAAGGCCGCGATGGACGCCGGCGCGTCCGGGCTGGCGGTGGGTCGCAACGTCTTCCAGCGAGAGAACCCCGAAGCGATCCTCGACGGCCTCGAAGAGATCATCTTCGAGGAGAGTTCCGTCGAGACGGCACTGGCCGCGACGGAACAGTAGCGATGGACGAGATCGACGCGGTCTTCGAGACCGTCGCAGAGACAGCCGGGGACGTGCGCTCGATTCTCGGCGAGCGCCGCTCCTACGAGGAGGGCCAAAATCCCAGCGGCGAGCAGCAACTCGCGGCCGACATCTACGCCGACGAGCGGCTGGAACAGCGGCTGCTCGACATCCCGGCGGTGGGATCGTACGCCAGCGAGGAGCGCGACGAGGTCGTCGAAGACAGCGGGGAGTACCACGTCGCCTGCGATCCTCTCGACGGCTCCTCGAATCTCAAGCCCAACAACGGGATGGGGACAATCGTCGGGGTGTACGACGAGCCACTGCCCGCGGGCGGGGACGCGCTCGTCGCCGCGGCGTACGTCCTCTACGGCCCGACGACGACGATGGTCACCGCCGTCGACGGGACCGTCACCGAGTACCTGGTCGAGGACGGGGACCGAGCCGTACTCGACGAGGACGTGACGGTTCCGGACGATCCCGTCGTCTACGGCTTCGGCGGTCGGGCACCCGACTGGCCCGAGGCGTTCGCCTCGTTCGTCGAAGAGATCGAGAACAGACGGCTCAAACTCCGCTACGGCGGCGCGATGGTCGCGGACGTGAATCAGGTGCTGACCTACGGCGGCCTGTTCGGCTACCCGATGCTCGCGGACCGGCCGGAGGGGAAACTCCGACTGCAGTTCGAGGGCCACCCGATTGCGGCCATCGTCTCGATGGCCGGCGGTGCGTCGAGCGACGGATCGGAGTCACTGTTGGACAAGACACCGCAGGAGCTACACGAACGGACGCCGCTTTTCGTCGGCAACGAGTCGCTGATCGACGACCTCGAATCAGCAGTTCAGTAACCGAGGTAGATCGCGAGCGCCTTCAACACGCCGTAAACGAGCGCGAGCGGGAGCACGACGAACAGGAAGAGCGGCCTGAGCAGACCGAGCGGGAGGAATCCGAGCGGGAGTCCTCCGAGGAATCCGAACAACCCACCGCCACCGGAGACCTCCAGGTCACTGCCCGCCTGCGTCCCGTTGACGCTCACCGTGTACGTCCCCGACTCCTCGGGCGTGTACTCGAACGTGTAGGGAATCGTCAGCCCGGGGTTGTTGGTCTGTGAGAGAACGTTCTCCGCGACGCTGGTCGTGACCACAGTCCCGTCGATTTCGAGCGCGACCGAGACGTTCACGATCTCCGGTCGGGTGTTGACGAGCAGCGCGGTCACCTCGACCGTCTGTCCGGGATCGACAGACGACGGCTCTACCTCGACGCTCTCGACGGTGATGTTCTCGGAGGAGACCGAGAGGGTCGGGGGGCCGTCCGCCGAAGCCGAGTTCTCGCTGGACTGTTCGTTGGCGTCCTCAGATCCGTCGCCGCCGGGTGATCGAACCGTCACCGTCTGCTCGGCTTCGACGCCGTTGACGGCGACCGCGTACTCCCCGGGGTCGTCGAGCGTGACCTCGAAGCGGACGACGACGGGGAACTCGGGATCGACGGACGGGCGCTGTGTCGCTCTCGTCTCGCCGCCGACTGTCAGGGTCGTGGGTATCGTCTGCCGTTCGGTAGCGGTGTTCTCGACGATTGCGGTGATCGCCACCGTCTCCCCGGCCCGGACCGTGGTCCGGTTGATCGTGATCGAAGAGATCGAACTCTGGGACTCCTGGGCGAGCAGGGATGTCGATGGGGGACCGGTCGGGGTCGAGGTCTGTGGTTGCTCGCCGGGTCCGGCGACGGCGGGCGCCGCCAGGCCGGCAGCGAGACAGATCGCAGTGACGAGCAACACGGCACGACGCCGACGCAATCGGGCGGCCATCACCCCGGTGGGTACGGGGGATGGCGATATAAATCCATTCGCCGTCCCCGGCCGCAGGCCGAACGGTCAGTCCCGTTTCAGCGAGAGCGCGGTGCGTTCGAGCGAGCAGACCAGTTCGTCCTCCTGATTGAACGCTTCGACGCGCATCGTGACGATGCCACGGTCGCCGTCGCTGGTCTCGCGTTTGTCGAGCACTTCCGTTTCGGCCCGGATCGTGTCGCCGTGGAAAACCGGGTTGGGGTGTTCGACGTCGTCGTAGCTGAGGTTAGCGACGATAGTGCCGTCGGTCGTGTCCGGAATCGTCAGGCCGACGGCCAGACTCATCGTGTACAGACCGTTGACCACGCGCTCGCCGAACTCCGTGTCGGCGGCGAACTCGCTGTCGAGATGCAACGGCTGCTGGTTCATCGTCATATCGCAGAACTGTTGGTTGTCCGCCTCGCTGATCGTCCGTCGTTTCTCGTGTTCGATCCGGTCGCCGACCTCGAACTCCTCGTAGTACAGGCCAGTCATACGAGTCGGCTCGCAAGCCGGGAAGAAATAGCTACCGCCGGATCAGGAGTACAGATCCTCCTCGCTGATCTGGCGGCGTTCGAGGACGACTTCGCGGTCCCCGGTCGGATCTTCCCAGCCGACGTAGGCGTACCACATGCTGAGCACCCCGCGGTCGATCACGATGGAGTCGCCCTCGGTGACCATCGTCTCCTCGTCGTAGCCCTCGTAGTCCGACCACCGGTAGGCACCGATTCCGCTGACCCGCGTGTTCCGGACGACGAGGTTGCCGGCCTCGATCGGATCGCCGCCGGTGTGTGTCACCGTCAGTGTCGTCTGTCCCTGCTCGAACGAGAAGGATGCCTGCGGCGGTCCCGAATCAGCCTCCGTCTCACCGCCCTCTCGGCCGGTCCCGCGCGCGAACAGGCCCGTCGCGCCGAGCGCGCCGACCCCGAGCACGCCGACGAGCGTCCGGCGACTCACCTGTTCGGGGAGACTCTGTGTTGCGCTCTCGCCCGATTGATCCGGCTCCGACGGCTCCGGTGGCGACCGCTCGACCGGCGGCGTGGTCGGCCCGAACAACAGGGCACGTTTCAGTTCGTAACACGACCGAATCGACGACGAACCGGCGAGAACGGACTCGATCGTCTGCCAGAGACGCGGCGGCGGGCCGTTCTGCGGCCAGTCGAACGGACGCTCGGGCGGCGGCGTCTCTCCGGTGAGCAACTCGGCACCGAGCCTGGCGATTCGGTCGACCCCATCGGCAGGTGTGGACTCGGCTTCCAGCGGCCAGCAGACCCGAGCGCGCTCGGCCGTCGGATCGATACGGACCGCTTCCCGGGTCGGAACCGGGCGGTCGGCGCTCTCGATCAGCCAGAACGCCTCCGCGAGATCGATCATGATCGAGCGGACAGCGGCCGCTGAGAGGGGTTTTGCCGGATCAGATGGGGGGTCGACGGCGAGCCACGGTCGGGGCTCGTCGCCGGTGGCGACGACGGAGACGAGTCGCTCCGTGTCCGCACGTTCCAGCCACTCCGAGCGGGCGCGCACGAACGCCCGGCGCTGTCTCGCCGTGGCGCTCTCCGAAAGGGCAAGGATCTGTACGCGCCCGCCGTCCCCCGCGCGCGCCGAGAAGCCGTCGACTGCGCCGCCGTGAACCGGCCACTCGGGTGCTGGCCGGCCCGCGGAGAGGTCGCTTGCCCGCGTGACGAACGTCTCGGGAGACGCTTCCATTGCCCCGTGTTGGGCGCGGAGCCTCTTATTCTCCGGGTCAACACCAGTGTTTTTGTCGGCCCGCGTGAATCCCGGGACATGGCTCGCAGAAGCGTCCTGTTCTCCCCGGGCGACCAGCCGGAGCTCCTCCGGAAGGCACCCGAGAGCGGGGCAGATGTCGTCGTCTTCGATCTGGAGGACGCCGTCGCGCCGAGCGAGAAGTCGGCGGCGCGGGACGCGGTCGTGTCGGTGCTCGACGGTATCGATCCCGAGTGTGAACTGTGCGTCCGGATCAATCCCATCGACGGGGAAGGGTCGGCGGATCTCGCCGCGCTTGCAGACGCCGTAGCGTCGGTCGACAGCGTGGTACTCCCGAAAGTCTCGGGTCCGGACCAGATAGAGAGGCTCCACGAGCGATTCGACGCGGTCGGGTGGCGGCGACCGATCCTGGCGTTGCTCGAAACTGCCGCTGGAGTTCTCTCGGCGGAGCGAATCGGCGGACAGCGCGATGTCGAGGCGCTGCTGTTCGGCGCGGAAGACCTCGCCGCCGACATCGGTGCGACCCGCACCGACGACGGCGAGGAGATCGGTTACGCGCGCCAGCGGGTCGTCCTCGCGGCGAGCAGTGCCGGAGTCGACTGCATCGACACCCTCGTGACTGACTTCGAGCGGACCGAGTACCTCGAAACCGAAAGCGAGCGCGCCGTCCAGTTCGGCTTCGACGGAAAGATGGCGATCCACCCAGCCCAGGTGTCGGTGATCAACGAGGCGTTCACGCCCGACCGAGAGCGCATCGAGTGGGCCGAGCGCGTGCTGGCCGCGAAAGAACAGGCCGATCAGGAAGGGAAAGGCGTATTTGCCGTCGACGGAGAGATGATCGACGCTCCACTGATCGCGCAGGCGGAGCAGGTGATCGAACGGGCAACTGCGGCCGGCGTATCGGTCGAGGACTGACCAGTCGTCGATCCAGAAGCGCACTTTCCGACTATTCGTTGGTCGTCAACCTTTTGCACGTCGTGAGCGACTGGGTAAGCATGACCGGCGAAGCGGACCCATTCGAGAGTTTACAGGAGCAGGTGCGGGAAGCGGGCGCGGCCATCGACCTCGGGGAGGACGTGCTCGAACGACTGAGCAACCCCGAGCGGGTTCTCGAGTTGAACCTCTCAGTCGAGATGGACGACGGATCGATCGAACTGTTCGAGGCGTATCGGTCGCAGTTCAACGGCGACCGCGGGCCGTACAAGGGGGGAATCCGGTACCACCCGGGGGTGAACCGGGCCGAGGTGAAGGCGCTGTCGGGCTGGATGGTCTACAAGTGCGCGGCCGTGAACGTCCCGTACGGCGGTGGAAAAGGGGGGATCAGGGTCGACCCGGCCGAGTACTCCGAGGCCGAACTGGAACGGCTCACCCGTGCGTACGCCGAGGAACTGCGGCCGCTTGTCGGGGAGGACCGCGATATCCCCGCCCCGGATGTCAACACCGGCCAGCGGGAGATGAACTGGTTCAAGGACACCTACGAAACGCTCGAGGGGACGACCGAGCCAGGCGTTGTCACCGGAAAAGGAATCGAGAGCGGGGGGAGTCAGGGCCGCGTCGAGGCGACCGGCCGGTCCGTGATGCTCGTCGTGCGCGAGGCCTTCGACCACTTCGGCTGGGACGTGACCGACGCGACCGTCGCCGTGCAGGGCTTCGGAAACGCCGGGTCGATTGCGGCGCGCCTGCTCGACGACCTCGGCGCGGATATCGTCGCGGCCTCGGACTCCAGCGGTGCGATATACGACGGCGACGGCCTCGATGTCGAGGCGGCAAAGGAATACAAGGCCGAGACCGGATCGCTGAGCGGGTTCGACGGTGCGACCGAGGAATGGACGAACGAGGAGTTGTTGACCGCCGACGTGGACGTGCTGGTCCCCGCCGCGCTCGAAAACGCCATCGACGCCGAACTGGCCGAGGCCGTCAGCGCGGACCTGATCGCCGAGGCCGCTAACGGGCCGCTAACTCCCGACGCCGACGACGTGCTGGCCGAACGGGACGTCTACGTGATTCCCGATATCCTCGCGAACGCCGGCGGCGTCACCGTCTCGTACTTCGAGTGGGTACAGAACCGCCAGCGGTTCCCCTGGACCGAACAGCGCGTCAACGACGAACTCGAACGGTACATCACCGACGCGTTCGACTCGATGGTCGACGCCTACGAGCGTCTGGACGTGCCGACGCTGCGCGTGGCCATGTACACGGTCGCGCTCGAGCGCGTCGTCCGGGCGGCCGAGGAAGGCGGCATCTGGCCCTGACAACCACACCGTTTTCTCCCCGGATGCCCAGGGGTCTGTATGGCTACGTACGAACGGTCCGTTCGGGTCGCCGCACCCTTCGAGGAAGTCTGGGAGTTTCACTCGACGGAGTCCGGACTGGTCGCGCTGACACCCGGCTGGATGAACCTCGAAATCGAGTCGGTGACCGGTCCCGACGGCAGGCCGAATCCGGACGTGCTCGACGCCGGATCGGAGATTCGCTCGTCGGTCCGGCCGCTGAACGTCGGCCCCCGACAGGACTGGGTCTCGAAGATTACCGAACGCGAACACTCGGGCGGGACCGCCTACTTCGTCGACGAGATGGCGGAGGGACCGTTTCCGGAGTGGGAACACACGCACATGTTCTACGCTGACGACGGGGAGACGGTCGTCCGCGACCGCGTTCGCTACGAGTTTCCGTTCGGACCGCTCGGGCAGGCGGCCGGCCCCTTCGGCGTCGTCGGCTTCGAGCCGTTCTTCCGATACCGTCACCGGCGGACGAAGGAGCTACTGGAGGGGTAATTACCCGGAGTGACTGCCGTCTCCCAGTCTGTCACGAAAGGCTCGGCCAGCGCGAACGAGCACGGCGACCGTGGCGGCTGCGAGCGCGAGGCCGGGCAGCGCCGCAACTGACGGCCCGGAGACCAACACCAGCGCACCCGACACGCCCAGAATCGCGACGGAGACGAGCACAGCCAGGACCGCCCCGGACAGCAGGAGATGACGGACGAGAACAGCCCAGCGCGGCCCGCGGGAGAGGGCCGCGGTACCGTACACCTGTAGCTGGGCGGCCTCGTAGGAGATCTGCAGCCAGAGCCACAGCACGGCGACAGCGATGGTGAGTGCGGCGAGAGTATCGACGATCCCGGTTCCCAGCGTGATCGACACGCCGACCGCGTCCAGAACGGCCCCGACGAGTCCGAGCGCGAGAGCCGTCACCGGGGCTCCGACGAGTACCGCCGCACCGAGAAACACCGCAGCAGCGGTCAGAACTGAGACGTCGTCGTCCGCCACAGAGATTATTTCAGACGGGAACAGTATAAATTTGTCGAGGACGGCGATAACCGAGAAACTCGGCGATGGATCCGGCGACGAGCGCAGCGCCGTCAGGGCACACACAAGCTACTAACCCAGGGAGTGTCATGGTGGGAGTATGCCCAGAGACGGTTACCAACAACGCCTGGAGAAACTATCCGACGATATCCTCTATATGAGCGAACTCGTCATCGAGCGCCTGCAGATGGGCCTCGATGCGTTGCAGGACAAAGACGAGGACCTCGCGTGGGAGGTGATCGAGGGCGACCACGAGATCAACGAGATGTATCTCGAACTCGAACAGGAGTGTATCGACCTGATCGCGCTCCAGCAGCCCGTCGCCGGCGACCTCCGATTCATCGCGGCGTCGTTCAAGATCATCACCGATCTGGAGCGGATCGCGGACCTGGCGACGAATCTCGGCGATTACTCCCTGGACGCGCAGAAAGACACCTTCCCCGAGGTCGACATCCAGGCCATCGGCTCGAAGACCATCGAGATGGTCGAAGACGCGATGGAGGCGTACGACACAGAAGACGCCGAGGCCTGCATCGAAATTGCCGACCGGGACGACGAAATCGACGAGCTCTGTGAGGAGGCCTCCGAACTGGTCGTGCGCGACCTGATCGAACGGCAGGATATCACCGCCGAAGAGCAGATTCAAGAGACGATGCAGGACGTGTATCGGCTGCTGTTGACGATCCGGGACCTCGAACGAGTGGGCGACCACGCGGTCAACATCGCCGCACGGACGCTGTACATGGTCGAATCCGACGACGAACTCCTGTACTGATCCCGGGCGGCGAAGGACCACGTGTCAGAAACAACAGAGCGGTACCGAATTTTCTGCAATTGAAACGGCATTTCTAGTTAACACGTGTAACTTCACGACGTGGCCGAGAATTTCATGTAAATTAGGGTGAACCGCAAACATTAGCGATGATAACCAACACCAGATTCAAATTCCTCGGTGGTGTACGGCCAGCCATCACATGGGCCTGGACAGGTTTCTGTCGGTTCCGGACGATGGCGGTTACAAACTCGTCGTCACGAATCGGACACAGCCGGAGCCGTTCCAGCGGATGGTCGAGAACCTGTTCGCCGAGCAGACCGTCGATGTCAGAGAGACAGTCGACGGGACGTACCCGGAGAATACGGTACTCCTGCTGAAGGACGGAGACGTTATCGCGGAGTCGTCGCTCGACGCCCTGCACGACGCGATTTTGATGGTTAACTCGGATCTGTACACGACCGGGACGCGGAGCCTCGACGAAACGAACGTCCCGGACGTAATCGACGCGCTGACCGACATCCGGTTTTCGCTGCGCGGCTACCCCGAGTCGAACACGGAGAAACTGCTGTTGATTCTCATCTCGCGGCACATCGAGCGCCGGGCGTACGAGGTCGGAGACGGCGTCCTGCGGTCGTCGTTCCAGAGCCTCTCGCGGATCAAAGACGAACGCGGGACGCGGCGCACCTACCGGAAGGTGTCGGACACCGACGTCGACGTACACGTCTACGGGAAGCCGGACTGGCGACCGACAGACGAACTCGACGTGACCGCCCACTACGGGCGGACGAGAGACTTCGAGCACTCGTGGTTCGTCGTCTACCGGCCGCCGCCGGACCGACCGGGCGAGCGAAGCGCCGCTTTGCTCGCCATCGAAAGCGGAGACGCGAAGTGGGAGGGCTTTTGGACGTACGATCGGTCGGTCGTCGACGACATCGCCGAGTACATCAGGAGCAACCTGTAGCCGACAGTTTTTACCCACGAGCGCTCCCCCCAGGGAGTATGTGGGTTCGTTCCGAGTACGCGGGTGAACTCGCGGTGCTTTCGACGTGGCTCTGCGGGCTGGCTCCGTGGGCGGTGACCTGGATCGCCCGCGGGGAAGCCACGGGCTATTTCTTCTGGTTTCACGCGATCAACCTGCTGTTCACGCCGGGGCTGAATATCCCCGGCGAGCGGCCCCTGTGGGTCTGGGGGTTTCTCGAGTTCTCCGTTTACACCGGCGAAACGTACGCCACCTACCTGTGGCTCGCCGGAACGGGAGTGTTCGGAGTCGCCCTCGGACTCAGCGTCGCGTACTACGTCGCCGAAGAACGGATCCAGTCACTGACGGTCGACCCCGTCAAGATCCTCGGCGGTCTGCTGGTCGCCAGCGCGGTCCTGCTTGGCGGGGCATGCGTCCTGCTCGTCCGGAACCACCTCGGGACGACGGTCCCGGTCGGGGTCGTCCTGCAGGTCGTGCTGGGGGTCATCCTGCTGCGGACCGAACGCATCGAGCGAAGCGACGACGCCACCGCGCAGTCGGCCTGACCGTCACACCGGGTGCCATTTAAGTAGCTGGCCCAGTAAGCGATCATATCAACTGGGTCGTCGGCCGGTTCGGGGGAACAAACAATGGCAAAGGATGAGTCAGCCGAACGGGAGCAGGCGCTCGAAGGCAGGGCCGAGAGCGCCGGAGGGATCACGGGATGGCTCACGCGGACCGCCCGGGCGCTGGCCGGGTCGACGGTGTCGCCGACGGATTACGATCCCGAGCGTCACGGTAGACTCGTCACCTTCGACGGCCTCGACGGCCACGAGGAGGTCGAGCGGTACTGGGTCAACGCCCCCTTCGCGTTCGTCTCGATCAACTACTACCCCGAAGAGACGGAACACCGTTACTACGTCGTCGAACCGGAACTGACGGAGTTCGAGCAGGAACTGCTCGACCGCCTGTTCGAGGACATCCGCGGCCCGCTGCTGTACCGCGAGGAGGTCGCGGACACGCCCGAACACGCCCTCCGCGAGGAGTTGATCGACCGCCTCGAAGAGTACGGCGTCGACGTGCCCGACGAGACGTTTTACCGGCTGTTTTACTACCTCTACCGGGCCTTCCAGGGGTACGGTCGGCTCGATCCGCTGATGCACGACCCCCACATCGAGGACATCTCCTGTGACGGGCCGGCCCTCCCGGTGTTCGTCTATCACGACGAGTACACCGACATCGAGACGAACATCGTCTACCGGGACGACGAACTCTCCGATTTCGTCATCCAGCTCGCACAGCGGTCGGGACGGCACGTCTCGGTCTCCGATCCCGTCGTCTCGACGACGCTGCCGGACGGCTCCCGTATCGAACTCGCGCTCGGCGAGGAGGTGACGCCGAAGGGATCGGCGTTTACGATCCGGAAGTACGCCGAGGAGCCGTTCACCCCGATCGATCTGCTGGAGTTCGGCACTGTCAGCCGGGAGATGCTCGCGTACATCTGGCTGGCAATCGAGAACAACCGCTCGATGATCTTCGCGGGCGGGACCGCGGCGGGCAAGACCACCTCGATGAACGCCGTCTCGATGTTCATCCCGCCGCGGTCGAAGGTGTTGACAATCGAGGACACCCGGGAGCTGTCGCTGTATCACGACAACTGGCTGTCCTCGGTGACCCGCGAGCGGATGGGTGATGCCGACATCACGATGTACGACCTGCTGCGGTCGGCGCTGCGGCACCGGCCGGAGTACATCATCGTCGGCGAGGTCCGGGGCGAGGAGGCGATCACGCTGTTCCAGGCGATGAACACCGGCCACACGACCTTCTCGACGATGCACGCCGACTCGGTGCAGACGGTAATCAACCGACTCGAAAACGAGCCGATCAACGTGCCGCGGCCGATGGTCACCTCGCTGGATATCCTCTGGGTGCAGGTGCTCGGTCGGACCGGCGACGAGCGCGTTCGACGCGCCAAGACCATCGCCGAAATCGAAGGGATCGACCAGCGGACCGGCGAACTGGACTACTCGAACACCTACTCGTGGGACTCGACGGCCGATGCGTTCTCGGAGAACAACTCCGAACTGTTGAGCGAGATCCGGGAGGAACGGGGCTGGAGCCAGTCCGAACTGCTCGAAGAACTACGGAACCGACGGCGGTTCCTGAAGTATCTGCAGGACAACGGCGTCAGCGACTACCGGCGGTTCACCGCGATGGTCAACAAGTACTACGCCGACGCCGAGGAAGTGATGCGCCGAATCGAGAACCGGGGCGTCGAACTCGACGAGGCATGATTCCGCTCTGGCCGCTCCCGAGTGTGCTCGGAGTCGCCTTGGTCGTGCTCTGGGCGCTCGGGAAGTTCAGCCCGCGCGTGGAGAAGACGCTCAACCGGATCAGCCGGGTGGTGTTCGGCCGGTTCGTCTCGGAGAGCCAGCGCCGGAAGCGACGGCTCGAAGCCGCCTACACGACGAACACCTACCGGACCTACGCCGCCAAGACGCTGTTGTTCGTCTGTATGGCGTTTCTGGCCGGAACGATTCTCGGCGGCTACCTGCTCGCGTTCGTGCTCGCCGTCTTCCAGCCGCTGGTGCGGACGCTTGCCGGTCTGCCAGACACGATCACACAACCGCTCGGCGTGACCGAGGACTACGTGTTCGTCATCAGTTCGCAGACCCGCTGGCTCGTGTTGGTCGTCGGCGGGTTCGGACTCGGAGTCGTCACCGCAGCGCTGTCGTACGTCTTCAGGTGGCAACTGCCGGCGAGCACCGCGTCGGTCAGATCCCAAGGTATCGAGGAGGGGCTACCGCGGACGACCGCCTTCATGTACGCGCTCTCTCGGGGCGGCATGGAGTTCCCGCAGATTCTCCGAACGCTGGCCCGCAACCGGGCGGTCTACGGCGAGGCGGCCAACGAGATGAACGTCGCCGTCCGGGAGATGGACCTGTTCGGACGGGACATGATCAGCGCACTGCGGCGGATGGCACGGCGGACCCCCAGCGAGCAGTTCAAGACCTTCGCGGAGAACATGACCAGCATCCTCCAGAGCGGCAGCGACCTGCCGACGTTTTTCCGCGAGCAGTACGAGCGGTTCCGCGACGAGCAGGAGGAACGACAGGAGGAAGTGCTCGAACTGCTCGCGACGATTGCGGAGATGTACGTGACCGTCCTCGTCGCGGGGACGCTGTTTCTGATCACGATTCTGCTCGTGTTCGGGCTGTTGATCGCCGATACGCTGATGCTGTTGAAACTGATGATCTACCTGATGATCCCCCTCGGTAACGCCGCCTTCGCGCTGATCCTCCAGCAGAAACTGGACGAACTCGGCATCGCAAGGGGGAGCGGGACCGGTTTTCTGGACGACCTCAGCGCGTCGACGCCGACGAACGTGTTGCCGGCGAGTCGGGCCACTCGTCCAGACGGTGGCGTCGCCGACGGCCGCGAGGTGGACAACTGGCGGATGATCGCGCTGTACGACCGGCTGGGTCGAGTCAAGCGGTGGCTCCGGAATCCCCTGCGGACGTTTCTCTGGAACCCGACGAAGATCCTCTGGATCACGGTCCCGATAGCGACGGTCGTCTTGGCACTGCGGTTGCCGACGGCGTTTCAGGCGGAGGGCGTCGCGACCCGGGTCCTGGACGACATCGTGATCCAGTCGTCGCTGTTCGTCCTCGTCAGCTACGCGATATTCCGGGAGTATTACAAGCGACGGCTGAACCACATCGAGGCGGCGATGCCGGAGCTACTGGAACGGCTCGCGAGCCTGAACGAGGCCGGAATGTCCGTCGTCGAGGGGTTCGAGCGGCTCCGTGGGAGCGACCTCGGGGTGCTCACTCCGGAGGTCGAGCGGATCTGGCGGGACGTGCAGTACGGCTCGAACATCAGCGACGCACTCGTCAGACTCGGGCGTCGGGTCCGGACGACCGCCGTGGCGCGGGTCGTCACGCTGTTGACCAACGCGATGCGGGCCAGCGGCGACATGGGGCCGGTGCTCCGGGTCGCCGCCGAACAGGCCCGCGCCGAGGTGAAACTGCGCCGCCAGCGCAGCCAGAAGATGATGACCTATCTGGTCGTCATCTACGTCTCCTTTTTCGTGTTCCTGGTGATCGTCGCCGCGATCAATCAGGTGCTCATCCCCAGCCTACCGGATGTCGTGCCGGCGCCGTCGGGCGATAGCGTGAGCCGACTCCCGAGCGGGTCGAACCAGTTCGACCAACTCGGCAGCGTCGACAAGGCGGCGTACTCGCTCGTCTTCTTCCACGGCGCGATGATCCAGGCGGCGTTCGCGGGCTTTATCGCCGGCCAACTCGGCGAGGGATCGCTCCGCGACGGCGCGAAACACGCCGCCGTGATGGTGACGATCGGGTACATCTTCATGATCCTGCTCACCTCGCCGGTCGCCTCGATCTCCGCGACGGGGGTGACCGCCGACGAGAACAACGTCTACGGTGTCCAGGAGGTGTCGCTCTCCGAGGGCGGGTACGTCGCGGTCTACGACGAAGACGGCGTCGAAGGGGAGCTACTGGGCAGGACCGAGTATCTCGAACCCGGCACGCACACCGACGTCGTCGTTCCGGTCGACCGGGAGTTGGCGGACGAACAGACCGTCCGGATCGTCGCCCACCGGGACACGAACGACAACCAGCGGTTCGATTACGTCGGGCCGTCCAGCGGAGAGACAGTCGACGCGCCGTACGAGTCGATCGGGAGCAGCGAGCAACCGGGTGTCGAAGTACAGATCCAGCGGATCGACCTGCAGGAGAACGGCGAGTGAGCATCCATCACCGATTTGTATGCGCCGGTGATACTCCCGTGTATGACTCGACAGCGCGCACCCGTCGAGCCGCCGGTCGTGTTGACCGTTGCAGGGAGTGACTCCGGCGGCGGCGCGGGCATTCAGGCGGATCTGAAGACGATCGAAGCCGGCGGTGCCTTCGGGACCAGCGTGATCACGAGCGTCACAGCCCAGCACACCCGCGGCGTCCGGAGCACGCATCTGCTCCCGCTCGAGGAGATCGAAGCCCAGTACGAGGCCGTCGCGGAGGATTTCGCCGTCGAAGCCGTCAAGACGGGGATGCTCGCGACCGAGGAGGTGATCGAACTGGTGACGGAGAAGCTCACCGAGCTATCCGTTCCCGCGGTGGTCGATCCGGTGATGGTCGCCGCCTCCGGGGACCGCCTGCTCGACGAGGGAGCGGAGTCGGCGTACGAGGATCTCGCCCGCGAAGCCGCACTGCTCACCCCGAACGCCGACGAGGCGGAGGTGCTCACCGGAATCGAGGTGGAGTCGACCGAGGCGGCGGTTCGGGCGGGCGAACAGCTAATTGAGGACGGCGTCGACGCCGCGCTCGTCAAGGGCGGCCACGTCGACGGCGAGGAGGTCGTCGACGTGTTCGTCACCGACGAGAGGGTCGAGCGGATCAGCCACCCGCGCGTCGAGACCGCCGCGACACACGGCTCGGGCTGTACGCTCTCCTCGGCCATCGCGACCCGACTCGCCTACGGCGACGACCTCGAAACGGCGATCAGAACCGGGACCGACCTGCTCGCCCGCGCGGTCAGATACAGCCTCGACGTGGGGGAGGGGCCGGGCGCGGTGCATCACATGGTCGCCGCCCGCGACCGGGCCGAGCGCGAACCGACGGCCGAGGCAGTCCGTAACGTGCTCGAGACGCTAATGGAGGCAGACGCCGGGGCGCTCGTTCCCGAAGTGGGGATGAACGTCGCCGGCGCGACGCCGTACGCCGAGGTGCCCGGCGAGTGCGCGGCCGTCGAGGGGCGTATCGGCCGGGCGGCCGACGGCATCGCGGTCCGCGGGGACGTCCGCTACGGCGCGTCGGACCACGTCGCACAGACGCTGCTTGCCGCCCGGGAGTCCCACCCCGAGTACCGGTTCGCGCTCGACTGTCGGTTCGGGAGCGATATCGAGGCCGCGCTGGAGACGCTCGGCTGGCCCGTCGGCGCGTTCGACCGGGCGAACAGCCCCGACGGGGAACCGGCTCTGGCGTGGGGCGTCCGGCAGGCGTTCGCCGAGGAGACGACCCCCCCGGTCGGAGTGATCGACCGCGGCGGTCGGGAGCCGCTGGTGACACTGCTGGCCACCGACGCGCCGACGCTCGCGGAGCGGGCGACCTCGTTGCTCGGTGCTGTCGAACAGGACTGAGCTGAGAGGGTGACGACGCCTTCTGCGGACAGCCGTGTTGCAGGCCGGTCGCAGGCGCCGTGACGAGGGGGAACAGTTCTTAGCTGTCGATTCCGCCGATCACGGATTCGAGCCGACTCCGGGAGATGTCGCCGGCCACCGAGACTCGCGTCCCCCGGGTCTGCCAGACGGCAGCGGTCCGGTCGCCGGTCGCGTACAGTTGGACGGTCTTGTCACCCACAGTCACGGTTTCGCTGCGATTCACCACCGCGTCCGGGAGCGGACGCTGCGCGTCGCTCTGACTGACCACGAGCGTGGCGTTGCCGTCGGCGTAGACGGAGACGGCGCGGTCCGGGAGTTCCATCCCGGAGAACCCGGGGAAGCCACCGGCCTCGATGGTGCTAACGTAGCCGCGCTCGAACGTCCACTCCGCAGAGGGGGCGACGGCATCGAAGGGCGTCTGTCCGTCGAGTTCGGCGGCCGTCCCGACGACGGAGAGGTTCCCTTCGACTACCGTCATCGCACCCGGCGGCTCGAAGGTGCTGTCCGCGGCGGCGACGTCGAACCGGGTGTCGGTCACGTCGACGGTCACCGTCGTCTCGTCGGCCGTGAACTGCTGTTTGAGGATCGTGTCGGTGTCCACCCCGACCCAGAGGCGGGCGTCGACCCCCTCAGGGAGTCCCGTCAGGCGGAGTTCGTAGGCGTCTGTTCCGTCGACCGTCGTCGTGCCGACGAGTTCGGCGTCGACCGTCGCGTTGGCCGGTTCGAAATCGCCGGAGTGCTGACCGACCCACGCCATCTCGCGGAACGCAGAGCCGTCGAGTTTCCCAGCCGAGAGGGTTCCGTTGGCGTCGCGCCACCCGCCGAGAGCCGTCGAGTTCCACAGGACATCCCCACTGTGCGACCAGCCGTCGGAGCCGCCGAACTCGTAGCCGTCGGCGGACCGGTTGCCGGTCCAGGGGGTCTCACCGAACGCCGCCGAGAGATTCCCGAACTGCGCGGTATCGTTGAGCGAGAACGTGCCGAACCGCGAGCTATCGTTGTTCAGGAACTCGCCAAATCGCGCGCTGTCGTTGATCGAAAACTCGCCAAGTCGCTCGCTGTCGTTGGTCGAGAACTGCCCGAGGTCGACGGTATCTCGGTCGAACTCGCCCGGCAGATCGGCCTCAGTCCCGTTGTCACCGACGAGATCAGCGACCGTGGCGTTCTCCGGCAGGTCTTCGAGTGCCGCCTCGTACTGCGGCGGAATCTCTCCGTCGAACTCCGCGAGCAGTTCGGACACCTGATCGTCGGGTTCGATCTCTCCGGCCGAGATGGGGAGTCCGGGGAGGGCGCTCTGCTGCTGTTCGGTGCCCGCGCGGAGCGAGCCAGCGACCCCGTCGCCGGTCGTCCGGAGCACGCCCGTGAGTGTCGTCTCGGGGTCGTGAATCCACATCGTCTCGCCGTCCGTTCCGAGGAGGACGTACCGGTCCTCCCTGGAGATGTTCAGCCGTGCCTGGCGTTCGCCGGCGGTCGCCACCGATAGCTCGAACTGTGCGGTCCGATTGCCGCGTTCGACGGTCACCACGGCGTCCGTGACGACCGAGTCCGCGCCGTTGTACTTCTCCTCGACGTCGTCGAGGATTGCGTCGGCCGTCGGCTCTGCTGTCTGTGAGCTACTGCCGGCGAAGATGAGGCCGGCGACAGTGACCACCGCGACGGCCGCGACGAGCGAGACAGCGAGGACGGCAGTCTGTCCCCGTCGACGGTCGGTTGCGCTCATTAATTTCCCATACGTGCGGGAGAATCATATAACCTCGCCAGTCGAAACATTCACTGCTCAGATGCCCCTATACGTACTGAATGGGTACTTCCGACGCGGAGACAGTCGTCTCCCTCGACGGCGTCCGAAAGGAGTACGATCTCGGTGGAACGGTGACCGCTCTCGACGGCGTCACGCTCGATTTCGAGCCGGGGAGTTACTCCGCGGTGATGGGGCCGAGCGGGTCCGGCAAGAGTACGCTGTTGAATCTCGTCGGCGCGCTGGACACCCCGACGGACGGTGACGTGGTCGTCGCCGGCCGGAACATCCCGACGCTATCGGAGTCGGAGCGGGTTGCGCTCCGAGGGACGCGGATCGGGTTCATCTTCCAGACGTTCAACCTCATGCCGCGGTTGACTGCCGAGGAGAACGTCGCGTTGCCGCTGTTGTTCGCGGAGTGGGAGCGGTCGCGCCGTCGTGAGCGTGCGCGGTCGCTGCTCGACGACGTCGGTCTCGGCGACCGGATCGACCATCTGCCACAGGAGTTGAGCGGCGGCCAGCGCCAGCGTGTCGCCATCGCCAGGGCGCTCGCTTCCGATCCCGACCTGATCCTCGCAGACGAGCCGACGGGCAACGTCGACACGGAGACCGGGGAGGGGATCATGCGACTGCTCGAAGACGCGAACGACCGCGGGAACGCGATCATCCTCGTCACTCACGAGCGCCGGATCGCAGAACACGCCGACAGGATCATCCACATCACGGATGGGGTCGTCGAAGGCATCGAGTCAATCGAGCAGACCACACCGGAGCCACTGCAATGAAGTTTCGAGACGGAATCGGGATCGCGTGGCGGTCGCTGACCGGTCACCGACTCCGATCAGCACTGACGACGGTCGGTATCGTTATCGGCATCGCGACGGTGATTATCTTCGCGAGTTTCGGGACGAGCGTCCAGACCGACATCGTCGGGGAGTTCGAGGACACGGCCGCCAGCGAGATCATCATCGTCACCGGCGACGTGGGACTCGATCCCAGTTCGGGCGGCGACGGCGGACCGCCCCCTTCGGCCGACGAACTCGGGAACATCGCGCTGCCGGGAATCACCGTCCACGACTTAGATCAGCTCTCACAGATCGACGGCGTCAGGTCGGTGATCCCACGCGGGAGTATCGACGCCAGTTCGGTCAGCTACCAGAACGAGACTCGGCCACAGAGCGTCATCGCGACCACGCCGGCGGCCTTGCCGGAGGAGAACTTCGTGAGCGGTGGCCCCTTCGAGCAGGGGGACTCCGGGGAGATTGTCCTGTCGGAGACTGCCGCCAACGAGTTTGAGGGGGATGTCGGCGTGAACGACACCGTCGTGATCGATTACGGCAACAGCAAGGAGAACTTCACGGTCGTCGGTATCATCTCACAGGCCCGGGGCGGGCTGAACGTCTTCGGGAGTTTCAGCGCCGAGGTCTACGTCCCGACGGACCCGTACTACCGGGAGTACGGCAATACCGTCGAGTCACCGTCCCAGGGTGTCGAACAGGCCGCGTATCGGCAGGTAACCGTCGTCGCGGAGCCGAACCAGGTCAGCGAGACCCGCGACCGCATCGAGCGGTACTTCGAGGAGGAGTCCGACGCGGGACAGGTCGTCGAGGAAGGAGTGACCGTCCAGTCGACGGCCGCAATCGTCGACGGAATCGAGTCGGTGCTCAACGACGTGATCCAACTCGTCTCCGGTATCGGGATCCTGGCGCTACTCGTCGGTGCCTTCGGAATCGCGAACATCATGCTGGTCAGCGTCACCGAGCGGACCAAGGAGATCGGGATCATGAAGGCAAACGGCGCGCACAACCGCGAGGTGATGGGACTCTTTCTCGCAGAGTCCACACTGCTCGGGTTGGCCGGTGCAGTCGTCGGAATCCCCGTCGGCTTGATCGTCGGGTTCGGGGCGGCCGCCTACGCCGAGGTCGGGTTCACGGTCCCGTTCGGCTGGATCGCCGTCGCGACCGCGATGGGGATCACGACGGGGATCGTCGCCGGACTGTACCCCGCCTGGCGGGCCGCCCGCGTCGATCCGATCGACGCGCTGCGATACGAGTGACGGTTCCCACACTGTTTTTGCCCCGCTGACCGAACCCCGCCTGTGACCGGACATCCAATCGTCGCGAGGTTGTACGACGCGGTGATGGCCGTCCCCGAGCGAACGGTACTCCCCGAACATCGCGAGGCGCTGGCGGCGGGCCTCTCGGGGCGCGTCCTCGAACTCGGGGCCGGGACCGGGGCGATGTTTCCCTACTACGACGAACGGGTCGAACTCCACGCGGTCGAACCCGATCCGCACATGCGCGTCCGGGCGAGCGAGCGCGCGGCCGATCTGGATCTGGCCGTCGAACTCGTCGACGCCGACGCCGAATCACTCCCGTACGACGACGGGTCCGTCGACGCCGTCGTCGCCTCGCTGGTGTTCTGTACGATCCCGGACCACGAGGCCGCCCTCGACGAGGTCGCTCGCGTTCTGCGGCCGGGCGGCGAGTTCCGATTTCTCGAACACGTCCGCGGGGACGGAGCCGTCGGCCGCGCACACGACCTGCTCGCACCCGCCTGGCACACCGTCGCCGGCGGCTGTCATCTCAACCGCGACACCGGCGAGTTGTTCCGCCGCGACGACCGCTTCGAGTTACTCGAATACGAGACGATCACTGACGGCGCCGTCCCGATGATTCGCGGTCGGATGCGACGGCTCGACGAGCGAGGGCGACTGCGACGGGCGCTCGACGGGCTGCCGGGGCTGTGAGGATGGAACGGGTGTCTGCTCGCCGGAGGTGATTGGATCGATCCCGTCGTGGCTCCCGGAGTCGGAATTAAGGAGCGCCCGGCCGAAGACCGGCGTATGGACGGACAGACAGCCGTCGTCACAGGAGCGAGTCGTGGGATCGGGGAGGCCGTCGCGCACGCGTTCGCGGAAGCGGGCGCACACGTCGTCATCTGTGCCCGGGACAGCGATGCGATCGAGGCCGTCGCCGAGGAAATCGAAGACGCTGGCGGGCGGGCGACAGCGACGCGAGCGGACGTGCGCGACGAGTTCGATGTCGAGCGACTGATGGAGACCGCCGCCGAGATCGGCGGCGAGATCGACTGCGTCGTCGCGAACGCGGCGGTCTATCACGGCGAGACCGGATCGACGCCGCTGACCGAGGAGAGCTACGCCGCCTTCGACGATCACATGCGGACGAACGCCCGCGGGACGTTCGCGACCGTCCGCGAGTCGTTCCCACATCTTGCCGAGGATGCGCGGGTTCTCGTCGCCTCCGGATCGGTCGCGCGGGAACCGTACCCCGGCTACGGCTCCTACGCCGTCTCGAAGGCCGCCGCAGAGGCCATCGCCCGCGGCTTCGGAGCGGACACCGAACGCGTCGTCGGCGTCGTCGACCCGGGACAGGTCGCGACCGAACTCTCCGGCGAGCGAGGCCACGACCCGGAGGACGTTGCCGCGCAGTTCATCTGGGCGGCGACCGAGGCACCGGCGGAGTTGCTCGACGGCGAGGTTGTCGACCGAAAACAGTGGCGAAAGGAGACGCGGTAACTTTCCTACTCGGAGTCCTCGTCGAGGTCGTCGTCCTCGGGAGTCGCCGGATCGGCGTCGAGGTCGAGTTTCCGGTAGGCGTAGGCGGCGAGACTGCCCAGTCCGGCCGCGCCGGCGAACGGACCGAAGCCCGGCCCGGAGCCGTCTGAACTGTCTCCGCCGTCCCCACCTTCGCTGTCCCCACCGTCCATATTGCTGCTGTCGTTGCCGTCCATGCCGTCCTCTCCGTCCGTGCCGTCTTCGCCGTCCATCGATTCCTCGGCGGTAATTTCGGCACGGGCGGTCACGCCGCCGGGGACGGGACCCGCTTCGGCGTCGACGTTCGGAACCACCGGCCCCGAACCGGGTGACGCTGACTCGCCGGCACTGGCGTCTGGTGCGAGGTGGATCATCGCGACGAACGCGTCCGTACCGGAGAACGGCAGTTCGTTGAACTCGCCGTCGCTCGGAACGCGCTCGGCGATGATCTCCGCCCCCTCGTTCTCGCCGGTCAGGACGTTCGTCGAGCCGATCCACTCGGCCGCGACGAGACTGCCCTCGCTGTTCGTGACGTGCACGTCGACGGTGTAGGTCACGTCGCCGGACAGCGACGCGTCGACCGTCGCCATCGTATCGCCGCTTTCGACCGGCCCCTGGGTAGTCTGGTTCTCGAAGGTCAGTCCGGCCTGATGGACCGTCGCGGTGCTGTTGTCGACGACCGCCCCGGCGGTCGCCGCGGAAACCGTGTCTCCGGGCGCGTAGTCGCCGCTGAGTTCGCTCGCCGGGATCGCGTGGACGGTGTGCTGGCCCGGGAAGCCGCCTGCATCCTCGACGGCGACGGTGACGCCTTCGCCGTTGAGTGCGTCCGCACCGAAGACGCCGAGACCTGCGATGACGAGGTCTCCGCCGTCCTCGTACGTGACGACGACCGCGGTTTCGGTGTTGGCACTCACCTGTGCGAAGACGCCGGGCGCGGTCGCACCCTCCTGGGTCGATGTCGGAGAGGCGGTCGCCTGCCGCGAGAAACTGACCGACGCGTCGACGACTTGGACCGCGGCGCTGTCGGTAATCGCGCCGTCGCTGTCGGTGTACGGAGCGTCGGCGTTCGCCCCGGAGGAGACGAAATCATAGGTCTGGTTGCCGTTGGTGTCCCGGTGGGGCATCGCGATGAGAGTGTCGTTCTCAGTGAGCGGATCGTCGAGTCCGATCTCCAGATTCTCGACGCTTCCGGGCTCGAGATACTCGCTCGTGCCGCGGACGCTGCCGACTGCGTCGCCGTCGAGCAGCGTCGAGTCGTGGATGGTCACGAATCCACCGTCGTCGACCCGAGCGAAATCCACCGTGACCGTCTCTCCGTTGGTGGCCTGATCGCTGATGCGCACGTCGGCCGCAGTCACCTGCACATCGGCCGCGTTGGTGATCGCACCGCTGTCGTCGGTGTACGGCGCGTCGGCGTTCGCCTCCGAAGAGACGAAGTCGTAGGTTTCGTTGCCGTTAGTATCGCGGTGTGGCATCGCGATCAGCGTGTCACCCTCGGCGAGCGGGTCGTCGAGCGTGACTTCGAGATCCTCGTACGTTCCGGATTCGAGGTACTCGCTCGTGCCGCGGACGCTACCCAGCGCGTCGCCGTCGAGTAGCGTCGAGTCGTGGATCGTCACGAATCCGCCGTCGTCGACCCGGGTGAAATCGACCGTCACGCTCTCGCCGTCCGAGCGCTGATCGGTAATCAGCGTCGCGGCGGCGGTGTCGACCTGTACGTCCGCGTCGTCGGTGACAGCGTCACCCTCGGCGGTGTACGGCGGATCGGCGTTCGCTCCGGAGGAGACGAAGTCGTACGTCTCGTTGTCGTTCGAGTCCCGGTGGGGCATCGCGATCAGCGTATCACCCTCGACGAGCGGGTCGTCGAGTTCGACGTCGAGGTTCTCGACGCTCCCGGGTTCGATGTACTCGCTGGTGCCGCGGACACTGCCGATTGCATCGCCGTCGAGCAGCGTCGAGTCGTGGATCGTCACGAACCCGCCGTCGTCCAGACGGGCGGAGTCGACGGTGACCGTCACACCGTCGGAGGACTGGTCGCTCATCGTCACGTCGGCCGGCGCGTCGCTGTCGCTCTGCTGTACCGTCCGGATCGAACCGTTCATCTGACCGTGGACTGTGCAGATGTAGCTGTCGAGTTCGTCCGCTAACTCGCTCGTGACGGTGAACGAGACGGAGGTGCCGTCGTCGACCCAGTCGGTCTCGGAGTCGCCCTCGAACGAACCGTCGGTACTCTGACTCAACAGGGCATCACCGTCGGCGTCACGGAATTCGAGCGGATGCGAACTCCACCCGTCGTTTTGAATCGTGTACCGCGTGCCGACCCGGAGCGTCAGTTCCGGGTTCTCCACGCCCATCTCCGCGAACTCGTCGTCGCCCTCGACGCTCGTCACCTCCCACGCGCTGGCGCTAATGTTGTTCAGCGTCGCCTGGACCTCTTGCTGTGTCTGTGCCGCTGTCCCGCCGACAGCAGCCCCGTAGGCAACGACTCCGGCACCCATGCTTGCGAGTAGTTTCCGCCGCCGGGGACTGTCGAGTGAATCGTCTGGCATACAGTATCACTGTGCGTAGGGAGTATATGATAAAGAACATGCTAACATGTATGGTGTGTAACAGTAGCCCACAGTACCTACTGCGCCGTGGTGAGAGACCGATTCGGGAGGTGGCAGCGGTGTGTGCGAAGCGTTGTCGGTCGGAAACCACCAATCTTTTTCAGCGGTGTTCACGAATAACGGGTATGGTCGATAAAGACGACCTGCGCGAGCAGTTCATCAACGCGTTCGAAGGTGCAGACTACCCGATCAACAGCCCGATGGATCTCGTTCCGGCACTGCCGAACGGTCCGTCCACCTCCTTCGAGTCCGGTGATTTCTCGATGACGGCGATGGAGCTCAACCAGACCGTCAGCGGCGGCGACTTCCCCTACGACGACGTCGAGTCGTTCGTCGACGACATCATGGAAGCGCTCGAAGAGGACGGCGAGATTTAAGGCCACAGTGGGCTGCTAACCACCCAGGAGCTTTTCTTCAGCGGCGGTCGGAAGCGACAGTAAGACACTTGTAGGCCAGCCAGTAAGGAGCACATGCAGTCCCGTGGTGTAGCGGCCAATCATAGAGGCCTTTGGAGCCTCTGACGGCGGTTCGAATCCGCCCGGGACTATTCTGCGCGACCGAAGTGAGCGTGGAGCGTCGCGACGCGGATTCGTTTCAGAGGGCGAGCGAAGCGAGTCCTCGGGGTTCGAGTCCGCCTGTGATCACTTCTGTGGCGAGTTGACCGGCAGGCCGCGAGTTCGGGGCCAGTTGGTATGAATAGCAGCGGAGCAATCGTTAATACAACCCAACACTCCCCAACGAATAGACCGCGAGCGAACAGATGAAAACGGAGAGAGAAGTGTCGATAGACAGCGATCCGACGTGGCTGATCGTGTTTCTCGCCGTGGTAGCAGCGTATATCGTGCTCAATCAGTTGGTCGACGCAGCCGTGACGAGCGAGACAGCAGTGACACAGCACGCCGTCGAGACAGTGTGGTTCCTCGGGCTCGCCGCGATTGGGCTCGGCTTTCTCTATCTGGACGACGCCGACGCGGCGGATATCGGGCTCTCGCGTCCGTTCGTCGCGCCCGGCTTCGGTGCCTTCATCGCCGTCTGGGTCGGGCTGAACGTCGTCGGTGTGGGGCTGGCACTCGCGAGTGGTAACCCGTGGGGGGCTGATTTGCTCACATCGGTCTCGGTCGGAGCCCTCGCTGCGACGATGAGCTACGCATTTATCGAAGAGCTCGTATTCCGCGGGTACCTGCAGGGGAAGGTGCGGAGCGTACTCGGAGGGAATAGCTGGCTCTCGCGGGCGGGAGCCGTCGTCACAGCAGGTGTCCTGTTTGCCCTCGCGCACGTGCCGAGGATTCTGGTCGAAGGTGGATACGTGAGCGGGGTCTCCGTCGTCGGGACACTGGTCGTACTCACACTCAGCGGGGCCGGGTTCGGGATCGTGTACGAACTCACGGAGAACCTCTACTTCGTGGGACTGCTGCACGGACTCGGTAATAGCTGGCCGCTACTGGTAGATGGGTTCGCGTGGGACGGCCCCGCCCAGACCGGATTCCTCGTGAGTATCGCCATCCTCTACCTCGGCGTCACCGTCGCGTACAGGCGGCTGACAGCAGACACGCGGGTGACACCGTACGTTCGAATCGAGAAGGGTAACGAGAGCGCCTCCTGATTTGCCCAACACCGTGGCGAGCCGACCGGTGAGTCTCGAACCCGCAATCAGCGATGGACTCGCCTCCTTTCAGGAGCTCGTCGTCGTGTAGACCTTACTGGGTCCGTTTCCCGAGCCCTCGATCAGGTTGTACTGTTCGAGTTTTCGCAGATACTTTCGGACCGTCCGTTTCGATTTCGGGTCGTCGACGCGCTGTTGGTACGCCGCAGTGATCTCTTTCGGCATGAGTTCCCCGCCTTCGCGGAGAACGTCGTAGACGGCCAACTGGTCGGCCGTCAGTCGGTCGAGGCTCTTCTGGCGGAGTTCTGCCCTGGCAGCGGGAATCGCCTCGTCGATGTCGAGTTCGTCGATCCGCTCGCGGCCGGCCTGTTCCGCGTTCCGAGCCGCCGAGCGCAGCATACTGATGGCGTCGCGGGCGTTTCCACGGGCGGCGGTCGCCAGCCGAGCGAGCTGGTCGTCGGTGATCGAGCCGTCAGTCAGCCCCCAGTCGGCTCGGTCGGAGAGGATCGCGACGAGTTCGTCGTGCGTGTAGCTGTCGAACTCGATGGTGTCGCTGCTCCGGAGCCGCGATTGCAGCCGCTCGTCCAGCGGCGAGAAGAGGTCTCGCTGGTGGTTGGTGACCAGAATCATCGTAATCCGGGGAACGCTGTACAGCCGGCGCAGCAGATCGGGGTCGTCGATCTGGTCGGCCTCGTCGAGCACGATCAGGAAGGGTTTCTCCAGATCAGCGAGTCGGTCGAGCAGTTCGTCGTGCGGCGTCGACCGGTGGATGTCGTAGGTCGTCCCGAGCGTTTCGAGCAGTTTGTAAAGGATCCGGAAGTCGCTGTGGTGGAGCCAGCAGTCGACGTGGGCGGTATGCACGTCGAGTACCTGCTCCTGGAGGCGGTCGAGCGTCGCCCGAGCGATGCAGGTCTTCCCCGCCCCCGACGGACCCGTCAACACCGCGTGCTGCGGGCGGTCACCCTCGACGACGGGTTCGAGCGCCGTCGCGAGCTGTGCCATCTCCTCGTGGCGGTGGACAATCTCGCGAGGCAGATGGTCGTCCTGCAGTACGCGGGCGTCCTGAATCATACCCGAGCGATCAACTGCCAGCCACATAAGCGGAAGGGCCGTGCTTCCGAGTTTCCGGGTAGCGACGCACCGGCAGCGAACCTCCGACCGCGGCGGACCGACGCACAACTTGGAACCCGGGTCGGGAGCGAGAGTCACCGCAGAACCCGGAAACCCGGAAGCGCCGCCCACTCGCTTAACCCCCTCTCGGCACAGTCCCCGTGTATGTCAGGATCCACCCGACGCTCGACGCCGGATCAGATCGCCGCGGTGCCCGACCTCGACCCCGGGATTACACTCTGCAACGACACCGACTCGATAGACAACGTCGTCCACGCGCTGGCTGTCGATCACGTCCTGCTCTCCGGGGGAACCGGAATCTGGATCGATCCAGGGACGCGCGCACGGACAGACCCGCTGACCGACCTCGCCCCTTCGGCGCGGATTCTCGACCAGATCCGGGTCGCGCGGGGGTTCACCCCGTTCCAGCACCTCGCGCTCCTGCAGAAGCTTCCGGATTGGCTCACCGCCGAGACGAGCCTCGTCGTGGTCCCGGAGATCGACCGGTACTACCGCGACGACAGCCTGCTCGCCGACGAGGGCGAGGAGATGCTGCTCACCGGGGTCGTGTCGCTCGCCCGGATCGCTCGCAGAGCGGACGTGGCCGCGCTGGTCACGCGGAGCCGTGCCGACGAGTTCAGCGCGCCGGTCGAACGGGCGGCGGATCAGCGAGTGCGCTGCGAGCAGACCCCGTTCGGGCCGCGGTTCCAGACGCCGGAGGAGGAGACCCTCGTGTATCCCGTCGAGGGCGGCGAGGTGGTGCAGACGACGCTCGCGTTCTGGGCCGACGTGCTCGCGAGTCGGGAGCCGCTCTACGAAACGCCGGGAGACACACCTGAGGACAGGTTGGGGGTGAGTATTCGTGGGTCGAACTAACCCGACCTACCGTGACCGTCTCGAAGAGATCGAGGCGGAGTTCGAGCCCTATCGCCGGGCGCTGCGGGCGAGCGAGCAGCCACACGTCGAGCGACTGTTCGAGCACGGGCGAACGTACGCCCACGCTGCCGGCTACCTCAACCACCCGAACCCCGAGATACCGTTTCTGGTATCGGTGTTACTGGCACACGAGCGGGAACTGGCGGCGCTAACCGAGCGAGTCGCTCAACTGGAGGAGGTCGACGATGGTGCTGACGGTTGAGTACACCGACGACGGCGTCCGGGAGTGGCACGCGACGGCCAACGGCGTCCGGACCCGCCGGAACACGTCGTACACGCCGACAATCTACGCCGCGACGACGGCGGGCGACGGTCTTGACCGACTCGCGGACCGACTCGAACAGCGGGGAGACGTGGCAGCGGTTGAGCAGGAGGGCTGGCGACCCGCGTTCCGGCGCGACGAGGAACGAGTTCTCCGGATCGATGTAGCTTCGATCGGGCGCGTTCAGCCGGTTGCAGCCTGGATCCGCCGCCAGGGCCGGCCCGGGACTTACCGTCTGTTCAACGTCGACCTCTCGCGAGCGTTCCGCTACTGCCTCGAGACGGGGCGGGATGCGACACCACAGCGGTCGCTCCGGACACTCGATATCGAGTACCCACAGCCCGGTACGCCCGAGGTCCCGGTGACAGCGTTGCGGATCGGTGACGATCTGTGTGAGACGCCGACTGAGGTCGTCGCGACGCTGCGAGAACGGCTGCACGCGGTCGATCCGGACGTACTCGTGCTGTCTACGGCCGAATTGGTCCCGGCGGTAACCGAGACCGGACAGCGCCTCGACGCTCCGGTTCAGTTGGGCCGGCGGTCGGGATACGAGCAACTGGCGAGCGCGTCGACCTACGAGAGCTACGGGCAGGTCGGTCACTCGCCGGCCCGATACGACGTTCCGGGTCGCGTGCTGATCGACCGGGCGAACACCTTCTTCTACGACGAGACGACCCTCGACGGCTGCCTCGACCTCGTCGAGCGGTCGCAGAAACCGTTACAGGAGCTCTCGTGGGCCTCGATTGGGAACGTGTTGACGGCGATCCAGATCCGCGAGGCAGTCGCGCGGAACGTCCTCGTTCCGTGGAAGAGTCGACGCCACGAGTTTCCGAAACAGATGCGGCAGTTGCACGACGCCGACCGCGGTGGATTCACCTTCGCTCCGGCGGTCGGCGTCCGCGAGACCGTCCACGAACTCGATTTCTCGTCGCTGTACCCGAATATCATCTGTACGCGAAACGTCAGCCCCGAGACGATCAGATGCGACTGTCACGACCGAGCGGACGTGCCGGGACTCGGGTACAGCATCTGTGACGAACCGGGGTATCTGCCGGACGTGCTCGGGCCGCTCATCGACGATCGAGATGCGATCAAGGCAGAACTCGCTGATATCGACGATCCTGCGAGGAGAGCGACACTGCAGGGACGGGCGGACGCGCTGAAGTGGATTCTCGTCTCCTGTTTCGGGTATCAGGGGTTCTCTAACGCGAAGTTCGGCCGGATCGAGTGCCACGAGGCCATCAACGCCTACGCCCGCGAACTGCTACTCGATGCGAAGGCACAGTTGGAGGCGGCCGGCTGGCGGGTCGTCCACGGCATCGTCGACAGCCTCTGGGTCACACCGCGGCCCGGTCGGGACCGAACACCGCTGCCGGAGGTCGCGACTGCGGTCACGGAGCAGACGGGCATCCGGCTCGAATACGAGGGAGAGTACGACTGGATTGCGTTCGTCCCGCTTCGCAACAGTGAGAGCGGCGCACTGACGAAGTACTTCGGCAAGCGAGCCGGCGGCGGATACAAGTATCGCGGGGTCGAGTGTCGACAGCGCAGCACGCCGCCGTTCGTCGCGGAGTGCCAGCGCGCGCTGATCGAGGCGTTCGATCAGACCCGCGATCCGGAGGCCGTCTGTACGGAGTTGGCCGACTGGACGAGTCGGCTCGAAACGGAAACGGTCGACCCGGAGAAGTTGACGGTGACGAGGCGAACGTCGAAGGGACTTGGCGAGTACACGCAGTCGACACAGACGACAGCGGCCATGCAGCGGCTCGCGGACGGGGGTTGGGAGTCGGCCGCCGGCACGGACGTCTCCTACGTCGTCGTCGACGACGACAGAACCGACCGCGAGCGGGTTCGCCTCTCCGCCGAGGGGTGTGACACGTACGATATCTCGTTCTACCGGAAACAGCTCGTCAGAGCTGCCGAAAGCGTGCTATCCCCGGTCGGGTGGCGAGCCGAAGACATCGAGCAGGCGCTTTCCGGACAGCTGACACCGCCGCTCGAACACTTCGGCTGAGCACCGGAATCGCCAGGAGCAGACACAGATCGATCCACAGGTGGCCGACGGACACGGCTGAAACCGCCAGACGACAGTCGTACCGAAAAATAAACTCCGGGTCGCCGTTCGGCGAGCGGTGAGCTGGTGGCGCGGGCTTTTGCTCACTGCATCAGGATACGACAGCCCAGCTCCTCGAGTCGGGAGAGGGCATCGTCGAGGTTCTCTTGCTTGACGAGCACGTGGTCAGTCGAGTACGAGGAGACGACGAACACCGAGACATCCGCTTCGGCAAGTTCCGTGGCAACCGTCGCGAGGAACCCGACGAGTTCGAACGGGAGTTCCATCTCGAAGGTGAGGCGTTTCCAGCCGGTCTCGACGGTCTCGGCGTCGAGGCTCCCGACCTCGCTCTCTTCGATGATGAGCGTGGTCTCGGTCTCGTCCCGGATCGTCGCGAACGCCGCTGGATGGCTGTGGTCGGTTCGGCAGACCGCGTACGTCGCCTCCGAGACACGAACTGCGCCGTCCTGAAGCACCTGGATCGGATCCATGCCGAGGCTAACTCGATAGCGGATAAAAAGGCATCACTCCCGATGGGCGCCGCTGATGGCGACAATCGGCGGGAACGGTGGAGCGGGGTGACGTAAGCCCATCATAACAACCACTGGTTATCCCATTGAACGTGTATGGCGGATCAAACGACAAACGCCGAGCGGATGGACAGGGCTGCCGTCGCCGAGCGACTGACCGACCTGGCGGAGGAACTGCGGTCCGGCGAAGAGATGAAAGTCCGCGTCGGCAACAAGAACGTTGTACTCACGCCGTCAGAGACGGTGAGTTACCGGATCGATGTCGTCGAGAAGCAATCCCGATTCCGCGGGAGTCGTGAGACCGTCAGGATCGAAATCGACTGGAAACCGTAGCGGCGATCGGACACTGCGACGTACTCGGTGCCGGGGTCGACACCGGTTTGCAGCGTCGGTAGCCGGAAAACGGAGAGCGAACCGGACCACGGATATATCCGGCGGGGCGTACCCGTGGGCATGGCACTGAGTGATGTCCTTCCGAACCGACCACTCACGTCGAGTGAAGTCGACGAACTGCGCGGGAGCGATACCTTCGAACAGGTAGAGACAGAAGAGAGCCCCACCGAGGGAATCGACACGATAATCGTCACGACAGACGGGACGGACCACAGGTTGCACTTCGCACCGCAGGTCGGATGGCACGAACACGACCACTGACGGTTGAACACCCCGACAGCTAGCTGTTCGATTCCGCGACGGCTTCGAGTAGCGTCTGGCGGTCGTCGAAGTAGGCGGACGCGTCGTGCTCTTGCTCGAACGCGACGATCCGTTCGAGTGCCTCCTGTTCGCCGTCGACAGTGTCGAGGTCGGCCGCGAGCTCGGCGTAGTTCTCGGAGAGGTCCCGGATGGCCGCCATCCGTGCCCGGTTCGCCTCGGCGACAGCCTGTCGCTGCTCGATATCGGCTTCCAGTTGCTCCAGTTCGGCGGCGGCGTCGGCTGTTTCGTCCGTCCGCGAGGAGTCAGCGGACGCGTCGGAATCGCCTGGCTCACCCTCCAGTCGGTCGCGCATGACCGCGATGTCCTCGTCGATCTCGTCCAGTAGCTCGTCGGTCTCGGCGGCGATAGTCTCCGTACGGCCCGCGAGCAGCCCCGCCTGCGTCCTGCAGTACTCGGCCAGTTCCGCCGGCGAGAGGTCGCCGCTGTCGTCGCTCATTGTGGTTGCTTCGTGCTCGGTCAGCAAGACAGTTGTCCCCCGACGAAGCGTTTAGACGCCCGCAGCGACAAAAACGGGTATGACAACCGCAGACGCCGATACGACCCCTGCGACGGATCAGCACCGGCCAGCACAACTCGCGGACGAGAGTGAGTTAGACGAGTTCGTTGCAGGCGCGGAGACCGCACTCGTCGAGTTCTACACGAACGGTTGTGGCCTCTGTCAGAGCATGGAGCCGGTGGTCGGCAACGTCGGACGGGAACTCGGAATCGACATCGGCTTCGTCAACCCCAGGGACGATCCGCCGTTGATCGAGCGATTCGACGTTCGGCGCGTCCCGCTTCTGGTGCTGTTCGTCGACGGAGAACCGGTGGCGCGGAGAGACGACGGCTTCGTCCCGGGCGAGGAGTTGGCCGCGTGGATACGCGAAGAAAGCGAGAATTGCGAATAGCTCCGCGACCCGCCGGGTCGTAGATCTGTCTCGTCGGTCGGTCATGTGGTATTTGGTGTCGTACCGAGTGGCAGGTCGTGGTAGCTAGATATCGTAGTGGCCTCCGTCTGCACTCCTAGCACGTCGTTATACGATGTTGGTGGGCGAAGACACAGATACAATGTCCACAGCGCCCTCCCCGAACCGGACCGAACGGAGTCTCGAACTGATGGCCGACGAGGATTCCGGGACAGTGACGCTGGTCGAGGACCGCGATCCGGCGGGGACCGTCCCCCCGACCGCGTGGCTCACGGTGCCCGCGGAGTTGGTCGTCGACACCGAAGCGAAGCGGTGATGTGGGGCGGTCAGTCCGCTCCGAGAAACGAGATGATCTCCTCGCCGACGACGGCGGGTCGTTCTCGGTGCATGAAATGGCCCGCCTCCCGGATCTTGAGCACCCGGCAGTCCGCAGTGAACAGCGTGTCGGCGTCCTCGAAGAGTTCAGCGCCGACACAGCCGTCGCGCTCGCCGGCGATCACCAGCCCCGGAACGTCGATAGACGGGAGCGAATCGCGACTGGGCGGGCCGTTGCGGGCGAGATCTTTGACCGTCGGATTGACGAACTGCCGGTAGTACTGCAAGGCGGCCTCGGGGGTGCCGTCGGTCTGGAACGTCTCGATCACTCCGGCGAGATGGTCCTCGTCGTACTGCCAGCCGGGACTCCAGAGCCGCCACAACTGCTCGATCAGGGCGAACTCCTCGGCCGCGAGGACGCGCTCGGCAACGCCGGGGAACTGGAACAGCCAGACGTACCAGCTCCGAAGCAGTTGCCGCGGCGAGCGCAGCAACTCGGCGGAAAACCCCGGCGGGACCGCCATGGTCACGAGGTGAGAGAACCGCTCCGGGTCCTGCCGGGCCGCCGCGTAGCCGGCGACGGCCCCCCAGTCGTGGCCGATCAGGACCGCTTCCGAACAGCCCTCCCGTTCGAGCATCGCCTCGGCGAGTGCGAGCGCGTCCCGTCCGAGCGCGCCGGCGGAGTAGTCACCGTCGGGAGCCGGATCTGTCGGCCCGTAGCCACGGAGATACGGCGAGACGGTCGTGAATCCCTCGGCTGCGAGTCGCTCGGTGATCGGGGCCAGCGAGCGCGCGTCGTCTGGAAACCCGTGGAGGCAAAGCGCCAGTCGGTCTCCATCGCCGCGGCGGTGATACCCGAACTCGATGCCGTTCGCGCGAACTGTCTCGGTCACACCCCACCACACGCGGGCCGCCGGCAAAAGTGTCCCGTCAACCGCCGCCTCACTGCCTGAATCCGCCGATATTTACCGGAACCGAAACGGCCTCTCGGAGTCTGAAACGCTGTAAGTAGGACATTAACAACAGATATTTAGGCGGACAACACGAGTCATCGAATGACAGAATGAGAGAGAGTGCCGGCAGTGTCTACGGAGGGCAACCGTGAGCGATCTTCCCCAGCGCGTTGCCGACGTACTGACGACGTACAGCAAGACAATTATCGTCGTGATGCTGCTCCTGACGGCCGGGATCGGCGTCGGGGCAGGGATGGTCGAGCAGGACTCCAGCACGGGCCAGTTCGAGACCGAATCCGACGCTCAGGAGGCGAGCAGCTACATCGAGACGAACTTCCAGAGCGGCAGTAACACGACGACCGTACAGATCGTCCAGCGCGGCGAGAACGTGCTCACGCAGGAGGCGCTGATCGACTCGCTGCAACTCCAGCAGGAGATTCTCCGGAGGGAGTCGATAAACGAGACGCTGGTCGCCGAGAATCCGATCTTCGGCGTCGAGAACGTCGTCGCACAGGCACAGCTCCAGCGCGAGGCGCGCGCCCGCCAGCAGGCCGGCGGGCAGTCTGGAGGCGACCAGCAGCGCCGGCAGGCACAGCGGCAACCGCCGGCCATCGAGGAGCAGATTGCCGCAATCGAGCGCATCGACGACAGTCCGTGGACGCTCGAGGACCTGCTGACCGGCGAGAGAGGGGTGCTCCGGGAGGGGAGCAACTCCCAGGCGCTATCGCTGATGGCGAACAGCTACGAACCGGGGTCGACGACGGCCTCGGCCCGCGTGACAATCGTTCGCCAGCAGACCTTCGGCGGCGCCGTCAACTCACCGAACGGGTTCGCGAGCAACGTCACGGACGCCCAGCTAGAGATACGGGATCTGGCCGAGGACCGCGACCAGGAGTACACGGTCTTCGGTGCCGGGGTCATCTTCCAGGAGATCGACCAGTCGCTAGAGGACAGCGGTGCTATCGTCGGTCCGATGGCGCTGTTGTTCGTCGTGCTCGCACTGGCGGTCGCCTATCGTGATCTGCTGGATATCATCCTCGGCGTGGTTGGCATCTTCGCCGTGTTGATCTGGACCTTCGGCTTCATGGGCTGGACCGGCGTCGCGTTCAACCAACTGCTCCTGTCAGTGCCGGTGCTGTTGATCGGGCTGTCTATCGACTACGCGATTCACGTCTTCATGCGCCACCGCGAGCAGCGCACCAACAGCGACGACGAGAGCATCAGGCGGTCGATGGCGGTCGCCCTCGGCGGCGTCGGGGCGGCGCTGGTCTGGGTGACCGCGACGGCGGCAATCGGCTTCCTGGCAAATCTGACCAGCCCCATCGGCCCGCTCCGTGATTTCGGTATCGTCAGCGCCTTCGGTGTCGTCGCGGCGCTGCTCATCTTCGGGGCGTTGATTCCGGCGCTGAAAATCGAGATCGATACCGTGCTCGAATCGTACGGACTCGACCGGCAGAAACGGGCCTTCGGGACCGGCGGCTCGGTCTTCTCGCGACTGCTCGCGAGCGGTGCCACCGCCGCCCGACGGTTCCCGGTCGGCGTCGTCGCGGTAACGCTGCTTCTGACAATCGGCGGCGCTGCTGGGGCGACACAGATCGATACCAGTTTCCAGCAGGAGGATTTCCTCGCCGACAGTCCGCCGGAGTGGACACAGAGCCTGCCTGAGCCGTTCGCACCCGGCGAGTACCAGGCCAAGGAGGATCTGGAGTTCATCTCGTCGAACTTCCAGCAGGAGACCAACAACGGGGAACTGCTGATACGCGGCAACGTCACGAACGAGCAGACGCTCGTGAGACTCAACGAGGCGGCGACCGACCTCGAACAGCGGGAGACGACGTTCAAACTCGCGAACGGCGAACCCGACATCCAGTCGCCGCTGACGGTCATGCAGCGGACCGCCGCCGAGAATCCGCGGAGCAACTTCACGGCGAACTTCGTCGCGTCCTCGGGCGCACAGAACCCCTCGCCTCAGGAGATAGCGACACTGGTGCCGAAGGAGAACGTCTCCGCGCTGTACGGACAGCTACTGGAGTTGAACCCGAGCGCCTCGGAGGTCATCTACCGCAACGACGCCGGCGAGTACGAGGCCGTCCGGCTGACCGTCGCGCTGAAAAGCAGCGCGTCGGGGTCGGAGATCACCAGTGATCTCCGCGAGACGGCGGAGACCATCGAAGACAACAGCAACGGTGAACTCGACGTGTCCGCGACCGGACAGCGGATCATCCAGTACGAGACCGAGCAGGCCCTGCTCGATACGGTGATCCAGGGGCTGATCATCACCCTCGTGGCGGTGTTCATCTTCCTGGCACTCGCGTATCGGCTGACCGGAAGCCAGGCGTCGCTGGGCGTCGTCACGCTGTTGCCCGTGGTGTTCTCGGTGAGTTGGATCCTCGGGTCGATGTGGCTGCTCGACATCCCGTTCAACGCGCTGACCGGGACGATCACCTCGCTGACGATCGGACTGGGAATCGCCTACAGCATCCACGTGAGCTCGCGGTACGAACTCGAACTCCGGAGACAGGGCAACGTCTGGGACGCCATGGAGACGACCGTCACCGGGACCGGCGGGGCGCTGCTCGGGAGCGCGGCGACGACCGTCGGCGGATTCGGAACCCTCGTCTTCGCGATCCTGCCGGTGCTCCAGCAGTTCGGGATCATCACCGGGCTGACGATCATCTACGCGTTCCTCGCGAGCGTTCTGATCCTGCCCTCGCTTTTGGTCCTCTGGACGCGGTACTTCGGTCCGTCGGGATACTTCCCGGAAGACGCCGAGGAGGAGTCCGCCCCCGCCGGCGAGACCGCTGCGGCCGACGGCGGGACGACCGAGTGACGGCTACTCGATAGCGCTTTTTTCGAACGGCCACGACGCCGGTGATATGCCGAGCTACCGTGAGGGCCCGGCAGCGTCGGCGTACGCCGCGAGCGGCTCTTCGATCCCGAGAATCTGTGCGCTGCGTTCCCAGAGTCTGCGCTGTGTCTCGCGGTCGCGGGCGGCGGCGGAGGGTCTGTGTTCGCGGCGGCGCGCGAAGTACGCACCCGTCGTCTCGGCCACGTCCTCGGAGACGGCGAGATAGACCATCGTCGCGGCGCCCTCCTCGACGGACTCGGTGAACGGCGACTGATCGAACAACTGCCACAGCTCCGTGCTGACGCCGGGAAACGCCCGGCCGAACTCGCTGCCGGGGATCACGCCCGGATGGAAGGAGTTGGAGGTGACCGCTCTGTCCGCGGCCGCGAGGCGGCGGGCCAGTTCGGCCGCGAACTGGACGTTCGCCAGTTTCGAGCGACAGTAGGCGGCCACCGTCGACAGCCCCGTCACCGCCAGCAGTTCGTCGAGATTCAACGTCGTCCCGCGGTGGGCGAGCGAAGAGGTGGTGACGACGCGGCTCCCCGGACCGAGCGTGTCCAGAAGCTCGGCCGTCAACTGGTACGGTGCGAGGTGGTTGACCTGAAAGGCCGGGTCGACGCCCAGTTCGGTCGGCTCGGTCGTCTGGAAGAGCCCGCCGGCGTTGTTACAGAGAACGTCGAGGCGGTCCACGGACTCGCGAACGCCGTCAGCGAGTGCAGAAATCTCGTCGGGGTCTGTGAAGTCCGCGCGAATGAACTCCGCGGTGCCGTCGGTGGCGTCGATTTCGTCGACGGCCTCCCTGCCGGCCTCGGTGTCGCGGCCGTGAACGATCACGTGCGCGCCGAGTCGGCCCAGCGAACGGGCCCCAACGCGCCCGATGCCGCTGGTCGATCCGGTCACGAGAACAGTCAGATCGGAACAGTCTGCGTCTGCCACCTTCGCCTGTTCCTCCGGAGGGCGGTCGAACCCGAACATAGCTGTACTTGGCCCGAACGGAGATTTATTTGTCGGTCGAGAGAAAGGAAACGGTCGGGCCGTCTCGCAGAGGAGCCGAGGGAACGCGGCGGAAATGAAAACGAGCCGAACATATAATCGGCGGCCGGTCGAAGCCCCGGGTGATGGGTGAGCTATCCACGCTGTTCGCTCCGCAACGGGTCGCGGTCGTCGGCGCCTCCGAGGAGACCGGGACCGTCGGATACGCGATAACCAGCAACCTGCTCGCGGAGTTCGAGGGAGAGACCGTCGCCGTCAACCCGAACCAGGAGGAGGTACTCGGCCTGGACTGTCACGACTCGTTGACTGACCTCGAAAACGTCGACGTGGCAATCGTCGTCGTCCCCGCTACCGTCGCGGTCGATGTCGTGCGCGACGCCGCCCGGGCGGGCATCGAGAACGTCGTCGTCGTCACGGCCGGGTTCAGCGAAGCGGGAAGCGACGGCTCCGCGCGGGAGGCAGAACTCGTCGAGATTGCGACAGAGCACGACCTCAACGTCGTCGGGCCGAACTCGCTGGGGGTGATGAGCACCGGCGTCGGGATGAACGCCACCTTCGGCCCGCGGACGGCGACGCCGGGGACAATCTCCTTCATGAGCCAGTCCGGCGCTTTCATCACGGCCGTGCTGGACTGGGCCGGCGACCGCGAGATCGGCTTCCGCGACATCGTCTCGCTGGGGAACAAGGCCGTCCTCGACGAGTCGGATTTCGTCCGCGAGTGGGGCGACGACCCGGAGACAGACGTGATCCTCGGCTATCTCGAAGACGTGGCCGACGGCCGGGAGTTCATCGAAGCCGCGCGGGAGGTGACACGGGAGACGCCGATTGTCACCGTGAAGTCCGGCCGAACGGAGGCCGGAGCCTCGGCCGCGGCCTCGCACACCGGGGCCATCGCCGGCAGCGACGAGGCCTACGAAGCCGGATTCAAGCAGGCGGGCGTCCTCCGCGTCGATACCGTTCAGGAGTTGTTCGATTTCGCCTCGATTCTCGACGGACAGCCACTCCCGGACGGCGACGGCGTCGCTATCGTCACCAACGCGGGCGGCCCTGGCGTGATGACGACCGACGCCGTCGGCGACGCGGCGCTACGGCTCGCGGAGTTCGAGGACGAGACGTTAGACCGCCTCTCCGAGGCGCTGCCGAGCGAGGCGAACATCTTCAACCCGGTGGACGTGATCGGTGACGCCGATGTCGAGCGGTTCGCGACGGCCATCGAGATCGCCCTGTCTGATCCGGGAGTCGGGATGGCGGTCGTGCTCGCCTGCCCCACGGCAACGCTATCCTTCGAGGCGCTCGCCGATGAAACGGTTCGCCTGCAGGCGGAGTACGCCACGCCGGTCGCCGCGACGCTGATGGGCGGGTCCGGGACCGACGCGGCCGCGGCGACGCTGCGGGAGGCCGGGATTCCCACCTACTTCGATCCAGCCAGAGCGGTCCGGAGTCTGGACGCGCTCCGGGAGTACGCGGCGATTCGGGACCACGACCCCGTCGAGCCGACGACGTTCGACGTGGAGTACGACCGGGCGCGGGAGATTCTCACCTCGGCGGTCGAGCGCGGGCGCACGCACCTCGGCGTCGAGTCGATGGATCTGCTCGACGCGTACGGCATCTCGACGCCACAGGGCGAGGTCGTCGACAGCCCGGGAGACGCGGAGCGCGTCGCCCGAGAGATCGGGGGTGAGGTCGTCATGAAGATCGTCAGCCCGGACATCAGCCACAAATCAGACATCGGCGGCGTCGAGGTCGGCGTCCCACAGGAGGCCGTCCGCGACACCTACGAGGACATCGTCGTCCGGGCGCGGAACTACCAGCCGGACGGCTCCATCGTCGGCGTCCAGATCCAGGAGATGGTGGATCTCGACGAGGGAACGGAGACGATCATCGGCGTCTCTCGGGACCCGCAGTTCGGCCCGCTGGTCATGTTCGGACTCGGCGGCATCTTCGTCGAGGTGATGGAGGACACCGCCTTCCGGGTCGCCCCGGTCGCCGGGTCAGAGGCGCGTGCGATGCTCGGTGAGATCAAATCGGCGCCGCTGCTGTCGGGCGCTCGGGGCCGGACACCGGCGGACAGGGCGGCGCTGGTCGAGACGATTCAGCGGGTCTCACAGCTCGTGACCGACTTCCCGGCGATCACCGAACTCGATATCAACCCCGTCGTCGCACAGCCCGAGGGAGCGACAGCGGTCGACCTGCGGCTCACACTGGACCAGGAGAAACTATGACACGATTACTCGTCACGTCGACAACCGGAGGGACAGGGAAGACAGCAATCACCGTCGCGCTCGGTCGGTTGGCCCAACGGCGGGGCCAGACAGTCGGCTACATGAAGCCGAAAGGGACGAATCTGGAGAGCGTCGTCGGGAAGACACGCGACGAGGACCCGATGCTCGCCCGCGAGGTGCTGGGTCTCGACGCGGGAATGCACCAGCTCGAACCCGTCGTCTACTCGCCGACGTTCGTCCAGGAGGCGATCCGCGGGCGGGCCGACCCCGATCAGCTCCGGTCGGACATCGAGGAGAACTTCGAGGGGTTGGCCGAAGGGACGGACCTCATGCTGCTCGAAGGGTCGACGTTCCGCTGGACGGGCGGCACCGTCGATCTGACGGACGCGGAGATTGCCGAGCTACTCGACGCCGACGTCCTGCTACTCAGCGGGTACAGCGAGGCCGGCGATGTCGACGAGGTACTCGCCGCGAGCGAGGAGTACGAGGACCGGTTCGCCGGCGTCCTCTTCAACGACGTCTCTCCGGATCGGTACGACGAACTCGTCGAGGACGCGATGGCCTTCCTCGACGGGAGAGGAGTCGACAGTTACGGCGCGATCCCGCACGACGAGCAGTTGGGGAGCATCACTGTCCGAGAGCTCGCGGACGGGATCGGCGGGGAGCTACTGACCCCGGAGGCGTCGATGGACGGACGGATCGAGCGGTTTCTCGTCGGCGCGATGAGCGGGTCGGGCGCGCTCGGACAACTCCGTCGCACCCGCAACGCCGCGGTTATCACCGGCGGTGATCGGTCGGACATCCAGACTGCGGCGGTACAGGCCAGCGGAGTCCGCTGTGTGATCCTGACCGGGGGCTACCGGCCCTCCGAGGCGGTCATCGGAAAGGCGACAAGCGAGGACGTCCCGATCATTCTCGTCCAGTCGGACACGCGGACGACGATCGACCGGACGGAGTCGGTGCTCGGGTCGGGTCGAACGCGGACTCCCGAGGCTGTCGAACGGATGGTCGAGTTACTCGAAGAGAGCGTCACCGCCGAGTCGCTGCTGGACGGCTGATCACACCTGTGGCTCCTCGTCCCAGGTCCACCGGTAGGCGAGGTACCCAACCCAGCAGACCTGCATGAAGAAAATCGTCGCCCAGGCGGAGACGCGGGCCAGTTCGGTCGGGTAGATGAAGTACGCGAAGATCACGAGCGCAACCGAGGT
Source organism: Halovenus carboxidivorans (assembly GCF_009831575.1). Classification (GTDB taxonomy): domain Archaea; phylum Halobacteriota; class Halobacteria; order Halobacteriales; family Haloarculaceae; genus Halovenus; species Halovenus carboxidivorans. The sequence goes on along the minus strand of NZ_WUUT01000001.1, from coordinate 820,976 downwards.
GAGAACGACGGCGAGGTCGTAGCGGTTCGGCTCGAACCATCCGGGCATACCAAGGCTACGGCTGGGGGCGGTTTATGCGTAGCGACTCGGCCTGTCCTCACCGGATCAGGACGGGTCGCCCTCGACGCCGTACATCCACTTGGTGCCGTAGTAGACGAACCACGCCATCCAGATCGTGAACACCACCAACCACGCGCTGTATTGGACGATGGTGTTCGGGTAGATAACGTACGCGAAGACGAGCGCCGCGACGGCAGATCCGACTGCGGCGTAATCCAACAGCCCTGGCGACGGTGGCTCTACCATTGCCGACTCATACACCCCCCGAATAAATGAGCGGTTCGGTTCCTGGTTCAGGCCACGACGCGAACGCTCCGGGTCCGCGGCCCGTCACACTCGACGAACAACACAGACTGCCAGCGCCCCAACCGCAGCGACCCGTCGACGACCGGGACGGTCACGTCGGGACCGACGAGCAGCGACCGGACGTGCGAGTCGGCGTTGTCGTCGATCTGGTCGTGCTTCCAGCCCGAGTCCCCGACCAGTTCCGACAGCGCGGCCTCGAAATCCTCGAGGAGCCGCGATTCGGCCTCGTTGACCGTGACTCCCGCCGTCGTGTGTTCGACGAAGACGGTCGCGGTTCCGGTCGCGTCCGGCGGGATCCGTTCGGCGACCCTGTCGGTGATGTCGATGACCGAGAGGCGTTGCTCGGTGTCGACCTCGAAACGCTCCATACCGACTCCGAGGACCGAGACCGGAAAAGGTCCGTCGGCTCAGGCCAGCCACTCTTCGGGCTTGGTGTCGTAGTCGATGTCGGTGGCGGCCAAGTGTTCGACCTCGGCCCACTCCAGGTCTTCCCGCCTGAACTCCTTGCCGTTGTACCGGATCTCCAGCCCCTGTTCGGTCGGTTCGGGTTCGCGGTCCCGGCGGCGAGCGACTTCGAGGTCGTGGTCGTCGTACTCCTTGACGATGGTCCGCAGCGCGACCGGCCGACCCCATAGCTCGAAGACGCGTTCGAGGGTGTCTTTGGCCTGTTCGAGGTCCAGCGACACCCCGTTGTATCGGTGTTCGAGCAGCAGTTCGTTCCGGTTGCGGTAGTTGCCGTCGGAGACGACGATGGTCGGCTTCCCGAAGTTGGTGAACTGCAACATCAACTTCTTTTTCACGTCCTGGTAGTCCGTCGAGGTCGCCCGGTAATCCCCAGAGGACTGCATGTACTCGTAGGTGAAGTAGTTGTGTTCATCGACGAACTCCTGGGTGAGGAACTCGTCGAGGAAGGTGACGTCGTTGTGGCTCTCGCGGATCTCCCGCATACGGTCCCAGCCGACCGAGTAATCGACCTCGGACAGCGCCTCCTCGATGCTCTCGTACTTGGAGTCGTCGAACATGTACCGCGAGATCTGTTCCAACTCCTCCATCGAGATCCGGGAGATGAACCCGCGGTTCTCGGGTTTGGTCAGCGAGTAGTGTCGCTCGCACATGCCCTCGTAGGTGAATATCTTCCAGGGGTAGGCGTCGAGGTCGATCTCACCGTCGCGGGCGGCCTCGAGGGCCTCGGCGTCGATGCGCGGGTCCGACGGGTCGATGGCGTCGAGCTCGTCGGGGTCGACGGAGGCGACGAGGTCGTCCGGTTCGAGCACCGAGAGCACGGCCTCGAAGTCGACGGTATCGTGGAAGTTCCGCCAGGTGATCCCCTCGATGCAGAGCAGTTCCTCGACGACGTGGCGGCGATTCGCGGTGTTCTCGACGAACTTCCAGAGCTGCAGCCCCAGACTGTAGGGGTTCAGCCCGCCCGAGCCCAGCACTTTGGACATGTGATCCGCGTAGGTGATGAACTCGTTGCCGTCCGCGAAGTTCTCGTCGGCCATCATCAGCGACTCCCAGTAGCTCGCCCACCCCTCGTTCATCACCTTCGTCATCTTCTGGGGGGCGAAGTAGTACGCCTCCGTGCGGAGGATTTCGAGGATCTCTTTCTGCCACTCCTCCATCTCGACGGCCTTCTCGGCGTCGGGGTCGTACTGTCTGCCGTGTTTGCGCAGGAAGGCGAGGATATCCCGTTCCGGCTCCTCCGGGAACGTGCTCGCGTCGTCGTCCTCGCGGCGGGCTTCGAGCCACTCGTCGTCGAAGACCTCCTGGCGGACCTCCTCGGAGAGTTCCAGGTCGCCAAGCTCGTCGGCCACCTCCTCGGTGTCGAGGTCGGAACTCTCGTCGTCGGGGCTGAGCGGCGTGTACGGCTGGTGTTGGTCGATGTTGTCCTCCAGACAGAGGATGTGATCGATCCACTTCTCGACCTCCGCGCGCTCGATGTCGGTGTCCTGCATGTACTCCTCGATGGTCTCACCGTGGCGGGCGAGTCGGGCGGCGGCGTCGGGGTCGTCGGTGAACATCCCGAACCACTCGTTGTTCGCGAAGAAATCGGAGTGGGCTTCGACGTGGGTAATCACCGCCTTCTGGTCGGCCAGGGAGTTCGAGATCTGCAGGAAGGCATGCGCCGGGTTGTCGTTGTTGACGATCTCGAAGGCCTTGCCGCCGAGGAACTGGCCCTGTTTCTGCTGGCGGTCGTAGGTCATCCCCCACCGCCAGTGAGGGTACCGCTGCTGGAACCCCCCGTAGGCGATCAGTTCGTTCATCTCGTCGTAATCGACGATCCAGTAGTTGACCGGATACGGGTCGAGGCCGAGTTTCTTCGCCAGCGCCGCGGCCTCCCGGACCGGACCTTCGAGCCGTTCGGCCTCGCGCTGCATCTCGATGTCGTCCGGTGCGGTGATCGGGGTGGTGTCCTCTGAGTCACTCATTGTTCTCCTCCGTGCTGAGAATCTCGTAAATCGCGTCGGTCACGTCCTCGGGGCTGGAGACGTAGGCGACCGCGACGTCGTCGCTGTCCCCGAAGTGTTGCTGAACCTCCTCGGCGTGGGTCGCGTTGATCGCGTTGCCCGAGGGCTGTGTCTCGACGTAGGCGTGGAGGTTGGCGTCGATCTCCTCCATCAGCGGGATGACCTTCTCCTCGGTGTCGTTGCTGGAGTTCTCCGAGTCGCCCGCCGCGAAGACGTACCGGTTCCAGTCGCTGAACGGGAACTCCTCGTCGAGGATCTCCGCGGCCAGTTCGTACGCGCTCGAGATCCGGGTGCCACCGCCGGACCGGATCCCGAAGAACTCCTCGCGGTCGACCTCCCACGCGTCTGCGTCGTGGGCGATGTAGACGAACTCCGCGTTGTCGTATTTCCCCTGGAGGTACCAGTCCAGCGGCGTGAACGTCCGCTCGACGAGTTCGCGTTTCTTCTGGCGCATACTGCCCGACACGTCTCGGATGTTGACGACGACGACGTTCTTCTCGCGTTCCTCGATGATCTCGGGATAGCGATATCGCTCGTCCTCCCGGCGGAAGGGCACCTCGTCGACGCCGTCCCGGCGGATCCGCTGTGCTGTGCTCGACCGCTCGACCTCCTCCTCCATCTCCTCCAAGTCGGCGTAGATGCCGCGTTCGTCCCGCGGCAGTTCCTCGTAGGCGTTCTCGATCCACGCCCGCGAGACGGGCAGATTCTCCTGGCTGCGGGCCCACTCGAAGACCCTGGCGGGACCCCAGCCGTCGATCCGCAGCGCCGCCCGGACGTACTCCTCGTCGAAATCCATCGCGAGCTTTCGCTTCAGCCCCTTCTTGAACAGCCGCTCGAAATCGAGGGTCCCGGTCGGCCCGGTGCGCGTGAGGTCGGTGTAATCGCCCTCCTTCTCCTCGACGACCTTCTTGCCCTTCGGATCGAGGTCGAGTCCGAGTTGCTCGTCGAGTTCCTGGGCGAACTCCTCCGGATCCATCTCGTAGTACTCGTGCTCGCCGCCCTCCTCGCCGGGGTCGCCGTCCTCGCCGTCCTCGTCGCCGGGTTCGGGGTCACCGACCGGATCGCCCGGCTGTGGCGTCCCGTCCTCGCCCTGCCCGACGCCGCCCATGTCGCGCCGGTCGTACTCGAACTCCGGGAGGTCGATGATCTTGATCGGGATCCGGACCTCGTCGCGGCGGCTCTGTCCGAGGTCGCCGTACTGGATGAACTCCGAGAGGTCCTGACGGCGGTTCTCGCCGACCTCCTTGTACCGTTCGATGTCGTCTCTCAGCCCCATCGTTCACCTCCGGTCAGTCCCATCTGTAGCTCACCTGGCTCATGACGTACCGGCTGGTCAGTTCGGCCGAGGCCTCGCTGTACTCGAAGAGTTCTTGCATGTTCTGGATCGTCTCTCGTTTGATGTCCGCGGTTTCGGTGCCGCTCGGCGGGTTGTCCCACTGCCGCGGGTCGAAGTCCTCGAAGGTGCGTTTGATGTCCTCCCAGTCGTGGGTACCGAGCACCGACTTGATGACCGGGATCTCCTTGGGATTGACGTCCGAGACCCGGAACTCCTCGTCGCGGTGGCGCCACGCGTGGCGGTTCAGCGCCGTGATGATCTTCTCCTCGCGGAAGGTCTGGACCTCCTCGTGTGGGTTGTTTCCGGTGTAGTTGTCCTCGTTGAACCGGCCGAGATGTTCGATCTCGAAGACTTTCATCTTCAGCAGATCCGGCTCGACCAGTTCGCCGCGGTCGTTCTCGATCCGTTCGCCTTCCGCCCACGCGTAGACGTGTTCGACGTACTCCTCGACAGTCTGCTCGTCGACGCGCTTGTCGCGCATCATCGCATCGAGCACGTCCTCCTCCTGCTGGCTGAAGATGTAGTTTTTCACCGACGCGACCCGCTCCTCGAACTCCGCGGCCTCGGTGTTCGAGAACACGGGGGCGTCCGTGAGCCGTTCGGCCATCGCGTTGATCAGATCCCGGGGCATAATCACCCGCTCGACCGGTAGCTCCTCGTCGAACCGGTCTGACTCCTCGTGGAGCAGGTCAGCGATGATGTCTCGGGTGTACGTGACCGGGATGCCGTGTTCGCCGTCGCTGGCCTCGTCGTCGAACTCGAACTCCTCGATGTCGATCCGTTCGTCGCCGTCGCGCAGGTACCCACGGTCGAACAGCAGCGCCTTGTCGGTCAGCTGGAGGTCCTCGGGGAGATCCGAGGCGTCGAGCCGCGAAACCACGGCGTACAGCGCCGCTCCCTCGATGGCGTGGGGTGCGAGTTCGCGCTCGGTGACGGTTCCGGAGCTGTCCCGGACGCTGATGGTGATCGGTTCGCGGATCCACTCCTCGAGCTGATCCCAGCTGTTGGCGTCCCAGACGGTCGTCTCGTCGGTCAGTTCGCGGCGCAACAGCTCCGCTTCCAGCGAGAGGTTCGTCAGGTAGGTGAACTGGTGTTTGTCAAGCCGGCGTTTCAGCGCCTTCAGCGGGTCGGTCCCGTTCCTGTCGGCGTGTTGGTTCAGTTGGTCCTCCAGATCGGGATTCGAGATGACGATCAACTGCGTGTCGACATCCATCCCGATCCCCTTGTCGAGTTTGACGCGGCTCTCGTCGGGCACGTTCAGCAGTTTCTGGAGCAGATCCGCGTGCTGGGCGGCGTCCTCGACGATGGTCACGAGGCCGTTGCCCTGCGAGAGCACGCCGTCGTAGGAAAACGCCTGGGGGTTCTTGCGTCCTCGCGAGTCCAGCTCCCGCAACATCCCGGCCATCCACGATCCGACCAGCCGCTCTTTGGGCGAGCCGTCGTCCTCGCTGTGGAGGACGCCGATGCCGTGGCCGACATCGACGACGAAGTTTTTGATTCGGAGGTGGCTCGGCGACGTGACCGCCGAGAACAGATCGGCAACGCCATCTCGGCGGTACTGCTCTTCGAGGTAGTCGTACGCTTCCCGACAGAACGGGTCCATCTCCGCCTCCATCCGGATCGGGATGTGGTCGTCCAGTCGCTCGTTGAGTTCCTCGAGCAACTCCGCACGGACCTCCTCGGGAAACACCGACAGCGGGTGTGACTGCACCGGGCTCTCGTACCAGTCGTCCTCGTCGGCGGAGACCTCGTCGCCGTAGGTCAGCCCCGGCTGGTCGCTCACGCCGGCGATGTTCCACTCCATGGTATACCGCCGACCGGCCTCGGTTTTCGAGTACTCGCGGAGGCCGTTGATTAGACACCGTTTCAGTTCGGACTTGCCCGTGGCGGTCGGCCCGTCCAGCCAGAGGATCTTCTCGTCTTTGCCCCGGCCGGCGGCGATCGATCGCAGATCGTCGACGAAGCGGTTGAGTACCTCCGTGTTGCCGAGAATCGCGTGTTCGCCGTCGTTCCACGGATCGTCGAAGAAGCGATACCGCTCCTTCTCCTCGCCCTCTTCGATGACCGTCCGTGTGCCGGCGTGTTCGATGGCGTTGAGCAGATACTTCGAGGCGTGGGCCGCCTGCTGCGGGTGGTCGAGCAGGTGTGCGACGTACTCGCCGAGGCTCATCGGGTGCTGGTAGGCCTCGTCGAGTTCGCGGTTGGCCGCCTCGATGTACTCGTCGGAACTCATCAGTCCTCCATTTCGCTCTTTGCGACCTCGGCGCCGGCGAACTCGAGGACTTCCTTCGCGCCCTCCTCGGAGTAGCCCTGCTCCATGAGCGCGTCGATCCACTCGTTGCGCTCGTCGTCGTCCATCTCGCCGCTGGAAACCAGCGCCGAGAAGTTGATGTTGTGTTTCTTGTCCTCCCACAGTTTCCGCTCCAGCGCGCGGCGGAGACGGTCGTTGTCCTGCGGATCGAACGTCTCGCCCTCGCGTGCGCGCCGGGAGACCCAGTTGGCGACCTCCTGGCGGAAGTCGTCTTTCCGGTCCTCCGGCAGATTGAGCTTCTCCTCGACGCTGCGCAGGAACTGCTCGTCCGGCTCCTGTTCGCGGCCGGTGATCTCGTCCTCGACGGTGTCGTCGTCGATGTAGGCCATGACGTGGTCCATGTACTTCTCGCCCTGGCGCTGGATCTCGTCGAGGTCGTACGCCAGCGCGTGCCGGACGTCCTCGATGGCCCGCTCCTTGTACTCCTCGCGGACCAGTTCGAGATAGCGGTAGTAGGTCTCGAACATCTCGTCGGAGATCGAGCCGTGGTTTTCGAGGTTGTCCTCGAGGTGGTTGAACGTCGTCAGCGGCGAGAGGAAGTTGCGGCTGCGGTGCATCGAGTCCATGATCGCCTCGGCAATCTCGTCGCCGACGAAACGCGGGGAGACGCCGGTCATCCCCTCGCCGATCTCGACCTTCTCGGCGGCCTCCTCCTGCAGTTTCTTCACGTCGATATCGTCGGTCTCGTCGATCTCGCCGTTGTAGGCTTTGGCCTTCTGGACGAGGTCGATACTGCTGGCGTCGGGCTCCTCGATCCGGGTGAGCACGCCGAACAGCCCCGCCATCTCCAGGGTGTGCGGTTCGACCTGGATGTCCGGGAGGTCGGCGTTGCGGAGCATCTTGCGGTAGATCTCGGCCTCGTTCTCGTAGGAGAGGACGTACGGGAAGTCGATCCGCTTGGTCCGGTCGTTAAAGGCCTCCATCTTCTCGTCGCCTTTCTTGTCGCGGTACTCCGGCATGTTCGTCCGGCCGACGATCACCTGATCGATGTCGATCCGGGGGTTGTTCTTCGGCTTGATCGTCTGCTCCTGGGTGGCGTGCAGGAAGTCATAGAGGAACTCCCGCTGGAGCTTGAGTAGCTCCTCCCCGGAGAAGACGCCGCGGTTCGCGTTACAGAACGCGCCCGAGTAGTCGAACGCACGCGGGTCCGATTCCCCGTAGACCGCGATCTTCGAGTAGTTGACGTCGCCGGTCAGTTCGGTCTCGTCCTGGTTTTTCTTGTCTTTGGGCTCGAAGGTCTCGATCGCCTGGCGTTTGTTCTCGTCGGCGAGCAGGCGGACGACCTCGACGTGGTTCTCCAGGACAGCCTGGAGGTCGTCGTCGTAGTACGCGAGCAGTTCGTCCATGTAGAACTCGCTGGCGGGGTCCAGCGCCTGCTCGTTGCGGATGGTGTAGGGAGCGTCGAGGTTCTCGTTCATCTGCTTGATGACAGATTTGCGCTGTTTCTCCGGCAGCAGGACGATGGGATCCTGGTTCATCGGCGATCGAACCACGTCGTCGGCCGGGTCCTGGTCCTCGATGATGTCACAGAGGTTCGTCCAGCGGAAGGTGTACATCCGCCCCTCGTCGCGGGTCGTGTAATCCTCGAAGTACTTCCGGACCTGCGAGTCGAAGTCGGATTTCCCCGATCCGACCGGGCCGAGAAGCAGGAGGATTCGCCGCTCGGGACCGAGTCCCCGGGCGCCGGATTTGACCTTGTTGACGAACTCGTGGATCGCCTCGTGGATCACGCGGCCGTAGAAGGTGTTCTCCCCGTCGTCCAGCGGATCCTCGGAGGCGAGTTTGTACTCGACGACCCCCTTGTCCTCGTCGTACTCGGTCCCGTAGAAGTCGAACATGTCCGCGATGCGCTGGTGAGCGCTACGGGCGATTTTCGGGTCCGACTGTAACTCCTCAAGGTACCAGTCGAAGGAGTGGGTTCGTCGTAGGTCGCTTGGGATGGTGTCGCGGTACTCCTGGCTCAGTGATTCGAGGGTGTTCTGTTTACTCATGATGGGTCCTCAGCGTTGGCGTGCTGGCGAGTCGGCACGGTGCGCGAGCGGGTCGAGCGGGATCGATCCCGTCCCCAGACCGGAGCCACCCGTCGGGCGACTGCGGCGCGCGGCCGATGTTCAGTGGCGGTTTCGACATGCATATCCATACCATACGGAAGCCAGCCAACAATCAGCAGGTGTCGGTGATTGTGTGTGTGGATGACTACCGATACTATTTATTATACGAGTGCTCTATGTATATAAATCTGTATGCCGTCCGGGAGATGTCGGGGGACGGGTCCGGGAGTGTCGGATCCGAAAACCTCGGGACGAGACCCGTGTCCGAACGGAGGGCGCGAGCGCCCCGCAGCGCGGTTTTTAAGTTCGGCGGCTGAAGCAAGTGACATAGCGGTCGGGGCCGAACCGGGAGTATGGAGTTCGAGGAGTTTCCCGAGGGGTGGACGGTCTGGAACGAGGAGCCCCGGAAGGTGATTTTGACCTACCGACCGGACGTGTTCAACAGCGACGCGTACCCGGCACCCTGTCTGCCGACGATTCACATCCGACAGGGCAAACCGAGTCGGAAGCCGGGGTGGAACACGCCGGCTCCCGATGCGCCGTGGTACGTGCAACTGTATCTCGAACCGGACGTAACGGCCGACGAACAGCGCTACGAGGGCCGAGAAGCCGCCGCAACCGGGGCGCGACGGCTCGCAGAGCGATTCGTGGCCGGAGACATCGAGTACCGGGAGCTGTACCAGGTGCCGCGACCGGAGTACCTCGACAAACTCGACGAACTAATCGGATGAAACACCGGGTATGTCCGCCACAGAGGCTATGCGTCAGTCCGGAGACTAACCAACGGCGTAGAGCACACTGACCATGCCCCGAACCGTCCCCTTCACGGTCCTCGAAGAGGCCGTCTACAACCTCGAACAGACGTTCACGCCGTGGAACATCCAACTCGAACTCGAAACGAGCGAGGTGATAGACACCGAGCGACTCGAATCGTCCGTCCGCACTGCCTGTGACCGTCACCCGCTCGCACGGGCGCGCAAACGACCCGCGAGCGCGCTCGATACCGACTACATCTGGGAACTCCCAGGAGAAGTTGATGCGGTGCCGATCACCGAGTGTGAGGGTGATACCGGGATCACCGACGCACGGCGGACGTTCTACGGTGAACCGTTCGATCTGAGCGAGGCACCGCCGTTTCGCGTGCTCGTGGTACGCGGGGGAGGAGCGGACGGCGGCGACCGACTCTGTCTCGCAACGAGCCACGTCCCGGCGGATGGAGTGGGAGCGGTTCGGTTTCTTCGGACCGTCTGTCAGGCCTACCGCGGGCAGGTGCAGACGGAGCGATCCGTGTCGTTCGGGGAGTCGAGGGCGCTGATCGAGGAGAGCCGAGCCAGCGGACCCGCGGAGCGAGTGTCGTTGCTCAGCGCCGCGACGAGCCATCTCGGGAAGTTGTTCGACCGGCCCGCCCGGGTGGCGGCCGACACGACCCCCGGCAAGTCGGGATGGGGGTTCGTCCACCGAACCGTCGAGGAGGGGCTATTCGAGTCCCTGCTCGCGAACCGACCGGAAGATGTCTCGGTCAACGACCTGCTCGTCGCCGCAGCGCACCTGACTGTGGCCGCCTGAAACGCCGACCACGACAGCGCCTCGGGAAAGATCAGCCTCCTGATGCCGGTCAACCTCCGACCCCCGGAGTGGTTCTACGAGCGCTTCGGCATGTACACGCTGTTCGAGAGTATCACGACGCGCTCTCGACACCGTGAGAACCCGGAGACCGCGGTCGAACACGTCGCCGAGCAGACGGCGTCGGTCAGACGAGAGGGCAGCGCCGCCGGCTTTCTGGAGTCGCTCAATCTCGTTCCCGCCCTGACGCCGGTCGGGGTGAAACGGCGCTCACCCGAACTCTTGCGCGGGCCGGGGGAGGGATTGGTGGACACGGTGATGCTCTCGAATCTCGGCCGTGTCCCGGAGTTCGAGGGGACCGGAGCGGCCGCGACACTCTGGTTCTCCCCGCCCTCCTGGAAGCCGACGCCGGTGAGCATCGGTGTCGTGACCGTCGGAGACGAGATGTCCCTCGTGTTGCGGCACATGCGAGACTGCCTCGACGACGACGCCGCTTGCCGGTTCGCGAGCCTGTTCGAGACGCAGTTGCGGCGGGTCGTTCGGTGAGACGGCCGGAGAGGCCGGTCGCTACCGCGATTGTCGGTCGGGTGGCCCCGGGGAGCGGTTCGGGCGCTGTCTGTACAGCGAGCGATACAGGCGGATCTTTCGGTACAGGAGCGCGAACCAGAACCCGTGGTAGACGACCAGGAAGGCGATGAAAGTCAGCAGCGAGAGCGGGAGGTTGGTGACGAGGGTGTTGTACAGGGCGTGAATAAACGCCGCGATCAGGAGCCCCTTGACCACGATCGGTCCCCGTTTGCCCCGGTTGAACTTCGCCAGTCCGAGGTAGAAGCCGGCCCACGCCGAGAAGATCACGTGACCCGGACCGACGAACGCCCGCTGTGTCGCGATTGCGATCGCCCGCTCCTGCTGGACGGCGAGTCCGGCCGTCGTCGTCTCGACGGAGAACATCAGGATGTACAGCAGATTCTCGATGGCGGCGAAGCCGACCCCGGCCATCGCGCCGTAGACGACCCCGTCGACGACGGTCCGGAACACGTCCGTCCGGTAGGCGTAGATCCGAACCGCCAGCCACTTGACCGTCTCCTCGATCGGTCCGACGATGAGAAAGTAAAACAGCGTGACGCCGACGACACCGAACAGTTGGAAAAACGGCTGTGCGATGCTGTTGACGACGCCCGCGATGCTCGCGAAGGCGACAGCCAGCAGAAACGTCACGGCCAGGCCGACGAACGGCTCCCGCGTCGTCGGATCTCCGTACCAGAAGTACCCTGCGAGGACGAGAGCGGGAGCGGCCGAAATTCCAGCTAGCCAGCCGAGAATCGGGGCCTGGACGACGAGGGCACCGGCTGCGGCGACCTGTACGACGAACAGTCCGATAGCGACGCTCAACAGGAGAGCGCGTTTGCTCGTCTCCAGAGCGTTCGTGAGCCGAACGGCGAATCGGTCGAGCGGCGAGCGGACCTCCCAGGTCGCAATCTCGTAGAGGTCGACCTGTCCCGCAAACGACTCCTGTACGGGATCTCGCGGCTCCGAACTCCGGCCGACGTTCTCGGACGGGCCGCGGTGCCGTGGCGGGCGCTCGTTCAGGCCGGATCGGTGCGGTTCGCCCTCCGGCGGCACCCGCTCGCCCTCGTGGAGGCCGGAGCGTCCGTCCGCACGCTCTCGCTGCGGCCCCGGTGTCTCGCCTCGCTGTTCGTCACCCTCGTCGGTGCCCGGCGGCGTCATCGCCTACGGCTACGACCCGCTCCCTGTAGAAAGTTCCTCCCGATCCGCTACGAGAGCAGCAGTTCGGTGCAGAGCACTCCGGCCGCGAGGAGGATCTGTTCGCTGTCGATCACGAGGCCGTAAAACAGGGGCGTCCGGTCGACCCGGGCGGTGAGACTGTAGCCGGTCATGTAGGTGGTGTAGCCGACCAGCAGGAGATACTGCGGGTGGACGAGACCGACAGCGACGGCGCTGACGACGACCACTCCCAAGAGGGCGCTCGCGGCGGCGGCCAGGTGCCGCGTCCGCGCGACGCCGACGACGAGAGGGACGGTTCGGATTCCCTCCTCGCGGTCGCCCTCGATATCCTTGATGTCGAAAACGACGGCCGCGATTGTCAGCGCTGTCGTCACGAACGCGAACAGAAAGAGGATATCGACGGTGAACAGCGCCTCGTAGTAGACGCCGACTCCGAGGGGGATCATACCCCAGGAGAGGCCGACGAGGAGGTTCTTGACCAATAGAATTCGTTTGACGCCGAACACGGAGTACAACACCGCCACGGCGAGGGGAACGATCATCGCCGGCGCTCCCGGGATACCGGTGACGATTGCGGTCACGGTGGCGGCCGCATAGAGGAGAATACCCGCCGCGAGGAGGACTCTCCCGTAGCGTTCGACGAACGACGCCCGACCCGGAACGTTGCGTTCGTCCTCGGCGCGGTCTGTCAGACGATTGAACGAATAGACGAAGAGCGTGACGGCGAAGACGATAAACAGCGGAATCGGTTCGAGACGGAGGTCGGCCAGGACGATTGTGCTCACGGCGACGGAGGTCGCCGACAGCGAAATGAGGAGATTCGAGTGGACGAGTGTCAAAAGCGCCGTCTTGGCGAGCGTTCCGGGTCGAGAGGCGGTTTCGGAACTCATACGCCGATCAGCTCACTCGTCGGCTCGTCCCGGATTCGGGCTGTGCTCGACAAGCCGTCTCGGCGTTTGCACGGCTCGGGGATCAACATTACGGGAGTCGATACAGTACGCTTATGAGGCTGATCCGGTGAGTGAACACGTATGTCTGAGCACGCCGGGAGTCGCCTCGGAGGTGTCCGCCGGTACGTACAGGATGCACCGGTCGTCGGTGCTGTCGTCGTCGGTGGAGGCAGCTATCTGCTCGGGTTCGCGCTCACCTATCTGTTCGTCCTCCTCGACGGTGGACTCGATCCGCAGTCGACGAGTGAGAGCCTGATCGGTGGGTCAGGGATCTTCCAGCGGACCCAGCTCGTCGGCTTCCCACGGCCGGAGCCGACGACACTCGAATTCGTCGGCTGGGTCTTCTACAACGCTCATTTCGCCGAGACGGTGATCACGCCACGGGTGTCGGGCGGCGCCGCCGCGGGCCAGGCCCAGACCCAGACTGCTCCGGAGGCCGTCAATCTCCTCACGGCGGCGGCGACACAGATTCCGAGCATCGTCTACCAACTCGTCCCCGTCGCGCTGCTGACCGCTGGCGGGTACGCGCTCGCGCGGACGGCACAGTTGTCGGTGAGCCGGGATATCGTCCGGATCGGGCTCGGCGTTCCGACGGGGTACGTCCCGCTCGCGCTGTTCGGGACGTTCCTGTTCAGGGCCGTCTCGACGGCCCAACGCGAGGGCGTCGAGGTCAGCGTCACTGCGAGTCCGAGCCTGGTCGCCCCGGTCACCATGGCGGTCATCTCGACGCTGTTTGGCATCGTCGGGCTCTATCTCGGCGCACAAAGTGTCGACTCCGAGACGGAGTGACTCCGTGTTTCGAGCAGATCGAGTCCGCTCCTGCCGGCCCGTCCGGGATGGGTCGAAAAGCCGAGAATCGAGGGAACTGAGAGGTCGACCCGAAGATCCGCAAGTTTCTTTTGGATGTTTCTCGAATGAATTTTTATGTCGGAGTGGTCACCCGCATCGATGTCCCGGGAGTGGATACTCGTGGTCGCGCTGATCTGTGTCGGTCTCTTTCTGTACTCGCTTCTCATTGCCGGACAGGCGCTGTTGGGGATTCTCCCGGCGGTGCTGTTCGGAGCCGTCTATGTGACCTGGCGGTTTCTCGTCGCCGTCGAGGCGATTGCAGACGCGCTCCAGCGAATCGCATCGGAGTACGAGCGGGAGTAGCAGGGAAGTGTTCCAGTACTGCGGTTCACGCTGGGTCGTCTCCGGAGAAATGTGGGTACGGGCCGGGCGCGATTTGTAACACACGGTCGGACGTGCTCGCTTCGCTGCGCGCGACCTCCCTGCGTTCAAATCGTGCCTGCCAGTTCCCTCACCACCTCGCTGCTCGCGACTTCGTCGCTCGCCACCGTAGCGTTCACTCCGTTCACGCCACGCGTCGCTCGGCGGTTCGGTACACGGGCCGGGCGCGATTTGAACACGCGACCGACGGATTAAGAGTCCGTCGCTCTGCCAAACTGAGCTACCGGCCCTACGTTTCCCGATTCGGGTGTGGAGGCAAATACGTTACGTTTGCTCGCTCAGACGACGTTGAGACCACCGAGTCGGAGCTTGCGAGCGAGAAACGCCGATGCCGCACCCGCGACGGCGACACCGATACCCCAACCGATTGCCGGGCCGAGAATCTCGCCGAGGTTGCCGGTCCCGCCGCCGCCAGACGAGACGAGCGACGAGAAGACGAAGACGATAAACAGGAACACGATGTAGCCGACGAATCCCCCGACGGCCCCGGTGAGCGCGGCCGAGCGGGGCTCCTCCTCGATTTCGAGTCCGGTGATGATCCCGGTGAGCGTCGCGACGAGCGGAGTGAGAAAGAGGCCGAAGAACAGACCGAAGGCGGTGATAAATCCGGATCCACTGCCGCCCGCGGCCGCCTGGCTGCCTGTCGGCAGCAGCGACGCCAGCAGGAAAAAACTGAGTCCGAACCCGACGCCGACGGTGACGAAAATGCCCACGATGAACTCGAGATGCTTCTTGACCGACGGTTGCTGGAGAGTCTCGGTCACGTCATCGAGAGCCGACCGTCCGGCGGACCGTCCCCGCTGCCGTGGTTGGCCCTGTGGCGGCTGTCCTTGCGGTGGCTGTCCTTGCGGTGGCTGCCCCTGTGGTTGCTGTCCCTGCGGCGGTTGGCCCCCCTGTGGTGGTTGTCCACCCGGCTGCTGTCCCCCCTGTGGAGGCCGGCCGTCCTGGGGCTGGTGTCCGTCCTGTGGCGGCTGGGTACCGTTCGGCTGGCCGCCGGACGGCTGACCGCCCTGTGGTTGTCCGTCCTCGCCGTTGCCGTTGTCGCCGGAGTTCCCTGACATCAACAGTACGTGCTGTAGCAGATGGTAAAAAATTTGTTATTTTTTAAGAAGAGATTACGGCAGTGCAAAGTAAAATACGCGGATACGATGTCCGCAAATCGGGGGACAGTGGGAGAAGATTCCGTGATAGAATCTGCGCTGTGGTTTTCATGTTTCGTCGGGTGTGAGACGTTCGAGATCACGGTAAGCGGCGACAGAGAACCCCAACGCTGCCCCGGTAGGACACGAGAACCACGGCGTATCCCGCACGCGGAACCCGGATATTATATAGCTTGCCGCTCGAAACGCCCATACTGATGGGCACCGGTATCACGATGACGTCGATGTCGACGTACGCGATCTTAGGCTGCGGGAGCGTCGGACACGCCGTCGCCGAGGAACTGGTCGATGAGGGGAAGGACGTCCTCATCATCGATTCTGACGACGGGCGTGTCGAGGCGCTTCGCGATCAGGACCTCGACGCACGGCAGGGCGATATCCGGGAAGTCGAGGTCGCTGACGCCGTCTCCGACCGTGACGTGATCTTGATTCTCTCCTCAGATGTCGAGGCGAACACGGCGGCGATCGAGAACATCCGTGCGCGGGAGAACGACCACTTCATCGTCGCACGGGCGTCGGATCCGGTTTCGAGCGACGCGCTCACCGAGGCCGGGGCGGATGTCGTCATCAATCCCTCCGCCGTCATCGCAAACTCCGCACTCCGGGCGCTGGAGACCGGCGAACTGGAGTACAAGACCCGAAAGTTGGCGGAGGTGATCGACGAGACCGACGGTAAACTCGCGATCCGAATTCACCGCAGCCCCGATCCCGACTCCATCGCCAGCGCCGCGGCGCTGAAAGCCCTCGCTGAGAGCCGGGACGTCGAGGCCGACATCATCTACGAGGGCGAGATCGGCCACCAGGAGAACCGCGCGTTCGTCAACCTGCTCGGGATCGAACTCGTCTCCGGAGAGACGATCGACGAGGCGGCCTACGACACGATCGCGATCGTCGACCACGCCAAAGGCGGCGAACCCGACGAGGACCAGCAGATCGACATCATCGTCGACCACTACGAACAGGAGCACGAGCACGACGCCGCCTTCAGCGATGTCCGGCCGAACGTCTCCTCGACCTCGACGATCATGACGAAGTACATCCAGGAACTCGACCTCACCCTGGAGCAGGAGGTCGCGACGGCGCTGCTGTACGGGATTCGGGCCGAGACGCTCGATTTCAAGCGGGACACCACGCCCGCAGATCTGACCGCTGCCGCCTACCTCTACCCCTTCGCCGACCACGACACGCTCGAACAGGTGGAGTCGCCCTCGATGTCGGCGGAGACGCTCGACGTGTTGGCCGAGGCGATCCGCAACCGCGAGGTCGAGGGGTCACATCTGGTCTCGAACGCCGGTTTCGTCCGCGACAGAGACGCCCTCTCGCAGGCGGCACAACACCTCCTCAACCTCGAAGGCATCACGACGACGGCCGTGTTCGCAATCGCAGACGACAGCATCTATCTCGCCGCCCGCTCGAAGGATATTCGGATGGATATCGGACGCATTCTGGAGGATGCCTTCGACTCCATCGGCGAGAGCAAGGGCCACTCGACGGAGGCGAGCGTCGAGATCCCGCTGGGTATCTTCACCGGGATCGAGGTGAGCGAGGACAACCGCGAGACGCTGCTGGAACTGACCGAGGAAGCGGTGAAAAAGAAACTGTTCGAGTCGATGGGCGTCGATTCGAGCGATAGCTCGAACGGCAACTAATCAGGCGGTCACTTCCTCTTCGTCCTCGTCGGTTTTCGAGCGCTGGATACGCTCGGCGATGTCGTTGACGATGACGACGTCCCCGACCGCCTGCACCCAGCGATACGGGACGATGACCCCGCGGGCGCTCGCCGATTCCTCTCGAAACAGCTCCCGGTTGAGTTCGTGCAGCGCGAGGCCGGTGACGCTCTCGGCGTCGAGATCCAGACGCAGATCCTCGACTTCGCCGAGATAGACGCCGTTGTTCGTGTACACTTCCCGGCCCACGAGGGTCGTAATCTCCTGTGGCTGGCTGTTGTGGTCCATATGTCGGAGTGGCGTGGCGACACCTTAAATTTGTGGCGTCATCCTGCCGACAGGTTCTCGGAGACCCGAGAGATTACGGTGATCGGGCACCGAACTGTGACAGATGCCATCGACGATTGTCCACGCCGCCGTCGCGGGACTGATCGGCGCCGCCCTGCTCGGTTCGGCCTTCGACGAACGGGCGCTGCTCGTTCTCGTCGTCGCCGTGGCGATTCCGGATCTCGATTCGTTCATCGCACTCGTCTCGACGGCCGGGCACCGGACCTCCCTGCACAACCTGACCATCCCGGTGGCGGCCGGACTGCTGTGGTACGTCGACGTACACGTCCGCGAGGAGTCACTGCTCCGGTCCCGCTGGGGCGGGTGGGGTGTTCGGGTCGCGTGGGTCGCTATCCTCTGTTACGGCCTCGGCCACGTCGCGCTCGATCTCACCGACGGCGTGGCGAATCTCTTCTGGCCGTTTCACGACCAGTTCTACACGCTCCGCGGCGAGATGGAGCTATCGAACCAGCGGGGACTCGTCCAGACGTTCCGTGACTCCGGAGAGGGATTTCTGCTCTTCGAGCCGGTCGGGACGAGTACGGAGACGGAGGTCACCACGGGTGTCGACCCGGCCGAACCCGCCGACGGCGGACCACCGGAACGGGTGTTTCCCCTGTTCGGATCGGGGCTGGAACTGCTCGTGACGGTCATCGGGGTCGTCGTCACGGTTGCCCGGTTCCGGGTGGCACGAGAAATCGAGGGGTAGTCAGGTGCCGACGGCGTCCAGTGCGGTCGCGGTATCCTTCAGTCCGTCCCCGGTCAGGACAGCGACGACGCGCTCGCCCGAGTCGACGAGTCCGCGTTCGAGCGCCGTTTCGATGCCCGCGACCGCGGCCGCTCCGGCGGGTTCGACGAAGACGCCTTCGCCGGCACCCAGGTCGCCGAGTGCGTCTCGAATCGACGGGTCACTGACCGTGATCGTCGCTCCGTTGCTCTCCTCGAGCGCCGTCCGAGCGTCCTCGGCCCGGTGCGGGTCGTCGACGTCGATGCTGTCGGCACAGGTCCCCGGCGGCTGCTCGGCTCCCGACTCCGAGCCATGGAGGCGGTCGTGAATCGTCGGACAGCCCGCGGCCTGCACACCGAGCAGACGGGGCGGATCGGCGAGATAGCCGGCCCGGGAGAACAGATCGAGACCGCGCCAGATGTCCGCGAGCGTGCCGCCGTTGCCCATCGAGACGGCGATCCAGTCGGCTCGGGGCGCCTGTTCGGCGAGTTCGAATCCGAGCGTCTGTGCGCCGGCCGGGGTGTACGGACTCGCGCCGGCACTTCGGTCCACGGTAGCGGGTTCGCTGGCCGACGCCCGGCACCGCTGGTACGCGTCGGCGTACCCGCCCGAGACGGTGACGAGGTCCGCGTCGTAGACCAGCGGCTGGACCGCCTTCGCGTCCGGGAGTCGTTCGGGAACGAACAGCGAGCAATCGAGGCTGGCCCGCGCGGCGTACGCAGCGACCGACGCGGCGGCGTTGCCCGTCGACGCACAGACGATCCGGCCGGCGTCGCGTTCGCGGGCGTGTGTCGCGACCACCGCGCTGCCGCGGTCTTTCGCGGCTCCGGTCGGGTTCGCGCCTTCGAGTTTCAGCCCGAGATCGACCCCGAGCGCGTTCCCGGTCGTCGGGGCCTCGGCCAACTCGGTCCAGCCCTCCCCGAGGGTGACCGGGTCGGCCTCGACGGGAAGCAGGGGGTCGTACCGCCAGAGGTCCGACCGCGATTGCGTCGCCGGATCGAATCGCTCACGGACGGCTCCGATATCGTAGTCGAGTTCGAGTTGTCGGTCGGGGTGGGAGGGACAGCGGGACCTGCGGCCGGGTTCGGTCTGCCAGTCACAGCGCGGACAACACAGGGCGATCCCGTCGGTCATTCGAGTCGGTCGTGTCTACCACCGGGGGAAGTATCTGTCTTCCGGCACGCTACAGCAGCGACCGCGAGGAGTTCGTGACGACGAGCAGGCTCGACGCCGCCATCGCGAGCGCGGCGAACAGCGGGTTGAGCACGGTCGTGATGGCCAGCGGAATCGCCACCGCGTTGTAACAGAACGCCCACCCGATGTTCTGTTTGACCCGCGAGTTCGCCGCCGCGGCGAGATCGAAGACAGTCTCCAGCGAGGACAGCGAGTCGTCGACGATAGCGACGTCTGCGGCGTCCGCGGCGAGGGCCGTCCCGCTACCGAGCGCGATACCGAGGTCGGCCGTCGCCAGCGCGGGCGCGTCGTTGGTGCCGTCGCCGACCATCACGGTCTGTCTGCCGGCCCCGTAACGCCGGACTGTCTCGGCTTTCGCCTCCGGCGGCACGCCAGCGAACACCTCGTCGACGGCCGGATGAGCCGCAAACGTCGCACTGGCCTGCTCGCTGTCGCCGGTCAGGACGGCGACTTCGATACCGCGGTCGTCGAGCATCTCGACGACTGCTTCCCAGTCCTCGCGGGGCTGGTCACCGACGACAGCGACGCCCTCGGCAGTGCCGTCACGACCGACGACGACCGGCGCGTTTCCGGCGGCCGTGGCCTCCTCCGCACGGGATTCGATCTCGTCGGGAACCGTCCACCCCTGTTCCGTGAACAGATCGACCGTCCCGACGAGCAGTGCTGCGCCGTCGACGGTCCCCCCGACGCCCGTCGCGTAGCTCTGAAACTCCGTGACGCGGCTCTCCATCGGATCCGGTGTGTCCAGCGTCGGCTCACCGTCGGCCTCTGCGGATTCGGTGACACCGCCGTCGGTTGCCGCGTCCGGTCCGAACCGGTCGGCGATTGCCGCCGCGACGGGGTGCGAGGAGTGGGTTTCCAGCAGCGCGGCCTGCTCGAACAGGTCCGTCGGTCCGTCGGCGTCGAGCACCTCCATATCGCCGGTGGTCAGCGTGCCGGTCTTGTCGAAGATAACCACCTCGACGTCCTGCAGTCGCTCGAAGATCGTCTCGTCGAAGACGACGATGCTCCGTTCGAGCGCCTCCCGAACGCTCGATGCGATGGCGAGCGGCGTCGCCAGCCCGAGCGCGCAGGGACAGGAGACGATCATCACCGTCAGCGCCGTCAACACGGTCGTCGAGAGGCTGGCCCCGAGGAGGAAGTGGACGACACCGACGACCACGGCGAGCGTCAACACGAGCGGGACGAAAATCGTCGCCAGTCGGTCGGCGAGTTGCTGGATCCCGTGGTTGGCGCTCTGGAGGTCCCAGACCATGTCGGTAAGTCGGTCGATACTGCTGTCGGCGCCCTCGCCGACCTCGACGACCAGCGAGCCGTCCTGCAACAGCGAGCCACCGACGACTTCGTCGCCGGGGGTCTTGCCGACTGGAAGCGACTCGCCGGTGACGACCGCCTCGTCGACCGTTCCCTCGCCGTCGACTACGTCGCCGTCGACGGGAACCCGTTCGCCCTCCCTGACGAGAATCTCCTCGCCGGCGTCGAGGTCGTCGACCGGGACAGTCGTCGTCGAGCCGTCGCCCTCGTAGCGGTGTGCCTCGTCGACCTGCGCTTCGGTGAGACCGGCGAGGCGCTCGTTGGCTGTCTGTTTGATCTGGTTCTCGTAGTAGCCGCCGGCGGTGACGACCAGAATCACCGTCAGCGTCACGTCGTAGTACAGGCTCGGAATGCCGCTCTCGACGAAGATGGCGATAGTGCTGTACAGCCAGGCGCTCGTCGCCGCGACGGCGATGAGCAGGTCCATGTTCGGCTGGCGGGTCCGGAGGCTGACGTACGCCCCTTTCAGTATCGGCCCGCCGGTGTAGACCAACACGATGCCGGTCAGCAGTCCCATCACGAGGAAGGGGTAGCTGGCCGAGGTGCCGGCGAGCATCTCCCGGAGAAACGCCGCCTGCTGGTCGGGATACCACAGCCCGCCGAAGTACAGCGGGTAGATCAACGCCACGTAAGTCATCATAATCGCCATGCCGAAGGTGACGCCGACGACCAGCCGCGTGAGACTCTCCTCTTCGGCGCGACGTTCCGCCAGCGGGTCGTCACGGCTGTAGGCCTGATACCCCAGCCCGCTCAGCAGTTCGCGCAGCCCCGACTCGTCGATCGCGTCGGGGTCGTGGTCGACGCGCACGGCGTCGGTGATGTAGCTCGCGTCCGCGTCGGCAACGTCGTCGTGAGCGACCGCCTGGGACTCGATGAACGTCTCACAGGTCGCACAGTGCATCCCGCCGACACTCAGAAACGTCGTCTCGTAGTCGTCTGGCACGTCGCGGTCTTCACTGTCGAGTTCGGCCTCGATATCGGCCGGGTCGGCGTCCGCCGAGAGATCGTCCCGGTCTTCGAGGGTCGCCTTGATCTCGCGACAGCCCCGACAGCAGAACTGTTCGCCGGCGTCGTTCTCGACGGCGGTCTCCGAGAGCGGCAGGTCACAGAGCGTACACACCTGTTCACCTGTCACCGAAACCACCCCGGGACCGCCTCGGATTCCCGTACATGGCCCGTTGGAGACAGTCTAACGGAGCGAAGGCAAATACACTGTCGGTCGCTGGGGTCGACTCTCTCGGCCGACGACCGGCCCGAACCGGACGTTTTAGTGCGGACGGGAGAAACATAGCTGACATGAGTGGCGTGCTCGCTGCGGCGTCCCCCGGCCGGGCGGAACTCGCCTTCGGGGTCGGCGTGGCCCTGTTGCTCGTGAGCGGGCTACTGCCGTGGATCGTCGCCTCGGAGCCGATTCCGGTCAGCGATCCCGCGGAGGAGGCCGCGGGACTCACCGCCTTCGGCGAGGAGACGACCAGCGAGGAGATACTGGGGATCGACCGCGTCGACTGGGTCGTCCTCGCGGGCGTCGGACTCGTCGCGACGGGGCTGATCGTGACCGAACCGTGGGACCCCCTCGTCCTCGCGTTCGCCGGGGCCAGCGGCGTCGCTGCGCTCGGTCTCGGAGTGGCCTACGTCACCGATCCGGTCTGGATGTACAGCGACTGGATCAAGCCGGACGTGGCGGCCGTCGCCAGCACGGGACCGGGGGTGTACCTGGCGGTCGGCAGCGGGCTACTCCAGTGTCTCGGCTGTTATCTCGGCCACACCGAGACGGGGCGTTCGGGCGGCGCACAGCAACTCGACGGGCCGCAGTCGACCGGTTCGGCGGGAGGCGAACCCACGCGGCCGTCGGCCGGCCGACCCCAGAACCAGCCCGACAGACGCCAACGCCAGCGACGGGACGAGCGGCCACGGCAGGACGCGGGGCGACGGCGTCCCCGCGAGAGAGAGCAGAGCGGACAGCAGCCGGACGGTCCACAGCACCGGGAGCGGCACTCACCCGAGGATCAGTCGACGGCCGCCCCGGAGGAAGCGAGTCAGGGGTCAGCGGCGGAACACGGCAGACGAGGACAGCAAAAAACGACGACAGAATCCGGGAACGAGACTGCTAACGAGACGGAGTAGCTGTCTCGGGTTCACTCACGCGCCCACTCGACGGCTTCCTCGACGGATTTGAACGTCTTGATCTCCTGGGGAACGTCGAGGTTGGCGCTGACCGCACGGGCCTTGATCCCCTCGGAGACGAACGCCAGTTTCTCGACGTTCGCCTCGCGGGCGTTCTCGCTCCACGCCCTGGCGAGGTGGTCCTGAGTCTCCCGGCCGAGGGTCGTCTCCGGGCTGAACTCCGTGACCGTGGCAGTGATGTGTGCCCGACCGGCCTTCGAGAGCCAGTCGGCTTCGGCCTCGTCCATCGCCTCGGTCCCGCCCGACCAGTCGGTGAGATCCAACACGAGAACATCGCCGCGCGTCTCGAAACTGTACTCGAAGGGCGTCTGCTGTGATCGTGACATACCAATAGATTCGTCGGCCAGTCGCTTCGACCTTCTACCTAACAGCGTTGGGCGAAAACAGCGGATCGACACTAACAGTGTAGGTGTCAGGCGAGGGCGCTGCCGGCGCGGATGAGTCGCTTCTCGCCGAAGGCCGGTCCGACCAGTTGGAGGCCGACCGGTAGCCCCGGGTCGTCACCGACCGGGACGGAGATAGCGGGGAGGTTGGCGAGGTTGACCGGCGTCGTGTTCGCGTCGGCGAGATACATCTTCATCGGGTCGTCTAGACTCTCGCCGAGTTCGAAGGGTGTCACCGGCATCGTCGGCGAGGCGAGTACGTCGGCCTCGGACAGCGCCTCGTCGAAGTCCTGCTGGATCCACGCACGAGCGTCCTGAGCCTTCTTGTAGTATTTGTCGTGATAGCCCGCCGAGAGCGCGTAGGTCCCGAGCAGGATGCGGCGTTTGACCTCCTCACCGAAGCCCTCCTCGCGGGCCGCGGCGAAGGCCTCGTTCCAGTTGCCGTCGTAGCCGCCGGAGGTGCCGTACCGAACGCCGTCGAACCGCGCCAGGTTCGACGAGGCCTCGCTCATCGCGATGACGTAGTACGCCTCGACTGCGTGTTCGAGGCTCGGGAGGCTGACCTCGTGGTAGCTCGCCCCCCGTGCTTCGAGGTCGTCGATGGCGTTCCAGAACTGGTCGACGACGCGGTCGTCGGCCCCGTCGAGCAGTTCCGTGGGGACGCCGATTTCGAGTCCGTCGACGTCGCCGTCGGCGGCCTCGGCGTACTCGTAGTCGCTTCCGTGGTCGGTCGCGTCCCGGGTCGTCCCGTCGCGTTCGTCGGGGCCGGCGATCACTTCGAGCAACTCGGCGGCTTCCTCGACTGACGGCGCGAGCGGACCGATCTGTTCCAGCGAGTTCGCGTACGCGATCAGGCCGTACCGGGAGACGAGTCCGTAGGTGGGTTTGATGCCGACGACCCCACAGAAGGCGGCGGGACAGCGGACCGAGCCGCCGGTGTCGGTCCCCAGCGCCAGATCTGCCTCGCCGGCGGCGACGGCGGCCGCGGAACCGCCGGAGGAGCCGCCCGGGACGTGGCCCGGAGCGGCGGGGTTGTCCGTCGACCCGAAGGCGGAGGTCTCGGTGGTCGTCCCCATCCCGAACTCGTCCATGTTCGTCTTGCCGGGGATGGTCGCGCCGGCCGCCTTCAGGCGCTCGATGACCGTCCCGTCGTACGGCGGGACGTACTCCTCGAGCATGGCGGACCCGCAGGTAGTTCGGACTCCCTCCGTCGAGATGTTGTCCTTGACCGCGACGGTCCTGCCGGCGAGCGGGCCGTCCTCGTCGCCCTCGATTGTCGTCTCTGTGATGTAGATGTTCTCGGACATGCTCAGGAGACTCGCGGGCCTTTGAACTTGCCGTCTTCAGTTTCCTCGGCGTTACGCAGCGCCTCGGCCTGATCGAGACTGTCCCTGACCTCGTCGGGGCGCATGACGTTGGTCAACTCGGGCTCGCTGTCGGTTTCGGGGACCTCGTCCAGCGCCTCGAACGCCGAGAGGATCTCGCCGAACTGGTCGGCGAAGCGCTCGCGCTCCTCGGCACTCAACTCGACGCGGGCGAGGCCGGCGATGTGTTCGACCTCGTCCGGATCGACGGGAGAGTCGCTCATGAGCGAGCAGACGGTACTCCGGTCAGTAAGCGTTTCGAAGCCGGTCGAGCACCACGGTTAAGCCCCGGCCGCTCCGAGCGACGATACGATGGACAGCCCTGAACTGGCCCGCGTCGCGGAGGCGAGTGCGGCGGCGGGCGCCGCGGTCGCGGCCGACCGATTTCGGACAGAGCTCGACGTACAGTACAAAGACGGCAAGACCGATGTCGTCACGCAGGCGGACCGGGACGCACAGGCGGCGGTCGTCGACCGGATCCGGGAGGCGACCCCGAACGCGACGGTCTGCGGAGAAGAGGGAGACAGCTACGGACACCTCTCCGAGGAGGGGATCGTCTGGGTGATCGATCCGATCGACGGAACGAACAACTACGTGCGAGGAAACCGCCGGTGGGCGACCAGCGTCGCCTGTCTCCGCGACGGCGAGGCGGTCGCCGCGGCGAATTTCTGTCCGGCCGTCGGGGATCGGTACGTCGGAACAGCGGCCGGGGTAGACAGAAACGGGGATCGAGTGACCGTCAGCGACCGAACTGACCCCGAACGGTGTACGGTCGCGCCGACGATCTGGTGGGATTTCGACCGCCGTGAGGAGTTCGCGGCGGCGACGAGCGGGATCGTCCACCGGTTCGGTGATCTCCGACGTATTGGCTGTGCACAGGCCGCGCTCTCGATGGTCGCGACGGGCGCGCTCGACGGCGTGATTACGAACCGCGTCGCCGAGCCGTGGGACAGCGTCGCCGGTGCCGCGATGGTCGAGTGGGCCGGCGGAACCGTGACGGACATCGACGGGAACGCGTGGCAACCCGAAGCCCGAGGGCTGGTCGCCTCGAACGGGCGGATCCACGAGGACGTTCTCGCCGCTGCCAGAGAAATCGACGCGGCGGCCGAACCCGGCAATTAGAGCCGGAGGGCCCGCCGTCTCGGTCGGACTTCGCCGTCGGCGTCCGGATCAGCGAACTGTTGTCCACAACGGCCACAGAAGTACGTGTCCGCGATGAACTGGGGCGTCCGGCGGATCTCCGTCTCCGAGAGTTCGCCAGCACAGCCGGGACAGACGACTGGTGACTGATCCATCGGTATCGCGGCTACGGATCGGAGACACAAAGAACCTTCTAGGAGAGCAACATGTTCCTCGACAGCCGAGGGAACCGAACGTACGGCTATATAAACGACGGGCCCTCAGTTTTTCGGCTCGCGACCCAGCCAGCGGTTCACGTCGCCGAGCCCTTTGATGACTTCGAGCAGGCCCCGGGAGTCGTGTTCGCTCGGGCGGAGTCGCGCCCGGATCCGCGAGGAGATGATCTCGACGGAGATGACGATGAAAAACACCATCACGATCCCGGCGGCCATCTCCTGGTAGGCGAACAGGTCCTTCCGGAGAGTGATGTAGCGCCCGATTCCGCCCGCACCGACGACGCCGAGTCCGATTGCGATCCGGACGTTGATCTCGAGGACGTACAGCGCCCAAGCGATGAACGACGTCGAGACCTGGCTGAGCATGCCGAAGGTCACGACCTGGGTTCTGGACGCGCCGGTCGATTTGATCGCCTCGATCGGCCCCTCTTCGATCTCTTCGAGTTCGTCTGTGAACAGCCGTCCCATGTTGCCGACCGTGTCGGTCGAGATTGCGAGGACGGCACCCACCGGGTTGATCCCCGCCAGCGGGATGTAGATGAAAATCCAGACGAGCGCCGGGATGGAGCGGATGGCGCTCATCGTCCCTCGGAAGATGAAGTTGAACGGGAACGGCGTCACGCGCTCGGAGCCCAGCACCCCGAAGAGCAGGGCGAGCGGGAATCCGATGACCGTCCCAGTAAAGCCGAGGATCAGCGTCACGAGACTCATCCGGACCAGCGTCGTCTGCGCTGCTGGCTGGTCGCTGGTCAGCGTCTCGACGATTGGCGCACCGAAGTTCCGGAAGCTCCGGGTGATCGCCTTCGGCCCGTTGATGTCGTTTTGCTTGGTGTACAGCGTGAACTCACGGAAGTTCGGCGGGAAGAAGTTCCCGAGGAACTGCGTGAACGCGCCCCGCTGGCGCCAGAGATCACCGGGGTTGAACTCGATGTACCGGAGCCCGAGGACAGTCAGTGCGACGATGCCGAACAGAAGCAACAGACTCGAGATCTGTCTGAACAGCCGCCGTCGGCGCAGGAGATTGTACTTCTCCTCGTAAGAGGACTCATCCGGTTCGACGTTGCTCATGGATTCCCACCCGACGATGTCGGTTGTGTTGGCGTCTCAGGATTCTCCGTAGCCTCCTCGGAGTCGCTCGACGTGCGGGTCGGAGCCGCCAGCCGCTCGGAGTCACGCTCGGACCGGTCGCTGGCGCCCTCCTCGCCGTAGTAGATCCGGTCGAACACGTCCATCGTCAGTTCGTCACGCGTCCCGTCGAAGATGAGTTCACCGTCGCGGACGCCGAGGAACCGATCGCCGAACTTGCGGGCGATGTCGACCTGATGCAGGCTGGCGACTGTGGTCAGCCCGCGCTCCTCGCTGGCGGTTTTCATGTACCGCATCACGTCGCGGGCGGCCTTGGGGTCGAGACTCGACACCGGTTCGTCGGCGAGAAGGAGTTCCGGCTCCTGGACCAGTGCGCGAGCGATCCCGACTCGCTGTTTCTGTCCGCCGGACATCGACCCCGCGCGCTGCTCGGCCTCGTCGAGGAGTCCGACGGTATCGAGTGCGTCGAGCGCCGCCATCTTCTCCTCGCGGTCGTACAGGGTCAGGAGGCTGCGGCCGAGACCTTCCCGTGAGAGGCCACCGGTCAGCGCGTTCTTGAACGCGCTCATGCTCTCGACGAGATAGTGCATCTGGAAGACCATCGCCACGTCCTCGCGCTCCCCCTGGACCGGTTCGCCGTCGATTGTCACCTCGCCCTCCGTCGGCATCGTCAGCCCGTTGAGGACACGGAGCAGCGTCGACTTGCCGGCGCCGGAGGGGCCGAGCAGGACGACGAACTCGCCGTCCTCGATCGTACAGTCGATCCCGTCGAGAGCGACTGTCTCCTCGTTGTACACTTTCCGGACGCCGTCGAATGAGACCTTCGACATGGGGAGTCAGTTCTGCTGGAAGATATCCGTGCCGACGCCGAGTTCGTTCGCCGCATCGATCACAGGCTGGTACTTCTCGACACCTGCTTCACGAACGGCGTTGAACCAGAGGTCGTCGTCGGTTCCCTCCTCGCCGTCGACACCCCAGTAGATGTCGTCCGGGGCGTTGAGGAACGCGTCGACGACGGCGTTTTTGTTCTCCTCGGACAGTTCCGGACTGACGACGATCGGCGCTCGCGGCAGCCCTTCCCGGGTCCAGAGCCACTCGGCGGTCTCGCCCCAGGGGTTGGTGTCCGCGCCCTCTTTCAGCCCCTGGACGAAACCGCCGATACCGGCCGCGGCAGCCTGACCGTTGGCCATCGTCTCGTAGGAGGCCGGGTGCGACCCGGCGAAGTTCGGCGTGAAGTCCGCGCCGCTTCCGTCGCCGGTCGGAAGGTTGCCGATATCGAGACCGCCGTCGTTCGAGAGGCCGTACAGCGGGAACAGCGCACCGCTGGTCGACAGCGGGTCCGCGAAGGCGATCGTCTCGCCTTCCAGATCGGACAGCTCATCGATGTCGCTGTCCCGTCGGACCGCGATCCCGCTCATGTACGTCCAGGAGCCGTAGCCCTGGCGCTGGAGGACGATTTCAGCTCTGTCGGATTCCGCGCCGAGCGCGGCCGCGAACGGCCCCGTCTCGGCAACGTCCGACGTACCCGAGCCCAGCGCCTGGATGACGGCGCTGTAGTTGTTCGCCAACTGCATCTCCGCGTCGGCGTCCAGTTCGTTCGAGAGATACTCCTGAACCGGCGTGTACTGCGCTTCGAGGTTCTCCTGTGCAACGCTCGGGGAGACGTTGAAGTCCACTGTCCCATCTCCGAACGCCTGGTCACTGCCGCCGCCGGTACAACCGGCCGCGAACGTGGCACCGACTGCGCCCGCCGTTACAAGGAATTTGCGTCTCGACTGGCTAGACTGCAGGTTTTGTTCGGACATTCATCCACAAATATTCCCCTCTCCGTTAATATCTTTGGTAATATATGTCCGGCTTTTCGGTGTGTACTATATTGGCCTATACTCCGGTATATATTTCTATATAATTACCGCGGAACCTACAGCCGTCACCGAGAAACGAACGGTGATAGGGCCGGTGTGATAGAACAGGAACACGTCCCCGGTGAGCCGGGACGCCTCCACAGGACAACAGCGAGTGTGAACACACCCCATCACACGGGCGCAGTTTTCAGGGAAGGGTTTAAGTTGCTTGGCGACCAACATAAATGTACCGCTGGATACCGCTGGACGTTTTCCGTGTAATCCCTTCACCAGCAGAGACCAACATGACTGACACGACAACAAGACGATACGCGCGCGAGAGCGAGCGCGAGGAGACTGAAGAACAGGAAACAGACGACGAGACGCTCGTCTGCCCGGAGTGTGGTGGCAACCTCGCGTCGGACGCCGAACACGGCGAGACCGTCTGTGAGGACTGCGGACTTGTCGTCGAGGAAGACGAGATCGACCCCGGCCCGGAGTGGCGGGCGTTCGACGCCAAGGAGAAAGACGAGAAGTCCCGCGTCGGTGCTCCGACGACGAATATGATGCACGACAAGGGACTGTCGACGAACATCGGCTGGCAGGACAAAGACGCCTACGGCAACGCGCTGTCGAGTCGCCAGCGCGAGAAGATGCAGCGGCTCCGGACCTGGAACGAGCGGTTCCGGACCCGTGACTCCAAGGAACGGAATCTCAAGCAGGCGCTGGGCGAGATCGACCGGATGGCCTCCGCGCTGGGGCTCCCGGAGAACGTCCGCGAGACCGCGAGCGTCATCTACCGACGAGCGCTCGAAGAGGATCTACTGCCCGGCCGCTCCATCGAAGGCGTCGCGACCGCCTCGCTGTACGCCGCCGCCCGGAAGGCGGGAACTCCCCGCTCGCTGGACGAACTGACGACGGTGTCACGGGTCGACAAAGACGAGATCGCCCGAACCTACCGCTACGTCGTCCGGGAGTTGAGCCTGGAGATCAAACCCGCCGACCCCGAGAGCTACGTCCCCCGGTTCGTCTCGGACCTCGAACTCTCGGAAGAGGTCGAGCGCCGCGCCCGACAGCTCCTGCAAAACGCCAAAGAACAGGGCGTCCACTCCGGCAAGTCCCCGGTCGGACTGGCCGCCGCTGCGGTCTACGCCGCCTCGCTGTTGACCAACGAGAAGGTCACCCAAAGCGAGGTCAGCGAGGTCGCGAACATCTCCGAAGTGACGATCCGGAACCGCTATCACGAACTGCTCGAGGCCGAGGAGAACGTCCCCGGGCTCTAGTTGGCGGCACCAGCATCCGCGAGCAGCCCGTCGGCCAGTGGTCCGGGCTCGATATCGACCGTCACCTCCCGCTGTTCCTGTCGGTCGAACGACCGGACGATCGAGGCGGTTTGGGTGATCGCTGCTTCCGGGTTGTCCGGATCGGCATCCAGATTCACCGCTTCGACGGTGATTTTGAGATCGGCGGGAATGCCGTGGTTTGCGACGAGAACGGTCGCCGTGACTGTCCCCTCGACCGGCGAATCGAGTTTGTCCGGCTCGATGTAGACCGCCTCGGCCCGAACTTCACCCTCGATCGCTTCGCCGGTACAACCCGCGACCCCGACGAGCGCTCCCGTTCCGAGAGACTGTAACAGCCGTCGTCGGGTCAGGTCGATTGGCATAGGTATCGGTGCTACGGCGTCGACGAGTATGAGTGGCCCGCTTGCGTTCGGCGGTCAGTACACGTCGGCCAGGAACTCGCGGATCGCGTCGTTGACTGCCGCCGGTCGTTCGACGTTCGAGGAGTGACCCGCTTCGGGGATGAGTGCCTGCTCGGCGTCGAGGGCGTCGACTGTCGGCTCCGCCCGCTCGAACGGGATCGATTCGTCCTCCTCGCCGTGGACGACCAGCGCCGGCACGTCGACGCCAGCGAGTTGGTCGGTCACGTCGGGCCGTTCGAGCCACGAACTGACCTCTTGGTAGACCGCCTCGCCGGAGTAGGTCTCCCACCGTTCCATCCAGGACTGGACGAGTTCCGGGTTCTCCTCACGGGTCGTCTCGCCGAACAGGAAGTGAGTCACCGTCTCGGCCATGCTCGTCGCCATGTGGTCGTCCTCGCGTCCCCGGTCGATCATCCCCTGGTAGAGTTCGATGTCCTCCTCGGGGTGCGGTCGGGAGGTGGAGTCGATCAGGACGATACCGGAGATTTCCTCGGGATACTCCATCGCCAGCCGGATCGCCATGAACCCGCCCATCGACATGCCGGCGACGACTGGCTCGTCCATGTCGAGAGCGTCGATTGTCGCTCGGCAGTCCTCGACGAGGTCGAAGAGGTCGTAGGGTTCGTAGGCGCGTTCGGTCCGCGCCCGGAGGTTGTAGGCGGCGACGCGATACTCGTCGGAGAGGCCGTCGATCTGCGGGTCGAACATCGTCCGATCCATCAGCGTGCCGTGGGCACAGAGCAGTTCGGGGCCGCTGCCGGCCTCGCGAGTGAGCGTCTCCGCCCGCCGTCGGTACATCGCGGTCGCCGGTGCGTCATCGAGTGACATACCACGTCTGCGAGCGAGACCGACAAAAAAGTGCGTGTCGACCTGGGTTCCGACCGCGGTGGCAAACGGTACGGCGGTGGCAGAAAACTTATTCCAGAATCGAGAAATCGTCTCGGTATGGTCTCGCTGTCGTCGTTCGAGCTACTGCTGGTCGTCACCGGTCTGTTCGTGCTCGTCAGCGGGGCCGTCGTGGTCTACGTCTCGTCTGAGGACACGCCGACTGGTCCGCACCTACTGCTCGTTGTGAGTCTGCTCGTCGGGCTGACGACCGTCCTCGGTGCCGGAGCACTCCATCTGGAGGGCGAACAGATCGAGTACAGCGTCGATGCGTGTGCGGGAAACCAGACCGGGACCCCGTTCAGCGAACTATCACCGGAGGGCCGGGAGGTCTTCCGGTCGGCGCTCCAGGCCGATGGGGCGTACACGACACGGAGCCACCCCGCCGAGTTCGAACTGCAGAGTGATGTCAGCCGCACGAACGAGATCCAGTACGAGTCACAGTGTTACGAACTGACGGCGCGAGAGAGAGATCGGTTCGGGGTTCTGAGTGTCCTGGTATCGGCTGCCGGAGGCGGTCTCGCGGTGCTGCTCGCACTCGGGAGTCTGTTCGGGTACGAACGGGCCCGTCGGCGGGACTCCGCTCGGGCGGACGAGGGCGGGGCCGACTCGGAGTCCTGTCCGAACTGCGGGCTGACCTTGGTCGTAGGCGTCGAGGAGTGCCAGCGGTGTGGCTGGTCTCGTGATGGTGGCGACACGCGGGGCTCTGAGCAATCGAACGAGTAGGCCTTTCGAGCGGCCTCGGCACCGCCGAAAAAGCGCATCCGTGAAGTGCGTCGGGACGTACTAGCAGGTAATGTCCGACACAGGGGGTCCGCTGTCGCCGGATCGACCAGACGCCGAAAGCAGTTTTCGGGTCGACGCGCCGTTCGAGCCGGCGGGCGACCAGCCCGAGGCCATCGAGGCGCTCGTCGACGGCTTCGAGCAGGGCATGGACAAACAGACCCTGCTCGGCGTCACGGGGTCGGGAAAGACCAACACCGTCTCCTGGGTCTTGGAGGAGATACAGAAACCGACGCTGGTGATCGCCCACAACAAGACGCTGGCCGCGCAGTTGTACGAGGAGTTCCGGGAGCTGTTCCCGGATAATGCAGTAGAATATTTCGTCTCCTACTACGACTACTACCAGCCCGAGGCCTACGTCGAGCAGACCGACAAGTACATCGAGAAAGACGCCTCGATCAACGAGGAAATCGACCGCCTGCGTCACTCCGCGACTCGGTCGCTTCTGACCCGCGACGACGTGATCGTCGTCGCCTCCGTCTCCGCGATCTACGGGCTCGGTGATCCGCAGAACTACGTCGACATGGCCCTGCGCCTCGAACAGGGTCAGCGGATCGACCGCGAGGAGCTACTCGGCCGACTGGTCGATCTGAACTACGAGCGCAACGACGTGGACTTCACCCAGGGCACCTTCCGCGTCCGCGGCGATACGGTCGAGATCTACCCGATGTACGGACGCTACGCCGTTCGGGTCGAACTCTGGGGTGACGAGATCGACCGCCTCCGGAAGGTCGACCCGCTGGAGGGGGAGATCGTAAGCGAGGAGCCAGCGACGCTCATCCACCCGGCGGAGCACTACTCGATCCCGGAACAGCGACTCGAACAGGCCATCGAGGAAATCGAGGATCTGCTCGAAGAGCGGATCAGCTACTTCGAGCGCAAGGGCGATCTGGTCGCCGCCCAGCGCATCGAGGAGCGGACCACCTTCGACCTCGAAATGCTCAAAGAGACCGGCTACTGCTCGGGCATCGAGAACTACTCGGTGCATCTCTCCGACCGCGAGACTGGGGAAGCGCCGTTCACACTGCTGGATTACTTCCCCGACGATTTCCTCACCGTCGTCGACGAATCCCACCAGACGATCCCACAGATCCGCGGGCAGTTCGAGGGGGACAAATCCCGCAAGGAGTCACTCGTCGAGAACGGCTTTCGGCTCCCGACCGCCTTCGACAACCGCCCGCTCACCTTCGAGGAGTTCGAGGCGAAGACCGACCAGACGCTGTACGTCTCCGCGACGCCGGGCGAATACGAACGCGAGGAGTCCGACCAGATCGTCGAACAGATCGTCCGGCCGACCTACCTCGTCGATCCCGAAATCGAGGTCGCCGACGTCGAGGGACAGGTCTCCGATATCATCGAGCGGCTGGAGAACCTGCCCGAGGACGAGCGCGCGCTCGTCACGACGCTCACCAAACGCATGGCCGAGGATCTGACGGAGTATCTCACCGAGGCCGGCATCGACGTGGAGTACATGCACGACGAGACCGACACGCTCGAACGCCACGAGCTGATCCGGAGCCTCCGGCTGGGCGAAATCGACGCCATCGTCGGGATCAACCTGCTCCGCGAGGGGTTGGACATTCCGGAAGTGTCTCTCGTGGGTATTCTCGACGCCGACCAGGAGGGATTCCTGCGGTCGGAGACGATGCTCGTCCAGACGATGGGGCGGGCGGCCCGAAACGTCAACGGCAAGGTGGTGCTGTACGCCGACGAGCCGAGCGCGGCGATGGAGTCCGCAATCGAGGAGACCAGACGTCGCCGGCGCATCCAGCGTGAGTTCAACGAGAAACACGGCCACGAGCCGACGACCATCGACAAGGAGATCGGCGAGACCAACCTCCCCGGCACCGAGACCGACACCGGAGACGCGGCGTCGATGGAGCCGTCAGACGCCGACGAGGCCGCCCGAGCGATCGAGGAACTCGAACAGCGGATGGAGGAGGCCGCCGACAACCTCGAATTCGAGCTCGCGGCCGACATCCGTGACCGCATCCGACAGCTCCGCGAGGAGTACGACCTCGACGGGGGCGACGACGAGGGCGTCCCGGCCCCCGACATCGAGTGAACGTACCAGCTGGCGTCAAATAGTTTGAAGACCGGGCAGTAGCCTTACACTACCAATGCAACGCCGTGACGCCTGCGGGTGGGGTATCACAGTCGTCGGGTTGGTTCTCGGGGCGATCCAACTCGTCCAGGGCGGCCAGCAGCTCTCGGAGTTGACCGGGCTCTCGCAGTCAGAGCTGGTGATCGTCTTCGCGTTCGAGACGATGCCGTTCGCGCTGATCGGGCTGAGCCTGGTCTACGTCGGCTACTGGCTGACCGACCAGGAGGGGTTCGAGCCGGATCTGTTCCGGATCCTCTCCTGGGGGGCGGGGGGGACGGTCATTTTCGCCTCGATTGCGGCGCTGATCCTCTTTAGCCAGCAGGTCACGCTGGATACGCTCGCACAGGGACAGTACATCACCATGAATCTCGTCACCGTCGGCGCGGTGGTCGGGGTGCTGGTCGGCATCTACGACGCACAGAGCCGACTGCGACAGCGCGAACTCGAACGCGAACGCGACCGGATCGAGGCCTTCGCGGGGAAGGCCGCCGACATCAACAACTACGGCCGCGAACTGAACCGCGCCCGCTCGGTCGACGAGGTCAGTGCGCTCTGTATCGAGGCGATCCAGACGCTGCTCGGCCTCACCGAGACGGCGCTGGTCGCCGTCGACGAGGAGGGGTCCGTGATCGACAGCACGATCATCGGCGCCGACGACGAGACGTTGATCGACCTGGCGCGGGAGGCGACCGAGCAGGAGCAGGCCAGCGCCGTGGTCCGCGAGGACTCCCCGATGGACGGACCTCTGCTCTCGATGCTCGTCACTGCCCACGACGGCAGCGGCGTCGTCCTGCTCGCGCCCGCCGGGACCGGCGGATTCGACGAGGAGGACCAGCAACTGCTGGAACTGCTCGTCTCCCACGCCGGGACGGCGCTCGACCGGATCCACGATCCACAGAGGCGGGAAGCCTCAGCCTGAGCCTTCGAGCAACAGCGCGGTACAGAGCGCGTCGGCGCCTTCCTCCTCTCGGAGTCGACGCTGTCGGTCCGCGCCGCTTTCGGCCTCGTAGATGTCTCCGAGGCCGTTCACGCCGAGACGGTCGGATTCGGTCTCGACGAACTCCCCGAGAGAGAGAGTCGCCTCGCCGTCGCGGTCGATGAAGGAGGCGTCGTGACCGTGACGGATCGCGCGCCACTTGTTCTCGTCGAGGATCTCACGTCGGTGGCGGTAGCCCGTCTCGCCGTCCTCGTAGCGCTCACAGAGGTCGACGACGAGCGCGTGGATGTACTCGACGAAGGCGAGCACCGTCTCGGGGTCGTGTTGGCCGTCGGGGGTCCGTACCTCGACGGTCCCGTGTGCGGAGTGTGGCCGCACGTCGTACCAGAGTTCGCCCCGGTCCTCGATCGATCCGGATTCGAGCATCCGGCGCTCGAAGCGGTCGAAGTCGTCGTAGGAGTCGAAGGTAGTCGGCATCCCCGTGTTGGGAAGCCCCTCGAAGATCTTCGCACGGGCGGAGTGTAGCCCGGTGTCGAAGCCGTTCCAGTACGGCGAGTTGGCCGACAGCGCGAGCAGCGGCGGCAGATACCAGCGGATCTCGTTGGCCACCCAGACAGCCTTGTCCGCGTCGTCGACGCCGACGTGGACGTGCAGTCCGGCGGTCGTGTTCCGGTGCTGTGGATACTGGATTCGGTCGAGCTGTGACTTGTAACGCGGCTTCTCGGCGTGTTCGAGTTCGCGCCAGCGCGCGAGCGGGTGCAGTCCCGCCGCGGCGATCTGAAAGCCCTCGCTGTCGGCGTGCTCGATCAGCGCGTCCCGGACGGCCAGCAGGTTCTCCGCCGCGTCGTCGATGTCCTCGATCAACGGCGTCTGTGTCTCGATGACGAACTTGAACAGTTCGTGATCGAGTCGGCCGTCGAGAATCTCCGGCGGCGTCGACTCGTAGACGAGTTCGTCGGTGCCGGCGGTCGGCCGACCCGCGTCGTCGACGACGAAAAACTCCTCCTCGATCCCGAGTGTCCCCATCCGATTGAAATGCTCGGCGTCACCGCGGTCCATCTGTTCTGTCACTCGGTTGTGCGCCGCCGGGCTAAAGTATTCTGCTCCCGACGCCTGCTCACTCGTCGTCGAGACGGCGGACGCCCGGTTCGACGAACGCCTCGGACTGTCGCTGGCGGTTGCGCTCTGCGAGTCGACCCCACTCCGCGAGTCCGCGTTCGATCTGCTTGGCGTCGAAGCCGATTACCTCGCCGACGGCAGACAGTTCGCGGGGGGCCCGGAGCTGGAGGTGTGAGAACGGGTCGGCGCTGACCACGTACGGCGCGTCGTACTCGGTGACGATTTCGCGGAGTTTCCGCAGGTTCCGGAGCCGCCTGACGCGCGTCCCGCCGGACGCGCGAAGCACCCCCGCCAGGTTGAACTCGATCCGGACGGCGTTTCTGGCGGCCTCTTTCGCGAGGACGTGGTTGAAATCCCCGTCGTCGATCATCGGGTGAGCGAGCACGTCGACCTGTGGCTGCTCGACCGCGAAGCGGTTGATCTCCGGGTTGCCGCCGTGGACCGCGACGATGCGCTGGTGTTCGCGGTGTGAACTGACGAAACCGCTCGCCCGGGACGGGTCGTCGACGCGAATCTCCACGCCGGCAACGATGTCGATATCGTAGGTGTCAGCGACCTCGCCGGGGCTGTACGAGGCGGGTTCGTCGCCGTGATTGCGGACGACCAGACCGTCGAAGCCGTACTCGCTCGCGGTCAGCGCCAGGCGGGCGACCGTGCTCTGCCCGTCCGGACGGGCGTGGACGGCCTCGTACATCACAGCTCCGCCAGCAGTCCCTCGACGTTTTCGACCGCCGATTCCTTCTTGGCCGGGTAGGCCTCGACCTTGCCGCGGAAGGTGATCCCGTCGCCGAGTTCGACCGCGCCGTTGAACGCCGCCTGTTTATCCAGCGTGAGGAAAAACGCGCAGTTCTCGTTGACGCGCTCGTCGAGTTCGTCGACGACCCGGGCGAACTGCTCGTCGGCTAACTCCCCCAGCGCGTCCAGGACGGTCCGCATCCCGTCCGTGCTCTCGACCCGCGCGGAGAGAACCAGGATCGGATCCCCGTAGTGGCCCTCGGAGCCGGCGCGTTCGATCTCGAACTCCTCGGGGAGAAACAGCCGCAGGGCGTCTTCGACCCGCTCCTCCTCCTCGGTCACGTAACAGAACGCACGGAGATCGATGTAGTGAAGCGGGATCGAAGACATCGCGTCTCACTCGGCCGGTTCGAGGTTGTCCTCGGGGATGCCCGCCTCCTGGCCGTCCTCGAAACTGATCGTGTAGTTCTCGTCGCCGAACATCGTCTCCGAGACGCGGGTGATCTCGCCGGTCTCGCCGTCGTACTCGCTGTGCTCGTCGTGGAGGATGACCTCGTCTCCTTTCTCGAAACTCATACTGAGAGATTCACGACCGGCAGGTAAAAATCGACTGCATTCCCCTCGAAGCTCAGGGCTCACCGACGAGGACGATCCGGAGGTCGTTGACGTTCGTTCCGGTCGGGCCGGTTTCGACGAGGGCATCGCGGTCGTCGAGATACGGGGACACGTCGTTCGCGTCGAGTGCGGCCTGTGCGGTGCCGTCCCCGTCGAGTGCCTCCGAATCGAGGATCGCACCCGCGGCGTCGGTCGGCCCGTCGATCCCGTCGGTGTCGACGGCGGCGACCACACCCGAGTCGAGAGCGCGCGCCGCGGCGAGCGTGAACTCCTGGTTGGGACCGCCGGTGCCGTCCCCGGAGACGGTGACGGTCGTCTCGCCGCCCGAGAGCATCGCGACCGGCGGTTCGAACGGCTCGCCGCTCGCGAGACACTGCGTCCCGATAGCGCCGTGAACGCCGCCCACCTCCTGGGCTTCCCCTTCGATCCCGGCGGCGAGAATCACCGGCCGGTACCCGTCCTCGCGAAGCGAGTCGGCCGCCGCGTCGAGCGCAGTCCGGTTGTCCGCGAGAATGTGTGTCTCGGTGCCCTCGAAGACCGGATCGTCCGGGCCAGGCGTCTCCGCGCGTTCGCCCCGTTCGCCCGCGGCGAGAGCCCCTTCGATCTCCTCGGGGATCGTTATGTCGTACCGGTCGATGACGTCGAGGGCGTCCGCGTACGTCGTCTCGTCCGGGCTGATGGGACCGCTCGCGATCACGTCCGTCCGGTTGCCGACCACGTCGCTGAACAGCAGTCCGACCGTCGTCGCGGGATCGAGCGTTCGCGCGAGTCGACCGCCCTTGATCGCCGAGAGATGCTTGCGGACGGCGTTGATCTCGTCGATCGTCGCTCCGGAGGCGATGAGGTCGTCCGTGAGGTCTCGGTAGGCTTCCAGGTCGATACCCTCGGCGGGGTTCGCGAGGAGCGCGCTCCCGCCGCCGGTGACGACGACGAGCGCGAGCGTCTCCGGTCCCGCGGCCTCGGCGCGGTCGAGGAGGCGCTCGGTTCCCGCGACGTTCGCCTCGGAAGGGAGGGGATGCGTCCCCTCGACGGTCTCGACTGTGTCGGTCTCGGCGGGGTCGTCCGTGACGACGACGCCGCCGTCGAGTCGATCACCGAGACGGGATTCGAGCGCGGCGGCGGCCGTTCCGGCGGCGTTTCCGCCCCCGAGGACGAGCACCTCGCTGTACTCCGCGAGCGGGTGCTCGGTCCCGTCGATCCCGAGCACGCCGTCGTCGACGGACAGCGACTCCTCGATAACCCGACGGGGGTGGGCCGCATCGATCCCGGCGACGATGGCTCGGCAGGCGTCGTCGTGGCGGGGGGAGCGAACGAGTGTGGCTCGGTTCGAGATCATACAGGACCGTCGCAGCGGGGACACATCAGTGTCGCGTTCGGACAGGGGAATCGCGTCCTTCTTGTACCCCCTGTTCGACGGTGTGGATATGTCCCTTCGGGTGGCCGACCGACTCGGGTTGGCCGACGTGATGACGCTGGCGAACGCGGCGGTCGGGATGGTGGCGATGGCCGCGGCGGCGCTGGGCGAGGTACGACTCGTCGCACAACTCATCCTGCTCGCGGCTGTCGCCGACGGACTGGACGGCATCATCGCCCGCACGCGCGGCGGCACTGCGGTCGGCCCGTATCTCGACTCGATGGCCGACATCGTTTCGTTCGGCACCGCCCCCGGGCTGTTCGTGTTCGTCGCCGCGAACGACGTGTGGGGGCCGCTCGGCTCCGAGCCACCGCTTTTCGCCGCCGCCGCGGGCGTCGCCGCGCTGTTCGTCGTCTTCTCGCTGGTCCGGACGGCGCTGTACACCGTCTACGTCGGTGAGGACGAGAACAGGCCCGGAATCCAGAACACGCTCGCCTCCTCCATTCTCGCTGCGGCGTATCTCGCCGGACTGACGCTGGTTCCGGGACTTCTGGCGGCGACTGTCGTCCTCTCGGTGCTGATGGTCGCTCCGGTCCCGTATCCGAAACTCGCCGCCCGGGACGCCCTCGCGATGGGCGTCGTCCAGATGGGCGCAATCGTCGCACCGACGGCCCTCCGGCGGGTCTTCCCCCGGGTGCTGTTGATCGCGGCGCTGGCCTATCTCACGCTCGCGCCGAGGTTCTACTGGGAGGAGTGATCGTTACGTCGCCTCGTTGTCATTGTCTTCGTCGGGGCCGTCTGCCCTGTCATCAGGTGCCGTACTCGTCGGAGTCCCTGGCGCGGCGAGTTGACCGTCACCCGGAAAGCTCGGCGGATCGTACTGATAAACAGTTTCCTCGAGCAGAACGACAAAGAGACCGCGGGACTCGTCGAGAATGACTCGACGGTTGCTATCGATTGCTACGTCGACTAATCCCTCCAGTGAATCAACGTCGATCCGTCTCGTAACGGTCTCGTCCACAGAGAGCGTTCCGCGTGTGATCCACTCATCGAAGGTCTGAGCGTCGGAGCGGAACGCAAGCCACTCCCGCTCAACGTCAGAGAGTGCCAGCGACCCAGTTAGGTGCAGCACGGCAAAGCCGACGAGACAGAGCAGTGAACCCGCGAGTAGGACCGGTCCACCGACCGAGCGGATCGGACCGTAACTCGCAGTCACGCGGTACTGTTCGGTCTGTTCGCCGTCCGCTCGTTCGGGCGTGGCACCCGTGACACTGTAGGTTTGGCCATTGGTGTCGATAGAAAACGTATACGTGCTCGTCTGTTCGACTGGGGCACCGTTCCGTTCACCTGTGAGGGTAAGACGTGTCCGAACAGTGAACTCCGTCTCGCCCGGCGTGCCGCCAAGTTGATTCTCGATGCTGGCCACCCGCTGCTGCTGTTCGGTCATGTTGATTGTGAACGGGACGACAAACTCCTCACCGGGGCCGAGTGACTGCTCGACCCCCGTCGCCAACTGGCGCTCCTCGCGCCAGAGTTCTACCTCTTCGTTGACCGAGCGGGTCACGAGTGTGACCGTGGCATTTGCCGAGAGTGTTCCGCTTTCGGATGCCTGATAGCCGTATACAAAGCGCCCGTCGAGTTCGGGAGCAACCGACCGCAGATAGACACTGCGGTCCGACAAGGTCTGATTCTCGGTGAAGACCGGCGTCTCAGTTTGGACCGTAGCCTCGTGCGTATACATCGCAGTCGAACTCCACGTCGCCGTCTCTCGCTGTTCGATTTCAGTCCCGGGACTGATGTGCGTGCTGTACGTTACGGCACCGCCGGCAAGGACGAGAACTGTAAGAGCAACGACGAACGCTGTCGTATTGTCGTGAAGGCGAAGACGTAGCTGTCCGAGCCACTTATTCATCGGTCCCATCACCTCTACGATCCTGTGTAGCACAATTTGAGTTCATGTTTATCACCACCACGACCCTCGTGACCGGGATCGATCTCTAAATCTACTTCCGCCGAGCAACCGGATGCCGATCAAGTAGAACGGGACTGCGACAACGGCATCGATGACGACAATCGGAACCCACGGATGGATTCGGTACAGTTGCTCGAGAACTGGCGAGGGGAGAACGCCAAGATAGCGGTACTGCTGGACGAATGCGCGATACGAACCGGTTTCCTCCGGTGCAGAAATCGTCACTGTCGCGTTCGCGGCCGATCGGCCGTCGAGATTGATCTGTCGCGGTTCTGTATCGATTCGTGTGCCGGCCGGTTCGAGAAAGACAACGGTAGGGAGGACGCCAGTATTCCGCACGGAGTAATTGAACGACTCATTTGTTCCCTGCTCGATGACCGTCGGCGAATCGCTCTCGAACTCCGCGCTGACGATACCGAACTCCTGTGACTCCGCAGGAACGACCATCGCCGCCGTGACGCCGGCGACGACGATTAGCGTCAGGAGGGCCACAAATTTGTGCGAACTGGTTCCCGTTTCCCGACTCAGATCTCGCTCCCGGTTCTTGTCGGACTCGAACCGACCTGCAGCCACGTACAGCACGACAGAAACCCCGAGCATGAGGTAGGCAATACCCTGTGTCCCGAGCAGGGCGCGCGTCCCGAGCGCCTGGGCGAGTCGGAGTTGAACCGAGTTAATCGTCGACTGGAGCCACATCACCGCCGTCCCGAGAAACGGGATCGTCAGCACAGAACCGCCGGGTTGCCACGCGACGGCACGGATCTGTGTCTCAGAAACGGGGGGTTCG
Organism: Halovenus carboxidivorans; assembly: GCF_009831575.1. Classification (GTDB taxonomy): domain Archaea; phylum Halobacteriota; class Halobacteria; order Halobacteriales; family Haloarculaceae; genus Halovenus; species Halovenus carboxidivorans. The sequence goes on along the minus strand of NZ_WUUT01000001.1, from coordinate 779,354 downwards.
TCGGCGTCCTGATCGGTGAAGGGGTTGTTGTCGCCCCGCGTGATGTACCCCTCCTCGGTCTCGTCAACGACCCGGTGGGTCGTCAGCCCGCCGCCCTGGATCTCCTCGGCCTCGAAGACGATGACATCGCCCTCGCTCACGTCGCCGGCCAGTTCCGGCGGGACTGCGATAAAGCCGTCACCCACGTCAATTGTTGGCTCCATGCTGTCGGTCGTGACGTAACTCAGCAGGACCGGTTGGCCGAGAAACTGACCGACTAACAGCGCGAGAACAACGACAACGAGTATGATCTGAGCGGCAACCCAGAGAGCGTGTCGAATTTTCATCAAGTCAGAGGTGAGTTCCTCGAGCCAACAGTGTCACCTGAGTCAGCGATCATAACGTGAGGCAGTCTATTTGTCTGGGCAGGGGTTATTGAGGTTCGGATTCGGATACTGATCGCTGTCGATTTCGACACAGACAATCGTGTTCTGGCTGCTTGCATGTTCATCGAGTTGGTTTTTAAGATTCATGTTGGGTCGGAAGCTCCCGGACTGACTCCTTTGGTTCCCGTCTCTATCCACGAATGTGACCGTCGCATTTCGACTCACGTCCGTCTTTAGCTGAGCACCACCGTTTCCGGAATACTTAATCAGTTCGCCGCCACTCTGGGAGTCGCGTTCGGCACACGTCACAGTGAACGACCGTTCGACACCCTCGCTGTCGCCGTCGGCCAGTGTCGCACTCACATCCTCACCCTTTACTGTGACTTCCGCGGTCACAGTTCCGCTGGCTCCGCGGTCACAGGAGGCAACTTCCGCCTCAATTGTTGCGGAGTGACCCGGCTCAACCCTCTCCGGAGTCGACGGATCTGTGAGGTTGATGCCCTCCTCGGACACGGACAGTCTTACATGCGTCACGCTGATATTCTGAGCGAATCGGTTTTTTATTTCAATAATGTCGACCCCCTGACCTGCCCTCACACCTTCCGGTTCGTGCGCTTCGTATCCGATGAACGCTTTGCTGTCGTTGGCGACGGCGACCGAGATACCGCGGTCGGCTGTCGTCGCGGTGAACCCGAACGTACCGGAGAGTAACAGCACTCCCGCGATGACCACGAGCACGACACTCGACATGCGAAGGGGATTCATGCGATCAGATTACTGTGTTGAGTGACTCGCCGTGTGATTTCGGATGTGGACCCAGTGCAGTCGGGCTACCACGTCTGAGTCTGATAGCACGACCGTACATAAATTTGCACGACTCTTCGCAGCCACATACATAAAATTTCGAATATCTTACCAGGGCTGATTGAAAGTGTTTTTTATGTTCCTATATTCTGGCCATACAGTAGCTGTCTTGGTTTATTGGCATATCCAATTCATTCAGGCGAATTTCAAAATTTCTTATATATATTGAGGGATTGAGTTCGGAGATCGTCGTTCAGGGGAGGTCAGATATTCAAGAACGTCCCGCAGTACTTCTGTCGTGGGGACAAGCCACTGGAGACCACCTGAGTGCCTGTCCGGATTCAGTCCCCCCTTGACACGCTCACGGAGAGTTTATACTTGTACTACTCTATCGCCGTCCTTCCGAGCGGATGTTCATAGGTGGCCTGAACTTGACGGCAGAACCGTTCGGACATACTCTATGGGTGCCTGTGACGTCTCAGTGGGAGACTGTGCGCGTTCAGGCAGGTACGGATATCGCTCCGGATTTGTTCAGGTGGATTGATACAATTGGGGTAGAGGGTATAGGTGGAGTTGGGTTCGCCGGTGCTGGTGACGCGGGCTGGCACGCGGCGAACAAACAACGGTGACGACAACTATGGAACGACGCAAGTTCTTGATCGGCGCAGGATCGCTCGCCGCCGGCGGGGCGGCTGCATTGGGAAGCGGCGCATTCACCAGCGTGCAAGCGGATCGCACGGTGTCCGTCTCCACGGCGGCAGACAACGATGCATTCCTGGCACTGGATCCGTCAAATTCGACGAATCAAGCGTACGCTAGCAATGCTGGTAGCGGTGCAGTTACAATCAATCTCGACAGTGATGCGGGCGTCGAGGGTACCGGCGTGAACAGGAACTCGACAACCCAAATCAACGACATTTTCAAGGTTCGAAACCAGGGAACTCAGCCTGTGGTCGTGTACGTCGACCCCTCCTCCATTGAGAATCCGACGACCTCCGATGGCTTCGGAATTGACCCACAGGCGTCCAACCGACCGAACGGCGACTATGTGAACACTTCCGGAATCAGTGGCGGTGTCGAAGACGATCAGATCTCCCTGACTGGGGTGTTTAGCAACCCTCCGTACGAGTACAGTGCGTATGTCTCCGATGCGGAACAGGGAACTGCTGACGCCACAGAGGAGTTCGTGCTGGAAGCTGGCGAGTCCTTCGATTTCGGCATATACGTCAACACTGCCGACTCGGATGTGAGCGTGTCCGAGACGATCCAACTCGTCGCTGATGCGACCGTCGTCCCCAGTAGTTACGATGGACAGGGAGAGTGACTCCCAGTAATCGACACAATCAGCTCCTGTCCTACACACGGAGGGACTGATCGACAAATACGGAGACATCCATGAACCGACGACAACTCATCATCGGCGCTGGGGCAGCGACAGTCGGTGCCGTATCGATACTCGGGTCCGGCGCGTTCACCAGCGTCAGCGCCGAGCGAAAGATCTCTATCTCCGTCGCGGACGACGACCGGGCGTTTCTCCGGATGGAGCCACTCGTCAAAGAGGGCATCGACGGAGAGGCCACCGGACGGTCGTCCACCAACGGTCGTCAAGTCGAATTCGAGATTCCGGGCGACGACAACGGCGAAAACTCCGCGGCCGGTGGCGTCGGACTCGACTCCGTCTACGAGTTCCACGACCTCCTGGAAGTCCACAATCAAGGCACGCAACCGGTCACGCTGTCGAGCACCTACGACGGCGACGCCTTCGCCGACCTCGCACTTGTTACCGACAGCGGCGTTCTCCGCGAGGATCCACCCGCACTCGGGGTCGGCGACAGCATCGCGGTCGGACTGCAGATCGATACGCACGGTTCTGATCCCGGCGAGTTCGAGGAAGAACTGACGATCGTCGCCGAGCGTGTTGGCGGGAATCGGGATTGAGTTGACCGGGTCGGCCTCACGTGGGACTCGAGCCTACGAAACGACGACGTTACATCATCGGCCTCGGGGCGGCGGCGGCAAGCGGTGCATCGGTGCTCGGATCGTGACTGGGTAGCGGCGACGATGCGCGTGCGATCAGTCTCGCAGAGTTCAATAGCAACGTAGGGAAGCCAACCCCTCGAGAGGGACAGCGCCAGCCACAGGTTGACGGTGGGATCGATACCGCCGCAGTCGAACTCGGCGTTGTCGCACGCGTCGACGTCGAACCCGTCGTCAACCCGCTCGGTAGGTCCGGCAGTTCTGTACTCACGGTCAGACAGTGACGATCAACGCGACCGCGAACGGGGGGAAGCTCGCGGACGTGTTGGCACCTGTGTACCCCTGACGAACGCAAGAGATTTTCGGGTGAGTTTACACGAATGTTAGCAACAGCTAACAGATATAATTCGGTAACGCTCTGTTGCATTATATTTATATTTTTATTACAATATATTTCGTGTTGCGGTTGTTTGTTTGTATAATAACTACACGTACACTAATTCGTGTGATTTTCATTTATGATTTTGATATTACTAGATTGATTTATGCTACAGACGACCGATGTCAGACATGTACAGGAGGATGAGTATCACCCAAGATCCTGCCACCCGCTCCGGCGAAGACGAGACGATGACACACGACGAGTGTTTCGAGCTACTGAGCAATCACCGGCGTCGATTTACGCTTCATCGCCTCCAACAGGCCGAAGACGGGATCGAACTGGGAGAGTTGGCCGAACAGGTCGCGGCGTGGGAGAACGAGATTCCACGAGAAGAGATATCCTACGACCAACGTAAACGAGTTTATACGTCCCTCCAGCAGGTCCACCTGCCCCGGATGGATGAGATGGGTGTCGTGGATTTCGACGACCGGGAAGGGACGGTGGCCATCGGGCCTGCAGCCGAAGAGGTTGAGGTGTATATGGAAGTCGTCAGCGGACGAGAGGTCCCGTGGAGTCTTTTTTACACTGCACTCGCACTCGTGAACATCGCCGTAGTCGGATTTGTCGCGCTCGAACTCCCGGTAGTTAGCGTACTGTCTGGGGTCGAGATAGCAGTGTTCGTCGCGACGACATTTCTGGCCACGTCGCTGGCGCATCTATATATCAGCAGAACTGAGATGCGGTTGGGTGCGAACGACGAACCCCCCGGCGCGAGTGGCTGAGTTACTGCTCAACAACCGTGACGTACACGAAGACCACAATGAACGCCAGCGAGTAGCCGAGTAAGTGAATATACACGTCAAGCACCCCCGAACGGGCAGTAACAACTGATCGGAACCCGACGAACGGATACGAGACGAGCAGCCCGAACCCGGCTCCGGCGAGTTCAGCGAATCCGAACCGGGTAAGCCCCGCGCGTATTCGGTTGTTTGACAGGTTCTCGGTGTTTGTTATCCAAAGTAAGACATACAGTGAGCCGAGCATGATCGACGCGGCAGCAATCTCCAAGCGCCACGCCCTGTCCGGAAGGGTGATCAGTGCGATGACACCGGTCAACAGGAGTGGGATCGCTGGGGCATACCGGATACTGGTGGACCCAATGAACCGTTGTCCGGCGTATAAAACCCACGCGACACAGAGGAACCCGAAAAATCCCGCGTTGATCCCCGAAAATCCCAAGATACTGCGATGACGCGGAAAAAGAAGTTGCATCACCGAAAGGACAATCGGGAAGAGCGTGAGTAACACCGTGAAAGTAATCCAGAACAGTTGTCGACGACCGCCGAGGAGACAGAGCAGATAAGTAATCGGTACGACGAGAAGATACACTGAGAGGTTTCCAAGAAGGTGGAACTGCTGTCGGTGGACGAAGTGTGAGCCATATGCTGCCTGAACAGTCGGGTTAGCTGTTTCGAAGACGAACGATTCCCGAATCGAGGGCGGAAGGAAGAAGATTCCGACAAGAAACAGTGGGATCGAGATGATTGCCGCAATATCGGCCAGGTGACTCGCCGCTGCCACCGCGTGCCAAAATCCACCGTCGTCGATGGCTGAACTCACTTTAGCCATATATTATCAGTATTTTTTAAATTCCATATTGAAGAAAAGTCGCACCAGTGCCGCTCCCACCGCGCCGCAGACCAGTCCCGAGACTAGAAGCAGAACCCACCTAATACTGCCAAGCGTGGTCTGAACGGTCTCCGGAGTTGTCCCGGGTGCGGTTACAGATCCAGTTTCCGCTCCGGTCACGACCGATTCGGAACCGTTGTCGCCCGGGCTGTGGTCGTCCGCGCTATCACCGAGGTCTAAAGCGATAGCGTTTGAAACGCCCGCAAATGGAACTTGTGTTATTATCCCAACAGTCGCATTCCGATCGTCCTCAACAGGTTCCGGCGGAGTCTCATTTGCGTTATTGGCGCTCCCGGAACCCGAGTCCCCGGAGTCTGTTTCGCCAGAATCTCTCTTGTCGGACTCGGTATTGTCGGAGTCTGTTTCGTTGGAATCTGTCCCGCTGGTATCACCCGAACCGGTCTCAGGGTCGTCAGCGGAGCCTCCTGTATCAGCAGGAACCTCCCCCGGGTTATCTGTCCGAGCCTCAGAGATGCTGATCACGACCTGGAACCCACCGATCTGTTCAAGTTCAGAGTCGATTTCGGTCGTATCGAGACGGAGTCCGAGTAGCACGCTTTCACCGCTCGTGAGGGTCACGCCAGCAGCCCTACTGTCGACCCGGTCTTCGGGATCCGAGCTACGATAGAAGTACCCATCAGAAACGGGAGTCTCCAACCAGACCGTCGCGGAGCCCGATCCAGTGTATGTTAACTCTATGAGACGGTCGAACGTAACAATCGCGTCATCATTGAGGCCGTGTCCCTCCGACCCAATGTCGACGCGAAGCTGTCCATCAGTGGTGTAGCTGGTATAAACCCCGTCGTGGACTCCAGTCTGAGAGAGACGAACGTCATCCGTCGTCGCCCGTTGTGCCGCCGGGGTGCCCGCCGTCGGAAACAGCAGTAAACAAAGGCTGAAAGAGACGCAGATCACGAGTGCGGATCGCCTCATACTCAGACGGCCCTTCGCGAAGAGTCACCGCCGATCGAGTTAGTATTAGGTTCCCTGATCCGTCTCTGGGAGCCCCAGACCCCCACTACAGCCGGTCCGGCAGGAGAGCTTCGATGTTTTCGACGGTCGCTTCGAGATAGGGATCGTCGATATCGTCGAGCTTCGTGTCCTCTCTGAGGCGGTTGAATTCCTCGCGCAATTCGTCGTACCGCTCGCTCTGTTCGAGTTGTTCGTACTCCAGTTTAGCCTCAAGCGTCGCCAGTTTCGAGCCAAGTTCGACGATCCGCTGGATTTGAGCGTCCAACTGGGTTCGTCTTCGTAACCGTTCGACTGTTTCCCGTAGGTCGTCTCCTGACACCGGTTTAACGAGGTACTCGTCAAACTCCATCGTGACAATATCGATATCCGGATCGACGGCTGTCACCATCACGACCCGACAGTCGATCGATCGTTCGCGAACTCGTTCGAGAACCTCGTCGCCGCTCATTCCCGGCATCCGCCGATCAAGTAATACAATATCAATTGTGTCATCCAGAAGCGCCAGTGCTTCCTCGCCTGACTGGGCGGTGCGAACAGTGTAGGTGTCGGCCAGATGTTGCCTGTACGTGTCCACCACCTCTGGTTCGTCGTCGACGATCAGGATACCAGAATCGGTCATCATCAAGCAGTAGGTTGCTAATCTATTATTACTTATTATACTCGTACGAAATTTCCAATAGTACTGTATGCTTGAACAATAAGAACTGAGATGTCACTACCAGACTGCACAGGGGAAAAGTGGGGGTAGGACCCCCAGCGTGTGACACTACGGAGCCAACTGGCTCCGTCGGTACGTACGGCACCAAGGGAAATAAGTATGCTGGACGGGTATCAGATCTGATTTTCGCCGGATTAGGCGAGCCGACGCGGGCCGAGATCGAGGTGGTTCGCGGAGCGGTGAGCCGCCCGGCCGGATCCGTCCGGAGTTGCTGATCGGCGACGGGGTGGCCCCGCAGCTATATACACGGTGAGAGTGAATTCACCAGTAGATGGCAATCCGCGACCTGCTCAGGGGGAACGTGCCCGACGAGCAACTCGAATCCGTCGGCGAGGAAACCGCCGACCGCCACGGCGAGTCCTTCGAGTGTGTTCGTCTACTCGACGCCGACAACTGGCTTTCGACCCCGGCGGTCGTCAACGAGCAGTTCTTCATCAAGATTATCAGCGGGCAAAATACCCTCGTTCACGGGCTGTTGACCACCGGTCGAAACGTCGGGGTGTTCGCCAGCGGTTCGGAGGGGTTCTTCCAGCGGTTCGGGACGCCGTCCGCGATGGCGGAACACGAACTCGAATCGACCCGAAAGATGCGCGAGCTGGGCGTCAACGTCCCCGAGCCGCTGGAAGCGTTCGAGCACGAGGGCTACGGGATCGTGGTGCTCGAATATCTGCCCGACTTCCAGACGCTTGACGAACTGGCCCCCGAAACCGTCGAATCGTTCGCCCCGGAACTGTTCGGTGCGCTTGCGCGTATGCACGAGGCGGAACTCGTCCACGGCGACCTCCGTGCCGAAAACGTGCTCGTCGCCGACGGAGAGCTGTATTTTATCGACGCGACGAAGGTCGACGCCGACGGCATCGCGGACGCCCGAGCCTACGATATCGCCTGCGCGCTCGCCGCGCTGGAACCGATCATCGGGGCCGGGCCGACCGTCAGCGTGGCGGCGGAGTACTACGACAGCGACGTGCTCGTCTCCGCGGAAGGATTCCTGGATTTCGTCAACATCCGCCCCGATCACAGTTTCGACACCCTCGCGATCAAGGGGGAACTGCACAAACGGGTAGAGTGACTCCCCGAGCGCACCCGTAGTGCTGAAGTGAGTAAACGGAATAGCCCCGCATATGACCGAGTTGGTGATCCGCGGACTCGGCTCGGAAGGACCGGGCGACATCGTCGGTGCGTTCGTCAACGAAGGCGGCGTCGACCCCGACGCGATCGGTGAGATCGAGGTCGACGGGTCGGAGGCGGTCGTCGAGGTCGGGGACGGCGCGGAACGGGTGATCGACCACCTGGACGGCGGCCGGATCGGTCGCTCCGAGGTCGAACTCGCGGTGCTCGACGAGCGAACCCGCGCCGTCCGGGAGTACGTCGAGGAGTACTCCGGGCTGGTCGAACGCGAGCGACAGGCCGAGATCGAACGCCACGAGCGCGAGATCCGGACCCTGTCGGCGCGCGAGCGCGAAGAGGCCGGCCGGGCGATTACGCGACTCTCCGGCCGGGAAGAAGGCGAGAGTCTCGCCGGTTACGAGATGAAATTCACCAGAAGTCACTCCGGCGAACCCCTCCCGGAGACGTCGATCAGCGTCGGCGATCTGGTCATGCTCTCGAAGCAGGACCCGACTCGCGACGACAACCCGACGGGGACGGTCACGCAGGTTACCAACTACTCGGTCACGGTCGCGTTCGACCAGCGCCCCCCCGGGTTTCTCTCGGGGACCGGCCTCCGGATGGACCTGTACGCCAACGACATCACCTTCCAGCGGATGCTCGACGCACTCGAGTCGCTCCCGACCGCGGAGGGGGCACTCGCCGACCTGCGGGACGTGATCGTCGGCCTCGAAGAGCCGGACGATCTCGCGCCGGTCGACAGGGAGGTCGACGACAGCCTGAACCAGTCCCAGCAGATGGCCGTCAGGCGGGCGCTCGCAACGGACGACCTCCATCTCATCCACGGCCCGCCGGGAACCGGCAAGACGACGACGGCGATCGAGGCGATCCGGCAGTCGGTCGAGCGCGGCGACTCGGTGCTGGCGACGGCACCGTCGAACACGGCCGTCGACAACCTCGTCGAGCGCCTGCACGAGAAAGGCGTCGACGTCGTTCGCGTGGGCAACCCCGCACGGGTGACGCCGGCGCTGCGGGACCGGACGCTCGACAGCCTGCTCGAAGACTCCGAGACCTACCAGCGCTCGCGGGACTGTCGCGAGGAGGCGTTCGAGTTGCTCGACCAGCAGGAGTATCTCACGGCGCCTTCGGGCCGGTGGCGGCGCGGCCTCTCCGACGAGCGAATCAGAGAACTGGCCGACCAGGGCCGCGGTTCGCGGGGCGTCCCGCCGGAGAGGATCGAGGAGATGGCGTCGTGGCTCGATCTGCAGGCCGAGGCCGACGAGTTGTTCGAGCGGGCCGACGAACTCGAGAATCAGGCGATCGAAGAGATCCTCGACGCGGCCGAGGTGGTCTGTGCGACCAACTCGACGGCCGGCTCCGACGTGCTCGCCGACCGGCGATTCGACACGCTCGTTATCGACGAGGCGACGCAGGCGACCGAGCCGTCCTGTCTCATCCCCATCGTTCGGTCGCGGCGGGTCATCATGGCGGGAGATCACAGACAGCTCCCGCCGACGGTCCAGAGCGAGCGAGCCGCGAGAGAGGGGTTGTCGGAGACGCTGTTCGAGCGGCTGGCCGACCAGTACGACTGCCGGTCGGTGCTGCGGACGCAGTACCGGATGCACGAGCGGATCATGGGCTTCTCCAGCGAGCGGTTCTACGACGGACAGATTCGGGCAGACGAATCGGTGGCCGAACACACGCTCCCCGATCTCGACACCGAGGTGTCCCCCGAGTACGAACCGATCGTCGATCCCGCGGCGCCGCTGGTCTACGTCGACACCCAGGGAGACGCCCCCGAACGCCAGCGGGCCGACTCGACATCCCGGGAGAACCCGGGCGAGGCGAGCCTGGTCGCCGACCTCGTCGCCGCGTACGTCGAGACCGGAATCGACCCGGCGGAGATCGCGGTCATCTCGCCGTACGACGACCAGACCGACCTGATCGAGGACGAACTCGACGCGCGGCTGTCGGCAACCGCGGATCTCGAAGTCGACACCGTAGACGGCTTTCAGGGCCGCGAAAAGGAGGTCGTCCTCGTGTCACTGGTGCGCTCGAACGACCGCGGGTCGGTCGGGTTCCTCGACGAACCGCGGCGGTTCAACGTCGCGCTGACCCGGGCGCGGCGCAAGGCAATCGTCGTCGGTGACTCCGAGACGGTCACCGCGGCGCCGGTCTACGAGGACTTCCCCGAATACGTCCGCGACCGGGGACGAGTCGTCCCGACGCAGTAGTGCCGGGAGCGGACGGGGAGATTGCCCCGGGACAGTGTGACTACTACTATATATCGGGCCTCGTAAGGAGGTGGTATGACAGAGCGAGATGTGTTTCTCTCCGTCGGCGCACAGCCGTCCTTAGACGCGATGGTCGAGCAGATCGAGTTCGCCGAGGAGCTCGGCTACGATACGGCCTGGGCACCCGAGACGTGGGGCCGCGACGCCGTGACGCTGCTCGCGACGGCCGCCCACCGGACCGACGAGATCGGTCTCGGGACGAGCATCCTCAACGCCTACTCCCGGTCGCCCTCGCTGCTGGGTCAGACCGCCGTGACACTGCAGGAGGCCAGCGACGGTCGGTTCCGCCTGGGCGTCGGCCCCAGCGGCCCCATCGTGATCGAGAACTGGCACGGCGTCGACTTCGGGAACCCGCTCCGGCGGACCCGCGAGACCGTCGAGATCATCAAGCAGGTGCTGTCGGGCGAGGAGGTCTCCTACGACGGCGAGTACTTCGATCTCGACGGGTTCCGGCTCCGCTGTGACCTGCCCGAGACGCTGCCGAAAGTCGACGCCGCGGGACTGGGGCCGAAGGCCGTCGAGATGTGCGGTCGCTTCGCCGACGGCTGGCACGCGACGACGTTCACCCACGACGGCCTGGCCGACCGGATGGAGGACCTCGAACGCGGTCTCGAACTCGGCGACCGCGACCCCGAGGAGTTCCGGACGACCGTCTCGGTGACCTGCTGTGCCCTGGAGGACAGCGAGCACGCCCGCGACATGGTCACCCAGCACGTCGCCTTCTACATCGGTGGGATGGGAACCTACTACCGGGACAGCCTCGCCCGACAGGGCTACGAAGAGCTCGCGCACACGATTCACGACGCCTGGCAGGACGGCGACCGGGAGCACGCACAGCAACTCGTCGAGGAGAACCTCCTGCCGCATATGAGCGTCGCGGGGACGCCCGAGGAGGCGCGCGAACAGCTCGCGGAGTACGAATCCATCGACGGCGTCGACGCCGTCTACACCTCTTACCCCCGCAGCGCGGACGTCGACGAGATCAAACAGACGATGGAAGCGCTCGCACCGGACCGCACCGAGTAACTGCCGCTGTCAGTCGCCGGCGGCACCCGCCGCGTCGGCGGTCTCGCGGTGCCGGCGGACGAACTGTGTGAAGTTCTCGAACAGCGCCTTCGTTCGGCAGGCGGCGGCGTAGTTCTCCTCGGTGATCCCGTCGAGGATGCGCTCGCGGCGTTGCTCGGAGAGTTGCTCTTTGCCCTCCGTGATCTTCCGGGCAGTCCGCATGTCGTACTCGGGGTGGAACTGGACGGCGAAGACTTGGCCGTCTCGGAAGGCGTGCACGCCGTAGTCGTTTTCCGCCAGCAACTCCGCGCCCGGCGGCAGCCGTTCGACGTAATCGGAGTGAGTCGTGAAGGCGGTAAACCGCTCGTCGATCCCCTCGAAGAGCAGGGAGTCGCCGCTGTGTTCGATCTCGCGGTAGCCGATCTCGTACTCGCCCATGTCGGCGACGCTGCCGCCGAGAACGTCAGCCAGAAGTTGGTGGCCGAAACAGACCCCGAGAGCGGGCATTCCCGTCTCGATCGCCTCGCCGACCCACCGTTCGAGGTCGCCGATCCACGGCTCGTCCCAGTAGACCGAGGCTCGCGAGCCAGTCACCACGCAGGCGTCGAACCCGAACCCCTCGGGGAAGTCCCCCTCGGTGACGTTGTACTCCACGAGGTCGGCGTCGATCTCCCGCCGGAAGTTCCGGCGGGTGTGGTCGCCGTCGTGGGCCGCGTTCAGCAACGCGATGCGCAGTCGGTTCATCGTGTGACCGTAGTCGGTGCGGACTGATAAGTACCGCACCGCTGGCGAGTTCTGCCGCGCTCGTTTACCCGGAGCGGTGGTCGTCGACGAACCCGTCGAGGCGGTCGGTCACCGCGCGAGCGTGCTCGACGTGAGCGAGGCGGCGGCCCTCGACGGGAACGAACTCCCCGCGGGGGAGATCCGCCGCGAGTTCGCGGCCGACAGCCGAGTCGACGACCGGATCGGCAAGCCCGTGGAACACGAGCGTCGGGACCGTCAGTTCGTACAGCGGGCCGGTCTCGAACCCCTCGACTGCGGCGATCTGTGCGGCCAGTCCGTCGCCGAGGGCGTCCTCCTCGCGGCGCCAGTCGACGACCTGCTCGAACGCGTCTGACTCCCGGAACGCGGGGGAGAACGCACCCGACAGCGAGTCGCGGACCGCCCCGGACCGCTCGCGGTCGTCCGGATCCGGGTACAGCGCCCGGAGTGCGTCGAGGTCGACGGCCGCGCCCCGCGGCGCGGTGCCGAAAAGCGCGAGCGACGCCGCACGGCCGTACTCCCGGGCGTACCGCAGAGCGATCATCCCGCCCAGCCCCGCACCGACGACGTGGACGCGCCGGGCCGAGTTGTCGGCAAGAACAGCCTCGAAGTCGGCGGCGAGTCGGTCGACGTCGTACGGTCCGGCGGGACTGTCAGAGCGACCCGTCCCGCGCAGATCCCACGCCAGCGTCTCGTACGGACCGGCGAGGGCGTCGTACTGCCAGGCCCACTGCCAGGCGCCGAAGCCACAGTCGCCCACGAAGGCGACCGTCTCGCCCTCGCCCGCTGTCTCGGAGTAGAGGTCGACGCCGTCCTCTGTGGTCGTGTACACAGGAGGGCGTTGGGGAGCGTGGCCAAATGTATGTTGGCACACCTGACCACAGAGTTACAACTGTGGGCACACCAAAGCAGACACGATGAACGAGCGGTACGAGAACGTGCTCCGATTCCTGCGTGCCCGCGGTGGAGATTCCCTCCGGACGGCGTTCAGCTACACCGACGACGAGTGGACGGCGCTGTACGTCAGAGAGGACGTCGACACGCCCGAACTCCGGCGGTGGCTCGCGACCTACATCGAAAACGTTCGCGAACACGATCCGGTGATGCCGACCGACGAGTACGAGAGACTGGGCGAGACGAAAGCGACCGTCGAGGTGCACAGCGAGGGCGTGTTGATCCACTTCTGGCTCGCGGACTCCGAGGGGTTCGTGATTTCGATGGGGTCGGACGTGGCGCAGAACCTCACCGAGTTCGTCGAGCAGTGCCAGCGGCGGCTCCACCGTCGAGAGGACGGGAGCCACAACTGACATGTGTCGCTGCGGCGTTGTGCTGGCGTACATGAGCGAAGACACTGCGACGCTCACGTCGTCGTACACGGAGATGACGGAGATGTTGCTGCCGAACGACACGAACGCCCTGGGACGGGCCCTCGGCGGGGCGGTGTTGCACTGGATGGACATCTGCGGTGCCATCGCCTCGCTGCGGTTCAGCAACCAGTCGGTCGTGACCGCCTCGATGGATCACGTCGATTTCAAGGGGCCGATCGACCTCGGCGAGATCGCCGTCATCGAGGCGTACGTCTACGACACCGGCCGGACGAGCATCAACGTCAAAGTCGACGTTCGGGCCGAGAACCCGCAGGAGAACGAGACCCGGGAGACGACCTCGTCGTTTCTCACCTTCGTCGCAATCGACGAGGACGGGACACCGACGGAGGTGCCCGAGTTGGTCTGTGAGACCGAAAACGAACAGGCGCTCAGAGAGCGGGCCAAGAGCAGACGCAAGGAGGAACTCGAAGCGCTCGTCGAGCGGTTGGAGTGAGTCAGTCCCAGTACTCGGTCTCGGCGTCCGTCGGGAAATACCCCTCGAACGTCCGTTCGTCGCGACCGCCGGGCGGCGATCCGACGTAGACGCCGAACATCTCCTTGTCGGGATACAGCGTCACGTCCGGTTCGTTCATCGTCGAGACGGCCAGATATCGGAGCGGTTCGTCGGTGTCGTTGATGACGCGATGGCCGCCCGACTCGTCGGCCGGAAAGGAGACGAACACGCCCTCGCTCACCGACCGCGTGCCGTCGGGCGTGCGAACCTGCCCCGCTCCCGCGAGGACGTAGATGGCTTCCTCGTTGGCCGTGTGGTAGTGATACGGCCACGATTTCTCTCCGGGGGGCAGTTCGTAGAGGCTACAGCCCAGTTGGTCGGTCCCGGCAGCGTCGCCTAACTCCTTGCGACGGAAGGTGGTCTCGTCTTCGTCGTACTCCGTCCAGTCGAGCTCTGATTCGTCGACCTGCATGCGCTACTGATCGAGTGAGAATCACAAAGTAATTCCGCCGACGGTGGACAGCCCCGACGACGTGATTCGTGTGAGACGAGTCAGTCGGGAATCGAGCCGCGGCGTCGCCGCTCGCTCTCGGAGCCGCGGTGTCGTTTCCGAAGGTATTTTGCCCTCGGTTGTCTACACCGCACAATTAGCTACAGATGAGCATCTTCAAGGAGAAAGTCGACGAGGAGTATCTCACCATCGCGGAGACCAAAGAGCTTCTCGAAGGGATCGAGATGGAACGAGCGGAGGACGAGGACCGCGAGATGCGCTACGAACTCTCGCGGGCCATCGACCACGTCAACCGGTTCGCGGTGCTCGACCCGGAGGAGGCTCGGCAGTTCGTCGACGACCTGCTCGAACTCGAGAAGGTCGACGAGAAGACCGCACACAAGATTGTCGACTCGAAGCCGCTCGACCGCGACGAACTCCGCGCGCTGTACGCACAGGAGCGGTACTCCCTGTCCGGTGACGAACTCGACGACATCCTCGACGTCGTCAAGAAGTACGCCTGAACCCGACGAGCGTGTGCCGTCTCTGGTCGTGGCGGCCGTGTAGTAAGCGTTTTGTGTGCCGATTCTGAATCTCGCCCATGGGCGTTGCTGAGCTTTCGATCGGTGAGAAACTCGTTCTCCTCGGCGGAGTACTCGCAGTCGTCGGGTCCGTACTGCCCTGGACGGGCTCCGGACTGGTCGGCGGCGTCGGACTCGGCGGGCGAGAGATCATCGCACTGCTGGTCGGAATCGTCGCCGTCGGACTGCTGTACGTCGCGGACTGGACGGCGTCGGCGCAACTGATCGCGGTGGTACTCGGGCTGGTCGCGACCGGACTCGCGGGCTATACGCTCGCCGAGACGGTCGGCGTGATCGGTTCGGGCACTCTCGCTCCGAGCCTCGGCCTGTACGTGAGCCTGCTCGCTGGCCTGCTCATCCTCGGTGGCGGGGCACACACCTACACCGACTCCGAGCCCGAAGCCGGGATGTACAGTCATCGATAACCTCCTGTCGTTTTTTCGGTACCGTCGAAGCTAGACCAGCAGTGGCAGGATCCTACCGCCTGGCGAGACGGCTCGGTCGAATCTGTCCGAGGTCGAACCGAGACGGCGTCTCTCGCAACGAAGGCGGTTAGGACGGGCTCAGTGCTTCGATGGTCTGTGTTTTGATCTCCTGTGCCGTCCCGTTCGGGATGACGACGAGCGGGTCGTCGATCACGTCCATCGACGCGAGGCGGTCGAACTGCTCGTTCGCCTCCGAGGGAGTGCCCGCGACGCCGAGGTCCGCGACCATCTCGTCGGTCACCTCCGCGCGGGCCCGCTCGCGCTCGCCCGCCGCCCACGCGTCCGCGACCGCCTCGGCCGCGTCGGGGAACTGCCGGGCGACCGCCCGCCGGTAGCCCTCGCCGCTGCCGACGTAGTAGGCGACGTGCCCGCGGATCGCTTCCCGGGCGCGCTCGGGGTCGTCGCTGACCGCGGCGGGGATGTACGGCGCGACGGTGATCTCGTCGGGATCCCGGTCCCGCTGGCGGGCCGTCTCCGCGACCGTCTCGAAGGCCACTGAGAGTCGGCTGAACGGGATATTGTGCGGGAGCCAGCCGTCGGCAACGCGGCCGGTCGCCCGCCGCGTCGCCGGGCCCAGCGCCGCCGTGTACACCGGCACGTCCGCGCCGAGCGCCGGGAAGTCAGCGACCTCGAAGACGTCGCCGTCGTAGGAGACCCGACCCGAGCCGTTGAGAAACTCCCCCGCCAGTTCGGCGGTCTCGTGGAGCCGTCTGGCCGGGTTGTCGAACTCCATCCCGTGAAGATCCTCGACGGCCTTGCGGGTCGAGGTGCCGAGGCCGAGACGGGCGCGACCGTCGGAGACGCGATCCAGTGTGGCCGCCGCCTGCGCGAGCGTCGCGGGCGTGCGGCCGTAGACGTTCGCGATTGCCGTCCCGAGGTCGATGTCACTCGTCACCTCGGCAGCCCGGGTCAGAGCGACGAAGGCGTCCCGCGTCCAGAGTTCCCCCGTCCACAGCGACCGATAGCCAAGTGATTCGACGCGCTCGGCGAACGATGCGAGATCCGGCTCGTCGTTCGGAAACAGGATTCCGGTCGGCATACGCCAGCCGACACGGCCGAAGGATAAAAATCCGGCCGCCCGGGTCGGCGGTACGCGGCCGCAAGTCACGGTCCGGGATTGTCTCGCGGACCACAGCACACGGAGACGACGAGGATACCGGCTCCGCCGCTGACTGCGCCCGCGAGCGGTTTCGAGACGCCGGCGGCTCCGAGGAGGCGGTACGTCACCGCCGAGACGGCGGCCCCGGCCAGGGCTCTCGTTGCTGACCGGGTCGTCGAGTTCGTCACTGTAGGGCCTACGGGCGAGAGACGGATAGTTCGCGTGCCGCGTTGCGCGGCCAGAAAGCGTCGGCTACAGGCCCTCGTACTCTCGGATGCCCTCGCGGACCGACTCCGGCATCGAGCGGGAGTTGCCCTCGTCGTCGATGGCGACGAGAATCGTACTCCCCGTCGCCGCGAGTTCGTCGCCCGTCCGGACCTCGTACTCCATCGTGACGCTCGAATCGCCGAGTTCCGTGACGCCGACGCCGACGGTCACGCTCTCGCCGAACCTGACCTGGCGTTTGAAATCGATATTGAGGTTGACAAGGGCGACGTTGATCTCCTCCGGCCGGTCGCCGAACACGTCGTCCATGTACAGCGTCCGGGCGTGTTCGAAGTACGTCGCGTAGACGGCGTTGTTCACGTGACCCATCGAATCCAGATCTCGGAACCGAACGTCGACCTCGACTTCGTAGTTGAACTCGGTCATACCGGATAACCGTCGAGCGGGTAATTCGATCTGTCGATTCCCGGCGGCCGGGGGGTCACGCATTTGACGGAGCCGACCGTACGACGGGTATGACCGACCTGGCCGACCGGGAGTGGCGGCTCGTCCGCGAGGAACGCAACCCCGGCCCGATGCAGATGGCGCTCGACGAGGTCGCCGCCGAGACCGCGGCGGCGGGCGGCCCCCGGACGCTGCGGATCTACCGGTGGGAGCCGAGCACGCTCAGCGCCGGCTACCGACAGTCCCCGGACAGCATCGACTGGGCGTACTGCGACCGCGAGGGGATCACCGTCACGCGACGGCAGACCGGCGGCGGCGGGATCTATCACGACGTCGACGCAGACATCTCGTACTCGATCATCGCGCCGGCCGAGGAACTGCCCGGAGATCTGATGGAGTCGTACGAACTGCTCTGCGATCCGATCCTCGACGCCTTCGAGCGGATGGGCGTCGACGCCGCGTTCGCCGAGGAGGAACAGGAGGCGATCTACCAGCCCGCCTGTTACCTGCGGGCGATCCATCCGGCCCACGACATCCTCGTCGACGGGCGGAAGATCAGCGGGAACGCGCAGTACCGCCAGCGCGACGCCGTGATCCAGCACGGGTCGCTGTCGTACGACCGGGCGACCGAGCGCCATCTCGGTGTCTTCGCGACCGAGGAGATCACGACCGACCAGTTCGAGCAGCGAGTCACGTCGATCCGCGAGCAGTCGGGCATCGAGCGGGAAGCGGCGGTGACGCGTCTCGAAGCCGCGCTTCAGGAGTGGGCAGACGCCACGGAGGGGACGTGGACCGACGAAGAACTGGACCGAGCACGGGAGATCGCGGACGAGAAGTACGGTTCGGAGGCGTGGAACCGGGAGCGGACGGATCCGCTGGCGGAGTAGCGGCCGAAGCCGAAGCCACTATGGCCGCGAGCCACGTCTGCTGTGGTATGCAGGTAGGCGCACACGTCTCGGTGGCGGGCGGAGTCGACAACGCAGTACAGCGACAGATCGACGTCGGCGGCAACTGCGGACAGATTTTCACCACCTCGCCGCAGGTCTGGCAGGAACCGTCGATCGAGGACGACGAGGCCGACCGGTTCGTCGACGAATCGACCGACGCGGGGGTCGGTCCCTGGGTCATCCACTCGGCGTATCTCGTCAATCTCGCGACGCCGAAAGAGGACCTCAGAGAGAAGTCCCGCTCCAGCATGCAGGCCGAACTCGACGCCGCCGACCGGTTGGGCATCGAGTACGTCAACGTCCACCTGGGGGCGCACACCGGCGCCGGCGTCGAGGGCGGTCTCGACAACGCCGCGACCGTCATCGACTCGCTGTCGATTCCCGACGACGTGACGCTGTTGATCGAGTCCGACGCCGGCAGCGGCACCAAACTCGGCGGCGAGTTCGAGCACCTCGCGGGCGTGATCGAGCGCACGGACGCCGACATCGAGGTCTGTCTGGACACGGCACACGCCTTCGCCGCCGGCTACGACCTCTCGACGCCAGAGGGGGTCGAGGAGTCTCTCGCCGAGTTCGACGACGTGGTCGGGCTCGAAAACCTCGCGTACGTCCACCTGAACGACTCGAAACACGACTGCGGGACCAACAAAGACGAACACGCACACATCGGCGAAGGGAAGATCGGCGAGTCCGGGATGCGCGCGTTCATCAACCACGAAGCGATCCGTGACGTGCCGCTCGTGTTGGAGACGCCGACGGAGGACGGCAAGAGCTACGAGTGGAACATCGACCGGGTACACGAACTGCGCGAGTGACGCGTACCACGGACCGGTCACCTGGCAGTCGCTGCTCGACGTGATAGCCACCCCACAGATTATGGGGGAGAAGCCCAATCAATGGATAGATGAGTTACCAAGCGCGCCCGCGGAGAGTTCACGGTTGGAGCAATGGCGAGTGACGAGCAGACCGCGGAGGAGCCGGGAATGGCCGAACCGGCGTTCATGCACGCACTCTCGGAGCGATACACTCTGGCCGTCAACGGCTTCGTCCGCGCAATCGAGTTGGCCGCCGCGACGGTCTTCGCCGTGCTGTTCGCTATCGGCGTCGCCGATCTGACCCTGCAGATCCTGGAGGCTACCCGGAGCGGACAGATCACCGACCCGCTCGTCGTCATCGGGTTCATCGACACCGGCCTGCTGCTTTTGATCATCGTCGAAGTCTACCAGACGGTCCTGGCCTACGTCGAGGAGAGCGATACCCGGCGGATCGTTCGGCTGGTCATCTACACCGGGGTAATCGCGATGGTCCGGAAAGCGATTATCTTCCGCACCGGCGAGTACGATACCCTACAGGATGCCATGTTCGCCGCCAGTTCCTACGCGGTTATCATCTTCGCGCTGGTCGCGCTGTTGTTCGCAGAGCGCGTCTACGGGACCGACACGACGAGTGGATCCTGAGCAAGAGAGCGCAGTTACAGCGCCCGGCGAGATCTAGAGTCCCCGGTCGGTGCCGACTCGTCTGTCGAGGAAGTCAGCGAGCAACTCGAACATCCGGAGTTTCTGCTGTTGATCCGAGGAGGCGTGGCCCTCCTCGCCGAGTTCGCGGTACTCGTAGTCGCCGTCTGTTCCCGTCTCGTCGCCCTCCTCGTAGCCCGCGTCTTCGAGGGCGTCCCGGAAGATCCGGGCCTGGGAGACCGGAACCCGACGGTCGTTGACCCCGTGGACGATGAAAAGCGGCGCGTCCAGGTTGTCGACGTGTGTCACCGGCGACCGCTGCTCGTACAACTCCGGATTCTCCTCGGGCGTGCTGAGGTACTTCTCCAGGAGTTCCGTCCGGAAGTGCGGCATCGTGTTCTCGAACATGTCGTGCAGGTCGGTCACGCCGATCCAGGCCACGCCGGCGTCGTAGAGATCCGGGTACTGCAGTAGCTGCCAGTACGCCGAGTAGCCGCCGTAGGAGCCGCCGAAGACGATGACCCGGTCCTCGTCGAGCCAGTCGTACTCTTCGAGGACGTGTTCGGCGGCGATCGCCACGTCACCCTGCTCCGCGCCGCCCCAGTCGTCGATCAACTCCTCGACGAACTCGCGGCCGCGGCCCGTGGAGCCGCGGTAGTTCACCTGCAGGACGGAGAAGCCCAGCGAGACCAGCACCTGCGTGTAGAGGTCGAACGACTTCGTGTCCCGGGCGCGCGGACCGCCGTGGGGGTTGACGATCAGCCCGGACGGTCGGACGCCGGAGTCGTACAGCATGGCTTCGATCTCCAGAGTCTCGTAGGGGTCGTGCTCGATCGCCGCCTGCGGGGACTCCGGCACGCCGTCGGACTCGATCCGGAAATATTCCGCGTCGGCGAAGTCCTCCGGGGAGAACGGGCCGTACTCCGGTTCGACGAGCGTCTCCGTCTCGTGGGTGTCGACGTTGTACGCGAGCAGTTCCGGCCGTGTCGTGGGAGTGGTGTGCGTCAGGACGACACGGTTCTCGTCGAGGACCGCGTCGCCGGCCATTCCGAAGTCCGCAACTCCTTCCGGCAGGTCGAACTCGGTCGCTTCGCCGGTGTCGAGGTCGTAGACGACCGGGATGCTCTCGGCGGTGCGCTGGCGCGTCCCGATCACGCGGTCGCCGCCGGGGAGGAAGGCCTCGGGGGCCTCCTCGTATTCGCCGTCGCCGAGCCAGCGAACGTCGTCGGCCTCGAGGTCGTAGACGCCGATCCGGCCGAGGTCTGCGGTGTTGTCCCCGACGAGCAAGCGGTCGCCGTCGGGGCTCCAGTCGACCGGCTCGCTCTCGGCGCCGTCGTCGCCGATTTCGAGGTTTCGCGGGTTCGAGCCGTCCACGTCGGCGATGTAGACGTCGCGGTTGTCGAAGTCGTCACTCTCGTTGGTGGCGTAGGCGACGCGTTCACAGTCCGGGGAGAGCTGTGCGCTGCCGGCGGCGCGTTCGTAATCGGTGATCTTCGTCGTCTCGCCCGTCGGGAGGTCGTGCCGGTAGAGGTTCATCTGGCCGTCGCGGCTCGACCCGACGATCAGCGTCTCACCGTCGTCACCGACCGACTGGAGGGCGACCTGGCCGTCCATCTCGACGACCGGTTCGGCGTTGCCCTCTCTGTCCAGCGCGTAGAGGTCGTTCTGTTCGTTGCCGCCGTCGTCGAGGTGGAAGTACACGCGCTCCCCGTCGGCCCCCCACTCGACGTACCAGCGGGCGTTGCGCGGAACCTCCCCGTCGCTCCACTGTTCGCGCTCGCCGGTGTCGGCGTCGATCACGTGGAGTTCGTTCCGGCCGGTGATATCGTAGTAGGCCGCGACTTCGTCGCCGTCCGGCGACGCTGTCGGGTGGACGAGCGTCGGCAGACTGGCCAACTCTTCGAGTACGTCAAGATCTTCCTGATCGGACATCCTCCCACACTAACGGGCAGGAGGATCTAAAAACCCACGTGCGCGTTTCTCGGCACGGAACGCCCCGTGGAGTCGACACGGCGACCGGTCAGAGGATGCTCGCCGGTTAACTTGGTTTGTCCAAGTTGGACAGACAAAGTATAAACCGCTGGCCGGGAGAGGAGACGTATGGAAGAGATCCCGCCCGGAGAGCATCTCTCGCCGTTCGAGAGCCAGCGACAGCTACACGCGGTGTTCGCACAGGAGACCCGTCACAGGATCATCCAGACGATTCTCGGCCACCCCGCTCACCTCCCGTCGCTGGCCGAACTGGCGTACTACACGCAGAAAAGCGAGTCGGCGGTGCTCGATCAGCTAGGCCAACTGGAGGAGTTCGGGCTGGTCGAGACGTACGACCTCGACGAGGGGAGACACAGGCGGGACCTGCCGGGGACGTTCTACGGATTCACCGAGCGCGGCGTCCTCCTGCTGGATCGGTTCGAGTACCTCCGGGGGATTCCGATGTTGCAGGCCGTTCACGAGCAGACGGCCAAGACCGAGCGGATCCGACGCCACGAGGACGCACCACGCCCGGATCTCCCCGAACCGGTCGCGGCCGGACTCGAAGCGGAGGACGACGCCGCGCCGGGGGCGGAACTGAGCAGGGCGCTGGCGGCGGAGACGGATTCACTGCGCGATCTGTTCTGAATCTTTTTTACCGAGCAGCCGCCAACGACGGCTGTGCGCCGGTTCACTGCCGAGTATCTGAAGACGACCCGAGCGGGAATGTGGGAGGACTCCCGGAGTGCGCTGGCCGACCTGGGACTCGATACGCGCCGGCGAGTGCTCGACGTCGGGGCCGGAACCGGAGAGCTGACACGCGTGCTCAGAGCGGAGACGAGCGGCGAGGTAGTCGCGGTCGACGCCGACAGGGAGTTGCTCGGGCACGTCGATCCGCCGCGGGCGCTCGGAGACGCCACGCGGTTGCCGTTCCGGACGGGTGCGTTCGATCTCGTGGTCTGTCAGGCGCTGCTGGTGAATCTCCCCGACCCGGTCGAGGCACTCGAGGAGTTCGCCCGTGTCTCGGAAGATCTGGTCGCGGTCATCGAACCCGACAACAGCGCCGTCACGGTCGAGTCGACCGTCGACGGGGAATCCGAACTGGCCGAGCGCGCGCGGACGCTGTACTTCGAGGGCGTGGACACGGACGTGACGATGGGTGAAGCCAGCGAGTTGTTCGCGGCGGCGGGGCTGGACGTGGTCGCCGTCGAGCGATACGACCACAGACGGGTCACCGAACCGCCGTACTCCGAACAGGCGCTGGAATCGATCCGGCGGAAAGCCAGCGGCGCGGGAATCGACACCGACCGGGAAACGATTCTCGCGGGCGATACCACACCCGAGGAGTTCGACGCGCTGCGCGAACAGTGGCGGGCAATCGGCCGCGAAGCGGTCGACCAGCTACAGGACGCGACGTACCGGCGGACCGAGACCGTACCCTTCTACGTCACTGTCGGGCGCGTCGATTAGATCACGTCGCCCCGGACGGAACTGCCGACCTGTTGCTTACGAGAGCCCGCGAGAACATCGGCGGCCTCCTCGGCGGTGTCTGCGTCCGCACCGAGCATCTCCAGTGCCTCCGGAAGCGTCGGAAAGACGAACTCGCCGGCGCGGAGTTTCTCGACGGCTTCGGACGAACGAGTCCCCTCCATCCACAGACAGACGCCGCGGGGATCGATAATCTCCCCGTAGTTCTCCCGTGCCAGCGCACCCTGGAGTCGCTGCCTGACGTTGTCCTCGAAACTGGCGTTGCAGACCTCCAGATGGATCGGCTCGTCGTCTTCGAGCAGATGCGCCGCCAGACACTTCTCGGGGGCGGCGTGACCGCCGGCGGTCGCGCGGAGATACTCGGGGTGGGTTTCGGCCCACTCCGCCCGGACGGTCTTGCCGACGCTCTCGATGCCGTACTCCTCGCGGAAGTGGGCTTCTCGGTCCGCGTCGTCGTGCAGCAGGATGTCTTTGGTCAGATAGATATCGAGGCGTTCGACCGGATCCAGCCCGAGCGCCACGTCGCCGTAGACCCAGATTTCCCGGACTGGCACCGGCATCTGCTCGTCTTCGACCGTCTCAACGAGTCGTTCCACCCGGTCGACGGCCGCCTCTCGGTCCCACTGTTCCATTGTGCGCAGTAGCGGATACGGAGTCAAAACGGTGATGGAAAGCGGGGAGTCGAAAGGGTCAACGGGCGCGGTCGATTACCCCGCGGTAATGGAGTGCGATAAGTGTCCGAGCGAGGCGGTCATGCACGCGGCATACTCCGGGCTGCACATGTGTGAGGAACACTTCTGTGCCTCGGTGGAAAAGCGAGTTCGCAGTCGTGTTCGCGAGGACAACTTGCTTCCCGACGACGCGACCGTCGAAGACCCCGAGACGTGGGTGATCGGCCTCTCAGGTGGCAAAGACAGCGTAGTGCTCACGCAGATTCTCCACGACACCTTCGCGAAGGACCCCCGCGTGGAACTGATCGCGCTGTCGATTCACGAGGGCATCGACGAGTACCGCGACAAGAGCCTCGAGGCCTGCGAGGAACTGACCGACGACCTGGACGTCCGTCACGAGACGGTCTCCTACGCCGAGGAGTTCGGCGTCGAGATGGACGACGTCGTCGAGGAGGATCCGAACAATATGGCGGCCTGTGCGTACTGCGGGGTCTTCCGACGGGATATCCTCTCCACCTACGCCGAGGAGTTCGGCGCTGACAAACTGCTGACTGGTCACAATCTCGATGACGAAGCCGAGACGGCGCTGATGAATTTCTTCGAGGGCGATATCAGAAAGATGTCACAACAGTTCGACTCCAGTATCGGCCCGTTCGAGGGGGCCGACGCGAGCCGAACGCGGGGGGAGTCGGACGACTTTATTCCACGTGCAAAACCGCTGCGAGATATTCCCGAGAAAGAGGTCGCGCTGTACGCACACCTGCAGGATCTTCCCGCGCACATGACGGAGTGTCCCCACGCGGACGAAGCCTTCCGTGGGGAGGTACAGGAACTACTGTACGAACTCGAAGAGAGACATCCCGGCACGCGGCACTCGATCATGTCCGGCTACGAGGAACTCGCCGGACTGGCGTCGGCGGAGTACCGAGACGGGACGCCCGATCTCGACGAGTGCGACAACTGCGGCAGTCCGACGACCGGGGAGTTCTGTCGAAAGTGCGATCTGCTTGAAACGCTCGAAGCGGTCTGATCGACGCTCGAACCCCGACTGACTCTCTGGCGCTTGTCTCACGGTGTGTCGACATCGTCAGACAGCTGTGTGTCCGTCGTCAGAGACGCCGCGACGAAGAGTTGCCACACTGTCGGGCAGTGAAAAAACGGAAAATACCGACCGAAGACGACGGGACCGTTACTCGGTCCGGACGACGTCGAGTCCGTTTTTCGTCTCCACTTCTTCGCGGCCGCCGTCAGTCTCACCGAACTCCTGGTTGGACTGCTGGAAGTTGTTGGCCGCGTCGAAAGCGTCGTCGTTCTCGTCGACGCCCTGGATCGCCTGGCGGGACTTGTCCGCCTGTTTCTGGGTCGTCGGACCGAGCACCTGGGCGCTTTTGACGCCGGTCATGATCGCCATGACCCGCACCTTGCCCTTGTACTCCTCCTGGATTCGGGCGCCCCAGATGACGTTCGCGCTCGCTTCGAGGCGGTCGGTGATGTTCTGGGCGATCCCCTCGGCCTCCTGCAGCGTGAGATCGGGACCGCCGGTGATGTGGACCAGTCCGCCGCTCGCGCCGCGGTAGTCGACATCCAGCAACGGGTGGTTCATCGCATCCTTGACGACCTCCTCGGTCTTGTTCTTGTCCTGTGTCTCCCCGACCAGCATCACCGCGACACCGCCCTGGTTCATGATCGAGGTCATATCCGCGTAGTCGAGGTTGATCAGCGACGGCTGGGTGATCGTCTCGGAGATCCCCTTGACCGTCTCGGCGATGATCTGGTCCATCACCGAGAAGGCCTTGCCAATCGGCAGGTTCGGGACGTAATCGAGCAGCCGATTGTTGTCGAGCACGATGATCGAATCGGCTTCGTCCCGGAGCCGTTCGAGTCCTTCCTCGGCTTTGACCGTCCGGGCGCGTTCGACGTTGAACGGCGTCGAAACCATCCCGACGACGATGGCACCCTGTTCCTTTGCGATCTTCGAGACGACCGGCGCGGCACCGGTCCCGGTTCCGCCGCCCATGCCCGCGGTGACGAAGACCAGATCGGCGTCACCGAGGACTTCCTTGATCGTCCCCTGAGCCATCTCGGTGGCACGCTCGCCCATCGACGGGTCGCCACCAGCACCGAGGCCGTTGGTCAGGGATTTGCCGACGAGGATCTTCGTGTCGGCTTCGATCATCTTCAGGTGCTGTTTGTCGGTGTTGATCGCGATGGTTTCGGCGCCGTCGACACCGATGTTGTACAGTCGGTTGACGGTGTTGTTGCCAGCGCCACCCGCGCCGACGATGACGATCCGCGGATCGCCGAAGCCGTCGACGTCGTCCATCTGCTGTTGTTCCTGCTCGTCGCGTTCGAGGGCCTCGTTAACGATATCCTGCATCGTTACACCTTCGCCCACGAGCGGTCTTTCTTCCGCTGGCTGTTGCGCCGTTTGCGTTTTTCCGACGGTCGTTCCTTGCCGGTCTCCTGCTCTGCGAGCATCTCTCGCACCGCCGAGCGAATCGCCTCGCTCCGGTTCGGATACTCGCCGGTTTCGACCATCTGCTCTACCTCTTCGATCTGCTGTTTCGGAATCCGCAGTGTCACACGCTCCATGGTTGTTAGTTTCCCCTGTGGTAAGACGGGGCGGAGTTTACGGCCCGCCCACCCGTCTTACACAGCGAAACCGCCTGAATGCGGCGGGCCGCACACGACGACCCATACTGTGTAAGACGACCGTCTTACGCAAACCTAACCACAGACCAGAAGGTAATAAAAGTACCGGTCAGCGTAAGACATTCGAGCGTTTACCCGAGTAAACAGCCTCTACCGTGCGTTTACAGGCGTTCATGATTGATCAAGAACGTCTGCTGCGGGGGTTCGCCTGCCACAACTGGGGCAGTGCGACCAGTCAGATCTGATCTCGTCACCGCATTCGCAGAACACTCGGTGGGATGTTTTCTCACCGCAGTTCGGGCAGTAAACGTGGGAGGGCTCTACATTTTCGCCGCATTTGGCGCACGTCGTACTGTGTTGTACACGCGCGTTTTCGGTGTCGTCTACACCCGTCTTACTCTCGGCGGCCTCGTGTGACACATCGTTTGACGAGGCGTGTGACGACTCCACGGATGTGTTTACCTCCGCGTCGGGATCAGGGCTACGCGGCGCAGCTTGGCCCTCTACGGAGATGTTTACGTTCACGTCCTGTGGCTGCGCGGGCGTAAACACGTTATCGAGCCGGTCTGCGATGATCGCATCGACGCGGTCAGCGACCAAGTCGTCGAGGCTCCCCTCGGGAGAGTCCTCGGAGCCGTCGGAGTCGTCGGTGGGCTCGGTCACGACAGTCTCGTCGTCGCCGTGGGTTTCGAGATACTCCCGAAGCGCTCGACGCATGACTTCACTTTTCGAGGCGTCGAACTCCTCGAGTTGTGTGATGAGCTCGTCGTCAGCCCGGAACGTGATCTTGCTCATCGAGTTGTCGGAGGTATTCACCCTACCTATTTCAATCTTCCCTGGATGTCTGACAGGCGTCAGACTCCGGTGTGAACTCCCCGATTCGACCTGCTTGCCGCTCACCGTGATGGTCCGTGGAGAAGCAGTCCGCCCTCCCCGATTTGAACGGGGGACAAGTCGATCTACAGTCGACTGCTCTACCAGTCTGAGCTAAGGGCGGTCGCATCAGAGTGTAGGATGGCTATGCGACTTAACCATTATGCATTCGACCGGGGAGGACAGATGTGTTCTGTCGGACGAACGTGACAACTGACAAGTCCACACAGGTTCGAGCAGACGAGTCGTGTGCTCGCGAGTGATGTTACAGAATGAAATGGGAGCGGAGCGAGATAACCGCAGGTGAGATTACCCCGGTTTCGAGGGGAACGAGTTCGGCTGCTGCACCAGAAGGTGTCCTATCGGAGCACCCGCGCGCGAGCGGTGTCGGTACACTGGTCACGGGTGACACCTACCTCCACGAGTGACTCACTACCCTCGAAGGGGGAACTACTGGTCCATGGGCCACCGCCGGGCCGCTGGCGCGTGTGCAGACTCTACTCGGGTTCGCGAATCCACCGCTGGTCGGCAGGTCCTGGGCGCGTCGATGGTGGCGGTTCGCGTCGGCCCGTCACCGGAGTCACTATCCGACCACGGAAAACAAGATACTGCTAAACACATACGTTTTCATATATGTCATAGATGTCTCGGATAGTCAACGTGTTAGTCAAGCACCAGACACATAATATATTTTATTACTCTACGTCCGAGCCGCGGCTGAAACCGATCAATGGTCGTATATTCTCATATAAATCGGTCCGCGAGAGAATAGATCGAGGCTGGACCGTTCCCGGAGTCGTGTTCGAGGCGCAGTAGACAGTGTGAACGCCTGTCCTGAATCCGGAAGATCGCCAGACGGCAGGGCCAAAAAATGACGTAAACTATCTCACCTTTTTATGCCCGTTCAACCCCACGGTGCTGGTGTGGTCGTGATGGGCGTCATCGATAGGGCAAAAGAGATGTCAGGGCTGTCGAGACAGGCGGAGAAGCCTCAGCCCTACGTCTGTCTCGCCTGCGAGACAGGATTCGAGGTCCAGCATCACAGTTGCCCTGTCTGTGGGAGTTTCGACATCCGTTGCTCCAGATGGGTCCAGGAGTGACGGACCACCCGACCACCGTACCCGCACGGGTCGGCCACGGTTGCGGGTGCGATTTTCATTTTATCGGGAAGGCCAGTTGACTAACTACCGAGTGAATCCGAGTGTTTATATGTGGATACAGGCACACCTCTGGGTGTATGGTAGAGGTGTTCGCTGTGGCCAGCGGCAAGGGCGGAACCGGGAAGACGACGAGCACGCTGGCACTCGGGATGGCTCTGGCCGACGACTACGACGTGACGGTGATCGACGCGGATACCGGCATGGCGAACCTACTCTTTCACACCGGCCTGTCCGACCGAGAGACGACCCTTCACGAGGTTCTGGGCGGGGACGAACCGGTCGAGGCGGCGATCTACGAGCGGTTCGGGATGGACGTGATTCCCTGCGGGACGTCGCTGTCGGGTTTCCGGGAGGCAGATCCCGCGCGGCTTCGTGAGGTCGTCGCGACGGTCGCAGAACAGACCGACGTGATCTTACTCGACTCGGCAGCGACGCTCGGCAGTCGGAGCGCGGTGTTGCCAATCGTCCTCGCTGATCGGGTCGTGATCGTCGTGCAGCCGACAATTCCGGCAATCTCGGACGGACTCAAGGTGCAGGAGTACGCGACGACGTACGGAACCGGAATCGCCGGCGTGCTGTTCAACCGGGTCACGCAGGACGAGGGGATCGACCGCGTCAGCGACAAGGCACAGCAGTACTTCGAGGGTGAAATCTTGGCGAGTATCCCGGAAAGTGAGGAGGTCAGAGAGGCGAGGCGGGCGAGTCAGCCGCTTCTCGCATACGCTCCCGAATCGGAGGCAGCCCGGTCCTATCGGAACGCGACGGACTCGCTGACCGTCCGAGACGGCGAGGAAGGGACCGTCGCTGATCGGTTTCGTAACGCCGTCATCCCGGAGTTATGAATCTGCCACAGGGACGACTCCTGCGCCAGCGGGTGCTCAGTTCGCCCGAAACTGTGCTAACCGGTGCCCTCGACCGGAGGCTGACGGGGTACGCACGTCTCGAACCGCAGGAGACGCTGCTGTTGAGCGCGGATCGTGTCGGGGTCGTCACCTTCGTCGACGGGGTCCCCGTCGCCGCCTACCACACGGCGCCCGACGCCAGCGGGACAGACGCGTTGACGGAAATCGCCAGCAGCGGACCGTACCGCCTCGGTCTGTACGAACTCGAGGAGTCGGCACTCGACCGGATTCACGAGAGCGAGTCAGCGCGCGTGCCACCCGAGATGCCAGCCCGGGTGCTCGGCGGCGATCAACAGCTAATCGAACGGACACGACAGCGGGCACCGAACGACCGACTCGAATCGGAGTCGAACGGTCGGGACAGTCTAGCGGCAGTCGAAGCGTTTCTCGAAAACGAACAACAGATCGAGGCGATCCGGGACCGCGCACAGTCCGAAGCCGAGTCTCGGGCCGACGAGTGGAACCTCCCCGTCGAGTGACTCAGACGTGGACGGGAATCCACCAGACGCGACTTCGACCGCCGACTTTCTTGCTCGTGAGGTCGGTGTTCTCTTCCAGTCGGTGAAGTTTGTTCAGGGCTGTTCGTCGTGAACAGCCGAGCCGGTCGGCGATCTCTGTCGCGGTGAGCGGTTCGGCGTAGTCGTCGCGCTCCTCGAAGACGGCAGTGACATCCTCCAACTCGAACTCGGTGTCTCTCCCTTGCTTGCTCATAGTTGCCACGAGACACCGAATTTACTTAGCTTTTCCCACATGTCGGCAAGCCGGAAACAGCCGGTTCTCGGAGAGCAGAAGGACATCGGTTACGGTCTGACCACAGTCGTGAGGTTGTAGTCGCCATCAGGCGTCGTCGTCGAGAGGTCGACGGCAACGGCGAGCACGTGTGTCCGGTCGCCGCGCTCCTGAACCACGATTCCATCGATAGACTCGCAGGGACCGAACTGTCGGTTCGGCCCGCGCGGACAGCGCTCGGCCGCCCAGCGAACTCCGCGGCTCTCGTTGTACCGCAACCGGTGTGTGACACCGTCGGGGAGTGATCCCCGCCTGATCTGTTCGACAGTCGGTGCAAGCCGCACACGAACCCGTTCAGCCGCGTCTCGGCGCTCACTCCAGGAGTACGTCGCGGGAATATCGTGTGTCTCCTCCTGGACAGTACGTTCGAGCAGTCGATGCGCGTCTCGTTGCGGGTCGTCGATACCGGCGGGGGTCTCGCCGCCGTAGCCGAGTTGGAGATAGGCGGCGATGATCGGAACCAGTGCGACCGCCAGCACGACAGCCGCAAGCACGACGGTCTGCCCACGTTCGTTAGCTTGGCTTGACCAAGTTGGTTTCATGCGTACCACACCTCGAGGGTAACGGGGCCGTTCACCGTCGTGACAGTCGTCGTCCCGGTCTGGACGTTTGCGGGAAGCGGGTGGCCGATACGTCCGTACGGCGTGTCGAGGCGAAAGAAGACGTTCTCGGGGAGAATGGCCTCGATACGGCGTTCGAGTGCCGGCGCTTCCCGCTCGAACGCGGCACCGGAAGCCGTCACCTCCGCCAGCCGCGTCTGGTCGGCGTGGCGGGGCTGTTCCTGTGCGAGAATGGTGGCTGTGTCCTCGGCGTACGCGTCCAGTTGTGCCTGGGTCGCGGAATCGGAGCCGCCCGGGGAGCCGAGCGCGAACAGGAGCGTGAGTGCGAGGAGCAGCAAGACTCCGATCCCGGCCTCGATTGCGGTGATCGTGGCCTGTCCTCTACGCATCGACAGTCACCTCGAGAGTCGTCTTTTCGGTCTCGATCCGGTCGTGAGTGATTTCGACCGATCCCTTCGGAAGCGGTCCAATCGCCTCGAACCGGAGCTGTTCGGTCTCGAACCGGGACAGCGAGAGCTTGTTGACCCCCTCGATCCCGCTTCTGTTTTCCAGTAGTATCTGTTCGTCTGCGTACACGCGACGGACGGTCGTCTGCCGTGGCGGGTCGATGTCGACCACCGGGGCGGTTGCCCGCTGCGGAAGCGTCACCGTTCGGTTATCCGCGAAGGTCGGGACGAGTCTGTTCCGTGTTCGACGTTCGACGACGACCAGCCGCGTGATCGATGTCCCCCCGGTCGGATCGCCGGACTCGATTAGCGTCTCGCCCCCGAGCCGGATCCGGACATCGGTGTCGGGACTGGCCCCGTATCTCGTTTCGAGATCCTCGACGCTGAGGTTCGCAACGGTCCGGTTGTCGAGAACGCTCGCTCTCCGTGTCACGTGAGCACCGGGTGCAGTCAGTGCCTCGGAGAGGCTGACAGCCGCCTGCCGTTCGAGAGCCGGCCGGTCGGCACTCGACAGCGCCGAGTCGGCCGCACCGAGACTGAGGACGAACACGCTCGTCAGCAGGACCAGTGCAATCGCGACCGCTGGTAGCTCCGTTTGTGCTCTCATGAATCGATCGTGAGGGTGCGGTTCTGTCGGGGACCGCTGACCCGTATCTGGAGGTCGGTTCCGCTACGCCACGTCGCGTTCGTGGTCGACATCGTCGGTGGGAGCGCGAGTGAGAGTTCGCCCTCGATGGCCGGATCCGGATGGCGGAGACGGAGTCGGGTACCGGCTAGTTCGAGTTCGTAGTGTCGACCGCGGATCGTCGACGGAAGGTCGACACTCCGGTTCGTGCGGACTGTCCCGTTCACCTCCGAAACGGATTGTTCGATAGCACCACCCGCCGTTGCGAGGACGCGGTCACCAAGTTCGGCTCCCGCGGTGCTCCGGTACTCCGGCACGACACCACCGAGCAGCAGCGTCGTCATGCCGCCGACGTACAGGAGGACGATGCCGATGACGAGTGTCTTGCCGACCACGGATGTCATCCCGCGTTCGTCGGCAGCGATTCTGCTGCTATCCATGGGTCACCTCCAGTCGAAGATCGTGGACGACGAGATACCCCTGTCGGACACCGGGGTAGGTCGCGACGACGCTTGCGACCTCGTCGCCGGCGAACGTCCGACTCTCGACGGTCGCCCCCTGCTCGGCGAAAAAGCGCCGGAACGGATCGGGCGAGTCCGTCTCGATCGCGACACTGAACTCGCCGGTCCCGAGGTCCCGACGCTCGTGAGAGACGTTCGTTCGGAGTGTCGCCGTCACGCCGTCACCGCCGCTGAGAGAGAAGCGGCTGGCGTTCAGTTTCGGCGCGCCCACGAGCAGGACGTCGGTCCGCTCGGAGTGTGTGATGGGGGGAGTACCAGTGAGAAACGTGTTGCCGTCCTGGTCGCGGACGACAGCCCCCGCCAGTGAGAGTACTCGTCTGTCACCGCGTTCGTAGACGAGCGCGTCGGCCTCGACACTGGCGACGACTGTGCCGTTGTTCAGGACTCGCATCGTCCGGTCGACGGTGTGCAGCTGTCCGCCCGTGAAAGACAGGTCGTGGCTGTGCGTGCCGGTGCGTTCGACGCCCTGAATCGCGCGGTCGAACCCCTCGGCGACGCGTTGCGCGTCCGCATCGGCGGTCTGGGAGTCGATGAGCGTGCCCACCCCAGCGGTGAGCGTGCCGAGCGCCAGCACGGCGATGCCGAGCATCAACGCGACGCCGACGACGTGTGACTGCGCCCGCATCATGCCACCCCCAGCCCGGTGAAGACGAGGTAGGTGATCGCGACTAATCCGCCGGAGTGCAACAGCGCCTCGTACTTGCCGCGGCTCGCGACCCCGGCGAACCAGCCACAGGCCATGACGGTCGCCTGTGCGATCAGATAGAACCGAAACCGATCGCGAGCAGGCTGGACGGCCGACGGGTCGAGTGCCATCTCCGAGGAGGAGCCGGCGACCCCAGAGAGCTGTGAGAAACTGTCGAGGACCGTCAGGTTGACCGCGACGATGATTCCGACGACCAGCAGGGCAGTCGTCCAGCCGACGGCCGCGTAGACGAGCATCCGCGAACGCAGGGTCTTGCGTTCGTGGTACAGCCGGCCGATCTCCGTCTCCAGCGTCTCGAAGACGTTCTCCGTGTCGCTGCCGGCTTCGAGCGCTCCGACGACCAGTCCGACAGTCTGTGAGGCCAGCGGTGTCCCGATCCGGGCGACGAACCGATCCAGCGCCGCCGCGCGCACGTCGTCGCCGTCCGCAGTCCCCGTCGTCAGGCTGAGGTTGAACGCCAGCGCCTCCACGTCGGACTGCAGGGGTCCGAGGTCGACCTCTCGGGCGACGCGCTGGACGGCATCGGGGAACGGTCGGCCGAGGCTGACGTGGCCGCTGATCGCGTGGACGAAGTCCCGGATCTCGCGGTCTTTGGCGTCGTCAATCCGAGCGCGGCGGACCGAGACGACTCCGACCGGGATGCTGTAGGCGACGTAGCCAAGCAGCAGCGTGTTCGCGATCCCGTATCCGAGGACGGTGAGGACAGATACAACAGCAGCCGCGGGGAGGAGACAGACAAGCGCCGCGCTCGCCGGGTTCTGACCCGCCGTCCTGACGACAGCGACTACTCCCTCGGGGCGTTCGTAGCTCGGAGTCGCGTGATCGGTCGGCCGGAGCGCACTCACAGCCCACGCCCCGCCGAGACCGGCGACTAGCACGAATAGGAGGCTGGCGGCAAAGATCACCCCCCGAACGGTCGTCCGGCCGAACGGAGTCGCGACCGGTTCGCTCAGTCCGGGAGAGAGGACACCGGCGACGGTCAAAATGAGCACCATCAGCGCCGGAAAGATGAGCACGACGACGAACAGTTCCGCGAGGAGTTCGAGGTAGCCGGTGGCCCGCTGGTGGGCTCGTTCCTGCTTGTGCGAGAGCAGACGGCTCTCCATCCGCAGGTAGCTTTCGAGGGAGTCGCTTCCCTGCGAGGCGTGCTCGCTGAGTTTCAGCAGGAACGGAGCGAGACCGTCTCGGGACGGAGTGTCGCGCGCGACCAGCGACAGCCCCTCGTCGAGGCTGCCGGCGAGGGCGGCGCGATTGAGAGCATCCTGGAGTGAGTCTGCGGTCGCGCCGTATGCCTCCTGTTCCGCGACCCGAGCGAGCAGTTCCCGGGTGTCGCTGTTCCCCGAGGCCAGCACCCGCATGTACCGGACTGCGCCGGGGAGCGTTCGCTCGATGCCGTCGCGGCGGGCGGCAGCGAGTCGGCTCAGATACCAGCCGCCCGCCCGGATCACGAGCCACCGAGCGAGCCCGCCGGCTGCCAGTGAGACGACGGCGGCGAGTGACGCCTGCCCGAACGACGGGAGCGACAACTGGTTGATGATCGGTAACCCGCGACCGAAAAAACCGAAGATCCCCTCGATCAGCGACGGCGGAAGGACGCTCGTTCCGGCGAAGGCGAGGACCGAGACGGCGATACCGGCGAGCCATCCGAGGCCGTAGAGACGGGCGATAAAGACCTCGAAGCTCGTCGTCAGCCCGGTCGAGCGGTAGCGCTGTCGGTCACGGTCGTGGCTTGGGCTGTCCGCGTGCCGGGAAAACAGTGCGTACAGCCCCTTGTCGACCGTCCCGAGGCGTCGCGACGAGTGATCGACCGACATCAGTCCACCTCCCGGGAGGCCGGGGAGCCGCTGTATCGATCACCGCCCGTCCGCCCGGCAGAGATACCATCCGAGCCGGGCCGTCGCTGGTCGCCGTCGGCCTGGCGGCGCAGCCGTTCGACCGTGGCCGCCTCGTTCGTCTGGAGGTCGGCAAGTAACTCGAAGAGCCCCTCGAATTCGTCGATTCCCTCCTGGACCATATGCTCGACGTACCGGTGCTTGCGGTGGAACTCGGCCTCGACCGCCGAACGTTCCCGGTCGGTCAGGTCCGCGATCCGAGCCAGCGTCTGGATCTGGCAGTTCGTCTGGTCGTCGCCGAGGTCGGGGTGGTCGTAGGCGACCGTGAACGTCCCGTCGGGAGTGCGCTGAGCGACTCGGTTCCAGTAGACCGAGCCGCCGTCTTTCCTGACGACGCCACAGCCCTCATCACGGTCGAGCGCGCGGAACGACTCCTCGTCGAGGAGTTCGACGACCTCCCCGACGTAGCGCTCACCGTCGACCTTCCGCGGGAAGACGACGAGATCCACCTCGCGGAGAAGGTACGGGGGCAGGCCCTGCTCGACGGCCCGGTTGACCAGCGATTCGATGTCGGTCGCGTGTGTCGTCCCGAGAATCCCGTGGCCCGTGTTGATCGACTCCGCGAAGGTCTGAAAACTCGCGCTCGTGTTGATCTCCGCGATGACCTCCACATCCGGGTTGAGGTAGTTGCACTCGGTCATCAGATCCGCCATCGTGACCCGCTTGTGCTCGCTCTCGTGGTCGCGGGTCGTCAGCGAGACGCCGGTCTCGTGTGGCAGGCGAACCTCCCGGGAGCCCTCGTCGATGCTGATCGGGCGATCCTCGAACGGAATAAAGGGCATGTGGGCGTTCAGAAGCGTCGTCTTGCCGACGCCGGTCGGTCCCGAGAAGAGGACGATCCGGTGGTGTTCGTAACAGAGCCACAGCAGAGCGACTAGTTCCGTGGGGATGCTGTTGCGCTCGACGAGATCGACGGGCGTGAGCGCGTCGCTCGCCTGTTTGCGGATCGAGATGTGCGGGCCGTCCTCGCTGATCGTCGGCAGCGCGACCGCACAGCGGATCGTCTCCTCGATGCCGTCGGGGCTGAGGTTGACCTTCGCGCTCGGCCTCGTGGCGTTGAGTTCCATGCCGTCGGCGGCCGCGAGTTGGGTAACGACGTTGACGAACTCCTGTTCGTCCTCGAAGGCGAGATTCGTCGGGACGCGTTCGGCCGCCCGGTCCCGCGGGACGACCTTGATCCGTTCGCCGACGCGGTTGGCCTCGATATCCTCCAGCCGGGGGTCCCGAATCGGTATCGTCAGTTTCCCGTAGGCGACGTAATCCCGCAGCACGTAGTAGACCAGATCTTCGAGGCGGTTCTCGTCGTACTCGCGGTCGACCGGCGGAACGGTGAGTCCGTACTCCGCGAGTGCGGACCTGAGCCGATGGTCGAGGGCGTCGAGCCACGCCCGCGTGTCACGCCGCCGGAGCCTGCGTGCGAGCAACTCCGCCGCCCGGTCGCGGACGAACGCGCGCTCGTCGTCGATAATGCCGTCGACGGCAGTCTCCCAGATCCGCTCTTTGCACTCCGCGATGAGTTGTTCGTCTCCGGGGAGGAGGTCGGGTTCGCGGACCGCGTACTTGATGCTGAACGGATCGTCGCCGAGCAGGTTCGTCCGGTACCGGATGACCGGAATCTCGAAGTCGTGGAAGTCGACAGTGTACCGCTCGATGCGCTCGCTGGCGAAGCGGTCGAGGTAGTCGGGATCGTTCGGGAGGTCGGTCACCGCGGGGGCGTAGTCGGTCGTGTGAACGACGATTCCGTCCTCGTCGGTGTCAGCGACCTCGATCCGGTCGTCTAAGGCGTACGGCGTCAGATCGGAGAGACAGGCCAACTCCGCGAGCGCGTGGTAGCCGATCCGCTGGCGGGCCTTCGCCGAACAGTCGAGCAGTCGGTCGAGAACGGTCTCGTGTTTCTGTGCGAAGCCGTCGTCCATCGCCTCGACGGCACCCTCCCGTGTTAGCGGGCGCTGGAGACGGGCCTCGCTGAAGTGTTCGAGCATGCGCTCCAGTTGGTCGCGGTCACCGGGCGGGAGCGCCGGTTCTCGAACGTCGTACCGGAACTCGGTTCCGTCGCGAGCGATCGTAACGACGACGCCCGGGTGGACCTCGTACTGGCTCTGGACATCCTCTGCGTACCACGCCTCCGGATCGTCCGGGGCGAGCGGCGGCGGCACCGTGTGCCGTCCGTCGGTATCGCACGGAATCGAAACGTCACCGGAACTCATCTTCGGGGGAGTTGGCCGCTCCTTCGTATATAAATATCACCATTGGAAATCGTATATAATTCGCCTCGCTCTCGGAAAAGAACGAGACGGCAGATGACCGTGGAGACTCCGGGGGTACACTGCGTACACAGAGAGGTCGGCCGGCGGGCGCGAGAGCACCAGCGGCCGCGGTCGCGTCTCCCCCGGAGCGGTACCGGCGTCGGATCAGGTCGTCTGGTCGGTCGTCAGGTACAACAGGAACGCGGCCGGACCAACGGGTATGACCAGAGCGGCAGTCGAGGAGGGGTTCACTCGGTTCGTCAGCGACGCCATCGAACAGACGGCCGCGGAGTTCAGCATCTCCGCCGTGATCGGCGGGAACAGCGGGGCGCTCGATCAGTTTCTCGGCGAATCTGACGTGTTACAGGAGAAGATAGTCGAACCGGAACTACGGGAGTACAGACAGGAGACGCTCGACCAGTTCGAGGTGATCCTCGACTGGGTCGAGTCCGGCGACGACATCGACGCCTACAGGGAAGAGATTCTCGCGGCCGGGCCGTTCGCGGGCAACATCCGGGAGGACCTGTCCACACGGCGGCACGAGGAGGTCGAAAACGAACTGCTCGAACGACACCGACGGCTCGGGGAGGCCGTTCGTGGACTCGTCGCCGCCGAGGAGGACGACTTCTGGGCGGCCGCGCGGGCCGAACTGGATCGAGCGACGGCTACCGAACTCGTCGAGGAACACTTCGCCTTTACCGGCCCGCTCGAAGCCCACCGCGACGCGTTCGAGATGGTCGCGACCATCGACCCCGAGGAGATTCTCGGCGGCATCGGCGGGATGTTCGGTGGGTCGACCTTCGACGTGGAGTACACGGACGAGGCGATGCGGGCGATGTCTCGGGCGGAGCGGGCGGTCATCGAAGACGCGAAGGCGGAGGTCCGCGAGCGGTTCGAGTCGTGATCTCGAATCGAAACGGATAACAACAGCCACCGGATAATCACGAACGAGCCGAGGTAGCCTAGCCTGGCCAAGGCGCCTGCTTCGAGAGCAGGTCTCCGTAAGGACTCAGGAGTTCAAATCTCCTCCTCGGCGCTTTTCCTCGAACGCAGTGAGAGGTAAACGACAAACGCGGAGATTTGAATGAGACGAGACGCGCACAGGAACGAGCACGTCTCGGCGTAGTTCAAATCTCCTCCTCGGCGCTTTTCCTCGAACGCAGTGAGGTGTGAGCGACAGCCAAGGAATTTGAACGAGGGAAGTCGCAGTTTCGAGCGCCGCGAGAAAACCGTCTCGGCGTAGTTCAGATCTCCCCCTCGGCGCGTCTCACCGAACGAGCTACATGACAGCACACGCTACGCTGTCGTGTGACAGTCGTCGTTCCCTACGACAGCAGCCCACGGTCACGGGCCGCGCTGCGCCGCGCCGACGAGTTTACAGACCGTACGGAGACGGTCATCGCCGTCACGGTGATCCCGAACGGAAACGACCGCTACGCACGCGAGCGCGGGTGGTTGGGCGAGGGCGAGTCTTTCGACCCGGAAGAGGTCGTACGTCGGCTACGCGAAGAGATACGGGAGATCGATCCGGACGCGACCTTCGAGTACGTGGTCACGGGCCGGTACGCCCAACCCGGCCAGATCGCCAGCAAGATCCGGGAGTTCGCCAAGGATCGTGACGCCCGACTGGTCGTCCTCGGAAGCGAGAACGCCGGACGCATCGTCTCGAACGTCTCCAGTGTCGCCTCGACGGTGACCGCGGATTCGGCGTACGACGTGTTGATCGTCCGGCAGTCCGAGTAACCCGATCAGGAGCGCATCGCGGCGAGAATCGAGCGGACGCTCTCGGTGCCGTTCTCGACGAGGGCGGCCGGAAACGACCACCGCGCCCCGTCGAGCGCCTCCCGGAGTGCGCTGCCGGGATGTGTGGTGATCCCGGGACCGTGGCCGACGAGGATCCGTTCAGGATCCAGACCTGCAAGCTCGGTGGGTGGCTGGAGCCGTCGGAGCAGTTCCAGACCGAGGCGTTCGTCACCGACACGGAACGCGTCGACAGTTCCGAGCGACTCGGGGACGACCAGCGTCCCGCTGGGGGTGTGATACCAGAAGACCTCCTCCCAGTTCGGGAACGGACGGCACGGAAGCACCCGGAACTCCGACGCCGGCGAAAACGTGTACCGCCGGACCGGTACGTCGACCAGCGATTCGACGCGGCCCATCCACTCGGGGAGGTAGACGGGCACGTCGTGACGGCGAGCGAACAGGCCGGCGTCGCGGGCGTGCCAGCACGACAGCACCGCCACGCCCGCCACGTCACCGAGCGGCGCGATCCGCTCCTCGACGTTGGGCGCATCGAGCGGGTCGAGCAGCCAGACACCGTCGGCCGTGCTGATCGCGTGACTGCTCCGTTGGCCCGTCTCCTCCGGGTGGGCGATCCAACTGAGTCCGCCGTCGTACTCGACTGTGACGCGCGCGCCGTCCGAGTCTCCGCGCTCGAATACGGACATAGGGATACCGAACGACTCGGGGAAAATAGAACTACGGGAAGGCGTTACTCGCAGATCTCGAGGAAGTTCTCGAAGACGGCTTCGCCCTCTTCGGTGTGGGCGACTTCGGGGTGCCACTGGACGCCGTAGAGGTCGCGGTCGGTGTCGCTCATCGCCTCGACGCCGCAGATGTCACTCCGCGCGGTCCGCTCGAACCCGTCGGGGACGGTCTTCACCTCGTCGGCGTGGCTGGCCCACACGCGGGTGTCGGGAGCGAGCGACCCGACGAGCGGGTCGTCGTCGTCGGTAATGTCGACGGTCACGTCGGCGTAGCCGCCGTACTCGCCGGAGCCAACGGTCCCACCGAGTTCGTCGGCCATGATCTGCATCCCGAGACAGATCCCGAAGACCGGAATGTCGAGGCCCAGATACTCCGGGCAGTTGCCGATCCGGTCGATGTCGGGGCCACCGGAGAGGACGATTCCGTCGGCGTCGATCTCCTCGGGCGGGGTCTCGTTGTCGATCATCTCGACGTCGACGCCCATGTCCCGGAGCGCACGCTGTTCGAGATGGGTGAACTGGCCGTGATTGTCGATCACGTCGATACGCGTCATTGACCCACTGTAGCAGGGTGGCTCATATATGTCCCGCGCTCTGTGGTCGCGCGGACGTGATGAGAGAGGAGAGTCACGTCTTCAGAGGCCGACGCGGGCGGTCAGTTCACACTCGTCACACCGGAGTTCGACAGAGCCGTCGTCGAATCGGGGACCGCGAACCACGTCGCGGGAACCGCACTCGGGACAGCACAGCCACTCGTAGATAGATCGCGACTCCGACTGGGGGCTGAATGACATGAATAGGCGTAGGATACGTAGCTATATGAGCGGCAGGGCTGATATCCAAAATCTGAAATCGGGCCGGCTCTAGATGTTTAGAATCCCGCGACCTGGCCGTCTTTCCGTGGCTCGGTCGCGCCCGAGAGCACGTCGCCGTCCTTGCGGGTCGCCTCGGCCCCACCGAACTGTAGCGGGGGCAGAATCCGCACGTCGTGGCCCTTCCGAGCGAGTTTCGAGGCGATGCCGTCGGCCATCCGCTCTTCGAGAGCGACCGATCCGTCGGCCCGGTACCGCCAGCGCGGGGCGTCGAGCGCGGCCTGCAGCGGCATCTCGTAGTCGATCATGTTCGCGAGCGTCTGGACGTGGCCCTGTGGCTGCATGTACCCGCCCATCACGCCGAAGGACATCCAGTCGTCCTCACCGAAGCGGGCGAGTCCCGGAATCAGGGTGTGGAACGGGCGCTTTCCGGGTTCGAGGCTGTTCGGCACGTCCCCCGACAGGGAGAAGGAAGCCCCCCGGTTCTGGAGCGCGATACCCGTCTCACCAGCGACGACGCCGCTGCCGAAGCCGGCGAATCGGGAGTTGATGTACGAGACGACGTTGCCCTCGTCGTCAGCGACGGTCAACAGCACCGTATCAGCGTCCTCGCCACTGGAATCCGGTGGGCCGACCTCGACATCCGTCAGCACGTCGTCGGGGGAGTACTCCGTCGCACGCTGGCGTGCGTACGCCTTCGAGTGGAGTTTCGGCACGTCCTCGAACTCGGGGTCGGTGATGTAGTGGTGGCCGTCGGTGAAGGCCAATTTCATCGCTTCGACGAATGCGTGGACTCGTTCGGGCGACTCGTACGGATGCTCGCCAGCGCCGATCTCCTCGGCGATGTTCAGCGCCTCCAGCGCGATCTGACCCTGGTTGTTCGCGCCCAACTCGAACACCTCGACGCCGTTGTAGGTCGTCGAGACGGGATCGAGCCACTCGACCTCGAAGTCCGCGAGGTCGTCGGTCGTCATGAAGCCGCCCTTGGACTGGATCTCCTCGGCGATAGCCTCGCCAATCTCGCCCTCGTAGACGACATCCGCGCCCTCCTCGGCGATACGCTGCATCGACTCACCCAGGCGCGGCAGACTGACGTACTGGCCGGGATCCGGCGCTTCGCCGTCGAAGAGATACGCCTCGCGGGCGTGCTCGTCGGTGAACAGTTCCTCGCCGTGCTGCCACTGCGCGGAGACCACTTCCGTCACCGGATAGCCCTCGATAGCGTACTCGATGGCTGGCTGGAGCACGTCACTCAGCCCGAAGCGACCGTGTTTCTGGACGGTCGCCTCCCACCCGCGGGCAGTGCCGGGGACGGTCACGGTGTGTGGCCCCTGGTCGGGCATCGTGACCCCCTCGCGCGTCCGGTCGGCCCCGTAGATCGTCTCCTCGCCCTCGTCGACCGCCTCCCGTACCTTCTCACGGGTCGCCCCCTCGGGTGCGTGGCCGCAGGCGCGCATCCCGCCGACCTCGCCGTCGGCGGTCCGGTAGCAGGCGAAGACATCGCCGCCGAGGCCGGTACTCGTCGGTTCGACGACGTTCAGCGCCGCCGCGGTCGCGACGGCAGCGTCGAAAGCGTTGCCGCCCTCGCGGAGAATCTCGACGCCCGCCTCCGCGGCGAGCGGTTGGCTCGTTGCGACGACACCGTTCGGTGCGTACACTGTCGACCGGCGCGATCCGTACCGATCAAGATCGGGTTCCATACCCCCCGTTCGGCGTCGTCGTTCAAACCGTTTTGTCCGACTCCGCTTACAGGTCGCTCGCTCGGACTGTTCCCGGTCAGTACACGTCCGCGAGAAACGGACCGAAGGCGGCACTGACGCCGTGTGCGAGCGCGGACGTTCGGTCGATCGATCCGTCCGTGAGCACGCCGGCCGCGCCCTGGTCGGTCGCGATACCCTCGGCGTCGAGATGATCGTCCATGACGGGGCCGAGTTCCTCGCCCGCCCGCACCCGCTCTGCGATGTCTGCCGGGAGCCTGAGCGTCGGGCCGCCGCCGCGACCCCACCCCCGGCCGTCGGTGACCGCCGCCCACATAATCAGCCAGAGCCCCTCCGCACCGTCGACGTCGGCAACGCCGCCCTCGATGCCGACGCCGTAGGTACAATCGGTCTCGGCGAGCGCCGCCGACGCCCGGTTCTCCGCGCCGGTGATCGTCTCGCTGCGACCCCGTGGCTGCTCGGAAACACCGGAATCGACATCGACCGGGAGAACGTCGGCCGGTCGGTCACCGAGCGCCCGTGCTGTTGCTGCCTCCTTGACTGGGTTCAGACTACCGACTGCGACGCGCATACCGGAGCGAGTCGACGAAGAGTATTGTATCCCGCGATGTACGTGGTGATCACTCGCCGGATTTGCCGAAGATCACGCGGGCCGCGAACCGGTCGAGTCGGTCTTTGATCCGTCCCATGAACACTTCGTGTCGCACGACTGATCGCATCTTGGACTCCTCGATTTCGATCCGGTCACCCGCGAAGGGATGTTCCGCCCCTTCCTCGTCGTCGGACTGTGTCACGTCGACGGCCGTGGACACACTGCATCGGCCGCACGCTTCGGACTTTTTGCCCCCCATTGTGTCCGTACAGTTCGTGAGGCGCACAATTAAAGCTTGTCCGGTGGGAGACGACCCGAGACGCCATCGCCGGAAGAGTTTATGTGACAGCTACCGTGCAACGAGATAACAGCGGGGATCTATGAGTAACGTCGAATCAGGCACGACGCCGGAAGACGGGGAGGAATCGATCCCGACCTGGGACGACGAGTACTTCGAGCAGGTCGGCGGACGGCTCGCCTACCACTACGACCTCGAACGGGATTACCGGGTCGACGGCGAGCGGTTCACCCTCTACGGGGAGATGGTGATCGAGAACAAGAAACACTTCCTGCACCCGTCGATCGAGATCGGGAATCACTGGTCCTACGAGTACCTGTTCGCGCGCCGCCGCGAGCGAGTGACCGAAGACGACCTCGACAGACTCGTCGAACTCGGCCACGACCTCGCCGACGAGCGTATCGATCCC
Source organism: Halovenus carboxidivorans (assembly GCF_009831575.1). GTDB lineage: Archaea > Halobacteriota > Halobacteria > Halobacteriales > Haloarculaceae > Halovenus > Halovenus carboxidivorans. Next base: position 735,916 of record NZ_WUUT01000001.1, on the reverse strand, counting down.
GACGAGGAGCACTACAGCAGCGAGTTCACCTTCGTGACGGTCACCTCGGAGATTCCGGACGCGGTCCGGTCGCGGGTGAGCGGGCTCGACGAGCGGACGCTTCTGAAGTACGGCTACAACGGCCACTACGAGGTCAACCTCGTCGTCGTCGCCCCGGAGCAGCGGGAACTGGTCGCCAACGACGCCGCGGATGTCAAAGAAGCGTTCACGACGTGGGACGATATCGAGCGCGACGAGCCCGGCCTCCTGCGGCTGATCGCCAGGCGGTTTCAGCTATAAAAATCGGTGCGGGCGGACGACCGGGATCAGTCGTCGTCAGACTGCGGTTCGCCCCCGTCGGCAACCGCAGGTTCGTCGCCGAGGCGGCCGATCTCGCGCATGTTGCCGTAGCCGAACCACAGCAACGAGATGGCGATGAAGACCATCAACAGCGCGATGATGATCTGTGCGATCGCGGAGCCGATTGCGATCACCGAGGTCTCCGCTTCTGCGGTGATTCCGAGTAACCGTCCCCCGAGGACCTGGTACATCGATACCCACAGCAGTGCCGTGATCGTCACCGCGGACATGATCAGCATCGGGACGCCGGTCGAGACGAGCTGTTTGCTCTCGTCCCAGTTGGCGATCCAGATAGTCACCGTCAACAGCGCCATCGCGGCGAGCAGCTGGTTGGCACCCCCGAACAGCGTCCAGAGGTCTTCCCAGCGACCGGAGCCGACGAGTACGAACGCCGCAACGACGATCACGCCGGTGTTGGCGTAGCGGTTCGCCGCCAGTTCCTGTGCGCTGGTTTCGGGCGTGCCGACCACCTCCTCGACCATGTAGCGGCCGAGCCGACAGGCCGTGTCCATACTGGTCAGCAGGAAGGCCGACAGCACCAGCGCCATGAACACCTCACCGACCTCGAAGGGAATCCCGAGCGCGGTGAGGATCGCACCGCCGCCGAGCGCGAAGTTCGGCAGCGCCAGCCCGATACCGCCGGTGTCAGCCGGAATCGCGATGACCGCGACCGCCGAGATCGCGACCGCGGCGAGCAGGCCCTCACCGAGCATGCCGCCGTAGCCGATGAGTCGAGCGTCGGTCTCCTTGTCGAGTTGCTTGGCGGTCGTGCCCGAGGAGACCAGCGAGTGGAAGCCGCTGATCGTCCCGCAGGCGATGGTGACGAACAAAAGCGGGAACAGCGGCATCAACGGCAGGGCGTCCGCGAACGGACTGCCCCCACCGAAGAAGCCGTACCAGGCGTCCTGTGCGATGTCGAAACTGGGCGCGCCGACGTTCTCGGGCGTCTGTGCGGCGGTCACGTCCATGCCGGTAACCAGCGAGCCGACGATGATCGCCAGAAGCGCCCCGCCGACGCCGGTGTACAGGAGATACGACGAGAGATAATCCCGGGGCTGGAGCAGCACCCAGACCGGGAGGACACTCGCCGCGCCCCCGTACACGAGGACGATCATCAGCCACGCGCCGATGTTCGCGCTCCCGAGAATCTTCGGGAAGAAACTGGGTGCCGATCCCGCGAGGACGATCACGTTGTCCGGGTGGTCACCGAAGATGGCGATTGGGTACTCCAGACCGACCCAGACGGAGGCGAACACGCCCCCGACGAAGATGATCGTCCCGGCGACGAAGGAGAGATCGAGCTGGTAGAGCCAGATCCCGAACAGCACCGCCAGCCCGATGTACACGATGCCGGCGGTCGCGGTCTCGGGATATGCGTCGAACACCAGCCCGATCACCAGCGCGAACACCGCCACGACGAGGATGATCAGGAGGAAGGCGAACCACAGCAGCATGTTCTTCCCCCGCTCGCCGACGTACTCGCCGACGATGTACCCGATCGATTTGCCGTCGTGGCGGACGCTACTGGACAGCGACGTGAAGTCGTGGACGGCACCCATCAGCGGGTTGCCGATCGCGACCCACAGCACCGCCGGGACCCAGCCCCACACGAACGCCGCCGTGATGGGACCGACAATCGGAGCGCCCCCTGCGATGCTGGAGTAGTGATGGCCCAGCAACACCGGCTTCTTCGAGGGGACGTACTCCTGTCCGTCGTTGTACTTGTGTGCCGGCGTCTCCGCCTCCTCGTCGAGTTCGACGAAGCGCGCCAGGTACTTCCCGTAGGCGAAGTAGCCGACGGTAAACGTGGCGGCGATGAACGCGACGACCCAGAGGACACTTACCATCGTACCCCCTCCGGTGTCCGACGATCACTGGTCTGTCTGGCGATGCCTCCGTCCGTGAGTTGGCCGTTCCGTATCATGGATGCTCACCGTCAGTTTGTCCCATGAATATCTGATGCCCCCCCAGGACACCATCGTGACCGACGCGACGTCTCTCGTACCGTGACTGCCCGACGTACTCTACTGTACTGGTATGTGTACACGAATCAGACATAAAAACTTCGATAGATGCGAGCGGAAACGCGGGGGAGGCCGCCTCGGATCGGTATCAGGGGTCGAGTTCGATCTCCTCGGCCACGTCCTCGAGCAGCGAGCCTTTGACCTCCCGCACCCGGGTTTCGATTTCGGCGACGACCGGCGGATCGAGCGTTTCACGGATCTCGGCGAGTCGCTCCTGTTCGGTCTCGACCCGGTCACGGAGGTAGGTAGCGCCGCGGCCCTGCTCGTCCGGATCGGGTTCCGGAGTGAGCCTGTTGACGACGAGACCGGCGACGGACAGATCGGCCTCCTGGATGTCGGCAAGCGCCCGCCGCGTCTCCCGGATCGAGAGGTCGTCGGGGTTGAGGACGAAGGTGAAGCGGGCGTCGTCGCGCAGGGTCTCGCCGGCGAACTCGAAAGTTTCCTTGCGCTCCTGTAACCGGGCGATGATCGGGTCCCCCTCCATCATCTTTCGGGCCTGTTGCTCGCCGATTGCCGCGCGTTCGTAGTACTCGATGCTCTTCTCGCGCTTGTGCAACAGGCGTTCGATCCACTGCTGGAGATACTCCGGCAGCGCGAGCAGTCGAAGCGTCCCGCCGGTTGGCGAGGTGTCGAAGACGACGCGGTCGTATTCCTCGGCGGTGCGCATCACCTCGACGAAGCGGTCGAACAGCGCCGCCTCGTACGCGCCCGGCGTCTGGTGGGCCATCTCGAGTTGCATCGACACCTCGTTGACCATCGCGGGGCTGAGCTGTTGGCCCAACTGTCGCCGGAGATCCGACAGGTGTTCGTCGACGACCTCCTCCGGATCGATCTCCATGGCGTGGAGGTTGTCGTATCCCGACACGGGGGTCGGTTCGTCCCCGAACTGCTGGTCGAACACGTCGGAGGTGCTGTGGGCCGGATCGGTCGAGACGACAAGCGTCTCCAGCCCCGCCCGGGCACAGTTCAGCCCGAACGCCGAGGAGACCGTCGTCTTGCCGACCCCACCCTTCCCCCCGAAGAAACTGAAAGTCGTCATCAGAAGTGGTACTGCTGTCCCTTCCGTTCGACCAGCGATCCGCGGTCCCACATCCGTCGCTGCCAGCTCTCGAACTCGTCTGCGAGATACGGGAGCAACTCCGCGGTGTAATAGGAGACTGGACTCGGGATGCCGAACGCGTCGGGGAAGCAGGCGAGCATGAACGCGTCCTCCAGATCCTCCGCCTCCTTCTCGATTTTCTCGTAGGCCGGGTGGGTAATCATCCCGTGATAGAGCCCCCGCGCCCAGAGCTTGAGTCGTTCGATAGTCGCAGAGATCCTGTCCGATAGCTCCATGTGCCACGGTACCGGGTTTTTGCCACAAAAAGATACTGACGGCAGGCCGGGGAACGAACTAAGAACCGCGACGGCCAACCCGGACACATGGGTGAGGAGATTCCGGTAACGGTGCTCAGCGGACCGCTCGGAGCGGGGAAGACGACACTGGTCAACCACCTGCTGTCGAACAGCGGCGACCGCTCCATCGCGGTGCTGGTCAACGACATGGGGGAGATCAACGTCGACGCGGAACTGCTCTCCGCAGGCACCGAGGTCGCCGCCGACGGGGGTGTGGCGGAACTCTCGAACGGCTGTATCTGCTGTGAACTCCAGGACGACCTGGAGACGGAGGTCGCACGGCTCGCCAGCGAGCGTGAGTTCGAGTACCTGGTCGTCGAGGCCTCGGGGATCAGCGAACCGGAACCGGTCGCGCGGCTGTTCACCACCGGTTCGCGCGCCGCGGCCGCCTACGAACTCGACACGATGGTCACCGTCGTCGATACGGCTCGGTTCCTCGACGCCTTCGGAGACGCAGAGGGCATCGAGCGCGAGACTGCGCCGGGGTCGACGGACCGGCCGCTCTCGGATCTGCTGGTCGAACAGATCGAGTTCGCCGACGTGATTCTGCTCAACAAGGCCGACCTGCTCGACGCGGCCGAACTCGACCGCGCGGAGGAGTTAGTCCGGGCGCTCGTGCCGCGGGCGGAGATTCACCGGACGACACACAGTCAGATCGATCCCGGAGCGGTCCTCGGGACCGGCCGGTTCGATCCGGCCGAGACTGGCTCCGGAGCGGGCTGGCAGCACGGACTGGATGGAGACGACGCGCCAGCACACGGGGACCACGACCACGCTCATCCCGACGAGGTGTACAACGTCAGTTCGTTCGTCTACCGGCGGCGTCGACCGTTCCACCCGGAGCGGATTCGAGCGTTGCTCGGTGATCTCCCCTCGTCGGTCGTCCGCTCGAAGGGACTGCTCTGGATCGCCGGTCGGGACGAGTCCGCGCTGCTGATGAGCCAGGCCGGCGCGCACGCGACAGTCGAGGTCCTCGGGCCGTGGCTAGCGAGCCTTCCCGAAATCGAGCGGGAGATGTACCGGAGCAATCGGCCGGACGTGGAGTGGGACGACGAACACGGCGACCGTCGCACCGAACTCGTGTTCATCGGCCAGGAGATCGACGACTCGCTGATCGGCCGCCTCGACGACTGTCTCGTCACCGACGAGGAGTGGGGGGAGGGTGTCGAGACGGGCGTTTTCCCGAGCGCCGACGAGGAGGCGCTGTCCGTCGAGACGCGGTGACAGATCAGATGTAAAGCAGCGCAGTCAACCCGAGCAGGACGATCACGCCGGCGACGATACCGTAGAGCAGGCGGAGATACCGCGTCGCCGCCGGCACCTCCTGTCTGATCAGCGGGTTCGCGGTCCAGACGAACCGGTAGTAGAGCACGACCCAGACGAGGAGAGTCAGCGCGACGGAGACGGCGACCGAAACCGTGAGCCCGAAACCGTGAGCCCGCAGGTACAGCGGCCCCCACGCGACGAGAAGCATCGCCGCCAACAGCGCGACGACGAGAAACGGCACCGGGTCGATAGGAGTCCCCTCGCGGTTCGTGATATCCATTACCACGGTTTGCGGCGGTAGCCTCAAAAATATTCAGTCGGCGTCGAGACGCGGAAGCGGCGGGCGGGAGATTTTAGACGGGCGGCGTCGTGGCCCACCACATGGCCAGTGACGGCGACCCGCGTGTACTCTTCGTCATGAATCTCGCGTTGTCGACGCTGTTCTCGTACATCGTCCTCCGGGGCCTGGATCTGCTCAGAACCCTGGAGTTCACGTACGTCAGGCTTGCCGTGCTGACCGTCGTGATTATGGCCGCGACGCAGATACTCGTCCTCTCCGAGTGAACTCAGCAGGCACAGCCGGCCGTTCCAGTCGAGCGCTCGAACTCCATCTCCTCGCCGCAGGCCGGACACGAGGGCGCGTCCGGGCCGTCGACATCGACATCGCGGATCCGCTCGTTGCAGTCGTGACACCAGTACGCCCCCTCCGAGCCGTCCGTTGTCGTCGCCGACGACGACGCCTCGAACATCTCCCGTACGGTCTGTATGATGCTCATATGAGGCGATGCCGGCCGACTCACATAAATCGTCCTCGGCTGTGTACGAGTGACACACGGCCATCCGTCGTCACTCGACTTCCGCGGCCAGCGCGTCGAGCGCGCGTTCGAGTTCGCCGTTCCGTTTCCAGGCGGCGAGGCGGTCGGTGATGGCCGTCGGTCGAACGCCCATGCTGACTTCGGAGACGGCCGTCACTCGGGTGCCGTTTCCCTCTTGGCGGTACGTGATCGTGGTCTCCATCGCGTCGAGTGGCTGGCCCTCCGCCGCCTCCTGTTCGTAAAAGAAACCGTTTTCGCGCTCCTCGAACCGCAGGGTCAACCGGAGTCCCGACCCGCCGGCGACGACCAGCCAGTCGTCTTCCCGTCGTTCGACCTCGAACACCTCGAAGCTTCCCTCGTACTCGACGATTGACGCGGGATCGAGCGCCCGGTCGACGACCGGCGGCGAGGCGTCGATCTGTCTCGTGAGTTCGACCGTTCGCATACGGCGGTATACGAGGGAGCCAGTAAAAACAGTCCTCCCGAAAGCCTGCGCTGTCGCTGCTCCCGCGACCGGGTTCGTACCCCCGACTACCCTGTACAGGAGCTAGTAGTTCGGTCGACCGGCCCCGATGCGAGTCCGGCTGAACCGAGTAAAATCGGACAAATAAATTAGTACAGAAGTATAAAAATCATTTCCAATCCCGCAAGATGTTCCAGTTGGGCTAATTAAATGTGATTCTCGGGAACGCATTTGCACACGATGGGTGCAGATGGGCGAGAACGGGCGGAGCACAGGACGACCACGCTGGGGCGGCGGCAGGTGCTGACCGCTCTCGGAGCCGCGGCGATGCCGGCCGTCGCAGGCTGCTCCAGCGAGTCGAACGAACCGGACGAGAACACGACAAGCGCGGACACTGAACCAGATATGAACGGGACAACCCAACAGGAGCAGACGAACGGGCAGGCGATCGAACCGCGGTTCGGCTACGTCGGGACGGGCGAGGAACCACCGGTCGAGCCGGATCACACCGTACAGTTGCTGATTCGGGAGCGCGAGGAGGCGCCGATCCCACAGTTTTACTTCGAACCGACCGGCCTCGCGATCGAACCCGGCGATACGGTCCGGTTCCAGATGACGACGCCTCACCACAACGTCAACGCGTACCACCCGGCCTTTGGCTACACCCAGCGCGTCCCCGAGTCGGCGCCGGCGTACTCCTCGCCGGTTCTCGGAGCCGGGGAGTACTGGCTGTACACCTTCGAGACGGAAGGCGTCCACAACATCATGTGCGCCCCCCACGAACTGTTCGGTATGGTCGGTTCGATCGTCGTCGGGTCCCCGACCGGACCGGCGGCGTCGGCGGTCGGCGAGGCCCCGGGCCCGTCGGAGGCCCGGCCGCCGGAGTTCACCGCGGGGCTCGTCCTCAGCGATCCGGCGTTAGCGCCGGAGAACATCGTCGAGGCGGGCAGCGTCTCGTGGGACGACCTCGCCCCCGAGAGCAAGGCGCTGCGGCTCGCGCCGATCGGCGAGGAGTGAGCTACGTGTCGTCGTATCGGTCGGCGGCCGTCTCGAAGGAGAGTTCCTCCTGCTGACGGGCTCTCCGCGTCTCCTGCTGTGCGATCGCCTCCGGATCCGGGCTGGCGTCGTCGTCGATACGCGCCCACGAGTCGTGGACTTTCGCGTGACACCACCGACACAGCGAGACCGTGATCTCGTGTGAGGGGTCGCCGCTACCCTCGACGGAAGTATCGGCATACGAGAGGTGATGTTCCTCCAACAGCGGTCGGTCGTCGTCGTGGGCCATCCGCTGTTCGGTCAGTCCACAGCGGATGCACTCGTCGCTGGTGTTCCGCGCCCGGAAGTGCGGACAGTCCTGCCAGTCCCACGGGCCGGTCAACCCCTCCTCGTCGGTCTCGCCGGCGACCGGACACTGGAACTCCTCGGCCCGGAGCTCGCTCGAAAACTGCGGGTCGCGATCCCCGTGTTCGACCGCGAATCGGCACTTGCCTTCGTCGGTAAGATGGTCACAGCGCTCGACGAATCGGTACGGATCGTCGACGCCGACCGAGGTTCCCGACTCGGTCTGTTCCATACCGTCGCTTGGCGAGCGTCGCGCTTAGTGTTTGCGCGGACTGACCGACGAGGGGTTCACGATCAACGGGCACACTCTACCCGCGAAATTCCGCGGTAAAATCGTCCAGCAGTCCAACGAGCGGTTCGATCTCGAAGAAGTTCGTGCCCCGAGAAATCGTGTTCGAGTCCCGGTCCCACCTGATGTAGCCGGCTTGCTCTAATTTTGGCAAGTGGGTGTGAAAGAGATCGATCTCCGAAGGGTCGGCGTCGATCGGCTCAACGATCTGTTCCAGTCTACGTTCGGTAGGATCGTCTACGAGAGAGCGGAGAATGAGTCGCCGTTCTCGGCTCTTGACGGTCTCCAGTAGTGAGTCTATCTCTGAGGACGGAACGTCATACTCGGCAAAATCACCGTGGACGGGATCGTGGATCTGCGGCCCCTGCCACTGGTTCAGTTCGTAAGTCACCCACTGGCTGAATATATCGACGAGGATCTTCTCGTCCTCGGCGATCGGTGTCTCGCGCGGAGTCGCATTCCCGAAACAGAGCGTCCCGTACAGTTTGTTTTCACTGGTAACGGTCGTTCCGATGTAGCTCCTGAACCCGAGCGTTTCGTACGCAGGATAGTCTTTCCAGCCTTCAGCGAACGCGTCGTCGATGACCATCATCCCGTCTGGATCTTCGATAGTTTCCCGACAGTAGGTATTCGAGAGCGGAACCGTGTTTCCGGCCTCGACGCTCCGCTGGGGTTCGTGAACGACCTCGAAATACTGCGTCTCGGTGTCGAGGTCGATCCGAGACAGAAACGCATGGCTCAGGTCGAACTCGATCGTCTCCTCTGCAAACAGCCGTTCGAGTTTGCTCGCCAGATCGGTATCGGGGCTCAGTAAGGTACCGAATAGCCGCTGAAAGTAGGACAACTCATTGCCCTGTTCTGAGGTACAGATCCTATGTGGCATTCATCCCCCACCCTAGCTCCGGCATGTTAGTATATGCCATACAGAAACTAAGTTAAAGTTTCCATAAAGTTGGGGACAGGAAACTACAGCAATAGCTACTGAATGATCTGTCACTCCCCTGTACTGGTCGGTAGCCACACCGTGAGAAATAGCGTGGAGGGTTGTTGGCGCTACGAAATGAGGGCTGTCTGAAGCACACGTGCAGAGTCGCGTGGATCTGTGGAATCACCCTCCTCTAAGTTTCATTATGCCCATTTAGAATAGACCGTCGTTGCAGGTCCAGGACGACAGGGAGTATCCGCTCGCGTCGGCCTCGAAGTAATATTCTGGAGTTCCACTGCCGCAGTGCGTAGCATCGACGTGGACGACGCTACTGTTCGAGGACTCGATCACATATACGAACGTCCCGCTTTTCTCCCAGTCACCAAATTTTGTAACTGTACTCTGTTTCGCTCCGACACGAACCGTTTCGAGTAAGTCTGCATTCGTTGGTTCGATGTGAGTAACGTTTCCCCCCACGGGAACGTCGGGCGTCGACTCGTACTGCTGTGTCCGATTATCGACGATACCTGTGTAGCTAACATCTGCCACACTCCCGCCGTGGCTGTAATAGACTGAAATAGTGTACCCAGTGTCGTCCTGATTGTCAACTTCGATTTCTGCGGACTCGTTTAGAAGGTCTCCGTCGTTCGCAACGAAACTCAGTGAGACGACTGCGATTAGAACCAGTATAAGAGCGGACCCACATAGCAGTGCTAGACGTGACGGATCCCCCATCCTTATTTTCTCAATGAGTATCTAAGAAATAATAATCTGTTGGTAGTATAGAATAGGGAGTTTCCAGCTAGATACCTCGTTCACGGACAGTCCCGGTACTCTCCGTCTTACAGGAACAGAATCCATACGCCGAATAAATACCGAGACCGGATCCGCGGGTTCACAAAGGGTACTGTTTAGACTGCACAGCGGTAACCACGCACTGTTATGACCGCTGATTCGACGACTATCGAGGTGACAGAACCGGAAGAACACGTCGCTGTCGTGGAACTGTCCCGCCCGGAGGCGATGAACGCGTACAACGAGGCGTTGCTCACCGACCTCGTCGACGCGCTCGAACGACTCGACGGGCGCGACGAGATCCGCGCGCTCGTGTTGACGGGCGACGGCGAGGCCTTCTGTAGCGGCGGCGACCTGGAGGAGTTGCCGCTGTCGCCGGAGATGGACTTCGCGGACTACGAGCGCGGCCTGGGCCTGTTCCAGACCGTCGTCCGAACGCTCAGAACGATCAAGACGCCCGTCGTCGCCGCGGTCAACGGCTACGCGCTCGGCGCGGGTTGTGACACCGCGCTCGCCTGTGACTTCCGGATCGCGTCGGAATCCGCTGTGATGGGCGAGACGTTCATCGACGTCGGCTTCGTTCCGGGAGACGGCGGCGCGTACCTCCTGCCGCGACTCGTCGGCGAGCAGCGGGCCAAGGAGTTGATCTTCACCGGCCGGAAACTCGAAGGCGAGGAGTTGGTCGAGTGGGACCTCGCTCGGGACGTAGTGGCCGACGACCGACTGCGGGAGGAGGCCGTTCAGTTCGCCTCGACGCTGGCCGAACAGCCACCCATCGCGCTCGGAGAGAGCAAACGGCTGGTCAACGAGAGCTTCGACGTGGACCTCGACCAGGCGATGCAGGACGCGATGCGCGCACAGCGGATCTGCTCACAGACGGAGGACCACCAGGAGGCCGTCCAGGCGTTCAACGAGAACCGAGAGCCGGAGTTCGAGGGGAACTGACCGGCTGTCGGGGTAGCCAACTCCCGAAAGCGAGACCGAACCGGTTCACGTCTGGAATGCTGACCGAGCGGTGCCGACCGTACGCGTGATAATCGTCTTGAGACTCCGTCTGCGTTTGACGAACAGCAAGAGTGCGATAGCCGCGTAGACACCGGTGTACGCGTACAGCACTAGCTTACTGTTCGAGGTGAGCGCGGGCTCGCTGTAGGTCTGAATGATGTAAAACTCCGCGAGCACCTGCGAACTGAACAGGATCAGCAGTGTGAGTGCCTCGCGGAGGCTGATCTCGAAATTCAGCAGGATGGCGATGGCGAAGAAGCTCTGGGCGGCGGTGATCCAGATCTCGGCGGACTGTTTCGGATCGAACGACAGCGTTCCGATTTCACCGGCAGAGATGGAGTAGACGACTGCCAGCGTGCCGATCAGCAGTGTCCACTGGTTGAGTTTCGAGGAGATCAAGGCGTTGAATCCAGCAGTCGTACGCGCCTTGTTCACGAGGTAGGCGACGACGATGAGTTCGGGGCTTTCGGAGGCCAGCGGCGCGATCCACTGGATCATGAAGAACTCGGGGATGCCGAACTGGAGCCCGAGTTCTTCGAGCCCTTCGGCGAACGGGTGCACTGCGGTGAAGATGATCGCACCCGAGAAGACGAATCCGAACAGCGTGGAGGCGATCCGTCTCGGCTTCGAGAGTTGCTGGAAGTACGCCGGAATGCCCACGTGGACATCGGGCTCGGTAACGTCACCGCGGATGATGATGGCGATGTACAGGAGGAACAGACCGACGAGAACCACCGAATCGACCGGTCCGATACCGCCGCGAAGCGGGATGAAAAACGCGTAGATCGTGGCGATCAGCAGAAAGGCGATTTCGGTCGCGATTTTGGGGTCGAGTTTGACAACGTCGGTGAGAAAGCCCGACCGCCTCTCGACAGCGATGTCCGCGCTCTTCCGGGCGCGATAGATGGTGAATATCGCGATGCCGGACCACCCCAGACCGATCAGAATCCGGTTCGCGCCGGTCATGTTCGCGACGGCGAGGTTACCGGCCTCCGCGGAGCCGGCGCCCGCCCGCCAGGCGTACAACGCGTCCACCGCGTACTCCGGTGCGACCGCAAGCACCGCGAGCACCGCAATTGCGAATGCCGTCGGGACGTCTTTTTCGGCCGTTTCAGCGGCCCAGGCGAGCAGAAACGCCGCACCGAGGATTGCGACCCCACCGATGAGAACCGCCAAGCCGGGTGCGATGTTCTCACCTGGATGGATCGCTCCGTACCCACCGTAGGAGAGAACTGTCCCGATCCACGGGACTGTCAGTGCCAGCGTCAATGCGACAGCGACCAACGGGTGCCGGAGCCGCCCTATCATGGTCCAGATAATACGAGGCTGGCACCTACGTCTTTTGCTTGTCCAGCAGACTCCGCACAATCGAACGCGGAGATAGACTTTTTTTCCGAGGGTGTGAGAAGCCAGTATGGCCGAGGAGTACGTCGTCCACGAGCAGGAGGATACGCTGGGTGAGGGCGAGTCAGAGCCGCGGATACTGGCGCGAAACGTCGAGATTGCCGACTCGACGCTCTCACAGATGCGAGGGCTGATGTTCCGCTCGGAACTCCCCGAGGCGCTCGTTATGGAGGTCGGGGGCGGGTTCTCGCTGACAGGCGGGCCGCCCCGGCAGTTCGTCCACATGCTCTTTGTCAGACACCCGCTCGACGTGATCTGGCTGGCCGACGACGACGTGCAGAAGGTCGCGCGGATGCGTCCGTGGCGCAGCGTCGGAATGGCCAAGGCGGACCGGATCATCGAACTCCCGGCGGGGGCGGCCGAGGGCGTCGAAGTCGGTGATACCGTCCGGGTCGTCGACGAAACGGACGTAAACGAGTGACGGACATTCGCGGACAAACAAGCAGAAAATTTGGGACTACAGCGGTCAGTTCAACCAATATATACGACACGTCGTAAATATCCGCTATATACAGGTAGCGGTCGCAAAAGTAAGCGTTATAGGTGAGGACGTCAGGAGACACGAGTAGGGTAACATGACCCGTGATCGATTTATTCGGGGGCCACCCCGAAACTAACTCACTCTCCGACGCTTCCGACGTACAGTTCCTCGATACGACGCTCCGGGATGGCGAACAAGCCCCTGGTATCTCGCTCACCCCGGACGAGAAAGCACGTATCGCTCGCAAGCTCGACGATGCGGCAATCGATGTAATAGAGGCTGGTAGCGCCTGCACAGGGGCGGGCGAACGCGAGACGATCCAGCGCGTCACCGATCTGGATCTGGACGCGACGGTGACGAGTTTCTGTCGCGGCATCCAGAACGATATCGATCTGGCGATGGACTGTGACGTCGACGGGATCAACCTCGTCGTACCGGCGAGTGACAAACACGTCACGGAGAAAGTCGGGACCACGCCCGAGGAGAACGTGGCGACGACTGCCGACCTCGTCGAGTACGCGAAAGACCACGGCCTCTGGGTCGAGGTCATCGGCGAGGACGGCTCCCGGGCCGACCTCGAGTACCTCGAAGAGCTGATGGCCGCGGCGCTTGCGGCCGGTGCGGACCGGGTCTGCTACGCCGACACCGTCGGCCACGCGACCCCGGACCGGACGCTCGAAGTCGTCTCGACGCTGTCCGACCTGGGGCCGACGAGCACCCACACCCACGACGACCTGGGACTCGCGGTGACGAACGCCCTGGTCTCGATTGCGGCGGGTGCGGACCTCGTCCACGGCACCGTCAACGGCATCGGTGAACGGGCGGGCAACGTCGCCCTCGAAGAGGTCGCCATCGCGCTCGACCACGGCTACGGCGTCGAGACGATGAACCTCGAAGCGGTGTACGAACTCGCCCAGTTGGTGGCAAACAAGACGGGCATTCCGCTGGCGCCGAACAAGGCTGTCGTCGGACAGAACGCCTTCACCCACGAGTCGGGCATTCACACCGACGGCACGCTCAAAGACGACGCCATGTACGAGCCGTACCCGCCCGAGAAGGTGGGTCGGAAACGGCGGCTCGCACTCGGCAAACACGCCGGCCGGGCTGGCGTGGAGGCGGCGCTGGACGAGCACGACATGGAGGTCACCGACGACCAACTCGGTGAGATCGTCTCCCGGGTCAAGAAGATCGGCGACCGGGGCAAGCGCGTCACCGACGCCGACCTGCTGCGAATCGCCGAGGAGGTCAGCGGCAGCGACCGCGAACAGCGCGTCGAACTACTCGATCTCACGGCCGTCAGCGGGGTCAGCCCGCCGACCGCGAGCATCCGACTCGACGTCGACGGCGAGACGCGAGAGAACGCCGCGACCGGATCCGGACCGGTCGACGCCGCGATGAACGCGGCCGTCGAGGCGCTCTCTCACGAGATCGACGCCGCCCTGGAGTCGTATCACGTCGATGCGATCACCGGCGGCACCGACGCCATCGTCACCGTCGAGGTGGAGATGTCTCGCGGCGACGACACGGTTGCAGTCTCGAAAAGCGACTCGGACATCACCGGCGCTTCGGTGACCGCGATGGTCGAGGCGATGGATCGGCTCATCGAACGCAGCGACCGAGTCATCGCCGACGACTGATCCGGGACCGGGTTTTCGAGTAACCGTTGTTATCGAGGCGATCCGACGGCCCTCACCGGCCGCAGTTATCCGGCAAAATTATCCTTTTTCGAGGAGCGACGATCAGGAATACATCGGGGATCTGATACCGAGACGGCGTGCGGTTTTCCGAGCGACGGTGAAGAACGGCGGTCATATAACGGGTACAAATTCTGTCAATAACGGCGGTCAGTACCTGCCTTTGTTTCGGATCCGGGGCCGAATTTACCCGATAGCGAGGGCGAAAGTAGTGTGATCGCATAGCCTCTGTTAATGTACGGATACCGAGAGACAGGTCGAGCCAACAGCGGGCCGGCCGGTGAGCACGGATGAGTGACGTGTCGGTCGTCGGTCCGGCGTGGCTCGACGACCACCGCGACGAGGTAGCGGTCGTCGACGTTCGCGACGAGAACAGCTACGAGTCCGTCGGACACGTTCCGGGCGCGGTGAACGTCCCGTACGAGGCGATCAGGGACCCGACGAGCGGGACGGCGGGTCACCTCCCGACTCCGGCGGAATTCGCCGGACTGTGCGCCGAGGCGGGTATCGACGAGGAGACGCCGATAGTCGCCTACGACGACGGGCCGGGCGTCTACGCCGCCCGTCTGTTGCTGACCGCCGCGGCCCTCGGCCACGAGGGCGAGTTGTACCTGCTCGACGGCGGCTACGACGACTGGAGCGACAGCTACGAGACCGAGACCGGACCGGTCGAGGGAGACGAAGCCGCGAGCTACGACGCCGACGAGCCCGGATCGCCCGTCGTCGGCCGCGAGCGCGTCGAGACCGCGGTGGACGAGGACGAGACGGTGCTCGTGGACACCCGCTCGGCCGCGGAGTACGACTCCGCCCACATTCCCGGCGCGGTCCAGCTCGGCTGGGAGGATCTGGTCGCCGACGGCTCGCTCAAAGACCGCGAGGAGATCCGACGGATGCTCGCCGACCGCGGCCTGGACGCGGACCGCGAAATCGTGCTGTACTGTAACACGGCCCGTCGGCTGAGCCACACCTACGCCGTCCTCTCCGAGTTGGGGTACGAATCGGTCTATGCCTACGAGGGAAGTCTCACCGACTGGATCCGCGAGGAGTCCGACGACTGGAGTCCCGAGGGGCTCGAACAGCAGGTCCGGGAGTACGCCGACGAGGGGTTCGAGGCGCTGGTCGACGCCCACGGCGACGGCGTGCTCGACCGCCTGAAACTCATCGGGCTCTACCACCAGAAACAGCGCGGCTACTTCATGCTCCGGACGAAGGTGCCCGGCGGGAACCTGACCGCCGAGCAGGCCCGCGTGATCGGGGAAGTCGCCGACGAGTTCGCGACCGCCCCCGAGGAGTACGGCGGAGCAGAGCAGAACGCCGAGTTCGGCGACGCGTATCTCGACATCACCGACCGCCAGGACATCCAGATGCACTGGATCGAACTGGAGGACGTGCCGGAGATCTGGGACAGGTACGACGAGGTCGGACTGACGACGATGCAGGCCTGTGGCAACTCCGTCCGCAACGTCGTCGCCTGTCCCGTCTCGGGACTTGATCCCGAGGAGGAACTCGACGCGCAGTCGGTCGCCGACAGGGTGACCGAACGGTTCCTCGGGGACGAGCACTACGCGAACCTCCCGCGGAAGTTCAAAGTCTCCGTCACCGGCTGTCACGAGAACTGTGCCCGGGCGGAGATCAACGACCTCGGTCTGCTCCCCGCCCGGAAGGACGGTCGGGTCGGGTTCAACGCCAAGATCGGTGGCGGGCTCTCGGACGGACCGCGGATCGCTCGGGACCTCGATCTGTTCGTCGAACCCGACCAGGTCGTCGATCTGGTCGAGGCCGCCGCGGACTTCTTCATCGATCACGGGAGCTACCTCGACACGGCGGTCAACCGCCTGCGGTTCCTGGTCGCGGAGATGGGCGTCGAGACCGTCCGCGAGGAGATCGAGGCCCGGGCGTCCTTCGAGTTCGAGTCGGCCGGCGAGGGACTCACCGAGCGCTACCGCGGCGACCACGTCGGCGTCCACGAGCAGGCCGACGGCAACCGCTACGTGGGGCTGAACGTCCCGGTCGGCCGGATGGGCGGCGCGGAGTTCGCGCGTCTCGCTGACCTCGCGGAGCAGTACGGCAACGGCGAGGTGCGGGTCACGCTCAACCAGAACGCCGTGCTGCCGGGCGTCGCTCCCGACGAGGTCGAGCAGTTGCGCGAGGATCCCGTCGTCAAGCGGTACAGCCCCGACCCCGGTCCGTTCACGCGCGGCGTGCTGGCCTGCACCGGCAAGGAGTACTGCACCTACGGCATCATCAACACGAAAAACCGGGCGGTGCGGTGGGCCCGCGAACTCGACGAGTGGTACGAACAGGAGTACGACGGTCCCGCCGACCCGGACGCGATCCGGATGCATCTCTCCGGCTGTTCGGCCTCCTGTGCGCAGCCGCAGATCGCCGACATCGGCCTGCGCGGCGAGGATCGCCGCACCATCGAGGGCAGCGAACCGGCGGTCGATGTCGGACTCGGCGGTGATCTGGGCCGGGAACGGTTCATCGACTGGATCGTCGGTAGCCACCCGACCGCCGACCTGCCGGACGCGGTCCGGCGGGTACTCGACGCCTACGCGGCGGACACCGAGGACGAACCGTTCAGCGTCTGGGTCGAACAGACACCCCGGGAACGGCTGTTCGATCTCGTGACCGACCGGGCCGAATCGACTGCGACACCAACGGAGGCCGATGACTGATGTCGAAAGGAGAGAACCGAACTGACCACCTGCCCCGCTCGCCCGGGGTGGGAGACGATCCCCGAGAGCACAAAGACACGAACACCCCGCCGGGAAAGATCCGGTTCCGTGACCTCGACGAGGCCGTCATCGAGGCCGACCGCTGTATCCAGTGTGGGAGTTGTGCGGCGGCCTGTCCCTCCGACTCCATCGGGATCGACGAGATTGACGGTAAACCGACGCTCGTGAAGATGTGTACCGGCTGTTCGCGCTGTTGGGATTTCTGCCCCCGCAGCGGCCTCCGGTACGAGCGGGTCATCGAGGAGACCGAAGCGAACCGCGAGGGATCGACCAGCGCCTACGCCGTCCGGGCCGACGACGACTCCGCACGGGAGGCCGGACAGGACGGCGGCGCGGTGACGGCGCTGCTCGCGGGCCTGCTCGAGGCCGGCGAGATCGACGGTGCCGTCGTCGCTCGCGAGCGCGAGGACGAACCGCTGCGCGGCGAGGCGATGCTCGCGACCAGCCGCGAGGAGTTGCTCGAAAGCGGCGGGTCGATCTTCAACCAGACGATGCAACTCGGCGAGATCGACCGCGTGGTCGGTGAATCCGACCTCGACGATCCGGATCTGGCGCTGGTCGGCACGCCGTGTGTGATCCAGGGCGCGAAAGCGTTGGAGTCGTTCGGGCGACCGGGCGAGGGCAGCGAGATCGCGCTGACGGTCGCGCTGTTCTGCACCCGCAGTTTCGAGTACGACCGGCTGACCTCGCTTCTGGTCGAACACGGGGTCGAACCCGAGGCGGTCGATCACCTCGACGTGGCCGACGGAAAACTGTTCGCCTACGGCGAGTCGGAGACGCTGCTCGAAACGGACGTCGAGGCGTTCGACGCGGCCGGACTGCCCGGCTGTGAGGAGTGTGCGGATTTCACCGGCCGAGCGGCCGATATTGCCGCTGGCAACGTCGCCAGCCCGGACGACGCGACGACCTTCGTCGTCCGCGGCGAGCGAGGGGCCGACGCGCTCGATGCCGCCGCGTCCGAACTCGAAATCGAGGATCTGGGCGACGACACCGCGCTCCGGAAACTCGCGGGCTGGAACAGGCGCAAGGCCGAGGAGACGCTCCCCCGCGAGTTCGACCCCGAGGGGGACCTGAGCATCGGCTACGAGCAACACCGCGAGCGCTACGACGACACCGACCGGGCGCCGCAGTCGCACAACCCGGCCCGCGCGTACCAGTACGAACGGTGGTGCTGACTGGAGTCGCTGAACCGCCGGCCCGCGGCACGTCTGACAGTCGACTGACGGTTACTTTTCAGTCGGGATCACGTATTCGAGCAGACGCGTATGTCCGACCCTTCCGACCGGAGCCGGGACGAGTCAGAGACCGAGCCGGTCCATCTGGTCCCCGACGGCGAACTCGAGCGCCTCCGGGCCGACCGCGACCGTCTGTCGGCGACCGTCAACGCCCTCGAAGCCGAAAACCGAATGCTCAAACTGGAGATCGCCGCCCTCGAACGCCGACTCGAACAGAAAGAGCGCAACCGCCAGCAGATCGTCGAGAACTACGAGCGGATCCTCGCACGCAGAGCCGCCGACTCCGAAGCCGATCGAGCGGAGACCGCAGAGGACCGCTTTCGGCTTGGCAGCCTCCTGTTCGGCCGCTCCGACGAGAACTGAGGGCGGTCGTCGCGGCGGCGACACCTCTAATTACCGGTCGGCCGTAGCCGGGGGTATGAGTGACTCAGAGCAGGCCGAAGCCGGGACCGCCGAGGGCCAAGGCCCCGTCGAAATCGACGAGGAGATGGCCCGCCACCTGGAGAACAAGCGCGAGGAGTTGTTCGAGAAGTTCGAGATGCCCTACGAGTTTCCGCCCGAGGTGATCGAAGAAGCCGAGGCCCGGACGGAAGACGTGCAGGCGGAGATTCGGGAAGAGATCGGTGACCGGGAGGATCTGCGCGAGTTGACGACGTGGACGACCGACCCCATCGACGCGCAGGACTTCGACGACGCGATCTCCGTCGAGGAGCGCGACGACGAGTACGTCCTGTGGGTCCACATCGCCGACGTGACCCACTACGTGACCCCGGACACCGAGATGTGGGACGAGGCCCGGCGCCGCGCGAACACCGTCTATCTGCCCGCCCACACCGTCCACATGCTCCCGCCGGTGCTGGCCGAGACCGTCTGTTCGCTGGTCCCCCACGAGGACCGCCTCGCGCACACCGTCGAGATGCACCTCGACAAGGAGACGCTGGGCTACGAGACCATCGAGATCTACAAGTCGGTCATCCGCAGCGACGCCCGCCTGACCTACACGCAGTGTGAGGACATTCTCGACGACCCCGACGCGGCCGACGAGTTCCTCGAAGACGCGGACATCGACCTGGCCGAGAAGACCGAACTGGTCTGGGAACTCGCCGACCGGATGCACGAACTCCGCAAGGAGGACGGCTCGCTCGTGCTCAACCCCCGCCGCGACCGTGCACACACTATCATCGAGGAGTGCATGCTGAAGGCGAACAAGGCGGTCACCCACGAACTGATGTGGGACCGCGGCGTCGAGGCGATGTACCGCGTCCACCCGCAACCGAGCCCCGACGAGTGGAACGACGCCCTCCGGGAGATCCAGGAACTCGACGGCGTGAGCGTGCCGGGCGAGGCCTGGGACGACCCGCGGAAGGCCGTCAACGCGACCCTGGAGGAGGCCCCACAGCGCCAACTGGACAAGATCCAGTGGGCGGTGATGAAGGTGATGCCCCGCGCGAAGTACATGAACGACCCCTTCGGCGGCCACCACGCGCTGAACTTCGAGATCTACGGCCACTTCACCTCCCCGATCCGGCGGCTCTCCGATCTCGTCAACCACTGGATCGTCCACACCAACGACGTGCCCGAGGATCTGGTCCAACTCTGCGATCACGCCTCCGAGCGCCAGCAGGACGCCGAACAGTGCGAACGGGAGTACAAGGACTTCCTCGAAGAGGTCGGACTGGACCCCAGCGCCGTCAACAACCGCGGACTCGAAGTCGTCGAGGACTAACCGTCCGTGCGGGAGCAGGTGTGGCTGAGAAGGATCTCACCGCCGGCCTCGATACGGCCCGGCTCGCTGGAGTGGTAGCCGTAGTAGAGTGTGACCTGCTCTACGTTCCGAGTTTCACAGAGATACCGTGCGTACTCGGTGCGGTGAGCGGTGACATTCTGGAAGATGAGTTTCTGGTAGAGCTTCCGCCAGCGGAATCCGGGCATCCGTTCGGCCTGCTTCGGGGAGTCGCGAGCGAGCGGTTCGTCGTGGAAGGCGTCGACAGAGCGTCCGTCAGGCCGTGTGGCCGGCGTGGCGAGCCACCAGGACCGCTCCGGCGGATCGGGGGCGAACATCCGCCAGTCCTGTCCGAGATCGGACGTTTCGATGGCGCTGTCGGCCGTCTCCGGAGTGTCGACCAGCCCGGCCGCGCTCACGGCCGAGAGGAGGCTGACGAAGATAATCAGTGCGGGCACTCCGACGAAAAACAGCTGTCGGCCGCGGCGGCGAACCGGGGCGGGGAGGGCCGCGCGAAGGCGGCCGCCGGGTAGATCGACCGGAACGGCTCCAGCCGACAGCGCGTCGGGGAGAGACGGCGGATCGATACCGAGGCGCCGCCGGATCTTCCCCGCAGTTCGGGCCGCCCACGCGTACGCGCCGGCGGGGTACAACACGAGCAGCCCGGTGATCGAAATCAGCGGGAAGTGACCGACCGACAGCGTGAGCAACATGCCAACGTGGAAGGCGACGAACAGCGAGACCAGCACCGTCCGCGCCCGCCCCGTCGAGAGGACGAGCAGCGGGGAACCGAGAAGGAGGACGAACCACGCGTAGGTGGCGGCCGTCAGCACTCCCGATCCGATGAGCGGGTCGGCCAGCCAGTCCGCTAGCAGATAGGTGAACTGGGCGGTCCCGAACACGTCGGCGACGGCCTCGCCGGAGCGCCAGGCTTCGCTGTCGAGTTTGTGCGTGGCGTTGACCGCGTAGACGATGACGACCTGTGTGATGATCCCGGCGGTCGCGATAGAGACGACGCGCTCGCCCGGCCCCCGGAGGGAGTGCTCCCCGAGTGGCAGGAACACCGCCCAGAGGACGAACGTCCGGAGGATCACGTCGCCGCCGTTGAGGACGTAGGGGTTGCGCATCTGGATGACGACCAGCCCGAGCAACGCGCCGACGGCGGCGAGTCGCGCGCGACGGCCGGCGATCAGCGCGAGCGCACAGCACGTGGTGACGAACAGAGCCGCCAGGGGGAGCCAGGGGTCGGGAGCGGCGAGCAGGAGTTCGTAGGCCCCGCCGTACTCGGTGAGGACGACAGAGCGCGGGACCGCCCCCGCATCGGTGTACAGCGCACGGAACGAACGGAGTCTGGTGAACACGTCGACCAGCAGAACCAGCCCCAGGGCGACCCGAAAGGCCGCGAGTGCCCGGCTATCGACGCCGAGACGGGCGCCGAGCCAGTCGGGGACCGCGCCGGAGCGAGCCGTCGACATCGGCGGTGGGTAACAGCAGGGTCGGGGTAAGTCTTCCGTCAGTCCTCGGCCAGCGCCTCCGCCCGACGCTCGAAGTCGACCGCGCCGGCCCGCACGGACCACGCGGCGTACCGGCCGTCCTGGTCGAGCAGTGCTTCGTGGTCGCCGCGCTCGACGACCTCCGGTCTTCGAGGACGAGAGTCTCGTCGGCGTCTTTGATCGTCGACAGCCGGTGAGCGACAGGGAGTGTCGCCCGGTCGGCCGCGAGCCGTTCGCCGGACTCCCGGATCGCGAGTTCGGTCTCGGTGTCGACGGCGCTGGTCGCCTCGTCGAGGATCAGGATCGGGGGGTCGGCGAGCACGACCCGAGCGACGGCGATGCGCCGGCGCTGGCCGCCGGGGAGTTTCACGCCGCGTTCGCCCACCCGGGTCTCGTCGTCGTCAGAACTCACTACCCCTCGATACCGGTCCGATCCTCTTACAGGCCACTGTTCCGGGGGTCGATCCGAGCGCGAGAGGGCGCGGAGCGACTGATATTCCTTCTGCCAGCGGCAAGGGTCGGCCAGTCCACAAGCCGGACAAGTGTTCGTCTCCTACCCGTCGTTGCACATGAGTTCTGCACTATTCATCGTCAGTGAGCACGGCTACTGGGGCGAGGAGTGTATCACGCCGCTCGAACGCCTCACCGAGGCCGGGATCGACATCACCGTCGCGACACCGACCGGCGAGAAGCCCGAGATCGACGAGCGGTCGATCGACCCCGAGGAGGTCGGCGAAGAGACGGCCGAACACGTCAGCGAGGTCCACGAGACCGACGAGCGACTGGCCGACCCCGAACCGATCGCGACCGTCGACGCGAGCGAGTACGACGCCGTCGTCTTCCCCGGCGGGCACGGCACCTGCTGGGACGTGAACCAGGACAAGCAGGCTCGGGCGGCGCTGCGGACCGCCGTCGAGGGCGAGGACGGCATCGCCCTGGTCGTCTGTCACGCCGTCGGCATCCTCGCGTGGACGCGCGACTCCGACGGGGAGATCCTGGTCGCGGACCGGGACGTGACCGGCTTCCCCGACGCCTGGGAGGACGGCATCGTCGACGACCACGACCTGATGCCCGACGGCCGGAAACTGCCGTACTGGGTCGAAGAGGAGGTCCGTGCGGCCGGCGCGAACTGGGACGCCGAACTCGACGCCGACACGAGCGTCACCGTCGACGGCGATCTGATCACCGCGCGCGGACCGCCGTCCTCGGCGGCCGCGGCGGAGACGCTGCTCGACGAACTCGGAGTAGAGGACTGACGCGTCTGTCTGCGGTATCGGCCCGCCGATGTGTTTTTTCGTGGGTAGTTCGTATCCTGTCACACGATGCGCGTCGAGATCGATTACTGCGAGGCCTGTGGCGGCCTGGGGATGGCAATCGAAGTGCGCGACGCGGTGATTCAGGACTGTGGAGAGGTCGTCGAAGACGTCGATCTCACCCCGGTCGACGACGGATCGTTCCGGGTGTTCGTCGACGGAGCCGAGGTGTTCACCACAGACGCCGAGGAGTACGACCTCGCCAGCGTCACGCAGACAGTCTGTCAGGCCGCAAAATAGCGAGGGGGATTACTTGCCGCGACCGTTGCCGGCGTTGAGGCTCGGGCGGGTCTTCTCCGCGCCCTTGCCGCGCTGTCCGAGTCCGCGGTTCTGCTTGCCGGCGCTGGTGAGACCGCGCAGCGCGCGGTTCTTGTGGGTGTCGTCGCAGATCCAGTTGAGGTCGTCGTCGTTCTCGATTGCGGGGTGTTCGGGGTCGACGAGGATGACTTCGTGCCACTTCTGGCTGCCGTCTTCCCCGACCCAGTAGGAGTTGAGCACGCGCATGTTCGGGTGCTTGCGCGCGGCGCGTTCCTCGGCGACGCGCTGGATGTCCTTCCGTCGGGTGATCCGCGTGACACCCTGTCGTTTCGAGCGGCGACCGGCCTTGAAGCGCTGTTTGCGCGCCCCGCCCTTACGGACGCTGACGCGAACGACCGTGATGCCCTGCTTGGCCTTGTAGCCGAGCGAGCGGGCACGGTCGAGTCGCGTCGGGTTGTCGACGCGCTCGATAGCGCCCTGGTCGCGCCACTCCTGTTGTCGTTGCCACTGCAGTTCCGCGAGTTTGCCGTCGTCCGGGTCCTTCCAGGCGTCCCGGATGTGTGCGTAGAAGCTCTTTGCCATGGGTATTCACCCACGGGCGTTGTGTGGTTCAAGCCGTGAGGCTCACATCCCGACCTGTGTGACAGGTGCCCGCTGGTGCCCGTGACCGCCAGCGAGTTACTGGTCGTACCGGAGTTGCGAATAAAAGGATATCGAACCGCGACGACAGCGGTATATTCGTACGACGGGTAGTTAGTACCGTATGACAGCCTCTGCGCGGACGTGTGTCAACTGTGGCGAGTCGCTCGCGGTGTTTCAGCCGGTCTGTGAGCACTGCGAGACGAGCCACGAGTGGACCTACCGTGGCCCCTGTCACGACTGTCAGGCCGTCGTCTCCTACACCGAAGACGCGTGTCCGGAGTGTGGGACGGCGCTGTCTGTCTGGCGCCTGCTGGAAGCCGAGGCACTCGACCGCGACGAGCATATCACGGTCTGGAAAGACGCCGTTCCGCGGCCGACCGAAGCGGGCTATCAGGTCCACGTCGGGAGCTTTCAGGGGCAGTGGATGGATTACCGGCGCTCGCTCGGAGAGGGTGATATACACGTTCGCTCGTACCCGAAACGGTACGAACTCCACCACGACGACGTGAGCGCGCTCACCGACCCCGCGAGACACCTTCTCAGACACGGCCCGACGGCGGCAGCGGCCAGCGGAATCGGACTGGCGGCCCGGTTCGGGAAGGCGGTCGCCGAGTCCGGACGGCTACTGGGTGCGACCGGCCCGTACCGGTGGCTGTCGGCGGACCGCGACGAAACCGAGCAGTCCGCGGACTGAACGCGACGCTCCCGACCCGGACGGACATGTTTTGATAATCAGAGTAAGTCTTAAGTAACATCAATCAAAGTGGCAACCGGTAGCACATAACAATGAACAGCGCAACGGATGCGGGGCTGGACGAGGACAGGTTCCGGCGAATCAAGCAGTTCATCATCGTCATGGTCGTAGTCAATCTCCTCGGCGTGGGCGGGTTCGCGCTGCTGGTCCTCACGTAGCCGGCGGGTGACGCGCCAGCAGATTTATCTTCGACTATCGAGATGCATCGGTATGCTTCACGCAGTCGGCCCACTCCTGTCGATCGACCTCACAGCGGGGGAGACAGCGACCGAATCGATTCCAGAGATCCGCGAGTCGTTCGTCGGCGGCCGCGGGATCGCGACCCGACTCGCCCACGACCGGATCCCGTTCGACGTCGATCCGCTCGGTGCCGAGAACCGGTTGTACTTCTCGACCGGCCCGATGCAGCAGTCCCAGATGAGCTTCACCGGCCGGATGAACGCGACGGCAGTCTCGCCGCTGACGGACGGGCTGTGTTCCTCGAACGCCGGGGGGTTCATGTCCCGGAACTTCGCCGCAACAGGCTACAGCGTCGTCGAACTCACCGGTTCGGCGGACGAACTGACAGTCGTGCACGTCACCGACGAGGGAGTCGAGTTCGAGGCCGCTCCGGAGTTGGCCGGAGCGACCGTCTCCGAGGTGACCGACCACGTCGAGGAGGAGCGCGGCCTCGACGCCGAACACATCGCGGCGATCGGACCCGCCGGCGAGAACCAGGTGCGCTTCGCGTCGATCATGACCACCGAGAGCCGGGCGTTCGGCCGCGGCGGCCTCGGTGCCGTCCTCGGCGCGAAAAACGTGAAAGCGATCACCTTCGCGGGTGACTCCGCGCCCGAGATCGACGTGCCGGAGATCCAGACCGAGATCCACCGCGACGCCGCGACGAGCGACCACATCATGAAACGGCAGGGGACGACCTCGGTGACGGACCTGGCCAACGAGGTCGACGGCCTGCCGACGCGGTACTGGCGCGACCGGCAGTTCGAGGGCGTCGAAGGCATCAACGGGGCGGCGGTCGAGGCGAAAAAGTACAAGAAAGGCACCTGCTCGCAGTGTGCCTTCGCCTGTAAGCTCCCGACCCGGGACGAGGAACGCGGGGTCGAGACGGAGGGACCGGAGTTCGAGACGCTGGCGGCGTTTGGCTCGAACTGCGCCGTCGACGACATCGTCGACGTGATGCAGGCGAACGAGCTGTGTGACGATCTGGGGATGGATACGATCTCCTGTGGCAACACCATCGCAGCCTATCTGGCGGCCAACGACGAGTTCGGCAACGCCGAGTTGATCCGCGATCTGGTCGAGAAGATCGCTCACCGTGAGGGGGTGGGCGACAAGCTCGCGGAGGGGATCGACCGGATTCACACCGATCTCGGCGTCGAAAACTGGACGGTCAAGGGCCTGGATTTCGCCGCTCACGAGGGACGCTCGCTCAACGGCCAGGGGCTGGCCTACGCGGTCGCGAACCGCGGCGCTGACCACATGTACTCGACGTTTTACGCCTGGGAGTACCCGCTGGTCAGCGGCGACCAGGCCTTCGACCCGAAGGGGCTGAGCGGCAAGGCCGCGGCAGTGGCGATTCAGGAGAACACGCGTGCGCTCGAAGACTGCGGCGTCGTCTGTCGGTTCTCCCGGGGGATGCTCGCCAGCCAGCCCGAACGCATGGAGACGCTGTTCGGCGCGGAGATAGACGACCTGCGGGCAATCGGGGCGAAGGTCGTCGAACTCGAGCGGCACTTCAACAACCAGCGCGGCTTCGACCGCGGAGACGATACCTTGCCGTACGATCTCGACGGCTTCGAGGACGCCCGCCAGGAGTACTACGAGGCCCGCGGCTGGAATCCCGACGGGACGGTTCCGGACGAAGCCGTCGAGTACGCCGGCTGACGGCTCAGTTCGGTGAGGGAGCGTCGGACTCGAACTCCGCGGAGAGGACCGAGACGATCCGTTCCGCTACCTCTGGGCTGACCGTGCTGGCGATCTCTACCGCCACCTGTTCGTGGTCAGCGAGATCGAGCACCTCCCGGAAGAACCACGATAGCGCGACGCACGTTTCGTGTACGGCCTTCGCGGCCGGATTCGGTCAGTGTCGCACCCTCGTAGCTCTCGTACTCGACGAGACCGTCCGTCGAGTCGCTCCAACATCTCCGTCACCGACCCCGGCGAGCGGTCGAGCATCTCCGCGAGGTCGCCGGGCGGAATGGGCGGTGTCAACCGGTGCTCGGCGATGTACAACGCCAGCAGGTACTGTGACCCCCCGCTCATAGCCGGGGAACTGCCCGGCGGTGCTCTGTCTCGTGTCTGCGCATATTTTAGGCTTGCCTAAAAGATATAAAGAGCTTACGAGCCGGCGCACGAGCGGGGCATTCTGTATAGCGACATAGGATACATCGAAAGCGCGCACGGCGATGCGACTCCACACAGAATGTGCCGAGAGAACGTCTGGTCCGTTGTTATTCGATCTGTTCGCGGTACTCCTCGGGCGAGAGCAGTTCGTCGAGTTCGCTCTCGTCGTCGAGGTCGACTTCGAGCATCCAGCCGTCACCGAAGGGGTCGTCGTTGACCAGTTCCGGGTCGTCGATCAGCGTTTCGTTCGTCGCGGTGACCGTCCCCGAGACGGGGGCGTACAGATCCGAGACGGCCTTGATCGACTCGATGACGCCGAACTCCGCGCCCTGTTCGAGTTCGTCGCCCTCTCGGGGGAGTTCGACGAACACGACGTCACCGAGTTCGTCCTGTGCGAAGTCTGTGATTCCGATACGGACGGTTCCGTTCTGCTGGCGTGCCCACTCGTGCGAGTCGAGATACCGGCAGTCGTCTGGGACAGTGAAGCTCATGATAGGAATGGTGTCGTGGTCGTACGTGCTTTCTTCGGTTCGCCGCGAACGACGATCCGGACGGTTCGGTCCTCGCCGGCGTATTCCGCCGGGAGGTAGGCGAGCGCGATGGGGTCGCCGAGCGTGGGACTCATCGTTCCGCTGGTGACTTCACCGATCTGCTCGCCGCTGGGAGTCTCGACGGCGTAGCCCGCTCGCGGGACGCCGCGTTCGCGCATGACGAGGCCGATTAGCTTCTCTTCCGGACCCTCGACGTCGACGCCCTCTAAGGCGTCACGGCCGAGAAACTCGGTGTCGAGTTTGACCGTGAACCCGATTCCCGCCTCGTAGGGGTTGCGAGGGTTCTCCTCGGGGTCGAAGTCCTGCCCGGAGAGCAGAAAACCCATCTCCAGGCGAAGCGTGTCTCGCGCCCCCAGTCCACAGGGTTGACACTCCAGCGCCGTCCAGACCTCCTGGCCGGCCGACCACGGACAGAGCAACTCGAAGCCCTGCTCTCCGGTGTAGCCCGTCCGGGCGACGAGCGCCTGCGCGCCCGCGACCGTTCCGTCCGTTATCTCGAACCGTGAGAGTTCGGAGAGATCAACGTCGGTGTTCTCACCCAGCACGTCCGGGGAGTCCGGCCCCTGAACGGCGATCATCGCGTACTCTTCGGTCCTGTTCGTGACCGTCGCCTCGAACCCCCACTGGTCACGGTGTGACGTTGCCCACTCGGTGATCTCCTCGTCGTGGCCGGCGTTAGGGATGAACAGGAAGGTCTCGGACTCCGCTTCGGGAAGTCGGTAGACGACGGTATCGTCGAGCATGATGCCCGATTCGTCGGTGATCGCGGCGTACTGGCCTTCCCCGGGCTCGAGATCCGCGACATCGTTGGTCGTGAGCCGCTGGAGCAACCGCGTCGCGTCCGGCCCCGAGACGGTTATCTCACCCATGTGTGATACATCGAACTTGCCGACGGCCTCGCGGACGGCGGTGTGTTCCGTCCGAATCGAGTCGAACTCGACGGGCATCTCCCAGCCACCGAAATCGGTCTGTTTCGTCGAGTGCTCGATGGGCGGCTGTCGTAACGACATACCCACTGAGAGGAGACGGAGTGACCTAATGGTTGTGTCACCACCCGTTCGAGGCCACACCGATAAATCGTATATTGCGATAGCAAATCTCCAGATCTACAGCACAGCAGGCCACAGAGTCGGTGCAATCTGTGGCTGAACCGGACTGAAAGTACAGCAGTTATCCCCTCGCCCCGCCAACGTCCGGTATGCTTTCGTTTGTTGGACTCGGACTGTACGACGAACGGTCGATTACGGTCCGCGGGCGGGATGTCCTCGCAACGGCGGATCAGGCGTTCGCTGAGTGGTACACGAGTCGGCTCGCGGGGACGGATGTCGGGACGCTCGAAGCGACGCACGACATCGAGATAGCGGTACGGGACAGAGCAGGCGTCGAGCAGCATCCGGAGCCGATCCTCGACGCGGCCGAAGACGGCCACACCGTCTTCCTTACCGCGGGGGACACGATGATTTCGACAACGCACGTCGACCTCCGACTCCGTGCGCACGACCGACACATCGACACACAGGTCGTCCACGGAACGACGGCGCAGACCGCAGCGAGTTCGCTCACCGGGTTACAGAACTACCGCTTCGGGAAAGCGACGACGCTACCGTTCGAGGAGACACACGGCGGCGTTCCCGACAGCGTGATCGAGACGATCCGAGCAAATCGACAGCGGGGCCTGCACACGCTGGTCTATCTCGACATCGACGGGGAAAACGAGCGGTTCATGAGCGGCGACACGGCAGCGGCTCTGCTCGCGAGCGAACTGGACGACCCGGTCGGCGTCGTCGTCGGCCAGGCCGGCAGCGACGACCCGACCGTCAGGGCCGACCGACTGTCGGCGCTTGCAACGGAGTCGTTCGGCCCGCCGCTGCATCTGCTCGTCGTCCCCGGTGATCTACACCCAATCGAGGAAGACTCGCTCTCGGCGCTGGCTGGACTGCCGGATTAGTCCGCGGGGTCGGGCTGTGTCTCCTCGGTGTCGATATCGAGCGCTCCTGCGAGGTCGTACTCCTCTCCGGTCAGCAGGTAGAGCAGATCCTCGATCGGTTCCATCACTTCCGGAACGATCCGGATCATCAGCCAGATGATGAGGATCATCGCGACGACGGACGCACTCTGTGCGATGATTCGGTCTGCCCAGATGTACGACACGCGAAACGGGTTGTCGAGTCCCCAGACCGCCATCGTGAGATCCGGGAAGAAGTGAGCGTACTGGTGGCCGTACGAAAGCGAGATGAACACGTTTCGGACGAGATTTGCGGCGTAGATGATTCCGACAGCGAGCGCGCTGGCTTTGAGTTTGCGACGCCAGTCGGCGCTGACGGCGTTGACGAGTCCGAGCACGACAGCCATGCTGCCGATTCCGGTACAGTCGGTGATGATCGTGTAGGTGATCGTCGCGTCACCCTGGAAGAAGACGAACGTGTTCTCGTACATGTCGGTTTTGCCGCTGATCTCACGGGTGGTATCGGGGTTCGAGCCGGCCGGGATCTGCTCCGCTGTCAGATCCGACAGCTCCGTCACGACGGGCGGGTTGTATCCCAACAGTTCGATGATCGCCCGCGTGTGATTCGTGACGAGCAGGATGAACTGTTCACGGAGCGGCGGGATCATCAACACCGGTACGTAGATGAATCCCATCAGCGCCACCGCTCGCGAGAGCGTAAAGAGTGAGTCTCGCCCCTCGTAGAACACCTTCGCGGCGAGGACGGACAGCGGCACGGCGATGACCGCACCGACACCGCGAATCACGCTCTGATCGACGACGAAAAACGGCTGGATCAACAACAGCCAGAAGACCGAAAAGACCAGCCACGCACCGACGTAGACCGTTCGGGCGTACTCGCGGTCGACCGCCTCGAGCGTAATTGCCAGCGCGAACAGTCCGAGCGTGATCCACCCGACCGGCTCAGCGAATCCGGCGAGAGACGCCAACGCGTCGTTGATCTGGCCGAGCATCTACACGCTGGTTGGGCTATCGGGAGTATATGTCTTATTGTTAGGCAGTCAACGCAGCGACTCTCGACGAAGAGGCAAGGCAGCGCCGCCGCTGGTCGGCGCAAAAAAAAAGGAAAATACCGCAAGGACGACCGAGCCGATTCGGTCGTTAGTTCTCGCGTCGACGGAACGCCAGCAGTGCAGCGCCGACGAAGGCGATCAGGGCTGCGGCAATGCCGAAGCCAGGTCCGCTGTCGTCGGAGCCGCTACCGCCGTCCTGGCCGTCTTGGCCATCCTGGCCGTCTTGGCCATCCTGGCCGTCTTGGCCATCCTGGCCGTCTTGGCCATCCTGGCCGTCTTGGCCATCCTGACCGTCTTGGCCATCCTGACCGTCCTGGCTGTCGACTTCAACAGTCAGCGTGCCACTGACACTGTCATTTGCAGTGCTGATAGTGTGCGTGACCTCAGTGGTCTCACTGATGTCGGATGGGACCTGGAAGGTGAAGGTCTCGTTCGCGGAGTCACCTGCACCGAGCGTGACTTCCTGCGAACCGAGCTCGCCGAGACCACTGTCGGCTTCGAGAGTCACCGTCTGGGTGCCCTCAACTTCGCCAGTGTTCTCGACGGTAACGGTCGCTTCGACTTCGTCACCCGGGGAAACAGTTGCTTCTTCGGGACTGAAGTTGGTAATCTCGAAGAAGGCTGGATCAGGCGAGTCAACGGTCAGCGTGCCGCTGGCTGACGTGTCGTTTGTTGTGATGCTGTGCGTATAGTCGCCTTCTTCAAGACCTTCAGTGGTACTACCAGAGACATCGAAGGAGACAGTCTGGCTTGCGCCAGCTTCGAGAGTGATCTCCTGTTCTGCGAGGACATCACCATCAAGTTCAAGCGCAACGGTCTGTGTCCCTGCTGCCCCGCCATTGTTCGTCACGCTTGCAGAAACGGTGAGCGTATCGCCAGGTGCAATCGTTGCTTCCTCGGGATTGAGGTTACTGACCTGGAAGCGCGGCTCACCAGGCTCGGCGACACTACCAGAGACAGTGATGCGTTCACCGAGCTGGTTCCGGAAGTCACGCAGCACAAAGTTGAATTCGTCACCTGGGGTGGTCTCCGAGAAGTCTGCATTGACAGACCATTCGTTGAGCTCATTCTCACCGGTTTCCTGAACGGTTGCGGTGAGGCCAGGAATGACGAAGGGTTCGGCTGCGTTTGTGCTAGAGACACGGAAGGTCAGTTCAGTTCCGGGTGCGACCGTTGTTGTCCCACTGATCGTCTGACCTTCTGCCGCTTCAACAACAATTTCGTCTCCTTCACGGTTAACTTCAGCTTCTCTGTTAACTGCTTCCCAGCTATCCGTCACAGTCTGTGCAACAAACTCACCGTCTGAGTTTGGCGGAACAAGCCCAAACCGATAGCTTTCAAGATTCTCTTCGTTACCTGGGTTGACCTTGAATTCGCTTTCGAAGGTCATTCCGTCGCGAATGTTCCGACGGATATCAAGTGCAGTTTGATCGGTGAAGTCGCTAAGTTCAAGTGCGACGTAGTATGTATCGTTATTCTCGTCAGCAACAACCGTAGTTTGGGCAGGAGTGACTTGCCCGTAGTTAATTTGTATCGGCTGACGGTTCCGTGTTGGGTTTTCTTGTGTGAAGTTAAGATTGATGACGTCGCCAACTGCGGCTCGGAAGGCCGCGGTATCAGATGCACCATCAGCGGAAACGGCCTCCAGCGCGCCCTCAATGCCGCTGGCATCAATTTCGCTGATAAGAACATCACCCTCGGCGACATAGCCGGACTCTGTAACGCTCGAGCCGATCTCATTATTAAGGGTAGCAAGTGGATCATCCGCACTATCAACGGCATCGAGTGCATCAGTTGTGGTGACCCACGTATTCACACTATTAGTTGAACGCTGGTTAAGGCTGATCGTACTAGCATCGGTGGATTCTGCACCGGAACGCTGGTAGTTAGGCGTCACTTCAACGTCATATGTTCCGGCAGCGAGAATTTGATCATCGTCACCGCCACCGACTTGGATATCTTCGCTGAGTTCAACTTCGAGGTTTTCGATATTATCACTGACTGGCTGGAAGGCTTCAGGGTGCCCAGCACCGGCGGCGTAGGAGTTCCAACTGAAGGTGAACTCATCACCACGGTTTTCAGTTGTAACATTGACAACTGCGGAGTAACCAGCATTATCGCTACCGATCGAGATCTGTGCGTTGTCAGTGCCCGAAAGGTCAACGGTCACCTCAACAATGTCACCGCGCTGTTCAGTGTAGGGGCCGCCAACGATCGTCGCATCGGTATCAACTTGTTCTTCTACGGTTATGCTGGCGGTATCAGAGGCAGTTGTATCGGTAGCCTCAAAGGTAAACTCATAATCACCAGCTTCGTCAACACTACTGAAATCCGCGGTGAGATCGTCGCCGTCCTGTACGTCACGGACAGTAACGATCTGATCGCCCTCAGAGCCACCGAAGATGGAATTAAGGGTTTCGCTATCGAGAGGGTCACCATTGAGTGTACCGCTAATTTCAACGTCAAACTCACCACGGAGCGATGCAATGCTGACGGATGAGGATCCATCGAAGGCGACGGAATCATCGGCGAACTCCGTGTTCAGGTCTTGCTGGAGCAACTCAAACTCGTCTGCGCCAGTAATTGACTGGTTGAAGGAGTTGCCGCTGAGGAATTGACCACCGCTGCGGAGGACGTAGAAGCCCTCACCACGAAGACGATTCGTGTCGAACGAGATGGTACCATCTTGTGCGACAGTAACCGATCGGGCCAGCCGTGAAGAGGTTGGTTCACCGTTGTTCGCCCGAGATGTCACCTCTCGAATATCCACCTGAGCATTAGGGCTGAGACCCGTGTTGCTAAGATCAACGGTGACGGTTTGGCCTTCCCAGAAGATCCGGCCATCAATATCACCGCTAGCAACCTGTTCAGCGCCAATAGCCAATGTTGCGGTGGTGCTGCCAATCTCGCCACCCGGCGATGCCTGATCGACAGTGAACGACGAGTCGTGAGTGGAAAGCGTCACGCTAACGTCGCTGCCAGGATTAACGACGTTGTCAATCTGAACCTCAATGGAGGTTCCGGCGTCTGGGCCATCTACTGAGTCGGAGAGTTCAGCGTGTACCCGATTTTCACTGTCGCTGACGAACGTGGCGCTAAGATCTCTTTCTTGTCCACCAATAGAGACAGTAATATCTCCATCGGCGACATTGGAGAGATCAACTTCACTACCGTACTCGATTGCAATGCCTTGTATGCTACTGTCTTCTTCTGCCGAGTCCGTCACTGCACTCAGCGTGTGAGTGGTTGTCTCGGTCGGTGCGTCGTTACCGGCAGTAGCGGTTCCCTGGTTAACTGCGGTTGCAGTCCCAGCAAGGGATGCGCCCACAGCAAAAACGGACAGCACCATGAGCGCAGCAAGGAATACCGCTCGTGTCTTTTCGCGTATGTCGTTTCTTGTCATAGTTTTATGATTTGTAGTCTTTCAATCTGAGCGTTTGGGTTCGTGGCCCCCGTCATCACCAACACATCATCATTAACTACCACTACTTCCGATGCTCATGTGGCAGGGGCTATAGGAACGTCGCAACGCCACCGTTAAATGTTTTCTGTTAATTGGGCAGCATCATTAATATCATCTGACATAATTTGTGAGTAGACGAGCAAACTAATCGGACGGATCAAAATATATAAGTAATCACCTGTAGGTTGTCTCATTCTGATGTACAGGCTGGCAATACAAAAACACTTGAGGTAACCCAATAGCTGTTGAATTAGCTTTTGTCCCAGCTTCGATTGATAATTCACCACCTACAAAGATGAAAGACTCGCCTTATGACCTTCAGGAGTGATGATTTTGACAGTAAATCTGCCATAGGGTTGGATGGTGTGGACGCTGCCGTGAGGGTCAGTCATTGACGTAATTGTTCCATTAATAAGAGCGCCACTAATCCTTACAGTTGCCCCGGGTATAGGTTTTCCGCTGGTGTCCGTCACAGATATTTGCATTGGCCCAGACGGGACAGTTTTGTTCACTGCGGCAATGATATCAGAAGTTCCATTCACTCTCCTTGCGGTGACAGGCTGTTCATTGATTGGTTTTCTTTGCGCTTCATGGAATATGTTTTTTGTTCCACCATCGAAGTAAGTGGTAATCTTACCTTGAGAATGGAGGATCTCGAACTTATAGATCTGACTATATACTGAGGTCTCATCGCGGCCAACAGTGATTGATTCAAGATTACCTTCAGCAAGCGCCCACGGATAGAAATCTTGACCTATTAGATAGTCATATGCATTCCCCGCGCCCCAAAATGTGGTATTGCGGAACTGATCCGGTGCAGTCAGATTACGTCCAGAATAGAGAGTTGCTTGACGGAAATATGAATTATTATTCACAGAGCTAAGAATAAGGCTGGAATTCCCAGATACCATGTATAAATCAATGCTACTCAGATTTCCGGTGATTACGCCATCTACCAATCTAAGGGCGGGT
The DNA here is from genome assembly GCF_009831575.1 of Halovenus carboxidivorans. Lineage (GTDB taxonomy): Archaea > Halobacteriota > Halobacteria > Halobacteriales > Haloarculaceae > Halovenus > Halovenus carboxidivorans. The sequence goes on along the minus strand of NZ_WUUT01000001.1, from coordinate 701,177 downwards.
TGTTCAACAATAACTGATTCCTCAAGAGAATCAGCACGTTCTTTTATCTCATCTGCCACGTTATCTCTGTTTTCTATAGAATTTTTCACATTGGACAGTGATTCTGCTTGTTTTTGGACTAATAAAAGATGTGTGAGTAATTTTCGGCCAGATAACCTACCGGTATAATATTCTGATAGTAATTTTTGTGTTTTTGTATCTATTTTTTCGTATCTATTTGCTATATGTTTTATTTTCTGCACCACACGAGATTCATTTATACTATCATTCACTACTCCACCTAATCTTATATAATTTTTCTCATACTCAGAATGTATGATCTGGGCGGTGACAGCAGCTGAATCGGAAACATCTTTCCTGATGTGGATCTCCTCAGCCCGGAGCTGCGTTGTATCTTGTGGAGTTAGCTGGTTTGTGGTTCCGTTCTGATGTTCTATTGTTGTCTGTCCTAGTTTACCACGGTCGCTGACTATGCCTGTACCAGTAACAGTTGTGGCTCCTAAAAGAAGAGCGACTGTGATTACGACCTGAACACGGGTAACCCTCTGTGTCATATTAGTTTATGTCTTTATAAGCCTATAGTCCGTATAGATATAATCACTTGGGTTAGATGAGGAGAAAAAATCATCTATAATATCCACGGTCGAACGATTCAAGTCCCGTCGGGAGCCACGGGAACTATGGCTTCGGAACTCGTCGTCGAGGTTGGGCTCGGCGTCTATCTCGGATCGCTTGCCGGAATTTTCCCGGCGCTCGTTGCGTTCGCACTCGGATTCGGATTCAAGTATCTGACCGGGGTGAGCATCCCGGGTCTCGGTGTCGTCGTCCTGGCCGGCGGACTGGCCGGGGTCTCGGGCGGGCTGCTCGGGTTGCTCGACGAGAACGTCGCACAGAGCACGACCGGTGTCACCGCGATTCTGGTCGTGCTGATGCTCTCGCTGTGGGCACACGCGCAGGGGGACAAACTCGGTGCGACGGTCCCCCGCCAACTCACGCTCTCGCGGCTCCGGGGGACGGACTTCTCTACGGACTTTCTCGAACGGGTCGACAGCTACGGCCAGATCAAGATCAAGCCCGTGAGCGTCGAGGACATCGAGGGGTACCCGCCGCTGGCCGAGGACACCCGGCAGGCGATCCAGTCGACCACCTGGAAGTTCCCGGTCGGGTTGTCGGTCGCTGAACTGGAACGGAAGGTGGCCGAGAAACTCACCGAGGCGTACTCTCTCGCCGATGTCACGGTGACAATCGACTCCGAGGGGTTAGCGGAGATCACTGCCGCACCGGAGAGCGCGGGGCTTTCGCGGCGAATCCCGACCGGCCGGCGGGCGGTGTCGATCAGGACGCTACTGCCGACCGGGCTGGCGATCGGTGACGAGGTGACGCTCACACTGCCGGATGGATCCGTCAGCGGCCCCGTCGTCAGCGCGAAAACGGACGGTGCTGGCACGGAGAGCGCCCCCAAACCGGCTGATTCGGGGGTGAAAACCGATGGCGGGACTGAAGAGGCGACCGCGGAGCGGCCGTTGCAGGCCCCGACGACCACGGGTGGGCGGGGTTCGGTGACGGTCGCGCTGCCGCCGGAGGAGGCCCGCCGTGTCGTCCGCGAGGAGACGACGAAGTTGACTGTCCAATCGCGCGGGAAGAACCGCGAGTACGAGACGATCGATGTCATCGAGCGCGGCGACAACCAGTTCCAGCTCGTCCCGCTCGCCACCGGTAGCCCCTTCGACGGCGTCACGCTCGAGGACGCGAGGTTCCGCGAGACGTTCGGGATCGCAGTGCTCGCCGTCCGCCGCAGCACCGACCGGATCGTGGCACCGCCGCGGTCGACGGAACTCGTCGCCGGTGACGAACTGCTCATCGCCGGGTCGGCGGACGCAATCGCGTCCTTCCGGGAGGCGGTCGTATGATCGGGGCGCTCCCGGGGACGCTCGGGGAGTTCGCGGTCGTCCAGGTCGGCTACCGACTCGTCGGGCTTGCGCTGCTGTCCGGTGGCATCGCCGCGCTGTCGGCATTTCTGTTCCGGTGGCGAACGGGGAACCAGTTACCCGACGGCGCTGCACTCCTGCTCGGACTCGGCTCCGTCGCGGTCTATCTCAACGGTCGGATCGCGCTGGTACAGTTTCTCGGTGGGAGCGAGCGGATTCTCGACCCGGTCGTCGTCGGGGTCAACCTCGTGACGCTCGTCGTGAGCGCAATCACGGCCATCGCCGGCTGGCAACTCGGGGACAGTTACGGGTCCTCGAAGCGGCTACAGTACAGCCTGAACCCGCGAATCAGCCCGCTCGTCCGTGCAACCGGGCGGTTCATCGTGGTGGAACTCCCGGAAGACATCGCAGATATCGACGGCTATGATCCCGTCGCACCCGCGGTGAAAGCCGACCTCGCGGGGAAGAGCTACACCTTCTCGCGGGGGCTGACCATCGAAGAACTCCAGGCGGCACTGTCGACGAAACTGCAGAAGGAACACGCAATCGGGCAGGTGGATGCGGAAGTGACCGTCGAGGGCGAAGTGACGTTTCTAGCTGTCGGTGATCGTGAGGCGGGGATCGGACCGACGCTGCCGCCGAGCGCGACTGCAACGGCGATCACGGCAGACCCCGCACTGACCGCGAGCCCCGGAGATACCGTCCAGATCTGGCAGGGGGAAAGACGGATCGGAACGGCGGAACTCCGCGCCGCAGCCGGGTCCACCGCAACCGTCAGCGCGCGGCGGAGTGTCATCGACAGCCTCGATCCCGACACGCGGTACCGGCTCATGACTCTTCCAGTCGACGAGCGCGCCGACCGACTGTTCGCGAGTATGCTCCGACAGGCCGACGAGACGATGAGTTCGTTCACCGTGACCGAGGGCGCGACGCTCGACGGGGAACAGATCGGACGGCTCGGACTGACCGTCGTCGCGGTCGAGCAGACGGACGGAACGACGGAGACGATTCCGCAGCGCGGACGTGAGATCGAGGCCGGCGAGAAACTGTTCGTAATCGGAAATCCGGGGCAACTGCGCCGCGTCGAGGCCGCGGCGACCGGAACGGGGACCTACGAGCCGCCGGCCGCAGACGACCCGGAGCCGGAACCGCGGCGGACCCTTCGGTTCTGGCGACGACGCCGCTAACTACCGGTCGGCACAGAAATCGACGAAGTTTCTGAGGATCTGTAGCCCGGTTTCGCCCGACTTCTCCGGGTGGAACTGCGTCCCGAAGACGTTGCCTGCCTCGTTCGCGACGATGCTCGCGAACTCGGGGCCGTACTCCGTGGTTGCGACGACCGCGTCCGGGTCGTCCGGTCGTGCGTAGTAGGAGTGGACGAAGTACGCGTACTCGCCGTCGACGCTGCGATCCGAGTCGGCGGTGCCGTCGGGGTCGGCGGCGCCGGGACCGCTGACGAGCGGATGGGTCCGCTGGACCGAGAGGGTGTTCCAGCCCATCTGCGGGACCTTCACGCTGTCCGGAAACCGGACGTTCGTCCCGGGGATGAGATCCAGCCCCTCGACCTCGCCTTCGCCCTCGTGGTCGGCCTCCTCGCTCGAAGTTAGAAGCATCTGCATCCCGAGACAGATACCGAACAACGGGGTTCCGGCCTCGGCCTGCTCGACGAGTAACTCGCGGAACGGGCCGGCGTTGTCCATCCCCTCGCTGAAAGCGCCGACGCCGGGAAGGACGATTCCGTCCGCGTCGACGATTGTGTCGGGATCGTCTGTTACATCGACTGCCGCGCCCGCGCGTTCGAGCCCGCGCGTGACGCTCCGGAGATTTCCGAGCCCGTAATCGACGACGGCTACCTCCGCCACGGTCTGTCGTTGACCACGCATACGGCTCCGTACGCGTCCCCCCAGTAAGTGCGTTCGCTTTCGACGGTCGGCGGGTCTACCCGGTCAGAACTCTCCCAGCGTCGACTGGCCGCCGTCGCCGGTGTACTCGGCGGCGGCCTGAAGCGCTGACTCGAAGACAGCCCGCTGGCTGGGGTCGTACAGCGTCGCGGCCGGGTGGACGGAGACGAGAAGCCGCCAGTGTTTGCCGTCGACGGTCAGTTCGTCGATATCGCCGGCCTCGCTAGTCACGGCGACGGAGCGATCCAGGAGGAGTTCGGCCGGCACCTTCCCCAGCGTGATGACGAGTTCGGGGTCGACGGCGGCAATCTCGCGGTCGAGATAGCCCCGGCAGTTCGTCCGTTCGTCGGTCGTCGGATCCCGGTTCTCCGGCGGCCGACAGCGGACGCAGTTCGTGATTCGGACGTCCCGACGGGCGAGGCCGACCTCGCGCAGCCCCTCGTCGAGCACGTCGCCGCTGCGACCGACGAAGGGTGCGCCCTGTTCGTCCTCGTTAGCTCCGGGGGCCTCGCCGACGAACAGGAGGTCGGCATCGGTCGGGCCGACGCCGTTGACGATCTGGCTGCGCGAGTCGACGAGTGCGGGACAGCGCTCGCAGTTCGCGACACCGCAAGCGGTCTCGTCCCAGCGGCGGGGGGCTTCGGTCATACCGGAGCCACGGCCCGGCCGCTAAAAGAAGCTCCCATACGGGGTGGGTCGGACCTGTGCGAACACTCGGGCGTGTCTCGGATCCGAGGTCGGACGGGGCGAAACGGGGTCGTTTCTCCCGTAGAGAATCGAACCGAGAGTTTACCCGGACAGGGGCGAACAGTCGGCTATGAGACGCCAGCCCGTCTCGCGACGTCAGCTACTCGGTCTCTGCGGTGGCGCTATCACCGCAGCAGTCACCGGCTGTGCCGGCGTCGTCAACCGGATCGCCGATCAGCTACTCGAGGACGTGAACGTCCTCAACGACACCGACCAGCAGCAATCGGGGACCGTGCGGGTGGCTGCCGACGGCGAGACGCTGCTGGACCGAGAGTTCACCCTCAATTCCGCCAGTGGCAACGACGAGAACGCCAACGTCGGAACGTACGCGGATGTCTGGACGGACGGCGGCTCCTACGAGGCGGAGGTGACACTGCAGGAACCGATCGACGGGGAGGCGAGCGGCTCGAAGACCATCACCATCGACAACCCCGACGAGGAGATGTTGCTGGTCGGTCTCGGACTGCAGGAAGCCGAGCAGCCGATCGTGTTCCGGGTCGGAACGAGCTTTACCGATGTCGTCGAGGGCTAAACTGCGAGTGGGACGAGCAACACCCCCATACAGGTCATCCGTCGGGCCCCGAACCGGGCCGGAAGGAGACCGACGACCGTACTCACTGCGAAGGCGACGAGACCGACCGCCCCGGTGAACGCGAATACGAGCAGACACAGGAAGGCGAGAACCGTCACGGAGAGGACGGCGTTGTCGACGGCTCCGACCGCGGTCAGATACCAGTCACCGACAGCGAGGACGCCGAGAAATCCGAGAACTGCGGCGATGCCGACCGTAGCGAGAAGAATCGGGAGATCGAGCGGGACCTCCGTTCGGTCGAGAGCGACGAGTACGCCCGTTCGGGGGCGGCCCAGTGAGACGAGCGCGAACAGGGCGAAGACGGTGTTTGCGGTGTTGACGCCGCTCGACGCGACGACGAACGCACGGGGGCCGTAGTACGGGAGCAAGACGAGCGCGCCAGCGGCGGCGATGGCGCTGGAGATTCCGGGTAGAAACCCGACGACCGCGCCCGACAGCGTGCCGACGACGGCCACGACCGGCAGAAATCGACGGGAGGTCGTGATCTGTGGATCGTCCTGCTCGGGAACCCCCGAGCCGTCGAGGGCCTCGATCAACACCGGCGCACCGAACAGTCCGGCAAAAAGCGGTGCGAGCATACTCCCGGTCGGGAGCAGACCGTCCGCGGGAACGTCCAGCGTGAGGACGCCGAGCAGTCCACTGGTAGCCACCGTCACCGCCGCCCCGACCCGGCCCTGCATCGAGCGTTCGGTCACGACCAGAAGGATGCAGATGGCGCCGAGAACGAGCGTGAGATTGGCGACGACGTGGGGATAGAGCCGTCCCATCCCGACGGTCACTGGAACGGCGAGAGGTACGGCGAATCCGACCGCAAGAAGGCTCCCGAGCGCGGAGAGACGGAGCGCCTCGCGGCCGCGGCCACGGAGGACGAGTCGGTGACCCGGGAGGGCGGTCGGCGCCATCGACGGGTCCGGAACGCCGAGGGCCAGCGCCGGCACGATGTCGAGAAACGTGTGGACGACGCCCGCGGCGAGCATGGCGACGCCGACGTACAGCGGCGGGGCGGGAATAGCCGGCGCAAAGCCCGCGAGCAGCAGCGCGAAGTTGTTCGCGTGCAGGTATCACGCCACCGTCGACGTGGGCCGTCCTGTCTACCCGAGAGCACTACACACCCATGTCAGGACGCCTCGAACCAATCGAACCACGCAACGCTGTGGAAATGTACTTGGAGAAACGAGAACCAGAGGTGGCCGAGAGCACGTACTACTCACAGAAGACACGACTCACCAAGTTCGCCAACTGGTGTGATCGGGAGGGTATCGAGAACCTGAATAACCTCACTGGTCGACTTCTACACCAGTACGTCATCCACCTGCAACGGTACTTTACCGAGGGTGACGCCGATCCGTCACCGATGACAGTACAGACGCGGTTATCGACTGTCCGTGTGTTCCTTCGGTTCTGTGAAGACATTGACGCGGTTCCTGAGGGAATGTCAGATAAAGTATCGTTGCCCGACATTGACCCAGAGGATCGGAGACGGAACGCCTACCTGCACTCCGATGACGCAGACCACATCCTCAAACAACTTCGCAAGCGGTATTACGGGAGCCGTGAGCACGCCCTATTCCGCCTTGCATGGCGTACAGCCGCTCGGATCGGAACACTCCGAGGGTTAGATGTTGGCGATCTTGACGGCGATGAGAACCGCCTCACTGTCCAGCATCGGCCCGAGACAGACACGCCGTTGAAGAACAAACAGCGAGGGGAGCGAGTAATTGCACTCACTGATGATACGGTAGATGTACTAACCGAGTACATCGAATACCACCGTCAGCCCGTCACTGACGAATATGGACGGGAGCCACTGTTCACGACGGAGAACGGGCGGCCAGCGAAGACGACACTCCGAGGGACACTGTATCGAGCGCAACTCCCCTGTTTCCACTCGAACGATTGTCCTCACGGACAGGGGATCGTTGAGTGCGACTACAACACTGACAAGCAACGGCACAACTGTCCGTCGACTGTAAAACCTCATTCAATCCGTCGAGGTGGTGTGACAAAATTTCTCTCGGACGGAATCCCCGAAACGGCTGTCGGGGATCGGGCTGATATGACACAGGATGTGCTGTCGGAACACTATGATGCTCGTAGTCCCACCGAGAAGGCTGAAGTGAGACGCCAGCACTTCGGGGACGAATAAACTACAAGAGTACTCCCTGTGCACTGCATTATTCCGTATATACTGTGCTGTAAAAAGATAGAGTCTTCCCCTGAAACGAAGGAAAGAAACACTGTAACACTGTTGTTTCCCTCAGTTCAGTCCAGTCCACACCTATTCTGGTTCCCAGTTAGTCGTCGGGGAATGACTGCCTCCTTCAGGGAAGATAGATATGAAGGATAGCCACGATCCCGTATGTTGGCGGAACCGTGACACCAGCCACCAGCTTCAGTGCTTCCATGTGAGCGTTGCAGCCCACTCGACAGCAGGTGATTCCTTACCGAATGATCTTCGGGCACGGTGAGTGCGAGTCTGTGTACAGATAGGAGTTCTACACCTTATAAATCTGTTGCGGGATTTGACTCGACTATTTCAGATACTACATATTATCAGACTTAGTGACTGATAGCGATTCTAAGCTATTTCAAACAAGCGAGTGGTATCCATCGAAGTAACCCAAAAAGCCAGTTCTGACAGCATTATCGGCCAAATACACGGCTAACGACAGTGCCCTACGAACAGATGTTCAGAGTGATTGAAAATGGATAATAGAGCATTTGTATTTGTTGCAAAACATTTTTCCGTGAGCAGGCGTAAGGGTAAATAGAGACTGATCTACGCCTCTCCGATATATATCACATAGCTAATGCTAATTGGAGATTGAAAAGAACCTGGAGAATAGGAGGTAATTGGACTTACACCCTATTCTTTGGGTTTCGAGAACATAAAGGTGCGGCTTTCTTGTCAAGCCGCCCGACAAGTGGCACCTGTCGGCAGTCGCTCGCGCCCCAACAACATGAGCGACACAAATCTAAACTCAGAAAACTGTAGTACAGAACCTCAACCCCAGCCGAACGTTCGTCCGTTCCAGCAGGAGGAGACACTGCGCCGTCTGTACCACGATGAAGACCTTTCACAAGAACAGATTGGGGACCGATTCGGTGTCAGCCAGCAGACAATTGGGTACTGGATGGCCGAACACGAGATTGAAACTCGTCCCCCGATGCACGAACGGGATCGCACCATTTCGGTTCCGACCCGAGAAGACGGTAGGACGCAGTTCAAAGTCCCCAATTTCGACCGTGCAGGCGAACCGATCAGAACCTCGTTCTATCGGTATCAGTTAGTTGCACTTCTTGCCAACGACGACGACGGTGACTGGTTGTACTCAATCAGCGATGTGTTCGGAGACAACACCCACGTCCACCATCGGATGAACGCACCTGTCCCTGTCGACATTCCCGATAACTTGGAAGTGCTGGCAGTCCACGAGCACCACCAGTTACACGCCAGTTTCTCGCACACTGATGAGGCTGAGGCTGTGCTATCCGAAGTCTTCGAGGAATACAGCGGTGAACCTGACCCCGAGGAGGTCGGTGACACGGGTAACGTCGAGATGCCGAGCAGAGGCAAGCAGGTCGACAGTGCCGACATGAACGGGGTGAGCGGCGACTAACATGGTCGAAGCGACTGACGACGAAGGGGGTGCTGGTTCCGACGGTGCTGACTATGGCGTAACTGTTGAGTCTCAATCTGACTACGAGCCGCAGACAGATGCCTTCGATGACCTGCTGGCCAGTGAGCCAGCCGATCCTGAGAACATCGACCACGAACAACGGGGTCAGCAGCGAATTGCACCACCGTGGCGAAAGATCGACACCCTGCCAAGGCCGTTAGTAGAGTGTGGCTGCGGTGACTGCCCAGAGCGATACGATCCGTTAGCCGACACAGACACCGTCACAGACGCATTTAGCGACCTGATGGACCGTTCCACGATGGCAGCCGACGAGTGCCCCAACCCCCGCCCAATGACTGTTGAGCGGGCCGCTACAGCCTATTACGTCTACGAAGTAGCTACCCACGACAGAGATGACAGAACCAGCAAGGTCGAGAAGACCGCGAAGCAGCACGGCAGGTATCTTGATGGTGAACGAGAGTTACTGACCGAGCACTACGACGACCCGAGCACTGCGCTGCTATCGTTCCGACCACGGCCAATTGGAGACGCCCCCGACCCCGAGCACAGGGACAGCGGTGATAACTATGGCCCAACTGTTGAGTCTCAGTCAGTCCAGCACAGCGACGGCAAACGACGGTGGCGATACCCGACGACTGTGGATTATCAATTGCATCAGCCAATTCGCAAGGTGTACGAAAAGCTGTATCAGCAGTTGCGGGATTTCAGTTGGTCCTACGTGTGGGTTGTGTCGGGGACGGATTCAGCCGCAACGCCACATCTACATTGGCTGATCTATGTGGACGACCCCGACGACGAACTGACTGCTGGGTACTTCGAGCCAGCAGTCGATGCGTTCGTAGAGCACTGTCAGTTTGCTCGCCACGAGGACCACTCCGTTGGCGACGACACAGACAGTGACGCCGTCGTTGTCCACACTGAGCCACCGAAGTACGACGATGTGGATGACGAGCAATTGATTGAAAACTTGCATTACAACGACAAAGAGGGGTTTGAGTTAAACACGAGGGCGCTGGCCTACCTGCTTCATCAACGCCCATACTGGGTGTTTAGACGGATTCGTGAGGGTCAGCAGAGCCTCGGGGACGAACAGACCCAGATCGACTTACAGGCTGCGGCGGTTCGGTGGGCATCGGTAACTGACGGGATCGCAAGCAGTCAGGACTTCCCAAGCTAACTATTCTGACCGTCAGGAGTTGCCCAACGTACTCAAGGCCCATTCCTACGAAGGAACCAACGTATCTGCACAGAGCGACCGACCACACCCGTCCATGCGAAACATCCAGCAATGAAACGTGAGTACGAAGTTGAAGACCGAGACAGCACAGAGTTTGCGGCTATCCAGACAATTCACCAACTTCAGGACGAAGAATTACTGGAGTTTCTGACACACGATCAAACGGTTGTCGAGATACGCCATGCAGGGGAGGTGTATGGAAGAATCCGTAGCCCTACGAGAGCGAATGTCATACGTCCACGTGTAGGCCGTGAGGGTGGCCGCATCTCCTTTCGACTGGACGTGAGGGGCAGTCGGTTCGATCCAGAGGACGGGCACACAGGAAACGAATCATAACCGCTCTGGGGGCGACAAACGCGTTGACTTATTTATTCCTCGTAACGATCATCCAACATATCCTTGACATCCATATCTTCTAATCGCATACGGCGCAACTTCCCTGACGCTTCCATCCTATCTACTTTCTCTCGTAGTTTTTCGAGTTTTTGATCTTTTTCCTCGTCAGTTATCGAACCTCCCTTACTTTCGGATTCTCCACGCAATCTGGTTATCTCTCCTCTTAGCTTGGCTATCGGCTTTGGCCGTTTCCAAATATTGGATTCCAACAACTCTGTCGTGTTACCCGCAATCTCGCTGGTATTCTCAGCTAATTGTTTAGAGATACTCACTCTACCGTCTTCGCTTTCACGCCTGTTGTACGCACGTACTTTTGCCATCTGTGTGTGATACCGTGTTACCATCGCAATCTCATCGCTATTCAGCAAGTACAGTTTATCAAGATTAGCCTCAATAATCGGGGTTTGCAATGACTCTGCACCCATTATTGCCACAGCAAACGCACCAACTGGTGTCGATCTTTTGATCTCTGTACAGATGGCTTGTCGAAGTCTATCAGCACGTCTTTTCTGTCGGATTACGTAAATACCAATAGCAGAAAACAAGCCACCAAAAAATCCAGCAGAGACAGAGACAAGAAATTTGAGAGCCGTTCCTCCGAGCATAGGTTTAGTAACTAACCGAAGTTTATCAAGTCTCGCCATTCATCTTGGCTAACAGCGGGTGAGAAATAGCCGTCCACGATGCATTGAATCCGTCAAAGGTCAGGTGCATTTTTTATCAAAGAGATTGAGATACTCCCTCATGGGACTGTTCGGCAGTAGTGGAGACGATGACCCGATGATCGAAAATGCAGACCTCAATTGTTCACCACAAAACGAATACGTTACCGAGGCAAACGTAGCGAAAATAGATCATGTACTTGATCAAGACGAAAAGGTCCACTTCCTCGCGAATGGAACAGGTTTGGACATCCGTGCTCCTGATGACGATGTTGAGAAGGGGACAGCGAAGAACGTGCTAACCGCTGCGACCGACAGACGGGTCGTGTTCAGGGTTTGGAAGGCCCTGAGTCGAGATAATGAGATCACAGTTCCGTACAACAACATTTCTGGTGTTGAGTATCGCGGTGGTGTTGTGAAGAAAACGATAACGCTTCGTGCAACACCGAATACCTACAAATTCGGCGCAGAAAAGATCAACGAGGAGGAACGTCAAAAGATGGCACAGTTCATCCGAGAGATGGCCCACCCGAGTAGTGACGCCGCAGAAAACAACCCCGAGCAGGACCCGCTCTCCAAACTTGAACGCCTGCGAGATCTACATGAAGACGGTGTCATAACTGAAGAGGAGCTTGAACAAAAGAAATCGGAGTTGCTGGATCAGATATAAGTTATTCATCAACTGAGGCTGTTGTCCTCCCTGACCCGACCGACGGGTCCGTTGCCCTACCTCGCCTCACGGTACTTCCCAGTCTCACTTTTCCTTGTACGTGCTGTTGACGATCTCGATGTCTCCGTTTTCGACGCCAACACCGACGTTCAGCCGTGTTTTTGATATACCGCTGGCACGGATCTGATGGTGGACACGGGTCACGTTGTATGTGATTGGTTCTGTATCGGTGGCAGGCGTACTCCGACACGTTGGGAGTGCAGTGATCGAGTCGTGTGGCGTAATCGGGTGATAGAGTAGCGTCGTCATATCGCCTTCGGTGGCGTTGGTGATCCGATTGTACAGCCGTTTTCGCACTTCTTTCTCGGCTTCGTCTTTGGTGTTTGCACTTGATTCGGTAAAGACAGTGTCGTGTAATGCCGTCTCACCAGCACGCCTGTACAGTGGCCCGTGACGGGCGGTAACTTGGACGAACTCGTCGTCTGGGGCCTGCACCTCGAAGCCACCGACGGACCCCAGTGTGTTCGCGGCTTTCGCGTTCAGGGTCAGCGTGTTGATCGGATTCACCTCTGACAGTGCGTTGTTGTCGACGACGTTTACCTCCCCACCGAGGTAGTGTGCGTCGTGGGTGCCCAACTCCTGTTGGGGGAACACCTGTAACTTCACACGGTCGTGACGCGGTGCGAAGTACAGAAACAGATCTTTCGTCTCGGTAATCCACGAGACGACATCAGCGAGCGTGTGACGGTTCCGTGTGAAGGTTTTTCGGGAGACGTTGTTCTGTTCGTCCTCGATGAACTGGAACAGCTTTGAGCCTTGAATAACTGGCTGTACGAGGATGCCACCACCGCCGTCGTTGTTGTCCGCGACGAGTGTTGAGTCTTCGTCATCGTCGTCGCTGAGGAAGGATCGTGCCCCGTCGAGTAGTTCGGCCTGTCGTTCGAGGAGGCCAGTACCAGGGCTGAGGTTTGAAACCTCGAATGAACCGTCACTGTCGTCGGTGTCTTGAACCTCCGAGACAGCCTCCTCGGTTGGTCGGGTAAAGGAGTCGTTGAGACTGACTGAGAGAGGTACATCCTCGTTCAATTGTTCTACGATTAGCTCCGCGATTGCTCGAACGCCAGGACCCGAGAAGTTCTCTGCAACAGGAATCTTGTCGAGGAAAAAGGCAGGGCCACGAGCACGGAACTTCCAGATGGATTCGGGGGTGTCACCACCAGCGTTCCCGACACCTGTTACGAGGCCACGGAAGGCAGGGACGTACCCATCGAGATCATCACGATAGATACGGATGTAACAGACATCCATCGGGGAATTTTCGTCCTCAATGTTGAACGCTTGCAGGTAGTCTTCACCCTCGTATGGTGAAGCAAACTGTCCCTCGGCGTAATACCCCATATCCATCGGGCCTTCGTTGCGAATGTGGATGTCGACATCAGCGACAGGGATGCGGGTGCCGTTGATCTCGACGGTACAGTCTGTCTCTGTGTTCGGGCTGTGGGGGCTAAGGCTGCTCATCGGTTGATTTCACCTCGGGGACCTCGTCGCTGTCCAGTCGTCCAATAATACCCTCGTCAGTCAGCACTCTACCGCATTGTAGCACAGTAGCGTGTGTCGGCAGGTTTTCGGGGTCTATCGGCTCTAAATCTTGAAGATCAGTATCATCAGATTGCATGCAATCAGGCGAATCTCCGCCTATCTATACATTGTATCTCCAGCCTCTTAAAGTGTCGGATATATTATATTTATTATATGAAAGAAATGATTCCGTTGGATGCTGACTGAGAAAATTCTCAGAATGAGAGTGTGCGGGTCCAGCCGTGACAACTCTCGCATCTTTGACCGTGGGGCCTGCGTCCTACCCTGTCGACAGACACCGAGTGCTCTGTGCCCCCTTTTTCGCCTGGAAAAGTTGCGGTAAATCTCGATACGCCGATCCCCTCCCATTTCTGACATAGTCGGTCCCCTGTCGCTAATCGAGACGGATCGGGGGTAGACGCCCTCTTACGACTGTATTGTTTGAGTTTGGGGTATATAATACCTGTATTCTGATAGGTATTAAGTGCCTCCTACTCGTTTGTCTAATCGCAATGTCGAACGCAACCACCGAAGGAATGGCACGACTTGAGCGGCCAACTGACAACGGAGTACAGCACATCATCAACAACGCCCGCGCAGTAGAGACTGATAGCGACACTGTCACCGATCATAGTGGGGATCTGCTCGAAGTCGGATCACTCCCGCTGTCGTCGCTGTTGTTTCAGGCGGAGGTGTTCGAGGTGCTGAGTGACGGAGAGACGAGTACCGTCATGCTCGAACGGGAACCGATCACCTTCGAGGGTGACGGAGAGGGATTCATCCACTTCAAAATCCGCGCAGACGCCGAGACTCACACCGTGAAATCCCTCACTGTCGACGCGCAACTAAAGTCATAAATTTTCTGGTAATTCAACTCTCGTACTGCTATCCGACAACCAGATAGTTGTACTTACGTAGTTTGATACGAACCACCAATCTATAAGTGGGTGGCTGTCGTAGAATGTAGTAACTCGTTGCGTATTGCGCTGCGGAAAAGCGCCCCTGCGCCAACAGGGACGCAACGGGTTGAGGCAACCCATGAGTGCTTTCGAGTCGGCGGAAAGTGAATCTTCCGTCACGAACGACAGCAGTACCGAACTTGAGAAACGAGATGTGCGGGCACTGACGGAGTGCATGACCGTTCTCTCGCTTGACGGTGGGATCTACTCAGTCACCACTGAAAGCGGATCAGAGTATCGTGTGGACGCCGAGAAAGGCCGCTGTACTTGTCCTGACTCCCAACACAATCTGGACGACGACGAAGTCTGTAAGCACGTTCGACGTGTTGCCTTCGCCACTGGCGAGCGAGCGATCCCGAACTGGGTGAACGACGACGCTGTCGACCCGTTGCTTGGCGAACACGTCGAAGGCCCTCGAAGGATCGCCAGTGATGGTGGGTCTTCGGTGGTCAACCCCAAGGGTAGCGACGGAGAAGACGGGGAAGACAGCAATCAACGACCTGACGACTGTAGTTGTCTCGAATCAATGGGTCCTGATGATCCACCGTGTTGGCCGTGTGCGAGGGAGGGATTCCAGAGGCCAGCAGAAATTGATAGTTGAGTCCTGTAAATCGACATAAAATTTAATTGATCTCCGAGATACGTGAAGATATGATACTGTGGTTCACAATTGTAGTATTACTAATATGGCTATTTACAGCGACAGCGGCTGGAAGTCTTGCATCAGATAACGGAAGAAGTGGTGTATTTTGGTTTTCTGTTACCCTAATATTTGGGATATTTTCATTAGGTGTTATCTGGTACCTCGTTATCACAGATAAACAGCGTGAGTTAGAGAGACGCATTTCCCAACCACAAAGGGATATTCAGTATTGTGACACATGTGGGGCCAAGTTAGAAGATGGCTGGTGTCCTAACGGCCACGAGTTGCAAAAGAAACCGAGAGACCGCAGTCAACAACCGCCTCAACCAAGCAGAGGGTTCCAATATTGTCACGAGTGTGGTGTTGAATTAAAAGACGGGTCGTGCCCGAACGGACACGAGATACGAGAAAGACAGAGGGGACGAGGTCAAGAATCACAACGTGGGTCGAGCAGTGATAGTTGAATAGGTCTGTGTAGCTGAAAGATCCACCCACTTCTACAAAAGTGCAATCATTACCTTGAATCTCTACCGATTACGGTATATCACAACGAGTCTGTCGGTGTTCGTGGCCCGACCGCTGCCGTCACGTCGCCACGCGACTGACGGCAGCGGAGGGTCCGAACCCGACGACTCGCCACATATTCCCTTACTGTTGAACCACTGTATCACGGTGAACTACCAGTCTACACGGTGAACCATCACCCACTTTTTTGCCAAGTGAACTTGTTGGGGTAAATCGGGAGACGTGACGGCCCCGAGGTGGTGGTCGAAGTAACAGCACTCGGCTGATAGCAAAATCACCAGACAACGCAAAGCCCGCGAGCAGCAGCGCGAAGTTATTCGCGTGCAACCCGGGTGTGAGACCGCTGAGCGTGCCGAGTGCGGCGCCGGCGAACAGCCAGCAGAGCACCGGAATCGTCGTCGACGGCTCGAACACGAACTCGACCATCGCGGAGGGATGGTCCCCGCTTCGGGTTTAAATCCGCGGACGGGATCGAGGGGCACCGCGAGACGGTAAGGTTTACTGCGCGCCTCGTCTCTGGATCAGTATGGGAGGGTCCGAACGGTCGGTAAGCCAGATTTACGGGCTTCGGGCGGCCATTATCGCCCCGCTTCTGGTGGCGGTGCTCTCGCTTGCGACCGGACTGACGAACATCGCGGTGGGAGTGACCTTCGGCGGTCCGCTCGCACCGTACATCCCCGAGGTCGCTCAGGCGGCCGCCGGGTTTACCGGTGCGCTGACCGGGTTTTTGATGCTGCTGAGTACGTGGTCACTGCGACACCGCCACCGGGTCGGCTGGTACGCGACGATGCTGCTGTTGCCGATTACGGCCGTGCAGGGGCTGATTCAGGCCACGTCGTACTCCCTACCGCTCGTCGTTCTCTCGATACTTTCGATGCCTGTGCTCGGCGCCAACTACCGGCAGTTCGACCAACGGGCGGCGCTGTCGAACACGCAGATCGCGGCCCTGATCGCGCTGTCCGGGACGCTCGGCTACGGCACCGTCGGCACCTACGCGCTCCGCGAGGAGTTCGGACAGGTCGAGACAGTTCTCGACGCCTTCTACTACACGGTCGTCACCGCGAGCACGGTCGGTTACGGCGACGTGACGCCGGCCAGCCAGCAGGCCCGGGTGTTCTCGCTGTCGGTGGTGGTCCTGGGGACGGCGAGTTTCGCAGTGGCGCTCGGATCCGTGCTCGGACCGGCAATCGAGGCGCGGTTTGCACACGCACTCGGAACCATGACAGAGACAGAGTACGACTTGCTCGAGAACCACATCGTGATTCTCGGCTACGGCGATCTGACGGAACCGCTCATCGAAGAACTCGGCACCGAGGAGTTCGTCATCGTCACCGACGATACGGACAGGGTGGCGCGGTATCGCAACCGCGATATCAACGTCATCAGCGGCAATCCCAGCGACGAACAGCCGTTACACGACGCGAACATCGAGCAAGCACGCGCGGTGATTGTCGCGACGGAAAACGACGCCGAGGACGCGTTCGCAATCCTGACCGCACGGGAGCTCAGTCCGAATACCAGAATTATCGCCGCCGCGACCGCCCGGGAGAACATCCAGAAACTCCGTCGGGCCGGCGCGGACACCGTGCTCAGTCCCGCGATGATCGGCGGCCAACTGCTCGGCCAGTCCGCGCTCAGAGACGACGGCGGAGCCGAACTGATCGAGCAGTTCGAGTGAGACGACCGAGCGGCCTCGGGCGAATTTGTAGGGACTTTATATAATTTTGCAAGAACACTAATAACAACTCCCCGAGAGGGATGGGGTATGGGAACGAACGATAGCAACCCATTGGTCGACGCGTACCAGAACAGAATCGGTGTTCCGTCGACGGGCGACGAAGCGTACGGCTACTGGGTGTTCGTGCTGGGGGTACTCGCCGGGTTCGTCGGCATCGCGCTCGTGATGCTGAGCAACTCACCGGGCGAGCCGATTCGCGGCGTCGGAATCGCGGTCGCCGCGCTGGGTCTCATCCTGCTGTTGATCGGCCCGATCATCAGGCTGCCGCTGAAGCGGGGGGCGACGATCCTCTCCTATCTCGGCGGCGCGATTGCAGTCGTCGGCGTCGGCTGGTTCTTCCTCGCCTTTCAGGCGGGGAACTGGAGCGCCAGTTTCGCGAACAACGAGGTGTTGATCATCGGTGTCTACGGGCTGGGCATCTTCGGAATCGTACTCGGCAGTGTCTTCGTCCCGCTGGTGACCAGCCCGCGGGAGGAGCAGATGGCCGCCGAAGACCGCGCGGCGACGGCCGAGGCCGAGCGAGACGCCGCCATCGAGCAGGCCGAACAGCGTGCACGGGAGGCCGAGGCCGAAGCCGAACGCGCACGGGAGGAGGCCGAGCGCGCGGCCAACGAGGCCAGCGAGCGGGCACGACTGGCGGCCGAACTCGAACAGATCGAGGCCAGCCAGTCGCAGTTCGAGCTGTACACCGACCGCGGCGGGAAACACCGCTGGCGGCTCCGCCACCAGAACCGCAACATCATCGCTGACAGCGCACAGGGCTACTCGTCACGACAGGGCGCACAGCGGGGAATCAGTTCCGTTCGGCGGGATGCCTTCGGGGCCTCTGTCGTCGATCTCGACAAACTCGACGCGGACGTCGAGGTCGAGGAGGTCGACGACGCCGTCGAGGGCGAAGACGCCCCCGAGTTCGTCGAGGAGGCACCCAGCGAGGCGGAGTTCGAGACCTACGAGGACGAGGGTGGCGAGCACCGCTGGCGACTCCGCCACGACAACGGCAACATTCTCGCCGACTGCGGCGAGGGGTACAGCAGTCCGAACAGCCGTGACGACGGAATCGAGCGGGTCCGCGGCTACGTCCAGTCGGCGGATTACCTGCGGATCGATCCCGCCGCTTTCGAGCTATTTCAGGACAAGGGGGGCAAGTACCGCTGGCGGCTCCTGCACAGGAACGGCAACATCCTCGCCGACAGCGGGCAGGGCTACGCCTCCCGACAGAAGGCCCGCCAGGGGATCGACAGCGTCCAGCGCAACGTCGACGGCGACGACGCAGAGTTCGAGGTCTACGAGGACAACGCCGGGGAGTACCGCTGGCGGTTGACCCACCAGAACGGCAACATCATCGCCGACGGCGGGGAGGGGTACGCATCGAAGAGCGGGGCAGAGGACGCCGTCGACCGGATGATCGAGTACGCTCCCGAGGCGCACGTGCTCGATGTCGGGAGCGCGGCCTTCGAGATCTACGAGGACGCCGACGGGAAGTGGCGCTGGCGGCTCCGCCACCGCAACGGCCGGATCCTCGCCGACAGCGGCCAGGGGTATTCGGACCGCGGCGGCGCAGAGGACGGGATCAACAGCGTCAAGCGAAACGCCCCGAACGCCGACGTGACCGACGCCGAGTAACGCCGCTGTCGTCGTGTTTTTTATACCCCACAGGCCAACAGCACGTATGGACGAGATCACAACGGAGATGCGTGATGCAATCGAGAGCGAGGGGTACGAGGTCGACGACGTGACCACGAACAGGGACAAACTCCGGATTTCCATCCGCGATCCGGAGGCCAGCGGCGAGGTGCTTCGAGAACTCACCTACGAGACCCTCGCTGAGGAAGACGTGCTCGGGTTCAACGTGACGACCGAATCGACCGCCAGCGGCGAGATCAACACGGTCGTCTCCTTCCGCTACCGCGGGTAGCTTACGGCTCGGTCGGCGTCTCGCCGTCGAACTCGACGACCGGTTCGTCGGTCGTCGTCGCCTGGACCAACCCGAGAGCGACAGCGACCTCGCGGAGTTGAATCCGCGGGATACTGTTGAACTCGTCTGCGTATTCGATTGCCCGCTCGCGCTGGGACTCCCGTGCGGTGCCGTCGGCGCGAGCGCTCGCGGCCAGCGCCGTCGACAGCCCCTCGGCGGCCGCGAGTCGACGGCGCAACTGGTCGAGTAACTCCCGAAGGTCACCGAACGCGACCGTCTCTACGTCGACGTTGGCTTCCAGTGTGTCGACATCGGCAATGGCGGTATCGACGCGCTCGACGAGCGTCGATAGATCTGCTCCGGCACTGTCTAACGCGAGCGCGGCGGCCTCGTCTTCGCCGTCGTTGTACAGCGAGATGCCGTGGCTAAGCACAGGCATGATCCGCTCGGTTTCGTCGTTGACCGTCCGGACTGCATCGAGAATGTCGATCCGGCGGGCGTACTCGGGGATGCGGTCCTCGGGACGGTTCGACATGATACGCGCTGGCTCGTCGTCGTGTTCCAGTCCGAGCATGTGCCCGAGTTCGTGCTCCGTCGTGATCCGGATCGCGCCGGGCGGACGGCCACCGGCGACGACCCGCCCAGTGATCGGGCGCCCGGGAGCGTAGCCAGCCTGGAGCACCGGCGCACAGCCGAGCACCTGATCGCTGTAGTTCGGAACACCCTCACAACCGGTCGGATCGTCCCGGTAGGCGACGAGTACGTCGGGCTCTCCGTCGTCGATAACCTCGAAATCGACCGGAAACCCGGCGTACTGTTCGCTGTTGTCCTCCCAGAAGGAGAGTGCCGCTTCGGCAATCGCAGTCAGGTCGTGTGGGCTCTCGCTTCGCGCGTCGACCCGGACCGTCTGCGTCCGACCGGCGAGCGGATGCTCGTCGCCCGGAGCCAGCCCCAGACAGCCCGTGATTGCCGCACCGATACCTGCTGCACTCGCGCCCAACACCTGCCGGCGTCGCATACGCCCCCTTCGAACCCGACTACTGAGAGTATTGCGGCCGCCGTGGCAAACCGTTTTATAGAGTCTCCGAGAAGTATGCGGGACGATGGACACGAAATCACGACTCAAGCGAGCGCTGTTACGAGCACGGTACGCCGCGGTCGGCGCGGCAGTCGGAGCGGCACTCGGCGGGCTGTTCGGCCGGAGTCCGGCGAGCACGGGCGGCGCGACCGGCGCGTTGCTCGGTGCCGTCGTCGCCGAGAAGCGGTTCTCGGCCGGCGGCTGGTTCGAGGAGGTGCGCGGCGACGAGGACGAGGCGTAGAAACGGGACTTGCCGGAGCGGTCGACGCCGACCCGAGTTACTGCCGAGTGCGCTCCTCGCCTCCCGACTCGGGGAGGTCGATTTCGCCTGCGTCGACCGCCCAGACGCCGGTGACGACCCCGAACTGGATCAGCCCGAAGCCCAGCACCGCCGCGCCGAGGTGGAACGGATCGCCGAAGGCCTGACCGAGCGTGAGCGCGCCGAACGACGCGCCGCCGGATATACCGCCCAGCGCGATGTTGGGACTGCCGGATCTGTTCAGGTCCAGCCGCAACAGCGACGGGTATCGGAGCCACACCGCAGCGGTGAGCGCGTAGATGACGACGGTTCCAGCCAGAATCGTGAGGTCGGTATGCACGGCCGCGACGCCGAGCGTGACCGCGGTACCGACGACCAGTGCGACGGCGTAGCGAAGGGATGCGCGCATACCGACTCCTCGTCTGTTCGTACAAAATACGTTGTGTTTCCCCTGCGTTGACAGCATACTCGTCACGAGGAGCGTCGCTTTGATGAAAACCGACCGCCAAGTACAGGGAGTGGTAGGGACCGAGCGCAAGGGGGTCGACATGACGAGCGGGGCCATCGCCCCGAAACTGCTCACACTCGCCTGGCCGCTCGTGCTGGGGAACCTCCTCCAGACAGTGTACAACCTGGCGGATATGTTCTGGGTCGGGCGCGTGAGTTCCGACGCCGTCGCCGCGGTATCGCTGATGTTTCCGCTCACCTGGCTGTTCGTCTCGACGGCGATGGGCGTCACCGCGGCGACGATTGCGCTTGTCTCACAGTACGTCGGTGCGGGCGACGACCGCCAGGCCGACCGTGTCGTCGCCCAGACGATCCTTCTGACACTCGGCGTCTCGCTCACACTCGCCGCGCTCGGGTGGGCCTTCAGGCGTGAACTGCTGACCCTGATCGGCGCGGAGGGCGCGGTCTTCACCGAGTCGCTGGCGTACATCGAGGTGATCTTCTTCGCGCTTCCACTGACCTTCCTGTTTTTCGCGTTCCGGGCCGCCCTGCAGGGGGCCGGCGACACGAAGACTGCGATGTGGCTGGTGGTTATCTCGGCGGGGCTGAACGTCGTCATCGATCCGGTGTTCATCCTCGGTTGGGGGCCGATGCCGGCGATGGGGACCCGCGGCGCGGCGTGGGCGACGTTTCTCTCGCGGGCGCTGGCCGCGGGGACGGGCGTCGCGATTCTCCTGCGGGGCGGGTTCGGGGTCCGCCTGCGGGTTCGGGACCTCGCTCCCGATCCCACACTGCTGAAAAAACTGGTCGACGTGGGGTATCCAGCGACGGTCGACGGCTGGGCGCGGAGTTTCGCCGCCGTGACGATGGCCGCGTTCGTCACGCCGTTCGGGACCGCCGCCGTCGCCGCGTATGGGATCGGGATCCGTCTGATGTCCGTCTCGTGGTCGGTCGCCGGCGCGGTCGGACAGGCGACGGCGACCGGCGTCGGCCAGAACCTCGGCGCGGAGACGCCCGACCGGGCCGCCCGGGTGACCTGGGTCGGGGTCGGTGGGACGATGGGGCTGCTGTTCGCCGCGGGTGGACTCTGCGTGCTGTTTCCGGAGGCGATGATGGGGGTCTTCGTCGATGACCCGGCGGTGATCGCCGAGGGGAGGCGGTTCCTGTACATCGTCGCACCCTTCTGGGCGTTTTTCGGTGGGACGATGGTGATCCAGGGCGGCTTCCGCGGAGCGGGGCAGACGAAAGTCGCGATGGCGCTGTCCTTCCTGGCCCGCTGGATCTTTCGGGTCCCGATTGCAATCGCGCTCGCGTTCTCGACGATCACCGTCCCGGGAACGGCGCTCGCGTTCCAGGGACTCGGAGTCGGGGTCGACGGCATCTGGCTGGCCTTCGCGGTCGGTGCCTCGCTGACCTTTCTGGTCGCCGTCGGCTGGTTCCGGCTGGGCCGGTGGACCGAAAGCGTCATCGACCAGAGCGGACCCGAGCGGGAACTGCCCGAGGAACCCGTCGGGACCGGCGACGAAATCGGCGTCGACGCCGGCTCAGCCGCCGAACGGGAGGACGACGACTGAGCACAATCAGAACTATCTAAGGGGTCGATGCCGTACTGTCCGGCAATGAGACGGAGAGAGGTGTCGCAGAGCCGATGAAGACGCTGTTCGGTGTCAACCCGCAGGTGATCGCGCTCGCGCTGGCGCGGATGTCCGAATCCGTCGGAAACTCCTTTCTGATCGTCGTGTTACCGCTGTTTATCGCCAGCGATTTCGTCGGCGGCACGACGTTCGGCCTGACAGAGGTCGCGCTGACCGGTGTCGTCCTCGCGCTGTTCGGTCTCGTCAACAGCCCGCTCCAGCCGGTGACCGGACGGCTCTCCGACCGGACCGGCCGCCGGAAGGTCTTCGTGCTGCTCGGGCTGACGATCCTGATCGCCGCCAGTTTGGCGTACTCCTTCGTCACGGCCTACTGGCAGCTGATCGGCCTGCGCACGCTACAGGGGATCGCAGGCGCGCTGATCATCCCCACGACCGTCGCGCTCGTCAACGACCTCGCGACGGAGACCAACCGCGGCGGCAACATGGGGACGTACAACACGTTCCGACTGGTCGGGTTCGGCGTCGGGCCAATCGCGGCCGGCGGAGTCATCGACTCCGGGCCGTACAGCCTGACTCTCGCCGGCCGGACGCTGCGGCTCAGCGGCTTCGACGCCGCCTTCTACTTCGCGGCGTTCACCGCGACAGTGGCGTTTGCCCTCGTCGCCGTGCTCATCAGCGACCCGGAGATCGATTCCGCCGAGGAGGAGGAGCAGTCGGGCGGCATCGCGGTGCTCGATCCGACGGGAAAACACGTCCTCGATCCAGTGTTCACGCTCGGTGTGATCTCGTTTTTCATGGCGGCCGGCATCGCCGTCTTCGCCACGCTGGGCGATATCGTCAACCAGCGCCTCGACCAGGGAGCGACGATGTTCGGCCTGCAGTTCGCGGCGTTCGTGCTGGCGCAGATTCTGCTGCAAGCGCCCATCGGCCGAGCGACCGATTTCTACGGCCGACGACGGTTCATCGTGGTCGGGATGGCGCTGCTCGTGCCGACGACCGCCGCACAGGGCGTGATCTTCAACTCCTGGCTCATGTTCGGCGCTCGCTTCATGCAGGGCGTCGCCGGGGCGATGGTCTTCGCGCCGGCGCTGGCGCTGGCCGGAGACATCGCCGGCAACCGGAGTTCGGGGACGACGCTGTCCGTGCTGACGATGGCGTTCGGTTTCGGCGTCGCGGCGGGCCCGCTGATGTCCGGCTTTCTGGTCAGGTTCGGCTTTCACGTCCCCTTCACGATCGCGGCGACGCTGGCCGCCGTCGGGACGGTGCTCGTCGCGACACAGGTCGAGGAGGTCAGGACGCCGAACAGCGTGGCGGAGGCGAGCGACTGAGCGGTCTCGAAACGCATTTTGCCGTGGCTGACTGACTAGTCAGTCAATGAGCGACGACGAGATCATGGAGGCGGTCGATCAGGCCCTGCGCGAGCACGGCTACGCCGAGTTGACGATGCAGGACATCGCCGACGAGAGCGAGAAGAGCAAGTCGCTGCTGCACTATCACTACGACACCAAGGAGGACCTGCTGGTCGCGTTTCTGGACGATCTCCTCTCGGATTACGAGCAGCGGATGGCCTGTCGGGACGGTCGGCCGCCGACCGAACGGCTCGTCGAGTTCGTCGCGCGGTTCGTGTTCACCCCCGAGGACAGCGGCCGCGAGCAGTTTCACCTGGCGCTTCTGGAGATGCGCTCGCAGGGGCCGTTCAACGACCGGATCCGCGAGCAACTGGAGCGAAGCGACGAGATTCTCAGGTCCACGGCCGCGGAGATCATCACCGAGGGGATCGACAGCGGCGTCTTCGAGGAGGTCGATCCCGAGCGGACGGCCGCGTTGCTCGTGGCGACGCTCGACGGTGCCCGGACCCGCCAGATCACCCTCGGCGAGGCCAACGAGACCTACACGCGGACGGTCGTCGAACAGGCGCTGACACAGATCGTCGGACCGATTCTCGAAGAGGGGGTCGAACTCCCCGACCTCGATGCAGTGCTCGCGGATCTGGACAGAGACGAGTGAGTTCGCGAATCCCCAATCCGGTCCAGCGGACGATCCTGTGGATAGGGCTGGGACTGGCCAGACTGGGACTGATCGACCGCGACCGGGCGATCAAGACGACCGAACTGGCGTGGCCGCGCGTCGTCACCGGCATCGCCCGGATGTCGAAAAACGCCGTCGACGTGGCGATGGTCGGCGTCGCCGTCGGCACCACCGCAGTGGCGGGCGTCGGCTTCGCGAGTCCGTTCTGGGGGCTCGCGTTCGCCGTCGGCGGCGGCGTCGCCGGCGGAACCATCGCCATGGTCTCACAGCGCTACGGCGCGGAGTCCTGGACCGAACTCGGGCGGGCGGTGCGATCCAGCGCCCTGCTTGCAGTCGTGCTGACAGTGCCGCTGGCCACGGTCTTCTATCTCTTCCCGGAGCCGTTCATCTCGGTACTCAGCGGAAACGAGGGCGCGATTGCGGCGGGGACGACCTATCTCCGGATCGTCGGCCTGGGAATCCCGTTCGCCGCGCTGAACCTGGTCGGGAGTCGAACGCTGGTCGGTGCCGACGACGCCTACACGGCGATGCAACTACGAGGCAGCGGCGCGGTCGCGAACATCCTGCTCAACGCCGTGTTCATCTTCGGGCTGGGCTGGGGCGTCGCCGGCGCCGCGCTCGGTACCGTCCTCTCGAACGTCGTCATCACGGCGGCCTTCGCGGTCGGGCTCGTCTTCGGCAGACTGCCGGTCATCGGTGCCTTCCCCGTCCGGATCTCGCCCGTCGGGCGGTGGGCCGAGCCCGAAATGGTCCGTGATCTGGTCACGATCGGGACCCCCGTCGGCCTGCGGAACCTCGTCTGGACGACCTTCCAGTTCCCGATGCTCGGAATCCTCGACATCTTCGGGGAGAACACCGTCGCGGGGTGGGTGATCGCCCGTCGGATCTGGGGCGTCATGAACACCCCCGGCTGGGGGTTCGGCCTCGCCTCCTCCAGTCTCGTCGGGCAGGCGCTGGGCCAGAACGACGAGGCCGAAGCCGAGTCGTACGGTCGCGATATCATCCGCTTCTCGGCGGCGACCTACGCCGTCTCGGCGATTCTCGTGGCGCTGTTTGCCGAGCAGATCGTCGTGCTGTTCGCGAGCGATCCCACGAGCCCGGAGATTCCGATCGCGATCAATCTCGTCTACGCCGCGAGTTTCTCGATCGTCTTCCAGGGGGTCGCGGGTGCCGCCGCGGGACCGCTGGACGCGAGCGGCGACACGCGCGTGACCTTCGTCAGCCAGTTCCTCGGGATGTTCTGCGTCTCCATCCCACTCGCGTACCTCGGCGCGGCCGGCCTCTCCGTCGGCGCGAAGACGCTGCCGCTGGTCGGGGCGAGTACGCCGGCAATCTCGATCCCCGCGCTCGGGCTGTGGGGGCTGTATCTCGCCTTCCTCGCGGAGACGGCGGTGCCGGCGGCGATCAACTACTGGCGCTTTCGCACCGACAAGTGGAAGTCGATCAGCCAGGCGTACCGCCCCGAGGCCGCGCCTGCGGACGACTGATCCGGGCGAGACGGCTCACGCCCGGTCCTGTGGAATCGAGAAGTAAAACGTCGCGCCCTCGCCGTCTTCGGATTCGACCCAGATCTCGCCGCCGTGTCTGGAGACGATGCGGTCACAGATAGCCAGCCCCATCCCGGTGCCGTCGCTCTCGCGGTCGCCCTGTTTGAACAGCTCGAAGATCGTCTCCTGCTGGGACTCGGGGATGCCCGGACCGTCGTCGGCGACGGAGAAGACCACGCTGCCGTCGCGGCGCTCGCTTTCGACGGTGATCGTCGGCCCGTCGCCGTGGTCGATTGCGTTGGCGATCAGGTTCTGGAACAGCTGGCCGAGTTGGCTCCGGTCGGCCTCGACCGTCGGGAGGTCGTCGTAGGCGACCGTCGCGCCCGCCTCGTCGATCTGGAGTTCGAGACTCTGGATCGTCTCTTCGAGCACCGCCGTCGCGTCCGTCTCGGTGAACTCCTCGCCCTCGGTTCGAACCCGAGAGTACTCGAGCAGCGCGTCGATCATGTCCTGCATCCGGGTGGCGCCGTTGGCCGCGAAGTCGATGTACTCCTTGGCCTCCTCGTCGAGTTCGTCGCGGTACTCGCTTTCGAGCAGGCTCATGTAACTCGACACCATCCGGAGCGGTTCCTGCAGGTCGTGTGAGGCGATGTAAGCGAACTGCTGGAGTCGCTCGTTCGAGGCTTCGAGTTGGTCCATCTGGCGCTGGAGTTGCTCCTGTGTCTCCCGCAGGTCCGTGATATCGCTGTAGATGGCAAACGCCGTCGGTTCGCTGTCCTCGCCGTAGGGGACGATCTGCGTCGTGAGATACAGGCGTTGCTCTCCGGTCGTCACCGTCAGTTCGGTGCTGTATCGCTCGCCGCGGCGAATCGAGTCGGTGATCCGGTCGGCCTCCGAAGAACCGTGATCGACGACCGAGAGAAGCGAACGCCCGGACGGATCCGCGGCGTCGAAGAGGTCGACGAACCGCTCGTTCGCGGCCGCGATCACCGGTTCGCCGCTCTCGAACGCCAGGTCGACGACGCCGTTGGGATCGTTCTCGAACAGCGCCGACCAGCGGTCGCGTTCGGCCTCGATTTGCTCGCGGGACTCGCGGTTGCGCGCCATCGCGTAGCCGATGGTACCGCCGGCGATTGCCCCGCCGATGGCGGTGTGGGTCCCGAGGACCACCGGTTTGAACTGCTCCTGAAACGACTGGAGACCGAGCACCCACGCGAAGATGAGGAGAATTCCGATCAGGCCGACGACTCCCCACCGGAGAATCATCGCGAGGTAGATCTCTTCACGGTTGTAGTACAGCCAGACGCTCCCGGCGACGAGCACCGCCGTCAGGAGAAGCGGGAGACTGTTCTCCGCGAGCGTGAGCCACAGCGGTTCACCTTGCTCCGCCCAGTCGGCGTAGACATCGAGCAGCGGAAACACCGCCAGCAAAGCACCGAGTCCGGCCAACAGAACGGCGTACCGTCGCTTGTCGAGTGACATCCACAGAGAGGTGCCGTTGCACGCATAAAACGGTGGCGGGCGGTGGGATCCGGCGGGAACACTTAAATTCCAGTACTACCTACCAGATTCAGGGAATCACAGTGGGCTCACAAGAACGCGAACCGATCGAAATCCTGCTCGCGGAGGACAATCCGGGCGACGTGAAGTTGACGAGGAAGGCCCTCGATCAGGGCGACTTGCTCAACAATCTCCACGTCGTCAACGACGGGGTAGAGGCGATGAAGTTTCTCAAAAGCGAGGGTGAGTACGCCGACACGCCGATGCCGGATCTCCTCTTGCTGGACCTGAACATGCCGAAAAAGGACGGCAGGCAGGTGATGGAAGATATGGAGGCCGATCCGGAACTCAGCCGGATTCCCGTCGTGGTCCTGACCAGTTCGGAAGCCGAAGAGGACGTCGTCCGCTCGTACGAACTGAGTGCGAACGCGTACCTGACGAAGCCGGTGGATTTCGACGGCTTCGTCGAGATCATCGGACACCTCGAGAACTTCTGGTTCGAGGTCGTCAAGATGCCACCGAAATGAGGGCGACACTGCACACACGAACGGAGGGGGAACGATGACGGCGGGAGACGAACCGCTCGCGGTGTTACTCGTCGAGGACAATCCGGGCGACGCCAAACTCGTCGAGCACCACCTCCGGGACGGGTCGACGCACCCGCTCGGCGAGGAGGTGGCGGTGACCCACGTCGAGAGTCTCACCGAGGCGGAGACGGCGCTGGAATCGGGCAGCTACGAACTCGTCTTCCTGGATCTGGGACTCCCGGAGACGACGGGTATCGAGACGCTCGAACGGGTCGACGAAACCGTCGAGACGACCGCGATCATCGTCCTGACGGGGCTCGACGACAGCGAGACGGCAATCGAAGCGATCCAGCAGGGCGCGCAGGATTACCTCCCGAAAGGTGACCTCGACGCGGAGACGCTGTGGCGTTCGTTGCGGTACGCCGTCGAGCGCGAGCGTCAGGAACAGGAGCTACGCCGGCGGACCGAACAGCTCGGGTTCTTCAGCAGCATCCTCCGTCACGACGTGAACAACGGGATCGAGGTGATCAAGCGAAACGCCCACCTGCTCGAACCGGAGTTAGACGGCGAGCAGCGCGAGCGCGCGGAGACGATCATCGACTGGAGCGAAAACATCACGGATCTGACCGAGAAGATCCAGGTGATGATCGAGGGGATCACCCACGGCGAGCAGCAGGATCTGGAGGCGGTCGACCTCTCGACGGTCGTCGAGGGTCAGGTGGAGACCGTCGAGCAGATGGGCGAAGACGTGCGCATCGAGACGTCGATCCCGTTCGGTCTCTCGGTCCGTGCCAACGAGATGCTCCCCGAGGTGTTTCACAACCTGCTCACCAACGCCGTCGAGCACAACGACACCGATCAGCCCCGGATCACGGTCGACGCCGAACAGTCCGGGGAGACGGTGACAGTGTCTATCGCGGACAACGGCCCCGGAATCCCGGACGACGAGCGGGGCGAACTGTTCTCCTGGCAGGGCGGCGGAACGGGCGACAGCGGCGGGTTCGGCCTGTATTTCGTCCAGACGATGATCGAGAGTTACGGCGGCTCGATCACGGCCGCGGCGAACGAGCCCCGCGGGACGGAGTTCACGATCAGACTCCCGGCGGCGTAGCTACGGGGACAGCGGGAGGTCCGCCCGGCCGTTGGTCCGCATGACCTCCCGATTCCGGTCCGGCCAGGCCAACAGCCGCTCGCGGAGCGGGTCGCCGTCGTCGGTCGTCGGGTCCGGCCCGCCGAGCGCTGCGCTGGCGGTCAACAGGAGCCCGCCCCCGTAGCCGACGAACACGGAGACCGGCGCGAGGACGACAATCGAGACGACGACTCTGAGCAGGCGGCGAGTGAACGGCTGCGGGTCGGTCGAGTGCTCCCGAGTCATGCGTACCGTTCGAATTCGGAACCAGTTAACTCGACCCGCAGCGTTTCTGTGCCGCGAACCCAGTTCGCCGGTCGTGGAACGGCGGCGGACCGTGATCTGTCGGACAGAGACGACACCCCCGACGGCGATTCTCCGGTAGGAACTGGTACGAAACCGCAAGCAGACGGCCAGATATGGCCAATCCGACGCTTTTTATGAGGCCGAAAGCAACATAGATTACGTCCGTAGATCGCACATGGATATCGACGCGCGAATCCGACGCCGCCAGCGGCGTGACGACGGCCCGGTGCTGATCCGGGATTACGAGACGCTATCACCGGTTGCTCACGTCGACGAGCCGTCGAATCGAGGGCCCGTCTTCGAGCGATTGCTCGATCATCTCGATCCGGTCTTCGACGGCAGGTTACCGCCGAACGCCTACGCGTACGGGCCAGCCGGTGCCGGCAAATCCGCCGTCGTGACAGCGCTGTTCTCGCGGCTCGATCGCTTCTCGGCGGAACAGCGGTCGGTGATCCACACGAGCACGCGCGTCAGATCCCCCTCTTCGCCGGGGTTCGTCTACGTCGACCTGCGGGAGACACAGACCGGATTCGAGTTCTATCACGCCGTGCTCGACGCGCTGACCGACGATCCCGTCCCGGCTCACGGGATCAGCACCGAACGGATCCGCGAGCGGCTTCAGACCGAACTCGACCAGACGGAGACGGGCGTCGTCGTCGCGGTCGATCACGTCGACGAGCCGAACACGGTCGATCTGTCCGAGTTGATCGACCTCTTCGCCGGCCTGCCGAACAACACGAGTTGGCTGGCCGTCGGCCGTGGAGAGCCAGAGACGGTCCCGCTGTCCGAGTACACCGCGCGGTCGATCCGGATCGACGCCTACCAGCCACAGATTCTGGTCGACGTGGTGATGACCCGGGCGTCGGCGGGTCTGAGCCAGCAGGCGCTTCGTCACGACCTCGCCCGCCAGATCGCCGACTGGGCCGACGGCAACGCCTACGACGCGCTCACCGCGCTGTTTATCGCCGCGGATCGGGCGAGCCGGGCGGGTCGGACCCAGGTGACCGAGGCCGACCTCGAAACCGCCTACGAGGAGATTCCCCAGCCGTCAGTCTCGCTCGGCCGGATCCTCTCGCTGCCGGAGAACAAACAGCTCGTGCTCCGGGAACTGGTCGAACTCGACGACCGCCAGCGGCGGTCGGTCACCGTCACGACCGA
This sequence comes from Halovenus carboxidivorans, assembly GCF_009831575.1. Classification (GTDB taxonomy): domain Archaea; phylum Halobacteriota; class Halobacteria; order Halobacteriales; family Haloarculaceae; genus Halovenus; species Halovenus carboxidivorans. Next base: position 670,531 of record NZ_WUUT01000001.1, on the reverse strand, counting down.
CGCGATCAGCGACTCCCCGAACGTCGACCTCACCTCCGGCACGGTCAAGCGGTTCCTCTACGAGATGGCCGAGATCGGTATCGTCGAACGCGTCCAGGGGGATTCCAGAGGGAAGGGGCGTCCGCCCAGCCGGATCGAACTGCGGTTTCCGCCGACGGCGTTCAGACGGCTCTACGACCTGCGGGACTGAGCCGCGCCCACCGACCCGAAGCGCATACCTGCTCGGAAGTCGAAACACAGCCGTGAGTATCCGACCCGGGGACCGCGTCCGCCTCGAATACGTCGGCCGTTTCGAGAGCGGAGCCGTGTTTGCGACCTCCCAGAGATCCGTGGCCGTCGAACACGGGCTGGAAACCGAGGGCCGGGAGTTCGGACCCCTCTCGTTCGTCGTCGGCAACCAGGAGGTGATCGAGGGACTGGATTCGGCTGTCAGGGGACTGACCGCGGGCGACGAGGCGACGGTCACGGTACCGCCGGAGGAGGCCTACGGCGAGTACGACCCCGAGCGCGTCCGAGAGTACGACCCGGAGAGCTTCGAGCGGATGGTCGGTCAGGCCCCGGCGGTCGGACTGCACGTCGAGGCGGAAAACGGGCTGCACGGCGACGTGACAGCGGTCTCCGAGACGGCCGTGGAGGTCGATTTCAACCACGAGTTGGCCGGACGGAGCCTGGTGTTCGAGTTCTCCGTGCTCGAAGCCGAGTGAGCCGGAGGTATGCTTATCAGCGAGGCAACTGTACTCTAGAGCGAAATGGCCTCTGATCGACAGGAACAGACGTACGTCGGGGCGATCGATCAGGGGACGATGGGGACACGGTTTCTCGTCTTCGGCGAGAGCGGGGAGGTCCAAGCGAGCGCCTACGAGCGCCACGAGCAGATCGTTCCGGCCCCGGGGCGACTGGAACACGACCCCCGAGAGGTCTGGGAGAACACCCAGAGTGTGATCGCAAACGGGCTGGACCGCGGCGGGATCGAGCCGTCACAGCTCGCCGGTCTCGGGGTGACAAACCAGCGCGAAACGACGGTACTGTGGGAGCGGGCGAGCGGCGAACCGGTACACAACGCCGTCGTGTGGTCGGATCGGCGAAACAGCGACCGATTCGACGACCTCCGGTCGGAGGACGTGGAGTGGATCCGAGAGCGGACCGGACTGGCGGCGGACGCCTTTTTTTCGGCACCGAAACTCGAGTGGCTGCTCGACGGCGTCAGCACCTCCGGGAGGGGAGATCTTCGGGCTCGTGCGCGGAACGGAGAGCTGTGCTTCGGGACGGTCGACTCCTGGCTCGTCTACAAGCTCACGGGCGTCCACGCCACTGACGTCTCGAACGCCTCGCGGACGATGCTGTTCGACATCCACGAGTTGGCCTGGGACGACGAACTGCTCGCCGAGTTCGGCGTCCCGCGACCGATGCTGCCGGAAGTGAACCCCTCTTCCGCGGTGTACGGCCGGACCGACGAGGCCGGCGTCTTCGAGACCGAGCTCCCGGTCGCGGGCGTGATCGCCGATCAGCAGGCCGCCCTGCTCGGTCAGGCCTGTTTCGACCCCGGTGATCTCAAGGCCACGTACGGCACCGGGACGTTCGCGCTGATGAACACCGGCCCGGAGCCGATCGGCTCCGAGCGAGGGCTGTTGACGACGGTCGGGTTCCAGTTGGGCGACGGGCCCGTACAGTACGCCCTCGAAGGGGCGGCACCGACGACCGGCGGCGCGATCGACTGGCTCGATTCCGTCGGGCTGGTCGACAGCCCCGTCGAGATCGAATCTCTCGCCAGCGCGGCGGAATCGAGCGGGGGCGTCTCACTCGTCCCCGCGTTCGACGGACTGGGAACGCCGTACTGGGAGCCGCGAGCGCGGGGCACCATCCACGGGCTGACCAGAGGGACCGACCGCGGAGAACTCGTCCGGGCGACCCTCGAAGCGGTCGGCTACCAGACCCGACAGCTGATCGAGGCGATGGCCGCGGAGACGGACTGGGAGACCGAGCCGATTCACGTCGACGGCGGCGTCGTCAAGAACGATTTCTTCTGTCAGTTGCAGGCCGATCTGTTGCAGAGAGAGCTTCGACGCCCGGCCGTCGACGCGACGACGGCGCTCGGGGCGGCCTACGCTGCCGGGCTCTGTGTCGGCTACTGGGACTCGCCCGAAGACCTTCCGGAGTGGGAACTGGGCGCGCAGTTCGACCCCGACGGCGAAACCGACGTGATCGACCGAGAGTACGAGCGGTGGCTCGACGCCGTCGAGCAGTGCCGGGAGTGGGCGGACCGCTAATCGACCAGGGCCGCTTCGAGCAGTTCCATCGGGTGACGGATCTCGTAGCCCGTCCCGTGTTCCATCTGCATCGCACAGGTCGGACACTCGGTCATGCCGACCTCGCCGTCGGCCGCCTCCATGTGCTCGAACATCTCCTCGCCGATCTGCATGGACTTCTCGTATTTCTCCGCCTTCCAGCCGTACGTGCCGGAGATGCCCGAGCAGGAGTCACCGACATCTTCGATCCCGACGCCGTCGAGATCACCGAATAGCTCGACCGCCTGGCGGTCCAGCCCCTGGTTGCGGGCGTGACACGGCGCGTGGTAGGCGAACTCCTCGGCCAGGTCGTCGTCGATCTCCGCCGCCTGCACCGCCCCCTTCAGGTCCTCGTGAATCCGCAGGTACTCGACGGACTCGAAGGTGTGTGCGGCAACGTCGTCGACGCCCTCGATGTCGAACAGTTCGGGGTACTCCTGGCGCAGAGCCATCGAGCAGGAGGTACAGGAGGCGATGGCGTCGTAGCCCTCCTCGATCAGATCGGCCATCGAGGAGATGTTGACCTCGGCGTGACGCCGCGCGTCCGCGAGCATCCCGTTGGCGAACATCGGCGTGCCCGAGCACTTCTGGTCGGGGACGACGATCTCGTAGCCGAAGTGTTCGTAGACGCGGACCAGCGCCTTCGCGACCTCGGGCGTGTTGTAGTTGGAGTAACAGCCGTGGAAGTACGCGATTTTCTTGTCGGCGTCGACCGGGTCGCCGCGGCGCTCGCGGCGCTCGCGGGCGCGCTCTCTCGACCCGGCGGCACCGCCCTCGCTGGCCCACCACTCCCGGAAGGTCTGCCGGGCGAACTCCGGAAACTCCCGCTCCTTGGTGACGCCCATCGTCTTCTCCATGAGCCAGCGGGCCGGCCCGAAGTTCATCGCGAAGTTCGCGACCCGGGGGAGTTTGCTCGCCAGCCACGCCGACGTGCGGTAGTTCGAGAGGATGCGGTTGCGCCAGTACTCGACTGAGGTTTTCGACATCTCCTGGCTGACGTACTCCCCGCGTGCGGTGTTGTGCATCTGCGAGAGCGGGACTCCCGACGGACAGGCGTTATCACACCGCATACAGTTCGAGCAGTCCATGATCGAGTCGTCGACGGTGTGGTCGTCGTCGGTCTGTTTCAGCCGCCACTGTTCGGGCCCCTGGAACTTCGGCCCGGGGAACTCGTCGTCGACCTCCGCCACCGGGCAGTTCGTATCACATGTCGAGCACTTATAACAGGAGTCCGCGCCGGGTCGCAGGTCGAAGTCCTCGGAGTCGGGGAAGACATCGACGGGTTCGAACTCCTCGCCGGTGTTCGGCTCGACGGGTTCGAAACTGTCGTCGCTCGGTGCGTCTGTCGGTGGAGAGTCTGCGTCGCTCATGATTCTGATGCCGCGTTGGTGCCCGCGTCGTAGCCCGTTGCAATCGAGACGCCGCTGCCGGATTTCTCGGCGGCGAAGTCGTAGCCGCCCAGTACTGAGCCGGCCGCCCGGAGGTTCTCGAACTCGACGGTACCGCCGGCGTCGAGCGGTCGCAACTGCTCGTCGGTCCGAACCCCGAAGCCGGCGAACTCGTGGTCACCGAAGACGTCGGTATCGAACCAGTCGTACCGGTCTTCGGGGTGGGCGACGTGACAGTCGAAGATCGGTTCGTAGACGCCCTCGCGGTCGGATTCGACGCCTTTCCCGACCAGCCCGCCCGTCGCGAGGACGTACTGCTCGGCGCTGTTGGGAATCTTCGCGCCGTTTTTCTCGATATATACCTGTTCGATCCGGTCCTCGCCGTCGAACTCCGTGACCGGGTTGCCCGTCTCGATGCTCGCGCCGGCCTCGGAGAGGGCCGCGAACAGGCGGTCTTCGAGTCGCAAGCCGGGCAGCGAGGGGGGTCCCATCGGCACCTCGAACACCGCCGCACCGAGGCGCTCGCTCAGTTCTTCGCGGACGGCCGTCGCCTCGTCGTCCCCGAGAATCGCCGGAAAGCCGACCCGCGGTTCGCCGCGCAGTTCGGGGTTGACGCGCTCGGCCAGGGCCGCCCGCGCCGGCCGCCGTCGCCCCCTGACGGAGACCTCCTCGTCGGCATCGAGGAGTTTCGCGTACCGGGTCACCTTGGCGTCGGGCCGGAGGTCGCCGGGGAATCGAACCGTGATTCCGCGCACGTCGAAGGGCACGCCGGCGGCTTCGAGGTGGGCCGCCGCCCGCCGTGCGTCGAAGTCCGTCATGGATTCGAGACCGACCAGCGCCACGTCGCGGTCGTCGCTTGCCAGCCCATCGGCGGCGCTGTCGGGATACCGGGCCGTCGGCTTGACCGTCCCCCCGTGAGTCGGGACGAGGGCGTTCCGGTCGGTGTGGCCGCCCCGATAGCTCGGCACTGCGTCGTCGAAGGCAGACATCGCCGTCCGGACGGTATCGACGCCGACGGTGCGGTACGGGTGTTCCTCGGGGAGATCAGGGATCGCCGCGTAGGGGTCGGCAAGCGGTCCCTCACCGTCGGAGGTGTAGCCGAGAACGTCGATGAGGCCCGAAGCGTTCCGGAGCGTGCTCTGTTTGTAGGAGACCAGCCGGGTGTCGGCTCCCGCCCGAGCGGCGGCGAGCGCGCTCGTGAGTCCGGCCAGGCCGCCGCCGATCACCAGTACGTCCGACTCAATGGCCATCTTCTCCTCCGTCGGTCGCGACGCCGGCCTCGTCGGCGCTCGGGTCGGGCGCTTCCCTCCCGCCGTCGAAGGCGGCGAACTCGATGTCGTCGCCGTCGGCGGGGTCGCTGTCGCGGTTCTGGGTGGCCGCCTGCATGGCGTAGTTCAGCATGGCCTGTGAGAGCTGTTCGCCCCACAGCGCGTGACGCTGACCCTTCCAGCGCTCCTGGAGGAGTTCGTCCCAGGCTGCCCGGGTAGTCACCTCGTCGTACTCTCGGGAGAGTTCGTTCGCCAGTCGGTGACAGCAGAAACCGCCCTGGCAGTTCCCCATCGAGGCGCGGGTTCGGATTCGGACGGCGTTGAGGTCCGAGCCAGCCCCCTCGATAGCGTCCTGGACCTCCGCGCGGGTGACGCCCTCACAGCCACAGACGACGGGATTGGGTTCGTCCGTATCCAGCACCTCCTCGGCCCGCGAGCCGAGTCGTTCGACGCTGCGGCGGCCGATCGGCGAGCGAAGACCGAACTCGTCCATGTAATCCCGGAGCACCGAGAACTCCTCGCTGCCCGGAAGCGGCACCTCGTCGGTCCGGCAGTCGGCGTCGATGCCGAACTTCTCGCAGACGTGATCGCTGATCTCCTCGCCCATCATCCGGTAGGTCGTGAACTTTCCGCCGACGATGCTGGTCATCCCGTCGAGTCCGTCCCGCTCGGCGTGATCGAGCAGGAAGTAATCCCGGGTGATGTCGGTCGGATCCTCGCTGCCGACATCCGGCGGTTCGTACAGCGGGCGGACGCCCCAGAACGAACGGATTGTGCGGGCTTTTTCGAGCATCGGAACCAACTCTTTCAGCGTGTCGATCATCATGTCGACCTCCCACTGCTCCTCGGGGTAGTCCTCGGGGTCGTCGACCTCCTCGTCGGTCGTGCCGAGAATCGCCGTCGTCTCGTGTGGGACGACGATGTCGGCGTCGCCTTTCGGTTTGCACCGGTTGATGACGGTATCGACTTGGCGGACGTTCATAATCGTCATGACGCCCTTGGATGGTCTGACCTCGATGTCGACGCCGGCCATCTCGCCGATGCGACCCGCCCACGCGCCCGTCGCGTTGACGACGTAATCCGCCCGGATCTCCTCGCGTCCGCCCTCGGTGCCGTGGACGCGCTTGCCCGGCCCGGAGGCGTGCTCGACTTCGACGCCGACGACCTCCTCGTCCTCGACGAGAAGATCCGTCACGGTCGAGTGGGTCTCGATCCGTGCACCATGTTCCTGCGCGCTGGCGGCGTTCGCGACGACCAGCCGGAACGGATCGACCGCGCCGTCCGGAACTGTGATCGCCTTCTCGATGTCCGCGGCGAGGTGTGGTTCCATCGACCGGGCCTCCTCGGCGGAGATGACCTCGGCCGGAATCCCACACTCCCGACAGCCCGCCAGTTTCTCCTGGAAGTACTCCTCCGAGTCCTCGGGCCGCTTGACGAACAGCCCGCCGGTCATCTCGACGCAGTGGCTGGCGATGTCCCGGAGGACACGGTTCTCCTCGATACACTCCTCGGCGCTGGCCTGGTCCGCGACCGCGTATCGCCCCCCGCTGTGTAACAGGCCGTGCATCCGGCCGGTCGTCCCGTGTGTGAGGTTCCCCTGCTCGAGCAGTGTCACCTCCACCCCCCGCATCGACAGGTCACGAGCGATCCCCGCCCCGGTCGACCCGCCGCCGATGACGACAACGTGTGGTGTAGATGGCATCTGCAACCGTGTTGGGAGGCGACCCACTTTATCTTATCGACAGGTATACAGCATCGATAAAATAATCTCACCCGGTACCGAGCGCCCGGCGCTCGCGGGCGAGCACACGACGGGCAGGGGTGCTGCCGGTGTGCCTACTGCGAATATGTTCGTCAAAATAATAAGACTTGTGGACATGTGACACGATACGTCCGAGGGGGCGACTCACTCCGGCGGCGGCCCGCGACGCGCCACCTGTCGTCCCGTAGCCGGCTTTGGCGGAACGCTCGGTAGACATCGAGCGGAGACTGCCGGACGGTTATACTTTACTGGCTGTACCGAACCATCAATAGCATTTATTACGGTTCCTTCTGATGAGTGTCAATAGGGTGGAAAGCGTTCAGCGTCCACCTCTTGGAGGGAACACGATGTCAGACACATACGTTGGCGCAATCGACCAGGGGACCACCGGTACCAGGTTCATGGTATTCGACCACGGTGGCCAGGTCGTGGCAAACGCCTACACGAAACACGAACAGATATACCCGGAGCCAGGCTGGGTCGAACACGACGCGGGGGAGATCTGGCAGAACACGAAAGAGGTCGTACTGGAAGGACTCAACGAGGCGGGACTCGACGCGGAGCAGTTGGAAGCGCTCGGGATCACGAACCAGCGCGAGACGACGGTCGTCTGGGACGCGGAGACCGGTGAGCCGATCCACAACGCCATCGTCTGGCAGGACCGCCGGACGACCGACCGCGTCGAGGAGCTACAGGAGGCGGATAAAGTCGAGTGGATCCGCGAGAAGACCGGGCTGGAGGCGGACGCGTACTTCTCGGCGACGAAAGCCGAGTGGCTGCTCGAAAACGCCGACCCCGTCGGCACCGACCGGGGCGGAGACGCGCTCGAAGACCGCGCCCGCAACGGCGAGTTGCTCATGGGAACTATCGACACGTGGCTCATCTACAACCTGACCGGCAACCACATCACGGACGTCTCGAACGCCTCGCGGACGATGCTGTACAACGTCCGTGATCTGGAGTGGGACGACGAACTGCTCGAGGAGTTCGAGATTCCGCGGGCGATGCTCCCCGAGGTACGGCCTTCTTCGGACGAGAACACCTACGGCTACACCGACGCGGGGGGCTTTCTCGGCGCCGAGATCCCGGTCGCCGGTGCGCTCGGCGACCAACAGGCCGCCCTGTTCGGCCAGACCTGTTTCGACGCCGGCGACGCGAAAAACACCTACGGGACGGGGTCGTTCTACCTGATGAACACCGGCAACGAGGCCGTCGCCTCGGATCACGGGCTGTTGACGACGATCGGATTCCAACTGTCCGGCGAACCCGTCCAGTACGCGCTGGAGGGGTCGATCTTCATCACCGGCGCGGCCATCGAGTGGCTCGAAGACCTGGAACTGATCAGCGACGCCGCCGAGACCGCCGGTCTCGCTCGTTCGGTCGATTCGACCGACGGCGTCTACTTCGTCCCCGCCTTCACCGGGCTTGGCGCGCCGCACTGGGACGGCCGCGCCCGCGGGACGATTGTCGGGATGACTCGGGGCACCCGGAAGGAGCACCTCGTTCGGGCCACCCTCGAAGCGATCGCGTACCAGACCCGAGACGTCGCGGAGGCGATGGAGGCGGACTCGGGCGTCGAGACCACCAGTCTCCGCGTCGACGGCGGCGCGGTCAAGAACAACTTCCTCTGTCAGTTGCAGGCGGACATTCTCCAGACCGAGATCGTTCGCCCGGAGGTCGACGAGACGACCGCACTCGGATCGGCGTACGCCGCCGGACTCGCGGTCGGTTACTGGGAGGATCTCGACAGCCTCAGACAGAACTGGCACGTCGACGAGGACTTCCAGGCGGAGCGCAACCGCCAAGAGGTCGACGAGAAGTACGACCGCTGGAAAGACGCCGTCGAACGCTCGCTCAACTGGGCGGAAGACGAGGGTGAGTGACGATGTTCGGGGGGGTTATACTCACCGTTCCGGTCGTTGAGATGCCGTGGGAGCGGTTCGGGATCCTCGTGCTCACCGCGCTCGCCGGGGGGGCGTTCGGCGCGGCGATCGGTGCGCTGCCGGCGTTTATCTTCACCGGCTTCGTCGTGTTCCTCGGGGAGGGACTCAACATCCTCCAGTCGGTGCTGACGAACCAGGTAACGGCGGTCCCGCAGGGGGATTTCGCGGCGGGAGTCACCGGCACAATCGGGTTCGGCCCGGTAGTCGGGCCACACATCGCCTTCGCCGGTGGTGTCGCGGCCTCGGCGTACGCCGGCAAGAAATACCCCGAGATGGAACCCGAAGACTGGGACTATCACTTCGGCAAGAACATCCTGTACGCGTTCGGGACCAAACCTGACATTCTCGCTGTGGGCGCGGTGTTCGGTCTCCTCGGGATGTTGATCAGACGATTCGGAAGCGGACTGTTCGTCAACGTCATCGGAATCCGGACGCCCACGGACTTCATCGCGCTGTCTGTCGTCGCCACGGCGCTGATCGCCCGACCCGTCTTCGGCTACCCGCTCGTGGGCAGGCCGAACGGATCGAGCCCGCTCGACATGTCGCCGTTCGAGAACGAGGACCCGCATCCGGAGGCCGTCACCGACGGTGGTGCGGTGCCGCCGGAACACGAGGGGCGACTCGCGACGGAGCCGTGGCTCCCCCACCAGTACAAGTGGTCGGGGGTCGCGACGATCGGCGTCGTCGCCGGGATTCTCGCCGGGTACATCTACCTCCAGACGGGGAGTTTCTTCCTCGGGTACGGCATCTCGGCGATCAGCCTGCTCTTTTTGAATCTCGGCGTCGAGAAGATCCCGGTGACGCATCACATCACCCTGATCGGTGCCGTCGGGGCGGCCGTCGTCGCGCCCGAGGTCGGGAGCGATCTGATTCCGCTGCTCGCGGCCGGCCTCTTCGGTGCCATCAGCGGTCTGCTCGGTGAGTTAACCCAGCGGATCTTCTACTCGCACTCGGGCACCCACGTCGATCCACCGGCGATGGCGATTGCGATCGCGATGCTGATCATCGCGGTCCTCTCCGTGTTCGGAGTGCTCCCGAATGCGGGCTACATCTAACTCGATTCTCCGCCGTCGTATTTTACTCGGAATCCTGAATGCGCTCCTCCGTGCCGACTCTGGACTCCGTGTCCGAGCCGACGGCTCGCTCGCCGTCAGCCGATGGCTCCGCAGAGTCGCCGTCAGCCGTGGTCTTCGCCGTATCGCCGCCACCCGAGGCCTCCGCAGAGTCGCCGTCGGGCGTCGGCGACGGTGTCTCCTCGCCGTCGTCGTCCGCGGGTTCACCGGCCCGCGTTGCGGCGTCGTCCGGGCTGTCAGTCTGTTGCTCGGCCGTTTCGGAGGGGTCGACAGTCTCCGCGGACAGTTCGTCGCTCGCGTCGGAGTCCTCGACGTGCTCGCGCTTGTACGCGACCGCACGCCTTTGGATCTCGTCGATCCGCGGGACATCGGTGACGTTCGACAGCAGCACGGAGGCGGCGATCAGCGAGGCGTCGTGTGGCTCGTCGCCCGCCCAGATCTGGACGGTGTCAGTCTCCTTTTCGAGCCAGTACCGGCCCGTCTCGAACCCTTTCCGCGAACAGACATCTGGCGGACCCGAAAGCGAGAGCATCGCTCGTTCGGCGCTGTCGACCGAACACGGCAGCGTGAGCTTCGAGTCGACGGTCGCCTGAATCAGGTCTTTGATCTTCGCCGCGTCGGTGATCTCCTGCTCCGTGTCATTCGACCGCAACATTGCGAGCAGTTTGCCGAGCAGGGAGTCGGGACGGTCGAGTTCGGTCGTCGCGTATCCCAGCGAGGAGACGCCGCCGGAGTCGAGCGCTTTCATCGTATCGCTGGGGTCGAGCATCGTCTCGGCAATCGGGGCGTCTTCGAGTTCGCCGACGCCGAGGACGGCGATGATCCGCGTGACGAGTTCGATGTTGAGTTGGGGGTACTGTGCGTCGAGGTCGCCACCGTCGTCGGCCCACTCCTCGTTGTCGAACAGGATCACGTTGTCAGCGAGATCGACGTAGGACTGCAGCGACCGAGCGGCGTTGTACGCCTGCTGGTCGCCCTCGATATCGGCGGGGAGGATACCGAGCACGTAGACCGGGTTGTCGGTGATCGACTGCAGGCCTTCGAGGATCACGGGACCGACGCCGCCGCCGGTGCCGCCGCCGAGACCCGCGACCAGAAGCGTCGCGTGGACGGAGTGGGTCGCGAGTTTGTCGAACTCGCGGTAGATCTCGTCGGTGTCCTCCTCGGCGACCTCGGCACCGAGTTCGATATCGCCGTCGAGGCCCGTTCCCCTGATGTCGGGGTGGGTGTCGCCGATGAGGACGTGACGGTCGGCAGGGACGTGATCGTAGGCCTCGAAGGCCGACTGTGTCGTGTCGAACAGAAGCGTCTGCTCGTTGGAGAAGGCGCGGTCGCTGTTTTGCTCGACCTTCCGGAGGGCGTCGACGATCCGGCCACCGGCACCACCGACACCGACGAGTGCGAATTTCATGTGTTAGACAACGGGGTCGAGTTCGTCGTCGTCGTCGGTGATCAACTCGGCAATCTCCTCGTCTCGAACCTCCTCCTGTGCCTGGATCTTGTTCTGGGCGTCGACCGCCTGATCCTGGATCTCGTCGATCCGCGGCGTGTCGGTGACGTTCGACAGCAGGACGACGGCGGCCAACTGCGTCGCGTTCTGGCGCGGGTCGTCGCCCGCGAGCACCTCGACGGTATCGGCTTCCTGTTCGAGCCACTGTCGGGCGCTCTCGACGCCCTTCCGGGCGAAGTGCTCCGGCGGCCCGGAGAGGACGATCAGCGCGCGGTCGGCGCTCGACACCTCACAAGGGAGTGTCAGTCGGGAGTTGACCGCCCGACGGACCAGTCCCTTGATCTTCGCGGCGTCGCTGGCGTCGCCCTCTACGTTCTCGCCGTTACGGAACTTGTTGAGCAGCCCTTCCTGCCCGTCGAGCGCGCTGGCTGCGTAACCGATCGAGGAGACACCGCCGGTATCCAGCGTGCGCATGATGTCACTGGAGTCCATCGCGTTCTCGGCGATGTCGGTCTCGTCCTGCTCACCCGCCGCGAGCAGCGTGACGATGCGGGTCGCAAGCTCCTGGTTCATCTCGTCGTAGCCCTCCTCGATGGTCTGATCGCGAGCGCGCCAGGCGTCGTTGTCGAACGCGATGAAGTTGTCCACCTTCGTGACGAACGACTGCAGCGACCGGGCGGCGTTCAGCGCCGGTCGGCCGCCCTCGTACTCCCCCGGCAGGACACCGAGGCCGTACACCGGTTCGTCGTACATCTTCTGGAGTTCGTCGATGACGACCGGCCCGGCCCCGCTGCCGGTGCCCCCACCGAGGCCGGCAGAGACGAGCAAGGCGTCGACATCGTGAATTTCGACGTCGTCGAACGCACGTCTGATCTCCTCGATATCCGTCTGTGCGACATCTGCGCCGACGTCTACGTCGCCACCGACACCGTGGCCTTTCGACTCCTGGTGGGTGTCACCGATCAGAACACGGCGGTTCTCGGGGATATAATCAGGTTTCGCGAGGTCCGTCCGCGCCGTGTTGATCGCGAGCGCGTGCCGACAGAGATTGCGGCCAGTCTCTTCTTCGAATTCGAGCATCCGATCGAGTATTTTGGTCCCGGCATTGCCGACACCGATTGTTGCGAGTTTCATAGCTTTTGGAGGTTCAGATGGTCTACTGCTGGTAATCGGGGACAGCGTGTGTATCTTTCGGCCATCCCTCGCGGCCCCATCTGGGTGAGGACACGTTGTCCACGTATTTGAATGTGCGTCTGGCGCTATGGTTACTGATACTGAGAGAATCCCACGGACGAACCTGAACGGGCCCTCGGCATTTATCTGTGCTTCCGTGGTACTCTGGATATGTACCAGAGTCGACACCACGACGGTGCGGAGCGGGGGGATGGAGATGGTTGAGCTGGTCACGTTCGGCGAGGCGATGCTCAGGCTGTCGCCGCCGGCGGGCGAACGCCTCGAAACGGCGGGTGAGCTACGCTGTCGCGTCGGGGGCGCGGAGAGCAACGTCGCCGTCGCGGGCGCGCGACTGGGGTTGGAGACGGCCTGGCTGTCGAAACTCCCGGACTCGCCGCTCGGCCGCCGCGTCCAGACGGCACTGCGGAAACACGGAACCGACCCGCGGATCGTCTGGGCCGAGGAGGGGAGACAGGGGACGTATTACCTCGAACGGGGCGCGCGCCCACGCGCGAGCAGGGTCGTGTACGACCGCGAGAACACTCCGATCCAGACCGCGCGACCGGAGGAACTGGACACCGACGCTATCGAGCGAGCGGAGTGTTTTTTGACCACGGGAATCACTCCCGCACTGTCCGAACGGCTGTTCGAGACGACGGAGTCGCTGCTCGGAACGGAGACGCTGACGGCGTTCGATCTCAACTACAGGGAGAAACTCTGGACGGCCGCGGAAGCGAAACGAGCGTACGAGGAGCTACTGCCCGCGGTGGACCTGCTTTTCGCGCCCGAACGCGACGTCCGGTCGGTGCTCGGGTACGAGGGGGAACCAGAGGCGCTCGCGATGCGGCTTCGCGAGCGGTTCGACTGCGAGACTGTCGTGTTGACCCGAGGTCCGGACGGCGCACTCGCCCGCACTCGGGAGGAGACCGTCGAGCAGTCGGCCGTGTCAGCCGAGACCGTCGATCCAGTCGGGACCGGGGACGCGTTCGTCGGTGGCTATCTCTCCCGGGCTCTCAGCGGCGCGTCCGTGGCGCGGAGCCTCGCGTACGGAGCCGCGACGGCGGCGCTGAAGCGAACAATCGCTGGTGACGCCGCCGTCGTGACGCAGTCGGATGTCGAGGCTGTGCTCGAGGAGAAAACAGCGGAGATACAGCGCTGAGAATCGACGCCAGTGACAGACGCACCGTCCCCGCCGCGAGTGGTTCAGACGGTCTGGACCTGCTCCGCTAACGGTGCGACCTCACTGTCGTCTGCCAGCGGTTCGACGACCTCCGCCGGATCGACCGCCAGCGTGTACTTCGGTCGTCCCTTGCCGGTCGGACTCGTTCCGGCGGGCGAGGACATCTCGACGAGACCGTCGGCCTCCAGGCGGTTGAGCGCCCGGTTGACCGCCGCCTCGGAGAGCGAATCCACGAGATCACGCTCGACCGAATCGAGCAGATCACGGGACTCGCGGACGACCTCGCCGGTGTGTGCAGGCGTCGACTGCTCCTGTTCGAGATCGACGAGACAGAGCAGTACGATCCGACCCGAAAGCGACCGCGAATCGAGTTCCCCTTCCATACTCGCTTGCTAGACCGCGAACTGTAAAAAGCCACCCCCACATGATCGCTCGCCAACTGGAGAGATCCGGACGGCCACGATGGGTTTTCCGGCCGTCTGCGCCCGGTACTCGGGGGTTGTGTTGATTGATCCCAGATGGTATCTGCTACGCTCGTCGTCGTGGTGTTTGGAAAAGCGTCCTGACGGAGTCCTGCGCGAACGGGGTGAGCGCAGGGCAAGTCAGGACGTTCACTTCTTGCGACCGCTACTGCGTAGCGGTCGCTGCGGCGTTCACGTCCTGACGGAGATTTGAACTCGGTCACTCCCATTCACTCGCGGTGCTCGTTCATCTCCCGTTCCCTGCTCAAATCTCCGTGGCGGGCGTTTACCAAACACAGACGACTCGCTGCGCTCGTCGTCGTAGTGTTTGGAAAAGCGTCCTGACGGAGATTTGAACTCCGGTCCCTGGCTCCGCAAGCCAAGAGGATAGTCCACTACCCTATCAGGACTCATCTCCACGTAGCGGGGAGGTACTGATAGGGGTTACGGTTCGGGGTGGGAAGTGGCGGGGTCAGAAGGCGACGACCGCAGCGGCCACAAGATACTCCTCGGCCGTTCGTTCGGCCGGTAAATGGAAGGGAAACAATCAGCATTCTTTTAGGCGACCGACACAGATGGTATGGTATGTCTGAGCGGGCAGGGACAGCGGAGGAAGATCGGCCGGATCTCTCGGAGCTGTCCGGAGTTTCGAACGTGTTGCTGTTGGCTCCGTCTCTCGGCGGGCAGGGAAGTGACGTCTGTCTCGACCTGCTCACCCAGTCTGCGCCCAGCGAAACCAACATTCTGGCCGTCACCTACACCGACACCCCAGAGGAGTGGGTCGAAAACTGGCTCGCTCACGCCAGCGTCTCGCCGGTCCGGGGCGGCATCGTCTCTATCGGCCAAGCCGACACAGACATCGACGACCCCTCCTGGGCCGTCAAGACCGTCGAGAACCCCTCCGATCTCACCGGGATCGGGATCGAACTGAGCGAGTTGCTCTCGGGGATGGCGACCGCCGCCGACGACGACGAGCAGATTGCAGTCTGTTTCGACGGGATCACCTCGCTGCTGCAGTACGCCGACCTCCAGCGGGCCTTCCGGTTTCTGCACGTCGTCACCGGACGGGTCAAGACCGTCGGCGGGATCGGACATTTCCACCTCGATCCGGACGCACACGACCCGCAGACGCTCGCCACGCTGAAAGGGTTGTTCGACGCCGTGATCGAAGTCGACGACGACGGCTCGGTCACCGTCCAGCAGTAGCCCCGCCCGCAGATTTATATACCGAAGGGGGACCACCCACAGTCACGATGAGCCGACAGGACGGGACCACAGGCAGGTGTATCGGGCGGCGGAATCGATCAACGACAACGCTTAAGCGGCG
Source organism: Halovenus carboxidivorans (assembly GCF_009831575.1). Classification (GTDB taxonomy): domain Archaea; phylum Halobacteriota; class Halobacteria; order Halobacteriales; family Haloarculaceae; genus Halovenus; species Halovenus carboxidivorans. The sequence goes on along the minus strand of NZ_WUUT01000001.1, from coordinate 655,221 downwards.
ACCAGCCGTGTTGTTCTGACAGTAATGGGAGCGATCGAGGAGATCTACGCGGATCTGGATGCCGACGTCTCGGAGGAACGGTTCCGGGAGGCCGTCGAGCAGAAAGTCGAGCAGATGGAGGGGTTGGCCGACGAGGAGACCGCCGCGATGATCATCGCGCACGAGATCGCCGACAACGAGGTCGAGACGATCTCGGATATCGAACCCGCGATGGACGAGGTGAAGTTCCTCGCAAAGGTGCTCTCGATCGGTGAACTGCGGACCTTCGAGCGCGACGAGGAGGACGAGGACGGCCGCGTCATCAACGTCGAAGCGGCGGACGAGACCGGGACGGTCCGACTGGCCTTCTGGGACGAGAAAGCCGCGGCTATCTCCGACGGCGAACTCGATGTCGGCGACGTGCTCCGGATCAAGGGCCGACCGAAAGACGGCTACAACGGCCTCGAGGTCAGCGTCGACGAGGCCGAACCCGACGACGAGGTCGAGATCGACGTCTCGCCGGGCGAGGACTCCACCATCGACTCGCTGACGCTCGGACAGTCCGACGTGACCGTGCGGGGGCTGGTGCTCGGGACCGAGGAGGTCCGGACGTTCAGCCGCGACGACGGCTCGGAGGGGAGAGTCTCGAATCTCACCCTCGGCGACGAGACCGGGCGAATCCGGGTGACGCTGTGGGACGACCGCGCCGACCGCGCCGAGCAACTGGAGTCCGGCACCGCCGTCGAGATCATCGACGGCTACGTCCGCGAGCGGGAGGGGTCGCTCGAACTCCACGTCGGGGATCGCGGAGAGATCGACGAGATCGACGAGGAGGTCGCCTTCGAGCCGGACGCGACGCCAATCGAGTCGGCGGAACTCGACGCGACGATCGACATCGCGGGAGTCGTTCGCTCGACGGATCCGAAACGGACGTTCGACCGCGACGACGGATCGGAGGGCCAGGTCCGCAACGTTCGCGTGCAGGACGACACGGGCGATATCCGGGTTGCCCTGTGGGGAGAGAAGGCGGACCTGGACATCGGCCCGGGTGACGAACTGTTTCTCGCCGACGTAGAGATTCAAGACGGCTGGCAGGACGACCTCGAAGCCTCCGCTGGCTGGGGGTCGACCGTCGTCGTGCTCGAAGGCGCGACGATCGACGCCGGCGGTCCGTCTGCAGGAGAGGAGAGCGGTTCCGGTAATCGGTCGGGGGCGGTCTCCGACGGCGGTGACAGCGCGGGGCTGGACGAGTTCGCCGACGGTGAACGCCCGAGCAGTTCGGACGAACAGACGAGTTCCGGCGGTGGCGGCACCACGGAGTTCACCGGAACCGTCGTGCAGACGGGCAATCCCGTCGTACTCGACGACGGGACGGAGACGATGAAAGTCGAGACGAACAGCCACCTCCAGTTGGGGGAAGAAGTGACCGCGCGAGGGACGCTCGACGGTGAGACCTTAGACGCCGACGAGATTCTATAGGCCCTGACGCGACGAGCAGGCCGTTCGGAACGTTTAAGATGCGGACAGCCCCGTTGTGGCGTATGAGCGTCGAGTTACCGGTCGCACCAGTCGACGACGTAATTCGCCGTCACGCAGACGGACTTCGTGTGAGTGCCGAAGCCGGTGAGACGCTGGCACGGGAGATCCAGCGGGAGGGGGCAGACCGGGCGGCAGACGCCGCCCGTCTGGCCGACGAAGACGGCCGGAAGACGCTGATGGTCAGCGATTTCGGCGCGGAGTCGGTGCCGGACAAGGCGGAGTTAGACCTGCCGATTGCGCCGGTCGACCGGGTCGCGCGGTTGGACATCGACGACCGGTACCGGGTGTCGATGGACGCTCGGATCGTCCTGGCGGCACAACTGGAGGCGTACGCGGAGGATATCGCCGCCGCCGCGGCGTTTCTCGCCAGACACGCCGGGAGGCGAACTATCAAGTCGGAGGATGTCGAAGCTTACTTCGAACTCAAGCAGTACTTTGAATGAAATTTGGCTACAGCGACACCTGTCTCGACCACGAAACCGGCGTGCGCCATCCCGAAAGCCCCGACCGACTGCGGGCGATCCGCCGGGGGCTCGCCGACGCCCACAGCGTCGAATACGTCGAGGCCGACCCCAGCGAGCGCGAACGGATCCGCGCAGCCCACGACGGCGAGTACATCGACTCCATCGAAACGTTCTGTGACTCCGGCGGCGGGAACTGGGACGCCGATACCGTCGTGAGCGAGGGGACCTGGGAGGCCGCGCTGGCGAGCGCCGGCCTCGCGGAGTGGGCCGCCGAGGCGGCACTGTCGGGGTCGGACGGCCGGCAGACGCCGTTTTCAATCGGCCGCCCGCCCGGACACCACGCAGAGGAAGACGACGCCATGGGGTTTTGTTTTTTCAACAACGTCGCCATCGCAGCGCAGTCGGTGATCGACAGCGGCGAGGCGGACCGTGTCGCAATCTTCGACTGGGACGTCCACCACGGGAACGGCACGCAGGATATCTTCTACGACCAGGGAAACGTCTTCTACGCCTCGATCCACGAAGACGGGCTCTATCCGGGAACTGGGGACGTCGAGGAGACCGGAACCGGGGCAGGGGAGGGAACGACCATGAACCTGCCGTTCGCGCCAGGGACGACCACCGCGGCGTATCTCGCCGCGCTCTCTGAGGTCATCGGCCCCGCCGTCGAAGCGTTCGATCCCGATCTGTTCCTCATAAGCGCCGGCTTCGATCCACACGAGCACGATCCGATCTCGCGGATGCGTGTCTCCACCGAGGGCTTTGGCTGTCTCGCGGCGGCCGTCCGGGAGATCGCGGACGACGCCGACGCCGCGCTCGGATTCGTCCTCGAGGGCGGGTACGGACTCGATACGCTCTCGGACAGCGTCCGGAAGGTCCACGAGGTGTTCGACGGCTACCAGCCGATCGAACCCGACGAACCGGTCAGCGAGGGCGCTCGCGACGTGATCGACGCGGTGAAAACAGAGGAGTTCCCGGGCCTCTAGAACGGGAACAGCGAGTCGGCGGAGAGGTCGCGTTCGATCAGTTCGATCTCGTGGCCGTCCTGGTCTTTCGTGAACGCGTAGAGGTTGTCACACGACTCGGGATCTCGATAGTCGGCCGACTCGCGGGTCATCAGTTGCTCCCAGTCCTCCTGCAGATCGTCGATCCGGACGCAGACGTGGCCCCAGGCGTCGCCCATCGTGTAGCTACGACCGTCGTAGTTGTAGGTCAGTTCGAGGCTCATCGCCTCCTGTGGCGCGTCCGACGGTTCGACGAAGTAGTTGGCGAACGTATCGGCCTCCCAGCGGCCGACCTCGTCGTACTCGAACTTGCGCGTCCAGTAGCCGAGCGCCTCGTCGGCGTCCTCGACGCGGATCATCGTGTGATCGATGCTCCATCGGGCACCGTGGTCGCGCTCGACGATTTCGATCTCGTGGCCGTCGGGGTCTTTGACGAAGGCGTAGCCCGGGTTCTCCTCGGGCGGGCGGTAGTCCTCGACGCCGTTGTCCATCAGTTCGTAGTACGCCTCCTCGACATCCTCGACGCGGACCGCGATGTGCCCCCAGGCGTCACCGAGTTCGAGGTCGTCTTCGCCCTCGTTGTGGGTGAGTTCGAGCAGTGCGCCGTCCTCGTGCATCTCTTCGGGGCCGAGATACACGATGGTGAAACCGTCGCCCTCGTAGCGGTCTTTCTCCTCGTATTCGAGGTTCGTCTGGTACCAGTCGATCGATTCCTCCAGGTCCGCGACGCGCATCATCGTGTGATCGAGTATCCCGTTCATACAGGCTGGTCTTCGAACGCCAGGGAAAAAGACCTATTCACTCGGAGTGGCCCGCCACGGTCGTCGCCGGAGAGCCTTCGTTTCTTTTAGTACCGTGGCCCGAAACGAACAGGCATGGCAAAACAGCCACACCTGCTCGTCGAGGAGGGAGACCTCACGGATATCGCGCTGGTCCCCGGCGATCCCGGCCGGGTCGACCGGATCGCGAACCACTGCGACGATCACACGGTCGTCGCGAGCAACCGCGAGTACAAACTCGTCAACGCGACCTACGAGGGCCGAGAGCTGACGATCTGTTCGACCGGGATCGGCTCGCCCTCGGCGGCGATTGCGGCCGAGGAACTGGAGGCCGTCGGCGTCGAGACGGTCCTCCGCGTCGGGACGACGGGCGCGCTGCAGTCCGGAATCGAGATCGGAGATATGATCGTCGCCACGGGCGCGGCCAAAGACGAGGGGACGACGAAACGCTACGAGGACGCGACAGTCCCGGCCGTCCCCGACTACGACGTACTCACCGCGCTGGTCGAGGTGTCCGAGGATCGGGATGCACCGGTCCACGTCGGCCCGATTGCGACGGACGACGCCTTCTACGCCGAGACCGAGGAGTACGTCTCCGAGTGGGAGGACGCGGGGCTGCTGGCCGTCGAGATGGAGGCCGCGGCGCTGTTCACCATCGCCCGCCGGAAGGGGATGCGCGCTGGGGCGATCTGTACCGTCGACGGGAATCTCGTCGAGGGGACACAGAAAGGTGAGACGGAGGACGACGAACTGCCCGCGAAGGCGAAAAACAACGTCGAGCGGGCGATCGAGATCTCACTGGAGGCGACGCGGCGGCTGTAACGGACAGCCACCGAGCAGGGTTCTCGCGGCCGAACGATGACGGCAAGCGGAAGCTTTACACTCGGTTCGGTCGGGCCTACGTGTATGGACGAGACAGTGCTGTTGGTCGGGGGCGGTGGCCGCGAGCACGCGATTGCGCGTGCGCTCGCCGACACCGACGCCGCACTCTACGCCTGCGCGGGGAACCGAAACCCAGGAATCGCTCGGCTCGCTGCGGGATTCGAGACGCTGGAGACGACGAACCCGACGGCCGTTCGGAGTTACGCCGAGGAGGTTGGAGCGACACTCGCGGTGATCGGGCCGGAGGCCCCGCTCCAGGCCGGCGTCGCCGACGCGCTCGACGAGGCGGGCGTCTACGCGTTCGGACCCCAGGAGAGCGAAGCCCGCATCGAGACGGACAAGGCCTTCCAGCGGCGGTTCATGCGGAAACACGACATCCCGGGCTGCCCCGACTTCGAGACCTTCGAGGACACGGAGGCCGCCTGCGAGTACATCGACGAGTACGACGGCGACCTGGCAGTGAAGCCGGCGGGGCTGACCGGCGGGAAGGGTGTCCGCGTCATCGGCGATCAGGTGACAGCCGAAGAAGCCAAGGAGTACATTCGCGACTCCGAGTACGACCGGATCGTCCTCGAAGAACGGCTGGTCGGCGAGGAGTTTACGATCCAGGCCTTCGTCGCCAACGGCCAACTGCGGGTCACGCCGGCGGTGCAGGACCACAAGCGTGCCTACGAGGGCGACGAGGGGCCAAACACCGGTGGAATGGGGGCCTACAGCGACGCCTCGCTGGAACTGCCGTTCATGTCCGAGGCCGAGTACAACGAGGCCGTCGACGTGCTCCGAGCGACCGTCGACGCGCTGGATGGGTACAAGGGCGTGCTCTACGGCCAGTTCATGCTCACGACCGAGGGGATCAAGGTCGTCGAGTTCAACGCCCGCTTCGGGGATCCGGAGGCGATGAACACGCTGCCGGTGCTGAACACGAACTTCCTCGACGTGCTGGTGGCCGCTCGGGAGGAGGAGTCGCTGCCGCAGTTGTCCTTCTCGCCGCGAGCGACGGTCTGTAAGTACGCCGTCCCCGACGGCTACCCGACCGACCCCGAAGCCGGTACGAAGGTCGCCATCGACGACGACGACGTGGCACGGATCGCGGCGGAACACGGCGACGGCGACGCGCTGCTGTACTACGCCAGCGTCGACGAGCGGGACGACGGCATCTACACGACCACCTCGCGGTCGTTCGCCGTCGTCGGCGTCGCAGAGTCGATCACCGATGCCGAGGAGATCGCCGACGCGGCGATCCGGGAGGCGGGCGAGGACGGCCTCCGAGTGCGCCACGACATCGGCAAACCCGACCTCGTTCAGCAGCGGATCGATCACATGGCCGACCTCCGCGGGGAGTAATCGCCCGTCGCGCTATTTTGAGCGGTACGCGGTGCTGAGACAGAATACCGAGCATCCAGAAAACAGAAGCGACTCGTCGGTCACAGTCAGCGACCGCAGATCAAAAGACTCAGTTCGCTTCCTGCGGCGCAGCCATCTTGCGGGTCACGTAGCCCGCGATCCGGTTTCGGACCCCCTTGGATTCGATGTTCGTGAGTTCCATCACGACCTCTTTGTTGTGCTCGAAGTCCGGTCCGAACGCGTCGGGATACTGCTCCATCAGCGTCCGACCCGTCTTTTTGACGTATGCAGGTTTGATCGCCATCGTTGTCGTTGCTAACGTGGTCTCCCTTTAATATCATTCGACTTCTCTCGGGAGCATTGCTCGGTCTGCAACAGTCCGACCGTTATATTGGGCTCGACTTCGAAGAGAAAAATAGAGTTATGACGTGCTGTCCAGACCGACGAACGGACGCCGGACACTCACGAGTTGGCTAGCGTATGGAGGCGATGCGAGACAACGAGCGGGCGTTGTTCGTGTTGCTCGCAGTTATCGCAGCGCTCGCGCTCGTCATCGTGCGACCGGTGCTCCAGTACGTGCTGTTGTCGATTGTCCTCGCGTACGTCCTGTACCCCGCACATCGGCGACTCGAACCCGTCATCGGGTCGTTCGCGTCGGCAATCACGCTCATCGCCGCGGCGCTCGTCGCGATCATCGTTCCGATTGCCTACGTCGCCTACGCCTTCACCGATGACCTCCGGCAGGCGGCCAGCGGGGACTCGTTCATCGAGCTACCCAGACTGGAACGGCGAATCCAGGAACTGACCGGCCAGAACGTCGATCTGGTCTCCTCGATTTCGGGGCTGTCCGAACGGCTCGTCGACGTGTTTTTCGGCGGGATCACCGGCGTCCTCTCGACGACACTGGAGTTCACGTTCGGGATCGCGATGGTCCTCTTTCTGGTCTTTTATCTGCTCCGGGACGGCGAGGAGTTCGTCGCCTGGCTGAGAGAACTCAGCCCGCTCCCCGACGCCGACACCGAACGCCTGTTCGAGAAGGTGAACAAGACGATGTGGGGGGCGGTGATGGGCCACTCCTTCGCGGCGCTGGTCCAGTCGATCGTCGCCGGCGTCGGTCTCTGGCTGGCCGGTATCTCCAATCCGCTCTTCTGGACCGTCGTGATGGCGATTCTCGCCTTCCTCCCGCTGATCGGGGCCTTTCTCGTCTGGGCGCCCGCGGCGGTGTATCTGTTCGTTCTGGGCGAGACGATTCCGGCAGTGTTTCTGTTCGTCTACGGCCTGACTGTCGTTAGCCTGATCGATTACTACGCCCGCCCGCTCGTCATCGACAAGTCCGCACGGCTCAACCCGGGTATCATTCTCGTCAGCGTCTTCGGCGGGATCTACACGCTCGGCTTCGTCGGCCTGTTCGTCGGCCCGATCGTCATCGGCGTACTGGTCGCGACGCTGGAGACGCTCAAAGAGAAGAAAACCGAGACCGTCGAGGGTTCGACCCCGCAGACCAGCGTCGACGACGAACCCGAGATGCCGGAGGCCGGTCGCTCCGAGCCACCCTCAGAACCCGCCTCGGAGAGCCCGAACGACTAGACGCCGTCCTGTAACTCCTCGTAGCGCTCCCGGAAACTCGCCGCACACGACGAACAGCAGAAGTGATACAACTCGCCGTCGATCCGTTCGCGCTCGCCCTCGCTGGTGACGGTGTTGCCACACTCGACACACTCCGGCGCGAGCGTCGAGTCCCGGACGGTCGGCTGCCACGAACTCCCGCCGAGCAGTTGGATGTCGTACTCGCGGATCCGCTCCTCGTCGAGGGCATCGACCAGCGCCTCGACGTCGCTCTCGTCGCCGACGAGCGTGCAGACGACGGTGTCGTCGACGGTCCTGAAGACGTGCTCGGTCCGGTCGTCGGCTTCGAGCGTCTCGGCGAGAGACGGGCCGCTCCCCGGAGTGCCTTCGAGGGTTAGAAGTAACGAGTGGCCGCTACGGAGCAGACTGCGGTCGAGTTCGACCGTGAACTTCTCGATCAGACCGACCTCGCGGAGGCGGTCGACGCGGTCCGAGACCGCCGGGGCGGACAGCCCGACGGCATCCGCGATTTCGCTGTAGGGTCTGCGGCTGTCTTCGAGCAGGAGCGTGAGTATCTCCTCGTCGGTCTCGTCGATATCTCGCATGGATTACTCCGTGGCCGAGGCCGGTTCGACGGTCTCACCCGGCGGCCGCACTCGGATCGCCTCGGTGATCGAGTCCGGCAGCGAGACAGTGCCGTCGTCGTCGAGTCGGAGCTTCATCAGCCCGATGGGAGCGACTTCCTCGATCAGCACGACGGTGCCGGGGGTGAGCCCCGCCTCCTGGAGGTAATCGAGTTCTTCCGGGTCACGGTCACGGACGCGGGTGACGACGAGGCGTTCGCCTTCCCCGTGGTTGCTGAGTCGGCGGTCGTCGTCCTCTGCGACCGGTTCGAGCGCGTCGTTCGGGATCGGATCGCCGTGGGGGTCGACCTCCGGGTCGTCCAGCACGTCCGCGACCCGTTCCTCGAACTCCTCGCTGATGTGGTGTTCGAGCGTGTCTGCCTCCTCGTGGACGGTCGCCCAGTCGTAGCCCAACTGTTCGGCCAGGTAGGTTTCGAGCAGGCGGTGGTGACGGAGGACTTCCAGCGCGACAGTTTCGCCCTCTCGGGTGAGTTCGACGCCCTTGTACTTCTCGCGTTCGACCAGTTCGCGCTGTTCGAGTTTCTCCATCATGCTGGTCGCCGTCGGCGGCGTCACGTCGAGCAGGTCGGCGATGCTGGATGTCGAGACCGGCTCCCCCTCCCGCTGTTTGATCTCGTAGATCGCCTTCAGATAGTCCTCCATCTTCGCGCTCAACATATCCGGATCTAGCAGGGAACCGCGTATAAGTATGCCGACTGTCCGGGAGAGCCACCCCGCTCAGAGCGGGAAACGAAGGCCCAGCAGGGCCGAAAGCGGAAAATCGGGACCAGAACTGCCCGGTCAGTCGCCGGAGACGCCGCGGCCCCGAACGGATTGCAGTTCCTCCTGTATCGCCTCGCGTTTGATCAATGCGAAGCCACAGCAGATCAGCGCGAATCCCGCCGCGGTGGCCGCGGTGGGCGTCTCCGCGAGAAAGACGACGCCGGTGACCGCCGCCGCAAAGGGGGCCGCGTACGAGACGAGATTGATCTCGATGGGGCCCAGCCGATCCAGCAGGTCGAAGTAGATCAGAAAGCCCGCGGCGCTGGCGACGAGACTCAGATAGCCGAGCGCGATCATCCCCTCGGCGGTCCACTCCGCGCTGGCGAGTCGCTCACCCAGCCTGAGGCTGAGTCCGTGCATCAACAGCGCGCCGAGACACATCGACCACGCCTCCATGGTCTCGATGGGGAGGTCGTCCTCGATCCGCCGGGTCAGCACGCTGCCGAAGGCAAACGAGAGCGTGGCGAGAAAGACCAGTCCGAGCGAGACCGTCCGAGTCGTCGCCAGGTTGTCGGGATCCGGATCGGTCAGGACGACGACGCCGACGAAGCCGATTGCCAGGCCGAGCAGACCGAGCGTCGTGAGTCGCTCGTCGGGCAACAGCGCACGAGCGAACCCGGTCGTCAACACCGGCGAGAGGCTGACCACGACCGCCGCCGCCGCGCTGGTCGTCCCCTGCTCACCGACGAACAGGAAGGCGTGGTAGGCGGCGATCAGGAAGACCCCACCGACCGCGACGACGAGCCATTCCGAGCGGTCTCGGGGCCGCCAGCGGTCGGTCGCGTAGACGGCGTATCCGAGCATAATCACACCGGCCAGGTCGTAGCGGAGCGCGGCGAACAACACCGGCGGGAAGAACTCGAGGCCCGCGCGAATCGCGGTGAAGGCGCTCCCCCAGGCCGCCGCGAGAACGACGAACAGGACTGCGTTTCTGTATTTCACGTGCTAACTGGACATTCTCGTCGCCGCCAATCAATGAGGCGATTCCGTCTCGTCTCAGGACGGAGGACCCCCTCCCCATTCGGGCGGCGAGATACGGAGAACAGAACGCTCGGCGTCCGCGGGGCCCGCGTCACTCGACAATTTCGGCGAAGCCGAAGCGCGGTTTCACGTCGTCGACCGTAACACGGTAGGACTGCCCTTCCTCGGCGTCGGGGACGAACAGCGTAAAGCCGTCGACGCGGGCGATTCCGTCGCCTTCCTCGCCGGTATCGGTGATCTCGACCTCCAGCGTGTCACCCGGCCGAACCGGGGCGGTGAGGAAGTTCTTCGCGACGAGATACAGCTCGGAGGAGGAGTCCCGGGACGCGTCGGGGCGGATCTGGCGGACGTACTCGAACTCCTCGTCGATGTCGGCTTCGAGGTCGGCCAGATCGCGGCCGTCGAAGACCTTCACGGCGAGGTCGCCGCCGGGACCGAGCAGTTCGGTAGCCACGTCGAACGCCTGCCGGGCGAGGTGGACCGACCGCGCGTGGTCCAGATCGTACTCCCCGCTCATGTTCGGCGCCATGTCGGAGACGACGACATCGACCGGTCGGTCGTCGTCCGCGCCGACGACGGAGCGGATCTCCTCGCGCGTCCAGTCTTCGGTGATGTCCCCGCGGACGTACTCGACGGTCGCCTCCGGGTCGTCGAGATCGGAGATATTCTGGCGGTCGACACCGACGACGGTTCCGGTCGGGCCGACGCGCTCGGCGGCGACCTGCATCCAGCCGCCGGGTGCGGCCCCGAGGTCGACGACGGTGTCACCGTCACCGAGCAGGCCGGCCGTCTCGTCGAGTTGCTGGAGTTTGTAGGCCGAGCGGGCGCGATAGCCCTGCTGTTTGGCCTTGTTGTAGTACATGTCCTTGTCGCTCATAGCTACGAACAGACGGCCGAGACTGGTAAGCGTAGCGAAGCGTCCACCGCCACCGGACAGTGCTTCCTCACGGTGCGCGGTCACTCGAGTACGCGCAACTGCTCGTCGAGTGTGAGCGAAAGCGAGTCGTCGTCGAGGTGGAACGTGAGTTCGACCCGGAGCGGATCGAGTGAGATGATCTCCTCGTCGTATTTCTGGTGGACCCGGTTGACCTCGGTCATCGACTCGCCGGCGATCGGGTTGTAGCCGTGATCGATCAGGAAGGCCAGCAGCGCCGTGTCGGTGATCACGCCGAGTCCGGGGCCGCCGCCGGCCTTGTAGATACAGTTCGTGCACTGGAAACTGACCCCGACGGCGTGACGGCTCTGACAGTTCTCACAGAGGCCACCGTCGACATCGTGATCCTTACAGACCGAGATATCCCGCTCGACGGTGCCGGAGCAGCGCGGACAGACCCCCGCCGAGAGGGCGTAGACTTCGAGAGTGCCGGCGATTCGGGCCGCGTGGAGAAGTTCGGCCGGGGTTCGATCCTGGACGCCCGCCGCCGGGAGCGGAAGCCGACCCAGATAGCCCACCTCGGCGTCGGTCCCCGTCCCCCCGTCGAAGGCGCGGCCGAACTGACCCGGACACTCCGTGCAGAACATCCGCACGCTCCCTTCGGTCCACGTCACCTCGATCGGCGCGCCGCAGTACTCGCAGGGCTCGTCCACCTGAGTTCGTTCGAGCGACGGCGTGTCGGTCACCGCGCCCGACAGCACCGCCTCGACGACCCGCCGGCCCATCCGACTGAGCATGTACCCCTCCTCGGTCTTGTGCACGAACTGTCCGACGAGTTTCCTGAGGTGGTAGTTGAACTGTCCCGAATCCTGTACGTCCGTCCTGGCGTGCAGTTCCGAGAACTGCAGCGGTCGCCCCGCCTCCCCGAGACACCGGAGTATCTCGACCCGCGTCTCGTTGCCGAGTCGAGCGAACGCCTCGTCGGGCGTCAGAATCTCGTCTCCGTCAGCGTCGTCTGACATACACCTACCTATGCGCCTGGGGGCACCTAAAGCTCCGAATCTCTCAATACAGATACAGAAGATCGCTTCGGAAAGAAATCTTACAGAAATATCATTCAGATTACCCTTTAGTGGGTCCGACTCCTCTGTACAGATACAATGAGACAGCCAACGCCGGAACTCACGAAGCATTCACACACCACGAGACGGACGGTCGGGGGGTCGATCGCGTTCGTCGGGATCTTTCTGCTGATCACGCTGTCAGTTCTCGCCTCTCGGCTGGTCGCCGTGTACGTCCTCGGCGGCGTATCTGCGGTCGTACTCAGGAAGGCCTATTTCGTCGGCCGGGCACTCGTAGCTGAGCGACGCCAGACCCCACGAGTCGATTCGGGCACAGACCGCCGCCCGCAGTCCCGATAGCTGGACAGCAGTAGACGGCGAGTCTCGTGGTCGCTTTCGAGCGGACGACCGTGTTTTTGGAGCCGACGACTGGACATCCGCCGATGTCTGCCGGAATCCACCAGACGTGTTCGGAGCGGCGAACTGACGGAGTGACCGTCACGGAACGACGGAGTCCGGATTGGGGGCGGCACCTCCGACCGTCGGACCGATCTGTTTCGCGCTGCCGCCGATGGGTTTCCGCGCGAGCAGTTCGACCGGATCGGTCGGTCCGTCGCGCTCGACGGTCACGCTCGCCTCGCGACCGTCGGTCGTGATGACGGTATCGCCGTGTGCGCCCGTCCAGTAGGTTTCGATCCCGTACTCATCGAACCGCCTGAGCGTGCTGTCGTGGGGGTGACCGTGCGGGCTGGCTCCGGCGCTCGAAACGACCGCAACCTCGGGGTCGATCTGGTCGACGAGCGCCTCGCTCGACGAGGTGTAGGAGCCGTGGTGACCGGCCTGGTAGACATCGGCCTCCAGCGTGTCGCCGTGGCTCCGGACGAGCCGGGATTCTGCGGCTTCCTCCCCGTCTCCGGTCGTCAGATACTCCGTCTCGCCGAACTCGATCAGAAGCGTGAGGCTGGCGTCGTTCAGGCTCGCGGAGACCCCTTCGTCGGGAGGGTGCAACACCGTGACGGTGACGCCCGAACCGAACGGGATCGAATCGCCGTCGCGGACTGTACGGTGTTGCACGTCGTGGCGCTCGATTGCGGTGCGATACTCTTTGTAGGTGTTTGTCGTGTGTGTCGTACCGGGACCGTATGCGACACCGATGCCCTCCCGGCGGGATTCGTACGTCCCGATGACCGCCTCGTGACCCCCGATGTGATCGGCGTGAGGGTGTGTCGTGACGAGATGATCGATCGGGTCGACGTTCTGCTCGTCGAGATAGTCGAGGACGGTGGTACCGTTGTCGCCGTACCGACCGGTGTCGATCAGCATCGTCTCGCCCTCTGGCCCGATTAGCAGGGTCGCGTCGCCCTGGCCGACGTCGATATGGTGGATTTCGAGGTCGCCGGGTGGCGGGTCGGGTGCGGTCGTCGCCGGCGCGGCACAGCCCGCGATAACGAGCGCTCCTGCCAGCGAGACGACGAGAATGCGGCGGCGCATACGGTGACGTGATTTCGAGCGAGTATGACCGTTACGGCCGTCCCACCCAGAGCTGTCGGCGGACTCACACCGATCAAAAGAGCCAATGGCGGGGCCGTCCAACTGGGACCGATGGATTACGTACCTCGGGTTCACCCGCGAGTGCGGGTCGGTAAGAGAAACCCTGCTACGTCGGAGCGGTACTCTGCTACTACCGGAGGTGATCGACGGTGAGTCAGGCCATCCGGAGCGCGGACGAAGCGCGCCACCGCCTCTACGAGATCATGAAGCGCGACGCGCCGTTCGAGGACAAGGCGAAAGACGCCCTGGAACTGGGGAAGTCCTATCTCGATGTCGACAGCGGGTTTCTCACGCGGATCGACGCCGAGACAGATCACTGGGAGACAGTCGTCAGCACGGACGACGCCGACGGGCTCGCCCCCGCCGGCATGAAGGCGAATCTCAGCGGCACCTACTGCCGGCACACCCTAGAGCGGGGGTCACCGCTGGCGCTGCACGATATTCCAAACCAGCAAACCGGCGTCGAGGCCGACAAGTTCGACTGCTATCACGGGACGACGCTGACGGTCAACGACGAGGCGTACGGGACGGTCTGTTTCGTCGCGGCCGACGCCCGGAACGATCCGTTCTCGGACGCCGAGACGATGTTTGCCGAACTGGTCAGTCGACTGCTCGAACACGAACTCGAACACGAACACCAGCGCGAACAACTCGCCCGACAGACCAGCCTGGTCAACGTCCTCGACAGAGTCCTGCGGCACAACATCCGAAACGAACTGACGGTGATCCGGGCGAACGCCCGGCTGCACGCCGAGCAACACGACGACTGCACCGAGTGTGAGCGGATCGTCGAGTCCGCCGACGAACTGATCGGGATGAGCGAAACGGCCCGCCAACTGGGCAAGAGCATCAACACCGAGTACGACCGCCGGCCGACGGATCTGGTCGCCGTCGTCGGTGATATCGTCGAGCAGGCCGGGGAGAACTACCCCGACCTCTCGGTTACGGTCGACGCGCCGGATCGACTCGTCGTCCCGGCGTATCCGAGCGTCGAGACCGCACTCTGGGAACTCGTCGAGAACGTCGGGGAGTACGCCGGTGAGAGCCCGACCGCGGAGATCACACTGCGGGAGCGAGGTGAATCCGCCGTGATAACGATAGCCGACGACGGTCCGGGGCTTCCGGACGCCGAGCGCGACGTGCTCCAGACCGGGACTGAGACGCAACTCGTCCACGGCAGCGGTCTGGGACTGTGGTCGGTCTACTGGGTCGCGATGAGCCACCGCGGCGACCTGGATATCGAGACGGACGGCGGAACGCGGGTGACGCTGACGCTCCCGCAGGGGGAGTCGAGCGACGACGACCCCGACGAACCGCAGGTCCCGCGGGCGGGGGACCGCTACGAGACCATCTTCGACGCCGCGCCGGTCGGCTTGGTCATGCTCGCGGCGGACGGACAGATCCTCGAAGCGAACGACCGCGCCGAGACGCTGTTGGACTGTCCGGTCGAGGAGTTCGCCGGTCGGCCGATCACCGCCGTCGTCGGGTCGGCGACCGGCCCGCTCGGCCGCCGGCAACTCTCCGACGGCAACGGCCGGATCGAACGGGACGGGACAGCTCTCGAATACGTTCTGCGGACGGGCGTCGGGTCGGGACAACATCTGCTGGTGGTACAATGACGGTGACACCGACTGTCCTCCGGGAGTACGACCGCTCGGCGCCCGACCCGAACGAGACGGAGACGGCGACGTTCGGACTGGGCTGTTTCTGGGGTCCCGACGCGACCTTCGGTGCGCGCGACGGCGTCGTCCGAACCCGGGTCGGATACGCGGGCGGGAGCAGAGCCGACCCGACCTACCGCGCCCTCGGCGACCACACCGAGGTCGTGCAGATCGAGTTCGACCCCGAGCAGACGAGCTATCGGGACCTGCTCGAAGTCGCCTTCCGGGAACACGATCCGCGCCGTCAGACCGCGAAACGCCAGTACCAGAACCTCGTGCTCACCGAGGGCGACGACCAGCGCGGGGCCGTGATCGAGCACATCGAGGGGAGCGACCACCCTCGCGAGCGCGTCGAGACGCGGATTGAACCGCTCGATCAGTTCTACCCCGCGGAGGGGTACCACCAGAAGTACACCCTCCGGAGCCACGCGGCGCTGCTCGAACAGTTCGAGACGGTCTACGACGAGACGGGGATTCGGGAGTCCCCGGCGGCGGCGAAACTCAACGCCCACGTGACGGGCAAGGAGGTCTCGGTGCCGTTTCTGAACGCCCGCAACCGGTAGGTCGGTGCGGACGAAAGCGCTTTTGCGTATCGACGGCAGACACAGGGATAATGGGGCTCGAAGAGGAGATCGAGGAGATCGAGCAGGAGATCCGCGAGACGCCGTACAACAAGTCGACCGAGGCACACATCGGGCGACTGAAGGCCAAACTCGCGGAGAAAAAGGAAAAGCTCGAGCGCCAGCAGTCCTCCTCCGGCGGCGGCCCCGGCTACGCGGTCGAGAAACACGGCGACGCGACCGTCGCGCTGGTCGGGTTTCCCAGCGTCGGCAAATCGACCCTCCTCAACGCCCTGACTAACGCCGACAGCGAAACCGGCTCCTACGAGTTCACCACGCTCGATGTCAACCCCGGGATGTTGCAGTACCGCGGGGCTAATATCCAGATGCTCGACGTGCCGGGGCTGATCGAGGGGGCCGCCAGCGGCCGCGGCGACGGGCAAGAGGTGCTCTCTGTCGTTCGGACCGCGGATCTGGTCGTCTTCGTGCTCTCGGCGTTCGAGATCCAGCAGTACGACCGCCTCAGCGAGGAACTGTACAAAAACGGGATTCGGCTCGATGAGGAGCCACCCCGCGTGACCGTCCGCAAGAAGGCCAAAGACGGCATCTCGATCAACGCGAGCGTGGATCTCGACCTCGACGAGCGCACGATTTCGGACATCCTCCGCGAGCACGGCTACACCAACGCCGACGTGACCATCGGCGAGCAGGTCGATCTGGATCGGCTGATCGACGGCATCCGTGACAACCGCGTCTATCTCCCCTCGCTGGTGACCGTCAACAAGGTCGATCTGATCGAGCCCTCCTACGCCGAGACGGTCAACGAAGAACTCCGCGAGCGCGATATCGACCCCGACGACGCCGTCTTCATCAGCGCCGAGAAGGAGAAAGGCCTCGACGCGCTGCGCGAACGGCTCTGGTCAGAGCTCGGGTTGATCCGAATCTACATGGACAAGCCGGGCCGCGGCGTCGACTACGAGGAGCCGCTCATCCTGTTCGAGGGCGCGACCGTCGAGGACGCCTGTGAGAAACTGGGCGGGGAGTTCGAGAACCGGTTCCGCTTCGCCCGCGTCAGCGGTCCCAGCGCCAAACACGACGAACAGCAGGTCGGCCTGGATCACGAACTCGCCGACGAGGACGTACTCCGGATTCTGACGACGAACTAGTCCTCCGACTGCGGCCTGTAGACGGACTCGCAGTCGAGACAGACGATCTCCTCGCCGTCGTCGAGCACCTCGTAGCGGTCTGTCCCGAAGCCGAGTACCGTCCGTCCCGACCAGACGGCACCACAGCCCTCCCGGGGGCACCGCGGCGGGATCTCGTGGCCGGCCTCGGTCTCCTCGACGACGGTTTCGAGCGTATCGAGGGCCTCGCGCACGGTATCGTCGTCGGCCAGTTCGGTTTTGAGGTGGTCGAGGTGCTCGCTCAGTCGCGCGTCGGGTTCCTCCGCTTCGATCCCCCGAAGGGGTTGCTCGTCCGCTCCGGATCGGTCGTTCGGGACCGCCGGGTGGTCCCGATACCGCTCGGACGGCCCTTCCTGTCGGGCCGCCGACTCTGTGGTCGTCTCCTCCCAGACGCTCTCTTTCTCGCGTTCGGCCGCCCAGAACCCCTGTTCGTCGTCCGGCTGATCGGCGGGGTCGCCCGCGGAATCCGGATCGAACGTCTCGCGGGAGCCGGTGGGAAGCCCGTCGCCGCGGAGAACCGACAGCGCGGCGAGCACGAACAGAACCGCCCCCAGCGCGAGCAGCGGGAGATACAGAAGAACCTGCGGCCACTGGAACAGTTCGCCGAGGCTCGTGTTGGCGATAGCGGGGTTGCGGAACACGGGGCGCAGCGCCGTCATCGCGACGAAGAACGCGACCACGACCAGCCCGCCGAGGCGCCGAACTGAGGGCATCGCCTGGACCTATCGGTCCGAACGGAATAAAGACAGCCCCGCAACGGTCTTGCGCCGCCAGTCCCTATCGGGAGGCGTGACACCGACGCCGACGCTCGACCGACGCTCGCTGTTGCAGACGGTCGCGGCCGCGGGCGCGCTCGCGGTGGCCGGCTGTAGCGGCGACGACGGGCCGGCACCAGTCGACGAGGTCGACCCCGACGGGGCGTTCGAGGTCTCCGCGGTCGTTTCCGGGCTCGACGCCCCCTGGGGGCTCGCGTTCGTCCCCGATACCGAGCAGCTGCTGGTCACCGAACTCCCCGGGCGACTGTTACTCGTCGACCGCGGAGCAGGAACGACGACGGAACTGGGAGGCACCCCGGACGTGCTGGCGGCCGGCCAGGGCGGACTGCTCGACGTGGCCGTCCACCCCGAGTTCCCGGCGGAGCCGTGGGTCTATCTGACCTACGCTGACACGAACGACGAGGGCGACACTGCCACCCACCTGGGCAGGGGCCGACTCGACCTCGACGGGCCGTCGTTCGGGGAGTTCGAGCAGATCCACGTGGCCAGGCCGTACGTCGACTCGCAGGCACACTACGGGTCCCGAGTCACGTTCGGCTCCGACGGGAAGGTCTACGTGACCGTCGGCGACCGGCAGTTCAAAAACTTCGGCCCGGACCACGTCGCACAGGATCTGACGAACGAACTCGGGGCGACGTTGCGGCTCGAACCGGACGGCTCCGTCCCCGCGGACAACCCCTTCGTCGAACGAGACGACGCGGTGGACTCGATTTTCACCTACGGCCACCGCAACCCGCAGGGACTGGATCGCCACCCTGAAACCGGGGAGCTGTGGCTGAGCGAACACGGCGAGAACGCCGGCGACGAGATCAACCGCCTCCGGGGGGGCAACAACTACGGCTGGCCGATCGTCGACGCGGGCTGTAAATACGGCACCGAAGAGCCCGTCGCACCCGACCCCCAGCCGGGCGACGGGACGACACCGCCGGCGTACACCTGGGCCTGCGGCGTGGCCCGGTTTCCGCCGGCCGGAATGGCCATCTACGACGGCGATGCCTTCCCCGAATGGCAGGGTGACCTGTTCGTCGGCAACCTCGCCGGGCAGTATCTCGGCCACCTCACTATCGAGAATCCCGCCGCTGACAGCCCGACACTCAGAGAGCGCGAACCGATGCTCGATGGCAACGGCTGGCGGATTCGCGACGTGGCCGTCGCGCCGGACACCGGTCATCTGTACGTGGTCGTCGACAGCCAGGACGCGCCGCTCGTTCGGGTACACCCGGCGTGAGACAGGCTCGAACCCGCCGGTTACGGCGAGAGCAGAAACAGGAAGAAGTTGTTGACCGCCGGCCCCATCCCGACGATGGCGATGATCGTGAGCAGGAGATTCGCCTGTGAGGGCTCGTCCTCGACGTAGTCCGCGAATGTGACGACGATGGCCGACGCCAGCGTGATCTTCACCAGCACGAACAGCCACCCGGTTCCGAGCGTATCGGCGACCGGCAGTCCCGCCGCGAACTCGAGAATAGCGGCCGGAACGGCCGAACGCTCGCCCGCCCCGAGCACGTCGACACCGATTGCCGTCGTCACGCCGTCGAAGACGTGTGCGAACAGCACGAACGCGCCGACGTACTTCGTCTGTGCGATGACGTAGGTTCGCCACGCGCCGATTGCGATGTAGATGAGGACGGTCAAGACGAGAGAGAGGACCAACCCGAGCACCGGCCAGATCGGGTCCATCGGTGCGAGCCGTTCGTCCAGCCCCTGCCAGAGGACGAGGCCGAGAAGCGGGAGCAACACGCCGACTCCGATAGTGAAGATGTAGGTCGCGATCCTGTCGCTTCGGTCGTAACTGGGGACGATAGTCGCCGAGACCACCCAGACCGCACCGAGGGCGATGAAGGTGGTCAGGTAGACCGCGGGCGCGGAGAACAGCGGTGCGACCGGTTCGGGATACAGTTGGCGCTGGAGCATGTAGCCCAGTTGCCAGAAGACGTGCAGGATACTCCCGCTGATCATCCAGGGGATAAACGAGAGGACGGTTCGCTGCGTGAGCGGTGGCCGAAGCGCGTACAACAGCACGACGATCGTACCCGCACCGATCACCAGCGCCGCCGACTGGATCGGTCCGGGGACGACGAACTCGCTGAATGGCGCTGCCATGTCGGAGCAGTGATACCCCTGCACTCAAAACAGTTCCGGTAACGTGCGGTATTTTTAACCGCTGAGCCCGTCGAACTGGCGTATGGACGATATCCCATCGCGGATCGAACACACCGTACTCGGCCCGGAAACGACGTGGGAGGACGTCCGAAACGTTCTCGATACGGCCGAGGAGTACGGAATGCGCGCCTGCGTGCCGCCGTGTTACGTCGAGGAGGCGACGGAGTACGCCCCCGAGACCGAGGTCGCAACCGTGATCGGCTTTCCACACGGCCAGCACACGGTCTCGACGAAGTGTACCGAGGCGACAGAGGCCTGGCAGGCCGGGGCGGGTGAGATCGACATCGTTCCGAACCTCGGCCACGCCAGCGGGGACACAGAGAGATTTCACGACGAGGTCGCCGAAATCGTCGCCGCGGTTCCGATTCCGGTGAAGGTCATCCTCGAAACGTCGCTGTTCGACGAGGAAACGCTCGAAACACTGGCCAGGGAGGCCGCAGCGGCCGATGTCGATTTTCTCAAGACCGCAACCGGGTTCGCGGACGGTGGGGCGACGGTCGCTGACGTGGAACTGCTGGCCGAGTTCGCACCGGTCAAAGCCAGCGGCGGCGTCGGATCGTGGGCGTTCGCCTCGGAGTTGTTCGACGCCGGAGCCGAGCGCATCGGCGCGTCGAGCGGGGACGTGATCGTCAGAGAGTATCTCGATCAGCGCTGAGCAGTCGGCGACGCTACTGAGAGTCGTCCGATCCGCCGTCGCTCGCTCCGCCGCCACGTCCCGAACTCGCTGAACCGCTGTCGCTCGCCCAGCCGACACCGTAGCTCGCGTTCGGGTGGCTGATCTGGACGCTGTCGATGCCGTCAGGGCTGGCGATCTCGGCGACGGCGGTGTACTCGACGACACCGAGCGGCATGGTTCCCATCCGGTCGTCACCGAGGGTCGATTTGACGCCGACGGCCACGTTGAGCGTTCCAGCCTGAACGCTGGCCGTCTTGAGCACCGCCTCGTGGTGGGGATGCTCCGTCGGAATCGTACCGGTGATCGTGAGGGTACCCGTCTCGCCGCTGTCGTCGAACTCGCTGATCTCGGCGGAACCGTCCTCCTCGCCCCCGCGCGTCCGGGCGTCCGTCTCGGTGATCTTCGCCTCGATCAGTTCGGGCGGGCCCTCGGGAATCTCCGCCGCCGAGGTATCGTGTGTCTTGCCGCCCGAGTGCGTGACGGAGACGGTCTCGACCTGCTCCGGATCGACGCCGGAAGCAGTCGCCTCGTAGACGACCTCCCCAGCACAGTCCGCGCAGGGACCGTCGTCTGTCGGTTCGACATCGACCGTCAGCGAGAGCGTCCCCGCCTCGAAACTGTGCGCATCGAGCACTGGCTCGTGGCACGGGTCCGGAGAGGGAATCGTTCCCTGCACGACGTACGTCTGGCCGTCCAGAAAGACCGTCGTCTCGCCGGGACCCATGCCGGCGCAGTTGCTGTCGACACGCGTGATCGACGCCTCCAGATCCGCCGCGGGGGAGGCTCGATCGCCGTTCTGGTCGGTCGAGTTGTTCTCGGGACCGTCGCCGTCGCCGCTGACACAGCCCGCGAGCGCGACGGCCCCGGTGCCGACGGCACCGAGGATCGCCCGTCGTCGTGTGAGTTGTCGCATATTTCGGAATTCTTCGCCTGTATATAAACAGCCGCCGGAGAGTCAAATACGTGTTTGAGCCGGGGGACCACCGGGACTTTGTACACGCCCGCCGAACCTGCGGTATGGAGTGTCAGGAGTGTTCGGCGGGCACTGTTCAGTTTGCGGTCCCCACGGAGTACGACGCCTATCTGCCCGGCGAGGAATCGGTCGTGGCGCTGTGTACGCGCTGTCTGGCGATTCAGCCGGCGACGACGGCGACGGGCGAGCCCGATTTCGGGCGCGTGAGCGACGCCTTCCCCTCCAGCCCCGAGGCGGCCGTTCCGCTGGCGCTGTTGCTCGGTCTGCTGGAGAACCTGGCGCTGTACCGAACGGAGATTACAGAACTCCTCGATGCGGTCGAGCGGGCGGGAACCGATCCGCTGCTCGCGCTGGATCGGCTGGCACGCGATCCAGACATCGACACCGATCTCGACCTGTCGGGGCGGCGACGACAACTCGAGCAGTTGCTGTAGCTACGTCCCGGCGGCGACGTCCCCGTTGGCGTCGAGCCGTCGGTAACAGTAATACGAGTAGACGAGCGTCGTCGCGCTCGTGAGCACCGTCGCTCCGATCATGACGTAGATCGCCACGTCACCGAGAGCCAACCCCGCGAGGGTGGCGAGGGCGGTGAGTTTGAACAGCGTCCCGCCGAGGTCGTGTGTCCGTTCCCAGACCTCGTCGCTGCTCAGCGTCCACGGCGTCCGGATGCCGACGAACCAGTTGCGCTCGGCGCGGCCGAGCAAAATGCCGATGTAATAGTACAGCGCGGCGATTCCGGCGAGGACGAGCAGGACGAAATCGAACTCGTAGCCGAGATTGAAGGCGACGATACCGGCGTGGAGAGCGGACAGATACGCCGAGAGCACGACGACGAACCAGTCGTAGTGCCGACGGAACGACTCGATATTCTCGCCGAGCGGGTCGATTCGCGGAAGGACGGCGAACAGCGCCAGCAGGCCCGAACCGAGTGCGGGGACGAACGCCAGCGCCGCGGGTTTCGACATCGTACCGTTCGGATTGCCGGCTCCGTCCCAGTGTGTGACCATCTCCGCGGGGAGCTCCGGCGCGGCGGCCAGGCCTGCGAGTGCGCCGAGGGCGAGGAATCCGGCTGCCAGCCCGAACCTGGAGCGGGTTGTTAGCCTCATAGGAGAGACTACACGAGCATCCGGCTTGAAAATACGTCCCGCGTTTCTACGAGAGAAGTCGCGCCGATCAGACGCCCGTCGAGTACCGCAGCAGTCCCGCGACGCCGCCGAAGGCGGTCAGTAGCTGTTCGCCCTTCTCGAAGTCCGTCGAGATGAACATCGTCTCGCTGCCGCGCTGGTCGGCCAACTCCATCAGGTGGTCGATGGCGTCCTCGCGTTCGCCCTCCTCGACGGTCTCGCCACAGCGGGAACACTCGTGGGTCGGCGTCTCCTCGGTCCGGTCGATGAACTCGTACTCGTCGTGACCGTTGGGACACTCGTATGCGACGACATCCTTCCGGAGGTCCTCGCTGATCAGCAGCGTCTCGACGGCACCCATCATCAGGTTCTCACGGGTCGGCCCGAACCCGTAGGTCGCCTTGTTGCCGTCGTGGAGTTGCTCGAAGAACTCCTCCATCGTCTGCTTGTCCTCCAGGACCTCGTGTTCTGCGAGCACCTCGTCTGCGGCGTCGACGAGGTCGTACAGCCCCGACTCGTCGGTGTAGGCCACGTCGAACTTCCCGAGGACCATATCCTGGAGTTCGTGGTGGAGATAGTCGCCGTCGAGGAACTCGTCTTTGGTCGGTGAGGGACCGCCGACGAGGACGCCGTCCATCTCGTGGCGCTGGTCGACGAACAGGTCGTTCGCCATGCCGGCGACTTCCTGATAGAAGTTGTCGATGGCTTCGAGACGGAGGCGGGCGAATCGCTGGGCGGACTGACCACCTTTGCGCTGCTTGCCCGGGACGAGTGAGGTGGCGGATTTGACCGGTTCGACGCGTTTACCGCGGAGCCAGCCGACGTTCGCCTCGCGGCGGTCCAGGACGATCAGTCCGAACAGGCCCTTGTCGCCCATCATCTCCTCTAACGGTTCGGTCAGAAACTCCGCGTCGCAGTGATACCGGAAGGATTCGATTGGCTGGGGCGGACTCTCCAGTACGCGGGTGATCATCTCGGTCTGTCCGCCGCCGGAGTCGACGGCCCCGGAGAACAGCACCATCCCGTTTTCCGGCGGGGTGTTGCCGTAGTATTTCAGCCGGTCTTTGATGCTTTTGAGAGCGTCCTGGACGTTCGTTCGGGTCTCCTTGGACTTGATGTTGCTCGCCTCGGAGTGTTCCTGGGTAACGTGGGCGACGACGTCGCTGATCTGCCGTTCCTCCGGAACGTAAATCGTGACGAGTTGCGTCCCGGAGCCGCGATAATCCTTGAGTTCCTCGATTACCTTCTGGAACTCGTATTTTTGTTTGTCCGTCTGCTCGTGCTCGGACTCGCTCATTGGCTGTATTTGGCCGGTCTGCTGTAAGTACCTGTTGACCTGCCACGTCGGCTCCGGACCGGACGCTCGCGCCGCCCGTCGAACCTCTCAGGAGAGACGAATGGCTTTATATCGTGGCGAGTACAGATGCTACATATCAAGAATGGCGGGGTACGTCTGCACGGTCGCCGGTGGGAAGGGAGGCGTCGGGAAGACCACCACAGCGATCAACATCGCGGCAGCACTCGAGGAGAACGGCTACGACACCGTCGTCGTCGACGCTGATCTGGGGATGGCGAACCTCGGCAACATGCTCGGCCTCGAGTACGAGACGAGTATCCACGAGGTGCTCGCGAGCGAAGAGACCGTCAGCGCGGCGCTGACCGACGCGCAGATGGGGATGACTGTCGTGCCGGGCGAGCAGAGCCTCGAAGCCTTCGCTGAGGCCGACCCGGCGAAACTCCGGAAAGTGATCAACACGCTGAAAAACACCTTCGACGTGGTGCTGGTCGATACGGGTGCGGGGCTGAGCCACGAGACGACCGTCCCGCTCGGCCTCGCCGACGGGGTGTTGCTGGTGACGACGCCGGACGACGTCGCGGTCAACGACACCATCAAGACCGCGGACCTCACCGAACGCGTCGACGGCGAAGTGATCGGCGCGATCATCACCCGGGTCAACCGCGACACCTACGTCCAGGAGATCGCAGACGAGTTCGACGTGCCGCTGCTCGGCGTGATCCCCGACGACATCGACGCCACGAAGGAGGAACCCCTTCTTGAAAACGCCCCCGACAGCGATCCGGCAGACGCCTACCGCCAACTCGCGGGCTCGCTCGAACAGGTCTTTTTCGAGGGCGCGACCGCGGCGGACCTCGAACGCGTCTTCGACAGCCAGTGGTTTCTCGACGACGAGGACGAGGACGAAGAGGAGGAGGACGGCGGCGTCTTCGGCGGGATCTTCGGCTAACCATCTTTTTCCGTCTCGGGTGCGCAAAGCGCACCGCTCGACGCAAAAACATGGGTGAAAAAGGCCGGACGCGCCGTCGGCGCGTCCGGAGAATCGCCTCGCTTCGCTCGGCGAATGCCGACTAGAGCGAGTTTCTGACCTCATTGGTCCTGCCCGACTTGGTGAAATAACCGTCGGTACACCGCTTGTCACCAGCCGCGACGCAAGAGTTGGATCGTGCATTCAACAGACAGACAGCCAGTGACAACTGGTTACCCCATAGCCACTGCAACCAACCGAACATTCCCCTCTCCACCGTACTCGTCAGCCAATTCTCTCATCTCGTTGAAAATCCGTCTCCATCCATCAGACCTCGCATATTCGCGGTCCCGCAGTTCTCTCACTAACGTTACCTCATCACCGGCTTCGAATCCAAAGTAGTCATCAGTTAATGTCACCGTCACTTCGTCGCCACCGCGGACACGGTTCATATAACCCTCGTCTTCGTTGCTCACGGGTAGCGAAAATCCGGCGGCTTTCTTCACGTAGTTACCGTCGGAATCGTAAAAACTCGTTCGGGAGTCTATTTCGTTTGCCGTTTCACCCCAGTCGATTCGCTCGATCTCCCAGAGTCCGATCCAACTGCAGGTGGGCGGATCTCCCAGTAGCTGGCTGAGTTCGTCGCTAATATCCTTCGGTAGCCCCCGTTCCCCAGCGATTGGTTCGTAATTGCAGTAGTTCCGCCAGCCGAAGAGGCAGGCCATCATTGCATAGCCACCGGGATGCGTGATATCTGACTCAATATACTCCCAGCCGTCTTCGCCTCGACACTCAATGAACGGGTGCAGTGAGGTACCTATCGTCCGTGGTCTTTGTTAGTGACTGACTCGCCTTATCTTTCCTCTCCGCGCGAGCGCAGCGAGCGCGGTTCCCTCGACCGAGACCGCAGGTCGAGGTCGAGCCTTTTTCACCCATGTTTTTGCCGCGAGCGGTCGCCTTCGGCGACCCGAGCGGGAAAAAGATGGGTTACATGGAATCGGGTGCCTGTACGCCGACGGCGTCCAACGCGTTCCCGACGGCGTGACGGGCGGCGACGACCAGCGCGAGGCGAGCGTCTCGCGTTTCGTCGTCGGCATCGAGCACCGGACACTCCCGGTAGAAGGTGTTGAACGCTTCGGCCAGATCCCGCGTGTAGGTGGCGACGACGTGTGGTTGGAGATCCTCCGCCGCCTCCTCGATCACCGCGGGGAAACGGGCGATCTCTCGGAGGAGCGTCCGTTCGGCGTCGGTGTCGAGGTCGCTCGCGTCGACGTCGATGTCGAGTCCGTCGGGATCGACCGCGTTTTCGTCATGAGCCTCGGCGATGATTCCCGACGCACGAGCGTGGACGTACTGGACGTAGGGGGCGCTCTGGGCCTCGAAATCGAGGGCCCGCTCCCACTCGAAGGTGATGCCTTTCGTCGGCTGTTTCGAGACGATGTCGTAGCGGACCGCGCCGATGCCGACCTGGTGTGCGATACGGTCGATGTCCTCCTCGGAGAGGTCGTCGTCGCGGATGCGGTCTTCGAGGCGGTCCTCGACCTCCTGGCGGGCGCGGTCGATGGCCTCGTCCAGCAGGTCGTCCAGATCGATCCCGGTTCCCTCGCGGGTGCTCATCCCGCCCTCGGGCAGCGTGACCCACGAGTAGTGGACAGTCCCCAGGCGGTCGGTGTCGTTACCGAGAATCTCCAGCGCAGAGCGGAGCTGTCGGGCCTGCAGTTCGTGGTCCTCGCCGAGCACCGTCACGGCCTCGTCGAAGTTGTCGAACTTCCACTCGTGGTGGGCCAGGTCCCGCGTCGTGTAGAGCGAGGTACCGTCTTCCCGGACGAAGACGAGGTTCTTGTCGATCTCCGGCAGATCGAGTTGCCAGGCGTCGTCCTCGTAGACGGCGTACTCCGTGTTCTTCAGGCGGTCGATGATCTCGTCGGTCGAGCCGTCGCGCATGAACCGCGTCTCCTTGACGAACTCGTCGAACTCGGCGGGGAGGCGTTCGAGCGTGTCCCGCATCCCGCCGAGGACAGTATCGACCACCTCGCCGACGCGGTCGTATGCCGACTCGTCGCCTTCCTCCAGCCCCTGCATGATCGACTGGATCTCGGCTTCGGCGGCCTCGACCGACTCCTCGTCGGCTTCCTCTTCGAGGTAGGTGTTGGCCGCGCGGTAGTACCGCACCATCTCGTACTCCGGAGACTCGCGTTCGGGCTCGGGCAGATCTGCCTCGTCGAAGAAGTCGTACGCCCACGTGAAGACGGCGATCTGTCGGCCGGCGTCGTTGACGTAGTAGTGGCGTTCCACGTCGTAGCCGGCGTACTCGAGCACCCGGGCGAGCGCGTCACCGATGATCGGGTTGCGGGCGCGGCCGACGTGGACCGGCCCCGTCGGGTTCGCACTCGTGTGCTCGACGACGACGCTCGTCTCGCGGTCCGGGAGCGTACCGAACTCCCCGCTCTGTGCCTCCGCGAGCGTCTCCGCGAAGTACCGCTCGCTGGGCCAGAAGTTGAGATAGGGGCCGCGGGTTTCGACCCGGCCGATGTACTCCTGTGGGCCTGCGTCGATCGCGTCGGCCAGTTCGTCGGCGACCGCCGGGGGTGGAGTGGCGGCCTCGCTCGCCAGCCGGAAGGCGACGCTCGAAGCGAGAACGGCGTCGAGATCCTCCGGCGGCTCCTCGATACCGAGATCGTCGGTGGGGTATCCGAGTCGGTCGAGGGCCGCAGTGAGCGCCTCCTCGACCTCTGCACGCATCGCAAGGAACATACCTCCGCTACTCCGCCGCGCGGTTTATGAATGTCGGGTTCGGTCTCAGGCGGCCGGGAGTTCGACCCGGACGAGCGTCCCCGGCTCGGTCTCGTCGAGTGCGACGGCCCCACCGAGGCGACCGAGCAGCCAGTTGACCGTCCACAGGCCGAATCCGCTGGAGTGTTTCAGCGCCGTCTCCTCACCCTCTTCGAGGGCCTGCCGTTCGATGTCGGGGATACCCGGCCCGTCGTCTTTGATCGTGATCTCGACGCGACTCTCGGAGGGTTGGCGGACGGCGATGTCGACGACCGGAGCCGAGCCGGCGTGTTTCAGGGCGTTTTCGAGCAGTTCTTCCAGCGCCAGCGAGACCGACTCCGCGCTGGCCTCGACCGACACCGAGGCGGCGTCGAGGTTGATCGTCGCCTCCGGGTACTGCTGGCGGTACTCCTGGACGAGCGAGGACAGCAGGTCCCCGATGTCGAGCCGCCCCGTGTGGTCGATCTGTCCGATGACCTCGCCGAGTTCGCGGGACTTGTCGGCGATTGCGAGCAGTTCCCACGCCTTCGTCTCGATCTGTTCGAGGTTGTCGAGCGCTTCCGCGAATGGGAACGCAGAGACCGCCTCTCGTAGCGCCGCCTCGGTCGGTTCGTTCGGCTCGTCGACGGCGGAGCGGAACTGCTGGAGCTGGTCGACGAGCAGTTCGGCGTTCGCGGTCACGACGTTGAGGCTGTTGCGCAGGTTGTGCCGGAGAACGCGGTTGAGGACGGTGAGTTGCTGTTCGTTCTCCCGGAGTTCGGTGATGTCCTGCAGCGTCCCCCGGACGGTCTCGGTTCCGTTCTCGCTGACGGCCTCGCCGCGGATGTGAATCAGCCGTTCTCGGCCCTCGGCGGTGATCAGGCGGACCTCGGCGTCGAACGGTTCACCGGTCTCCCGACACCGGGCGACCGCCCGGTTGATGCGCTCTCGGTCCTCGGGGTGGAAGAACTCGATTGCCTTGTCGGGCGTCGGCTCGAACTCCTCGGAGACGTCGTGGATCAGCCGCGCGCCCTCCGTCCAGTAGATCTGTCCGGCTTCGAGATCGAGCTCCCACCCGCCGACGTCGGCCATCCGTTCGGTGCGGACGAGCAGATCCTTTCGACGCCGGAGCTCTCGCTCGCGTTCGGTCCGGTCGGTGATATCGCGGATGACGCCGGCAGTCCCGCGGAAGCCGTCCTCACCGAACGGGAGCAAAGCGACGTGGTTCTCTGCTGGGATCCGTTCTCCGTCGGCCGTTTTCAGCTCCATCTCCCACTTCGCGGTCTGTGTCTCCTCCGGGGAGTCCAGCAGGTCCCGGATTACCGCGCTGCCCCGCTCGACGCCCTCCTCCGTGAGCAAAAGCGACGCGTGCTCACCGAGGATCTCCGACTTGTCGTAGCCGGTCCGGTCGAGCAGGGCGTCGTTGACGAAGGTAAATCGGCCGTCCGCGTCGAGCGCGTAGACCGGATCACCGAGTGCGCGAAGCGTCGTCTCGTACCGCTGGAGTTCTTCGATGTACGACCGCCGTTCGAGATAGCCGGCGATGACGCTCGCCAGCGTATCGAGGAGGCTGCGCTCCTCGGCGAGGAACGGGTCGGATTCGCCGTCCGGCGGCCGACAGGCAACTTCGAGGTAAAGATCCGGGCCCTTCTGGGTTCGGCCGACGGCGTCGATCACCGGGCAGTCGGGGTCGAACTCTCCGGTCGTTACAGTCCGGTCGCCGTACGTGATCCGGGCGTCGGTCCGGGACGGGTACTGGAAGGACTCGGGGAGACCGGTGATGAACTCCGACAGCAGATCCTCGTTCCTCTCGCGTTCGGCGTTGAACATGTCGACGACGCGGTGGACCGCCGACAGTTCCTTGACCCGCTCGGTGAGCGCGTGCTGTCGGTTCTTCTGGGTCGTGATATCCGTCGCGACGGCACAGATGGCGTACGGATCGCCGTCGTCGAACAGCGGGGTCTTGCGGATCAGCAACGTCCGCTCGCCCTCCGTCGTCGGGACCGTCACTTCGGACTCGCTCGTTTCGCCGGTCTCGAACAGATCGCTCTCGTCGACGGAGAGTTTGTCGGCGAGTTGCTCGTCGAACAGTTGGTCGTCGGTCATGCCCACGACGTTCGTCGACTCGTCGATACCGAGCAGTTCGCGACAGCGGCGGTTCATCAGGAGGTACCGCCCCTCGGTATCTTTCAGCGAGATGAGCGCGGAGACGCTGTTGACGATCCCCTCCAGGTAGGTGCGAGTTTGGTCGACGTTTCGCTCGGTATCGGCCGATTCGGTTACGTCACGCAGGACGGCAACGATCCCCGTCCCGGACTGCCACTCGATGGTGTTCGTCGTCAGTTCGGTGTCGACGCGACCGCCGTCGAGCGTCGGGAACGAACTCCGGTGACGGGTCAGCAACTCGTCGTCGGCCTGGGCCCGTTTCGGCTCCCAGATCACGGGGTCGGTGTCGGTCAGCGAGACGGGGTCGGCGCCGAGCAGGTCGGACTCGGCGGCGCCGAACAGGTCGGCGGCGGCCGGGTTGGCGTAGACGAGTTCGCGCTCGACGCTGACCAGAATGCCGTCGGGAGAGGCTTCGAGGACGCGCTTTGCCTGTTCGTGATCGGAGGCCGCGCCGCGCCGGACACGTTCGCGCTCGACGACCGCCCTGATCCGGGCCGCGAGGTTCTGGTAGCCGTCGGGTTGCTGCGGTCGGTCGAGGTGATCGGAGACATCTGCGGACACGGCGGCGCTGACGATGTCCTCCGAGGCGGCGGTCGTGTACAGAATGAAAGGCAGGTTCGGATACTCCGCACGGACGGTCTGAAGAAACTGCAGACCGTCGATCTCAGGGAGGGCGTACGCGCTCAGAACGCAGTCGATCCCGTCGGCGTCGAGATATTCGAGCGCGCTCTGGGCCGAGCAGACGGCGGTAACTGTCAGTCGGTCGTCGGCGGCTTCGAGCAGTCGAACGGTCCGGTCCGCTCGGTCCGGTTCGGACTCGACGCAGAGAACGGAGATTCCCCCTGACTCCGCGGACATACAGGCAGTTACAGGAGACGACACAATTACCTTTGGCCGGATCGGGCGGGGATCACCCGAGCGAACCGGGCGGCACCTGGTTGTGAACCTGGTTCAGTTCGAGTTCGCTCTCGGCGATCACGAGCGTGATCTGGCCGTCGAGGGCATGAAACTCGTACAGCGTCGGATCGCCGATCTGCTGGAGCGCGTGGTGTTGGACGGGAATCGGAAATCTCTCCGCGGTCGGGCCGCGCAGCGAGAGGTTGACGACCGCGGGGTCGTCTGCGAGGTCGGTGTAGATGTCGGCGAAGGTCTCGACGCCCTCGATTTCGAGAAACTGCGTCGGCGTCAGCACATCCGGGTCGGAGTCGTCGTCGATGTCGTCCGTCTCGGCGACCTCGACGCCGTCGGTGTCGGTGTATCGCCCGTAGACCTCCATCGGGTCGGAGACGGCTTCGCTGTCCAGACGAGCGTGAAGGTTGAACTCGGCCATGTGTGACGATACGGCTCCGCGTGCGAAACAGTTTCTGTTCGAGAAGCGAGGCCGCCATCACACATATACGGTGGGAAAGCGTAGACAGCGGTGTGACGACGGCATCACCGCCGGGACGAGCGGGAGTCAACGTCCGACCAGCCGCGCGTGCCGACCTCCTCGAAGTGTACCGGATCGAGACCGACTCGTTCGCCCAGCCGTGGCCGTTCAGCGCCTTCGAGCAGTATCTGGGAAATCCCGGCTTTTTCGTCGCGGCGGGAGAGTCGGTGCTCGGCTACGTCGTCGCCGACACCGTCTCGAACCAGGGGATCCCGCTGGGACACGTCAAGGATATCGCCGTCCGTCAGGAGGCCCGCGGGGAGGGGGTCGGGACGGCGCTCCTCAGGCGGGCGATCAACCTCCTCGAAACCGAGCAGGTCCACGCGATCAAACTCGAAGTCAGGGCGAGCAACGACCGGGCAATCGAGCTATACCGCGCCCACGGCTTCGAGTACCGCCGTACCATCGAGGGCTACTACAACGACGGCGAGGACGGACTGCTGTTCGTCCGGCCCTGCGGCTGAGCGACGGGAATCGACCGTTAGGTGCTTGATACTGTGGGCCGTAGCCGCGACCGTGTCCGACACTGACCGGGCAGTCCTCGGGGCAGTCGTTTTCGCGGTCCTGTTCGCACAGGTGTTACTCTACCCCGGCATTCCGGATCTGGTCGTCGCGCTGGACGCCAGTCCCGCGGGCTGGAACGGCGATGTCGGGGCGATCCTGAGCGCCGGGAAGTGGTTTCTGACCGCCGAGTTCGCCGGGTTCGTCCTCTGTGCCGGACTGTGGGGCGCACTCAGCGACGCGACGGGACGGCGGACGCCGCTGGTCGCTGCCGGAGCGATACTCGGCGGCGTCGGCTACCTCAGTCTCGCCGTCGCTCCCCGGGTCGTCACCGTCCCGTACGAGGTCGTTCTCGTCGTCCGGTTTCTCCAGGGCGTGGCGACCATCGGGGCGTTCTCGCTGGCGATCACGACGCTGATGGATCTCGACGGCGGCCACGGCCGGAATATGGGGGCCGCGGGACTGGCAATCGGCCTCGGGACCGCGGTCGGGTCGCCAGTCGGCGGCCAACTGTACGGACTCGGGCCGTTCGTGCCGCTGTACGTCGCCGCGGCGGTCCTGTTCGCTGTGGGCGGACTCGCGACGGTCGCCTCCGACCGCACGTCCGGCCGGAGTCGCCGGCTACGCGCGGCCGTCGAGACGCTGTGGCGTCGCCGGTCGCTCGCGGTCCCCTTCGCCTTCGGCTTCGTCGACCGGCTCACCGCCGGCTTTTTCGCGCTCGTGGGGACGGTCTACTTCCAGTCCGAACTCGGTCTCGACCCCGGGGGGACCGGACTCCTTCTCGGGGCGTTTTTCGTCCCGTTCGCACTGCTTCAGTACCCCTTCGGGCGACTCTCCGACCGAATCGGGCGCGTCCTGCCCGTCGCGGCGGGATCGCTCGCCTACGGGCTCACGATCGTGGGCGTCTTCTACGCGCCGACGGTGCCGACCGCCGGGGTCGCGATGGTGCTGGTCGGCGTGACGGGCGCGCTGGTCGCGCCGGCGACGATGGCACTCGTCACCGACCTCGCGAGCGGAGACGAGCGCGGCGTCGCGATGGGGGGATTCAACGTCTTCGGTAGCCTCGGCTTTCTGACCGGTATCGTCGGCGGCGCGACGGTCGCGGGACGGGTGAGTTTCGAGGCCGCCTTCCTCGCGGTCGGACTCGCGGAGGTGGTGATCGCCGTCGTCGCCGTCCCGTTCCTGTTAGGTCTCGATCTGCCGGCGTCCGGCCTGCGCGGGCAGGACCTGACGCGGTGACGCTGGCGGACCAAAACTCCCATACCCCCCGCCCTCCCAGCATAGCCCACACGAGCAGGTGGTTTCCGTGACAAAAAAACAGGAATATACGGGCGAGTACCCGAACAAGACGCTGTATCTGCCGGGGCCGACCGAGGTCCGCGAGGACGTGATCGACGCGATGGCCGAACCGATGTTCGGCCACCGGATGGACCGGATGACCGACCTCTACACGACCATCGTCGAGGACACCAAGGAGTTTCTGGACACCGACCAGGAGGTCATCATCCTCACGGCGTCCGGGACGGAGTTCTGGGAGGCGACGACGCTGAACCTCGTCGAAGAGAAGATGCTCGTCCCGACCAGCGGC
Source organism: Halovenus carboxidivorans (assembly GCF_009831575.1). Taxonomy (GTDB): domain Archaea; phylum Halobacteriota; class Halobacteria; order Halobacteriales; family Haloarculaceae; genus Halovenus; species Halovenus carboxidivorans. The sequence continues at coordinate 621,975 of NZ_WUUT01000001.1, read as the reverse complement.
GCGTTCAGCGAGCGACAGGCCAACGTCGCCGAGCGACTCGGCAAGGCCGTCGACCGGATCGAGTACGACTGGGGCGAGGCGGTCAAACCCGAGGACATCCGCGACGCGCTCGAAGAAAACGACTACGACGCCGTCGGCGCGGTGATGAACGAGACATCGACCGGGGTCCGCAACCCGATCGAGGAGATCGGGGATCTGCTCGGCGATTACCCGGACACCTACTTCATCGTCGACGCCATCTCCTGTCTCGGCGGCGACTTCATCGACATCGAAGGCCACAACATCGACGCCATCTTCACCTCGACGCAGAAGGCCTTCGCGATGCCCCCGGGACTCGCGGTCTGTACCGTCAGCGACGATGCCTACGAGCGGGAACTACAGAAGGACTCGGCGTCGTGGTACGGCGGATTCCAGCGGTGTCTGGACTACTACGACCGCAAGGGCCAGACCCACTCGACGCCCGCGATTCCGATCATGCTCGCCTACCGCAAACAGATGAAGCACATGCTCGAAGAGGGCCATCAGGCCCGCCACGAGCGCCACCAGGAGATGGCCGAGTACACCCGTGAGTGGGCACGCGAGCACTTCGGGCTGTTCCCCGAGGAGGGCTACGAGTCACAGACGGTCACCTGTGTCGAGAACACCCGAGAGATCGACGTCGCGGAAACCGTCGAGCAGGTCTCCGAGGAGTACGACATGGTCTTCTCCAGCGGGTACGGGTCGATTAGCGAGGAGAGCTTCCGGATCGGCCACATGGGCGAGCACACCGTCGAGAGCATCGAGGAACTGACCGACGCCATCGAAGACGTCGCTGGCCTCTGAACACGCAACTGACGCCGTCCAGTACATCTATCCTTCCAACGAAACTTTCAAGAAGAGACAGACCAATGTTATCTTGAACCATGTGTCATGGGTTCTCATACCGAGACGAGCACACGGAGGAACAGTCCGACGCGGAGCCGGAGTTCCTGAACGAGGAGAGTAGCGCGGAGACGGAACTCGTTACCGACGGAGGTGACGACGAAGAGTCGGAGTAAGACCACACGGGCTGGGGGAGAGTTCGGCCAGTTCCTGGCCGGTCGTCCGAATGTATCCTTTCTTCGCCCCGGCTTTCGAGGGGGCGGGTGTGCGGCACAGAAACGTTCGGTCGCACAGTCGTGAGTCCAGTCGGCCCCGACTGTGCAGTCGCCGCGGCCGCGCGATCCCGCCGGACATTTTACCGGCCCGTCCCACGTCCCTGTCGATGGAGCGCGAGCAGGACCCGACGGACAACCAGTACGTCCGCGATCCGGACACGGAGTTCGAGCCAGTCGAACAACTCGATGAGAGCGCGGCCCGCGAGCAGGCCCAGACCCTCCGCGAGGCGATCCGGTACCACGATTACCGCTACTACGTCGAGGCTGATCCGGTGATCGGGGACCGACGCTACGACGCGCTGTTCGAGCGTTTGCTCGCGCTCGAAACGGAGTTCGATCTCGACACGGAGGGAAGTCCGACCCAGCGGGTCGGGGCCGAGCCGCTGGACGAACTCGAAACGGTCGAACACGTCGACGTGATGCGCTCGCTCGATCAGAGCGGCGACGCCGAGGACGTCCGGGAGTTCGACGAGCGGGTCCGGTCGGATCTCGCCGACTGGAACGGAGAGATCGAGTACTTCTGCGAGCCGAAATTCGACGGGCTCTCCGTCGAAATCGTCTACGAGGACGGGATCTACCAGCGCGCGGCGACCCGCGGCGACGGCGAGCGCGGCGACGACGTGACCGAACAGGTACGGACGATTCCCGCCGTGCCCGAACGGCTCCGCGGGGAGTATCCCGACTTCCTGGCGGTCCGCGGAGAGGCGCTCATGCCCCGGGAGGCGTTCCAACAGCACAACCGCGAGCGCGTCGAGGCGGGCAAAGAGCCGTTCGCCAACCCCAGAAACGCCGCGGCGGGCACGCTCCGACAGCTCGATCCACGCGTGGTGGCCGAGCGGCCGTTGACGGTGTATTTCTTCGACGTGATCGACTCGACGGCCACGTTCGACCGGACGAGCGAGATCTACGACCGACTGCCCGAGTGGGGGTTGCGCGTCACCGACCGGGTCGAACTCGTCGACGACATCGAGGGGGCGATCAGCTACCGCGACGAGATGCTCGCCGAGCGCGACGACCTCGACTTCGATATCGACGGCACGGTCATCTCGGTCGACGACCGCGACGCCTGCGAGCGCCTGGGGGCGACCGCCCGTGCACCGCGGTGGGCCTTCGCCTACAAGTTCCCGGCGAGAAGCGGCGAGACTACCGTTCGGGACATCATCGTCCAGGTCGGCCGGACCGGTCGGCTCACCCCCGTCGCACTGCTCGATCCCGTCGATGTCGGCGGCGTGACCGTCTCGCGAGCGAGTCTGCACAACCCCGAGGAGATCGCTCGACTCGGCGTCGGGATCGGTGACACGGTCCGCGTCGAGCGCGCAGGCGACGTGATCCCGGACGTGAGCGAGGTACTCGACGGCGACGACGGCCACTTCGAGTTCCCCGATCGCTGTCCCGAATGCGGCTCCGAGGTCCAGCGTGACGGCCCGCTCGCGTTCTGTCCGGCCGGATTCGGCTGTCCGGCTCAACGCGAGCAGGCAATCGAGCACTACGCGACGCGAGACGCCCTCGACATCGAGGGACTGGGCGGCCAGCGCGTCGAGCAGTTGATCTCGGCGGGACTGGTCGAGGAGCCGGCGGATCTGTACGAACTCACCGTCGAGGAGCTGGCCGAGCTGGAAGGCTGGGGCGAGCGGAGCGCAGAGAACCTGCTGGCCGAGATCGACGACACCCGCGAGCCGCCGCTGGCCGAGTTCCTGACGGCGCTGGGCATCCCCGACGTGGGTCAGACGACCGCCCGCGCGCTCGCCGCCGAGTTCGAGCGGTTCGAGGCGGTCCGGGAGGCCAGCGCCGAGCAGCTACAGACAGTCCCGGATGTCGGGCCAAAGGTCGCCGCGTCGATCCGCGCCTTCTTCGAGAACGAGGAGACCGCGGCGGCGCTCGACCGCCTGCTCGAACACGTCGAACCCCAGGAGACGGAGATCGAACGGGGCGACGCTCTCGACGGCGAGACCTTCGTGTTCACCGGCTCGCTCGACGAGATGACCAGAAGCGAGGCACAGGATCTCGTCGAGAGCCACGGCGGAAACGCGACCGGGAGCGTCTCCGGAAACACGGATTATCTCGTCGTCGGGGAGAATCCGGGACAGACCAAACGCGACGACGCCGACGCCGAAGGGGTGCCGACGCTCACGGAAACGGAGTTGTACGACCTGCTCGACGACCGCGGCGTCGAACGCTGACTCAGACCGCCTCGTCCGGGTCGTGTTCCTCGGCCATGCGGGAGGCCTCGCTCGCGTACCGCTCGCGAGTCTCGGCGTCTTTCACCTCGTCGAGGTTCTCCGGCGGTTCCTCCCGCGCCGCGGTGATGGTCTTGCCGTACAGCATGTTGTGAGAGAGCTGTTTTTTGAGCTGGTACCGGCCGTCGGTCGTCGCGAAGACGAGCGTGACGAGATCCTCGTCGCTGCCGTAGCTGCGCTCGACCAGCCAGACGCGGACCGCTTCGTCGTCGGTCATACCCTCGCTTGGCCGCGGGCGGTGTTGTATGCTCCGGGATCGGTCGGCTCGATGACTGACGTGTCCGAGGGGCTTTCTCAGCAGCGATAATCGGCCGTCGGACTCATATCAGGGGGGCGTGTACGAGTCAGTATGGGGTGGCAATCGAAGGTCGAGGATCTCCTCTACGAGAGCGAGTCGGTCGAGGAGATCGTCGACATCGACAACGCGCGAGTTGTCGTCACGAGCCACCGCGTGCTGACGTTCACGCCGGAGATGGACGGCGAGAACTTCGAGCAGGTCGAGCGCCCGAACGTGACCGGCGTCACGACCAGCGCAATCGGGCCGACGGGCCTCGCCGCGAAGAGTATCCGCTACGGGGTCTACAGCGCGCTCCTCGTACTGGCTGGCGTGTTCGTCGACTTCGGGAGCTTCATCGGCGGCATCAGATTCGACGCGCAGTCGCTCCAGGGGACGGGTGCCAGCGGACTCGCCGGCACTGCACAGGGGATGTTGAACCTCTTCTCACAGCTCGACGAACTGATGCGGACCTTCGGCGCGCTCGGACTGCTCGTCGCCGTCGCCATCTTCGCGGTCTACTGGCTGCTGCGGACGCCGACGCTGGTGATCTCCGTCGCGGGCGACGGCGAGGATCTGCACGTCCCCCGTCCGGACGACCCCGATCTCGCGGTGACGGCGCTCGAAGAGGCGATTCTCATCGACGAGCAGGCGGGCGACTCCGGCAGACTCGCGTCGATGCTACCCGAGGACATCTTCTAACGACGGATCAAAAGCCACCGAGCCCCAAGCGTCGGGTGATGGACGAAGCGACCCTCCGCGAGCGCGCCAGTGCGCTGCCGGCGGAGCCCGGCGTCTACCAGTTTCTCGACGGCGACCGCGTGCTGTACGTCGGCAAGGCCGTCGAACTCCGGGACCGCGTCCGGTCGTACGCCGACCCGAGAAGCGAGCGGATCCGCCAGATGGTCGCCCGGGCGGGGGAGATCGATATCGCCGTCACCGACACCGAATCCCAAGCGCTGCTGCTTGAGGCGAACCTGATCAAGCGTCACCGGCCGCGGTACAACGTGCGGCTGAAAGACGACAAGTCCTACCCGCTGGTCGCGCTGACCGACCACGACTACCCCCGACTGCGGATCACCCGGGATCCGGAGGGCGGATCGACTGTCTTCGGCCCGTTCACCGACAAGGGAACCGTCGAGACCGTCTGCAAGGCGCTCCGGGACATCTACGGGCTTCGGGGCTGCTCGGATCACAAGTTCGCGAACCGTGATCGGCCCTGTCTGGATTACGACATCGGCCTCTGCTCGGCCCCCTGTACCGGCGAGATCAGCCGGGAGGGATATCTCGACGACGTGGCGTCGGTCGAGCGGTTTTTCAACGGCGAGACGGGGGTGTTGACGGAGCCGCTCAGACGGGAGATGGAACGGGCGGCACAGGACGAGCGCTTCGAGCGGGCGGCGAATCTCCGAGACATGCTCGATGCCGTCGAGCAGTTTCGGGAGACCGGGGGTGAAGCGGTCACACAGGCCGACAGCCAGCGCCGACGGACCGACGTGCTGGGCGTCTCGCTGGCGGGCCGGGAGCCGACCGTCGCGCTGCTGCGGGCCGAAGACGGGCAGTTGGTCGACCGCGAACAGCACACGCTGGCGGTCCCCGATAGCGACGAACCCACCGAGTCCGCCGTGGAGTTACCCGACGCCTCCGATCCGGGAGCGGTGCTCGGTGCCTTCATCCCGCAGTACTACGCCGGTACCGAGCTACCGGACCGACTGCTCTGTCCCGAACAGCCCGTCGGCGACGGGTTGGACGCCTGGCTGGCCGACGCCGGAGTCGAGTTGTCCGTTCCGGGCGCGGGCCGGGAAGCGACGCTGATCGATCTGGCGATGAAAAACGCCCGCCGCGACGAGCGCGAACGCGACGGGACGACGGGGCTGGCCGCGGCGCTCGGTCTCGACCGCGCCGACCGAATCGAGGGGTTCGACGTCAGCCACGCCCGGGGCCGGGACGTCGTCGGGAGCAACGTCTGTTTCGTCGACGGCGCCGCCGAGAAGAGCGACTACCGCCGGAAGAAACTGACCGAGACCAACGACGACTACGCGAACACCCGCCGTCTGGTCGAGTGGCGCGCGAGGCGGGCGGTCGAAGGTCGAGACGACCGACCGGATCCGGACCTGCTGTTGATCGACGGCGGTGAGGGACAACTCGACGCGGCCCGCGAGGCGCTCGATGCCGTCGGGTGGGACGTGCCCGCGGTCGCGCTCGCGAAAGCCGAAGAGATCGTCGTCACTCCGGAGGGAGAGTACGACTGGGACAGCGGCGACGAAAAACTCAAACTGCTCCAGCGGGTGCGCGACGAGGCCCACCGCTTCGCCGTGCAGTACCACGAGACGCTGCGGGACGAGGTATCGACGGCCCTGGACGAAATCGACGGCGTCGGCCCCGAGACCCGGAAACGGCTCCTCGGCCGGTTCGGCAGTGTCGACGGCGTTCGAGCGGCGACCGCCGCAGAACTACAGGAGATCGACGGCATCGGCGAGCAGACCGCAGAGCGAATCAGCCGACAGCTGTAGTCGGCGTCAGTCTGACTCGGCGAGTTCGTCGAACAGTGCGGTGACACGCGCCTCGATCTCGTCGCGGATCTCGCGGACCCGGTCGAGGTCCTGTCCGTCCGGATCGTCCAGCGCCCAGTCGCGAACGTCGACGTCGTCACCGACGTCCCCGACATCGAGGGTCGAACAGCCCATGGTCGCGACGTACTCACAGGAGCGCAGTTCGTCGAGCGTGATCTCTCGGGGCTGGCGTTCGGAGATGTCGATTCCGATCTCGTCCATCACGGCCACTACCTCGTCGTGGACGCTGTCGGCCGGGTCGGTGCCGCCGGTGAGAATTTCGACGCTGTCACCGAGGCCGCGTCGGTCGCGTTCGCGCTCCGCGAAGGCGGTCGACATCTGCGAGCGACCGGCGTTCTGGACGCACATGAAGGCGATGCGAATCGTGTCTGTCGAGTCTGTTGTGGATGACATGGTTAATCGTCGGTAGGTTCGGAGGCCGAGGAGGTGAGGCTGCCGGTGTCGAACCCGCCCCAGTCGAAGCGGCGCTGGAAGTACAGCGCGACGTTGACTAGCGCGAGCAACACGGGGACCTCGATGAGCGGGCCGACGACGGTCGCGAACGCGACGCCGGAGCCGACGCCGAAGACCGCCACCGAGACGGCGATTGCGAGTTCGAAGTTGTTCGAGGCGGCGGTGAAGCCGATCGCGGTGGTCGTCGAGTAGTCCGCCCCGATGCTCCGGCCCATACCGAAGGAGACGAGGAACATCACGACGAAGTAGACGGTCAGCGGGACGGCAATGAGCAGCACGTCGGCGGGTGCGGCGACGATGTTCTCGCCCTGAGTGGCGAACATCACGACGACCGTGAACAGCAGCGCGACCAGCGTCAGGGGATCGATCGCCGGCAGGAACGTCTCCTCGTACCACTCGCCGCCGTCCCTGTCGGTCCCCACGTACTGCGAGTAGATTCCCACGACGAACGGGAGGACGTACCGCGAGAGGACGCCCGCCGCGAACGGGATCCCGAGGAAGATAGCGATCGCTTCGAGGACCTGTCCCGGCGCCACGTCGAAGGTCTCGATGCCGGCGACCAGCGTCTCCATGCCCAGAAGCGGCGGGAGGAACAGGGCGAAAAACCAGACGTAGACGCCGTAGGTGAGAATCTGGAAGAGGCTGTTGAAGGCGACGAGTCCGGTGACGTACTCCGTCGATCCCTCCGCGAGTTCGTTCCAGACCAGCACCATCGCGATACACCGAGCCATCCCGATGAACACCAGCCCCAGGAAGTACTCGGGACGGGCGGGGAGGCCGGGAACGAGGCCGCTGAAGAAGAAGACGGCGAGACCGAACATCAGCGTCGGACCGATCAGCCAGTTCTGGACGAGGCTCAGCCCGAGGACCCGCCAGTTGCTGAAGACGGTGGGCAGCCGCGAGTAGTCGGCCTTCGCCAGCGGCGGGTACATCATCGCCACGAGCCCGATTTCGACCAGATGGAAGTCCTGAATCGGTTCGGTGACCGACGGGGCGGCGAAGCCGAGACCGACGCCGAGGGCCATCGCGGCGAAGATCCAGACGGTGAGATACTTGTCCAGAACGTCCATCGACCGCGGATCGCCACAGCTCTCACACTCGCAGTTCGGGCCGTGGTCGTGTGCGTTACTCATCGGTCACGCTCCCGTCGAGGACGGTGAGAAGTGCCACGGCACGGTTGGTCGCGCGGTACTTCTTCCAGCGGCCGTCCTTGCGCCCGTCGACCAGTCCGGCGTCGACCAACTCCGAGAGCGCGTGGCTGAGGCCGCTCTCAGTCACGTCGACGACGGCGTTGAGTTCGCAGACACAGAGTTCCTCACCGGCGGCGACGAGCACGCGGACCAGCGTGTATCGGGTCTCGTTCGCCAGCGCGGAGAGCACACCGAGTTCGGTTTCGATCTGTTCGTCAGTGAGCGTTGCGAGCGTTGCGAGTTCGTCGAGACGGCGTTTGACATCCTCGCTGCGGCAGTCATCGAGTTCGTCGTCGAGATAGCGTCGAAGTCGTTCCGTTGTTTGTGCCATCAGACAATAATTGAATTCTACTTCAATTAAAATCTTCGACTGCGCTACCCTATTCGTGACTAACTCGTTCTGAACAGCTAAGACAGCTATTCAGCGTGGCGCCAACTACAGTTAGTTGAGAAAAATCAAAAGTACACGCAGGTTGTGGCGCTTGGATCCAAGGGATCAGTCGTCTGTCGGGGTTGAATCGTAAGGCGGCGCATTCGGGTTTGTCGTCTCGACAGTCGTGGTTCCCGGTCGCGTCGATCCCTCAGGCGTTGCGCCCACGCCATATGTGGTCTCGCTAGACTGCGTACTGGTAATCGAATAGACGCCGCCGTCCGTCCGAGTGTCCGCGTAGATGTCCGTCCGGGCAGTTCGGTCCGAACTGTGCTCGTCGAGAGCCTCGAACAGAGCCCTGATGGCCTGAAGCGGTCGAATCATAGTCCGTACAATAAGTTGAGAGATTGTTCAACTAATAGTTTTGCATTTTCGCCCACACTGGCCCCGGGTAAACCCACGTGTCCCTGCATACGAGAGTACCACAGAATTAGAATTTAATCAGAATTCAATTAACCGATCCAAGACAGAGAGGGGGCAGCCAGCTGGTCACTGGTCGCGGATAACCATGCTCTTGACGCGGTGGACGCCGTCGAAATCCCGGAGCTGATAGCTCAGATCACGGACCCGTTCGCCCGAGCCCTGGCAGAACACCGATTCGAGACACCACTCGCCCTGGTGTGCGTGGCTCGTGCTGAGAATGACGTCCTGGTACTCGTGCTGGACGGCGTGGAGGTCGGCGATCACCTCGTGGTGACGGTAATCGAACGCGATGATGGCGGTGACGTCCTCCGTCAGCGATTCGAGTTCGGAGTGCGTCTCGATGTACTCCTGCATCGCCTCACGGACGGCCCGGGATCGGTTGGCGAGGTCTTCCTCCTGCCAGACCTGATCGAACTCCGCGACGAGTTCGTCCGGAATGTTGAAGCTCGTACGCATAACCAGCCTTTGAGTACAGAGATACAAAGCTCTGCGTGTCGAAATAAACCGGGCGACCCGACGACCTCGTATGACGACTCCCCCGTACCTGTATTAACAACGGTTATTCACTCGAACGAGGATTGGAAAACAGAGATGTTCCACGCAGACGCCGGAGGGGTGGTAATCGGTGCGGTCCTCCTGGGCGGCGTGCACGGGATCGAACCCGGACACGGCTGGCCGATTGCCGCCTCCTACGCTCTCGACCGGCAGCGCAAGTGGCTGTACGGGATCACGGCGGGTCTCATCATCGGTATCGGCCATCTGATCAGTAGCATCGCGATGGTGGGCGTGTTCTTCTATGCGAAGGAGTTCGCCGGACTGACGGCGATCAACGAACCGATCACGCTGGCTGGCACGGTCAGGATCGGCGGGCCGGTCAGTATCGTGGCAGGCCTCTTCCTCGTCGCCCTCGGCGTCCGGGAGTACCGCCACGGACACAGCCACGGTGGAGGACACGACCACCCCCACGAGAACGACACCCACGATCACGGCGAGAGCGGACGTTCACACGGAGACGACGGGCACTCACACGAAACGGACGGTCGCTCACGTCGACATGGAGACCACTCGAACGGAGCGGACAGCCACCCTCACCGAGACGACGAGCACTCGCACGGACGGCTCAGCGAGGGTGCCGACCGGGGGCTACTCGGACTCACCTGGGCCGCTTTCGTACTCGGGTTCGCCCACGAGGAGGAGTTCGAGATCATCGCGCTGTGTGCCGGCTCCGAACACTGTCTCGGTCTGATGCTCGCCTACGCCGGCGCGGTGATCGTCGGAATCGTCGGGCTGACCGTCGCCCTGATCGCTGGCTACCGCCGGTACGAGCGACGGATCGAGCGATACACCCCCTATCTGCCGGCCTTCTCCGCGGCGGTGCTCTGTCTCATGGGCGTCGGATTCGTTACCGGACTGCTCTGAGACAGGCGGCGAGCGTAAGTTCCACAATGGCCCCCCACGATCATGTGGTATGTCACGCGACAGCCTGCAACTCGTTCGTAACGCCACCCTCGTTCTCACCATCGACGACACGACGTTTCTCGTCGACCCGATGTTCGCAGCGGAGGGGAGTGCGCCGTCGATAGGCGACAAACCCGGCGTTCCGGACGCCCTCGAAGTCGAAAACGACCGCCGGAATCCGATGGTACCGATGCCCGACGTCGACCTCTCACACGACGCGGTACTCGTCACACACCGTCACGACGATCACTTCGACGAACCGGCGAGAGAGCAACTCGACGCTGACGTACCGCTGTTTTGCCAGCCTGCCGACGAGGAGGCGTTCGTCGAAGAGGGCTTTACGGATGTCCGGCCCGTCGACGACGAGCGTAGCTTCGGGGGGATTACCATCCACCGGACTCCGGGCCGGCACGGTCACGGCGAGTTGGGTGAGATGATGGGACCGGTCTCCGGATTCGTCTTCGAGGGCGAGCAGTCGCTGTATCTCGCCGGCGACACAGTCTGGTACGACCCGGTCGAACAGACTCTCGACGAGTTCGATCCGGAGACGGTCGTTCTCAACGGCGGCGCGGCGCAGTTCGTCGGCCACGAACCGATCACGATGGGGACCGAAGATATCGCTGCCGTCCGGGAGGCCACCGACGCGACCGTCATCGTCGATCACATGGAGGCGATCAACCACTGTCTGCTCACCCGCGAGGAACTCCGGTCGACGGTCCCGGACGTTCAGGTCCCCGAAGACGGCGAGGAGATCACTATCGAGTGACGCGGCAGACGTGAGGTCACGGACTGTGCTGTGGCACGCTGACGAAGGGACTCAACCAAAGCCGGCACGATGTTCACAATCACGAGAGATCGGGGAGCTATTACGGATCATCGCCACGTCGTCGTATCGTCGTCCAGGCGAGACCGATCACAGCGGCGACTGTAAATACGCCAGTGAGGACCCCTCCAACCGTTCGAAGAAGGAACGCCTCGAACAGGGGATTTTCACGCCTAGATTGGGCTGTCAATCGGTAGCACTCGGAGTCGTACCGGACGTAATTGTCCTCCGTGGTGTCGGTCTGAACGAGGAAATCGTCGGGAGGGGTTCGTGTCGTGTACACGTCGTCTGCCCGGAGTGCCGACCGGAATATCTCCTGGTCTGTTGCGGAGAGATTGCTGTACTCCAGTACGTAGCGGGAGTCGGACTGCGGGTCACACGACTGAGATAACGTCTCTATGCTGTACTCGACCGTATCCGCGTTCCACTGGAGGACCTCGATGCCGACGATGGTCACCGACCCAGTGAGCACTGTCAAGATGAGGAGGGTTTTCGTGAAGGTGCCGACTGTGATGCCTGATTGCACATCTGACTACAGTTCTCGCCTGAAGATCATGATTTTTGTGGATCTCACCATCAAAATATTCACCCGCGGCTCGAACGCACGCCTGGTGAAGGGGCGAGTGAGTCCACATCGAAACGGGCGGCCTGTCTGTTGACGCTCCGGGCACGCTGGAGTTGCAGGGCTGGCGAGTCGGTTGCACGAGAATCGACGGAGGCGGATACATTCTGCTGGGTGGTCGCGCGCGGTTGTCGAACGGTGTGAGAAATCGAATGGTTCGAGGTGTGTACGCGAAGAGTCCCCGACGCTGTCTCCGGGTTCTACGGTAGCGGTTGTCAGTCGAGACGGGCGGCGACTGTCAGCCCCGTGGGGTACCGTAGCGACCGGACGCGGCGATTCGATATATCGCTCAGCTGTTTATTACTTAAACGAGAGCGAGCCGGGGGCAGGGGACAAGCGGCGCAAGGCAGGTCAGCCCGTCTGGGCTTCCGCGACATCCGACAGCGAGCGAACCCCGCTGATCTCGAACCGAGCGCCGTTGGCCCAGCTATCCGCGACGGAAATCGACCAGCCGTGGCCGTCGACAATATCCGTGACGATTGCGAGCCCGTAGCCCGTCCCCTCCTCGGAGCGAGTCACGCCCTGCTCGAAGATTTCCTCGCGGTCGTCGGGTGGCACGCCCGGCCCGTCGTCGGCGACGAAAAAGCCGTCCTCGGTAACGCCGATCCTGACGGTCACGTCTTCGCGTCCGTGATCGATGCTGTTGCGGATCAGGTTCTCGAACAGTTGTCGGAGCCGATCCGGGTCGGCGTCGAACTGTCCGTCCCCGCGGATGTCGAGTGTCGCCTCGGCCGTGTCGACGCTCTCCCAGGCTTCCCCGGCGATGGTCGACAGCGAGACCGGTTCGCGGTCGAGATCCTGATCTCCGCGGGCGCGAGCGAGCAGATCCTCGATCAGATCCTCCATCCGACCGAGTGAGGTGTCGATCTTCTCGATGTGTGGCTGGGGGTCCTCGGCATCGCGCGCGAGTTCCGCGTGTGCCGAGGCGATGTTCAGCGGGTTGCGCAGGTCGTGGCTGACGACGCTCGCGAAGTCGTTGAGTCGCTCGTTGCGCTGTGCGAGTTGGCGTTCGCGCAGCGTCCGTGCGAACGCGGACTCGACCGTGCTCGAAAGGAGCCGAAACAGTTCGACATCGGTCTCGTCGAAGGCGTCGCGCTGGTCGGAGTACGCGCCGATAACGCCGTACTCGCCGACGGGGACGAGCAGTTCGGAGGTGACCTTTCCGGGGTGGTGTGAGGTCGAGGTCGTCGCGGGGACGAACCCGAGCTGTCGGGATTCGCCGGTCTCGTAGACCTCCCAGATGAACTCGCTGTCGCGGTCCAGCGGCGACATCTCATCGACGCGGTCGTCGATCTGTTCGGACCACGCTAGCGGATCTAACTTGTCGGTCGCGTCGTTGTACCGCCAGACGGCCGCCAGCTGAAAGTCCAGGATCTCCTCGGTCGCCTCGACGGTTCCCTCCGCGATGTCGGTGTCTGACTCCGCGACGATGAGTTCGCGGGTCACGTCGTGAAGCGACTCCAGTTTCTGCTGGAGTTGGACCTGTTCGGTGACATCGCGGAGAAACACCGACAGCCCGTCGTCGGAAGGGTAGGCGTTGACCTCGAACCAGCGGTCGCGGGGCCGGTAGTACTCCTCGAAACTGGTCGGCTCCTGGCTCTGCATCGCCTCGTTGAACTTGCTGTAAAAGCTCGTGGAGATGGCCGCCGGGAAGGCGTCCCAGAACCGGACGCCGGTCACCTCGGACTCCTCGACATCGAGCACCTCCTCGGCACGGCTGTTCAACAGCACGAAGCGATCCTCGTTGTCCAGCGCGAAGAACGCGTCCGTGATCCGTTCGAGGGTGTCCTCGAAACGCTCGGTCGGGCCGTCGAACTGCTCGGTCTGCTTGTAATCGGAGATATCGCGGAGAAAACACTCGATGCCGCCGCTTTCGAGCGCGACGACCCGAAGATCGAGCCACGCATCCGCCGGTTCGTGATAGATCTCCGTGGTCGTCGGGTCCCCGTTCTCCCGGACGGCCCGACAGACCTCGTGGAGGTCGGAGCCGTCCCACTCGGGAAACAGCTCCCAGAGGGACTCACCGACCGCGTCGTCGGGAGAACGGCCGGTCCAGGATTCGAGGCGCGGGTCCCAGTCGGTCACGACCCAACTGTTGTCGAGAGCGACGTACTGGCCGAGCGTTCGGGGGACCCGCTTCCGGTCCCGACCGGTACCGCTCAGCACCGCTCCGACCAGTTCGTCGGCCGCTTCGGCGCGGCTCTCGCCCGGATAGATCTGGTGGAGGTCGACCGATTCGGGGACGGCGGCGATCGAGCCGCTCAGATCGAACACCGGGATGTCGGGGTTCTCGTCGGCGACGGCGTCGACGACCTGCTGGAGGTCGCTGCTCTCGATCAGTCCGCAGACGACCGCGTCCAGAAAGGAGCTATCGACGACGCTGTCTGTCGCCTCCGGCATCGTCGTCAGGAGGTGGACGGGACGGTGGAGTCGCTGATCGAGGGCGCGGATGATGTCGAGCCCGCGTTTCCCGTCACCGACGTACGCGAGGACCAACGGCTCGAGCATACACGGACAATGTACGCCTCATGATACAAGAAACCACGGACAATCGATATCAGGATTGATTCCGTCGGTAGTCGGCAGTCGCCGCGCTATTCGGAGACGATAGTACCGCCGACGACAGTCATCTCGACGGCGATTTCGGCAGGATCGGTGTACTCCCAAGGCGAGCCGTCGAGGACGACGAAGTCGGCGTACTTTTCGGGTTCGATACTGCCGAGCCGATCCTCGGCGAAGCCGGCGTATGCGCCGCCGAGCGTGTACGCCCGGACGGCCTCGGTCGTATCGAGTCGCTGGCGCTTCTCGGGAGCGGTCGTGGCCTGTGCGATGCCGAACAGGGGGTCCATCGGCATACAGTCGCTGCCGAACGCCAGCGGCACGTCCGCCTCGCGGAGTCGACCGAAGGGGTTGCTCCGGCGTCGGCGCTGCTCGCCCAGTCGCTTGTCGTACAGGCCGTCGTCTCGGGCCCACTTCAGGAAGTTCGGCTGTGCCGAGACGACGACGCCCTCCTCGGCGGCGGTCCGGATCGATTCCTCCGAGAGCAGTTCGGCGTGTTCGATTCGGTGGCGCCGCCTGTCCGCCTCGGCGTAGGCGTCGACGACCGCATCGACCGCCTCGTCACCGATGGCGTGGATCATCGCCTGCATGTCGGCGTCGTCGACCCGCTCGACCAGCGCCGCGAGTTCCTCCGGCGGCGTCGTCCACTCGCCGCGGCCCTCTCCGTCGGCGTACGGCTCCGAGAGGCGGGCAGTCCGGCTCCCGAAACTCCCGTCGGCGAAGGCCTTGATCGCACCGGTCCGGAGGTGCTCGGTGCCGTGGTTGGTGACCAGCCCGGCCTCCCGGACGGCGTCGAGGTTTTCGGCCAGGTAGTTGAGACGGACACGAACCGTAAGCTCGCCCGTCCGGTCGAGTTCGCGGTACGTGCGTGCGACCGCCGGGTCGCGGACGATATCGTGGACGCTCGTGACGCCGTGCCGGTGGGCGTACTCCTGGGCCGTCAGGAGATACTCGCGGATCCGTTCGGGGCCGGGATCGATTGCCTCGCGCAGCACCGAGAGGGCGTCCTCGCGGAGCACTCCAGTCGCGGTCCCTGACTCCGTCTCGACGTACTCGTCGGGGAACTCCTCTCCGAGACGGTCGAGAACGACGCTGTTGACCGAGGCGAGATGAAGGTCTTCCCGGTAGGCGACCACGGGGCGGTCGGTGCTCACGTCGTCGAGGTGGTCGCGGGTCAGATAGCCGCCGTCCCAGCGACTCTCGTCGTAGCCGAATCCGAGGACCCAGCCGTCGGTCTCCGCGCGTCTGTCGGCCAGCCTGTCGAGGCACTCGTCGGGAGAGGTGGCACCGGAGAGGTCGGCCTCGACCTGCTGTTTGCCGAGCAGGTCCATGTGCGTGTGAGCGTCCACGAAGCCGGGAAGCACGACCCGACCGTCGAGGTCGACGACGGTCGTCTCGACGCCGACGAGAAAGTCGAGTTCGCTGGTCCGGCCGACGCTGACGATCCGTCCGTCCCTGGCGGCGACGGCCTCGGCGGCGTCGCCGGCCAGCGTCCGGACGCGACCGTTTCGCAAGACGAGATCTGCGGCCTCTGTCATACCTCTACTGCCTCGCCGAGGCCGTTAATCGTTTGCCCTACTTCTCGGTCGGTTGACCCGAGAGGTTGCCCTCGTCGTCGAACCGCCGGGCGCGGAGAAAGCGGGCGCGAAAGCGGTTGGCCCCGTCGCTCAGATCCGCGTCACGGACGCCGTCGACCTCGCCGTCGGCGACGGCGTCGACGAGCGCCTCTAGCTGTTCTTTCTCGCTCGGCGTCAACTCGAACTCGTAGGTCTGAGCCTGCTCGGCGTCGAGTTTGGTGAACCGCCGGGCCGCAGTGACGACCAGCGAGCAGGGCTCGCGACAGGGGAACGGACCGTCGCCGCCGGGCGTCCCCAGGTCGGTCTCGTCGTCGTACTGCCAGACCCGGCGTTTGAGACACTGCGAGTCACGACAACAGCTCTCTGCGACCCACTCGACGTGTTCGTGTCCCTCGCCGCGGTCCCAGGTCTCGATGACGCCGTACATGCCGGTCTGTCGCGCCATCGTCTCCCGCCAGTGGCTCACGTCCAACTCGCCGCGTCGCTCCTGGTGCCAGTTCGTGATCGTCGCCGGATAGAAGAAATCGACCGTCTCGATCAGTTCCTCGGGGCCGAGATCCGGAAACACCCAGCCGGTGCGGAGCGTCGGCGCGGTCTTCAGCGGCCGGTAGTCCCCGTCGTCGGCGTACGTCGCTAGCTCGCGGGCGTCGAGCGGGTCGTCGTACCGCTCCAGTGCGTCGGCTCCGGCGTCGTCGACGTGAGAGAGCCGGTAGCGACGGTCTCCGTCCCCGTCGAGGCGAACGGTGATGTGGAGCTGTCCCCACTCGGTCGAGCGGCCGGCTTCGAGGCGGTCGTACCGCTCGGGGACCGGATCGTCGCCTTCCAGCCAGCGGAGAAACGCCCACCGGTCGTCCTTCTGCGGGGCGACGGCGTGCCAGAAGTACCAGTTCGTGACGTGGGGCGATCCGGTCGCGAGTTCCCGGAGTTCCGGTTCGGACAGCCCCGTCAACTCCACCTCGGGGGTACGGTAGGTGTAGGCGCCGTCGAACTCGACGGTGAGGCCGTCGAAAGAGACCCCGTCTGGGGCGGTCTCGACGAGCGCGTCGACGTATGCAGTCATACAGGAATCGAGGGTGTGAGCGCGGAAAAGGGGGCCGATTCCGGTGAACAGTACGGGGCTGTCCGGTCAGCGGAGACCGGCAGTCGGCGGTTCGTCCGCCGTGGTCTCGGTGCGCTCGCGGATCTGCGCGTGGGCTCCGTCGAGTTCGGCACCGGCGTCGTCGGCGCGTTCGAGGACCACGTCGGCAAGCAGCGGTTCGGTGCCGACGGCCCCGGAGTACCAGATGTCGTGGCCGTCGACCGTCTCGGGAACGTCGTAGCCGGTCCGGTAGTCGTCGGTCAATCCCATGTCCTCCGGAATGTCTTCCTGCGTGTGAAAGCCGTCGGAGATGAACAGCGGGACGACGACGATATTCTCTGTCTCGACGTACTCGGTCACGTCGTCGATTTCGGGGTCTTCGTCCATGAACAGCGCCTGCACCTCGTCGAAGCGGTCGGTCGCCCGGATGCGGTCGGCGTGGTACTCGATTGCCTTCGCGGAGTTTTCGTTTCGGCGGGTGCCGTGGCCGACCACGGCCAGCCCGAACCCCTCGCCGACGGACGGGTCGTCCGTGACGGATTTCGCGCGCTGGATGATCACGTCGCTCATCGCGTCGTGAGTCCCGACGGGACCACAGTAATGGACGGTCTGGCCGGTGTCGGCTGCCGTCAACACGGCAGTATCGGCGCTCGTTCCGTCGGAGTCCCACAGTTCCGGTTTCCAGCCCTCCAGGCGAAGCTCTCGTGGGATGACCTCCTCGGTGAAGTAGCCCTCGCTGATGAACAGCGGGACGACGTACACCTCGTCGGCGTCGACGGTCCGCAACACCTCGCGAAAGGAGGGTTCCTCCTTCCAGAACGTCTCTCGGACTTCGTCGAAGGCACCCGTTTCGCGGATGCGGTCGGCGTGCTCGAAGGCGGGCGTGCTGGAGCCGGGATTTTTGTGTGAGCCGTGAGCCGCGATGACGAGGGCGGTTGACATAGACAGCAGTTGGGGCGAGAGCGGCTTAGGGCCTGCGAATGGGTTAAGCCGTTCGCGGCGGTTGCCACGGACATGACACTCGCAGAACGCGCCCGGGAAGCGGCACGCGACCACCCCTTCGTTCACGACGCGCTGGCGGCGGGCGTGCTCAACTACTCGGCGGCGGCCCGATTTCTCGACGTGGGCGAGGAGGAGGCCGTCGCGGCCGCGCTCCGGCGGTACGGGGAGGAACTCGACAGCGGCGACGAACACGGCGACGTTCGGGTCACGATGGAGACCGGCCTCGGCCGCGGCGATGAGGGACTGCTGACGGTCGGGGAGACGGGATTCGCCCCCGGCGAGGGATCGCTGACGGCGGTGCTCGTCACCGGATCGGTCTCTATCGGGCTGTTCCGGCGGGTGCTCGGGCGGTGCGAGACGGCCGATATCGAAGTGCTCGGTGCCGGCTACGGTTCGGAGACGATGCTCGTCGTCGTCGAGCGTCGCGACGGCCCAGATGCGCTCCGGTTCATCGAATCTGTCTGTTCGGCCTGATTTCCGGTAGAAGAGCTGTACGAGCCTCGTGTAACGGTTTGGAGCTATGTGGGGCAATAAACCACATATCGCGATACCAAACGAGAAGGGTCCATCTCCGTTTGGATGGAACTGAGATGGCTCGCGCTACCAAGTAGCAAGTACATAACAACGGATATCAAGTACGAATGTGAGGGTATGTCAGAGCAGCCAGCGCCGGACAGTCGACAGCGGCCCCCGGCAGAACCGGAGTATCAACTGCAGTGTGCGGTCGCGCGGCTGGAGGCCGCCCTGGAGGAACTGGATCTCGAAACAGAAGACGAGCGGGCCGAAGCGGTCGTGACGGCCCTGCGAGCGACCGATGAGGCCTGTACCCGGGAGCCGACACTCACGGCCGATGATCGACTTCCGAGAGCGTAGATCACTCGTTTCGGAACTCGGGTTCGCGGCCCTCTAAGCGTGCTTCGACGCCCTCGCGGTAGTCGTCCGTCCGGTAGGTCTCCTTCGCCAGCGCGCGCTCGAATGCCAGCCCTTCCTCCAGAGGCATCTCGGCGGCGGCGTTGAGCGCCCGCTTGGCCATCCGCATCCCGATCGGACCGTTCGCGGCGAGATCCTCGGCCAGTTCCCGGGCCGTGTCGACGACCTCGCCGGGGTCGACGACTTCCCGAACTAGGCCGGCCTCCGCCGCCTCCGCCGGGTCGACGTACTCGCCGGTGAGAACGATCTCTTTGGCTTTCGCCAGGCCGACCAGCCGGGGGAGTCGCTGGGTCGCGCCGCCGTGGGGGAACGTGCCGAGTTTCACTTCGACGACGCCGTAGTTGGCCTCGCTGTCGATGATCCGAAAGTCGAAGGGCAGGGTCAACTCGAAGGCTCCGGCGGGTGCCGCGCCGTGAATCGCCGCGATGGTCGGCACCGAACAGTCCTCGATGGCCGCGAGCACGTCCGGGAACAGCGAGTCGGTGACCGACTCGTCGGTCGACTCCCCGGCGAGTCCCCGCATCATCTCCAGGTCCATCCCCGCGCTCAGCACTGGTCCCTCGCCGCGGAGGATCACCGCGCGGATCTCGTCGTCCTCGTCGAGGGTGCGAAACGCCTGCAGGAGATCACGAAGCAGGTCCTCGTTCATCGCGTTTCGCTTCTCGGGACGCTGGATCACGACCTCGCCGCGGTAGCCGTCGCGGTCGATACGAGCGAGTCCGTTGTCCATCTCTGTCGAGGTGTCCATGTTCTCGACTGCGACGGACACGCCCTTAGAGCTATGGGGACGGGGGAGTCGGCGCGGCCCGTCCGGTCTCGAAAAGAAGGGTTCGGAGGATCTGGGCGTCAGGCGGGTTCGTAACCGGCGTCTTCGATAGCCGCCCGAACGTCGGCGTCCGAGACCTCGCCGTCGATCACGACGCGGTCGCCCTCATGGTCCGCCTCGACGGCGGTGACGCCGTCGAGTTCGGAGACAGCCTGTTCGACGTTCTGTTCACAGCCGTCACAGGACATACCGGTGACTGTCAGTTCCATGTTCGGACCTAACGCGGGTGGGCAAAAGGCCGTTGTGATTGCGAGGCGAGACGTTTTATTTTCCTGCCGACCCGAAGGAGGGTATGAGCCGTAACGACGAGGTCGCCAGGCGCCTCGAAACCTTCGCCGATCTGCTCGAAGCCCAGGACGTGTCCTACAAACCTCGGACGTACCGTCGCGCGGCGGAGAACGTCCGCGACTACCCGGAGGACATCGCGGATCTCGCCGCGGACGGGAAGGAGGCGGTGGCCGAGATCGACGGCGTCGGGGACGCAATCTCGGCGAAGATCGTCGAGTACGTCGAGACCGGAGAGATCGAGGAGTTGACGGAGCTACAGGCGGAGATGCCGGTCGAGATGGACGCGCTGACCCGCGTCGAGGGCGTCGGGCCGAAGACCGTCGGCACGCTCTACGAGGAACTTGGGGTTCAGACGCTGGACGATCTGGAGTCGGCGGCCCGGGCGGGCGAGATCCAAGAGGTGCCGGGATTCGGCCCGAAGACCGAACAGAACATTCTCGACGGCATCGATTTCGCGCGGACCGCTCACGAGCGGCAGTTGCTCGATCGGGCGCGGCCGCGCGGCGAGCGCGTGCGTGATGCGCTGCTCGAAACCGAGGCCGTCGAGCGCTGTGAACTCGCGGGCTCGATCCGCCGGTGGAAGCCGACCGTCGGCGACGTAGACGTGCTGGTCGGCAGCGACCAACCGGAAGCGGTCATCGAGGCGTTTCAGAGCCTCGACATCGCCGACACGGTGATCGAGGCCGGAACCTCGAAGGCGAGCCTGCGGACGGAAGGCGTACGCGTCGATCTGCGCGTCGTCGACGACGAGGAGTTCGGCGCGGCGCTGCAGTACTTCACCGGGAGCAAACAGCACAACGTCGCCGTTCGCAACCGGGCGTTAGATCGCGACCAGAAGGTCAACGAGTACGGGGTCTTCGACATCTCCGAGGTAGCGGATCCGGACAGCGGCCAGCGGGTCGGCGAGCGAGTCGCCGGAGTCGACGAGGAGGGGATGTACGACGCACTGGGGATGGAGTGGGTCCCGCCGGAACTCCGGGAGGACCGCGGGGAGGTCGAGCGAGCGGCCGCCGGCGATCTCCCCGATCTGCTGGAGCAGTCACAGCTACGCGGCGACCTCCACATGCACAGCGAGTGGTCCGACGGCGGGAACTCGATCACGGAACTGGTCGACGCCGCAGCGGAGTTCGGCCACGAGTACATCGCCGTGACCGACCACGCGAGCGGACCGGGCATCCTGAGCGGCGTCGGGCTGGACGACGACGAACTCTACGAGCAGATCGAGCGGATCGAGGCGGTCGCCGCGGAGGCGGAGATCGAGGTCTTCGCGGGTGTCGAGGCGAATATCGAGGCCGACGGCGGCATCTCGGTCGGAGACGACGTGCTCGAAGCGCTGGATCTCGTCGTCGCCTCGCCGCACAGCGGTCTCGACGGAGAGGGAACCGAACGACTCGCCGAGGCCGCCAGACACCCCGAGGTCGACGTTCTCGGCCATCCCTCCGGCCGGCGGCTCAACCAGCGCGCGGGGCTGGATCTGGACGTCGAGCGACTGGCGGCGGTCGCGGCCGAACACGGCACGGCACTGGAGATCAACTCGACCCCCGGTCGGCTGGATCTCCCCGGACGGGCGGTGAAGCAGGCGCTCGACGCCGGCGCGACGGTCGTCATCGACACCGACGCACACGAGCCGTCGAGCTTCGAGTACATCAGATACGGCGCTCACACCGCCCGGCGCGGCTGGGCCGAAGCCGAGGACGTGCTCAACACCCGGCCAGCCGAGGAGATCCAGGCGTTCGTCCAGTGATGAGCCGGCGACTGCTGCTCGACGTGATGCTCGGCAAACTCGCCACCTACCTGCGGATGTGTGGATACGACACGCTGTACGCACAGGAGGAGGGAATCGAGGCCGACGACGCGCTCGCCGCGCTCGCGGAATCGGAGGGCCGGACGCTGGTGACCCGGGACCAGGAACTGGCCGAACGGACCGACGGTGCCGCCCTCCTCAGTTCGCGCGAGATCGAGGACCAACTCGCGGAGTTGCACGAACAGGGGTTCCGAATCGAACTGCCCGACCAGCCGGAACGCTGTAGTGTCTGCAACGGGCGAGTACGAGCGCTCGGTGAGGACGAGTCCCGCCCCGGACACGCGCCGGACGGAATCGAGGAGATCTGGCAGTGTCGGGACTGTGAGCAGTACTTCTGGAAGGGGAGCCACTGGGATCGGGTGACCGAGGTCGTCGGCTCGGCCGACTCGAATCCATAACGGGCTTTAGAGACTGTCGAGTATAGGGGGTAATGAGTCTCTCCGAGGAGGCAAGAGAGCGGCTCGCCGATATCGTCGAACTCCAGCCCACCAAAAACGCGGAGCTACAGGAGCGGTGGGGGCTCGCAGGCGGCAGCGAGGTCCATCAGTATCTCGAATCCGAACTTGGGGAGTACTACTACCGCGACGAGAACTCGATGATCTGTGCGACGCCCGAGGCCGAGGAACTGGTCGGGGACGGCGACGGCGGGACCGGGGAGCGCTCGGTCGCCGGGACGGAGCTACAGCGCCGTATCGTCGGCGTCCTCCCGGGACCGGACGACGAGCCACAGAGTGTCGTCGCGACGCTTCACGACGTTGAAGCCACCGGAGCAGAGCCGAGCGTCGACGACGTGCGATCTGCGCTGCACACACTCACGGACAAGGGGTTAGTCGAGCGCGTCCGCGAGACGGTCCCGACGTTCCGGCTGGCAATCGAACGCGAACGGATCGTAATCGAAACGGGTGAGAACTAATGAGCGAGCGAACACGCGACGGGGAGCATCGATGAGCGAGCTATTCGAGGTCGAGCAGTACGACGCGGCGGGACGGCTCGGCCGCCTGGAGGTGCCGCGAGCGGGAACGACGATCCAGACGCCGGCGCTGTTGCCGGTGGTCAACCCCCACGTGCAGACGGTGCCGCCGGCCGAACTCGAATCGCAGTTCGGCGCGGAGATCCTGATCACGAACAGCTACGTCCTGCACGGCAGCGACGAACTCCGCGAACCGGCCCTCGAGGGCGGACTGCACGACCTGCTCGATTTCTCCGGGGCGATTATGACCGACTCCGGATCCTTTCAGCTCTCGGAGTACGGCGAAATCGACGTGACGACCGAGGAGATCCTGGAGTTCCAGCGCGAGATCGGCTCGGATATCGGCACGCCGATCGACATTCCGACGCCGCCGGATGTCCCTCGCGAGCAGGCCGCCGAGGAGCAGCGAACCACACAGGAACGCATCGAACTGGCCGAGACCGTCGACACCGGGGAGATGCTCGTCACCGCGCCGATCCAGGGGTCGACACATCTCGATATCCGCCAGCGGGCCGCCCGGGAAGCGTACGGAACCGACCTCGATCTGTTCCCCATCGGAGCGATGGTGCCGCTGATGAACGAGTACCGCTTCGACGACCTGGTTCACGTCGTCGCGGCGGCCAAGCGCGGCCTCGGCGAGGACGCGCCGGTCCACCTGTTCGGCGCGGGCCACCCGATGATGTTCGCGCTCGCGGCCGCGATGGGCTGTGATCTGTTCGACTCCGCCGCTTACGCGCTGTACGCCCGCGACGGGCGCTATCTCACCGTCCGCGGGACGGAGCATCTCGACGAACTCGAACACTTCCCCTGCGAGTGTTCGGTCTGTCTGTCGCACACGCCCGAGGAACTGCGACAGGCCGGGGAGACGGAGCGTCACCGGCTGCTGGCCGAGCACAACCTCGCCGTGAGTTTCGGAGAGATACGGCGGGTCAGACAGGCGATCCGCGGCGGCAACCTGCTCGAACTCGTCGACGCGCGGGCGCGCGGCCACCCCGCGATGCTCGACGGCTACCGGACGCTGTTACACTACGCCGACCAGCTCCGTCGGACCGACCCGGTCGCGAAAGACGCGTTCTTCTACGTCTCCGGCGAGAGCGCCCGCCGCCCGGAGGTGCGACGCCACCACGAACGCCTCGGCCGCCTCGATGCGCCCGACCGACTGCGGCTGAGCGTCGGGTCGCCGGGCGAGGACGGCTGGCGGCTCGTCGCGCCGTTCGGACCGGTGCCGCCGGCGCTGTCGGACGTGTATCCGCTCACCGCAGCACGGCCGGACAGCCTGGAGCGGCCCGCCTACGCGGCCGCCGTTCGCGGCGTCAACCGACTCGCGGCGGCCAACCCCGATACCGCGATCACCGTCGTCCACGACGGCTGGCCCGAAGACGTGTTAGCCAGCCTCCCGGGGGACGTTTCGATCCGCCTGCTCGGTGGGGAGTAAACGCTACCGGCTCGGGAGACCGCTGATCTCGAAGCGTGCGCCGCCGGTTTCGGCCTCGGTGACGGATATTTCGGCGTCGTGGGCGTCGACGATCCGGCCGACGATTGCGAGACCGAACCCGGTTCCGTCCGACCGAGTGGAGTAGCCCCGCTCGAAGATCTCCTCCCGTTCGTCCGCCGGGATACCGGGACCGTTGTCCGCGACGTAGAACCCCGCCCCTTCGTCCAGCGGGCCGACCCGGACGAGGAGATCACCGTCCTCGGGAGCGCCGTGTTCGACCGCGTTCGCGAACAGGTTTTCGAGCAGTTGTTGGAGTGCCCCCTCGTCGGCGACGACCGTCCCGAGTCCGTCCGCGGTCCGGAGCGTGCCCTCAGGCGCGCCCGCGGTCTCCCAGGCCCGGTTCGCGAGTACGTCGAGTTGGACCGTCGTCAGATCGAGTGCGTCGGGCCCCAGTCGCGCCATCGAGAGCACGTCGTCGACGAGGGTGTCGATCCGTTCCAGCGCCGTTTCGAGTTCGGCCAGATGCTCGCTGTTGCACTCCTCGGCGACGAGTTCGAGCCGGAGGTTCGCGGTCGTCAGCGGGTTTCGGAGGTCGTGCGAGAGCGTCCCGGCGACGGCGTCGAGGCGGTCGCGCTCGCGTTCGAGAGCGACCCGCTGTCGTTCGCGCGCCCGCTCGTAGCTGACCCAACTGCCCATGAGGTCGACGAGAGTCAGTTCCCACTGCGAGAACGGCTCCGAGCGCGGCTCGAAGTCGTAGAAACAGAAGGTGCCGTCGACCTCCTCGTCCACGAAGATCGGAGCGCCCAGATAGCTCTCGACACCGAGTTCGTAGACGAGTCTGTCCGTGAGTTCCGGGGCGTCCTCGGCGACGCTGGGTAGCGCGAGGTGTGACTCGGTCTCGACGACGCGTTCGCAGTTCGTCTCCGCGAGGTCGACGGTCCCGCCGGGGGCGATCACGTCGTGGTCCGGGCCGGCGACAACCGACAGCGTGTACTCCGTCCCCTCGACCCGCGAGAGGGTGCCGTATTCCATGCCCAGTTCCGCGCGGCCGAGGTCGAGAAGCCGTTCGACTTTCGCCTCGAAGGTGCAGTCTGTATCCGCGATGATGCGGTAGATCTGCCGCAACACCTCTTCGCGGTGTTCGAGGGTCTGTTCGTACTCGCGGCGGTCGGTGATCTCGTAGAAGTAGATCGACAGACCCGCCGGAGAGGGGAACAGGCGCACGTCGAACCAGCGGTCGATCCGGTCGTAGTAGCTCTCGAACGACCGCTGGCGCTGGCTCTCCATCGCTGCACGGCAGTGCTCCTCGAAGGAGGTGCCGACGATTCCGGGAGCGGTCTCCCAGAGCGAGCGCCCCCGAATCTCCGAGATTGACGGATCGTCCTCCAGTGCCTCGGTGAGAATCTCGTGTCCCCGGCTGTTGAGGTAGGTGAACCGCCAGCGGTCGTCGACGGCGACGAAGGCGTCGTTCATCCGGTCGAGGAGATCGACCTGGGGTGGCGACTCCGCCACGGCGTCCTCGATGACAGAAGCGAGCGAGTCGACCGTCTCCTCGACGGTCGTCCACACGCAGTAGCGGTCGACACCGGCTTCGACAGCGCGGGCGGCGACATCGACCGATTCGTCCGGGACGAGTACGAACGGCAGCCAGATCCCCTGATCGGTGAGCGTCTGCTGTAGTGCGATCCCGTCGTCCGATCCCGGCAACTGCTGGCGCGAGACGACACAGTTGACGTGGGTGGTTCGGACGTACTCGACGGCCTCGTCCCCGGATTGGACGGTCGTGACATCGAACGCCGGGACGGCCGCTTCGAGCCCCCTCGCCAGGCGTTCGGCGTCGCGTTCGTCTCCCCCGACGTACAGGACGGACAGCGGATCGAAGGAGCGGTCGGTCATCGGATGACAGGCACAACGGGGAGAGAGCTTCTGAATCTTTGGGTGAAGCGTCGGGACGGCTCAGCCGTCGAGGCTCTTCCGCATGACCGCAAACTCGACCTCGGTGCCGTCGATGGATCGGGTCTGTCGGCCGGACTCGCGGTACTGCAGCGACTCGTAGAACGGCCCCGCATTGAGCGAGGAGACGAGTGTGAGCGCCGTGGCCCCCCGAACGCGGGCTCGGGATTCGAGCTGTGAGACAAGCGACGAGGCGACCCCTCCTCCGGCGAACTCGGGGCGGACAAACACCGCATCGATCCGGTCGCGTTCGGCGTTGAGTACGGCGTAGCCGGCCGCGACGCCGTCGATCTCGGCGAGCAGCGTCTCGAAGCGGTCGCTCCGGATCGCCCGGCGAAAGTCGGCGGTCACGTCGTCGTCCGGCCGCCACGCCGCGATCTGTGCGTCGGTGTAGGCGGGGCTGTCGATGCCGTCGATCGCCGCCTGCTTGATAGCGAGGACGGTCGAAGCGTCGGCGGGTTCTGCCGAGCGGAGTCGGACTCCGTCCATCTACGTCCACCCGTCGAGCACGTTGGACACGACCGGTTCCCATCTCACGGGGCGATCACAGCGGGGGCGTTCGCTCGCCCGCGGGGATGGTGGTGTCGAGCCAGTTTTCCTCGGGCGGGAGCGGACACGAGAACGTCTCGCTGTAGGCGCAAAACGGCGAGTACGCGAGGTTGAAATCGATCTCGATAGTCATCCCGTCGGATAGCTCCTCCTCGGGTTCGAGTTCCATGTACCGGCCGTCCTTGTAGCTCTGCTGGCCGGTCGTCTTGTCCCGGAACGGGACGAAGATCGGGTCGCTGGGTTCCTGGCGGTAGCCGCTGAGTTCGTAGCTGTCGCCGTCGATCTCGAAACTGAAGCGGAACGGTCGGCGGTAGGTGATCGTCCGGCCGTCGGAGGTCTCGAAGTCGATCTCGTCGGGATCCTCGAAGACGGTGACGGTCGCCTCGACGCGGTACTCGGGATCGGGATCGAAGTACGCCAGCCCGTCGAACCCCTCCCGTCGCTCCGGGGGGATCGGTGACTGCGGGTGCTCCGAGAAGAACCGGTCTTTCTCCTCGCGGTTCTCCCGGAGACGGTCGGCCCAGTCGTCGGTCGGCAGAGTGTCGGTCATACCGACCGTAGGGGTCTCGGCGGTATCAGTGCAGTGGATCGAGATTGGCAGCCAAAACATACATCATCAGTTCGCATCAAAGAGTGGCATGAACCGACAGTACGGAGATATCGTGGTGTTCACCACACTGTACCTGTTCTTCTCGCTGCCGCCGTTTCTGGTGTTCAACCGGGGTGTGCTGTCCGAGATCCGAGCGCGACTCGCGCCGATCGACGTCGTCGCCGTCGCCGTACTGGGTACTGTCGCCCTCGTCGTGCTCACGGGGTTGGTCGTCGCCCGGGAGGGCGTCAACCGGTACAACCAGTTTCTGACCGCCCCGACCGATGTGCCCTCGGCGGTCGTCGCGCTGTCGTTTCTGCTCGCGGCGACTGCCTGGTGGCTCGTTCCCGAGGTCGTCTTTCGGTTCGAGATGGGGCTGTCGTTCGATCTCCTGCTCGTCGCCGTGCTGTTCTGTCAGATCCCGATGCTGCTCTTTCTCTCGCTTCTGACCGCGGTCGGGAAGGCCTGACCTGCCGTGGTGGCGGGAGGGTTACCTGGTTGGGGGACCGTCGCGGCGGCACTTATCCGGCCGGCGACCGTATTGAAGCAACGAATGCGTAATCCACACCGCAATCAGGACGACCCACACGGCGACCAGCAACTCGTCGCGGCGGGGACGGATCTCGCCGACGCCTCGGCGGCGGCGATTCTGCTGCACGGTCGGGGGGCGACCGCCCGAAGCATCGCACAGACCGGACTGGAGTTTCACCGGGAGGGGCTGGCGCTGTTGGCCCCGCAGGCGGCCGGCAACACCTGGTATCCGAACCCCTTCACGGCGCCGGTCGAGCGCAACGAACCCGGACGGAGTTCCGGGCTCGACGCCATCCAGGCGGCGATCGACCGCGCCAACGAGGCCGGGATCGACACGGAGCAGGTCATCGTCCTGGGGTTCTCGCAGGGGGCCTGTCTCGCGACGGAGTTCGTCGCCCGGAACCCGACCCGCTACGGCGGCGTGGTCGGGTTCAGCGGCGGGCTGATCGGCGAGACGATCGATACCGACGAGTACGAGGGTGACCTCGACGGGACACCGGGCTTTCTCGGCTGTAGCGACGTGGACCCGCACATCCCCGAGGAGCGCGTCCACACGACTGCGACGGTGCTCGAAAACCTGAACGGGGACATCGAGACCCGGATCTACGAGGGGATGGGCCACGGAGTCAACCGGGACGAACTCGAATACGTCGGCGGGATGGTCGAGTCTCTCGTCGAGTAAGTCAGCGTCCGCGGCCGGAGACCCCGTGACCGCTGTCGTCGTCGGCGTGACCGAGCGCCTTTCTGAGAAAACTCATCCATCGCTTGCGGTCGGCGGCCTCCTGGGCCTGGGCCTCGGCCTCGATGTCGACCGGGCCGAGCGATTCGAGTTCGTTCAGCGCGCGGTCGATCCCGATAATCGCCTCGGCGAGTCGGTCGCCCTCCTCGTAGGTGATCTCGCCGTCTTCGATGCGCTGTTTGCGCTGTAGTCGCTCGCGTCGCAGATTCTTCTTCGCTCGTTCGACCCGCTCGCGCTCGCCCTGCGGGATGGTGTCCCGACGGCGGATCTCGAAGACGAACTCCTGGAGATCGATCTCGTTGCCCTGAACGGTGATCTCCTCCGGAATCGACGCGCCGACGGTGGCGCTCTCGCGTTCGATCCGTTCGAGCAGTTGTTTGCGCTCGAACTCCCGGATCGGGTCGCCGTCGGGGTCACCGCCGTCGGTGAGAGCGACGCCGTCGCTGTCGGTAGCGTGTTCCCGGGGTCGTGGGTCCTCGCTCACGATACAGTGTTCGTGACTGGTCTACTTCGGTGTATCGCTGTCGTCGAACGCCGGTCGAACCGTGAGCACGCACTCGCAGTCCGGACAGCGGATCTCGGTTCCGCGCGGACAGTCGGTCCTGATCCAGTCACCGTCGGAGGGACTCGTGTGGGCACAGCGGGGACAGGTGAGCACTGCCTTCCGTCGCTGGCGGAGCGGTCGCTTCCCGCGACCGGATCCGACAGGAAGGCAGGTCTGGATGAGTGACATCACCGCTCTCTTGCAGGCGTACGAATAAAGAGTTGTTGGCATTTGTCGGCAACGAGTGCCATTGAGTGGTTGTGGCGGCTGTTGGCATAGGTATCACAACGTAGGCCAACGGAGTGAGTGATAGACGGGGGGCAAAGCGTTCTCACGCCGGTCTCCGGCTGAGCGCTCCGAGGGCGGCGTTACTCTTCCTCGGGAGGTTCTGCGACCGTTTCGGCGACTTTGGAGGCGACCGCGGCCGGGATGTCGCCAGGCGTCGTGACGTACCGGTCGACGACTAACATCGCGGCGGCGACGCTAATCAGCCCGACACCGACGGGAAGGTCACCGCGGACGAGTAGTTCCGCGCCGGCGAGTGCGAGCGGAATCGCGAACACGAGCGTCGCCATCGAGCCGAGGAGGTCCAGGATTCCCTGGGACATCGGTCTCTCCTACCGTCGGTACGGACAAAAGCCGCGTGGTTGCGTCTGGTCGGATAGGTGCCCGTGGCTGACCACGGCACGGGAGGACAGGGCGCACGTGGTGTTCAAACGTCGAAGACGACGTAGATCCGCCAGTCGTCGGCCCGCTCCTCGATTTGCATCTCCGAGTAGGTGATCGCTTTCAGATCGCGGGCGGTCACGTCCGCGAGGTCGATGCCGCGATAGCTCCCCTCGAACCGCCACCCGTCGCCGTCACTGGTGACCCGGCCCTGGTTGTCGACCGGCAACACGGAGCGCACGTCCCGCTCGTAGATCAGTTCGTCGAGGTAATCGAACAGCAGCGCCTCGGGACGCTCCGCGCGGACGGTCAGATCGTAGCGGGTTCCGCCGTCGGGCCATTCCTCGGCCATCGCGGCGGCCATGCCGTCGGCGGTCGCGCCGAAGGCCGCGCCGAGGCTCTCGCCGGTCGCCTCGACGGCGACATCGGCGGTGTGGGCGCGAAGCTCGTATCCCATCGCCCGGAGTTCGGTCGCCGACGGGCTAATGGGTTCTGTTTGAACGGAGAGACTTTTGCTACCCGAGTCGAACGGAGGGTATGAGCTGGTCCATCTATGGCTGAGGAGACGGGCGGATCGCTGCCGGTGTCGGACGGGCTGTTACGGTGGGTCTACGTCGCCGGCATCGGACTCAACCTTCTCGCGCTGACCGTGGCGGTACGGAGCGGCCAGACGGCTGCCGCGTTGACGCTGGGGCTGGTGATCGTCTATCTCGGCGCTCGGCTCTGGCTGTTCCGCTCGGGGTGAGAGGCTGACTACGGCGTGGGGTCGTCCTCTGCTCACGCACTCGGAGAGGTCTTTCGCTCGATTGACCCACTCGCGGGTCGTTCCTCCCCGTTCGCGTCGTCGAGGCCTCCCTGCGGTCGGCCTCCCACTCAGCAGAATTATTATTCCCCCACCACATAGTACGCGGTAGTGAGCGTCAACGTCCAGCGACATGTCGTGGGGCCGGGTAGTGACGATCACGTCGACGCAGCCTGGCAACTCAAAGAGCGGATTCGGAGAAACGAAGGGGTGCTGAGACAGCGGCGAAATTTTTTCGAGAGCGCCTATCAGCGCTCGACTGTCTATCTGTACGTTGACCGGGCGAACGACCGACTGGTCGGGTTCGCGGCGGTGCGGCGGGACGGCTACATTCTCTTTCTCGCGGTCGCCGAGGAGTATCGCGGACAGGGCTTTGGGAAACGACTCGTCGCGAACGTCGCCGACGAGTACGGAACGGTTACCTGTCACGCGCGCACGACGAACCGAGACGCGCTGGATTTCTACCGCTCGCTCGGCTTCCGCGTCAAGCGCCGGATCGACAACTACTACGAGGACGGCGGGGACGCCTTCTACCTGAAACTCGGCGACGAGGACGGAATCCGCGAGCGGCTAGCGAACCTGCTGTCGCGGTGACTGCGCCAAGCGCAACGCCTATTTGAGTACTCGGGCAAGTGGTGTGCGTGCACGAGCGGACACAGGCGTACCTCCGCGGCCGGTTCGGAGACCACTACCGCAACCAGTCGATCGATCCGCCGCCGGGGGCAAACGAGCGCGAGTGGGGGTACGTCCCCTGGACCGAGGGGCCGGGAGAGACCTACAGCCGGCACAACGCCATGATCGACCTCGGCGCGCTCGAGGACTTCCTGGCCCGCGAACGTCCGAAACACGTCTACTTCTCGGCCGGCCGCTACGACAACCCCGGCGCGACGACGATGAACGAGAAGGGCTGGCGGCGCTCGGGTCTGATCTTCGATCTCGACGCCGATCATCTCCCCTCGACGACGCCGGAAGACAGCTACGCGGAGATGCTCGCGGACTGTAAGGACGCCCTGTTCCGTCTGCTCGACTTTCTAGAGCGGGATTTCGGCTTCGAGGAGATGCAGATCGTCTTCTCCGGGAGCCGTGGGTATCACGTTCACGTCCGGGACGAAGGGATCCAGCGTCTCGACAGCGACGCGCGCCGGGAAATCGTCGATTACGTCCGCGGGATCGGCCTGGAGTTCGACGAACTCGTCGAGGAGGAGACCGTCGCCGGACTCGGCCGGAAGACGCCGGCGGAGAACCGCTATCTCCCCACCGAGGGCGGTTGGGGCGGACGGATCCACGACAAACTCGTCTCGGTGCTGTCCGAGGTCCGGGATCTCCCCGAGGAGGAGGCACTCGAACGGCTTCAGGAGTACGACGGGATCGGGGAGGGGCGTGCCCAGGCCGCGTACAATCTCACACAGGAGCGGTTCGTCGAGATCGAGCGCGGAAACCTCTCGGCACACGCCGTGTTCGCACAACTCGCCAGACAGTTCGCCACCGAAGTCGTCGCCGAGGAGAACGCCCAGATCGACGAGCCGGTGTCGACGGACACGAACCGGCTGATCCGTCTGCCGGGCAGCCTCCACGGCGGGAGCGGACTCGCCGTCCGTCGCGTCCCGCGCGAGGAGATCGACGACTTCGATCCCCTGGTCGACGCCGTCCCGGAGACGTTCACGAACCACGAGATCACCGTCGAGGTGACCGACGGCGGGACCGTCGAGTTGGGAGGCGATAGTTTTACACTGGAGGAGGGAGTGCATACCGTTCCGGAGTACGTCGGCGTGTTCCTGATGACACGGGGACGCGCCGAGAAGGGTGAAGAATGAACCGAGGGCAGGCATGAACCTGGAGGAACTACAGGCCGCGCGCGACCGCGAGCGCCAGACCGACAAGCTCCAACAGCTACGCGAGAGCTTCTACGCGGACGCCGGGGAGTTCATCCAGCAGCTACAGACCGAGCGCGACCGCGCGGCCGAGCGCGCCGACGACCCGTTCGACTCGCCCGAGGTCAGCCAACTCACCGACGAGATCAAGACCGCGGAGCAGACCGTCGAGGCCATCTACGAGAAACGGGTCGGGAAAATCGTCAAAGCCGCCTCCTTCGCGGCGGCGGACCTGCCGGCCGAGGCCGACGGGATGACCAAAGAAGAACAGCGGCTGTTCGAGACGCTGGTCGAAGACATCAAATCGAACCGGCAGCACGTGCTGGCGGTGCTCGACGGGGAGGAGCCGGCGAGCGAGACAGCCGAGAAGACAGCGGCGCCGGAGCCGGACGTCTCGGCCGCCGATCTGATGGGCGCCGGAGAGGACGCCGACCCGAGTCCTGGGGGGGTCTCGGGGCCGACAGAGCCACAGTCGACGAGCGGCAGCGGGCCGGAGCCAGACCACCCGTCGACCAGCGGTGACCAGCCACCGACGGAGCCACGGACGGTCGACAGCGGCGGCCCGCAGAGCGGCGGTCAGCCGGACAGTTCCGGCCCCGAACCGGCGTCGCCCGCACGGACTGGAGACGCGCTCAGAAACGACGGGGGACAGCCGACAGTGGAGGAGAGCGGCGAACCCGCTTCCGGCCCCGCCGACACGTCACAGCCGAGCGTCGAGCGACAGACGGTCAGAATCACCGACGACGTCGGAACCTTCGTCGGCGTGGACGAGCGGGATTACGACCTCGAACGGGACGACATCGTGACACTGCCCGAGACCAACGCCTCGCTGTTGATCGAACGCGACGCCGCCGAACAGTTGTAGGCGACCCCGAGAGACA
This sequence comes from Halovenus carboxidivorans, assembly GCF_009831575.1. GTDB lineage: Archaea > Halobacteriota > Halobacteria > Halobacteriales > Haloarculaceae > Halovenus > Halovenus carboxidivorans. The sequence goes on along the minus strand of NZ_WUUT01000001.1, from coordinate 588,762 downwards.
CAAAGGTTTTTCCGCCTCGTTTGGAACAGGGAGTATGGTAGAACTACTCGACATCGCGTTCGTCGTAGGCGGGGCCATACTGTTGTTTTTCGGCGCCGTACTCTCGGTGTACGGTGTCGGACTGCTCGGCGCCGCAGTCGGCGCGGGGGCCGGCTATCTGATCGCACCGACAATCGGCGGTGTCGTCGGTCTGGAAGGGGCGCTGGCGTCGCTGGTGGCGATTCCGGTCGGTGCAATCGGAGGGGTGCTGGTGACCTATCTCCTCCTATCGCTGGCCGTCGCCGCGATCAGTTTCGTCGTCGGTGCGTACTTCGGCATGATCGCTATCGCACCGGCGCTCGGAAACACGGGGACCATCGCGGCCGTCGGCACGGCACTCGGCGTCGGACTGGCCGCCGCGGTGCTCGGCTCGTTCCTGACGAAGACGATGATGGTCTTCATCACCTCCGCGATGGGCGCAGCGTTGGTCTCGCGACAACTCACGATCAGCGGGCTGCGGACGGCACAGAGCGAACTGACGGTCGACCCGCTGATCTTCGAGCCGATGGCACCGGTCTTTCTCGGCCTGTTCGCTCTCGGCGTGCTCTCGCAGTTCGGCCTGTTCAAACTCGGCTGGGTGACCAGCATCGTCGCTCGCCTCCCCGGGGCCCGACAGCTCAGAAACCGCGGTGACGAGGAGGTCTCGGGAAGCTAACCAGTCGGGTCGTCGACAGTTCCTATATATGTCTATATTCCCCTCCCGGGTGCTCTATATGATTAATAGCACGGTATTTATGTGACTCACTGGTAGGGAGTGATAATGGAAACACGTGCAGATACCACGCCAGTGGCTCTGCACGGCCATCGACCGTCCGCTCGCGGCCGGTCCGGCGTTTCGACCTGCTGTGTGGTTCGACGACTGCCACGGGGGCCAGACCGTCGGCGCCACAGCGGTCGGGAACCACGGTCGAGCACGGGCAACCCTGAACTATGAGCTTCCAGAACGAAACCACGGAGACAGGCGAATCGATCAGACAGCCACAGACGACGGTGCCGGAAGATACCGGGGTGGAGTCGCTCGGCGAGACGATCATCGAGGCGGAGAATCTGGACGTGTTCTACGGCGACGAGCAGGCGCTTAACGACATCAACCTCCCGATTCCCGAGCAGCAGGTGACCGCGCTGATCGGGCCCTCGGGCTGTGGGAAATCGACGTTTCTGCGGTGTGTCAACCGGATGAACGACCTGATCACCAGCGCGCGAGTCGAGGGTAATCTGTACTTCCGGGGCAAGAACCTCTACGACGAGGACGTCGACCCGGTCGCGCTTCGGCGGACAGTCGGGATGGTCTTTCAGGAACCCAACCCCTTCCCGAAGAGCATCTACGACAACGTCGCGTACGGCCTGCGCGTCCAGGACAAGGTCGAAAATCTCGACGAGCAGGTCGAAGACGCCCTGCGGCGCGCGGCGCTGTGGGACGAGGTCAAAGATCAGCTACACACCTCCGGACTTGACCTGTCGGGCGGTCAGCAACAGCGACTCTGTATCGCTCGCGCGATTGCCCCCGACCCGGAGGTGATCCTGATGGACGAGCCGGCCTCGGCGCTCGATCCGGTCGCCACCTCGAAAATCGAGGATCTGATCGAAGACCTCGCCAAGGATTACACCGTCGTCGTCGTCACCCACAACATGCAGCAGGCCGCCCGAATCTCGGACATGACCGCCGTCTTCCTGACCGGCGGCGAACTGGTCGAGTACGACCACACCCAGAAGATTTTCGAGAACCCCGAACACCAGCGCGTCGAGGATTACATCACCGGGAAGTTCGGCTGATTCGCCGCCCTCGTCAGCGCTAAGTGAGTCTGTCCGGAACTGCCGGTGATGAGCGACCAGGCTGGCGGTACCTACACGCTCTGTATCGAACTGACCGAACCGGTCGAGGTGGAGGTCGGTGCTCTCGGACGCCAGGGCTTCGAGGCAGGCTGGTACGGTTACGTCGGCAGCGCGCTCGGTAGCGGCGGCTTCTCGCGGATCGAGCGCCACCGCGAACTCGCCGACGGCCGCCGGGAGACGCGACACTGGCACATCGACTACCTGCTCGGCCACGAACGGAGCCGTCTCGACAGCGTGGTCCGAACCAGCGGTGTCGACGGTGAGTGTGCCGTCGCCGCGGCGCTTGAGAGACCGGCGATGGCTGGATTCGGTTGCTCGGACTGTGACTGTCAGACCCACCTGTTCGTCGCGCCGTCGAGAGCGGAGTTGCTCGACGCGGTCGAGAACGCACACGGACCGCTGGACGGCGAGACGCAGGTCAGTCAGTGAGCGCGGCGAGCGAGAAGCGACAACGCGAGGAGAGCCCCGACGCCGACGGCCGGACCGAAGCCGTCACCGAAGCCGTCGGACCCCCCCTGATCGGGTGCGTCGGTTCCGTCGGACGAACTGGTATCGTCGCCGTCGGTCGTCTCGCCCTCCCCGGTGCTGTCTCCGTCTGTACCATCGCCGTCGCTCCCGTCGGTGTCGTCCGTCTCCTCGCTGGTATCGTCCGACGGGACCGGCGACACGTCGACGGTCTCCTCGGTCGTTGCGGTTCGGCCGTCGGCGGCAGTCGCCGTGACGGAGACGGTGTACGTGCCGGCCTCCTCGGGAGTGAACGTCGCCGCCTGTCCGGAACTGTCGGCGGTCACCTGCGTACCGGGACCGGTGACGCTGAACGAGTAGCGGGTGATCGACGCCTCCTCGGGCGTCGTCGTCGCCGTGGCGTTGATCTGCTCGCCCGCGGTCGCCTCGGCCGGGAGGGAGAGTGTCACGCCGAGGGGGTCGCTGGAGTCCAGCGTCACGCTGGTCGCCGCCCGCTGATTGCTCAGGTCGCCCGCGGAGACGGCGATCTGTTCGCCATCGGTGCGGTTGGCCTCGACGGTGAACGTGAGATCGTAGGCCTCACCCGCCGGGAGGTGGTCGAACACCCAGCCCTCGTCGGTGTCGGTGACGACGGAGCCGTCGGAGTCGATGAGTTCGACGGTGACGTTCCCGGAGGTATTGACTGAAATCTGCGGGGCGAGGCTGGTCTCCGTGCCGGTGTTCGCGAGTGTGACTGTCACGGGTTCCCTCTCGCCCGGGTCGAGATCGAACTCCGGAACGCGAACGTCGAGTGCCGCCCCGTCGTTCGGCCCGTCGTAGACCGTCGGGTCGGGGACGGAGATCTCCGGGGGCCTCGACCGGACGTAGCGGTCGAAGAAGGCGTCCATCCCGCTGTCGAACTCGGCGGCCAGCGACGCGAACCTGTTGCCGGTGATCTGGCCGTCGGCCTCGTTTTTCGCCCGGAGGACGGCGGCGTAACTCGCGCCCGCCGCCCTGAGACGCTCGTCCATCGCGGCGAGAACGAGCGAGCCGAGTTCGTAGTGCGCGGCGGTGCCCTCCCAGGTGTCGGCGTCGGCGAGAACCACGTCGTCGTAGCTGTTGCCGCGGTCGAGCAGGCGATAGAAGCGGTGGTACTCGATACTGCCGTTCTTCAGGGCGAGCAGCGCACCGAAGTAGTCGGCGCTACCCTCGATTGTCCACTCGACGGCGTCGGTGCGGTTGTAGGCCTGTCTGCTGTGGACGTACTCGTGAAACAGCGTCGTCTGCGGGGCCGTCAGTCCCGCCTCGTGGACCCAGACCGCGGCGTTCGTTCCGGTTGCGAGTCCGCCGCGTCGGAGCGGATCGGTCACGGCGAAGACCGTCAGTCGGTCGGATCTGGCGCCGACATCGAACCGCCGGGAGGCGGTGACCAGTCGAGCACCGATCTCCGCGGGCGACCACGCCGGATCGGCCGCCTCGGAGATCACGAGATCGAACTGTTCGCCGGCGGCGCTGAAACTGTAACGTTCGTACCCGCCGAGGTAGACCATCCCATCGGCCGCAACTCCTTCCTCTCCCGCGGCCGTGGGTTGGCGGACTTCGATCTCGCCCTCGGCTTCCAGCGATGGACGCCAGCCCAGTCTGGTCAGCACCGGACGGTCGGTGATCAGCCACTCGCCTGCGTCGACGTAGTCGTAGGCGCCAGACGAGGTCTCGTTGATCGGGACCCGAACGTCGATCGTGGGGTCGGTCGTCTGTCCGTCCCACTCGTATCTCCCCTCGTCGATGGCCTCGAACCCGTCCACGCCGGTGACCTCGTACTCCGAGTTCCGGAGTCCGGTCCGCAGACCCAGCACCTCCGAGCCGATGTGATACTGCAGTTCGACGCGGACGACCCCCTGCTCGGGGTCGTCAGAAACCGTCTGTACCTCGACAATCTCTGTCTCCTCGATATCGTCCCCGTGTGAGGCGGCCGCGCCGCCGACGCCGACTGTCAGCAATCCGGCGAGTGCGAAAACGACGACGGCGCCGTGGAGAACTCGACTGCGCACAGCCACACTCACACACCGAGTAAGATAGGTGTAATGGCCGCCGGGGAGTTACTCCTCGCGGAAGAACTCGGGGTGTTCGAACGATTCCTCCTCGCCCTCGACCCGGAGCACGTCCAGCGCCGTCACCTCCGCGTCGACGCCGAGTTCGCCCGCGAGGCTCGGTTCGGTACGGCCCTCGTCACTGCTGACGAGTTCTTTCACGTACAGTCCGCCCTCGCCGTGGACCTCGACGGTGGCGGTCGTCTCGCTGTCGAGTTCGCCGGAGATATCGTAAACCTCGCGGACGCGGGTCTTCGCGGCGCGGCGGTGGGAGACGCGCTGTGGCGTGTCCTGCTCGATTGTCGCGCCGTCGAGCGCCTCCAGCGCGCTCTCGAACTCCGCCTGCTCGACCGGAGCGGCAAACTCCACGTTCATCCGGTAGGTCTTGCTCGCGTCGTGTTCCTTGACCCGTTCGACCATCCCGTGGGTCGCAAGCCGAAGCCCCTCGACTTCGACCTTGCCATCAGCGAACTCGTTGATCTGTTCCTCCAGCGCGTCGGTGTCGACATCCCGCTTTCGGGGTTCGTCGATCTCGATCACGAACGGCCGGCCGGTGCCGAGCATCTTCGCGTCCACGTCTTCTCGGCCCGCGCCGTGGAAGGTGCCGTCCTCGCCGTTCATCGCGTCCTCGACGGGCGGGACGGTGAGCTGTTCGACGCTCTCGTCGTAGCGATAGCCGGTCCCGTCACAGCCCGAGCACTGTTCGTCGCGGTTGATACCGGTGCCGTTGCACTCCCGGCAGGGCCACTCTGTCTGGGGAATATCGCGTTCGAGCTTGCGGTACCGGCCGTAGACGAACGCGGAGTTGACCTGTACCTCGACCTCTTCGGTGGCGAGATCACAGAGGACGAGCACGTCGGGCCGGCCGAAATCGACCTCGGCCCCGGTCTGGTCGCCGAAGCGTTTGCCGACCTCGCGGTTGAACTCGCTTTTGAGCAGTTCGCCGGCCTCGGGGTCGAGACCCACGTCCTCGCGGAGCAGTCGGTCGTTCTCTTCGAGCAGCGGCGGCACTCGGGTGCCGATCTGGTAGCTCTCGAACCGGTAGCCGCGGACGGCGCTCGCGGCCTGTCTGGCCCACCAGTCGTACCGTTCGCACTCGTTTTCACAGACCCAGCAGTCCTCGCCGGCCTCGAAATCGTCGTCCTCGGCCAGCGCGACGGCGGTGCGGAGCCCGCGGCCCCGCTGGCGGTTCGTCAGCCCGAAACTCCGGTCGGCGACAAGCCGGCCGAGACAGGGATCACAGAGCGGTCCCGTCTCCAGCGCGCGGCGTGCAAGCGAAAGAACGTCCATTACCCGAGGGTTGGCCCCGGTCCGTAACTCAGTTTCGGAGCACTCCGGAGCGGCGTCACTGCGTGAAGCGGCCGAGCGGGTTGCTGGAGTCGCGCTGGAACGTCACTGCACCCGGGAGGGGACCCACGCAGGACCGGCAGAAGCGGTATCCGAGTTCGTTGGCGGCCCCACACTCGGGGCAGACGGCGACTCCCTCGTCCGGCTGGACCAGCTCATCCGGATCAGTGCCCTCGAATCGATCCGGCGAGAGCCTCGTTTGAAGCCGATACACGTAGTAGGCGAGAACTCCATGGACCGCGATCAATCCGACCGTGGTGGCGAGCATCCACGGGCTGGTGACCATGGTATCACCTCAAGTAAACGTAGGTCACGCACTCAGAAAAATGCAACTGGCTTGGACCACGTGTAAGAGAGCGAGAGAGGGTGGAGCTCTCCGCGGGGAGTGAATCCTCCGAGACAGGCTTTGTGAGATGTTGAGAGTTATGTAGGTGGACGCGTTAGCTATCGTCAGAAGACACCGCATGAGCGAAGGGGAACAGAAACTCGTCGACACGCAGGGCGATTATCTCTACGCCGTCAAGGACGGCGAACCGTTACCGGACGCCCAGTGGCGGTCCTGTCGGATCGTCATCACGAGCGAACGGCTCGTGCTGTCGACGAACGCCAACAAGCAGGCGATTCCCCACGCGAAGATTCTCGTCCCCAAGGAAGACGAGGATCTGATCCCCGACGGGATGGACGCCCCCGGTGCGACCGCGCTCCGGATCGGCAACAACGTCATTCTCGTCGACACGCAGGAACTGGACGACTTCGAGTCCGAGTACTGTCGAGCGGCGCTACACGACGAGGTGATCCTGGTGAAGTATCCCGCCATCGTCGGCGGGGTCGTCCAGGAGGAGGCGTCGTGGTCGAAAGCCCGGTTCCGGCTGAACGACGACGACATCGTCCTCGGGCTTCCGGACAACGAGACCGTCACGTTCTCGATTGACGACGTCGGGACGGTCGAAACCGCGACCGAGCAGGTCGCCGGGGAACAACGGGAAGTCGTCAAGGTGGAACACACCGACGAGAACGACCGCAGCGTCGAGACACACTTTTCGGGCGTCGAGTGGCACCCGCGGGCGCTCGCTACGCTGTTGCGGAACACGATCGACCGCCGCCAGGACGAATACGAACTCGACGACCTGGAGAATCAGGTGTTGATGGCGCTGTACTCCGGCGTCTCGCCGTTCGAGATGGCGGATTTCGTCGGGACCGACGTCGAGGAAGTCGAGGAGATTTACCAGAAACTGCTCGACGCCGGCGCGGTCGACAAGGTCCGGGAGCGGACCGAGGTGACGCTGAACGCGAAGGGCCGCAACCTGGCGAGCGAGGCGATGAACGAACAGTAATGCCTCGCTGTGCGCGAAATCCCTGATAACCGGACATAACCTATAATTGCCCCTGTGCCGTACCCACGACAACAGCACTGCCGTCATGAGTAACACGGAAAAGAAAATCGAGGACACGCAGGGCAAGTATCTCCACGCGATCAAGGGGGGTCGGGAGTTGACCGACGCCGAGTGGGAAAACTGCCGGATCGTCCTGACGAACCAGCGGTTGATGATCGTCACGGACTCGAAGATCTCGGTGCCCCTGGAGGAGATCGACGTGCTCGACGAGCGGGTCGATGTCAACCGGAACGCGGCCTCGGAGTCGTACTACACCGCGTTGGACATCGGCGACGACGTGTTGCTCATCACGACGGCGGATTTCGAGGGCTTTCGGACGAACTTCTTCCGTGCGATTCTCGACGAGGCCGTCATCTACGTCAAACACCCGGCGATCGTCGGCGGGGTCGTCAAGGCAAGCGAGTGGCAGCGCGGCCGGCTGAAGGTGACCAAAGACACCGTGCGGATGGTGCTCGAAGACGGCCAGAAGTTCATCATCGAGCGCGACGACATCGGCGAGATGGAGGTCGACGAACGCGAGGTCGCCGGCGAGGAACGCGGCGTGATCGAGGTCGAACACACCGACGAGGAAGGGACCAGCGTCGAGACGTACCTCTCCGGCCGGCAGTACCACATCTCCGTGCTCAAGCAACTGCTGGAGGAAGGCGCGGAGCGAAACCGGGCGGATCTCGATCTCACCGCGACGGAACAACGGGTCGTGATGGCGCTGTACTCCGGCGTTTCGCCGTTCGCGATCAGCGACTTCGTCGGCATCGACGTCGAACGGGTCGAGGAGATCTACGACGAACTGATCGAACTCGACGTGATCCGGGTCGTCCGCGAGCGCAAGGAAGTCTCGCTGACCCCCCAGGGCCGGAAGGTCGCGGGCGAGGCGATGGGCGAGCAGTGAGCGCGTGTTCTCCGCGTTCCGGCGAGGAGTGAACCGGCCACTGCGGTCCCCGGCAGAACCCAAATTTTGTCTGGACTCCGCAGGGAGGCGGCGCGAGTCTCCCACGAGAGCGTAGCTGCTTGGGGCTGATCTAACCGCTCAACTCAGGGAACACGGCGACCAGCGAGACGTGAAACTGCCCGGGACTGTTCGGTTGACCCCCTAAACGATGGCCTAACACCCGAAAGCTTGGCTTGGGATCGAATGAGTGTCGGGGAGGGGTATCCTCTCATACGGCCCATAAATGTCATTGCGCTCACCGTTCAATTCGTCTTTGAATACACCTTGTGCTCACATAGGCGCCACCCGACACGACGTCCACATTTGCAGGATTACTCGATCCGAGGATTGGATCCGGACTACTGCCGGAAAAACTATGAGTAGTGCCAACGGTATCTGGGTGAAAATAGACAGCAAACTGAAACGCTTGGCACCGGTGTTTCTGTTGCTGTTGGTCGTGTATTTGTACTCGTCACTTGTCTCACCCGTACTATCGGAGCAGACCCTCCGGTACGTCGAAGTTACCATTATCACGTACTACGTGTTCGAGCTGGTCGTGAAATACATCATAACCGACGATTACAGGCAGTTTCTTCGCGATTATTGGCTCGATATCGTACTCATCGTCCCGTTTTTCAGTTCGCTACGACTGCTCGGTGCTGTCGGAAAAGCCCTCAAATCGGTCAAGAGCCTCAAGTATATCAAATATATACAAAAGGCGATTAAGATACCCAAAGGCCTGCAAAAAACGCGGCTGTGCTCGGAGAAGTCAGAACAGGAGACGGACGAGGAAACCGAGTGAGTTGACGGTCGGCGGTACGCGTTCCGGCTAGACGACAGGAGTACGCCACGTGGAGTGAGTCGTTCTACCACTTACTCACCTGGACTGTCGTGCGAGACACACGGCGTCTCTCTTGCACACCAGTCAAGCTGCGATAGCGATCAGGAGACCGGCTCACCGGTCAGTTCAACAGCCACAGTGGCATCAACCAGTGTGTGTCCTGTGTGTAACAGCCCCGGTGACGCTCGTCACGGGCAGGGAGTTCCAACGACGCCGGGGATGTCGTTTTCCTCGGGTTGGAGAGCGCCTCGGTTGTTCGCTGGTGTCGGAGCCCTAGAGAATCAGGCCGCCGGGCACCCGTCGTTCAGTAGCAGGCTCACTGGTCTTCTGACAACTGAGTTGCCGGTATGCGCTGCCGCAATCGTGCTGCCGTGTAGAACGCTCCGATCCCGATCACAATCCCAGCGACTGTGTCCGAAAAGTAGTGAGTTCCAAGGTAGATTCGTGAGACGGCGATCAGTCCAGCCAGAGCGGACACGGCACCGAACGGGAGCACCGACGAGTCGCGAGCCGTCATCGCGTAGACGGTTACCGCAGCTGCATGCCCCGATGGAAACGACGTGGCGACAGTGCCCGCGTCACCCGTCATGCAGACCGGTTCGGGCGGAAACGGTCGTTGGACGGTTGTCATCATCGTCCCAACGACGACACCGGTGATTGCAAAAGCGAGCGCACTGGTGTACAGCTCCTCTTCCCAATCCGCGAGGTAACACACAGCCAAGAACGCGAGCGCAGCGGTAGCAGAGCCGAGACCTGTCACCGAGGTCATCAGTTTCGTCAGCAGTGGATGTCGCAGCGATAGGACAAACTCGACGACTTGGTGATCGAGCCACGTGACGAACTCCAACGCGCCGGAGAAGGTTCTATCCATCTCCCGTTGATACTGCGTGTGCGGACTTATTCCCGTTGACTACACCGGCTACTCAGTGTCCGTGCGTGCGTCTCGTCAGGACCCCGCACGAACGAGAACCCGGCGCTCTCCGAACGGATAACTCTGTACAGCACCAATCAGGACCGGTAGTCACTACGATTCGTCCCACAGCAGTGCAATTAGCACGACGACGAGGGCGAGTTGTGCAATCTTATCGATGGCTCCGAGCGTTCCGATATCGCCCGGGAAGGATTTGCTACCGCCGGTGAAATTAACCAAGTACCACAACACGATTTGTCCGAGGGTAAACGGCAGGCCGAGGGCGTACACCACACGACGACGAATGTCGAGGAGGACGAGCGCAACGGCCCCGACGAAGCCGAAGCCTGCGAGGATGAAACTGATTCCCAGTCCGGTCGGAAGAAACCGGACGCCGAGTAAGAAGTGGATGGCTGCGCTGGCCAACGCCGCGACGATGCCGACCCAGTGTAGTACGCCCAATGACCCGACGTGTAGCGATAGCCCCTGCTGCTTCGTTGTTGACATACTACCAATACATCTCGTGTATTCATATACCACACACCAAACTATGTTGGGCGTTGCCCGAGATACGAGCCCTCTCACCCCGCAGTTCGCGAGTTCTGAGCGGCGGGCACCGGCTACTCGGTTGCGGTGCTGATCGTTTCGTCCTGTCGCTGACTCCCTGCGCGGCCGTTCAGCTGGTGGGCAAGCCACACGGACGCGACAGCGAGGCAGACGCCGGCGGCGAGATCGATGAACCAGTGAATGCCGAGATACACCGTCGACACGACGATACTCGTCGTGAGGACCGTAGTGAGCGAAAGCCATCGGGGGAACTCGTTCCGCGTGAGGACGGCAACAACGAGCACTGTCACTGCCAAGGACGTGTGCAGGGAGGGGAAGACGTTTCTCGGGGAGTTGACCTGTCCTGTTAGCAGTGTGAAATACGGAAAGAACTCCTGAATGATGCCCTGAGTGCTCGACGAGGCGATTCGAGGACCGCGTGCGATAACGAGCGTATAGAGGACAGTCGCAACAGCGTAGTTGATCGTGTACGCGAGAAGTACCGTCTTGAGATGCCGAAGCGAGTCGGCAAACAGGTACAGTACGAGCGGGGCGATGACAACAAGCGCGTAGCCGAACATATAGACAGACGCGAAATACGGGGCTGCGATATCCGGAATCAACGTCTGTACTTGTGCGGCGAGGTCGCCTTCGATTGCGTAAAATACCCCCGTCATCTGGTACCCAATCGCCTCCGAAAGCGCCCAGAACTGCTCTCTGAAGACCATCCTCGCGCCGAACACCGCTGCGAGCAAACCAGCGTACGGTGACACTGCTCGAACCCGACTCCTCAACAGTTTCGGGCTGGTACTCAGCTCCCGAAGTCGCGCGGACCCCACACAGAGAACCAGCGTCGCGACCAGAAGCGCAGCGACGACGACGACGAAAACACTGGCGACGACGACTACTGGCGGTACTACCACTATGACCAGTTACTCATTGTGTCGACGAATCAAAATCCTTGTTACTCCCCGTCGACGTTCGGCCAGGACGCCGACAACTCCCTCTGGGTCGGCCCGGACGGCTGAGAGTTAGCGGTGGTCGTTTACCCCGGATTTTCAGTACGAGAAACGTGAGGTGAACGTATATATTCCCAAGGTCATATGTGGACCCATGCGGCAGCGGGACACCTCGGCAGGCGGTCTCACGACCGAGGGTCAACTTGCAGCCAATCGTTCCAATCCAGCCGTACAGGTTGGTCTCGATTGCGCTGCACGCTGTTGCTCGGAGGCTGTCTTAGCCTATGACGCGTGAAGATAGCTCAGATCAGTGTCCACATTGCCACCGCGACACAGTTAGTGACCGGAAGTGTCTAAACTGCGGTCAGTCGCTCGATGCTCTTGCTGATTCACGTGTCGAAGACGATGCTGAGGGGTTGACAGCAGCCGATCCACCGGGCGAGAACGACCGGGGCATCGCCCGACGGACACTGCTCACTCTCGGAGTCGGCTCTGTCGCCGCTCTTGGTGCTGGTGGTGTCGGTTGGTGGACATCCCGGTCAGAGGGTTCAGCCGACGACAGTTCAACTGACGGCGATGCAACCAGCCAGATAGAACCGTTCGGGATTGTTGCTGACAACATCGACGGCTCGCGACTACTGAATGGTGCGGTCGATACCAATGCGCTCTCCGGATACGAGGTGATTGAGCATATTGGGATTGTGGACCAAGTTGGGCCGGTCGCGCTGTCGACCCGCATTCGAGATGTCGAAGGCGAAACGGCAGCGCTATTGAGCAATCACACGGTCGAGGCAACCCTCTACGGTCCGAGTGAGCAGGAACTGGTCACATTTGGGCCCCTCAGAGCCAGCACTCGGAGCACCGAGCAGAACGAGACGATCGTTATCGACTTTCTTGGTCCTCGTAGGTCAGCTGTCGAGGAAATTAGCCGATACGGCCTCAGCCTTCTGCGGTAAACTGAGACGCCTGTTCACGATTATGTTGCTATCGGGCTCAGCGGGTAGGTCCAGAGAGGTGAACTGCCTCGGGGTCAAGCCCCGAGGCGCTCGGCCTGCTCCGCCTGTGGACCTGCCGACTACTCGTTAGGTCAGTTTCTCGGAGGAGGTCCGAGAGCCAGTTTGTACCAACCCGACGTACGTTCCGACGGCCACCAGCGGCAATACGACGAGGAGAGCGAGAGCCTGCGTAAACGGATCCGGAGGGGTAATCGTGACTGTGAAAGCAAACGAGAAGGCGAAACTGAAAGAGAACCAGAGAAGCCAGCGCTCGCGGTTCGTGACCGCCGTCGCTCGGGTGTGGGAGCGAACCACGAGTACGAGATACAGCGGCGCTACGAGTGGGGTCAGAAGCGCGACTCCGGATCCCCATACTGTCGCAACAGCCTCGGAGACACCGCGCTCCTGGGCATCTCTGAAGACCACCCACGCCATACCGATCATGGCCGCAAAAGCAAAGACCGACAGGAGGGGGAAGACGACCGTCAAAATGCGGGTTACGACAGGCGGCATACCTGACATAGCCAATATTTCACGCCCGAAAGTATGAAACTTATGTAACAACTCCACAGGAGAGTACTGTCTGCGACCCGCCGCCGTACTGATTGGAAACACGAAGGTAGTGAACGAACCAAGCAAGCGGCCGGGTACGCGCTGGCCATCTCGGACAGCAGTTCTGGCGGTGTGCTGGAAAGCGAGCCACGCCTCGGTCACCCGTATCGAATACCACCTGCACGTCGAAACCGGGTCCACTGTTAAGTGAGGGTGCCACGATGTGACAGGCATGCCAGCCGAATCGTTCACGCTCGGGGCGGCACAGATCGAACCGGTCTACCACGACAAGGAGGCCACGCTGGATAAGACCTGCCGGTACATCGAACAGGCGGGAGCGGAGGGGGTCGACCTGCTGGTCTTTCCGGAGACGTACTTCCCGGGATACCCCTACTGGCGGGGCAGCGTCTCCATTCCCCGCTGGACGGATCTGATGGTCGACCTGCAGAAAAACAGCCTGCACGTCGAGGACGAGGCCGTCGAGATCCTGGGCGCGGCCGCCGCCGAGGCCGACCTCCACGTCGCGTTGGGGACGAACGAACTGAGCGACCGTGGCGGCAGCGAGACCATCTACAACTCGATATTTTACTTCGGTCGGGACGGCGACCTCCTGGGTCGACACCGGAAACTGATGCCGACACACGAGGAGCGGGCCATCTGGGGTCGCGGTGACCCGTCGAGTCTGGAGACCTACGAGACCGACATCGGACAACTGGGGGGGCTGATCTGCTTCGAGAACCACATGACGCTGTCGAAGGCGGCGCTGACGGCGATGGGCGAGGAGATCCACGCCGCCGTCTGGCCGGGCTTCTGGGAACAGCACGGCCATCCCGGCGACAAGAGTCGCGCGGAGACGGCCGAGGCCGTCGACACGTGTGATATCTACCCGGCGATGCGCGAGTACGCCTTCGAGACCCAGTCGTTCGTCGCGGCCTGCTCGGCGTACATGAGCGAGGACGTGCCCGAGGGGTTCAGCGAGGAGGAACTGGGGTTCAACGTCGCCGCCGGCGGAAGCATGCTGATCAACCCGGCCGGCATCGTCGAGGCCGGGCCGCTGATCGACGAGGAGGGACTGCTCACCGCGGAGTTCGAGCGCGACGAGCGCCGCGCGACGAAGGCGTATTTCGACGCGATGGGCCACTACACCCGGTGGGACGCCGTCTCGCTGTCGATCAGCGACGAGACGCTGGAACCGGCACAGCAGAGAGGCGACACGGCGCAGGGTCGGGGGGACGGGGGACTCTCCGCCGCGACAGCCCAGCGCCTCGCGGAGGAACACGACGTGGCTATCGAAGCCGTCGAGGAGATCGCCGAGGCCGTCGCGGGGCGGCAGTGATCACTCCCCGAACCGCGTGATCGGGTCGAGTTCGTCGGGGTCGGTGTGCTCGTCGAACGCCTCGCGGGCGACGGTCCGGAGGTGGACCTCGTCTGCCCCGTCGACGATCCGGAACGGCCGAATCGCCTCGTAGAAGTCCGAGACGGGCAGATCCTTGCCGATACCGTTGCCGCCGAGATACTGCAAAGCGGTGTCGATGGCGTCCTGAGTGGCCTGGGCGGCGTAGACTTTGCTCATCGAGACGCCGATTCGGGCCTGTTCGCCGGCGGCGATCTTGTCGGCAGTGTGTCGGACCAGCGACCGGGCGGCGTTGACCTCCGCCTCTCGGCGCGCAATCTCGAAACGAGCGTTCTGCTTGTCGGCGATCTTGCTGCCGAAGGCCTCGCGCTCTTCGAGATAGCTCCGGGTGATCGTCAGCGCGCGCTCGGCCATCCCCGAGAAGCGCATACAGTGGGTGAGTCGGGCGGGACCGAGGCGCTCCTGGACGTGGGTGAACCCTTCGCCGACCTCGCCGAGGACGTTCTCCTCGGAGACGCGCACGTCGTCGTACTTGATCTCGGCGTGGCCGGTGCCGGTCATCTCGCTGCCGAGGTGGGGGACGTTGCGGACGATTTCGACGCCGTCGGCCTCGGCGGGCACGACGAAGACCGTACAGCTATCGTAGGGGTGGCCGTCCGGGTCCGTCCGGGCGAGCACGAGCAACACGTCCGCGCGGATGCCGTTGGAGGTCCACCACTTGTGGCCGTTGATCACCCACTCGTCGCCGTCCTTCTCGGCGGTGGTCTGGATCATCTTCGGGTCCGAGCCGGCACCCTGCATCGGTTCGGTCATCGAGAAGCCGGAGTGGATCTCCCCCTCGACCAGCGGCCGGAGGTACTCCTCTTTCTGGAGTTCGGTGCCGTGGAGTTCGAGCAGGTGCATGTTCCCCTCGTCGGGGGCGTCGACGCGCATCGCCGGCGGGCCGAGCAGGCTCCGACCCGCCTGCTCGAACGTCGGGAGACAGTCGTTGAAGTCGTAGCCCATCCCGCCGTACTCCTCGTCGATCTGTGGCGCGTAGACGCCGTACTCCTTGGCCTTGGCCTGCAGTTCGGAAATCGTCCCCGCGGAGACGGTCGTTCCCCCCTCTAACTCGCGCTCTTTGGGAATGACAACCTCCTCCATCAGCGCCTCGGCGCGCTCGGCCAGCTCTTCCGCCTTCTCGGAGTCGTTGAACTCGAACATCGGTGTGTCTATTCGACTTTAGCGTGTACAATGTAAAATAGAATGCCCCGTAATAGAGGGTGGTATTTAACGGAGATGGAGCACCCGACCGCCCCAGATAGTAGCAACGCGTCTCTTCAGGAGTCTCGACCCGCCGCGATTTCGGCAATTCGCTCGGTCCCCTCCTCCACGAATCCGCCGTGATAGCACAGAACGCGGTCGACATCCAGCGTCGCGAGCGCGTCCACGGAGGCGAGCGCTCGCTCCACGTCCGGCGTGTACTGCTCGTTCGGTCCCTGAAGGCGGCCGTCTGCGGCGGTCAGCGCGTCGCCGGCCAGCAACAGTCCCTGCTCGGGGAAGTGCAGAGAGATGTGTCCGGGGGCGTGTCCGGGCGTAAATACGACATCCATCGGCCCGGCCGCAGTCCGGTACCGGACCCCGTCGACGAGTTCGACGTCGACCGGTTCCGGCGGGTATCGCTCGCCGTCAGGAGATTTGATCGGCTCTTCGCGTCCGTCGACGTACGGTGCGCAGCGCTCGTGGGCGTACACGACGGCGTCGGTTCGGTCGACGACCGTCGAGAGCGATCCGGCGTGGTCGCCGTCCTGGTGTGTCAGGACGACGCCGCGAACGTCGTCCCAGTCGAAGCCCGCGTCGTCGAGGTTCGCCTCGATCTGATCGGAAAGTCCCGCGAAACCGGTGTCGATCAGGAGAACTCCTTTCGGGGTCTCGACGGCGGCCGGATGGACCGTCGTCGTCCGGTTCTCTCGTTCGATCGTCTGGGCAACGGCGTGGACGCCGGTGGTGATCTCCATGACAGCGATACGTACACTCGGTAATTAAAAGCACGTCAGCCGGGTTGCAGTCCGGGTCGGGGCCGGGACTGCGGCCGCCGGGTGTGTCGTCGCGTTCGCGCCCCGCGCGGGGGGGAACGGAGACCGTCACGGAGGGCGGTAGCTTCATATCCGGCCATCGAGAATCCACGCGCATGGCAGCAATCGATCCGGACGCGATTTTCTGGGATATCGGCGGCGTGATCGTCAGACTGGAGAGCATCCAGTCGGGGCACAGAGACTTCGTGAATTCGCTGCTGGCGGAGTATCAGTCGCCGTTACCGCCGGCGGAGGCGCTGGAGACGTGGCGAGAGACGCTCGGGGAGTACTTCCGGGGCGGCGAGGGCACCGAGTACCGGACCGCGCGGGAGGGATATCGGGTCGCAATCGACGAGATTCTCTCGGGAAGCGTCGAGGACGCCGACTGGGAGCCGCTCTTTCAGCAGATCCACGACGAACACGCCGAACCGCACGACGGGGCGGTCGAGACGATCCGACGACTCTCCGAGGGGGAGTTCCACCTCGGCGTGATCAGCGACGTGGACGACGAGGAGGGCGAGCGGTTGCTCGAAACCTTCGGCGTCCGGGAGTATTTCGACTCATACACGAGTTCCGAGGCGGTCGGCTACAAAAAGCCCGATCGGCGGATGTTCGAGACCGCCCTCGAAAAGGCCGGCGTCGAGGGCGAGCAGGCGGTGATGATCGGCGATCGGTACGAGAACGATATGAAAGGCGCGGACGCGCTCGGGATGACGACGGTTGCCTTCGGTGCCGAGGACGGCCCGGCGGTCGATTACCACGTCGACGAACTGCGGGAGATCCTGACGCTGGTCGGGATGGCGGAGTGAGCCTCAAAACTCCCCGAGAGAGGTCTGATTCTGCTTGATCGTCTGCGCGTCGTACCCTTCGCTGGTGAGATAGTCAGCGAGGGTGTCACCGGAGCCGTGCTGTGTGTAGATCTGGTCGGGATCGGCAGCCTCGACCAGTCCACAGAGTTCCGCGAAGTCACAGTGATCCGACAGCGCGAAGGTCACGTCGTAGTCGCCGCGGAACTTGAACGACGAGTCGACCGCCCAGCCCGAGAAGCCCGCCACCGGCGCGTCCAGATCGGCGGCGAGGTCCTGGATCCAGTCGAGGCGGCCGCTGGTCATCGGGAGGACGAGGGCGTCCTCGGCGGTCAACTCGACGTCGTCGGTGAACGACTGTGCGGGGAACTCAACCCCGAGGGCGTCCTCGATGGGTCCGTTGACCCGTTTTACCGCGTCGGTCGTGTAGACGGTGCGACCGGCGCGCTCTGCGAGTAACTGGAGTTTCTGTGCGCGGCCGAGAGCGTATCCCAGCAGAATGACCGGCCGGTCGGTGTCGGTGAGCCACCCGTGAATCTCGGCGACCAGTTCGTCGTGGTCGGGAAAGACGTACTCGGGTTCGCCGTAGGTCGCTTCGGTGATCAACACGTCCACGTCCGGCACCTCGAACCCGTCGAGGTAGAACCGCGAGCGCGTGCAGACGTCCCCGGTGTAACAGTACCGCGTGCCGTCGGGGTCGGTGATGATCGCCGCACGCGATCCCGCGACGTGGCCCGCCGGGACCAGATCGACGCGGTCGTCGGTCGTTCTGTGCAGCGGTTCGTCCCTGCGGGCGGTGCCGAGGGCCGCGGTGAGTTCCGAGCAGACCGCCGTCGTCTCGCCCTCGGGGAGGTGGTCACCGTGGGCGTGAGAGACGACGGCCACGTCGCCGTCCGGCTGATCCGCATCGCAGACGACGCGAGTCCCGTCGGAGAGTTCGATCTCGATGCCGTCGCGGTACCGGACTGTCACAGCACGGCGTAAGCGACTCGGCCTAAAAGATCGTTCGCAGGGCGGTCACTCGGCCTCGGAGACCGAGCGGTCGGTGATCTCGCCGGCGATCGGTGTCCGCATCGTCTCGGCGGTGGACTCGGTGTTGGCCAGCGCCCACATCAGTTTGACCTTCGCGGTACCGGGCAGCATGTCCTCTCCTTCGATCACGCCGGCGTCGAGCAGATCCCGGCCGGTGTCGTAGACGCGGTCACAGACGCGGCCGTCGAGACACTGGCTGGTCATGACGACATCGGTGCCGGCGTCGATCAACTCCTCGATGTGGCCGATCCAGTCGGTGTTGACGTGACCGAGGCCGGTCCCCTCGATAATGATCCCCTCGCTGTCGGCGACGGCGTCGAGCATCGCCGGACCGGTTCCGGGGGTGAACTTGACCAGTTCCACGTCGGTTTCGAGGTCGGCCGCGATATCGAGGTCGGCCTCGCCGCGGCGCTGGTACTCCCGGCGGAACGACACGTCGGTGTCGCCGTCGCCAGTCGCGTACTCGACGGTTCCGAGCGGGCGGCGGCCGACCGTCTCGAAGGCGTCGCGGCGGGACGTGTGGTTCTTGCGGGCGCGCGTCCCCCGGTGGAGGGCACAGCGGTCGTCGGACTGGCTGGCGTGCATGCAGACGAGCACCTCGGCACAGTCGCTTTTCGCGGCCTCGACGGCACAGACGGCGTTCATCACGTTATCGGAGGAGGGTCGGTCCGCCGAGCGCTGGCTCCCGGTGAAGACGATCGGGACCGGCGTGTCCAGCATGAACGCCACGGCGCTGGCGGAGAACTGCATCGTGTCCGTCCCGTGCATCACGACGACACCGTCGGCACCGGCTTCGATCTCCTCGTAGATCGCGTGGGCGAGATCCTGCCAGACCTCCGGCGTCATGTTCTCCGAGAGGATGTTCGCGACGACGCGGCCGCGGTAGTTCGCTCGCCCGGCCAGATCCGGAACGGCCCGGAGCACGTCCTCGGCGTCGAACTGCGCGGTGACCGCTCCAGTCCGGTAATCGACCGTCGAGGCGATGGTCCCGCCGGTCGAGATGAGCGAAATCGTCGGCAGTCCCTCCTCGAACTCGATGCTCGACTGGCCGTCCTCGTCCTGAGCGCTCTCGATGTCGTACACGTCAGATTCGAGCACGTCGACGGTAGCGTCCTCGCGGTCGATACCGACGTTGTACCCGCTTTCCAGTTTCACGACCAACTGCTCGGGCGTCGAGGAGGGGAGCAACACGCCCTCGAACTCCTGACCGCCGCGTTCGACGTGAACCCTGTCGCCTTCGTTCATACCCCGGAGTATCCGCCGGCCGGACTTGAAACCATCCGTTCCGGACCGCTCAGCGAATCTCCGTCACCGGGACCGCGCTGTGTCGGTCGACGGTGATCCACTCCGAGGCCGTCGCCTCGCCCTCCGGCGTGAAGATCGTGAGTTCCGTCGGCTCCTGCATATCGTCGAACAGACATTCGAGTTCGAACTCCGGCTGTTCGTCGAGCGATCTGTCGGTGGCCTGCTGTTCGTGCGTATACATCGGTCAGGTCGTCTCCTCGTCTTCTTCGTCGGGTTCGCGACGACTACGGACGTACTCGGTGTGCGGGGCGAGCCAACTTTGGTCAGTATTTCGCGCCATATCTGTTCGAAGTCACCAAGGATACAAAATAGTTTTGGATATACGTATCCTAATTCCTAATATTTGCTCTGGTATTTCGAACTCTGCCGCAAGCCAGCGAACGGTCGTAGCGGATTTCCCGCCTCGGGTGGAAATCGTGGAAACGGCTATATATCGTCAGTCAAATTGAACGTTCATGGAGTGGGAAGATATCGACGTGCGAGCGGCGATGTCGACGCCGGTTCGGGAGGCCGAGGGGACGACCGCAGTGACCGAAGCCGCGAGGATTCTCTGTGAGGAACGCATCGGGTCGGTCCTCGTTCGCGGGACGCCGGACGGAATCATCACCGACACGGACATCGTGCGCGCGGTGAAGAACGGCCGCGATCCCGAGACGACGGCAATCGCGGAACTCAAAAGCAGTCCCGTCATTACCGTTCCAGTCGAAGCACAGCTACAGGAGGGGGCGGAGCTGATGAGCGAACACGGTGTCAAGAAGTTGGTCGTCACCGACGGCGGGGAGTACGTCGGGGTCGTGACGACGACGGATCTGGTCGAGCAGGTCACCCCCGAACTGGGGGAGATCATCAGCGTGTTCGCGACCGATTAGCCGGGGAGGATCACCGTCGGCAGAACGATCCAGAAGACGATCGTCCCGACGATGACGGCGAGGATGCCGTAGGAGGACATCGGTTTCCGGTCGTAGATGCGGTAGGCGCAGTACATGGCCGGCAGCGCGGTCAGGAGTGGCGTCAGGAAGAAGCCGAACGCCGCGACGAGGCCGCCGCCGTACTCCCACATCGCCAGCGAGATGGCCTCGTCGGAGTCCACGGCAGCGCCGCAGTTGAAGCACTTGTCACTCCCGCGGACCGTCCGCTCGCCGCACTCCGGGCAGACCGGTCCGTCGTGGTCCCCGTCGGCCTGTTCGACAGCCATATCGGAAGCTATGGGCCGGATGTGTATAAGCGGCCCCGTTTCGGGCGGTTACGGGGGCGCGTCGTTGGGAGTGGTACCGACGCGTCGGGGGCCGATACGCGGTGTCTCTCAGAGAAACTCCCGAACGTCGGAGTACCACATATCGTGTTCGTCGGTCTCGTCGATGGCGCGGGCGATTCTGACGGCGATGGCGTGCCAGCAGAGCTGTTCGGGGTCGTCCGGGTCGAGGTTGTACTCGGCGTCCTTGCAGGTGCAGCCGTCGTCTTCGACTACGTACTCGTCGGCGCGGCCGACGACGACGGTGAAATCCCGGTACTCCTTGACGCGCTTCTCGGAGACCGCCTCGATTGCCTTGTCGCCGCGGTCGCCGTGTAACTGCATAATACGATCGACTGTGTCGGGGGTGAGCGTCCCGGCTTCGGCCAGGCGTCGTTCCCAGTCGTCGACCGCGGTCACGCCGAACAGTAGGGGTGGGGCTGTGAAAATGGCGTCGGTCCCAGCGAACCGACAGAGCCGCCCGTCGAGACCGAGCCGACGTTCACCGCCGGGCCGGAATCTGCGAACCGACAGGTTCTGCCAGAATTCCCGTTCAGAGTGAATAATCATGGTTATTCACCGGGAAATAGGCGACAGCTGGCGGGCAGAAAAGAGAAACACTGAACCCTTATGTGCGCCCGCTGCAAACCCCCAACAGAGACTCGAATGAGTGATTGGATCGCGATCGGGGCGCTCGCCGTCGTCGCAGTGGTGATTCCGTTGTCGATGATGTTCATCTCGTGGCTGATTCGGCCGAGCGTGCCCGAACAGGGGAAACGCGCCACCTACGAGAGCGGCGAGGTGCCGACGGGGAGCAGCCGCCAGGTCAAGTTCAACATCCAGTACTACATGGTCGCGCTGCTGTTCGTCATCTTCGACATCGAAACCGCGTTCATCGTCCCGTGGACGGTCATCTTCGATGGCGCGGTCGAGGAGGTCGGATTCGCGCAGGCCTTCGCGCCGATGGCGGTGTTTATCGGGCTGCTCGTCGTCGGACTCGCGTGGGCGTGGCGCAACGGCGCAGTCGAATGGGTTCGCAGCGCGCGAGCCGAACGCCAGCGGGTAGAGTAACTATGAGCAAGGAACAACAACTTCACGACACGCTGGAGCAGGCACAGTCGAACGGACAATCGACGCAGGCGGACCGGATGGGATCGGGCGCAGACGAGCGGTTCAACTCGAAGCTCCGGCAGGCCTTCGGGAGCACGCCCTTTATTCTCACCAAGTTCGACCAGTTCATGAACTGGGTTCGGGGGAACTCGATGTTCATGCTCCTGTTCGGAATCGCCTGCTGTAGCATCGAGATGATGCACACCTACGCGACGAAACACGACCTCGACCGGTTCGGGGCCGGCGTCCCCCGAGCCTCGCCCCGACAGGCCGACGTGATCATCGTCCCGGGAACGATCGTCTCGAAGTTCGGCCCGCGGATGAAACGCGTCTACGACCAGATGCCCGAGCCGAAGTTCGTCGTCTCGATGGGATCGTGTACCATCTCCGGTGGCCCGTTCCAGGAGGGGTACAACGTCATCAAGGGCGTCGAGGAGATCATCCCGGTCGACATCCACGTGCCGGGCTGTCCGCCCCGGCCGGAGGCGCTGGTCTACGGCGTCCTCAAACTCCAGGAACAGATCCGCCACGGCGAGAGCGCCCCCGTGACGGTCAAGCCCTACGAACTCGAACAGTTCGGCGATCTCGACCGCGACGAACTCGTCGACGAACTCGCGAGCGAGATCGACGAGGAGGATCTCGTGATGCGGTACAACTGGGCCGAGTCACCATGAGCCTGCAGGAACCCACTCCAGATCTCGATCCCGGCGAGAACCCGGACGGAACCCTCGATTACGACGAACTCGCCGGTCTGCTCGGCGAGCACGTCATCGACCGCGAGCAACACGAAAACGCCACGGCGTTCGTCGTCCGACCGGACGAGGTCGAGACGGTGCTGGCGACGCTGAAACGAGAGGCCGGGTTCGATCACTGTTCCTGTGTCACTGCACAGCAGTACCAGGACCGATACGAGTCGATCTACCACCTCAAGAAGTACAAAGACCCGACACAGGAACTGTCGGTCGTCGTGCCGACCCCGTCGGACGCGCCGCTGAGCCAGAGCGCAACGGGCGTCTACGACACCGCGAACTGGCACGAGCGAGAGGCCTACGATCTGGTCGGCATCGAGTACGACGACCACCCGGACCTGCGCCGGATTTTACTGCCCGAGACCTGGCAGGGCCACCCGCTCGGGCTGGATTACAACCAGAAGAAGCCACAGATCGTCCCGCTGCGTGAACACGCCAATCCCGTCGAGGAGCGGACACAGGTGCCGGGCGACTCCGATACGATGTTCGTCAACATCGGTCCGCACCACCCGGCGACCCACGGCGTCCTCCACCTGAAGACGGTGCTCGACGGCGAGCAGGTCGTCGATGTCGACCCCGATATCGGCTATCTGCACCGGTGTGAGGAGCAGATGTGCCAGCAGTCGACCTACCGTCACCAGATCATGCCCTACCCCGACCGGTGGGACTACATCTCGGCGGGGATCCTCAACGAGTGGGCGTACGCTCGCACGGCCGAGGAGATGGCCGACATCGAGGTGCCCGAGTACGCGCAGGTGCTGCGGACGATGTCCGCGGAGATGTGCCGGATCGCCGCGCACCTGCTCGCTGTCGGGACCTTCGCGCTCGACATCTACGGCGACTTCACGGCGATTTTCATGTACGCCGTCACCGACCGCGAGAAGGTCCAGAACCTGCTCGAAGATCTGACCGGCCAGCGGCTCATGTTCAACTACCTCCGTCTCGGCGGGACGGCGTGGGACCTGCCGGAGCCGCGAGACGAGTACTTCGAGAAGGTCCGGGACTTCTGTGAGTACATCCCCGAACGGCTGGAAGAGTATCACAATCTCCTGTCCTCGAACGAACTGTTCCAGATGCGCGTGATGGATACGGGGATTCTCCCGCCGGAGGAGGCCAAAAGCTACGGCTGTACGGGGCCGGTCGCGCGGGCCTCCGGCATCGACTACGACCTGCGCCGGGACGACCCGTACGGCTACTACGACGAACTGGACTGGAACGTCATCACCGACGACGGCTGCGACAACTTCTCGCGGGCGCTGGTCCGTCTCGAGGAGATGCGCGAGTCCGCCCGGATCATCGAGCAGTGTGTCGACGTGCTCGAAGACTGGCCGGAGGACGAACGCGAGATCCAGGCCAACGTCCCCCGGACGCTCAAACCCGAGCCCGACACGGAGATCTACAGGGCCGTCGAGGCCGCGAAAGGCGAACTCGGCATCTACATCCGCTCCGACGGGACGGACAAGCCGGCGCGGTTCAAGATCCGCAGCCCGGCGTTCTGCAACCTCCAGTCGTTGGAGGTCATGGCCGAAGGCGAGTACGTGCCCGATATGGTCGCCGCGCTCGGCAGCCTGGATATCGTCCTCGGGGAGGTGGACCGATGACGCTGCCCGACACCATCAGCGGCCTGCTCGGAATCGACGGGGTGGTCGGGACGGTCATCGGCGCGTTTCTCGGTGCCGCGCTGATCGGAACGATCATGCTCGCGAACGCGGCGCTCGCAGGGCCGTGGGCCAAGCGAAAGATCACGGCGGCGTTCACCGACCGGATCGCGATCAACAAGCTCGGGCCGCTCGGGCTGGGCCACATCCTGCCCGACGCGGTTCGGCTCCTCTCGAAGGAACTGATCGTTCCCGAAGGCGTCGACCGTCCGGCGTGGGACATCGCGCCGATCATCATGGTCTTCTCGGCGCTTTTGGGCTTCGCGGTCATCCCGATGGGGAGCGGCATCCATCTCGCGGACCCGTCGGTCGGGCTGATCTTCGCGTTCGCGGTCGCGTCGATCGCTTCGGTCAGCCTGGTGATGGCCGGCTACTCCTCGAACAACAAGTACTCGTTTCTGGGCGGGCTGCGCGCCGTCGCGCAGAATCTCGCCTACGAGATCCCGCTGATCCTGACGGGGCTGTCGGTCGTGCTGTTCGCCGGGTCGCTGCAGATGAGCGAGATCGTCGCCGCCCAGCAGGAGACCCTCGCGCTGGGGCCGATCGGAATTCCGGCGTGGTTCGGCCTCGTGAACCCCTTCGCGTTCGTGCTCTTTCTGGTCGCGAACGTTGCAGAGGTGGGGCGGAACCCGTTCGACATTCCCGAAGCGCCGACCGAGATCGTCGCCGGCTTCCAGACCGAGTACTCGTCGGTGTACTTCGTGTTGCTGTATCTCGGCGAGTTCGTCCACATCTTCCTCGGCGGCGCGCTGATCGCGACCATCTTCCTCGGCGGCCCGGCCGCACCGATCGCTGCGCTGAGCGTCGTCCCCGGATTCATCTGGTTTTTGATCAAGATCTGGGGCGTGTTCCTGTTCACGCAGTGGCTGCGGTCGGCGCTGCCGCGGGTCCGGATCGACCAGTTGATCGAAATCGGCTGGAAGGGCATGCTCGTCCTCTCGATTGCGAACCTGTTCCTCACCGCGGTCATCGTGGGGGTGCTTCCGTCATGAACGTGAGCTATTCAACCACCGAGTCCGTACACGGAGGTATCGAGCCATGATCGGGGTCCTCAAGGGAATGGCGACGACGATGAAACACGCCCTGGACGGAGAGACGTTCACCGTCGCCTATCCGGACGACGAACCGGAGGTGTCGCCGCGGTTCCGCGGCGTGCACAAGTTCAGCCAGGAGCGCTGTATCTGGTGTCGCCAGTGTGAGAACGTCTGTCCGAACGACACGATCCAGATCGTGATGGACGACAAGCGCAACGGCGAGCAGTACAACCTCCACATCGGCCAGTGTATCTACTGCCGGCTCTGTGAGGAGGTCTGCCCCGTCGAGGCCATCGTTCTCACCCAGAATTTCGAGTTCGTCGCCGACACGAAAGACGAGTTCGCATTGAACAAAGAAGAGCTGAAAAACGTCCCGTGGTACAACGATATCGATCCCGTCCAGACCCGGGAACCGGACCGGGAGGCGTGGGTCGGCGAGGGCGAGGGCGAACTCGACTATCAGTAGCCGGGGCAATCGTCAAAGGCGAACCGCGTTCGCGGGTTGTCGGTGTTTTCGCTCCGCGGAGGATCGGTGACCGGTCGGATTTTACCCGAGCAGTGACTACTCCCGTCAATGCGTACCCTGCTGGCCCGGCTCAAGCGACCGCTGTGTTACGTGATGGGAGTCTTCTACGTCGTCGCTGGGGTGTTGCACTTCGTCAACCCCGACTTTTACCTCCAGATCATGCCGCCGATGCTCCCGGCGCCGCTGGCGCTGGTGTACCTCTCCGGAGTCGCGGAGATCGTCGTCGGCGTCGGGGTGGTGATCCCGCAGACGCGACACTACGCGGCGCTGGCGACGGTCGCGCTGCTGGTCGCGATCTATCCCGCGAACATCTACATGGCCGTCAGCGGTGTCGTGGGGAGCGAACTCGTCCGGTGGGGCCGGCTACCGCTGCAGGGGGTGCTCGTGGCGTGGGCGCTGTGGTACACCGACTCCGGCGAGCGCCGCTCGGCCAGCGGTGCGCTCAGTGAGGGCGGTTGAGCGGAGTCGTGACTGCGAGCGGCGTCGACCGGTATATCCAAGCCATCGCCGCTCCTACCCGGAGGTATGATTCAGAATCTCGCGACGGGACAGGCCGGGATGACGAGCAACGTCTTCCTGGTCGACGGCGACCGCACGGTGCTGGTAGACGTCGGGATGGAGTTCGACGTGGTCGGCGAAGCAACGCAGTACGTCGACGACGTCGACGCCGTCGTGCTGACACACACTCACCCCGACCACGTCGGAAATCTCGACGACGTGACCGAGGCCTTCGGCGTCGACGTGTGGGGCTTCGACCCCGAACAGCCGGGTGTCGACCACGAAATCGAGGACGGCGATCAGGTCGACATCGGCGACCACAGCTACGAGGCACTCCACACGCCGGGACACAAAAACGACCACGTCTGCCTGTACGCACCGGCCTCGGGCGTGCTCTTCGCCGGGGATCTGGTCTTCGCCAACGGCGGCTTCGGTCGGACGGATCTCGACGAAGGGGACCGTGAGCTACTGATCGAGAGCATCGAGAAACTGCTCGAAGCCGTCGGCGAGAACTGCTCGGAGATGCACACCGGCCACGGCCCGAGCGTGACGACGAATCCGATTCAGGATATCGAACTCGCCTACCAGGCCGCCCAGATGCGCTGAGTTACGCCTCGAAGGATTCGCCGCACTCGGGACACTCCACCATCGCGCCCGCCTCGGTCGCGACGAACTCCAGGTAGTCGCTGTCGCCGCAGGCCTGACACGGGGCGGCGACGCGGATGTCACTGGACTCCTGTGGCGCGCCGAGGGCGAGCGCACGCACTACGTCGTCGGACTCGTTGCGGCCCTGCTGGTACTCGCCCGCCGGGAACCGAATCATCTCCTCTTCACCGACGGTGACCGTCTCGCTGTCGGCCGTCGGTGACTCCTGTACCTCGAACGTCGCTTCGCCTTCGAGGACGACGAACGCCTCCTCCTGATCGAGGTGGGCGTGCAGGCCGCCGGTAAACTCCTCCCCGGGTTCGAGTACGTAGTAGTTCATCGCGAACTCTGCCGCGTCGAGCGCATCCGCGACGCTGTCGCTGTTCATCGGGTTCGACTGCGGATCGAGGTCGTCAAGGTCGACTGTATTCATGCACCTAAATGCGGGGCGGATCTGTTAAAAAACGTACTGCCGTCGGAGAGCTACCAGCCGTCGGCCACGGCGAGCAAGGCGTCGTAGGCGTCGCCGTACTCGGTCGCGACGGTGTCGGGATCCCGTCGCTGTTCGCTGGTGAGCGGTGGCAGCGAGGCCGTCTCGACCGGATCGGCCAACCCGGTCACCGACGAGACGCGCTCTTCGAGTTGGCCGTGGAACGAGCCTTCCGTCCCGGAGGCGACAGAACAGGCCTTGACGAACCGCGGGCCGTCGTAGATCCGGACCCGCCGGGGTTCGACGACGGCCACGCCGTCGGGTTCGATCCCGCGGATCGGCCGGGCGATGTCGCTGTAGGACTCGACGACAGCCCGGTCGGTCGTCTCGATTGTCCGTCGAAGCGCCTCCAGGGCCGGAATGTGTGCACGTTCCATCACCCGGTTGAACTCGCCAACGTCTTCGACGACGACCGAATCAGACAGCGGGAGGTGTTCGCGGGCGGACTCGGGAAGGGCTGCCGACCCGTTGCACACGTACTGCTCGCCCGCCCGGTCGATCAGGAACTCCCGGCCCTCCTGGCCGAGCAGTCCGCCGCCGTCGTGTGTCGGCTGCCAGAGCCTATGGACGGGGTTGATATCTGTCGGGTCGAGACTGCCGGGGCTGGCGGCCGCCAACCGGGCGGCGTCTTTTCCGTGGAGCGTCCCCCGCTCGATTGCGCTGCGGTAGTCGTCGTGGTGAAACCAGTAATCGTTGCCGGCCCGGGGTTTGAACCCCACGGCCCGGGTCCGGGCGACGAGACCGGTCGAAAACGTCGTCTTTCCGGCGTCGACGCGCTCCGAGCCGACGACCAGAAGCGTCATCGTGCGAGTCCGTAGTAGCCGGGCTCCGTCTCGTCGGTCGGCTCCGCGAAGACGAACTCCTCGGCGTGGTTCATCATCCACGGAATCGCCCAGTCGAGCAGGACGTTTTCGGTCTCGACATCGAGTTCCTCGTCGGGGTCGAGCCCCTGCAACAGTCGACCGATCTCGTAGACGGTGTACAGTTTGTCGGGATCGAGAACCTCGTCCGGTTCGCGGAAGGCAAGCGGTCGCAGATCGTCGGCTGAGTCTCTCGCAATCGGCATATCGACCCGTAATACAACGGCGCTGGTAAACACTCCGGTTGCGGGAGCTACGCGGGGCCTCGGCTATACGTACGAGAGAAGGCAGTGTTGGGCCAGTTGCTGAACATATATGAGTCTGTGGCACCAATATCTGGCAATGAGTTGGCTGGGCCGGCCGTCCGTGCTGCAACTCGCACCCGGCGAATTTTCGCTCGCGTACTACATAGCGGCGTTTCTGCTGGTACTGCTTATCATCGGTGCGGGTCTCGGACTCTGGTTGCTTCGGACGGAATCGGGGACGGAATCCGTCGACGCCGAGCGGCTGATCAACGCCTTCGACGAACCGGTCACCGTGCTCGACCCCGAGGACGACGTACTTCTCGCAAACGTCCCGTTCAGGGCGATGTTCGGCGAGGATCTCAGCGGCGAAGCGGCCGCGGACGTGTTCGGCTCGCATCCGGAGATCCAGACAGCGGTCGAGGAGAAAGACGAGACGGTCGTCGAACTCGACAGCGAAGGGGGCAAGCGGACCTATCGGGTGCAGTTGTACCCGATCGGTCGCCAGCCGCGGCCGCCGCGGAAGTGGGTGGTGGTGCTTCACGACGTGACCGAACACCAGAACCGCCGGGCCGAACTCGAAGCCGAAAACGAACAGTTAGAGCAGTTCGCGAGCCTCATTTCTCACGACCTCAGGAACCCGCTCGACGTTGCCATCGGCCGGACGAACGCCGTCAAGGAGCAACTCGACGATTCGGAACTCGAAACCCACCTCGCCCGGACACAGGAATCGCACGAACGGATGCGCCAGATCATCACCGACGTGCTGACGCTGGCCAGGGACGGCCACGGGATCGGTGAGACCGAACCCGTCCCCATCGAGACCGCGGCGATGGACGCGTGGTCACACGTCGACACCGACGACGCGTCGCTGTCTCTCGACACGCAGTTAGTGATTCAGGCAGACGAGAAGCGACTCGTCAGGGCGTTCGAGAACCTCTTTCGGAACGCGGTCGAACACGGCGGAGACGACGTGTCGATCGAGATCGGACGGATCGACGGCGGCTTTTTCGTCGCCGACGACGGGGAGGGAATCGACCCGGACGACCGGGAGTCGATCTTCGAGCCGGGCTACTGCAGCGACGAGGACGGGACGGGTCTCGGCCTCGCAATCGTCTCGGAGATCGCGGAGGGCCACGGCTGGACGGTCTCGGTGACGGAGTCGGCCGACGGCGGTGCACAGTTCGAGTTCACTGGCGTCGATCAGGCCCCCGACGAACTCACCCCGCAGGCGGCGGAGTGACGGCTTCGACGTGTTTATTTTCCGGGCCGACACAGTCCGTAGCATGGACGCACTTCACGTCTGTCTGAACGTCTCGGACGCCGACGAACTCGCACAGTGGTACAAGGACAACCTCGGCTTCGAGGACTCCTGGGAGTTCACAAGCGAGGACGGCGAAACGCGAAACGTCTACGTCGCCGACGACAACGGCTTCGAACTCCAACTTTCGGACACCGAGGGCAACGAAGAGTTCGACGCGGGGACGGCGTGGGACCACTTCGCAGTCCACGTCGAAGACGTCGACGCGGCCTTCGAGGAGATCGACGACCACGGCGTCGTCGAGGAGCCGAGCGACCAGCCCGCTGCCGGCGCTCGAACCGCCTTCCTCAAGGATCCGGACGGCCACGTCGTCGAACTGATCGAGCCACTCGAATAGCGATCGATGGGAGTCGAGTCACCGTGTGTCGATGTCTGCGCGCTCGACGGCGACATCTGTGTCGGATGCGGGCGGACGGTAGCGGAGATCACCTCGTGGCAACGACTCACTGACGCGGAGAGAGCACAGGTACTCGAGGCGATTGCCGATCGGGAGTATCCGGTCGACGCGCGTTGATCGAGCCTCGAACACGGCGGATATCACCCGCGGCGGGTGGTTTTTGGGTGCGCTGGCCCTCGCTCGGATATGGACGTGCCGCTGTACGAGCACCTGGAGGGGCAGGTAGCGCTTGTGACCGGGGCGACCCGCGGAATCGGAAGACGAATCGCCGACGGACTCGTCGACCACGGCGCAATCGTCTACGCCGGGGCGCGTGACACCGACGACATCACCGACGACGACCGGCGGCCCGTCGAACTGGACGTGACCGTCGGTGCCCAGCGCAGGGCCGCTATCGACCGCATCGAGGACGAAGCCGGCCGACTCGACGTACTGGTCAACAACGCTGGCATCATGGACAGCCGGGAGTCCCTCGCCGAGATGCCGGCCGAAACCATCGAACAGACTCTGGAGACGAACCTCCACGGCCCGATTCATCTGACCAGAGGGGCGCTCGATCTGCTGTTGGATCGCCCCGGCGGGCGCGTCGTCAACGTCTCCTCGGGACTGGGGAAACTCACGGACACACAGACCGGGGGGATGCCGGCCTATCGGATCTCGAAAACAGGCCTGAACGGGCTGACGAAGTATCTCGACGGCGAGTACGAGGAGGTGATCGCCAACTCGGTCTGTCCGGGCTACGTCCAGACCGACATGACCGAGGGGTCGGCACCGCGCACGCCGGAGAAGGGGGCCGAAACGCCCGTCTGGCTCGCGCGGTTCCGGCCGGACGCCCCGAGCGGGGAGTTCTGGCGGGACAAGTCACTGAAACCCTGGTAGCGCTCGGTGCACGGAGCCGGTGCTGTCCGGTCGTGCTCGAAAAAATGGCGATGGTTGCGCGCCCGAGTGCTCGGCGACGACTCTACTCGAACAGTTCGACGACAGTATCGTACTCGTCTGCGACCTTGTCCCAGTTGAGGACCTCGAAGAAGCCGTCGATGAACTCGCCGCGGTCCGGGCCGTAGTCGTAGTAGTAGGAGTGCTCCCACACGTCACAGGCGAGGATCGGGTGTGAGCCCCAGAGCGCGCCCTGGTCGTGTTTGTCGACCGCGACGTTGCGAAGTTGTTTCGCAACCGGGTCGTAGACCAAAAGCGCCCACCCGCCTGCGGCGGATGCGGCGGCCTTGAACTCGCCTTTCCAGCCTTCGTAGGAACCGAAGTCCTCCTCGATGCGGTCAGCGAGTTCGCCCTCGGGTTCGCCGCCGCCGTCCGGGTGCATGTTCTCCCAGAACAGCGTGTGGAGGTAGTGACCGCTTCCGTTGTGGGTCACGTTGCCGAGTGCTCCGGCCGAGGAGCCGAACTCACCGCTCTCGCGGTTCTCGGCGAGTGTCTCTTCGGCGCTCGCGAGGCCGTTGACGTATCCCTGATGGTGGGTGTCGTGATGCCACGTCACCACCTGTTCGGAGATGTGCGGTTCGAGCGCGTCGTAGTCGTACGGAAGTTCCGGCAGTGCTGGGTCTGAATGTTCTGGCATAGTTTGATCCCTCTGTTTTCATATGTCGGCTGGCAGTGTCAAAAAGGTTCCCGAGCCGGTGATTTAGCGTCCGTCCGAAGAGCGGATCACCCGCCGTCGTGGGATTTGGCCGCGTAACCCCCACCGTGGGTCCAGCGGACCCGTACGTGGCTCTTTTCGCCCGCGAGCCGAGGGTCGAGAGCCGACTCCTTCGCTTCGCTCACTCACGGGTCGCTACGCTCCCCGTTCGTGCGAACCGAGATCCTCGCTGCGCTCGGATCTCGCGTCACTCGTCGCCACGCGCTCTCTCGAACATCGCAATCGCCTCCTCCCGACGCTCGCTGTGATCGACGATGGGGGCCGGGTACTCGCTGGCGTGCATCTTCCGCGTCCCGATGTCGAGTTCGTGCCAGGAGTGAATCGTCTCCGCCGGCACGTCTTCGAGTTCGGGGACGTACTCCCTGATGTACTCGGCGTCCGGATCGTACCGCTCGCCCTGTGTCATCGGGTTGAACACCCGGAAATACGGCTGTGCGTCGGTGCCGGTCGAGGCCGCCCACTGCCAGCCGCCGTTGTCGTTCGCGGTGTCGTGATCGACCAACTGCTCGCGGAACCAGTCGTACCCCTCCCGCCAGTCGATGAGCAGATCCTTCGTCAGAAACGAGGCGACGATCATCCGCACGCGGTTGTGCATGTACGCCTCCTCCCGGAGCTGGCGCATCCCGGCGTCGACGATGGGATAGCCCGTCTCGCCGCGCTTCCAGGCCTCTAACGCCTCCGGGTCCTCGCGCCACTCGATCTCGTGCTCGTAGGACTTGTAGTTCTCCGTCACGGCGTCGGGTCTGTCCCACAGAACCTGCGTGTAGAACTCCCGCCAGGCGAGTTGGTCCTGGAACTCGAAGACAGACTCGCGCTCGCTCTCGGAGTCGCCGTCGGCGCGAGCGCGGTCGGTCGCGTCGTAGACCTCTCGAACGCCGATCGTACCGTACTTCAGGTGGACGGAGAGGCGTGAGGTACAGCGGTCGGCGGGGTAGTCGCGGCGCTCGTCGTAGCGGTAGATATCCTCCGCGCAGAACTCCCGGAGTCGCTCGCGGGCGGCCTCCGTGCTCGCCTCCGGCAGATCCGCGTCCGGCTCCTCGAAGCCGAGTTCGTCGAGTGTGGGGATGTTCGCACGGGTGCGCTCGACTTCTCCCGACTCGACGGCGGCGAGATCGTCGGCGGTCGGCGGCTCCAGCGGATCGAGTTTCTCCCGGTCGTGCCACTTCTTCGAGAAGTAAGTGAACACCTTGTAGGGATCGCCGTCGTTGGTCGTGATCTCGCCGGGTTCGTGATGGACCGCGTCCTGGACGGCCGTCCGTTCGATGCCCGCGTCGTCCAGCGCCTGCCGGACGGCCGCGTCGCGACGACGGGCCAGGCCGGTGTAGTCGGTACACCACGTTACGCCGTCGGCGTCGAGCGCCGCGGCGATACCGGGGACGAGTTCGGTCGGATTCCCGTGCGCGATCAACAGATCGCTGTCGCGGTCGCGGTAGGCCGCCCGTAGCGACTCGAGCGCGTCGAGCATGAACGCGACTCGGGGGGACGCGCCGTGGGTCAGGACGGTCGGATCGAAGACGAACAGCCCGACGGCGTCGTCGGCCGTCGCGGCGTCGAGCCCCCGGTTGTCGGCGAGACGGAGATCCCGGCGGTGCCAGTGAATCTGCATGCAGGCGTGTTGGACGCCAGCCACTTGAACAGTCGCGTTTCCGCACCGGGCCAGAAGGCAATCGCGAGCCGGGGTGTGGCTCACTCCACCGCGAAGACGAGCCGTTCGTTCTGGGCCGCGCCGCGGCGGGGAATCGTCTGGACGACTTTCGCCACCTCGACGCCCCGGGGGAGCCGCTCGACCAGCGTGACCATCCGGGCCTTGCTGTTCGGTTCGAGTTCGACCTGGCGGGTGTGACAGCCGGGGCCGAGCTGTGCGGGTTCCAGCGAGAGCTGTGCCGGTCCGTATGTGTACTCGTCGGTCCCGATGAACTTCGTGCGGGCGCTGCGCCAGCGGAGCCGCTGGTCGGTCCGGTTCTCGATGTCGAACAGCGCGACCTGGCGTGGATCGTCCTCGCCGGGATCGAGCTGGTGAGCGTAGACGAAATCCCGGAGGTCGATCTGCGGGACGCCGACCAGCGTGGCGGACACCGACCGGCTTTCGACCGTCGTCGGACTGGTCGCGGTCCGAGAGACGGCGTCAGCGAGAGTCTCCGGTCCAGACTGGCTGTCCGTCCGGGGTCGGGAGTCGTCGACCCGGGTCGGATCGGTGGCGTCCCCGGAGTCGGTCGCGGGCGGGGAGGGACGACCGTCCGTCGATCTCGGGCGGCGGGAGCGGTCGTACGGCTCGATGGCGTCGTCGTCCTCGCTCATCGGGCGGGACTACTGTCTAGCGTGGTATAAGGATTACCGTGGCCGGGCCAGACCGCCCCAGTTTTCACCTCCCCGCCCCCAATGAGGGGGTAATGGACGAGGATCTTCGTGACCGGATCAAAGAACAGGCCGAGATCGACGCCCTGTACAACGCCATCGAACACGAAAGCGAGGCCCAGGTCGGCGCGATCATGGGGCCGCTCATGGGCGAGAACCCGGAGTTCCGTGAGTACGGTGACGAGATTCCCGGCGTGATCGCGCCGGTCGTCGAGCGGGTCAACGAGTTGAGCCACGAGCAGCGCCGCGAGCGCCTCGACGAACTCGCTCCCGAACGACTCGAAGAGATCGACGCCGAGGAGGAAGAAGACGACCAGGCTCTCCCGGACCTGCCGAACGCCGAGGAGGGGGAGGTCAGGATGCGCGTCGCCCCGAACCCGAACGGTCCGTGGCACATCGGTCACGCACGGATGGCCGCCGTCGTCGGCACCTACAAGGAACTCTACGACGGGTCGTTCATCTGCCGGTTCGACGACACCGACCCGGAGACCAAGCGGCCCGACCTCGACGCCTACGAGCAGATTCTCGACGCGATCGAGTACCTCGGGTTCGAGCCCGACGAGGTGCTCAAAGCGAGCGACCGGCTGGAAACCTACTACGACCACGCCAGAGACCTCATCGACGCCGGCGGCGCGTACACCTGCTCGTGTTCCGGCGACGACTTTTCGGAGCTGAAAAACGCCGGCGAGGCCTGCCCGCATCGCGACAAGGACACCGAGACGGTCCACGAGGAGTTCACGGAGATGATCGAGGGGGAGTACAGCTCCGGGGAGATGGTGCTCCGGGTGAAAACCGACATCGAACACAAGAACCCGGCGCTGCGGGACTGGGTGGGGTTCCGGATGATCGACACGCCACACCCCCGCGAGGAGGCCGCCGAGTATCGGTGCTGGCCGATGCTCGATTTCCAGAGCGGGGTCGACGATCACCTGACCGGGGTCACCCACATCATCCGCGGGATCGACCTGCAGGACTCCGCCAAACGCCAGCAGTTCGTCTACGACTACTTCGACTGGGAGTATCCCGAAGTGATCCACTGGGGCCACGTCGAAATCGACGAGTACGACGTGCCGATGTCGACCTCGACGATCAGCGAACTGATCGAGGACGGCGAGTTGGACGGCTGGGACGACCCGCGCGCACCGACTATCGAGAGCCTCCGGCGACGGGGGATTCGCGGCGAGGCTATCGTCGAGGCGATGACCGAACTCGGGATGTCGACCTCGAACGTCGACCTGGCGATGTCTTCGGTGTACGCGAACAACCGCGAGTTGATCGACGACGAGACCGACCGGGCGTTTTTCGTCCGCGAGGAGGACGGCGGTGCCGTCGAGAAGTCCCTGTCCGGCGGACCGGCGACCGCGAGCGTCCCGATCCACCCCGATCACGAGGACCGCGGGACACGGGAGATACCAACCGACGACGGCGTGCTCGTCGAGTCCGATGATCTCCCCCCGACCGGCGAACGCGTCTGGCTGAAAGGGTTCGGCTGTGTTCGACACACCGAGGACCGCTTCGAGTACACCGGCGACGACCTCGACGTGACCCGGGAGGAAGATGTCGATATCGTCCACTGGGTGCCGGCCGGCGAGAACGTCTCCCTCCGACTGCGGACCCCGGACGGCGACGTCTCGGGGTACGCGGAACCCGGCGTCTCCGGGTACGGCCCCGACGACCGACTGCAGTTCGAGCGGGTCGGATTCGTTCGGATCGACGCCGTCGACGAGGAACGGGTCGCCTACTACACACACTCCTGATCGCCGCGTTTGCTAAGCGATAGCCCCGAGCGCGCCAGTTCCGTCGTGTTGTCCGTTCGGTGGAAAATTTAACTGTACGGGAGGAGTGGGTACAGTTAGCAATGGCAATCGATCCAGAGTTCGAACAGAGTTACGAGCAGATCGGTGAGAACGACGACGTGGCGATCTGGTCGCCGGACGGAGAGGAACTCACCGAGGAGAAACAGGGGATCCACGGCACGCACGTCGCGGTGGATTTCGACATCTGTCTGGCCGACGGGGCCTGTCTCGAGGACTGTCCGGTCGACGTCTTCGAGTGGGTCGACACACCCGGCCACCCCGAAAGCGAGATCAAGGCACACCCGACACACGAGGAGCAGTGTATCGACTGTATGCTCTGTGTCGACGTCTGTCCGGTCGATGCGATCGATGTCGATCCGAGTCGCGCCGGTCGTATCTAGACGAAAGCGGTAGGAAGACGCCTCACAGCGCTGTTTTTCACCCGAAGAAGACGAACATGTGAACGAGCGAAACACTTACCACGGAGTGTGTCGCGTACTCAATCTAGGGTAGTGCTATACATGCACATGGTCACACTCACCAAGGGCGTTCCCGACTTCAGGGAGGGGAAGGTATCGTTCGACGAGGAGGGTCATCTCGAACGGGGGAAGACGCCGACCGTCATGAACCCGAACGACAAGATCGCGTTACAGGCGGCGTTGCAGGCGAAGGTTCGCGTCGGGGGGCGTGTCTCGCTGATGAGCATGGGGCCGCCGGGCTACAAGGAGGTGCTCCAGGAGGGCATGGAGGACGTCTACGCCGACGACCTGTACCTGCTGTCGGACAGGGAGATGGGCGCGGCGGACACGTGGGCGACGGCGATGACGATTTCGACGGGACTGGCGATGTTCGACGAGGAACCGGATCTGATCTTCGCCGGCTTCAAGACCGCCGACGGAGAGACCGGCCACACCGGACCGCAGACGAACTGGTGTATCGACATCAACGACGAACTGACCGACCGCCCGATCATCACCCACGTCATCTCGCTGGATATCGACGAGGAGGAACGGACAGTGCGGGCGAAACGGCTCGTCGAGGGCGACATCTCCGAGATCGAAACCGTCGAGGCCGATCTGCCGGCGTTCATCGTCACCGATCCGGAGTTCGAGCCGAGCTACCGCCGGGCGGAGTATCGCCTGCGGTACAAGGACCTCCGCGAGGACGCCGAAGAACGGGCCGAGGCGTTGGATCCCGAGGAGGACATCACCGTCTGGGATCACGAGGATCTCAACCTCGACCCGGATTTCATCGGGCTGGACGGCTCGCCGACGATCGTCGCCGGCGTCGACCCGATCCCGAAGGGGCCGGACGAGCGAGAGGCGACGATGATCGATCCCAGCGACGACAGCGAGATGGACAGCGTGTTCCAGGAACTGGCGGCGTACGCGGGAGGTGACTGACGATGGTCGAACTCGATCCGACAGACCACGAGATTGCCGATCTCGGGCCGAAGGTCAACGAGATCGACGACGCCGACGAACTCAGGGAGATGTTGGCACTGGAGGAGGAGGGCGAGGATCGGACCCCCGTCAAACAGCTCATCGAGAGCCGCATCGACACTCTCGAAGACGACGAGGAGGACGATCCGAGCGAGGCCGACCTGACGGAGTTGACTATCGCGGACATCGCGAACATGGTCCGGGACATCGACGATGTCGACGTGCTCGAAGATCTGCTGGAGCGAGAACAGGAGGGGAAGGAACGCAAGGGAGCGATCAACCAGATCGAAAGCCGAATCGAGTCCGTCGAGGGGACCGACGAATCGGACACGGAAGAAGTCGAGTACGTCCCGCCGGAAGAGAAGTATCCCGACCTCGATCATCCGACGGCGGACAAGCAGTACGTCGAGGGGGTCTCCGGCGAGACCTACCGCGACATGTGGGTCTACTGTGAGACACAGGACGGTGATCTCACGACGACAGCCAGAGAGATGCTCGGCCGTGCGCGCGAACTGATGGACGAGTACAACCGCGAGGACGGCGAGCGCGAGGACACCGCCGCCTACGGCGGCGACGAAGACGGCGACCCCGAGGAGGTCGTCGCGGTCATCATCGGCGACGACGTCGCTGCACTCGCCGACGAGGCGATCGCGTACGGCGCGGATCGGGTCGTCTATCACGAGGACGAGCGACTCGGGCGGTTCCGACACAAGCCGTACACGGAGATCTTCTGTCACATGTGTCGGGACTTCGATCAGGAGTGGCGCGACTACCACGAGCCCCGGTACAACGTCTTCCCGGCGACGAACAACGGTCGGGACCTCTCCGCGCTCGTCCAGGGCGAACTCGACAGCGGACTCGCCTCGGACTGTTCGGACCTGTACATCGACGAGGCGATGATCTCGAACCCGGCGAAGACGGGCGCGCCGGGCGAGTCCAAGGAGTTCGAGCGGGTGTTACACATGCCCCGACCCGACTTCTCCGGGTTCGAGTACTCGACGATTCTCTGTATCGACAAGCCACACCGTGATTTCCACCCGCAGGGAGCCAGCGTCATCCCGGGCACGTTCGACGTGCCCGATCCCGATCCCGACCGCGAGGGCGAGGTCGTCGAACACGATATCGACCTCCCCGAGGAGTGGTTCCAGATCGAGGTGACCGAGTACGACCGCCTGGAGGAGGGAGTCGACCTCTCCGGGCACGAAGTGATCGTCTGTATGGGCCGAGGGATCGACCGCGAGGACCCCACGAGGGGGATCGAACTCGGCCTCGAACTCCGGGATGCCTTCGACGACGCCGAACTCGGGTTGACCCGCGGGGTCATCACCGCCTCCTACGAGTTCGAGGGCCACGTCGAGCAGTACATCACCGAGGAGCGCCAGATCGGCGAGTCCGGGCAGGTCGTCGAACCGGATCTGTACATCGCCGCCGGCGTCTCCGGCGCGGTCCAGCACAAGGTCGGCATGGACGAGTCGGACACTATCGTGGCGATCAACACCGATCCGGAGGCCGACATCCGCGGCTTCTCGGATTACTTCGTCGAGGGCGACCTCTTCGAGGTGCTGCCGCGGCTCACCGAGGCCCTGGAGACGGGCGAACTGACCGACGCTGTCGCGAAAGCGAGTGACGATTAACAATGACCGACTACGAACACTACGAGGCCGTCGTCGTCGGGTGTGGCCCCGGCGGCGCGACGGCGGCAAAGACACTGGCAGAACAGGGCGTCGAGACGCTCGTGCTCGAACGGGGGACCGATGCGGGGGCGAAAAACGTTTCCGGAGGGTTGCTCTACGGCGAGCAGTCCGCCCCGTACACCTTCGACGACGTGTTTCCGGGGGTGCGAGCGGAGGCGACCGAGCGGCCCGTCGACGACCACTACATCCACAACATCGCCGGCGACACGGTGAAGACCTTCGACCTGGGGAAACTGCACCACCACGACACCGAGTGGTGCGATTCCGTCCTCCGGCGGACGATGGACTCCTGGGTCGCCGAGCGAGTCCACGAGGCCACGCGCGAGACCGGCGGTGGCGTCCTGACGGACGTACACGTGAACGGACTGCTGCGGGAAGGCGGACAGATCGTCGGCGTCACGTCCGAGGAACTCGACCCGATCAGAGCCGACGTGATCGTCGCGGCCGACGGCGTCAACTCCGAACTCGCCCGCGACGCCGGGCTGATGGACTGGGAGGAACCCGAGGAGTGGTTCCAGGGCGTCAAGGCCGTCGTCGAGATGCACCCCGAGACGATCAACGAGCGGTTCGGTCTCGAGGAGGACGAAGGGGACGCACACCTCTTTTCGGGTGATCTCTTCGACGGCGTCCGGGGCGGGGGCTTCCTGTACACGAACGAGTCCTCGCTGTCCATCGGGACGGTCTTCCACCTGGACTCGATTGCCGACAGCGGCGCGGAGCCACACGAGTTGCTCGATTCCCTGCTGACGCATCCGCTGCTGGAGCAGTGGTTCGACGGGGAGTACCACGAACGGGAGTACTCCGCGAAACTCGTCCCGGACTCGAAGAAGGT
Source organism: Halovenus carboxidivorans (assembly GCF_009831575.1). Classification (GTDB taxonomy): domain Archaea; phylum Halobacteriota; class Halobacteria; order Halobacteriales; family Haloarculaceae; genus Halovenus; species Halovenus carboxidivorans. The sequence continues at coordinate 548,802 of NZ_WUUT01000001.1, read as the reverse complement.
CGCCCACCCCTCGCCCCACCGCGGGCGGTTGCTGCTGGTCGGTGACGCGGCCGGGCAGATGCAGGCGCAGGGACCGGTAATCAAGGGGATGAACCACGCCGTCACTGCCGGCGGGCTGGCCGCCGAGGCGATCATGGAGGCGAAAGCCCGCGGGAATCCGCGCTCGGCCGGCGACCTCTACGAGCAGAAGTTGTACGACGAGGGCGTGATGGCGAAACTCCGACCGCGACGCTACCGGGCGACCCATGCGCTGTCGGAGAGCGACCTCGTGACCGGCGTCGGGAGTCGGCTGCTCGATTCCCCGGTCGGGACCGCGGGCCTGAAACTGTTCGGCGGGTTGCTCGAACGCGCGTACAACTCCCCGTATCTGCTCGGGATGATCCCCGACACGCGGCTCACCTACGTCGACGTGCCGACCCGGATCGGGGAAGTGCTCGGAACCCGGGTCGTCGACGAGAGCGAGATCGATCCGCCGGAGTTGGACGACCGGATCGGCGATCTGACCTACGACGTGGACGATCCGCACATCGAACTGCTCGACGACAGTTTCGAGGCCTCCGGGACGGCGGTCACGGCCTGTCCGGTCAGCGCGAGCGGCTTCGGCGGGGGCTGTTACCGCGAGGAGACCGTCACGACGAACGGAACCGAGGAGAAGAAAGTCAGCCTGGACACCCAGCCCTGCGTCGAGTGTGGCACCTGTGCGGTGGTCGCGGACACGAAGTGGGAGCATCCCGGCGGCGGCAAGGGTGTCGAGTTCGAGGACGGATGACGACCGAACAGCCGGGAAGCGACCGGCCGGCAGTCGAGCGGTTCGGCGAGCGCATCGACGACCTGGCCGACCGGGCGACCGAGGACTGTGCGGCCTTCGAGCCGCCGGCCTCGCCCCCGGACGAACAGCGGGCGATGAGCTACCTCCGGACGGGGGCAGGCCCGGCGATTTCGCTGTACATCGAGGCCCGCACCGGCGGACAGATGGTACAGTTCCCGCCGGATCAGTACCGCGCCCTCGAAGGGGCGATGAACGACTGGCTGGGGCTGTACGCGGCCTGTTACGGCGTCGAGATGAGCCCCGAGTTCGCGCTGCGGGAGGCCGCCGAGTTGCTGCTCGATACGCACAATATCGGGGACGTGGCACAGCTACTGACCGGCGTCCCCGAGCGGTCCTGAACCGTGTCGTTTCGGCAGGCGGCACTTTCTCCGGGAGAGAAAGCAGTACAGTTTTTTATCCGATCCGAGTAAACGAACTGACAATGACCACCCCGCTCGATACCGCTCTGTTCGGTATCGCGTTTCTGTCGGGAGTCCTCCTCTGTACGCTCGGTGCGTACTGCAACCGCAGGTGGGACGAGCCAGGGGTCACTGCGTTCGGGATGTTCACCCTGTTGCTCGGGATCGGCGCGGTCGTCGGCGGAGCGGTCGGAATGGCCTTCGGCGCGTCCGGGCCCAGCAGAGGGCCCCCGCTGTGGTCCGACATCGCGTTTCTGTCGTGGGCGTTCGCCATGTTGCCGTGGCTGGTCTTCGCTCTTGAGTACACCGGCACCTACACCCGACTGCGCCGGCGGACGGTCGCGTTGCTGTCGCTCCCGCTCGTCGGAGTCACCGGACTGGTCTTCGTCTCCGTGTTCAATCTACCGGTGGACGGTGTCATCCTGCAGACGATCGGATCGCTGGCGACCGTACACGTCTTTTTCCTGTTGATCATCGGGATCTATCTGGTCGTCCGGACGACCCACGAGTACGGCCACCTCTCGCTCGGACAGGGTATCGTCCTCGGGACGGCCGCGATCAGCCCCCTGTTCATCCTCAACATCACGCCGACGCTGTTGGAGGACGTGGGGCTGACCGCCGCGGCGACAGGATACGCCGTCGGCTTTCTGTTTCCCGCCGGGTTGCTCGTGTTCGCCCTGTTCGGCTTCGAGATATTCGAGTCGACGCCGGCGGCCGGGACCGTCGGTGAACAGGCCATCGCCCGGGAGACGGACGACCTGATCTTCGTCGTCGACGACAACGAGCGGGTGATCAAGCTCAACCCGAAGGCGGCCGAGGAGTTCGGCCTCAGCCGGACGGAGCCGCTGGGGAAGCCGATCAGCGACATCCTCGGCGTCACGCTCGAAGAGTTGCGCGGGATGGAGACCTACGAGCGCCGGTCGGGCGTGAGCAGACAGCAGTTCGACCCCGAGATTTCGAGTTTCACGGACCAGCACGACCGACAGCTCGGCTGTATCATCAGCCTCCACGACGTGACGGAACGGGAACTCCGGAAACAGCGCCTCGAAGTGCTGAACCGCGTGCTCCGGCACAACCTCCGGAACAACGTCGACGTGATCAAGAGCAACGCCGAAGTGCTCGCGGAGAACGGCCACGACGACCGGGCGGAGGCGATCATCGACTCCGCCGACGGACTCGCGGATCTGGGCCACAAGGCCCGCTCGATAGACCGGTTCGTCTCGCGGCGGATCCACGAGACCGAACGGGATCTGGTGGCCGTCGCCGAGGAGGTGATCGCGGATCGCTGCGAGCGCTCGGACAACGAGGTCGAGATCGAACTCGACGCGCCCGAGTCCGCGTCGCTGGTGACTGACTGGGAGGCGCTGACCGCGGCGCTCGATAGCTCGGTCGGCAACGCCGTCCGGTACGCCGACACGACCGTCGAGGTCGGGATCACCGAGTACGCGACCGGCTACCGGATCACCGTCAGCGACGACGGCCCCGGCATCCCCGACTCCGAACTCGCCGCGCTCGACGCCGGCTCCGAGACGCCGCTGCAACACGGCACCGGTCTCGGTCTCTGGCGGATCAAGTGGGGGATCAAGAAGCTCAACGGCACGGTCACGTTCACCAACGAGAGCGGGACGACCGTCCAGATGACCGTCCCGGACCGCAGCGTGTCCTGATCACAGGCCCAGGATGGCGCGGGCCTGCTCGGGCGTGGCGACCGGACGGCCGAGTTCCTCCGCGATCCGGACCGTTCGTTCGACCAACTGCTCGTTGGTCGCGAGTTCGCCGTCGTCGTAGTAGACGTTGTCTTCGAGGCCGACCCGGACGTGTCCGCCGAGAAGGATCCCCATCGTCGTCAACGGGAGTTGGTGCGGGCCGAACCCGAGGGTGTTGAACAGCGCACCGTCGGGCAGGTTCTCGACGGAATTGAGCAGGTTTGGCGGGGTCGGGCGGGTGAGCGTGCCGCCGCCGAAGATCAGCGTCGCGTAGACCGGCTCCGCCAGGTCGCGGCGGTCGAGCAGTCCGTGGGCCTCGTTGATGTGACCGTCGTTGAACAGTTCGAGTTCGGGTTTGATCCCCCGCTCGGTCATCTCCTCGTGGAGCGCGTCGACCATGCCGCGGGTGTTCTCGCTGGTGAGGTGATCGTAGCGGTTCAGCGGTCCCATGTCGAGCGAGGCCATCTCCGGCGGCGGACCGGTCCGCAGCGGCTGGTGGCGCAGATCGGCGGGCGCGCCCGTCCCCCCGGTCGAGTGCTGGATGATGATATCGCCGGTCCGGGCGCGGATCTCGTCGTCGATCTCCTGAAATCGCTCGGTCGAGAAGGACCGCTCACCGTTGTCCCGGCGGGCGTGGACGTGGACGACCGCGGCCCCGGCCTCCTCGGCGGCGGCCGCGGCCGCGCCGATCTCCGCGGGCGTCTCGGGCAGGTGCGGGGAGGTCTCCTTGCCGTGGACGCCGCCGGTGAGCGCGGCGGTGACGATCACCGGATCACCGTCCAGATACGACTGGTAGCTCATTGCTCGCGGTAGATCTCACAGTGGCGGTCGTGAGCCAGGTCGTACCGGTCGTTGCAGATGTCCGCGCGCATCGGCTGGACGAACTCCCCGGTGATCGTACAGTACGCGCGCTCGGTGTCGAACTTCTCGGCCTCGCGATAGGTCAGGTGTGGACAGACCATAGACAGCCTACTCGCGGGGCCGACAAATACGTTGGCCGGCAAACAGCCGGCATTTTTCGCCGGATGAATTAAGTACTATGATGTGGTATGACACACCATGGAAGCGTTAGAGAAACCGGAGATCAGCCACGACGACAGGCGAGACGTCTACGAGTACGTCGAACGAGAGGGGGCGACGCGCCCGGGGAGCGTCCGGCGCGCGCTGGGGATGGAGAAACGACAGTTCGGCCACCACGTCGCGATTCTAAAGCGGGACAACGTCATCGAGGAGGTCGACGGAAAACTGCGGATCGCCTTCGACGCGGGCGATCGACAGGAATACGAGACCGAAGAGGTCTCCTACACGATCAGGCAGGCCCGCGAGGAGGATTTGACCGGACTGGTCGGGGCGATTCGGGCGGCGATCGGCAGCGGCGAGTACGTCAAAGCGGAGACGGTGGCGGACATCGTCGACAGCGAGGGCGTGCTCATCCGGCACAACGAGATCGAATCGCGGATGTTCTTCGTCGCCTGTGTCGAGGGTGATGTCGTCGGCTGGGTCCACCTGAAACACGTCGACCTGGAGAAATTGAAACACACCGCCGAACTCACCCTCGGCGTCTTGGAGGCGTATCGAGGCCAGGGGATCGGAAGCCACCTGCTCGAACACGGCGTCGACTGGGCCGACGATCAGGGTCTGGAGAAACTGTACAACGCGATTCCAGCGAAAAACCAGTCGGCAATCGACTTCCTGGAGGACCACGGCTTCGAGACCGAGGCGGTTCGAGAGGACCACTACAAACTCAACGGCCACTACATCGACGAGGTGATGATGGCCCGAGAACTGTAGCTCGCTCACTCGCCCCAGACGTCGGAGAGAGGGTGATCGTCGGCGTCTCGTTGCTCGCGTGATCGTCTGCTCGTCCGCTGTTTCCGTGTCGTCGTCTCGCCGCGTGCCGCCTCCGGCGAAAACTCCGGGAGATCCGGTCGTTCCATCGCCTCGACCTGTGCCTGAAACCAGTCCGGCATATCCGTCCGCGCTCGCTCGAACAGTTCGAGCAGCGAACTGTCACCGAGGTAGGTGTAGCCGTAATCGTCGGGGGAGCGAACGACCCGGCCGCAGGCCTGGATGACCGTCCGAAGCGCCGTCCGGTAGTACCACGCCCACTGGCCGTCTTCGAGTCGGCGTGCGACCCGGGAGTCGTTCGTGTTGGGATAGGGTGCCTTACAGAGGAGTTGCCAGCGGCAGAGATCACCCTCCAGGTCCAGCGCTTCCTCCATCTTGACCGAGAGAAAGACCGTCGGGTCGTCGCTGCGCTGCCAGGCGGCGAGTTGGCCGTCCCGGTCCTCGCGGTCGTGGCTACGAATCCGGGCGCCGACGCCGAACTCCTGCAACAGCGTTTCGAGTCGCTCCTGGATCGCGTATGAGTGGCAGTGGACCAGGCCCTTCTCCTCGGGGTGGTGGGCCATCAGGCGGACGAGCACCCGAGCGAGTTTCGGCAGTGTCTGCTCGCGGTGTTCGTAGGTCATCTTCCCCTGGGTCACGTCGAACAGCGGCCGGTGTTCCAGCGGGAAGGTGTGCGGCACCTCGACCATCCCGACGCGGTCGGTGTCGAGGCCGACGCCGGCGCAGAAGGCGTCGCGGCTGAGAATCGTCGCCGACAGCAGGAGGAACGTCTTCCCGCGGTCCCAGACCGTGTGTTTGAGATACCGCTCGGGGTTGACCGGCTTGATCGTCACCGGCGCGCCCGCGTCGCCGTGCTGGTCGACGACCCACGTCGTCGCGCTGTCGGGATCGCGGTACTCCTCCAGAAACCAGTTCAGGTCGGTCCGAAGCGTCGTCAGTTGGTCGCGTTTCTGGACCTCCTCCGGAGAGAGTTCGGCGTTGCCCCGCAGCGAGTCCAGCCCCCGGTCACAGATCGTCGTCAGGTACTCGGCGTACTCGGCGGCATCGTCAAGTCCGTCGATCTCGTCGGGTCGAACGTCGTCCCACGGGGGCACGGTCGAGGGGCCGAGTTCGATAGCGGCGTACATCTCCGCCCAGTCGCCCAGTCCGTGGGCCTCGTCGATGACCACCACGTCGCGCTGGCCGAAGACGTCCGAGCCCGCGGTCTGCATGAAGTACGCGAGCGTCATCGCCGCAATCTCGCGGTTGGCGGCGATAGATCGGTCCGAGAAGTACGGACACCGGTGTTTGACCTGGCAGTCGAACTCCCGCTCGCGGGCGCAGGGGGCCTGGTTGACCGGCGTGTCCGTCTCGCCGGGGAGGATACAGGAGTAGTTGTTCTTCCCCCGGATGATATTCAGGTCGTCGAGCAGCGGATCCCCGGCCACGTCGTCTAGCTGTGAGACCTGCGGCGTCGTGTAGAACGCCCCGACTGGCTCCTCCGGACCGACCTCGCTCGGGCGGGCGGCACACCCCGCGACGGCGCGGGCGAGCAGGGACTTCCCGCTGCCGGTCGGAGCGCGGACCAAGACGACGTCGTTGCCCGCCTCGAAGGCGTCTTTGATGTCCGACAGCGCCTGCTTCTGTGCGCCGCGGTAGGAGGGGGCGGGGAACTCCTCGAAGATACGCGAAGGCTCCACGGTCGTACTGCCCGCCGATCGGTCTTAAGTCCGTGGGTTCCCGGGGACGAGCGGTTTTAGCCGCTCGGCCCGTAGCCGGACCCGATGTCGAACGATCCCCTCCCCGAGCGCTCCCTCGAACGGCTCATGGCCATACTGGTCGTCGGTGCGCTCCTGTTCGTCGTCCTCGCCGGAGCGGTCGCGCTGGCGCTGATCTAGTACCCGGCCGCACACTCCCGGAGTCGGTCGTACCCGCCCTCGCGGAACGGCACGCCGTGGCCCTGGCAGGCGGCCTCGAACGCCGGCAGTTCGTCCGGCAGCGCTCGAAGCGAGTCACGAACGTCGTCGGTATCGTAGCTGATGACGTACGGCGAGGGAACGAGTTCGCCGTCGTCCTCGCGGACGAGATCACCCAGGATCCCCGTCGAGAGCGTTTCACTCGCGTAGACGGTGTGTCCGGGGGTGTGCCCCGGCGCGTGGTGTGCGGTGAAGCTCCCGATCTGATCGCCGTCTTCGATGGTCTCGACCGGGCCGTCCGGGGAGTCGACGAGCCAGCCGACGGCTCGCTGGAACGCGCCCTTGTGGTTGTTCAACGGCGGTTTGTGCTGGCCGACGAGGAAGGGATAATCGGCCCGTCCGACGTAGATCGGAGCGTCGAGGCCGTCGAGACGGGCGAGCGCCCCGACGTGATCGAGGTCGTAGTGCGTGAGCAGCACGCGGTCGACGGCCGCTATCGATCCTGCCACCTCCGCGACGGCCTGCTGGATCTCCTCGTGGTGCCACGGCATCCCCGCGTCGATAAGTGTCCACGTACCGTCGTCGTCGACGAGATAGGCGTTGACACCCGACAGATCGATCCACCAGACGTGTTCGCGCAACTGCCTGCACATACCCGCTAGTTGGGCCGAGCGGGCAAAAATCACCCCGGCAGTAGCGTGAGGCGTGATAGCACACGTACACTACCGTTTTCTGACAGGCCCGCGAGGGATGGTACATGCCCGGTCCAACGTTTATCGACGGAGCACAGGTGACACTGCGGACTATCGAGGAGGAAGATCTCCCCGTGCTACAGCGGTACGTCAACGATCCCGAGGTGTGGCGGGGAATCGGACGGTCAGATCCCGTCAACGCCGAACAGGAGCGGGAGTTTTTCGAGGACGTCGTCTGCGACGACGGATCGGTCCAGTTGCTCGTCTGTGCCGAGGGCGAGGCGGTCGGGACCGTCGGACTGGACCTCGACCAGCGGGCGGTCCAGAGCGGAGAACTGGGCTACTGGATCGCACCCGAACACCACAACCAGGGGTACGGGTCGGACGCCGCCGCCCTGCTCACCGAGTACGGGTTCAGCCAGCGAGGGTGTCACCGGATCGAAGCCCGGGTCTTCGAGTTCAACGACGCCTCACAGGCCCTACTGGAGAGCCTGGGCTTCAGGGAGGAGGGGAGACGGCGGGAGGCGACGTTTATCGACGGCGAGTATCAGGACATCCTCCGGTACGGCGTGCTGGCCGAGGAGTGGGAGGCCCCCGACGGGGTCTGACTACCAGTCGACCGACAGCGAGCCGTCGCCGTCGGGGTCCGGGGCGAGTTCCTCGCCGCTCTCGCGGTCGATGACGTGGATGACTCCGTCGTCCTTTTTCGCCGGGCAGACCTCCGCCGCCCGGACGTTGGCTTCGAGTTGGGAGTCGTCGATGAAGTAGCTGTTCGGGCTGGCGATGCCCGTCGAGAGATCCAACTCCCAGTTCTCCGAGACCTCGGCGCACTTGCCGGCCCCGATACACTTGTTCGCCTCGAAGATGATCTTGTACGGCTTCTCCTCGATCGGCGGCTCGTCCTCACCGCCGATCTCCGCGGGATCGATCGGCTCGTCGGCCATTAGTCGTGAATCTCGACGGATTCGAGCAGGATGTCCTCGGTCGGCTTGTCCTGTCCGTCGACGTCGGCCGAACCGATCTCCTCGACGACGTCCATCCCGTCGATCACTTCACCGAAGACGGCGTGTTTGTCGTCGAGATGCGGCTGGGCCGCCAGCGTGATGAAAAACTGCGAGCCGTTGGTGTTGGGGCCGCGGTTGGCCATCGACACCTTGCCGGGGCCGTCGTGGCGCAGATCCTCGTGGAACTCGTCGTCGAAGGTGTAGCCCGGTCCGCCCCGGCCCGTCCCCGTCGGGTCGCCGGTCTGGATCATGAAGTCGTCGATGACGCGGTGAAAGAGCACGTCGTCGTACAGCGGATCGGTCCGGGTCTCGCCGGTCTCGGGATCCTCCCACTCCTGCTCACCGGTCGCGAGTCCGACGAAGTTCTCGACCGTGTTGGGAACCTTGTCCTCGTAGAGTTCGATCTCGATGTCGCCCTTGCTCGTGTGCAGCGTCGCTGTCAACTCACTCATACCTAACAGGTCGGCGGCTGGCAGTAAATGGCTGGCGGTCGGCGTGACGGTTACCCGTCGACGTTGTACCGCTTGGCCCCGATCCGCTCCCGGTCCGTCGCGAGCGCGTCGGGGTCACCCGACCGGAACTCCCGGGCGAGTTGGAGGGCGGCTTCGAGCTGTTCGAGCGCCTCGTCGTACCGCCGTCGGGCCGTCGCCGGATCCCGTTCGCGGCAGTCGTCCCCCTCGGCTTCGAGATCCGCGGCGAGATCCGCCCGGCGCTCGATCAGCGTCCCGACGACGGTCTCGATCCGGGAGCGAAGCGTCTCGACGTCGCCGGAGAACTCCAGGTCGGTCCCCCAGCCAGCGGTCAGCGCATCGCGGTAGTGCTCGAAGGCCTCCTGCCAGGCCTCGACCTCGACGGCCAGTTTGTCGGTCCCTTCGGCCCGCTCGCAGGCCTGGCGGGCGAGCGCCCTGGGTCGGACTTCGAGGTGTGACAGACGCGTTTCGAGGGTCTCCAGTTTCGCGTCGATCTCCGCCGGTTCGGTCACGTCGCCGCTGCGCGCGATCGACGCGGCGGTTTCGAGATGATCCCGCGCGTACCAGAAGCTCCGGTAGGCCCGCGTGTACTCCCTGGCGTCGGTGTAGTGCGTCCCCTCGGTGATCAGTGTCTCCGCACGGGCGATGCGCGTGCGGATCTCAGTGCGGTCGCGTTCGCGCTCGGCCGCCGCGATTTTCGTCTCCAGGGCGGTCGGCGGTTCGATGTCGAACCGGGCGAGATACTCCCTGCTCCGGTCGATCTTGGCCGTCGCCGCCTCCCGTTTCTCCCTGGCGGCTTCGAGGTCCCCCGCCTCGATCCGCTCGCCCATCTCCGCGGTCCGGTCGGCGGCGTCCTCCAGGACCGCGATAACCCGGTCCCAGCACTCACTGGACTGCTGGAGGTACTGGACTGCGGCCCCGAGGTCGGAGGCGTCGGCAATCGCGAAGCGGTACTCGCCGGCACCCCAGACCTCGACGGTCAGCGTCGAACGCAACAGGCCGTCGTCGGCGTCGACGGACTTGAGTTCGGTGTAGGAGAGATCGATCCGCGAGGATTGGTCGGGCCCAGCGAGGACGAAAACGAGTTTCCGATCCGTGACGACGGCAAGCGCCGTTGCGTCACCCGCCACGGTCCGTTCGCGTGTCTGACCGTCCTGCTCCCGAACGATCGTTCCTTTCCCCGGCAACTGGTATTTGATCTCCTCCCCCGACTCGATGGAGCCGTCGAGCGCGTCGAGGACCGCCTCCTCGGGGTCGTCGGTAGAGCCGCCCGGGGTGAGCTTCTCTCGCAGGATAGTTCTGGTGAGTGACATAATCGCGCCCCTGTCTGGTCGTTGTGAGCGGTTCGGCGCAGACTGGTATAACGGTTCCCGAGCGTCCAATTTTCGATACTGATAGCTGTTCACTCGGCGAGCGGATCCCGGGCCCAGAACTCGGAGGTTTTCTTCAGTTTCGGCACCCAGGTGTCGTCGTCGAGGGCGAGCATCGCAACCCGGGAGGCGGGCACCTGTTTGAGTTCGTCGTGCGGGAGATACTGCCGCATCTCCTCTGCGAACGCGACGACATCCTCGTGGTCGGGCATCGAGTCGCGGTCGAGGCGGCCCCGCGAGTGGCCGACGTGCATGTAGGCTTTCAGTTCGACGAAATCCGCTCGGGCGCGTTCGCACATCGTCGCGTACCACTCGGGATGGTGCATGTTGTGGCCGTCTACCAGCGTCGTCCGGATCACCGTCCGGGTCTCGTCTTTCTCGGAGAGGACGTCGAGAGTCTCGATCAGTCGCTCCCAGGCGTCGTCCTCGACGGCGTTGACCGTCGACTCGAAGGTCTGTCGGTCCGGGGCGTCGACGGAGACGTACAGTTGAGTCGGGTCGCAGTCGGCGAGCACCTCTGGTCTGGTGCCGTTCGAGACGAGAAAGGTCGTGATGTCGCGGTCGTGGAACTCCTCGATCAGTTCGTCGAGATACGGGTACAGCGTCGGTTCGCCGTCCAGCGAGATGGCGACGTGGCGCGGTTCCATCGCCTCGTCGAACCGCTCGCGAGGGACCTCCTCGTTGCCCCCGAACCCGGAGAGCAGTTTCCGCTGCAGTTCGATCGACGCGTCGGCGACGGCGGCGGGGTCGTCCCACTCCACGTCACCGAGTTCGTAGGCGTGGCCGGCGTGGTCACGCCAGCAGAAAACACAGCGTTCGTTGCACTTGACGACCGGCGTCATCTGGACACAGCGGTGGGACTCGATGCCGTAGAAGATATTCTTGTAACACTTGCCCTCCCCTCGGAGGGCGTTTTTCGTCCACCCGCAGGTCTGGACGGCGGTGTGATCGTCGCTGTGGTAGCTGGGGTTGTCTACCTGTTTCGGGCCGCCTTCCGAGTCACTCATACATCGCCGTAGGAGGGTCCATCCAATTAACACCCACGGTAGTGGGGCTATTCGGTCGCAGCGTCGCCGTTCGGGTCGTCGCGGTGGTTGGTGGACTCGTCGTGGTCGGCGTGGGCCGACTCCTCGCGTCGGTGTTGTCTGGCACTCGCAGCGGCGTAGCCGGCGACGTAGCCGGCGGTTCCCCAGACGAGTCCGTTGACGGCGGCACCGACCGGCCCGCCGACAGAGCCCAGAACCGACCCGGTGAACCCGGTCGCGGTCGCCGTCTTCTGGGCGGCCTCTTCGGGGTCGTCGTCCAACCCGCAGCCGTGGGAACTGCTGTCACTGTGACGCATGTGTACACATACGACCGACCGATGAAAAATGGCTCGCACGGCCTGGGGGTGGGTGGCCTGTGCGAGACACAACGGGCGAGGGACTGGACCGTCAACAGGGTGCGTTCGACCGCACCGCAACAAACTATGTTCTCTCAGCGATAAATCTTCTCCCGAACATCAACGGGCGTCGACGCTGACGGCGCGCTCCGGGCGGTCGCTCGTGACACCGTCCTGAGCCTCGAAGGCCTCGTGAAGTCTGTCGTAGGTGTCCGTGACGGCCTCGACGATCACGTTCGTCTCCCCGATGGCGGGCATGAAGTTCGTATCGCCCTCCCAGCGGGGGACGATGTGGGCGTGGAGGTGATCACCGATCGACCCGCCCGCGGCGGCGTGGCCGAGGTTGTAGCCGACGTTGTATCCGTCGGGTCGGAGGGCCTCGTCCATCGCGTCGATTGTCCGCTGGACCAGCCGTTCCTTCGCGAGGAGACTCGTCTCGTCGAGGTCGCGGTACTCGCCGGTGTGTTCGTGTGGGATCACCATCGCGTGGCCGGGGTTGTAGGGGTAGTTGTTCAACAGGACGAACGCGTGTTCGCCGCGCGCGAGCAGGTTGTACTCCCGGTCGGAGCCGTCAGCGTCGGGAAGTTCACAGAAGACGCAGTCGTCGAACTCCTCGTTGCCCTCGCGTTCGACCCAGTCGATACGCCACGGTGCGAAGATCTGGTCCATATCCGGCGAAACGGCTACAGCCACTTCAACGTATTCGACGCGTGACCGACCACACCGGAAGGCGAGAGCAGTGCCGGTGAGACAGCTCACGAGTCGGCGGCGTAGTCGGGGTTGTTGTCCCCCCGTCGCGCGAGGACGACGCCCGCGACGAAACACGCGCCACCGAAGGCGAACAGTCCGATGCGAAGCGGCAGCGACTGGACGAGAATCCCCGCGCCGACCGACAGCGCGAAGACGATGTGAAGGATCGCCGTCTCGTTCATAGGCGTTCGAGGGGATTATCGAGTAAAAGAATCCCGGATTCCGGAGGACGAGGTGGAGTCGGCCCCGCGGCAGCCCCAATTCTCAATCGTGAGAACGGGTACCGGCGCAGAGCTACCCGCTGGTGAAGCTATAAAAAGATATCGGCCGTTCAGGGCTAGAACAGTCGAACCAGCGATTTCAGACGGCGAAAAAAGGCCTCATCGGAGGAGAAATCGGGAAAAGACTGATCTGGGAGCGAACTTTGTGATGAACAGACTCAACGATCTCGCTTTTTTATATCCATATAGGACAGAGAGGAAGGTACGATGGCAACGACAGACGAATCGGTCGCAGACATCACCGAAGAGTGCCCGCGCTGTGAACAGCAGACCCCGCACGAAGTGTCAGTCGAGATTCTCACAGAGAGTGGCAAACAACAGAACGCCGAGTACTCCCGGGAGCCGTACCGGGTCAGTACGTGCAGCGAGTGCGGTACAACGACAAAACGCCGGATGAACAACGCGTGAGCGGGATCAGCGGGTCGTGACTTCACAGCCGTCTTCGGTGACGATGACGGTGTGCTCTTTCTGGCTGACGTAATAGCCCGCCTGCTCTTTGAGCACCGGGTAGCCGTGGACGACATCCTCCTGTTTGAGACGGCGCAGCGCCATCTCCGGCCGAGCAACGTCGAGCCATCGGGTGGCGAACGGCAGCGTCCTGAACTCCTCGGTGATCTGTTCGAGGGCCTGCCGGGCCTGGCGGTCACGGATGGATTTGTCCGTCTCCAAGGCGAAAATCTCCTCCTCGCTGCCCTCCTGGACTTTGCCGCCGCCGTCGGTGGCGAAGGGTTCGATTGCCACCACGTCGCCGGCTTCCAGTGTCGTCCCCTGGGGAACCTTTCGGTTCGGAATGTTCGGCGTCGTGTGCTGTTCCCAGTGGCCGAGACCGTGGCCGGTGAGGTTGACGACCGGGTTGTAGCCGTAGCCGTCGATGGTCCGGCCGATAACGTCGCCCAGCGTCGCGGTGTCGATACCGGGTTCGATCATCTCGATAGCGGCGTTCAGCGCCTCCGCGGAGGCCTCGACGAGTTCGTCGTTGCCCGAGAGGTCGACGGTGATCGCGGAGTCGGCAAGCCAGCCGTCGACGTGGACGCCGATGTCGATGTTGATCATCTCCTCGCCGAACGTCGAGTCGTCGCCGATCCGCGGGGTGGCGTGGGCCGCCTCCTCGTCGACGGAGATATTCAGCGGGAAGGCGGGTTCGCCGCCGAGTTCCCGGATCCGGTTCTCGGCGAACTCGGCGACTTCGAGGTGGCTCGCCCCGACCTCGATCCGCTCGACGGTCTCCTCGCGGACGGTGGCGAGAATCTCTCCGGCCTCCCGGTGTTTCTGGTACTGCTCGGAATCGAAATCCACGTCGCTCATGAAACCGGGTTCGGGGCAGACAGTCAAAGTGTTACCGCTCTCGGGCGCTGGCGGTCTGCATCGCCTCGGAGTTGAACGCCGATCCCATCCGACCCGCGGAGTCGACCGCGATCACGCCCGCCTGCTCGCCGGTCTCGCTGCCGAACGCCCGGATCAGCCGGTCGGTCGCTGTCTGTGGGTCGTCGCCGTCGTCGATGGCGTTGGCGACCCGGCGGGCGAGCCCGAACCGAGCGATCGCCTCGCCGGCGCCAGTGGCGCTTACGGCCGCCTCCGTGCTCGCGTAGAAGCCGCTGCCGACCTGCGGAACGTCGCCGACGCGGCCGGCGAGGGCGGCCCATCGCCCGCCCGTGGAGGTCGCCGCCGCCAGTCGGTCGCCGTCGGTCGCGACTGCCCCGACCGTATCGGTGCCGCCGAACTGCTCGCGCACCCAGTCGAGTTGGTCGCGGACCCCGGCGCCGCTCCGATCCGAGAGGTCGGCCCAGCGGTCCCGGGTCCGGTCACACCAGAGGTCCCGGTCTGTCTCGACGCCGTGCGCACGCGCGAACTCGACAGCGTGATCCCCCGAGAGGAGGATGTGTGGTGTCTCCTCCGCGACCAGCCGCGCCACCTCGATTGCGCGTTCGACACCGGGCATCGAGCAGGCGGCACCGGTCGTCCCGTCGTCGAGCATGAACCCGCCGTCCGTCCGGATCACGCCGTCGCTCTGGACCGCACTGCCGACGCCGGCGTTGAATCGCGGATCAGACTCCAGCACCGTCACTGCGGCGACGACGGCCTCTGCGGGACTGTCCGGGTCGACGCCGGCCGCCGCGGCGCGGTCGAGCACGGCCTGTCGCTGTGTCGGTTCACCGGGACGGCTGCCGGCCCCGCCGTGGGCGAGCAGATGCATAGTTGATGATCGACCGACCCAGTAATAATTCCCACGACCGAATGTGTACCGCTGGCGGCGGTCACCGCCGGAACTTCAAGGAAAAACCATGACAAACCGTGGCGAAGAAAGCGGCATTACTTTACCCCCGCAAGGAGAACACCCGGTATATGGAATTCGAGCAAATCGAGGTACCCGACGAAGGCGAACGGGTAGAGGTACTCGACGAGGAAGCAGACGAGTTCGAGGTGCCGGATCACCCGATCATCCCGATTCTGTACGGTGACGGGATCGGAACGGACGTCGGGCCAGCCGCACAGAAGGTACTGACCGCCGCCGCGCAGGCGACCGGTCGAGACGTGAGCTGGATGCGGATCTACGCGGGGGAGAGCGCCCGCGAGAAGTACGGGGAGAACCTGCCCGACGACACCGTCAAGGCGATCGAAGAGTTCCGGATCGCGATCAAGGGGCCGCTCACGACGCCGGTCGGGGCCGGGTTCCGCTCGCTGAACGTCGCGCTGCGGAAGAAACTCGACACCTACGCGAACGTCCGGCCGACCTACCACCTCGAGGGGGTGCCGTCTCCGGTCACGAACCCGGAGCAGATGGACATGGTCACGTTCCGGGAGAACACCGAGGACGTCTACGCCGGCATCGAGTGGGAGGAAGGAACCGAGGAAGTCGAGCGGGTCCGGGAGTTCGTCGAGGAGGAGATGGGCTTCGACGACACGATCCACGAGGGAGCGGTCGGAATCGGCGTCAAGCCGATCACGGAGTTCGGGACGAAACGGCTCGTCCGCCGCGCCATCGACTACGCGCTCGAACACGACCGCGACTCGGTCACGCTGGTCCACAAGGGGAACATCATGAAGTTCACCGAGGGCCAGTTCCGCGACTGGGGCTACGAGGTCGCAGAGGAGGAGTACGGCGACGAGGTCATCACCGAGGACACCCTCTGGGAGGAGCGTGACGGCGAACAGCCCGAGGACGCCGTCGTCGTCAACGACCGCATCGCCGACAACATGCTCCAGCAGATTCTCACCCGAACCGAGAACTACGACGTGCTGGCGATGCCGAACCTCAACGGCGATTACCTCTCCGACGCCTGTGGCGCACAGATCGGCGGGCTCGGCATCGCGCCGGGCGCGAACTTCGGCAACGCCCTCTGTCTGGCCGAGCCGGTCCACGGCTCCGCGCCGAAATACGCCGGCCAGGACAAGGTCAACCCGACCGCGATCATCCTCTCCGGCGTGCTGCTGTACGACTACATGGGCTGGAACGACGCCGCACAGCTCATCCGCGACGCCGTCGAGGAGACCATCTCCTCGAAGAAGGTCACCTACGACCTCCACCGCCAGATCGAGGGCGGCGAAAAGCTCGCCACCAGCGAGTACGCCGAGGAAGTCGTCAACAACATCGAAAAGCTAGCCTAACCGCCCTTCCAGGCGCTGACGGCACAGCCGTCAGAAATCGAAAAACTCCCGTCTCGCCGCGGAGCCCGAAACTGCGAACTTTTCGTCTACCGTCACGAGGCAACCGCTGAAACCGACAGAGCCCCGACCGTCGGAGGTGGCCGATTCGCCGCGCCCGTAGTATGCTAAGTGTTACCATCTAGGTCCCACCGAGGGCCGCGGCCACCCTAACATTGTATAATCGATAATAGGAACATAAGGCTTTAATGTCATGGTTGTTAACGTCGAATCGTAATGCCTGAGTGCACAACGTGTGGGACGCGGATGAGCCACAACGACGAGACGACAAAACTCACCGAGTACGTCTGTCCGAGCTGTCACCAGACCGAAATCGCGTACAAGCCGTCCTACCGCGTAACGGCATAGAGGGGAATCGCTGGGGGCGACGTTTTTTACTGCCACGTTAGCGACAGCTCGACCGGACGATTCGAACGTCGGGATCGGGCACAGTATTTCGCCCGTCTCCGGTCGGACTTTCGATAAATCCCGGGACGAACCTCGGGAGTATCCAGTTTTAGGTGGGCTTAAATATTTGGAGCGGTCAGCGGTGGGTATGGAGTCGTCGGCCGAGGGAGACGCCAGCTACCTCACACAGCGGCGGCTCAGCCTGCTGGGGACGATACTGGTGGTGGTCGTCGGAGTCGTCGTCGCGTCGAGGACGGTCGATGGAGACCGCGTCGTCGACGCAGTTCGGCTGACGGACCCCCGACTGCTGGCCGCGGCGGTCGGGGTGTACGCGGCGTCGTGGCCGCTCCGCGGTCACCGGTACGACCGGATTCTCGGCGTCATGGGCCGGCGTTGCGGACGGCGGTTCCTCACGGCCGCGGTCTTCGTGAGCCAGCTCGCGAACCTCGTCGTGCCCGCGCGGGCGGGTGACGGGGTCCGGGCGTACCTGCTGAAGACGCGGCGGGACGTGGCCTACACCACGGGGTTGGCGTCGCTGACCGTCGAGCGACTCTTCGATCTGCTCGCGCTGGCCTGTTTCGGTGCGGTTGCGACCGGGTGGCTGGTACTCGACGGCCAGACGGTCGGGGGGGAGTCGAGCCCGACGATCCTCGGCGCGGGGATCGTCGCGGCGTGTGCGATCTGTGCGGCCGTCGTGCTCGTGGCCCTCGCCCGCAGCAGACGAGACTTCGGCGCGTGGCTTGAGAGTCGAGCGGAGGGATCGGCAGTCGCTCCGGTTGTCGACGCCGTCGTGAACTTCGGCGGGGACGTGCGGGTCGTCGCGGCCGACCCCCGAGCGATCGGTCGAATCGGCGTCGGAAGTCTCGCGGTCTGGGCGCTCGACGTGCTGACTGCGGTGCTGGTCCTCCGGGCCGTGACCGACGCCCTCTCGCCGTCGACGACCGCCGCCATCGGAACTCTCGCCGTAACCGTCGGGAACCTGGCGAAGGTGCTACCGCTCTCGCAGGGCGGTATCGGGCTGTACGAGGCCGCATTCACCGCGGTGGTCGTCGCCGTCTCACCGGTCGCCGCGGCCACCGCGCTCGCCGCCGCCATCGTCGACCACGCCCTGAAAAACGGCGTCACCGTCCTCGGCGGCGCGGCGAGCGCCCTCGCGCTGAACGTCTCCCCGACCACGGTGAGCGAGGAGCCGCCACAGCCGGAGGCCGAATCGTCAAATCTTTAGGTCTGCCTAAAAAATTGGGCCGTATGAGACAGCGGACAGGAGAGCAAGACATCTGTGTGATCGTCCCGACGATTCGGGAGTACGACTGCGTGCGGGCCTACGTCGAGAACGCCCGTGAACACGGGTTCGACACGTCGCGGCTGTTTTTCGTGCTGGTGACGGAGGACTTCTGCGAGACGGAGCAGATGGAGGCCATGCTGGACGACCTGGACGTCTCCGGGGCGGTCTTCGACGGGAGTCGCCGCGAGCAGTGGTACGAGGATCGGGACATCGAGGAGTACGGCCACGTCGTGCCGGCGGCGAGTCACGCCGAGACGAGTTTCGGCCTGCTGTACATGTGGGACAACCCTCGCTTCGAGTACGGCGTTTTCATCGACGACGACACCCTGCCACACGACAGCGACTTCTTCGGCGGTCACATGGAGAACCTCGCTTTCGAGGGTGAGATCGAGTCCGTCTCCTCGGACACGCAGTGGGTGAACGTCCTCTATCAGGAGGCGGAGGAACACGGGTTGTATCCACGCGGCTACCCGTATTCGGCGATGGACGAGACGGTTACGACGGGGACGGAGACCATCGAACAGGGCGATATCGTCGCCTCGCAGGGGCTGTGGACGAACGTGCCGGACCTGGACGCGGTGCGGATCCTGATGGACGGGGATCTGCAGGGACAGGCTCAGACCCGGACCGAAAAGGACGACTTCGGCGCGGATTTCGTCGCCGCGGAGGGCAACTACCTCACGGTCTGTTCGATGAATCTGGCCTTCCGGCGGGAAGTGATCCCCGCCTTCTACCAGCTCCCGATGGACGACAACGAGTGGGACGTGGGCCGGTTCGACGACATCTGGAGCGGCGTCTTCCTCAAGCGGGCCTGCGATCTGCTGGGCAAGCAGGTCTACAACGGCCGGCCGCTCTGTGAGCACAACAAGGCCGCCCGGTCCACCTTCGACGACCTGCACAACGAGGTCGCCGGTCTCGAACTGAACGAGCACATCTGGGAATTAGTAGACGAGGCCGGAACGGGCGCGGACAACTACGTCGACGCCTACCGCGCGATGGCCGACGCGCTCTGTGCGGCGGATACCGACGCGTACCGCAACGGCGAGTTCCTGCCGTACGTCGGCGAGCACATGCACGACTGGCTCGACGCGCTGAGCGCGCTCAAGCGAGTCCCGGCGGACGACTGAACCGACACATATAACCGTCATTTAGGCAACCCTAAAACAATGACCAACGAACGCGAACACAGCGACAGTCGAATCGGGCGGACGAACGGCACGAGACGCCGTCAGTTTCTGGCGAGTGCCGCGGCGGCGAGTACGGCGGGGCTGGCGGGCTGTTTCGGCATGCTAGGCGGGGACGACAACGGCGAAGCGCTCGAGTTCAGCATCTCCGATTTCCGCGGTTCGGGGCCGCTGGTGTCGGAACGGCCCGAGCCCGGCGGGACCTCGATCGCGGACCTGCCGGATCTCGAAGGCGAACTCGTCTTCTATCTCGGCGGCGGGGAGAGTGGGCTGTATCTCGACCTGATCGATCTGTTCGGTCAGATCTACCCGGACTTCGAGTACGAGTCCTCTCGCGGCTCGTCGAGTCAGCTCTCGAACCAGATCACCGAGGAGGTCGACGCCGGCGCGAGCCCAGCGGACCTTTTCCTCGCGGTCGACGCCGGAGCGTTGGGCAACGTCGCACAGAGCGACGCGGCACAGTCGCTGTCCTCGGAGACGACCGACCTGGTCCCCGCGGCGCTACAGGCCGAGGGATGGATCGGTTTCGCCGGTCGCGCCCGTGCGGTGCCGTACAACACCAACCAGCTGAGCGCCTCCGACATCCCGGACACGGTGCAGGACTTCCCCGGGACGGCGGCGCTCGACGGCTCGATGGGCTGGGCACCCACCTACGGAGCCTTCCAGTCCTTCATCACCGCGATGCGGCTGATCCGCGGGGAATCCGAGACGCGAGCCTGGCTGAACGACATGGTCAGCGCCGGTGTCGAGGAGTTCAACAACGAGTTCCTCATCTCCAACGAGGTGGCAAACGGCGCGCTCAACGCCGGCTTCGCGAACCACTACTACGCGCTGCGCGTCCGCAGCCAGCGTCAGAACGCCCCCATCGAACTGGCGTTCACCAGCGGCGACGCGGGCGCGCTGATCAACGTCTCCGGTGCGCAGATCATCGAGGGGGCCAGCAGCCCCGAACTCGCCGAGAACTTCATCCGACATCTCCTCTCGGCGGAGGCCCAGGAGTTCTTCGCGACCCGGACGTTCGCGTACCCGACGATTCCGGGCGTCGATCCCGTGGGTGGACTGCCGACCATCGACGAACTGAACCCGCCGGAGATCGATCTCGCGGAACTGGCAGACACGCAACCGACGCTCGAACTGTTGAACGAAACCGGAATCCTCTAACGAGCAGACGCCAAACTCCAGATGGATGGACGGTACACCGGAGTCAACCGAACGATCCCGTCGCCGTCGACTGCTGGCGCGACTCGACGACGGACGCCAGCGGCTACAGGCGATATTCGAGTCTTCGCGGCCGTTCGCGGTCGGGCTTGCCCTCCTGGCGACGCTGATCGCGCTGCTTCTGTTGACGCCGTTCGCGTGGCTGCTTCGGGAGGCAGGCGCGCTCGGCTTCGAGGAAATCACCGCGTTCGTCTCGAGCGCCAACACGCTCGACATCATCGTCAACTCGGTGGTGTTGACCGCCACCGTCACGGGCTGTTCGATCCTGATCGGCGTGCCGCTGGCGGTGTTGACCGTTCAGACCGACCTTCCCTTCCGGCGGTTCTGGACCGTCGTCGCGGCGCTACCGCTCGTCATTCCCAGCTATATCGGCGCCTTCGCCTTCGTCTCGGCGTTCGGTCCGCGCGGGGTCTTACAGGATATTCTCGCCCCGCTGGGTGTCGAACAACTGCCCGAGATATACGGACTGCTCGGCGCGACGCTCGTGTTGACGCTGTACACGTATCCGTACGTCTACCTGACGACGCGGGCGTCGTTGCTCGCCTTCGACGGGACGGTCGTCGAGGCCGCGCGGACGCTGAACCACACCCGGTGGGAGGCCTTTCGGCGGGTGACGCTGCCACAGATCAAGCCGGGAATCGCGGCCGGATCGCTCCTGGTGGCGCTGTACACGCTGTCGGATTTCGGAACGCCGCAGATCATGCGCTACGACGTGTTCACCCGGATGATCTACGTCTGGTACGACAACTTCGCGCTCGGACGGGCCGCCGTGCTCTCGCTTCTGTTGCTGGTGTTGACGGTCGTCATCCTGCGGCTGGAGTCGCGCATCAGCGCCAGCAACGAGGGGGCGTACGTCTCGAGCGGCGACCGCGACCCGAGTCGGATCAGTCTCGGCTACTGGAAGTGGCCGGCGGTCGGGTTCTGTGCGCTGATCGCCGGCCTCGGACTCGCGCTGCCGATCGGCATCCTCGTCATGTGGCTGCGCCGGCCCTCCCCGGGCTACGCGGCGGGCGGCTTCGAGTTCGAGTTCGGCTACGTGCTCAACTCGATGAGCGTCTCGCTCGCGGCGGCGATCATCTCTGTGGTGGTCGGCCTGCCGCTCGCGTATCTCTCCGCTCGGGGCGACTCCAGGCTGGCCTCGCTGCCCGAACGAGCCAGCTACATCGGCTACGCGACCCCGGGGATCGTCGTCGGTCTCGCGCTGATCTCCTTCGGGCTCCGGGTGGCGCTGTACAAGACGGTCGTTATCCTCGTGTTCGCGTACGTGATCCGGTTCGTCCCGCAGGCCATCGGAACGATGAAATCCTCGATTCTGCAGGTCGACCCCAAGTACGTCGAGGCCGCTCGGTCGATGGGCGATTCGCCGCTGCGGTCGTTCCGTCGAGTGGTGTTACCGCAGATCACCCCGGGGCTGGTCGCGGGCGGAGCGCTGGTCTTCCTGACGACGATGAAGGAGTTGCCGGCGACGCTCATCCTGGCACCGATCGGCAGCCAGACGGTCGTCACCTACATCTGGCAGGTCCAGGAAGCCGCATACTACGGTCAGGCCGCCGTGCCGGCGCTACTCTTGGTCTGTGTCTCGGCACTGTCGATGGTCGTCATCCTTCGGCAGGACGGCTACGACGGCACCTGAGCCACCGGGCGCTCGGAGAGGAGGTGAGAACAGTATGACGGCGACGGCCGACACCCGACTCGATCGACTGCGAGAGCGGTGCCGCTCGGAGTTGACCCGGGACCGACAGGCCACGTTGGTACTGGCGGTGCTGGCCGGCGTCGGCGTCTTTCTGATCGGGGAGGGCGTCTTCCCGCATCTGACGTCCAACCACGACGAGGCCGTCTATCTCCAGCAGGCGGAGATGCTGCTCGACGGGCAGTTGCGGATGTACCCACCCGTCGAGGAGTCGTTTCGGCCGTGGTTTTTCGTCGCCGAGGGCGAGGGAATCTACCCCAAGTACACGCCGGTCACGGCCGGGCTGTTCGCGCTCGGCGGTCTCGTCGGCTCGTATCGGCTCACGCTGGCCGTGCTGGCCGCGCTGGCCGTCGCGCTGACCGACGCCGTCGTCAGCGAGGTGATCGACGACAGAACCGGACTGCTCGCGGCGGGGCTACTCGTCGTCTCACCGCTGTTCGTCCTCCAGGCGGCGGTCTTTCTCCCGTACGTGCCGGCGTTCACGTTGAATCTGCTGTTCGCGTGGGCGTATCTTCGGGCCGACCGCCTCGACAGCGGACGGTGGGCCGCCGTCGCCGGGGCGGTGGTGGGGCTGTCCTTCTGGGCACGCCCGTACACTGCCGTGCTGTTCGCAACCCCGTTCGTCTGCCACGCGCTGTGGACGCTGCGGAGCCTCGACCGGGCGACGATACTGCGACAGGCGATCATCGCCGCGCTCGGCCTGGTCGGCGTCACCGTCGCGCTGAGCTACAACGCCGTCATGACGGGCGACCCCCTGCTGTTCCCCTACGAGGCCTTCGCCCCGCGGGACGGACTCGGCTTCGGTGAACGGGAAATCGCCGGCTACGACCGTGAGTACACGCCCGCGCTGGCAATAGAAGCGAACGCTCGGAACCTCTGGTACTATCTCACCCGGTGGGTGCCGGCCGCGCCGCTCGGGGGCGTGATCGCTGCGGTCGGCGCCGGCACAGTCCTCCGAGACACGACGCGACGGACCGATCCTCGGTTACTCGCAGTCCTCGGGACGGGGCTGACGATCACACTCGGAAACGTCTACTTCTGGGGGACGCTGAACGTCCTCGGTGAACTCGGCGACCCCAGCGACGGGCTCGTCGCCGTGCTCGGTCCGTACTACCACGTCGGACTGCTGCTGTCGACAGTGACACTCTGCGCGGTGGGGCTCAGGTGGCTCTGGTCGGCTGTCGTCGACCTCCAGCGACGGCTCGACGGCCCCGCCGCGCGGGCGCTCCCGACGATCGGAGTCGTCGCCGTCCTCGTCGTGGCGGGGGTGACCGCCGGAGCGGTCGCCGTTCCGCTCGCGGAGAACTACGAGACGACCCAGGAGTACGAAACGGCCTACCAGCCTTTCGAGGAGCAGTCCGTCGAGAACGGGCTGGTCTATCTGCCGACGCCGTACGGCGACTGGCTCAACCACCCGTTCCAGAAACTGCGCAACGACCCCGGCTTCGACGGGGAGGTGATCTACGCCCTCCAACACCGGGAGTTCGCGGTGGCAGAAGCCTTCCCCGAGCGGACGCTGTACCGGTACACGATCCGCGGCGAGTGGGCACCGTTTACCGGCCGGTCGGTCGCACCGCGACTCCGACAGATCGAACACGTCAGCGGCGAACGGGTGCGAATGAATCTCACGCTCGGCGTCCCGGATTCGGCGGAGGTAATCCAACTCCGAGCCAGCGTCGACGGCGAGGGCAACAGCACGACCGTCCGGATCAGCGAGGAAATCGAGGCGACGGTGGTCGCTGACGACGGCAGTATCGCCGTCCGTTCGTCCGCCTTCCGGCAGAATCTCACCGTCGCCCACGACGGCGAGAGCGACCTCCGGTTGGTCGGCTACGTCGGACAGGGTGGCCTCGGCGGCTTCGAGTACGTCGTCAGGCTGCCGCTGATCCGCGAGGAGGGGCAGTACCGGGCGCTGTCGCCGTATCTGGAGGTGTGTCGGGTCCCCTCGCGGTGTGGCGGCGAGTCCGCGTACGTGCCCGGCGAGCACCGCGACGGGATTTCGATGCGAGCGAATCTCTCCGTAAAAGGCGAGTGAGGACCGTCAGCGGAACCGTTCTTCGAGCGCGACCTTGACGATTGACTTGGCGATAGCAGCGCCGCCCTCGATGGGGTCGAGTTTCGTCTCGCCTTTGCGCTCGGCGTAGTTGATCGGGTGCTCGCGAACGTCGTAGCCGCGCATCACCGGTCGGATCAGCAGTTCGGCGGAGAGGCCGGTGTTCTCGGTCCACTCGATCTCTTCGACGAGTTCGCGGCGGTACGCGCGCATGCCCGTCGTCGTGTCGTGGACGCGGGTCCCCATCAGGACGCTCGCGCCGAGGGCGAAGAGGTGGTTGCCGAGTCGGTTGAACGCCGGCATCGCCTCGGCACCGTGGTAGAGACGGTCGCCGCTGACCACGTCGTACCCCTCGTTGATCAGGTCGAGAAACTCGGGGAGCTGTTCCATCGGGTAGGTATCGTCGCAGTCGGTCGTGACGACGATCGGTCGGTCCGGCGTGAGAATCGCCTCGCGCACGGCGACGCCGTAACCCTGCGGTTCCTGTTCGATCACCGTCGCACCGTGTTCGCGGGCAATCTCCGGAGTTCTATCGGACGACCCGTCGACACAGACGACCTCCGCTTTGCCGTCGGTGACCTCCTCGATATCCGTCAGCACCGTCTCGATCGCCTCCTCCTCGTTGTAAGTCCCCATCACGACACTCAGGTCCTCGAACGTGTACGGCTCGTCGTCGGCGACCGATTCGACGGCGGTAACGGATGGCTCCTCCTCTGTACCCGGTGATTCGTCCTCTGCTCGACTCATTGTGCTGCCTTGCTACTAGGGACGGTTAAGCGTTTAGGTCTGCCTAAATTAGTGTCGCCGCGTCAACTATCGAGCGAGCGGTCGATTGCGTCCGCGGTCCGGAGCGCGAGCGCGGCGATGGTCAGCGTCGGGTTGACCGCGCCGCCGGTCGGGAAGACGCTGCTGGAGGCGATCCAGCAGTTGTCGAGGTCGTGCGTGCGACACTCCGGGTCGACGACGCTGTCGGTGGGGTCGGTCCCCATTCGAGTCGTGCCCATGTGGTGGTAGGCGGGCCCGGTTCCGTCGGGACCGACCTGCCAGGTGATTTCCGCGTCGAGTTCGTTCAGGATCCGCTCCTGAATCCTGTTAGCCCGTTCGATAGTCCGCAGTGCGCGGTCGTCGACGGTCCAGTGAACGTCGGGCACCGGGTTGCCGTGGTTGTCGGTCTCTTCGCCGAGACCGACGTAGCTCTCTGCCTGCGGGCGCTGTTCGACCAGCGCGCCGATGCCGAGGTGGTTGCCGTAGTCCTCGCGGAGTCGGCCGAGCAGGTCGTCGCCCCACTCGTCGGCCGACAGCGCCGTCTCGACCGGGGACGGGCCGTCGTAGTTGAAGAATTCGAGTTTGATCGGCGCGAACTCCTCGTCGGCCTCGTCGTAGAACTGCTGTGAGGAACTCGTGTAGAAGCCGACGTGGTTCTGACGCGTCCGTTCGTCGACGACGCCGCCGGTCCCGGCGAAGAGGTGGTCCATGAAGTACCGGCCGACCGCGCCGCTCGTGTTGGCCAGTCCGTCGGGGTAGGTCTCTGACGCCGACAGCAGGAGGAGTCGGGGCGTCTCGACGCCGCCGCAGGCGAGGACGAACGCCTCCGCCTGCTGTGTGTGTTCCTCGCCGTCGGGGGTGGCGTAGACGGCCGCGTCGATCCGTTCGGGGCCGTGTTCGAGATACTGCACCGGAGCGCGGTCGATCACGGTCGCTCCGCGGCGCTCTGCGCTGTCGATGTGGACGGTAGCGTCGTACTTCGCGCCGGAGGGACAGACGGGCTGGCAGGTGCCGTAGCCGACACACTGGCTGCGCCCCTGGTAGGGCTCGGAGTTGCGAGCGTTCGGGACCGAGTGCATGTCGATGCCCAGACGCTCGCAGGCCTCGGCGAACAGCGAGTCGCTGTAGGAGGGCGGAAAGGCAGGCAGGGGATACGGCTGTTCGCGGGGCGGGCCGTAGGGGTTGTCGTCGGCCCCGGCGACGCCCAGTTCCCGCTCCGCCCGGGCGTAGTACGGGCGCAGATCCTCGTACTCGATGGGCCAGTCCGGGCCGACCCCACGGGCGCTGCCGGAATTGAAATCGTCCTCGTGGAGGCGCATCACCATCCCCTGCCAGTGCAGCGTCGAGCCACCGATGCCTTTCACGCGGGCGTGGTTCAGCGGGTAGAACCACTCGCCGCTGGCGTCGTGATCGTCGCGGGGACCGCCCATCTCCCACACGTCGGGGCGGTCGTAGTAGGGCCGGATGGCCCGCTCCTGGCGGTCGACGCGCTCGTCGGGGTCGAACCGCGGGCCGGCGTCGAGGACCACTACCTCGTAGTCGGCGGCGAGGCTGTCCGCGACGAGCGCGCCCGCCGGTCCCGCACCGATCACGCAGACGGAAGCGTCGGAGACGGGCGTTCGGTCGGTCATCTGTCGAGTGCGTCCGGGCCCTGCTGGTAGCTCTCGATGCCGCCGGGGTGGCCCTGCGGGTTCTCGATGCCGACGAGTTTCCCGCCGGTCGGTGAACTGTACAGCGCGAGCAACAGTTCGTTGACGAGATAGTAACGGACCCGCTCGGCCGTCGAGCCAGTCGGATCCTCGTCCGCGACGTCCGCGCCCAAGTTTTCGAGGGCGTTCTCACGGACGACTGCCGGGAGCGAGACGAACTGTTCGTCGTACCAGGTATCGGTGTGGTCGTCCAGAACCGCCACCGCCTCTCTGATCCCCGCGCCGTGGTCGTCGGTCGCCAGCCGCGCGCTGGCAAACTCCTCGACGAACGCCTCTCTTCCCGAGAGTTCGCTCGGATAGACGACCTCCGCGACCGCCTGCATCGTGTCGAGGACGTGCTCGTCAGAGGGGCTCGACGGCTCCGGGGAGTCGTCGTCGCGAAGACGGGAGTAGCCGTAGGCCGCGCCGCCGGCACCACCGATTGCGGCCAGCGCGGCGACGGCGTCACGGCGGGTCAGCTCCATACCCGGATTAGGTCTGCCTAAACCCTTATACTCGTCGAAACCGCCCCGTCTACAGCTCTGTGAGCAGTTCTCGGGTCGCCGCCCGGATCGCCTCGTCGCTCGACCGCGTCGGCTCCCAGCCGAGCGCGGCGAGTTTCTCGATCGAGAGGCGCATCTTCGGTACGTCGCCGGTCCAGCCCCGGTCGCCGCCGGTGTAGGATCGGTCGGGGTCGACGCCCATCTCCTCGGCGACGATACTCGCGATGCGGTCGACGGAGGTCGTCGTCCGGGTGCCGAGGTTGACCGTGTTGACCGGATCGTCGGTGTGTTCGATCACGTGCAACATGGCGTCGACGCAGTCCTCGATGTGGAGGTAGGACTTCTCCTGGCGGCCGTTACCGAGAATTTCGAGGTGGTCGGGATCGGCGCGGAGTTTCTCGATGAAATCCGGGACGACCGCCCCCCGGAGCCGCGGGCCGACGACGTTGGCGAACCGGAAGGTCCAGACCGTGAAGCCGTGGCTGTGGCCGTAGACCGAAAGTAGACTCTCCTCGGCGAGTTTACCCGCGCCGTAGATGCTGATCGGTTCCAGCGGGGCGAAATCCTCCGGCGTCGGCCGAGGGGCCTCGCCGTAGACCGTCGAGGAGGAGGTGAATGCGATCCGATCGAGGCCGACCGCCTCCATGCGATCCAGCACCGTCTCGGTCAGCGTCGTGTTCGACTGAAACTGGGCGATGTCGTCCCGGGAGGCGTCTTTGTCGGCCGCGAGGTGAACGACGAGGTCGAGGTCGGCGGTGATCGCCTCCGCGGCTATCTCCGGATCCGCCAGATCGCCGGTGACTAGTTCCACCTCGTCGGGGAGCCACGTCTCGTTTCCGTTCGAGAGGTCGTCGACCACGCGCACGTCGTGGCCGTCCGCGAGTAGTCGCTCGACGAGATGTGAGCCGACAAAGCCCGCACCGCCCGTGACGAGAATCCGCTCGGCTGACAGTGACATATCCGATCCTGGACGGCCGAGGTAGTAGACCTTCTGATCGGGGGCGGCCTCAGAGTCGGGGCTCGATGTAGACCAGTTTCACGCGGTCGTCGATCCCCTCCAACTTCGATTCGAGTTGCTGGATGTCCTCGTCGATCTCACCGGTTTCGAGTCCCGAGTCGAAGCTTACGTCCGCCGTGACGAGAACCTGGCCCGTGCCGATGAACATCGTCCGGAAGTCGTCGACGTGGGCGACGCCGTCGTGATCGGTGATGGCGGCCTGTAGATCCCGTTCCACGTCCGTGGCGAGACTCTCCCCGAGGATCAGCCGCTTGTTCTCGAAGGCGAGCAACAGCGCAAAGAGCATCAGCAACACGCCGATGACCACCGCACCGAGGGAGTCGTAGGTCGGGTTGCCGGTCGCTCGGGAGGCCGCCTGGCCGACCAGCGCGACGACGAGACCGATTAGCGCGATCGTGTCCTCGGTAAAGGCTGTCAGCGTCGTGATATCGCTGGTCTCGGAGAAGGTTTCCCGGTAGCCCGACCAGCCGTACTCGTCCATCTGCCGTTTGAGTTCGGCCCGAGCCTTCACGAAGGCGTACGTCTCGAAGAGGATTGCGCCCACTAGAATCGCGACCGATACCCAGAAGGCGTCGACCGGAAGCGAGACGTCGAGTGTGAAGCTGAGGAACTCGGCCGCGCCGGTCTCGGTTCCGTGACCGCCGGCCCGGAGTTCGTGGATCCCGTGTTTCAGGCTCTCCCACCCGGCGACACCGAACAGTAGCACCGAGACGAGAAAGGCGAAGAAAAACTGCGCTTTGCCGTAGCCGTAGGGGTGGACTTCCGTGGCCCCGCGCTGGCTGTACTTGATCCCGATCAGGAGCAACACCTGGTTGCCGGTGTCGGAAATCGAGTGATACGTCTCCGCGAGCATCGACGGACTCCCCGTGAGCAGATAGCCGATGAACTTCAACACCGCGATTGCTCCGTTGGCGATCATCGCCGCGAGGACGACGCCCGTGTTCTGTCCGGCCATACGCCACCTGTCAGGAGGATCGCACAAACAGGTTTCGGTCCGATCAAAAGGCCGCCAGGGGGATCCGAATCAGTCGGTCGTCGTCCGCCCCCGGCTCGCCGCGGCCGTCGGTGTTGCTGGTCGTGAGGTAGAGATACTCCCGGTCGGGGCCGACCGTGACGCCGCGGATCCGACCGAAGTCGCCAGAGAAGTGCGCGGTGAAGGCGCTCACTCGTTCGCCGGTGATCGTCGCCTCGTACAGGCGTTCGCCGCGTAGCCCGGCGAAGAACACGCTGCCGTCGACGGCGGCCGTCCCCGCCGGAGCCCGGGTCTCGTACGCGCCGGAGTGGAAGACGGGCGAACGCATCTCCGGGGCGGTCTCGTCGCCGCGAATCTCCGGCCAGCCGTAGTTCGCGCCCCGTTCGACGAGGTTGAGTTCGTCCCGCGCGTCCGACCCGTGTTCGGTCGCCCAGAGCCGGCCCCGATCGTCCCACGCCAGCCCCTGCGGGTTGCGGTGGCCGTAGGAGTACACCTCGTTGCCGAAGGGGTTGTCCTCGGGGACCCCGCCGTCGGGGGTGAGTCGGAGGATCTTGCCCGCCAGCGAACCGCGGTCCTGTGCGAGGTCGGACTGGGTCGCGTCACCGGTCGTCACGTAGAGGTGGTCGTCCGGCCCGAAGGCGATCCGACCGCCGTTGTGAAACCGGTCGCTCGGGATGCCGTCGATGATGACCGTCTCGTTTCGAAGCTCGTTAGAGGCGAAGTCGACCTCGTAACGGCGGACCGTGTTCTCGACTGACTCGCGGGCGACGGTCTGGTAGACGTAGAGATAGTTGTTCTCCTCGAAGTTCGGATGGACGGCGATGCCGAGCAAGCCGCCCTCTCCCAGCGGTGGGGTGTCGAGTTCGTCGAACTGTTCGAGCACGCGCCGTTGGCCGTCCTCGATCAGCAGGAGGTCGCCGGACCGCTCCGTGACGAGATAGCGCCCCTCACCGAGGACGACCACCTCCCACGGGACGTCCAGGTTCTCCGCGAGGACCTCGTATTCGACGGTCTCGGCCGAGAGTCCGGACCCGGCTCCGGTCTCGGTCGGCGCGAAAAACTGGTCGACGGGCAGCCCGAACACGAGCACAGCGGCGACTACGAGAACGGCGAGGGCGACGATCGTCGCGACGGCACCGACACCGACGCCGATGCCGAACGTCCGACGGTTCACGACCTGGATTGGTGCCCGAGGGTGAAAAGGGTCGTGCAGGGGCTGACCAGCCGATCAGTCCTCCGGGGTGTCGTCGCCTTCCGGACGAGTCGCGGGACTGTCGGGGTCGGCGTCGCGGTGTTCGGTCGGCCAGGTGACGCTGCCGAGGAAGGGGACGCCGATCTTCTGTGCGGCGCGGGCGATCATGTGCGCTCCCGTCGGGACGGTCAGAAAGAGGAAGACGATCCCGACCAGCGAGGTGAGACCGGCGCCGCCGGGGCCGAACTGGACGAATCCCGCAAGGAAGATGGTCGCGGTGCCGAGCGTCGTCGGCTTGCTCGTGGCGTGCATCCGGTTGTAGACGTTCGGGAGCCGAAGCAGTCCGAGCGTGCCGACCGCGAGGAAGAAACAGCCGACCACGACGAGGGCGCTGATCGTCACCTGCTCGACGACGTGCAGGTCCACCATCAGCGCCCACCTCCCGCGGGGCCACGGCGAGTCATCGTTGCCTCCGCGTGATGATGTCGCCTTCAGTGATGTACTTCGCGACCGTCACCGTCGAGAGAAAACCGATGATGGCGAGGACGATACTCACCGTGACGAACAGGCCCCGGTCGGTCTTCAGCGCGACCAGCATCGCAATCGCGATGACGTTCGTCGCGATGGTGTCGAGACCGACGACGCGATCCGGAACCGTCGGGCCGCGGATGACCCGGTAGCCACAGAGCAGACACAGCGCCGCGACGAGGATCAGCGCGGCGTCGATGACCGTCGCCGTCGTCGCGTCAACCATCGTTCTCACCTCCGACGCGCTC
The DNA here is from genome assembly GCF_009831575.1 of Halovenus carboxidivorans. GTDB lineage: Archaea > Halobacteriota > Halobacteria > Halobacteriales > Haloarculaceae > Halovenus > Halovenus carboxidivorans. The sequence continues at coordinate 517,783 of NZ_WUUT01000001.1, read as the reverse complement.
GCGGCGCTCGTCCTCGGAGATGCTCTTCGGCTCCGGGGGGTGATCCGGCGGGTGGACCGTGATCTCCGGCGGCGGGTCGGCCGGCGACCGCCGCTCGTCGAAGATCATCAGCGCGTAGTCCTCCCACTGACGGATCGGTTCGACGACCGCCTCGGGCGAGCGGCCGTCGATCATGTGGACGTACAGCGCGTTCTCGTCGGGGTCGTGATCGAGCGTCACCGTCCCCGGGGTGATCGTGATGCTGTTGGCAATCGTCGTCACCCCCAGCGCCGTCTCGACGCGGAGCGGAACCAGCACCACCTGCGGTTCCAGCGCCCGGTCCGGGACGAGCACGCGATAGGCCACGTCGAGGTTCGCGATCAGCACCTCCTTGAAGAAGACCAGCACGTACAGGAAGACGTACGGGACCGCCGAAAGCGTCTGGCTGACGTCAACTTCCTCACCGTAGAGTCGGCGGAAGACGTAGGCGACGGGGAGGCCGACGCCGAGACCGACGAGGAAGGTCGTGCCCACCGGCTGGGGCTTCGGTTTCGGTCCGGCGACGAACACCCACAGCACGGCGAACAGCAGGCCGGCGACGAGCCACCGTCTGATCTTCACGAGCGCTCACCCCCGAGAACGAGGTCGACGTAACCGTCGGTATCGAGCGCGGCGTCGGCGGCGGCGTCGGCAAACTGGACGATCGGCTCGAAGCCGACGCCGGAGGCGAGAACGACGGCGGCAAACGTCGACAGCAGCGCGACCTCGACGGGATCGATCCGGCCGCGCACGACGGCCTCGGTCTGACCGCCCCAGAACGCACCCATCCACGCGCGCGTCGAGTACAGAATCGTCAGCACGGCACCGACGACGAGGACGAGCAGAATCGCCGCGGCACCGGCGGTCGTCTCCGTTCCGGCGGCGGCCACGGCGAACCGCCGGGACGCGGCGTCGAAGACGAACAGTTTGCCGAAAAAGCCAGCGAGCGGAGGGATTCCCACCAGCGACAGTCCGCCGACGAGCATCACGCTCGCAAACGCCGGCGAGCTATCGGCGAGGCCACCGAGCCGAGAGAGTCGTGTCGTCCCCACAGCGTCACGGATGACGCCGGTCGACAAAAAGAGCAGGCCCTTGGTCACCGCGTGGTGGAACGCGAAGACCAGCGCGGCGAGCACGCCGAGATGTCGGAGCGAACCGGTGCTCGCGGCGGCGATGCCGATGGGAACGGCGATGAAACCGATCTGTCCGATACTGGAGTACGCGAACAACTCGTCCAGAGAGTCCCGGGTGACCGCGCCGAGACCGCCGACGAGGATACTCGCCACGCCCATCAGAACCAACACGGGGGCGAGAAACCCGATCGACGATCCGGCGTCGGCACCCGGGACCGCCACCGAGAGGTCCGCGTTTCCGAAGACGGTGAAATACAGCCGGATGATCGCGTAGATCCCCACCTTCTTCGTCGCACCGGCGAAGACCGCGACGACCGGCAGCGGCGCGGCGCGGTAGGCCGAGGGAACCCAGAACTGAAACGGGACGAGCCCGGCTTTCAGCGCGAACGTGACGAAGATCAGCGCCGAGAGACCGACGACCGCCCCGGTGACGCCGCCGGGGTCGGCGAGGACGCGAGCCATATCGGCCATGTTCAGCGTGCCAGTCGTCGCGTAGAGTCCACCGATGCCGAGCAACATCAACACGCCGCCGATGATGTTGAGCACGACGTACCGGACGGCGGCGGCGGTGTGCTGTGCGTTGCCGTAGAAGGCGACGAAGACGTAACTCGCCATCAGCATCACCTCGAACCAGACGAACAGGTTGAACAGATCCCCCGTCAGCAACGCGCCGGTCGCGCCCAGCAGGAGAAACTGAAACATGGGGTGGTAGTAGACCCGCTGGTTGCGGTCGTCGATGAACCGAACCGAGAAGACGACCGCGTAGACGGCGACGATAGCCGTGAGCGCGAGCATGAACGCCGACAGGGCATCCGCGACGAGCGTGATCCCGAAGGGGGCGCGCCAGCCGCCGACCTGATAGACGACAGCGCCGCCGGAGACGACCTGCCAGCAGAGAGAGCCGACCGCGCCGGCGTACCCGAGGGTTCCGAGGACACTCACCCCCCGCTGGAGGCGGGGCCATCCGCGGACCAGCAGGGCCGCTGTCCCGGTGAGCAACACGGCGAGCATCGGAGCGAGTGCCAGCAGACTCATTGTGGCCACTCCGTCACGTCGATTGTCTCGTTTTCCTGGTAGGCGCGGTAGGACAGCGCCAGCGCGAAGGCGGTCATCCCGAAGCTAATGACGATGGCCGTCAGGACGAGCGCCTGGACGACCGGATCGGCCGTCTCGGGAAACGGCGCGTAGTACTCCGCGAGGACGGGAACCGTATCGCCGGTCGGTTCGGTGATCCCGCCCATCGAGATGAGATAGACGTTCGCCGCCTGTGAGAGAATTGCCAGCCCCCAGACCACTTTCACGAGGTCGTCGCGCAGCAGCAGGAAGGTCCCGAAGGCGAAGAGCACGCCGACCGTCGCGGCGAGTGCGAGACTCATTCCGCACCCACCACCGAGAAGATCGTCAGCAGGCCACCGACGACCACGCAGTAGATGCCGAGGTCGAAGACGACCGCGCTCGCCAGTTCGATTTCGCCAAACAGCGGGAGGTGGACGTACGTGTACGTCTGTGCGAGAAACGGCGACCCGACGAACAGTCCGGCAACGGCGCTCCCGACGACGACGGCTAGTCCGAACACGAACAGGCGACGGTACGCCGCGACCGTGCGGTGCTGGCCGATGTGGCGGTCGTAATCGACCTCTCGGTCCAGGACGCCGGCCTCCAGGTAGTCGAGGTTGTAGGCGACGTACACCAGCGTGAACGCCGCGACGGTGAGCACGCCGCCGATGAAACCGCCGCCGGGGAGGCTGTGGCCCTGCAGAAACAGCGAGACGGCGACGACGAGAATGATCGGGACGACGATCCGTGCGGTCGTCCGCGTGATGACGGTCGTCACTGTGTCTCACCCCTGTCTCGCATCGTCAGCAGGACGAGCACCGAGAGCGCGGCCAGCACGATCACGATCGACTCACCGAGTGTATCGAACGCCCGGAAATCCGTAAGGATCACGTTGACGATGTTCGCACCGCCGCCCTCCGGAATCGCGTTGTTCGTGAAAAACGACGCCGTCGGGGTCGGAGCGCCGGCCCCGTCGGGGGCCGCGTACAGCACCGAGACGAACGCCGTCGCGCCGACGGCGACCGAGAGCGCACCGTCTCTCGCCGCCCGGAGCAGGTCGATTTCGCCGTAGTACGCCGGTAGCTCCTCCAGGACGAGCAGAAAGATGAGAAGCAACAGCGTCTCGACGACCAACTGTGTCAGCGCCAGGTCCGCGCCGCTGGCGAGGATGTAGAAGATTGCGACCATAAAGCCGAGAATCCCCAGCGTGAGCACGCCGGTCACGTGACTGTCGGCGGTCGTGACCGCGACGGCAGCGACGACGGCGACGGCGAGGACGAGAACGAGCGCGACCGGCGTCTCCGCGACGGCAGGCGTCGGCAGGCCGGTCGTGGCCGTGGCGTACCCCGCGACGGTGAGGACACAGGCGGAGAGCAACACCCACCAGACGTAGGTCCGGATCAATCCGTTGTGGACCGAGCGTCCGACGAGACCGCTCGCACGGTCCGTCGCGGAGAGGAGAGCGTCGTACCCAACCGTCGGGTGAACGAGCGTCGTCGCCGCGCGAACGCGCTCGAGGGACGCGCGGATGCGGTCGTAAAACGGGAACGCGGCGACGCCGACGGCGATGGTGATCGCGCTCATGACGACCGGCCCTGACAGCGACGTGGGGATGCCGGCGTGGATTTCGACGTGGCTCACCGCCGTCGCGCTCGCGGCGTCGTCGACGAGGAGATCGATGGCGACGCCGGGAACGACGCTGACGGCGGCGACGGCGACGGCAAGCACCGCCGGCGGCGCGAGGAGACCGAGCGGCGCGCGGTGGACCGGACCGAGGCCGTCGGGCCGGGGGCCGAAAAACAGCCAGAGAAACCGAAGCGAGTACAGCACGGTAAAGACGCTCGCGAACACCGCCGTCGCGGGGTAGAGCCACAGGAGTCCGCCGCCGTGGACGGCGGCCTCCCACGCGGCCTCGAAGAGGATCTCCTTGGAGTAGAAGCCGTTGAACGGCGGAATGCCGGCCATACTCAGCGCGGCGAGGACGGTGATACCGGCGGTGATCGGCAGATCCTCGCGCAGGCCGCCGAGGTCGTCGATGGCCCGAGTGCCGGCCTCGTGGGCGACGATTCCCGCGACCAGAAAGAGCGTGGCCTTGAACAGCGCGTGGTTGAACAGGTGAAAGGCCCCCGCCTCCGCGCCGTAGTGTGACTCGAAGCCGAAGGCCGCGACCATGAGGCCGAGGTGGCTGGCCGTCGAGTACGCCAGCAGTTCCTTGATGTCGGTCGCGAGGACGGCCAACAGCGCGCCGACGGTCATCGTCACCATCCCGAGAGTCGCGACCAGCGCCATCCACTCGGGACCGTGAAAGAGCGGGCGGAGACGGCCGAGGGCGTAGACGCCGACCTTGACCATCGTCGCGGAGTGTAGAAACGCCGAGACGGGGGTCGGGGCGACCATCGCACCGGGCAGCCAGACGTACAGCGGAACTTGCGCGGACTTGGCGGCGGCGGCGACGGCGACCAGCGCGAGCGCCGGGAGGAAGACGCCCTGTGCGCGCATGGCGTCAGCGACCGCGCCGCGGTTGGCGAGAATCGCCGCGAGGTCGAACGGTGCCAGCCCGACCGACTCGGCGCCGACCGCGATCAGGAGGATGCCGACGAGCAGGCAGAGACCCCCGCCGACGGTAATCACCATCGCCATCCGTGCCGAGTACCGCGACTCCGCGTCGTCGGTGTAGTAGCCGATCAACACGAACGAACAGACGCTGGTCAGCTCCCAGAACAGAAAGAGCGCGACGAGATCGGCCGCCAGCGCGACCCCGAGGATCGAGCCCATGAAGGCGAGCAGGGCCATGTAGAAGCGACCGAGATCCGGCTTGCCGTGCATGTACTCCCTCGCGTACGCGAAGATCAGGATCCCGATGCCGCTGGCCAGCAGGGCGAAGAGCAACCCGAAGGCGTCGACGGTGAACCGGAAGGCGACATCCATGGAGGGAATCCAGGGGGTCGAGACGGTCCCCTCGGCACCGACCTGGGTGAGCAGTAGAGCGAAGCAGACGGCGGCGACGACCGCGCCGACGTAGCCGACGGTCTCCCCGAGCAAGCGGTACAGAAGGGGCGCGAACACCGCCGCGAGGAACGGGAGGGCAATCGCCAGGGCGAGGACGAACAGATCGGCCATCGATTGTGTGCACTCACGGACAGATCTGACTTAAGCCGACCGACTCCAGTCGGTCCGTCGACAGGAGTCGCCGGACCGGAGGCGACGACGAGCGGTGTCGCGGGGCGACCCATCGGTGCGAGAGAACGCCGTTTTAACCCCGGACACGTAACTGGGGGTAATGGACTCGGGATGTACGCGCCGGGAGTTGCTGGGTACGATCGGGACGGCCGCGGTGGGAGCGGCCGTCGCCGATGGCGTCAGCGCCCAGCAGTCGACTGCGGAGGAGTGGCCGACCTTCGGCTACGACCGGACACACACAGGACACAATCCCAACGGAACCGGGGTGACCGAAAACCCCGGCGGGTCGTGGCAGTATCTCGACGCCGAGGAGGCCTACCGCGCCAGCGTCGCCGTCAGCGACGGGGTGGTCTACGCCGCGAACCGAGACGGTAACCTCTACGCCGTCGACGCGACGACCGGCGAACTGGTCGACGGCTGGCCGGTCGGGTTGGGTGCGCCCTCGGAAGCGCCCCCGACGGTCGCCGACGGGACGGTGTACGTCGGCAACGAGAGCGGAACCGTCCGAGCGATCGACACGGACACCGCCGAACTACAGTGGCGGTTCGACACCGAGCGGGCGGTTCGCGGTGCGCCGGTCGTCTACGACGGGACCGTCTACGCGACGAGCACCGACGGCTCCGTCTACGCAATCGACGCGGAGGCGGGCTCCGAGCTCTGGACGTTCGATACGGGCGAACAGACGACCGACGACGTGGAGATTCGGGGCGGACCCGCGGTCGTCACCGACGGCGGCGTGACCGTCTACGCCGCGAACACGGGCGGTCTCGTCTACGCACTCACGGAGACCGAAAGCGGTGTCGAGGAGAAGTGGGAGCGGATCGTCCCGAACGGACAGATCCAGACGACCCCCGTGGTGGCGAACGGGTCCGTCTACGTCACGGCCGTCCAGAGCGCGGCCGGGTTCGTCTACGCACTCGACAGCGCCAACGGTCAACAGGAGTGGACATACGAGACCGGCGGAGCGATCGTCGCAGCCCCAGCGGCGACCTCGAACTACGTCTACGTCGGGGCCAGAGATCAGTTCCTCCACGCGGTAGACGTGAATTCGGGCGAGGAACAGTGGCGGTTCGACACCGGACGCCAGATAAACTCCACGCCGGCGGTCGTCGACGGCACGGTGTACGTCACGAACTTCGGCAACGACGTGTTCGCGCTGACCACGGAGGGAGACGAGCGGTGGAGTACCGAGCTCCTGGGGACGATTTCGGCCTCGCCCGCGGTCGCGGGCGGACGGCTCTACATCGGCAGCGAGAACAGCGGACTGTACGCGCTCGAATCCGGCGCCGACGTGACGCTCTCGCCGGGGACGACCACCAACTCGACGGTCGAAGACAGCCCCCTGGGGACGCCCGAGACCAGCCCCTTCGGGTTTCTCGTGCTGCCGGCGGCCGCGGTGACGTTTTTCGGGGTCCTCGCCGGCGGGCTGTACGTGCTGTTCACCTCAGACTGGGCCAAGCAGTTCGAGGTCGAGGAGGCCCCCATCGAGAAACTCTACGAAGACGAGGAGGAGGAGCCCGACATGCCGGGTTTCGACCGGCGCAGCGAGACCGAGGTCTGGTCGGTGATCGTCGGCGACGTGATCAGCCGCGCCGAACACAGCGAGACCGTCGCCCGCGAGGACGTGATCGTCAAAAAGTACGTCGACGACACGCTCGACGCTCCGGTGACGGCGTACGAGATCGAATCCGCGCGGGACGATCCGGTACAGATCACCATCAGCGAACCGGTGCTCGGGGAGGCCGACGCCCTCGCGGACCAGCCGCTCAACGAGGGGTGGCGACTCGGCGAGCGGCTGACCTTCGAGGCGACCGTCGCGCCCGGCGAGACGGTCAGGACGATGGTCGGCCGTCCGGACACGCCGGAGGACGGCCTCGACGGACTGCTCGAGCGACCCGAGGTCGGTATCGACAGCAACGAAACGGACGAAAAGTAGGCTGTTCTGCGGGCGTTACCGACCGTTCAGCGAGATGTACTTCGTGTCGATGACGCGGTCGTCGGCGTTGAGTTCCTCGAGGACCTCCTCCGAGACCGGGTCGTCGAGGTTGTAGACCGACAGCGCCTCACCGCCGATGGTCTCGCGGCCGTTGAACATCCCCGCGATGTTGATGTCGGCCTCGCCGAGGACGCTGCCGATGAAGCCGATGACGCCGGGAGCGTCCTCGTTGCGTGCGACGAGCATGTGGCCGTGGGGAATCGCGTCGACGCGGTAGCCGTCGATCCGGATGATGCGGGAGTCGTCGCCGACGAACTGCGTGCCACAGACACTGACGCTGTCCTCGTCGTTGCTGACCGTGACGGTCACGCGGGACTGGAAGTCCTCGCTCTGGCGGGACTTGGATTCGGTCACGTCGATGCCGCGGCGCTCGGCGACCCGGGGAGCGTTGACGGCGTTGACCTGCCACTCCAGGGGCTCGAAGACGCCTTTGAGCGCGCTGGCGGTGACGAGATCAACGTCCTCGTCGGCGATGTCACCGAAGTACTCGACATCGACTTCCTCGACGCGCTGGTCGAACAACTGGACCGCAATCTTGCCGGCGGTGTCCGCCAGGTCGATGTACGGCTCGATTTTCGGGAAGGAGCTCTCGTCGACGGAGGGGGCGTTCAGGGCGTTCATCACCGGCTCCTCCTCGAAGGCCGCGAGGATCTGTTCGGCGGTTTCGGTGGCGACGTTCTCCTGGGCGGCCTCGGTCGAGGCACCGAGGTGTGGCGTGACGATGATATCCTCGACCCACAGAAGGGGGTTGTCCCGTTCGACCGGTTCGTTGGCGAAGACATCGACCGCAGCGCCGCTGAGGATCCCGTCGTCGACGGCCTCGGCGAGCGCTTCCTCGTCGACGATACCGCCGCGGGCGCAGTTGATGACGTAGCCGCCTTCGAGCTGTGCGAGTTCCTCGGCGCCGATCATGTTCTCGGTCTCGTCGGTCAGCGGCGTGTGGATCGTCACGAAATCAGCCGCGCGGAGACACTCCGTGAGATCGTTGACGAGCTCCGCGCCGAGCTGCTCGGCGCGTTCCTCGCTGATGTACGGATCGTAGACGACGAGTTCCATCCCGAGGTTGTTCAGTCGCTTCGCGACTTCCTGACCGACCCGGCCGAAGCCGACGATGCCCAGGGTCTTGTCGTTGACTTCGGTCCCCAGGAAGTCACCCTTGGCCCACTCGCCGTCGGAGAGGCGTTCGTGGGCCTGCGGAATCGAGCGGGCCGTCGCGAACGTCATTGCGACGGTGTGTTCCGCGGCCGCCCGGACGTTGCCCTCCGGCGCGTTGGCGACGATGACCCCGTTGTCCGTCGCGGCCTCGATATCGATGTTGTCGACACCGATCCCGGCTCGGCCGACGATGACCAGTTCCTCGGCGGCTTCGAGCACCTCGCGGGTGACCTCCGTCCCCGAGCGGACGATCAGGGCGTTCGCGTCGACGACGGCATCGAGCAGTTCCTCTTGAGAGAGGTTGTACGCCTTCTCGATCTCGTGGCCCTGTTCGCGTATCCGTTCGATGCCAGCCTCCGCAATCGGGTCGGTGACGAGTACCTTCATGCGCGTTACAAACCGTGGCGGGGAGATAACCTTTGTTTTCTGGAGACACGCCTGTGAACGTGACACGTACCCGCACACGACAGAAAGTGTACCCCCCGTTACCGCCAGGCCGGCAGCGACGCTGCCTCCTCGAGCGGCATCGTCACGAACGCGTCGTCTGTGTTGATGTCCGCGAGAATGAACTCTTCCCGTGAGCCATCCTCGATGGCGGCCATGACTTCCGAGTCCGCTTCCCCCGCAGTCTGGACAACAGTATCCGACTCCATGTATGAGAGTATGTAACAACCAAGCATAAACGTATCGGAATCAATAGTGAGATCTGGCGACTGAAACCGCTGGAGTGCATGCCGTCTGTCGGACAATAGTTGGTAAAACATCACATAGAGACAACAGATAACATGAGAATACTGAGAGAAGCAGCGCCGAAAGGGGTCTGAGACGGCGGTTTCCCGGTTCGGTGCGGGGACAGGCCCGTCCCCGTCCGGGGAGAAGTGTAAGTACTTAGTGGGTGGGGCGAGGAATAGACGCAAGTATGAACGTCGAAGATATCATGACGCCAGCCGAGGATGTCGTGACGGTCGAGATTCCGGGCACCCGTGACGATGTCCTCGAGTATCTGCAGGATCGTCAGTTCTCCTCCGTCCCCGCGATCAAAATCGAGAACGGTCGCGAAATCTACCGGGGAATCATCTCCCGGAAGGCGCTCATCGAACGCCCCGACGAGGACCAACTCGCGTTGCTCGCCGAGGAGGTGCCGACGACGACGCTCGATGCCACGCTCGCGGAGGTGGCCGCGCAGATGGCGGAGACCGGAGAGCGCCGGACGCCGGTCGTCGACGGCGAGACCCTCGAAGGTATCGTCACGGTGACCGATATCGTCCGGGCTATCGCACACGGCGAAGCAGGCGAGGGGATCACCGCCGGGGATGTCGCGAAAGACGAGGTGAACTGCGTCTACAGCGGCGCACCGCTGCCGGTCGCCGAGCGGGAACTGTCCTTCGCGGGCGTCCCGTACGCGGTGGTACTCGGTGACGACGGCGCCATGGCCGGCGTGCTCACGGAAGTCGACATCATCGAGGTCGCCCGGGTGGTCGAAGGCGAAGAGGACACCGGCGAGTCCATCGCCAACCAGGACGACGAGTGGGCCTGGGAGGGGATCAAGGCGGTCGGAAACCGCTACATGCCGACCCGGAACGTCGAGATTCCCGCGGAGGACGTCTCGGAGTTCATGACCGCCGACGTGGTGACTGTCAGCCGGAAACGGCCGGTCGAGGAGGTCGCACAGCAGATGATCGAACACGACATCGAGCAGATCCCGCTGGCCAGCAGCGGCCGCCTGGCCGGCATCGTCCAGGACATGGATCTGCTGGAGGCGATCCAATGAGCGAAGGCGACCGCCTGACGGAACTGGCGAAGCGGCGAGGGTTTTTCCTGCAGTCCTCTGGCTCGTACGGCGGTGTCGCCGGCTTCTACACCTACGGCCCGCAGGGCGCGACGCTGAAGGAGAACATCGAGTCGGCCTGGCGAGACCGGTTCGTCACCCGCGAGGGCCACATGGAGATCGACGGGCCGACCGTGATGCCCGAGGCCGTCTTCGAGGCCTCCGGCCACCTCGACGGCTTCGACGACATGATTATCGAGTGCCCGGACTGCGGCGAGAGCCACCGCGCGGATCATCTCGTCGAGGACGAACCGGGATCGGAAGTCGAGGACGCCGAGGCGCTGCCGATTGCGGAGGTCGAGGACCTGTTCGCGGAGTACGAGATCGACTGCCCCACCTGCGGGGCCGCCCTCGCCGGCGAACCGATCGACGACTTCAACCTGATGTTCGGGACGAACATCGGCCCCGGTAGCTCCTCGCCCGGCTACCTCCGGCCGGAGACCGCACAGGGCATCTTCGTCGAGTTCCCGCAGTTGGCCGAGTACGCCCGCAACCAGTTGCCCTTCGGCGTGACACAGATCGGCCGCGCGTACCGCAACGAGATCAGCCCCCGGAACGCCCTCGTCCGGGTCCGGGAGTTCACCCAGGCCGAACTCGAACACTTCATCGATCCCGAGGAGGACGAACCGCCGATCGAACGCGTCGAAGACGTACTCTTGCCGCTGTACTCCGTCGAGCAACAGCAGGCCGAGGACGGGCAGGTGCAGGAGTTGACCGTCAGAGAGGCCGTCGACGAGGGCGTCGTCGCGGACCCCTGGATCGCCTACTACCTCGGCATCTCGAAGGGCTGGTACGAGCGCATCGGCGTCGACATGGACCGGTTCCGGTACCGCCAGCACCTGCCGGGCGAGTTGGCACACTACGCCTCGGACTGCTGGGACGCCGAGACCGAAATCGACGGCGACTGGATCGAGGTCACCGGCTTCGCCTACCGGGGCGATTACGACCTCGCCAAACACGAGAAACACTCCGGCGAGGAGTACTCCGTCTTCAAGCAGTACGACGAACCGGTCACCGTCGAGAAGCCGACCGTCGACCCCGACATGAGCTATCTCGGTCCGGAGTTCGGCGGCGCGGCGGGCGCGATCAGCGAGGAACTGCAGGCGCTGGCCGAACGCGACCCCGACGCCTTCGACGGCGACACCGTCGAGGTGACCGTCGACGGCGAGCGCTACGAGATTCCCGTCGAGCGGACCGGCTTCGCGGTGGAGGAGGTCACCGAGTCCGGCGAGCACGTGACCCCCCACACAGTCGAGCCCTCCTTCGGCGTAGATCGACTGATCTACACCGTCCTGGCGCACGCCTACGAGGACGACGAGGTCGACGGCGAACAGCGGACCTATCTCTCCCTGCCACCGGAGACCGCGCCGACGACCGTCGGGGTCTTCCCGCTGATGGACAAGGACGGCCTCGCAGAACGCGCGCAGGAGGTGGCCCGAGACCTGCGGGCCGCCGGCCTGGAGGTGACCTACGACGACTCCGGGGCCATCGGGCGACGGTACCGCCGGCAGGACGAGGTCGGCACGCCGTTTTGCGTGACCGTCGACTACGACACCCTCGAGGAGGGAACGGTAACGGTGCGAGAGCGCGATAGCACCGACCAGAAGCGAGTCGCAATCGAGGAGTTGGAGGAGACCTTGCTCGCGCTACGCGACGGGAGGGAATCGTTCGAGAGTCTCTGAGACAGGATGTCCTCCGCACCCACCGCTTTCAGCCGGATCGAACAACGGCTCCGCGGCGAGGTCGGCCGCCGGCTCGTCCACGCGAGCGGCACCGGTATCCCGCTTCTGTATCTGCTCAACCTCATCACGTGGGGCCAGGCCAGGGCGCTGTATCTGCTGTTCGCCGGCGGCGCAATCGTGCTCGAATCGCTCCGGCTGATCGTCGGGCTGGACGTGTGGCTGTTCACCCACCTGATCCGGGAGTACGAGGAGGACAACATCGCGGGGTACGTCCTCTACATGCTCTCGAGTACGGTTACGGCCGTCAGTTTCGAGCCACAGGTCGCCGTCCCCGCAATTTTGATGCTCACGCTCGGCGATCCGATCAGCGGGACGGTCGGCGGCGAGGAGTTGCGCGTCGTCAAACGACCGAAGGCGCTGCTCGCGATGTTCGTCGTCAGTGCGGCCATCACCGCGCCCTTCTACTACACGACGCCGATTGTCGTCGTCTGCGGCGGTCTCGCGGGGACGATTGCCGACGGCGTCAAGCCGATCATCCGCGGCTACGTCATCGACGACAACCTCACCATACCGATCGTCGCGGCGGTCGGAATCAGACTCGGTCTCGAACTCGCGGGGAGTCTGTGAGGGCCGACCGTGTCGGCGGTGACCAGTACAGTTTTGACCTTCGCTCTCCTCGAATCCCAACATGGATTACGAGGAAGTTGAGGGTGCACGGGAGTACGTCGCACGCCTCGAACACGGCAGAGACTGGCGCGGACAGATCGAAGACTTTGCCGACGACGAAGGGATCGACGCCGCCTTCTTTTATGGCCTCGGCGCGGTCCAGGACGCGACGCTGCAGTTCTACGATCAGGAGAGCCAGGAGTACGAGGACATCGAGTTCGACGAGCCACTGGAAGTCGTTCCCGCGGTAGGGAACATCTCCTGGCTGTACGACGAGCGGTTCGCACACACCCACGTCGCGCTCTCGCGGCCGGACGGCACCACCGTGGCGGGCCATCTCGACACCGCGACGACCTTCGCCGGCGAACTCTACGTTCGGGAGTTCGACACCACCCTGGAGCGGGAACACGACGAGGTAACCGACCTGGATCTCTGGGGCCTGTGAGGCGATGAGACCCGAGGACGAGCGGTACTTCGACGAGTTAGAGACGGAACTCGACAGGGCGATGGCCGTCGCGAACGAGGCGCGCGAGCGCGGCGGCGACCCCACGCCTGAAGTCGAGATTCCGACCGCCCGGGACATGGCCGACCGCGTCGAGAACATCCTCGGTATCGACGGCGTCGCCGAGCGGGTGCGGGAACTCGAAGGGGAGTTCTCCCGCGAGGAGGCCGCCCTGGAGTTGGTCGAGGACTTCGTCGAGGGGACCGTCGGCGATTACGAGTCCCGCGAAGGGAAAATCGAGGGCGCGGTTCGGACGGCCGTCGCGCTGCTCACCGAGGGCGTCGTCGCCGCCCCGATCGAGGGGATCGACCGGGTCGAACTGCTGGAGAACGACGACGGCACCGAGTTCATCAACATCTACTACGCCGGTCCGATTCGGTCGGCGGGCGGGACCGCACAGGCGCTGTCTGTGCTCGTCGCGGACTACGCCCGGACGCTGCTCGATATCGACGAGTACAAGCCCAGAGACGACGAGATTAACCGCTACGCCGAGGAGGTGGAACTGTACGACAGCGAGACCGGCCTGCAGTACGCGCCCAAGGAGAAGGAGGCGAAGTTCATCGCCAGCAACATGCCGATCATGCTCGACGGCGAGGCGACCGGCGACGAGGAAGTCTCGGGGTTTCGTGACCTCGAACGCGTCGACACGAACTCCGCCCGGGGCGGGATGTGTCTGGTCTTCGGCGAGGGAATCGCGCTCAAGGCGCCGAAGATCCAGCGGTACACCCGCAGTCTCGACGAGGTCGAGTGGCCGTGGCTCCAGGATCTCATCGACGGCAACTACGGGGACGGCGACGGAGACACAGACGAAGAGACGGACGCGGCCGACGAGAGCGACGACGCGGAGGAGAGCGAAGATGAGGCGGACGAGGAGGAAACCACCGACGGCCCGCCGCGCGCGGAGAAATCCAAGAAGTTCCTGCAGGACCTGATCGCGGGCCGGCCAGTCTTCTCACACCCCAGCGAAACCGGCGGGTTCAGGCTCCGGTACGGGCGTGCGCGCAATCACGGCCACGCGACCGCCGGCATCCACCCCGCGACGATGCACCTCGTCGACGACTTTCTCGCGACGGGGACCCAGGTCAAAACCGAGCGACCGGGCAAGGCCGCGGGGATCGTTCCGGTCGACTCCATCGAGGGGCCGACGGTGCGACTCGCCAACGGCGACGTGCGCCAGGTCAACGACGCCGACGAGGCGCTGGAGATCCGCAACGGCGTCGAGAAGATCCTCGACCTCGGCGAGTATCTCGTCAACTACGGCGAGTTCGTCGAGAACAACCACCCGCTCGCGCCGGCCTCCTACGTCTACGAGTGGTGGGTCCAGGAGTTCGAGCAAGCGGGCGCGTCGGTGCAGGCGATGCGCGACGACGTAGCCGTCGACCTCGAACACCCCAGCCCCGAGCGGGCGCTGGAGTGGACCGAGGAGTACGACGTGGCGCTGCATCCCGAGTACACGTACCTCTGGCACGACGTGAGCGTCGCGGAGGTCGACCGCCTCGCTGACGCCGTCGCCGACGGCGAGGTGGCACTCGCGGACGGCGCGACGCGACAGCCCACCGCTGGCTCGCCGGACGGGGAGGAGACGCTCGTGATCGAGAGCGACGCGGAGATTCGCGGCGTGCTCGAAGCGCTGCTGGTCGAGCACACACAGCAGGGCGACACCGTCGAGATTCCGGTCTGGCGGCCGCTCGTCCGGACGCTGGGGTTCGACGAGACGCTGGAACGGACGTGGGACCTCGCCGACCTCAGCGCCGAGGCCCGGGAGTACGCCGACGGCGAGAACGCGATCAAAGCGATCAACGAGGTCGCTCCCTTCGAGGTTCGCGAGCGCGCGCCGACCCGGATCGGCAACCGGATGGGCCGGCCGGAGAAGTCCGAGGAACGGGAACTCTCGCCGGCAGTCCACACCCTGTTCCCCATCGGCGAGGCCGGTGGAAGCCAGCGTGCCGTCGGCGACGCGGCGACCCACGGCGACTCCGTCGAGGGGACCCAGGGCGACGTGGAGGTCGAGGTCGGCCGCCGGGAGTGTGTCGACTGTTCGAGACGCACCCACCGGCCGCGCTGTCCCGACTGCGGCGGCGTCGCCGAGGCGGTCTACATCTGTCCGGACTGTGAGAGCAGAGTCGAACCGGACGAGTCCGGCCGCGCGGAGTGTGACCGCTGTGAGACGCTCGCCTCTCCCACCCAGACCAAGACCCTCGACATCCACGAGGAACTCGACGCGGCGTTAGAGACCGTCGGTGAGCGCCCCTCGGCGTACGACAAACTCAAGGCCGTCAAGGGGCTCTCCTCGAAGGAGAAGACGCCCGAACCGCTAGAAAAGGGTATTCTGCGGGCGAAACACGACGTGTCGGCGTTCAAGGACGGGACGGTCCGCTACGACATGACCGACCTGCCGGTGACCGCCGTCCGGCCGTCGGAGTTGGACGTGACCGTCGAGGATCTGCAGGAACTGGGCTACACCGAGGACATCCGCGGCGACCCGCTCCGCCACGAGGACCAACTGGTCGAACTCAAGGTGCAGGACGTGGTGCTCTCCGACGGCGCGGCCGAACACATGCTCCGGACCGCCGACTTCGTCGACGACCTCCTGGAGCAGTACTACGGGCTGGAGCCGTACTACGAGTTCGAGGACCGACAGGACCTGGTCGGCGAACTCGTCTTCGGGATGGCACCGCACACCAGCGCGGCGACTGTCGGGAGAGTGATCGGATTCACGTCGGCCGCCGTCGGATACGCTCATCCGTACTTTCACGCCGCGAAACGGCGGAACTGTTTCCATCCCGAGACGAAGATCTGGTACGAGGACGAAGACGGGAACCGGCACCACGAGCGGATCGAATCGGTCGTCGAGGACCGGCTGACAGATCCAGAACCCGACGACGTCGGGACACTCGTGCAGGAACTTGAGACCCCGCTCTCGGTCCCCTCGGTCACGGACGACGGAGCGCAGGCGTCCGCTCAGATCGAAGCCGTCTCGAAGCATCCGGCCCCGGAGCACATGGTCGCGATCGAAACCCGCGGCGGTCGCTCGCTGACGGTCACTCCTGACCACGAACTGATTCGATACGCCGACGGTCCGGAACGCGTCAAAGCCACGGAA
This sequence comes from Halovenus carboxidivorans, assembly GCF_009831575.1. Taxonomy (GTDB): domain Archaea; phylum Halobacteriota; class Halobacteria; order Halobacteriales; family Haloarculaceae; genus Halovenus; species Halovenus carboxidivorans. Next base: position 501,464 of record NZ_WUUT01000001.1, on the reverse strand, counting down.
ATAGCCGCCGGCGACACCGTTCCGTCACCCAAAGAGATTAGCTACGACGGCGATCCGTACGAACTCGATCTACTTGCGGCATTCATCGATGCGGACTCGATCCCGAACGAGGATCTGATGATCCGGGGCCTCGGCTCCGAGCGGATCAAGCAACTGTTCCGAGAGCATACGCCCGGAGAAGGGTACGTCGGTCCGTGTGCGGATCAGTTCGGGGTGAGTACGTCGACGGTCTACAACTGGGTGAGTCGTGACAGCGTCCCGGCCGCTCGGCTTCTCGACCTCGTGAGCCGAGAGGAACTCGTCGAGACGCTGCCCGACGATCTCACGCTCGCTGTGCGGCGAGACACGGCAGAGATCGACCGACGGTTCAGCATCGACGAGGAGTTCGCCACACTGCTCGGCTACTACGCGGCGGAGGGCTTTACCCGACGGGAAAAGGGGTCGTTCTACCAAACGACAATCTGTGTCCCGGACGAACCCGCCCGGGAACTGGTCACCGAGACCTTCGACGACCAACTCGGCGTCGACGCCTACGAGGAAAACGAGTGGAAAATCACGGCTTCGAGCCGACTTGTCGGGACGCTGTTCACTGACGTGCTCGAACTCGGCGCGCGAGCGGAGACGAAGCGCATCCCCGAGCCGTTGTTCAGTGGACCGAAGCCGCAACTCCAGAAGTTCCTCTCGGGATACTTCACCGGCGACGGCAGCACGGCAGCGGATCGAATCGAAGTCCGAGCACACACCGTCAGTACGGAGCTCGAATCGGACCTTCGAGGCGCACTGAAACGGTTCGGTATCGCCGCGAAAACGTACACGGAGCGTCGGACATACGACTCCGGCGCCATCGCGGAATTCTACGACGGCGATCCGACCTTCGAGACGCAGGTGCTGAAAATCACCTCGGAAAACGCCGCACGGTTCGCCTCGCGTATCGGCTTTGACCTGCCCCGAAAACAGACCCAACTCGAAGCGTCACTGGCCAGTACCGAGACCAGACCGCAGCGGCTACTCGGCGACGGCGGAGATGTCTGGCTCGACGAAGTGGTCTCCGTCGAACACGTTGAGCCCGACATCTCGCACACCTACTGTGTCACCGTCGAAGATACTCACGCGCTGGTTGCAAACGACATCTTCAGCGGCCAGTGCGACGGCGACGAAGATTGCGTGATGCTGCTTCTGGACGGGTTATTGAACTTCTCTGAGAGCTTTCTACCCGACCAGCGCGGGGGGCGGATGGACGCGCCGCTGGTGATGTCCTCCCGGATCGACCCCGCCGAAATCGACGACGAGGCCCACAACGTCGACATCATGCGGAGCTATCCCCGGGAGTTCTACGAGTCGACCCGCGAGATGGCCGAGACCGGTGAGGTCGAAGAGATCATGACCATCGCCGAGGAGACGCTGGACACCGACCAGCAGTACACCGGCTTCGATCACACCCACGACACCACCGATCTGGCCGCCGGTCCGGATCTGTCTGCGTACAAGACCCTGGGATCGATGGAGGAGAAGATGGACGCCCAACTGGCGCTGTCGCGGAAACTCCGGGCCGTCGACGAGTCGGACGTGGCCGAGCGGATCATCGAGTTCCACTTCCTGCCGGATCTGCTGGGCAATCTCAAGGCCTTCTCCAGCCAGGAGTTCCGGTGTCTGGACTGCGGCGAGAAGTACCGTCGCGCGCCGCTGACCGGCGACTGCCGGGAGTGCGGCGGCGATATCAACCTCACCGTCCACGAGGGATCCGTCAACAAGTACATGGACACCGCAATCCACGTCGCCGAGGAGTTCGGCGCCGACGACTACACGAAACAGCGGTTGCAGATCCTCGAACAGCGCATCGAGCGCATCTTCGAGAACGACAACAACAAACAGTCGGGGATTGCCGACTTCATGTGACCGGGGTAGCACCCGAGACGCGGGCAGATTCGGGGTGAGCACGTCGCCGGGAAGATTGGATTTATGAGTTTTACGGCCGTATTACTGGTAGCTATGGTTGATGCAGCGGTCTGGTTCGGAATCGGGGCGAGTGTGTTCTTTACGGCCGCGGTGCTGTTCGTGTTGTTCGCCGTGCAGAACGGGAGCATCCGGTCGCCGTTTTACTTCCTGCCGCCAGTGATCGCGGCCGTCGCGGGGACGGCGTACGTCGGCATGTACGCCGTCGAGTCCGGGACCGTCGACGTGGGTGTGGGGCTGGAGGCCCTGCGGTTCGCCGACTGGATGGTGACGACACCGCTTATCACCTACTATCTCGGCAGACTCGCGGGCGTCGAGCGGGCGACGAAACTGGCCGCCGTGCTCGCGAACGTCGTCATGATCGCGCTCGGTTACGTGTTCGTCACCCAGTCCGGGACGATCCAGTGGATCGCATTCAGCGCCTCGACGATCTGTTTCGTCGCGCTCGTCTACCTGTTCGCGCAGACGTTCAGCAGCGCGCTGATCGGGGCCTCGCGAACCTCCCGAAGCCTGTTCATCAGCCTCCGGGATCTGACGATCGCAACGTGGGCCATCTACCCGGTGGTGTACTTTCTCGGTCCCATCGGTCTCGGTGCCGTTCAGGCGGGGGACCTGAGCTTTCTGATCACGACGCTCGATATCGCCGCAAAGGTCGGATTGATGTCAATTATTCTGTTCAGGCAATACACGCTGAACACGTTCCTGTCGTACGACGTTCCGACCGCCTCTCAGTGATGGACGGCGGTTTGTGACAAATATCCACCCGAGCGGACGATATTTATTCGTCGGTTCGCTAGTTAGGTCGTGGTTAACGACAAAAAACGAACAGGAAAGTACAGGAAGAAGTTCGGGGCCGTCGGGCTGTTGTTGCTCGCGGCTGTCGCGGCCGCGTCGGTAAACCTCTATACGAACCTGGCGCCGGAGCTCGGCAGTTCGGCCCGACAGCAGCTGCTGTCTGGACTCGTGACGATCTTTCTGATTCTTCTCGTCGGGATCGTGTTCACCTTCGCCGCGTTCATCAGGGAGACGCTGTCCTCGTTGCGGGTGCTCGCGGAACGAGCACGGCAGATCGAGGAGGGGGAGCTGGATACGGAGCTCGAAGCGAACAGAAACGACGAGTTCGGGGAGGTGTATCGGGCGCTCTCCTCGCTCCGTGACGGGGTCAAGACCAGAGACCAACAGCTCGACCAGAGTCGACAGGACGATGACTGAGCCGGGGTATCGCTCCCGTCGAGCGCCGGTCTGTGTGGGCTACCGACACATCCGACGGAGACGACGAGCCACCGCTGACCGCTGAGACCGTACTCGATAGCTACGACTATGTCAGGAGAACTTCCGTACATCGCAAAGCCGAACCGGGTCATCTCCTCGGGGGCGGAGACGCTCGACGCAATCGCGCTGTCGCTCGTCGTCGAGTCAGATCGGCTCGTGATCGAGGCACGGACCGGGACGACATCCGACCGCGAGATTGTCGTCGACCACGACCAGATCTACAGAGTGGAACTCGTCGAGGGGGTCGCACCGGAGATCGAAATCGAGACGCGCAGAACCGAGTACGTCGTGACCGGGGTCGCTGATTCGTTGCAGCGGGCCCGCCGCATCGCCCGGACGATCAGGCGACTGAGCAACGGCGGCTCGGAACCGGCGGGCGGCGACCCCGCGGGAACCGAACGGCGGTCGTCGGCTGGACACGACCACCAGTCCGAGGAACAGCCCCCGACACTGAACACCGGCCGGTCGGACGACGGGCGGTCCCGGGTCTATCCGTCGGAGACCCTTCACTGTCCCGCCTGCGATCAGAAGGCCGAGGTCCCCGAGGAGATTCCCGAGAGCGTCCTCGAAGTGACCTGTCCGGGCTGTAGTATCACGCTCGGTCGGGTCGACGACGAGGGGGAGTCAGTCATCATCGATCCCGACCTGTGACCGGTAGCAGCCGTCCGTACCGGACTCGTTCGTTTCTCGCCGCGAAACTGGTCGCTGTATTGATAAGGATCTGGGAGTAGACCCTGAACGATGGGCTCTGTACTCGCTGCCCTCAGACGCCGGTTCTCGGCACGGAGCGTGGTGGTGTGGGTAGCGACGCTGGCGGTCGTCTATCTGCTGACCGAGAGTTACGACATCCTCGCCGGAGTCGCTATCGCGGTGGCGATCAGGGAGGGGATAGAGCTACTGCGGGGTCTGCCGGGGGTCGACGAGCGCTGGGTGAAAGTCGGTTTCGGCGTCCTCGTGACGGCCGGCAGCACCGCCTGGCTGTGGCTCGAACACGCACAGTCGGGAACGACCGTGCGGCTGCTGGTGCCCGGTCTCGCGGTCGCTGCGGGCCTCTGGCTGATCCTCGATGCACGAGCAGACTTCGTGCAGGGTCGGCGTCTCGATACCGGCGGAGCAGACGACGACCTGAGCAGCGCCGAGGCGATGCTCGTCACACAACACACGAGTCTCGTCGCCGACGAACTACGACGGGGACCGAAGACGGTCGACGAACTCGCCGAGGCGTGTGATCTCACCCCCTCACGAATCCGGGACGTGATCGATATCGCGGGGCAGGACGGAGCAATCTACGCCGTCGATCCGGATGCCGAACGGCCGCGGTACGCTCTGGACGAGGAGAAGATGGGGTTGAGCGGGCTAGGGCGACAGGCTGCCGGAGGGGTGACCGGAGTGGTTCGTCGGCTGGTCAGGCCGTTCACCGAGGGATTCTGACTCGGAGCCACGCCACCATCGTGGCGAATGATAACTTTTCGTATGCGTGGCGGAAGGCCTATTATCCAGTGTTGCGAGGGTTGATACGATGTCTACGAAACTGAAACTCGCTATCGCACTGGTCGCTATCGCCCTGGCCTACAAACTCGTCAGCAGCGAGTAACGCCGGGGAGCGTATCGCTCGTCAACCACTCGTTCTCGAATCCCTTAGGGGGCTCGGCCCCAACTGTGGTGTATGTACGGAATCGTCACGCGAAACGAGGAGGAGGTGACCTGGCAGGAGTTCGACCGGACGTTTTTCGAGATGAAAGACGTGACCGGCCGCGCGACCGAACCGGTCGCCGGCGCCGTCAACATGATCTCGGCGTTCGGTGACAACGCCGCCGTCGAAGGTGACCCGACCCTTGCCCCCGTCGACGAGTACGGCACGCCCGCGACGCGGGAGCGCCCGTATTTCGACTGGGATTACGTCTGTCCCTCGAAAGACACCTACCGCGAGGGGATCCTGGAGATGGTCGAAGACGCCGCCGACGTCAACGAGGACGTGCGACTTGACGACGTTGGCTTTCCCCGCGAGGAGTACTGTTACTGCGAGCACTGCAACGCGCGATTCGCCGAAAGCGAGTTCGAGGACCGGCGGGCCTGGCGGCGGAACGTCATCACCGAGTTCGTCGCCGAGGCCCGCGACCGCGTGCCCGGCGATCTGTATCTCACGCTGTACCCCGACCCGTATCCGGGCCATCTCGACGCCCGGAGCGGACTGGATCTCGACGCACTGGCCGAGTACGTCGACGAGTTCGTCGTCCCGATCTACGATATGGCCTACGAGACGACCTACTGGGTGGAGGTCATCGCCAAAGGGTTCGCAGATCGCCTCGACACCCCGTTTAGCATCGAGCTCTACGCGATCAACATCGACGTCGACAACCTGATCAAGGTGATGGACGTCGCGGACGAGTACGCCGAGTCGGTGCTGTTCGGCTACGAGGCCGGCAACGCTCGGGCGGCGATCCGGCGGAAACGGGCCGACGAGCGGGAGGGCGTCGACCACAGCGTCGACCCCGAGTGATCGTTCGCGAAGACACCGTCGTCGACGGGGGTATCGGTCGGTGTGTGTCGTTTCAGATCACCGTGACTGATGATTTCCGGCTCACCTGGGACTGATCGGTGAAGATCAGTTGCGGTGACCTGCTCGACATCTGCAAATCGAGTTTGCGGTTCCGAGAATCAGCCGAGGAGCCGCTGGAGCGGCCGAAGCGGGAGGAAGACGTACTCTTCGTGGGGATCGTAGTTGATGAACGCGAGGCTGTTCGACATCACGGAGACGCTCGAAGCGGCCATCGCCAGGCCAGCAAGCGCCGGGTTCAGCAGGCCGAGCGAGGCGATGGGAACCAGCGTCGCGTTGTAGCCGAGCGCCCAGAAGAGGTTCTGGTAGACCTTCCGGATCGTCGCGTCGGCGACGTGGAGCACCTTCAGCACGTCCGCGGGGTCGTCGCGCATCAGCGTCACGTCGGCGCTCTCGATGGCCACGTCAGTGCCGCTGCCGATTGCGACCCCGATTGCGGCGTTGGTCAGCGCGGGGGCGTCGTTGACGCCGTCGCCGACCATCATCGCGCGCGTTCCGTCCGATTGGATGTCGTCGATGGTATCGGCCTTGTCGTCGGGGAGCACACCGGCACGGACGTTCCCGGGATCGATACCCAGTTGCTCGGCGACGGCGTGGGCGGTCCGCTCGTTGTCGCCGGTGAGCATCATCACCGAGATGCCCTTCTCCTGGAGCGCGGAGACGGTCGATTTCGCGCTCTCGCGGACCCGGTCGGCCGTCGCCAGCACGCCCGCGAGTTCGCCGTCGACGGCGACGAGAATCGCCGTCTTGCCCTCGCGTTCGAGGCGCTGGAGCGTCTCGGCGGCGGGTCCGGGATCGATCCCCTCGTCGCGGAGGAGTTTGCGGTTGCCGACGAGCACCTCGCGGCCGTCGACGGTCGCGCGGATACCGTGGCCGGGGACGTTCTCGAACGTATCCGGCTCGGCGGGATCGAGACCCCGCTCGCGCGCACCGGCGACGACGGCCTCGCCCAGCGGGTGTTCGCTGCCGCGTTCGGCGCTCGCCGCGAGTTCGAGGACGGTCTCGGGATCCTGCTCGGCGTAGACGAGCGACCCACCGTCAGATCGAAGATCTGACGAGGATCGCGGACTATCGGTCTGCTCACCGCCGTCAGAACGGGGTTCTGACGAAGTTCGCAGACTGTCGGTCTGCTCACCGCCGTCAGAACGGGGTTCTGACGAGGACCGCGACCCGTCGGGTCGCTCGCCGCCGTCAGTTCGCGGCTCGAACTCCGCCGCGGGGACGAAGTCGGTCAGTTCCATCTCGCCGTGTGTCAGCGTGCCGGTCTTGTCGAAGACGACGGTATCGATGCCGCGGGCGCGTTCGAGCACGTCACCGCCCTTGAAGAGGACGCCGTTGCGCGCGCTGATCGTCGACCCGACCATCGTCGCCGCCGGCGTCGCCAGCCCGAGCGCGCAGGGACAGGCGATCAGAAGCGCCGACGCCAGGACGATCATCGAGAACTCGATCAGGGGGACGCCCGGTCCGCCCACAGGCGCGACCGCGGGACCGCCGCCGACCGGCGACCACAGGGGCAGCCACTCGACGAACGCGGACAGCTGTGCGGGGAACAGGCCCCACAGAAGCGCCCAGAAGACGGCGTTTGCGATCACCGCGGGGACGAAATACGCCGAGACAGTGTCGACGAGTCGCTGGACGTCCGGCTGGCGAGCCTGTGCTTCCTTGACGCGGTCGACGATCTGCTGGATCGCCGTCTCGTCACCGACGCTGGTGGCTTCGACCAGCAACACGCCGTTTTCGTTGATCGTCGAGCCGACGACCTGATCGCCCTCGCCTTTCTCGACGGGGACGGACTCGCCGGTGATCATCGACTCGTCGACGGCGCTTTGCCCGTCGAGGACGACGCCGTCAGTCGGGATGCGCTCGCCGGGCCGGACTTTCATCACGTCGCCGACCTCGACCTCCTCCAGCGGGACGACGACTTCCTCGTCGTCGCGGACGAGCGTCGCCTCCTCGGCTTCCATCTCCAGCAGTTCCCGCAGCGCGTTGCCGGCCCGGGCCTTCGAGCGGACTTCGAGCCAGTTGCCCACGGTGATGAACCAGAGGATGAACGCGACTGCCTCGAAGTACAGCCCGCCGTCTGGGAGGAACCCGAGAACGACGACAGTGCTGTAGATGTATCCGGTCGACGTGCCGACCGCGACCAGCGTGTCCATGTTCGCCTGTCGGTTGTTGACCAGCGCGCGGTACGCGCCCTCGAGGAACTCCCGACCCAGCGTGGCCATCAGAACCGTCGCCAGGCCGAACTCGATCCAGCCGAAGTCGACGCCGAAGACCGTGTGGGGAAGCAGTTGCAGGTCCACGACCGGCAGCATCTCGATCATCATCACGACGAAGGGGGCGGTCAGCACCGCGCCGCCGAGAACGAGTTTGCGTTGTCTGTCCAGTTCCCGTTCGACGGCGCGCTCGCGCTGCTCGGTCATATCCTCGCCGTCGTCGCGAACTGGCTCGTACCCCGCCTCCTCGATAGCGGCGTAGACCGCCTCCATGTCGGTGTCGGCGGGGTTGTACGTCAGCAACACCTCGTCGCTGGCGAAGTTCGCGTCCGAGTCGAGGACCCCCGGCGTCTCCGCCAGCGCCTCCTCGATGGTTTCGGCGCAGGTCGCACACGACATCCCGGTGACCGGGATCGTCGTGTTCGCCCGCTCGGGCGTGTAGCCTGCGTCCTCGATCGCCTCGTAGATCTCCGCGAGGCGAACCTGCTCGGGGTCGTAGGCGACGACTCCCTCGTCGGCGGCGAAGTTGGCCGACACCTCCGCGACGCCGTCGAGCGCACCGACCGCGTCCTCGATGTTCCCGGAGCAGGTGGCACACGACATCCCCGAGATCTCCAGTTGGATTCGTCGCTGACTCATATCTGTCAATAGGTGATCTATGTTTATCCGGTTTCTCACTGGATAAGGAAATCTGAATCCGGGCGTAGATTTAGATTCCAAAGGAGATCCGGCTTCGTATTTTGCAGTGCTAACGGGGACGCGCCTGGACGTCGACGGCCGGCGGTGTCTGGCGACGCTGGGACCACAGCGTCCAAGACGGAAGGAACGAGCCTAAGTACAGCAGGCGCCAAGCGATGGTATGGAGGTACTCGCGCTGGCAGGAGGTGCATTTGTCGTCCTTGCCGCCGGGTTTCTCGCCGAGCCGCTGTTCCGGAGCGAGGACGAACTCGAACCGATCAACCGGCCCCGTCCGGGAGTCCGAACGCTGTACGGGCCGACCGAGGAAGACGAATCTGAGGTCGAGTACGGGCCGCTGCTCGACGACGACCGGGTCCGCTGTCTCCACTGCGGGTCGGTCGTCGACAGTAGTTACCGCTACTGCGGGGAGTGTCTCGAGCCGCTCGGGACACGCGCTTCGGCGTAGCGGCGCGGTAGCCGGCGAGACTCGTCGCCGTCCGCGACGCAGAAATCAGCTGTCCTGAATCTGCTCGAACTGGTCGAGGAGCTCCTCTGTCGACTCGTCGCCGTCGTACTCTACTTCTCCGCGGTACTGGTGGCGGTCGTCGTCGAAGCTAGCGTCGACTTCGCTGTTTTTCCGTTCGCGACGTTCGTGCTCCTCGTCGTCGTATGCACCCATCGACATTGTGTGACACTCTCAAGCTACGTGGTTATCTGATATCAATGTAACGCCGAACCGAGGCCACTGAACAACTGTACACCAGCTCCGGCGCGGATACCGGCCCGCCGTCTTCGTACGGCCGGCGGGTTCGAGAAGTGAGGAGGTCGCCGTGGCTATCCGAACCCTTCGGACTCGATGTACAGGTCGGGGACACCGAGGCGCTCGACGGCTCTGACGAGGCTGTGGACCATCGCGTTGATCCCGCAGGCGTACACCTCGATGTTCGAGGGGTCGATCCGGGCGTCGACGCCCGAGTCGGGCTCTTTGGTGAGCCAGCGTTCCAGTCGTTCGCCGAGCGCGGTCGTCACGCTGTCGTCGTCGGCGTGTTTCAACAGCGCGTGCTGGACGTAGTCGGTCTCGCCGTCCCACTCCGACAGCGACAGTTCGCGGCTGAGACACGGGACGAAGTGGAAGTTCTCGTGTCGGCGCTCGTACTCGCGAAAGGCCGTCCGGTACGGCAGGTCGTCCTGCCAGGCCGCGCCGAGGAACAGCCACACGTCGCGTTTCTCACCCTCGTACTCGTCGCGGCCGGTCTCGAAGAGATAATCGATCATGCCCTTCAGCGGGGCGACGCCGGTGCCGGTCGCCAGAAAGACGATATCTCGCGGCGAGTGCTCCTTGAGAACGAGTTCGCCGTACGGGCCGCGGATCGTCACCTCCTCGCCCACCGAGAGGTCGTCACAGAGTTTCGGCGAGAGTTTTCCGTCCGGCACCCTGCGGACACAGATCTCCAGTTCGTCCTCGTGTGGGGAGTTGGCGATGGAGTAGGCCCGAGAGGTCTTCCCGTACCGGAGGCCGATGTACTGGCCGGCGACGAAGTCGACATCCTCGTCGGCCCGGAAGCGGGCGCGGGTCAGCATCGGCTTGGGCCGTTCGTACCGCTGCATGAGCGTGCTGAGGCGGCGGGCGACGTCGGCGTGGCCGTCCGCGGCGAGTCGGTCGGCGAGCGGCTCCCAGTCCTCCGGACCGTCGATCAGTCCGTACGCTCTGGCCAGGTCGGCGTCGCGGAGGTGCTGGTTGGCCGCCTCGATGACCTCGCCGCGGCGGTCGCGGTCCATCCGCTCGACCTCGGTCACCTCGGCGGTCTTGGTGATCAGCGGGAGGTCGTCGATGGCGTCGTGTTGGTCGACGTGTGGTCTGATTGGCGCGTCTGACATTCGATACTCGTCGTTGGGCGCGGGAGCCTGATGAGTCTTGAGGGAGTCGCACCGACCGACAGCGTTTTTCGGTCCGCGACCCTGACTCGGTGCGTGAACATCCGCGGCGTCGTCACCGAGGTCGAGCAGCCACGCACCGTCAACACGCAGTACGGCGACTCCGAGCTCTGCGAACTGACGGTCAGGCCGGACCGTGGCGCCGGCCAACCGACGACGGTGACGCTGTGGGGCAAGTGGACCGAAACGGCAGCGTATCTCGAACCCGGGATGGAACTGGCCGTCTACGACGCCGACGAACGGGAGTATCGCGGCGAGACCCAGTACTCCACCGGCGAGGGGACGATGGTCGTCGTCGAGCCGAGCTTTCTCGTCGACGTGACTGACATCCGCGGGTGGGTACAGTGCCCCCGGATGTACTACCTGAACAAACTCGGCGGGACCGAACTCGCCGAACCGGTGGTCAAGGGGACGATCATCCACGAGGTCTTCGGCGATCTGTTGCGCGGGATCGGCGTCGAGGAGTCGGTGAGCCGCCGGGTCGAGGAAGCGGGACTGGATCTCGGCCTGCTCGGCGCTGATCCCGAAGCGATGCGCGAGACTGCGCGCCAGCACGCCGAGGCGATCGAAGGGTGGCTCCGGCAGGGGACGCTGACCGAACGCGACGAATGGCGTTCCGAGCAACTGCTCGTCTCCGAGCGGTACGGCCTCAAGGGACGGGCCGACGCCGTCCGCCGGGGCGCGCCGGTCGAGCTCAAAACGGGCAAGAACACCAGCCGCGACCCCCGCTTTCAGGACAAGGTTCAGGCCGCCTGCTACGCGCTCGTCCTGGGGGAGAAACGCGGCGGCGAGTACCCCGACACGGGGACGCTCCTCTATACGAAAAACGCCGCCGTCGACCGCAGCGAGGAGTCCGGTGATCTCTCGCCGGCGAAGGATTTCTCGATCAGCCACGGGTTCCTGCAGTTCGTGCTCCGGGCGCGGAACGAACTCGCGGCGATGGAACACGACATCGACGTACCCACGGGGTACGAGGCCGACGCCAGATGCGAGTACTGTTTCGAGCAGGACAGCTGTATGGCCATCGCGGGCCGACTCGGCCAGGAGTCGAAAGCCGGGACGGTCGGCACCGCGGTGCCCGAAGAGGAACAGCAGTACTTCGAGCGCTTTTACGAGGCCATCGAGACCGAGCGGCGGGCGATTCACCGCGAATACGCCAAGCTCTGGGAGCAGAGCCCCGAGGAGCGGGCCGACGACGACCGCGCGCTGGTCGGACTCGAACCCGCGGAGACGACCGAACTCGACGACGGCCGCTGGGAACTCCGCGCGAGGGGGACGGGTGCCGTCTCGAAGATCCGGGTCGGGGATCTGGTGTTGGCGAGCGACGGCGATCCGGTCGGCGGGAACGCCGAACTCGCTCGGGTCGAACGGCTCGGTGGCGGCGGCGACGAAATTGTCGTCACCGCGGACGAGCCAGTCGAACTGCGGCGGCTCGATATTTACCCCTCCGAACTCTCGACGGATCGGCTGTTGACGGCGCTGCACGACGGCATCTTGACGCAGCCGCCGGAGTGGAAGGATCCGCTGTTCGAGCGCCGCGAACCCGCGTTCGAGACCGTCGAGGAGACGATCATCGACAACAACCCCGCACAGGACGAAGCGATCCGCAAAGCCGTCGGCGCCGAGGACTTCGCGCTGATCCACGGCCCCCCGGGGACCGGCAAGACGTACACGCTGGCGACGCTGGTCGAGGAGTTAGTCGACCGCGGCGAGCGCGTGCTCGTCTCCGCGTTCACGAACCGCGCGGTCGACAACGCCCTGGAGGCGCTGGAGGAGCAGGGGCTGACCGGGATGGTCCGGGTCGGGACCGAGAGCGGCGTCCGGGCGGACATGCAGTCATATCGTCTCGACCAGTCCGGCGATCCCGCGGCCTGTGCGGACGCCCTGGAGTCTGCGGACGTCGTCGCGGCGACGACCGCGACCTGTGGCTCCCGAGCGTTGCGAACACAGTCCTTCGACGTGGCCGTCGTCGACGAGGCCGGCCAACTGACCGAACCGGGGACGCTCGCGGCCGTCGCGCTCGCGGAGCGGTTCGTCCTCGTCGGTGACCACCACCAGTTGCCGCCGGTCGTCCAGTCCGAGGCGGATCTGGACCGGTCGCTGTTCCAGCGGCTCGTCGAGACCTACCCCGAGGCGGCGACGTTACTCGACCAGCAGTACCGCATGGCCCAGCGGATCCAGGCGTTCCCGTCCCGGGAGTTCTACGACGGACAGCTGCGCCCGGCGACGGGCGCGGTCGCGGCCCAGCGGATCGACGACCTCGACGGCGTCTCGCTGTCCGACCTGCCGAGTCACCTGCGGGATTCCGTCGCGTTCGTCGATCCCGGCGGGAGCCAACAGGGCAACACGAACCCCGAGGAGGCGAAAACAATCGTCGAGACGGTCGGCGCGTTCCGACAGGCGGGCGTGCCGGCCGAGGAGATCGGTGTCATCGCCCCGTTCCGGGCGCAGGTCGCCGAGATCGGCCAGCGGCTCCCGCCGGGCGTCGCGGTCGATACGGTCGACCGGTTCCAGGGGTCGAGCAAGGAGGTCATCGTCGTCTCCTTCGTCGCGACCGGCTCGCTGGAGGGACCGATCTTCGAGGACTACCGGCGGATGAACGTCGCCCTCACCCGGGCCAAGAAATCGCTCGTGCTCGTCGGCGACGCCGCGGCGCTGTCGACCGACGAGACCTACGAGCGGATGGTCGAGTGGGCGCGGTAGCCTCAGTCGGCCGTCTGTGCCTCGGACTCCGTCCGGTCGCGAAGCTCCGTGCGGCGGATCTTCCCGGTGACCGTCTTCGGGAGTTCGTCGATAAACTCGATCTCGCGGGGGTACTCGTGGGCGGCCAGCTCGGTCTTGATCGACTCTTTGATGTCCGCCTTGGTCTCCTCGTCCGGGTCGGTCCCCTGGCTCGGGACGACGTAGGCCTTCACGATGTTGCCGCGCTGTTCGTCGGGTTTGGGGACGACGGCGGCCTCGGCGACGGCCTCGTGTTCGCCCAGCGCGGACTCCACCTCGAAGGGACCGATCCGGTAGCCCGAGGAGATGATCACGTCGTCGGCCCGGCCCTCGAACCAGAAGTAGCCGTCCTCGTCGATCCGACCCAGGTCGCCGGAGAGGTACCACTCGCCGTCCGGGCCGTCGACGAAGCAGTCGGCGGTCTTCTCGGGTTGCTCCCAGTACTCCGCGAAGAAGCACGGAAACGTCGGCCGTTCGGCGATCTGTCCGGTCTCGCCGGGTGGGAGGGTCTCTCCGGTGTCGGGGTCGACGACGGCGGCCTCGATGCCGGGCAGCGGTCGGCCCATGCTCCCCGGCCGGACTTCCATGGTCGGGTAGTTGTTGATGATCATGTTCCCGGTCTCTGTCTGGCCGTAGGTGTCGAGGATGGTCACGTCAAGCGTCTGTTCGCCCCAGGTGACGACGCCGGGCGAGAGTGGCTCACCGATGGACAGCGCCTGCCGCAGGTCGAGATCGGCGTCCGCGAACAGGTCGTCGTGCTCGCGGAGCATCCGGTACGCGGTCGGCACCGAGAACAGCACCGTGATCGGGAACCGGTCGAGGAGGTCCACCCACGCCTCCGGCTCGAACTCGCCCTCGTAGGTGAACAGCGACGCCCCCCAGAACCAGGCGCCGAGGGTGTTGATCGGGCCGGTCAGCCAACCGAGGTCGGCCGTCGACCAGTAGAGGTCGCCGTCCTGCAGATCGACGGAGTACTTCTGTGTGGCCGCGACGCCGGCGATCCAGCGGTGTTTGTGCAGGACGCCTTTCGCCCGGCCGGTCGTGCCGCTCGTATAATACAGCAGGGCGTCGTCGTCGCCGCTCGTCTCGGCGGCCTCGAACTGTCGGTCCGCGTCGTCGACGGCGTCGTGGAAATCGATGTCGCCGTCGCGCAGACTCCCGTCCTCCCGGTCGACGACGACGACGTTCTCGACGCTCGGCACGTCCTCAAGCGCCGCTTCGACCGTCTCGCGGTTGTCGCTGGTTGTGATGACCGTCGTCGCGTCGCAGTCGTCGAGTCGGAAACTGATGCCGTCCGGTCCGAACCGCTCGTTGATGCCACCGAACACCGCACCGTATTTCAGCGTCCCGATCAGCGCGACGTAGTGTTCCGGAATCCGGGGCATGTAGGTGAACACCCGGTCGCCGGACTCGACGCCCAACCCGTCGAGTACGTTCGCAAAGCGATCGGATCGCTCGGCCAGTTCCCAGTACGGGACCGTCGTGAGTTCACCCTCGGTGTCGACGTGATACAGCGCGACCGTCCCGCGGTCCGTGGCGTGGCGGTCGCAGGTCTCGTGGGCGATGTTGAGCGAATCGGGAGCGTCCCAGTCGGCGGCGTCGTACAGCTCCGTCCACGCGAACTCCTCGCGAACGGTGTCGTAGTCTGGCAGGTTGTGCGCCTCCGTGGTGTGATCGCTGTGTGTCATGGATGTGATGGGAATCCGTCTCAGTTGTGAGTGCGATGCCGTATCGGGGCCGACGACCGGAGTCCCGACCGTCCCGAGGCGAGTCGTCGCTTCGCGCGCGCCGTCGGCAGCGTCGGCGTCTCGGGGACGACTGCCTCGGGCCGACGTCTATCGGTGGCGGCTATCCGGAGAATCTCGTCGTAGTGGTTTCCCCCCTCTCCGGGGTGCCGCTACGTACACGTAATTCAATAATACAGTCGTAGAATAAAAAAGATGTAGTGACGTTATCAGTTCGTGCGGTTCTGGAGAGCCGACACTGGTGTCCCGGACCGGTCGTCGTGGGGGTGTGTACGTCATCGAGTTTCCAGACGCTCCGAAACAGAGCTACGTTTTTTATTCCTGGGGACAGAGACCCAAGGTATGACACGCGTCTTGTTGTCTATCGACGAAGACGAGTCCCGCGCGAAATCACAGGCAGAGACGGTGCTCGACCTCCTTGAGACCGACGATCTGTCGGTCGATCTGTTGCACGTCTTCGAGGAGAATCCCGAGGGGGCAACCGCCCAGCAGATGGGATCGATCCGACGGGCGAAAGAGATTCTGGAGGAAGCGGGCGTCGACGTGACCGTCCAGGGCGAGGGTGGCGACCCGGCCCAGCAGATCGTCGCTCACGCGGACGACATCGACGCGGATGCGATCTGTATCTCCGGGCGGAAACGCTCACCGACCGGGAAGGTCGTCTTCGGGAGCGTCACCCAGGACGTGATCCTCAACACGGAGCGGTCGGTGCTGGTCTGTAGCCCGAACGAGGAGATGTAACTCACTCCGGGCCGTCGTCGACGGCCCCGCAGGCCGTACACTTCGGCGCGCCAGCGTCGGGGTCGTACTCCAGGTTTCCTTCGCCACACTCCGGACAGGGCAGATAGTTGACCGACTCGCCGTACTGCGCCACCTCGGTCGGGTTCATTTCGGCGTTGCTCTTCCGACTCCGGAAGCGGCCCCGGATGTAGTTGAGCAGTTTCGAGAGCACACCGATACTGAGGGATTCCGAGGGGTAAACCTGTCGTGGCCCTACGATTCTGCCTCTGTCGTGCCCTCGATTTCCTCCAGCACGCGCTGGTGGAACTCCTGGAGGACTTCGGATTCGTCCTCCGCGAGCACCACGTCCGAGGCCATCAGTGTCGCCAACCCGAAGGCCTTCGGCGACGGGGACTCGACGCGGGTGGTCTCGACGCTCACCGCACCGGCCTGGATGGCCGAGAGCACCGATTCGATCCCGTCGATGTTGAGTTTGTCCTCCAGAATCTCGCGGTAGGTCTCGTCGATGACCGCGAAATCGTCCAGCTCTTCGGCGAAACTCAGCAGCATCTCGCTCGAAACCTGTTGTTCGCTCGCGGACTTCTCGTAGCCCTTGTACCGTTTGAGGATCATCAGCGCGCGGGTGGCGTTGATGCGGAAGTACCGCTGGAGCAGATCCGTTCCGTCGAGACTCGCCCGCAGGTCGGCCCGGGCGTCCGCCGGGTCCAGATCCTCGACGATGCCCGCGATGTCGACTTTCCGGTTCAGCGGCATCGACAGCGTGAACCCGTGGTCGGCGACCGCGACTTGGACGTTGGCGTTTGCCTCCTGGGCACAGTGGTAGGCGAGCAGCCGCGAGAAGCCGTCGTTGAACCGCCGGCCGTAGTTCGAGTGGACGTAGTAGTGGCGCTCGTACTCGTTGTGATCGAGTTCTTCCTCGATCACCAGCCGTTCGTCGGTACTGACGCTTTTCGTCCCGGTGTAGCGGATCTGCTCGTCGAACATCCGCGTGATCGCCTGGACGCTGTGTTCGTCGAGCGGGAACTGCCGGAGCCAGACCCGGACCTCCGAGCGCCCGCCGTCGAGCAGCCGCCGACAGAGGTCGCCCTGGAAGGCCAGAATCTCCCGGCCGAGATCGTACGACAGCGGCAGTCGCTCGGAGAACCACGACGGCACCGTCGGGCGGGCGCTGGTCCGGTCGACGTAGACCTTCGATCCCCGCCGGTACCGGTACTCGAAGTTCTCACCGCCGAGGACGAACACGTCGCCCGGTTCGAGGGTGTCCAGATACTCCTCGTCGAGTTGGCCGACCCACTCGTCGCCGGAGCGGGTGAAGACGTCGCAGGTGAACGAGTCCGGAATCGTCCCGATGTTGGTCATGTAGATGACCCGGGCGAGGCGACCGCGCTTGCCGATCAGCGGTTCGCCGACATCGAACTCCTCGTAGTGGAACTCGCCGTCCGGCGGGTCGTTCGTGTCCCGCCAGATTTTCGCGTAGACGTTCTTGTCCTCCATCCCGTCGTAGGAGGCGGTGAGATACCGACAGAGCTGTTCCCACTGGTCGTCACCGTAGTTGCGGTAGGGATAGGCGCTGGTGAGGATCGACCGGATCTCGGCCTCCGGCCGCGGGCCGGTGATCGCCATCCCGTAGACGTGCTGTGTGGCGACATCCTGTGCGTTCTCGGGGACGAACACGCGGTCGACGAAACCCTCCTCGGCCTTCTTGAGCATCACGGCACACTCGACGAGTTCGTCCCGATCCAGCGCGAACACCCGGCCGGTGACGGTCTCGCCGAGTTGGTGGCCGGCGCGGCCGACCCGCTGGAGCAAGGCGGCGACGGACTTGGGTGAGCCGACCTGGACGACCAGATCCAGGTCGGGCATGTCGATGCCGAGTTCCAGCGAGGTCGAGGTCGTCACCACGTCGAGGTCGCCGGCCTTGAGTTTGGATTCGATCTCCTGGCGGCGCTCCTTCGAGAGGCTACCGTGGTGACAGCCGGAGTTGTCCTCGTCGTAGCCGTCGAACCGCTCGCGGAGGTTGTGCAGGACGCGTTCGGCACCCGAACGCGTGTTCGTGAACACGAGCGTGTTCGTGTGGCTTTTGATCAGGTCGTCCAACTCCTCGTAGAAACGGTCGTTGACGACACCCGCCGGCGTGTTGATCAGATCGTCGGTCGGACAGCGCAACTCCATGTCGAAATCCCGGACGAAGCGGGTATCGACGATTTCGTACTCGCGGGGCTGGCGGTCCTCGTCGGTGGGACTGTCTGTCTCGGCGGACTCGTAGCCGACCAGAAACTCGGCGATGGTGTCCAGCGGTTCGACCGTCGCCGAACAGCCGATGCGGGTCGGCGACGTCTCGGCGAGGGCTTCGAGTCGCTCTAAGGAGACCGACAGGTGCGTGCCGCGTTTGTTCTCCGCGAGGCTGTGGATCTCGTCGACGATGACGTACTCCACCGTGCGAAGCTTCTCCCGGAACTTCGGGGAGTTGAGCAAGATTGCGAGGGTCTCGGGCGTCGTGTTGAGGATGTGCGGCGTCGTCTCGAGCATCGCCTGGCGCTCGCTGTCGCTGGTGTCGCCGTGGCGGATCGCGTGGCGGATCTCGACGTCCTCGCCGCGCTCGTCGAGTTTCTCCGTGATGCCCTCCAGGGGCACCTCCAGGTTCCGGTGGATGTCGTTGGCCAGGGATTTCAGCGGCGAGATGTACAGACAGTAGACGCTGTTTTCGAGTCCCTCGGCCCGATCGCGGCGGAACAGTTCGTTGATAATACTTGTGAATGAGCTTAGAGTTTTGCCGCTGCCGGTCGGCGAGCAGACGAGCGTGTTCGTCCCCTCCGCGATCAGCGGGATCGCCTCCTTCTGGGGCGGGGTGAAGAAGCCGCCGTTTTCGGGGACGAACTCGCCGAACTGTTCGATCCACCACTCCTGGACGACCGGTTCGAGCGAGTCCAACACGTGTTCGTCGTCGACGGAGACGGCCTCGGGGTCGAACGGCACGTCGTCGGCGAGACGGTCGAGGGCTCCCATCCTATCAGGTGGTAGGACTGCACGCCCTTGTCGGTTGTGCGGCGTCGTCGTCAGTCTCGCCGGAGACGTTCGAGCAGGCCGGCCAGGCGGTCGAGCGACGAACTCGTCAGGATGTCGATGAGGCTCTGGCTGCGGTCGTACATCCGCCGTAGCTGGCGGATCTTCTCCAGGTCGCGTTGGGCCTGCTCGTCGTCGAGTCCGTCGAGATGCTGCTCGGCGCGGTCGAGCGAGCGAATCATGGTATCGACCTCGCGTCTGACCTCCCGGCGGAGAAACTCCTGGAAGACCGTCCAGAAGTCCCGTTCGGCCTCGTAAAACGCCTTCTTCCCCTCGCCCGGGATCGACCGCCGGTGGACGAGATGCAGCCGTTGGAGGCTGTTCATCGCCGTGCTCACCGTCGATTTCGCGTACTCGCTTCGCTCGACGAGGTCGTCCAGCGACATCGGCTCCTCCGCGAAAAAGAGCAGGCCGTACAGCCGTCCGTAGCTCCGGCTCAATCCGTATATCTCGGCGGCCCGTTCCATCGCGTCGAGAACCTCCTCGCGGGCCCGCTCGCGTCGCTCGTCGATATCTGGCTCCTGATCGCTGTCGTCCATCACTGTGTGATACGCTGCGAAACGGTTAATACATTTTGTTCAGTATATTCGGATAATGCCGAATATATCAAATCAAGCCGCCACGGCCAGCCAGGAGTCGGCGGAGAAACCGGTATTGGCGGCGAACGGGATCGAGAAGCGCTACGAATCCGCGCTGCCGTTCGTCGGCCAGGACGTGACCGTGTTGACCGGGGCCGACGTGTCGTTGTACCCGGGTGAGATCGTCGGAATCGTCGGCGAGAACGGGTCGGGAAAGTCGACGCTCATGAAGATCCTCGTCGGGGCGCTCCGGCCCGACAGCGGCAGTATCTCTCGGCACGGGACAGTCGGCTGGTGTCCCCAGGAGACGCTTCTGTACGACCGGCTGACCGTCGCGGAGACGTTCGAGTTGTTCGGTGAGGCCTACGGGCTGTCGGCCGACCGGGTTCGGAGACGACGGGGCGAACTGGCCGACCGCCTCGATTTCGAGCGGTTTCTGGAGTATCGGATCGATCACCTCTCGGGCGGAAACAGACAGAAGGTCAACCTCGCGGTCGCGTTACTGCACGATCCGGACGTGCTGTTGCTTGACGAACCGTACACCGGGTTCGACTGGGAGACGTATCTCGCCTTCTGGGAACTCGCGGAGGATCTCGCCGCCGACGGGACGACGATTGCGATCATCTCACATCTCATCAGCGAGCGCGAGCGCTTCGACCGCATCCTCGAACTCCGGGACGGGCGACTCCACGAACAGACCGAACCACCGCAGGCCCGCTCGTCGGCACACCCGGGAGGTGAGTAGATGGGGGGCGTCGTCACCGCGAGCCGACTCCGGCTGACCGAACTCGCCCGCCAGCCGCTGACACTCGGGCTGTTGGTCGCGCTGCCGCCGGTCGTGATCGAACTGTACGGAACGTCGATGGAGTCGTTTCCGCGACTCCCGACTCTCGGTGCCGACCCGGCGGTCGCCGGCCGACTCACCGGCGCGCTGTTCGCGGTCGCGTTTCTCGCCGGCCTCGTCGGGCTGTTTCAGGTGATCAGCGCCCGGGAGGGCGACGAGCGACTCGCAGTCGCGGGGTTTCCGCACGGGAGGATGCTGGCGAGTCGACTCGTCGCGATGTGTGTCGTCGCGCTGCTCGGGGCGGTCGTCTCCTTCGGGACGCTCAGCTACCGCGTCGAGGTAGCCAGCCCGGTGCTGGCGTTCGCCGCGCTCGTCCTCGCCGCCGCGATCTACGGTCTGCTGGGCGTCATCGTCGGGACGCTCGTGCCCCGGGAGCTGGAGGGATCGATCGTGCTCGTCTTCCTGGCGGATTTCGACAACGTCCTCTCGTCGGGGCTGTTCTCGCTGACGGCGACGGTTCCGGTGCCGTTCGTCGGCGACGTACGGGTCGCCGAGACCGCGCCGCTGTATCACCCCCGCGAGCTGTTCACCGCTGCCGTCTTGGACGGCACGCTCGCGGGCGAGCATCTGGCTCCCATCGCCCTCTGGATCGTCGGTCTGCTCGTCGTCGCCGTGCTCGCGTACGGGCGGTCAACGCAGGGACCGACCGAGCGGCTGGCGGGGTGGTCGGCGTGACGCGGGTCGGGACGGCGTTCCGGTCGGGACTCGCGGAACTCCGCCGGACGCCGTTGCTGGTCGCGCTGTTGATCGTCGGCCCGGCGTACGTCGTCTCCGTGTTCGCCTTCGTCGCGCCGGACGGTCCGGCGGTTCTGCATCTCGGCGACGAGACCGTCCGGACGACCTTGTCGAAGGCGTTTCCGGCGATGACGACCCCGATGACGGCGGCGCTGTTGTCGGGGATCGCCGGCCTGTTTCTGATGGAGACCGCGGCGGCTGCCGACGCGCGCCTCGTCGTCGCCGGCTACCGGCCGAGAGAGGTCGTCCTGGCTCGACTCGGTCTCGTGGCCGGCGTCGCCGTAATCGCGACGGGGGTCTCCGTCGGGATGATGCGAACCACCTTCAGGCCGGAGCATCTCGGCTGGTTTCTGCTCGGTGTCGGGCTGACGGCGCTGACGTACGGCCTGCTCGGGCTGCTGGTCGGGGTCGTTCTCGACCGCCTCGTCGGAGTGTACCTCGTCCTCTTCGGGTCGATGATCGATCTGTTCATCTTCCAGAACCCGCTGGCGACGGATCCCCCGGCGTTAGCACGGCTCCTCCCCGGGCACTATCCGCTCGAACTCTCGACGGCGGCGGGCTTCACCGGAGATGTCGCGGTTACGGACATCCTCGGCGCCTGCGCGTATCTCGCCGTCCTCACTGGACTTGCGATCGCCGCGTTCTACCGGGAGATGGAACTCTCGTGAGCTCTGGATCGGGAGCTGTGTCGATCTGACGGGTGTGCTGTCGCACGGTGAGTGGTGTGGCAGTTTGTACACGTCTTCCCGGGCGAGGAACCGCTAGATTACATACCTCGGGAGCGCGTAGCGTCCGTCAATGGAGCGAGCCCTCGACGCGCTGCCCGGGCGGCCGATGTCCGCGGAGGATATCGCGGCGCTGAACAACGCCGCCACGGTGCGGGTCATCCCGTACACCTGGCTCGGCGAGCAGGTCATCGCCGCGCTGCTTCTGTACGACGAACGCCGCGCCGAGGACGACCGGGAGGTCGGGGCCGACGCCCGCGTCACCGAGACCGATCCCGACGAGGAGGAGGACGACCCCTTCGGCGGCCGTGACGAGGGCATCGGCACCGTCGAGGTGATCGGCGACGAGGGCGGGCAGTCCCACCAGCCCGCGAGCGAACGCGTCGAGGACGAGGAGGAGGATCTCCGCGTCTACGCGGTCGGCTACGACGACGAAGCGGCGTCGTGGGTGGTGATCGCGGAGATCGATCCGGACTCGGAGTTCACGGACGCCGAGCCGCCGATCCGCGAGTGGGCCGCCGAGACTTACCACGACGCTATCGTCGAGCGGCTGGCGATCGGCCCCTCGGAGTACGAACTCGAGGAGTAACCCGCGGGCACTACCGGGGTCTATGCCGGTTGTGATCAGTCCTCGGCGTCGACTCGCTGGAGGATGACGATGCGACGCGTGAACTTCGCGGGGGTGGGATCGAGGCCGCTGCGAGCGATCTGTTCGAGGCCGACCTCGCTGCTCCGGCCGGACTCGAACTCGGCAACGACGGTGTAGTTGTATTCGCCGTTCAACAGTCCCCGGATGTACGCGCTTCGCTCGGGGTACGCAGAGCGTTCCAGATAGCCGAGTTCGGTACTCGTCAGTTGGATGTACTCGGGCTGTCGCTCGGGCATCGAGACCATCCACTCGGTGTATGCGGACTCGTTTTGGATCAACCCACCCCCCTGATACCCCTCGACCGTCTACTCGTTGTAATCGTATCGGCTGACGTTCAGGTGGTGTGGCATACCGACGTCCGCGATCGACTGCTCGTACACCTCGACTGTCGCGTCGGACTCGGCGTTCTCGTCGAGCCACGCCGCCGCCTGGTCGCGGGGTTCGGCCGTATACGCGGCGGTTCCGACCCCGGCGAACAGCGCGGTCGAGACGACGAGAACCGCCACGGCTGCCGTCGCGAGATTGTAGTCGGGCCAGGATAGCCGGTCGGAGAGCGTCTCCGCCGTGAGCAGATACAGCAGCGGGAGTGTCGGGAGGAGGTGATGGACCCTGATGTACCCCCACCGGGAGAAGACGAGAAGGTAGACGGCCAGTGCGACCACGAGGAGAGCTGATTTGTACTCGCCGGCACGGAGTCGGTCAGGCATCTCCGTGAGCGTGAGGGCTGTGCCGGCGACGACGGCGACGACCAGCGGAATACCGATCCCCTCGACGTACTTCTGGAGCATCCACACCCAGATCGGATCGCCGTTCTGTGCGGCTGCTTTCTGTCCGCCCGCGGCGGTTACCCGGGCGATGAGTTCGTCAGGCCCGCCGACCAGGGCCGAGGGGAAGCCGAGATAGATGACGACCGCCCCGATGAGGACGCCACCGGCGGAGTGGGCGAGCGTCTCTCGTCGAGTGTGGGCACCCTCTCTCGCTCGGGCGAGGACGGCAGCGCCGATGACGAACACGATCACGCCTGCTGTCAGCTTGAGCGCAATCGCGATACCGCCGACGGCACTGGCGATCCAAAGCGGGCGTCGGTCCCCGCGGTCCAGGTATCGGAACAGAAAGAGGAAAGCGAGGAGAAACGCGAACAGAGCCGGGATATCCTCGCCGGCCTCGTGGGCGGTGCTGATAAACCCCAGCGAGAGGCCGAGGAAGACGGCGGCCAGTCGGCCGGTCGTCCGGTCGCCGAGGTGACAGCCGAGCCGATACAGGACGTAGGTACAGCCGACGGCAAAGGCGACGACTGTGAGCCGCGCCGTGAGAATGGACGCGGTCCAGAACCAGTCGGGGACGGCGAACCAGAGGTCCCACCGGGACTGGAGGCCGCTGAAGCTCGCGAACGTCCCGAGTTGCCCGCTGAGAAGGACATAGAGGCCGACGGGACCGAACACGAGAAGATAGAGGTACGTCGAGGCTCCCAGGGCCCGGCCGTCGAGGACTCCCCGCTGGAGGGAACTGAACCCCGGATCAGCCAGCGTGTATCCGGCGACTTTCATCGGACGGATCAGCCGGGAGTACTCGTCGGCGGTCGCGAAATTCGGGACGGTGTACCAGAGCCAGAACCCGCAGAAGACGGTCGTGACGGCCAGAATCGACAGGAGATAGGGGTCGTCGATCCCCGGTCGGAGTCGCTGTGTCACCCGGTCGCCAAGCATGGCTCTCGGTTTGCCGCATCTATGTAAAAACGTTCGCCTTCGGGAGATGGTCGCGCTGGGAGACGGAATCACAGTAGCGATCGAGACGGAGAAAGCCCTCGGCGCTCTCGACTCCCGCGACTCGCTGCGCGCTTCGGCCGCAAGCGGCCTGCAGTGCTCGTGTCGTCGGGGTTCGTCGAGAGCCCCTCGCCCTTTCATTCCGCCAGGATGTGGCTGCTTAGCCGATAGAAACTGACTCTCTGACCGGTGTGTATCTGAACAGCACCCGAGAGGGTGAAGAATCGACTATAGGTCGGGCTCTAACCGTCCGTGTTACTGCCGGGCGAGACCGTCGCTCCCCGGCGGACAGCCGACGCGGGGACGGACACGGTCGTGTTGCCGAGGTCGTACTCTCCGGGATAGGCGACGCGGATCCGTGCGGTGCCGCTGTCGTCGGCGGTCGCCGTACGCTTGTAGTCGAGCCGTTCGCCCGCCGCGTCGACGGTCGTCCGGGCAGTGACGTTGGTTCCGGGCTCGGCCTGTGTTTGGATGACTGCGCCGTCGACGACTGCGAACGCGCGGACGGACTCGCCCGAGTAGATGAGTTGGTAGTGGGCGGTGCTGTCGTTGCCCGCGCCGAAGTCCTCGAAGAGTTTCGACTGGACGGTTTGTTCGGGGGCATCGATGTCTGTCAGAGCAATGTAGCCGACCCTGTTGTTGAACTGGTTGAAGTACGCGTCAGGATTAGTGTCAGATATGAACCTTTCGTACACGTTGCGCGCATAGCCGTAACCGCTTGACTCACCATTGACGAAGTAGTTGTACATCCGGTTTTCGCCCCACTCGCTGAGGACGAAGTTGTTCGGATAGGACTGATTGAGGCGTTCAGATCGGTCGTCGATAGACTGTACTGCCTCGATTTTCTCCTCGGAGTACCGCGTCTGTGCGAGCAACGACGGGACGAAGATGAGGTTGAGCAGGAGGACTAACACGACTGCGCCCGCGAGATACGCCCCGACCGTCGGGGTATCGGGGAGTTCGAGTGTCGGTCCCGCGGGGCGCTCGCGGTCGAACGGCGAGACCGGCCGGGCCAGATCGACCGCACTGAGCAGATAGACCAGCCCGACAGCGCCGAACAGGGCACAGAAGATGCCGAACTGCGCGGCGAACCGAACCTGGACGGCCGCGATGACGAGATAGAAATACGCGAAGCAGACGGCAGCCAGCCAGCCCGGTTCGTAGTTGCGGGCGACATAATACGTCGCGACGGCAAGCACGGGGAGTGCGAGATAGAACCCGAGGCCGATCTGTCCGACCGGGGTGAAGATGAACGCCTGCTCGGGGTTGAACAGCGAGGCCGTCTCGGTCGCCGTCTCGCGGTTGAAAAACGCATCCGAGCGCTCCTGTAACCGGGCGACATCGTCCGGGCGGAGCCGCCGGAAGAGGAAGGCCGCGACGACGGCGAAGACACCCTCTGCGCCGAGCAGTCCGGCCGTCGGCAGGTCCGCACGGAGCCAGAGATGGGCGAGGACGGCCACACCGACCGCACCGGCGGCGACGCCGAGCGGAATCGTCGCGGCGATGGCCTCGTGCCAGCCACAGCGGCGGTGGATGCCGAATGCGAGGAGGCTGCCGACGGCGATCCCGGCGAGCGCGGGCGCGTTCGCGAACAGCGGGTCGATCCCCTCCCGGTGGTCCGCGACGACACGGAATCCGACGTAGACGGCGATGGGGACGAACGACAGCGGCGACCCGCCCCACGTGTGTGCCAGCGCGGCGACGGCGACGGCGAGCAGTCCGGCGACGGCCCACGACCGCGGTTCGCGAGCGTGTGCGAGTCCGGGATCGTCAGCACCCTCGCTGTGTCGGTCGAGCACGTCGACGGCGAGCCATCCGAGCGTGTACGCCTGGAGTCCGATCCAGAGATACTGGTACGGCCGGTGTTCGAGGAAGCCGAGTTGCGTGTAGACGACGTGGACCGGCGTCAGCGCGAGCAGGAGCACAGCGGCGAGGGCGATACGACGGTCCGCCGTGAGCCGGCGCGTGAGCCCGTACAGACAGAGCGCGAGCAGAAGACTGGCGACGATCGGCGTGACGGCGGCGACGAGAGCGGGTGCCCCGAACAGGTCGGCGAACCACCAGTTCAGTGCATGGGTGAGCGGACGGATGCGTGTGAGTTCGCCGACGGTCGTGGTCATGCCGGCGTCGAAGGCCCCGCTCGATTCGGCAAGCAGGCGGGATTGCCAGTAGCGGTAGAAGTAGGGATCGTTCGCCGGGGAGACGATCAGTCCGTCCCGGAAGACCGAGCCGAAAAACAGCGAGCGGGCGGCGACGACGACGGCGAGCACGGCGAGCAGGCCCGCGAGCGCCCGGCGGTCGGGCGCGGGAAACGCGATATCGAGGTCGAGATCGAGTTCCGTTGACGCTGTCGTCTCAGCGTCCGCGTCGTCTCCGGCGAGTGCTCGCTCGACGGCGTGGCGGTCGGCGAAGCGGTAATCGTCGTCTGCCTCCTCGACGAACGGCCGGGAGACCAGTTCGCCGAACGCGCCCGAGTCGATCGGAGCGTCATCGAACTCCCAGGAGCCGTGTTCTTTCTGGTGTGCGAGCAACGTTTCGAGCGTGTCCTCGTGTTCCGGGTGGTCGTCGAGAAACGACCGGGTCGCTCCCTCGACACGCTCGGAGTCTGTCATTGCTCTGTCGGTGGACGAGGGCGCAGTTAGTGGTTTCGTTCGGGCGTGCGTTCAATTCAGAATGCGGAGGTCAAAAACAGACAGTCGAAGCGCAAGCTACTCGCTGTGCTCGTTGCGCCGCTCGCTCAGGCTCTCCCAGACCTCCGCACAGCCAGCGCCATCTTCGATATCGCCTAAGTGTTCCGTTTTGGTAGTGTGTTCTGTCATTTACTTAATTTATTAGTAAATATGCGCGCCGAGCCGTATTTAAGACCCTCTCTCAGTCATCTACGCGACTGAATGGCGTTTATTCCTCGAGTCCTTCCAAGCCAACATTGAGGCGGTTCATGAGCCGTTTCTCGACACCTTCGAGCGAGGTACCGACGGGCGAGCGAAGGCATCTTGCCGCCGAGGAGTTGTTCCATGTCGTTGACATCGGCGAGACCAGCGAATCTGAGACGCGCACAGTCTACCGGAACGCCGAAGATTCGGTGCAGGTGTTGACGAGGAGTTTCGAGTACTTCGATAGTGTCAGCCGGACCGTCGAGGCAGTGCTAAACTGCGGAATCGGGATCAGCATCTTCTTTTTGAGTCCATCTCCCCGCGCGCGCACAGATACCCAGCGGAAGATTCAGACCGAGCTACCAGCTATCAGCCTCAGATTCAGCGAAGAACAGTTCCCCTTAGCGGGGCACGCCAACCGACCCATGCATAGACTACGAGACCGGAACCGACATCCTGCTGGTCAAAAAAAGACATGCCGCTACACATGCTACAGGGGGGGCGTGGCGGAGAATGGGGTCCTTCGTCGCTGGTCTCAAGCGCTACCTCAATTTTGCCTAGAAGTACGAGAGCGTCGCACCCAGGAAAGTTGGCTCGTTCTCCTGAGGCGACTGACACCGATCAACTACGCCGCCGGATCAGCGCTCAAACCGTTTCTTTGACGATTCGTGTCGGTTCCCAGCTCAGTTCGGACTCCATACGCCTTCCACGGGGGTCGTTCTCTTTTGTTGTCAAAACCTGTAAAGAGGATGTCGATGATACCATATACAGCTAAGTGTATTCGTCGGCAGTCGCGTGTTCTATGTGCAACACGATATTGACGCTGAAAGTCACACAAGGGCAACTGCGGTATTTGAGGACATCTTAGTTGTCGAGGACAGCCAACCTTACACAGATGCATCCATTCTGGATGAGGAAATTACGGTTACATCGGCGTTGAAGTGAACGCGTGGGGAAAGATGTTAACGATGTATAACCATCCAATATTCGTAGATTGTGTAGGTTCGGGTCATCTGGCATATGACGCTCGGGTTCTTTGTGAATTATGTTAGCCCACATAGTGTAAGACTCCTTAGCCACACTCAAAAGTCACACTGGAATAATCCCCACACAAGAACACAACTGCGGTCACAGCGAAGAATTCCCACGAACAATGCTTCTTTTCGGCAAATACGACTAATTTGGTAATCCCACAACCAGTGAAAATCCCGAAATAACTAAACTAGTCACCTCCGAGTACTGGTGTGTTGTAGGTTTTTATTGAGTGGGATAGGCTGACTCGATCCGCAGATGAGCATAGGTAATAATTGGAAAGTGCCATCGTGCAGACACAGCCGACAAAGTTGGTGTCCTGGTTGAATTAAATAGTGATGACTCTGTGGAAGGAGTCTGTACAATTCAGACGGCTATCACAGGGGGGTTTTTCCTCTTAATGTCTCAGGTAGTCACGGTTCTGGCCTGTTCCGTGAAGGGACCCAATGAGGCGTGCTCAGGGACAATATGCTGGTGCACTGAGCGTACGTTTTGTGTGCGTGGATTTCCAGCTAACGTCCGTTTTAAACAAATGCCTCCAGCCGGCGCCACTGTTTCGGATTGATTAGTGATTCGTCTGTTATTGTACTCATGCGCGAAGCAGTGGTTGAGACGGACGCTACACCAGTCGGTATCAAGCTAGTATCGTTGTGTGTATACGTTCACTTGTACTGTCCTGATTGGTCTCGACTGGGGCATGGTTATTATACCGGAAGTCCATAGGGTGGCAGCGAGCACCTAACTACTGAGTGGGTGTCGTGGCATACCCATCATTACAGCAGCCCGAGTCACAGGGTTCGTTGACGTGGTTGATATAATTCTACAGACAATCCGGTGCGTCGCGGAGTCGGTGCCACGTTTATCACTTTTAACAATCATAACATTCACCCTCATCGCAGAGCGAGTTGTTCAGTACCTCTTCCTTGAACTGTGACAAAAAGCTATCGTGGGCGTAGTGTTGCACTACTTGTGCGTTCGTGTGGCTCTGTGGGGTTGCCTGGATTATTGTTCATGACGAGTCAGGTACTCTAGACTTTATCACCTGAGGAAACTCATACCAAACACTCTGTATCATCGGTCGTTCGCGTGAACCCAGTAGCTTGGTTGTCGTCGCTATCGGTTATATAATCCATTTCGTGGCGTGCTTGAATCCACGATATCTGTCGGGCGGGTGCCTACCCTCACTACAAGTAAGATGTCGCGTGTTTGTTACTGCTTCAGACTACTCTTGCTCTCAGGAGTTTCTGGCCTGCCACATCACTCCAGACAGCACTATCAATAGCTCCTATCAGTGGCGGCACTGCGACGGACCGGTATTTATGGACCGTACCAGCAGGTGAGCACCAACTAATCGCGTACGCCTTATGTTTCATTAAAGTTGGAGTCAACTCAAAACTGGAGTCATTATCAATATCCGATTTCAATCTGTTTACCATTGAGTTTGTTGTTCACTGCACTCGTTGTTGATTAGATAGCAGAAATCGATGTCCTACTGGAGCGTTCCGCGTTTCAACGAATCCTAAGGTGCAAACCTCTCACCGTGTGATGTGTGGATTTCATTGTGCGTCTGATTGTCTCGTGACGACAGGGACTCGGGAGTCCGGCTACTGTGACTAAGTCGTTTCACTCAGCTGTGCTTGGCACAGATTCATTCTCTTACGCACAGCATCAAAGACACTAGCTGATGAATACATAGTATTCCGGAGATTGACCGGGGTTGTGGAATTTGTTTTCCGCTGGTTTTGGGGCGGTTTCTCCCCGCTATGTGGCGGGTTACGAGTGTGACCGGTTTTTGGCTGGGTTTTGTTGTGAAATTTGGGTGTGGAAACTCATTGTGGAATGGTTGTTATGTGAGAAATCTATACTCAGCGGCTCTATAACCACCGGAACCGTGTTCTGTCACTGTTGGGTGAGGAGGCACTGAATAGCTTAACATTCTTTTGGATTTATCGAAGAAGTTGTACTTGGCGGTGCTGGTTGCTTGCTGGCCACCGGCTCAGTGTCAGTCTAGAATGCAAGTGTTCTTAGACGCGGGTGAATCCGAGTCTTTGGATACGGAGCTTTGTTCGCCACCACTTATATTGGTTTTTATCATATTGGCTGTCGTATCCTCTGTGATTCAAAGGCATAGGGGCATCAGCGGTTGTCGAACTGTTCGCTTTTTTATCATAGCCTAGTGATATTTACTGGTTTGGCCTAAGCGAAGTAAGGATGACCGTCGGTTTCGCCACAATCATGGCGAATGAGCCGCCATTGCGGCTCTTCGTGTCAGAAGCAGGGTCTGAAAAAAATCCGGAGACCTTTATATACAAACCGGAAAGAGGTGCCCATGATTGGTCGGAGACCGATTAATCTGCTGCGACCCAGCCGCCGAACGGAACAGCGTGAATCCCAACAAGACGTAGCGGTCAGGCTGTGGCAAAGTGGTCTCTCAGTACACGGGGGTGAGCCAGTTTGGTGAAGAATCGAGACGGTGATATTGTTTTCGAGGTAGAGCCGGCACGTGCTAGGGGTAATCTCGCGCTTAGAGGAGAGTCACAAACAGGACAAGACGGCGATTGTCGGTCAGTTATTGATTTGTTTGCTCAGCCGTGGAGGCCGGGGTCGTTGAGATCGCAAACAGAGTTGTTAGTCACCAGCGACGGAAGAGGTGATCTGACGTACACGGTGACACTGGACTCGTCGCTGCGCCAACTCCCAGACGACAAACGAAGACAACTCATTAATTGGTTTGATGACCAGTACCAGCTCACGAAAGTCGATCGGCCGGCACTCCCATTCGGGACGGACTCCGCAGCAGGGGTTGATGTATTTTGTTGCTGGCCACCCGCGGCATTTAAAACGGTCGTTCCAGCGTTTACCGATTCACCACTGAGCGTGGGGGAAAACACGGCCAAACTCATCCGCTGGCTGGATGCGACAGACCAGCCATGGGCGCTTCAACTGCTGTCACAGCCGTATTCAAGCGACCCTAATATTCACTCAATGCACCAAGATGAGTCCTGTTTACGCCTCAATATTCGCTGTGCGATCCAAACGAAAGTCATATCGCTGGATGCGGGGACAGTCAAACCGGAGGTCGGACAGCCACCTAAAGACACACGGCTCCGGACGGACCAAAACCTCCCGGTTGACTCGGAAGGGACCCGTACAAATCGGTCTGAGATGCTCAACCGTCTAGTCAACAAACAAATAAATCCTGATACAGCGTTTGGTGCACCGGATAGCTATAGCAGGGGGGTGTTGTTCCCGCCACAGATAGTCTCATCGCTGGAACACGGCGTTGGTAACGTGAACTCATCGCTGACGAGGGCTGCACCTGAAGAGATCCGGGACCTGCTATCGCCGACACTATCGGTTGGGCGGATGGAACTCTCAGCCATCAACGGGACGATGGCCCCGGTTGGTCTATCTGACCCAGGGATCGTGCTGAAAATCAATGCCTCGCGCCGCGAAGCCTTGCGTACAGCACAGGAGTCGCTGCAATCGCATCTATCGCTTAATTCACCAACATTCGTTGTAGCCAGCAACACGGAACTGCTTGAGTACTTTGGCAGGATTTACTGTTCGTTGATTAACTCAGCGGCAGAATTTGATATTACGTATCTTGGCAGTGCTGAGTTGGAGCGGCTGTGTGGCTGTGAACAAGCGCAGCGACGTGCGGTATTGAAATCATGGTTGGCCAATGAATCTGACGTGTACCTTGTCGATATTCCAGGTGAGTCGGGGTGGCCAACTGATCCTGCACTCTATGAGGACCTGCAGGCAGTACGACGCGAGAAGACTGACGGGATACAGGGGGCGACAGTAGATGCGATTTTTGCTGAACTACCAGTGTTATCGGGCGATCAACCCATGAGCGGTGTCGCTGCTGCCGCGATAGCGGCGGCCAAATCAGGTACAACCTATCTGACTGTGCAGACTGCGCCTGCTGACCGTGCCGGTGACGGATCTTCCCGGAACTTATCGGACTCCAGCGAAGCAACGCAAAGCTGTCATACAGCTGCCAAGCTTGTAAATCGCTCTGACCTCGCTCTTGTGAGTACTGACGGAGCCGTCGCGCAGTTATGCCAACAGTACACAGGTGAACAGCCGCAAGATTACTTCATCGAGACGTTTTTTCCAAAGCAGAACCGTTCAGCTGACGGACCGTGGATTGGGGTTAAAGATAATTTAAGATTCGACAGCGCACCAATCGTCGGGCCGGTGTATCGCTCGAAGACGATGCAGGACGTGACGTATAACATCAAAGTACCACCACAGAGATATGATCAACTCAAGTCAGTGTTGTCTGTGCCGACCGCGTCTGCGGAGACTGATGACGGGCCCCAGACAGCAGGCGGGGAAGCATCCGGGACCGATGATCAGCCGGCCACCGCAGGCATAACGACCAGACATGCAATCCGGCGGCCAGATGATCTCGCAGTTGTGTATGATGCCGGGCAAGCCGGCTACGTTTGCGAGCAGTGTCGCGCAACGACGGGTATCGATGCATCGGTATATGAACGTTCGCTCACTGGGTTGATGTCTGCAGTTACGTGTTGCCAGTCACTTGCCGAGATCGACCGTGACGTACTCCGCTGTACGCCAGACGTGGAACTCGGTTCAACCCAGGTAGACCCCGCTGAGGGTGAGTTAACAGCAAAAGAACTCGAATTCCTATCAATGATCTACTTAGCGCAGCGCGGTGAGTTAGACTGCAGTTTAGAGTACGACCCACTTGTTGACAGTTGCGTGAAACTCCGGAAGGATGTGGGTATTGATTCACAAACTGAAACCGAGCTCGCAGACGCTGGCTATATTGTGCGGATGCGAGCCCCTCAGAAAGTGTACTCGCTGACGACGAAGGGACTGAACGCACTCGGGGTGGATAAAAGTGCGCTTCAGGATCTGCCATCGCTGTTTGAACGATGTCTACAGCGAGCGGTCTGGCTGTCCCTCAAAACAAAGTATGACGCCAAATCTGGCTATGACGTAGAAACCAATGTGATGTGCGATGTCGCGGCGACAATATCATCAATGCCAAGTCAATCACCATTGGATGTTGCTGTCATCGGCCCTGACGGCAATATCACAACTGGTGCTGTTGTGTGGCCGCCGGTTGTCGATCTTGGAACGGTGCCGGAAGATAATAACTCTGTTGATGCGTTGTCGTTCGATTATCTGACCGGTTACGACGGGATTGAAACGGCCGTGAAGTATCAGACACTGGTTTCGGAAGTCTCGGACACAGCACTGTGGTGTGTCTGGCGTCAGGCTGATGCAACAGCGTTACTCTCAACGCTGTCAGCAGCAGATGATGATTCAGTGATTGATTGTAAAGCAGGGTACAGCGACAATGTCCGGATCCAGGACTATCAGTTAGACGAACCCGGAATTACGGATGTTAAAACAATGAAACAGATGCGGGACGCAACTAATCCAAGATGGACTGTTGATGAGGACCGCGGAGCGCTGCAGCTTCAAGGTGAGGATGATGCCTGGACAAGATCCTAAACGTCTTTTTGACCGAGGATTGTTTCGCACCGTGCCAGTCAAGTTATTGGGTGATATAGAGGACCCGGTTCAAGGAATAAAGTCGTTGTTAAAAGTAATTAGAAAGCCGCACGATCTCAAACTCGTCAGAGAGAAAATCAAGCCAGTTGATCTTGAGTTGCTTGTGACGCAGTCGGCTAACGCTGGTCTTGAGTATTATATATCATACCAGTTACCGAAGAATCCAACTGTTGAACAAGCACCCGAAAGAGAGGTGCGGAAACTGTTTGATTATACGGCGATGGAGGGCTATGCCGCTCATGAGCTGTCTGAGGTTCTTCCAAGCGGCCTCCGTGTCAACAAAGCAACGATCAGATCATTGGTTCCGGCTGACGACTCAGACGGAGAGGGTAACAGACAAGTCAGTGATAGTGTAACTCGTGAAGTTGTGGTCGGGGAAGAGCTTGCGGCTCTCATTACTGCAATGGATGACCTACCAAGTCCGTGGGCTCTTCAGATCCTGCTTTCTGCCCAATCAGAAATTAGAGGTGATGGACCTTACGATATGGAAATTCGTCTTTTAAGTAGTTCCTCAAACCAGTCGCAGCAACGGGACCAGTCTATAGATGCGCTTGCACACTCGATTGAAAAACAGATCAATCAGCACTGTGCACACTCATACAAATTAGCGGAATTCCCGTGGTCTGGCATTGATTGCTCCCGTCCGTCTGGATCGTCCAACGAACAGCCGCTGTCTGTCGAAGCGCTCATCAAACAGTTAGCCCATCCTCGAAATGAACCGTTTACCGTGTCTCCGCGGTACGCCGTGGGATTTCTTCCAGTGCCGCGAGATCTAGCGTTGAGGAAGGGGATCGGCGGAACTGCAAGCGGACTTGAACAGTACTCGTCATCGCTGATCCAACAGTTGCTTACTAATGGGCATCAATTGGGGTACGAGCCAAGCGTTGGCGCGTCTCACAGTTTCGATACAGTCACATCACTGGGGCTTCCTAACCCCGCAACTTCGGTGCTGCGCGTGGCAAAATCACCAACTGATGGCGTCTACAGGGCTCTTCTCTCTGCATTAAAATCTGCATTCGATAGCGGCAAGCCGACTGTTATTTTCTGCCGCGATAAACTGGTTGCCAAATTCTGTGCGTGGTGTTATTATCAGTTAGGAGCGTCCTCAGAGTCCGACGCAGCGTCATCATTAGAACACATCAAAGTTAGCGTGCTTAGAAAGTGGCTATCAGCATCAGATGGACAAGTACTTCGAGAATGGGGCCGTGAATTATTCACTGGTGAAAGAGCGGTATATTTATTCACCTTTGACCGCGTTGAAGATACAGTCGCGGACGCATCAAAACTACTCTATGAGCTCAGTAACGCGGCACAGTCACTTGATGATGCGGAAACACCGTCTAACCAACTTCTTCATGGACATGTGATTGTTGGCCTGCCGACCATCGTTGCCGAAGAAAACACAAATGAAGACCTGCTTATCCGCGCTCTGCAGGCGACCCAATCCACTGGCCTTGGTCTCGAACTCATTACCTATGCCGATCGTGCAAAAGCCAACGACCAGACGACCGATCAGATCGTGGATGCTGTCGATGCGACGACCGCTGACGCCACTGGACAGTCTGTCCAAATCCTCAAGACGACTACCCTCCCTGAACAAGAAGGCGTACACGCAAGTGAGCTCACATCATCACAACCTGCAACGAATGTTGTTCGACTCAATTCAACCGATACAATTGATGAGCCAACTATCCTACCGATGCTAAAAACATCAGCAACTGCTGCCACGCCGGCAGTTGATGAGATAACACTGCCAGGTAGCTATTTAGCTACTCTTACTGAGATACTTAGAGAAGTACATACAATTGAATTGCCGAGCTTAGACAAGAGCACAACGCAGCCGATCGGCGATGCATTACAGGAAACTGCAGCCAATGAACGACAGTCGACGAGACATATCCCTCGGCGAACCGGATTGCCACCGACTGTCGACTATGACGCCGATTTGCAATGTTACGAGTGTGTCCAGTGTAAGGGAGAAAATCAAGCTAACACCACTCAGACGGCGTGTACGAATCAGGGCTTGAAACGAGCAGTTGAATGCTGTAGTTCGCTGGCTCAGGTGGATCGAGAACAAATTAGGCGGATTCGCCGACCACATCTTAAACTCAGTTTAGATGAGATTGCTGCCTCGTCATTAGATGAAGACCATCTCCTCTTCCTGAAGATATTATATCTTGTCCAAACTGGGGAGGTGGATCCGTATTTCGAGTACTCGCCGATGCTTGACTCTGGCACAAAGATTCGAGATGCATTTGATCTCGATAATGAGGATATTACAATGCTGAAGGAAGAAGGATATATAACGGAGGATACACATCCACGTATTCTCTACACTATAAAAAAGGCTGGACGGAACGAGATTAATGAATCATTTAATAAAGGCTATGAATACGGTCGGAATATTGGTGAGCTAAATGAGACACTTCAGCATCAGCTGATGGTCAGCCTAATTGAGCTGCGGGAGCGCCTCAAGTACAAAGACCGTGAGGACCGTCGTGTCGAAACATACTATCCGATTGAACTTTCAATAGATGGGGAAACCAAACAGAAAAATATCGATGTTGCTGTGCTTGACGGTGAGGAAGACATAGTAGATGCGTGGGAAGCGGAGCGCCTAAATAATGATAGAAAGGACTCACTCATCGCTACCTATAAGAAAATGTGTGCGATTGATCCTGATGGCGCACATTGGGTTATTCCGGTAGGGAGAGGCGGGACGCAGTCCGACGAACGAACCGCAGCTGGTTTAACTAAGTCACTGGCAGAACTCGGCGCAAGCGGGGAAATCAATTACGGCGGAACAACAATTCCAGCGGATACTCCGGTCTCAAAGACGAATATTACTGAGCCTGGGATAACAGATTTACAGACGATTTCGACGCTGCAAGACGAGATAGATAATCTCGAAGCAGCCATCCGGAACATGCACATCGAGTAATAATGTAACTCTCTAATAATAACCCCATACCACCGAACGATATCTCTACCACACTTCCGTAGAACCCTTGTTGGTGTTGATCGTCACAGGCAGCGGGCAGACGACGGCCTTTCTGTGATTGAACCTACTCTCCAGTGACATTTTCATCACCGATGATCTGGAAACCACCGTCCGTTTCGACTTGCTCCGTCACTGATCACCGCCATTAGTATCGGTGTCGCTTGGGTACACCTGCACTGGCACGTCTGTGCGCTCGGTGGTCTCATCACAATGAATTCGCTGAGGGGTCCGACTCACGCCCGACAGCCTGCGTGGACAGCGCGCCCAGACGGGCCCATCGTCAGGCCAGTCACTGACTTCGGGAGCGACCTCAAACAGTACTACACTACAGATGATAATTGTATAGCTGACCGCGAATTGGAACCCAGCAGATGCTCCGTCAGCAGATACAGTCATGGGCCTATCCGGCAAACGTTGGAATGTGTTCGTGCATACACTCTACTCTGCATACTCCAATATCGCTGCGGCTTCCTCGGCGGTTGGACGCTCCTACTGATAGTACGTCAGATTACGGTGACTCTGCCAGATTTCGACCAGTTCGTTCTTCGTTAACTGAGAGAGCACCCCAGCCTGTGCCGCGAAGTCAAAAGCATCTTCGTGAGACTGCATATCGTCAGTCGTTGACAAGTTCACTCATCGAATCGACGCCAGCACGGAGGTCTTTGAGATCTTGCTCGGAGTCGTGTAACTGAATAAATTCGTCCATCTGCCGGCGGAGTCCCTCCACCCGTGCAGTACGGAGGGCATGCTGTCCCAGTTCGGTAATTTTGTCGTCCGTATCACTCATACATAATCGTAGGCCGTGGACTGTTACAAAGGTTTGTACTGAGACAAATTCGGCCTCATGGCGGCCGACTCTCCTGCGGCGAAGACACCGCTGTGATCGTTGGCTCAGCGAGACACAGTCGATGCTATTGTGTCTTCATATCCGAGATGACAGCCAGCCGTGCAGTAACATGTGCCTCAGTTGTACCAAGCGTCGGCGTTTTAATCTCATTGAGCGCACAGTCCGGGCACCGCAGCGAGCGAGGTGCCAGCGTGGTGTTTCGACGGTCCGGTAGGCGTACACGGAGACTGTGTCGCCTTCGCCCAACTCAGTCCTGCAGGCACAACACTGGACAGTCAGTGTCGGCAACCCCACACGAAGCCCGGTGAACAGCTGTTCGAGTGCCGCGACAACGGCGTACTCACCAGTGGAAGTCTCATCGCCGTTGATCTAGAGACCACCATCTGTCTCAACTGACTCCATCACCGACCACCCCTGTCAATATTGATGTCGCTCGGATACACCTGTACCGGCACATCCGCACGGTCGGCAGCCTATCACCAACGAACTCGCCGAGGGGCCCCGCCCACGCCGAGTCAGGCTCGCGCCCGATGGCTTGGGTGAACAGCCGTGCCCAGATCGGGCCGCCGTCGAGTCGGTCACTGTCTTCGGGAGCGAGCTCAAACAGTGCCGTACTGCAGACGACGACAGTCAACAGCCGTGAACACAGATTGGAGCCCGGAAGATTCTCTGTCAGCAGGGCTCTGCAGACTCATCCAACAGATCTCGAATCTCGCGGAGATACCGAATAAGCCACTCCAGTTCGGTCTGGAGGTGCTCATATACTGTCTCATTCTCGATGGTGTCACCATACCGATGGACGAGGATGTTTCGAAATCCAGCAGCTTTGCGCATCCGGTCACTCGTGTCCGAGGAGAGAACGTCCTGTTGTTCAAGTACCGAAAACCGCTCTGCGTACGTCGCTGGCATTGTCGCATCCAATGCACGGAGCACCAGCCCGGCAATATCAATGCAGGCTTCAATTGCTGTTTGGAATTCCCGCTAAACGATTGCCTGCTGTTCTCGACTGTTTTGATAGACCTCTCGATCTATGGATTGTTTTTCGGCAAGAACTGTGAGTGCCTCCTCAACGTATTCCGCTTTGTCGAGGATCCGTGCCTCGATATCAGATGGCACTGTCATACGGTGTCTTCAAGCCGGCGAAGGAGTGAATCGAAGTCGCGCATCCGTTCTTCGTGTGAGTCGGGCGTCGAAACTTCACGCTTGAATTGTTTTTGATATTCCTGTCGTGTCGCTTCCTCCCCAAGAAGAGAGTATCCTGTCTCAATCGCTTGCAGGCCTACCTCAGGCTGAATTGCATCGAGATCCGCGAGGTCAACGTCATTTGTTCCAAGTGTCTCCATCAGATCGACAACAAGTTCGATGCGACAGTCAAGTCGCTCTGACTCCGAAAACGCCTCTGGGAACGCAACGGCAATATCAACATCACTCTCACTCGTCGCAACGCCATCTGCGTGTGATCCATACAGAACCGCGTATCGAACCGGATACTCCTCAAGTGTCGCAATAATCGCATCAATGTCTATATTGATATCGGAGTGATCCGACTGCGTGCTCATACGAATCACTATGGTGGGCATCGTATTTAGTCTCCGGGAGGGTACCCATCAGATGGTGAAGACACCGCGAGGACTGTTGGCTCAACGAGGCACAACCGGTGCTATTGTGTCTCTACATCTGAGGCGGTGGATAACCGCGCACTGACACGGGCTTCCGTCGCGCCAAGCGTCGGTGTCTCCACCGCCTCCAGCGCGCACTCGGGGCACCGACACCGAGCGAGATGCCACCGCGGCGTTTCGACGGTTCGATAGGCGTACATAGAGACGGTATCGCCTTCGCCCAACTCAGTTCCGCACCCACAACATCGAACGGTGAGTGAGGGTAAGCCAACACGAAGCCCAGTAAAAAGTTGTTTGAGTGGCGCAACGACCGCGTGCTCGCTCGGTGTGTTTTCCCCAGCATCGACCTGCAGACCGCCGTCTGTTTCCACTGGCTTCATGACCGATCACCTCTGTCAGCGTCGATGTCGCTCGGATACACCTGCACTGGCACGTCCGCGTGGTCGCCGATCTCGTCAGCGACAAACGCGCCGAGTGACCCTGTCCACACTGGCTCGGGATCTTTCCCGACAGCCTGCGTGAACAGCCGCGCCCAGATTGGACCGTCATCGAGTCGCTCGCTGTCTTGCGGTGCCACCTCGAACAGCGCGGTACTACAGACAACAACAGTCAGCAGGAAATTGTAATTTGACAGCTCGGGACGAAGTGGAACTTGGTAACCAAGTCACTCGTACTTACGAATTGTCCAAATCAGTTCATCAATGACGCTTTTGACAAATTTGTCAGTGAGTCGGCCTTGCCACGGGTCCGTAATCGCATCGTACTCTGTCGGGGCTTGAATATTATCGGCCCGTGGCGTGTGAATTGACAGTGGAAGGATGTACGACTGTTCTGGTGTTCCGCCGATGTCCCAGTGATGGTCCTCCAAGGGATGTGCAACGAGATGGTCTGTTGTTGTGACTGTCACCCCGATGAATTGCTCTCCCTCGAATGGGTGAGTCCGTGTACAAATGATCGCAAACAAACGGGATCTGTCGTGTCCGAGTTTGAACGGATCGACAGTCCACACAACATCGCCGACCTCATATGCACGGCCGTTGCGTTCAAGCATTAGTTCTGTGTGATGGGCTCATCATCAGTGGTGTCATCATTTGTTTCACTGGGATGGGGCCGATCGGGCTGTGCATCACTCCACGCGCTGGCTTCTTCAGCACTCGTAATGAGAGGTCCGAATGTCTCAGTCACTGTCGTGAGATACTGTGAATGACGGAGTTCACGCTCAAGCAGTTCAAGATCGTCTGTGAGGGCCCAGTGCTGACGCCTGTGACGAACCAATCCACGGTCTTTGAGGCGGCTCAGATTTGAGCCGACAGTGTTTGGGTCACGGTCAATTGCCGATGCAATCTCACCGCGCGTGAACGCTTGGTCTTGGTTTGCAAGTAAGAATTCAATGATGCACTCGGCGGTTGTTTTGTCTTCGTCTGCATCAAGCGCTTCAAATTCGGTAATATCCATGGGCATAAGTTATGTTTTGGTGTGCTGGAATATAACTGTGCTGCTGTGCTGTCTCACTCGTCATAGCCTGCTCACGGTGGCGTGCCGTCCGACGGTGAAGACACTGCTGCGATCGTTGGTTCGGCGAGACACAACCGGTACTGTTGGGTACCCACATCCGAGACGGTGGCTAACCGCGCACCGACACGGGC
Source organism: Halovenus carboxidivorans (assembly GCF_009831575.1). Lineage (GTDB taxonomy): Archaea > Halobacteriota > Halobacteria > Halobacteriales > Haloarculaceae > Halovenus > Halovenus carboxidivorans. The sequence goes on along the minus strand of NZ_WUUT01000001.1, from coordinate 460,715 downwards.
TTCAGTCGCGCCAAGCGTTGGCGTTGCGACCTCGTCAAGCGCACAGTCTGTGCACCGACACCGAGCGAGATGCCACCGCGGTGTTTCGACGGTTCGATAGGCGTACACGGAAACTGTCTCGCCTTCGCCCAACTCGGTCCCGCAGGCACAACACTGGACAGTTAGCGTCGGCATCCCCACGCAAAGCCCGGCGAACAGTTGTTCCAGTGGCGCCACGACAGCGTGCTCATCAGTGGCATTTTCATCACCGTCAACTTGGAGGCCACCGTCCGTTTCCACTGGCTTCATGACCGATCACCTCTACCTACTGTGCTTGGATACACCTGCACTGGCACGTCTGCGTGGTCGCCGGTCTTGTCAGCGACAAACGCACCGAGTGTGCCTGTCCAGGCTGGCTCCAGATCTTTGCCGACAGCCTGCGTGAACAGCCGCGCCCAGATCGGCCCGTCATCGAGGCGCTCGCTGTCCTGGGGCGCGACCTCGAACAGCGCGGTACTACAGACGACGACGGTTAGCAGGCGTGACCGGGAGATGGCAACGAGTAGCCGCCGTGGATTGAGGATGAACTGCTCTTCTGTCCGGGCAAACTGTGGGTCTGAGACTGTTGCGGAGACAGCAATCACGTCGCGTTCACCGCCTTGGTACTTCTCGACCGTGTTCGCTGTGACGCCCGCGGGCAACTCAGACGCAAGGGCCCCGCGCTGGGCGTTGTGTGGCGTCACGACCCCCATGCTCAGTGACTCGGAATGTGTCTCTGGCTGGTTGGCTGGCTGTGACTCTGTCGCGGTGGGCGCTGATGGCGGTCCCTCGCCGAGGGGCCTGCCGCTACCACCATCTGGGCGAGGGGCCGTCCGCTCGGCGACGGCCCGGGCAAGTGCGTCGACTAGCGTGGTTTCGATTGGATTGACCATTGTGTGTTCACGGTCGTCATAACAGAGAAAGACCAGCGACGAATCAGCGCCAAACACGGTTGCTTGCCCGACTGTGATCGGGGCAACGCGCTGTGCTGGCAGCGGCCGTGACTCGGCAGCCGTCAACTGGATGCCGTCTGCCTGATACTGAAACTGCGTGAGCAGGCGGGCAAGTTCCTCGTCGAACCGGTAGGACTCGGTGAGTTGCTCCAAGCGAATTGATTCGGCCGAGTCGGCCGAGGTGTCGTCAGTCATCGGCTCTCACCTGCAGCGTCATCGCCAAACTGTGAGCGTCGGTGTTGTTCTGACCCATCGTCCGGTGTGGACTGGTTGTCCAGTCTCGTGGCGAGGTCTCGGACGTATTCGAGTGCTGAGCGATATGCGCCGGTCTCCGTGACGGGTTTTCGGCGTGTGTCTGTCCAGTCCACCTCGGACACCGTCGCCAGCTGGCGGTGGTCACCAACGAGGAGGGTCTGGCCAGCGGGTGTGAGCGCGCTCGTGGCGAGAAACAGCCGTGGCAGGTCAAGCATACTGGCTTCGTCGATGCAGACGACATCGGCCAGCCCGGGTGCATAGCGCATTGCGGCCGGGGCAGACGTGCCGTCGATTGCCGAACACGTCTCGGCGACGATTCCCAGCACGCGATACAGCGTTGCCGGCGTTGCGAAGAGCAGTCGCTGTGTCGGGTCTGCTTTCTCCCCAGTCAGCGCACGGGCCATATCACTGAGGGTCTCCGCACCGCCGTCGCTGTGATAGGCCGCGTACGTGACTGCAACCTGTGTGGCGTCAGCATCTGCTCGCATTGTCTCGGCTGGCGGTGGCGTTGGCGTGACGCGAACGAGGCTGAGGTCGGTCAGTCCTGAGGCATTTTCCCGCCAGTTGTCCAGGCAATCGACAACGCCACTGAGGACGACATCGACGGCGTCGTGAGAGGGCGCGATGACGATGCCAGTGAACGGTTCGTCCTGCTGTGCGTGTGCATACGCTCTGGCGAGCAGCGCCGGTGCGGTTGCGCCATTTGTCTTGCCCGTTCCGGGCGGACCCTGTAAGGGCACGAGCGGACGATCGACAGCCTCGATGAACCGCTGTTGCGCATCGTTGGGCGTGAGACAAGCCTCGCTCGCGGCCATCTGCCTGCAGAACCGCTCGATTTCGGCTGGCGCAGCGACAGGCGTTGTTTGTCGCTGATCACCGCTCTCTTGGAGCACCTGGAGTTGCTGCCAGAGCGGGTTGTGCTGGATTGTCTCGGGCCGCAGTGCGCGGTCTGCCTTGGGGGCGCCGAAATCATCGACCATCGGATCGAGCATATACACCTCGTCGGTGTCGATCCAGACCGGCGGACGCTCGGCGACGTAGCCATCCCGCTCGCTCGGTGGCTGGTCGGGGTCGGTGAGATTACTTCCCTCCGGGCACTGCCAGCCACAGTGGTCGACGCGAAAGCGGCTGCCGTGGCGGCGAAACCGGTGTGGCAGTATTGTCAGGACAATCTCTCCCGCATCAACATCGAGCTGATCGACGAACACTGGCGGCGAGTGTTTCGTGTCTTCTGGGTCGTCAACGGTCGGTTCGAGGTCCGGCTGGACAGGAGACCGCTCACAGTCCGGATCAGTGGTGCGCTGGGTGAGGCGGGTCAGTACTCGCCAACTGCCACCGCTCGTCCCGTCAGCACTCCGGAGGCGAGCCTGCTGTGCGACCTGTGTGGCCGTGGCTGGGTCGTCGAACAGGTCCTCGTAGGCGAGGTCGGCGGTGATGGTGAGCGTCCCGTCGTCTGCGAGTGTGTAGTCGGTACAGCGAACCGGCATCGACCGCCCGCTGCGAGCGCGCTCGCGTAATGATGACCGGTACTGGGCGAGTGTTGCGTCACGGCTGGCACCGAACTCCATCCGGAGATAATCTCGCGCCGCTGCGGGCAGGCCTGACACAGGTGGCTCGAATGCCGCCAGTTCTGTCACGTCGAGTGGTTCTTTCGGCTGGTAGGCGTTCTTGTAGGGAATCGCCTCGACGAGGCGCTGCAGACTGTAGCTGAGCCGTTCGACAAGCGTCGTCACGTCTCGGCGCTGCAGGCGTTCGTTGCCTTCGCCGGTCCGGCCGTAGAAGCGGTTGATTTCTTGCCGGTACAGGTCCCGATGCTCGTCTTCAACGGCCCACTGTTCAACAACAACGGGGTGGAGTCGCGGCTGGTCGTCGTCAGGTCGTTTCGGGACGGCCGCCCAGAGGTACTCCAAGGGGAACTGACCGCCACTGCGCTTGCGGATGCGATACCAGCCATCAGGATCAGGCTGGTCGGCCTCGACAACGTCGGCGGCCGGCCCCTCGCCGAGGGGCCCACGGCCCAGATGCAGGCGAATGCCGGGGTCGTCTCTGAGGTACGGGGCCGCATCGGTAAGGAATTGCTCGCTGAAGATGTCTCGAATCGGTGGGTCGTCAGGCCGTGCATCCGGCGGGTCGAACGTGTCGATGGTCCAGCTGGCGTCGAACTGATCGACGACACTCAACAGGCCCTGCGACGGCGATTGCAGCGCGAAATGGTCGTTGATGACCGGCTGGACGGGCGTCACCATCGACTGGTCGATCTCGGTGTGGCCGTCTTCATCGAGACTACACAGCGCACGCAGCGCGCGAGCGCGAGTGAGTGAATCGCTGTGTCGGTCGAGTGCCTCGGTCAGGACATCCAGTTCATGCTCGCTGTACGTGTAGCAGTGAAGCACCGCCTGTTCGGGTTCGCCGAGTGCTGTTGCGACTTCTTTGATCGCGTTGAACAGTTGTGTCAAGAACCGCTCGAAGAGGTCCGCTTCAACGTCGGTGGCGAGGCTGTCATCGTCGGGGACCGCATCAATGACTTCGCCAATTGTGATGTACTCTTTGTAGTCGTCAGCAGTAATACACGCGCCAAGCGCCCCGAGTCGGTTGATCGCCGAATCCGGTCGGACGAACAGTGCAACGTGGATCAACTCTCCTGGGTCGGCACCGTCGATATTGCCCCAGCCAGCACAGCGGTCGTCTGGCAGCGGGACCCAGTCGTTGCCGGGGATCGCTGGTGGGAATCGATATTCCGGATAGTCGGGTTCGATTTCGCCGTACAGAGCCTGTGCACGGAGCACGAGTTCGTGAATCGGATACGGGAGTGATTCTTCGAGTGTGCGCCGCAGGTCTGCGTCGATATCGAGTTGTGGCGGGTCATCCATCGGCGTCGTCTTTCGGTTGGGCGGCGCCAGTGTGGCGATGTCATGGAGACTCGTGAGCCCCGCGTCCTGAAGGGTTCGCTGTGTGCTCGCGTTCAGTCCCAGCAAGGCGAGACTCTGTGTGTTTCGGGAGTTCTCAACGGCACGCGTCGCGCAGGCTTCCCGGTATGCGCAGTTGTTACAGACTTGGTCAAGGGCGAACGGCAGGTCTTCTAAGTCGTCAGCCAGTGCCTCCTCGACGGGGCCGTCCTCGGCAAGCAGTTGCGTGACGAACAGTTCCCACTCCGAGCGGCGGAATGTCGGCAGGTCAAACGGTGACTGTGGGGTGTCTGTGGTCGCGTCGGCCTCTGTCAGGACGCTTGCCTCGATGTGGCAGTTGATGTCGCAGGGTCCCTCGGCGAGAGTCTGCTCCAGCAGGGCGCAGTACGCCGCCACTTGGACGCGGTGGGCTGGTTGTTCCTCACTCGCGCTCTTGCAATCAATTGTTCGTCCAACGACCGTGGCGTCATCGATATGTGTTGTGTCCGCAAGTGCGCTCGCGGGCGCGAGTGCAATGCAGTCAGCGTCACCATACACAGCTTCGTTGCCAAGGTGGCCGTCCAACGGGACCTGATACAAAAGAATGTACGGCACTTCATCGCCGGTTGGGGTAAGCGCGGCTGCCTGTTCGACAGCATCGGCGAGTTGAGCGGTTCGGCCCCTCGGCGAGTCCGCCCACGTCTCGTCGACAGTGATGTCTGGCACAGCATCCTGTGACCGGTCGCCCAGCTCCGGGCTTATCACCGTTGTTGCATTCGCGGCCAGTGCCTCGATCTGTGTCGCTTCAAACTCCTTGCCCGTGCCCAACAGGGCGATGTTCATCAGGCCATATGCTTCGCGCCACTTGCGAGCGGTGGCTTCGTCGCCCGGGTCAACATGCTGCTTCAGATACCGCGGGCAGCGGTCATGTTCGACAAACTGGGCGATGCCGCTCGGGTCCAGCGGTGGGTCAGCTGTGTGGTCGTCCTGTTCATCTCCCATGCGAGACCCACCTCTGTTGGCGGCAGTTGGCTCGCTGTGATACAACTGTCTGTCCGGCGGATTGAAGTGCCGGTAAATGCGATGATTGCATGCTTCGTTGGTTCGGCAGCGAAGCACGGGGTCGGTGTACTAGCACCGGCCTCATTCTCTCAGGCAGCCCATGCTTCTAACAGTTAGTAAATGCTGCAACCAATAAAGGGTTGTGGAATATTACAATGTTGCGTCATAATACAACCCTATTAGAGAACGAGTTAGTAAATGCTACCATGACGGACGAACAGGTGTTTGGCATGGCACGATCACGAGCGCTTATTACTGAGACAGAGCGGGAGCACATTGCAGGGGAACATGGTGATCGACGAAAGTACGAGGCAGTCTCTCGAGTTCGATCGCGGATTACCGATGAGCTTACCACAGACATCGATGTTCTTGAAACGCATCATCCTGATCTTCTTGATGAACTTCGAGAAACTGTATGTGAGGAGGAATAGTTGGTGTCTGTCAAAGGACCCATCCACAAACCCGTGCTGATGCTTGGGAACAAAGGCTTCTATACACATCCGGGGGATGTGGTCAATTCATACCAAGAGCGATAACCAAAACTGCGGTCTCTTTCGAGATAATCTTCTGACTTTCTTCTCGAAAAGAGTACTTCAGTTGCTAATTACACACCCCACCGTGTCGAGTGTTCTTGTCCCATGAGAGCCGTTACAGGAAGTTGTGGATCAATTGTAGCAGAGAGTATAGATACACCTCGAACGTGTACACGTGGGGTACGGGCTGATATAGAACAGTTGGAAGACACCCACCCCACCATGTCGAGTGTTCTACGCCCCCTCGCGATAAAGTATTGAGGACTGCACATACACACCCCACCGTGTCGAATGTTCTTCCCACGACACAGCCCTATAATTGGCGCAGCAAACGTTCCGGGAGCACAACCCCTTCTAGATCAGCCACGACCTCTTGAACAATCCTTAGATCAACACTGAACTCATATTCGTAGTACTGGCCACCACTTCGCCCTTCATTACGGGACTGTCGGTCAAGAATTCCGAGCATAGCAAGGTCAGCTAAATGATCGTGCATTCGACGGCGCACGAGCGGGTCGATCTCCGAGCGGTCGGCTATTGTCCGATATCGGGGATAGATGTCCCGTACTCGTGCAGGCGTATCTTCCTCAAGTGCGAGATGGAGCGTGGCTACAAGTGCGAGGTGACCATGCTGGGTCAATTCCCGCATTCCATGTTCAATTTGGCTCTGTTCAAGTTCGTCACGAGCATCGTGGACGTGAGCTTCTGAGATTACAGATTTGGCCTCCGTCCTAGCCAACTCGCCCGCGTTATACAGGAGGTTCAATGCCTGCCGTGCACTCCCGGTATCCTGTGCAGCAAGCGCAGCACACAGCGGGATCACTCCCTGTTCAGTCGCATCCTCAAACAGCGCCCCATCGGCGCGTTCTTGCAGAATTGCTTCGAGTTCTGGGCCGTTATACGGCGAGAAGTGGATCTCTTCTTCACAGAGGGTGTCCTTAACTTTCGGAGAGAGATCGTCTCGGAATCCGAAATCGTTGCTGATACCAATCACACCTGGTTTTGCGGATTCGAGATAGTCGTTTGAACGAGCACGAGGCAATTCATAGAGGATTTCATCGTCGTTGCCGATTTGATCGATCTCGTCAAAAACGAGTAGGATTGTCCCACCAATGGTATCGAGCTCATCGTACAAAATATCGAAGACCCGCTGTTGCGGATATCCGGTCGTGCTAATTTGCTCACTAGGAGCGCGAATCGTGTTCACGAGATTAACCGCAACTTGGTAGGATGAGGAAAGGTTCGTACAGTTGAGCCAGTATACCGATAGATCAATATCGTCGTACCGTTCAATATCTTGTTCGAGTCGGTCCAGAAGAAATCGTGAGACTGCTGTCTTTCCGACTCCTGTCTTGCCATACAAGAAAATATTCCGTGGTTGGGCACCGTTGACAACTGGCTGAAGTGCCTTTGTGTAGTTCTCCAATTCTTCTTCACGGGCTGTGATTGACTCAGGCTGATAATCTTCACGGAGCATATCCTCATCGCGGAAAATCTCTGTATCGCGAGTGAAGGTTGTCATCAGATGATTTTGCATGCGTATCCCAACATAATAAAACCACCGCGTCGAATGCGTCCAATGAAGTAGAAACTCAAAAAACAAACTAAGAACATTCGACACGGTGGGGTGTATGCGTGGAAATAGCCTCGTGGCTTGAGTGTTGTAAGAACACTCGACACAGTGGGGTGTGGGAGAATAGGCTCAGTCTGTTTTAGACAACGCTCAAAAAGGAAGTGTCGACGAACGTCTCAGCATACTCGTAGGTACTCGACTGAGCGGTCAGTTCACTGGAAGCACAACCCTCGGCGTGTGCCCCCGAGCGAAGCGTTGCAGCAGTCGATTGCTCGGGACGGGCTATGCCAGCCATTGATTGTTCGTCCCGATGGTGCAAGCTCAGCGTCTCACGCCACTGATGGCTGGCAGCGCTACCAGGTGGCGACCGATCTTGACTGGGGGTCTCTGCCAGTGGTTGTTCACGAGTCAGTACTGGGCGCGCTGTCTGCGACAGAGTCTGCGATTATCCTCCGCGAGTGGAGTACCTACGACTGGGCGCGGTACTGCCAGTCACTCGCAAGTGAATTGCGACTGGACGGCGCTTCCCAACGGATTATCATAACCAGTGTTGCCGAGCGGACAGTCAAAAGCCAGCAGACAGTCCAACGGTATCTCGATGCACTGGTACTGCCGTCGGTTGTACTGCATCGGATGTACGCTCAGGACCATTCAGTCTCCAACGCTTGGTGTCGCTGAGGTGATTGTTGGTGGGCAACTCGGGACGCAGTCAGCTCTGACAGCGCAGACACATCGGCACTGTTTGGTCGAGTCGGCGTTTCGGGCATGGAGTTTGCCTCAAGATGGGTAGCATTCTACCTTGTTGGCTAGTAGAACACACCTTCCGTCAAATACGCACTCTGCGCGCTGGCGCTGCTGACTGCTAATCATCCCGAACGGGGGCCTTTCAGAGAACTGGACTTACGATGTTTATACCCGTGATGTAGATCGCGCGGGTTCTGATACCCTCCGTCTCCTCGAACTATTTATTCCCAACCGAGTGAACTGGCCTCTTCAATGTACGCCGTAACATTCGGATGAAGTGACTCCGGCGGCGAGGTGAAGACCTGAAAATCAGCGTGCTGATCATCTGGTTGGAACTGCTCGGTCTTGGGGTCAACGACGTATCCGTTCGCCAAATAATGCTTTGACTCTACTCCCTCGATTTCCGCTGTGTCGTAGATATGCTCAAACGCACCGAGTGACTCAATCACGTCTACCTCCACACCGAGTTCATGTTTCGCTATTCGATGGACCGCTTCTGTTCGCGTTTCGTTTTTGAGCACGCGCCCACCCGGGATGAACCACTCACCTTTCGCGGGCTCATTCTGACGTTTTCCCAGCACAATCCCACTCTCCGTTCGAACAATCAAGTCGACGGAGACAATCGGAACGTTCCGAACGATTGTTTCCCACGCTTCGTCCGGTACCCACTCACTCATGTTCCTCGTCTCGGTGCTGTTCGTACCACGCAATCGTCTCGCGGAGCCCGTCGCGGAATTCTGTTGATGCTCCCCAGCTGAATCGTTATTCTCCAAGTGTCATGTTCAGCTTTCGTCTCGGCTGCTCCTCGCTACGTGCGGTGTCAAGTTCCCGGCTGGCTCTTATGCTGGGGGTGACGAGATCTCCGGTTCGTGTTGCTCACTAACTATTTTGAGGAGGCATTTCTCACAGACCCACTTTTGATTTATTTTTCTAAAAGGCCCATCCGAATGACACTGTGGACACTCGCGTCGGACTGGCATAAATATTGTATCGGTCTTTACGCACAAAGTAAAACACTCATTACGAGCGATGTCCGTCGCGTGCACGAGCCGGGTGCAGTGGGCGGTTTGTGCGACCGGTTTGGACTCTTGGTAAGAAGGCGGATTCGTTCAGTTTACAGCTGGCGTTCAAAATACGGGATTGATTCTCGAAGGCCGTCCGACAGTGAGACCGTTGGTTCCCACTCAAGCTCTGAACGGGCCTTCGAGATGTCCGGGCGACGCACCTGTGGGTCCTGTGGCGGGAGTTCCTCGTACGTTATATCGCTTTCGCTACCGGTGGCGTCGAGAACGACGCGCGCGAGTTCGTTGATCGTTCTTTCATCAGGATTCCCGATGTTGACTGGTTCCTGGACGTCGGACTCGAGGAGTGCAACCAGCCCGTCAATCATGTCCGAGACGTAGCAGAAGCTCCGCGTCTGCTCGCCATCGCCGTACACAGTCAGGTCCTCGCCAGTCAGCGCCTGTTTGACGAAGTTCGGGATGACGCGCCCGTCATCTAATCGCATCCGTGGTCCGTACGTATTGAAAATGCGAGCAACCCGAACGTCGAGACCGTGTTGGTCGCGGTACGCCCGAACGAGGGATTCACCGTAGCGCTTAGATTCATCGTAGCACGACCGCGGCCCATATGGGTCGACGTTCCCACGGTAGTCCTCGGGCTGGGGGTTGACCTTGGGGTCGCCATACACTTCGCTCGTCGACGTGAACAGGTACGTGGCGTCTTTTTCCTTTGCGAGCCCCAGAGTCTTGTGCGTGCCGAGTGCACCGACCTTCAGCGTCTTTATTGGATTCTCGCGGTAGAAGACGGGGGACGCGAGACTTGCCAGGTGCATAACGGCGTCAAGGTCTTCAGAGACGTGGATGAACTCGGTGACATCGTGTTCGTAGAACGAGAAATCAGGGTGTTCGAATGCGTCGTCGAGGTTCTCAGTCTGGCCGCTCACACGGTTGTCCATCCCGATGACTTCATGACCGTCGGCGAGGAGGTGGTCAGTTAGGTAGGAGCCAAGGAACCCAGCCGCACCAGTGACGAGGATTCGGCTCATTTGAATTGCTCCTCAAGGATTTTTTCGACCGCTGCGTTCATTTCGCCGTCGTCGTGCCGGAGCGCCATCTCGATATTCGCTTGCAGCCAACTCGGGATGTTCCCGATATCGTACCGGTCGCCGTTGAGTTCGACTCCGCGGACTGTCTCTAGCTCACGGATGGCGTCGGTTAGTTGTAGTTCGCCGCCGACGCCCTTCTCGATGCGCTCCAGAGCGTCGAAAATTTCTGGCGTTAGCACGTACCGGCCCGTGATTGCGAGATTCGAGGGTGCTTCCTCCTGTGGGGGTTTTTCGACGAAGTCATCAACTGGGAAACTCCGCGTAGTTGATGCTCCATCCTGAACGTCCGCCACGCCGTACGCGGGTACGTCTTCCCAAGGGACACGCTCCAGCGATAGCACGGAGGTTTCGTGTTCTTCGGCGGCATCGATGAGCGTCTCCGTACACGGTGTGGCGCTTTCGATGATGGTATCGCCCAGCAGGAGCGCGAACGGTTCGTCGCCAACGTGCTTGCGTGCGTACCGTACTGCGTCACCCAATCCGTCTCGTTCCTTCTGGCGGACGTAGTGGATGTCAGCCAAGTCTGCGATATCACGAACTCGACCGAGTCGGTCGAGTTTGTTGTCAGCTTCCAAGGCCTCCTCAAGCTCGTAGGATTTATCGAAGTGGCGCTCAATCGCCTGTTTCCCGCGGCCAGTAATAATGAGAATATCATCGATACCTGCCTCAACTGCCTCCTCAACGACGTACTGGATTGTCGGTTTATCGAGTACCGGCATCATCTCTTTCGGTTGCGCCTTTGTGACAGGCAGAAACCGTGTCCCAAAGCCAGCAGCGGGAATGACCGCTTTGTCTACTTGCATTACTTGTACCTACTTGATTGCTTCTGTATAAGGGTTTATTCACAGTTGGGCTTTGAGGAGCGGCGATTCAGTCGCCGAAATCCGATGAGGGGATTGTTTGTGTGTGACTTGAGACGTAGTTAGTTCCGACAACTTAGACGAATTGTCTGATAGAGTTGGCGCCATGGGTGTAGAGTTCGCCTACGGAAGGCTACTCACTCAATTAATTTTCCGGTTAGACCAGTCTGGCAAGTTCAATCCCAGAATTCAGATTCCAAACAATTTCTCACTCAGCGAAATACAAACGGTGCTTCTGACTACACTACAATTGGTCACGATAGTTCAGCCGTCTCCGCCGCTTGGATATAGGCACGCACGTTCTGATGCAGTGATTGCGGTGCTGCAGTGAATACCTGAAAATCGGCGTGTTGTCCATCGGCTTGGAATTGGTCGGTCAATGGGTCCACGACATATCCGTTTGCGAGATAGTGTTTGGTTCCTACCCCGCCGATCTCTGCAGTCTCGTAGATGTGCTCGAAGGCACCGAGCGATTCCACGATTTCGACTTCGACTCCCAGTTCGTCCGCAGCGATACGGTCGACTGCTTCCGTTCTTGTCTCTCCCTTGTGGACTCGTCCGCCTGGAATAAACCACTCTCCCTTCGCAGGTTCGTTGGTCCGTTTGCCGAGGACGATTCCCTCCTCTGACCGTATGAGGAGATCGACGGACACAATGGGCACGTTTCGAACGATTGTCGCCCATTCCTCGTCGGGTATCCACTTACTCATGGAGTTCATCGCGGTGATTCTCGTACCACTCGATTGTCTCGCGCAATCCGTCTCGAAACGCTGTCGACATTAAAAAGCATCCAGGATCACCTCTCAGACCTCCATATGCTGGGATTCCTTCGCCGCCATGAGCGGAATGAGGGGTTGAGCGGTGGCCAGTATTACGAGTATGAGTTGGATCTGGATCCAGAGATTGTGTTAGAAACCCGGACGGAGATCGCCAAACACACCCGGTGAGAGCACACGAAACGTACTCTCTATGTGTACGTCTGTGCTTGGAGTGGCGCACGGCGAAAAGCACACGAAATCTACTCTTTCACTCTAGTCGAACTGACCGAGTGAATCGTTGAGGGGATTACGACGCCCGTGAAGAGCTCGAACAGAGCCAGATCGAGCACGGAATGCGGGAGTTAACCCAGCACGGACATCTCGCGCTCGTGGCCACACTCCATCTCGCAGTTGAGGAGGACACACCTGCGCGGGTTCGGGAGGTTTACCCTCGGTATCGGACGATCGCTGACCGCTCTGAGATCGATCCGTTGGTGCGTCGGCGTATGCACGATCATCTGGCCGACCTTGCTATGCTTGGTATTTTGGATCGGCAGTCCCGCAACGAGGGGCGAAACGGTGAGCAGTACTACCAATACGAGTTCAGCGTCGATCTGGGGATTGTTCAGGAGGTCGTCGCTGATCTGGAAGGGGTTGTGCTTCCGGAGCGTGTGCTGGGTCAGTTGTGAGGCTGGTCGAACACTCGACACGGTGGGGTGTGGGTAGGGTGGCTCAGTGATTGTGCTATGGTCAGAACATTCGACACGGTGGGGTATCGAGTCGGATAGAGGTGATTAAGGAGGGAGAAGTCACAACAACAACTACACGTTCCGGCAGTCTCTCTTTTTGCCAGGGACTGGTCGGTGGCATTGTCTCGGTCCGTCTGTGCGTTGTACGAGGCCATCTGAATACGTGCGCATGCGTTACGAGCGATCGGACACGAGCAGCTGTCGCTGGCGAACTCAGCGGTATGAATACGAAAATCGAACGGCTCCCGATCTGCTACCAGTCGAGAGTCTCCGACGCGTCGAGGTAGGCGCGGATGTGCGGGTGAAGCGACTCGGGCGGTGACTGGAACACTTCAACGGCATCGTGCTGGTCGTCGTCGGTCCCTGGGTTGCCGTCCTGGAGATCGACGACGTAGCCGTTGGCGAGGTAGTGTTTCGACTCGACGCCCTCGACGTCGGCGGTGTCGTAGAAATGCTCGAAGGCACCGAGCGATTCGACGATTTCGACAGAGATCCCGAGTTCGTCCTCGGCGACGCGGTGGACGGCCTCCTGCCGCGTTTCGCCTTTGGAGACGCGCCCGCCGGGGATGAACCACTCACCTTTCGCGGGTTCGTTCGTCCGCTTCCCGAAGACGAGCCCTCCGTCGTATCGGACGAGCAGATCGACCGAGACGATCGGCATGCGCCGGACGATCGTTTCCCACTCGTGGTCGGGGATCCACTCACTCATGTAACTCCTCTCGGTGAGTCCCGTACCAGTCGATGGTCTCCCGAAGCCCCTCCCGAAACGGCGTCGAGGCTTCCCAGCCGAAGCGTTCCTCTGCTCGCGAGGTATCCAGTTTCCGGCGCGGCTGGCCGTCAGGTTTCGAGGTGTCCCACTCGATATCCCCCTCGAAGCCAGTCTCCTCGGCGATCGTTTCGACCAGCGCTTTGATCGAGATCTCCTCGCCGCTGCCGAGGTTGACCGGATCCGAGGAATCGTACCGCTCCGTGGCATCGAGTATCCCCTCGGCAGCATCCTTGACGTAGAGGAACTCTCGGGTCGGCTCACCGGTTCCCCACGCAGTGATCGAATCGTCGCCGCTCTCGCGTGCCTCGATGCACTTGCGGATGATCGCCGGGATCACGTGTGATGTCTCCAGATCGAAGTCGTCACGCGGGCCGTAGAGGTTCACCGGGAGCAGATAAATGCTGTTGAAATTGTACTGTTTCCGGTAGGCTCGGGACTGGGTCAGCAGCGCCTTTTTCGCGATGCCGTATGGGGCGTTGGTTTCCTCGGGATAGCCATCGAACAGGTCATCTTCGCTGAAGGGAACCGGTGTATGATTGGGATACGCACAGATTGTCCCGAGGATGGTGAACTTGTCCACATCGTACTGTCGGGCCTGTTCGAGCAGCTCGATCCCCATAATGGCGTTGTCGTAGAAGTACCTGCCGGGATTCTCTCTGTTCGCGCCGATGCCGCCGACCGTCGCCGCCGGTGTCCATGATGCTATGATTGCTCAGAATGTGAGTAAGCAGGTGACCATCTTTGTGTGATTTGATATCAGGGCCGAATTTTCCTGAGCGTCGTACGCTACGACACACTTACTTGCCCACTCGTATACCCAACTGTTAGCCTCACAGGATGGAATCTGGAAACGCTGAGTTCGTCTGTCGGTTTAGTGACTAACGAATGATACCAGTCCAGATAAAAAATAACGACAGTACCCGTGTGTCTTGTTTATCTCGCTATTTTTGTATATGACCACGGCGGACAGAGAGAATGATAGAAGAAGTCACTTTAGCAGTCATGATAGTATCTCATTTAGAACTCATATCGAATGCTCCTCTTTTGTTACTGCTTGCGATTCTGCTGAGTACGGTAGTGGATCAACTGTACTGATTGGTCGGCCCTTAATAAAGAACCAATCTGGGTGATCTCTCTCAAAATGAGGTTGGAGTTCGTTCTCTACGGCAAACTCAGTAACAGCTTGTGCGACACCATTCCAGTCAGCATCGTCACCAGCTATTATTCCATCTTCCGCCAAAAGTGAATAGTAGTTCTCAATGTCAGACTTCACATATTCGTAGTGATGGTTCCCATCGACAAAAACATAATCTAACTCTCGGTCTATCTCTTTGATCGCTTCTGAGGAGTACTGCTCGATCCATCTAACATTATCATACTTATCCAACCGAGTATGTGCTTTCTCCTGTGCGGCAGACATTTTATTTGGATCCGATTTTCTTTCGGGATATTCGTCGTATGCATCGAACGGATCTATCAAAAATAACTCATCAATGTCCAAGTGGTTCAAAAGATACTCCGCATTAGATCCTTCCCAAACACCGATCTCTGCTGCTGTTATGTTTTCTCTGTCTCGCAAGAGTTGCAGATGGAGTTTCGGCTGATGGGAGTTACAAAAGTAGTGATTGTGCGTCTTTTTGATTAATGCTACAGGTCCATCTCTTCGCAGGACGGTAGTGTTTAGTTTGGAGCATTGTGCCAGCGAGCGAAGCTTTGGAGCCAGTTTTCAGCTGTCTCTGGTTCGACGTGACTGAAACAGTTTGAAAACGAAGAGGTTCGACGTTTTACCTCTCGAAAGATACGTTCGACAGCATTCCGATTTCCGTGGCGTTCGGTTTGAAATCGCAGCCCTGCTCGGCGCAGTGCAGCGTGGAGGTGGTTCGCGCCATCGACGAGAAACACGGTGTCTTCGACATCGTGTTTCTGGCGAAGTTCGCGCAGAAATATTTCCGTTAGAGCGGTTGTCGTGGCAGTAAACAACCGCAAATGGAGCAGTTCGTTCGTCGCTGGATCAGCAGCAGCGTACAGCCAATACTGCTGATCGTTGATGCGAATCACTGTCTCGTCGACCGCAACCTGATTCGGACTTTTGCCGCTAGTCGGCTGTAGATCGGCTTTCTGCACCCAGTCGTGTACCGCCTTCCGAGAGCGTTGGACACCCAAATCATCAAGGATAGAGATGGTATTCGAAAGTGACAGTCCCGCCAGATGCATCTGAATACCAAGCTTCATCGCCGGCTCGGGTGTCCGCTCGCGCTCCACAAAATCCAAATCAATCCAATCGCTATTACCGCTGAGGCGGCTGATTTCTGGCATAGGCACCACAAAATCGGTCCGCCTCACTTTTCACGCTTAACTAAACACCGCCGCTGTTAAGAACTTAGAGTACATAACTACTCATTAGCCTACTACCATCATAATAGTATCTTTGTGACTTGTGGATCCGAGTGGAGTAAGAAACATCATTGTAATGTGAAAATTTTGAATATATTCATTCACCTGCAAACTCATAGGGTGGTCCCGACATACCAATGTCGTCTCTACTATTCAGGTTTAATTAAGTATCCGGGGTTCGTTTCTTCCAACTTATTCTTTACTTCCGTATATTCATAGCCATTGTTATCCATAATTTTTCTGAACTTCCTCCGAGAGACGTCTTTTCTGTTCAAGTGAAGTTCAATAAATCCGGAAACTGACTCGATCTGATCAGAACTCAACAGGTCCTGTAATATTTTTAATTCGACACCTTCAGCGTCGACTTTCACCCACGGTCTTGTGATTTCATGCTCGGAGCAGAATTTGCTACATTTGATTGAACTCACGCTCTGTCGTTTATGACTGCTGTGGCTATTTGTCGGTTGAACAGTGTGGCTCGTAGTGCCGGTCGCCGAAGGGTCAGTATAAAAATCCGTGGTACCTGAGGAGTCACTCACCACAGCTTGATGCGCGTTAATGCGGTTGCCTTCAAAGTTATTCAATTTAATATTTCTTCGAAGTATATTTATATTGTATGAGTCTGGCTCAAAGGCGTGGATTCGGTGGTCTGAATTTAAATGAGCCAAAATGACCGTGTAAATCCCCATATGAGCCCCGATATCCAGGATAGCATCCCGGGAATTGCTGACTCGAAGATTTTCTATTGGGACCATTTCATGCCCAATCATTCCATCAGCTACTGAGCGGTTGGCAACGCCTAGCGTAACGCGGTCCCAGTATCCAAACCGTAGGCAGTGCCCCTCCCAAGATTTCTCAACGTAATTCTTCCCCCGGAGGTGTTGCAATTTAGCAAATGCATTTCCCGCTGCATACTTAAGTGGTTCAGGCAAATACGTTCCATACTGGAGAACTCGTTGGACGCCCATTTGAGTAGTTATCCCAATATGATCATATGTGGCCACGTGTTATATATGATGCGGAGTAGAAAATTTATTACTCAGTGTTGAGTCCGGTGATTTGGGAGGGAACTCCTCAAATAATCATAAAAGATTCTTAAGCGTCACCGTGGCCGCTCGTTTTACCGTCCCGACAATGCCACGTTCTTTGATCGAAAGTCGGATTCTTCGGGGCAACGTTCGTGATAACTTGACCGAGTATCCACCTGTCGAACGGGGATAAAAAATCCGTGATCCTGTAGTAGCGTTTATACTGGACACGGCATTTTCTATTTCGTAATACTTTCCGGCTCCTTCGGCGTCAAAATCCAGAAGTCGGCCGTGGAAAATTTTCACTTCCCCAACGGCATGACCTGGATATCTAAACAGACAATTATACTCTGGTGGGATTGTAGCCAGTCTAATGTCAGACTCATACACTGCCTTCCGAAATGACGGCTGGTCATGTGACTGATCAACGCTGTAGAATTCATTCCACTTCTTTGATAACTGCTGCATAGCATCAGTCCGAAAAGCGAGAACACCAGTATTATATTCGGGGAAAGACTCCGGGACCGATTGCATATCATCCGCCTCACGCTTCTGATGATCATTGTTGTGTGCCGCGCCAATATCGAATCTATCAAGCAAGGCAAATAAATCGGAGACATCTCCGGTAACGTATGTATCGGTGTCTAAAAAGATCGTTTTGTCGTACGGAGATCTCTGAAGATAGTTTATTTTATCACGAAATCCATACTCTGGGTCGTCTACAACGACAACGTTATCGAATACTTCTTCGTCAATCTCTCTATCGGTGAAAATTGTAATCGGGATCTGACTATTCTGCTCCTGAACTGATTCTGCCGACAGAATCGCCTCTTCCACGAAGTTCCTCCCCATCGCAACATAAATTATCCCACGCTCAGTCATTATCAGGTGTCTCGTGGCGAGCGGGAAATAGTATTCTATTAGAATCAAATTCGTACCCTTGTTGGCACGACAGGTCCATACTAACTACCTCGTTGTTGGACACTGGGCAAGGGGAGAGTCTTCACCCTTGAATAGCACAACCAGAGAGCGCCGTCGGGAACGAAGAGCAGGTTGGTGATGAAACTAGAGCCTTCATCACAGATCAAGACCTTCCATTCAGTGGCCACGGTAGAGTGTGAGTTCACGTGCCTATCACACCAAACTGTGCGCAGGTAACTCGATCATGAAAGTCAGTTATAAAGGCTGGCCTGTTCTAACAGAACTCAGCGTACCAAACGAATATGACCGCGTCTAAAATTTCCCTGATCGGCTACTCTGATCTCGGCACCCAGACCGGACAGGCGCTCACGCACATGTCCAGAGTATTCTACGAGCGGGATCGGTTGGAACGTGTCTACTGCAGAGGTGTGATTAACAGCCCAATTCCAAAATCGGCGGTATCAGAACCGATACCGTTCGGGAACTATATTCCGAAAATCCTGACCGGCATAAACAAATACGTTTGGGCGGGTTTCGAGAATTACGCATATTCAACGACGCTGTTTGATAGCTTCACAGCTCGGAAGATCGAAGACGATTCCTCACGAATCAATTTTCATTATACCCCTGGCTACGTACATACCCTTGAGAGGGGAAAATCAGCAGGAAAAGAGATCGTTGTCCGAGGGTCCTCGGAGTTAGTTGAGGCGTCGAATAAGCGATACAGATCGGAACTTGCGGAATTTGGAATAGACTCTGCGGTCTCAGAAACTCACGAGAAGTATGCCGGCAACCGGAGGAAATCTCTCCGCAAGGCTGACAAAATCATCGCGCTGTCCGAATTTGTCAAAGCATCGTACGCGGATGCCGGCATCTCTGAGAACAAAATCACTGTCGTTCCACTGGGAATAAACTCAAGACAGTTCCCGATGAAACCAGACTATCGAACTACTGACTTCACTGCGCTGTTCGTCGGATCTGTAAATCTGTTAAAGGGGGTGCCTTACCTTCTTAAGTGTTGGAACGACTACGGCTGGAAAGACAACGAGAACGCAAAGCTACAGTTATGTGGAGGTATTGAGCCAGAAATTGAGCCGATCTTAGAAATGTATCGGAGCGACAACGTCAGCACGCCCGGTGTTGTCGATCCATTAGAGTACTACCACGATTGCTCTGTCTTTGTATTTCCGAGCCTGACAGAAGGGTTCGCAAAGGCTCCACTCGAGGCAATGAGCACTGGAACACCGGTAATCGTCACAGACAACTCGGGGGTTGACGAGATTATCGAGGATGGAAAAGAGGGATTCGTTGTCCCAACCAAAGACACCGCAGTGATCGACGAAAAGCTACGGTATTTCAGGGATAATCCCCGCGATATCCGGCGAATGGGGCAGAATGCGCGTGAGACCGCTGAGGAATACACGTGGGATCGACACGTCGGAACGGTTCTGAATACCTTGGATGAGTAGAATTCTTGAGGAGGTCGTCGGTGCGAGTGGAATTAAACTCACCAATCGCATCGTAGGATTTGTTGGTATTATTATATATACGAGGTTAGTATCGTCTATTGAATTGGGTCAGTATTTTCTATTTATCGGGATCTTAGGGGTATTAACGACTGTTACAGTGTCTGGACTGGGCTCCGCCACGTTTCGAGAAATAAGCAGAGTTGACGACCCGGATGAGACGTTTACCGCTGTGCTGATTCTGATTTTGATTTTGCTGATCTGTCTGACGCTCATGATTATTCCATTTGGTACAGTAATTGATAATTTTATAGGCCGTGATATCACGAATGCTCTCATTCTGACACTCCCGTTAGAAGCATTATCTATCATACTTGGCATTGTGTTACGTGGAGAAGAGAAGATCATCCCCAACGAGATTATCTGGCTATTTTCAAGGATAATGCAGTTCTGCTTCGCAGTAATAGCTATTCAAGCTGGAGAGTCCGCGTTCACAGTCGTTATCGTTGCATACTTTATTGGGAGGGCTGTTCGGGTATCGATTTCGTACGTATTTATTGATGTAAGTCTATCGGGAGTGCCACCGCTTGAAGAATTCAGATCGCTTGTGCACGGTTGGAGGTATCTGTCGGTAATGCGATGGGGAAACTTTGGCCAACAGTGGGTAGATACCCTCTTGATCGGATTCTTTCTTGCCCCCGCATCTGTGGCGGTATATGAGGTCATCTGGCGACTGTCCTCGCTGGGATTGTTCGTCCTCAATATTTCCTCAGGAGTGCTGTTTCCGCGTCTCGTTAAATGGATCGAAAGGGGTAATTCGGAGAAATTCAACTGGTACAGCAGACGAGCCTATCTATACGCAACGATGCCTTTTGTACCCTTAGCGCTCGGCTCCGTCGTTGTTGGGGAATCGCTACTCGGACTCCTGTATGGTTCTGAGTATGCTTCTGGATACATTGCGTTGGTACTCCTTCTCTTTGGCCGGTCATTCCAGTCTATCGATAGTGTCTCGAATAAGATCCTGATGGCTACGGACAATGACAGAGTTATTGCAATAATAACCGTCGCCGTTATTGTCGTCAATTTGGTCTCTAATAGCTATCTAATTCCGCGGTATGGCCTTGCCGGGGCAGCCACCGGGACTGGGGTTGCGTTCTTATGCGGAGCAGTGATTAAATCGTGGCTGTCCGTGAAATCCACCGGCGTTTCAGTTCCGCTTAGGGACTTTGCCATGGTCCTGATCTCTGGTTTCTTCATGTCCACGATAGTCTATCTGATATCCCTGCAATTCTCGGAGATAAGATGGCTACAACTGCTCGTATTGATTACGATCGGTGGCACAATCTTCTGCACAATCACAGCAATACTAAGCAGAGCGGTCTCTAACGACGTACGAGAAATATTCTCTGAATACGCGAAGTAACCAGGTGAAATCTCTATTAAAAACCAAGCATACTAGCCTTTCGATACGTCCGTGTCAATATGTGCCGATCTTCCCGGAAGATCAATTCAAGTGTTTTGTGGATCGGTGGGTGCCGATACACAAGAGTCATTAGGTCAGTAACACGCAGTATGAATTAATATATCGCAATGTACACGCTATCTGATCTGGCGCGTGGAGCCTCCGACCCCAGGGCTGCGGCTAGAGAAGTTAATCGTATTTTTCACACGAGAGGTGGTTTCGCCGACGGCAATCCCAATGGTGTCTCTATCTTTTCCAAAGAGTGGGACAATCTGATAATACTCGACTCCTGTCGGCTTGATGAATTTAAGAAAGAAAGCACCCTTCCGGGAGATCTCGAAACACACGAATCACTGGGCGGGGCGACGTTCGAGTTTATACGAACCAATTTTTCGGGGATGAAACTACACGACGTAGTGTATGTCTCCGCAAATAGCTGGTTTTTAAAACTAAAAGACGAAATAGATTCAGAAGTTTACAAATATGTTGACTTACAGACCGGAGAGGATGATATCGATTACGTCAATAGAGACCTA
The DNA here is from genome assembly GCF_009831575.1 of Halovenus carboxidivorans. GTDB lineage: Archaea > Halobacteriota > Halobacteria > Halobacteriales > Haloarculaceae > Halovenus > Halovenus carboxidivorans. The sequence goes on along the minus strand of NZ_WUUT01000001.1, from coordinate 439,642 downwards.
CTAATCGTAGACCCAGAATACGTGACGGAGACAGCCCTGCGAATCAATGACCGATATCCTGACAAGAGACTACTAATTCACTACCTTCAGCCGCATCACCCGTTCATTGGGAAAGAAGGGAGAGATATTGAACAGAGGTCCCAATCGTTGATTGAAGTGGTGCGAAATAACAAACTGTTCAACAGCGAGTCTGTCAGGGAAGCGTACTCTGAGAACCTTAGTATCGTTCTCGCCGAAGTTGAGAAGTTACTTGAACAGTTCAACGGACGGACGGTTATAACTGCGGACCACGGCGAAATGCTTGGTGACCGACACGACTACCTTCCAATCAGGGATTACGGTCACTACGGAGGGATTTATAATAGTGCGCTAACGGAAGTTCCGTGGTTGGTTCATGACACTGGTCGTCGAAAGTCAGTCGAAGAGGAAAAACCAATAAACGAAGTACACGATGAGGTTGAGGACCGTCTGAAAAAGCTTGGATACGCATGATGCCATGACTGATAACGAACACAAGGTCATCGATGTAGCATTCTTGATCGGGAATCTCAACAAGGAACACGGCGGGGGACAACAGTTGCTGTACGATATCTGTCGACAACTTCCCGAGGACGAGTTTGATTTGACAGTCTATTTTATGTTCGGTGACGGGACGTACCGGCCTCTTTTTGAGGAAGAGGGGGTCGATGTTATTGATATTGATGCCGACTCAAACTACGATTTAGTGGCATTTCATCGATTAGTCCACCAACTCCGCCGGGGGAATCACGAAATATTGCACACGAACTCGCCTATTTCTGGAGTCTGGGGGCGGATTGCGGCCACGATAGTCGATGTTCCGAATATTATAAGTGTGGAACACAATATGCACCAGACTTATAAATTCCAAGCTCGGGTCGCAAACGGATTGTCTCTACCGTTGGCTGATCATATCGTAGGAGTTAGTAATGCAGTGACTGAGTCATTTCTCCCGTGGGAGGCCCCTCTGCTGAAATCAACTCCAAAACACACCATCGTGAACGGTATAGATGTCGAAGAGATAGAATCTCACTTTGGGGAGTGTCGAGCTGTTCTACAACAGTATACGGACTGCTCTCCGGAAGAGTTGATAATCGGTTCTGTCGGAAGATTGACTGAGCAGAAAGGATACGAGTATTTGATTAAAGCGTTCTCGGAAGTGCGGAGAGAGCATCCGACAGCGAAACTGATTCTGATTGGTGATGGCCCAAAACGAGATAAGCTTGAGCAAATTGCTATTGACGAACAGGTTCGCGAATCCACTCATTTCACAGGTTACGTTCCCGAGGTGTATCCGTTTCTACCTGCATTTGATGTCGGAGTGTTCCCTTCTCTGTGGGAGGGATTACCGCTTGCCCCTGCGGAGTGCATGACGGCTAAGTGCCCAATCATCGCCTCAGATATTCCACCATTTAACGAGCTCTTATCGGATGCTGGGGTCCTTGTACCCACGTCCAAGCCCGAGGCTATTTCCAATGAAATATCACGTCTCCTCACAGATGAGGAACGGCGTAAACAGCTTGGAAAACAAGCGTACCAGAGAGTCAACGAAGAGTTTTCAATCCAGCGGACGGTGAGTGAATACGCACAATTGTACCGTGAAGTCACACATGAATGAAACCGATCAGCGATGGAGTGGAATACAGCGCTCTGGTTGGACTGCATTAGTTCTGTCCCTCTGTCTCACGTCGGCGGTCTCTGTGTTTTTACCGCCGGTTTTGAGCGTTCTGTTTGTTACTACAATTGTCTTCGGTGTCGGAGTTCTCTCCTACCGGTGTGGACGGTTTTTGCTGCCGATTCTTGCCGGTGCGTTGCTGGTGAGGTTCCTCATTATCATTGCAGATCAGGTGTTCTCCCTTCTACCAACACCGCCGATCTCACGCGTTCATAATCAGCATACAATTGAGATTATCACCCATCTATCCCAGGGTGAACTATCAGCGATGCCAGTTGAACCAAACCTGTGGACGTTTATGTCCTATTATCTTACACCGTTTTATCTTATTATCGGACAGGATCCGATTGCAGGGCGGATTGCTGTATCGGTTTCGAGTATACTCCTTGGATACATATCCTACAAGATCGGTCGCTTTGTTCTCAGTAGGAACCAAGCGACGTTTGCTGCCGGCCTCATCCTGTTTTGGCCAACAATTCTGTATCGATCAGTCGTCATACAGCGCGAGATCTTGCTCACAGTCGCACTGTTGACGGTAGTTCTCGCTATTCAGCATATGTATGCGTCGATCACATGGAGAGACGCGATATTGGGTGGTCTTGGAATCATTGTGATCGCCGTTTTACGTGTCGAGAATATTCTGTTAGTCGCCGCCATGATCGCAGTGGCAGGGTATCTGAAATCACGAGACAATCCCTATGGTATGGCCGCTATTACCATCGTAGTCTCTGTCTTTGCTACGTTTTTTGCCTTCAATACCGCGCAGTTCACGGGATATGGGGCGGTTCTTAGTCCCGATGTCGTCGATGCATACGCTCACGCCCGGGCCCACGGTGAGGCGGCGTATCTGATCAACCTCCACTACGATACATGGTTAGACATCGTACTGTATGCTCCACTCAAGATTGTGTACTTCTTGTATACTCCCTTCCCCTGGCAGGTTCGAGGAGTAGTCGAAGCGATGGTCAGCGTCAGTGCCATCGCTCTCCTCTTCAGTACGGTGGTAGCAAAGCGTAGTATCGGGAAACTCCGAAATCGGCCCTACTATCTCGGCATACTCACGTCCTATCTCACGACCGGAATTGTTATCTACTCTATCGTGGAAATGAATTACGGTGCTGCGGTACGCCGGCGAATCCAATTCATCCCAATTTTATTGCTTCTCGGAGTAATCGGCCTCTCGGACCTCGAGGTGGAGATCAACTGGCGAGGTGAGTGACAAAAGTCATTTGAAGTCAGTCTGATTAGAGTGACGTAGGATGACTAACGTACTCTTCCTTGTTGTTGATTCACTCCGGTACGATGCCATCCATGATGACAAAATCAGCACCCCGAATATTGATACACTTGCTGAGGAAGGCATCAGTTTTTCACAATGTTTTGCGCAAGGGGTGAGCACTGCCCCGTCAATGACCGCAATGTTGACCGGCCGATATCCACTTGATTACGGCGGACACTGGTATCTCGAACAAGGGCAACCGACAATGGCCGAGCAATTTCAAGCTAATGATTACTCCACTGCAGCCATTCACTCGAATCCGAATGTCTCGCGATTACGCAACTTTCATCGTGGGTTTGATATGTTCGAGGAGAATATACTTCCGTTTGACCCGGATGGTCTCGTCAACAACGTCCCGGACGAACTGCTTCGGTATGCGAATAAGTTTGCACGCATTTTCCAACGAACCCCATACCTACCCATTGAGAAAATAAACGACAATCTTACGGAATGGATTGACACCACTAGAGAACCGTGGTTCCTCTGGACCCAGTACATGGATGTCCACGGTCCATACCTCCCTGGCGATGATTTCACCTACGCGAACAAGTTCCGGGCTGAACGGCTCTGGCGCAAAGCTGCTGTCAACGCTCCCGAGGAAATCACGTCCGACGAACATGATGAACTCTGGGCGAACTACGGTAAGGAGGTGGAATACCTCGATAGAGAGATTGGGAACTTTCTTAATGATCTGTCGTCGAAAGGGGTTCTCGAAGACACAATCGTGATTGTCGTCGGTGATCATGGCGACGAGTTCAACGAGCACGGGAAGTACGGACATGGGAACCTGCCGTACGACGAGCTCATCCACGTACCATTAATTATTCGCTTCCCTGAATCAGCCGAGGTCCCGCAGCCGACTAATAAAGAAGAGATTGTACGGACGATAGACATACTACCAACAATATTAGATTTTGTTGATGCTGATCTCTCTGATGAGATGAACGACCGAATGGAAGGCGAATCTCTTATGCCCGTATTGCAAGGCCAAGAGCCGAGCTATGATATTGCCGTCACAGAAAAAGAAATGCGCGGTGAGGATTATCTCCGGTTTGGATTTCGCACGACCAAGTGGAAGTATCTCTACGATGGAAAACACGAGGAGGGGTACCTATATGATTTACACGACGATCCGGAGGAATCGACGGATGTCGCCGACGAACATCCAGATGTCGTCGACAGGTTTGAAACGGTGTTAACAGACCGACTCAGCAGTATTGAACAGACCTCTGAGGGCATCACGATTCCGGATATTGAGCAAGGAAAAGGGGTAGAGGAGCGTCTTGAGGCTCTCGGCTATAAATGAACTCACCGAACATAGTCCTCATCGTGATGGATACTGCCCGTGCCGATACGGTGAACCTGCTTAATGAGCAAACCCCGATGTCCGAGTTAGCGCAGCTTACGCACGACGGTGTGACTTTTCCAATGGCCCACGCGAACGCACCGTGGACGCTCCCCTCACACGGAACGATCTTTTCAGGGCACTACCCTTCCGTACACCAGTCACACGCCGCTCGAAAGCTGTTTGATCATGAGCCAACACTCGCCCAACTTTTACGCCAGAACGGATACAGGACAGTTGCCGTCTCAAACAATACCTGGATTAGTGGGGAGTTCGGTTTTGATCGAGGATTTGATGAGTTTTATGCGACTTGGCAACTATTCCAAGACGGCGTCGATTTCGGTGATATCGCACAAACCGAGTCGGGCACCTTCAACCAAATCCAGAGTATTGCACAAAAGTTCACAGGGAACCCAATTAAAAACCTCGCGAATCTGATCTATGGGAGATTTCTTCGAAAACGGGATGACGATGGTGCAAAGCGCACCAACAGCATCGTCTCCGATCACATAGGAGAATGGCTCTCTGATGAGCCACTATTCTTATTCATCAATTATCTTGAACCTCACCTCGAATACCACCCACCAGACCGCCTCACCAAGCAATATCTTCCAGACGGAGCCACGTTAGCAGAGGCAAAGCGTGTGAACCAAGACGCTTGGAAGTACATCACAGGTGAGGTGGAAATGACCCAACGCGATTTTGCCATTCTTCGCGGCTTGTATCGCGCTGAGTTAGCGTATTTAGACGGTCGTATCGCCGAACTCCGGAGTCAATTCGAGAAACGAGGCGTAGCAGAGGAGACCGTATTTATCATCACCGGAGATCACGGAGAAAATATCGGCGAACACGGACTGATGGATCATCAGTATAGTCTCCACGAAACTCTTCTGAATGTCCCACTTTTGATTTCAGGTCCAAACTTCCCCGACGACGAAATCGTGGAGAAACCAGTTGGATTGGTGGACATTGCCCCGACTATACTCGAGATCGGGGACGCCCCGGTTCCGGAAGACGCACCCGGGCACTCGCTCGTATCAGCCGAGAGTATTCCCGACGATAGGTTACTGTTTGCTGAGTACCTCGCGCCACAACCGGATATCGAAACCCTGCAGAGTCAGTACAACTGTACGAACGATGTTCACACGTATGATCGGCGACTTCGATCAGTGATACAGAATGAGTGGAAGTATATTCATGGGTCGGACGGATCGGAGTGGCTGTTCAATCTTGAAGACGGAGAATCGAAAACCCACATAGGTCAATATCCTGAAAAAAAGGACCATCTGGCCGCTGTTCTCGACTCCTGGATTGATGAATTACCTGAGACGAATAGCGAAGTGGCTTCAATGTCAGAATCGACTGAGCAACGCCTCGAAGATCTCGGCTACCTCCAATAATGTGCGGGATTGCAGGAGTTCACTCTGAAAGAGCGTCTCCCGACCGTCCCACGTTGCACGCGATGAACGAGTGCTTAGCCCACCGCGGCCCGGATGAGGATGGAACATACATCAATGGGCCCGTCGGACTAGCACATAAGCGCCTGAGCATCATCGGCCTCAACACAGGCCGTCAGCCGATCTTCAACGAGGACGAGACAGTCTGTGTCATCTTCAACGGTGAAATATACAATTATCCACAGCTCCGCGACCAACTGGTTACCTCGGGGCACACCTTTGAAACGGAGACTGATACCGAAGTTCTCGTCCATCTCTACGAGGAATACGGCCCCTCGTTTGTCAGCCATCTCGAAGGTATGTTCGCATTCGCTCTGTGGGACGCTGCAAGCGGACGACTTCTCCTCGCTCGTGACCCGATGGGAATTAAACCGCTTCTATTGGCCGACGATGGGGACTCGATCGCCTTCGCCTCCGAACTCCCTGCGGTCCTCGAATCTGACGTCGACCACGGTGGTATCGACCAAACGGCTATGGGCCAGTACTTCAGTCTCGGTTATATTCCCGCCCCACGAACCGCTTTCGAGAACATCCGAAAGCTCGAACCGGGCGAGCAAGTCATAATCTCAGACGGCGAAATCAAGCGAACCCAATTTTACACTCCAACCATCGAACACCGTGACATCGACTTCCGGACTGCAGTCGACGAACTCAGAACGCGCGTCGAAACCGCAGTCGAGAAGCGCCTCATGAGCGACGTACCGGTCGGAGCCTTTCTTAGTGGCGGTATCGATTCGAGCATTGTCGTCGGGACGATGGCGAACCAGATGGACGACCCAGTAAAAACGTTCACTGTCGGGTTTGACGAGGCGCTTTTCGACGAATCGTGGGCGGCACAGGAAGTTGCCGACTACCACGACACCGACCACACAGAATTCACAGTCGGCCCCGATGATATCCGTGCTGCCATTCCGGATGTACTTGACCGGCTTGGCGAGCCGTTTGCCGACCAGTCACTCGTGCCGACCTATATCGTCTCTCGCGAAACGAGTCGCAATGTCAAGGTCGCTCTTTCGGGCGATGGCGCCGACGAATTGTTCGCCGGCTACAGCCGCTACCGCGGCGAGTACTACTCGAAGTACTACCGACGGATTCCCCCTGCCGTTCGAGGATCGATTATCGAACCTGCCGTCGATCGGCTTGGTGTCTCACGGGAAGACGAACGTGGTGAGCGAATTCGGAAGGTCAAGAAATTCCTTCGTGGAGGCGAACCACGACTCTCACATCGCCATTTCGAGTGGAGCCGTATCGCCGACGACGAGACTCTCGCTGGAGCCACTCGACTAACCGCTACCAGTGACGGCCACGCTTCGGTTCAGGAAGCCCACGATGACGCCGCGAAGTACCTCCCCGTAAACCGTCAGGACGACCTCTCTCGCATTCAGGCAGTCGACACTCGGTTCGGGCTTCCCAACCAGATTCTCCATAAGACAGATCAGGCAAGCATGTACAACTCCTTGGAAGTCCGCGTCCCGTTTCTCGATACCGATGTCGTTGAGTACGCTCTCTCGCTGCCGACAAACTACAAGATCACGGCGCGAGAGCAGAAGCGGGTACTCAAAAAGGCGTTTGATGACGTACTCCCGACGGCAATTTTGGAACGTGGTAAGCAGGGATTCGACATGCCCATCGGCGAGTGGTTCAAAAACGAACTCGAAGACGAATTTCGAGCAACCGTCTCGACACTTGATTCAGATTTCGTCGATACCGCGGCTGTCTTGAGACATCTCGACGCACACAAACGAGGCACGGCCGAGCACTCGAAACACCTCTGGTCGGTCTATGTCTTTGCCCGCTGGCACAACCGCATGCGAGACCGGGGCGTCATCTAATCGCTTCAAGAGCGTCGGTCGTCTTTGTGACAGTCTCACCCCAGCGGAACTGGTCTGTCACTGCCTGATGTCCAGCGTCGCCTAATTGTGTCCTCTGCTCGTAGGTCTTTACAAGTGCCTCTGCATACTCGTCTACGTCTCCGATGTCGACTGTCTTTCCGCCCTTTGTTACTATCGGAGCTGTCTGTGGTAAATCACTCGTAACCGCAGGCGTTCCCGATGCAAACGCCTCTAACACTGTCCGGGGTAGCCCCTCGGCCCGGCTCGGAAGCACCAACACGTCCCCGGAGCGGTATATTGCTGGCATTTCCCTATACGGAACGTGGCCAAGAAATTCCACCTCTTCGCCAGCTTGTTCTTCCAACTCGACACGCATCGGTCCGTCACCGACGATGTACAACTTCGCGTTCTCACTAAACTGTGACACTGCATGAACCGCATCCTGTGGTCGCTTACCCTCAACCAGTCGTCCAACAAACAACACCACGGGACCGTCGTGATTAATCAATTCACTCTCCGGCCCATCAGGGGTGAACCGTTCCGTGTCGATTCCGTTAGGTACGACCTCAATCGAACTCGATACCCCGAAGTCTCGCACTCGCTTCCTGTCCTCCTCAGTATAACAGAAAACCACGTCAGCCTGATCAAATGTCCACCGCCCGATTGTCCGCAGATACAAATCAAAGACCCACTTCGGCGCAGTCTGTGAGTACAGACCGTGGTTCGTGATTGCTAGCGGTGTTTCACCGAGCGCGCGCTTGAGCGCCGTCAAGTTCGTAGAGAAGTACAGATGGGAGTGTGCATGAATCACATCGAAGTTATCCGCTTCCTGCAGATACTGCGCTACGCCGGGGCTGATCTCGTTCCCGAGCAGTGTCATAGCCGGATCGTATCGAACTACGGTATAGCCCTCGCGCTCCTCAACGTGGGGAAGCGAGTCATCCTGTTTGACCGTCAACACAGTTACGTCGTGGCCCATCTCAGCCTGGTCACGACTCATTGCATGGACGTGATACGCCCCGCCGCCTGTCACGTCGGGATAGGTCTTCTGTGCGACCCGCAAGATGCGCATGTAGCCGGCCTTCGAATGTCCGACAAAAGAACATAGTGGTTTACCCAGGAAAGATCGGCTCGCTTCCTCTGACTCCTCAGCTTTCGTCTTCCTATTCAGGGTTATCGCTGCCACCAGCTACAAATCCAATCGCATCGACACCCACCATCCACAACTGTCGCACAACGATCTTCAGATCGAACCAGAAGGATTGCCGCCGAATGTACTCGATATCATACCGCAATTTCTGTTCTGGCTCGGCACCCGTCGCGTCGTTGATCTGCGCCAGACCAGTCAGCCCCGGCTTGACGAACCAACGCCGTCGCCAGTTCCCGACCCCCTCCTCGATCTCGAAATCCAACTCCGGCCGCTCGGGTCGTGGTCCGACAACACTCATGTCGCCGACCAGAATCGCCCACAGCTGCGGGATCTCATCCAGATGTGTCTTCCGCAACACTTGACCGACGCGTGTCACCCGCGGGTCAACACCACCGGAATCCTCGTCGCTGATCTTCGCCCCGCTTTTCGACTCCGCATCGGGAACCATACTCCGGAACTTCGCAATCGTAAACGTATCTCCAAACGCCGCAGTCCGCTCCTGATGGTACAAGATTGGCCCACCATCCTCCAGCTTGATCGCGGCAGCGATGACCGCGATGACCGGCGACGCAAGTACGAGCGCGCTCGCAGCAAAGGCCACATCGAAGCCACGTTTCAACACGTGGTCCTGCCAGTCCCACGGTTCGAGATCGACAGTCAACAGCGACCCGCCGCTGAAGTCATCGGTGAGAATGTGGTCAGTGTGATCCTCGTGTGCCAGCGCATTCACACCGTGATCGTGACACGTCTCGATGGCCCCGAAAAACTCCTCCCGATCAGTCGCCGCAAAGGCCAACAGCGCCGTATCCACATCCTCCCCGACGATCACCTCGTCCAACCGGGCCAACCCACCCAAACACGGCAACTCGTCAAGTCGATCCGCAGACTGTCCACCGTCGGCGATGCTCACCCGCTCGGGTTCGATCCCCTCAGGTGCGTACACCGAGGGCGGCGAGACGTACCCCAACACGGGCAGGTCGGTTGCCGACAGAATCGACTCCATCGCTTCGGGGTCGTCGCCGACGATGATCGCCCGGGAACTGTCGGTCGGTCGCCGACGAATCGTGACCATGAACACCGGTAGCACCGCGAGCAACGCCGCCGTCGTCAACAGCAGCGTCGGTCGCGGGAGCCGATAGGAGTAATCGAAATAGCCCAGCGCGGCCAGCCCGATCATCGCGAAGACGACGCGTTTCTGTGTCAGCAGAATCGTGTCGAGTATCCGCCGCGGGCGGGGCTTGAACAGCGGCCACATGATCGCCACGACGACGACAGCGGTCGTGACGATCGCCGGAACCAAGTCTCCTGAGGACAGTACCGCGGGGGCCGGTCGGCCGAGATACGGAACGCGCTTGAAGAGGTCGTGTACGACCGGGAGATTGGTCACCACTACCGCGAACACTGTGAGTGCGACAGTCCCAACAACACTCACTCCACGGTAGCGAAGCCCCCGACTCATCGTGTATATTCTCCTATCGAAATATCTTAAGATTATCGAACGATATATGTGTCAGGCAAAATATACTCAGGGAGAGAGAGCCGCTCGCTGCTCATCTGCGAGGGTCAGCCAGAATGTGAGCTAAAAGGATCTTGTCCAGCGCTGGTTACACAGAACCGATGTCGGAAGCAAGGACCCCAATATAACGATCATTACGCCTACGACAAGAACACGAAGAGGCCACCTAGTGCGGCAAAATGACTGTGCGCACAGTTGCGAGCGCCGGAGAGCTATCGCTCCACTGTGGGATTGAAACAGCTCAGTTGGCTCGTTGCTATAGAAGATACTTTGAAGTATAATACTTTCAAGTATGATTATCCAAAGTACTATTATACGCCCGGTACAACACATTGCATGGCCAATTTTGTGAATCGGACAGAGGAACTCGCCCGCCTCCGAGCGCTCTACGATTCGGACGACGCCGAACTCGCAGTGATCTTTGGTCGTCGTCGGCTCGGGAAAACTGCCCTCGTCAAAGCATCACTGGCAGCGCGCGATGACGCTGTCGTCTACCAGGCAAAACAGAAAACGGGCACGCTGCAACTCCAGCAGTTCATCGACACAGCGACAGAGTCGTACCCGGAGGTCGCGCGCATTCGGGAAGATTGGGAGGACATCCTTGGGTATCTCGCCGAACAGGATGCGATTGTTGTCCTTGACGAGTTTCCGTACCTCGTTGAACAAGATGAGAGTCTCCCATCTGTGTTCCAGGCGATGTTCGATTACGAACTCGATGACTCTGCTACGACGTTCGTACTCGTCGGATCGTCGATCAGTATGATGGAAGACGCGGCACTGCTCGGCAGTAGTCCACTCTACGGTCGCTCATCACTGAAACTCGACGTTCGGCAACTCCCCTTCGACGCAGCGATGGAGTTTTTCGACGATACGTACACTCCGGACGAGCAGGTTCTCACCTGGGGTGTGTTCGGTGGGGTTCCGTACTACCTCGAAGAAGTCTCGCCCGATGCAACGCTTGGGGAGAACATCCAGCAGACGATCCTCTCGCGGCATGGAACGCTTCACGACGAGCCCGATTACGTGCTCCGGATGGAACTCACCGAACCGACGCGGTACTTCTCGATTCTCGAAGCAATTGCTGGTGGGAACACCAGCCGGAACGAAATCGCCGGAACCACCGGTATCGACTATAACCAGCTCTCGAAGTATCTCAACCGTCTGTCTCGACTCCGACTCGTGGACCAGCATGTCCCCATCACGGAACAAAAAGAGCGCAGCAAACGCAGTCGATACCGTATCCGTGACCCATTCTTTCGGTTCTGGTTCCGCTTCGTATACGGCACTGGCGAACAGTACGATGAGTTAGGGACTGACGCATACGACGCGCTGATCGAACCGGAACTGGCTGATTTTGTGAGCCACTCCTTCGAGACCCTCTGTTGTTCTGCGCTGCGGACGCTCTACCCGGACCACACAATCACGAACACGGGACAGTGGTGGTACGGCGAGCACGAAATCGACGCTGTCGGCCTGACTGCCGGTGAGACGCTGATTGTCGGTGAATGTAAGTTCCAGCAGTCTCCGCTCGGATACGACGCACTATCGACTCTGCAAGACCACGCCGACGAACTGCGATGGTCGCCACAAAACGGGGCTGATCGAGAGGTGGAGTACGCACTCTTCTCCCGAAGTGGATTCAAGCCGTCAGTCGAAGACACCGCCAGTCAGCGAGATGATCTCCGTTTGTTTACCGTGGAGGATGTTGTGACGGCTCTCACAGAACACGAGACATAACCCAGTTCCAAAGCGAAGGATACCACTCGTGGACGTAGAGAGTGCAGTCTCCGCAGGCGCCACATACCCGACAAAGCTATCAGTATTAGTCGTTGTATCATCACGTGAAGCCATGAGTACCGGGGACGACGACACGACGCTTCCGAAATCGATGCGGCACAAGCAAGTCCTCGATACAGCGGCCGACCACCCAGACGCTTCAATCGACGAAATCGCCTCGAAAGTTCCGAGTGCGACTCCTGAGTTGGTCGAGCGCGTCCTCGAAGAGCACGGCGATCCTGCGAACGACGAGGAGACAGAATCTGAGACCACCCCAGCCACAAAAGAAGACACGACACCGCAGGAGTCCAGCGCGGACTCCGAGGACGCCTCAGGGGGAGAGACGGCTGAGACGGATGCTGACGAGGCCTCGAACGTCAAAGTACCAGCGCAATTCGACGCCGAAACGCTCACCGAAAAGCAGCGGGCGGTGCTCGAACTGGTCGCAGCTGACCCGTCGGCGACACAGCGAGAGATTGGTGACCGGCTCGGAATCTCCGCAGCAGCAGTGAGTAACCGAGTCAACGCGGTGCCGGGATTCGACTGGAACGACCGGGCAGCGTTCGTCAAACACCTCCCCGAAGACGCACTCGGTTTCGAGGGGACCGCAACTAGTGACGACACGAACGCTACCGGCACAACAGCGTCGGGAACAGACGCGTCGGCTGATGATACGGGGGAGGAGTCAGGAGACACTGAAACCGATGCTCAGCGTGACGACTCGAACGAGGACCCCTCGATAGCCGAACTACAGACCGCGGTCGACGAGTTACGCAGACAGATAGAAACACTCGAAACACAAATCGAAAACGTCGAACAACAGGCCACGACGGCGACAGCAGCGCACAGCGATGTGGAAAGCCCAACAGACGCGACAGAGTCATCGCAGTCACCGTTCGACGATCCCGAACTTGTCCAGAAAGTAGCCCACGCGTGTCTTTCAGATGAAGCCATCACCGAGGACGAAGAGCGGCAGATCCTTCGTGTCTTACTCTGTGGGTGAGCTCATACCGGCAGACAGATTGTCCGCGCCTAATCGATGTGAGAACGCTTTTCAACACAATCCACGACCACTGACGTATGCAGGACAAACGCGTCCTCGTCACCGGCGGCGCGGGATTCATCGGCTCGAATCTCGCCAACGCGCTCGCCGCAGATAACGAGGTGATCGTCGTCGACAACCAGTATCTCGGCACGCCGGAAAACCTCGACGAGACTGTCGAGTTCCACGACAGATCCGTTGTCGAGGAAGACCTCCCCACCGATGTCGACGTGGTCTTCCACCTCGCCGCGCTCTCGTCGTACGCGATGCACGAGGAGAACCCACAGCGCGGCGCTCGCGTCAACGTCGAAGGGTTCGCCAACGTCGTCGAGCAGGCCCGACAGAACGGCTGTGACACCGTCGTTTACGCCTCGACCTCCTCGATCTACGGCAGCCAGACCGACCCCTCACCCGAGGACATGGATGTCCACGTCAACACGGGCTACGAGGCCTCGAAGATGGCCCGCGAGAAGTACGCCGAATACTTCTCGAATCACTACGACATGTCGATGGCGGGACTGCGATTCTTCTCGGTTTACCAGGGCTACGGCGGCGCGGAGGCCCACAAGGGTGAGTACGCGAACGTCATCGCGCAGTTCGCCGACGACATCGCCAACGGCGACGCGCCGAAACTGTACGGCGACGGCGAGCAGACGCGTGATTTCACCCACGTCAGCGACATCGTCCGCGGACTTGAACTCGCCGCCGACCACGAACTCGACGGGATCTACAACCTCGGGACGGGCCAGCCGTACTCGTTCAACACGGTCGTCGAGATGATCAACGAGGAACTCGGAACTGATGTCGACCCCGAGTACGTCGAGAATCCGATCCCCGAGGACGTCTACGTCCACGACACCTGCGCCGACGCCTCGAAGATGCGCGAGGCGACCGGCTGGGAGCCGGAGATCAGCTTCGAGGAGGGGATCGAGCGGGTCTGTTCGGTCTATAAGTAGCTCGACACGAAGCACCATCAGTTCTGCAGGGCATCGAACGAGCAATCTGGTTTTGTCCAATGTGTGGTGGTGCACACGACAAGAACAAGTTCTCGCACTCACATTGTACACATAATGAGCAGCGATAAGAAGCGGGTCCAGTTCCGCGCACCCCACCGCCTCATCGATCGGACTGACGCGCTCGCGGACGTGCTCGGCGAGGACCGGACAGATATTCTCGTGCGCGCGCTCCGCGAGTATCTGCAGGATGCGACCCACGATGACACGCTAACGCAGGAGATCGCAGCCGCCTACTACGATGAGGAGATTACCATCGAGCAACTCAAAACGCTCCTCGGTGCCGAGAAGGCGGCGAACTTTCGCGTACTGAAACGGCAACTGGATGAGGACTTTATCGACGAGGTCGCGGACACGTAGATGGCGCGGCTCGTTGCAGACACGTCCGCGCTGGTCAGTCTCGGGATCGCTGCCGGCGGGGACCCCGATCTCCTCGATCTGGTACTCTCCACATACGAGGTCGTTGTCCCGACAGTCGTCACTGATGAACTACGGGAAATCGCCTCTTACGACGATGCACACGGGCGCTCGGCGACATCCGTACTCGACCGAGCGGAGCACTTCGAGACACGCTCAGTTACGCTCGATGCCGAGTTCCCGCTCGACGAAGGCGAAAACGCCGCCGTCACGTTGGCAAACGACCACGACGCTGCTCTCCTGCTCTGTGATGAGTTCACGCAACTCGGGCTGATCCACGCATCGCTGGCGAATACACGACTCGTCACGACCCCGACCCTGCTTTCGGTACTTGTTCGAACGGGCGAACTGTCGGCTGGCGATGCCCGAGGACTCCTTGACGACATGAGCGCTGCGCGCAGTTGGGAGACGAATAGCTACGTGCAGCGTGCTCGTTCACTGTTGGAGCGGTGAGCCAGATGATGGTGCTGTCGCGGAGACGATTGGAATCGTTTTGATTTCTTGTTGATCCGACAGCTAGTTCGCCCGATCCGTATACCGCACGAGAACCAGTCCCTACGCCACAACACCTGCGCCGACGCCTCGAAGATGCGCGAGGCGACCGGCTGGGAGCCGGAGATTGGCTTCGAGGAAGGGATCGAGCGGGTCTGTGCGGTATACAAGTAACCGTCGCTGACCGTGTTCCTCACACTAGGTTTATTAAAAGATACCCTAAAGTAACCGCGACGGCGGTGTAGAACAGATACTGTCGCAGTATCTGCCTCTTGTCGTCGCCCGTTCCATCCTCGTCGGAGTTGCTACTCATACTCTAGGTACAGTTTGTCGGTCGCTTGAGACCAGTGCAGCGTTTCTCGAACAGAGACAGCGTGTGGCAGCAACCGGTGACCCGCACGGTCTAACTCCCCCGTCGTTCACGGGATCGCACGATAACCGAAACACACGGGAGTCTGGACAGCCAGCGGTCAGAATCTGCCGTGTGAACTGTGCGTCTGTCTGAGATCAACGCACGGCGCCGTTCGTTCTTCCGTCTGAAGGGACAGTCTAGCTGTCGGAGGCGGTTCTCAGCAACAGGAATCGTTTGTCATTGAGAATATCTGTTGCTGAGTATGAAACACCGCTTCGGGGTTTGTTAGGCGAGAGTGCATGGCTTTGCCACAGAGGCATTCACCAACATGTTCACGCCCTCGACCAGCGACAACGACGCACAAACAAATCTCACTCGACGCCGTGTGTTGCTCGGGATCGGCGCCGCGACAGTAACGGTAGCTGGCTGCGCCAGTAGTGAAGCCGATAACGACGACCCCTCGACAGGATCGTTCGATCCGGCAAGCGCGCTCCCGTACGGTAAGTGGCTGACAACAGCCGGCGACGGGATGTTGTTCGCCTACGCCGACCTCGAAGCTGTACCGACCAACGCGGCGTCCAGTGCCGCAACCACGGGGTCGCTCGGTGACCCGCTCGTCACGTATCCGCTCGTACTGAACCAGACGACGGTCGGGCTCGGCAAAGTACAGCTTTCGATTGCCGGACTGACACGGGCGTTTGCTACAAACACGCCGTCTGACTCGACGATAACGGAGATGACCGTTGTCAACAAGACGGTTGTCGCCAAAGGGACCTTTGCAACCGATAAACTGGATCAGCGACTCACCGAGTCAGCAGGGGGAAGATCCCGTGTTACCTACGAGAAGACCGGAACGACCCGCGGCTACGACCGGTACGAACCCACGGACGTTCCGGAGTCGTTCACCGAGGACCCGCCGGTGGTTGGAGTCACTGCGGAGACGGTCGTGGCCGGTCCGAACACCGAGCAACTGGAACGGATGCTCGCCGCCGGAGACGGCGCACAATCCCGCATCTACGAGGAAAGCGAGACTGTGACGCAACTGCTCGAGCAGGCAGGTACCGGTGACCTCGTTGTCGGTGAGATTGGCTCCCGACAGGGCGACGGATTCGCTCCCAGAGAGGCATTTGAGATCAGCCCGCAGTTCCAGCCCCGCACCGGTGAAGATGTCGTCGCATCCCTCGTGTTCGCGGAAGACGGCAGTACTGTCGAGTCACAGTTTGCACTGGCTGCCGATGATCTCAGTGAAAGCAGGCGCGAAAGCATCAGGACAGCGTTCGGAAAGACGGCCGTCAGCGGCTCTGTCTCGCTGATGGTGAACGATAGCCAACTCACTGTGAGTGGCACCTACAACACCACGAGCATAGGACTGACAAATAACGACAGCGGAAAGAACGAACTCTCACGGTCGGCGACCGCCAAACTGGTCTCCCCGGACGCGCTGGCGTTTCAGTACGAACCGCCGCGTGACCAGCAGTTCGGGGAGTTCTGGGTGACACCCACGGAACCAACTGAGGCGGCGGCACTCCGGTTGGAGGCCGACTCGGGCGCCTCCACCGAGTTTCGGCCACAGGAGGGGACGGTTGGTGCTAACGACAGCATCGCCGTTCCGGTCGACCCGGCGGGAGATTCCGTGACAGTGTCTGTGGTAAACGAGGAAGGTGCAGTCGGCGAACTTACGACCCAGTCTGTCCCGACAGCTGACCTGTCCGAGACAGCGGCTACCCGGGCAGTGCCGGAGGATGCGCTGTCGTTCAGCTACGAATCCCCGAGCGGTGGCGATTTCGGCTCGCTGACAATCGACGTCGTCGCCGATACGGGGGCCGATACGCTCGTCGCACAACCACAGTCGGCACCTGGGCTATTTACTGACCGTGTCGGCTCGCTGGCCAGTGACGAGTCAGTCGGCGCCGGCACGACGCTCGAAACAGCCGTCGATCCTACCGGTGGAGAGGTTATCGTCTACGCGTCTGTCGACGATGCCACCGGCGAGGTTGCTCGATGGCAGCGCTCACAGTGACCAATATTGTCGGTGCACGGAAACCGCTGGGTCGCGTTCGTTCGCCTCCGCGCAGACCGTAGATGATTTCGCCTCCAATCGCTGTGGCATGCTCCCGAGTGCTCGGCCCACTCAACCGCTCGACGAAGCGGTATTGAGGGCCACCCTGTTGGGCAGATCCGCTTCGTATCGCCGCTGAGGTGTAGCTACGACGCTGACCCACGTCCATAGAACCGGTCTACAACAACTGTCGTGACCGCGACTGCTACCGCGACACCGAGAACCCACCGATCAGCAGAGACGTACAATCCCGGCGTCGGCGGCCGCCACCACGACACCGGATACAACGGAACGTTCCCAGCACCGTCGGCCCATCTCTTGACCGCATCGACGAGGAGGTGCGAACAGCCACCGGCGACCAGCAGTCCGAATCCGCGACGCTGCTCTTGACGAGTCTCGAATAGCACCGCCCCGAGAGCCCCGAGCAGCACGACGCCGCCGAGGGTATGAACTCCGCCCCAGTCGAATGGAATCCCGACCACTCGCGAGATCGTGGAGTCATCGAGGATCAGATCAAGCCGACTGAGGTCGGGGAGCAGCGAGCCGACCATTCCGACGGCGATCCACCGGCGGTCGAGCCACCCGATGACCCACCCCGTAGCTGTAAACAGCCCGAACGCGAGCAGGACGTGGCTGAGACCATCAGCCATCGTCTTCACCCCGTTTGCGGGCACGAAATGCAAACTCCCGAGGGTCGATCCGCCAGTGTCGCAGGAACAGTCCCGCAGCGAGCATCCCGCCGAGTAGCGACGTCAAAAGCTTGTACTGTCCGTCACTGGGCGACTCGTTGACGACAACGATTGAGTCCGCTCGCTGGACGGTTCCCCGCTCCGAGAGGCGGCCATAGACCTGCACGACACCTCCGACCTGGACACTGACATCCGCTCCGCGGACCGTCACGGTTCGGACGACGGTCTCGCTGTCGTCCTCGACGGTCATCACCAGTCCGTCGGCGGTCCGTTCTTGCACCTCGCCGAACAGAAGCACGCGCTCGCCGTCCCATCCAGCGGGATCTTCAGCCAGTTGCTCGCCGGTCGGGTGCGGCCAGTTTCGGTCGTAGGTTGCGCCGAAGTGGACACAGAGCCCGAGCGTGAGTGCGAGAAGGACACCGAGGAGGACGATTCGACGAGACCGGTCCATTCGTTCGCCGTCTCAGCGTCGAGTGACTAATCGGTTGTGCCTGCCGTCGTCTCTCGTTACGCGAAGCGTCGTCGCCGATTCGGCGGAAATATTTATTCAGTTACGAAAGGAACTAAATCATGTGACGACAGCAGTCAAAGT
Organism: Halovenus carboxidivorans; assembly: GCF_009831575.1. GTDB lineage: Archaea > Halobacteriota > Halobacteria > Halobacteriales > Haloarculaceae > Halovenus > Halovenus carboxidivorans. Next base: position 420,938 of record NZ_WUUT01000001.1, on the reverse strand, counting down.
GGAAGACGACGCAAAATCTCGGCTCGAAGAGCTCCAGGCCGAGATCCGGCTCCGGACGGGTCAGCGGGTAACTCAGCAGGAGTTGCTCACACGACTCATCGATGACGCCTACGAATCTCGTGACGATGTCATCGACTCGTTTCGTGAGTCGACGGTCCCACTATCAGCTGAAGAACGTGAGGCGATGCAGGCGGGTCGGTTCAGCTCCGGTTCGGAGACATCTGAGGACGACATCGACGAGATTCTGTACGGATGACTGTGCCGGTTGACACCGGTGTTCTCTACGCCGATCACGATACAGACCCAACCCGGCACGGTGCTGCGAGTGCGGCGCTCGAAGCGGTGTATAACGGGGAGTACGGACTTCCATACATGACTGAGTACATCTACGATGAGGCAGTCACGTTGACGCTCACGCGTGGCAGTTTCGGGCCGGCGGAACGCCTGGGAAAACGACTCCGTGGCGCCGATCCGTTTCCCCAGACATACGAGATGCTTTCAGTATCCGCTGCCGCATTTTCAGATGCTGTCGACGTATTCGAGAGAGACGACGATCAGCGACTCAGCTTCACAGACGCGACGACAATCGCGCTCTGTGAGCGCCACGCAATCGATGCCGTGCTGAGCTTCGACGACGATTTCGACGGGATTGTCGGCCATATTGATCCGGCCGACGCATGAAGCCACTTCGTTAGACCCACGCCGCTGTCCTCAACAACAGCCTTTTTGAAAACACCCAGACAACAGTGGCCCAATGAGTGAGGCTGACGAAGACGGCGGACGAGAACTCCTCGACGACGAGGGTCGGCTGTTCGGCTTGGTCAACGTCGTCGATCTACTCGTCGTGTTGCTCGTGGTCGCGGTCGTCGTCGCTGGCGCGGCCCTCCTGCTCTCCGATTCCGGTGAGGCGGATACCCGCCAGGTGACGATGGATCTCGGCACGCAACCGGATTTCGTCGCTGAACAGATCTCCCCCGGAGACAGTTTCGAACCGGAGGGGACGAACGACTCTGTGACGATCACCGACGTCTACCGCTACGAGGGCGAGGGGGGAACGAACGTCATCGTCAGGGCGACGGTCCGCGGAACGACGATCGAGCCACAGAACTCGGACGAGACGCCGACCTTCCAGTTCCGGGGTCAAGAACTCCAGATCGGCCAATCGCTCGCCCTCCAGACGTCGAACTACAGCGTCGAGGGCCAACTCACCCAGATCCAACGCTCCGGCGAATCGCTGCCGACTCGGGAAGCGATGTTCACGATGCAGACGACGGTGCCGGCGGATACCGCCGATGCGGTCGCTGTCGGGGACACCTACGAGGTTGGCGGTCAGACGATTGCGGAGATCACGAGCGTCCAGCAGTTCCCGAACGCCACCAACGGTGAGCGGACGCTCCGAATCGGCGTCTCCGCGCAGGCGATCGATCGCGGTGGACTCGAATTCGGGGACACACCGCTGCGGGTCGGTAACACCGTCCCCTTCCAGACCGACGAATATCAGCTCACGGGCGAGATTCGCCGTCGAGGGACGAATACGATCGAAACCGCGGAGCGGCCGTTCATCGCCCAATCGACGGTTCCCGCGGATGTCGTCGAAGATATTGACGTGGGCGACGAGTATCGTTTCAACAACGAAACGTTGGTTCGGATCGAATCCGCGGCGATCTACCCGTCCAACAGTGCCGACCAGCGACGGGTGATCCTCGGTCTCTCTGTGCTCTCCAGCGAGGAGGACGGAACCATCGTCTTCGGCGACCGGGAACTCCGGACCGGCCAACAGCTCCCGATCCAGACCAGCGAGTACAGCATCTCTGCGACGATCACTCGCCGGGGGACGAACGACCTCAACACCGAACTGCGGCCGTTCGTCGTCGAGACGAACGTCCCGGCGAGCGTCGCTGACGACATCACCGCGGGCGATACGTACCGCCTGGGCGGAGAGACAGTCGTCCGGGTCGAGTCGACGACGCTCTACACGACGGACCAGCCGGATCAGCGCCGGGCGGTGCTGGGCGTCTCGGCGCTGACGCGTGAAGACGACGGGACGATCCTGTTCGGCAACCGGGAACTGCGGCTCGGACAGTCGCTCCCGATCCAGACCGCCGAGTACGACATCACGGGCGAGATCATCCGCCGGGGAAGCACCGAAGCGCCCGGTGAGCCACAGACGAGGACGGCGACGCTCGACGTGCGCAACGTCCGGCCGGAGATCGCAGCAGCTATCGAGGAGGGAGAGACCGAACAGATCGGCGAGGAGACCCTCGTCGAAGTACTCTCGAAAGAGACGGCGCCGGCCGACGTGATCCTCGAAAGCGAGAGCGGGGAGATCTTCCTCCGACAGCACCCCCGAAACCTCGACGTCGAACTCGACGTGAGCCTGCAGGTGCGCGAACTCGAAGACGGCTCAGTTCAGTTCCGCGGTGAGCCGCTGCGGACCGGCGACACGATCGTGCTCGAACTCGGCCAACTGCGGGTCAACGCACAGGTAACCAGCCTCGAAGAGTGAGCATGCGCGATGTCTTTCGCGGATCGACGGTGGTGCGGATCGTCCGCCACTCCTGGATCCTCCAGCAGTGTGTCGCTGCGATTCGGGCACTGACCGGCCGCCTGCCTGATAGCGAGAGCGAATCCGACGAGAGCACGGAAACAGCATCGCAGGCGGACAGTTCGACGAGCGACTCCGCGGGGCTGGTCGCCGGTTCGCTGCTGATCGGAGTGCTCGGTCGGTTTGGGTCGTGGATCGAAGGCTCGTGGCTGTACCGCTGGCTGACCGCCGAACCGGATCCGGACGTGATCGTCATCGACCTCCGGGAGACGCGGCTCGTCGGTCCCGTGCTCGGGGTGCTCGACTGGGTTCTCGGCGGACTCGCCAGGGCCGGCGGCGGGTCGACACTCGGGAGCCTGGCAGCGCGGGGCTATCGCCTCGCCACCGGCCGGCCGATCCAGTTGGCGAGCGCCGCTCTCGTCGGCGTCGTCCTCGCGCTCGTCGCCGTACTGGTGGCGACGGGAACGACCTCGGTGCCGCTGCTCGGAGTCGTCGTCGTGCTCGCGGTCTGTGCCGCCGTCGGAAGCCGGATCAGTTGGTCCTGGCAGCGAGTGCGACAGACCCGAGCGGTTTCGGCGCTGGTTGCCGCCTTCGAGCCGCCGGAACCGCCGGAGCGAGCGAACGAATCGACAGACGGGCGTTCGGACGACGACTCCTGACACGGCCGAAGTGCAACCCGTTTAAGTAACCGCAAATCGGACTGGTAGCTGTGACAGAGACGGATCTCGTCGTCGCAGTGCTCGCCGGAATCATCCAGGGCGTCGTCGAGTGGCTACCCGTGTCGAGTTCGGGTAATCTCTCGCTGTTTCTCTCCGTCGTCGGCACCGATCCCGCCGTCGCCACCCAGTTGGCGCTGTTCATGCAGATCGGGACGACGCTGTCGGCGGCGACGTACTACCGCGAGGAGATAACCGCGGCCACCCGATCCGTACCGGGCTGGCGACCGCGGGCCGCCTACGCCGAGGAGAACGCGCTCGTCTCGTATATCGTCGTCGCGACGGTCTTTACGGGCGTCGTCGGAATCCCGCTGTATATCTTCGCCGTCGATCTCGCCGGCCAACTCACCGGCGGCGTCTTCATCGCGGCCATCGGCGTTCTGTTGCTTCTGACGGGTCTCGTCCAGATCGCCTCGGAGTCGGTGTCGATGGGCGGCAGAGAGACGCCGACGCTCGTCGATTCGGTGCTGGTCGGCGCGGTCCAGGGGCTGGCCATCCTGCCGGGGATCTCCCGGTCGGGGATGACCTCCAGTGCGTTGCTCTTTCGGAGCTACGAACCGCCGGCCGCGTTCAACCTCTCCTTTCTGCTCTCGATTCCGGCGAGCGTCGGCGCGGCGGTGCTGACGATTGCCGACGCCGGTGGTCTCCCGGGGATCAGCCCGACCGCGGCGCTGCTCGCGCTCGGAATCAGCGCCGTCGTCGGTTACCTGACGATCGATCTACTCCTCCGCGTCGTCGAGCGGATCCCGTTCTGGCTGGTCTGTTTCGTCCTCGGAGCACTCGCAATCGTCGGCGGGGGACTCGTCTCCGTGGCCGTGGCGTGACTCACTCCGGCGGGGCGATCAACTCGACGGCGTGGCTCGGTTCCTCGCCGAGCAGGTCGCCGATCTGGTCCGTGCAGGAGGTCCCGCTCGCGACGACTCGGTCGGCGTCGATCTCCCGGAGTTGGGAGTCGAGATTCGAGCCGACATCCATCGAGAGATCGTAGTACTGCTCCTTGTAGCCGAACGACCCCGCCATCCCGCAGCACTCGGCGTCGCTCGTCTCGACGTCGTACCCACAGCGGTCGAAGACCTGCAGCGTGTACGGCTCCAGGCCCATCGTCCGCTGCTGGCAGTGTGAGTGGTAGGCGACGGTCGTCTCGCCGTCGGCGACGTTCAGCCCGTCGACGTCGGCGCCGTTCTCTAACAGCCCGTAGACGTACTCCATAATCTCGTAGCTGTGCTCCGAGAGCGACTCGAACCGGTCCGGACCGAGCAGACGCTCGTAGTCGCCGCGGAACATCGCCACGTCGCTCGGTTCGATGACGACGATATCGTACCCCTGCTCGACGTACGGGTCCAGCGTGTCGGCCACGGCTTCGGCCTTCGAGCGGGCGGTGTCGATCATCCCCTGCGAGAGCGGTGCCCGGCCCGCGCCGGGAACCGACGGGACGACGACCTCGACGCCGAGGGCTTCGAGCGTCCTGACGGCGGCTTTGCCGCGCTCGACCATCATGTAGTTGGTGTACAGATCCGGATAGAGCACGACCTTCCGCTCGGGATCGGCGGGCGGGATCGCCTCGCGCTCGTCGAACCACTCGACCAGGGTCGTCCGCTGGAACGTCGGCAGGTCGCGCTCGTCGGCGACGCCGACGGTCTCTTCGAGGAGCCGCGAGACCGGCCCGGCGTTGGCCACCCAGTTCGACAGCGGCGCGAAGGTGCTGCCGAGTTTCGCGAGCGTCTCGAAGTTGCCGAACAGCCGCTTCTGGAGCCCCGGCCCGGAGGTTTCCTCGTCGGGGGTCAGCCCGTCGACGAGGAAGTCCATCGGCACCTCCTCGTCGTCGTTGATGCGGTCGCGGACGACGGTGTTGATCCAGGGAATGTCGATGCCGACGGGGCAGGCCTCGACACACCGCGAACAGCCCGTACAGAGGTCGTTGAACTCCGCGGCCGACTCCTGACCGTGGACGCCGGCCTCCCAGCCGGTCGCGATGCCGCCGGAGTAGGTCTCCCCGCCGAAGGCGTGACCGCCGACGGACTGGAAGTTCGCGCAGGTGTTCGAGCAGGCCGAACAGCGGATGCAGTACAGCGTCTCCTTCAGATCCTCGTCCTCGCGCATCGCCAGCCGGCCGTTGTCGATGAGAACGAGGTGGAACTCCCGGTCGTCGCCGTCGCCGGCGACCGGCGCGCCGGGGTCGTCGAAGTCGACCGTCGGGCCGTCGATCGGCGGGGTCAGAAGCGAGATGTAACTCGTGATATCCTGCCCCGTCCCGGAGCGGCCGATCAACTCGATGAACGGCTGGAGATCCTCGACCGTCGGGACGATCTTCTCGACGCCTGCGACGGCGATCTGCGTGTCCGGGACTGTCACCGTCTTGCGGGCGTTGCCCTCGCTGGTGACGAGCGCCATCGTTCCGGAGTCAGCCGCCAGAAAGTTCGCGCCGGTCATCCCGACGTCGGCGTCTTTGATGCGTTCGCCGAGCTGTTCGCGGGCGAACATCGTCAGCTCCTCGGCGGTTTCGAGTTCCTCCTCGGGCTCGAAATATTCGTTGAACAGTCGCGCGATCTCCGCGCGCGATTTGTGGATCGCCGGTGCGACGATGTGGCTGGGCGCCTCCTCGGCGACCTGCAACACCCACTCGCCGAGATCCGTCTCGACGACATCCACGCCCTCGCGTTCGAGATACTCGTTGACCTCGATCTCCTCGCTGGTCATCGACTTGCTCTTGACGAGTCGGTCCGCCTCCTGCTGTGCGCAGACCTCCGCGATGTACTCGTTGGCGTCGGCGGCGTCCTCCGCGAGATAGACCGTCCCACCGTTCTCCTCGACGGTCGCGGTGAGTTCGTCGATCAGCTCGGGCAGCCGTTCGATTGCGTCCTCCTTGATGGCTCGGGCCTCGTCTTTCAGCCCGTCGTAATCCGAAAGCTTGGCGACGGACTCGTACCGCCCGGCGTTGAACCCCCGAGTGTTCGTTCCGACCGCTGCGCCTTCCGTCTCCATGATGTGCCGAATGTGCTCGGCTTTGCTGTCTCGTTGTGAGCTCATGTGATCAAGATTAGTTCGACTCGTTTCGGACCGTGTGCGCCCTGGACGAGCGCCCCCATGTCCGCGGTTGCCGACGGTCCGGTCGCGAGAATCCCGGAGCTTCGGTCCGCCCGGGCTCGCTCGCCGAGATGCTCGAAGGCCGCGGTCATATCTTGAACGATATCGTCGGCGTGCAACACCGCGACGTGGAGGTCGTTGAACAGGCTGACCGGTTCGCTCCCCAGCTCGTCGGTCCGCAGGAAGATACTGCCGTACTCGGCGATGGCGAGTTCCGCAGCCGTGACGCCGGTCGTCGCCGCGTCGAGATCACCGACGGTCGGCTCGCTCTCGACGGAGTCGGGGAGCTCGACGCCCTCGAACGGGAGGGCGGTCCCGACCGCCGGCTGCTCGATCACCCCCTCGATCGCGTCGGCTGCCTCCGACGGTGTGACCTCCGTGACGCCGACGTCGTACCGCTGTATCTCCGTCACGAACTGCTCGAACGCGGTCGCCGGTTCTGCCGTTTGTTGTGACATATGTTGTCGTTCCCCTGAAACGTACTGCCAGTTCGAGTGCCAGACTCTTCTATATTGCTCCGACTGTCACTCGCTGAGAGCGGTCACCCCCCGGCGCGCTACCCGTCGCGGCGCTGTTTGAACGCCGGCGTCCCCATGTCGTGAAGCTCCGTCGAGACCGTCCCGACGCCGTCTTTCAGTTCTTCGTGGTACGTTTCGAGTCGCTCGCGCAACTCGGCGTGTTCGCGGGCGAGAATCTGCGTCGCGGAGAGCGCGGCGTTGAACGACTTGCCGGCGTCGACGGCGACGATGGGTGCGCCCTGTGGCATCCCGATGACGGACTGGAGCGATTTCTCCTGGACCGGAACGCCGATGACCGGTAGCGGGTAGGCGATGGAGGCCGTCATGTTCGGCAGGTCGGCGCTTTTGCCGCCCGCCCCGGCGATAATCACGTCGATCCCCCGCTCGGCGGCGGTCTCGGCGTAGGTGTACATCAGCTCCGGCGTCCGGTGTGCGGAGACGACGTAGGTCTCGAAGGTGAACTCCGAGTCCGGCGGGCTCTCGTAGTCGGTCTGTTCCTCGAAGCCCAACTCTGTCAGGCAGTCGTACGCGCCGGGACGGCCCTCCTCGGAGCCGGCCATTACGTCCAGATCCGAGTCCGACCCCATGATGATCCCGATGTCGGGCGTTTCGGCGTTCGGCCGGTCGGACTCCGCCTGTCGTTCGAGACGGTCGATCAGCGCGTCTAGGTTCTCTGTTCCCATACCTCGGTCTGTGCGCGGCGGCCACCTAAGATTGCCGAACAGCCGTTGCCTGCTGCGGGGAGCGTACGACTTCCGCGCTCGTCGCCGAAAACTGTTTTTGCATACGCATACGTATGCGCATACATAGCCGATACGTCAATTCGAGTTTCGGACGAGGCGAAACAGCGTCTCGATCTGTACAAACGGGAGGACGAAAGCTACGAAGATGTCATTCTCCGCCTCACAGAACGCGACAAGTGGGCCGGATTCGGTCTCCTCTCGGAGACGGACACTGACACGAGAGACGCGATGAACGGGATTCGAGCGGAGATGCGAGAGACCGTCGACAGCGATATCGGTGAACTGGAGTGATGCTCGTCCTCGATACGAACGTGCTCAGCGACTACTTGGACGGCAGAGACTCGGCCCGGAAGTTTCTCCGTCGGCACGAGGACACCCCGTGGGCAGTTCCGTCGGTTGTCCTGTACGATCTGTACATGGGGTGTGTTCACGGATATATCGAGGCCGCTCCGGAGGAACTGCGACAGGCAATCCTCGCCTCGATGGACGTTCTTGCCGTCACCGAGCAAACTGCGAGCGAAGCGGTGTCGTTACAGCGGGAACTGATGGATCGCGGTGTCCCGGCAGACCATCCCGACGCACTGATCGCCGCCGCAGCGCGGGAACACGGCGGGACGTTTGCGACCACTGAGAAACACTTCTGGCAAGAGTCGGTGCAGTCGGTTCTCTCCGTTGCAGCGTACGATCCGCACTAGCAGTTAGCACCCCCAGGAGCGGTAGTAACTCACTCCAAGAGGCCGAGATCCTCGGCCACGATGTTCTGGATCTCCTCGGCGATGTCGGGGTCGATGTGGGCGATTTCGTCGCCGTCGTGTAGCTGCTCGTTGTGCCGTTCGAGGCTGTCGGCAACGTCGTCGACGGGGATCCGGGTCGTCGTCTCACACTCCGGGCAGATGATCGGCACGGTCGGTGTATCGTCGCTTGTCGACATACCCGGCCGTACGACGGCCCCCTTCTTTGCCGTTACGTCCGCTCCCGAGGCCGGACACGCTCAGCCGTGGAACGATTCGAGTATCTCCAGCCCCTCCTGGGTCTGGATGAACTCCGAGACGGGTCGGGTCGACCGGCAGCGCTCGCAGGTGAACTCGTTGCCGGTCGGCGGGAGGTCAGCCGGACTGTACTCCAGTTCAGCGCCGCAGTCCGTACACTGTAGTGGAATCCAGCCGTCCTGCATACAGTCGTTTGTTTCGGAGTGACACACTTAATCCTGACTCGTGGGGCGAGGTTGTGGTCACTCGGCGGTTTCCTCGACGCTGACAGTGAATCCAGCATCGCGGAGGCGGTCGGCCAGTGGGTCGCCGATACCCGATGCGGGCGTCAGAATCCCTCCGTCGAGGGGCGACTCCGTCTCGCCGCGCACGAGACACATGCCGGCTTCCCCGAGCATCCGCGCCGTCGCGCCGTAGCCCGGATCCCTCTCCGCGCCGATTACTGACTCGACAGTGAACTGCCCGTCCGGACCGGTCCCGCGGCCGCGGACCCGGACCGTGAACCGGCCGTTCTCGATCTGTCGGTCGCTCGGTCCCTCGCCCGGGTCGGGGAAGACGAACCGCTGGAGCCCCTCGCGAACGGGGTCGATAGCCATCCCCGCGGCGAACAGGCCGAAGCCAGCGGCGGCCGTGCTCGCAATCGCCGCGCCGCCGAGGCCCGGACCGGTCGTGACCGCCTCCGAGCAGCGAAACTCCCGGCCGTACGGATACCCCAGCAGAGCGTTACTGCGGCGGACGATCCGCTCGTTGACCGGCGCCATCGGCGACGGCGCGGTCCAGGCCCCGCGCAGTCGGTCGCGTCGGGGGAGTCGCTGTGCTCCCGGGTCGACGCCGTCGCGCTCGCCGGGCGGCGCCAGCGAGTACGGATTGCGCAGCGTCTGTCGGACGATCGGATCCTCGGAGGCCGCCTCGAACAGTTCACCGAAACTGGCCAGCGTGCCGCCGCTGACACCGCCTCTGGTATCCTCGACGTAGATCCGGGCGAGATCACAGGGCGCGCCGAACTCCTCGCGGGCGAACGACTGGACCAGAAGCGTGCCCAGATCCGCCGGGACGGAGTCGAACCCGCAACTGTGGACGATCCGCGTCTCGGCCGCGACGGCCTCGTCGTGGTACCGGTCGACGGTCTCGCGGATCCAGTTTATCTCGCCCGTCAGGTCACAGTAGTCGGTCCCGGCCTCGATACAGGCCTCGACCAGCGGGCTTCCGTACCTCGTGTACGGGCCGACCGTGGTACAGACGACCCGCGTGTTGCGAGCGAGGTCTCCGAGCGTCTCGGGGTCCGTCGCGTCACCGAGAACGAGCGGAATCTCCTCCCAGTCACTCTCCGCGACGAGTTCGGATTCTACGTCACGGAGCCGGGATTCGTTTCGGCCGCCCAGCGCCAGCGATAGCTCTCCGGGGGAATACCGGCCGGCCAGGTACTCCGCGACGAGGCGTCCGGCGACGCCGGTTGCACCCCACACGACGAGGTCGTACTGCCGATCACTCTCTGACATCGACGCTCAGTTCGGCGTGCAGCGAGTAAACAGTCAGGATCGGAGAGAGCGCCAGGACTGGGATTTGAACCCAGAATCCCAAAGGGAACACGCTTTCCAGGCGTGCGCCTTACCAGATTCGGCCATCCTGGCTCGTCCGACAGTTCTCGGCAGGCGAAGTAAGTCCTTTCGTTCTCGGCCGACGCCCGCGGGCGGTCAGGAATCGACGCCGGTGATCTCGAAGCGCGCGCCGCCGTCGGCGCTCGCCGTCGCGGTGATCTCCCAGCCGTGGGCCTCGACAATCTCCTCGACGATGCTCAGGCCGAATCCCGTGCCGTCCTCTGCCGTCGAGTAGCCCATCTCGAAGATCGATTCGGGGTCGTCGGCGCCGATTCCCGTGCCGTCGTCTGCGACGTAGAAGCCGTCGGGAAGCGCACCGACAGTCACGGTCACGTCCGCCCGGCCGTGTTCGACGGCATTGCGACAGAGGTTCTCGAACAACTGGTGGAGTCTGCCGGGATCAGCCCTGATCGTCTTGTCGTCCGCGACGACGAGTTCGGCGTCTTTGGTGTGCACGTGCGCCCAGGAGTCCTCGGCGACGGAGGCGATACTGACCGACTCGGTGTCCTCGATTGGGCCGCCCTCCCGGGCGAGAGCGAGTAAGTTCTCGATCAGGTCCTCCATTCGCTGGTGGGCGGTCTTCGCCGCTTCCAGGTGCTCGCTGTCGCACTCGTCGCTGGCGAGCGTGAGCCGAGACTGTGCCACGTTGAGCGGGTTGCGGAGGTCGTGGCTGACGACGCTCGCGAACTCGTCGAGTCGCTCGTTCTGTCGCTGCAGTTGGCGCTCTCGTTCGAGGCGGTCGAGCGCGCTCGCGGCGTGGCTGACGAGCAGTTTGGCGAGCTCGAAATCCGTCGCGTCGAACGCCTCCGCCGCCTCAGAACTCGCCTGAAACACCCCGTGGTCGTCGACCGGGATACTGATCGCAGACTGATACGGACCCTGCGGTTTGGCCTCTGCGTACTCGGAGAGGTCGCCGATCAGGTAGGACTCCCCCAACCGGTAGGTCTTTCCGGCGATCCCCTCGTCGACGGACATATCCTTGAGACCGCTCGGCGGCACGTCGTCAGAGACCGCCACGGTTTCGAGCATCCCGTCGTTTTCGATGTTGATCGCGCTCAGATCGAAGGTGAGGATCTCCTCGCTGGCCGCGATCGTCCGTTCACAGACCGCCTCGACGGAGTCACTCGCCGAGAGTTCGTCAGCAACCTCGTGTAGCGCCGTCAGCTTCCGTTCGCGGCTGGCACGCTCGGAAATATCTCGACCGATGCCGACGACGCCCATCACCTCACCGTCGGGATCGGTTAGTCGGCGCCCGGTGAACTCGTATGGGCGGCGCTCTCCGCTCGCCGTTCGGATGTCTGCTTCGAGTGTCGCGCTACCGCTGGTCCGGACTGTCTCGATTGCCTCGGCGACGCGCTGTTGGTGGTCGTCGGGGAACAGCTCCGCCGCCGCCATCCCGTCGAGTTCCTCGTCGTCGTATCCCGTGACATCGGTCATCCGGTCGTTCCAGCGTTCGAGCCGGCCGTCGGGATCGATGAAGTAAAACAGATCTTCGATCGCATCGACGGCCTGCGTGATGAGCGCCCGCTGCTGGGCCAGATCCTGTTCGTACTCCTTTCGTTGGGAAATATCCCGGGCGAGGGCAGTGATGATCGGCGTCGCCCGGCCACTGATTGTCTCCGGTTCGAGCTGGAGAGCGAACCAGTCGGCGGCGTCCTCGTCGGTCGTCCGGAGTTCGAGTCGCTGGCGGTTGCCGTCTTCGACCGCCGCCTGGATCGCGGTGTGGATCTGGTCGCGGTCGTCCGGGCTGACCCGCTGGAATACGTCTTCTGCCGTCTCAATTGCGATACCGAGAACAGGACATTCCTCCGGGTAACAGACCATCTCGTCGGTCTCCGGGTCGAGTGTCCAGACAGCCGTTCCCGTCGCGCGAAGTGCCCCCTCCAGTCGCTTTCGCGTCCGGCGAAAAGCCTCGTCCTGTCGTGTCTGTTCTCGCTGGACCCGCGTCGTCTCACGGTACTGTTCGACGGCGTCGCGGATGCTGTCCGCGAGCAGTCGGTGCTGGTCGGCGCCCGCTTTCTGGATGTAATCCGTCACGCCGGCAGAGATCGCGTTGCCTGCCACCGTTTCCGAGCCTTTGCCGGTGTAGAGGATGAAGGGGAGATCCGGGTGACAGTCGCGAACTGTTTCGAGGAGTTCGAGTCCGTCCATCCCCGGCATATCGTAGTCGCTGACGACGCAGTCGAACCGCCCGTCGCGGAGGCGGTCGGGAACACCCTCGGCGTCGGTCGTCGTCTCGACAGTGAATCGGTCGTCCTCTCGGGTGAGCATCTCCACAGTAGCGTCGAGAAACGCGGGATCGTCGTCGACCTGGAGTACGGTGATGGTGTCCCGAGACCGGCTCTGCATACATCGGTATTCGGGAATTACGGACATATATCTTGGTACTGCTCGGCGGACACGAGCCTGTCATCGAAGTAAGCGGCGCTACTCTGAACCGTCAGGTTGTCGTCGCAGTCACCGAGACGTATCGCCTCGTTGTCTCGACCAGTGTGAAACGACTTATATATATCTGGTGAGTACGACCAGGCGTGCTCTCTGTCGACCTGCATACCCACTCGGAGGCCTCCTTCGACGGTCGGGACTCGATCGACCTCATTCTCCGGCAGGCCAAGGCGGTCGGTCTAGATGCGGTCGCCATCACCGACCACGACGAGGTCTGGGCGAGTCGGGAGGCTGTCGAACACGCAGACGACGATCTGATCGTCATTCCGGGCATGGAGGTCTCCAGCGCGGCCGGTCACGTGCTCTCGCTGGGGACCGACACGAAGATTCCGCCGAATCTCTCCTTCGCGGAGACGGTCTCGCGGATTCGGGACAGCGGGGGGCTCGCGGTCGTTCCGCACCCGTATCAGGAGACCCGCAGTGGCGTTCTCAAAAACATCTCCGAGGACGCGCTCGAAATCGCCGACGCGATCGAGGTGTACAACTCGCGGCTGTTGACCGGCCGGGCGAACCGCCAGGCCCGGCAGTTCGCCACCGAGCGTGATCTCCCGATGACCGCCGGCAGCGACGCACACGTCTGCGAGATGGTCGGTCAGGCGGTCACCGAGGTCGACCCGGACGAGCGGACTGTCGAAGGAGTGCTGACCGAGATCCGAAACGGCCGGACGCGGGTCAAAGGGACGCGTACGCCCTGGCGGATCAGTTTCCGGCAGGCCGCCGGCGGGGCCAAACGGCGGGTGAAACATCGCCTCGAAGAGGTCGCAGATAGATTCACGACCGGTCGTTCCTGAACCGCTGTGCGCGGGTTCGGACCCACGGCCGAAGCAGATACGAGAGCACCGCTGTAACGATTCCGACAGCGACGGCGACGGCGAGAACGAGTTCGATCCGGAGCCGCGCCTCGGTGAGCAGGTAGTACGCCTGTAGAACAACGATGAAGGTGAGTGTGCCGGTGACCCCCCAGAGCAGGCTCGATTTGACCTGTGGCTCCATCACTTCGTCGCGACGGCCTCGATTTCGACGCCGGCACCCTTCGGGAGTTCTTCGACGGCGACCGCGCTTCTGGCCGGCGGTTCGTCGTCGAAAAACGACTCGTATGTCGTGTTCATCGCCTCGAAGTCGTCCATGTCGTCGAGATAGACCGTCACCTTCAGCACGTCCTCCATGCCGGCGCCAGCCTCGCTCAACACCGCCTGCAGGTTTTCGAGGGCCTGTTCGGTCTGGACGTCGATTGCCGCACCGTCGAGGAGGTCGCCGTCCGGCGTCAGCGGGATCTGTCCGGCCGTGAACACCAGATCCTCCGTCGCGGTCGCCTGACTGTACGCGCCGACTGCCGCGGGTGCGTCGTCCGTGTGGATAATCTCTTTCATACCTCGTTCTGGCGGCCGGCAGGAGTATAAAACCGCACGCTCCGCCGATGATGTTCGGTCGGCCGTCGTCCGGCGATTCCGACGAAAATACGTCCGTTTTTATACCATCAGGAGACAGGTTCGTGTGACATGACTCGGCGTCTCGCCGGTGCCCTCCTGGCAGTTGTACTGTTGACCGGTGCGAGCGGTGTCGTCGCGTCAGCCAGCGAACCCGCAGAGCTACTCGCTGTCGGTGATCCCGGCGGTGATACGACGGCGCGGCCGTACGCCGAGGCGGGACTCAACCAGACCGTCCCCGTCGGCGGTGTTGTCTATCTGGACGCGTACGGCTCCCGCGGCGCGGACGGTGATATCGTCGCCTACGAGTGGCGAATCGAGCGGCCGGACGGAACGACCCGGAGACCGGACTGCGCCACCTGCGAACTGACAGAGTTCCGCCCCGCGTCGGCCGGTCAGTACGCCGTCACGCTCACCGTCGAGGACGAGGACGGTCGGACCGCGACGGACACGATGTACGTCACCGCCGTCTCACAGCCGGCCCCCAGCGCGGCTGTGTCCGGTCCCGACGAACTGTTGGCGAACGAAACCGCCACGGTCACTCTCGACGCGACGGCGACCACCGGCAAACTCTCCTCGGTGGAGTGGTACGTCGACGGCGTCTATCGGGAAGGGGCCTTTCTGGACACCACGAGCACGACCGACACCATCACCGTCTCACCCGAGGACGGCGGCACCCACACGGTCACGGCCGTCGTTCGAAACGACAACGGAACGGCGACTCGGGCCCGCCAGATCCTGACTGTCAGCGAGACGGTGCCGTTCGAGGTGACGATCACCGGCGGGAAAGACAGCGTCGAACCGGGAGCGTACTGGGCCCCGAGTTTCGAGGTCACGAACACCGGGTTCCAGACGGACACCCAGGAGATTGCCCTCCGGATCCCCACAGCGAGCGAACCGAGTCCGATCGCGACAGAGACGATCACTCTCGATCCCGGTGAAACCCGGCAGTTCGACAGCGACTATTACGTCTCCGGTGCCGTCTACGACACCTACGGCCCATCGTTGATCTGGGAGACGAGTAGCGCCGACGTCGACACCCACGCTGTCACTGTCGAATCCGAAAGCGACAACGCTTCGACGACGGTCGCCGTCCAGCCGCCGCCGAACTACGAGGTCGAAATCGTCTCGACGACACCCAGAGAGACCGAGTACGAATACGAGGTCGAAATCACCAACACTGGGGGCCAAGACGGATCCCAAACGATCTACTGGACCTCTGACGACCTCAGCACCGAGTACGTGGCGACGAGCAATCTACGCCTCGCCGGCGGCGAATCCAAAGTAATCAGCGGTTCGGCCACGGTCCAGGCGTATTACCTCTCGTATCTCCACGAAAGGTTCATCGTGAAATCCGACGACGACTCCGACTCTGTCCCGCTCAACGAATCCTCCGGCGCTGGTGGGGGAGGCGACAGTGGTGGGGATAGCAGTGGAGACGCAACTTGGGACACACTCTCGCTCTCGCACTCGGCAAATGATGTCAAAGTCGGTGAGTACACCCAACACTCGGTCAGTAGTGTCACCAACGTAGAAACGGGAAAGACTCTCAGCGCGAGTAACTTCATCGACCAAACGGGATACCAAGGCTTTGCAGCAGATATGGACGCAAGTAGTTCAGGGGGTGTGGACTACCAAGGCGATATCGCTCTCCCGAGTGCTGATGCCGAACGCGGCACTAACGTTCTGTATAAAGGAAAGGCGGCTGGACAGGCAACACTCTGCATCGCGGCGTGGCATGGAACAGATGACGACAAGTACATACAACCAGTCTACGACAGCGTCGACAATGGCTGCACTACAATTACTGTTGAATCAGATGATGGAGGAGGTGGGAGTGATGAGCCGGGATAGAGGAACACCGAATATTCACTAAAGCAGTTTTTCCGCTGGGAAATTGTCTGGCATCACATCTATCCTCTCGTTGAGGTCTATATACTCAGCTATACTTCTCGTTGAACTTGCGTCAGTTTGTTTGTCAACTTGAATCACCAACTCATTTGGATACCCAGTCTCAGGATTTATCTTAATGACGATTGGACGACCGAACACACTCGACGAGACTCTATACACGTGCAGTTTGGTCGTTGCTTCTGAGCCCTCGGCTCGAAGGAACTCTCGCTTCGAGACTCCGGAGATTCCATGTCGAATAACACGGTTACGTATATGGTCTGCTTCTCCCCAGTGTGCGCTTATATTTTTCCATGATTGTTGTTCCATACTTCTGAACGATTGATTGGTTGTTGCATTGTAGTAGTATTCTTCTTTTCCGGAGATATTCGGATCAGACCACCCAGTGTAGTAATTCCCCTGAGCGTCGTGCCGAGATTCGCCGTACAGCGGAATCGCCTCTTCTTCGGCCCGCTCGCTAGTGTGATCGCCCTCGAAGTACTGCGGGAGATAGCCCACCTGCCATCTGATCCGGTAGTTTTCGGTGCTGTTGAACTCGTAGCCGACGGTCAGATCAACGTCGTCTTTGACCGTCGGATTGATCGTGAACTCCTCGTTGGGGAACTTCGGCGTGACGACGACTACGTCGTACAGTTCGTCCCGCTCCAGCCCCTCGAAGGTCCGGGTATGGCCCTCGTTGCTGAAGTTCTGTCGCGCGACAACCTCGTCGTCGAGGTGCTTTCGCAGGAGCATCTCGCCGGTCTTCGGAGCGCCGAGATCGGCCAGTTCGACGCTGACGTTCATCCCAACGCGGTCGGGTAGAGAGGGGCCGTCTGCCTCGGTGTCGTTCGTATCCTCAGATTCCGACCCGAGTGAGTCGTCGCCCGAGGCGGACTCGCCGGAGTCATCGTCTTCGGTGGCCGCCTCGCCGGTGTCGGTGCTCCCTTCGTCGGTGGACCCGTCGTCACCGGTTCCGCCGTCGCCGGTGCTGTTGTCACTCCCGGTCGGCCGCGATACGCTATCCGCTCCGTCGGTGGGTTCGGTGTCGTTGTTGTCGACAGGCTGTGGATTAGTTGCGTCTCCCTCATTGGAACTGTCTGCTCGCTGGTCCGCATCGTCCGCATCCGTCAGTCCGAGTCCGCCGTCGAACACGACCGCAACCGATACCAATCCGCCGATGGCCAGGAGGGCAACGGCGGCGACGATCACGATAGACCTCGATCGTGGCATGACCGTGCCGGAGTGGTCCATCGATCGATGAAAAAATCTTGTGAAAGAAAGTTGCCTTCGGACCCCCGCCGTCGGGCGCACCTTTTTATGAGAGCAAGCGGATAGCTGTGTCGTGAAGCGATACGCCGCCGCGCTCTCGTTGCTCGTTGCACTCCTCTGTGGGGCCGCTGCGGGACTCATCGAGAACGCCGAACTCGCGGCCGGGCTGGGCGAAGCGATGTCGATTGCCGTCGAGACGATCATCGTGCAGGGGCTGTTGGTCGCCGCCGTCGTGCTCGGCGTCCTCGGGGCGTACACGCTCGTGCTCGACTTTCTGCTGGACCGGACCACGGACAAGCGCCGCCAGCACAACCTCCGGAATATCACCCGATTCGTCTTCAGCATCGTCGGCATCATCGGGATGTTCGGGGTGCTGACACAGCAGTATCTCGGGTTGTTCTTCTCGTTGGGTATCGTCGGGTTCGCGGTCACCTTCGCGCTGCAGCAGCCGCTGTTCTCGCTGATCGGCTGGCTGTATATCATGATCAAACAGCCCTACAGCGTCGGTGACCGCGTGGAAATCGACGACTCGAAAGGCGACGTTGTCGAGGTCGATTTTCTGGTGACGACGCTGTGGGAGATCGGCGGCGATCTCGTTAGCTCGAACCAGCCCTCGGGGCGGGTGATCACGCTGCCGAACAGTGTCGTCCTCTCCTCGCACGTCCACAACTACTCCTACCGCGAGTTCCCCCACGTCTGGAACGAACTCTCGATTCAGGTCGCCTACGAGACCGATCTGCAGTTCGCAGAGCAGGTGATGATCGAGGAAGCCGACGACTACCTCGGCGACGAGATGGAGCAGGCGATCGAGCAGTACCGGAAGAACCTGGCACAGACGCCGGTCGAACTCGAAGTACGAGAACGCCCGACGGTGAACGTCACGCAGAAAGAGTCGTGGGTCGAACTCCGACTGCGGTATCTCGTGCATCCGCGACGGGGCCAGCGGGTCCGGAACGAACTCTACGAGCGCATCCTCGCGCGGATGAACGAACACCCCCAGCGCGTCGCGTTCCCGGTGAGCCGGAATCGCTAACCCACCACCTGTGTGAACCGCGCTCGCTCTGCTCGCGCGGAAATTCGATCTTTCTGTCTCTTAGGCTGTCGCTTCGGCGACTTTCTCGATCGCGATTTCCATCGTCACGCCTTCGACCTCCCACTCCTTGCGGTGGCCGTCCTCGACGGTACCGAACTCGCCCCGGACTTCCTGGGCGATCAGGTCCTCGTGCTCGCGGACGAGGTCAGCGACGCGGTCGTCGGCGATGTCGAGATCCAGTCGGATGCCGGCCTGGATGTCCAAATCGAGATCTTTCCGCATCTCCTGAACGCGGCGGATGACCTCGCGGGCGTAGCCCTCGCTCTCGATGTCGTCGGTGAGTGTCGTGTCGACGTAGACCTGGCCGCTGATCTGCTCGTCGTCCTCGCTGACGGCGAACTCGGCGTTCGAGACGCCCTCTGGGAGTTCCTGTACTGGTTCGACCATCGACGCGTCGAGGTCGGCGTCGATGCCGGTCTCGTTCGCGATAGCTTCTTCGAGCAGCGCGAGATCCCAGCGGTCGACGCGGGAGTCGTTGAGCGCGTTCATCACGCGGCCTGCGTCGTCGCCGAAGGCGGGACCGAGTTCGCTCATGTCCGCCTCCGCGGAGTAGGCGAGTTCGTCCCAGTCCTCCTCGGGGCCGACGATTTCGATGGCACGCGCGTTGAGTCGCTCTCGGAGCAGGGCCCGCTGTGCGTCGACGGCCTCGGCGACCTCTTCGCTCGGAGCGCTGACGACCGCTCGCGCGATCGGCCAGCGGAGTTTCCGCTCGGCCTGCTGGCGGGCGGCAGAGCCGGCCTGTTCGACCTCACGAACGATATCGATCTCTCGCTCCAACTGCGGATCGCGCAGATCCGCGTCGGCCTCGGGCCAGTCGCACATGTGGACCGTCGGGTGGCCGGCGTCACCCGTCAGCGCGTCGTAGATCTCC
Organism: Halovenus carboxidivorans; assembly: GCF_009831575.1. GTDB lineage: Archaea > Halobacteriota > Halobacteria > Halobacteriales > Haloarculaceae > Halovenus > Halovenus carboxidivorans. Next base: position 401,750 of record NZ_WUUT01000001.1, on the reverse strand, counting down.
TCGGCGATGAACGGAGTGAAGGGCGCGAACAGCGCGGCGACTTCCTCCAGGACGCGATAGAGCGTCGCGTAGGCGGCCTGCTTGGAGGCGGAGTCGCTCTCCTCCCACATCCGCTCGCGGACGACCTGGATGTAGAACCGCGAGACGTCCTCGACGACGAACTGGAGCAGTTCGTCGACGGCCTTGTCGTTCTCGAAGTTGTCCATGTGCTCGGTCATTGCCGCCTCGACGCTCTGCAGGCGCGAGAGCACCCACTCGTCGACGAGTTCGAGGTCGTCCTGGACCACCTCGACAGTAGTCCCGTCGGCGGCTTCGCCGCCTCCGTTTCGTTGCGCTTTCAGCGCAACGCTCTCGGGGTCGAACTCGTCCGCTCGCATGTACGGCAGCGGGAAGCGGGCGACGTTCCAGAGGATGTTCAGGCGGCGCTGCATCTCGCTGGTCTCCTCCCAGGAGAAGTTCATGTCCTCGCCCTGGGCGGTCACCGACAGCAGGAACAGCCGCATCGGGTCGCGGCCGTGCTCGTCGATGACCTCGTGTGGGTCGATGAAGATCCCCTTCGATTTGGACATCCCGCGGCCGTCGGGCATGTTGGCGTAGCCGTGCATTAGCACCTGTTCGTACGGGATTTCACCCATCGCCGCGGTCGCCATTCCGAGCTGTGACCAGAACCAGCCGCGGGTCTGGTCGTGCGCCTCCATGATGAGGTCGGCCGGCCACAGTTCCTCGAAGTCGGCCTCCTCTTCGGGGTAATCGAGCGTGCCCCACGAGGCCACCGAGGAGTCGAGCCACACGTCGAAGACGTCGCCGACGCGGGTGTAGGTGGTCCCGTCCTCGGTGATCGTGATCTCGTCGACGGTGCCTTTGTGCAGGTCGACCGTCTCGGGATCGATCTCCTGATCGGCCCGCTCGGCGAGTTCCTCGCGGTCGCCGACGACGATCACGTCGTCCATCGATCCGTCCCAGTCTTCTGGCGTCCAGATCGGGATCGGGATTCCCCAGTACCGCTGGCGGGAGACGTTCCAGTCCGGCGCTTCCTCGACGAAATCCCGGAACCGGTTGTCCCGCGCCCAGGAGGGATACCACTCCGAGTCCTCGATGTTCTCCAGTAGCTGGTCTTTGATGTCGGTGATGGTGATGAACCACTGGTCGGTGACGATCCGGACGATATCGGTGTCACACCGCCAGCACTGCCCCTCGCGGACGCTCGTCTGGTCGTCTGCGAGCAGGTGGCCCTTCGCGTCGAGGTCGTCGATGATCTCGTCGTTGGCGTCGCGGACGAACGTCCCGGCGTACTTGCCGGCGTCGTCGTTGTACCGGCCGTCGCTGTCGACCGGACAGAACACCTCGAGATCGAGTTCCTGTCCGCGCTCGAAGTCCTCCTCACCGTGGCCGGGGGCGGAGTGGACCAGGCCCGTACGGTCGGCTTCGACGTACTCGGCGGTGTAGACCTGTCCCGACCCCTCGGCGCTCGCGTGGTTCGGCACCTCCTCGGCGAGTGGGTGGTCGTACTCCCAGCCGACCATCCCCTCGCCGCTGATCTCCTCGACAATCTCGTAGTCCTCGTACCGCCCCTCCTTCAGTACGTCCTCGACGACCGCCTCCGCGACGTAGAGGCGCTCGGTCTCGCCGTCTTTCTCGGCGTCGACGCCGACGTAATCGAGGTCGCCGTCGACGGCGACGAAGGTGTTTGCGACGATAGTCCACGGCGTCGTCGTCCAGATGACGAGATTGCCCTCACGGTCGGCGAGGGGGAATTTGACGTAGATCGACGGCTTGTGGACCTCGTGGTACTCGACTTCGTTGTTGGCGATTGCGGTCTCACACCGGGGGCACTGGTTGATCGAGCGTTTGCCCTGTTCGACGAGACCGCGCTCGTGGGCCTGCTCGAAGCCCCACCAGGCGGCTTCCATGTACTCGGGGTTTACAGTTTTGTAGGGGTTCTCCCAGTCCATCCAGACCCCGAAGTCCTGGAAGTCTTCCTGCAGGCCCTCCAACTGCTCCTCGGCGAAGGCCTTGCACTCCTCGATAAAGGCCTCCTCACCGAACTCCTCGATGTCTTTCTTGTTCTCGAAGTCCAACCGTTCCTCGACTTTCGTCTCGATTGGGAGGCCGTGCATGTCGTAGCCCGGCCGATCGGTCACGTCGTACCCCTTCATCCGGTGATAGCGGATGTAGGCGTCTTTCAGCGTCTTGTTCCAGGTCGTCCCCATGTGTGCCGCGCCGGAGGTGTACGGCGGCCCGTCGACGAAGAAAAACGTCTCCTCGTCGGCGCGGTGTTCGACGGTCTGTTCGTAGGCGTCGACCGCGTCCCAGTGCTCGAAGACCCGGTCTTCGACCGCCTCAGGCTCGTACTGGTCTGTCACGTCCTCGAATCGGTCGTGACCCCCAGTCTGCTCGTCGCTCATACACGATGTATCCGGCGGCGGGATTAAAGGACAATCGGTTGTATGTGAGCGATTCTGAGCGTTTCGAGGGAGACAATTTTTGCGTGTACGGCCCCTACGACTGTTGTGAGCGACTACGACTCCGTTTTGATCTACGACGGCGAGTGTCCGTACTGCTCGGTCGCCGCCCGGGCGCTCGAAGAGATCGACGACATCGGTGCGATTTCGTGGTACGACGACGCCGCGCAGTCGTTTCTGCGGGCGCAGTTCGGGGAGACGCCCTTCGCGATGGTGTTAGTCGACTCCCGCGAGCGGCGGGTGTACGCCGGGAAGGCCGCGGCCGAGGAACTGACACAGCGGGCCGGACTGCCGGGGCTGGCCGGCTCGCTCGTCCGGGAGAACTACGAAGCGATTGCGAAGGTCGTCGGACTGGCCAGCGGTCGCGGCCGCGACCCCGACGACGTGCACGAGCGGTACAGGCTGACGGAGGAAGCCGCGGCGGCGTTCGAGACGCTCACTGCGGAGGCCGTCGACCGGGACATCCGTGCCGACGCCTGATCAGTGCTCGCTCTCTGGGGACTCCGCGGCCTCGGTCAGCCGCCAGCGTCTGGTCCCCTTGTGTGTGTTGAATCCGACGAGGCCCTTGAGCGCGAGCTGCTGGAGGTGAACGGTGACGTACGGTTTCGGTGCATCGAGCGCGGCCGACACCCGAGCCGTCGATACGGCCGTCCCCTCGCACTCGGCCAGGGCTGTGAGCACCTCGTCGTTCGTCCGTGGCTCGACCGACATACCCGCTACGTGGGCCTGACCCTACCAAAACGTATCGCCCGCTCTGGACGACCGCCCCCGTGGTTTTCAAGACGGTCGATGACATAGCTGTCAACAGCGATGCAAAAGAGCGCCCTCCGCCTTTTTGTGAGCCTCTACACCGGGCTGCTGGCCGCCCCCGTCGGGACGTACGTCGGCGACTCGACGCCGGTGGTGCTCGCCGGTGGGTTGGTCGGTGGAGCGGTGGTCGGCGGGGTGCTGGTCTGGGATCACGACCCCACCGACTGGCTTCGAGGCTGGCGAGTCCCCGCTCTGGCAGGACTGCCGGCGGTGTGGCTGGGTCCGATTCTCCGCGGGCTCCCAGCCAGCGAACCCGCTCCCTGGGCCGCCTTTCTCGGCGTCGCCGCGCTCGTCCCGGGGCTGCTCGCAATCGCGCTCGCGGCCCACGCTCGGCGTCGTGACCGCCTCGCCGGGGCGACGACCCACGTCACGTTCACCGTCCGGCCAGCGCCGGGAGTCAGACGCCAACGCAAACTGGGCGTCGGCGTAGTCCTCGGTATGAGTCTGCTCGTGGCCGTTGGATTCCCCCTCGTCCTCGGCGAGACGATCTCGCCGACGGACGTTCTCTGGCTCTCACCGTCGCTACCGGTCTGGTTCGTGATCTTTCAGGACAGCGACGGCCGAGAGGTCGCCGTCACGAGCGAAGGGCTCCGGGTCGAACAGGCCTTGCACGACTGGGAGACCTTCGAGGGATACGAGCGGAGTGACGACGCCCTGCGGCTCACGCGCTCACAGTGGTACCAGTCGACGTTTGCCTTCGACACCAGCGATATCGACGACCCCGACGCGGTAGTCGAAGCGCTCGGGCGGTATCTCCCGCCGGCATAGGGCCGACTGTCGTCGCGTCTCCGCCGAAGAGTGCTGAGACGGACCCGCGCGTACGCCGCTCGGCACTCGTCTCAGGCGATGTCGCGGTCCTCGTCCGCCCAGTGGCGGTCCCGCAGGGCGACCTTGTCGTGTTTTCCGTACGGCGTCTTGGGAATCTCCTCGACGAACTCGACGGATTTCGGTGTCTTGTAGTCGGCGAGGCGCTCGTCGGCGTACGACCGGATCTCCCCTGCGCCGACTCCGTCGGCGACGACGACCGCGTGGACCGCCTCACCCCACTCGTCGTGCGGGACCCCGATGACGGCGACCTCCGCCACGTCGGGGTGGCCGGCGATGGCCTCCTCGACCTCCGTCGAGTAGACGTTCATTCCGCCGGTGATAATCACGTCGCTCTCGCGGTCGAGCAGGTAGACGTAGCCGTCCTCGTCGCGCTTGCCGACGTCGCCGGTGTGGACCCAGCCGTCGGTGATCGTCTCGGCGGTCTTCTCCGGCCGCTGGAAGTACTCCTCCATCGCGTACGGTGCCGTCGCGAGGATCTCCCCCTCCTCGCCGGGCGGGAGTTCCTCGCCGGTCTGGATATCGACGATTTTCACCTCGGAGGTGAGACAGACCGTGCCGGCGGAACTCAGCCGCTCCTCCGGCCCCGATTCGACGGCCCGGGCGTGTTCTTGCTTCCCGAAGGTGGTGATGAGATTTGGCACCTCGGTCTGGCCGTAAAACTGCAGAAAGACCGGACCGAAAGCGTCGATCCCCTCGCGCAGTCGGGCCGGCGTCATCGGGGCGGCACCGTAGACCAGCGTCGACAGCGACGAGGTGTCCGTCGAGTCGAGCGCGTCGTGATCGAGCAGCCGATAGATCATCGTCGGCACCATGAACGTCCACGTCACACCGTGGTCCTCGATGGCGTGCAACGCGGTTCCCGGCTCGAACTCCTCCTCGATGATCGCGTGGGCACCGGTCAGCAGTCCTGCCCAGAGGAACAACCCCGCCGAGTGCGGCAGCGGCGTCAGCAACAGCAGCGTCTCGTCGCCCGAGACGCCGAGTTCCGCGATGTGGGCGTACTGGTTCAGCGCCATCGACTCGTGGGTCTGCAAGACGCCTTTGGGCTTGCCAGTCGTGCCGCCGGTGTAGTAGTGGCCCTGAATGTGGTCGCCGTCGACCGGACGCTGGGGCGGATCGACCGCCGAGCCGTCCAGCGCATCGAAGGCCTCGACGCCCTCCGGGAGCGATGGGCCGTCGCTGACGCCGATTACCGTCTCCAGTTCCGGAAGCTCTCCGGCGAGGTCGGCGACCGTCTCGACGAACTGCGGGCCGGCGACGACCGTTCCGGCCCCGGCGTCGTCGAGCATATACCGGAACTCCTCGGCGGTGAGCATGTCGTTCAGCGGGAGTCGGGTCGCCCCGGCCTTGCACAGCGCCAGGTCGGCGATGACGAACTCCAGGCGGTTGGACATGAGCAACGCGACCCGGTCCTCCCGCTCGACACCGCGCTCGACGAGGCCGTGGGCGACGGCGTTGGCGCGGCGGTCGAGTTCGGCGTAGGTGGCCGTCTCGCCGTCGACCGTGATCGCGTCACGTTCGGCGTACTTGTCGAGGGCGGCCTCGAAGAGCGCTCGCAACGTCACTGCGTCCGCGGCCGTGTCTGCGGCCGTGAGTGTGTGCGAAGCCATCGTCGCGTTACTCCCTGTCCGGCGGCGTCCTGTCCTCCCACTCCTCGTAGAAGGCGTCGATGTCCGGGTCGAACGGTTTCAGCACTGGATAGCCCGCCGGAACGGCGTCGACATCGATCAGCGTGAAACACTCCGGGCAGAAGAACTCCCGGAGCTGGAACTGCCAGTCCGGCTCGGGCGTCATGTTCTCCGGATACAGCTCGCGCATCTCCGATTCGTCCTCGCGGACCCGGACCTTGCAGTACTCCTTCCAGTTGTCCGCCAGCGGGCCGAACTCGTGGCCGCACTCGCCTTTGACGACGCGGCCGTCCTCTGTGCCGACCGCGAAGAGGTGGTCGTTCAACGGGACGAGAATCGGCTCGTCGAACTCGACTTTTTCCTGGAGGATCTGTCTGGTCGTCTCGAAGCGGTCCGGATCCTTCGGGTCCGGGAGAACGTCGTTGCGTAGCTCCTCCCAGGACAGTTCGCCGTCGATGAGTTTCTCGATCTGTGTGGTGTCTGTCGACATAGTTATTCCTCGAAGGTGAACTCGGCAGGCAGTTCCCAGAAGTCGCGGAACGATTCGGCCCACTCCTCGGAGATGTCGAACACGCCCTCGTACATCCACTGAGCGGGTTCGCTCACGTCGCCCTCGCTGACGCGCTCGCGCTCGGACTCGTAGAACTCCTCGTAGTCGACGGCCTCCTCGCGGCGCTCCTCCATGAGTCGGTCGCGGGCGCGCTCGGTGGCGTCCTCGTCGACCGTGAACTCGCGGTCGTCCTCGTCGAACTCGCCGACGACGCCGTAGACGCTCTCGACCGTCTCGGGGGTGTAGATACCCTCCTCGACGTCTTCTTTGATCTTCTCGACGGGTCGGTCCAGCGGGTCCCCGTAGCCGGGGCCGCCGCCCATCTGGTAGTGGACCAGGTCGTAGTTCTCGTACTCCTCCGGGAAGTACAGCCCCTTCTCGCTGCGGCGGATGTCGCCGTCGATGTGCTCGTCGAACTCGCCGCTCGGGGAGTCCCCGACCGGGTACGGGTCGCGGTTCTCGAAGCGCTCTTGGATGTCGGTATCGTGGGCCCGCAGCGAGTAGTTCGTCGCGTTGGGGTAGCCGCCGGACATCCCGGAGGTGGTGAAGCCGACGCCCGGCACGACGTGTTTGTACAGCGAAACGTCGGCGCTGTTGTTGACCATCCGGATCCCTTCCCAGCCGGAGCCACCGCGGTACTTGCCGTGGCCGGCGGTGTCCGGTTTCATCTGGCGAGCGAGGAAGGGCAACCCCCACTCGATGAGTTCCCACTCCTCGACGTCGCCCATGTCGCTTTCGGGATTCCACATCGCGTAGCCGTGATCCAGCCCGTCCCGGACGGCGCTCGCGCCCAGCCCCTGACAGGAGTGCTCGAACGGCGAGACGGGGAAGTACTCGTCGGTGACCTCGTACTTCCCGCCGCCCTGCAGCGGGTCGCCGGTCTCGGAGTAGCCCGTGACGACCTCCTCCCGGAAGCCCCGCGCGAAGAAACCGCGGGAGACGTTCTTCCAGAAGGCGTTGTACGTCGGCATCAGCGACCCCCAGGAGGTGTGATAGGAGAGGCTCGGGTCCTGCGGGTTGACGATGCTCCCCTCGGGGTAGTTGGTATCGACCGCGAGGTAGGAGCCGTCGTTTACCTTCCCGTCGTGGAGCAAACACTGCGTGAGCGACACCCACAGGCCGCCCTCCATCGCGCCTTCGGCGCAGTTGTAGGCGTGCGGTCCGGGTGGGCTCGCGCCCTCCATGTCGAACTCGATGCCGCCGTCGGCGTCGATTTCGACCTCGACGGGGAGGTGGTTCAGCATGTCCTGTTTCGCCTGCGGCTTCCAGGCTTCGTCCTCGAAGGGGACCGGCATGAACGAACTATCGCGGTAGGTGCCGGGGAACAGCCGTTCCTCGACGCGGGAGTGCAGCGTCTGGCGGCCCTCCTCGACGGCCTCGCGCATGAACTGTTTGAACCGGTCCGCCCCGACGTCGTCGACCATCTCCTTGATGGCCTCGCGGATCATGTGACAGCCCGCGAGCCGGCACTTCTCGTCGAGGTCCCAGTACATCGGCGTGCGGACCGACCGCTGGCAGCGGTCACGCCAGTCCTGGTAGATCTTGTCGTTCTCTCCGATCTTCTCGCAGGTGGCGTACAGGCCGTCCTCGAAGCGGGTCGTGCTCGCCAGCTGGTCGTGGCCGCGGGTCATCCCGCCGATGTCGACCTGGTGGGTGACGCCGTCGACCCACGCGATCAGTTCGCCGTCCTCGAAGATGGGGACGATAGTGTGAACGTCCGTCGTATGGACGTTGCCGAGGTCGTTGTCGTTGTTACAGAAGATATCGCCCGGCTGGATGCCGCGGTCGTGTTCGTAGTCCTCCTCGATCATGTACTTGATCGCGAGGCTGCCGGTGTGGACGTGGACGATGATCCCCGTCGACAGCGCCACGCAGTCCCCTTCGGGCGTGTAGACCTGGAAACACAGCTCACCGATTTCGCGGACGATCGGTGAGGCCGAGACGTGCAGTGCGGTCTCGCGGGCGCTGACCAGCGCCCCCCGGAGCTGTGAGAACAGCTGTTCGTACTCGAACGGCTCCTCCGCTTTCATCTCCAGTTCGTCCAGCCCGCAGTACCGGCCGGTCTCCTCGGTCTGTCGTTCGCTCTGTTCGAGCATCTCGTACAGCGTCTGGCCGTCCCAGCCGATCGGCGGGTCGACCTGCTCGAAGTTGCGTTCGGTGCGATCGGACGTGTCTGCAGGTTTGCTCATGTTTCACCCAGGTGGAAAATGCGGTGTTCGTCGAGCGGTGCCTCGAAGCCCGGCGGGACGAGCATCGTCGTCGCGGGTGCCTCGACGACCGCGGGACCCTCGACGACGTTGCCGGCCTCCAGATCGTTCATCTCCCACAGCGCGGCCTCGTGCCACGCGCCGTCCCAGTAGATGTCCCGGTGGCCGCGGCCGGCGGCCTCCGGCGGCGTCTCGTCCCCGGGCTCTTCCTCCGGCAGCGCCGGACTCGGCGAGGGCGCGATACCGGTGCCGACGCCCATCGTGATCGTGTAGCCCTGCTCGGGGCTCTGGGCCGCCCGCTGGAAGACGCGAGCGAACTCCCGCTCGTAGACGTCGATGACGTCCGGGAGGTCGTCTGCCGCCAACTCGCCGTTCCAGATGTCACCGGGCAGAGTCACTTCGAGGTCGTCGAGCATCCCGGTGTACTGCATCCGCAGGGCGGGGACGAAGTCCATCTCCTCGGCGTCGATGCCGTCGCGCTCGAAGGCCGCGACCGCCTGCTCGCGCAGGTCGGTCAGCGCGTCGGTCAGCGCCGCCGCGACCTGTTCGGCGTTGCTCAGATCCGGCTGGAGCACCAGATCCAGCGAGCGGTCGTACCGGTAGGCGTAGTCGGCGGTCGCACAGCCAAACGCCGAGAACGCCGCCGCCCAGTCGGGGATGAGCACGTCCTTGAAATCCAGCGACTGCGTGTAGCCGGCGGCGTGCAGCGGTCCACCGCCCCCGTAGGAGGTCAGGTGGTAGTTCTCCGGCGAGTAGCCCAGCCCGAGGATCATCGCGTTCAGTTCGTTGGTCATGTTGCGCTCGACGATGTCGAGCACGCCCCGAGCGGTCTCGTGTGGGTCCTGATCGAGCGGGTCGGCGACCTGATCCTCGATGTACTCCCGGGCGCGGTCGACGTCGAGGTCGATCTTCCCGCCGAGGAAGTACTCGGGGTTGAGATAGCCGAGCATCGCCGTACAGTCGGTGACCGTCGGCGTGTCCAGCCCCGACTCCTCGTTGGCGACGCCGACCAGATACCCCGCCGAGTCGGGGCCGACCTCCAGCCGATTGGAGGCGCGGTCGACCCGGACGAAACTGCCCGTCCCGGAGCCGATGGTGTCCATCGCGGTCATCGGGATGTTGACCATGAACTGCGCGAGGCTCTGGTCCCAGCGGGTCGGGTAGTGTCCCTCGGTTATCAGCCCGACATCGAAGGAGGTCCCTCCGACGTCCGAGCAGACGAGGTTGTCGATGCCCAGTTTGTCGGCGAGAAACTCCCCGCCGAAGATGCCGCCGATCGGTCCGGAGATCATCGTCTCGACCAGCCAGTCGTGGTCCGGCGAGACGGTCCCGCCCGAGGAGGAGAGCACCCGAAACGGCGCGTCGGCGCCCTCCGCTTCGAGTTCGTCGCGGATGCCGTACAGTTGCTCGCGGGACGGTTCGACCGCGTACGCCTCCAGGATGAGGCTGTTCACCCGCGGTAGCTCCCCCCGGACGGGATTCTGCTCGCTGGACAGCCAGATCGGCACGTCCGCACCGCGCTCGTCGATGATCTCCTCCGCAATCTCCCGGACGCGCTGCTCGTGTTCGGGATTCTGGTAGGAGTAGACGAGCGAGACGCAGATCACCCGCACGTCCCGGTCCAGCAGGTCGTGGACGGCCTCCTCGACCTCCCCCTCGTACAGCGGAATCATCTCCTGGCCGAGATGGTCGATCCGCGAGCGGACGCCGCGGATGTTCTCCCGCGGAACGATCGGCTCGGGGTGTTCGTGCTCGCGGGCGTGAAGCCGCCCGGAGTAAGGCAGGTCGACCCACGACTCGATACCGCGACCGAATCTGTGGGTGTCCTCGAAGCCTCTGTTGGTGATGAGGCCGATATCCCCCTCGCCCTCGCGTTCGAGCAAGCGGTTCAGCATCGCGGTGCCGGAGTAGACCGTCCCCCGGATGGTGTCGGTCGACTCCTCTAAGGTCGTATCCCAGTACCCCAGCGCGTTCTGGAAGGAGTTCACGACGCCTTCCGCCTCGTACTCCGGGGTCGTCTGTGCCTTTCCGACGGTGTACTCACCGTTCTCGTCGACGACGAACGTGTCCGTCATTGTCCCCCCTGTGTCCAGCGCCAACAGCTCAGGATCGAATGTGGGTGTTGATGACAAGGTACCACCTCACGTCCCAACCCACCGCCGATTTGTCCTTAATAATAATGGACAACTGCGCTGATAGCCGCCGATATATATTCTCATTGAAATACCCCGGTCACACAGCGGCTGTCTCGCCACGGAACGAGCGCGTCAGCACTCAGTCCGTCCCGGCGACACCCGGGTGCTGTTCGCCGAACAGAAGCGCCAGGAGCGCGGCGGCCGAGCGGCGGAGCCGTTTGCTGAACGTCGACTGACTCACCCCCAGTTCGTCCGCCACCTCCTCGGCGGAGGCGGTCTGTGGAACGTCGAAGTAGCCGGTCCGGTAGGCGACTTCGAGCGTCCGGAGGTGTTCGGTCGGGACCGCGCCCTTCGCAGTCTGTTTGAGGCGGTCACTGCCGAGAATCGGCTCGACGCTGTCGACCTGTCTGACGCTGACTAGCTCGAAGGTGTCCCGGGCGGTTTCGATCTCGTCGGCAATCGTCTGGAGGTGGTCCCAGTCGTCGACGGTGACGGTACCGCTGAGGTGATGATCGTGCAGTCGAATCGCGTGCGGGATCGCCCGGTGCTCGGCGAGTAGCCGGGCGATACAGGGTTCGTCGTGGACCCGAACCAGCAGGAGCGCGGTGTCGGAGGCCGCCGAGTAGGAGTCGCTGTAGACGAGTTCGAGATCAGAAAGCTCCCGGACGCGTTCGACCGGCGGGCTGTCGAGGTCGCTGACAGTCAGATACGCCAGCCACTCCGTCCGGTCGGTCTGTAACACCGAGTCGAGGATCGTCGAACCCCCGTCGAGGGAGTCGTGGAGACGCCCGAGCAGATCCCCGGGTTCGGTCTCGAAGGTGATCCGGAGCATGTCAGCTACCAGTATGGATCTCGCAGCGCCTGCTTGTCGACTTTCCCGTACGGCGTCTCGGGCAACTGTCCGACGACGTCGATAGAGTGCAGCGGGCTGTCCGCGAGGGAGTCGCTGCAGACATCCCGCAGACTCTCGGGCGTGATCTCGGCGTCGTCCGCCGGAACGACGACGGCCTTGACGATCTGTTCGACCGCCTCCGAACGCCGCGTATCCGCCCCGTTTTCGGGCACGCCGATCACCGCGACCCGCCGCACGTCGGGGTGGCGCTGGATCGCGTTCTCGACGGTCGTCGAGAAGACCGGCTCGCCGTCGACGACGATCACGTCCTGAATCCGGTCGAGGACGTGGACGCGGCCGTCCTCGATCCGGCCGACGTCGCCGGTTCTGAGCCAGCCGTCGTCGGTGTACGCGCTCTGCTCGCCGACGTAGCCCGCGAGGGCGTACGGCGATCGGACGGCGATTTCGCCGACATCGGTCGCCCACTCCGCGTCGATATCGAGCAGCCGGATCTCGACCAACTGCGTCGGATAGCCGGCCGATTCGAGCGCCCCCTGTTCGGGGTCGTGGTCGCTTTTGGGCAACACCGTGATGAGATTTGGAACTTCGGTGAGCCCGTAGAACTGGAGGAAGATCCGTCCGAACTGCTCGACTCCGCGCTTGAGGATGGGGTCCGGGATCGGCGCAGCGCCGTAGGCGATCGTCTCCAGGGAGTCCGTGTCGGTCTCGGAGAGGCGTTCGTCCTCGACGACGGCCGCGATCATCGTCGGCACCATGAACGTCCACGTGATCTCCTCGCGCTCGATCGTCTCCAGAACTGTTTCGCTGTCGAACTCCTGCTGGAGGACCACCGTCGCGCCCTGTGTCAGTCCAGCGCGCGCGAACGGTTCCGCCGAGTGTGACAGCGGCGTCGTCAACAGCATCTGCTCGCCGCGGTTGATCTCCATCTCGTGTGTGTGCGCGTAGCAGTTCAGCGCCAGCGACCGGTGGGTGTGGACGACGCCTTTCGGGTCGCCGGTCGTACCGCTCGTGTAGTAGACGGCGGCCGTATCCTCCGGGGATGGAGACGGCTCCGGCAACACCGGGTCCGCGCTCGCGAGTAGCTCTTCGAGGTCGTGAAATCCGACCGGGATCGGCTCCTCGTCGGCCTGTGCGATGACGTGCTGAAACTCGTTTCGTTCGCGTTGTATCGCCTCGATCGTCTCGAAGAAGCGCTCGCCGACGACCAGTACGTCGATCGTCCCGGTCTGTGCTAGCTCGCGCACCTGCGTGTCGTCAAGTTTCTTGTTCAGCGGGACCACCGGCACCCCGGCGCGGACCGCGCCGGTGTGTGCGGTGATGAACTCCGGTCTGTTGTCCATGAGAATCCCCACCCGGTCGTCGACCGTCAGGCCGAGCGCGGCGTAGACGTCCGCGAAACGACGCGAGCGCTCGTCGAGTTCCGCGTAACTGAGCGTCTCCCCGGCGTGTCGAATCGCCGGTCGGTCCCCGTACCGTGCGAACGTACACTCGAACAGCCTGTCGAGCGTGAGCAGTTCGCTGTCCTCTCCCCCCTCCATACAGTCCACTAGAAACCGGTCACAGCCCAGATTGTTAACGTTTGCCACGAGCGGGGCCGTCGGGGGAAATCAGCGAGGGAGTCTATCGGCTACCTACCCGTGCGTCTGTTCTAGGAGGCCAGAGCAGCGGGCGGCCGGCTACCGGAGCCGGACCAGCCCGGCCAGCACACCCGCCGGACGGAGTTCCACGGCCTCCCCGAACAGCGCCGCGGTCGGTCGATCCGGCGCTGCCGCGGCTCCGACCACCGCGAGGACGGCGTCGCCGGTCCGGAGTTCGACGGTGATGCCTGCCTGCGCGGCGGTCTCTGCGAGGGCAGGTAGCAGAGTCCGCTGGTCGGCGGCGACGAGACACGCGCTCACCGACGGCGCGTGAACGACGACCCGATCCCCCTCCGAACTGACCGCGAAGCTCCGTCCGTCGATTTCGACGCCGAGGTTCGCCTCGACGTCGAGTCGGTCGCTCGTTCGCGGTAGCTCCCCGAGCGCGTCGGCGGCGTCGACCGCCATCAGTCCTGTTCTTCGGTCGTGATCCGGAGTTGACCGTCGACCCGCCAACGGGCGTGTTCGGCGTCCTCACCGGCCTTGCTCGGCACGTCGATCTCCATGTCGGTGAACTCGTAGGTGATCTCGGCACCGCGGCCGGTCAGCCGGTCGTAGAGGCTGATCGCCAGTTCCGGCCAGGTGGTCGTCTCGTCGATTCGCTCCTCCGGGTTGTCAGTCGTGCTCATACCCCCCTCTTAGGAAAACGCCAACTTATAGCTCAGCAATCATCTATTTTGTTACACGATCCGGCCGCGAATCAGGCTTCCTGCAGTTTGGCCTCGAACTTCTCGCGGACTTTCTCGACTTTCGGCTGTGCGTGCATCTGACAGTAGGCGTCGTTGGGGTTTTTCTCGAAGTAGTCCTGGTGTTTCTCCTCGGCCCGGTAGAAGGTGTCCAGCCGTTCGAGTTCGGTGACGACGTCGTCGTCGTACTCCTCGTCGAGGGCCTCGATGTACGCTTCGGCCTGCTCGCGCTGGTCCTCGCCGTGATAGAGGACGATCGAGCGGTACTGCGTCCCCACGTCCGGCCCCTGACGGTTCAACTGGGTCGGATCGTGGACCGCGAAAAAGACCTCCAGCAGTTCGTCGTACGCGATCACCTCGGGGTCGTACTCCACCTGGACGACCTCGGCGTGGCCGGTGTTACCGGAGCAGACCTCGCGGTAACTCGGGTCCTCCGTGTGGCCGCCGGCGTACCCCGAGACTGCCGCGGAGACGCCCTCCAGTTCCTTGAAGGCCGCTTCGACACACCAGAAACAACCGCCGCCGAACGTCGCTTTCTCGGACATACACGTAGTTAGGCCCGAATTCGTATGTATCTGTCTGCGCCGATGTCGACCGGAACAGTCGAGAGCCGCGACACCGAACGAACACCGATGGCGAGCTATCCGGATCCGGAGGACCGAAACGAACTCGCCGCGGACTGTCGGCGCTGTCCCGACCTCGTCGAGAGCCGCGAGTGTATCTCGTGGGGAAACGGCCCCCTCGACGCGACGGTGGTGGTCGTCGGCGAAGCCCCCGGCGCGGGCGCTCCCGACGCCGACCAGTGGCGCGGCGGCAACTGGACGGGACTGGCCTACACCTCCCGGCACTCAGGTCGGCGCGTCCGCGACCTACTGGCCGAGGCCGGATACGGCGGGGACTGCTACTTCACGAACGCGGTCAAGTGTTTTCCGGCAGACAGCGAAGACTCGAACCGGGAACCGACTGCCGACGAGCGGGCGAACTGCCGACCGTACCTCCGCGCCGAGATCGAGGAGGTCGAACCCGCGGTGGTCGTGCCCACGGGAAAGCACGCGACCCGGTCGGTCTTCGCACTCGACGGGATCGAACTCGACAGTTTTCTCGACGCGGTGCTGGAACCCGTCTCCTGCCCTACTCTCGGAACGACTGCACTGCCGCTGTTGCATCCCTCCTATCAGGACGTCTGGATTCCACAGATCGGCCACACGGAGCAGTCCTATCGCGAGGCGATCGGAGAACAGATCGACGGCCTCGTGGGGGGTCACCGCCAGTCGTAGACCGTGACGGCGCGGTCGGTCCGTGTCGAGCGGCCGTTCGGGTTCCGGCGCGGCCCGCCGTCCCGTCTGCGGGCAGCGAGCCCGTCTTTCGCGCCGCGAGCGAGGTTCGTCACCACGTCGCGGCCGGCGCCGAACCACTGCGAGGGGCGACTCTCGCCGCGGAAGACGGCCCGGAGTTCGGAGCCCGCGTCGCCCGCCGCGTGGCCGAGCAGTCGACGGAGCACCGTAGGCCGGAGGTTGTAGTTTTTCACGAGGCGGTAGGCGAGCGAGCGGTACTTCCACCCGCGGTCGACTTCGAGTTCACCGCCATCGGCCTCGACGCCGCGCGTGACGCTCATCTCCTCGGTCCACGTCGTGGTGAACTCGTTGCCGGCGAGGCGGTGGGCGAAGTCGCGGGCACCGCCGATCTGCAGATACTCGTCGAAGCCGTCGAGCGTCTCGCTCACCTCCCGCTGAAAGGCCATATTGCCCGCGTTCAGGAAGGTGATCGCCCGGCCGGCGATCTGGCGGTTCTCCGCCCCCCGGACGACGGCGCCGTCCGGCAGCGTCCGGGTCGGGCCGCTCACGACATCGGCGCGTTGCAGTCCCTCCCGGACGGCCGCACGCCAGCCCTCGGTGATCGACAGGGTGTGGTTGACCAGTGCGATCGTCTCGCCGTGTGCGCGGTCGATTCCGGCGTTCCGGGCGGCGTTGACCGTCCGGTCGGCCAGTTCGATCAGCACGTCCACGTCGTCGCGTTCGCGGATCATCCCGGTCGTGCCGTCGGCCGAGGGCCCGTTGACGACGAGCACTTCCGCGTCGGGGGCGTGTTCGGCGAGCGCGTCGAGACAGCCCGTCAGCTCGTCACGAGCGTTGAGCGTCGGGACGACGACGGACAGGTCCATATCCGACTCTACCGAGACGCTCGCATAAAAGACCGTGGGGAACGCCGGACTGTCGGGGCCGGCAACGTGTCAGAAGGGTGCTTCGACGTCGCCGCTGCTGCCGCCGCTGGCGTCGCCGCCGAACTCCACCGAGTCGGGGTCGACGCCGAGTTTCTCGGCCAGTTCGCCGCGCTCGTGAAGCTCTTCGAGGATGTCGCTGCCGCCGATGAACTCCCCGTCGACGAAGGTCTGTGGGATCGTCTCCCAGCCGCTGTGCTCGTTCAGCGCCTCGCGGAACGCCTCCAGGTTCTGGAGGGTGTCGACGGTCTCCACGCCGTCGGGCCCGAGATACTGCTGCAGGAGTGCGACTGCCTTCTTCGAGTAGCCACACTGCGGCATCCGGGCGTCGCCTTTCATGAACAGGACGACGTCCTCGGACGCGATTCTCTCGTCGACGAGATCCTCGACTTCGTCGGGACTCAGGTCTGGCTCCGTTGGATCGAACGTCATACTCTACACTGATAGCTCGGAGCGCAAAACGTTGGCGTTGGCGCCGGCGGCTCCGCCGGTGTGGCACTTTGCTTTGCTGGCCGGTGATATTTCGGTTCGGGATCGACACGTAGGAGTCGGTCAGGCCGTACGGGAGACGAGAAGGGTCACGGCAGTGGCTCTGTGGATAGCGTGCGAAAAAAGACGAAGGTGGTGTCGCGTTAGTTGCCGACTTCCATCGCTCGCTCGACGACGTCTTCGCCGTAGATGTCGGCGAGGTCGTCGTGCTGGTCGGGACGGTTCTCGTAGACGTCCTGGAACAGCGTGATCGGCGTCTGCAGGGCCTGGTAGGTCGCTTCGTCCCACATTCGGTCGGAGCTAATCTCGACCTCGACGCCGTCGATGCTGACGGTCGTCGCGCGGGTCATGGCGATTGCGCCCTGGCCGGCCTCCTTGGCGGCCTCGAACTCCTCCATGGAGTCGACGATGTCGTCGAGGCTCGGGACGTAGGCGGTCAGGTCGACCAGTTTCTCCTGTAGTTCCTCGTGGCTGAGGACGTGTTCGTCGCTACCGACGGTGAGGACGTACTCGTCGCCGTCCTCCTCCAGCGAAAGCTTGTCGCCGGTGTACGCCTGCACGTCGCCCTCGTCTTCGAGTTCGACCTCCTCGCCGTCCTCGTCGATGAGCCAGTAGCCCTCCTTCGGCGGGAGCGGGGCCTTGTTGGCCTCGACGACCTGGCCGGGGGTCAGCGACCAGATACCGATCTGGCCGACCGCCTGGTTCGCGGTCATTCGCTCGCGGTAGCCCGCAACGTCGCGGATGTCGTCGAACGGACCGTCGACGGCGATCAGGCCGGCCGCGCTCGCCGCTCGGGAGGTGTTGTGGCGCAGTTCGTGCCACTCCGGCAGTTCGCCGGTCGGCGTGATCGCGCGCATGTCCTTCGTGTAGTCGACCTCGCCGTCGACCAGCAGGAAGAGCCGTTCGAGGTTGTTCGAGGGCTTGCCAATCTCGTCGCGGAGACGGCCCATCTCCAGTTCGGCGGTGCCGCTCTCGATGATCACCGACATCGCGAGGCTCCCCTCTTCGAGGCCGTGCTCGTTTTCGACGATAGTGATGAACTCGTCGGCTTTCTTCCAGTCGTCGAGGTCGCCGACTTCCGGAATGACGAAGCCGTCGATGTTCTCGACAGCGCCGTTCTCGGGGTCGGCAATCTCGAGCATGTGCTGGAAGCCCTTGTAGCGTGTCTCGGGGCTGTCGCGGTGCCAGACGACGCGGGGGTGGATCTCGCCGGGGAACTCGTCGCCGTGCTCGGCGACGACTTCCGCGATGTTCTCCGCCCCCTCGTCGCGCATGTTCGGCGCGGTGGCGTCCTCGTTGTCCGGAACCCACACGTCCGGCGCTTCCATCCCGCGGAGCTGGATCGACTTCTTCAGCATCGCCGCGGTGTCATCTTTCTCGCTGTCCGCCGTCGGCGTCGTGAAAAACGTCCGCACGAACTTCCGGTCGTGGAGTCGCTTGTCAACACTCATGTTCACTCTGATTCTCGGGTGTATGACTGTTTTAGGTTTCGGTCTGTCCCCCGTTATATACCGGGTCGGAGGCCGGGGGCCGATCACTCCCGTTCGATGCTGACGTACCGGACCTCGATTTCGATAGTCGTCCCCGTCTCCGCTTCGACGCGGCGTTTGATCTCGCTCGCCAGTCCGGTCGCTGTCTCCCCCGGCGGGACGCCGACCGTGATGATCGCTCGTTCGGGCTCCTCGAACGGCACCGCGGAAGGGTACTCGACCTCGACGCTCAACTGCTCGATCTGCTGGTCGTTCTCCAACTGCTCGATCGCCGCGCTCGTCTCCTCCTGAATCCGTTCTTCGGTCGTCGCGCGCTGAAACGAGTCGACGGTGACACCGATGAGAAAGACCGACAGGACGGCGATTGCGACGGCGAGCGCGCCGACACGGACGGCCGTCGCCCGCTTGGCGTCCGAGCGCCGAAACCAGTGGTCCGGTCGGTAGCCGCTGTACCACAACACGACCAGCGCCGCGAGGTTGATCGAGAGCACGTTCACCGACACCAGCACCGCGGAACTGAGACTGACCATCGGCTGGCCCCACGCCAGTCCGATGCCGACCGTCGCCGCGGGCGGGATGAGCGCGACGGAGATCATCACGCCGACCAGCGCCGCCGAGACGCCGGTGGTGAGGCTGACGATGCCGGCGATCCCGGCCCCGATGGCGATGATCAACGAGAGGAAATCCGGCGCGACGCGCTCGCGGACCTCCGGAATCGTCGTCACGTCGGCCAGCGGCGGGACGAGATTGACCTGGCGAACGACGAACGCGAAGGCGAACGCGGTCGCGATTGCGAGCAGGATACCCGCAACCTGTAGCCGCACGCCGCGGGCGAACATCTCCTGATCGTCGACGACCGTCCCGACGCTCGCGGCCATCGCCGGACCGACCAGCGGCGCGATCACCATCGACCCGACGACGACGGCCGGCGAGTTCAGCAACAGCCCTGCCGTCGCGATCAGCGCGCTGACGATAGTCATGATCGCGTACGTCCGCGTCGACGGCGCGAGGCTGGCTGCCGCCGAGACGAGTTCGTCACGGGCGATCTGATCCTCGTCCGGCTCCTCGGAGTACCGCTCTTCGAGTTGGTCGAACTTCCGGGAGACGACCGTGTTGGCCTCCATGACGACGGTATAGGAGCTGTCGTCCAGTCCGGCATCCCGGAGTGATTCGAGTACCGGCTCGACGGCGTTCGTCGGCAGCGGAATGTAGACGATACCGGCGTACTCCCGGCCGCTGGTCTCGTCTGCGACGACGTAATCGATGTCCTCGCCGTCGAGCGTCGAGAGCAGGGTCTCCCGTTTCCCCGAGGGGATCGTGATCTGGACGAGACGCACGTCTGCATCTCACCCCCGACGAAAAAATATCCACCGCTCCCGGGACTCACAGCAGTCGGTAGCCGCCGCCGCTCTCGCTGACCTCGCCGCTTCGCAGAAGCTTTTCGAGCGCGCGCTCGGTGTACTCCTCCGGAACGCCGCGTTCGCTGGCGTAACTGCGAACCTCCGCCTCGCCGGGCCGGTCCTGTTCGCGGATCGCCTCCCGGACGACTTCCTCGCGGCTCTGTGTCGTCGACTCGTCGCGGCCCGCCTCGGCGACCGCGTCGGGATCGATCCCCGACTCCGCGAGATAGGTCTCGTCGTCGATACCGGCGCGCTCGACCTGCTCGTCGAGTTCGGCAAACGAGTCCAGTTCGGCGAAGGCGTCGCTCTGGTCCTGCCGGGCGGCGAGCATCGAGGACCGGACCTCCCTGGCGTGGTCCTCGTCGTCGGTGGTGACGAACTCCCGGCGGCGCTCGTGTTTACGTGTCGTCCCACACCGGGGACACTCGCTTCGCTCGGGTCGTCCCTCGACGATCCACAGCATCTGACACTCCCCACAGCCGACGACC
The DNA here is from genome assembly GCF_009831575.1 of Halovenus carboxidivorans. Lineage (GTDB taxonomy): Archaea > Halobacteriota > Halobacteria > Halobacteriales > Haloarculaceae > Halovenus > Halovenus carboxidivorans. Next base: position 381,869 of record NZ_WUUT01000001.1, on the reverse strand, counting down.
GCGTACATACCTGTCAGTTCGGGCCGACGGCCATCAAAATTGTGTGACAGCCAGGGTCTCTCGATACGAAACGCTGCCGTAACTTTAGCACACGGAGAGTCGTCTACACAGATATGGCCGACCAATTCGAGCGCCTGATCGGGAATCTGCCAGGGTACGTCGCCGCGAGCGTCCTCATCTGGGTCGCAATCTGGACTGTCGCGTCGGTGGTGCGCGGCGAGAGTATCGTCGACGGTCTCGTCCCCGGAGCCGTCGGCGGGCTGGTGTTCGGAATTCTCAGTTTCTATCTTCGGCAAGTGGTCGGGGACTGAGCCGCCGCCCGGCGCAATCGGCAGTCTCATACGGGTCCGTCGTGTACCGAACGTCCAGATGGTCACTGCGACGCTCGTCGCGACGCTTCTGGTCGCTGGCCTCGCCAGTCTTTTCATGGCGTGGGCAATCGGGGCTGGCTCCTCCGGTTCGACACCGTTCGCTCCCGCCGTGGGGGCCAACGCGATTTCGATCATGCGCGCGGGCTTTCTGGTCGGGATTCTCGGCTTTCTCGGCGCGGTGTTACAGGGCGCGAACGTCACTTCGGCGGTCGGCGAGGAACTGGTGATCGGGACGCAACTGTCCGCGACCGCCGCGATCCTCGCGTTGATGATCGCCGCCGTTCTCGTCGCAATCGGCATCTTCACCGGCTATCCCATCGCGACCGCCTTCACCGTCACCGGCGCAGTGGTCGGGGTCGGACTGGCGATGGGCGGCGATCCGGCGTGGGCGAAATACCGCGAGATCGCGACGCTGTGGGTTCTGACGCCCTTCGTCGGCGGCGGGCTGGCGTACGCAATCGCGCGACTGCTCCGAGCCGAGAGCATCCCGTCCCGGCGGACGGTGCCGCTTCTGGGCGGCGTGATCGGACTGATTTTGGCCAACGTACAGTTCGTCTTCTTCGCCCCGGGCGAACAGCAGGGCTCGCTCGCGAGCGCGTCGGTCGAGGCTCTCGGCGGCGGTCTCGTGACCTACGCCGGGGTCTCGCTCGCGCTCGCCGCGGCCGTCGCGCTGGTTCTCTGGCGGCAGACGGTCGCCGACGCCGCGAGCGCACAGCGGCGGTTTCTGCTCGCGCTGGGCGGACTCGTCGCCTTCTCGGCCGGCGGCAGCCAGGTCGGCCTCGCGCTCGGCCCGCTGATCCCGCTGCTCGGTGACTTTCAGGTGCCGATCGTCCTCGTTCTGGTCTTCGGCGGGTTCGGGCTGTTGATCGGCTCCTGGACCGGCGCGCCGCGGATGATCAAGGCGATCTCACAGGACTACTCGGCGCTGGGGCCGAACCGGTCGATCGCGGCGCTGATCCCCTCCTTCGCGATTGCGCAGACGGCGGTCTTTTTCGGAATTCCGGTCTCCTTCAACGAGATTATCGTCTCGGCAATTCTCGGCAGCGGCTACGCGGCGAGCGGCGAGGACGGCGGCGAGATCAGCGGCGGCAAGATGGCTTACACGGTGTTGGCGTGGGCGGGGTCGCTCGTCGGTGCCTTCGTGCTCAGTTTCGGGCTCTTCACGCTCGTCACGAGAGTGCTGTGAGCTACTCGGTCTCTTCGACCTCCGCGCGGTCGGCCTGGTAGGCTTCGAGGCCGGCGATCCGGGCGCGCATGATCCGGGTGTTCTCGACCTGTTCGACCCGGATGTCCAGCCCGTCGTACTGGATCTGTTCGCCCTGCTCGACGAGGCGACCGGCCCGGTTGAAGATGAACCCGGCGATGGTCTCGAACTCCTCGCCCTCCGGCAGTTCGACGCCGAGAGCCTCGTTGACCTCGTCGATGTTGACCTCGCCTTTGACGATAGCCGCGTCGTCGGACTCGAACTCGATGGGTTCGGTCTCGCCGCCTTCGAGAATCTCGCCGACGATCTCCTCGACGAGGTCCTCCATCGTCACCAGCCCCTCGGTGGTCCCGAACTCGTCGATGACGATCACCATGTTCAGCCGCTTTTCGCGCATCTCGGTCAGCAGCGCGTCGACGTTTTTCGACTCGGGGACGTGAAGCGTCGGCTCGATCAGATCCTCCAGGTCGACATCCCCGTCGGCGCTGTAGTGGCGGTCCCGAACCATGTCGGTCACCTCGACGATTCCGATGACGTTGTCGAGTTCGCCGTCGTAGACCGGCAGGCGGTTGTGTCCGCTCTGGACGCAGGTCTCGATTGCCTCGTCGATAGAGCTGTCCTTCGAGACCGCGGTCATATCCAGCCGCGGGGTCATCACCTCCTTGGCGATCGTCCGGTTGAAGCGGAGGGTGCGCTGGATCATCTCCCGCTCGTCCTCCTCGAGGACGCCCTCGCGCTCGCCGGTCTCGATGATATCCCTGATCTCCTGGCGGGTGATATACGTCTCCTCGATGGCACCGCGGCCGCCGGTGACCTTGTTGACGATCCGGGTGAGGTGATCGAACAGCCAGACCAGCGGCATCAGGATAATCTCGGCAAAGCGGATCGGCCGAGCGACGCGTAGCGACCACGACTCGGTGTGGTCGACGGCGTAGGATTTGGGCGCACTCTCCCCGAACAGCAACACGAGCGCCGTGATGCCGAGCGTCGCGACCGCGACGGCGACCCCCTGGTTGCCGATATAAAACGCGAGCAGACCGGTCGCGATGGAGGACATCGCGACGTTGACGAGATTGTTTCCGACGAGGATCGTCACGAGCAGTCGGTGGGGATCGGATTTGAGTCGCTGGAGAGTCCTCGCGCCGGGATGGCCCTCTTCGGCGATCCGGTCGACCCGGTGGTTCGGCAGCGAGAACAGCGCGATTTCCGAGGAGGAGAAAAACGCCGACAGCCCGAGCAGGACGACGATTGCGATTGCACCTACCAGAGCAAACGCTTCCGGTGAGATCGGGACCCCGACAATCTCGATGGTGAGAGCCGTGGCCTGACGCGTGTCGCCGACGAGACCAAACATCACGCCCCAATTTCACTCCCTCCCGGATTAAGCGTTTTTGTACTTCCCCCGGCGTCGAGGCAAACGCTTACACCGCTCTCGCCCCTACCCACATCTATGACAGATTCACAGATCACGCTGTACCGACTGCAGGCGTGTCCGTTCTGCGAACGAGTCGTCCGCAAACTCAACGAGTACGGCCTCGACTACGACTCCCGGTTCGTCGAGCCGATGCACTCCGACCGCGACGTGGTCAAACGCGAAAGCGGCGTTCGGACGGTCCCGGTCATCGTCGACGAGAACACCGGACTCACCACCGCCGAGAGCGCGAACATCGTAGAGTATCTGGACAAGACCTACGGCGATCAGACAGCACAGTCGACAGCGGCCGCCGAGTCAGCAGAGGGGGTATAACATGGAGCTGGATTTCGACGTCGTCGAACTCGAAGAGCCGGATCACCCGACCGAAGGCGAGCGCGCGCCGGACTTCGAGCGCCCGCTGGTCAACGACGAGTACTGGGAGGACACCTCGCTGTCGGGGTTGACCGAGGAGGGACCGGTCGTGCTCATCTTCCACCCGATGGACGGGGCCTTCCCCGCGACGTACATCTGGAACGAGATCCGCGACCGCGGCTTCGCGGACCGCGACGTGTCGGTCGTCGGCCTCTCGATCTCGACCCCCTACGAGCACAAGACCCTGCTGGAGGAACGAGAGATCGAGGACACGGGATTCCGGCTGTTCTCCGATCCGTCGAACGAGGTCGCCGAGCGGTACGGGATCGTCAACGACCTCGACGGGATGACCGGGATCTCCGAGCCGCGGCCGGCGACTTTCGTCATCGACGAGGACCAGACCGTCCAGTACGCCTGGGCGGCGGAGGAACACCCCGCGTTCCCCGACTACGACGAACTCGAAGCCGCCGTCGACGCCCTGTAGCATGGACGGCGACGAGATCGAGCGCGCGGCAGCGGCGGTGAGAGACGGCGACCTCATCGTCTACCCGACGGAGACCGTCTACGGCCTCGGCGCGGACGCCCTCGACAGCGACGCGGTCGAGGGCGTCTTCGAGGCGAAAGACCGGGACCGCTCCAAGCCCGTCTCGATGGCCGTGCCGGACGTCGAGACTGCCGAGAAGTACACCGTCCCGACCGGGCGCGAGCGGGCGTTCATGCAGGCGTTTCTCCCGGGTCCGGTCACCGTCGTCCTCGAACGGACCGGCGACGTTCCCGACGTACTCACGGCGGGCCGGGACCGCGTCGGAATCCGCGTTCCGGATCACGAGGGCGTGCTCGAACTCCTCGGACAGACGGGGCCGCTGACCGCGACCAGCGCGAACGTGAGCGGAACCGGAAGCGTCAGAGCACCGTCGAATCTCGGCGAGCGCGTCCGCGAACGCGCGGCAGTCGTCCTCGACGGCGGCACGACACCGGGCGGCGGATCGACCGTCGTCGACGTCGAGGCCGGCGAGATACACCGCCGCGGCGAGGAAGCCGACGCCGTCGAGCGGTGGCTCTCCGAACACTAGTTCCTGAGGAGGCTCCGCAGCGAGCGGGTCTTCGCTCCGCACTCGCCCCGGTACTCGCAGGACTCGCACTTCGCGTCGTTTCCGATGCGGGCCGGCGGGCCGTCTACCGAGTCGGCGATCCGGACCGCCTCTCGATACGCCGCGGTCCGCCGGGCGTCGATGTCCACCTTCCGGATCACGCCGTAGGCCGGATACTCGGCGTACGCCGACTCGACGGCCGTCTCTTCCTCCCACGACAGCGCCTTCGCTCCGGCGACGAGTCGCGCGCTCTGTGGCCGCCAGATACCGTTTTCGGGCGGCTTGCCGGCAAAGACGAGCGACAGCGAGGGCGGGTCAGTCAGGCGTTTGTGGACGATACCGCGACACTCCCGGCCGCTGAGAAAGGCCTCGCGGTCGGCGGGGTCGAGAAGCTCCGCCCACCGATCCAGCCGCGCCCGGGCACAGCCGAGGGTGGAGCGAAACTGCGTCGGCGTCACCTCGATCGGGGCCTGCCGCAGGGCCGTCTCGTCGTCGAGCAGGGTGCCGTACTCGAAGGCGAGTTGGCGGCGCTGACCGACAATCTCCGGAACCTCCTCGTCCGGATCGCGCTTGCGGTAGTAGAGTTTCCGTGGGCAGTACGCCGCGGCCTCGATGTCCCGAAAGGCGTGCATGGGGACTCTGGTCGCGGGTTGGGATAAAAAGCTACCGCGGGCTCACTCGACGCGCTCGACCTCGAACCGGGTCGTCTCGGGGTCGGGCAACAGCCCCTCGATCCGCTCGCGGGCGTCCGTCGGGGACGACGCGATCACGACCAGCCCGTCGGCGCTCGGGTCGCCGCTGGCCCGGTAGGTCGCCGTCTCCTCGTCGAACTCCGAGGCGTAGGTCCGGAGGATCCCCCGCACCTCCCGTTCGAGTTCCGGGAGCGCCAGTTCGTCCTGCTCGTAGGCCGTCAGCGCGTCTTCGATCGTTCGGAGTGCGGTGATTCGGTCCATCTCAGGTCGTCCGGAGGTGGTTGTTCCGTGGTTCGTAGACCTCGCCTTTCTGTTTGAGTTTGTCGATCTCGTGTTCGGCCTTGCTCGTGTCCATCCCCTCCTCCTCGGCGCGCTCGATCACGACGTCGACCGGCGCGCCCTCGTCGTACTCGTCCTCGATGGATTCGATCAACTGCAAGACGTTTTTGATCCGGTCGCGCTGGGTCTTCGACGTGCCGGTCTCGATCATGTCGGCGTCGAGTTCGCCGGTCTCCGGATCGAGGCCGATATCCTCTAGGGAGTACCGCGCGATGTCGATCGCTCGCTGTGCGTCCTCCTCGGTGACAGTATCCGAGAGGCGCACGCGAGCGCTTGCCTCGGCCAACCGAACCATCGCCTCCAGTTTTCGGGCGGTCACGGGAACGGGGGCGTCTTCGTCCGACCCCTGCATTCGCAACTCGACGTAGAAGTCCTGAATGGCTGATTTCGCCTCCTCGGTCATCGTCGGGTAGCAGTTGCGTTGCGCGTAGGCGACGTACTTCCGGAGGAACTCCGCGTCGATGGTCGGCGCGACGTCCTCGGTGACGCGTTCGACCTCCTCCTCGGTGTAGTTGGAGGTGCTCGTCTCCGTCCGGTGGGTGTTCAGTTCGCCGGCGTAGTTGGTCTGGAGGATGTGCTCGGCGAGTTCAGTGTCCTTCTCCTCGTCCGGCTGGTCGGTGACGGTGAAGATCAGGTCGAATCGGCTGATCAGCGGCGGCGCGAGGTCGATCTGCTCGCCGATCGGCTCGAACTCGTCGAATCGACCGTACGTTGGGTTTGCTGCGCCGAGGAGCGAACATCTTGACTTTAATGTAGCATTAATACCGGCTTTGCTAACCGAAATGCTTTGTTGTTCCAATGCTTCGTGCATTGCGCTTTGGTCCTCGCTACGCATCTTGTCCAGTTCGTCGACGGCCGCAATCCCCTGATCCGCCAGCACGAGCGCACCCGCCTCCAGCGTCCACTGCTGGCCCTCGCCGAAGTCGTCGCGGACCGCCGCGGCCGTCAGTCCCGCCGACGACGAGCCTTTCCCGGAGGTGTACACCGACCGCGGCGCGATGTCTTTGATGTACTGTAGGAGGGCCGACTTTCCCGTTCCGGGGTCACCGACCAGGAGAATGTGCAGGTCGCCCCGGGTCCGGGAGCCGTCGGGCAGGAACTTCGTCACGCCGGAAAAGAGCTGGAAGATCATCGCCTGTTTCTCCTTCTCGTAGCCGTAGATAGAGGGCGCGATGGCGCCGACCATCTCCTCGTAGATGTTCTCCTGGTTCGAGAGTTCGACGATCTCCTTTTTGTCCTCGTCGGTGATCTCCATCTCCTCGAACTGCTCGTCCTCGATATCGATGGTCAACCCCTCCATGTAAACGTCGAACATGGCGGATTTCTCGCGGTCGTTGCCCTGCTGTTCGAGTTTGAGGATACCCGTCGCAGTGACGTGATCGCCCGGCGTGACCTCGCCGGTGATGTCGTCCTCGATGTTCACGTCGATGTTCTGTGGCGTCTCGCCGCCGCGCAGCCCCTCGGGCGATTCCTGGACGCGGAGCTTCTGGGCGTCGATGAACTCCGATTGGTCGTAGTTGATCCGGAACGGCCCCTGCCGTTCACAGCCCTGGCACTCGTGGGGTTCCTGGAAGTCGCCGCCTTCCTGGGGAATCCGGGTCAGCGTCCCGCAGCGCTGACACTCGAAGGCGGCGGTCGTGATCTTCGGACGCACGTCCGTCGCCTTCCGGATGATACCCTGGACGGAGATGAGCATGCCGCGGTGGTCGGAGCGGATGCCGCGGATGTCGGTCGTCTCGGGGAGGTTGCGGACGCGGACGTGCGCCTGTCCGAGCGAAACGTCGACGGGGAGGTCGTAGAGACGGAGGGCCTCCTCGGCGTATTCGCGGAGTTGATCCGGCTTGTTGCGAAGGTCGTCGGCGAGATCGGAGTCGAAGCGGTACAGATCCTGCCAGTCGATGTACAGCGATTTCTGCTCGCTGGGGTATTTCTGTGCGAGTTCGGCGATTTCGTTGCGGTAGTAACTCCTGTAGAACTCCTCGAAACTGTCGATCAGGTCGGTGTCGTCCGCACGGGCCATTTGCTGAGCCGAGATTGGCCCTACTCGTTGAAGAACTTTCCCACCGACAGCCCCGACCGGGCGTGTGGGTGCGTAAGCGTTTACTTCGGCGGCGGAGTAGCCGAAGGCATGTCTGACTGTCCACTCGCGGACGACTGCCCCAGTTTCAGCGAGCGAATCGAGGGGATGGGATGTCAACACTACGGCGACCGGGGGGGAGCCGAGTGGTGCAACCACTACAACCAGCCCATCGAGGATCTCAAATCCCAGCCGGTCAAACCCGGTGAGGAGGTCGTCATCGAGGTCGAGGACATCCACGAAAGCGGGGCCGGCGTCGGCCGGACGGAGGACGGGTTCATCATCATGGTCGACGGGCTGTTGCCGCCGGCCCGCGCCCGCGTGAGGGTCACGAACGTCATGTCGAACCACGCTCGCGGCGAGGAGATCGAACGGCTTCCCGAGGAGGAAGCAGACGAGGAAGCGGAACCCGCCGACTCGGCCGACGAGGATAGCGGGGAGGACACGGAGGACGAAGAGGACGAACCGCAGTTGGGCAGTCGGGACAACTTCTGGGGCGGATAACGGTCCGCGAGCGGCGTCAGAACGAGAAGAGATCGATACCACCGGTCACGCCGATGACCTGTCCGGTGATGTAGTTCGACTGTTCTGCGGAGAGATACGCGACGAGATTCGCCACGTCTTCCTCTTTGCCGAGCTTCCGCATCGGCGTCGCTTTCGCGATGCGGGCGAAATGCTCGTCGACCTCTTCGAGCTGCTCGATGGGCATCTCCGCGAGTTGGCCGACGACGATGCTCGGCGCGATGATATTGGAGGTGATGCCGTGCTGTGCGCCTTCCAGCGCGAGCGTCTTTCCGAAGCCGATCAGCGCCGCCTTCGTCGCCGAGTACGAGAGCTGTCCGAACCCGCCCTGCCAGCCGGCCATCGAGGACATGTTGATGATCCGCCCCCACTCGCGCTCTTTCATATGCGGGAAGACTTCGGTCGTGATGTTGTACGCGCCGGTGAGGTTCACCGCGATGTCACGGTCCCAGATCTCGTCGTCGAAGGACTCGACGCGGTCGCGGGCGTCGACCATCCCGGCGTTGTTGACGAGGATGTCGATCCCCCCTGTCTCCTCCTCCAGCGCGTCGACGGTCTCGCTCACGTCCTCGCGGTCGGTGAGGTCACACTCGATGGCGTGAGCCTCCCCGGCGTAGTCCCCGTCGTTGATCTCCTCGGCGACGGTCTCTGCGGCATCGAGGTTGACATCGAGGACGACGACTTCGGCCCCCTCGCCGGCGAGCACTCGACAGTCTTCCCCTCCGATTCGTCCGCCGCCGCCTGTGACCACTGCGGTTCGGTCGCTGAGTCCGAAATCCATATTCCGGCGTCGGAGGGCGCGATTATAATGATTGTGCCTCCGGAGGGCACCGGCGAGTCGCTGCGGCGGCTCATCGCGGCGTTACAGACCCTCCTCGATTAGCTGTCGCTCGGACCGCGACGCCGGTGGCCGCCTCGTCATCGTCCGTTCCGTAATACAGGTATCGAGGTCGCGCATAAACTCGTGGACGGTGTTACCCATGACGACGAGGGGTCGGTCCGCCTCCAGCGCACGGTCCAGTACCGCTTCCGGCGGGTCCGAGCCGACATCGTAGGTCTCGACTGGGAAGTCGGCCTTCTCTGCAAACGCGTCGCTCCCGCCGCCGCCGACGAAAACGCGTTCGGCGAGATCCGCCTCGACGAGTCGAGTGAGATAGCGGAAAAACGAGGCCGTCCGGCCGCGGCGGTCTGGGCGCAGGAACAACAGCGGCTCGATCGGCTGGCCCCCGTCACCGACGAGAGCGCGGCGAACGATCTCGGTGCTCTGGACGTCGTTGACGTCGGCGGCGTTGTAGGCGCGTCCACCGGGCAAGACGCGCCAGTGCGGGACGAGGTCGTCGAGGCGGCGACGGATCGATTCCGGGTCGAGGGGATCCGTGTCGGTCGCGCGCAAGACCTCGTCGACGCCGTAGACGAGTTCGGCACCGGGAATCCACTCCGAAGCGGATGGAACGGAGACGTGTCTGACGGGCGCATCACGGCGACGGAGTTCGGCCTCCAGGTAGGACCGCAGGGCGGGATCGGATTCGCCGTTGACGACGACGGCACCGGAGGGAACAGCCCGGGCGAGCGATCTGGCGATCTGGACGCGGTCGTGTCCCAGAGTATCGAGGTGGTCCTCGCGGATGTTGGTGAGGAACACGACGTGTGGGTCGAAGTACGACTCGTTGACCAGCCGGGTCGTATACTGCCGAATCCCCTGATTTTCCGCGATTGCTACGTCGACATCGCCGAATCGTCTGAGCTCTCGCTCGTTTTCGTAGAGGCGGACCTGGTCCGATCGATCGATGTCGTGGGACTGACCGTTGTACAGCGAGACTGGTCTCGTCCCGGTCACTTTGGCGAAGGTGTCGTAGCCGCGACGGTGGAAGATATCGTGGAGCCACTCCGTCGCGGTCGATTTCCCGCGTGTCCCGGTCACGACGATCCGAATGTCGATATTGGAGACCCTGTGTCGGTGTGTGGGACCGGCACCGAGCGCGTTGACGATATCGCTGAACGCCGTCGAAACCGCGTCACGAATCGCGGCACCGTCGTCCTGGAGCCAGCCGGACATGGTTACTTCGTATCGACGAACTGAACGTCGATGGACTGGTGGGGGCGAAGGCGTTCGAGCTGAGACAGTTCGTAGCCGGCGGCGACCAGTACCGCGGCGCCGACGAGCAGATCAAGTTGCGAGACGGTATGGAGCAGACCCCGAGGTGGGGGCGAGACGAGTAGCCGTGCGACGGCCGCCAGCAGGACGACCGCTCCGCCGGTGACCAGCACCGCCGCACGACGCTCTGCTGGGGGAACGAGATAGAAGTTGTACGCCGTCACGCCGGCGAACAGGCCGACGAAAAACGGTAAGAGCCCGTGGCGAACCGGAATCGCGACCGTCGCCGAAATCGAGACGATGAGCCCGATAATAAACGCGAACGCGAGCAGGACGCGACCGTACAGCAGTGTCCACCAGTGGAGCGCGCGAATACTGAGGTACGCCAGCGCCGTCGATCCGATCCAGAGCCCGAGCATCCAACTGTTGCGAAACATCGCCAGCACGATCAGCGGGACGACGACCACACCCGCGATCCGCAGGCCGTACCGCGACCGCACCCCCTCCGAGAGCGCGGTTCCGCCGATGAGGAGAGCGGCGACCACACCATCCGATGCGATGACTGGCACCATCGAGCGCGTGACGGTGAGATCGAACGCGGCCGCAATGTCGGATTCGGGGCTCAACAGCAGCGGGGGCGTCACCGTCGCCAGCGGCGTGAGTCCCACCAAGATGACCAGCCCGATACCGACGACAGTCAGAAACAGGACGACTGCGAGGCTCGCGACCATGTCGAGGACGCGGCGTTCGTCGTCGATCCGGTGGTAGTTGTACGCGGCGATACCTGGGAGGACGCTTCCGACGAATTCGATCTGGGTGAGTTCGGCGTCGATTCCCGCGATGATCACGAGTTGGTCGAAGACGAGTACGGGAACGAGAGCACCGACGAGGACGCTCACGATGAACAGATAGCGACCGTACAGCAGCAGTCGACGCTTGATGATCCACAGCGAAACGTACGCCGCGATCACGCTCAGGACGAACACTGGGAACGTCGCGAAGCTCAGGAAAAAGTACACCGTAACGAGCGGCACGATCATGACACCTCCGAGCCTGAGTCCCGCGAGTTGAGAACCGGCGATTCCCGCGAGCAGCCCCAGCAGCATGATGACAGTTGCGATGCGCATCAGTTCGTGACGACCTGCAGAGTGAGTTCGTCTACGGCGGGTTAGACGGAGATCAACTCGGTTGTATCGATTAACTGTGGAATACAATTATATTGTTGGGTTTCGACACGATTAGTATAAAATATTTATCCATTATTCACAATAGGAAGCGGTTCTACAGCCAGACGACGAGAGTGGGTGCCGTGGGAGTTCTCCCGCTGTGGGGGTGAGTGCTACCGGACACCCAGTTCGACTGAGGGCGCTGATTCACTGTGGATCCTGAAGACGAGAGAACGGCGCTGTCGAGCCGATCGTACCGTGGCTGAGCCGTGGTACCCTCCAAGTCTCCCGGGAAAAAGAATGTGTCTCTCCCCCCGAATCACTCCATCTGTGACTCCATCGCAACCACGTACGCGCGTGCCGCCGCAGCCTCGTCTCCCCCTATAAGATCCTGGACACGCTCACAGCCGTGTCGGAGGCGGGCTCTACGTTCGCTTTCGGGGAGTTTGTTCGTCGCGACCGACTGGACACTGCTGATAGTCCGTCTGCAGGTCTCGGTATCTCCGCTGTCGAGTGCTTTCCTGCTCGCGGTGAGGAGTTGGCTAAGTACCGTCTGCACGTCTGTCGGTACGTCGTCGACCACAGCGGACGATACGCGGCGGCGGAGAAAGTCGTTGTGCTGTCGGTGTCACTGCTCCGCCACGTCGGTCAGTTCGCCGAGTGTCTCCGCGCTGCGCAGATCACCGACGGTGCAGTACCACGCCCCGCGCAGCCCGGTCTGGTCGTTCTCGACGGGCGAGTCGAGCGGGACTAACTCCGCAAGCTCGAAGACGACGACCACCTGTTCGTCCGAGAAGGGGTCGATCGTCGCCGCCCAGTCAGCCTCCGTCATCGGCCCGTCCTCGCCGCGGCGCTGTTCGGTGCGGCGCTCGACCCGCGCATAGTGCGTGATTGCTGAGACCGGTGTAGTCCGGTAAAAGGCCATGTACTCGAAGGGCTCGCGGGTGCGGTCGTACGAGCGCGGTGCCGGATAGAAGCCCTCCCGGCACCGCTGGAACGTCTCCTGCTGTGTCGCGACCGCACAGACTCGGGCGTCCGGCGGGGCGTCGTCCGCCGGTGTCGTCTCGCTGAACCGATCGAGATCCATGTTTCATGGGAGGACTGAAGCGACAAGTAGACTCCGCTCGCACGGAGGTGTGAGGCCGTCGTTACCAAAAATTGATTTTCGGGAGTTGGATTTTAATAGGAGAGTGGAAAAAGTGAGCGAAAATGGCGACAGCAACGGACACACGACTGGAACCGGCGGAGGGTGAAGCACCAGGAGAGTTCTGGCGTCACGCCTTCGAGAGTCTGATCGGCGACCTCCCGGAGGCGACGTTCGGGATCGACGCCGACGGGCGGGTGATCTACTGGAACGACGCCATCGAGGATCTGATGGGATTCCCCCGTGAGGAGGTTCTCGGACGGAACGCCTACGATGTGTTCGGGACAGAAGGTGAAGACGAGACCCTCGCCGAGACTGTCGCCCGCACCGGCGAGGCGGTCCGAGAGGACCAGATCCGCTCGGCGGAGACCGCCGACGGGACGGTCTCACACTCACGGGTCGTCGCCATCCCGATTACCGGCCCCTCGGATGACGTGATCGGCGTCATCGAGATGCTCAACGAGGTGACTGACATCGTCGAGCAGCGCAGACGTCTCGAAGAGCTTCAGGAACAGCTCTCCGGCGAACTCAAAAGCGGGGTCGCCGAACTGCGCGAGAGCGCCAGCGACGTTGCCGACAGTTCCCGCGAGATCAGCGAGTTCACCGACGAACAGGCCGAGAATCTCGACGAGGTCCAATCGGAGGTCTCGGGCTTCAGCGCGACCGTCGAAGAGATCGCCTCCAGCGCGGAGGAGGTCAGCAGCCGGAGTACAGAGGCCAAGCAGTTGGCCGCGGAGTCCGTCGACACGGCCGAGGAGTCGATCGATCGAGTCGAAACCGTCGCCGACTCCGCCGAAAGTGTCACCGAAGACGCCAACGTGTTGCGGAATCGAGTCGACGAGATCGACGAGATCGTGGCGATGATCAACGATATCGCCGACCAGACGAACATGCTCGCGCTGAACGCCAACATCGAGGCGGCGCGGGCCGACAAGAGCGGAGACGGCTTCGCCGTCGTCGCCGACGAGATCAAAGACCTGGCCAGCGAGTCCAAACGCCGGGCGGACGAGATCGACGAGATCGTCAGCGAAGTCCGCGAGATGACCGTCGAGACGGCCGACAGCGTCGAGCAGACCAACGCCGAGATTCAGGAGGTGGCGGAGAACCTGACGCGGATGGTCGAAAACCAGCGGGCTATCCTCGATGCCATCGAAGAGACCGACCGCGGGATCGGAGAGATCGCAACGTCGACGGACGATCAGGCGGCCTCGGCCGAGGAGATCGCGAGCATGATCGACGAGATTACCGAGGTCGCGACTGACGTGGCCGGAGCGGCCGAGGAGATCGCAGAAGCCAACGACGAACAGGTCGACTGGATCGCTGATATCGAAGAGAGTCTGGAACGGGTCAACAGCGAAATGCAGGAACTGTCCTGAGCCGACTCCGGCGACCGCGGCGTAACGCGAGTATCATCCGGGATTTTCTGACGTGATTCTTAGCGGGCGGATCAATCTGTCGTGACAGCTATCACAAAGGTACTTGGCAGTCGAAAATCGACGGATAGAGAGACATTTTCTCTGAGTGAAAACGCACTTATCCAGCCGAAATAGTATTTCAATTTTGGATTCACGTCTCACGTTGTATAATCGGACACCGGGGTTTATTACATATCGATCTGAGTTTGGATTTGTTCATGCAGCGAATAAAGAGCATGTTGCAGGACGACAGCAGTGCAGTGAGCCCAGTGATCGGCGTGATTCTGATGGTCGCGATTACCGTGATTCTCGCGGCCGTGATCGCGTCGTTCGTGCTCGGGCTTGGTGACAGTAGCAATGACCCCGCGCCGACGCCGACAATTGATGCCAGCATCGAAAATAATAATCTGACCCTTGATGTGACAGGAGGCGACGATTTTGATGCGAGCGTCGCGACGATTCAAGGCACAGTTGGGGGGTCTGAGGTGGAATTCGACTTGGATGCTGGTCGTGCTAATCTGGATGAGGTGACCGCAGGCGACACAATTCGGATAAATACAACAGACGCAACGATCAACGGACAGACCGTAACCACTAGTGGAGCTGTTGACGGTAGCGGGTCTACACCGATTGAAGAGTGGGAAATTGAGATCGTGTGGAACCCTGCTGATCAAAACTCGGAGATTATTTATTCCGACTCATCGTCGTAGTACTTTAGCAGCCAGTATTTTTTAATCGTGAAACAATCAGGTGGGTGAATGCCTGAGTAAATGCCGGTACCGCTGTCGTGCTCAGCGGCCGTCTGTTTATGACCAGATCCGACTCTCAGAAGCCGAATCACGAAAGGCCGTTCTCTAGCCATAGACGGGAGTCTGTTCGGCTAAAAACCGTCCGCAAAGATAGTGGGCCAACGCGGATTTGAACCGCGGACCTCCCGGTTATCAGCCGAGCGCTCAACCTAACTGAGCTATTGGCCCTCGCCTGCATCAGGGTGTATCCGAGGAGCACTGTTAAGCGTTTCTTTTCGGTCGGAGCCGTCCCCGGTTCCCGTCACCGATCGCGGCCGTCGACTTCCTCGAAATCCACGTCAGTCGCGTCGTCGAAGCCACCGCCGTCGCCGGAGTCCGGGCCGTCGGAACCGCCGACCCCCGGCCCGGCCTGTCTGTCGTCGCCGCCGGGAAAGCCACCGAGATAGACGTTGCCGGTAACGAAGCCACCAGTCTTTTTATCGGCGTACGGGACGATGACGTACTTCTTCAGCAGCACCCGGAAGGGGTATCGGGTGACCGGGATGACCAGCAACAGCCCGATGGCGTCGGTAATCAGCCCCGGAGTGAGGAGGAAAGCCCCGGCGACGAGCAGCAGGGCACCGTCGATCAGTTCGTTCGTCGGCGGTTCCCCCTTCGCCGCCCGGCGCTGGATCTTCCGGATCGTGTGTCTGCCCTCGGCGCGCGCGAGCAGGAGCCCGATCAGTGCGGAGAGAACGACCACCAGCACGACCAGCACCCAGTTGAAATACCACCCGAAGACGACCAGCAGGATGGCATCGAGCAACGGGATCAGCAGTAACAGCCCGATGAGACGGAGCATACAGACCCTTCTGTGCCCTGATAAAAACCCTTTTCGAGAGTACCGCAACACGCGGCGCGCCGTTCAGTCACGCGCAGGATCGACGGCGGCTACTCCTCGCGGGGGTCGGCGTGTTCGTGGATGTACGCGAGCAACTGGTCACCGTCGGTGTCGACCCCCTGGCGGTTGAAAAACGCCGCGACGTTCTCACAGTCGCGTTCGAGGAAGTCCTCGCTGTTGGGGTGGTGGATCGTCACCGCCTGGCCGACGTCGATGACGTATAGCTGTGAGTCCTGGACGACGATGTTGTACTCCGAGAGATCACCGTGGACGATTCCCGCGTCGTACAGTCGGTACATGTACTCTCGGACGACCTCGTAGGCCGTTTCGGGGTTCTCGATGCTGACTTCGGCGAGCCGTTTCGCGCGGCCGTCCTCCGCGCCGAGATACTCCATGACGAGGACGTTCCGTTCGACGGCAATCGGTTCCGGAACCCGGACGCCCGCCGCACGCGCGCGTTCGAGATTCGCGAACTCCTTGCGAACCCAGCCGACGACGACGGCCTTCTTGTTGCCGGCGACTTCCTCGAATCTGGGATCGCCCTCCAGATACTCACCCATCTCCCGGAAGTCCGAGGCGTTGATCCGGTAGATCTTCACCGCAACCTCTTCGTCCCCGCGCAGCGCCGTGTAGACGTTCGCTTCCTTCCCCGTCGAGATCGGACCCCCGAAGGCGTCGATGTGACCGTCCTGGACGAGTTTGTACAGCGCACCGTAGGTCGCCTCGTCGAAGACCGACTCGGTGACCTTGAACTGGTCGGCGTCTTTGATCCGTTCGCGGAACTGGCTGAACTCCCGGTCGCGCTTGCGAGCGATGCGATCCGCTTCCGTGTCCGAGTAGTCGATCTCCTCCCACTCGTCGCCCGGAGCGTCCGCCTCGTCGGTGTCGAGTAGGCCGTACTCCTGATCCATCTACCCGCCGCTAACGGAGCCAACCGTTAAAACATGTCCCCGGCCCGGGCGCTATCAGCGCTGATACTCGGCGCGTTCGATTCAAGCAGACCGAGCGCGACGAGCCGGTATGAGCGAATCAGACGAGGGGGTCGCAGAGGCCGAAGGGACCGAGGACACACTCGGCGGGCGTGATTCAGCATCGGAGGACATCGACATCGCAACCGACGCGTTACTGGACACGCTCCCACAGCCGGCGTTCATCATCGACACGCAACACCGGGTGATCGGCTGGAACCGGGAGATGGAGGTGCTGACGGGAATCGACCGCGGCGAGGTGCTCGGAGACGACGACACGGCGAAGTTCTTCAGAGACGAACGGACACGGACGCTCGCAAACGCCGTCGTCGACCATCCAGACAGCGCGGACGAGGAGTTCGGCGCGGACCGCTCCGGCCGGGACCAGCGCGCCTACGAGGTCGAACAGGAGATGGAAAATCAGGACGGCGACCTGTTGTACGTCCACTCGGTCGCGACGCCGATCTATCAGAGTGGATCACCGCAGGGGGTCATCCAACTCGTCCAGGACAACACCGAAATCATCCGGCGTCGCGAGGCCATGGGTGATCTCGTCGAGGAGGCCGCCGACACGGCGCAGGCGCTGGAAGACGGCAGTCTCGACGCTCGCGTCGAGTACACTGACAGTCGGGATCTGCTCGACGAGGACGTACTCGCGCTGACCGACGCGATCAACGCCATCGCCGAGTCGACACAGACGATGGTCGGCGGACTCGTCGACGAAGTCGAAGAGCTGTCCGACGCCGCCGGTGACATCGCAGAGGAAGCGATCATGATCGACGAGAAAGTCACCGAGCAGAACGACTCGATCCGGTCTGTCAACGAGGAGATGCAGAACCTCAGCGCGACGATGGAGGAGGTCGCGGCCACCTCCGATCAGGTCGACTCCGCCGCCGCCCGGGTCGAACGCGTCGCCGAGGCGGGCAAGGAATCCGGCGAACGCGCCCAAGAGGAGATGGACGCCGTCGTCGAGGTGACGGACGAACTCGTCACGACTGTCGAACAGCTCGAACAGCGGATGAGCGCCATCGACGAGGTGATCGAGGTGATTGCCGAGGTCGCGGACCAGACGAACATGCTCGCGCTGAACGCCAACATCGAGGCCGCCCGGGCGGGCGAGGCCGGCGAGGGCTTCGCGGTCGTCGCCGACGAGGTCAAATCTCTCGCCGAGGAGACGAAGACGAACGCCGAGGAGATCTCCAACCTCGTCGCCGAGCTACAGGAACAGACGAGCGAAACCGTCGAGACCACAGAAACGACCACCGAGCAGGTCCGCAGCGCGAGCAGCGAGATCACGGACCTGCTCGACGCGCTCGACGAGGTTGTCGTCGCCTCCCAGGAGGCCGCCGAGGGAATCGCCGAAGTGTCGGACGCGAACGACGACCAGGCGGCCTCTGTCGAGGAGATCACGAGCACCTCCGAGCAGGTGGCTGGCTGGGCCGACGACATCGAGGACCGCATCGGCGAGATTACCGAGGAGACCGCCGAACAGCGCGACGCGATCGACGACATGGTCGATCACCTGAACGAACTCACCGCGAAGAGCCGGATCGACCGCGAGGACGACAGCGTCGCGGCCGCGACCGACCGCGTCGACGAGGCTTCGACGGACTGACGTAGCTCGGGCTGGGACTCGCTGTGTCGCTACCGATTCCGAGGACTCCCCTTGGTCGTCCTCGCGGCTCCTCCGTCACCGCTCGCCTATTCCGAGGACTCCCTCTGGTCGTCCTCGCGGCTCCTCCGTCACCGCTCGCCTATTCCGAGGACTCCCCCTGGTCGTCCTCGCGGACCACTAACACGGGCCCCACCGACGCCGACGCCACCCGCTCGGCCTCCGACCCGAACAGAAACGAGGACAGCGACGCCGCGGGCTCGCCCATCACGATTCCGTCGTGGTCGGAGACGGCGTCGATCAACGCGTCGAACGCCGGTCCGTCACCGAGTCTCGTCTCCGTCTCGATACCGGCCGCGTCGAGGGTCTCTGCGGCGGTTCCGAGCCGTCCGTCCCCGGCGTCGTCGCCGGCTGCAAACAGCGTTACGGCGATCTCTCTATCCCCAATGAGATCGACGGTGAACGCTGCGATCTGTCCGACATCGACATCCCCGGTCAGCGAGACGAGCAACTGCTCGACATCGCCGGTGGTGCCGCTGATGCCGAGCGCCGACGCGCCGACCTCCTCAGCAACCCGGTCGATCGACTGGTCACGATTCTGCGTGAACACTAACCGATGGTCGGCCGCGCCGCCGGCGTTGCGGAACTCCTCGCTGAGGTCGTCGAGCGCCGCTGTTGCTCGGTCGCCGAACTGCGAACGCGCCTGGTCCGGCGGCGTCTGCTCCGGCAGCACGTGATACCCCAGCACCGTCACGTCCATCGTCGAGAGTAGCTCCATCAATCCGGCCGAGACCGTCTCTCCGTCGAGCACCGCCACGGGTACGAGTACGCGAGTCATTACAGTGCCCCCTTGAGTTGTACGTCACCGGCGTAATAGAAGTACCATCCGGCCGTCACGGCGATGACGGCCGCGCCGACGCCAATCGACAGCGGGTTCATGAACCCGATCAGCCCGAAGCTAGCCAGCCCCCCGACTGCGGGGATAATCGGGCCGCCCGGAACCCGGAAATCGGGATCGTACCACTCCGGTTCGTCGCGACGGATCGCGATCAGTGCGACACAGATCAGCCCGTACATGATCAGGTGGAGAAAGGAAGCGACCTCCGCGAGCAGGGCGACCTGACGGGGTCGCCGCCAGCACGATTACCGGACCCCCGGCCATCCCAAGTGCGACGTGAGGTGTGCCGTATTTCAGGTTGATCCGAGCGGCCCACGACGGCAACAGGGCGTCCTTCGAGACCCCGTAGATAGCCCGCGATGTACTCAGAATCGACGCGTTCGCACTCGACATCGTCGCCAGCAACCCGCCGGCGATGATGACGAGCGCACCGGCGGTCCCGAGCAGTTGGCGGCCGATTTCGACCATCGCCGTCTCGCCCGCGGCCGCGAGCGCCGCCCGGTCGAAGACACTCGTCGCGACGAAAATTGTCAACACGTACATCGTCGTGACGATCAGCACCGATCCGATCATCGCCAGCGGGAGGTTCCGGCCCGGCCGTTTCATCTCGCCGGCGACGGTCGCCACCTGTGCGAAGCCGAGATACGAGGTGAACACGAGCGCGGCGACTGACATGATCGGGACGACCTCCCAGGTGTCTCGCGCCTCGGCCGCCGGCGTCCCAGTGTCGACGAAACCGAACGACTCCGCGAGACCGAACGCGAGGAAGGCGACCAGCATCGAGAGCAACAGCGCGACGATCCCGTTCTGGAGTTTCGCAGCATTTTCCGTCCCAGTGACGTTCAGGACGGTGAATCCGATCCCGGCGATGACCGCGAGCACGGAGACGAGCAGCCCTTCGCTGACGGCGATAGCGACGCCCGCCTCGGCCAGTCCGTCCAGCGCGTAAAACCCCAGTCCGACGAGGTAGAACGCGGTCGCGAAGACGAGTCCGAGCCACAGCGAGAGTCCGACGATAGTGCCAGCAAGTGTCCCGAGTCCGCGCGAGACGAAGTAATAGCCCCCGCCGCTTTTCGGCATCGCGGTGGCGAGTTCCGACGTCGGAAGGGCGACGAGCAGCGCGATCACGCCCCCGACCGCGAAGGAGGCGGTGGCGGCCGTCCCGACCTCGGCCCCGGCCAGACCGGGGAAGACGAAGATACCGGCCCCGATCATCGTCCCGATGCCGATCGCGAGTCCACCCGACAGCCCGAGCGTCCGTTCGAGTTCGCCCGTCTCGGTAACTGTCACCTCGTCAGTTTCGATAGTCTCGGAGAGATCCGGAGTCTCTCCGGCGACGTTCTCCCCGGCGTCTGCTGATCCCATGGCTGACCGTCACGCGGGGGCTCCTTGGGCCTTGTGCAGATCCCGATACATCAGGAGAAATAGACTACCGGGGTCCAAACGCACATATGCCAGATCCGAGTATGGGAACGCATGGTTCGACGGTATCTCGCCGCTGTCGACCGGCGGTATCTCGTCGCAGGGGTCGTCGGCGCTGTCGGCGTGGCGATCACGGCGGCACTGGTCGCGCTGAAACTCGGACTGCTCAGACGGCTGCCGCTGATCGGTCCGGATCCCGACCATCTGATCGAACTCCGAAACGAGCGCGACCAGCCACAGAACGTCGCCGTCGAGTACGAGGTAGACGGCGACGGCATGGAACACGGGCCGTGGCGGATCAAACCGGGCGAGATCTGGGGGGTATCGCGGGTGACGACGCCCGGAACGATGTCCCTTACCGTCACCGTCGACGGCGAGACGGAACTCGACGAGGAAACCGAGATCCCGATCCCCGATGAGGGCTCCTCGGCCACCGTCGTGACGCTTCACGAGGCCGGTTTCGCCACGTCGTCACTGCGGTTCGAGGACTGACCGGGTCAGGCGCTCGTGTCGACCGGTTCGGCGACCGTTTTCAGTTCGTCCATCGAGAGCACGACGCGTCCGGAGTGGGACTCGTGTCGGCTCTCCGGGTCGAACTTCAGATCGTACTCGTGCCAGTCGCCGATTCGAGCCGTCTCGTCGAGAACGTCGCTCTCGCTGAACCCGGCCTCGCTGTCCGTGACGACGACCGTCCGGGAGGTGGGCGAAGACGGGGACTGTTCGAGTTTGAGACTGTACGCGTGCCAGTCGCCGAACCGCGCCGTCACGTCTAACACGTCGCCTTCCTCGAATCCCGCGACCGAATCGGTGAGTCTGTAATTACTAACTCGCATTGTAGATAATTATTGGGCCCCGGCGGACAAAAGTGTTATTTGAGATGATAGATCGGGACAGACCGGCCGTTTGTGCGTCAAGCGGAGAGTGCGTCGTGGGCGGGAGACGGGACAGAACGGTAACGGTTTTGCGACGGCACGGCGAACGAACGTATATGTTGAGCAGGCAGTTCGTCCGCGAGAACCCCGAGCAGGTCCGAGAGGGGCTTCGACTGCGGGGTCAGGACGAGACACAACTGGAGGAGATTCTCGAAATCGACGAACAGTGGCGGGAGCTGAAGTCCCGCGGTGACGACCTGCGCCACGAGCGCAATCAGGTCAGCAACAAGATCGGCGAGCTCAAGCAGGCGGGCAACGACGAGGAGGCCGAGGAGGCAATCGAGCGCTCACAGGAACTCAAAGAGCAACTGGCGGAGATCGAAGACGAGGCCGCCGAACTCGAAACGGAACTCGAACAGCGCCTGCTCGAACTCCCGAACGTGCCCCAGGAAGATATTCCCGAGGGCGAAGACGAGAGCGACAACGAGGAAGTCCGGCGACACGGCTTCGAGGAGCTACGCGAGCTACCCGATGAGATCAGGCCGCACTACGATCTGGGGGAGGATCTCAACATTCTCGACTTCGAGCGCGGCGCGAAAGTCACCGGCGGCGGCTTCTACTTCCTGAAGGGTGACGCCGCGCGTCTGGAGCACGCGCTGATCCAGTTCATGCGGGACATCCACCGCGAACAGGGCTACACCGAGGTCTTCCCGCCGATCCCGGTCAGCAGCGAGTCGATGACCGGGACGAGCCAACTCCCGAAGTTCTCCGAGGACGCCTACCGGATCGGCGGGCGCAACGAGGAGGCCTACGACGACGACGACCTCTGGCTCTGCCCGACCGCGGAGGTCCCCGTGACGAACATGTACCGCGACGAGATCATGCTCGCCGACGACCTGCCGATCAAACACCAGGCGTACACCCCGAACTTCCGCCGAGAAGCCGGCGAACACGGCACCGAAACCCGCGGGCTGGCCCGGGTTCACCAGTTCAACAAGGTCGAACTCGTCAACTTCGTCGAACCCGAGGACAGCGACGACCGCCTCGAAGAACTCGTCACGGAGGCGGAGGAGGTCCTCAAGCGACTCGGCCTGCCGTATCGGGTCGTCCTGCTCTGTGGCGGCGATCTGACCTTCGCTTCCGCGCGCACGTACGACATCGAGGTCTGGGCGCCCGCCGACGACATGGAGCACGGCCCCGACCGGGGCGGTCGCTGGCTCGAAGTCTCAAGCGCCTCGAACTTCGAGGAGTTCCAGGCCCGGCGGATCGGCCTGCGCTACCGGCCCGAGCGACACGAGTCCGCGGAGTACCTGCACACGCTGAACGCCTCCGGACTCGCCCTGCCGCGGGTGATGGTCGCGCTGTTGGAGTACTACCAGAACGACGACGGCACCGTCACGGTCCCCGAGGCGCTCCGGCCGTACATGGGCGGCCAAGCGGTCATCGAGGGCCACGAGCCCGTCGGTGAGTCCGCGGTCGGTGCGGGCGAGAAGGAGTGACGGAAAGTCACTCGATCAGGACGGTGTCCTCGTCCGTCTGCTGACCGTTCAGCCGCGTCTCGACGGTGTACTCGCCCGGCTGGCCGGGATTGTCGATGTCGGGGTGCTGAACTAACACCACGTCACCGGCCTGGAGCGTGTACTCCGAGGACATCCGCACGTCGAAGGAGTTGTCGGTGTTGTCGACGCTGTCGACGGCGCTCTCCTGAAAGCCGCGGTCGATCGTCCCGTCGCCGTCGGTGTCGATCCCGATGAGAATCTCGTCGTTGCGGATCGGGTCGACGGTGAACGCTCCCTGCGGGAGAGTCGCGCCGACGTTGGAGAGGTCCTCGCCGGCCGCCGCCTCGGTGACTTCGATACCGACCGCGTATGTGACGTTGGTCGCTCCCGCCGTGGCGTTCGCGGCCCGCACTCCTGTCTCGACGACCGAGGAGCCGGCGTCTTCGGATGGCTGCTCGTTGGCCGGTTCGGACTCGCCCCCGAGGCCGGCACACCCGGCCAGCGCGAGGACGGCGACGACGCCGACGACGAGTAATCGTCTGTTCACAGATACGCTGGGGAGTTCGCAAGCACATATCTTACGGGTCGTCGTGGCGTTCGTTGGCACACCCCCGTCGAAAAGGTAGATTATTACCTGTCGGTTCCTGAATGGGAGTATGAGCTACGATACGGTACGGGACGTGGACCCGGCCGTTGCCGATGCACTGACCGCAGAGCGCGAGCGACAGGAGGACACGCTGGCGATGATCGCGAGCGAGAACCACGTCAGCGAGGCAGTGATGGAAGCGCAGAGTTCGGAGCTGACCAACAAGTACGCGGAAGGGTATCCGGGCGAGCGGTACTACGCGGGCTGTGAGCACGCCGACACCGTCGAGGAACTGGCGATCGAACGCGCCAAGGAACTGTGGGGCGCCGACCACGTCAACGTCCAGCCACACTCCGGGACGCAGGCGAACATGGGCGTCTACCTCGCCGTACTCGAACCGGGAGACAAGATTCTCTCGATGGAACTCGAACACGGCGGCCACCTCAGCCACGGCCACCCGGCGAATTTCACCGGTCAGACCTACGAAGTCGAACAGTACCAGGTCGACGCCGAGACGGGCTACATCGACTACGAGGGACTCGAAGAGACCGCCGAGGAGTTCGATCCCGACATCATCGTCTCGGGCTACTCCGCGTACCCGCGAGACATCGAGTTCGAGGAGATCCAGCGCGTCGCCGACAGCGTCGACGCCTACCACCTCGCCGACATCGCCCACACCACGGGACTGGTCGCGGCGGGCGTGCACTCCTCGCCCGTCGGCGTGGCGGATTTCGTCACCGGCAGCACGCACAAGACGATCCGCGCCGGCCGCGGCGGGATCATCATGACCACCGAGGAACACGCCGAGGACATCGACCCCGCGGTGTTCCCCGGCGGCCAGGGTGGACCCCTGATGCACAACATCGCCGGCAAGGCCGTCGGCTTCAAGGAGGCGCTCGAACCCGAGTTCCAGGAGTACGCCGAACAGACCGTCGCCAACGCGAAGGCGCTGGGCGACCGTCTGCAGGAACACGGCTTCTCGCTGGTCTCCGGCGGCACGGACAACCACCTCGTGCTGGTGGATCTGCGCGAGTCACACCCCGACACCACCGGCAAGGACGCCGAAGAAGCCCTCGAGGAGGTCGGAATCGTGCTCAACGCGAACACGGTGCCCGGTGAGACCCGATCCGCGTTCAACCCCTCGGGCATCCGCGTCGGTACGCCGGCGCTGACCACCCGTGGGTTCGACGAGGACGCCTGTCGCGAGGTGGCGGATCTGATCTACCGCGTCGTCGACAACTACGACGACGAGGCGGTCAAAAGCGAGGTCAGCGAGCGCGTCGACGAACTCACCGACGAGTTCACGCTGTACGACTGAGAAGCGCCTTTTTCCGTATCGCGGTATTCAGGACAGAGCGTCAGAGGGGCCAGTAGCCGCTGGTGTCGGAGAGTGATTCGAGGGCGCCCGGCGAAGAGCGTCAGCCGGGCTAGCGAGCGTGTGAAAAGTGGGGGGAAGAGGGAGAAAACCAAGATGTGGGGGGAGAGGGGGGTGGGGATCCGTTAACGGTGGGGCAGAGGCGGACAGTTCCGGGCAGGCACCGGGGGGATGATGCCCGCGCCGGACAACTCCCGCAGGCGGGGTGTGTGTGGGGGGAAGGGGGGAATGGGGGGTATCCACATGAGTTCTCCCGCCACACGGGAGTTGGTGTGCACCTCTGGGTTGGCTTGGCCGTGATCCGGGGGGTTGGATATCGACCGGCCGTCACCACCACCGCCATCTCATCGTATGTGTGTAGTAACTATAGAAATGTTTGCTAAGATGTAAGAGAGGGTCGCGAGAGGGGGCTAAACATCTAGAAACCTTCCCGTGTTCGCGGTCGAAACGGGCTGTTCGGCCTCATTCGTCGTCGAGCATCGTCGCGTAGAGTCGACGCTGTGCTTCGCGGAGATGGTGAGTGACCGTCGGCTGTGAGAGGTCCAGTAGTTCGGCGAGCTGTTCGCCGGTGGTCTCCCGGGGCGACTCGAAGAAGCCGCTCTCGTAGGCCGTCACCAGCACCTCGCGCTGGCGGTCGGTGAGTTTCTCCTCGATAGCGGCGGCCATGGCAGTCTCCTCGGCCTGCGTTCGCTCGACATCTTTCCGGGAGAGCAGTTCCGTGTCGGGATACTGCTGTCGGACGCGGTCGAGGAAGACTCGCACGTCGATCTCACGGGAGAGCCGGAGCACCGCCCGGGTCTCGGTGGCTTCGGCGACGACGCGTCGGGGGATCGCACCGCAGTCCAGCAGGACCGCAGCGACGGTCTGTCCGGACAGCGTCGCGCGAAACAGCTGTTCGCCGCCGCGTTCGATGTGGGTCAGCAAGTCGACGGTGACGAACTCCGACTCCAGGGCCAGGATCTCCTCGACCGGCGGGTCGTCGAGTGCGAACAGCACGCGGGCGCTGCCGCCGGGTTCCGGGGTGATCTCGCGGTACGTCACCGGCTGGCCCGCGACCCTGGCGACCGCGTTCAGGAAGGTTCCCGGCGTCTCGATCGACAGCTCTAGCTCTGTGAGCTGTTCGGCGAGCACGCCCTGGCTGGTCTCGATTGCGTTGATCCCGTAGGCGACCGTCCGGGCGAGCTGTGTGAGCACGGATCGAACCGGCTCGTCGAAGGCGTCCGGCTCGCTCGCGTAGACGGCGAGGACGCCGTATGTCGTCTCGCCGTGGACCAGCGGCACGGCGGCGACGGACTGGACGCCGCGATCGACGGCCTGGCGCGCCCACTCGCGGGTCTGGAGTTGGTCGGTCGCGTCGGAGACGACGACGGGGTCGTCCGTCTGTGCCGCCCGAACGGCCGGCTCGTTGCTGCCGAACTCGAGGGAGACGTTGTCGAGGTAGCCGTCCGTGTCGCCGGCCCACGTCGACGGGTCGACGGCCTCCTCGTCCGGCGGGACGCTGCCGATCCACGCGAAGACGTACTCCTCGGCGGCTGCGATCTGCTCGCAGGTCCGGCGTTCGAGTTCGGCCCGGGTGCTCGTCTGTCCGAGGAGATCGACCGTCCCCCGGAGCAGGCCCAGCGAGTGCTCGAGTCGGTCGACGCGTTCGGCGCGGGCCGCGAGTTCGCGGTCGCGCTCGCGGATGTCCGCGCGGCCGGCGACCCGATCCAGCGCCGCTTCCGTCGTCGTCGCGAGCAGGCCGATCAGTCGGCGTTTCTCCTCGCTGAAGACGCCTCGCTCGGGCGAGGAGACGACGAACACGCCGTGTTCCCCGAGCGGGATCAACAGCGTGCTGCGGGCGTCCGTCTCCGGGTAGGCGATGTGGTCGGACTCACGAATATCGTGATAGAACTGCGTCTCGCCGGTGGCGTAGGCGTGCCAGGTGACCGCGTCCGGACGCCCCGGCCCGAACTCCGTCGCCTCGCCGTAGTAACTCATCAGTTCCTCGGTGGTCGAGGCCGGCGCGAGGACGTTGCGGTCGTCGTCGAACAGGAAGATACCGATCCCCGGAGGCTCCAGCACCTCGCTCGCGGCGTCGACGACGGCGTCGGTCACCTCCTGTTCGGTTTCGGCGGCCAACAGGTCCTGCGTCGTCTCGTACAGCGACGTGAGGATCTCCTCGCGCTCCCGGCGTTTGACCGCCGCGATGGCGTAGCCGACGGTGTCACCGAGTTCTCCGAGCACGTCCAGTTCCCGCTCGGTGAAGGAGTTCTCGAAGGGCGCGTAGACGGTGATCGCGCCGTAGGACTGGTCCTCGTAGACGATCGGGATGGCGACGACCGACCGGACGCCCGCGTCCAGCGCCGCGTCCTGCCAGTCGGCCTCGGCGAACTCGACCGGGTCGGCGATGTTCTGCATCGCGTGGACGGTCTGGTCCTCGATGGCTTTCGTCGCCGGCCAGGTCTCGACGCTGCCCGGATCGGTGGGCGAGATGGTCTCGATGTACTCCTCGGCGGGACCGGCCCACGCTTCCGGCTCCAGGCGACCGTCGACCAGATCGACCGCGATAGCGAACCGGTAGCGGTTCGAGGAGGAGAGGTGATCACAGACCGCCTGAACGATCTCCTCGCGGCTCTCGGCGCCGAGAAGCGCCTGGTCGACGCCGCGGATGATCCGGTTGATGTGATCGAGCTGTGCGAGTTCGTTGCGCTGTTCGGTCAGCCGCGTCTCCCGCTCGACGTCTTCGGTGACGTCGTCGACGGTGAGAATCGCCTGTCGGATCTCGCCGTCCTCGCGGAGCGGGACGCCGTCGAGGGCGATGGTGCGGCGTTCGCCGTCGGGCCGTTCGACGACCAGCCGCTCGTCGAGCACCTCCTCGCCGTCTTCGAGGATGCGGGTGATCGGATACTCCCCGGGTTCGAGTTCAGTCCCGTCGGGAGTGAACACGCGGAGGTCCTCGCTGGTGTAGAACGCGCCTTCGAGCGAGCGTTCGGGCGTGCCGAAAATCTCCGAGGCCTGCTCGTTCGCTCGGACGATGCGGCCGTCCGTGTCGACGGAGACGATGCCGATAGGGCTGATCTCGAGGATCTGTTCGATCAAATCGCGCTCGGCCTGTAAGGCCTGTTCGCGTTCGATTCGTTCGGTGATATCCTGAATGTAGCCGCGGACGTTGTAGGCGTCGCCGCCGGTCTCGATCCCCTCGGCCTGGAGGTGGACCCAGCGTTGCTCGCCGTCGGACGTGATGATTCGCGCCTCCGTGCTGAACTCCTCGCCGGTCTCCTCGCAGTGCTGGACGAGCTCCGAGATCCGGTCGCGGTCCTCGGGGTGGTAGAACTCCAGCACGTTCTCCCGGGTCGGGTTGAGGTCGTCGCTCGCGCCGCGGATACGGCGGGCACCCTCCGACCAGAACAGCCGGTCGTCGTCGGGACCGAGTTCCCAGACCCCGACATCACCGAGACGTTCGGCGTTGGCGAGTAGCTCGCGGGTCCGTTCGAGTTCCGCCTCCCGGCGGCGTTGCTCCCGGACGTCCCGCGAGACGCCGACCCAGCCGACGACCGAATCGTTCTCGCGGATCGCCGAGATGCGCGCCCGACAGGGGATGGGATCCCCCTCCCGCGGGTCGAACGTGAGATCGACCGTCGTCACGTCGTCGATCTCACCGGCCAACTGCTGCCGGCCGAGTTCCTGGCCCCGCCGGAGCGATTCCTCGTCGAGAAACTCCGAGATGTGTGTCCCGGTGATCTCCTCGCGGTCGTAGCCGAGCAGATCGGCCGAGGCCTCGTTGGCCTCGACGATGTAGCCGTCGAGGTCGACCTGGTAGATCGCGTCACCGGCCGTGTCCAGAAGCGTCTCGTACCGTTCGAGAAGCGAGCGCCGCTCGGTCTCGAAGGCCCCCTCCTGTGTCGCGGCCTCGATCCGTCGCCGGAGCAGTGTCGTCGGCGTCTGTTCGGCCGTCGACTGCAAGACATCGCTCACTCCGGCCTGGAAGAGCCGGTCGGTAAACGGGTTGTCGCGGTCGCCCGCGAACGCGATCACGGGCAGGGAGGGGTTGTCACGTCTGATCGCACGGACCGTGGCCAGCGCCTGTTCGGGAGGGATATCCGCCGCGACCAGCACGCAGGACACCTCCGCCGAGAGCTGCCGGCCGACATCCTCCGGTTCGGCCGGCAGCGAGACCGTCGTCGCCTCCAGGTCGAGTTCGATCTCCGATTGCGCCGCTGTGACGTATGCGACTGTCGCAGCCCCAATCGATGCGTGCATTCGGTGGACACCCCTTCCGTTCACTCAGAAGTGAACAGTATTACTGAACTAACACTATGCCCTGCAACTACATAAAGTTGTAATTATCACCACGCAATGGAATCCGGGACGTTCAAGACTCGCGGTCCCGCTGTATTTGATATGACAGAGCTGATCGACGGAGAAGAAATCGCCGCGGATCTGCGCTCGGAGCTACAGGCGGCGGTGGACTCTCTGGCTGACAGCGGCCACCGGCCGACGCTGGCGACCGTACTGATGAGTCCCGATCCGGCGAGCGAGACCTACGTCGCGATGAAGCAAAACGACTGCGAGGAACTCGGTATCGACGCCCGGGACATCGAACTCGACGTGGACGAGCCCGCCTCGGAGCTGTTCGACGTCATCGACGAACTGAACGACGACGACGATGTCGACGGGATCCTCGTCCAGTCGCCGGTGCCCGAGCACGTCGATTACCGCGAGGTGCTCGAACGGATCGACCCGATGAAGGATGTCGACGGCTTCCATCCCGAGAACGTCGGCCGCCTCGTCGCCGGTTACCCCCGGTACAAGCCCTGTACCCCCCACGGGATCCAGAAACTGCTCGAAGCGGAGGGAATCGAGACCGAAGGCAAAGACGCCGTCGTGGTCGGTCGCTCGCGGATCGTCGGAAAGCCGATGGCCAACCTGTTCATCCAGAAGGCCCCCGGCGGCAACGCGACGACGACGATCTGTCACTCCCGGACCGACGACCTGGCCGAGAAGACGCGGGACGCGGACATCCTCGTCGCCGCGACCGGGATCCCGGAGTTCATCGACGGGTCGATGCTCTCGGAGGGCGTCGTCGTGATCGATGTCGGAATCAACCGCGTCGACGCCGACACCGACAAGGGGTACGAACTCGTCGGTGACGTCGAGTTCGACAGCGCCAGCGAGAAAGCGAGCGCGATCACGCCCGTCCCGGGCGGTGTCGGGCCGATGACCCGGGCGATGCTTCTGTACAACACGGTCAAGGCGACAGGTCTCCAGGAAGGAATCGACGTCGCGTTACCCTAATCGTCGGCGCTGGGTGAACACGGCTCGGCGGGCTGTGTGGGCTGTACGTGGACTGTCGACGACGGATCGTCGATGCGAACGACCACCGTGTAGCCGTGATAGGAGAATTCGACGCGTCCGTCGGTCGGCCCGTCGAGAACAGAGTCGATCAGCGAATCGAGCGCCTCCGTATCGACGACGGAGTGCAGCGGCGGAAGTACCTGATCTGGCCCCGCCTCGCCGTTGGGAACGAGCGGCGTATCGGAGTGTTCGCCGACCAGTTCGATGATCTGCTGACTCGGTGACTGCTCTCCAGACAATTCAGAAACTGACACAGAGATGTGTGGATCGTCCTCTGACATCGTGCGTACCGATGGGATCCAGCCGGCTTAATTGCGGGTTTGCATAAGTAACCGTATTAAGTGCGGTCAGCTATCTCGGGGGTCGTGGTGGAGCAGTCCCTGTTTGATGAGCGTGCGGTAGCCGCGCCGGAGCCGATCCGAAAGGGCCTGCCGGGAGATATCGAGTTCCTCCGCCAGCGCGGCGAGCGTCGCTCCGCGCGGGTCGTCGTAGTAACCCTCTCTGTACGCGAGTTCGAGCGCCTCGCGCTGGGGCGGCGTGAGACAGTTGACAGTGCCCACGTTTAGCTCGGACAGATCGGAGATGTGGACCAGTGAGACCGGGACACCGAGGCGCTGGCAGTGTCGCTGGAAGGAGGCGAACTCCGCTCGGTCGGTGCTGCGAAGCTCGAACAGCCAGCCGTGGGCCGACCCGTCCGCGGAGAGGACGGTGATGCCACACCTGGCGAGCGCCTCCAACAGCCCGAGATGGTCGGGACGCCAGTCGATCTCGAACAGCCCCTCTCCGTCGACCGTGTCCAGAAGCTCGACCGAACGAACCTCTGTGACCGTCTCCAGCAGCGACAGAATCTCCGACAGCTCCTCTTCGGGGGCGCTGATCCAGAAATACGGCAGCATCGTGTCTCCGGTCGGGACGACACAGTCGAGTGTGAGCTGGACCGAGGGATACTCCTCGAAAACTCGGCCCAGCGGGAAGGCTGTCGGCGCGAGTGTGAACTCTGCGATCGCCGTCACATTGTATCTGCATCAGTATCTGTAATGAAAACCGGGGGTCAGGCGGCGTCGAAGCGGAGCCGAACGGTCGTCCCGTCGTCGGTGTTGAACTCGATAGTCGCGTTCGAGTACTCGACGACGCGGTCGACCATCCACAGCCCCGCCCCGCTCCCGTGTTCGAGCGCGGACTCGCCGTGCTGATCGAGGATATCGAGTTCCTCCTGCGGGATGCCGGGGCCGTCGTCGGTGATCTCGACGACGGCCGTATCCCCCTCCTCGAAGACGCGGATGCCGACGGCCGCGTCGGAGCTTCGACCGTGTTCGATGCTGTTTTCGAGTAACTGCTCGATCGCGGTCGGGAGCGCGGGGTGGGCGACGATCCGCGGCGTCGACTCGACTTCGACGGTGAGGTCTGTATCGGGGAAGTGGTCGGTGATGCGGCGCAGCGCGTGATCGACCGCTTCCGGGAGCGACAGCGTCGTCGTCTCGCCGCTCGACTCGACGATTTCGCGCATCCGCCGGGCGTTCTGGGCGGTCTTCTGGAGGTTCTCACAGTGTTCGATGATCGCCTCGGCGTGGGCCCGGCTCTCCTCGTGGTCGGTCAGCGCCGTGGCGTGGCCCTGGATCACGTTGAGGTCGTTGCGGAGGTTGTGCCGCAGGACCCGCGCGATCACCTGGTCGAGCAGATCCCGCTCGTGACGCCGGCTGACGAGCCGCATCGCCGTCTCGACGTTGGCCGCGAGCGTCTCCAGCAACCGACGCTCGCCTTCGGAGAAACTCCCGCGGCGGGTCGACGCGGTAACGAGTACGCCGAAATCACCCAGCGGCATGATAATCTCCGAGTGCAGCGGCGTCTCCTCGTTGTAGACGGCCCCGTGGGAGGGAACGTCCGAGACGAGTTTCGTCTCGCCGTCGTTGAACGCGCGCCAGGCGATGCTCTCGTCGCCGGAGAACGTCGGGACCTCGTCGACGAGTTCGAGCGCCCCGTCGCTCATCGCGATCGGTTCGAGGGCGTCGTCGGCGCCGTCGTACCGCCAGATCGAGGAGATCGGCATGTCGAGGACGTTCGGCAGTTGATCGAGGACGCCCCGGGCGGCGTCTTCGTGGTCCTCGGCGTCGAGAATCCGGCGGGTGATCGACTGGATCTCTTCGAGCCCCTGTTCGCGCAGCGCCCGGTCCAGCGCCGTCTCGACGATGACCGCGAGCAGTTTCGCCACCTGGAAGTCGGTCTCCTCGAAGCTCCCGGGCTCGTCGGTCGACATCATCAACACGCCGTGCTCGCCCAGCGGCACGAACAGCGCGCTGCCGTGTTTCTCCCCGCAGGGGACGGTCCGCTCGCAGTTCGAGAGATCCTCGAACCACCGCGGGCCGCTCCGGTAGACATCCCAGGCGACGCTTCCGTCGTCGGTGTACTGTTCCCACTCGTGGCTGCCGCCGGTCGTGGCCGCGGGGACGAGCGCCTCCTCGTCCCGGTCGTAGAGATACACTGCCGCGCGCGAGAAGTCGATCAGTTCGCGGCTGGTAGCGATGGTGTGTTCACAGATCGTCTCGGTGTCCTTGCTCGCCAGGATCTCTCGGGTCTCGTTGTAGAGCCACTCGAAGCGGCGCTGGCGGCCCTTCGTGGTGATGTCGACGTAGATGCCGACGTACTCGTTGCTGTCGTCGGCGTCGACGGGGACGGCACGGAGGAGGAAATCCCGCATCCCGTCGGTCGTCTGGCGACGAATCTCGCGGGTGACCGGTTCGCCGCTGGCGAGCTGTTCGTCGATGCCCCTGGCCTCGGTCCGCTGAGTCTGGTCGTCGGGGACGATGAGATCGTTGACGCTCATCCCGATGACCTCGGCCTCGTCGTAGCCGAACACGTCGAGAAAGGTATCGTTGACCCGCCGGATGATCGGCTCGTTGTCCTTGTAGACGGCGGTGACGATTGGCTCCTGAATCGCGTCGAAGATGGCCTCGAACCGGTCGCGCTCGGCCCGGAGCTGTTCCGTCTCGCGGGCGTTGCGACAGGCGGCCGCGAACTGCTCGTTGACCGCATCTAGGGCGTGTGCCGTCTGCCGGTCGAGCGCGTCGCCGGCGAGGAAAACCACACCGAATCCCGGAAGCTCGAACAGCCAGTACCGAGTCTCGTCCGAGGAGCGAGCCGACAGTGGAAACCGCTCCCGGTCCGTTCGGTCCCTCCGTCGCTGTAGTCGCCGGTGGGCCTGTTCGTACGCCTCCAAGTCCGTCGCGTCCGACGGAACGGCGGCGACGAGGTCGTAGGACGGCCCGGTCGTGCGTTCGAGGACGGCCCCCGCCGAGCAGTCGAGGTGATCGACGTACGCCGACAGGGCCGCTCGGGCAGTCTCCGCGAGCGAGCCGCGCTGCCGGATAGCCAGCGAAATCTCGTATAGCGTCTCAGTTCGTCGTTGTCCTGTTGTCATACCAGTCCCCTCTCCTGCGCGCCTGGTCGGCCGCGCTCGTCCGCTCGCCGCTGAGCGGATCCGCGAACGTCACCCTGTCTCATACCTCTAACGGCAGCGTGTTTAATCATTCGGCCAGAACAGAGACGGCGCACGCCCCCCGGATCAACGAATTTCCGTGTCGACGCTGTCCAGGGCGCGAGCGAGTGCGGATTCGTCCTCCGTCCGGAGATACCGGCCGATATCCTGGACCGTTCTGACGAGGCGGTCGGCCTCCGTCGGGTCGACATCGCCGTCGAGGGCTTCGATCCGCTTTTTCTGCGTGCTGACCCAGGACAGCGCCTGGTCGACTGGCTGTTCGCGGTCGTCGTAGACGCGTCGAAGGTCGGTCAGGTAGGCGTCGACGGCGGCCGTCGCGGCGAGGCCGCGCTCGGGGCGGAACGTCTCTGGAACCTCGCTCGGAGGCGGTCGCTCGCCGTCGGCGACACCACGGAGCAGGGAGAGAAAGTACAGTTCCTCGTCCGTACTGATTTCGAGCAGTCGGCCGAGGGTCGTGCTGACACGGCGGAGTTCACAGGCACCGACGTAGGTCTCCGACAGCGGCTGGAGCGTTCCGGCGTCGATGAAGCCGACGGTCCGGATGTAGCTTGCGACCTCCTCGCCCGCGCTGTCTGCGAGTTCTCGGGTCGAAACGGTATCGATGTCTGCGACGACTCCCGTCAGGTCGAGGTCGGCCGTCCCGGCGGTGTGTAGCTGTCGCTCGTCGGTCCCGACGCTTTTGAGGCTCCCACACTCCGGACAGGCGATGTCGCCGGTCTCGTAGTACGACCACCGGGCCCCACAGGCCGTACACTTGCGGTTGCCGCGGATGTTCATACCCACGCTTGCGGGTCCGGACGCATATATCCGGCCGTCCTGGCGCGGGGCCAACACATCCGTTGAACGAAACGTTTTGATGTGTCCGGTCGTACATACGGGTATGCGTGACGAAGAGGAAATCCGCGAGCAGTACGAGTTTCTCACCGAGCAGCTCGAATCCGAAGACATGGACCACGAAGGTGTGAGACAGATGTTCACCTACTACAAGCGGGCAATCGGCTGGGTGCTCGAAGAGGAGCACATGTGACGCAAAGCGACCCGCAGCCATTACATTTAATACTCTGCCTCTGATTGTTTCACATGACGCTTCGTCTGGAGGGCCGAAGCGTCAGCGGGGACCAATTCAGGGCGGCAAGTGCCCGCGGTTTTTTCCCGCGGGCGCTTTCCTTTCCGTTTTCACACTCGGTAGCCGCGGGCACAGTATTAAGTACGAATACCGGGAAAGAGAGAGGTAATGATCGAATCGGGCGACGAGGCGCCGTCGTTTACGTTACCGGGGGTCAGAGACGGCGAGATCGTCGATCTCGATCTCGACGGGATCCTCGGCGAGAAGGTCGTCATCCTGGCGTTTTACCCCGGCGATTTCAACCCCGCCTGCTCGGGGGGCGAGACCGGACTCGACGCGCTCGATCTGTTCACGATGCAGAAAGACGTGCAGGTGCTCGCCATATCCGGTGACAGCGTCTACAGCCACCGGGCCTTCGCCGAGGAGTACGACCTCCACATGCCGCTTCTGTCGGACAGTCGCGGGACTGTCGCGGACGCCTACGGCGTCGCGGTCGAAGACGACCGGGCGGGCTATCTCGCGACCCGAGCGGTGATCGTCGTCGATCACGCCGGGACGGTCCAGTACACCTGGGCCGGGGCGCACCCGGAAGACGTGCCGGCGGCCGAGAAACTACGAGAGGCCGTCGAGGACATCGGCGACAGTGAAACCGCCCAGTCGCGGTACCGGGTCGGACACGCCCACTACATGGAGGGTCGGCGGGCGTTTACCAGCGCCATGAACGCCTACGAGGACCACGAGTGGATGATGGCCCAGACGGATTTCACACAGGCCGCAGAGGAGTTCGACGAGGCGGGCGAGGAGTTCAATACGGCGGTCCGGTTCGCCGGGAGCGCGGAGACACGGACGTATTTCGAGCGCGCGGAGGAGAAAGCCGAGGCCCTGTGGCGGGCCGCCGACTGGCTCGCTGATTCCGCGAGCGCGTTCGCCAGCGGAGAGGGCGCGAGGGGAGACTCCCTCCGCGGCGACGCGGAAGCCCCGCTCGAAACGGCGCGAGACCTCCACGAGCCGCCGGATCCCGACGAGATGCCGCCCGAAGACGACCCCGCCGAACAGGACGACGAGCGCCCCGTCCACCTGGCCGAGACTGACGGACCGGCGGCGACGCTCGACGCCGACATCGACGACCGACTCGGCACAGATAGCCGGGAGGAGACCGTCGACGGGGGGGCTGCCGGCGACCGGCAGGACGAGGGGGCCGGCGCAGAGATCGACGACGAGGAACTCGAAGAGATCACGGCCGAACTCGAAGAACAGACCGAAGCGGCGGACCTGTCCGACCCCGAGCCGGAGCAGGAGATCCCGGACGAACCCGAAGCGGGCACCGCGACCGGGGATGCCGATGACGACGTCGATCTCGAACTGACAGACCCGACAGCGGAGGATCAGGAGGACGAACAACAGAGCGACGACACCGGAGACCACGGAGTTCCGGATTCACTATGACTGAGCACCCACAGACGACCGACGGCGAGGCACTCGTACGGACCTACTACGAGAGCCTGGACAGTCAGAACTACGACCAGTTGGCGGGGATCTTATCGGAGGAGTTCGTCCACGAGCGACCGGAGATGACGCTGACCGGGAGGGACGAGTTCCTGTCGTTCATGCGCGACGGTCGCCCGATGACGGAGACCACCCATCCAATCGAGCGGATCTATCGGGCGACAGACGGGAGCGACCTCGC
Organism: Halovenus carboxidivorans; assembly: GCF_009831575.1. Classification (GTDB taxonomy): domain Archaea; phylum Halobacteriota; class Halobacteria; order Halobacteriales; family Haloarculaceae; genus Halovenus; species Halovenus carboxidivorans. The sequence continues at coordinate 345,526 of NZ_WUUT01000001.1, read as the reverse complement.
GGTGAGGGGACGACTCGTCGCCGACGGGGAGACGATCACCGGGTTCGTCGATCTGTTCACTCTGTCAGACGAACGGATCGAACGGATCGAAACCTACACCGACTGAACGGCCGGCACCGGCTGTCAGACCCCGGTCTGACAGACAACCGACAGAATGAGCCCAAGAACTTAAATACGGAGCGCAATCAAACATACGCACAACTTTCGCGGATATGGAAACACAGAGAGAGACGGGACTCCCGGTTACCGAGTTCCACATGGCGGTGGCTGTGGGGTTGACGCTCCTAGTGGCCGGGTTCGGCCACCTCTACAGGCGTCGGTTCCGTCGGGGACTGGCGTGGGTGGTGCTGTTCGTCTGCACGCTCGTTTTGAGTACGTACACGGTCAGCGCCTCCGAACCGTTCGTGACGAGCGTGCTCAACGGCGAGCTCTCGGCGATGAACGTGGCGTTTCCCGGCTCGATCATGCTGCTGTCGCTGCTCGATCTGTATCTGTTAGACCGGGTCGAGTCGGAGAACGGCGAGTGACCGTCGAGCGAGCGGTTTTTGCCCGGGCAGTCGGTAACGAGCGTGTGGAGTTACACGTCCGATACGAGGGCGACGACGACCCCGAGAAGTGTACGGCCCGAAAGCTCGCCCGCTTCGGTCTCGCGGAACTGCATCGGTCGACGCCGGCGACGCCGCCGGGGATCGTCCTCAACCCCTTCGCCGAGCGGGCGCTGTCGCCGGCCGACGCGGACGCCGAGCGGCTGATCGCGCTGGACTGCTCCTGGGAGACGGCACAGGAGGAGGCGTTCGATCTCGACGGCCCGCAGCGGTCGCTGCCCTTCCTCGTGGCGGGGAACCCGGTCAACTACGGCACGCCCTTCCAGTTGAACACTGTCGAGGCCTTCGCGGGCGCGCTGTGGATTCTCGGCGAATCCGCGCAGGCGGAGGAGATCCTCTCGAAGTTTCGGTGGGGCGAGACGTTTCTCGATCTCAACGCCGAACCGCTGCGGCGGTACGCCGACTGTGCGGACTCGGCGGAGGTGCTCGACGTGCAGGACGATTATCTGGTCGACTGAGTGGACTCCCCGCCGATCAGTGACTGCGCCTTGACGACCACCGCGAGGACGAATCCGGCGAAGGCGCACAGGATCGCGAGAATGAACACGGGCGTCGACAGCGTTGCGGCAGTGTTGGCACCGGCGAAGGCGAGGCTCAGCCCGCGGATGAAAAACGCCAACAGCGTCAATCCGAACGCGCCGAGCAGCAGTCGAACGAAGATGTCCTGATTGAGATCCATCGCGGTGATGCTGTAGACAGCGCCGAGCGAGTAAAGCACTGCGTTTCAGGGCAGTTCGCTGTGGGCGCCGATCAACGCACCGGCGAGGTCCAGGCCGTTGACCTCCGCCTCGCAGTCGATGATCGACTCCCGGAACGCCGATTCGGAGATGACTGCGTCCGGGAAGACGAGCGTCCGATCGAGCGAGGAGTCGGAGACCCGTGCGCCGTCCATGATGTGGACGTTCGTCCCGAGTTCGGTGTTTTCGACGGTCGCGCCGGGGTCGATGACGTTCTCGCCGTCCAGCGCCCACGCGACGGCGTCGAGATACCCCTCCGGCGTGCCGATGTCGAACCACGCGCCGTCGAAGGTGAACGCCCGAACCGGCCGACGGCTCTGGAGCCACTGGATGAACCAGCCCGGTTCGTCGGGGTTGTTGTCTCCCGCCAGGTACTCCTCGAAGCGAACGTCCTCGCCCGGGAACGCGTAACAGGCGATCGAGACGAGCGAACTGGGCGGCTCGTCGGGTTTCTCCTCGAAGGACTGGACCCGGTCGCCGTCGAGGTCGATCACGCCGTACTCGCTGGCGTCGGCGGGCGTCCCGACATCGTAGGCCGCCAGCGTCGGCGTTCGCTCCTCGGCGAAGAAATCGAGAAACGCGGAGATATCGAAACTGATGAGATTGTCGCCCGCGACGACCAGGAGATCCTCTCCGGCGATGCCCTCGCGGTCGACGAGCTGGGCGAGTGCACCGATAACGCCGAACTTCTCGTCTTCTTCGGTGGTCTCCTCGACGCTGAGTTGAGGTTTCTCGAAGGGGGAGTCCGCGAGGTGGTCCGCGAAGGTGTCCGCGAACCGCTCGTTTGTGCTGAGATAGACGGTCTCGATCCGGTCGTCGTCTTCCAGTTCCGCGAGAATGCGATCGATGACCGTCCGCTCACCGACAGGGAGCAACATCTTCGGGCGGTGGCGGGTGATCGGCCACAATCGCGTCGCGTACCCGCCGGCAAGCACGACTGCCTCCATACTCTCATCCTGCTATCCGGCGCGTATATGCGTTTCTGTTCGGGGAGCCGAACTTGTCGCCGGGAGAGACAGGGCTTAGTGGCCGTCGGCCGACACTCCGGATATGGATCTCGGGATCGACGGTAACACGGCACTGTGCACGGCAGCAAGCAGCGGTCTCGGCCTCGCGAGCGCGACGGCGCTGGCGGCCGAAGGAGCGGATGTGGCGGTCTGCGGTCGAACGACGGCCAACCTCGAAACTGCCGAACGGCAACTCCGGGAAGCGGGTGACGGCGACGTACTCGCCGTCGAGGCGGACATCACCGACCCGGATCACGTCAGCGCGTTCGTCGAAGAGACTGCCGAGGAACTCGGCGGGATCGATCACGTCGTCACCAGTGCCGGCGGTCCGCCGAGCGGGCCGTTCTCCTCGATGGACGACGACGACTGGTACGACGCCTACGACCTGCTCGTGATGAGCGCCGTCTGGACGCTCCGGGAGAGCCGTCCGTATCTCGAAGAAAGTGACGCGGGCACGGCCGTCGCGATCACCTCGCGGTCGGTGCGGGAGGTCATCGACGGCCTCGTGCTCTCGAACTCCGTCCGGCGGGCGGTGATCGGCCTCGTCAAGACGCTCTCGCGGGAGTTCGCACCCGAGGTGCGGGTCAACGCCGTCCTGCCGGGCGCACACGAGACCAGCCGGATCGAGAACCTGATCGAGGCGGCGGTCGAACGCGGCGAGTTCGAGGACTACGAGGCCGGCTACGAGGACTGGGCCGCGGACGTGCCGCTGGACCGGATCGGCGAACCGGGCGAACTCGGCGACGTGGTCGCCTTCCTCTCTAGCGAGCGTGCGAGCTACGTCACCGGTGCCGCCGTGCCGGTCGACGGCGGTTCGATGCGGAGTTGAGCCTCACCGGCGAACCAGTACGGGCAAAAAAGAGCGAATCCGGTAGCGAGTTAGTCGTCTGCGGGCGCCGAGGCGCCGTCGTCGTGCTGCTGTTTGACGTAGGAGAGTTTCCCACCGGCGGCGAGGATGTCTCGCTCACGGTCGGAGGCTTCGAGGATGCCCGTCGCCTCCCAGTCGTCGTTGACGCGGATGGTGAACTCCTCCTGGCCCGAGCGGACGGCCTCGGCGACGTCGTCGACGATCTCGATGTTGTCGCCCTGCTCGATCTGCTCGTAGGTGTCCTCGTCGATCTCCAGTGGCAGGAGCCCGAAGTTGAAGAGGTTCGCGCGGTGGATCCGTGCGAAGCTCTGTGCGAGGACGCCCTCGACGCCGAGATACATCGGACAGAGCGCCGCGTGCTCACGCGAGGAGCCCTGGCCGTAGTTCTCGCCGGCGACGAGGAAGCCGCCGTCGCTCTCGAGGGCACGCTCCGCGAAGGTGTCGTCCACTCGCGAGAGCGTGAACTCGGAGAGTTTCGGGATGTTCGACCGGTACATCAGGATGTCCTGGGTCGCAGGGATGATGTGGTCGGTCGTGATGTTGTCGTCCATCTTCAGCAGCGTCTCGCCTTCGAGGTGGGCGTCGAGGGGGTCTTTCAGCGGCACGTCGCCGATGTTCGGCCCCTTGATGAGTTCGTCGTCGACGGCCTCGTCGGGCTCGATGATGTCGTTCTCCGCGCCCTCGTAGGCCTCGGGCAGTTCCAGCCCGGGCGCTTCGAGGTCGCCGAGTTCGTCCGCGAGGTCGCGCGGATCGACGATTTCGCCCTTGATCGCGGCCGCGGTCGCCACTTCCGGCGAGCAGAGGTAGACGTTGTCGTCCTCGATTCCCGAGCGACCCTCGAAGTTCCGGTTGAAGGTACGCAGCGAGACCGAGTCCGAACCGGGGACGTGGCCGATGCCGATACAGGCACCACACGTCGCCTCGGAGAAGTTGACACCGGCGGCCATCATCTCGGCGGTCCAGCCCTGTCGGGCCAGCATCTCGCTGGACTTCTTGGAACCGGGCGCGACGATCATCTCCGTCGAGAGGTCGACGGAGCGGCCTTCGAGCATCTTCGCGGCCGGGAGGATGTCGACGTAGCCACCGTTGGTACAGGAACCGACGATGACCTGCTCGACGTCCGTGCCCGCGGCCTCACTGACCGGAACGACGTTGTCCGGCATCGACGGCTGCGCGATCAGCGGTTCGAGGTCGCTGAGGTCGATGGTGATCGAGTCGTGGTACTCGGCGTCGTCGTCGGGCTGCAGCTCTCTGTACTCGTCGGCACGGCCGACCTTCTCGAGGTACTCCTCGGTGCGCTCGTCGGTCGGGAAGATCGACGAGGTGGCACCGAGTTCGGTACCCATGTTAGTGATCGTCATCCGCTCCGGCGCCGACAGCGTCTCGACGCCCGGACCGGTGTACTCGAAGATCTTGCCGACGCCGCCCTTGACGGAGAGGCGACGCAGCATCTCGAGGATGACGTCCTTGGCGGTCGCCCACTCGGGCAGTTCGCCTTCGAGTCGAACCTCGGTGATCTCGGGCATCTCGATGTAGTACGAGCCCCCACCCATCGCGACGGCGACGTCGAGTCCCCCCGATCCGATGGCGAGCTGACCGAGCCCGCCCGGAGTCGGCGTGTGGGAGTCCGAGCCCAGCAGCGTCTTGCCGGGCGCGGCGAAGTTCTCCCGGTGGACGTTGTGACAGATACCGTTACCGGGTCGCGAGAAGTACGCGCCGAAGGTACCGGCCGCAGATCGCAGGAAGCGGTGATCGTCCGTATTCTTAAAGTCGAACTGATAGGTCTGGTGATCGCAGTACTGTGCGGCAAGCTCGGTCTGGACCTCGTCGAGGCCGAGCGCCTCGAACTGCAGCCAAACGAGCGTACCGGTCGTGTCCTGTGTCAGGACCTGATCGATCTCGATGCCGATCTCCTCACCGGGTTCGAGTTCGCCCTCCGTGAGGTGGTCATCGAGGATCTTTTCCGTTAGTGTCTGTCCCATAGCGTTTGCACTTCGACTATCCGTACGCATAAATCATGTTGTTCGCGCGTATTTGTCCGCACATATCGCTGTGATTGGACGAGTAACTGAAATGAACGGCAGCGTCGCGCTCCGAACCGCCAGTATTTTTGGGTAGCGACGACCTCGGAACGGACATGTTCAGAAGCGGCGCGTTCGTCGCCGAGCAACTCGGGGACCTGCGCGACACACAGATCCAGCCCAACGGCGTCGACCTCACGCTGGGTGCGGTCTTCGAGCAGACGACGTCGGGGCGGATCAGCCGCGAGGGGAAAACCGTCGGGGAACGTCGGGAACTCGACCCCACGGAGGGATTCTACACGCTCTCGCCCGGGGGCTACATCGTCCGGTACGCCGAGCAAGTCCGGATCCCCGAGGATCACGTCGGCTTTCTGTACCCGCGGTCGTCGCTGCTACGCAACTCCTGTATGCTCGATACCGCGGTCTGGGACGCCGGCTACGAGGGCCGTGGAGAGGGGCTGTTGGAAGTCCATCACGAGATCGAACTCGAAGCCGGCGCGCGGGTCGCACAACTCGTCCTCGCCGAGGCCGACCACGTCGGTCAGTACGACGGCTCCTACCAGGGGGAGAACCTGTGACCGCTCACCGTCCGGGAATACCACGGCGTGATACAACCCATATATAAACGGCATGAAATAACCGGCAATATTCATATATGTACACCGCCGCAACTGTCTCCTGCCGAGGTTGGGGGAGGAGTAACCCGGACCGTGCCTCTGACAGTTCTGACCCTCCAACCGGCACCTTTTCCCGAAGCCACCACCCGACAGCGCGGCTTCTCGCTGTGAAAGCACCCGAGGGCTATTTATATAGCTCGCGTGTATTACGGTGTATGAGCCCTGAGAGTGGGGAGGTTTACGTCATGCGGGCGACCGACGAGGAGTGGGTGGCCCCGACGCCGATAACCGAGGCCATCACCGAGGCGCTCACGGCGGCGACCGACCTCGAAGAAGCCGACCTCCGGGACACCGACTACGACATCGATCACGAGCGACTGCGACAACTCATCGATGGGTCCGCGGACGGCGAGCGAACCGTCACAATCGAAGGTTACGAGGTGACGATCGACGCGACCGGAGAGATCACCGTCGAGAGGTGATATAATAAACCCCCCAATATATTCGGGGAGAAGAGGTTGGGTGCAGAGATGAATACCCACACGTATGCCAGAAGCACGGCTCCAGATCACGCTCCCCGAAGCGGTCTGGATCGGCCAGTTGAGCCGGCAGTATCCCGACGGGCGATTCAGGATCCTCGCGGCCCTCTCCGACGGTGATTCGGGGGTGGGACTGGCGGAGATTTACAGCGCCGAAATAAGCTCGTTGCTCGCGGACATGCGCGCGGCCGAGGATATCCGGGAGGTCGAGGTGCTCAACGATCCCGGCGACCGGGCGCTCGTGCAGTTCGAGACCGAACAACCGCTGTTGTTGCTCGCGGCGCGGGACTCCGGAGTCCCCCTGGAGATGCCCGTCGAACTCGAAGACGGGACGCTCACCTGGGAGGTGACTGCCCCCAGCGACCGCCTCTCCGAACTCGGGACGCAGTTGCGGGCGCTCGGGCTCTCCTTCAGTATCGATTACATCCAACAGGAGGTGGGTGACGATCAGCTACTCACCGACGCCCAGGAGCAGATCATCGAGACGGCGATCAGCGAGGGCTACTACGACACGCCCCGGACCTGCTCGCTGACGGAGTTAGCCGAGAGCGTCGACCGAGCGAAATCGACGGTGAGCGAGACGTTACACCGGGCCGAGAGCAAGATCATCACCGAGTTCGTCTCGGAACCGGACGACGAGGAGTCCGACCTCGCCGTACTGCAATAAAAAGGATCACCAGCATTTTTATACGAGTCTCTACGAGAGGAGAGAACGATGGAAGAGAAGACCGAAGAACTCAGGGATATCTTCCTCTCGGTCTCCGAGGAGGAGACGGTGACCGAATCCCAGACGGAGGACCGGGGGTCCTTGCTGGGAGGGTCCGACGGGGACCTCACCGAGGTGGTCGAACAACTCCGCGAGAAGTTCGGATTCGAGCTCTCGATGGACGAGGAGACGCGGTGTCGGCTGATCGAGGCGTTCTACGACGGCGCGGACGACGAGCAACTGGCGGAGCGGTTCGATCTCGACGCCGAGACGGTGTTCGAGGCGCGGATGGAGCTCCATCTGCTTCGGGATGGGGAGCCGCAGCTACCCGAGGAGACCGTCGAAGCGATCCGCGGCAGCGAGCGATCGGCCGAGAGGCTCGCGGAGGAGTTCGACACGACGGCCGAGGAGATCCGGCGGTGCCGGGCGGTGCTGGAGACGAGAGAGCGCTCGCGGCGGGTGAGCCAGCGCTTCCGGACCGCATACGAGGAGCGACTGACCGACACCGAACTCTCCGATCACCTCGCCGCGGAGACCCACGAAGACGGTCTCGACGGCGCGACCGAAGGGGCCGAAGTGGACGTCGATTTCTAACGCCGCGGCGGGGAAAGACAAAACTGTTTATATCAGGACAGACTACGTAACTGCAATTGGGTCGAGGAATGGCAGGACTACGCACACAGTTGGACGGGGCGACGAACATCCTGCTCGAAGAGCCGTCGATCGGGGGCGGGCGAGAGGTCTGTACGTCACTGCTGGTCGACGGCGCCGCCGAGCCGAACGTGTTGTTCGTCACCTTCACCCGACAGGCGAGCGTCTGCGTTGGACAGGTAGACGACGAGTCCGTCGGGAACATCGGGGTCATCACCGTCGGGGACGCCTCGGCCGAAATCGAGGACAGCGGGGTCGTCACCGAGTCGGTATCGACGCCGAGTGATCTGACGGGATTGGGGATCAGTATCGGACAGTTCCTCTCGGAGTTCGACGACCACGTGTCGGTCTGTTTCGATTCGCTCACCTCGATGCTCCAGTACGTCGACGTGCAGACGGCCTACGAGTTCCTGCACGCGATCACCGGACAGATCTACGCGGCCGACGCCCGGGCGCATTTTCACATGGATCCGAACGCGCACGACGACCAAGACGTCGCGGCAATCGCGTCGCTGTTCGACGCGCGGGTCACGCTCGGAGACGGGGAGCCGACCGTACACACCCGCGAGCTTCTGGAATCCGAGCCCTGAACGAGCACGCCGACGATAGATAGATTTAGGTAGTCGATCACGGATGTGTCGGGTGTGCTGCTGGTCATCACCTACTCGCGAGACGCGAGACAGTCGCTGCGGAACATCTGCCGGACCCACGAGGAGATCGTCCGCCGGCAGTTCGGTCGCGTCGCGCTGTTGGGCGAGACGGAGTTCGCCGCGTTTCAGGTGATTCGACTCAGGGAGAAGCACGGCGAAGCCGTCCAGGTCGAGCAGACAGACCCGTTCAACGAGTTCGAGCGGGTGCCGGATCCCGTCCGCGAGGCCGCGCGGGCCTACGAAGACCGCGACCGGGCGGCGGTGCCGTACACGGCGTTTGCCGCCGGACGCGAGTTCCCCTCGCCGGAGCAGATGAAAGAGACGGAGCTATGATCTGCCGGATCGGGTCGGTCGTGCGGTCGGGGCAGGCGGTGACGGTCGAACAGCAGATCGACGCCGAGCGGATCCGGGCGGCAATTACTCGCTCCGGTCCGGGCGGGGGACACCCGTCCGACTGCGGCGAGGAACCGGCAGTTCGGATCGACTGCGCGGATCCCACCCCCGTCCACGAGTACGTCGGCCACATCCGGCCGGAGATGGGCCTGCGGGCGCGGACCGCCCTCGCCGTGGCGGGACGAACCCGTGGACTCGACACCCCGCACGACGAGGAGATCGAACGTCTCGAAGCGGAACTGTCGTCGATTACCGTCGAGGAGAGCGACCTCGAAGACCACCGCGAGGCGCTCGCGGACGAGCGGAGGAAACTACAGCGGGCGCGAGAAGCCGTCGCGGAGACGCGGGGTCGGCTGGCTGCCTCCCGGGAGCACGGACTCGAAACCGACGACCTCGAAGCGGAACTGCGGCGCCGGATTCAGGAGTTGGCCGAACTCGAAACGACGGCGACCGCCGCGACACAGCGACACGAACAGCACCAGGCGGCGGCCCGACGCCGACGGGATCAGCGCGAACGCCGCTTCGCGCTCGAAGACGAACTCGAAAACCGCCGCCGGGACGCCCGCCGGGCGCTGGTCGACCAACTCGAAGGCGAGTTCGCCGCGGCGGTCCGAGAGCTATCGGAGAGGCAACTCGACGATCCGTTCGAGTGCCGACCCGCCCTCGCGGGGCTGGCGGTCGCCCGTCTGGCGGAGTACGACGCCCCGATTGTCCTCGAAACCTCGCAGTTCGAGTCGGCAGCGGCGGCGCGGGCGTGGCTGGGCGGGCCGGTCCTCAAACTTTAAATCCGAGACCGCGACCAGCCACCCCATGGCGACACTCGAGTGGACGTGTGAGCGTATCGACGGGGTGACGCTGGTCGAACTCACGGTCACGAGCGAGCGGGCGACGCGGGTCCGCGTCGAGAGCACCCTGCGACCGGTGTGGCCGCCGCGGCGGCAGGGTCGACCCGCCGCCGGGTGGGACGGGCCGGTATTCGAGGCAGAGGTAGATGAGGACGAGCGCCTCGTCGTCGGGTACGCGTCACCGGCAGAGCGGGTCGACCCCCCGGCGGAGGTGACGACCCGACCGCCGGAGGAGGAGGAGGTCGATCCGGCGGACGTGATCCGGGCGCTCGGTGACGGGACGCCGCCCCGGGATGCCGTCCCGACCGGCGGAACGTCTGCGGAATCGGCGGTTCAGACGGATACTCCCGAACGGGAGTCGGCGCGACAGGAGGCCGATCCCGACCCGAGCGCGACACAGCGGGGGAGCGTCGGCCCCGGCCCGAGCGCGGCGGCAACCGGCGTTCCGCCGGCGATCGAGGCGTATTTCGAGGGGCTGGAGCGGCGGATTGCGGCCGCGGAGGAGTTGACCGAGTCGGGGACAGTCGACGGTGCGCGTGAGGCGGTGCGGACGGCCGGCGGGATGGGAGCGGTCGAGGGGCTGGACAGACAGCTCCGTGCCGACCGTCGGCATCTCGACCACCTGGTGAGCCGAACCGAACGGCTCGCCGGGCGACTCGACGCGGTCGACGTGCCCGTCGAACGCCTCGAACGGGTCGCATGATCCTGGCAGTCACCGCGGGAAAGGGCGGGGTCGGGAAGTCGACGGTGGCGTACAACCTCGCGTCCGAACTCGACGCGGTCGCGGTGGACGCCGACCTGGGGATGGCCGACCTCCCGAGCGGACGCGGCCCGGATCTGCACGACGTGTTGGCCGACCGGGCCAGCCCGTTCGAGGCCGTCCAGGACGTCGGAGCCGTCTCGATGATCCCCTGCGGCCGTTCGCTCGCCGGGGCGCGGGCGGCGGAACCGACGGCGCTGGTCGAAACCGTCGAGGCGGTCGCGCGGCGGTACGGGAGTGTCGTAATCGACACGCCGGCCGGGATGCGAAGCGACGCGGGGCTCCCGCTTCTCGCCGCGGAGGCCTGCCTGTTGGTCACGCGGCCGACCCGGCCGGCAGTCGCCGACGCCGTCCGCGCCCGCGAACTCGCACGAGTGCTCGACACGCCGCTGGTCCGGGTCGCGCTCAACCGCGTCGATCCAGAGCGGATCGGGACGCAGACCGAGCGACAGCGACGGCTCGCCGGCGCGCTCGGCGCGCCGGTTCACAAGGTTCCCGACTCCGAGACGGTCGCGCAGGCACAGCGGTCCGGACAGCCAGTGCGGGCGCTCGACGACTCCGCGACCGCAACGGAACAGTTCGAATCGCTGGCCGCGGCAGTCGAGCGGAGCCTCGGTTAGCCGGTGTTTTTCATCCCGGCCGCGATGCCCTTGACCGTGATGCGGAGGGTCTGCTCTTCCAGCGTCGAGCGGCCCTCTCTGTCGAGCAGGTGGGTCTGGAGGAGGTTCAGCGGATCGACGTATGGGTTGCGCCGGTCGAGACTCTCCCGGAGCCACTCGCGGTCGATCGGTTCGTCGCGGCGGGTGATCTCCGTCACGAGGTCGACGGCGCGTTCGTACTCGGCCGCAAGGCGCGGGAAGAACCGTTCGCGCAGGTCGTCGTCGGCCAGTGCGGCGTACTCGCGGGCGATATCCAGATCGGTCCGGCCCAGCGCCTGTGCCGCGTTGTCCAGCGTCGTCCGGAAGAACGGCCAGGAGTCGTACATCTCCCGGAGGGTATCGATCTCGCCGCCGTCGTCGAGGTACGCGTCGATCCCCGTCGCAAGCGAGTACCACCCGGGGAGGATACACCGGGACTGCGTCCAGGAGAAGACCCACGGGATCGCCCGCAGATCCTCGACCGAGCGGTCGCCGGATCGGGAGGCGGGCCGGGAGCCGAGGTTGAGGTCTTCGATCACGTCGATGGGCGTCGCCTGACCGAAGTAGGTGACGAAGCCGTCGGTGTTCAGCAGCGAGCGGTACTCCTCGCGGGCGGCGTCGGCCATCGTCTCCATGGCGTCGACCCACTCCGGTTCGAGGTCGTCGGTGGGGTTCTCGATGGCCGCCTTCCGCGCGGACAGTTGCGCGTTGAGCATCTGTTCGAGTTCGCGTTCGCCGATCCGCGGGTTGCCGTACTTCTCGGAGATAGCCTCGCCCTGTTCGGTGAACTTCACGTCGCCGGTGATCGTACTCGACGGCAGCGCCTTCAGCGCGTCGTTCATCGGACCGCCGCCCCGGGAGATCGATCCGCCGCGGCCGTGGAACAGCCGCAGCGTCACGTCGAAGTCGTCGGTGATCTCCGCGAGACGGCGCTGGTTCTCGTACAGCGACCAGTTCGCGGCGAGAAAGCCGTTCTCCTTGTTCGAGTCGGAGTAACCGAGCATGATCTCCTGGGTGTTGCCCCGCGCCGCGAGCGCCTGTTCGTACGCCTCGTTCTCGAACAGCGTCCCCATGATCCGACGGGCGCCCGACAGCGCCCGCTCGGTCTCCAAAAGCGGGACGATGTCCAGTCCGCTGTGATCCGGNAGGTCGACGACGCCGGCCTGGTCGGCCAGAAAGAGCACTTCGAGCACGTGGCTCGGCTCGTCGGTCATCGAGATGCAGTAGGTGTCGATGGCCTGCTGGCCGTACTCGCGCTGCCAGTCGGCCAGTCGCTCGAACCGCTCCAGAACGCGGGCGGCGGTCTCGGAGAGATCCTCGCGCTCGTCGAGTTCGATCACCGGCGTCTCCTGGAGGATGGCTTCGGTGAGCGTCTCGACCCGTTCGCCCTCGTCGAGGTCGGCGTAGGGGATGCCCTCGCGTGAGAGCGCCTCGGCGACCGCAGTCGTGTGGTTCTGCTGGTGGTCTCGGAGGTCGAGGCTGGCGAGGGTCAACCCGAAGGTCTCCACCTGGCGCATCAGTTTCTCGACGTGGGCGTCGGCGATGCTCTCACAGCCGTTCTCCCGCAGACTCTCGGCGATGGTCGCGAGGTCGTCGTAGAACTCCTCGGCGTCGGCGTAGCCGCCGGGGCGGATGTCGCCGACGCGGTTGAGTTTTTCACGCATCACCATCACCTTCTGTCGGTACGGCTCGTCGGGATAGCGTTTGTTCGCCTCTCGACGGGCCTCCGGGATGGCGTCGTCGACGGCGGCGATCGAACCGGTGATCTCCTCGCCGGCGTCGATCCGGTCGCCGTCCTGGCTGAGTACGCTGGACATCTCCGCGAGGCGCTCCCGGTAGCGTTCGATGACGATCTCACGCTGGCGGTCGAGGGTCGTCTCCGTGACTTCGGGAGTCACGTACGGGTTGCCGTCGCGGTCGCTGCCCGCCCACGAGCGGAATTCGAGGAGTTTCGGGACATCGATGTCGGCCTCGATCGCCCCCTCGAGCGCGAGTTCGAGTTCGTCGTAGACCTCCGGGACGACGTCGAAGATGGTGTTGACCAGATACCACTGGACGTTGCGAGCCTCGTCTTCCGGTTCGGGTCGGCGGTCGCGGACCTGCTCTGTCTGCCACAACCCGAGCACTTCGGCCTCGATGTCCCGCTGGATCTGTGAGCGCTCCTTGTCGGTGAGCAGGCGCTCGTCGAGCGTTTCGAGATCGGTCGCGATCGAGCGGAGTTTCGCTTTGATCGTCTTCCGGCGGGCCTCTGTCGGATGTGCAGTAAAGGTGGGCTGGATCAACACGTCCTCGAGCACCTGCTGGGCCGTCTCCGGGTCGACCTCCGCGAGGTCGGCCGCGGCCGTCTCCAGACTGTCTTCGAGGGTGCCCTCCTGTGAGTCGGTCCGGAGCACCCGGACGCGCTCGCGCTCCTCCGCGAGGTTGGTCAACTCGAAGTACGTCGTGAAAGCGCGCGCGAGCGTGCGCTGCTGGTGGGTATCGAGTTCCGAGAGCGTCGCCTTGAGCCCGGCACGGGAGTCCCGTTCGCCGGCGCGGTATGCGATCGATCCCGTCCGGAGTTGTTCGACGGTCTCGAAGATTTCCGGCGAGCCGTGCTCCCTGATGATCTCCCCGAGCAGGTCCCCGAATTCGCGGATGTCCTCCCCGAGCGTCCGCTGGTGGAGCTGTGAGCGGGTCATTTCGACGTACTATCGAGGCGGGAGTGAAATAGCTTCCTACATTCAGAAATTCGGACAAAAAATCGTGTTAGATACTCACCCGCATCTACGAACCCGTACAGAGACAGCTCCGAACGGGCAAACTTCGAGCGAATCGGCAGTCGAAGAATAGTCCGCTGCGGAACAGATTCGGCCGTCCAGGCTCAGTTATCCAGTCCGAGGTCGTTGCTCATGGAGTTCCCCGGGCGGGGCGTGCCTTTGACCGTGATCGTCTCGCCGTTGATGAAGGCGGCGGCGTCGCTGGCGACGAAGTGGACGACGTCGGCGACGTCCTCGGTGTGGCCGATGCGGCGCTGGACCTCCTCGCGGGGCGGCATGTCGCTCTCGTCGATGCCCAGCGTCTCGGCGACGCCGGGAGTCTGGATGAGTCCGGGGGCGATACAGTTGACCGAGATGCCGTACTTGTCCCACTCCGCCGAGAGCGTCTCGGTGAACCGGATGATCGCCGCCTTCGAGGCGGAGTAGTGGCTCTCGTTGGGCGCGGCGTGCTGGCCGTTCACGCTGGAGATGTTGATGATGTCGCCGCCGTCGTTCTCGCGCATGTACTCCCCGGCGGCCTGGACGCAGTGGCGGGTCCCGTGGAGGTTCAGATCGACGATGGACTTCCAGCCGTTCTCGCTGATCTCCTCGAAGGGAGCGACGAACTCGCCGCCCGCGTTGTTGACCAGCAGGTCGACGCCGCCGAACTCCTCGACGGTGGCGTCGACGTACTCCTGGACGGCGTCGGCGTCGCGAACGTCACACTCCATGGCGAAGGCCGTCCCGCCGTCTTCCTCGATGCCCTCGGCGACGGGGTCGACCCGCTCCTGTGCGCGCGAACAGATGGAGACGTTCGCGCCCGCTTCGGCGAGCGTTTCGGCGACTGTCTTTCCGATCCCCTGGCTCGCTCCGGTGACGATTGCGTTGCGGCCGTCGAGACTGAACTTCGACATGGGTTGACTCTGTCACGGCTGGCACGTATGTCTATCGGGACACCGTCAGGGGGCCAGCACCTCGAACAGTCGGCCGGCGTTTTTCGAGAACACCTTCCGCATCGCGTCCTCCGGCACGTCGAGGGTCAGAATCTCCATGACGGCGACGTTCGGGTGGACCGCCGGCGCGCCGCTGCCGAAGACGACCTGTGAGGGCTGTTCCATTAGCGCGCGTTCGAGCGGGTCTCGGAGTCGAACGAAACTCGTGTCGAGAAAGCAGTTCTCGTAGCTGTCGAGCAGCCCAATCGCCTGATCCATCATCGCCTCGTCGGAGGGGTAGCCGCCGCAGTGGGCGATGATGACCGGGAAGTCGTAGCCGAGCAGCGCGTCCTCGATAGCCCCGGGGGGACAGCCCTCCCCGCCGTAGGTGATAACCGGGAGGCCGGCCGTCGACAGCTCTCCGAGAACCTCCTCGTCGGGCATCCCGTCCTCGGCGGGGTCGAGGGCGAACCCGTAGAACCGGTCCTCGTAGGCGTACTGCTCGATATCTTCGGGCGAGGTGTGCTCCTCCGAGCGCGAACTGGCGAGGTTGCGCAGCCGAGAGGTCGCGCCCTGACCGGGGTCGCGTGCGCCGTTGATCCGGGCGATCGGCCGGAACGGGCGGTTGACCGCGACCCGGGCGGTCGCGTTGTTCGCCTTGACGTACGAGCCCTGCCGCGTCGCCGGAAAGATCAGCGACTGGACGATGCCCGCCTGTTCCATCTCGCGTTCGATCTGCTCGGCGTCTCCCATCCCACGCGGCCGGCGAGCCTCGTCCGGCTCGAAGACCACGTGCGTGTCCACGACCCGAAATCCGTGCTCCAGCTCCAGCATCTATCTCGGCCAATGTGTCGGGGGTACTTAACTCCCTGACAGACTCTACGGAGTGGAGTGTCGGCGGGACACGGGACAGAGCGGGCGACTCCGGAAGAATCGGACGGGAACGACGACCCGTCGGCTACGAAGCCCCACCGGGCGACACCGCAGATCGATACCCCCGGCCGGAGCACGGACTGATATAAATTGCCACGCGGCGGCGAGCGGCCGGGTCGGCGGTCTCGCTCGGACGGACGGTCCCGCCCCGGAGCCCCGAGATTTGCACGAGCCGCGGGGACGCGCGGAGCGCGGAAAACAACATTTATATAGAACCGCAAACGACGTTTCAAGTGAGGTAATTACCAATGTCACAGTCTGGCCAGCGACGCATGGGTGGACAGCCTATGTTTATTCTCAGTGAGGACACAGAGCGCACGCGGGGAGACGACGCCCAGTCGTCGAATATTTCCGCCGGAAAGGCAGTGAGCGAGTCCGTACGGACCACGCTCGGTCCGCGCGGCATGGACAAGATGCTCGTCTCCGACGACGGGGACGTCGTCATCACCAACGACGGTGCGACCATCCTCGACGAGATGGACATCGAGCATCCCGCCGCGCAGATGCTCGTCGAGGTCGCCGAGACCCAGGAAGAGGAGGTCGGCGACGGGACGACGACGGCGTCGATTCTCGCGGGTGAACTGCTCTCGCAGGCGGAGAGCCTGCTGGAGGAGGACGTCCATCCGACGACCATCGTCGAGGGCTACCACGAGGCCGCCCAGATCGCCCAGTCGACCATCGACGACGCCGTCATCGCGACTGACCCCGACGACGATCAACTGCTGCAGGTCGCCGCATCGAGCATGACCGGGAAGGGGACCGGCGACCTCGCAGCCGAGGATCTCGCTCGGACGGTCGTCGACGCGGTCAGCCAGGTCAGCACCGAGGACGGCGTCGACCGCTCCGCGATCACGGTCCACACGCAGGTCGGTGCGACCTCCAGCGCGACCGAACTCGTCGAGGGAGTCATCATCGACGAGGAGCGACTGAGCGAGGAGATGCCCCGTTCGGTCGAGGACGCACAGATCGCGATCGTCGAGGACGACCTCGAGATCAAGGAGGCCAACGTCGACGCCGAGTACCAGGTCTCCAACGTCGACCAGCTCAACGCCGCAATCGAGGCCGAGACCGGTCAGCTCCAGGAGTACGCCGAGGCGCTGGCCGCGACGAACGCCGACGTCGTCTTCGTCGACGGCGACATCGACGACCGGCTGACCGCCGACCTCGTGGGTCACGGACTGCTGGTCTTCGAGGACGTCGACAGCGACGACATCGAGTCGATCCGCGCGGCGACCGGCGCGAGCCGTGTCGGCTCCGTCGACGCCATCGAGGACGAGGACCTCGGCAGCGCCGAGAACGTCAGCGTCGAGAAGTACGGCGAGGAGGAACTGATCTTCGTCGAGGGCGGCGCGGCGAGCAAGGCCGTCACGGTCTTCGCCCGCGGCTCGACCGACCACGTCGTCGACGAACTCGAACGCAGCCTGACGGACGCGCTCGACGTCGTCACGGCCGCGGTCGACGCCGGCGGTGTCGTCGCCGGTGCGGGCGCGATCGAGATCGAGATCGCCGACCGCATCCGTGACGAGGCCGCCGGCATCGAGGGCCGCAAGCAGCTGGCCGTCGAGGCCTACGCCGACGCCGTCGACGTGCTGCCGCGCACGCTCGCGGAGAACACGGGCATGGACCCGATCGACGCGCTCGTCGACCTGCGCGCCGAACACGACTCCGGCGCGACCGCCGGCCTCATCAGCGAGGGCCAGACCGGGATCATCGCCGACCCCATCGACCACGGCGTCCTCGATCCCGCCGCTGTCAAACACGAGGCCATCGAGAGCGCGACCGAAGCCTCGACGATGATCGTCCGCATCGACGACGTCATCGCCTCGAACTGACGACTTCGGTCGTCCACACCGACCGTTCTCGAAATTTTTAGAGACGGTGAGAGCCACGCCTCCGCAGATTTTCGGTCAGGCGTGCGCGAGAGGCGCGCGCGAGGGACGAGCGACCGGAAGGAGCGAGTCGGTTGGGGAGGGCGTGGCTGTGGTGGGTGGATCGAAAGGGGCCGACCGGTCGGCGAGTGAGACGACGCGAGCACCGACGGCGCACAGCGAGTCGCAACCATCGAGCGGTCGGGGGCTTTCAGCGGAAATTGACCACGGTGAACCCGGCACCCATCGACGGTCAGTATAATTGTCGAGCGGTCGGGGGCTTGCAGCGGAAATTACTCACGACGAGTCCAACGTCTGTCACCGACGCCCGAACAGCGCGACTCCGAGCGCGAGCGCACTCACGAGCGTAACCACCGCGGCCGCACCGAAGACGCCGCGGATGCCGAAGGCGGGAACCACCGGGCCGAACAACACCGGCGAGAGGAACTGCCCGGTGTACCCCGCCGACGCGAGATAGGAGCTAAGTTGGCCCTGTTTGTCGGGCGGCGCGAGTGCTTCGATCCAGGAGAACGCAGACGGGAAGACCAGCCCTTGCCCGAGTCCGAACGCGAGCACGCCGGGGAGAGCGAGCAACGCCGAGGTGGCGACGGCCGCGCTGGTGAAGCCGACGGTCCAGAGCAGGAAGGCCGTCCCGACGAGTCGACGCCGACTCGTCCGGGCGACCAGTCGGTCGTAGCCCGCCGCGGAGAGACCGCCGGCCAACCCGTTCGCGGAGAGGTAGAGGCTGATCCCGACCGAGGAGGTGACACCGAGCCCGTTCAACAACTGCGGGTAGAAGACGACGATGCTGTACAGCAGGGCGTTCGTCCCGAAATACAACAGATACACCGAGAGCACTGCGGGCCGCCGTCGGAAGACCGCGAGGACGGCGGATCCGTCGTCGGAGTCGTCGTCACGGCCGGGACGGGCGGGTTCGGGGACCGTCAGGACTGCGAGCACGCCGAGCGGGACGGCGAGCAGATAGACGCCGAAGGGCGCTTGCCAGGTCAGCGCGCCGAGGGCGCCACCGAGAAGCGGCCAGACGACCGCGCCGACGCTGTTGGCGCTGGATCGCAGGCCGAGCGCGCGGTCCATCCGCTGACCCGCGTAGATGGAGTAGATGAGAACAGTCAGTCCGGTGTAGACGAAGGCCACGCCGACGCCGAGCACCGCTCGGGAGAGAAGCAGCGGGATGAACGAGTCGATAAACAGTCCGGCACCGCCGCCGACGCCGTACAGCAATAGCCCGAAGACGTACGGTCGGCGGGGGCCGATTCGGTCGATGATCGCACCGGCGACGGGGCTCGCGAGGACGATCAACGCGCCGTGGGTCGTGATGATGAGTCCGGCCAGCGACTCGGAGACGCTGAGATTCGACTGGATCGACGGGACGACGGGACCGAGAATCGCGCCGGCCATCACGGTCAGCGTCGCCGACGCGAGAAGCACCCACAGCGTCAAACGCGTCTCGTCCGACGGTCTCATTGCCTCGGGGTCGGGCCAGCAGCGTCAACACCGTTGCGGTTCCGGCCGGAACAGGAGCTCACTCCTCGGTGTGGTGTCCCCAGAACCCCTCGTGTTTCCTCACGGTGAGGTCGCCCTCGACGGTGGTCTGGCAGGCGAGTCGCAGGCCGCTTTCGGGGTCGTGCGGTGGGATCGAGAGCCGGGCGCGCTCGATAGCGGTCGGCTCGGTCACCTCGCCGTCGATCTCGACCGCACAGGTGCCGCAACTGCCGAGACCCCGGCAGTTCAGGTAGGTCGCGCCGCCGTTGTACACCGACACCCCGGCCGCAGACAACACGTCGCGGAGATTCGCACCGCGTTCGCACTCGATCTCTCGGCCATCGACGGAGACGGTCGGCATACCCACAGTTGGCGACCGGACCGTTTCGGCGTTTCGGCCTCACTCCTCCCAGATCGACGCGGCCCGTCTGATTCGCAGAAACAGAAGCGAGGCGACGAGCAGGTAGACGGCGACGGCACCGGGCAGGAGCGACGGATCCAGCGCTGCGAGCGCCGCGAGGAAGGAGCCGCCGAGCAACAGGAGCAGAAAGACCGCGACCGCGATTCTGTCCCCGTCCATCACTCCGAGAAGAAGCGGCCGTGAAAGCCGAAGGGGTTGTGGTGTGGAACCGGTGCACGAGCAAGTTCCTCGAGCGTCGCCGCGTCGAGCACCAGCAGCACCGACCGTTCGGCCTCGACATCCAGCGCCGGTGCGAGCACCGCGCCGTCGTCGGCGGCCTCGCCGCCGGGCCGGGGGACCATCCACGGCTCCTCGACGTAGAGATCACGCTGCCAGAACTCCGTCGCTGTCTCGCGTTCGGTGTCGACTTTGACCAGCCCGTTCGCACCCTCGCGGTCGGTCGACTGGCCGTAGACGTAGCGATACGGCCGGGTCTGTCGGTCCGCCCGCACCGTCGGGAGTTCGATCCCGCCGTCGTAGAGCCGTCGGCGCGAGACCGAGCCGTCGGTGCCGAGTCGGACGCGGACCAGTCGGCCGGGCGGCGCCGCGGCGAAGCCCTCCTCGGCGAGCGTATCGAGCGCGAGCGCGTCGACGATGGTCGCGTCCTCGAAGGCCACCAGGTCGAGAACGACCCCGTCGCCGTCGTCGTATGCGTTGATCGTGTGGAAGGTGAAAAACGGATCGACGGATTGATTTGCGACCGTTTCGCCGCTCGCGCGGTCGATGACGACGAATCGGGTGTCCAACTCGTCGTCCCACTCCAGCAACTCGAAAAACCCCTCGGTGAACGGCGAGAGCGCGCGGAGGATGTTGATCCGCAGCGGCGTCTCGACCAGTACCAAGTGCTCCTCGCTGACGCCGATACTGTGGATGTACGCGGGGGAGTCCGTCCGAATCGAGGTGATCTCCTCGCGCCTGCGGGAGTCGGGCGGAATCTCGAAGAAGGTGTACTCGTGTGTGCGGCCGAAAGAGAGACCGTGTCCGACGTGGCCGCCCGCGGGATCGGCGACCAGATGGGCGGTTATCATGTCCATGTCGAGGTCGTCCGCGAACTCGAACGACCCCGCCGTATCGAGGTCGTCGGTGAACCGGACCCAGCGCGGAACCTCCGTCTGTGCGACGTACTCGCCGTCGAGGCGGGCGACGTGGACGTTCGCGTTGTCTGTCGGTTCGGGCGGGCCGAGGCGTTTGAGCCACCCCAACAGTTTCCCGAGGCCGCGTCTGTCGGTGGCGAACTGTCCGGTCGGACGGCCCGCCGTCGCGTCGTCGTAGGCGTCGGTCCGGAGAAACCGGTTCGAGTACGTGACAGCGCCGTCGTCGAACTCGTACTTGCGGATCATCGCGAGGCCGTCGAACCAGTGCCGCAGTCGGCTCTCGCCGCCGTCGAACTTCCCCGGCCCGTTGCGCAGCAGCGTCCCGGAGAGCCACCCCGGTAGTTCCCCCTCGACCGGGAGGTCGTGCCCGGTGAGTTCGGTATCGAGCGAGCGAAAGCCCGGCATGAAGGCGTTATCTGACACGGCGAAACGTTGGGAAGCAGCGAGAATAATACTGTGGGAGAGACGAATCCGGGGCGTTTTTTGTCGTTCCGGGAGAGGGTGAGGTATGGAGATTCTCGTCACCGGCGGCGCGGGCTTTATCGGCGGTCATCTCGCCGAGCAGTTCGTCGCCGACGGGCACGACGTTCGGGTGCTCGACAACCTCGACCCCTTCTACGACATCGGGATCAAGGAGCACACCATCGAGCGCTGTCGCGAGCGAGCAGAGAGCGGCGACGGTAGCTACGAGTTTATCGACGGCGATGTCCGCGACGAGGAGACCGTGACCGAGACGGTCTCGGGCGCCGAGATGATCTACCACCAGGCGGCACAGGCCGGCGTGCGGCCGAGCGTCGAGAACCCGCGGAAGTACGACGACGTGAACGTCGACGGGACGCTGAACATCCTCGACGCCGCCCGCGCGGCGGACGTCGAGCGAGTCGTCTACGCCTCCTCGTCGTCGGTGTACGGCAAGCCGAAGTACCTCCCCTACGACGAGGACCACCCGACGACGCCGGTCAGCCCGTACGGGGCCTCGAAACTGGCCGCAGAGCGGTACGCCTGCGCGTACAACGAAGTCTACGACATCAACACCGTCGCGCTCCGGTACTTTACGGTCTACGGGCCGCGGATGCGGCCGAACATGGCCATCTCGAATTTCGTCTCGCGCTGTCTCAACGGCGAGCCGCCGGTCATCTACGGCGACGGCACGCAGACGCGGGACTTCACCTTCATCGAGGACGTAGTAACCGCGAACAAGCGACTGCTACGCGAAGACGCCGCAGATGGCGAGGCGGTCAACATCGGCAGCACGGACAACATCGAGATTCGCGTGCTGGCCGAGGAGATCCGAGATATGCTCGCCCCGGACTTGGAACTGGAGTTCGCCGAGCGCCACGACGCCGACGCCGAACACACCCACGCGGGGACCGAGAAGGCCGCCGAACTGCTCGATTACGAGCCGACGCACACGATTCGCGAGGGCGTCGAGGAGTTCGTCGAGTGGTACCGCGCGAACCGGGAGTGGTACGAACCGCTCGTGTTGTCCTCCTGACGATGGAGGTCGAGTTTCTGGGTGGCGCAGGGGAAGTCGGGCGGAGTGCGCTGCTGGTCAACGAGTCGCTGCTGTTGGATTACGGCATCAAGACGGAGAACCCGCCCCAGTATCCGGTCGGTGACGTCGATCCGGAGGCCGTCGTCGTCAGCCACGGCCACCTCGACCACGCGGGCGCGGTACCGGCGCTGCTGACCGGTTCGAGCAGGCCGCCGGTCCACTGGACGCCGCCGACGCGGGCGCTCGCGCTCCGTCTGGCCGAGGACACGCTGAAGCTACACGGCAACACGCCGCAGTGTCCGTTCACCGAGACCCACGTCCGCCGGCTGACGGAGGTCTCGGAGACCCACGGCTACCGCGAGAGCTTCGAGGTGGCCGGCCACGAAGTGACCTTCTTCAACGCCGGACACATCCCCGGCAGCGCGCACGTACTCGTCGACGACGGGGAGACGAGGCTGCTGTACACCGGCGATTTTCACACCGACGACCAGCGACTCGTCTCGGCGACGACCGCCCGTCCCGACGTCGACGCCGTCATCACCGAGAGCACGTATCACGACGTGAGCCACTCGGACCGCGCGGCGCTCGAAGAGCGGTTCGTCGAGAGCGTCCAGACGACGGTCTGGCAGGGTGGGACGGTCGTCGTGCCGGTGTTCGCAATCGGCCGCGCCCAGGAGATCCTGCTGATCTGTGCCGACAACGACATCGACTGCTATCTCGACGGGATGGCAAAAGGCGTCAGCCGGACGCTCCGGCAGTATCCCGACTACGTCCGGGACCCGGAGGCGCTCAGGCGGGCGGTCTCGAACGCGCGGTTCGTCACCGGCAGGGACGGCCAGCGGGACCGGCTCACGGAGAAGAACACGGTGATTCTGACGACGGCCGGGATGCTCGGCGGGGGGCCGGTGGTCTCGTACATCCCGCGGATCCGCCAGCATCCGACGAACAAGATTGCGCTGACGGGCTATCAGGTCGAGGGGACCCCCGGCCGCGAACTCGTCGAGCGAGGCCGGGCGGAGTTCGACGGCCGCGTGTTGCCGGTCAGCGCGCAGGTCGAACAGTACGACTTCTCCGCGCACGCGGACCGAGAGGGGCTGCGGACGTTTCTGGACGCGTACGAGGAGACACCGATCATCGTCAACCACGGCGACGACTGCGCGGGCTACGCCGACCGTCTCGCTGCGGACGGCTTCGAGACAACGGCACCGGAACTCGGCGAGACCGTCTCCGTCGAGCCGTAGTCGATTCTCACGGCAACGACGAACAGAAGCGACCACACGACAGGGGGTGGGGGCGAAAAGTGAGAAGACCCACAGGAATCGGTCGGGAGCGGCGGAATCGCAGAAACCGGAGAGATTTTCAGTGGGCCACCGCAATGTCGAGTGTATGGGTTTTGGAAGCTACGATGAATCCGAGCAAGAGGACGGGCACACAGAAGATATCGACGAGAACGACGGTGTCTCTGTTCACGAACACACCCACGAGGGCGAGGTGTCCTTCGAGTCCGACGCCTCACAGGACGAACTCCTCGACAAGCTCGGCGAGATCAAAGACGACGCCGAAGAGGACGACTAATACGGCCAGTTCGGGTCTCGCGGTTCACCGTCCGGTTCGCGTGTATCCTCGACGACCCCCTTGCTTGCGGCTCCGAATTCCTCGAAATTCTTCCGCGCACGCTCGAGTGACACGTGGTTCGTGTCGCTGACGTACTCCTCGTCGGAGAACTGGATCGGATCGTCCATCCAGTGACAGACCGGACAGACCTCGTAGGAGCCAGGCTGGGACTCGGTGAGCGTGAGATAGCCACAGCACGGGCAGTAGCCGAGTTCGCGCGCGGCGGGGTTGCCCGGCTGTTCCGCCATACACACAGGTATGTCACCATCCCACAAATACGTACGGGACTGTTGACCGCAGGTCGGCTCAGTACGTGTCGATGTCGGTACCGACAGAGCAGACGTACTCGCCGGTTGCGACCTGCGGGAGTCGGCGGGTCCGCCAGAAGACACCGCCTGAGTCCGCCGAGACGGTCGCCTTCCGCTCTCCGAAGACGTCGGTGACCTCGAACAGCGTCTGGTTGCGGGTCACCCGCTCGCCGAGTTCGGCCTGGAAGTCGACGAGTCCGCCGGTCGGCGCGCCGTACTGCTCGAAACCGCTCGCCCGCGTCTGGGACTGTGTGTCGGCCTGTCCCGGCAGGAAGTCGTAGTACTTGAGCACGTTGAACACGCCCTCGACGCCTTTTTCGACGCTCTGTTCGTCGAGTCCGACCGATCCGCCCAGCTCCGGATCGACCGTCGGGATGCCGTCGTCGGGAGCGGCGCGGGCGAGTTGGCCTTCGGGGCCTTTCTGGTCGAGGACGTGCCCGCAGCCGAACACCTTCGCCAGTTCGAGACACTCCTTGTGCAGGCGGTGGCGGCGGCCGCATCGAACCCGGACCTCGTTGATCATCCGCGAGGTCGACCCCTGGTGGAGGTCGAGAACGAGATCAGCGCGGCTCGCGGCGTCGAACGTCGCGGCCGCGATGCGCTCGGTCGAGGTGCCGTTCTCGTTGCCGGGGTAGGTGCGGTTGAGTTTCGTGTCGTCGACGGGATTGCGGTGTTCGTTGTGCTGGAAGGCGAAGTAGTTCGCGATCCCGACGACGAGAATAGTGCCTGACAGGTCGGCCGGATCGATCTGCGGGACGACGCGGCGCACGACCCCGACACCGTTGAGTTCGTCACCGTCGCTGGCGGCCTGGATATAGAGCGTCTTGCCGTCGCGTGCGCCGTTGATCACTGCTACCGGTAACGCGACCTCGCTGCCGTCGGGACCCTCCCCGACGGGGAGTGTACCGGTGTCTACATCTCCCGGGTCGGCACGCGCCGTGCCTAAACTCGTCATTACTGGTAATCGACGGGCCCACGGTCTTTAGCCGTTCGGTCTCGTCCGCGGGCGCGTCGCGGCCGGCCGAACGAAAGAGTAGCATCGAACTGAACATCTTTCGGAAAGTGAGCGACCAGACAGCTCATTGTCGTCGGGTTCGGCAACAAAATGGACGATCATTTGAGCAGTTCGGGAAACTGAGAACAGAGCGGCGGCTCCGCGAATCGAAAGATAATGATTTATCCCACACCATGGGAAAGTAGTCACATAATGTCTGACCAACTCAAGAAGGGCCTCGAAGGCGTGCTCGTTGCCGAGTCGTCGCTGAGTTATATCGATGGAGACGCCGGAAAGCTCGTCTATCGTGGGTACGACATCGAAGACCTCGCGCGCAACGCGAGCTTCGAGGAAGTGTTGTATCTGCTCTGGAACGGCGAACTCCCGACCGAGGAACAGCTCGCGGAGTTTTCCGACGGTCTCTCCGAGGAGCAGGCGATCGACCAGAGCGTGATCGACACGCTCGCGGCGCTGGCCGAGGCCGACGAACGGCCGATGGCCGCCCTCCGAACCGGTGTCTCGATGCTGTCCGCCACCGAGCCCGAACCCGACGCCGACCCCGAGGATCTCGACGCCGCCCGCCGAAAGGGGCGACGCATCGTCGCCAAGATCCCGACGATTCTCGGCGCGTACGACCGTCTGCGCCGCGGCGAGGAGCCGCTCGATCCCGACCCGTCGCTGTCCTACGCGGGTAATTTCCTCTACATGCTCACCGGCGAGCAGCCCACCGATGTCGCAGAGGAGACCTTCGACATGGCGCTGACGCTGCACGCCGATCACGGGCTCAACGCCTCGACGTTCACGGCGATGGTCATCGGATCTACCTACGCCGACGTGTACAGCAGTCTCACCGGCGGCGTCGGGGCGCTCTCCGGACCGCTTCACGGCGGCGCGAACCAGGACGTCATCGAGACGCTGCTCGAACTCGACGAGAGCGGCCAGGACCCCCTTGAGTGGGTGAAAGAACAGACCGAGCAGGGCCGGCGCATCCCCGGATGGGGCCACCGCGTCTACAACGTCAAAGACCCCCGCGCGCGGATCCTGCAGGCGAAACTGGAGGACCTCTCCGAGGAGTCCGGCGAGACCAAGTGGCTCGACTACACCTCGGCGATCGAGACGTACCTGACCGAGGAGAAGAACCTGCCCGAGAAGGGTATCGCCCCGAACGTCGACTACTACTCCGGAGCGGTGTACTACCAGCTCGGCATCCCCATCGACATGTACACTCCGATCTTCGCGATGGCCCGGTGTGGCGGCTGGCTCGCACACGTGCTGGAGTACCAGGAGGACAACCGGCTCATCCGGCCGCGCGGTCGCTACGTCGGTGCGGAAGACCGCACGGTCACCCCGATCGACGAGCGATAACTCACGGCTTCTCACCACGCGGTCTCGTCACGAGCGGACCGCAGCGTAGGAGAGAGCGATCAGGTCACTCGCCGTCAATATTCAGTGCAGCAACAACCATAATGATCCTGCCGTCCGTGAACCGGAGATATGGGTTCAGAAGAACCAACTCGGGTCAGAGAGATCATGTCCGCGCCCGTCGAGACCGTCTCTCGTGACGCGACAGTGAGCGACGCCGCAACGAAGATGCGCGACGACGAGATCAACGCGTTGATCGTCACGACGAGCACGCCGTCGATCATCACCAGCACGGACATTCTCGATGCCGTCGCGGGCGGGAGAGACACCTCGGAGATGGACGTGACGGAACTGATGACCGAGGATGTCGAGACGGTGCCCCCGGAGCTACAGGTCGACGAGGCGGCGGCGATGATGACCAACTTCGGGATCAAACACCTGCCGGTCGTCGAGCGGGGGGATTACGTGGGGATGATCTCCTCGACGGACATCGCGGCACAGGTCTCATAGCTCGAAGACGAGGTCGTCGCCCGTTTCGATCCCGCGGTCGGTCGTCCAGCCGTAGTTCACTTCGAGGACGTACTTCCCGAACCCGGGGTACCGCTGTTCGTTGCCGTCCTCGTTCGGTCCGGGTGCGGGCGCGTGGAAGATGTCGGTGATCGTCCCGTCGACGTCCGCGTAGACGATATCGAGTCCGAAGTCCATCTCGCGCATGACGAACGGGTGAGTGTCGGCGGTTTCGAGGACGAACAGCATCCCCCGGTCTTCGGGGAGACAGGCCGTGTCGCTGAGGCCGGTGTACCGGAGCCCCTCGGTGTCGGCGATTGCCGCAGTGACGGAGCCGAGTTCCGCCCCGTCGGAGCGGACCGCGACCTCCGTCTGGTCGTAGTCGGGGTGGGGGTTCTCGACGTCGCATCCGGTCTGGCCGTCCGAGTCGTCGGACCCCGGAGGGGACGGTTCGGACTCGTTCGTCTGGGCGGGCGCGTCGCTGTCGCCGGTACAGCCAGCGATACCGGCGGCGCTGGCTGTGAGCACACTCGTCAGAAACCCTCGCCTGGGGAGAGCCATTCCTACGATACTGTATTCCCGCGGCAGTAAAGAGCGTGCCGCTGGTCAGTGATACTCGTCGGTCACGTCTTCGAGCGTGACCGTTCCCTCGGGGACGCGGTAGGCGGCGACGAGTTCGCGGTCGGCGTCGGAAGCGTCGGTCGTCTTGTCGACGCTGTAGGCGCGGTAGGTACACGCCTCACGGTCGAATTCGAGCACCGAATACCCCCAGTGGTGGCTGTCGAAAAACTCGATATGTGGATTCATGCCCTCGATCAGCCGGGAGACGAGCGGTTCGGTGAGTTTGCCGCGGAGGCCGCGGGTGAGATGGAGGGCTTCGGCGACGTTCAGCGAGGTCGTGGCGGGAGTCATGAACTCGACGCCGATCCGCTCGCCCTGCGCGACCCCCTCGCCGCCGGTCACACGGCCGGGATAGGCGCTTTGCGTGTAGCCGGCGATGTAGCAGTGCATGTCGCCGGTGACGGTGACGTAGTTGTCGACGTCGGCGGCTGCGACGGCCTCGGAGATGCGCTGGCGTTCGCGGGTGTAGCCGTCCCAGCCGCCCTGGACGGGATAGACCGACAGCGGTCCCGACCCGAGTCGAAACGGCATCGTCAGCACCTCGTCGGCCCAGACGGTCCAGAGCGCCTCGTCGGCGGTCAGCGTGTCGATCAACCACTCCCGCTGCTCCTCGCCGAGCATCGTCCGGTCGGGCGGTTCGCGGTGGGGACCGACGTTGTCAGCCGTTGGAATCGCCTCCCTCGGCGGGTCCCGGAAGAGGCGTTCGTCGGTCATCGTCAGCGTGAGTATGTCGCCAAATTCGACCGTTCGCCAGAGCTGAAACCGGTCCTGTAGGGACTCGCCGGCGGGGTCGTACTCGACGCGTGCGGGCATGTACTCCCACCAGGCGTGCATCGCGTCCGCGACGAGCCGAGACATGAACTCGGGGTCGTCGCCGCGAGGATGGTCTCCGCCCGGCGCGTCCGTCCGGTGATCCCAGTAGATGTCGTTGACCATCTCGTGGTCGTCCCAGCCCGCGATGAGGGTGTGTGATTCGAGCGCCTCCTGGAGAAACCGGTCTGTCCGGTACGTACGGTGGAGATACCGGTAATCGTCCAGATCCTGGACGCGGTCGGCCCCGCTGGGCAATGTCAGTTCGCGGTCGGGGTACTCGTAGGAGCCGAGTCCTTTGAACGCGCCGTCGTCGGACTCGTAGATGAAATCGCCGAGGTGGACGATGAAGTCGACGTCCTCCTCGGCGACGTAGTGCAGCGCGGGAAAGTAGCCGTTGAGATAGTTCTGGCAGGCGAGTACCGCGAACCGGACCGACCCGGGCGAACTCTCCGGATCGGGGAGGGTCTGACAGTGACCGGTTCGGGAGCTAACGCCGCTGTAGACGAACCGGTAGGCGTACTCGGTGTCCGGTTGCAGGTGGCCGTCGAGGTCGATTTTGACCGTGTGGTCGTGGGCCGCGATCCGGTCTGGCTGTTCGAGAACGCCGCTGTAGACGATATCCTCGAAGGTGTCGTCAGTCGCAACTTCGACGGCGAGCGGTTCGTCTCCGTCGAACGCGTCAGGAGCGATCCGCGTCCAGAGAATGACGCCGCTCGGCGTCGGACCGCCGCTGGCGACGGACTGGGGAAACGTACCCGCGGGGTCGGCGTCGGAATCGGACACGAACTCAGAGCGGTCCCCCGTTGCGACGGTATCGAGCGCGAGGGCGATGTCGTGGGCTTCCAGGATCGAGAGAAGTTCGGCGTGGTCGTCGTTGCTGCGTGCTGGCTCGTCGGGGGAGGAGGACTGTCCGACATCGGACATATTTCTCGCGTAGGCCGCGCAATCTTGACTATCTTTCGTCCGTGGGGTCAGCGCGGGCGGATGGGTGTTACCTCACCACACGACCATACACGTGTATATTTTGGATCGTTACCGCTCAGTAGAATCAGTGGGTTTGGGCGTCCTCGCGAACGGAGTGAGCGAAGGCCCGGAAGAACGCGTTCTTCTGGCAGTTTCGAACCGCGGGGACTTCCTCGCTCGGCCTCCGGGTGCGAGACCGGCCTCTCCTCACAGGGTCACGGTTCGCTGGCGCTGGCCGAAATTAGAGTGGGTTCGGGCGGTTTCGAACCGCCGACCTCGGCCTTGTAAGGGCCGCGTCATAACCAGCTAGACCACGAACCCGCCATTCCAGACAAGCCGGCGGGGCGGAATAACGCTTACCCTTCGGTCGGAACGCTTAGGCGAACCGGCCACCTGAAGCCGGTGTGCGCAGGCTCGGATCGCTGCTCACCGTCGCCGTCGCGGGCGGACTGCTCGTCCTGTACATGTCGGCGCCGCCGCTGGTACTGTTGGATACCGGCGGGTACGAGGAGACGACGGTGACGGTCCGGTCGACGAACGGGACCGAACTGGGTACCGTCGACGTACGGATTGCCGACACCCAGACCAAACGGGTGATCGGGTTGAGCCGGACGGATCGGCTGGCGGCCAACTCGGGGATGTTGTTCGTCCACGAGACTGGTGGGAGCAAGTCCTACGTGATGCGGAACATGTCCTTCGCGATCGATATTATCTTCATCGACGGTGACGGGACGATCACCGAGGTGACGACCGCACAGCCGCCGCCGGACGACGAGCCGCCGTACACCGGAATCGGACAGTACGTCCTCGAAGTGCCGGCCGGGTGGGCCGCGGAGCGGGGCGTCGAACCCGGAGACAGGGTCGAGATTCCGGACAGTGTGCGAGCGCCGTGATACCGAGGTAGTTCGTAAACGATTATAACGTCCGGGCGATAAGACGCGGTAGAGAACAGTATGGATACGAGTTCACTGGAGGACAAACGGAAGTTCGGCGCCCTCGTCGTCGTGGTCGGGGCCGTGCTGGCGATCATCACGGCAGCGATTCTCGGGGCGAACGTCGAGGAGGCCGCACTCGCGGCGGAGGTCGGTCTCTACTCGACGCTGATCGTCGGCGGGACCTACGCGCTCGGACGACGGTTCGGGCAACCACACTCGCACGCAGTCGCCAGCGCCGGTATCGCGTTCGGAGCGCTGTATCTGATCGCGGTGTCGTTCCGACTGATGACCGAGTTCGGTGTCCGCGAGACGAACCAGGTCATCATGGGAATGGGAGCCGCAATCGGCCTGGGCGTCGTGACGATGGCGGTCATCGCCGCGCTGGGCCGACTCGGCCCGTCCCCGAGCTAACGACGGCCGGGTCTGGCTGTTTTTGGACGAGACGGAGTTAGCCTGTTAGCTGTCGACGAGCACACGCTGTGCGAACGGTCTGCTCGTCGGTGCAGGCCGCCGCGTTCGGTTCAGGACCGACGGTAACAGAGCGTGAGAAAGACCAGAAGCGAGAGTTCGAGCAGTTTGCTCAGAAGGGCGTAGCCGTCGTTGAACAGGTGTGCGCTGATCGTCACGAGCGCGCTCTCGTCTGCGTGAGCGTTGGCCTCGATAGTCGGCCAGAACGTGCCGTGGCCGAGGACGGTGTGCCAGGCCCCGTAGCCGAGCAGGTAGACGAGCATCAGTCCGATCCCCAGCACGTAGAGTTTCTTGCGGTGGGTGTCGGTGATACCGAGGCCGACGCCCGCGAACAGCGCGATGCCCGACAGCGTGAAGGCGAACGGCCGAGGGTCGGGCGCGACCAAGAACTGGAGATACTGGACGAGGCGAGGGAAGCCGTGCGTGGGATGGAAGAAATGCAGCGCGCCGACCAGAATCGCAGCGGCGGCGGTGAGCGGGAGGAGGTTACGTGAGAACTCTCTCCGTAGCGTCGCGATCGACGGCTGGTAGTACAACCAGCCCATCGCGACCACGAACATGACCGTCGCGAGTTCGTAGCTGTACTGGACGAAAAACGAAAGCGCCGCCGACAGTCCGGCGATGCCGCCGAAGGCGGGGATCAGCGCCGCGGCGGCACAGCCCGGACAGAGAATCAGCCCGAGCGTGCCGGCGCTCGCCGACCGCGTCACGTCGAGGACGGCAATGTAGACGAGATACGACAGCGCGAGATAGCCGACGATCTGGTAGGGGATGATCCGGGCACCGATCCACTCGCCCGAGTAGTAGACAACCGGTCCCCAGCCCAGCGAGCGGCCGACCTCGACGCCGAATCCGAGGCTGCCGGTGAGAGGGTCGACCTGCGACGGGGTGAAGCCGACTGTTCCGGACAGCCAGAGAAACAGCGAGAGGTAGCCGACGGCGACTGCCCCCGCGAAGAGGGTCGGGCGCCAGCCCCGTGAGACGTGGTCGGTGTGCCAGACCGTGACGACGCTCACCGTCGTCCAGATGAAGGGGATGACGAACACGTGGAGGCTGAGAAGCGAGGTACCGAAGACGGCGCCGTAGACGACCGCCGCGAGCAGTTGCACGCCGAGGAGAGCGTTGACCAGCACGACCGTCCACAGCTGTGGCCCGTAGTGGCGCGTCCAGTACTCGATACGGTTTGTGCTCATGGCTGGCGGGGGTTCTGCCTACATTGAGGTTCGTTCTCGTCGTGTTAGGGGTTTCGGTGTCCGGGTTCGAGAGAAGACGCTCTCGAGTCAGAGAGACGCGGAGAGAGTCCGACGACAGGAGATCAGTCGCGGGGCGTCGGACAGCGCGGTCAAAAGCGGGTTCGTGAACGGCGTATGCCGTTGCTTCGAGGGTTACTCGCCTTTCTCGATGGGGGCACCGACGAGGTTGCCCCACTCGGTCCAGGAGCCGTCGTAGTTGATGGTGTCCTCGTAGCCGAGCAGTTCGTGCAGGGCGAACCAGGCGACCGAGGAGCGCTCGCCGATGCGGCAGTACGCGACGGTCGTCTCGTCGCCGTCGATGTCGTACTCGGCGTACAGCTCTTTCAGCTCGTCAGGATCCTTGAAGGTGCCGTCGTCGTTCGTGACTGCGGCCCAGGAGATGTTCTCCGCGCCGGGGATGTGGCCGCCACGCTGTGCGGTCTCGTCGAGACCTGGCGGGGCGAGCACTTCGCCGCTGAACTCCTCGGGCGAGCGAACGTCGACCAGCGGCAGGCCGCGCTCGATCGCGTTCTCGACGTCCTCTCGGTAGGCGCGGATGGACTCGCGCGGACCGGAGGCGTTGTACTCGACCTCGGAGAAGTTCGGGACCTCGTCGGTCGTCGGGTAGTCGTTCTCCTCCCAGTATTCGCGGCCGCCGTCGAGTAGCTTCACGTCGTCGTGGCCGTAGTACTTGAACTGCCAGTAGGTGTAGGCCGCGAACCAGTTGGAGTTGTCACCGTAGAGGACGACCGTGGAGTCCTCGGTGATGCCGTGGGAACCGAGCAGCTCCTCGAAGTCCTCCTTGTCGAGGATGTCCCGCTGGGTCTGGTCCTGCAGGTCCGTCTCCCAGTTGAAGCCAATCGCCCCCGGTGCGTGGCTCTCGTCGTACAGCTCCGTGTCGACGTCGACCTCGACCAGGCGGTGGGCCGGGTCGTCACTCTGGAACTCTTCGAGGTGGTCTTCCACCCAATCCGCCGAAACGAGTACGTCTTTCGCGTAATTGCTCTCACTCATGATTGCATATCCTAGTACCACCTCCACGCATAAAGCGGTACTAATTGCGGCATACGCGTCCACTCGTTTAGCCTCTCGGCAAAAACAACCTGTTAATTGGCGAGAGATTTACCCGCGCCCGCGCCAACCGAGAGCAGAGTCCCCAAAAGCGACTCCCCCGATATCGCGGGTCGTCGAGTGACACGTAATATTTGCCGGTACCCTCGGAGCCGGGCAGCCGTCCGGCGGGACGAACCGGTTCGGGCGCGAGTCGGCCGAACGGACACGTTCAAGCGCCGCGGGGGCGAACAGTCGGGTATGAACGAGCGAGTCGTTGCGCCGGCGTGGCTGGACGACAACGAAGGCGTACGGATCGTCGACGTGCGCGACGAGTGGGAGTACGACGGCATCGGACACATCCCGGGCGCGATAAACATCCCCTTCGACGAGTTTCGTGCCGAGGAGCACGCGAGCGAGACCGGAAGCGGCGAGGGGATGTTACCCGGCGAAGGCGTCTTCGCCGACCTGTTCGGCGAGGCGGGGATCAGCCGCGAGGACCACGTGCTCGCCTACGACGACCACCACGGGGTCTTCGCGGCGCGGGCGCTGGTCACGGCGCTTCTGTACGGCCACCCGCCCGAACGGCTACACCTGCTCGACGGCGATTTCAGCGCGTGGCAACTACAGCGGGAGGTGAGTTCGGAGCCGCCGACGGTCGAACCCACGGAGTACGAGATTCGACGCCCGGAGGACACACCGCTGGTCGACGCCGAGACCGTCGCCGAGGCCCTCGACGACGAGAACACGGTGATCGTCGACACCAGAGAGGAGTGGGAGTACGAGGAGGGACACATCCCCGGCGCGGTGCGACTGGACTGGCGGGAACTGGTCGACGACGACACCCGGGGACTCAAGCCAGTCGAGGAGATGGAGGCGATTCTCGACGAGCGCGGAATCGTCCCGGAGAAACGCGTGTTGCTGTACTGTAACACGGCTCGACGGATCAGCCACACCTACGTCGTGCTGCGCTATCTCGGCTACCCGAACGTCGGCTTCTACGAGGGGAGCCTGACCGAGTGGGAGGCGGACGGTCGCCCGATCGAGACGAGTTAACGGACCGCGATCAGCGCCGTCACGTCGGGCAGTCCGATGGCCTGCGAGCGCCACCCGCCGTGGCCGTCGTGGGTCACGTCGGGGTCCGCCGCGACGTGGACCGTCCCGGCGGTGTCGATGACGGCGAGTGTCTGCGTGTACGCGAGGAGATGGGGCGTCTCCCCGCCGGGCAACGTCAGTTCGGACCACTCCGCGCCGTCGCGCTCGAGCAGTCGTCCGTCCACGACGGCGTGTGCGCGGTCGCCGTCCGCGACGACCGCCGTCGCATCTCCGGCGAGCACTTCGACCCACTCCCCGCCGCGACGCTCGTAGACGCCGTCGGCTGTCGCGGCCAGAGCGCCGTCGGCGGAGAGGTCGCGGACGGCCGAGAGTCCCTGTGCGTCGAGGGTGTCTCCGACCCGGACGAGTCGGTCGCCGGCGAGCAGGTCGCCGGCGAACCGTCGAGGGTGATCGACGGAGCCGACGGTCTCCCAGTCGCCGGCGGTGGCGTCGAGTCCGGCGGATCGGTCGAGTCGGGCGACCCGCTCGCCGTCGGCCGCGTAGATCCACGAGTCGTCGAGACCGACGGCCTCGGCCGGGCCGAATCCGAGCGGGTGCAGGCCGTCGTCGGTTCGGACCGCGACGTGCTGGTCAGTCGCGACGACAACGTCGCGGCCGTCGCTCGCGAGTCCGCGGACGGTCGCCCGGTCGAGCAGGGAGAACTGCCCGACCTGTGCGGCGGCCACGTCGATGCGAGTGATCCCGAGCCCGCTGCCGGCCAGAAGCGTCGTCTCCTCGCGTTTCTCGCCGAACAGCATCCGTTCGTCGTCTGCGTTGTCGCCCTCTACCTCGCCGTCGTCGTCTGATGTGAGCTCTGTCATAGCTACAGCACGGCCTTGTACGCTTCCAGGGCCGTCTCGATATCTGACTCTGTATGCGCGTCGCAGATAAATTGTGACTCGAACTGGTTCGCGGTGAGAAAGACTCCCGCATCTTTCATGTCCTGCCAGAACAGCCGTTCCCAGCGGTCCGTCTCGGTCCGTTTCACGTCCATCCCGTTTTTCGGACAGTGGTCGTACCGCGAGCAGGACTCCCGCTGTTTGCAGCCCGCTTCACAGTGGCCGTCACGGCCGTCCGGCCCCTCCCGCGTGAAGATCGTCTTGAACATGCTGTCGGTCCCGACGACGGTGTAGTTCGGGGCCTGGTCCGCGACGATATCCGTCAGTCCCGACCGCAGTTTCTCGCCGAGTTCGTTGACGTGCTCGTAGACGTCGTTCTCGGCGGCGTACCGCAGCGTTTCGAGGCCGGCGGCCATCGTCACCGGATGGCCAGAGAAGGTCCCGGACTGGAAGACCTCCCCGGCGGGCGTGAAGTTCTCGATGATCTCCGAGCGGCCGCCGATGGCCCCGACCGGGAAGCCGCCGCCGACGATCTTCCCGAAGGTGGTGATGTCGGGGGTGACGCCGAGTTTCCCCTGGGCGCACTGCAGGCCGCCGACCCGGAACCCGGTGATGACCTCGTCGAAGATCAGCAGCGCGCCGTGGTCCTCGGTCAGGTCCCGCAGGGTCTCGTGGTAGCCGTCGATGGGGTGGACGATGCCGTAGTTGCCCAGAATCGGTTCGGTCATCACAGCCGCGATGTCCTCGCCGTGCTCCTCGAAGACCGCGTGGATCGCCTCCTCGTCGTTGAACGGGACCGTGAGCGTGTGTTCGGCGAAGGAGTCGGGAATGCCGGGACTGGAGGGGTGGGTGTCCGCGCCCGAGCCCTCGACCAGCGTCGACTCCTGCGCGCCGTGGTAGCCGCCCTCCATGACGACAATCTTGTCGCGGCCGGTGTACGCGCGAGCGAGTCGCACCGCCGAGACCGTCGCCTCGGTGCCGCTGTTGACGAAACGGGTCATCTCGACGCTCGGGACGTGTCGGGCGACGAACTCGGCCAGTTCGACCTCGACCTCGGTCGGTGCGCCGTACATCGGCCCCTGGCTGGCGTGTTGTTGGACGGCCGCCTGGACCTGCTCGGGGAGGTCGTGGCCCAGAAGCAACGGCCCGTAGCCCATCACGAAGTCGACGTACTTGTTGCCGTCGGCGTCGATGACGTGTCCGCCGTCACCCCGCTCGATGAAGAACGGATAGGGCTGGGTCGCGCGCACGGAGGAGTTGACACCGCCGGGCAAAACCGAGAGCGCACGGTCGTACAGCGATCGGGACTGCTCGTGGTTCATACGGGAGCGTTTGGCCGGAGACAGAAAGAATCTACTGTCGAACAGTATCGCCCCCGAGGGGGCAGCGAATCGCACGAACGCCTCGCGGCCTCCTGCGTGCGAAAAGAAGGGAGCGTCAGACGGGGAAACGCCGCGTTAGACCGCTTCGGTGCCGCGTTTGCCGGTGCGGATCTGGAGTGCGTCCTCGACGGGCATCACGAAGACCTTGCCGTCACCGGGCTCGCCGGTGCTGGCGGCCTCGGCGATTGCCTCGACGACATCTTCGGTCGGCACGTCGGCGACGACGCACTCGATTTTGACCTTCTGGTGCAGGTCGACGCTGTACTCCTCGCCGCGCCACTGCCCTTTCTTCGCCGGCTGAGAGCCGCGCCCGGAGACGTTCGTGACCGTCAGCGACGGGGCCTCGGCCTCGGAGAGACCCTTCTTCACGTCGCCGAGTTTGTCCGGACGGATGTAGGCGACGACCATCTCGATGCCGCTGCCGGTGCCGCCGTCGGGTCGCAGGTCGTGGGTGTCGAGTCCGCCGTCGGTGGCGACGTTCGGTTCGCCGAATTCGGGGTAGGTCTCGACGCCGTGTTCGGCGATGTCGAGACCTTCGCGCTCGTGTTCTTCGGTGACGCGTGCCTGGCCGACGAGTCGGAAGGCGCCCCAGATGAGCGCCGTCGCGGTGACCGTCCAGATGGTGATCATGAAGACGCCGAACGCCTGTCCGACGAAGGCGTTGAGAACCGACGTGTCGCCGAGCGCGCTGCTCGTCGCGACGAAGGGGTACAGCAGGGTGCCGAGCACGCCTGCGCTACCGTGGACCGGGAAGACCGCACACACGTCGTCGATTTTGAGCCTGTGCTGGACGAAATCGAAGACCAGTGGGAGCTGGATGCCGGCGAGCGAGCCGACGATCAGCGCGCCCCACCAGGTCGTCGTGTTCGGAATCGCCGTGATACCGACGAGGCCGGCGAGCAGGCCGTTCGCGACGTACAGCGTGTCGACCTTGCCGTTTTTGAGGACCGACACGACGCCAGCGCCGACCGCACCCATCGCCATCGCGAGCGTCGTCGTCATCGCAACGCGGCCGAGTACGGCGTTGTTGTTGGCGATGGTGTCGAGGATGATGGTACCGCTGTCAGTCGTCTCGAAAGCGATGCCGGAGGCGGTACCGACGTTGAAGCCGAACCAGCCGAACGCGAGAATTAGCGTGCCGAGGACGGCGAAGGTCAGCGAGTGACCCGGGATGATGTTCGCGTTTCCGTCCTCGTCGTACTTGTCCATCCGCGGGCCGAGGATCCAGGCCGCGGTCAGCCCGGCGATGCCGCCCATACCGTGGACGATCATACCGCCTGCGAAGTCTGCGAAGGCCACGCCGGTGACGACCTCGACGAGACCGCCGCTTTCGGTCCCCTGACCGGTCCAGGTCATCGCCAGCACGACCGGGTAGATGACCGCCGACAGGAGGATCGTGTATCCGACGTACGCACGGAGTCGTGCACGGCCTGCAACTGCCCCGGAGACAATCGTCGCCGCAGTCATCGCGAACACTGCGCCGTAGAGCCAGCCGATGTATCCGCTGGCTGCTCCCTGGAACGGCGGACTGGCCGGCTGTCCCGACGCGACGTTCGCAATCGCGACGCCGATCAGGAAGTACACCGTTACGCCAATTGCCCACGTCAGCAGGTTCTTGGTGAGCTGGTTGGCGACGTTCTTCGAGCGGACCTGACCGGACTCCAGCATCGCGAAGCCGGCGTGCATGAAGAAGATGAGAAACGTCACCGTCAGGATCCATGTCTGACTGACTGCCGATGCAGTTTCCCTGATTGCCGTTTCGGTTGCCGCTGCGCTCGAACTGAGTAGCACTGACTCGATCATTATTTGCTAGCCTCCGTTTTGGTTTCGAACCTGTCCAAGTATTTCCGCGATTGCCGCGTGTTTGTAATTCGGATCACGCCAGACTGTGTGCAATCCCAACATAAAAGGGTTGCCTTAACATTGGACTTAATTTCACGGAATATCTGTCCAAACGACCAAAATATGCCACGATACAATGAATATAAGGTTCTTTACCGTACAGAAATGCGTGCAAATGTCCGCAACTTTCTGACGATTGTGTAGTCCAATTGGTCCGATCGGGGCAGTGAAGCGGCGCTCGCGCGCTCCCGGCGACCACCGTTCGTTTTGTTGACAGCCGTGCGTCGATCCGTACCGGGCAAACTGGGGGAGTAACGCCGCGATACGGCCGAAATCCGGGCTCGCGCCCCACTCTTAGACGTTTGTACACCAGGAATCTCAAAAGATGAGTGTATGGTCAGACTGCTTCGGTACCGCGTTTGCCGGTGCGGATCTGGAGCGCGTCCTCGACGGGCATCACGAAGACCTTGCCGTCACCGGGTTCACCCGTGTGCGCCGCCTCGGAGATCGCCTCGACGACATCCTCCGTCGGCACGTCGGCGACGACACACTCGATTTTGACCTTCTGGTGCAGGTCGACCGTGTACTCCTCGCCGCGCCACTGCCCTTTCTTCGCCGGCTGGGAGCCCCGGCCGGAGACGTTCGTGACCGTCAGCGACGGCGCACCGGCCTCGGCGAGTCCTTGCTTGACATCGCCGAGTTTGTCCGGGCGGACGTACGCGACGACCATCTCGATGGCACTGCCGCCGTCGGCCCGGAGATCGTGCGTCTCGATACCGCCGTCGGTGGCGATAGCTGGGGTGTCCGGCGGTTCCGCCTGGACGGACTCTGCCCGAGAGAGCCGTCTGAGGCCGACCATCGCGAGCGCCCCGAAGACCGCGCCGAGGAAAACGGCGACGCTCAACAGTTCTGCTGTCGTCAACTCGATCGTAAGGCGTTGTATCATATCTTTAGTAATCGTATGTTTGGACTTCCCGATGAAAG
The DNA here is from genome assembly GCF_009831575.1 of Halovenus carboxidivorans. Lineage (GTDB taxonomy): Archaea > Halobacteriota > Halobacteria > Halobacteriales > Haloarculaceae > Halovenus > Halovenus carboxidivorans. Next base: position 306,460 of record NZ_WUUT01000001.1, on the reverse strand, counting down.
CCAGTCGTTCGTGCTACGATACAGATCAAAAGTGTGTATTCAGAATAATAAACGTTGTCCGGATACAAACAGCGGGTGCCATCAGAACCCACGGGCACCTGTCACTCAGCCGAGTAGGTACTGTATAAGGACGCTATTACTGTGTTAGAGAAACCCTTAACTCTACACGCAATTTTGGGCACATTCGTAGAGAAATACACCACAGAGCTTCGGTAATCTGTTTGTGGACTCGAAAACTACCAGAGATATTCAACAATGACCGGTCGTAGTTCAGCACACATCGACGACTCGGATCGGCGGACGTTGGTCAACGCACAGGGGGCGGTACAGGTCGTCCGGACGACCTCCGAATCGGTCGACAGCCGGTTACAGCGGCTACTCGACCGGGCGGATCAGCAGGAAGGAGAACTCACAGAGGTAGCCGACGCGGTGTCGGAGTTGAGCGCCACGATCGAGGAGATCGCTGCCAGCGCGGAACAGGTCGAGGAGCGCTCGACAGACGCGGCCGCCCGGGTTACGGAGGGCCACGAGTCCGCGACGCAGGCGATGGAACGGATGGACAGCATCCAGGAGACGATGATCGGGGTACAGACGGAACTGGACGGGCTGCTCGAACAGATCGACGAGATCGAGTCCGCGCTGGCGGGCATCACGCGGATCGCCGAGCAGACGAACATGCTCGCGTTGAACGCTTCGATCGAAGCGGCCCGGGCCGGTGACGACAGCGACGGCTTCGCCGTCGTCGCCGACGAGATCGAATCGCTCGCCGCAGAGTCTCAGGAACGCGCCGACGAGATCGAGGGGACTCTCACTGACGTGCGGGCGGCAGCGGACGCGACCGGCTCCGAACTCGACGCCGCGCTGTCGGAGGTGACCGAGAGCACCGGCGAAGTCGAGCACGCCCTCGAACAGCTCGCGGCCGTCGCCGACGCGGTCGACGAGACTGCAAGAGACGTCACCGCCGTCTCGGAGGCGACAGACGAGCAGGCCCGCGTCAGTCAGAGCGTCATGAATCGCTGTACGTCCGCCGCGGAGCAGGCGACGGAGATGACCGAGACCGTCAGCGACATCGACGAGTTTCGGGCCGAACAGACGGTCATGCTGGAGGAGATCGACCGAGCGCTCGGAGACGCGACGCCGACGCTCTCCGTCGACGAGATCGACCGGATTCCGACCGGGATCGAACCGCTCGACGGGGCGACCGGCGGCGGCCTGCTCGTCGGCGGGCAGAGTGTCATCTAGCACGAGACCCCCATCGTCGATGTCGTCGCGACGCTGTGTGGCTCCGCGCTCGCCGCCGGCTACGCCGTCTCGCTGATGCCGCCGGAGGGGCTCTCACGGTCGGTGCTCGCCGACGGACTCGAAAGCTACGGCCAGTCGCTCGGTGACGCGCTCGGGACCGACCGCCTGTTCGTCCTCGACATGTTCGACGAATGGAACGCCGGCACCAACGTCTTCGACGTCGACTCGCGCTCGCTGGCAGCGGTCAACGAGGAGACCGCAGCCCGGCGGGACGAACCGCTGTTGATCGTCGGCAACATCGCCGGCGAGATCGCTGTGCTCGGCGAGGAGACCGCGCGTGCGGCCCGGTACGAGAACGACTCGACGGTCTTCGAGCCCTCCGATACCGTCTGTAACGTCGTCGACGAGCGATCCGTCGACGAGACCTTCGGCGCGTTCTACGCCGGTGCTGGCGACCAGGTGCTCGAACTGACCGGGAGCGACGGCGATCGGTCCGTCGTCGTTCGTGACTCTCCGACCGGCTCCGCGCCGCCGCGCTCGCTTGGGCCGACGAACACCGCGGTCTCCGTGCGTGGTGACTGACCGATGAGTCCGCCGGACCCCGCCGGGGACTGCTACCCACCGCGGCCGGACGACGGAACGGCAGACCGGTTCGGTCACCTCTTCAATCTGATCGGGGACGCCGTCGTCGAGATCGAACTGGTCGAGACGACGCCGGTCGTCCGCGCCGTCAACCCCGCTTTCGAGGAGGTGTTCGGGTACAGCGAGACGCAGGTGCTCGGGGAGTCACTGAACGAGTACATCATCCCCGATCACCACGAGACCGAGGCCGACACCTTCGACGAGCGAACGGCCGCCGGCAGGCAGAATCACGCGATCGTCCGCCGCGAGACCGCGACCGGCGTCCGGGAGTTTCTGTATCGCGGCGTTCCCTACGAGGGGGCCGACGGCCGCCGCTTCGGCTTTGCGATCTACTCCGACATCACCGAGCAGCGAACCTACGAGCGACACATCCAGGTCATCCACCGGATCCTCCGGCACAACCTCCGGAACGAACTGTCGGTGATTCTCAGCGCCGCACAGCTACTCGAAGCGGAGAGCGACCGCGAGCAGATCGAGCAGCGAGCGGCACAGATCAGCCACCACGCCCACGAGCTAGCGAGCCTCGGGAAGGAGGCACAGACGCTCGAACGAGTGCTCACGGAGGACCGGGCGCTCGAACCGGTCGATGCCGTCTCGATGTGTACCGAGGCGGCCGAACACCTCAGAGAGCGACTCGACGGGACGGTCACCGTCGACGGTGCCGAGTCGCTGCAGGTCGAGGCAATCCCGGAGCTGTCGACAGCCATCGAGGCGCTGATCGAGAACGGAATCGTCCACAACGACGACGACCCGACTGTCCGCGTTTCCGCGCGCTACGAGCCGAAACGCGCCGTCATCGAGATTGCCGACGACGGGCCCGGCATCCCCGCCTCCGAGCGGCGGCCGGTCTTCGAGCGCGGCGACATCACACAGCTCCAGCACGGCACCGGACTCGGCCTCTGGCTCGCCCGCTGTACCGTCGAGATCTGTGACGGACAGCTCGAATACGAGCGAACCGAAAACGGCTGGACCGTCGTCCGGATGGTACTTCGACCCGGCTGAGTTGATTTTTCGCACGTCCAGTTGGGAAAAATACATACTCTCGCGTGCTGTTGGCTGTCACGATGTCGCCCTCCAGACGAACGGTACTCGCAGGAAGCGGCCTCGGACTCACCGGCCTACTCGGGGGCGTGTTCGCTCGGGACGGCTGGTCTCCGGGATCGTCCCCGTACGACTGGCCGATGAGCCGATACGACGCCGCCGGGACGGCACACACCACGGAGGCGAGCGGTCCGAAAGCGGAGCCGACGATACGGTGGGAGACGCGCGGACAGACGTTTCTCGGGGTCGAGGGGGAGGGGCCGCTCGCACCGATTCGAGTCGGATCGGCGCTGTACACCGCCGGACGCCGTCTCCGCGCGCTGGCCGTCGACGACGGAACGGTACGGTTCGAGAGCGACGCCGAGTACACGACGCCCCCCGTGCGCGCTCGTGCCGAGCACTACGAGACGGGGACAATCGCCGCCGTCACACAGCGGGGAATCGTCGGGGAGAACGCCGGGGGCGGGGTCGAGTTATTCGGGACGAACTACGCCACTCGGCGGTGGCTGTCGAACGAGTTCGTCCACAGAGAGGAGCAGATCACCGGGTTCGGCAACCCGCGACGACCCGCGTCGCGCCCGGTTCCCTGGGACGGGACACTCTACACGCTCGTTCCCCGTGGCGGACGAGTCGCGGTCGTAGCCATCGATCCGAACGACGGCTCCGTACAGTGGCAACGTCGGCCGGAGGTTCCGGAGTGGGGATTTTTCGCGCCACTGTCTCGCCCCGTTTTTCGGAACGATACGCTCTATGCGGCGAGTACAAACGGGACCGTCATCGCCGTCGCAGCAGACGGCTCCACACAGCGGTGGCGCGAGAGTCTGGATCTGCAAAACACAACTGCGCTGACCGCCAGCGCGACTGGCCTGCTCGTCCCACACGAGTCCGGAGTCACGCTACTTGGTTACGACGGCACCGTCCGCTGGAACCGGACGCCAGAGCGGTCGGAGACACCGGAGATATCGACGGCCGCAGTCACGGACGAAATCAGCGCGGTCGTGCGCGGGCAGACGCTGTACGCCTTCGATCTCGAAACCGGGGAGACGCTGTGGACCGCCGGCGATTGCGGGCGAGCGCCGGTCATCGCCGACGGTGTGGTCTACGCGACAGGGACGGATCGCCTCGCTGCGTTCGACGTAGGAAACGGCGACCTGTTGTTCGAGTTCGAGTACTCGGATCAGCTACGGGGACCGTTGTCTCCGCCGGTCGTCGGCGACGGTCGACTGTACTGTAACTCCTACAATCAGACACTCGCATTGGAGGGACCATGACCGACCAGGCTGTCGAGACGGAGACGGAAGCGCCGCCGGAGACACCAGGCGAGGGGTCGTCGTCGGAGAACACCCTCGGCGTTCTCTCTCGCGTGTTCGGCCGCTTCGCCGCCGACCCGACGCTCCTGGCACCGTTTGTGGTCGTCGGCTTCGTGATCGCGCTGATCGACGAACTCCGGCGCCGTGATCCGCTTCCCGCTCGCTCTACGGCTGGACCGCCGGGGGAGTTCGAGATCAGCGTCGACCTGTTTCCCGTCCCGAGCGGGATACAGCAGACCAGCAGAACGCTCGGCGGGCTGATCGATCTCCAGCCGCGACTGCTGGTCTACGGGATCGGCCTCGAACTGCTCGGGATCGTCGCCGTCTCGCTCGCGGGGTATCTGACGATTGCGCGGGTGCTCGACGCGGACCTGTCGGCCACCGGCGCCGGCACCTACCTGCTGTACGCGTTTCTCACCGTCGGGTGGACCTGGCCCTTCGTCTCGTTGCAGGTCGATTTCACCGGCGGGGCGCTGCTGCTGGGGATTCCGCTGCTCGTCCTGTGGTTTTACGTCACCGTGCGACTGTTCGTCGTGCCCGCGGCGCTCGTCGACGGTGACGGGGTTCTCGCGGCAGTGCGCCGGAGCAACAGAGCGATCCGCGGGTTCGGATGGACGACCGTCGGTGTCGTCGTCGTACTCGGGCTGGCGGTGTGGGCGAGCGGCCTCCTACCCGTCGGCGGCACAGTGGTCAGTTTCGGGGTCGGCGCCTCGCTACACGCCGTCACGGTCGGGGTCGTCTACGATCTCAGAACAACGTCCGCATGAACCCGAAGACCGTATCGCGTAGCCGGTCCGGGAGGAAGCGAGTGTACGCCGACAGTTTGGCGAACTGGCCGACCGGATACCGTGGTTCGGGGTCGCTGAGCGAGGCGGCGTCGTGGATCACCGTCGCCACCTCGTCGGGGTCGAGCGCGAACGGCAGCGAGTCCGAGGTGATGGTCGCGTCCTCGATTGCCTCGTATACCCAGCCGTACTCCCGGGTCTGCGGAAGGTCTTCGAGTTCCTCGGTCGCGCGGGAACTGAACTCCGTCGTGACGGGACCGGGTTGGACGACCACCACGTCGATTCCCAGGCCGTCGACCTCCGCCCGCAGCGAGTCGCTCATCGCCTCCAGCGCGAACTTCGAGCCCGCGTACGGCCCCGCACCGGGCGTCGAGATACGGCCGTAGACGCTCGACACGTTGACGATAGTGCCGTCCTCCTGTGCTCGCATCATCGGGAGGACTTCTCGGGTGAGCCGATGCGGGCCGAAGACGTTCACGTCGAACTGCTCGCGGACGCGCTCCGTCGAGATATCTTCGAGCGGGCCGTACTGTGCGAAGCCGGCGTTGTTGACCAGACAGTCGAGTCGGCCGGTCTCCTCCTCGATGCGGTCGGTGACGCGTTCGATATCCGCCGCGCTCGTCACGTCGAGTTCGGCCGTTCGACAGCCGGCCCCGTCGAGGTCCGCGATGTCGGATTCCTGGCGCGCCGTCGCGTAGACCTCCCACTCCTCGTCGAGGAAGCGTTCGGCACTGGCGCGACCGATTCCGGAGGAGCAGCCTGTGATGAGTACCGTCTTGTTCGGCATGTGGGTCCCGACGAACGGGGGATAGTTAATTACCGGCTATTTACGACTCACGTCAGCCGCGTGGGCGTCCGCCAGTCGCGTCGGCTCCGGGAGCTTGTAACCGTCACAGCAGTGTTCGGCGATATCGGCGGCCGTCTCGGCGCTCAGCCGATGGCCGGGACTGACGTACAGCGGGTTGATGTACCGGTTCCCGGAGTCGTACTGGCGGCTCTGGACCGCGTGGCCGATCACTGTTCCGTCGGGAGCGGTCACCTCCCCGTCGGCCTCGATTGGGACCCGCGTGCCCTCCGGCAGCGGCTCGTCAAGGGACTCCCGAGGCTGGCCACAGAGGAGATTCTTCGCGACGCCCAGCGCCGGGGCGTCGAGCATGACGCCGATGTGTGTCGCCAGCCCCGCTTCCCGGAAGTGGATTCGCCCGCTCCCGTCGAACATGAACACGTCGGGATCGGTCGATAGCTCGTCGAGAGCGGCGAGGATCGCTCCGCCCTCTCGAAAGCTCAACAGCCCCGGAATGTACGGAATCTCCGTGTCGACGCGCGCGTGGACACGCTCGACGACGTTGCCGCCACGAGTGACGACGATGGCACTGGTCGCGGTGCCGTCGGAAAAGCCCTGATCGACGCCAGCGACGAGGGTATGCGGGTCGAGGGGGTCGACCGACAGGTCGTCCGCGAAGGTCGCCGTCTCTGCGATCTCTCGCTGGAGCGACTCCATCTCCGCGCGGTCCAGCGCCGGATCGGGGGCAAATTCGGGACGAACCGGCTGCATGGTCAGAAGGGGCCGCGGCGGCGCGGTCCGCCGGGGCCGCCCGGGCCGCCGGGACCGCCGCCGAAGCGGACCTGCTGGGGGATGCTCACGCGTTTCTTGACTCGTTGGCCGTACGCCAGGCCGATGACCACGCCGACCAGGTGGGCCATGTGTGCGATGCCGAAGGCGCTCGGGTCGAACACCACGAAGAAGGCGCTGACGACGACCGTGCCCCCGGTGATCAGCCAGATCGGAGCCGGGATGATGAAGTAGAGATAGACCGTCAACTGCGGGTTCATGATCGTCAGGACGCCCATCAGTGCCAGCGCGGCGCCGCTGGCACCGACCACGCCGGGGCCGAGCGCCTGAAAGCCGAGCACCTCCGGAGCGATCTGTGCCAGCCCTGCAACGACGCCGCTGCCGAGAAACAGTGCCGCGAACTCCTTCGAGCCGACGTACTGCTCGACCAGTCGGCCGAAGAAGAAGATCACGATGCTGTTGAAAAAGATGTGGAGCGGACTGCCGTGAGCGAAGACGGAGGTGACCCACGTCCAGACGTACAGCGGGTTCTCCGGCGAGAGAACGAACAGCGCCTGTTCGAGTTGCGGACTGAAACCGATGCGGACGATCAACTGGAGGGCGAACGTGATCCACATCAAACCGAGGAAGACGAAGGTCATGTTGCCGCGGAAGTACGCGAGCGTGCCGCCCGGGCCGGTGTCGATGCCGAGTCGGTCGGCGAGCCCAGAGTCCGAGGAGGCCGTCGGGTCGACGGTCTCCTCGAAGCCGCTGTCGAAGACGGGACCCTGCTGTTCCCACTGGTCGAGTCCCGGACAATCGTGTGATTCGGGCAGGCGGTGATCGCCGCAGTAGGTGCCGCCACAGTGGCGGCAGTTGTACGGCATACTCTCTTCCTCGCCGCAGATATCACACTCTGCCATCACCGGACCTTCGAGCGGGAATTGCAAATGAATTGTGCTTGAGGCGTTCGGTCGGTCGGGCGCGGCGGCCGAAAAACTCGTCTGGAGAACGCAACGATCCTTGTCGGAATCCGAAAATGAGATTGCACGGATCGAAAGCACTAACCCCTATTCCCCCATAATATGGTTCGATGAGTCAGCAACTGCCGGACGTGCAGGCCTCCAGTCCCGAGGTCACTGTTGGACTCAACCGCGTTGGTGTCACAGGCGTCGAGAAACTCGTCAAGGTCGCCCGGCCGGAGAAGCGGCCGATCGTCCTCATGGCGGAGTTCGAGGTGTTCGTCGATCTCCCCTCCTGGCGGAAAGGTGCGGATATGAGTCGGAATATGGAGGTTATCGACGAGACGCTCGAGGAGGCCGTCAGCGAGCCGACCTATCGCGTAGAGGATGTCTGCGGCGATACTGCCGAGCGGCTACTCGACAAGCACGATTACACGTCCAAAGCCGAGGTACGGATGGAAGCAGAGTACGTCATCAGAGAGGAGACGCCCGAGAGCGGGCGTCCGACGCAGAGTTCTGCCGACATCATCGCCGCCGCGACGGCGACCGAGGACGGGGGGACGACCGAGAAGATCGGCGCACGCGTGACCGGAATGACAGTCTGTCCCTGCTCGCAGGGGATGTCCGCGAGTCGCGCCCGCGAGACGCTCCGGAGCCTCGACGTCGACGACGAGACGATCGACCAGTTCCTCGAAGAGGCGCCCCAGCCCGGACACTCCCAGCGCGGCCACGCCACGCTGACCGTCGAGAGTTCCGGCGCGCCGGAGGTCGACCTCAACGATCTGATCGAGGTCGCCCGAGACTCGATGAGCGCCCGGATCTACAACATGGCCAAACGGCCCGACGAGGATCACATGACCTACCAGTCCCACCAGAACGCGAAGTTCGTCGAGGACTGCGTGCGCTCGATGGCCGAGGGGGTCGTCGAGGAGTTCCCAGATCTGCCGGACGACGCCGTCGTGACGATGAAACAGTCCAACGACGAGTCGATCCACCAGCACAACGCACACGCCGAACGGGTCGCCGAACTCGGGACGCTGCGCGAGGAAGTCGGCAGCGAGGAGTGAATCCGCTACGGCGCGGCCGTCGCTCGACTACAACGGTGATTTGAGCGAGGGGCGCGCGTATATCCGCTCGCCCCGCAGTCGGGGTATGCGCCGCTTGCTCTCTGCATCACAGACGTTCGATCTGACGATCATCACTGGCGCGTTCGTCGCGCTGTACTGGATCTTGTACGTCGACCCACTCACTGGGGAGATAGTCGGGCTCGCGCTCGGAACGATTCCGGTACTCGCTGGAGTCGTGCGATACGTCGAGCCGGAGCAGTACGTCAGTCAGACGCTCACCGGCGCGGCGGCCGTGGCCCTCGGCGGGGGCGCGCCGGCGACGATACTCTACGGGACACCGGCGGGTACCTGGCTCGTCGGGAGCCGGCCGCTCCCGCTTGCTCTCGGGACGATGCTGGCGGTCGTCGGTGTCGCACTCGTCGCTCGTCGGTCGCTCGGGGCCGCGCTCCGAGAGGAGGGCGTTCCGACCGCCTGACTCAGAGTTCGAGTTCGGTCGCCTCCTCCCAGCGCGGCTCGAAGGCGTGTTTCACGTTTGCCGCAAACTCCGTGTCCTTGAGATTGATGATCGCGAAGAGTTCGGAGGCGTCGGTCGGGTGGGGGACCTCGATGCAGACCTCGCCGCGGTCGATCAGCGAGAACGTCGCTGTGATGTCCGGCCCGACCCGAACCTCGAACTCCTCGTGGTTCTGGAGGTGATATCGGTACCGGCGGCCGACGCTCTCGGGGAGTTCGTCGACGACGTTCGGGTGAAGCAGAATCGAGACCGACACGCCGCGCTCGATGGCGGCTTCGAGTTCCTCGGCGATCTGTTCGCCGACGACGTCGAGATCGACGTAGGATGCGGTGGTCGCAGCGACGAAGATGATCCGATCGTCGGCGGCCTGGATCCGCTCGACCAGTAGTTCTGCCGCCTCACCGCCGCCGAGTGCGGCCGTCCAGAACGGCTCGTCGACCGGCTCTGCCGTCTCGAGTTTGTCTTCGAGTTCCGTCGCAATCTCCTCGTACTGGGTGATCTTCTCTTCGAGTTCCTCGCGTTTGTTCTCGAGGAGGCGGTCGAGTGCGGTCTCGGGCTCGACCGCGACGTACTTCTTCGGCCGGCTCGCGGTCTGACTCCGGATCAGATTGTGCGTCTCCAGACTGTTGAGCACGTCGTAGATCCGGCCCATCGGCACGTCGCTGGTCCGGGACAACTCCTTGGCCGTTGTCGGACCGGTCTGCAGCAGCGACCGGTAGGCGCGTGATTCGTACTCAGACAGCCCGAGATCCCTGAGACTTGCCATTGTCTACGGTCTCTGTTCCCAACGGCATAAACGAACCGTCTGTTTACGAAACGTGAAACGCGTTTGGTGTTGTCTCCGCTCCCGGCAGTCGATGCCGCCGACTCACTCGACCAGCAGCGATTCCAGCGCCTCGGGCGAGTCCGCCGTCCCCTGTTCGTCTCCGTCGACGACGAGGCGGGCGGTCCCGTCGGGCGTCTCGGCGGCCGCGCCCGCTCGTTCGGAGGCCCGCGGCGCGACCACTGTTTCGTGGTCAGCGAGTCGGAGGGCCGCGCGGTGGAGGTCACTGCCCGCCTCCGTGCCGACTTCGATCACCTGCGGGCTCTGGAGGCGAGCGGCCGCAGAAGCGAACTCGGCGACTTCGACACCCATCCGGTCGGCCGCGCCGGCGAAGGCCTCGATGGCCTCGCGGGCGGCGGCTTCGTACCGCGTGTCGCCGGTCAGCAGCGCCAGATCCAGGAGTGCTTGCGCGGTGTTGACGTTGGTATCGAGCGGGGACAGCGGCGTGTCCAGGAGTGCAACGTCGCTGACCGGACCGTCGTGGAACTCCCCGCTGTCTGCCTTGAGAGTGTCGAGCGTCCAGTCGGCAACCTCGACGGCCGGTCCCGGTTCGCCCAGCACCTCCCACGATGTCGTCAGACCCGTCAGCAGGCGGGCCTGATCGAGTAGCAACCCGGATTCACCGGTCTCGTCGTCGGCAATGAAGTGGGTCACCTCGCCGTCGTCGACCAGCGTCTCGACGACGTGCTCGCGGGCGCGGCGGGCGTACTCTCGTGCGCGGTCGTCGTCCGTGTACGCGACGTACTGGAGGAGACCGTCGATAGCGAGTCCGTTGCGGTCCGCGAGAATCGTCTCGTCGACCGGGGGACTGTCGGCATCCTCGCGGGCGGTCGGGTCGAGGGTGAAGTACTCCTCGTCACCGCCCTGACTGGCCGCGAAGGCGTCGCCGGTCCACAGCGTCGTCGTGAGATACTCGACGCCGCTCTCGGCGGCCTCGCGGTAGGTCTCGTCGCCGGTGTAGCGGTAGCCGTGTGCGAACGCGCGGATGATCGCGGCGTTCTCGTCGAGCAGTTTCTCCCGGCGGGCGGCCCCCCAGTTGCGGTTGCGCGCGACACGGTAGAAGCCGCCGTCGTAGGTGTCGAGCAGGTGGGTCTGGACGGCTTCGAGAGTGCGCGTCGCCTGGTCGCGGGCGCGGACGAGCGCGAACTCGATGGTCCGAGGCATCGGGAACTTCGCGTCGGTTCCCCAGCCGCCGAACTCGTCGTCGTACGCGCCGAGCAACTGCTCGATCATGTGTTCCTCGATCCGGTCGTCGATCTCGCCGGCCGGCGGCGTCTCGTCCCGGACGGCACGGGGTTTCGAGCCAGCCGCTTCGCCCTTGCTGTCCCAAGTTTCTCGGACGCTGTCGAGGATCCCGCGGAACCCGTCGACGCCGAGCAGCGTCGCACCGGTGAGAATGTCGCCGCTGGGAGTCAGAAAGACCGTCGACGGGAACCCGCCCATGTTGTACCGCTCCCGGACGCGGGGGTGGCGGTCGGCGTCGACTCGGACAGGGACGAACCCGTCGTTGATGTTCGCCGCGATCCGCGGTTCCGCGTAGGTCGTCTCGTCCATCTCCGCACACTCCTCGGCCCAGGAGGTGACCAGCGCGAGCAACACCGGCTTGCCCGTCCGCTCGGCGGTCTCGAAGGCCTGCCGGCCCCAGTCGTTCCATTCGACTTTCGTCGCGTCCGCACCGTCGGTCATACCTCCGCTTCGGGAGTGAGCCCTAAAGCCGTTTCAATCCCGGTCCGCGGCCCCAACCCCGAAAACAGATATATTGCGATTTCGTAGAGACGGATAATGCTGCTGGTCCTGTGTGTCGACCTGGACGACGACCTCGGCCGCAAGACCGGCGTCGACACGCCCGTCGTCGGCCGGGAGCGCGTCCGCGAGGCGGCGGTCGATCTCGCCACGGCCGACCCCGAGGACAGCGACGTGAACGTCCTCTTTCAGGGGATTCACCTCGCCGAGGAGATCACCGACGAGTCCGTCGAGGTCGCGGCGGTGACCGGCGTCGACGGCCGCGAGGTCGAGGCGAACCGACAGGTCGGTGAGGAGGTCGACCGCGTACTCGCCGAACTCGCGACGGGCGAAGACGTCCGCGCAGTCGTCGTCACCGACGGGGCACAGGACGAGACGGTCATTCCGGTGATCCGCTCGCGGATCCAAGTCGACAGCGTCCGCAGAGTTGTCGTTCGGCAGTCGCAGGATCTGGAGTCGATGTACTACACGATCAAACAGGTGCTCGACGACCCCGAGACCCGCGGGACGCTACTGGTGCCGCTCGGCATCTTGCTGTTGATCTATCCGCTGACGATTCTCGCGAACCTGGTCGGCTTCCCCGGCACCGTCTTCGGCGTCGTTTCGGGGATGCTCGGCCTGTACATCCTCGCCCGTGGGCTGGGACTGGTCGAGTGGATCGACCGCTCGGTCGAGCAGACCAGGACGGCGCTGTTCACCGGCCGGGTGACCCTGATCACGTCTCTCGTGGCGGCGGCGCTTCTGGTCGTCGGCGGCGTCAGCGGCGTCGACACCGTCGAGCGGATGGGCGGGTCGGGACAACTCGACGCCGTCGAGATCATCGCCGCGTTGCTGTTCGGGTCGGTGCAGTGGATCGCCGCGGCGGGCGTCACGAGCAGTTTCGGCCGCGTCACCGACGAGTATCTCTCCGGGGAGTTCCACTGGCGGTATCTCAACGCGCCGTTTTACGTCGTCGCGATTGCGAGCATCTTGCACGGGCTGAGTGCCTTCTTCCTCGATCAGGGGTCGCTGGAGTACCTCGCCTTCATGTTGACCGGCGGGACGCTGCTCGGGCTCGCGAGCACGCTCTCGTTCGCGGTCGCGGAGTCGTGGGCGGGGGATCAGCTCGAAGCCGCCTGAGAACACAACACCAATATGGATCGGCTCGTACATATCAGTGAGGGCACGTAGCTCAGTCCGGACTAGAGCGTCGGACTTCTATCTGCGGCCGGTGTTCGGTCGGGGGAAGTCATCCGACGGTCGTGGGTTCAAATCCCACCGTGCCCGCTCGTGCGACGAACGGAGTGAGGAGCCGAGCGGCAGACGTGGCGATTTGAACGAGAGCGAGCTCTGCGCGAAGCGCAGGTTCTCGGGCGTATCTACACGTTATGACTGTCCGACCGGCCTAATCGATCCACGGACGCTCCCGCTACGAGGGAGAGATTAAGCACACCCCTCCAAACAACTCCAAGGGATTCTTTTTAATATCACCCAGGGAGAAAATCTGGTCGCGACCTCAACTTTTGTAGACTCGATGCTGATATTCTATTCTTCGAGAAACGCGTCGGCAGTATACCGGCTGCCGGACAATGATTCAGAGATATCTATATCAAATTCCATTGTGAAGTCATTTCCACTGTCGGCGTTGACAGTTATCGACTGTCTCTGGGTATAGGTATCGCCGCCTTGGATATCGACTTGACCAACGAGGGTATTTGTACCGGCTTCATTTCCGTTGTTAACAACTCTAATTCCCAGGCGGACGTTGCCGAATGTTGTTGTCTCGCTACTGATATCTGTCACCTCCAAATCAGGTCCGCCGGTCGCTTCATCTACAGCGTCCGAGCAGCCGGCAACTGCTACCGATCCGAGTGAAAGAGTTACAATCCCGTTTCGCACGAGTTCACGCCGTTCCCGATCTACCATGTCTCCCAGGAAAGCCCTGTTGTAAATATATCTGACGTACTCGCACAAATTATAACTAAATTTTTTACATAGTATTATTACTCGACTAATAAATATATGTTATTTGGCTGAGACCGACACAGGCCGGTCAGAGAGGTATTGGAAGAGATCAGACACGCATGGATGGCCTGGATCTGCGCGGTAGTTTTGTTTCTGAGTGCCATACCAAAGGCGACAACCAGATGCTGACTGGACGTGACAGGAGTTCCCGGTCGTTCGATCCGAACTGTGGAAAGTCAGAATGACCGAAAACCCTTACGACGAGTCCGAGTAGATAATCTGTGAGTTCTGGTCGGCCGGGTTCCAGACGAGTTCGAGTTCCCAGTCCGCCGTCGAGAGGTCGGTGTTGCTCGGGATGCTGGTGGCTCCAACCGGTTCACCGTTGACGAACACCGAGGGGCTACCGGTGCCGGCCGAATCGTCGAGGTCGATCACGATGTCGTCGCCGGCGGAGATCTCGCTGGTGCTGGTTCCGTCCAACTCCGCCTCCAGCGTCTCGCCGTCAATCTCGCCTTCGAGGGTCACGACACCTGCCTCGAACGCGTCACCGCCGGTCACGCTGAGCGTGACGTTTCCCGTCGAGTTGTCCAGACTCGACTCGATAGTCGGCTGCGGCGCGGGCTCGTTGTTCCCGCCGAGTCCGAGCACGAACGAGGCGATGACGGCCGCGAGAATGACCGTGATCGCGACCATCAAGATCACGCCGATCACTGGACTGACTGCGCTATCGTCGTTACGTAGCGTAGATTGTACTCCGAGCACAACCGAATATTCCGCTCGTTCTGTGTAATAAACCCTGGCTTTGCTTCGGGACCGGACCCAAACTCGGGACAGGAGCAATCGATCCCCGGAGGTCGTGACCGCCACTGCGGCGTGTCGGGAGTGGGTGCGACATCGGCTCCCACGGGCAAGGAAAGCGTTGATGTTCTTCACGCTCGTTGCACGAATTGAATGGTCCGCCAGCGGGTGAACGAGGTCCTCGCAGAAGTCAAAGACCGATTGATCGAAGCCTTCGTGGAGGATCACACCTCCCAGGAGGTCGCGTTCAGTTTCAGCCTCGGCGTCTTCATCACCGCCCTGCCCTCGCTGGGAACGGGGCTGCTCGTGTTCGTCGTACTCGCGTATCTCTTCGATCGCCTGAGCAAGATCGCACTGTTCGCCTCCGTCGTCGTCCTCAATCCGGTCGTGAAGTGGGGCGTCTACGGCGCGAGCTACTCGCTCGGGCGGTTTATTCTCGGACCTGCACCGGGCGTCACCTTCACCAACGCCGACGTGTCGCTGTCGGCGGGTCCGGATCTGCTCGTTCGGCTCTGGCTCGGCAACCTCATCCTCGCGACGCTGTTCGCGATCATCGGCTACCTGCTCGCGCTCCGGATCGTCAACGAGTTCCGCCGCCGGGTCAGAAGCGACGACCACCCGCAGGTCGGTTTCCCGACCGAGACGACCCCCTCCGAGGAGTGAGCGCCTACCCGCCCTGTTCGACCGCTTCTGCCATCTGGACGATATTCTCTCCCTCGCCGGAGAGGACGGTCGGATAGCCGCCGAAGACCACAACGAAGTCGTCGCCGAGTTCGACGGCCTCGCTGATGTGGATGAACAGTTCGATGGGATTGCCCTGGAACCGGGCGTCGGCCCTGAATCTCACCAGCGGCGTCTGCTCGCCGTTGATCGTCACGGTCTGTTCGTCTTCTTCGGAGGGGGCGGCGGCCATGTCGTACTGCTGTTGGACCATCTGTGCGAGTTCTTGTGCGGACATATCCTCGACGGGATTGAAATTCCGTCCGAGGACGTTCACCTGCGGTGTCGTCAGTGCGGTGAAGACCGCCGCGTCGGCCCCGTCGAGCCCCGCCGTGGGAACGCTGATAGATTTGTGGTGTTCGGCGAGTTTGTTCGTCACGACGACATCTCGGCTCTCGCCGCCGGCCTCGAACGTCCGAGTGATCTCCCGATCGGAGACGCCGTCGAGTTCGTAGCCCGTCTCGTCGAGGACGCTCTGTGGAACCCGCGAGGGGTTGGCCTCGAACTCGGCCGCACCGCCGGTAATCACGTCCAGACAGCCCGCGATTCCGGCAATCGCTGCTGCCCCCGTCGCGGCCAGATACCCTCGCCGTGACCGCCGCCGTCCGCCGTTGGTCCCAGTCATAGTTGTGCAGGCGGGGGCGGAGCCGCATAGCCCTTGTGGGGGAAGATCAACAGCGATTATGTCGGTCGCACCGTATCCGGTGGGTATGTCCCGCCAGTTCTCTATCGTCGACGTCTTCGCCCAGGAGCGATACACCGGAAACCAACTCGCCGTCGTCACCGACGCCGCAGGTCTCGACGCCGAGGAGATGCAGGCGATCGCCGCCGAGATGGATTACTCGGAGACGACGTTCGTGACCGGTGAACCGACAGACGGAGCGTGGCCGGTCCGGATCTTCACCCCGACCGACGAGGTGCCCTTCGCCGGGCACCCGACGCTGGGGACCGCGGCCGTGATCCGCGACAGCCTCGCCGACGGCGCTCCTGAAAATGTCGTCCTCGATCTGGCCGTCGGAGAGGTGCCGGTCGAACGGCGCCAGGCCGAGGACGGCGACCGGTTCTGGATGCGCCAACAACCGCCGGAGTTCGGGGAGCGACTCGGCCACGCTGACCTCGCGGCGGTGCTCGGACTGGAGGAGACACAGCTCGATACCGACTATCCCGTACAGATCGTCTCGACTGGCCTGGCGACGATCATCGTCCCGCTGCGCGACCGGGCCGCGCTGACCGGGATCGAACTCGATCTGGACGCGTATCACGACCTCGTCGGCGGCCGAGAGGCGAAGTTGGTCCACGCGTTCTGTCCCGATCCGCGGGCAGACGAGAACGATATCGCCGCTCGGATGTTCGCGCCCGCGCTGGGCGTCCGCGAAGATCCGGCGACCGGGTCGGCGAACGGCTGTCTGGCCGCCTATCTCTCCGAGCACGAATACTTCGGCGCGCCGGCCGTCGAGGCCCGCGTCGAACAGGGCTACGAACTCGGTCGGCCGTCGCTGCTGTCCCTGCGGGCGAGCCCCGAGGACGACACAATCGCCGTGGAGGTCGGCGGCGAAGTCGTTCCCGTGGCGCGCGGCGAGTTGCTCTGAACCGACCGACGAGGCTTTGGTCGTGTCGGCCAACACTGTGACGATGGCAGTCACGCTCGGCCCGGAGACGCTGTTTCAGTACTATCGGTTCTCGCTGTACAACTCCCCGTTTACCGCCCACGACGAGGGGCGGGCGATCGATCTGTATCCGGAGACCGAGACCGCACCCTCCCCGGTCGCCGGAGAGGTCATCGACACGAAGACGGTCGAAGCGCCGTCGAAGCCCTACGCCGCCGAGCACGACCACCTCATCCTGATCGATACCGGCGAGTACGTCGCCCGGACGCTACACGTCGATCCGACCGTCGAACCCGGAGAGACGGTCTCGGTGGGCGATCCGCTCGGCGACCTCGTCCGGGCGGGCTTTTTCGCGCCGTGGGTCCCCAACCACATCCACCTCGGCTTCCGTAACCATGAGGACAACCTCTATCGCGCCTCGGGGTCGCTGCCGATCAGCGTCGATACCGACCTCCGGGCGGTACCGTGGGACGGAACCGGCACCGTCACCGACGCCGGAGAGACGTGGGTGCGCCTCGACGAGCCAACCCATCCCGCTCCGGGGGACCAGTTCGCGGGCGTCGAGAGCGGCGGCGGCGTGCTCGACGGCGGCTTTCCCCACTACGAGGGCGGCGGCGTCCTCGCCGGCGGCACCCGGGCCGAACTCGCCGGGCGGGCGGTCGGCACGCTCTCGGATCGAACCGTCGCCTGGGAGGAGTGTACTGTCCTGGCGAACGGGAGCCCGATCACCGGAGTGGCGCTGTTCTGCGGCCGGGATCGGCTGGGCGTGAAACTGGTCGATTACGAGATGGATCTCCCCGTCGGCGAGGAGGTCGAACTGTCCATCGAGCGGGAGTCCTGAGGCGTCGACGGCGGCTCAGGTGTCAGTTCCCACGAGCGCGAACTCGGTGCCGATGTCGTTCTCGGTCGCGTGCTGGTAGATGACGCGGGCCGCGGCAACGTCCTGAATGGCGAGTCCGGTGGAGTCGAACAGCGTCACGCCGTCCGGGTCGGGTCGGTCGACTCGGCCCGTGACCACGTCACCGAGTTCGCCGTGGAGGTCGTCGTCGTCCAGCCGTCCGTCGCTCCACGGGACGTTGATCTCGCCGGAGTGGGTGCACTGTTCGTAGTCGTCGATGACGATGGTCGCGTCCGCGACGACGTCGAAGGCGATTTCGTTCTTGCCGGGCGCGTCGGCTCCCATCGCGTTGATGTGAGTGTGCTCACCGACCGCCTCGACGATCGGCTCGGTGACCGGCGTGGTCGTCGAGACGATGTCACACGACGCCGCCTCGGTGATCGATCCCTCTCGGACGTCGAACTCGCCGGCGAACTCGTCGATGAAGGCCTCGATGGCCTCCTCACGGAGGTCGCTGATGACGACCGTCTGGACGTCTCGGACCTGCGCGATGGCCTCCAACTGCGTGTACGCCTGGATTCCCGCGCCGACCAACCCGAGCGAGGTGGCGTCTTCGGCGGCGAGATAGCGGGTCGCGACCGCGGCGGCCGCGCCCGTCCGCAGTCGGGTGAGTCCGGTTCCGTCCATCAGCGCCAGCGGAAAGGCCGTCTCGGGATCGGAGTAGATCATCGTCCCCATCACCGTCGGGAGACCGTGTCGCTCGGGGTTGTCCGCGTGCGAGTTGACCCACTTGACGCCGGCGGCCTCCCAGTCGTCGGTCTCGATGTACGCCGGCATCGAGCGGAAGTCGCCGTTGTGCTGTGGCAGGTCGATGTAGGACTTTGCGGGCATCTGCGTGTCGCCGTCGGCGTAGGCCGCGAACGCGGACTCGACGGCGTCGATTACTTCCCCCATCTCCGTGCTCGCCGTGACAGCCTCGGGATCGAGAAGGACCGTCTGCATACTGTGCGGTTTCGCTGGGACGCACTTATATGTGCGCCGCCGAGTCCGTAGCTGCGCTCAGACCGCCCGCTCGACGCCCTCGATTGCCCGGTCGATGTCGTCGTCGTCGACGTCCCAGTGCGTACAGAAGCGGATCGTGTGCTCGGCGAAGGGCACGCCCAGCACGCCCTCCTCCTCGCAGTCGTCGAGGACGGCCTCGGCGGGTCGGTCGGTGTGGACGAGGACGATGTTCGTCTCGGGGTCGTCGACGCTCAGGCTGTCGACGCGGCCGAGCCCCTCCGCGAGTCGCTCCGCTCGGCGGTGGTCCTCGCTCAGTCGGTCCCGGTTCGCCAGCGCCTCCAGTCCAGGCGCGGCGATCATCCCGGCCTGTCGCATCCCGCCGCCGAGGAGCTTTCGGACGCGGTGGGCCTCCTCGATCATCGCCTCGGGGCCGGCCAGCATCGAGCCGACGGGCGCGCCCAGCCCCTTCGAGAGACAGCACATCACGGTATCGACCGGGTCGACGAACTCGGCGGCCGGGCGGTCGTGGGCGGCCGCGGCGTTGAACAGTCGCGCGCCGTCGAGGTGGACGGTCAGCCCGAAGTCGTGGGCGGCCTCGGCCGCGGCGGCGATTTTCTCGGGCGCGATTGCGGTGCCGCCGTGGCTGTTGTGGGTGTCTTCGACCGCCAGCGCACCGGTTCCGGGTCGGTGTCCGCTCTGCTCGACGTAGCCCGTCCGGACCTGCTCCGGTTCGATGACGCCGCGCGGACCGGCATCGATCGTCCGCGGCTGGACCTCCGCGTGCTGGGCCAGCCCCGCGAGTTCCCACTTGTAGATGTGGCTCTCGCGCTCACAGAGCAGTTCCTGGCCCCGCTCGGTGTGGATTCGGCCGGCGATCTGGTTGCCCATCGTCCCCGAGGGGACGTACAGCGCGTCCTCGGTGCCGAGAATCTCCGCCGTCCGCGCTTCGAGTTCGTTGATCGTCGGATCCTCGCCGTAGACGTCGTCCCCGACCTCCGCGTCGCGGGCGGCGTCGCGCATCTCCTCGCTCGGTTTGGTGACGGTATCGCTCCGTAGATCGATCATACTCCCCGTACCGTCTCGATACTCAAAAATGCGGTCGGACTCCCGATGCTCGCGGAGCGTACTCGGGTCGTTCGGAGCCGCCAGCCACGGCGGCTACCCACCGAATCGAAGTGGTCTTCACTGCCGCACAGCCAACACAGGGCAAGCGATGGAGACCGACAGCGACGTGCGCGTGCTCGGCATCGAGGGGACGGCGTGGGCCGCCAGCGCCGCCGTCTACGACAGCGCGAGCGATTCCGTGGAGATCGAAACGGAGGCGTATCTGCCGGACAGCGGCGGCCTCCACCCCCGTGAAGCCGCCGAACACATGGCCGACCACCTCCCCGAGGTCATCGAGCGAATCATCGAGTACGCACGCGAGGAGTACGGTCCGGAGCCGTTCGACTGCGTGGCCTTCTCTCGGGGGCCGGGACTCGGCCCCTGTCTGCGACTCGTCGGGACGAGCGCCCGCGCGGTGGCGCAGCGATTCGATCTGCCGCTGGTCGGCGTCAATCACATGGTCGCACACCTGGAGATCGGTCGCCACTTCGCCGGCTTCGACGCGCCGGTCTGTCTGAACGCGAGCGGTGCGAACGCGCACCTGCTGGGCTACCGGGCCGGCCGTTATCGCGTGCTCGGCGAGACGATGGACACCGGGGTCGGCAACGCAATCGACAAGTTCACCCGCCACGTCGGCTGGTCGCACCCCGGCGGCCCGAAGGTAGAGGAAGCCGCCGAAGACGGCGAGTACGTCGAACTCCCCTACGTCGTCAAGGGGATGGATTTCTCCTTTTCCGGGATCATGTCCGCGGCAAAGCAGGAGTACGACGACGGCACACCGGTCGAAGACGTCTGCTGTGGCCTGCAAGAGACCATCTTCGCGATGCTCACGGAGGTCTCCGAGCGCGCGCTCGCGCTGACCGGCAGCGAGGAGTTAGTCCTCGGCGGCGGCGTCGGGCAGAACGAACGGCTCCGGGAGATGCTGACCTCGATGTGCGAGCAGCGCGGCGCGTCGTTTTTCGTCCCGGAGAACCGGTTTCTGCGGGACAACGCGGGGATGATCGCCGTACTGGGCGCGAAGATGTTCCGGGCCGGCCAGACGGTCCCAGTCGCGGAGTCGGGCATCGACTCGAACTTCCGCCCGGACGAGGTCGAAGTGACCTGGCGTCCGCCGGAGGCGACCGTCACCCGCGAGCGCGAGGAGTTCGTTCAGGGCGCGGAGTCCGCGGTCACTCTCGGTGACAGCGTCGAGAAACACCGCCACAGCCGCGCGTACCGCCATCCCGAACTGGACGAACGGCTGCGCCGCGAGCGCACGCGCCAGGAGGCACGGCTGTTACACGAGGCCCGCCGGCAGGGCGTGTCGACGCCGCTGGTCCGGGATATCGACACATCGGAGATGCGGCTGACGCTCCAGCACGTCGGCCGATGTGACCTGCAAGACGACCTCACGAGCGAACGCGTCGAGACGGTGGCCGAACAGCTCGCACGGCTGCACGAGGCCGGACTCGTTCACGGCGACCCCACCCCGCGGAACGTCCGCGTCGGCGACCGCGTCTCGCTGATCGATTTCGGCCTGGGCTACGACAGCAACGACCCGGAAGACCACGCGATGGACCTGCACGTCCTGCTTGGGAGCCTGGAGAGCACGGACGGCGACGGCGAGCGGTTGGGAGAGGCGGCAGTCGAGGCCTATCGTCGCGTCGGCGACGAAGCGGTGCTCGAACAGCTCCGGGAGATCGCGGGCCGGGGTCGCTATCAGTAATCAGATTCGGCCGCCGCAGAGAGGCCGATACACCACCAATAGATTTTTATCCCTTTTGCCCACGGTAATCTGTACCACAATCGGATAAACTGCCGTTAGAAGGCGTCAGGGAGTATTCTAGATGATAATAGAGGCAAAACATTTATATGTGTGTAGCAGTAACTATACATTAACGAAGCCCGTAGGACATATTTATAGATTGCCCCCACGGCAACAGGAGATCATCATGAGTGAATCACAGCGGACAGACGGTCGAGAGCGAACACGAGAACGCACGAACGAGACGGAATCCGAGCGGACCGAAGCGGAGACGGAGGTCTGCCCGGAGTGTGGTGGCAACCTCGTCAACGACGCGGAACACGGCGAGACGGTCTGTCAGGAGTGTGGGCTGGTCGTCGAGGAGAACGAAATCGATCCCGGTCCGGAGTGGCGGGCGTTCGACTCCCGCGAGCAGGATCAGAAGTCCCGCGTCGGCGCACCGACGACGAAGATGATGCACGACAAGGGACTGTCGACGAACATCGGCTGGCAGAACAAGGACGCGTACGGGAACTCCCTGTCGAGTCGCCAGCGCGAGAAGATGCAGCGGCTCCGGACCTGGAACGAGCGGTTCCGCACCCGTGACTCCAAGGAACGGAATCTCAAGCAGGCGCTGGGCGAGATCGACCGGATGGCCTCCGCGCTGGGGCTCCCGGAGAACGTCCGCGAGACCGCGAGCGTCATCTACCGACGAGCGCTCGAAGAGGATCTACTGCCCGGCCGCTCCATCGAAGGCGTCGCGACCGCCTCGCTGTACGCCGCCGCTCGACAGGCGGGGACGCCGCGCTCGCTCGACGAGGTCAACCACGTCTCCCGCGTCGACCGCATGGAACTCACCCGGACGTACCGGTACATCGTCCAGGAACTGAACCTCGAGGTCAAGCCGGCGAATCCGAAAAGCTACGTCCCCCGGTTCGTCTCCGAACTCGGCCTCTCTGAGGAGGTCGAACGCCGCGCCCGAGAGCTACTCGAAAGCGCCGAGGGGACCGAAGTGATCAGCGGAAAGTCGCCGGTCGGACTGGCCGCCGCGGCGATCTACGCCGCCTCACTGCTGACAAACGAGAAGGTCACACAGAACCAGGTGAGCGAGGTCGCCGACATCTCCGAAGTGACGATCCGGAACCGCTATCACGAACTGCTGGACGTCGAGACCGACGCCGTCGCGCAGTAACCCCCCGGTCACAACGCTTTTGTCCGACGGAAGTGTGTGTGATAGACACGCATGGAAGAGACACAGGTCCGCGTGCTCTGTCCGGAGTGCGGCAAAAACTGGCGTACGGCTCCCTCCGAGTTACCGGAGACGACCGCGAACTTTCACTGTCCGAACTGCCACGCGAGCCGGCGGCTCTCGGAGTTCATGCGGACAGAACACGACCTCCGGACGGTCAAACAGCTAGGTTGAGGTCGGGGAGACGGCGCCACAGGCCGCGCAGTGGAGCACCTCTGCACCCTGCTCGCGGTCGATGTTCGTATCCGGAAGGCCACACTCCGAGCAGAGGACGTACTGTTCGGTGTAGGCGTCGATGGCCTCCGCGATCCGGCGGGCGTCGAACTCGCCGGTGAGCCGTGCGCGGCGGCTCTCGTCGATGTGTGCGCTCGTCCCAAGTTCGTCCTGCAGGAACTTCAGGAGGTGATCCTCCTCCCGGCCCAGATCGTCACAGACGGTCTGGAAGTTCTCGAAGACGGTCGCGTGGCCCTCCTGGCGAACGTCCGGGTCGGGCACCTCGAACCGCTCCGAGTCGGCGTCGATCTCGGGAGTCTGGTCGATCCCCCGGTCGAGCATATCATCGTAGTCCATACTCGTCTGTTACCGCCGAGCAATAAAAGCCGTCCTGTTTGGCATCCGCCGTGAACTCACTCCTCCGGTTCCGCCGGGACCCCCACGACGGTCGTCTCCGGCGGCACGTCCTCCGTGACCAGCGAGTTCGCCGCCACCTGCGCGTTCTCACCGATCTCGACGCCCGGGAGGACGATCGCGCCGGCCCCGATCATCGCCCCCTCGCGGATGTGGACCGCGCCGGTGCGGTACTCCTCGCGGAGGAACTCGTGACAGAGGATCGTCGCGTCGTAGCCGACGATCACGTCGTCCTCGATGGTGATGAGTTCCGGCCAGAACACGTCCGGCGTCGATTCCAGTCCGAAGGCGACGCCCTCGCCGACAGTGACGCCGAGGCGTCGGAGGAGGACGCGTTTCAGCGTCAGGCTCGGGGAGATCCGACAGAGCAGAATGACGGCGTAGTTGACGGCGACGCGGAGCGGATTTCTGATCTGGTACCACTTCCCCAGCGAGGTGCCGACGTGTGGCCGCGGGTGACGGTCGACGCGGTCGCGGCGGTCGTCACTCGGCGTCCTCGCGTCTGCCTCGTCTCGGTCCGCTGCTGTCACAGCCCGCAGTTCGGGGGGGAGTGACTTCAAACACGCGACCCGTCAGTCGCTGCGCTGGGCGAGAACTAACAGCGCTTCGCTGTCCTCGACGGCGTACGGCGAGACCTCGCGCCGGCCGTCGAACCGAACCACATCTCCCGGGGCCACGTCGTAGGTCTCCTCGTCGAGATCCACCTCCAGCCGTCCCGACCGGAGATAGAGGACGATCTCCCGCTCGGGGTGGGTGTGCGGATCGACGCGTTCGTCGGCCTCGAGCGCCAGTCGGATCACCGTCGGTTCGCCGGCCTCGAACGGTCGGGCGTGCGGCGCTGCCTCCAGGTCGTCGAGCGACGCGTGCTCTGGCATGACTCACAGTTCGACGCTGCCGGGCAAGTGTGCTGTCCCGAACATCTCCCGACCGAACATAATCGGAACAATCCACAGGACCCACCGGGACGGAGCAGGAGGTATGAGCCAGGTAGACAGCGCCGATGCGGATCGGACCATCGACGTGCGACAGATCGAAGGTGCGCCGTTCGACGACATCATGGCCGAACTCGACGCCTTAGAGCCCGGAGAGACGCTGCTGTTGCAGAGCAGTTTCGAGCCGGAGCCGCTGTACGACGTGCTCTCACAGCGCGGGTTCGCCCACGAGACCGAGCAGGTCGAGCCGAATCTGTTCCACGTCGAGATTCGCCACGCCTGAGCCGGCGTCCGGCCGACGGCACCGCCGAGCGCCAAGCAGTAGCTCTTTGAGCCCCCGACTCCGAGAGCCGAGTATGGGACTGTTCGGAACGCTTCGATCGCTCGTGGTGTACGGGTTCGCCCTCGTGGGGCTCGCAACGATCCTGTTCGTGCTGTTCTCCTACGGCTGGGACGGCGGCCCGCCGGAGGTCAACCTCGAATCGCCCGACCCCGAGGAGGACTGAGCGGTCACTCCTCGGCGCGGAGATTGAGACAGCTGTTGAGTCGGGCGGTGACGATCCCTTCGACGATGTCGACTAGCTGTGCGCTATCGCCGACCGCGTCAGAGAAGATCCCGAGCGGCACTTCCCCGCCGGCCATCTCCCGGTGGCCGCCCGCGCTCCCGACGTCGTCGAACGCCTCGTCTAGCACCCGGCCGATGTGAATCCGCGAGTCCGTCGACCGGGCGCTCAGGTGGATACTCTCGTCGACGATACCGAAGACGATTGCCGTCTCGACGCCTTCGAGCGTGGCGAGATAATCCGCCGCCTGCGGCAGCGCGTCGCGCTCGCTCGTCCGGCCGACGTGACTGATTAGCACCGACCCGCGGACGATACGGTTGCCGATCGCCCGGCCGATTGCGTCGACGGTCGCACCCGTCACGGACGGGTTCGAGAGCTCTCGCAGCAGCGAGAGATCCGCCGCGTCGTGGAGGGAGCCGGCGGCGGTGTACTCGGCCTCGGTCGCGCCGCGGAGGAAGCCGAGCGTCTCCCGGCGGATGGCGAACAGAAGCGCCGTCGCGAGATGGGTGTCGAGATCCAGTTCGAGCGCGCGCAGGTACTCCGCCAGAATCGTCGCCGTCGCGCCGATAGACTCGCGGTGGTCGACGAACCGGCCCTCGACGCCCTCGGTCGGGTGGTGATCGATGACGATGTCGACGGGTGTGCCCTCCGGCACGCGGTTGTTCGCACCTGGCACGGAGTGATCGACGAAGGCCAGAAGCGACTCCTCGGGCCGGTTTCGGACCGTACTGGCGTCGAACTCGGTCAACTCGATATCGAGTAAGTTGATGAACGCGCGGTTCTGCTGGTGGGAGATGTCGCCGCTGTAGAGGATCCGTCGCTCGTCGATGCCCGCCTCGGCGGCGATCCGACCGAGCGCGAACGCGCTCGCCAGACAGTCCGGGTCGGGGTTGTTGTGACAGACGATGGTGAGTTCCTCGCCGGTCGAGAGCAGTTCGCGGAGCGATTCGACGTTCGACATACGGGAGCTACGGCCGCCCGGGGCACAAGCGTACCGGCCCCGTTCAGTCACCGATCTCCCGGAGTTCGTCGTTGATATCGGAGCCGGAACTCTCGCCGGGGAGGATGTCACCGAGCGAGGCCCCGAAGGAGGCGACGGTCCAGACGACGCTGATCCGCGCCAGCGCCACGACCGGATCGGCCCAGTTGTTCACCCGCCCCCACATCGTCATCAGCGCCGCCGAGGTGAGAAAGGAGACGACGGCGATACCGACCATCCGCCGGGGGATGAACCCGAAGATGGGGCGGTTGACTTGGACCTCCTGCGGGCCGGCCCAGTAGACCAGCGCCAGGATCATCAGCAGGACGAAGGCGGTGTTGATCAGGAAGTAGACCGGGAAGACACCGATCCGGAAGGACAGGAAGAACTCGGCAATCTCGAAGACGCCGTCCTCCACGAGAAACGGGATGGCGAAAAAAATCGATCCGACGAACGCCTCCGCGATGTCCCGGGAGGTGTACTTCTGGATCTTGTCCCCGAACACGTCGTCGAGCGTGGCCTCGACGGTCTCGTCGCGGAGACGGTTGACCTCCTCGCGGTTGTCGGATTCGTCGACGACGGCTTCCAGGTCGTCGAACTCGCGGTGGAGCGCGTCGATCAGCGCGCCGTCGCTCATCCGCTTGACCTCCGCCGGTGTCTCGACGGCCGTCAGATCGTCCCGCTCCGAGAGCCGTGCGTCCGCTCGTAGCATGGCGCTTTCGAGGGCGACCTCGGGCGGCCCCTCGTCCTCGGCGAGGATGTCACCGAGTGCCGCCCCGAGCGAGCCGACGGTCCAGATCACGTTGATCCGGGCGAGCGCTTCGACCGGCGACCGCCAGCCGTTGACCCGGCCCCAGACCGTCATCAACACCGCGGCGACCAGAAACGAGATCACCAGCGTCATGACCAACCTGACCGGGACGGTGCCGAACAGCGCCCGCGCCTCCGATCTGTCCTGGCCGGTCCACTCCATCAGCGCGTAGGTCATCACGACGACGAAGACCGTGTTGAGAATCAGAAAGATCGGGACCCCGGCCACGGTGAACTCGAAGAGATACGCGCCGATATCGAAGATGCCGCCCTCGACCAGAAGCGGCGACGCGAAGATCACGCTACCGACGAAGGCCTCGGCGGCGTCCCGGCCGTCCAGATCTCGGACGCCGGACTCGATCAGTCCGCGGTCGTGGGCCTCGACGAGCAGGTGTTTGATGTCGAGAATCTCCTCGTGGGTCTCCTCGTCGTCGGCCTCCTCCCGGAGCGTGATGAGATCCGCGAAGAGATCCTCGATCGTCGCGGGGTCGGCATCCTCACCAGCGGCGGTTGGCCCGGTTTCGGATGCTGTGGTCTTCGACATACCTTCCGTACGCCGGTTGTGCGAGCCGACCTATATACTTACGGCAACGCCGCCTGAGGCCGAGGGGCGGGATCACACTTGCCTGATCTCGTAGGCCTGCCCCCGGAACCGAAACCGCCGCGGTCCGTCGCGGAGAGCGAGCGCGCTCCCGTCGCTCCGCAGGCGGACCCGCTCGACATCGGGAGCCACGGGGGCGAGCATGTTCCTGATCGCGTACCAGTCACCGGTGAAGTCGCCGGACCGCATCACCTGTTCGGGGACGAGTCGTCGCTCCGCCGTCTCGGCACGTGTCAGGACGTACGTCGCGTCCGGCGGGAGTTCCTCGTCGCCGTACGGCGGGGCCGTGACCGTGACGGTATCGCCGTCGCGTTCGACCTGTACGTCCTCGGTCGGGGCCAGCGTCACCGGCTCACCGACGAGTTCGATCAGCGCCGCGCTCGCGTCGGTCGGAGAGCCGTAGCCGGCGACGACGGCGTACTCGCCGCCGCCGAGGTGGCCCCGCGTGAGTCCGCCGCCGCAGTTGCAGGGGACGGCCTCGCCGTTGAACGCCCGCAGCGACCACTCTTTGCGGCCCCCGGGTGGGAGGCTGCGACAGTCGCTCGTGTGAACGAACGGATCGACGTGAAACCACTGGCCGTCGACGAGTTTGTACAGGTTCCAGTGTCCACAGGTGAGGGTGCCGTCGCTGTGATTGACCATCTCGACGGAGAGCCGCCCGTCGAGTTCGAGCCGTTCGGCCGACGGCCGGACGAACGCCGGCGTGGTCGGGTCTGCCTCGTGATACCACTGAACAGTTCTCTCGTCTTCGAGGGCGGGAGGCTCGCGGCCAGCGAACCGGGAGTCGACCACGGGTCCCGGTTCGGCCGTGTGCCAGACGGCGACCCGCAGCGAGTCAGGGGATCCTCGGAACTCGTAGCGACCGGTCGGGCGACCTGTCACGTCTGCCCCGCCGACGAGGGCGAATTCGAGTCCGCGGCGTTCGCCGGCCGCGAGTCGGACGCGGTCGGTCATCCAGCCGCCGGCGTCGGTCACGCGCCAGTAGCCGTCGTCGCCGCGTTCGAGTTCAGGAACGTCCTCGGCCAGGTCGTTGCGCTCCGTCGGGGCGAGCCGGAGGTGGGCGTCGGTGCGGTCCGGGTGGTCGCCGCGGCCGTCGCCGAGGGCGGCGATCAACTGGGTGTCGAAGGTGTTCTCGAAGTCGTTTCTGTTCTCGAACAGCCCGCGGACGACCGGGGGGTGATCGGGCGTTGCGGTCTGGGCGAACCAGAGTGCGACCCGGCCGTTGTCGTCGGTGTGCCAGCTCGTCGTCGAGAGCGCGTACGTCCGGGGACCGGTTTCGAGGTCGATGACGGCTGTCCGCTCGCCGGGCTCTTCGACCGGCGGACTGGTCTGGCCCGACCCGGGTTCGGCCGCTCCGGACGGGTCGTCGTTCGTCGACTGACAGCCGGCGACGGCGGCCGTCGCGGCCGCGAGCGAGGTGAGGAGGGCACGTCGGCGCATACCCGGAGGACCGGCGGTACTGGCAAATATTTTCTGGAAGGTACGTCGTTCATTTAACGCTTCAGGGAGACGACCACCGGCAGGTGGTCCGACGGGTACGCGCCCTCGTGTCTCGTGTCGTCGACCGCGTAGCGGTCGACCTGCCACTCCGCGGTGACGAAGACGTGGTCGACGATGCGCTCGCGCGAGGACTCGAAATCCGTCAGCGTCGTCGCCGGCCCGGCACGCTCCCGGGCGGCGATGCGAGCGTCCCGTAGCGCGCGGTCGAACCCGTCACCGATCAGGCTCTCGTACGGTTCGCTTCCGGGTTCGGCGTTGAAATCGCCGAGCAGGACTGCCGGGCGGTCGGCCGGGAGCGCGTCGATCCGTTCGCGGGCGAGGCGGGCGCTTTCGAGTCGCGCCCGCTCGCCGACGTGATCGAAATGCGTGTTGACCACCGTCAGGACCGCACCGTTGGCGGGCCGACGGAGCGTCGCCGTCGTCAGCACGCGGGGGTACTCCGCGTCCCAGCCGACGCTTCCGGGGTCGCCGGATTCCGAGAGCCAGATCGTCTCCGTCCGCTCGCACTTCCACGAATCGGCGTATCCGATGGGCGTGTGTTCGCCGGAACCGGGCTCGGCGGCGACGCCGACCCACTCGTAGCCCGGGAGGTCGGCGGCCAGTTGCTCGTGCTGCTCGCCGGTACACTCCTGAACGCCGAGAATGTCCGGCTCGGCGGCCCGAACGCGCTCCGCGACGCCGTCTCGACGGAGCCGCCAGGCGTGTTCGTCGTCGTCCAGTACCGCGTGGCGGACGTTGTAGCTCAGCACCGTGACTGGATCCATCGTCTTGTCGTAGGACTGCACGCACTTTGCTGTTCGACCTGAGGCGGGCGCGACCGACACCGAAAAGGCGGTCCCAGCCGTTGGACGAGTGTGGTCTACGAGCGCGTCGCCGCACTGCTGGCCTGGGCCGGTATCATCGACCGACAGCGGCTCGACCGGACTGTCGAACTGTCGTGGCCGCGGATCGTCACCGGCTTCGCCATCATGTCCAAACAGACCGTCGACCTCGCGCTGGTCGGCTGGGCGGTCGGGTCGGCCGCCGTCGCCGGCCTCGCGTACGCCTACGCCTACTGGACGCTCGCGAAGTTCGTCGGAATCGGGCTCGCGGGCGGAGCCGTCGCGCTGGTCTCACAGAACTACGGCGGCGACGAGACGGGCCGGGCCTCGCTGGTCGTCAAGCAGGGCGTCTGGATCGCGCTGGCCATCGTCCTCCCCGTGGTGGCCGTCTACGCGCTGTTCGCGGAGCCGCTGATCGGCGTGCTCGGCTCGGAACCGGGGCCGATCGGCCACGGCGTGACGTACCTCGTCATCGTCGCGCCCGCGCTCGCCTTCGAGTATCTGAATCTGCTGATGAGCCGGACCTACGCCGGCGTCAGCGATACGTTCACGCCGATGGTGGTCCGGGCGACCGGCGGCGTGCTCAATATCCTCCTGAGCGTCGCCTTCGTCGTCGCCGGGATGGGTGTCGTCGGCGTCGCGCTCGGGACGCTCGTCTCGACGGCCGTGGTCACCGTCGTGCTCGGCTGGGGGGTGCTCGGCGGCTCCTACCCCGTGCCGGGGATGCAGGCCAGCCCGGTCACCTTCGAGGTCGGCGGCCCGCAGATCGACACCGAACTCGGCCGGCAACTCCTCACCGTCTCCGCGCCGCTGATCGCTCGCGGAATCGGTGAGATGGCGATCATCTTCCCGCTTCTGTGGATCGCCGGCGTCTTCGGACCGGTCGTCGTCGCTGCCTTCGAGATCGGACGGCGGGTCCGCGATCTGTTGATCAGTTTCAGCTGGGGGTTCTCGACGGCCTCCAGCACGCTCGTCGGCCAGGAACTCGGCGGGGGTGACGAGACCGAGGCCGCGGCCTACGGCGGCGCGATTACCCGGCTGTCGCTGGTCGTCCACGCGCTGGCCGCGGCGGTGGTCGTGCTGGCTGCCCCGTGGGTGGCCGAACTGTTCGTCTCCAGGCCGGCCGAGCTCGCCCAGGCCACCGTCTTCGTCCGCGTCAGCGCGGTCGCGGCGGTACTGCTCGGCGCGAACGGTGCCATCGTCGGCGCGCTTCGCGGCGCTGGTGACACGAACTGGCCGTTCGTGGCGACGGTCGTCGGCCAGTACGGAGTCGCGCTGCCGGTCGCCGCCGTCGGTCTCGTCACGCCGCTGGGCGTCGCCGGCCTGTACGGCGCGCTCGTGCTCGGCGCGGGCGTGCCGATTCTCATCAACGCGTGGCGCTACCGGAGCGGCCGCTGGAAGGTCGTCAGTCGGGAGTACCGACCGAGCGGACACTGACCCCCGGGATCGGGAGTTTTCACCGTCCAGGCCGTATCCGTGGCAATGAGTTCACGTCCGGAGCAACTCGCAGGTGTCGAGGGAGTCGACTGCACGGGCAAACAGGTGGTGATAACCGGCTCGACGAGCGGGATCGGCCGCGCCGCGGCGCTGGCGCTCGGGCGACTGGGGGCGGACGTGATCGTGCACGGCCGCGACGCTGCTGCCGGGGGCGAAGTCGTCGACCGACTCACCGAGATCGGTGCGACTGCGACGTTCGTACAGGCAGATTTTACTTCTACCGAGGCCGTCCGTCGGCTCGCAAGGAGGGTCCGTGAGGAGACAGACGGTCTGGATCTGTTGATCAACAACGCTGGCGGCTTCTTTCGAGACGAAACGGTGACCGATCTCGGCGTCGGGATCACCTTCCACGTCAACCACCTCTCGCCGTACCTGTTGACCGCGGAGTTGCTGGATCACGTCGAGGGCCGGATCGTCACGACCGCGTCGGCCGCCCATCAGGGGGCCGTCCTCGATATCGACGGGGTCCGCGGGCCGTCTCCGAAGACCGGGATGGAGGCGTACTCGCACTCGAAGCTCGCGAACTCCTCTTCGCGTCGGAGCTAGCTCGACGGCTCGAATCGGCCGGGCGGGGGGTCCCCTCGAACAGCATCCACCCCGGCGCGATTCCGGGGACCGGGTTCAGCCGGTTTCTCCCCGGTCCGCTGCCGTGGCTGGTGCGGAAACTCGAGGGAGTTCCGGGAGTCACCTCCGTCGCGGACGGGGCCGCAGAACTGCTGTTCGCCGGTATCTCGCCGCGGACTGCGGATGTCACCGGCCGGTACTTCGCGAGCCAGCAGCCACGGCCCCCCTCGGCGGCCGCGAGCGACCGCGAGGCGGGGAGACGGCTGTGGGAGGAGAGCGCGGCGATGCTCGGTATCGACGAGCCGCTGGCGGAGTACGGTCCCGAATCGACGTAACCGCGCAGGTCGGGCTGTTATGACGGTCCTGCGCGTGCGAAACAGGCGTCCGGGACACTCGGTTTTTAATACCTCCCCAGCGGAGAACTCAACACATGGTGCAGGGAGGAGTCGGCGTGCAGATCGCAGTCATCGTCGGGACCGTACTGGGGCTGTGGCTCGGCGCCCGGACGCTCGTCGACGCGGTGGTCAAACTGGCACACCAGTTCGGCGTGTCCGAACTCACGATCGGGCTGACAATCGTCGCGATCGGCACCTCGACGCCGGAGATTGTCGTCTCGATCGACGCCGCGCTCGCCGGCCTGGGGGATATCGCCGTCGGGAACGTCGTCGGGTCGAACATCTACAACCTCGCGTTCATTCTCGGCGTCGTCTCGCTCGTGCAGGTCGTCCCGGTCGAACGGTCGTTGCTCCACCGGGACGGGGTCGCGCTGATCCTCGCGACGCTGTCCGGGTTCGCCGTTCTGTTCGACCAACTCGTGACCAGCGTCGAAGGCGTCGTTCTCATCGGGTTGTTCGTCGCGTACACGGCCTACATGATTCGAGACGAGCGGGCACAGCCGACGGATACCGAGTATCCGGAGTCACAGGTGAGCAGAGCGGTCTCCACGTCCGAGTCGTTCGGAGCGCGGGATCTGCTCTTGCTGGTCGGCGGGCTCGCGCTGGTGTTAGTCAGCGGTCACTTCATGGTCGAAGCCGCCTCCTCGCTCGCGCGGGACGCCGGCATCTCCGACTGGGTGATCGGCGGAACGATCGTCGCTGCCGGGACGTCGACGCCCGAGTTCGCCGTCTCGCTGGTCGCGATCCGGCGAGGACACATCGGGATGTCCGTCGGTAACGTCGTCGGCAGCAACATCTTCAACATCCTCGGGATCCTCGGCATCGCGTCGGTCGTTCAGCCGCTGTCGGTCGGGTTCGCGGCGATCGAGAGCGCGGTCTGGTTGACCGTCGTCACGGTGCTCATGGTCGGGGCGCTGTGGACCGGCCGGAAACTGACTCGACCCGAAGGACTGGTCTTTGCCCTCTCCGAGATGGCTCGCTGGGCCGCGGGTATCCTGCGGCTCTTCGGGTGAGTCAACTGCGCTCGTCCGGACAGCGATCCCGGATCCGGAAGCCGTCCGTGCGGAGAGTGATCTCGACTGCTTTGATCGGACACTCGTGGCCGATCCACGACAGCGTGCTCTCGGTGTTCAGCGTCGACATATCGACGGTAAGGTCGTAGCTTCCCGGCTCCAGGTCCGCCGACTCGCGGGTCCACGTCGTCCCCGGGTCGATCTCTCCGGCGTCGAACCCCGTGATCACGGTGAGATCCTCTCGCGTCGTGTCGAGGACGAACCGCACGGAGTGGGCGCGAGAGTCGTCGTTCGTCACGGAGATCTGAAGCTCCGACGCCGCCGGTTCGGGCCGTCGGTCGGGTTCCTCGTCGCCGCCGGAACAGCCGGCTAGACCCGTCGTAAGCGCCGCGCCAGCGGCCACGAGAATTCGACGCCGTTGCATACGTGACTGTCTCTCGGGGCGCTGAAAAACCCCGGGTACGCCGGCTACGCGGCGCGTCGGTCAGGATCGTCGCACGGCGATAGCGAGGCTGTCGAGCGGCCGGCGAGCGGAAACCAGATATTTATCCCCGCGCTCACCAGCCTACGTATGTCCGACCGATGGCTGGCGGCCTGGGGGTTGACCGCGCTGGCGTTCGGCAGTGCGTCGCTGATCGTCCCGCTGTATCTGGTCGAACTCGGCGGCGACGCCTTCGATCTGGGAGTCCTCTTTGCGACTGGCTCGTTCATCGGAGTCCCCGGCGCGCTCGTGTTCGGTAACCTGGCCGACCGGACGGGGAAACGGCGCGTGTTCGTCCTCGCGGCGATGGGGATCACGGCCGCGGCGATGGCCGCGATTCCGCTGCTCGACAGGATCCCGCAGGTCGTCTTCGCGAACGCGGCCCTGTGGTTCGGGTTCGCGGCCGCGACCCCGGTGTTGACCCTGCTGGTCGTCGCCGGCGAACCGGAGGACCGCTGGAGCCTGCTCATCGCTCGACTCAACAGGATTCAGGGGATCGGCTGGGCGGCAGGACTCGGGGTCGGGTTCGCAATCGTCGCCGGATCGTCGGGAGCCGTCGATACCGTGACCGCACAGCGGTGGGTCTGTTTCGCCTCGGCGGCCAGTGCCGGGGCGGGGCTGGTGCTCGGGGTCCGGACGCTCCCGGCGGACCCGGCCGCCGGAACGGAGCCCTCGCCCGGGCGACTCCGCCGGCAGGTCCGGCGGGCGGGTCGGTTCAACGTCCGCGGCGCGGCGTTTCCGTTCGCGCCGGCCCGGTTCGATCCACGCGGGCTACACCCCCGCGTGCTCCTCCGGCGGTTCTCCCCGCAGTTGGGGCTGTACTTTCTGGCTGTACTCGTCGCGTTCACCGGTTTCGGCGTCTTCTTCGCCCCGCTTCCCGCCCACCTCGCCGAGGCCGGCTACGGGTCGAGCGAGACGTTCGGCCTGTATCTGTTGCTCAACGTCGGCGCGGCGGTCTTTTTCGGGCAGGCCGCGAGCCTCGGGGAGAGATTCGACGTGACGACCGTACACGCCGGGGGACTGCTCCTCCGGGCGGCGATGATGGCGCTTCTCGTCCCGGTCGGGGTGGTGCTTCGGAATCCGGTCGCGGAGTTGTGGGCGGTCGGGGGACTGTTGTTCGTCGTCGGCACGACGTGGGCGGTCATCGCCGTGACTGCGGCGACGCTGGTGACGAAACTCGCCCCGCCGGCGATCCGCGGCGAGGCACTCGGAGCGTACAGCGCGCTCGTCGCCGTCGGCGGCGGTCTCGGGGGGCTGCTCGGCGGCTGGCTCGCCGCCTTCGGGTATCTCGTCGCCTTCGGTGTCGCCGGCGGGCTGATCGGCTCTGCGGCCGCCCTCGTCGTAGTCCTCTCACAACGTGCGACGACAGCGGCGACACCCACTCCCGAGTCCGCCTGAGGGAGCGACCGGGTCGCTTTCGGCTGTGACGTCGAAAAGTAAAGTAGCTCTGCTCCGGAACAACGAACATGGGTAGCGACGACATCGACGAGGTAGACACAGCCATCCTGTACGCGCTGCAGGAGGACGCCCGGAACCTCTCTTCGGGGGACATCGCGGAGCGGACCGGGACCTCGGACAGCACCGTCCGCAAGCGGATCCAGCGCCTGGAGGAGGAAGGTGTCATCAAGGGGTACAGCGCCGAGGTCGACTACCAGCAGTCCGGCTATCCGCTCCGGATGCTGCTGTTCTGTACCGCGCCGATTCCCGAGCGCGGCGAACTGATCGACGAGATACTGGAGATCAACGGTGTCGTCTCCGTCCAGGAGCTAGTCACCGGCGAACAGAACCTGCTCGTCACTGCCGTGGGCGAGTCCGACGACGACATCACGCCGGTCGCACAGGAACTGCTCGATATGGGGCTGACCGTCGCCGACGAGGTGCTCGTCCGGAGCCACAAGACGACGCCGTTCGGCATGTTCGACCCGGAGGCCGACAGCGAGAGCTAACGGAGAACGCGTTTCACGTCCCGGCCGGTCGCACGCCGGACCACGGACTCGACGGGGTTGTCCGTGCCGGCGAGGTTGTGTGAATCGCCGTCGAGGACGGTGAGGGCCGCTCGCCGCCCCGGTTCGATTACGCCGCAGTCCAGCCCGGCAATCTCCGCTCCCGCGGTCGTCGCCATCCGCAGCACTTCTCGTGCACTCACGTCGAACTCCCGCTCCGTATACGCCATCTCTCGAAACATCGACGGCGGGTTGAGCATCACGTTGTCCGTGCCAAGCGCGACGGTGGTGTGATCCAGGAGGTCACGGATCGGCGGTCGTCCGACGCCCAGAACGGAGTTTGTCCGCGGACAGGCCGCGACAGGGACCGACTGCTCGGCGACGCGGTCGAGATGCTCCTGCTCCGCGTGAACCATGTGGATCAGGAGATCCGGCTCCAGATCCAGCGCCGGGTGGATATCGGTCGGATCGGGTTCGCCGGCGTGGATCGCGAAGGGAACCCCCGCCTCCCGCGCCGCCGCGCGCTCGTCCGCGAAGTCGTCGTCGTTCGCGCCGCTCGCGCCGTACCCGTCGGCCACCGCCAGCACGGACGGATCGCCGCTGCCGAAGATGAACGGCTCGGCGCCGGCGGACTCGCCGGCCTCCCGGAGCGCGCGTGCCCCCTCGACGCCCGACTCGCGGAAATCGAGACAGGAGACCGTTCCCGTCTCGCTCATGTACTGCAGTGTCCGGCGCATCGCGTCCACGAGGTCCGCTCGGTCGGCCTCGGCCAGTTTGCGGTGTTTCAGACTGTCCGGCGGGGCGACCGCCTCCTCGAGCGAGAGTCCGACGGCCGCGTCCTTCGCGACGGAGTCGCCGAGATGTGTGTGAGCGTTGACGAACGCCGGGACGATGATGTCCGTCGAGGCGGTCTCCGTTTCTTCGACGGCCGTGATACGGCCGTCGTCGACGACCACCCTGCCGGAGATCGGCTCGAACGACTCGCCAGCGAGTACTGTCCCTGTGAGTTCTTCCATGCGGGTACCGTGGTGACGGTCACAAAATGGTCTTTCTATGTGCCGAACGGCCCGTCGCGTCGACGGGCTGAACCAGATCGGCGGGAGGGGAGCAACAGAACAGCGGTCTGAGAGCGCCTGTGGGCTGATTTTCTCGCAACGACCGATGCGGCGGCGGTCGTGGAGGAAGTACGTCACGACAACACAACCCATATTAGGAGCGTAATATAATCAATATGTTACCGTTACCACCACTCTATGAACGATCTGGTAATATAGACAGATTTAATAGTCAATCTGTTCGTACATGAGGTAGAGTCGATCGGCTGGGAGACGGAGTGATGCGCAGTCGATCAGGATGGAAAAACGATGTCAGGACAACAGCAGCGGACGACGGTCGGACAGGTTCCATCACCGAGCAGCGACGACGGGCACGTCCCGGTCGTGCTGAGCCGGCTGGTCTGGGCGCTGTGGCTCGCGAGCGTCGGCGTGCTGGCGGCGACCGTGCTGGGGGGCAGTCCCTGGGAGCTTCCGGGGGTGGCGGTCGTCGACGGCCTGACGGTCGTGATGTGGACGGCTGTCACCTTCTTCAGCGGAATCGTCCACAGCTACTCCCGGCGGTACATGGCCGGCAGCGAGACCATCGACCGGTTCTTCGGACGGGTGTTCGCGTTCACGCTGTCGGTGATGGTGCTGGTCGCGGCGGACGCGCTGGTCCTGTTCGTGGCCGCCTGGCTCGCGATGGGGCTGGCGATGGCCTCGCTGATCGGGCACGTCGAGAGCTGGCCCCAAGCACAGGCCGCGGGCGCGCTCGCCCGTCGGTACTTCCTCGGGAGCACCGCGGCGCTCGCGGTCGGGGTCGGACTGCTGTGGAGCCAGACGGGAGCGACGACCGTCTCCGGCGTCGCGTCCGCCGTCGGGACCGTCCCGACGCCGGTCGTCCTCGCGGCGGCGGGGGCGCTTGTGCTCGCGGCGATGATCCAGTCCGCGCTGGTGCCGTTTCAGACCTGGCTGCTGTCGTCGATGACCGCACCCACGCCGGCGTCGGCGCTGATGCACGCGGGGTTCGTCAACGCGGGCGGGGTCTTGCTCGTCCGGTTCGCCCCGGTCGTGACCGTCGAGACCGCGGTGATGTTCGCCATCGTGCTCGTCGGCGCGGCGAGCGCGCTGCTGGGCAAACTGCTGAAGACAGTCCAGACGGACATCAAGAGCACGCTGGCCTGCTCGACGACCGGCCAGATGGGTTTTATGATTATGCAGGCCGGGCTGGGGCTGTTCGGCGCCGCGATCACGCATCTCATCCTCCACGGCTTCTACAAGGCCTATCAGTTCCTGAGCGCGGGGGCGGCGGTGAGCCACGAGAGCCCGGCGAAGACGAACGCCGCGAAGACCACCGGCCCGGTCGACGCCCTCGTGATCGGTCTCACGGCCGTCGTCGGCGGGGTGTTGTTCGGCGTGCTGACCGGCAAGGGGACGAAACTGGGTGGCGGGCTCGTCCTCACCCTGATCGTCGTGCTGACGGTCCTGCACGCCGCACGCGAAATCGTTCCCCGCGGTGAGCTCCCGACGGCGGTGCGGTACGGCGCCGTGCCGCTGGTGGCGCTGCCGGCAATCGGTATCTACGCCGCCGTCTACCGCGGGATCACGGCGGCCCTGTCGGGGCTGCCGGCCGTCGGATACACGGCGGATCTGACGGTCGTTCACGGCGTCGTCGTGGCGGCCTTCTTCGCGGCGTATCTCGCCGTCGACAGCGGCGTGTACAAGCACAGCACGCGGCTGTACGTGCTGTTGTTGAACGCGACGCAACCACCTGCCGAGACGCAGTTGACTGCGACGGAGGAATACAATGAATACTGAATCCCCAATCGAGGACTGTATCGACTCGGCGGCAGAATCGGTCGGATCGGTCTGGCCGCTGCACTCGTTCGTCACCGCGAACCCGCTCGCCGGGTTCGAGGACCGACCCTTCCACGAGGCTGTCTCCGAGGCGGAACGGCTGCTCGGCGGCGACGGCTACCCGGACGCCGGGGTGTTCCGTCGGGCCTACGAGACGGGTCAGATCGACCCCGAACTGCTGCGCTCGGCGCTGTCCGAGCACGGCTTCGACGACGACATCGAGCGCTCGCTCGAACAACTCGAAGAGACGGAGTCGGCGGGGTCGGCCGAGCGGGAGACGGCGATGGATCGGGTCGATACGGTGCTGTCGAAGTGGCTGGCGGCCTTTCTCGATCAGGGACAGGCCAAGTGGCCGATGCCGAACCGCGAGCAGGGGTTCTACGGGGCCTTCCGGAGCGTCGCCCGCCACGACGGGGAGATTCCCGACGGCGACGCCATCGCGGCGTTGCCCGACGAGCCGGTCGATGCGATTCGGGACCACCTCGCCGAGTACCCGACGGACCACTGGGCGGATATCTTCGAGTTCCAGTTGGCCGCGCTACCCGGCTGGACCGGGCTGCTCAAACAGCGCGCCGACGACGGCGGGGCCTGGCAGTCCGCCTATCCGATCACGCTCAGCGGCTATCTGGCGGCCCGGTTGGCGCTGGTCGAGCAGTTCGACGCCCCGCTGTCACCGACGGAGACGGACGCAGACACCGCGGGGACCGAAAGTGAGCCCCCGCTGGCCGAGGTGTGGCTGCGGGCGTGGGAGCAGAGCTACCGCGCCGAGTTGACCGATTCGCTCACCGACGCGAGCGAGTCCCTCGAAGCGGCGGAGACGACCGAACGCCCCGACGCGCAACTGGTGTTCTGTATCGACACGCGCTCGGAGATCATCCGCCGACACATCGAGGCGACCGGCGAGTACGAGACACACGGCTACGCCGGCTTCTTCGGCGTGCCGATGCGGTACAGCGATGTCGACGGCGAGACGACCGTCGACGCCTGTCCGCCGATCCTCGACGCCGAACACCGGATCACCGAGCGGCCGGTGAGCGAGGACGGCCGCGAAGAGTACGAGCGCTGGCAGTCCCTCCGGGAGAGCGCCACGGGCGCGATCAGTCGTCTCAGGTCGAACGTCGCGACCGCGTTCAGTTTCGTCGAGAGCACCGGCGCGGGCTACGGGGCCGCGCTGGCCGCCCGGACGCTGTTGCCCGCCCGGGTTCGCGGTCTGCGCGACAGCGCAGAGAAGACCCCCGACAGCCACGAGTTCTGCGAGCCGGCGATCGATCACGACCCCGATGCCGGCCACGACCTGCCGGCGGGACTGACCCTGGAGGAGAAAGTCGAGTACGCCGCGACGGCCTTCGAACTCATGGGCTGGGAGCAGTTCGCACGGGTCGTCGTCTTCGCCGGACACAGAAGCGAGACGGCGAACAATCCGTTCGACTCCAGCCTGGACTGTGGGGCCTGTGCCGGCAACCCCGGCGGGCCGAACGCCCGCGTCCTCGCGGCGATCTGCAACGACAGCGCGGTCCGGGAGCGGCTCCGCGAGCGCGGGATCGAGATTCCCGAGGACACCCTCTTTCTGGCCGGCGAGCACAACACCACGACCGACGAAATCGAGCTGTACGGAGACGTGCCCGAGAGCCACGAGGCCGACATCGGCCAACTCCGGGCCGATCTGGAGGCGGCGCGGACAGCGGCGGCGGCCGAACGGACCGGCGAGAGCGCCACGGGGAGCGACGCTGCGGTCCGCGAGACCGAGCGCCGCGCCGCCGACTGGGCGGAGACCCGCCCCGAGTGGGGGCTGGCCGGCAACGCCGGGTTCGTCGTCGGCCCGCGCGAACTGACCGACGACATCGACCTCGACGGGCGGGCGTTCCTGCACTCCTACGACTGGACGACCGACGCCGACGGCGAGGCGCTGGCGGCGATCATGACCGGACCGATGGTCGTCACACAGTGGATCAACACGCAGTACTACTTCGCGACCGTCGACAACGCCGCCTACGGCAGCGGCTCGAAGGTGACGCACAACCCGGTCGGTAACGTCGGCGTCTACCAGGGCAACGGCGGCGATATCATGACCGGCCTCCCGCTGCAGTCGCTGATGAGCGCGGACGAGGAGCCGTACCACCAGCCGCTCCGCCTCTCGACGGTCGTCCACGCGCCGGTCGACCGGGTGACCGAGATTCTGGCCGAGCACGAGGAGCTACAGGAACTACTCGACAACAACTGGCTCTCGCTGACGGTCGTCGACCCGACCCAGGGCCACCGCGCGCTCCGCTACGAGGAGGACCTCGAGTGGACGCCGGTCTCCGACGAGGAACTCTCGACTCCCGAGGAGACCGAACCGCTGGCCGCCGACGACTGACGATACCCTACAGGTACCGTCGCCCGACGTACGCGGCGACGAGACCGACGACGAGCAGGACGACGACGCCGAGAATCGTCACTTCGGGACCGAGCGCCGCCGAGGAGGCTTCCGCCGACTCGGAGTGGTTGTGACCGCTGTGTAGGAGAACCCACATACAGGTTGTTCGGCGGAGACGGAAAAAACGATTTCGAACGGGGCTGTCGAGATGTCTCACACGAGGCCAGCGTGTTGATCGAGTGGGAGGAGAGGTACCGTCAGTCGACAATCTCGACGCCGGTGAACTCGAAACGGGCACCGCCGTCGGTACCGTCGACGACGGCCACCGCCCAGCCGTGTGCCTCGGCGATCCGGTTGACAATCGTCAGCCCGAATCCCGTGCCGCCGTCCTCGGAGGTGTGGCCCGGGTCGAACACCCGCTCTTTGGCGTGGTCCGGAATCCCCGGGCCGGTGTCTTCGACGTAGAATCCGTCGTCGATGCGTCCGACCCGAACCGTCACGTCCGGTCCGCCGTGCTCGACGGCGTTTCTGAACAGATTCTCGAAGACGTGCTGGAGTCGGCTCCGATCCCCGCGGATCGTCGCCTCGTCGACGACCGCGACCGTAGCGCCCCCGGTCGCGACTGTCTGCCAGCAGGTGTCGACGAGGGCAGCCAGGTCGATCTCCTCCGTCTCGGTGACGGCGTCGCCCTGTCGAGCGAGCGTGAGCGTGTCCGAAACGAGGTCTGCCATCCGGTCGAGCGCCCGGTCGATTGCCGGGAGGTGTTCGCTGTCGGATTCCTCGGCGAGCAAGTCCACCCGTAACTGTGCGACGTTCAGGGGATTGCGGAGGTCGTGGCTAACGATGCTCGCGAACTCCGCCAGCCGCTCGTTTTGGGTTTCGAGTTCGGTCTCCCGGTCCCGGAGCTGTTGTTCCGTGCTGATCCGTTCGAGCGCCGCCTCGGTGTTCGCGGCCAGCACCCGCGCGAGTTCGATATCGGTCTCGGTGAACGCCTCCGTCTCCGTCGCCGAGATGATAAACACTCCGCGGTCGACCAGCGGCAGGTAGAGTTCGCTCTCGACGGGGGTTTCGCTGTTGTACAGATCCTCGGCTCTGCTGAGGTCGCCGTATATCTGTTCCTCGCCGGTCTCGTAGACGCCCCAGGCGATTCCTTCGTCGATCGTCGGGATCTCGCCGAACAGCTCTCGACTCCGGTCCGAGACCGCGGCCGGGGCGAGTCCGTCGACAGCCTCGTCGTAGAAGTGGATCCCGTTCAGCGGGAGGTCGAGGATCTCGACGGCGGCCTGACTCGCCAGTTCGGCCACCTCGTGTGGCGTCTCGGCACCCAGAAGATCGCGCGTCGCCTCGTGTAGCTGGCTCAACTGCCGCTCCCGGTCCCTGAGCCGCTGTTTCTGTGTCCGGCGCTCGTTGATCTCTCGACTGCTGACGAGGATCCCGCTGATCACGTCGTCGTCCAGTCGGTTCCGTAGCGTCGATTCGATCCAGGTCATCGACCCGTCCGCCCGGCGAAACTCCGTCTGGACCGTCTGTGGCTCGTCGGGGTGGGCCAGCACCGTCTCGATTGCCTCCTCGACGGCCCCCCTCGTCGCCGGCGGCTGGTAGCCGAAGCCGTTTTCGCCGATCAGTTCGTCGGGGTCGTATCCGAGGATCCGCTCGACAGCGGGGCTCACGTAGGTGATCGTCCCGTCGGGCTCGATAATCGTCGCAATGTCGTCGAGATGTTCGACGATCCGCTGGTACCGCCGGAGGTCCGCCGCCCGTCTCTGTCGCTCGGTAACGTCGGTGATCGAAAAGACGACGCTCTCGATGTCCCCGTGTTCGTCCCGCAGTGGCGCACCGCTCACCGAGAGGACCTTCTCCGTCCCGTCCGGCCACCGGATCGAGT
Source organism: Halovenus carboxidivorans (assembly GCF_009831575.1). GTDB lineage: Archaea > Halobacteriota > Halobacteria > Halobacteriales > Haloarculaceae > Halovenus > Halovenus carboxidivorans. The sequence continues at coordinate 263,936 of NZ_WUUT01000001.1, read as the reverse complement.
GCTGGGAGTCGTACAGCGGTTCGCCGGTCCGCCAGACCTGCTGGAAGGGGAGCTGTTCGTCCGGGATCGGGTCGCCGTCCAGATCTCGAATCTCCCACTCCGGGTCGTTGTACGTTCGTTCGGTCACCTCCGACCGTTGCAATCCGAGAACCTCCGTGGCGCGCTGATTGGCGTAGATAAACTCCCCGTTGTCGTCCAATTCGACGACACAGGCAGGAACGGTCTTAAGGATCTGTTTCAGGCGGTCCGGAACGCGATCCGCGTCGATCCGCGGACTGGAGACGTCGACTACCTCCGAGATCGTCTGCGCCAGCCGCGAGTGCTGATCGCTCTGTCGAAGCCGGGTGACGTTCGCCGACGCCGCAGCGGCGACGACCTCCGGACGCTCGGTCTCGGTGTATAGCACGACCGGCTGGCGGTAGTCGTGTTCCCGAAGGGTGTCGAGCAGTTCGACCCCGGGTTGGTCGGGGGGATCGGACTCCAGAACGATGCAGTCGAACCGGCCGGAGTCCAGGTGCTCGATGCTCTCGGCTCCGCTGGTCGCGGTCGTGACCGCGAACTCCGTCGGCTCGGTTTCGAGGGAGGTCGCAACCGCGTCCGCCTCCACTGCGGATGGGCTGACAACGAGGACGCGGATGGCCTCACTCATCGTGTCTGTGTACTTGTCCCGTCATATATCAAACTTCGTGAACTACGACCCGGCACGCGGGGGTCGTGCCGTCACGTCGGCACGTCGGGGCCGGAGTGAAGCGACTGCTGTATTAGTCAATCAGTTGAGAAGAAAGCGGTCGTGTCGGGGTGCTTTTCACGCCGGGACTCAGACGCCGAAACGACGTGAGTGCGCTCGATTCGCTGTTCGGTGACGACGCGGCCGTTCTCGGCGAGACGAGTTTCCAGCTACTGCTGTTGGCGAATCTGTTGCCGCCGCTGGGGACCGCCCTGCTCTCGCCGGTGCTCGACTCGCTGATCGAGCCGTTCGGGACGACGGCGGCCGATATCGGACTGATGATGTCGTTTTTCACCGCGCCGCCGATTCTGGTCATTCCGCTCGCCGGGATGCTCGCGGACCGCTACGGACGCAAGCCGGTCATCGTCGGATCGCTGCTTCTGTTCGGAGCCGCCGGGACGGCGATTGCGCTGACCACGAATTTCCGGGTGGCGCTCGCGCTCCGACTGCTCCAGGGGGCGGCGTTCGGCGGACTGACGCCGGTGATCATCACGAGTATTGGCGACCTGTACGCGGGGACCCGAGAGGCGACGGCGCAGGGACTTCGCTTTACCGGCTCCGGGCTCGCCCAGACGGTGTTCCCGCTGTTTGCCGGGCTGATCGTCACCGTCGCCTGGCAGTTGCCATTCCTGATCTACGCGATGGCGTTTCCGGTCGCGCTGCTGGTCGCCGCCCGCTTCGAGGAACCCGGCAGTCCGGGCACAGAGCCGGCGACTGACGGCGGCACTGACGGGCGGAGCTACGCCAGAGAGCTGTTCGGACTCGTGCGGAAACCGCGGGTCCTGTCGCTCGTGCTCGCCCGCGGGCTACCGATCGTGGTCTGGATCGCCTTCCTGACCTACAACTCGATCATCGTCGTCCAGATCCAGGGCGGCACGCCGGGGCAGGCGGGGCTGCTGGTGGCGCTGGGGAGTCTCGCCTACGCCGCGGCGGCGAGCCAGGCGGGCCGAATCACGGCGCTGGTCGACAGCCGGTTCGTCCCGCTGGTGGCGGCGCATACCGCGCTCGCGGTCGGGTTCGGAGTGGTGCTGTACGCGCCCGGTATCGCGACCGCCGCGGCGGGCATCGTGCTCAGCGGGGCGGGATTCGGGACGGCGCTGTCGCTGTACCGGAGCATCGTCACCGGGCTCGCGCCCCAGAAGCTCAGAGCGGGAATCGTCAGCCTGGCTGAGGCCAACGGCCGGCTGATCGCGACGCTGACGCCCGTGTTGATGGGCGCGGCGATCGGAGCGGCCGCCCCCCGTGTCGGATTCACCACCGCATTGCGGCTGTCCGGGATCGGCGCGGCCGTCGTCGGCAGCGGCGGCGGCGTCGTCTGCCTGTTCGTCGCGAAACTTTCGCCGCAGACCGCCGCCGAACGGGCCGCGGGCTAGTCACTCCGCCGTCGCAACGGCCGTGATCTCGAAGCGCGCGCCGCCGGCCTCACTCTCCGTGATCTCGATCCCCCAGCCGTGGGCCCGGACGATCTGATCGACGATTCGGAGGCCGAAGCCGGTGCCGTCACCGGTCGAGTAGCCGGCCTGGAGCACCTCGTCGGTGCGGTCGGCGGGGATCCCCTCGCCGTCGTCCTCGACGTAGAAGCCGTCGTCGAGTAGCCCCACAGTGACGGTCACGTCCGGGCCGGCGTGTTCGGCGGCGTTTCTGAACAGGTTCTCGAACAGCTGTCGCAGACGCCCGGGATCGGCCTGGATTGGCTCCGTCGCCGCGACGACGAGTTCCGCGCTGTCGGTCCGGACAGTCTCCCAGGCCTCCGTCGCGACGGTCCCGAGGTCGGCGGTATCGAGGGCGTCGATCTGCACACCGTCGCGGGCGAGCGCGAGCAGGTCGTCGATGAGTTCGCCACAGCGATCCAGCGCCTCTGCGGCGGCCGTGACGTGTTCACTCTCCGCGTCCGGCTCGACGAGCGCGAGGTGGCTGCTGGCGACCTGCAGGGGGTTGCGCAGGTCGTGGCTGACGATGCTCGCGAACTCCGCTAGCCGCTCGTTCTGGCGTTCGAGCCGCTGGCGACGCTGGAGCTGTGCTGTCACGTTCTCCGAGACAGCCATCCCGTGGGTGATCTCGCCGTCGTCGTCTCGGACCGGTACGGTCTGGATCCGGTAGTGTTCGCCCTGGTACTCCTGCTCGAAGGTGTTGCTCTCGCCGTCCAGCACCGCCCGGTAGTTCTCCACCGTCTCGGCGGCGATCGGCTCGGGAAACAGATCGTGCGGCGTCTGTCCGATGAACTCGTCGCTGGCGAGTCCGACCTCGGCGAGTTCTTGTCCCCCTGCCCGGACGTACCGACAGTCGCAGTCGAACAGGAAGACGCCGCCGTCGGGGAAGTGCTCGACCAGCGTCTGGTACTGTCTCGTCAGCGTTTGAAGCTCCCGTTCACGTCGCGTACGCTCGGTGATATCCCTCGTCAGCACCGCGATCTCACCCGGCCCCTCCGAACATCTGACACGGGCTAGCCGGCAATCGAGCGTCCGTTCGCCAGCACCGGGAAACTCCGCGGTCAGTTCGACACGCAGGCTCTCCCGGTCGCCGCTGCGGAGCGCCTCGTACTCCTCTGGGTGGTCGGACTGGATCTGTGCGAGATACTGACTTTCGGTTCCGCTGAGCGCGTCGCGCGTGTTATCGAGCAGGTCGACCGCGGCGTCGTTGAGGAGGTCGTAACAGCCCGTCTCGTCGCAGACGACGATGGGATCGGGAGCCTCGTCGAACACGGTCTGGTACCGCTGTAGCTCCCACTCTCGCTGCTTGCGGTCGTTGATGTCCCGCGTGGCACCGATAATGTACTCGACGGTGCCGTCGATCTCGACCGGGGCAATCTGGGTTTCCCAGTAGGTTGTCTCGTCGGGGCCGGGCGCTTCCGTCGGTACGTCCGCCCGCTCGTAGCTCTCCTCGTATCTGATGGCGTCGCCGCGCTCGATGCACTCGCGGTACCGCTGTGCGATCTCCGCGGCGCGCTGCTCACCGAACACCTCCTGAAGCGTCTTTCCCCGGACGTACTCGTTCAGGAGACCGGTAGCCTCCTCGTAGGCCTCGTTGACTCGCCGGTATCTGAACTCGCCGTCGCGGTGGGAGATGACGAACAACATGTCCTGTGCGTGGGTGAACACCGTCTCGGCCCGTTTCAGCGCCTTCTCACGTTCGAGCCGGTCGGTGATGTCTCGCAACGCCCCCCGGAGAGCGACGACCGATCTATCCTCGCTAACGGGATCGATTGTAAGTTGGACGGTCCGTTCGCTCCCCCCGGAGGGGTCGAGGCGGTACTCGCCGCGGACCTGCTCTGCGGCGTCGGCCGCCTCCTGGAGGGCCGCCCGGACAGCGGGGCGGTCTGACGCCGCGAAGCACCCGACGAACGCCGCTCTGTCGGGTATCTCGGACCGGCCGCAGAGCCGTCGAGTTCCGGGCGTACAGCGGACGGCTCCGGTGTCGAGGTCGAGTTCCCACCCCCCGGTGTCACCGAGGAACTCGGACTGGCGGATCAGATCCGTCTGGCGCTCCGCTCGCCGTTCGGCCGCGCGGGCCGAGACGGCGTTTGCGATCTGGTTCGCGAGCAGTTCGTACTGTTCCGCCCCCGGCTGTTTCTGGAGATAATCTGTCGCGCCGGCCGAGAGCGCTTCGCTCGCGACCTCCTCGCTACCCTTGCCGGTGAACAGGATGAACGGAGTCGTCGGGTGGGTCTCCCGGACCGTACGCAACAGTTCGATTCCGTCGGTCTGGGGCATCTCGTAATCGGAGACGATACAGTCGAAGTCGGTCTGCTGGAGCCGTTCGAGTGCCGCGTCTGGTGTCGTCGCCGTGTCGACAGAGAAGGCCTCGTTCTCCCGTTCGAGCATCTCGGCTGTGAGGTCTGCAAACCCCGGATCGTCGTCGACGTGGAGGATCCGGACCGCCGATGAGATCGCCATGTGAACAGACAGATTCACAGCTAAGTATAACTTTATACACCAGTCGGTTGGCGAGACAATCCCGGAGTCGTCGACGCGGGCCGGGCGATCGGAGGTATTTAGAGGTAGGACCGTCCTAACTCGGGGAGATGCCGAGAGTATCGCTCGACACGGGATCGCTGTACTACGAACGCCGGGGGAGCGGGCCGCCGCTCGTGTTCATCCACGGGGGCTGGCAGGACTCCACTTCGTGGGCCGAGCAGGTCGAACGCTTCGCCGAGGAGTACACGGTGATTACCTACGACATCCGCGGTCACGGAGAGACCGGCGCGACGGCCGCGTCGGAGTACTCGATCGAGTTGTTCACCGACGACCTCGAAGCCCTCGTAGCGGCGCTCGGTCTCGAACGGCCGATACTGGTGGGGATATCCGTCGGCGGGCTGATCGCGAGCAGTTATCTCGGCCGACACCCGGAAGCCGTCCGCGGGGCGGTCGTCGCCGGCCCGTTCCAGTCGATGCCGTCGGTGGTTCCGTTTAGCGACCTGAACCCGCTGTTTTCTCCGGTGCAGGGAGTCAAACAGATGGCTGCGACGCTCGGCTCTGCGGGGGCGTTCCGATCGATGCTCAACGCGATGCGGGCGGCCAACGGGGGGCGGTGGCTGAGCCGGGACCGCGACGTGCGCGCAGAGACCGTCACGACGGCCAGAGCCGTGCCGGAATCCGAGTATTCGAAGATCTTCGAGGCGATGTACGACGCCGAACCGGTCGACCTCTCGGGCGTCGAGACGCCGCTTCTGGTCCTCTACGGAGCGGACGAGACCGGCCGGATCAAACGACAGGGGCGCAGACTCGCAGACGACGCCCACCACGGGCGGTGGCTGGAACTCCCCGACGCCGCCCACCTCGTCAACAGGGACAACCCCGCGGCGTTCAACGAGGCCTGCGCGGAGTTTTTCGGGACGCTCGGTGGCTGAGTGATCAGAGGAAATCCGTCACGCTCGTGGCCTCGTCACCGCCGGGGCCCTCCTCTGCGATGACGTTCTCGGCGAGGCGCTCGAAGTCGCGGTTCTGGACCCAGACCGTGCCCGGACCCGTGAACTCGGCGGTCTTCCCCTCGTTGCCGAACGCACGGCTCGTCAGGCCGCCGGCCCGGGATGTCGAGTGCTGCACCGAGGAGTCGAAGGCGACGACGTGGTCCGTGTCGACGACCGTCTGTTCGTCCCCGTCGAGTTCGATCTGTCCCAGCGCGCCGTAGCTGTCGAGGAAGACGGTTCCGACGCCGCTGAGTTGTAGCAGAAACGCGTCGCCGCCCCCGAAAAACGACGAGGCGCCCCGAAACTCGGTGCCGATGTCGACGTCGGGTTCGGCGGCGAGGAAGGCACCGGATTTCGCGTATATCGTCTCCTGGTTCAGAAACCGCCCGCTCACGTCGCCGGGTGCCGGTGGGACCAGCGTGACGCTCCCGGGCGACTGTACGGTGAAGGTGTTCACGAACACGGATTCGCCGCCGAGCGCCGCCCGCTTGGCCGTGTCGACCAGCCCGCCGCTGCCGGTATCGGTGGTCATCTCGATACCCGGCGAGTACCGAAGCATCGCACCTGGCTCCGCGACGATCTGTTCGTCTGCTGCGAGCGAGACCTCGAGTTCCGGAAAGGCGGAATCGCCCACGATCTCGTATTCCATGAGACGGCGAGGATGTGCTCGGAATCACGTATAAGGGTTCGGAGGGCAAGGCGTCGAACGAGCGCCGGAGGGGTCACCAGCCGAGTTCGACGAGTGAGCCGTTCTCGCGGCACTCTTCGAGGGCGTGTTTGGCCTCCATCCCCGCCTGCTGGGCCGTCCGCGCACGTCCGACCCCGACCTTCAGGTCGACGTCGACGGCGTCACGGACGTGTTCGATGGTCTCGTGGTAGTCTGACTTGTCCATCCCCGAACAGACGGCGATGACGTTGTCACCGCCGACGAAAAAGGACAGTGAGTCGTGGGCCATCCGCATGTGTCGCATCAACTCGGCGTAGCCCTGTTCGATGTTGATGAAGGTATCGAACTCGTTGAGTTCGTCCGTGTACTTCTCGGTGGCGTTGTTGACGTCGAAGTGGGCAATCTGAAGATCCTCGTCCGTCCGGTCGTCCTCGGACAGCGGTTCCCCGGAGAGAATCTCTCGACGCTTGCTGTCCTGCGCACTGCCGGCTTCCTGCAGTCCCCGGGACGCCGCGCCGAGGGCCTCGATGGGGAGCGGATCGACGCCGATGCTGATGCTCGCCGTGACCGGGTACCGGTTCGCCAGCGAGGTCTGGATGAGTCGGTGGGCCTCGCGGTCGAGACCGTTCGTGACGGTGACGAGGTTGTCGAAGCGAGCGAAAAAGGCGTACCCTTCGCGGTTCCCGACGAGTTGGGAAACGTCGGCGTACAACCGCGACTGCAGGGTCTGGAGGTCGACCTCGCGTCGCGGCTCCGGCGTCGTGGTCCAGGGACCGTAGTTGTCGATCTGAATCAGCGCGATTTGGGTGTTCGTCACAGCGTATGTGAGGGAGCCGCGAGACATTTATGTTCGGGAAGCGACAGACAGCGCCGACTACTGTCGGGCCGAGTCGGAAGCGATCCGGGACGGATCGTCGACGCGCCCGAGCAGGTCGAGTTGGTGAGTGAGATAGATCAACCGGCCGGCGTCGACCTGTTCGGTGCGGCGGTCGATCCACCGGTCGAGTTGCTCGAACTCCCCGTCGGTTATCTCCGTGACCGCCTCCTCGACAGTGCTCAGGATGTGCCGGAGGACGTAGGCTTCGTCGGCCGGATAGCCCGCTTCGGCGGGGGTCACGACCCAGTCGGAGCCCGCAGCGTCGACGCTGACCCCGGGGGTGGCCTGAAGGCGAGCGAGCGTCTCGCCGCCCGCCCGACTGCTCCCGCCCGGTTTGGCGTCCATGTGGGCGTGGTAATGGCGTTCGACCGTGCGGTCTGCGTCGTGAGCGGGATAAAAACGCGTCTCGCCGTCGAACGTGATCGGGAAGTAATACGTTCCGCCGGGTGCGAGCGTTCCGAGTAGCGCGTCCAGATTCGAGCGGTCGATGATGTCGAGCAGCGCCGCCCCGACGACGAGGTCGTACTCCTCGTCGGTTCGCTCCGCGTGCGCGAGTGCGTCGCCGTCGACGGTTTCGAGGTCGACCCGCCGATCCGGTCCGAGAAGCGTCCGTCCCGCGTCGTCGACGGACACGTCGCGGTCCGCCGCCCACGACCGGAGATATCGCGGGAGTTCGGCGACGTTTTCGGACTGGTGATCGACGGCGGTGTACGCGGTCGCTCCCGGCGGGAGGATCTCCCACTCGAAGAACCGGGCGACCATGGTGCCGATGCCGGCCCCGACTTCGAGGACGCGCAGCGGGCCGTCACTGTCTTCGGCTCGGGCCGCCAGCGCCTCGCGCAGGTCCGCAATCAGACGAGCGTCGAGGGCGCGGTCGTCGACAGTTCGCTTGGCCCGGAGATACCGCTGGAAGGACTCCGTCACGCTGACACCTCCCGCACCGACGCGACATCGGCCAGCAATCGCCCGACGCGAGCGGTCGTCTCCTCCCAGCCTGGGTGTCGTTCGTAGCGCTCTCTGGCGGCCTGGCCCATCGCCGCCACCCGCTCGGGATCGGACAGTCGGGTCAGCGCCCCGGCGACGGCGGTCACGTCCCCCGGGCCGACGAGGACGCCGGTCTCGCCGTCGGTAACTACGTCCGTCGCGCCGCCGGCCCGCGAGGCGATTGCGGGGAGGCCGAAGCTCATGCCTTCGAGATAGACGATGCCGAATCCCTCGTACCGGGAGGGAACCGCGAGGACGTGGCTCTCGCGGAGCGTCGCGGCCAGTTGCTCGTCGGACAGTTCGCCGACCAGGTGCACGCGGTCACCCACGTCGCTGTCCGCGAGATAGTCCCGGATCTCGTCGACGTACGCTTCGTCGACCGTTCGTCCGACGACGGTCAGTTCGGCGTCGACCCCGGCGGCGGCCAGCCCCTCGACGAGCGTATCCAGCCCCTTTCGCGGGGCGATGTTTCCGACGAAGACAACCTGCAGCGGGCGACTGTGGGCGCGTTCGGCAATTGTCTTCCCGGATAGGTCCGGATCGAACCGGTCGCCCGCGGGCGGCGCAACGACGGTCGACTCGGCGTCGACGCCGAGGCCGGTCACGACATCTCGGGTCGCGGTGCTGTTGCAGACGACCCCATCGACCGTGTCGAGATACCGGCGCTCGACCGCGCGATAGAGCCCGGAGAGCGCGCGCCCCTCGCTCGCCCGGAGGTGGTGGACGATGCTGACGATCGGATAGGGGAGGCGGCGGTTCGTGGCGACCAGCGACGGGTGTGCGAGTTCGTCCTGTAGCATGACATCCACGTCGACAGCGAGTCGGTCCCGGAGTGTCGGCGAGGCGTTGTCGAGAAGCCCGCGGTGGTACTCGCGCCACGGCAGTTCGATCGTCTCGACGGTGTGGCCCGCACGGCGGAGCTGTTCGACCAGTTTGCGGTCGTAGCGGAACCCGCCGGAGCGTTCGTCGAGACTGCCGTACAGCGTCAGTCCGACCCTCATACGGCTGCGTCGTAGGTCGCCGCGGCCGTCTCGTCTTCCCAGATCGTCACGGCGAGTTCGGTGACGGTGTCGTCGGTGACGACGTCGGTCACCCGGTCGAAGACGACCCGCGCGAACCGTTCGACGCTCGGGTTGTATCCTTCGAACTCGGGGAGGTCGTTCAGGAGTTGGTCGCGGTACCGGTCCGCGATGTGCTCGAGGGCCGCCCTGGCGTCGTCGATGTCGACGAGGTAGTCGTACTCGTTGAGTTCGGGACCGCGAAAGGTCAACTCTACCTCGAAGTGATGGGAGTGTGGGACCCCTTCCGGCCCCGGGTCCGGGACCGTCAGGTAGTGCTGTGCGACGAAGGCTGTCAGCACTGTCGTCGAGTACATAGGGTCTGTAAGGGCGGCGCTCACCTAAAACCGAGGTCGCGCGATCAGTCGTAGCGAAACGCGACCTGGACGGCCTCGTCTGGGTTGTCCGACAGGAGCCGATACGCGTCGGGTGCACGGTCGATGGGGAGTTCGTGGGTGAGCAGCGGGGAGAGGTCGGTCTCCGCGAGCCACGACCGGACGAACTCCATCCGCCGATCCTTGTCCCAGCGGTCCGCGTGAGCGGGGTCGAGCCGGCTCACCTGGCTGCTCTGCATCCGGACGTGACTGCGGTGGTACTCCCCGTCTAGCTCCAGGGAGACGTCTTTGGTCCCGTACCACGAGCCGACGATGACCTGCCCGGCGTAGCCGGTGGCGTCGATGGCCGCATCCAGGGCGGAGGGGTTCCCGGACAGCTCGAAGGTGATGTCGACATCGTCGACGGCGTCGGCCCCCTCTGCCGCCCGGACGGCTCTGTCGGCCCCGAACGAGCGTGACAGCGAGCGGCGTTTCTCGTAGCGGTCGACAGTGACGAGTTCAGAGAGCGGAAACTCGGCGAGCAGGCTGGTCGTCAACAGCCCGACCGGGCCCTGACCGAAGACGGCGACGCGGGCGCCGATCCGGGGTCGGGCGTCCATCACGAAGTTGACCGCGGCCTCGACGTTCGGGATGAAAAGCGCCTGGTCTGGATCGAGCGTCGTCGGGGTCAGTCGTTCCGGCTCGGCGGTGAAGTGGCTCTCGTGGGGGTTGAAGGCGAACACCCGGCGGTCGAGCCACTGTTCGTCGAGCGAGGAGCCGACGGAGACGACCCGACCGACCGCCGAGTAGCCGTACTGCAGCGGATACGACAGGGTGCCGTCGAGCGAGTCGATCGTCTCGTCGGCTACCGTGCCGTCGTCGACCTCGTCGTTGTACACGAGCAGTTCCGTGCCGGGACTGACGGCCGACCGCTCCGTCCGGACGAGCACTTCGTCGGGGCCGGGGTCCGGGACGGGTTCGTCTCGCACCGAGACTGACCGCTCGCCGGTGAAGTACAGTGCCCGACCGGTCATGATCCCGAGTGACGGTCGGCTGTCGTCGTGTCTCTGCTGTCCAGCGTGGCGGGGCCGGCGGGGCGAGTGCTGAGGAACACAGTGTACGGTGGGGTTTCTGAGACTAAAATCTAGGCTCGGCGTCGCACCGACCAGCGTACGCGGTGGGTCGACCGGGCGCTCGGTCGGCAGTGGCCGGCGCTCAGAGATAACCGAGCGCGTCGAGACGGTCGGTCTCGCTCGCCGCGCCGTAGACCCGGCTCACCGGCAGCGATTCCGGCGGCGTGAGCGACGGCGTCCGCGTTCGCCGGCCGGCACCCGTCGTCGTCGCCCAGGGAACGTCGAGCAGCGCCGGAACGGGCGTCTGCATCGGGTGGCCGTACAGCCCCCACTCGCCGAAGAGGTTGCCGTGGTCGGCGGTGACCGCGACGGTTCCGGTGACGTTTTCGACGAGCGAAGCGACCTCCGGGAGGACGTACCGCAGATTGGCCTCGTAGGCCTCCCAGACGGTCTCGACCGATAGCTCGCCGCGTCGGAGCAGCGTCCACGGGTTCGACTCGCTGCTGTGGGCCCCGGTGCGCGCCATGCCGTCGTCGCCGGTGACTGGCTCCGGGACGAACGGGTGGTGAGGTTGCATGTAGTGGACGACCAGCCGCTCGGGGTCGCGCTCGCGGGCGTTTGCAATCGCCCGGTCGGTCACCGCCGACGGCGGGACGGTATCGAGGCCCTCGTCCCAGGCGTACTTCCAGACTTCATCGAGGGCGGCGAAGGCCTCGGCGTCGAGATACCGATCCGTCCAGGTGTTGCCGGTGACCATCACCGTCTGCCCGGTCTCTGGACGGCCGCAAAAGGTGTGTTCGAGCCACTCTGAAGAGCAACTACCAACCGACCGCATCGCGGTTATCTCCTCGAAGAGATCGGTCTCGGGGGCGACGGAGCGGAACAGGTCCGCGCGGCAGGCATCCAGCACGACCAGCACGTCCCACTCTCTCTCGTAGACCGACTGTCCGTACGGGAGTCGGCGGCCGACCGCCTGCAGCGCGCGCAGATACGCCGTCCCGAGCAGCCCCATTCCCGGTTCGCGCATACTGCTGTTTGGACGCGGCCGTACATATGGCCACCGTGGCCGAACCGGTCGACCGGCACGACCGCGACGGGAGCGGTCGCCACCGGAACCGCGAGGCGTCGTGGCCGGCGGGAGTCATATGGTTCCGCCGACCGTGACACCACTATGGACTGTCTGCTGGTGGGCGCAGGCGCAATCGCCTCGGAGTACGCCTCGGGAATCGCCGCGTCGTCGCTCTCGGTAGCGGGCGTCTGTGATCTCGACCGCGACAGAGCGAACGCGCTCGCCGGGGCGTACGACTGCCCGGCGTTCGAGTCGCTCGACCGAGCCCTGACGGCGGTCGACGCCCCAGTGGTGGTGAATCTGACGAGCCACGCCGCCCACGCGGACGTGACCCGGACGGCGCTGCGAGCGGGTCGACACGTCTACTCACAGAAGCCGCTCGCGCTTGAGGCCGACACCGCCGCGGAGCTTGTGACGCTCGCCAGGGAGCGCAACCTCGCGCTCGGCTGTGCGCCGGAGAGTCCCCGGGGACCGTCGCAGCGCCGCGCGGCGCGGTTGCTGGCGGACGGGCGGCTCGGTCCGGTACAACTCGGGTACGCCCACGCCCACGTCGGCCGCGTGACTGACTGGCACGACCGCCCGGAGTCGTTTCTGTCGGTCGGGCCGCTGTACGACGGCGGGGCGTACCCGCTGACGCTGCTCGTCTCGTGGTTCGGGCCGGTCGAGCGGATCAGGACCGCGGACGCGCTCGATAGCTGGCCCGAACGGGCGCAAGCGCGGCCGTCGACGCCGAGTCACGTCGAGGCGATGGTCGAGTTCGCCGCGGGTCCGACGGTTCGGCTGACCGCGAGTTTCTACGCCCCGCACCGGAGTCGGGAGTTCTACGGTCTGGAACTGCACGGCGACGACGGCTCGCTGTATCTGCGAGGGACGGGAGCGATGGAGACGGCCGTCGATCACGTGCAGTTCGGCCGGATCGGCCGCGAGTACACGGCCGTTCCGCCGCAGTCGCCGCCGTCCGCGCTGGAGTACGCCGACGGAGTCCAGCGGCTCGCAGAGAGCGTCCGCGACGACACGCCGAGCCGGCAAACCGGGCGACGAGGGGCGCACGTCGTCGCCGTCTGTTCCGCAATCGAGGAGGCCGCGACCGGCGGCGGCCCGGTCGAGGTTCCAGACTGCGGCGTCGAGCAGGAGTCGATCCCCGAACCGGCAGTCGGGCCGACGGCGAAGCCGCAGGAGCCACCGGAGCGGCGGGCGATTCGGCTTCCGCCGGTCGGATTCGGCTGTTCGCGGTACCGCGGCGGCGAGTACGTCGACCGCCGGGAGTCGATTGCGACGGCGCTCGACGCGGGGTATCGACTTCTGGACAGCGCGGAACTGTACGGCAACGAGCATCGGATCGGGGAGTTACTCGCTGCGCCCGGCGCGCCCGACCGCGACGCGGTGTTCGTGCTGGGGAAAGTCTGGCGGACGAACCACCGCCGCGAGCAGATGCTCGACGCGGCGGCGGGGAGCCGCTCCGAGCTGGGCATCGACGCCTTCGACTGCTACGCCCTACACTGGCCCGAGGCCTGGGCGCACCGGGGCGAACTGACGCGGTTGGCGGAGAAACCAGTCGACGTTCAGGAACGGCTCACCTTTCCCGAAGACGAACACGGTGAGATCGAGACCGCCGACATCCCCCTCGAACGGGCCTGGCGAAACCTCGAAGCGGTACACGAGGAGGGACACGCGCGAACACTCGGCGTCTCGAACGTGACCAGATCACAACTGGAGCGGATCCTCGACGCGGGGCGGATCCGACCGGCGCTCGTCCAGATCGAACGCCACCCGTACAAGCCGCAGAACGATCTCGTCTCGTTCTGTCACGAGCGCGGGATCCGGGTCGTCGCCCACTCACCGCTGTCCGCGCCCGGACTCCTCGACGAGCCAGTCCTGGCCGAAATTGGCGACCGACACGGATGCGCTCCGGCGGGTGTCGTCTTGGCGTGGAACGTGACACGGGGGGTCGTGCCCATCCCGTCGAGTACGACCGAGTCTCACATCGTCTCGAATCTCGCGGCCGGGACCGAACGGCTGACGCCGACGGAGATCGAGCGGATCGACTCGCTCCGACAGCCCGACTTTTCGCGGTAGTGTCTCCCCGGTAGAAAGAATACGCGGAGCACGATGTCGTTAGCGGGGGCCGACGGCACCGTTACGTGAATACCGCCCAACTGTGGGGTATGAGTGCGGGGAACCGAACAGCGGTCGGTCTGGGGGCGTTGACAGGGATACACTGGATCGGGATCTGCGCGGCGCTGGTCAGTGCCGGGGTCCACCTCCTGCTCGGGGTCCGGATGCTGTCGTCCGGGTTGGGGATCAGTTTCGTCCTCGCGGGACTGGGATTCGTCGGGGCGGTCGGCCTCGTAGTCGTCGGCTACCGTCGCCGGGCGGTGTACGCCGTCGGAGTGCCGTTCGTTCTCGTCCAGATCGTCCTGTGGTTCGCGCTGAACTTCCTCGGCGGGCCGAAATCGTTCCCGGGCGACATCGGGACGTTGGGGGCCGTCGACAAACTCGCGCAGGTCGTGCTCCTCGGAGTGTTGGTCGTCCTCCTGCGGTCCTGACTAGTGAGGTCGGACCCTTAGATGGACGCGGGCCCGAGGTGACGACAGGCAAGGCGAACCCCGGACCTCGGCTCTCGAGCGCGGTTGGGGGCGACCGAGCAGCGGGTGATTACAGGTGACCGAACAACGTTCCGGGCGGCTACGCTCTGTCGGCGCACAGGTCGGGGTCCCGATAGCCACGGCGGTCGTCCTCGTGGTTGTGCTCAGGGCGCTGTACCCGCCCGGCGGACTCGAAACGCGGGTGTTCGACCCCGCGCTCGTCGCCGGGGGCTGTCTGGCCGGTCAGTTGCTGTACGTCAGCCACAGCGTCCGTCGATCCGGCGCCGAGCAGCGGCCGCTGTTCGGGTTATTCGGCGTGGCGAACGCGTTGACGCTGTGTCGGGGCTCGCTGTACGCGGTCGTGGCCGGCTTTGTCGTCGTCGCTCCGGAGACCATGTTCGCCTGGGGGCCGGCGCTGTTCTACGGGGCGGGGGCGGTGCTCGACAGACTCGACGGTGCCGTCGCCCGGACGGTCGGAGAGGTGACGCTTCTGGGAGAGCGACTCGACATGGCCTTCGACACCTTCGGCTTCGTCGCCGCGCCGCTGGTCGCCGTCGCGTGGGGACAGCTCCCGGTGTGGTATCTCTCGATTTCGAGCGCCCGATACGTCTATCGGGCCGGACTCGGCTGGCGAGCCTTCCGGAACCGACCGCTGTTCGATCCCCCCGACAGCAACCTCGGGAAGTATCTCGCCGGGACGCAGATGGTGTTTCTCACCGCCGCGCTCGCCCCGACCGTCCCGACATCGCTGGTCTGGCAGGTCGCCCCGTTCGTCCTCCTCCCCTCGCTACTCGTCTTCGCTCGCGATTTCCTGGTCGTGACCGGTCGCATCGGTGCGGAGCAGTAAAAAGCGCTACTCCCGTATCCACACTATGCTCTTTCCGACGCATCTCCTCGCGGCGGCGATGGTCGGCCGCACGTCGCGGCTGTCGACGCCGTGGGCGGTCGTCGGGGCTGCGCTGCCCGACGTGATCGACAAGCCGCTGGGACTCGTCGGCGTCGCAGACATCTATCACACCGTCGGTCACTCGGTCCTCGTCTTAGGGGTGTTGGCGCCGCTCGTGCTCGGCGATCCGCGAGGTCGTGCGGTCGTCGTCGGCTGGGCGTTGCATCTCGCACTCGACGCGGGACAGATACTCATCAACGGCCGCCCGAGCGATGTCCTCTCTCTCGGGTGGCCAGCCGTCGCGCCGCCGGACCCGCTCGGTCTCCCGCCCGGGGAGTTCGCCCTCTACTATCTCGGGTCACCGGCGTTCGTGCTCGAAGTCGGGATCTGGTTGCTCGCGGCGGCGGTCGTCCTCCGCGACAGACGAGCAGCCGGGGGTGAGGAAGCCACTCACCGAACGGCCCGCGACCAGAACTGACACACGTTCGCCCCTCCCAGTCCACGCATGGCGAACACTGTCGACGACCTCAGAAACGAGATCAGAGTCGCGGTCGGCCGGTTCGAGCGGGAGATCGCCGCCGCGTTCACCAAGGAGGATCTCGCGGCAATCTGCGAAGCGGTCGACTGCGGAATCGACCTCGATCCGCTGCCGCCGAAAGGGGAACTGCGAGCCGGTATTCTGTCCAGCGTCGGCGTGGACGCGGACGAACCCGTCGATCGGTCGTTCCGAAAAGCGGAACTCGAAGCGATCGCCGACGAACTCGACGGAGCGAACCCGTAGCTCCGGTCCAGAGGGGGCTGTCGGGCCGCTCAGTCCTCACCGGCCGGCTGTCCCGTCTCCGAGAACGTCGAAGACGAGTCGGGGAGGTCGCGTATCGACCGACTCGACCAGGTGTAGGGCACGTACGGTTCCTCGTCGACGTCGAGCCAGGTCTTGTGTCGTCTCGTGAACGAGTCCCACATCGGTCTGATGCCGGAGTCGAATCGGTTGTCGAGCGACTGCTGGGACTCCTCGCTCAACTCGAAGGTGAAGTCGTCGGGGAGATCCCAGAACTCGCGGTAGAAGTCGGCAAACGGCTGGCTCATCCGCATGCTGCTCTCGTAGGTCTTCTTCACGTCGTCGATGAGGTCTTGCTCGTTTTGGATGCGCTCGCGCTGTTGTTCGTACCACTCCGAGACCGGCTGGGCCTTCTCGGCGCGCTCGGCCATGCGCTTTTCGCGCAACTGTTCGGTCGCCGCCTCGTCGACCGCCCACTCTCCCTGGACGGCGGAGTTGTGCTTGGCCTCGTCGCTGACCTTGTCCACCACGACGGCGTAAGCGTCTCTGGCGTGTCTCGGGAGCACGTAGCCGTCGTGGATATCCTCCACGACTTTCTCCGGATCGCGTTCGAGTGGATCCCCGAGGCCCGAGCCACCTCGGAGGTAGTTCAGGTACACGTCGTAATCGTCGAACTCCTTGGGCGTGCTGATCCCCTCCGGTCGACGGGTGATCTCCCCGTCGATTTTCGACTCGAACTCCCCGCTCTCGGGGTCGAGGTCGTGCTGGGGGTACTCCTCGCGGTTCTCGAAGCGCTCTTTCAGGTCGGTCTCTTGGGCGTTCAGAATGTAGCCCGACGCAGCAGGATAACCACCGAAGAGGCCGCCGTCGCTGGTCATGTAGCCGTTGCCCATCTCGTACAGCAGCCACCTGCTGACGTCTTTGACCGTTCGCATCGACTCGAAGCCCGCGCCCCCCGCACGGCGGCCCGGCCCGCCCGTGTTCGGTTTGACTGCTCGACCGAGAAACGGCAGCGGTTCGACCTGTTCCCACGCTTCGGCGTCACCCATGTCTCCCTCCGGGTTCCAGATGGCCGAGGCGTGTGGCTCTCCATCCTCGACGTAGCGCGCGCCCACACCCTCACAGGCGGCCTCGAAGGAGTTGACGGCGTGGAGTTTGTCGAACTGGTCGATGCCACCGCCCTGCAGCCAGTTCGAGGTGTTCGCGTTGCCGGCGTTGATCTCCTCCCAGAAGCCCCGAGCGTAGTACCCTCGTGACAGGTGTTGCCACAGCGGTGCCCACGCCGAGACCAGGAAGTGCCACGCGTAGGCGTGGGCCGTCTCGGTGTTCTGGGTGTTCGCCCACGACCCCACGGGCAGGTGGAAGTCACAGGCGTAATAGGCTCCGTCGTTGACCAGTTCGTTCGGGATCACCGTCTGCGTGAGCATCACCCAGATGCCGCCCTGGATGGCCGCCGGCGTGCAGTTGTAGGGGTGCCAGCCCCACTTGTTCGCGCCCTCGAAGGAGACCTGAAACGAGGCGTCTTCTCGGATGTGTAGCTCCGAGGGCGCGTGCATGATGTGGTTCTCGTTGGCGTACTCCCGGGTGACGTTCTCCTGGTCTTCGTAGAGCGCGTCGACGAAGGAGACTCCGCGGTAGGTCCCGGGGAGCAGCGTCCGCTTGATTCGGCTCCGGAACCCGCGGCGGCCGTCCTCGACGGCCTCTCTGGAGAGCTGTTTGAACGTCTCGACCCCCGCTCGGTCGATCAGTTCCTTGACCGAGTCCCGGATCATCAGACAGCCGGTGATGCGGGTTCGCTCGTCGAGTTTCAGGAAGTTCGGGGTGCGGGTCTTGGCGGGATACTCCTTCTTCCAAGAGTTGTACAGCTCGAAGTTCTCACCGATCTTGCGGGCGGTGTAGTACGCCCCGTCGCCGAAACGGGAGGCCTGGGAGACGTTCATACTGCCCGGCCCGATCGCTCCCGTGTCGATGACGTGGTTGACGCCCCCCGCCCAGGCGATGAGTTCGCCCTCGTGGAAGATCGGAATGATCGTCATCAGATCACAGGGGTGAACGTCGCCGACGTGGGGGTCGTTGTTGACGAAGATATCGCCGGGTTCGATACCGGGACTCTCCTCGTAGTCGTGGTTGATCATGAACTTGATCGCTTCACTCATCGTGTGAACGTGGACGATGATCCCGGTCGAGACGGCGATGGAGTCGCCCTCCGGCGTAAAGAGCCCATAACACAGCTCTCCCTCCTGTTCGACGATCGGGGTCGCAGAGACCTTCTTCGAGGTCTCGCGGGCGGTCACGAGGTCACCGCGGAGCCGGGAGTACAGCTGTTCGTAGCGGATCGGCTGCTCGTCTTTGAATTCGAGACGCTCGAAACCCGCGTAGTGACCCGTCGCTTCCGTCTTGTCTTCCAGTTCGGCTAGCTGTTCGCGGAGCGTGCGACCGTCCCAGCCGATCCCCTCGTTTCGGCGTCGTTTCTCCCGGACGAGTTCTTTCTCCCGCTGGACCTCGGATCGGCGCTGTTCGGCTTTGTTCTCGTCGGGTTGGCTCATGGTTCGCTCCCTCGTGGTGGTTGCAGGACTGGTCTCCGTACCGTGCTCGAATGGGTCGGTTCACTGGTCATAATCGAGGTTTTCGAGGATGATTGCGTGGTCACCGACGACCAGGTCGCCGGAGACGTGTTCGTGGAGCAGGATCGACTGCGTCAGGTCGTCGATGCGAGCCTTCCCGGTCAGCGTGCGCTCGAAGATGCCGATACAGATACGATCCGCCTCGACATCGACGGCGAAGTCGACGACGTCAGCGACTTCGTACCCCGTGGGGAGACAGCTGATCGTGTACTCGACGTCGTACTCGATCATCGGATTCACCTCCTGAATCAGTTCCCCGAGACAGCGCACAGTCGGCAGCCGGAGGAAGTAGACCGTCTCCCCGGGTTCGGCGACCGAGTCCAGCGTCTCCCGCACGGAGGGGTGCTGGTCGGCCGATTTGATGAGGAGAATCGTGGTCATTCTTGTGGCCCGAACAGGAGTTCACAGAAGTTGTGTTCGACCCGGCGAAGGCGCTCGCTGAGCGTCGAGCGACTGATATCCAGCTCGTTTGCGATCTCTTCGGCGGTCACTTCCTGGGGAACTCTGAAGTATCCCATCCGGTAGGCCGTCTCCAGCACCTCCAACTGCTTGTCGGAGAGTTTGCCCGACATGCTCTGTTTGACCTTGTTCCCGCCCAGGGGGAACCCGATCGTCTCGGTCTGGGTCGTCCCGACGAGTTCGAGCGAGCCGTGCTCGTCCTCTATCGTGCCGGCGACATCCTTGAGGTGGTTCCAGTCACGTACCGTGGCGATGACATCGAGGTGGGCGTTTCGTCCGACGATTCTGTGCGGAATCGCCCTGTGCTCGGTCAGCAGAGCCAGCACCGAGGCCTCGGAGATGTCGACGATGACGCCGAGATAGTACGTGTGCTGGTTCACCTCCGCTTTCGCCATATCGACGATCTGCGTCTCGGGGAGTTGACTCGCGAGCCGCTCTTCCGAGACATCGGCGTCGAACTGCGCCGTCAGAAACAGGAAGATGCGGTCGCCCGTCACCGGCAGTGCGTTGTCGATCTCGATACTGCGCACCTGCTCCTCGAGACCGAACAGTTTCGAGGAAATGCCGGCCGGCTGTATCTGGAATTCGATTCTGAGCATCCATTCAAACTGTCGGTGTGTCTCTGTCTGTCATAGACTGTCTCCGCCACGTCACACGCCGCGCGGGCGTCTCGGGTTCCAGATCGTCGTGAACCGCTGTCCGAACCGGGCTATCGGGTCGAGAGGCAGGTGACCGTATGCACGGTGTTTACCAAGGTAACAATTACCACGAACACTGTCGGTATATGTTTTATTTTTATATCTCCGACAGGATCAGTCCCGGAGTTGTACGTCCGTCTCCCGCTCGACGAGTTCGACGCGGACGCCGTTTCCCGCCCGCTGGTCGAGAAACGCGACCGCGGCATCGCCGGCGCCCCGGCGAGGGCGCTGGTCGGCGAGCGCAACGCCAGCGCGTCGGAGCGTCGCCAGCGTGGCCTCGATGTCGTCGACGCGAAAGGCGACGTGGTGCAACAGCGCGGACTGCTGTGCGGCGTCGAGGTCGTCGGCGAGTGCCGTCTCCCGGTCGACGGGTTCGACCAGTTCCACGAGGCTCTCACCGACCCGGATGAACGCGATGTCGACGCCGAAGGCGGGGACGCGTTCGACGCGACCGACGGGTACGTCGAGGAGTTCGAACAGCTCCCGGTTCTCGTCGATGTCCTCGACGAGGACGCCGAGGTGGTCGATTTTGGAGACCATGGTCAGCTGATCTGCCGGGACTGATCCGACCAGTACGGCTCCCGGAGGCGCTTTTTGTCGAGTTTGCCGTACGGCGTCGTCGGGAGTTCCTCGACGACGTCGACCGATTTCGGGACCTCGTAGTCGGCGAGTCGGTCGCGACAGAACGAACGGATCCCCGCCCGGTCGACGGTATCGCCGGCCGGGACGACGACGGCTTTCACTGCCTCGCCCCACTCGTCGTCGGGCACACCGATGACCGCGACGTTCGCGACCTGATCGTGTCGCTGGATCACCTCCTCGACGGTGACCGAGTAGACGTTCATCCCGCCGCTGACGATCACGTCCGAGTCCCGGTCGACGATGTAGACGTAGCCGTCCTCGTCCATCCTGCCGATATCGCCGGTGTGAATCCAGCCGTCCTCCATCGTTTCGGCCGTCTTCTCGGGCATCTCGTAGTAGCCGTCCATGGAGTACGCGCCGCGGGCCAGAATCTCGCCAACCTCGCCGGGTGGGAGTTCTGTGCCGTCCTCGTCGACGATTTTCACCTCACACAGCGTCGTCGGAAGCCCACACGAGGACAGTCGTTGTTCGTCTGTCGGATCGTGGGCGGCTTTCGGCAACACCGTGATGAGGTCGGGCGTCTCGTACTGGCCGTAGAGTTGGAGAAACACGTCGCCGAGTTTGTCCAGTCCCTCGCGGAGTCGATCCGGCTTCATCGGTGCCGCGCCGTAGACGAGCGTTTCCAGCGACGACGTGTCGTACTCCTGCCGGTCGAGGGTATCGAGGATGCGATACACCATCGTCGGCACCATGAACGTCCACGAGATGGATTCCTGTTCGATGGTCGCAAGCGCCTCCTCGGCGTCGAACCCCTGAGTGATCGTGTGATGGCTGCCCTGGGTCAGTCCGCCCGCCATGACCAGCCCCGCCGAGTGTGGCAGCGGCGTCATCAGCAGCAATCGGTCCTGCGGTTGGATGTCCAGTTCGATGGCGTGGGCGAAGGCGTTGAGGGCGAGGTTGCGTTGGCTGTGTTTCACCCCTTTCGGATCGCCGGTCGTCCCGCCAGTGTGGAAGACGGCAGCGAGGGTCGATTGCGAGACCGGACGCTGGGGGGCCGTGGGGTCGTGTCCGTCGAGGAGGGACGCGAGCGAGACGACTTCGTGGCTGTCAGTCAGGTCGGGGACGGTGGTCGTCCCGACGGTGACGACGGTGTCGAGCGTCGACACGTTCGGTGCGACTGTCTGGACTGTCTCTCCGAACGGTGGACCGACGACGAGCGCGCTCGCGTCGCTGTTTTCGAGCATGTACTCGATGTCGTCCGCGGACAGCATGTCGTTCAGCGGGACCTTCGCGAGGGCCGCACGGGCGAGTGCGATGTCGGTGACCGCGTACGCCGGGCAGTTCGACAGCAGGACGCCCACGCGCTCCTCGGGTCGGAGTCCGAGGTCGACGAGCGCGTTGGCGAGCCGCGAGGAACGCTCGTCGAGGTCGCCGTAGGTGAGCGTCTCGCCCTCGAAGGTGAGCGCCGGATCGCCCTCGTATCGCCGGAGAACCGACTCGTAGAGGTGGTTCAGCGTCGGTGGACTCTGGGGTACCATGAATTGGGGATGATCGAATGCGGTAGGGGTCGGAGAGGCTACGCGGTCTCCGGCGTCGGAATCGGCTCGTCGATCCAGTCGTTGTAGAAGGTCTCGATGTCGGGCTCGAACTCGTGGATGAGCGGATAGCCCGGCATGACGTTGGTCACTTCGAGCAGGGTCTTACAGCCCGGACAGAAGAACTCCCGCAGTTCCATGTACTCCGGGTGGGGGTGCATGTCCTCCGGGTAGATCTCCAGATACTCCTCCTCGGAGTCGCGGACGTTGATCAGCGCGTCCGCTTTCCAGTTCTCGTCGTGTTCGCAGAACTCGTGGCCGCAGTCACATTTGATGACCCACCGGTCCTCGGATTTCGCGACCACGTAGAGGTGTTCCGCGTACGGGATGATGATCGGGTCGTCCCAGTCGACCCGCTCCTGTAACACGTCCCGGACCTGCTGGAACCGGTCGGCGTCCTTGAAGTCGCTCATCATGTTGTGCAACTGGCTCCACTCCAAGTTGTCGTCGACGAGGTCTTCGATGTGTTCGCGTGGGTATGAATCTGGCATGTGTACTCACCTCGTTAGTCGTCGTCGGTGGCTGTTCCGGCGATGTTGTCGCCGAACGATGCTTCGGGGGTCGGGAGGTCGCGGATCGAGCGCTCTGCGGTCCACGTGTACGGCACCTCCGGCTCGTCGTCGCGGCCGACGCCGAGCCAGGTCTCGTGGCTCGTCGTCGGGTTCTTCCACTTCTGTTTCGTTCCGCTCTTGAACCGGTTTTCCAGCGAGCGCTCGGCCTTCTCGCTCAGACTGTACGCGAAGTCCTCCGGGAGGTCCCAGAAGTCGAGGTAGAACTCCTCGAACTGCGCGCTCATCCGCATGCTGCTCTCGTAGGTCTTCTTCACGTCGTCGATGAGGTCCTCCTCGTTCTGGATGCGCTCGCGCTGCTGTTCGTACCACTCCGAGACCGGCTGGGCCTTCTCGGCGCGCTCTTCCATCCGTTCCTCTCGGAGTTCCTCGGTCGCTTCCTCGTCGACCGTCCACTCTCCCTGGACGGCGGAGTTGTGCTTGGCCTCGTCGCTGATCTTGTTCACGACGACGGCGTAGGCGTCTTTCGCGTGGCGGGGAAGCACGTAGCCGTCGTGGATGTCCGAGAGCACGTCTTCCGGGTCACGCTCCAGAGGATCGCCGAGGCCCGAGCCGCCCCGGAGGTAGTTCAGGTACATGTCGTAGTCGTCGAACTCCTTGGGCGTGCTGATCCCCTCCGGCCGGCGGGTGATCTCCCCGTCGATTTTCGACTCGAACTCCCCGCTTTCGGGGTCGAGGTCGTGCTGGGGGTACTCCTCACCGTTCTCGAACCGTTCTTTCAGGTCGGTGTCCTGGGCGTTGAGGATGTATCCCGACGCGGCGGGGTAGCCGCCGAAGAGCCCGCCGTCGCTGGTCATGTAGCCGTTACCCATCTCGTAGAGCAGCCACCTGCTGACATCTTTGACCGTCCGCATCGACTCGAAGCCCGCGCCGCCGGCCTTTCGGCCCGCACCGCCGGTGTTGGGCTTGACGGCCCGGCCGAGGAACGGGAGGGGTTCGGTCATCTCCCAGACCTCGGCGTCACCCATGTCGCCTTCCGGGTTCCAGATAGCTGCTGCGTGGGGTTCCCCGTCCTCGACGTAGCGGGCGCCGACCCCCTCACAGGCCGACTCGAAGGAGTTGACGGCGTGGAGTTTGTCGAACTGGTCGATGCCACCGCCCTGCAGCCAGTTCGAGGTGTTCGCGTTGCCGGCGTTGATCTCCTCCCAGAAGCCACGGGCGTAGTACCCTCGTGACAGGTGTTGCCACAGCGGTGCCCACGCCGAGACCAGGAAGTGCCAGGCGTAGGCGTGAGCCGTCTCGGTGTTCTGGGTGTTCGCCCACGACCCCACGGGCAGGTGGAAGTCACAGGCGTAATAGGCTCCGTCGTTGACGTTGGCGTTTGGAATGACGGTCTGCGTGAGCATCACCCAGATGCCGCCCTGGATGGCCGCCGGCGTGCAGTTGTAGGGGTGCCAGCCCCACTTGTTCGCCCCCTCGAAGGAGACCTGGAAAGATCCGTCCTCCCGGACGTGTAGCTCCGAGGGCGCGTGCATGATGTGGTTCTCGTTGGCGTACTCCCGGGTGAGGTTGCCCTGGCCTTCGTAGAGCGCGTCGACGAAGGAAGCCCCGCGGTACGTGCCCGGCAGCATCGTCTTCCGGATCCGGTTGCCGAACCCGCGGCGGCCGTCCTCGACGGCCTCTCTGGAGAGCTGTTTGAACTTCTCGACGCCGTACTCGTCGATGATGTCGAACACCGCGTCCCGGATCATCAGACAGCCGGTCATCCGGGTCTTCTCGTCGAGTTTCAGGAAATCCGGCGTGCGGGTCTTGTCGGGGAAGTCGTTCTTCCAGGAGTTGTAGATTTCGAGGTCCTCGCCGATCTTGCGAGCGGTGTACTGCGCCCCGTCGCCGAAACGGGAGGCCTGGGAGACGTTCATACTGCCCGGCCCGATCGCTCCCGTGTCGATGACGTGGGTCACCCCGCCGGCCCAGGCGACGAGTTCCCCCTCGTGGAAGATGGGGATGAGTGTCATGATGTCGCACGGGTGGACGTCGCCGACGTGGGGGTCGTTGTTGACGAAGATATCGCCGGGCTCGATACCGGGACTCTCCTCGTAGTCGTGGTTGATCATGTACTTGATCGCCTCGCTCATCGTGTGGATGTGCACGATGATTCCGGTCGAGACGGCGATAGAGTCGCCCTCCGGCGTAAAGAGCCCGTAGCAAAGCTCCCCTTCCTGTTCGACGATCGGGGTCGCCGCGACCTCTTTGGAGGTTTCGCGGGCGGTCACGAGGTCGCCGCGCAGTTGAGCGAACATCTGCTCGTACTCGATCGGCTCCTCGCTTTTGAACTCGAGTCGCTCGAAGCCCGCGTAGTGATCCGTTTCCTCGGTTTTGGCTTCGAGTTCTTCGAGTTGCTCGCGGAGTGTTTTGCCGTCCCAGCCGACTCCGTCACCCTGCTGTTTCTTTTCGCGAACTCGTTCCTGCTCGCGTCGCATGTGGGGGAAGCTCTCCCCTGATTCGTGTTCTGAACTCATAGTGTGGTGTCGTGGTTAGTGCATCTGCTCGGAGCCAGATGCGGGCTCGTACAGTGCACCTACCCCGCCGCCAGCGAACCGAGCGTCGGAATAGATGCATCGCTGTACGAGAGCGGGTAACCGCTCTCACTCGATTCTGCTCAGGTGGTGGACGCGGTGCTCGTCGAGGTAGGTCTCACAGTCCGGCGGGAGCGCGTAGGTCGTCGCAGCGCCCTCCATGATCGCGGGGCCGGTGAGTTCGTTGCCCGGCTGGAGCGCGTGGAGGTCGTAGATCTGCGTCTCCAGCCACTCGCCGTCCCAGTACGCTTCCCGGGTCTCCTTGAACGCGTCTTCGGGCGGCTCCGGTCCCTGGGTCGGTTCGGTCGGAATCTCGGGTTTGACCACGTCGCGGACGCCGCGAACGGAGGCCTGAGTGACGGTGTGACCGAGTTCCGGCGACCGGGCCTCCTCGGAGTAGGTCCGCCGGTACTCCTCCTCGAAGGTGTCGATCAGCCGTTCGAGTTTCTCCGGCGTGTCGACGCGGGCGACCGGTGACTCGATGTCGATGCTGTTCAGTTGGCCCTGGTACTGGCCGAGAATGTTGTACTGGAAGTCGATCTCGCTGCGGCCGATATTGCTGTTCTCGAACTCGTTTTCGACCTTCCGTTCGAGGTTCTTCCAGACCTCGGTGAGTTCCTCGCCGGCGGTCGCAGCGGCCTCTTCCATCGAGAGGTCGGGATCGATGTCGATGCTGGTCGTCTGGTCGTAGCGGTACTCGTAGTCGGCCGCACCGCAGCCAAACGCCGAGAAGCCGGCGGCCCACTCGGGGATGAGCACCTCGTCGAAGCCGAGATCCTTGGTGTATCCCGCGGTGTGGACTGGGCCGCCGCCGCCGTAGGAGAGACACTTGAAGTTCGACGGGGCGTATCCCTCGCCTGTGACGACCGCTTCGAGATCGTTTCGGAGTTTGCTTTCGAGGATGTCGATCACGCCCTGGGCCGCCTCGTAGACCCCCATGCCGAGCGGTTCCGCGACCTGCTCTGTGATCTCCTGTTCGGCCACGTCGCGATCGATCGGCATGTCCCCACCGAGGAAGTTCTCGGGGTTGATCCACCCCATCGCGACGTGACAGTCTGTCACAGTGACCGTGTCGACGTCGGTCTCGACGGCGCTGACTCCGACCTGGTCACCCGCGCTCTCGGGGCCGAGTTCGATCTTGTCGAAGGTGGGGTTGACCCGGACGTAACTGCCGGTCCCCGCGCCGACGCTCTCCATGTTGACCATCGGCAACGAGAGCAACAGCCGGGCCATCTCCGGGCTGTAATCGATCTGCCAGTCGTTGTCGATGATGATCCCCATGTCGAAACTGGTCCCGCCGATGTCGGTACAGACCAGGTTCTCGTAGCCGAGTTTTTCGCCGAAGTAGTTGGCGCCGATCATCCCCCCGATCGGGCCGGAAATCAGCGTCCGCGCCAACTCGTTCGCGTGGATGTCGATGGTGCCGCCGTGGCTCGCCATGACCCGCACGCCGACGTTGCCGCCCTGTTCGTCGACGGACTCCTGGATGTTCGTGAGTTGGTCGCGCGAGGGCTCGGCCGCGAACGCCTCCGCCGTGACGGTGTTCAGCCGCTCGGACTCCTTCAGCGTCGGGTAGTACTCGCTCGACAGCATCACCGACGTGTCCATCCCGCGCTCGTCGATGATCTCCTCGGCGATCTCCTGGGTGCGGTGTTCGTGTTCGCCGTTCTTGTACGAGTGGAGATACATGACGACGATGTGGTCGACCTCCTGATCGAGGAGATCGTTGACCCCCTCGCGGACGTCGTCCTCGTACAGCGGGACGAGCGTGTTCCCCTTGACGTCGATCCGTTCGCGCACGCCGCGGATCTGGTTTCGGGGGATCAGCGGCTCGGGGTGTTTGTGGGTGTTGACGTGCAGCCGGTCGGAGTAGGAGTAGCCGGTGTAGGACTGCCGGCCCCGCCCCATCCGGAGGGTGTCCTCCATCCCGCCGGTGATGAGGATGCCGACGTCGACCTCGCTCTCTCGCTCGACGAGACGGTTCAGCATGGCTGTCCCGGAGTACACTGTCGACACCAGATTGGGGAACCCCTCCTCGACGCTCAGGTCCCAGTCTTCGAGGGCGTCCTGTGAAGACCGAATGAAGCCTCGGGACTCGTCGTCCGGGGTCGTCTTCGCCTTGCCGACCGTGAACTCGCCGTTGGAGTCCATGAGGAAGGTATCTGTCATCGTCCCGCCGGCGTCGATGGACAGTATCTCTGCGTTGTGGTGCTCTGAGGGATCGTCTTCTGAACTCGCCATCAAATAGGTAGATTATCCAATAAGAGTTAGTCGTTATCACGAACCACAGAAAACGACTGGAGACACCCCGGAACGCAGACGTGACATATGTGTACCACTTTTACCATCCGGCCGTAGCTCGACAGATAATCCGCACCGTCACGGCCGCAGCTACGCAATTTCACGGGAATTCTGTGTCACTGGCCTGGCCTCTGAGAGGGGAATCAGCACCGCCGATGCGGTCGTCGGAGTCGAGCGGGTTCGGCGGCGGTCGGAGACAGCCTGTTTCTTGGCGGTCGAGCGCTCTTGCAGCAGTGGTACCAAAGCGCATGCGGTACATACTCTTGGAGCGATAGGATGACACATGGAACGGCGCCGACTCCTTCGCTCGCTCGTTGCCGGCGGAGCCATCGCCACAGCGGGTTGTACCGGCGTCACGCGGGAGGACGACGAGGAGACTGACGAGGTGCGCGAGCGCATACCGGTGCGAACACCGGGCGGCGTCGAAACCGTCGTCGACGGTGTCGAGTTACCGGTCCCGGGAGAGGAGATCCGCCGGCCGCTTCCGACGGACGGGATCCCTGCAATCGTCGATCCGGCCTTCGCGGAGGACTGGAGTGGACTCGATCCGGACGGAGTCGACGATCCGAGGCTGCCGGCGGAGTCGCCGGTTCTGGGCGTCGAACGCGACGGGGAAGCACGCGCGTACCCGTTGCGGATCCTCAACCGTCACGAGATCGTCAACGACGAGTTCGGCGGTCCGATCGCCGTGACCTACTGCGTGCTCTGCGGCAGTGGGGTCGTCGTCGAGCGCACTGTGGACGGCGAGGAGACGAGATTCGGCGTCTCCGGGAAGCTCTGGCGGAACGATCTCGTGATGTACGACGAGGCGACAGAGAGCCTCTGGAGTCAGTTACTCGCCACCGCGATCCGCGGTCCGCGGGTCGGTGAGCGACTCGACCTCGTCCCCGTGACGCTGACCGACTGGGGCAGTTGGCAGGAGACACATCCGGGGACGGCGGTGCTGTTACCCCCGCCGAAGTCGGGGCTGATCGCCGAGTCGCCGCTGTCGTTCGATTACTTCGACTCGAAGTACTCCTACGAACGCGAGGACCAACTCATCGGACGAGACAACCGCGGCAACGGACTCTACGGAAAGACGATGGTCGTCGGCGTCGAGGCAGATGATGAGGCGAGAGCCTATCCGTTCCACGTCGTCGAGAAAGAAGGCGTCATCAACGACAGGGTCGGGTCGCTTCCGGTGGTCGTCTCTATCGCAGCGGACGACACGTTGACGGCGTACGATAGACGGGTCGGCGGCGAAACGCTAGTGTTCGAGGCGAGTGACCGAGAGACGTTCCGCGGAGGAGGTTCCCGGTGGCTGCGCCGGACCGGTGAGGCGATTGATGGCCCCCACAGGGGACAGCGTCTGGACAGGGCCAACGAACACCCGCCGCTGTTCTGGACCGGCTGGTCGAATTTCAACCCGGATACGGACGTGTACGGTCTTGACCCGAAATAACACCCCCACCGGAGAGGAGTCGGCAAGCGATTCCGTTCGAGGAGACAGACGAGCGAACAGAGAGGGACCGGCGGGCGGTCGCCGTCGGTTCCTCGGTGCGCTCGCGGGGACAGGATCGGTCGCACTCGCTGGCTGTCTCGACCGGGCGCTCGCTCCGCTCGATACCGCAGACAGTGAGAGCGTCGGGGAAACGACACTCACGGCGCTGGATGTCGGCGGTTCGGACGGCGGGACCGTCGAGGTCCTGCCCCGAGGCAGGATCACCCTGTTGGACTTCTGGGCGACGTGGTGTACCCCGTGCAAGCCGCAGATGGAGGAACTGGGGACCATCCGCGAGGAGTTCCCCGACATTCACATGGTTTCGATCACGAACGAGAGCGACGAGGAGGCAATCCGGTCGTTCTGGCGGAAGTACGACGGCACCTGGACGGTCGCGATGGATCCAGACGCCGAGACGAACGAAACCTTCGGGGTGACGCGAATCCCGACGCTACTGGTCCTCGACGAGGCGGGGAAGGAAGTGTGGCGACATACGGGGCTGTCGAGCGCTTCAGACATCGCGGAGGCAATCGAGAGTACACGATGATCGAAACGGGACCGCTCCGGCTCGGCTTTGCCTTCTCGGCGGGCCTCGCGACGTTTTTCGCTCCGTGTGCCTATCCGATGCTTCCGGGATACGTCGCGTTCTTTCTCGGCGACCTCGACGAGACGAACTCGCTGTCGACCCGATTGAGCCATGCTGGAACTGCCGGCGGCATGGCGGCGATTGGGTTTCTTTTCGTCTACGCCGTCCTCGCGGGAACTGTCGCCGCGGTCGGGTCGAGACTGCTCGGGAATCTGGCGTTGCTCGGACTCGGTGTCGGCGGGTTACTCGTCCTCGTCGGCGGGGGGATGGCGAGCGGCCGGATCGGAACCGGAGTCGTCCACGTCCGGCTTCCACGACGAGAACGGTCCAAAAGCGGCTTTGTTATCTTCGGGCTCGTCTACGCCGTCGCCGCTGCGGGCTGTACGGCACCGCTTTTCGTGGCGATTACCGGCGTTGCTCTCACCGCCGGACCGGTCGGTGCTGCTCTCACTTTCCTCGCGTACGCGAGTGGGATGAGCGCCGTGATGATCGGACTCACGGCGCTCGTTGCGCTCGGATACAGCGGCGCTGTCCGACGGTTCTCGCCGGACACGGAACTGGTCACGCGAATTGCGGGCGTGTTGATCGTGCTTGCTGGTGTCGCACAGATCTATCTGTATCTCTTCGAGTTCGGTGGCCTCGAACTGTTCGGCCTCCGGTGACGGCAGGAGAAGCCTAACGGACGACGCCGTGTCGACCGGGCGTTGGGGCCACGCGTCCTTCGCGGTTCGGGCTTCATTTCTCGCTTCGTTCGTTGGAACGGGATGGGCGCTGGAGGTGCTGGGACGACCCTCGGTACCATGATACCATCATCAATATAACAAATTGTGTGCAGAGAAGACCAGCGGAGCTATTTCTGCGACCGTGAATATAGCTGCACCGTCCGCGAGATTGTATAATTGCCGACAACCACGAACGGTCAGCCGATAGCGTAATAATATTTACGAGTGAATTGATGGATTATAGATTCCCGAATCAAAGCCGCAAGATGATCGGGGGTCACCCCCGCCGAGACACGGGTTCGACATCGACCGTTCGGCCTCACCGAACTCACACCCGGAGCGGGCGTGTTCGATGCTGAGGTGCTCCACTTTTTCCCCTGCTGGAGACGAAAAGTCCCATTCCCCGATGGCCTGCATGTCCTTGAGGGAGTCGCGGAGACTGGGAGGCACACAGAAACCGGGACTACTGGCAAAGAATTGGGTCTCTTTCTGGGGAGAGTCTTGTCAAAATACACAAATAATTAATTGCAAATCGAACGCATCTCACGCTCGGGTGTCACCCATGCAGACTAACAGACGAACGATCCTCAAAGGCGTCGGTGCAGGAACAGCAGCGCTTCTCGGCGGTGCCGGCACGGCAACAGCTAGGCCGCCGAGTAAGGGCGACACGATCGTCGACGTGGCCGTCGCCGCCGACGGCTTCGACGTACTGGTCGCCGCGGTTCGGGAAGCGGGTCTGGTCGGGACCCTCAGCGGGAATCGACAACTGACAGTGTTCGCGCCGACAGACGCCGCCTTCGAAGAACTCGGCATCACTGTCGACAACGTGAGCGAAGTCGACGAGGCGACGCTACGCAGCATTCTCACCTACCACGTCGCCCCCGGCCGCCGGGACGCGGAATCGGTCACGACATCGGACGAAATCCCGACTCTGAACGGCGCGCTGATCGATGTGAACGGAACCAATCTCAACGGTGACCAGGCCGATATCATCGCCACCAACATCGAAGCCTCTAACGGTATTATTCACGTCATCGACGGCGTGTTGCAGCCGTAGAGAGGATCCGATGGCTTCCGCCGCCGCACCGCAACGACCAACCGCGGGGTCTCCCCAGCCGGATTTTTATATACTGCCTATCCGATGGTTACAGCCGATGGAGGCGGTGTTATGGCAGGTGCTGGCTGGAACGCGTGGCGGTCCGAACCGAGCCCGGATTCTCCGGGCGCTCGACGATCGACCGCGCAACGCGAACCAACTCGCCGAGGATCTCGATCTCGCGTACAAGACTGTCAGACACCACCTCGACGTGCTGGAGGAAAACGACGTAATCGAGAGCACTGATCGGGAGTACGGCGCGATCTACTTGCCCACAGATCGCACCCTGAACCACTGGGAGACCATCGAAGATATCATCGAACAGGTAGACTAATTATGACTCGCATACTGGATGTCCTGACAGACGGAGGGAGTGGGAGATGGACCTGATGCTCAACGTGGCGCGGATCGCTGCCGGGGTGAACATCTTACTGTTGCTGGTCCTCGTCGCCGTCTGGGGGCAGAACTACCGCAAAATCCGCTCGAAACACACCTTCGGCTCGGCTGTCTTCGCGCTGTTCCTCCTGGCCGAGAACGGGCTGGCGCTGTTTTATTATCTCAATCCGCCGCCGATGTCAGTGCCGGCGGTTCGGGCGATGATGTATCTCCAAGTGCTGGAAGTCGCCGGCATCGCATTTCTCGTCTATGTGACTGTCGACTGATCCGGATCGACGGTCGCTGCAGGCCTGGCCCGCCCGTCGAACGAATCCACTTTCGAGGCGTGAGACTGCTGTATTCGGCGGCGAGAGATTAGCGATTTCGCGACCGCGTTCGAGGCTTCAGCCTCGTTGAATGGCGAGGAGGTGCGAACGAGCAGTTTTGAGACACCACGCGGTACTAAAAGGTATGGCTGAACGGGAAACTCGCCGTATCGCCCACGATCTCATGGGTGAACCCCACATCGCTGGACATCGTGTCAACGTCCGCCAAGTGTACGCGCTTGTCGAAGAGCGTGATATCGATCCCGAAGCCGTTGCGGATCGATACGACTTGGACGTGGCAGATGTCTACCACGCACTCGCGTACTACCACGACCACCCACGCGAGATGAGCGACATCGAAGCCGAACGAGAGGGCGCAATGGAAACGTTCCGGGAGTCCATTGGGCGACCCGAGGGTGTCGAACCGGATACCGTCTGACATGGCGGCGTGGCAGTTCCTTCTCGACGAAAATATCGATCCAAAAGTAGCGACGTACCTCGAAAAGGGGGAATTGGTAGCCGAGCACGTTCGAGCTACGCTCGGACAGGGGGCGGATGACGAAGACGATATCCTCCCCTACGCTCGTGAGCATGACCTCATCATCGCCACGAGTGATGTGAAAGATTTCGGAGCGCTCCCGGTTGATACCCACTCTGGTATAATTCTTCTCTACGACGATACGATGCCTGCCTACCGCGTCGCGTCCGCTCTGATACGTTGATACCTATCCAAGCCGAGACGACTTTGCGGGCCGTGAAAAACTGGACGGGCGGGACGACTCGGATTAGGTGGGTAATCAGTCAATCGGCGATTGATTTTGTCTGTTGCCACCAGTTTAGACGTACGCGAACTCCCGTGGACATCACTAATCTGGATGCACATCGAACGAAAGCAAATGCGTTGCAACAGGAAAGAGTTAAACGCTGAGATCAGGCCCTGAAAGCGAGGATTTCGAGGGGCGGACCCGATATGGGCGCTGCAGGATTTGAACCAGACTGCGAGACTCGTTGTACTCGTCTCGCGTAGTTCAAATCCTTCGCGGTCCAGATTTCACTCCTCACGTCGTTCGTCGGAAAATCATGGGCGCTGCAGGCGCTGGCCCGCCTGTCGAACGAATTCACTTTTAGGACGTGAGGCGTCCAAAATCGGCCGTTCAGAACAGTCTATCTAACAGATGCTTTATTTTTCTACACATCCTGTGCAAGAGACAGGGCGCGAGTCGGTCACGGGTCGGCCTCATCACCGACGGGCTTACCCGTCAGTCTGAGCAAAGCCGCCTCAACGACCGGGACGAGGAGTCCGAAGGGTGCGAGCCCCGCGACCAGGGCTAGCCCGAGGTACGCTCGCTGGCCGGGAATCGCCCCGACTCCGCGGGCGATGCTCCTGGCGGCCCCGACGAGCCCCGCGTCTACCGCCACGGCGACCACCACGAGAACTGAGAGGGCGGTGAGGATCGCGGAGAGCCAGCCATGCGCGATGTTGATGACTCCGAATCGCACCCAGCAGACCCAGAACCCCACGGCGAACACGGTCGCCGGAACGAGTCCAACAAGTGCCCCGACGCCGGCCCCAGCGAAACTCACGAGCAACCGCCACGGAGCCCAGAGGTGTCCAGCCCTGGCCTGTGTCACGAGGGTTACGTCGAGGACGGCGACCGGTAGCAACCACAGGTGGAAGCTGACGACAATCACGACCCACGGAGAGAGGTGGCGGGAAGCTGAGACAGGTGTGTCCTCTGACACATCCGGCTCATTGGAGCGGCTGCTCAAAACTCTTCGGCGACCAGGATGCCGTGGTGACTGTACCCTATATATTCAGCAGGCGCTTTCTGACAAAAGATAGAACTTTCATATCGCTCGGCCATTGATTTTCTCTGATGCCTCCAGTCTGGATGGACGCGAACTCTCGTGGACATCACTATCCCCGTTGCCCATCGAACGAACGCAAACGTACTGCGACAGAAAAGAACTGAACGCCAGGTTCAGGCGCTCAAATCCAAATTTCGGACGGAAAAATCAATATGGGCGCTGCAGGCGCTGGCTCGACTGTCGAACGAATCATCTTCTCAGGTGTGAAACGGACGAATTTGTGGGCTGAAACCGATTGATTCCGGCCTCGTTCATCCCTCCCCCCTATGACAAAACCTACACTCCTCCGACATCAACATACGACTGAATGGCTGACTCGTTGTGGTACCCGTCTGCTGAGGATATTATCGCGATCCACGACGATATTGTTTCGGAGTACCCTGATACGCCTTCTGGTGTCCAGAATCGTGGTGACATTGAGTTCGCGCTGAACTACATCAAAGAGGGGAGTTTCGGTTCGACGCCGGAGACGATCCACGAGAAATCGTATCACCTTCTCCGACTCCTCGTTGCCAATCATCCTTTCGTCGATGCGAACAAGCGTACTGCTCTCAACGCAACGGTCGTCTTCTACTTCCTCAACGGCCATCGGTTCACGTACGACGACGAAATCAGGACGATATTGAAACAGTTCGGGACCGACGAAGCAGCCATCGAGACCGGAGAAACTATCGAATACCTCCGATCTCATACAGAGGAGCTAGATCTGGCCGGTGAAATCGAGGCGTGGCGAGACGATCTAATCGAGCTTGGCATTGAGCAGTTAACCGGGGATTCGTCGGACCCGAACGATTAACCGCGTTGGAAGCATCTATTCAGATATGGCTACCGAGGAAGGAACGGAAACGGACTCTCCACTTGACGAGGTGATGGCGGACATCCGTCGGGAGCTGGTGCAACGGGTCGCAGCTGAAGACAGAAACGCGAACCGGGACATCTACGACGCTCTCGAAGACGAGTGACTCACCAACGCTGCAATCGACGATTGGGTCTCCTTTTGGTGCCAGGTAGACAGACACGAACTCCTTAGGTACACACCCGTCCGGGCACTATCGAACGAAAGCAGACGCATTGCAATAGGAAAGATCTGAGCGCCAAGATCAGACGCTAAAAACGATTGTTTCGGAGGACGAACCTAACATGGGCGCTGCAGGATTTGAACCCGCGACATCTTGGTCCGAAGCCAAGTGCTCTGTCCAAGCTGAGCTAAGCGCCCGGTATCAGGTACAAACCGACCTCGGAATAAAAACCCCCCGGTTCGAATCCGCGCGGCCATTGCTGTAACGAAAACGCATATATAGACGCTGGACCAGAGAAAAAACAAGATAACTGACAGGGTTGGAGTGAGATCCGACCGTGTGTGTCAGACATTCACAATGTACGAACTTGGACCAGAATTCGACAACAGGACGCTCGAACCGGGGACGAATCTCCTGATCTCGGGGCCGGCACTGAGCGGGAAACGCCGGCTGGCGTTCGAGGCGCTCGCACATGGGGGAAACAACGGGGACGGCTGTGTGATCGTCACCACACGGGACAGCGCCGACCGGGTCCGAACCGACTTCGAGTCACTGTTGACCGATCCCGAGCAGACGCAACTGGGAATCGTCGACTGCGTCACGAAACACCAGGGGCGGTCCGGAACCGACAGCGAGACCGTCAAGTACACCTCCTCGCCGGTCGATATGACGGGAATCGGGATCAAGTTCTCGGAGTTCATCGAGGAGTTTTACACGGGACGTGACATCAAGCGTAACCGCGTGGTCGTCGATTCGCTGTCGACGCTTCTGATGTACTCGGATCTGCAGACGGTGTTCCGGTTCCTCCACGTCCTCACGAGCAGGATCGAGGACGCCGATGCAATCGGCATCCACGTGCTCGAATCGACCGCCCACGACGCCGAGACGCTGAACACGCTCAAACAGCTGTTCGACGGAATCGTCACCATCGAGGAGGACCGCAGCCTCTCGATGCAGCTCCCAGGGACCGCCTGAATGGTGGAGATCGGACAGCAGGCGCCGGACTTCCGCGCGCCCGCGTTCGTCGGCGACGGCGGTGACGTCGTCGAGTTAGTGGCAGAGATCGACGCACACGAGGCGGTCGTGTTGCTGTTCGCGCCAGCGGATTTCGTCGGTCCCTGCACCGCCGAGTGGGCTGGCGTCCGAGATGCCGGTTGGGACGACGCCCGCGGCCTCTCAGTGATCGGACTGAGTGGGGACAGCCTGTTTAGCCACGCGGCCTACGCCGACCACTACGACGTGCCGCTGCCGATCGTCTCCGACTTCCACGCGGGTATCGCAGAACAGTACGACCTCCTGCTCGGGGAGTGGGAAGGGCACCGGCACATTCCCGCGAGGGCGACAGTCGTCATCGACGGCGACTGGGAGATCAGGGCCGTCGAGCGCGCCGACCCGCTGGCTGACGCCTCGCCAGCGCCGGTCGAACGCGCGACGCGAGAACTCGACGAACTCGGCTTCGACCTGCCGCGGCCCGAGGTCGAGTACGGCGCGTTCGGCTAGTCGATCACGAGAATCGCCGTTTCGAGCCGCCCGCGACGCATCTCGATTCGCCGCGTCGGTTCGAGGCCGAGGAGATCCCCGCGTGCGGTGTGGATCACGGCACGCCGGCAGTCAGATTCGGCCAGACGCTCCGCGAAGTCGGCATACAGCGGGCGGATGTCGTCGTCGGTCCGCACGCCGAACGGAAGATCCGTGACGACGACATCGGCCGCGATCGGTCGCTGGCGAGCGTCGGCAGTCTCGAAAGAGAGCGTATCGGCGACACCGGCGTGGCGGGCGTTCTCGCGCGCGTCTGCGACCGCCTCCGGATCGATATCGAACCCGCGGATGTCCGGGGGAGCGCCGTCGCGCTGGCGGCGGTGATCGCTGATTGCCGACTCGTCGGCGTCGAGAGCCCGCAACCGGCGAAACGCGGGTTCGTGGACGGGTTCGATCCGGCGGTCGAGCGCGGTCGCCGCCGCCTCGATGGGAACGGTCCCGCAGCCACACAGCGGATCGACGACGCGCTCGTCCGGGTCGGGATCGGCCAGTCGGTACATGGAGGCGGCCATGGTCGGACGGATGGGCGCGGCGTGTTCGGCGACTCGGTACCGGCGACGGTGAAGCGAGTACTGTCCCGTCGTGTCGACTGTGACGATAGCTCGTCTCTCGCGGACGAACACGCGGACGATCAGGTCCGGGTCGTCGAGATCGACTGGAGGGCGAGTGCCGCGCTGTGCTCGGGAGGCGTCGACGATCGCTTGGCCGACGGCCGACTCGACGTCGGGGCTCTCGAAGGAGTGGTCGCCGCGGCGCTGTGCGCGGACGGCGAAAGACTGCTCCGGGCCGAGGATCCGGGAGATGTCGAGCGAGTCGACGAGAGCGGTGATGTCAGCGAGCGACGAGCAGCGCCCGCGCGCGAGTTCGAGCAGGAGGCGGTGGATCTGACGACAGTACGCGTGGACCCGGGAGACGACGGCTGGAGGGGCCGCGAACTCTATCATCCCGGGATACAGCGTCTCGGCGTCGCTCCCGCCGAGTTCGGTAAGCTCAGCAGCAGCGATGTCCTCGAGTCCGCGGTTCGTCGTCGCGAGGAATCGCCACCGGTCGGCAGTCAAGTCGTGAGTGCTCACAGAGGGACCGTCACTCCTCCGGTGTGGACGGGCGGCTGGTCGCCACCTCTGTGGCGTCAGGCGAGTCGTCTTCGGTCAATCGCTCGGGGTACTCGACGGAGTCGATGATCTCCGCCACGTCGAGGCCCCGTTCCTCGGCCAGCGCTTCGAGCAGTGCGCGCTGTTCGGCCTGCTCGCGCTCGATGTGATCGACCTGCTCGCTGGTCTTCGCGAGGTCGTCCTGGAGCTGCTCGACCTGTTCGATGACCTCGTTGATCTTCTTGTAGGTTTCCTCTCCGACCTTGACGACCCGCTGGATCTTCTTTTTCGTTCCGGCGATGTCCATACGGATCGATACGACGGGCGGGCTTGTGGGTGTTTCGGAGCCTCACTCGGCGTCGTACTCGGTGTCCGCGAGCAGTTCCGAGGCCGTCAACAGTGACTCCAGTTCGATGTCGTGTT
Source organism: Halovenus carboxidivorans (assembly GCF_009831575.1). Classification (GTDB taxonomy): domain Archaea; phylum Halobacteriota; class Halobacteria; order Halobacteriales; family Haloarculaceae; genus Halovenus; species Halovenus carboxidivorans. The sequence goes on along the minus strand of NZ_WUUT01000001.1, from coordinate 226,142 downwards.
CCGCGAGGTTCTCGCGGGCGCCCTCCTCGCGGTCGACGACGACCAGTACGCGGTCGACGACGGCACCGGCGTCGCGGAGCGCCTCGACCGCATCGATCGCACTCTGTCCCGTCGTCGCGATATCTTCTAACACGACCAGTTTCTCGCCTTCCTCGAACTCGCCTTCGATCCGGTTGCCGGTGCCGTACTCCTTCGCGGATTTGCGGACGATCACGTACGGCTGATCGGCGGCGACGCTGGTGGCGGCCGCCAGCGGGACGGCCCCGAGCGCGACTCCCGCCAGTTTGCCGTCGACCCGCTCGGCGAACGCCTCGGCAATCGCGTCGAGACAGGCCGGATCAGTCTCGAAGATGTACTTGTCGACGTAGTAGTTGCTCGTGCCGCCGTGTGAGAGTTCGAACTCACCGAACCGTACCGCGTCGGCGTCCCGGAGTAGATCGATCAGCGACTGAGTGTCCATATTGCGGCGGTGGCTCCGCGATTCCTTGGCTCTGCCGATTACGGTTTCCGGCCCCGTCGACCCGCTGGAGATCCGCCGGCACGCGGAGGGGGCCGGACTGGTCGAGAGATCGAGCACGGCGAGGGGACCATCCGGTCCCGTCTGCCAGCGGTGGGCCGTCAGGACCGAACACAACCACTAATGCCTCCGGGCACGGATCCACATCTGAATGGAGGAATTCGGATCGAGCGGGGTGCGCGGCGTCGCGCTGGAGACGCTCACGCCGGAGTACGCGCTCGCTCTCGCCGGGGCGGCGGGGAGTGTCTTCGCCGCCGACCACGACCGCGTCGCGCTCGGTCGGGACACCCGAGAGACCGGCGGGATGTTCGCCGACGCCGTCGCGAGCGGGCTCGCGAGCGTCGGCTGTGCCGTCGATCGGATCGGAGTCGTTCCGACGCCGAGTCTGCAGGCGTACTGCGAGCGCGAAGGCGTACCGGGCGTGATGGTTACGGCCTCGCACAATCCGCCGGAGTTCAACGGGATCAAGCTCTGCGGTGCCGACGGGGTCGAACTGACCAGAGACGTGCTCGAAGAGATCGAGGGCCGCTTTCACGACGGCTACGAGACCGTCGACTGGCGAGCGAGCGGGCAATCCCGCCGCGTCGATGGGGCGAACCGAGCCTACCGGGAGGAGGTGCTCGAAGCGGTCGACCGCGAGCGAATCGAGGCGGCCGAGTTGACCGTCGCGCTCGATCCCGCTCACGGGGCGGGAGCGCTGACGAGTCCGGAACTGTTCCGGGATCTCGGCTGTCGCGTGCTGACGGTCAACGGCCAGCCCGACGGTCGGTTCCCCGGTCGGGATCCCGAACCGGTCAGAGAGCATCTCGGCGACCTGGAAGCGCTCGTCGAGGCGACCGACGCCGACATCGGAATCGCTCACGACGGGGACGCCGACCGGGCGATGGTCGTCGACGAGACCGGATCGTTCGTCGAGGGCGACGCGCTGCTGGCCGCGCTGGCGGCCACGCAACTCGACGCCGGAGACACCGTCGTTTCGGCGGTCAACTGCTCGCAACGGCTCGTCGACGTCGTCGAGGAAGCCGGTGCGGATCTGCATCTCACGCCGATCGGAAGCACCTATCTCATCACCGCGATCACCGAACTCCAGGCGGACGGCGAGCGGGTCTCGGTCGCCGGCGAGGGCAACGGCGGCATCATGTTCCCGTCGTATCGGGTCGCCCGCGACGGGGCGTACACGGCCGCGAAGTTCTGCGAACTGCTCGCAGATCGACCCGCAAGCGCGGTGCTGGAACCGTACGGCGGGTATCACCAGCTCCGGAGAGACCTGGAGTACGACACCGAAGCGGAGCGAGAAGCGATGATCGAGGCCATCGAGGGGTACGCCCGCGAAGCCGCGGTCGAAGCGGATACTATCGACGGCTGGCGGCTCGATTACGGGGACGCGTGGGTGCTCGCGCGGCCGAGTGGAACCGAACCTGTGGTCCGTGTTTACGCGGAGGCCCGGGAACACGAGCGCGCGCGGTCGCTGCTCGAAGAGATGGTCGAAGCGATCACCCACGGCTGACTCAGGCGGTCGATTCCGACTGGAAGTCGCCGTCTCGAAGCCGACGGCGGATATTTTCAGCGCGGCTCTGGACTCGCGAGGAGTACCGGACGACCTTCTCCGGTTTGACGCCCATGAACGAGGCGACCCACTGTTCGTCGACCGACTCCTGTGTCAGGAAGTACGCGGCCAGCGTGTCCCGGCCGGCCTGAATGATCTCCGGGGGAACGCCGCGCTCGCCCGTTCCCTGCTCCTGGAAGCCGTTGACATCGAAGTAGATGTCGGCGTACAGCTCCGCGTCGTCGGCGTCGGGAAACGTGATCCCCTCGTGTCGAGGAGCCTCGAACCGATAGCGGGTCTCCCCGCCCTCGGTGAGTTCGACGATCCGGACGTCCATCAGATACGCTCGGTGAATCTCCGCGTCCGCATTCGGTTCAGAACCCGGCATACTCCGGCGTCGGTCGGCGACCCACATGAATCTACGTATGAGTGGTACGTTCGGGTGTAGACGCAGGTATGTCGATCAATAGCGGTACGAATAGATCCGAGTCGGCGGGTCCCGGGAGAGGTCGATAGGGCGGTGGACAGAGTGGTACCGAAAGAAACGAGCGGGTACGTGAGACACGAGAGAGAACTCCGCGTCACGTGCTCGTGGAACCACTCTGTACACCTATTATAAGCGCTTTTTTTCGGATACGCGAATCGGGCACACGCATGGATTTGTCACGACGCACCCTGATGAAAACATCAGTAGCGGCCGCGGTCGGTGCAGGCGCAACCAACGTTGCTGCAGCACAGAAGGATCGACAGAGCAGGGAGACAGATTCGGACGATACGCTGACCGAGAGCGCTCCGGGGACGGTGCTCGGGGAGATGAAACGCTTCTCGACGACGGCCTTCGGTGCGGAGATGACCGGTCCGTTCGTCTTCGACGACGGGACGCTGCTGCACAGCATTCAGCACCCGAGTCGGGACAACCCGACTCCGTGGGACACGGCCGGCGTCGGTTACTACGAGGAGTTCCAGTTCGAGTTCGACGGAACCAACGACGACTTCGAGGAGCCGACCCCGCCGGAGGGGACCGAGCAGGACTACGCCCGGGCGGCGAACGCGGAGTTCGAGTTCCTCATCCACGAAGGCGATCCGATCAACGGCGGCACCGAGCGATGGGGGATCACACAGACGCCCGACGGGATCGACGTGACGACGGAGAACTTCGCCGGAACGACCTACGGTGCCTCGGGATACAACCCCGACTGTAACCAGTTCATCCCCACGAACGAGGAGGGCACCGAAGGGTATCTGTTCACCAACGACGAGAACAGCCCCGGAAATATCATGCGGACGCCGATCTCGAAAACCGAGGACGGGGAGTGGGAAGCCGACCGAGCGAACGCGATCAACACGGTCAACACCGAGCCGTTCCGAGAGATCGGTGGCACGCGGATCAACTGCTACGGCGACCTCAGCCCGTGGGGGACGATGATCTCTTCGGAGGAGAACTACGCTCACCCGCGCGTGAGCCTCGGGTCGACAGTCAGCGACGCCGTCGACGCGGGCACCGGACAGGGGGTGTACGGCGCCAACCACTTCTGGAACCGACCGAACCCGACCGAGATTGCGAGCGCAGTCAGCAACTACAGCGAAGTCGAAAGTTGGAACATCCAGGGCTACTGGGCGATGAGCGGCGTCGAACACCTCGCGTACTATCTCGGCGCGGAGCCCGTCCCGGCGGGTAACGGCAACCCGATCGAACCGATCGGCGACACTTACCCCAACCCCTACCGGTACGGCTACCACGTCGACATCCGCGAGCCGACCGCCGACCCGCCACAGCCGGTCAAGTACTACGTCATGGGTCGGTCCGCCTGGGAATCGCCCAACATCCTGCCGGACGAGCGGACCGTCTACGGCTCCCCGGACGGCGACAGCAAGGGGATCTACAAGTTCGTCGCGGACGAACCGATCCCGAGCTACGACGATCCGATGGAGATCGAAGGGACGCTGTACGTGTCGAAAGTCACCAACAGCGAGGCCTCCTCGGGCCAGTCGCCGGCGAAAGTGCCGCTCGAAGTCGAGTGGCTCGAACTCGGCCACGCCAGCAACGGCGAGGTCGAATCCTGGATCGCGGAGTACGACGGCATCACGCAGGTCGAGTACCTCGAAAGCCACGTCGACGGCTGGAGCGAAGGCGACGAGGTCACCGCAGAGGTGCTCAAACAGGCCGACCTCGAAGTCATCGAGAACGGCAACCAGGATTACATCAGCGACGAGGAGATCGTCGAGTGGGCGCGGCAGTACGAACAGAACGGTCCAGACGGCGTCGACGAGGAACTCCGACGGGTTCCGTTCCTCGAAACCCGAGCGGCCGCGAAAGAGATCGGCGCGTCGGTCGAGTTCAACAAAGCCGAGGGCATCGACAGCAAGGACGACGCCGAACCGGGCGATTACATGTACCTCGGCATCTCCGAGTTCAACGACGACCTCGACAACCAGGGCCTGACCGACGGCGGCGACATCGCGCTCGACCGCGTCGATGGCGGTGTCGTCTACCGCGCCGAACTCGACTCCGAGTACAATATCTCGACGCTCGAACCCGTCATCGTCGGCCCGGACTTCACCGAAGAGCAAGCGATGGAAGATGTCGACAACTCCCTCCGGAACGTCGACAACGTCTACACGATGCGGGACGGCCGCGTACTCTGCTGTGAGGACGGCTGGCGAGGAGCCAACCGGAGCTACCCGAACGACGGGATGTACGTCTACGAACCGCCACAGGAGTCCGAGGAGAACGCCTCGAACGTCGAGAGCGGGGAAACGAACAGCGGCTCGGACGACAGTGAGAGCCGAAACGGCTCAGGCGGAACTGAGAGCAGCGACGGCTCGGACGGCGGCGAGACGAGCGGTGAGACGAACACCGAGACGGAGGGGAGCACGAGCAGTTCCTCCGAGTCCGACGAGACAGGCGACGAGAGCAGCGACGGGACCGGCCCCGGTCTCGGTGTCGGCAGCGGGATCGCTGGCCTCGCCGGCGCGAGTTACCTGTTGAAAGAACATCTCGACGACGAGGAAGAGTAAGTCTACCGGAACCCGGCGACGGGACCACTGTTTCGCCGGAGAACCGCCAATTCGTCGGTGACGGCCGGTGCCAGGAGCTGCTCGCCGTAGGAGACGGTCCAGCGGTTCCGGCCGGTCTGTCGATCCAGCGCGTGGAGTTGTCCGTCGGTCGTCGTCACGTGAAGTTGATCGCCGGCGACGAGCGGACCGCCGGTGATCGCCCCAGTCTCGGCCGTCCAGCGGGTGCCACCGCCGAGGGCGAGAGCGCGCACCGCACGCGCGCCGCCGACGAAGATTGACTCGCTCGTGGCGGCGAGCGCCGGAATCCCTCGGGTCGGAAACGGCTCGCTCTGCCAGCGGACCGAGCCGTCGGCGGCGGCGAGTTCGGTCACGGACATCTCCGGGGTGTCGGATTGCGGATTGGTGAAGACGAACACGGAGTCGCCGACGAGCGTCGGCTGGCCGCGTACTGGCTGCTCGAACGCCCACGCGCTACCGTTCGGCGTGAGCGCGTACAGCCCGTCAGCGCCGGTGAGATAGACCGTCTCGCCGTCGGTCGCGGGGAGAGACTGCTGTGCTCTGTCCGGGACGACGGCCTGGCGGCTCCCGTCTTCGGGATCGAGCCAGTAGAGGCCAGGGTTGGTGAGCCCCGTCCCGCCGGTGACGAGACGGTCTCCGACGGGGAACGGCGGCCACATGACCTGATACCCGATCCGGAACTGCCAGCGGATCGAACCGTCGGAGAGCGCGAGCGCGACGGCCGCGGCCCCGCCCGACCCGTCGACGCTCCCGGCGAAGACGAAGTCGTTCCAGAGAATCGGCTGAAACAGGCCGTTGGCGTCGACAGTCGTCCGCCACAGCCGTTCGCCGTCGACGGCGTCGAGACAGTAGATCTGCTGTCTGCCGCTGACGATCACGCGACCGTCTCCGACCGCGAGCGAGCCGAACCCGACCGGCTCCGTCGGGAGTTGCGCCTCCCAGGCCAACTCGGGGGCGGAGAGGGCGCTGAACGACGGCTCGTATCCCGTGTTCTGTCTGTCGTACTGCGGGTATCGGACGCCGCCGATGGCGCTTTTCGGGCGGCCGGGGCCGGTGTACTGTGTCAGCAGTCGCTCGCGCTCGAAGTACGGCGGTGCCCAGGCCAGCGACAGCACGACCGTCTCGGGTGCCGGGTACGCGAGCGGTCCGCTCTCGGGGAGCGGGCGAGAGGGGGCCGTGCCGGCGAGTTCGTGCCACCGCCACCGTCTGGTCCGGCCGCCCTCGCGCGTCGTGAGGCGTACGTGGTCCGCTCGGGCCGGGGCATCGAACGCCGGGCGGATCCGGACCGCGCCGCCGCGGTGTGTGAACTCGAACGGGAGCGACGGAGCCGGGAGTTGTGCGGGATCGGGAACCCGTTCCTCCGCGGTCGGCCCGGCCGCAGTGACGCGTTCAGTCGGCGTCTCGATATCGATCCGGTAGGCCGGGTCGGCCGCGAGCGAAACCGTCGCGCCCGCCTCCACTGCCGTCCCCGGTCGAATGTCCGCCCACGAGAGTTCGGTCGACCGGCCGGCTCCGATCCCTCGCCCCGAGATGGTGACCGCTGACGGGTCGACAGCCCCCTCGCCCGTGTACCGGATGACCAACAGCCCGGAGACGTATGTCGTCTCGAAGAGGGGCGGTTCGGCACCGCCGGACCGAGCAGCCGTTCCGAGGTACCGAGCCCCGAGTCCGACGCCGGCGACCGCCGCCCCGCCAGCCCCGAGGAGTTGTCGACGCGTCGGACGCCAGGACCGCCGCTCCCCGGCCGTGTCCGGTTCCTCCCCGGAAGCGTCGGGGGCCGATCCGGACGCGGCGGGACCGGTTCGGGGTCGACGCGTCGCGCCCGCGAACAGCAGATCCTGTTTGAACTCGTACGGCGAGCGGTGCCGGTCGGCGGGACGAGGTGCGAGTGCCCGGCGACAGAGGCTCGCGATTCCGTCGCAGCGGCCGTCCAGTCGGGAGAGGCCGACATCCGCACCGGGCGGCTCTCCCGTGAGCAGGTAGTGTGCAATCGCTCCGAGTCCGTAGACATCTGTTCGTGCATCCGGGTCGCGCTCGGATCCCCGCGTTTCGGGCGCGAGATACGCCACCGGTGCAGTGTCTGCAGGTCGGGAGAGCGCCCAGTCGAGACACGGCTCCGTTCCGGAGGGGAGTCGGACGTGGCCGGGAGTCAGCGACCCGTGGACGCTGTCGGCCCGGTACAGCGCCTCGGCGAGACGGCCCAGAAGCCCCTCGGTCGTCTCGGTCGACCAGTCGGCGGCTCGGAGGCTATCGCCGGCGTGGCGGACGACGATCCACGGGGTCTCCCCCGCGCTACGTGCCACGACCGGCGTGATCCCGGGGACCTCGCTGACCCCCTCCCACTCCCCGGAGAGGCGAACGAACCGCTCTCTGTCCGCCGCTTCGGTCGGTGTGAACGCGCGTCCCGTGGTTCCGTCGGGGAAGGTAACCCGGTGGACCGTCAGCGACGACCGGCGGAGTCCGGGAGCGTCGACCAGACGCTCCCCGACGGCGTCGACGGAACTGAGGGCTTCGATCTCCCGACGGGTCGGACCGTCCATGAGTTAGGTTCGTGCCGAACCGACAAATCCTCTGTGTGCGCCTGGACCGGATACTCCGGGGCGTCGACCCAGAATATTTTTGTGAGCGAGCGACAACCACTCGGACGTGGCTACTCGACCCCACAGGCGACAGTTCGCCCGCGAACAGCCGCTGCTGTGGGGGTTCGCTTTCTGCCGGCGGTGATGGGCGGTGGAGCCGACCGGGGGCCGGGTGAAATCCGGAGTGGTCGGGGAAACCGTCCGTGTGCGAGTGAGAACCGTTAACTGACTAACCCGCGGTGTATCCACCAACGAGTCATGCAACTTCCCGAAGCACAGGTCGCGGTTTTGAAGACCGCTGACGCCGACACGGATCGCCCGATAACCGAACTCGCCGAGGAGGCGGATCTCAAAGTCGAGACCGCAACCGGCGCGGCGCTCGCCCTCGCCGAGGAGGGACTGCTCTCGGTCACCGAGCGCGAGGAGGCGACGACGACGCTCACCGAGGAGGGCCGGGAGTACGTCGAGCAGGGCTTGCCCGAACTCCGACTGTACGAGGCCGCACTCGAAGCCGGAGCCGACGACGAACCCGTCTCGCTCGGGCAGTTGCTCGGTGAGGCCGGCCTCGACGGCCCGGCCGTCGACATCGCGCTCGCGAACTTCGCACGGAAAGGCTACGGCACCGTCGACAGCGGCGAGGTGTCCGCGACGGCGGACGCCGACCCGGACGCCGACGACGAACGGCGGGCACTCGACGCCCTCGACGCCGGCGAGACGGTCGAGGACACCGAGTTGCTCGATCAACTGGAGAGTCGAGGGCTGATCGAGCGCCAGGAGTCGACGACGCGGCTGGTCTCTGTCTCCGACGACGGCGTGACGGCGCTGATGGAAGGGGTGGAAGTGGCCGAGACCGTCGGCCAGGTGAGCCCGGAACTCATCACCAGCGGCGAGTGGCGCGACGTGGAGTTTGCGGAGTACAACGTCGAAGCCGAGGCCGAGGAGCCGGCACACGGCAGAGAGCACATCCTCCGGCAGACCGCAAACCGCGTGAAAGACGTGCTCGTCGGGATGGGCTTCAAGGAGATGGACGGCCCCCACGTCGACGCGCAGTTCTGGATCAACGACTGCCTGTTCATGCCCCAGGACCACCCCGCACGGACCCACTGGGACCAGTTCGATCTGGAGTCCCCCGAGGAGATTCAGGACCTGCCGGACGAACTCGTCGAGCGGGTCCGCTCGGCACATCTGGAAGGCGTCGGGGAAGACAGCGAGGGGTATCACTCGCCGTGGGAGGAAAGCGTCGCGAGATCGCTGGATCTGCGCGGACACACCACCTCGCTGTCGATGCGCCACCTCTCGGGATTCGCGAAAGGCGACCTCGAACCGCCGGAGCGGTACTTCAGCGTCGAGAAGGTCTACCGCAACGACACCCTCGATCCGACTCACCTGCTCGAGTTCTTCCAGATCGAGGGGTGGGTACTCGCCGAGGATCTCTCCGCGCGGGACCTGATGGGCACCTTCACCGAGTTCTACGAACAGTTCGGGATCACCGATCTCGACTTCAAACCGCACTACAACCCCTACACCGAACCGAGCTTCGAGCTGTTCGGCACCCACCCGGAGACCGGCGAAATCGTCGAAGTCGGTAACTCGGGCATCTTCCGCGCCGAAGTGCTGGAGCCGCTGGGCGTCGAGGCCGACGTGATGGCGTGGGGGCTCTCGCTGGAACGACTACTCATGCTCATGTACGGATTCGAGGACATCCGCGACGTGCACGGGACGCTGTGTGATCTGGAACTGCTGCGGGACGTGGAGGTGGTGTACTGACCTCGAAACTAGCGTATACATTTTGTAAATATTTCAGGCGTATTTGAAACTGCCTGTCTTGTTGTTGGAATGAAAAGAACCGCGAGTATATGATGCGAAAAACAGTAGTCAGGCAAACAAACTGACCCTGTTGTATCGCCAGTGTCATTCTGGGGCTTTCGCCCGTTTGTTTTACTGTCCTAGAATGGTAAAAAAGTACCGTCGATTAGTTGATGTATATTCGACCTTTGTTGGTTCGCTGGAGAGAGTCGATACCATACTCTTCATCCAATTCCTTCAAGAGATTGTTTGCCTCACGAGGGTTATCCGCCCACCCAGCGGCTCCGAGCAACTTTGCCATATTCGACAGTGAGAACGTGTCATTATCTTCGATGTTGGACAGTGCTTCATCTATCGCATATGCGATGTGCTTCTCTGTGAAGTCACCTTGCTCTATCTTCGGCAAATCACCGATAACAACCTCATCCATCGGTAATATAACTTCATCTACGTCTTCTTCGAACCCTACGTCATATTCGACCTTCAGGTCGGCAATGTATGAGTTAACAGTCGGCTCAGAATCTACGTCAAAGACCTCCGATATTTTCTCCTTCATACTGTCTTCGGTCATATACTCCTGATTCTCATACGCGTGATATAGTGCCTCGATCCGTTTGTCTCGGTCGTGAGTGGTTAACCGTTCGTCATCACTCTGTTGTCGGCTCTCAATATCCTCGAAGGTCAATTCTTCCGACTCCCACCAATTGCCTATGTACTTCTGAATTGAGTGGTGGATATCGAGTACGTCGAACCGTTTGTTTGTCCCATCTACAATATCCTTGGCAACTCTGTGGTTTGGTTCAGACTCGTCCTCGATATACGCAATCAACTCTTTCTTGCACTGGATTCTGTCCTTACGGTCTCTGTACGCTATCTCTGTGTACGAATCTACCACTCTATCCAGTTGTCTGTTAAAACCCCATCCGTCGACCACTTCAGAGTCGTCCAACTTTACGGGTATGTGTAAAGAGATAGTCGATTCGTTCTGAGACAAGTTCTCGTAGTACGAATCGAAGACATCCATATCGTCTGAAACCGAATCAGATGAAAATTTTATTTTTTCGAGTGAGTCAACGAAAGCTGTACTCGTACAATGAGAGAGACGTGTATTAACTTCCTGCTCCAAATCGTCAATAAGGTCAATACCGTCGCGTTCACACTCTATAAGTAGTAATACTTCGTACGCGATGACGCCTTTGGTGAGCATATCGTTACCTGAGTTCGCCGTATCACGTAGGAACTCGTATGTTGGTTGCTTTACCGTGAGATTGTTCTTTCGTTGAGACGGTTCGTTTGTGTGGATTGCTGTTTCTCGTATCATCCTAGTTATATCTATACACTGACATCCTATATAACTTTATACAAAATGATGTTAAGAGTTGAGAAAAGTAGGTGTGTTTTAGTGTGTATAAGTGTTAATTCAGGATAGTAGTAATGTAGTAGTCAGTAGCAATAGTAGGTTAGAAACATTAGAGTTTAATTCGAAACCACCCTTAGAAACCCTCTCGGTATGATATTACATCTCTCCATCTACTCGGTTCATACTCTATCCCTGAACCTCGGTCAAAAAATAAAATTTTATCCAATCTTCATCATCACTGGTTGTAATAGCACACCTGAACCGCATCCTTCGGAGAACTACCTTCGGTTATGACCTTCTCTTCAGACTCTCTCACCACGGTATAACCGAGTTCGGTCTTATCTATGCGATAGACTCTGTTACTGAGTCGGTCTTTCACATAGATTCCAAATTCTTGTTCAGCAGGCTCTGGATATACTATCGGAGATTGGTAAACTACTCGGTTAGATTGCTTGACTGCTCGGTACAATCGTTCGTCTTTGTTACTTAGTTTCACATAATAACGTACGCAAAAAGAGGGTAAAAGTGTAATCTAGATTTTATAAGCTGTTGTATAGACTCGCAAGGAACGCGATTAGAATCACGAATATGGAAGGGAATATGAATCCAAAAGGTGCGACGAACAGTACTATCATCCCGACTGCAATTGCAAGCGAGAGATAGACAAATCCTTGAGCAACAGCACCTAAACCGAACGTTCCGATAAGATAGATCATAATAATGACACCGATGACCCGCCCTATCCCCGTCCCGACGGTCTCGACGCTCATCGTTCACCTCGAAGAACCTCCAAATCTCTCTGTAGTCTCTCTCTGTGTTCCTCCAGTTTTTCGGGGTTCACATTAAGCAGATGCTGAAACCCTGAAAATTCCCGTCTGAACTCTTCTGCCCGCAGTTCCACAAAATCGTTACCATATACTTCTTCCTCTTTACGGTGGATGTCAATGGCTTCCTTTACAGCCCGAATCTCTCGTCTTAGCCTCTCTTCTTCGTTCATACGCCGATCTATCTGAGTTCGAAATAAGAGTGCTCCGATCTGCGTCTCGGTAGCATTAAACACGCACGCACATACACATAACTTATTTGACATTACGGTTTTATTTTGATAGTATGGATGACAGAACAATCAAAATCGTATGGCTGTTCGTCGACCTCACACTGATACTGTTGGCACTCAACAATATTGGAGTAGTTACGGACTCAGTCGTCGTCAATAATATCGAAATAATCAGCGGTGTGGGTCTGGTGCTGGCTCTGATGTCTCGGTATCATCATCATATTGATGACTAGCAGTCATAACCCATTCACGCACAATACATTTAACATATAAGTAGAATTATAGTTGTATGGGACTATTATCTGATTCCCGTGGCAATGTTGATGTTGTAGACCTCGGAAACGTTTCAATACTCGAAGCGGCTTCCAGTACGGCGTTTTTCGTTGGCGCATCGTCCTTTGTAACAAATTTTGACGTACAGATTCCGATGCCAGATGGAACTGTAAAAACGATGGCAGACGTTCTCGCATCGTTCAATTTCCCGATTCTTGGGACAGCGACGTTTACCCTCGGATTGACTCTGGCACTTCTATTGATGGTGATACAGATACTCGACTCAGCACGCTCGTATGGGCGTAGTAATAGCTTCTCGGTGATGGACTGGATTAACTCCATTCCTGCTGGTCTGACTATCGCAGTCGCCCTTACAGTCGCCTTAAACGGTGCGTATCTGTTCGACGTAGCGTCTGTGATTAGCTTCGTAGAATCGAACTACTGGTATCAGTTTGGGGCGGTCGTATTGATGACGATAAGCTACTTCGGAATATCCAGTCAGGGCTAAGGTGATTACTATGTATGGAACAATCAAATCAATCGGCAAACGAATCGGCATACTGGCGATGGTTGTAATGCTCGTTACAGCCGTCCCTGTCGGATATATATCCAGCCAGACGCCCGCGAAACACGTTACGCCTGAACCCGAACACTCGGGCGAGGCAGAGGCGTTAGTACCGCTCGCTCCAGCTGCTGCTGCATTGGCTGGCACTGCTGTCATTACGGCAGGTAATTATGTTGAAACAAGATACTTCTCCGATAACGGTTCTGATGGCGGGTACACTGAAGACGAAGCTATAGAGATAGCGAACAACTCAAGCAATAGCACGCTTCGGTCCTCTATGCATACTGAGGCAATCAATTCGGAAGGCACAAACCAAGGATATCTCGACAACGTCGACAACGACCAAATAACAATCGAAGCTCAAGTCGAACAAAAAGCATCCCAAGCGATGCTTAGAGAGGGAGACAACGTAACTTCAGAAACTGAGCTAATCAATATCGCGGAGCAGGAGGCGTCCGAATATCTCAAAACGAGACAGTCGAACCTCATAGAAACGCACAATTTCCAAACGTTGAGCGTTCGAAATTATAATGACTCGTTGGATGTTGCTGGATATCCTGATGATATAGGTGCTGTGAAGAAGGTAGAGGTAACATCTGATACGGACCTAAATTCGCAACCATCTGTACCTACTATATATACACTACAGAACGATATTGTTCTGGATGGCTCAACATCTACCAGTCAAAATCTGATTACCACGAATGCAGATATAGTAGTAAATCTAAATGGCTATGAGATAAGGGAAGCAGACAACGCATCATTTTCCGATTTAGAATATCTAATAAAAGGTGGTAATAACCAAGTGGTGAAAAATGGTAAAATCAATACCCCTAATGTATCCACCTTCAGAATCGGGAATTCAGGTAATAAACAATTAGACATAATAAATGTACAGTTTAACCACAGCATTACGATAGAATCCATAAACAGCGACGATTCCGCATTCTACACGTCGCTCAATAGTACTGACTACACCACAACTGGAGGCGTAGCTGTGCAAAATAGCTCTGTACAGGATATATTCGGTGCACTACAGAACATAACGTTCAACCGAACCCAGATAGCCAACGCCAATACGGCGTACGACAACGCATCTCAGGTTCCTACTGCCGAATTTGAAAAGAGCAACAGCACAGTTACCTTACCTGCAATTAACATAACTCTGGATAGCACGTACTACGGTGCAAACAACACAGTACAGTTTGCTGTTCCGTACAATGCGTCTACTGGTGAGCCTCTCGATGTGCAAAATAAGACCGTTATCGTAAAGACTCCGACATCTGGCACGTCAAGCTACGCCGAACCAGTTGATTTCCAAAGGTCATATGACCTACTGACAACGACAGATAACCTCGCAAATCAGACGTACAGCAGTGTCAGTAGCTACGCCAGCCAGCAATGGACGAAGTACATCCAAGACGTAGCGAGCGACGAGAATAAGTCCATCTCAGATGTGCCGAACCTCAGCAAAGACCTCGGTCAACTGACGACCCCTGCCCCGACAAATGCAGACGAAGCAACCATCGCATACACGGGGATCTATGAAGGTACGACGTTGCCAGCAAGCGACGTGATTCATATCGAGGAAGAAGATGGAGATACGTACGCAGGGGCGTTGTTCTCGACGGATATGTCGGCCCTAATGAACCAGACGAATAGTAGCGATAAAGTCGAAGAAGGCGACACGTTCGACGTGAGCGTTACAAATCGGACGTTCATCGTGAGCGATGAAAACGGTGCGACAAACGAGTTAGAGGGCAACGTAACAGTAACGTTGATCGAAGATAAGGAGTCCGCAGACGTGCGTGAATACGGTATTGAACGGACGGATTTGGCTGGTCAAGCCCAAAGGCTCGAAGACCAAGCGAATCAGACACGAAGAATCGTGGATAATCCAGGACAGTTCGTCCCAGACTCTGGTAGTGGTAGTGGACAGCAGACTCTCCTGATTGCCATCGTCGCAATTGTCGCAGTCGCAGTCCTCGGCGGTGGGGGTGGGACAGTAGCTTACCAGCGACGACGTAGAAGACAGAGCTAATCCGACGGCACTCTTTTATCGTATAAATAACATATATCTAGTATGTCATATCGGTTAGTTATGGTAGTTTCTATACTACTGATAGCCTCTGTTGTATCGCCTGTCGCCGTCGCTCAGGAGTCGACTGGAAATATCTCGACAGAAGATGTTCCTTCAGAGGACGAGGTTCTACGTATCGTAACCAATGATTTCACATCTCAGGTAGACGAAGTACGCGCGTGGCTGGAGTCAAACCGTTCCGAGAATTTTCCAGACCTACGGTCTGATGCTCAACAATTTGTTGATGAAATAGAACAGCAAAACCAGAATGCAACGGAAGGATTGAACGGGTCAAAGCGTATTTCTGAATCTGTTAGGGTTGTAGGGTACGAGTTTGACCGCGAAAATGAGACCGTCGAATTTGCACTGGAGGTCGATGAGCGTACCACTGTTACGCTTCAAGACGTGGGGAATCTAATCCAGTCTGATAGTAGCTATACATACCGCTCTGAGGTTTTGAGA
The DNA here is from genome assembly GCF_009831575.1 of Halovenus carboxidivorans. Taxonomy (GTDB): domain Archaea; phylum Halobacteriota; class Halobacteria; order Halobacteriales; family Haloarculaceae; genus Halovenus; species Halovenus carboxidivorans. Next base: position 210,861 of record NZ_WUUT01000001.1, on the reverse strand, counting down.
AAGGGGACACATCGCTTTTCGATTAATGCTACCGAAGCGGACTATAACGGAAACTACACGCAAAAAATTGCCATCACAGACGCGACGAATCAGCGTGGGAACACCATTTCGCGGAAGGTTAAATCTACAGGATATTTCAGTCTGATAAAGGATAATGCGACCTTCGGGGACTTTTACGTCGTCGGAGGGTTTGCGATGCTCTCAGCCGTTATATCCATCATAGTCTGGATACTGAGGAAGAAGGACAAAATGTCGACTCAGGTACGGGAGATTATCTACAAACAAGAATCCTATAAGATAGATGAAAGCGATTCTAAGTGGCAGAAGCTCGTCCGTACGGTAAAAGGTCTGTTCACCATCAGAAACATCGTAATCGCACTAATACCAATTGGATTCATCTTCTGGTACTTCACCTTCGAAATCCCTGTTTGGGTCTGGATAGGATTGGCTACGTCTGTCCTTGCTCTACCCATAGCCTACATTCTGGCTCCGTTCGTGAATAAGATAGCCCCGATATTCAGACCGTCGTATCAAATTTACTTAGAGAGCAATCCAGAGATGGACGACGGAGATGGTAATCTCGGGAGCGATATGCCATTCCGTGCGTGGCAAACTAACGACGACGGTAGTGAACATATCGACGTAGAGGGAGAGAAACGGACGTTCACTATGGGTAGTACGACGGTTCACATAGTGAATGAGTTCAACCCAGAAGAAGGAACAGCTATTGCGGGCGATTATACCAGCGTACCCGAAGAAATGTGGTTCAGAATCCGACAAACCGCATACGAATCTCGGAGACGGAACAATGCTCTGAAGAATTACGCCATCAAAACGCGGAGAGAAATAAACAATGTCATAGACGAGGTTTCGGTCGTTCATCATAATGACCTCATCGAGAAAGAAAACGACGTGGAGCAGTACAAAGGAGGACGATTAAACGAGATTATCAAGGACAAACTACCAGGATACAAGAAACTCGCTGAAGGTGAAATTCTGGACGAGGATTATGCGGATCGAGTAGGTTCGGACGACTCAGACGGTTCAACAGACTCCACAGATTCCGATAATAACGGAGGTGATGGAGATGAGTGAAGCAGAAAACTGGTCTCCCCGTGACCTCGTGGAGGCGATACGTTCGGGCGATGTGTACGGGATTGCTGAGGCTGGTATGATGTCCTACGAAGACGCTGATTACATAGCCGACTACTGGCAGACGTACGAGCAATATCACGGTGTCGATCCCGTCGGGGATGAGGATGAGAAGTACGCTAAGCTGGTCGAGAGAGCAAGCACACGGGAGTTCAACAAGGCAGTTGGGTCTGGCAACATATCACGGATTGCCTACGGTGTGGGTCATCAGAGAGACGGAGAGACGGATATAGCAGACTGGAAGCAGTACGAGAAGATTAAGGACTTATTCCGTTCAGAACCGCAATACACGGACTATACCAACAACATATTCCAAGCGATTATATTCTCGAATCAGGTTCCACCAACAGGACGAGGTAAGACCAATACAGGATATACGCTGATAGATATGGGCCAATCGGTAAACCCAGAAATGAAAGTCTGGACGAATTCGAAGAGCGACCCGTTTGAAGACCTCCCAGAGCAGTGGTCAGATATAAAGAATACAATCCGAAATCACGATGGAGAGGGTCTGATTTTACTGGATGACGCGTCTGTGTTCCTCCAATACGCAGACCAGACCAAAGGCGTTCAAATGTCTAGAGAGTTAAAATTACTACGCAAGAACAATACCCATATCATCATTATCGCACACACGGGTATGGACGTACCCAAGGACATCAGACGGCAGGTTTTTATGATTAATAAGCTCTCAGAGACGGAAGCAGAGTTTGGGTATGGTATTACCGAGATGGAAGGACAAGACCGTCTGGAGGTGTCAAATATACAGATGAGCATAGCAAATATCCCAGAGACCGATATTAACTACGAGTCAGAAGACGACCAAGGGTATGAAATATACTTCGATGACGACGAGACCTCGGAAAATAATCAGTCAAACCCTACCCCACGGAGTTCCAAAATCCAGTTTCCCGAAACTGTGAACTCTAAAACAGACAAAATCAAGTATTTGAGTGAGGTATGTGGGATGAAAAACAAGGAAATCGCGGACTACTTAGAAGAGTCCGAGCAGACTGTTTCGTACCACCTTCAGAAGTGAGCGAGATTTTGATTTTGAGTTCAAAAATATAACACTATGTGTTATATTTTTATTTTTTGAATTAGGTGCTTACTCGAATAGGTGCCACTGTTTCCTTTGTCCTTCTTGATATGGCTCAACTTTTCCTTTCCTGAGGTGATAATGATGGCGGACGAACTCGACAGCTACTATCCCGAGCCAAAAACCAGCAGTGGCGATAGCTAAAGTGAAGTCAATAACTCCACGTGCGAACTTGGTGCGTTTGAATCCATCTTGTATAGACATCACGAAATCGTAGTCCGTACCACGTTCAACCGCGCCTGTGTCCTTCTGGTTATACTCTCTCGTATTCTGACGAGTATCCTGTCCAGTATATTCCTGAATATCGGTTCCACATTCAGCGCAGAAATTCGAACCGTCTGGTATTTCCTCTCCACACGCAGGACAGTACATATTCTGTTGTTATCTCTTGTCTATAAAAAAGTGGTACTATAGTAAGTTATAGTGAACTATAGGTATATCTACATTTATTTATCTCGGTCTATTATCTGTATGTATGGCGAATCAGGACGTAAACGCCAAAGATGCTATCGAGACAGTTGAACAGTACCTTAGTAACTATCCTGTCAGTTCGAACAGGATTACGGATGTTGTTACGTCCAGCAATATGGCCTACATTCACGGTGAACTTCACAGGCGAGAACGGTTCTTTCCTGACCGAGACTCTGATATTAACGGGTTTGATTTTGTTGGTCCTATCCGCTGGTACAAATCAGGGTTCGATATTGTGTACTCGGTTGTTCTTGTAGACGACGGGATGTAGGTTACAACGTGCGGAATCTCATCACGACTTCAAGATTCTGCGGTATCAAAGCCAAGCGAGCGTAGTATTCACCAAACTCCTCGATCTCTACGGTTGTATTATAGACGCTGGCAACATCCTCTTGGCTGGACGCGTTGTACGACTCCATCTGGTCTGACCGATAGACGTACCGCGTCAATATTCCCTCTGCCGTATCTCTGTTTATGATACTCGCGCGGACAAACCGACCTTGGTTAACTTCGATCTCGAATTCTACCTCGTCGCCTTCCTCAAGCTCTCCGATAAGTTCCTCTTCAATATCTCCTGTGGTACTATACGTTTCCTCAAAGTCCCAATCTCCATTAGAACCGTTATCACCGCTCAACTCCTCACTACTACAACCTGCGATGAGTGGAGCGGATGCGACCCCGAGAGCGGTTAGGTACTTCCTTCTGTTCATACACGTACATTACACTGTCAGCAAATAACAGTGCCGACGTGACTTAAAGAAGCAATGATATTTTACGGTTGTAGTTTAGTATATATTATATGATAAATAATCTGCTCAGCGGATTCGATATAGTTCAGACGATTCAAGGATTCGGCATAGTGGAGTGGGCCATTGTAATCATAGTCGGTTATCTAATTATCAGTCATATATAACAGAATATTTAGGTTTCTAGGATAATCAAATAAATGGACGGACTATCTGGCTCAGTAGTCAGCTATGGATATCCTGTTCCAAGACTACTCTGTTCGGGCAACCATACAGAGACACGGAATACAAAGCTGGCAATCGTGGGTTCGAATCCCACCCGTCTACTTTTGTGTCCGAGAATCCTGTATTGTTGGACACGTTGGACCATCGGTTGGCCTATTGTAGGCCAATATGTGGCCGATATCACTCCAAAATATAAGTAATCCGACAACTTTTTGTCCTTGAATCTTGTATATTGGACATATGAGAATGGAAGCATACGACACCGAGGAAGGATACCGAGTAGTTCTCAACAAATGGGAGCGTAGATTAGTAGCCAGAGAGATAGACCACCAAGAGACAAAGACAGCTTGGCAGTTAGCATCGTATTGCGGTCTGAGGCAAGGAGAAGTTGGAGACGCTGAGTATCGAGATGTGAACCTTCGGAAGAGTACAGATGACTGGTTTCTGAGAGTCTGGGAAGGTAAGGGAGACGAGTATCGAGAGACGCCATTACCCGACACCGTAGAAACTCGAATTAATACGCTATACGAGACTACAGAATCAGACCCAGAAGACGATATCATTGGATGTACTATGCGGACTGTTAGGCGACGGTTCAGAGACGTTTGCGATAGGCTGAGAGAGGAAGAAGATGAGAGAGGATACCAACACCTCACTCTCCACGACGGTCGACGCACGTGGGCTAATGCTCTTTTAGACGATGGCGTGAGTCCGCTCCAAGTGATGGAGTGGGGGTCGTGGGATGACTGGCGAACGTTTAGAGACCATTACTTACAGGATTTCTCAGAACAACACCAGAGCGAAGAACTGGAAAAAGTCTCGTGGGTCTAAAATAGGTTGAGTACGTTGGTAATCTCATCTATATCGTTCATATCCTTCGCGTAGACCTCGTACTTAACCGAGTCATCTCCGAAAAACTGGACTTCTTCAGCTTTATCGTATGCTTCTTCTTTTTTCATCCAGCCGATGACCTCGACACTTATCGGCTCATCTGAAAAGTGGTCGTGGTGAACAACCGTGTTAATGAACATATCAGCATCGCTATTATCCAAATCGCTGTGTAGTATCATAGACCGATATTCCGTGGAATCTTGTCTCGATTTGACTTCAACACCCACACTTCCGAACAATCTTATATCGACCTCGCCTTCATTTCCTAGCCAGTTGACATTTTCTTCACCAATCATCTTTTCAAACATATCAACCAGCGTCGCTTCCGCCAGAAACCCGTCCCGTCTGTGGCTATTTCGCTCATCTTCAGAACGGTAATAATCGCCCCACTTAATGTCTGTATTGCCAAATTTAACCTCATAATCGCGTCTAATTGAATCAGTTATACGGAGGGATGTAGTCGCAGTGTCTACTTGTTTGCCTGACATATCAGCACATATATAACTACCCCACAACCCTATTAGATTAATGCCAAAATAGACATTAAGTTTATAGGATATTAGTCCAAAATAATACGTGTATGTCTAAAACATACACGAACTACTACAAATACGACGACGAACAGCGAATAATTATGATGACGGAAGAAGAGAAGTTCGCAGAAATCGAGATGGATGAAGATGGGCGACGGGTATTCTTCGAGACCTCAGGCAGTAAGTGGGCTTCTCTGTGCGAGGATTTGGAAGAAGTTAGGCACAACATCAAAATAGTATTAGCACGGACGTTCGGAAAAAATTGGCAGAATAAAGTAAGTCCAGAGAATCTGGACAATTTAGTTATGGATGTTTATATAATGTCAAATTCTAGTGGAGAATTGGAAGATTATGACGGAGCGTCTGAGTTCTCGAACTTCGGGGTGATTCGGAATGAATGAATACGGTGAGAAAATCACGCAGGTTGAGGAACAATACGGGCAGACAGCTAACTATATGCGGGTGCTGACGGCGATTAAGACGATGGACGACGTATGGACGGTGCGAGACATTATGGACGTTACGGGCGTCCCTGAGCGGACGACACGACGGATTGTAGGACAACTCCAGACAGTCGGATTCATTGAACAGGTAGATGAAAAAAAGACGCTCGGAAAACCAATTCCATATTACAGACTCAATTGTTAGGCTCTTTTTCTTCCCACTGTTCTATTTCATACCCCATATCCTCAATAGCGGGGAGTATCTGTTTTAAGTAAAATTCCATTGCATCCAGACGGGTGTGTATGCTATCCGTCTGAATATCTGTCTGTTTCATAAACGCCACCCGCTCTTTGACCTTCTCGAACTCTTCCCGTATCTCGGCTTCTTCGGACTTTCGCAAATCGTTGTTCTTGACGTATTCAATTCCCTTCGAGTTTATCATATATGTCTTACGAGCGTCTATACCTCCCTTTGTGTTCTCTTCCTCTTGCCAGAGAAACCCTTTCTCAGATAGCTTTCTCGTCGCCCTACGGACCTGATTATATGTGAGGTCCGTTTTCCTCAGAATATCACGGCGGGCGTGCCAGTCCTCGTGATTCCAGTACAGATATTTTAGTGTCTTCTGTTCAGATTTGTTTAGATTTAATGACATATCTAGACGTAATCAAGACGGTGCTAAAACTGTTATCCTTGGCAAAATACCAAGGAATTCCCAAGGTTCCGACGTATTATATACTATACTACCTTCATTTACACAGATATACTACAGAGTCATACCGTACCTGTCTACCTTGTCCTTGTCCACCTCATCATTGAGATATTGTTTTGCTGTCTCCAAATCAGACCAACCCATTACATTTTTTAATGTCATAATATCGCCTCCGCTATCTATCCAGTTCTGAGCGTATGACCTCCTAAGAATATGACTGGTAATTGTACTCCGTTCATTGCCTCCAGCCTTCTCATTCGTATCGACTTTATCTTCTATCTCTTCGCAATTCTCGACTCCATCATTAAACAGTACACGCCCCCTATCCCTACTCATACGCTCGGCTACGCGGGTGATAAAAACATACTCAGAATCATCGTTCGGGTACTGTGAACGGTATCCATTGTTCACATACTCATTGAGATACCGTCTCGCTCGTCTGTCAAAGTATACAGTCCTCTCGTCCTGATTGTCGTTCTTGAGCGTTATAATCGTCGCAGAGCGTTCCTGTAAGTCCAAATCGTCCATTTCCAATCGTATTGCTTCACCAATCCTCGCCCCTGTTGTTGCCATAAATCCAAACAAGGCTTTAGACCTTGCTTCCGTCATTGACTCAACTAAGGCACGGACTTCCTCTTCTTCCAGAGTTATCTTCTCATTGTCTGGGCTCTCGTAGTCCAGATGTGAAACATCCACTTCGGGAAATGGATTTGTCTTATCCAGTTTGTTGACCTTGATATAATACTCGTAGAGTTGCTTTACCTTAGAATAGTAGTTTACCGTCGTATTGTCCGCTAAGCCTTTCTCGTTGGTGAGATACGAAATAAAATTGTCTGCGAGAAGGAAATCTATGTCCGCTAACCCTACACCTTCTACCTCTAAAAACTCCTTTAACGCCGTAGTAGCTGATTGTTCAGACGAATACGTACCTTCTGCTAATCTCGATTTTCGTCTTTCCAACCAAGATTCGAAAAATCGTTCATCTTTACTGTTCATTTTCATCACCGTGGAAGAATTCCTCCAGTTCGAACATCAGTTCGTCTGAAATATCCTCTGCGTCGTCTATATTCTCCTCTAATTCTTCGATGTCTAACCGTGTCTGTTTGATTTCTCTCAGAACGCCCTGTAAGTCGTCTCTAATCATTTCTAACTGTTCCTCATCGTCTGACTCCGCATCCGAAATAATCCGCTCTACGCCCACCCTGACAAGCTGTGCGAGCGTGTTGAACTCATCCGAGCCTTCTACAAACTCATCCCACTCTTCCTTGCGGTTTTCGGACACTCTACATCCAACCATAACCTTATTTGAGCCCATAGAGAGTAATTTGAGATATGAGACGAAAAACGCTACGATTTGTATACGCTATTCGTGAGGTGGTGTACTGATGCCCGTCGTCGACGTCGATCCCGACGAACTCCGCCAACTCGTCGGCACGGACAAAGACGACGACGAACTCCGCGAGGACCTGTTCGCGCTCGGCCTGGAGTTCGAGGGTTGGACCGACGAGGACGAGTTCCAACTGGAGTTCGCCCCCGACCGCCTCGACCGCCTCTCTGTCGAGGGGATCGCCCGCTCGCTGCGGTATCAGTACGGCACCGACCGCGGCGTCTACGTGCCGAACACGAACGACCCCGAGTGGACAATCGAGGTCGACGGCCCGCCCGCCGAGCGCCCGTACGTGACGGGTGCGGTCGTCCGCGGACTGGAGTTCGACGAGGAATCGCTGGAGTCGCTCATCCAGATCCAGGAGAAACTCCACGCGACGATGGGTCGCCAGCGCGCCAAGGGCGCGATCGGCGTCCACGACCTCGTGGCACTGAAGGGCGCGGCCGGCACCGGCGGCGAGAAGACGATCCGGTACACCTCGATGGACCCCGACGAGGAGCGGTTCGTCCCGCTGGAGAGCGAGGAGGGCATGACCCCCCGCGAGGTGACCGACTCCCACCACATGGGCTCGCAGTACGCCGACCTCGTCGACGGCTTCGAGGAGTACCCCGCGATCTACGACGACATCGGGCTGTTCTCGTTCCCGCCGGTGATCAACGGCCGCCGGACCGAGGTCACCGAGGACTCCCGCGACCTGCTGATCGAGATGACCGGCACCGACCAGTGGACGGTCGATCACATGTGCAACATCGTCTGCTACGCGCTGTCGGCCCGCGGCGGCACCGTCGAGCGCGTCACCGTCGAGTACACCGACGACACGCCCGGCGAGTACGCCGGCCGGAGCCTCGACCGACCGGACTTCTCGGTCAAGACCAAGACCGTCGCTCACGACCGCATCGAGAGCATCGTCGGCGTCGAGTTCGACAGCGGCACGGTGCTCGACTGTCTCGAACGGGCCGGCCTCGACGGGACGGTCGACGACGACGAGGAGGTCACCTACGAGGTGGAGATCCCGCCCTACCGCGTCGACGTGTTGCACCCGCTCGACGTGATCGACGACATCGGCCGCGCATACGGGTTCAACGACCTCGAACCCCGGTATCCGGACGTGTCGACCGTCGGGGGTCGCCACGAGCGCTCGCGACTGGAAGACGCCGCCCGGGACACGCTGGTCGGTCTCGGCTTCGAGGACCTCCTGAACTTCCACATGATCTCGACGGAGGAGAACTTCGACCGCCTGGGGATCGAACCCGGGTCGGACGTACTCGGCGGCGGCCAGCCGGTGACGATCCGCGAGCCGTACAGCGAAGCCTACGAGATCCTGCGGACGTGGGCGCTGCCCTCGCTGTTGCTCGTCTTAGAGAACAACACCCACCGCGAGTACCCGCAACACCTCTCCGAAATCGGGCTCGCGGCGGAACTCGACGACAGCGAGAACACGGGCGTCGCCGAGCGCCGGACCGTGGCGGCCGTCCTCGCCGACACCGAGGCCTCCTACGAGGACGCCCGCGGCCGCCTGCAGGCGCTCGCCAAGGCCTTCGACGCAGACCTGGCGACGCCACCGACCGAGCACCCGACGTTCATCCCGGGCCGGACCGCCGAAGTCGTCCTCGACGGCGAATCCGTCGGCGTGATCGGTGAGATCCACCCGAAGGTGCTCGTCGAACACGACCTGGAACTGCCTGTTGCGGCCTTCGAGTTCCGCCTCGACGCCCTGGAGTAACCGGGAGCGAGCGGAGTGAGCGAGCGGCTTTTTTGGTCCAGATTTTTTGGACGAGGGGTCCCTGTACCCGAGTCGAAAAAAGGTGGTCGCGACACGACCTGGAACTGCCTGTTGCGGCCTTCGAGTTCCGTCTCGACGCCCTGGAGTAACCGGGAGCACGGCCGTGTTCGCCCGGGTGTTTCGAGGAGCGGTGGTAAGCGAAGCGGATCACCCGACCGAGAAGTAGGAACCACTATTAATTACTCCGATTTCGAGTGTAACGCGTTTCGGCAACTGGATAGAGATAAGTGTATCCGCCCGTAGTAGTGAATAGATGGCGTACGAGCCCCGATCTGTCGCAGGGCGCCGGCTCAAGTTCGAGTTCAACGAACTCACGGGGGCGGTAGGGGATTCGATTACAGTGCTCCCGCTAGTCGTCGCGCTGTCGCTGCTGACGACAATCTCGCTCCCGCACGTGTTGCTCGTGTTCGGCGTCTTCCAGATCGTCTGGGGGGTCAGATACGGCCTGCCGATCTCCGTCGAACCGATGAAGGCGCTCACGGCGCTGGCTATCGCCGGCGCGATCACGTACGCGGAACTCGCCCTGGCGGGGCTGATCCTCGGTGTCGTCCTCCTCGTCGTCGGGCTGACGGGCACGCTCGGGAAGATCGAACGGTGGATCGGCGAGCCAGTCATCCGCGGCGTCCAGTTCGCGGTGGGGCTGGTGTTACTCGGAACCGGGGTTCGCCTCGCCGCCGGGGACCTACTGCTCGCGGGCGCGGGCCTGGCCATCGCGACGGTCGTGGTGCTCGCGGGCTACCGGAATCTGAGCGCGCTGGCCGTGCTGACCGTCGGGGTCGGGCTGGCACTTACAGGCGCTGGCGTGCCGACGCCGCAGTGGCCGGGTGCGCCGCCGGTCCCGCCGGTCGCGGAGGCCGGACTGCGACCCACTCTCGACGGCGTCTTCGCGCAACTGGCGATGACCATCGGCAACGCCGCGCTGGCGACCTCGCTTCTGTTCGCGGACCTGTTCGACGCCGAGGTCTCCCCGGACGAACTGTCGACGAGCATGGGGGTGACGAACCTGCTCGCCGTGCCCGCCGGAGGGATCCCGATGTGTCACGGCTGTGACGGCGTCGCGGGCAAGTACGAGTTCGGGGCGCGCACCGGCGGAGCGAACGTGCTGCTCGGAGTCGGTTATCTCGGGGCCGCGGTCTTCGCGACGGCGGCGGTGCTCGGCGCGTTCCCGCTGGCGATGCTCGGCGTGTTGCTCGCGATTATCGCGCTGTCGCTGGGCAAAAGCGTCCGCAAGTCCTCGAACCTCCCGCTATCGGTCGGAATCGGGCTACTCGCGGTGCTCACGAACCTCGGGATCGCGTTCGTCGCCGGGATCGTCGTCCACCTGGCGGTACGTCGGCGGACGTAACTTCTACTACTTACGGCACATAGGAATTGGTATGGGCGACGAACCGGACGACGATGGGGGTACCGGCGGGACCGACCTTCGCAACCAGCAGGACGCCGCGGAACTGCTCGAGGAGATCGGTTTCGAGGAGGAACGAACACTCCTTACTCGGCGGCAGGCGGAGGTGCTCGTGATGCGCGAACACGGCCTCAGGCAGGCCGATATCGCTGACCGCCTCGGCACCACCCGCGAGAACATCACCGGGATCGAGAACCGAGCGCGCGAGAACGTCGAGAAGGCCCGCGAGACGGTCGAGTTCTCGGAGTTACTGTCCGCGCCGGTCCGCGTCGAGATTCCCGCGGGGACCGATCTCTACGAGACGCCTGATCTCGTCTTCGACGCCTGTGACGATGCCGATATCACGGTGACCCACAACGCCCCCGAACTGATGAAACGGATCAGCGACGCGGCGGGTAGCGCGGTCGACGGGCGACAGATCCGAACGACGCTGTCGGTCAACGTGACCAGCGACGGACGGGTGCGCGTTCGGAAGCCGTGACAGAAGAACCCGCGCCCTGAGTCGCCGTGTGCCGGGACACTCAGCGGCCGATCCGTTCGCGGCTGATTCGCGCGCCCGTCGGCGTGATAATGAGTTGGTCGTCGTCCTTCTGGACGATGTCGCCTCGAACCTCCTTGGCGACCTGCTTGAGCTCGTCCGTGATGTGTTCCATCGTCCGGTCCTGCGTGCTGTGGCGGGTGATATCGGCGATGACGATGTTGCCGTCGTACACCTCGTCTTTGATATCGATCACGTCGGATTTGTCCGCGATTTTGGCGATTTTGACCTCGGTGTCGGCCTCGACGTCTTCGCCGGCCAGGTCGTCGGCGCTGAGTTCGACGTAATCCTCGGTCTGTCGGGTGCCTCCCGACCCACCGAGTATCTTGCTCATGAGTCCCATACGTGTAGGGGCGGCCGCCGGCTGTTTAGGCTTTACGTCAGACGGAACGTATCACGCACGCGAGATCAGATCGTCATCTCGTAGAGGTCGTCGCCGACGTGGTGGATCGACTCGACGACACGACCCTCCTCGCCGACCATCTCCGTGCCGTCGACGAGCGCGCGGCCGATGGCCAGGAACTTCCCGTGGCCCTCCTCGTTGATGACGACGAGATCGCCCTCCGCGATCACCTCGTCGGCCTCGACGATGCCCGGACGCATCACGTCCGCGCCGTCGGAGACGAACTGGATCGCGCCGGCATCGACGGTGACGATCCGTTTTGTCGGCGGGTACTCGTTCGCGCCTCGCACCGTCAGAAATGGCTCCCGGTCGTCGTCTCCGACGTAGAGGACCAGTGGCTCGCCGTCGACGAGGACGACGTTCCACTCGCTGTCGTCGAACTCGACTTTCTCGAAGGAATCGGCGTCGACGGTGACGCCGAGTTTGGACTCGATGGCCTCCTGAATCGCCCCGATTTCGTCCGACCGGAGATGGTGACGCGACTTCACGTCCATACGTGTGACTCAGCGGGCGCGTGCATAAACATCTCGGCTTCGTCGTGGGTGAGCGCACCGCTGTCCGCCCCTCGTTTCCCGGGAGGAAACGAGCCCGAACTGTTATCTGCGTTCCAACACAACTTTTGGTATGGTCCTGGAGTCGCTCATGGGCAACATCGCGGTGTTCATGTTGGTCGCCGGTGCGGGGCTGATCATCGCCGAGGCGTTCGCGCCCGGAGCGCACTTCTTCGTCGCCGGAACGGGGATTCTCGCCGCGGGAATCGTCGGCGTGTTACTTCCCGCGGCGATTCCCGCGCCGCTCATTCTCACGATCATGGCGGTGGTCGTCCTGGCGACATCCGTCGGGACGCTGTACGCCTACCGCGAACTCGACCTCTACGGCGGTCAGGGGCAAGGCAAGACGAGCGATTCCGACTCGCTTCGAGGGAAATCAGGCCGCGTCACCGAGCGGGTCACGCCGACCGACGGTCAGGTCAAACTCGACGAGGGCGGCTTCAATCCGTACTACGAAGCCCGCAGTTTCGACGACGAACTCCCGGAGGGAACCGAAGTGATCGTCGTCGACCCCGGCGGCGGAAACGTCCTCACCGTCGAGTCGGTCGACAACGTCAAAGACGAGATAGACCGCGAACTCGAACGCGAGGCTGAGGCCGAACAGGCCTAGCGGAACCACGAGAACAGACCGCCGCTGTCGTCGTCCTCGGATTTCTCGCGGGGCTGGTCGAGGTGTTCGTCGCCGAGACTCTCCTGGGTCAACTCGAAGAACTCCTCGTCGGGTAGGGAGACGTCGATCACGTCGAGATCGGTCGGCTCACCCTGATTGTCGAAGGCCTGCCAGTCGCTGCGGCCGTACGGTGCGCCGACGATGATGTGCACCCGGCCGCTGGAGAACGTCCGGAGATCGGCGTCGCTGGGCCGGAGCACGCCGTTCGGGTGGGAGTGGACGGAGCCAACAGAACGGATATCGTTCGGTCGCATCATCTCCTTGACCGAGGCGCTCGTCGGGCCTGACTCGGTTCCGGGGATGACCAACACGTCGGTGATGACGTTCCCGTCGCGGTCGAGGTCGAGCCGACCGGCGTCGTCGGCCCGGAGAAACCCCATGTACTCGTTCGGGTGAGTCTGCTCGGAGGCCGAGAGGATGAACTCCAGTGTCTCCGCGGCGATGCCGAGCAGTTCGTCCGACCGGAACAGTCCCATTACCCCGTACTCGGGGTCGTCGACCCCTAAGTATTCTGCTCGACCGACCGGACGCCTTTTTGAGCTATCGGCCCCACGTACCGATATGTGCGGTCGATACACGCTCTTTGTCGCCCCGGAGACGCTGTCTGACCGGTTCGGCATCGACGTCGAGGCCTACGAACCGACGTACAACGCCGCGCCGGGCCAGCAGTTGCCGGTCATCACCGACGACGAACCGGGACGGCTCCGACGACTCGAATGGGGACTCGTCCCACAGTGGGCCGAGGCGAAAACTGACGGGGGACACATCAACGCCCGCGCCGAGACGCTCGCGGAGAAATCGAGCTTCGCAGACGCCTTCGAGGGAGAGATCGAGGGGGCTGGCCGGTGTCTCGTCCCCGCCGACGGCTTCTACGAGTGGGTCGAGACCGACCAGGGGAGCCAGCCGTATCGCGTCACCTTCACCGACGGGCGACCCTTCCTGATGGCGGGGCTGTGGACGCGCTGGCAGCCGCCGACGACACAGACCGGTCTCGACGCGTTCGGTGACGGAGCCGCGAGCCCGGAGGCGGAGCCGGTCGAGACGTTCACCATCGTGACGACCGAGCCGAACGACCTCGTCTCGGATCTCCACCATCGGATGGCGGTGATCCTCCCCGACGACCAGCGCGAGCGATGGCTCTCGGCGTCACCGGACAGCGCCGAAAAACTGCTCGAACCGCATCCCGCCGAATCGATGCACGCCTATCCCGTCTCGACGGCGGTCAACGACCCCGCGAACGACCACGCCGAACTCGTCGATGCCGTCGACTCACCGGCTGCCACCGGGTCCACCGAATAGCGCGGATTTGAGGCGCGAACCGACGCTCGGGGACTGGTACAACAGCTCCTCGTCGATTTCGACGCCGCCGTCTGTCGCTGACTCCGCCTCGGCGTCAGTCGACCTGGAGCCTGCGGTTGCTCCCGTGTCTGTCGTGGCTGGCTGTGCGGATCGGCTGCTCTCCGACTGCGTGGCCGCCGGCGAGGGAGATTCACCCCGGTGTGCAGCCGGCGACTCTCCCCACCCGATCGCACCCTCCCCATCGGACCGGTCGGGCGTCTCCTCGACCGACTGGGGAGAGCCCTCGGAGGTAGCCGTCTCCGCCCCGGACTGACCGACCGCCGTCTGTGCGGGCGGGTCGGCCGTCTCCGGGTCGGGTGAATCCGCCGCTTCCCGGGTGGCTGTTGTCGTGGCCGCCACGGGTTCGGCGTCGGCGGCGGCGTCGGACTCCTCGATTGTCGGCGTCTCGCTCGGAGACTCCGCTTCCTCGATCAGCGCCTGTGCAGAGGGACCTGAGTCGACCGACAGCTCGGCCATCGGTTCCAGCTCCTGGGGGGACCGCCCCTCGCTGATCGCACGGTGGTAGGCGGCCTGGAGCTGTCGAAGTTGGGATTCGAGTTCGTCGACGCGGGCGGCTTTCTCCTTGAGTTTGGCCCGCTGGTCGCGCAGCAACTCGACTTCGGCCTCCAGACAGGCCAACTGCTCGGAGAGTTCCTCGACCCGTTCGTGGGCCTCGATACACTCCCGAATCACCTCGGATTTCGAGCGATATGCCTCCCCGACGTCCGATTGGCGCTCCAGAATCCGCTCGTGTTCGTCGCTGATTGTCACCGTCAGGCGTGGCATGCGTGTGCTGAACCTGCCACCCGATCCAATTAAAACCGCGTCAGACGCCAGGCATACGCGTGTCAATCGCCAATCTCGACGACCAGCACGGGAAGGTCGGCGTTTTTGACGACGCGTTCGGTGGTGCTCCCGAGCTGTGCGAGCCGCTCACGGCCGTTTTTGCCGTGGGTTCCCATCACGATCAGGTCGATGTCCGCCTCCTCGGCGTAGCCGAGAATCGCGCGGTGCGGGATCCCCTCCCGCCGGGCGGTTTCGGGGGTGACACCCTCGTCTTCGATGCGGACTCTCGCGTCGTCGAGCGCGTGGGTGGCCTCTTCCTCGAGCGAGCGCCGTACCTCTTCGGTGGTGTCGTCGTCCGCCGCGCGGAGGTGGCGTTTGTCGACGATATACAGCGGGTGAACGGTCGCGTCCTTGTCGGCCGCAATCGTCAGCGCGTGATCGAGCGCCTCCGTCGTCGCGGAACTGCCGTCGGTCGGAAGCAGGATGTCGTCGTACATGTCACCCTCTGTGACGGGCACACAGTTGTAGGTTTCCCCGGTTCCCGCCGGCGGCACGCTTTTTGCTCGCGGTCCGGTCCGTTCGGACAATGCAACTGCGCTGTCTGCACGCGGATGGGTTCTCCTTCGAGGTGCGAAATCACGACCCCGACAGCGAGACGCGCTCGGGTGCGAGCGCCGACCTCGGCGGGTCGGTCGTCGTCTTCGTCGCTGTCGAACGCTCCGACGCCGAACGACCGGGTCTCGTCGCCGCCGCTGCCGACCGGATCTCCGAGATGGCCGACCGACTCGACGAACGAGTCGTCGCGCTCGTCCCCTGCGCGCAGTTGACCGACGCCCCGGCCGCGAACGCCGTCGCGGACGACGCGATCAGCGCGCTCGCCGACCGCCTGGAATACGAGACACACACCGTGCCGCTCGGCGAGTCGATCAGTTTCGAACTCGACGCGCGGGGCCACCCCTTCGCCAACCAGCGGTTCGAGGTCGAGGCCGGACGACCGACCGCCGGGGAGTGGTTTCGACTCGCATCTGACGGCTCGCTCACCGAGATTGCGGACGACGCGGACGGTCCGGTTCTCGACGACGGGCGGGTGGAGGAAGTGTCGTTGGCCCAGCTACTGAAGCCGTCCGAAGGCGGCCCCGTGCTGTTCGACGCGGGGGGAACAGTGCTTCCCGAAGGGGTGTTCGTGCGCGATCTGCTCGTCGACCTCGCGACCGAGCGACTGCGGATCCACGGCGCGGTTCCGGCGGAACGACCGACGCGATCCGATCCGGTGTCGGAACTCGTCTTCGGCGGGGACGGCCCGGCATCGGTGTTCGAGTCGACCGCGGGTGCGGACGAGACCGGCCGGCCGGGGCCGACGCTCACGACCGCGGTGCGGTCGCTTGACGACGGACGACGCGAGGCCCGCGAGCAGATCGCACTCGTGGCTGGACTGCTCGGGGACCTCTCGGTCCCGTTCGAGCCGGTCTGTCGGTGTAGCGATGGGTTCGTCGACGAACACCGGGACTGGCTCGCCGGCCTCGGGGATCTGCTCGATCAGCCGCTCGTGATCGACCAGGGTAGCGAGAGCGGACGCCCGTTCGCCTTCGAGTTCGCCGTGCTGGGCGAGCACGCTCGGCTGGCGACGCCGACTGTCTGGATCGAGGAAGACCCGACGAGGACGGACGGTGACAGACTGGTCGTGCGGTCGAACCCGCTGGATGAGCCGCTGCGGTTCGTCGCCGCGCTCCGCCGGACCAGAACGGGTGAGCGGCCGACGCTCCCGGTCTGGCTCGCACCAGTTCAGTTCCGGCTGATCCCCATCGAACCCGACGACATCGACGCCTGCGAGCGCGTCGTCGACGACCTCGACGCGGCGGGCGTACGGGCCGACATCGACGACCGTGATCTGCCGGTCAGCGAACGGCTCCAGGCCGCGAGCGAACAGTGGGTTCCGTACGACGCCGTCGTCAGCGAGGGAGACGGCGAGACGCTGCGGGTCACGAGCCGGGTCGAGCAGACCGAGCGAACGGTCACGCCGGCCGAGATTGCCGATCAGATCCGCGAGGAGACCGCCGGCTGGCCGACCGGGACACGGCCCGTTGAGCGGCGGTACAGCGACCGCGTGCTCCGGTGAGTCGAAACGCACAAACTCACCCCTGACGAAACCAGCCCAATGTCCGTACTGGAACGGTACGAGCCGCTCATCGACGATCCCGAGGCCTTCTACGCGGCCTGTGAGCGGCCACTGCCCGCGGCCGTGCGGGTCAACACGATCAAGACGACCGTCGAGCGTGCCCGCGAGGCGCTCGCCGAGGCCGGCATCGAGGCCGAACAGACCGACTGGCATCCGGGGCTGTTCGTCCTCCCGGAGGCCCAGGCCGGCGGCAACTGGCCGTACGTTCACGGCTGGCTCCACGGCCAGGAGGAGGTGTCGGCCGTCCCCGCCCGCGTGCTCGACCCACAGCCCGGCGAGCGAGTCTGGGACTGCTGTGCCGCACCCGGAAGCAAGACGACCCAACTCGCGGCGCTGATGGGCGATTCCGGTCGCCTCGTCGCGACTGACAACAACATGGGCCGAGTGTCGGCGTTGCGCTCGAACGCCGAACGCCTCGGCGTGACGAACCTCGCCATCACCATCGAGGACTCGCGCAATCACTCGCTGAAGCCGTTCGGCGGCGAGGAGTACGACCGGACGCTCGTCGACGTGCCCTGCTCCTGCGAGGGGACGATCCGCAAGAACCCCGACGTGCTGGAGGAGTGGAGCTACGAACACGTCGAGGGGACTGCCGGCGTCCAGAAGGGGATTCTCCGGCGGGCGATCCAGGCGACAAAAGAGGGCGGCACGGTCGTCTACTCCACCTGTACCTTCGCGCCGGAGGAAAACGAGGCCGTGCTGGACCACGCGCTCGCAGAGGAGCCCTGCGAACTCGTCGAGTTCGACCTGGACCTGGAGTCCCGCCCCGGCGTGACGGAGTTCGAGGGCGAGCAGTTCGACGACAGCGTCGCCCGGGCGAAACGGATCTACCCCCACCACAACGACACCGGCGGGTTCTTCTGTGCGAAACTGGAGGTGACGGGATGAGCGACGACGTTAGCACCCGGTTCGACAGACTCCCCGCGACGGCCGCTGAACGGACCGTCGGGGAGCGGGCAACCCGCGAGGAGGTGCTGGACTGGTGGGACGAGCGGTTCGGGATCGACCCAGCGGTGTTCGCGGAGCACAGTTTCTGGGAGCGCGGCGCGGGGAAGGT
This sequence comes from Halovenus carboxidivorans, assembly GCF_009831575.1. Lineage (GTDB taxonomy): Archaea > Halobacteriota > Halobacteria > Halobacteriales > Haloarculaceae > Halovenus > Halovenus carboxidivorans. The sequence continues at coordinate 192,500 of NZ_WUUT01000001.1, read as the reverse complement.
CTGGGCCTTCCGCGGCGACCTCGAATCACCCGTCGACATCGAGGGGTTGGGGATGACTGTCCTGCGGACGCGACAGGAGCACTGGAAGCCGACCCTCGAAGCGGTCCAGCGGTTCGGCCACCACGCCACTCGAAACCGGATCCACCTCTCTCGGGAGCAGGCGGCGGCGTTCATGGCCGGCGAGGATCAGGAGATGGAGTGGGACGGCGACTGGGGGTATCTGATCGTCACTCACGACCTCGCGGGCGAACCCGAACCGCTCGGAGTCGGCCTGTACACCTACGACGAACTGAAATCGATGGTGCCGAAGGGGCGACGCCGAGAGCTGTGAGCGTACTCGCGGGCCAGCGGTTGTCCTCCGAATCACCTGTAGGGCTGGCGGGCAGAGACGGATTTTGAGGGTAACGGCGGACTCATTGTCGTCGGCGCCCACCTAAGACACGATGTCCGTAGAACTCGGTTCCGAACTCGACGGAGAGGTAGCAATCGTGACCGGCGCGTCCTCGGGAATCGGGGAGGCGACAGCGGAGGCGCTCGCCGCGCGCGGAGCGAGCGTCGTCCTCGCCGCCCGACGCGAGACCGAACTCGAAGCGCTCGCCGACCGGATCGAAGCCCAAGAGGGCGACGCGCTCGTGGTGCCGACCGACGTGACCGAAGAAGAGGATATCGACGCCCTCGTCGAAGCGACCCTCGACGAGTACGGCGCGATCGACATCCTCGTCAACAACGCGGGGGTGATGCTGCTCGAACCCGTCGAGCGCGCCGACCGCGAGAACTTCCGGCAGATGGTCGAGGTGAACCTGCTCGGCCTGATGAACCTCACACACGCGGCACTGCCGACGATGCAGGAGCAGGGCAGCGGGCACATCGTCAACGTCTCTTCGACGGCCGGTCGACGCGCGAACGCGAACAGTTCGGGCTACAACGCGACGAAGTTCGGCGTCAACGCCTTCACCGAGGCCCTCCGCCAGGAGGTGACGACCGACGGCGTCCGGACGACGATCATCGAACCCGGCGCGGTCGACACCGAACTGCAGGAACACATCCCCGACGAGAAGATCAAACAGCGCGTCGAGGAGGGGCTGCTGGAGTCGATGCAACCGCTGGAAAGCGAAGATATCGCGCGTGCGATCACCTACGCCGTGAGCCAGCCACAGCACGTCAACGTCAACGAGATGCTCATCCGGCCGACGGACCAGCAGCGATAACCGACCGGCCCCACGTCGTCGGCGCTCCGCCGGACACCGGTGCACACAAGTGTTGGTACTTCGAAATTTCGACCGATGGAGTGGGAGACCGACCGATCCCTGCAACTGCGGATGGCCGCCACGCTCGGACTGATCGCAGTGCTGCCGCTGGCGTTCACGTTCACGCTGACGGCCGCGCTCAACTACGTCGTGCTCCCGATGGCCAGCGAGGGCGGATCGACCCCGCAGATCGGTTACGACCCGTTACTCGTGCTCGCGCTCACGGGTATCGGGATCGGACTGGCGGCGGTCAGCGGCGACCGACTGGCGCTGAACTCGACCGGCGCACAGACGGTCTCGGCGGAGGAGTATCCGAATCTCCATGCCCGCCTGCAGCGACTCGCCGCGACGGCCGACCTCCCGAAGCCGGAAGTCGCCGTGATCGACTCCGACGCACCGAACGCCTTCGCCACGGGGAGCCTCCGCGGCGGCCACACCGTCGCGGTGACGACCGGCCTGCTCGACAGCCTCGACGGCGACGAACTCGACGCGGTGTTAGCCCACGAACTCTCACACGTCCACAACCGCGACGCGACCGTGATGTCTATCGCGTACCTGCTGCCGACGCTGACGTACCTGGTCTCGAAGACGATGTTCGGGCTGTTGCACGTCCTCAGTCGGGTGCTGATCTTCACGCCGGGACACGGCGGCGGCCGGGACCGGGACAGCGGCGGCCGGGCGATTCTGGTCGTCGTCGCGGCTGCGGTCGTGACGATCACCGTCTCGGCGGTGTTCTGGCTCGCGAGCAACGTCCTCTTCCGAATTCTCTCGCAGTACCGCGAGTACGCGGCCGACCGCGGATCGGCGGCGATCACCGGCGATCCGGCGGCGCTGGCCAGCGCGCTCGCGGTCATCGACGGCGAGATGGCGGCCATGCCCGGCCAGGATCTGCGCGACCTCGACGGCGGTGCCGAGGCGCTGTACATCTACTCTATCGACACGCCGCTTTTCGACGACGAGGACGACACGATTGCTGACGATCTGCTGAGCCAGGAACTGTTTCCGGCCTCTCATCCGCCGACAGACGAGCGCATCGAACGGCTCCAGGAACTCGCGGGCGATCTCGAAACCTGACTCACTTCGCCCGTACCGTCCCACCGCCGAGTCCTTCCCACTCGACCCGGTAGCCGAGCGCGTCGAGCGCCGAACTCGCGTCGTCGATCCCCGCGTCGGCGAGGACCCGCTCGACCGCCTCGAAGGACATCCCCTCGTCGATCCGGTCGTCGAGGGAGTCGAGCACCGCCGGGTCGACGAGCGTCCGGCCGATCCGGTCGTGGTCGGGGAAGGACTTGTCCTCGATGGCGGCCTCGCTCACGCCGAACTGCTCGGCCAGATCTGCGAGAGTCACGACCGACTCTTCGGGCCGGAGTTCGTCGGGCACGTCCGCGGCGGCTGCCGCGACCAGGTCGTCCTCGTACCGGCGGAGAGCGTTTCGCACGTCTTTGACGCTGACCTGTCCCGAGTAGGGGATCGCGCGGTGATCGCGGGTTTCGATCTCCTCGCCGACGCCGAGGCTCTCGTCGACGGCGACGAGCATCTCCACGTCGTCGACGGCCGCGAGTCGGTCGAGTTTCTTCTCGACGTACTCGGGGGTCCAAAAGCCCATGATCTCGAAGTAAACACGGAACTCCCCGTGTTTCCAGTCGAAAGCGAAGTCCGGGATGACGACGTACTCTCCCGCCTCGATGGGGTCCGGTTCCCGGAGCAGGTCCCAGTCGAGATCCAGCGAGGAAAACCGGGTCGCAAACTCCCGTTCGACCCCGCTGTCGTAGGTGACCTCCGTCACTGGTTCGGTGTCGGGGACCGTGAGATCCGCCTGGCTCAGTTCCAGTTCGCGGTCCGTGCCGCGGTCGTCGACCGTCGCGGTGAGGTGCCACTCGGCGGTGCCGGCGACGGTCCGCAACAGCCGTGCGAACGCCGTCCCGTAGCGGCGCGTGCGCTTGAACAGCCCGTCCGGGCCGGTGACGACGAGTTCCCGATCCGTGCCGGCGACCGTCCGGCGCTGGTCCGCCGGGAGTCGGCGGATCTCGTAGAGCAGTCCGAGCCGCTTGGTCGCGGAGATGACGCGTTTGGGGTCGTCCGTTCGCACCCGAACCTCGCGGGCGTCGAACAGCGCCGTCTGCGCCAGCGAGAGGTTGTACTGCTCGATCAGCGCCGCTGGCGTCCAGCGGCGGTCGAGGTCGGTGAGCACCTCGCGCTGGTCGCGGTCGGCGTACAGCGACCGCTCGACCGCCTCGGGATCGGCATCGAGACGGTCGGCGGCACGGGCGAGCGCCTGCTCCCGTTCGGCGTCGGTCACGACGCCGACGGCCTCGCTCGCGGCGAAGACCACCTCGCGGGTTCGGGCGGGATCGAGCGGCGACTGCACCGCCCAACTCGCGTCGTCGTCGATCAGTTTCGCGAAACCCCGAACGAGCTTGAAATCGTCGCTCTCGCGTTCGATGTCGGTCAGAGCCGCCTCTAGTTCGCGGCGCTGGCTCCCCACGTGGCCCTGGTAACAGCCGATGACACGGCCCGCCAGCGGCTCCCGCTCCTCGTCGACGAACTCGGGCTGGTAGCCGCCGCCCCGTCTGGAGACCCGGAGGAGGTCTTTGCGCAGCACAGTTCGAACGTACAGCTACCCGGCCAAAACAGTACCTACGGGAGTTGCTCCATGCGGTCGGTGATGTCGGCCCTGGCCGACTCGCTCGGCTCGGTATGGGGCCGACGGGCGTAGCCGGCCGGGAATCCCCGCTGACGCATCGCGTATTTCAGTCCCGGAATCCCGTGTTCCGTGGTGACGGCCCTGTTGATCGAGACGAGCGAGCGGTTGCGCTCCCGGGCGAATTCCGGGTCGTCCGAGTGCGTCTCGACCAGCGCAGAGAGGCGGTCGGGATAGAGGTTCGCGAGGGCGGCGATCCCGCCGCTCGCGCCCGCATCGAGCGCCTGTGCGAGGACGCTCGCGTCGCCGACGAGCAGATCGAACGACTCCTCGACCCGGTCCAGCGTCCGCACGAACGCGCCGAGGTCGCCAGCGGAGTCTTTCATCCCGACGATGTTCGGGTGCTCCGCGAGCGAACCGGCAGTCTCCGGATCGAGGCGCGTCTTCGCGAAGACCGGAACGGAGTACAGGTAGATCGGGATCGAGGCGCCGTCGGCCAGATCCCGATAGTACCCCGCGAGGTCGTCCTGGCTGTGGTTGTAGTAAAACGGCGTCACGACGAGCGCGCCGACAGCGCCGGCCTCGGCGGCGGCCTCGGTCCACGCTCGGGTCTGACGGAGGCCGGGAGCCCCCGTCCCCGCGAGCACCGGGACCGACGCGACCTCGGCGGTCGTCTCGATAACTCGGGTGCGCTCCTCGGGAGTGAGCAGCGGCGCTTCGCTGGTCGACCCGCAGGGAACCAGGAAGTCGACGCCCTCGCGTTCGAGGCGGCCGACGAGGTCGGTCAGTCGGTCGTAGTCGACGTCGCCGTGCTCGTCGAACGGCGTCACGAGCGGTGGGCCGATCCCCTGCATGGTCAGCGGTCGTCCCAGTTTGCCGCATCGAGGACAATCGGCGCGATTGCCCGGGCGATCCGGCGAGCGCTGGCTTCGGTTTCGAGCAGGGAGACGTTGCCCAGCGAGTCGTTGACCGACTTGCTCACCTCGACCGTCGCCAACTCGCTGTCACCGACGATATCCTCTACTTCGGCGGTCAGTCTCGTCTGGACTTCCTTGCGAGCGGTCGGCGCGAGCTGCTCGTCGGCGGGCAGCAGGTCGTAGGTGACCGCATACCCCTCCTCGTACTCCTCGATACCGAAAAAGGGCACCCCCTCCTGCTGGGCCTGTGCGTAGCCGGCTTCGACAGCCGCTTTCCCGCTGTAGACCGGGATCTGAAACTCGTCTTGAACGTCTGTCACAGTCAACTGTAACGGAGCCTCGGTTATCAATGTATTCGGTGCTCACCGGAACCGAACCCGCGGCGAGAGCGGACCCGGTCGAACTCGGCGACGGCGGCGTAGACGAGGCCGGCCGAGAGGGCGAGGACAAGCGCGCTGACAGGGGGGTCGATCCACCACACTGTCGCCGCGATAGCGAGACCCAGCGGGAGGCCGACACCGCCGGGACGTGCGGTTCGGACGCGCCGAAGCACCGCCCATCCACCGACGCCGGCGACACCGAGCGCGCCGAGCGCGGCAGAGAGCAGTGGTTGTTCGAGGACGAATCCGCCGAACACCGCGAGGAGGAGGCCGACCGCGAACCCGAGTGCCGTCCGTTCGAGGGCCGCGGTGAGCCGACGGTCGGGAACGGTGTACTCGGTGGAGGCGGAATCGGCCACCCGCTCCTGCGAGACGCGCTGTCCGGCCGTAATCGCCGTCGTCCCGCCGTCGGATACCGCCGTCGAGTCCGCCCTTCGGGTCGACGGTGTCGCGGTCTCCTCGCGCCACGGTGATGTCGTCGTCGCTCCCGTGAACTCGACGGGGAGGCCGGCGGCCATCTCGAAGACCGGGCTGTCCTGGAGTTGGAAGTGCAGGTGCGGTTCCGAGGAGTTGCCAGTGTGACCACAGCGGCCGATCACCTCGCCGCGTTCGACCGTCGTCCCGGGTTCGACGGTGAGACTACCGGGCCGGAGATGCGCGAGGCAGGAGAACTCCCCCGGGGCGTGCTGGATCGTGACGTAATTGCCCCGGATATCCCGTTTCAGCGGGTGGGAGAATCCGCCCCCGCGGCCCGGTTCGAGATCCGTCTCGAAAACGTCGACGACGACGCCGTCGGCCGGCGCGAGGACGGGTTCGTCGTGGCAGTAGTAGTTCTCGACGGCCGCCGCGGTTCCCTCCGGACGGGTCCGGCCGTCCTCGTCGGTGATGACGAAATCGTAGGCGTACCGCTGCGTGGCCGGGAACCAGGAGTGAGAGAACTCCCGGTCGAGACTGCCGTTGACGACGGTCCACTCGCCGTCGACCGGGAGGCGGTACTCGACCGCGCGGTCGTCGCCGCGAGCGGGCAACGAGCCGCGGTGACGGACGGCGGCGACGGCCGAGCCGAGGAACTGAAACGCGTCCTGCACCAGCAGAATCGGGTTCACGAACGTCAGCGGGAGCGTGGCGTAGCTGACCACCCACTCCCGCCAGTCGCCCGTGCCGATCCAGTCGGTCGGTTCCGTCTGCTCCGCTGCGCCGCGTGCCAGCACCGCGTCGACGACCGGTTCGAGAAAGATCCAGAGAAACGCCAGGAAGAAGACGTTGAAGATCCGGAGAAACGCCAGGGACTCGACGACGTAGCTGGGCAGTGCAACCAGCCCGAGCAGCCAGAGCCGCGTCGGATCGGCCCTGCGGAGCAGCCGCCGCAGCCGCGTCGGAAGGTCGGTCGACGCTCGTTGTTCGGACATCGACTGATTGGACGGGCTGTTGGTAATTAGTCATTTTGCGAACTCGATTTCACACAGGGTGTGAACACCTGTCACGGGGAGCGGAACGATCTTTGTCCCGGTCGAATAACAGGACGTATGGATCGGGGAGAGGATCACCCGCCGGACGCCAACAGCGGCTCGACTGTCGACGCGCGGGACGCGTTCGCCCTGCTCGGACACGAGATCCGACTGGATATTCTCTTCGCGCTGCTCGAGGACTGGATGGCGGTCTACACCGAGCCGAAGTCCTACGCGGAGTTGATGGCGGCCGTCGGACTGGAAGACAGTGGCAAGTTCAACTACCACCTGAGCAAACTCCAGGGCGTCTACGTCGAGAAAGTCGACGACGGGTACGTGCCGACGGCGAGCGCGACGGCGCTGTATCGGACCGTACTCGCGACCCGTCCGACCGAGACCGTCGAGTTCGAGCAGCCGGTGACCGAGGCCGCCTGTCCGGACTGTGGCGGACAGCCGGTACTGGAGTACGAGCGGGGGTTCGTGGCCGTCGCTTGCCAGGCGTGTGACTCCTGGGACGGGTTCACGTACCCGTTTCCACAGAACGGGTTCGAGCAGCACGAGGAGAGCCTGCTCGAAGCGGTACAGGACCGCGTCCGACACGAGATCGGTCTCGCCCGGACGGGGCAGTGTCCGGCCTGTGCCGGACAGATCGCGGTCGATCCCAGGATCGAGTCAGTCGACGGGGACGACCACTGGATCGAACTCGGCTGTGAGAGCTGTACGTTCGTCGTCGGGGTCGAGCCGCTATCGACGCTGTTGACCGACGACCGCGTCGGGTCGGCGCTGCGAGAGATCGGTATCGACCCGACCGGCCACGGCTGGGAGCGGCCGGACGAAGAGGTGTCGGTCAGCCGCGATCCGGTACGGCTGGAAATCGCCGTCGCGACCGAGCAGGGAACGGTTACGATCACCGCGACAGAGCGTCTGGCGGTCGAGCGGGTAGCGGTCGGCTAATTCGGGGTACGTCGGGAGTACCATTATATGGGAGGCGGTCGTCTGTTAGTCGTATGACAGAGGAGACAGTCCACGAGACCGAGGAGAAGCGAAGCCGACGCGGCATCTCGTCGTTCCTGCGGCGGATCTCGAACCGACTCCGGCGAGGCGAGCCAGTTCCCGTCGACGAGGAACAGACCGTCACCGTCGAGCCGGCGGAGGAGGCCGAACTGGAAGTCGAAGTCGAGCGCGAAGGCGGCGACGTAAGCCTCGAAATCGAGGTCGAGTGGCCCGAGGAGGAGGGCGGAGAGATCGAAACGGAGACGCAGGCGAGCAAGGCGACGTTCGTGCTGTACGAGGACGACGGCGGCGAGCACCGCTGGCGGCTCCGCCACGACAACGGCAACATCATCGCCGACGGCTCGGAGGGGTATTCCTCGAAGCAGAAAGCCGAACAGGGACTGGAGAGCGTCAAGAAAAACGTCGCCGGCGCCCCCATCGACGACCTCTCGAAGGACGAGCAGGAGGAGCCACAGGAGGGGACCAGCAAGGCGACCTTCGAACTCTACGAGGACAAACAGGAGAAGTGGCGCTGGCGACTCGTCCACGACAACGGCAACATCATCGCGGACTGCGGTCGCGGCTACTCCTCGAAACAGAAGTGCAAACAGGGGCTGAACTCGGTCAGGTCGAACGCCCCCGGTGCGCCCGTCGAGACCGAAGCCTGATCGCGGGGGCACCGAGTCGACGGCCCGAACTACTGGGCCGAGTCGACAGTTCTATATTAGGGTTCGTCTTAGATCCGATAGAGAGAATGTTCGACAAACTCGATCCGAAGGTCAGCGCGGCACTGTCGTTCCCGGCACTGGTGATCGTCTCGCTGCCGTTCGCGTACATCACCGGAGCCTTCGCGATCATCCTGTCCGATCAGATCTTCGCACCGGGCGGGTTCCCGACGACGGGAATCGGCTACGGAGTCGGGATCACGATCGGTCTGTTGTTCGCGTTCTGGGGTAGCTACGGGATGTTCAAGCTCGCCAGCGAGGTCCAGAACGAGCCCGGAGCGGACTCTGTGAGCGCGTAGAAAACCGACCGCAGGGCGTCGGCCGTCGGAGGGCCGATGTCAGAGGACGGGGAACCGACTTCCCCCGGCCTTCCTTTCGCGAGCGCATGAATAAGTAGCTCCGCCTGTTTCTGACTCAGAAACGCAGTGATTCGGCTCAGCGGTAGGCCAGAACGCCATCAGCGAAGGCCGTCAGCCCCGCCTCGGGTTCTCGGCCGCTGATACCGACGATCACGTGATCGACGCCCGCGGCCTCCAGTCGGCCGAAATACTCGCGGAACCACTCGATCCCGGCGCGGTAGCCCTGGTGGATCGGTTCCGGGTCCGCGGTCGGATCCGCCGCGAGTTCGGCCTGCAGTGCCATGAGATACGGCTTGTCGCCGCCGACATCGCGCCAGTCGGAGAGAAACGAGTCCAGCGTCTCCTCCGGGAGGTGATAGAACAGCCAGCCGTCGCCGTGTGCGCCGATCCACGACAGCTCCTGTCTGGCGTGGCCGGTCGGAAACAGCGGAATCTCTCCGGCCGGTTTCGGGCGGAGATCCAAGCGCCCGTCGAGACGGCCCCAGGGGCCGTCCAGTTCGGGAAACGGCTCCGACCACAGGGTTCGGAGCCACCGGACGCTCTCGCGGAACAGTTCGCCACGGCTCTCGGGATCGACATCGAAGGCGTCGTACTCCGGGTCGCGGTCCCCGGTCGCGACCCCCAACACGAGTCTGCCGTCGGAGAGTCGGTCGACGGTCGCGGCGCTCTTTGCGACGTGAATGGGGTGTCGGATCGGGAGGACGACACTCGCCGTCCCGAGAGCGATCTCGTCGGTCCGGGCGGCGACGGTCGCGAGCCAGGGCCAGGTGTCGAAGGTCTGGCCCGCGTCGCCGAACTTCGGCCAGTACAGCGGCACGTCCCGCGCCCACAGCGCGTCGAAACCGACCTCCTCGGCGTGTTCCGCGAGCGCGAGTTCCCGGGAGATCGAGGGTCGGGAGTCGTTCACTCCGGTTAGCGGAAAGCCGACGCCGACCGAGAGCCCGTCTGACCGGAACGAGGGGCGGGTAGCAGGCGCGTCGTGGTCCCGAGTCACGTCAGTCGATGGGGCCGCGAGGCTGAAATGAGCACCGTTGTCCGGAGCCGCCGGACCCGTTACCGATCACCGGGATGGGTACGTTTATCCCGGTCTCGGTGCGACATGCATGCATGGACCGACGGACGTTCGTCTCGGGGCTGTGCTGTGCGTTCGCGGGAGGCGTCGCGGGCTGTCTCGGATCCGACGACGAGGAGACTCCCGACGACGGACCGTCCGCCAGCGGCGATCACCGGGAGGTGCGGATACGGGCGGACAACCTCACGCGGCAGGCGGACAACCGTATCGTCGAAAACGGACAGGTCTCAATCATCCTCAGACTCAAAAACATCGGGACGGAGCCGGAGTACGCCGACATCTCGCTACAGATGCGCGACCGGGAGGGAAACGACCTGGGGTCGGAGTACACCAGACAGCACGGTCCGATCGCGCCCGACGAGATCGCGGAGATCCGGTTCAACGTCGACGAGGCCGAGAGCGAAATCGGCGGCTACGAACTCGTCGTGCGGGAAGGCGAGCCGCCCGACTCGGACGAGGGGACCGGCAACGAGACGGCGGGATGAGCGCCCGCGGGACCGAAACCGGTAACTTGGAGCAGGTCGCCTGAGCGGATATGCGAGTAGTCGTGAACGCGGCGACCAGCGTGGACGGGAAGCTCTCCTCGCGCGAGCGCGAGCAGGTCGACATCAGCAATCGGGCGGACTTCGAGCGGGTCGACCGACTGCGGGCCGACAGCGATGCGGTGATGGTCGGCGTCGGCACGGTGCTGGCCGACGACCCCTCGCTCACGCTCGACGACGAGGATCTGATCGACGAGCGGACCGAGCGAGGCGAACCCGGCCACCCCGCCCGGGTCGTCGCGGACTCCCGGATCCGAACCCCGCCGGACGCGGCGGTGCTCGACGACCGCGCCGAGAGCTATCTGCTGGTCAGCGAGGCCGCGCCGACGGATTTCGTCGCGCAGATGGAGGAGTCGGGCGCGACCGTCATCCGGGCCGGCGAGTCCCGCGTCGACCTGGCCGCGGCCTTCGAGGAGTTGGCCGACCACGGGGTCGATCAGCTCATGGTCGAGGGCGGCGGCGAGATCATCTACTCGCTGTTCGAGGCCGACCTCGTGGACCGACTCTCGGTGTTCGTCGGCCCGATGGTCATCGGCGGGAGAGAGGCCCCGACGCTGGCCGACGGCGACGGGTTCACCGACGAGTTCCCGGCGCTGACGCTGGAGAACGTCGAACGGATCGGGGAGGGCGTAGTGCTCACCTACACGACGGAGTAATCGGGCTGTCGGCCGCTCAGTGGTCGTGGCCGACCATGTCGGCGAAGGACTGGCCGAACCGCTCCTCGAACAGTTCCATCGTCTTCTCCTCGGCGGCTTCGACGTCCTCGCCGACCTCCTCCTGGGTGTGGTGGATGATGCCGTGGACCTGTTGTGCGACGCCCAGAAGCGCCAGGTCACCGAGCACCGTCGGAACGCCCTCGTCGCTCTCGTTGAGGAGATCGATCGCGTCGACCGGTACTTCGAGTTCGTCCTGTGCGTCTTCCGTTTCGATAGTGACCGTAACTGTTTCAGTTGCCATATCTCGGATAGGGGGTGGCGGACATAAACATCTCCGGGTCGATTCCCGGATTCCGGGTCCGTCGGGCGGCGACGATCGACAGCCAGCCCCGCGATGCGGAGCTGGAGTATCGGTCGATCTGTTAGTCAGGGGAGAACAGTTCGACAGTGAGTCGGGAATTTTCTGTGGGTTCGTTCGATCCGGGGTCGTAACATTGAACAGCGGCACAGACGACCACCCGGTATGGCACGCCAGTACGATATGGACAGACGAGCATACCTCACGACGATTGGGGCAGCAGGGGCGACCGCGCTGCTCGCCGGCTGTACGCAGGAGGGCAGCAGCGGGTCGGATGCAGAGACGCTGGTTCCCGGCACCGCACCCGGGTTCGCGCCGTTCGAGTTCAAGGAAGGCGGCGAACTGACCGGCTTCGATATCGATCTACTCGCGGCGGTCGCGGAGGAGGCCGGCTACGAACTCGCCGAGTGGAGTGAACTCGACTTCGAGACGCTCATTCCGTCGCTGACGGAGGGCGATATCGATATCATCGCGGCGGGGATGACGATCACCGACGAGCGATCCCAGCAGATTGCCTTCTCGGACCCCTACTTCGAATCCAACCAGTCGGTGCTCGTCCGCGAGGGCGGCAGTTTCCAGCCCGAGTCGGAGGACGACCTCTCGGGCAACCGCGTCGGCGCGCAGTCCGGGACGACCGGGGAAGGAGAGGTCGAACGGATGATCGAAGAGGGGACGCTCAGCGGGGAGAATTTCCGGCAGTTCGAGAACTACCCGCTCGCGGTCGACGCGCTGGAAAGCGGCGACGTCGACGCGGTTGTGGCGGATGTCCCCGTCGCGGAGAACTTCGCGGCGTCCCGGGACGTCGAGATCGCCTTCACCATCCAGACCAACGAGAACTTCGGCTTCGGGATGCGCCAGGACGACGACCGGATCGAAGACATCAACGAGGGGCTGAGTGCGGTCCAAGAGAGCGGCACCTACGACGAACTCGTCAGCGAGTACTTCGGCTAAGCAGCGATGGAAGCGATCGTCTTGCAGAGCAACGACTGGGCGTTCATCCTCGCGAACTGGGAACAGTTCGCCCTCGGTACCGCCGTGACGATCCTGTTGACGATCACCAGTCTCGTCGTCGGGTTCGTGGCCGGCTTCCCGGCCGGAGCGATCGAGGTGTACGCCCCCGGGTGGCTCCGCAAGCCCGTCAGCGCTGCAGGCGTGATCCTCCGCGGGACGCCGATCGTCGTGTTGATCGTCCTGTTCTTTTTCGCGTTGCCGATCCCGCAACTCGGGACGTTCATCATCATCGACGCGAAGGTCGACGCCTTCATCGTCGCGACGATTGCCCTCGGCCTGCGGTCGGCGGCCTACCAGGCACAGGTGTTCCGCGGGGCCATCCAGTCAATCGACGAGGGGCAGATGGAGGCCGCGCGGTCGGTCGGGCTCTCGAAGTTCCAGGCGATCCGACACGTGATCTTCCCGCAGGCGATCCGCCGCTCGGTGCCCGGCTTTCAAAACGAGTTCACCATCGTGCTGAAGGACACGAGCATCGCTTTCGCCATCGGGCTGGCGGAGTTGCTCACCCGGGCGGAACAGCTCTATCTCCAGCCCGGACACGACACGGCGGTCGTCGAGGTGATCGTGACGATTTCGGTGATCTACTTCGTGCTCACGTTCGCGACGAACCGCGCGCTCGACCGTCTCGAACAGCGATACGCCGTTCCGGAGGGATCAGGATGACACTGTTAGATGTCGATTCGATATACAAGTCCTACGACGAGGAAGAGGTACTCGAAGACGTGAGTTTCGGGCTCGACCAGCAGGACGTCGAGGTGATCGTCGGCCCGAGTGGCTCCGGTAAGTCGACGCTGTTGCGGTGTATGAACCGGCTCACCGAGATCGATAGCGGCGAGATCTACCTCAACGACGACGAGATCCACGACCTCGACGAGAACGAACTCCGCCGGCGCGTCGGGATGGTCTTCCAGGGCTCGAACCTCTTCGCGCATCTGACCGCCCAGAAGAACATCACACTGGGCCTGCGCGAGGTGCTCGGTATGCCCGCAGCGGAGGCACAGGCGAAGGCGATGGAGTATCTCAGACAGGTCGGCCTCGAGGATCAGGCGGAGTCGTATCCCGCAGAGCTCTCCGGCGGTCAGAAACAGCGGGTCGGGATCGCTCGCGCGCTGGCGATGGAGCCCGAACTCATCCTCTTCGACGAGCCGACCTCGGCGCTCGATCCCGAGCTGATCGGGGAGGTACTGACGGTGATGCGCGACCTCGCCGAGGAGGGGATGACGATGCTCGTCGTGACCCACGAGATGGATTTCGCCCGGTCGGTCGCGACCCGGCTCATGTTCCTAGACGACGGTCGAATCGTCGAGCGCGGCCCTCCCGAACAGCTCTTCGAGGACCCGCGCGAGGACCGAACAGAACAGTTCCTCGGCGAACTCGCGGATATCTACTGATGGCGGACACTGTCGAGACACGCGGGACGGCGGTCGGTCGCGTCTCCGGCAGCGGACGGCTCGTCGTCGCGCTGGTCGGCGGGCTGTTCTGGCTGTGGCTGTTGGCCCGGTGGGCGTATCACAACACGCTGCTCGACCGGATCTGTACCGCGCTCGGCCTCCCGGATCTGATCCGCTCGGAGTACGGCGTCCGCCGACGTGAGCCGTGGCTCCCCGCCGAGCCGTTCCAGTCGGCGGCCGACAGTATCGGGAGCGTACCGCCGGGATTCGTCTTCGACCGGATCGCCGGCGTCTTCGAACTCGCGGCCTTCGCGACGACCGCCGGCCCGGAACTCGCCGCCGGTGCGTTCATTACGGTCTACATGACGGTGCTCGGGATGCTGTTCGGCCTCGTCATCGCCGTCCCGCTGTCGGTCGCGCGGGTCTACGGAGGGCGAATCGCCAGCACGGCCGCGCTGGTCTACACGGAGCTAATCCGGGGGACGCCGCTGCTCGCACAGCTGTTTTTCTGGTACTTCGCGCTGCCGCTGGCGGGCTATTTCGACGCCGCCGGGTTCGTCGGCCGAAACGGGATCCCTCGGGCGGCCGTGATGGTCGCCGTCGTCGCCTTCACGATCAACTCCTCGGCCTACCAGTCGGAGTACATCAGGACGGCACTGGAATCTGTCGACGAGGGGCAACTCGCGGCCGCACGGGCAGTCGGACTGAGCAAGGGCCAGGCGATCCGACACGTCATCCTCCCGCAGGGGCTCCGGTACGCGATTCCCGGTTGGACCAACGAGTTCATCTACCTGGTCAAATACTCCTCGCTGGCCGCGTTCATCACCGTGCCGGAGCTGTTCCGTCAGGCCCGGAACATCGCCTCCGATACCTTCCGGTATCAGGAGATCTACATCATCGTCGGCGTGTTCTATCTGCTGCTCGTGTTGACGATTGCGCTGGCGATGGGGCTGCTCGAACGGACGGTTGCGCTGCCTGGCGTCGGACAGCCAGCGGATCAGAACTGAGCCGTCAGTCGTCGCCTTCGGCCGCCTGCGTGCCCGCCGTCGCCGTCTCTGCCTCGGGGAGATCTTCGAGATAGTCGTCGATGTCCAGCGCGGCTTTGGTCCCCATCCCGCCGGCGGTGATCGCCTGCTGGTAGTGGTGATCGACCACGTCGCCGGCGGCGAAGATGCCCTCGACATCGGTCTTGGTCTGGCCGCCGCCGTCGCCGCCTTGGGTCTCGACGTAGCCCGTCTCGTCGAGTTCGACGCCGGTGTCTTCGAGATACTCGGTGTTCGGCGTGTGGCCGATGGCGATGAACACCGCGCCCACGTCGAGGTCGAACTGCTCGGTGTCCTCGTCGTCGAGGTTGTCCTTCGGATAGCCGTCCTCGTTACGGGCGAGAGTGACGTGGTCGACGCCGTCCTCCTGGGAGCCGTGGACCTCCAGCAGTTCGGTGTTGCGCATGATCTCGATCTCGCCGTCGTCGGCGTGTTCCTGGACGCGGTCGACCCAGTACTGCTCCGCTCGGAAGTTCTCCCGGCGGTGGGCGAGATAGACGGTGTCGGCGAACTTCGTCAGAAAGCTGGCCTCCTCCATCGCGGCGTCGCCGCCGCCGACGACGAGCATATCCTCGCCGCGGAAGAAGGCGCCGTCACAGGTGGCACACGTCGAGATGCCGTAGCCCATGAGTTCGTCCTCGCCGGGGACGCCGAGCGTCCGGGCGCTGGCACCGGAGGCGGCGAGGAAGGCGTCGGCGGTGTAGACGTCACCGTTCGACAGCTCGACGCGAATCGTGCCGTCCTCGCGTTTCTGGGCGTCTTCGACGACGCCGTGGGTGATATCGGCCCCGAACTGCGTGGCCTGCTCTTTCATCTGCTGGACGAGTTCGGTGCCGCCGATCCCCTCGGGAAAGCCCGGATAGTTGGCGACGTCGGTCGTCAGCGTCAGCTGTCCGCCGGGTTCGTCGCCCTCGAAGACGAGGGGGTCGTTGTTGGCCCGCCCGGCGTAGATTGCGGCCGACAGCCCTGCGATTCCCGTCCCGGCGATGATCAGTCGCCGGTGCTCGACTGGCTCTGTTGTCATATCAAGAGTTACGGTAACCGGCCGTTTGTACGTTGCGCTGTCGTGATCCCGCCTCGCCAGACCGTATGCCGAAGGCTCTACACCGCTGGGACCGAACGACCACCATGACCCATCTCGACGACAAGACCGACAAGTACGAGCAGTTGCTCGCGGAGGCCGTCGACGCCGCCGAGATCGCCGCGCCGGCGGAGACGCCGCTCGCCGAGGCGGCCGCCGACTGCGAGGAGATGGCCCGCTCCTATCTCGAAGACGGCCGGCACTTCCGGGAGCACGACGACGCGGTCAACGCGCTGGCGGCCTTTTCCTACGGCCACGCCTGGCTTGACTGCGGCGCTCGGATCGGCCTGCTGGACGTGCCGACGGAAGGCCATCTGTTCACGGTGTAGTCTCACATCTGAGGACGCACGGGCCACCACGCGGCGGAACGCTGTCGCTACCGACCGGTCCACCTGAGCAGAAGCAGCGTCGACTCGAAGAGGCCGATCATCGTCACCGCGACCAACACGGGTGCCATCCCGGTTGGGTCGGGGCTGAAGAGGAAGGCAACGCCGCCGAAAGAGGCCCAGAACAGCAGACGGCGCTGTTCGAGCCAGCGGCGAGTCACCAGCCCCATCATGATCGCCAGCATGATGAAAAGCGGAATCTGGAAGACCGCGGCGAACAGCCCCATCATCAGCAGGATCATGTCGAAGGTCTCCTGCAGGCCGAAGGCAATCGTCGCCACGTCCTGGGAGTAATAGAGGAAATACGAGAAGATGATCGGGAGGACCAGGAAGTACGCGAAGGCGACGCCGACCAGCGCGAGCACCAGACTCGTCGGCACCGAGGCGAGGTAGTACCGCCGCTCTTTCGGGTACAGTCCCGGCCGCATGAACAGGTAGGTCTCGTAGACGAACACCGGCAGTGCGACGATGAATCCGGCGAGAGAGGCCACCTTCAGTCGGGTGAGAATCAGCCCGAGCGGGTGGTAAACGCGCGGACAGGCGACCGCCTCCTGCGGGGAGTTCACACACGCGGAGGGATCGTTGCCCCCGACGTCGAGAAAGGAGTACCAGAGGAACTCGACGGCCTGGTCGGCGAACGGACGGGAGGGGTTCGGGATGATGAACATGACCGCGCTGACAGCCCCCATCACGAACAGGACGACCAGCAGGCGCTGGATCATCTCTCTGATGTGTTCGGTCAGGGGCATCTCCTCGTCGTCGGGCGCGCCGCTGAAGGTATCGGATTCCGGGGAGACGCCGCCGTCGCTGACCGGGCGGCTGTCGCGCTCGGAGTTGCCCTCCGCCATTGCTCGCTGGTTGTGTTGCTGTTCTTGTAAGCCTTCTTCTCGAACGGGACGCGGGCGAGAGGAATAGATTGATAACGACAAGTCAGTAAGTGGCGAACAGATGTCTGGCGCGCTTGATGAAGATACTGCCAAGACGCTCGCGAGCGGCCGCCAGACTATCGGTGCGATGCTGTCGGCCGCACAGCAGAACCTCAAGCGCGCGTTCGTCGTGTTTCTGATCTTCTGGCTCGGTTCGTTCTACGCGCTGCGGCTGTTCATCTGGGATCGGCTCCGCCGCGATCTCGTCTACAACCGGATGACCCCGGAGGTCCGAGAGGCGACGGAGATCGTCACCACCAACCCCTTCGAGGTGATCCTCCTACAGGTCAAAATCGGGGTCGCGGTCGGTATCGTCGGCACGGTTCCCGTCTTGCTCTACTACAGTCGTGACTCGCTCAAACGCCGGGGTTACTGGCCGGACTCGTACATCCCCCGCTGGAAGATCTGGGGATTCATCGTGGCCGTCATCCTGCTGTTTCTCGGCGGTGTCGCCTACGCGTATCTCCTGTTTTTCCCGATCATGTTCAACTTTCTCGCGGCCAACGCCGTCCAGTCGGGATTTACCCCGACGTGGTCGATCGCGAAGTGGACGGAGTTCATCTTCTTCCTCGCGCTGTCGTTCGGGATCGCCGCTCAGCTACCGCTTCTGATGAGTTCGCTGGCCCGGCTGAACATCGTCGGCTACGAGACCTTCCGCGATAAGTGGCGCTACGCCGTCGTCGCCATCTTCGTCTTCGGTGCCGTGTTCTCCCCGCCGGATCCGTTCACACAGATCATGTGGGGCGTGCCGCTGGTCTCGCTGTATTTCATCAGCCTCGGAATCACCAAGGTCGCCGTCCTCTCGAAACAGGCCGGCGAGCAGGTCTCGACGACGGCAATCGCCCGCAAGCGAGTCAACGTCCTCGCCGGGGTCTTCCTGGTCGCGTTCGCGGCGATGTACGCCTATCTCCTCGAGGGGGGGCTGTCGGCGACCAACAGCCTGCTCGAAACGGTCGGGTCCGCCTACCGGTTCCCGACTGCCGGTGATCTCGGCGTCCTCGGCGGGCCGCCGGTCGCGACCGCGGTGGGAGTCGGCGTGTTCGTCGGTCTGATCGCCGTCGGGATCGCGCTGTTTTATTACCGGATCGTCGAACTCGAACGGCTCACCACCGAGGAGGAGCGCCAGGCGGCGCTCGCGGGCGAGCTAGGCGAAGCGGACGAGGAGGAAGAAGAGTCCACGCCCGACCCCGGCGATCCCGCGACGGTCAACATCGGCGCTGCGAGCGCCGGTGCGCTCCGGCAGATTCCCCTCGAGGAGTTCGCGCGGCTGGATCAGGAGCAGGTACTCGAGTACGCACAGGCGGCCGCCGACGACGACGACGCCGAGAAGGCTCGGGTCATCATGGATCGGTTCGAGGCCGCGCAGGAACTCGACTTGGACGACGAACCCGACGACGTCGTCACCTCGACGACGACCGGGATGCTCGACGCGTTCACCGGCGAGGACACCGACGAGGACGACATCGGCGGGTACTACTACGACCTCGCGTTCATCCTCGACTCGCTGACCTCGAAGGCGATCTGGATCGTCGCGGTCTTCATGACCGTCCTCGCGGGGACGTTCATGTTCCTGTTTTACGGGGGCATCGAACGGGTGCAGGGAGTGTTCTTCCGGAACATCCCGGACGAACTCTTCCAGGAGGTCGAAATCGTCGTGCTCCACCCCGTCGAGGCGCTGATCTTCATGATCAAGTTCTCGACGCTGCTGGCCGCCGTCTCGATCCTCCCGGTCGTGCTGTACTTCGCGTGGCCGGCCATCGAAGACCGGTTCGGGACCGAGGGCGACCGGAACATCCTCCTGGTCTGGGGCGGAACGCTGTTCGCCGCGCTGATCGGGGGGAGCGCACTCGGGTTCGTCTACATCGCCCCGACGGTCATCTCGATCCTCGCGTTGGACGTGATCTCCTCGAACATGATCATCGCCTACCGGATCAACAGTTTCGGCTGGCTGGTCATCTATCTCACCGTCGGGATCGGCTTCCTGACGATGATCCCGGTGACGATGATCCTGTTCCACCACGGGAACATCGTCCCCTACCGGCGGATGCGCGAGAGCTGGCGCGGGGTCGTGCTGGCCTTCTTCGCCGCCGCCGGCTTCCTCTCGCCGTCGGGTATCTTCACGATGTTCATCGTCGCGATCCCGGCGAGTCTGGCGTACGGCTTCGGCCTCGGCCTGCTGTGGATCTACGACGGCGTCGACCGGCGGATCTCTGCGACCCGCCGCGGCGAGAGCGAAGCCGCGGACTGAGCTACTCGCCGCGGTCGGCCCAGAAGGCGTCGATCTTTTGACCCAGAAACTCCGGGGTGAGCCGGACGAACTCCGACTGCTCGCCGGGTGAGAGATACGGGAACACGGAGTGGCGGGCATCCGGAACGTACCGCCGACCGACCAGCGCCCGCACGCCCACCTCGTCGACGCCGCGGATCACCCGGCCCAGGGTCTGGCGCGCCCGACGCACCGCGGGCACAGTCAGCGCGTACTCGAAGGCGTTGTCCTCGCCGAAGGCGTCGCCGTAGGCTCGCTGGATCGCACGCACCCGCGGCGAGCCGATGTTGACCAGCGGCACGCCGACGACAGCGCACGTACTCAGCTTCTCGCCGTCGTAATCGACGCCTTCGGTAAGCGTCCCGCGCGTGCTCGTGACGAGCACCTTCCCGCCGCCGGCGAAAAACGCCTGTTTCAGCGCTTCGGTGTCCTCGTTCGAGGAGCTCTCGTCGACGAGAACCGGCTTGTCGACGACGCGATCCAGATACGAACCCGCCCACGCCGCCTCGCGGTAGTTCGGCATCGCGATCAGGACGTTGCCCGGAGAGCGCGCGAGCGTCCGCAAGACGTGGGCGTACTCGTCGCGGGTTCGGTTCCACGTCTCCGGATCGCTGTTCTCGTCGGGGTCACCGCGGTTGTGTGCCGTGAACGGTGTGGTATCCACCAGGAAGCTCGCGCGGTTGCGCTCGGGAAAGGGGAGATCGTAGGTCCGTTCGACGACCGGTCGGTTCGACTCCCGCAGCGCCTCCAGCCCCGAGACCTCCGTGAACACGTCGAGCGGTTCGAGCGTCGCGCTCATGAGCATCCCGCCGCCGAGGCCGTCGAAGATCTCCTGCAGGGTCTCGCCGGGCATGCACTCGAAGAGGACGAGTCCGGCGGTGTAGGCGGCTTGCCAGGGCTCACCGACGGAGCGGGGGTCTTTCGGGGCGTGTTCGAGTTCGATCTCGCGGAGGTAGCTGGCGTGGTCGGTCTCCCACCACCGGGCGAACACCGCGCCCACGGCCGTACAGACCGGGGTCCGGGTCAGCCCCGCCGCGTCGATTGCCTCCTCGACGGCCAGCCCGATCGTCGGCAACGCACGCCAGAGATCGCCTGTGTAGCCCTGCTGCTCGGCCCACGCCGTCAGGTCGTCCTGCTCGACGGTCTCGGGATCACGCAACGGTATCTCCATCGACCGCTCCGGGAGGTTGTCGGGGGCGCCGGCCCGCCACCCCGTTCCGACCTCCTCGTCGAGATGCGACGCGATGCGGTCGTCCAGCCACGCCAGCAGATCGTCGTAGAAGTCGTGGGCGCGCTGGACCGCTTCGAGCGGCACGTCGTGGCTCGACAGTTCGTCTCGGAGTTGAGACTCGTTGCTGTCGCTCTCGCGGGCCTGCGTGAGCAGCGTGTTGAGGTCGTTGCGAGCGCGGGTCAGCGTCGAGCGACCGACGCGATCCGAGAGCAGATCCCGGACCCGCTCCTCCAATCGGTGCGCCTCGTCGACGATCAGGAACGTGTCTTCGTCGAGGATCGCCTCGACCAGCGGCCGAGAGTTCGGGTCGAAGAGGTGGTTGTAGTTGCCGACGACGATATCCGCCGACTCCAGGAGGACGCCCATCGCGCGGTGGGGACAGATCCCGCGTTCGGTCGCCTGCGGCAGGTACTCCTCCGCGGTCAGGACGTGGTTCTCGCCGGCGGAGAAGTCGAACGGCGAGCCCTTGTTTCGGGCGTACCAGTCGGCCTCGAACGGGCAGTACAGCGGTTCGTCGTCGCCGTCGGTGGTCGAGTCCGGCGCGCTCGGCTGGCTCCGGACGTACGGGCTCGTCGCGCCGGCCGTCTGGAGGGTGTCCTGGCCGATCCGTTGCTGGCCGGCACCGCCCGGTCTGGCGGCTTTCACCAGATCGCTCGCCCGCTGTGGGTCCCACCAGATATCCTCCGTCTGGACGCCAACGGCGGCATCGGCCGCCGGGAGGTCGTCGGCGTCGCCGTCGCTTTCGACGAGACGGGCGGTGTTCTCTCGAAGGTCCTCACAGCGCTCGTGGACGCCGACATCCTCCGGAAAGACCCCCTCTCGGCCGTACGGACAGAGATCTTGCTTGCCAACGAGAGCAATCGAATCCATCGGCTCGTCGAGGCCGTCGTTGAGCGCCCGGAGATCCTCGATGAACTGGAGCCGTTGCTGTTTGACCGGCGTGACGACGAGCGCCCGCTCGAAGGTGCCGTCCTCGATGAGCGTCGTCGCCGCGGTCAGCGAGGCCATCGTCTTGCCGGTCCCGCAGGGCCCCTCCATGGCGAGATAGCCGCGGGACTCACCGACCTCGATCGCGGTCTCGATAGCGTCGGCCTGGTTGTCGTAGGGGCGGTCGAAGGCGAAATACTCCCCCCACGCGGCGTCAGTCATTCGGGCGTGACTGGGGCGTCCTCGGGTTTGAACCTACGGATCCCGACTCACTGCCGGCAGCCACAGTCGTCGCCCTGCGTTGTCAGTTCGTAGTGGTCGCCGTCGTATCGGAAGCGGCCGAGGCCGTCCCTCAGGGGGGCGGGCGTGTCGTAGCCGTCGAGTCGAACGCGGTCGGCGTCGTGCCGGCGTGCGAGCGCGACGGCGTCCCGGTGTGGCGGACTGCGCAGAAGTTGCTCGGTGATACGTCGTTCGCCGCCGGACGGGGCGGATTCGAGGAGGTACGTCCGGTTCGCGTCACCGGCCTCGGCGACGAGAGTGTCGCCGTCGAACTCGGTGCGGTCGATCCGCGGGGTCGTGGTGAGTTCGACCGGGTCGGCTTCGTACGCGAAGGTCGCGGCGAAGGCGATGTCGGTCTCGTGGTCGTCTCCGAACCAGCCGCGAGCGCGAAATGCGTACCGCCCGCCGCCGATCCCCGCGAGCGTCAGATCGTCCGTTCCGGATGCGCGAGGAAGCGTCTCCCCGCCTTCGACCGCGCTGTTGTCGATTGTCACGGACCACGTGTGGCGCTCACCCGGCGGGATCGACATCAACGGCTGGTTGACCGCAAGAGGCGCGACGTGGTACCACTCGCCGTCGACTCGCTTGTCCAGCCGCCAGTTGTAGAAGTTCGTCGACAACGGCACGTCACTCTGGTTCGACAGCACGAACTCGATAGACTCGCCTCCGGAGAGCGACCGCGTCGAGGGTTCGAGCACTGCGGGAACGTTCTCGACGGCGGGCGTATCGTCGCTGCCGGCGACGGGATCGTAACAGATCACGCGGGCCGTCTCGTACGCCGGACAGTCCCCGGGATAGCTATCTTCGGGGAGGGAGGCCGGCGCACCGGCAGCGGAGTCAGGACTGGTCGTATCGGTCTCGTCTCCGGAGTCGGTGCTAGATCCATCGCCGACACAGCCTGCGAGGACGACCCCACCTCCCGCGAGGGCCGCGAGCAGGTCTCGACGGGTTCGGGCCATATGAACCGGTCCGTCGAAGACGGATAAACGGCTTCTGTCGGCTCAAACAGCGATTTATCGAGCGTCGAAAAACGCCGCCAGCCGATCCGCCGCTTCCCCGACCCGCGGCGTGACGAGGGCGAATCGCATCCACTCCCGTCGCGTGTCACTGAACGCCTCACCGGGCATACCGGCGATGCCGGCCTCGTCGATCAGGCGCTCGACGTTGTCCATCGTCCCCTCGAACCCGGGGAACCGGGCCATCACGTAGAAGGCCCCCTCGGGTTCGGTGTACTCGGCGCCGGCGGCGTCGAGCGCATCGGTGAAGGCGTCGATGCGCTCGCGGAGCAGGTCGCGGTTCGCCTCGTAGTAACTCGGGTCGGTGTTGCGCAGGGCGTGGAGGACCGCGGCCTGTGCGGGCCGGGAACTCGTCACGTTCGTCAGCATGTGCCGCGAGCGTGCTCCGTCCATCAGGCCGCCGTTCGGACCGTCGGGGTGGGGAAAGATGGCATAGCCGACGCGAAAGCCGGTAATCGCCATCGATTTCGAGAAGGAGTTGGTGACGATCCGGTTGGGGGAGTCGACCGAAAGCGCGGACTCGAACCGCCCCGAGTAGTCGAAGTGGTCGTAGACTTCGTCGCTCACCAGCATCGCGTCGTGCTCCTCGGCGGCAGCGACGAGTTCGTGAACCGTCTCGGCGTCGTAGGTCACGCCCAGCGGATTGTTCGGGGAGTTGATCACGACGGCGGCGGTGTCCTCGCTGATCTGTTCGTACACGTCCGCCGGGTCGAGACCGCCGCGGTCGGTGGCGGGGACGAACCGGATGTCGGCGTGGAGCATCTCCGCGCGGCCGGCGTAGTACGGATACACCGGATCGACGAGCAGCACTTCGTCGCCGGACATCTGTTCGAGACTCTCGGCCATCGCGAGGTGGTTCGCCTCGCCCGCACCGTTGGTCACGATCACCTGTTCGATGTCGACGCCGCGGCGGGTAGCAATCTCTTCACGGAGTTCCCGGAGGCCGACGCTGTCGGGGTACTGAAACTCCGCTGGCTCGCCGTCGGCGTAGGTCCGCAGGCCCTCGCGGAGCGCCTGGGGCGGTTCCCAGTCGGGGTTGCCGCTGACCATGTCGACGACGTCGCGGTCGGCCCGCTGGGCGTACTGCATCACGCGGAAGAACTGCGGCGTCTCGTAATCCATACCGACGGGTCGGTGTTCGTCGAACTTTGCCGTTTTCACTTCCGCTCGACCCGGCGGACCGGGCGGGCGTTACCGCCGCGGCGGTTTCGCCGTTGAAGGTACAGCATTGCGACGACAACGGCGCCGATGATCGGCGGAATGAACATCCCGACGAAGAAGCCGACGGCCCACATATCCGCGGTATCCAGCCCGCGCTTTCGGCCGTCGAGGTAGATCCAGTCGCCACCGATCACCCCGAGGGCGACTGCGAGCCCGCCGGAGATCTGGATCCCGACCATACCACCGCTGATTCCGCCGCGTTGATAGCTCTGGCGGAGCGGTTCACGCCGAGAAACGCGGCTGTCATCGGGAAGCCGTGGCCTTTTGAGTCCGAGCGGCCTATCCTCGGTAAATGCGGATCGAACTCCGGGTCTGTCGACACTGTTACGAGGGCGAACACGAGAACGAACACAAGACGAAGATCACGCGTGATCTGGTCGCCTGTGCCGAGATCATCGAGGAGAACGTCCAGCACACCGAACTCGACGACATCCACATCCGGTGGGTCACGGAGGACGAGGACGACGACGGGCGCCCCGAGGCGATTCCCGCAGTCGCCGCGACCATCCAGAACGAACAGATCATGGTCTCGGACACCCAGCTCGTCACGATGGGCGAGAACGGGTACATGATGGTCTATCCGAACCCACAGGACGCGCTGAAGGTGCTCTCGGGGAACATCAACGAGATCAACAGGGTCACGGACAAAAACGTGGTACCGAGGCTCTCGGAGGAGGGTGCCGAAATCCTCACGAACGCCGGGACGGCGGCCGCGGAACGCGACGAAGACGAAGCCGATTACTGATCGTCCGGGTCGACCGCGAGCGTGTAGACCCGCTTGCGGGCGTCGTTGAACGAGAACCGCGAGTCGACGACATCGATCTCTTCGAGTCGGCTCAGGGCGTACCGGACCGTTCGGGCGGGCAACAGCGTCTCCTCGGCGAGCTGGCTCTGGGTGAGCGGCCCCTGGTATTCGAGAACTTTCGCCACCAGTTTCGCACTGGGGGGCAGCTCCGACACTGCGTCCCAGCCGGTGGCCGATACCTCCGCGGATCCTGCTGACTCTGACGTGCTCATATCTCCGGGTTCGGGATGCAGGGAAATAATACTTTTTACTCCGATATATTACCAACGGGAATAGCAGACCGGGAAACCGGCACCCGTGACAGCGACTGTCAGCCAGCCCAGTGTGATTTCAGAATTTGGGGCCGACCCGAAGCCTCTTATTGCCGAGAGCCCTTATTAATGGTAATGACCGACATGGTGGACGACGTCGATCTGCCGTACGACGAAGACGCGTCCAAACAGGAGAAGATCGAATCGCTACAGGAGCGTCTCGAAGTGCTGGAGTCCCAGAACGAGGAGATGCGGGACAAACTGCTCGACGCCAACGCGGAGAACAACAAGTACCAGCAGAAACTGGAGCGGCTGACCCACGAGAACAAGAAGCTCAAACAGTCGCCGCTGTTCGTCGCGACGGTTCAGGAGCTGACCGACGACGGCGTAATCATCAAACAGCACGGCAACAACCAGGAAGCGCTGACCGAGGTCACCGAGGAGATGCGCGAGGATCTGGAGCCGGACTCGCGGGTGGCCGTCAACAACTCGCTGTCGGTGGTCAAATCGCTGGACGACGAGACCGACGTGCGCGCTCGGGTGATGCAGGTCGACGAGAGCCCGGACGTGACCTACCAGGATATCGGCGGTATCAGCGCCCAGATCGACGAAGTCCGCGAGACCGTCGAGATGCCGCTGAAAAACCCTGGCATGTTCGACGACGTGGGTATCGACCCGCCGTCGGGCGTGCTGCTGCACGGTCCGCCGGGCACCGGAAAGACGATGCTCGCCAAGGCCGTCGCCAACCAGACCGACGCCACCTTCATCAAGATGGCCGGCTCGGAGCTGGTGCACAAGTTCATCGGAGAGGGCGCGAAACTGGTTCGTGACCTCTTCGAACTCGCCCGCCAGCACCAGCCCGCGGTCATCTTCATCGACGAGATCGACGCCATCGCCGCCAAACGGACGGACTCGAAGACCTCCGGCG
This sequence comes from Halovenus carboxidivorans, assembly GCF_009831575.1. GTDB lineage: Archaea > Halobacteriota > Halobacteria > Halobacteriales > Haloarculaceae > Halovenus > Halovenus carboxidivorans. The sequence continues at coordinate 166,400 of NZ_WUUT01000001.1, read as the reverse complement.
ACGCCGAGGTCCAGCGAACGATGATGCAACTGCTCTCGGAGATGGACGGCTTCGAGGACCGCGGTGACATCCGTATCATCGCGGCGACCAACCGCTTCGACATGCTCGACCGCGCGATTCTCCGCCCCGGCCGGTTCGACCGCCTCATCGAGGTGCCCAAGCCAGACGCCGCGGGTCGCGAGCAGATCTTCAAGATCCACACCCGCTCGATGAACATCGCCGACGACGTCGACTACGCCGAACTCGCCGAGATGGCCGTCGACGCCTCCGGTGCCGACGTGAAGGCGATCTGTACGGAGGCGGGGATGTTCGCCATCCGTGACGACCGCACGGAGGTCCGAATGACGGACTTCCAGGAAGCGTACGACAAGATCGAAGCCGAGGAAGAGGAAGCCGAAGACGTCTCCCGGACCTTCGCCTAACTCGGCGGTTTCTCGTTTTATCCGCGCCGCACAGCGGCGGCTCCGGACCGATGCAGACAAGCCGCTGGCGGTTGCAGTACCCGAGTAAATGGTTCGCACATCAGCCTGGGGCGAGGAGGAGCCGACAACCGCGAGCGGGCAGTTCGGGGAGATCATCGAGTCGACGACGGTCGAAGACAGTGGTGAGTACAGCGCCGTGCTCGTCGGAGAGCCCTACGACGGCGGCTCCGTCGGACGACCGGGCGCTCGGGAGGGTCCGGCGGCGATCCGCGAGGCGCTGGCTGCCGTCGAGACCCATCACCTCGACGCCGGCCCGGTGGAGTCGGTGGGCGACGTCGGAACGGTCGAGGTCCCTCCCGGTGCGTCCGTTTCGACGGCCCGCGAACGGGTTCGAGAGACGATGGACGAACTGCACGACGCCGAGACGGTGCCGGTGGTACTCGGCGGGGACGGCTCGCTGACCTACGCCAACGTCGCCGGCTTACTCGAAGCGACGGCCGCGACGGACGGCGGCTACGTGACCGACGGGGGATTCGGCGAGGACGAGGAGTCCGTCGGGGACGTCGAGCATTTCGATCCGACGACCACGGACGAGGACAGCGACGCCGAGGAATCAGAGGCGGAGAATGATGGAGAGAGCGACGACAGTACAGAGGGTGAGGACGCCGATACGACCGCCGACGGCGACGAAGACGACGAGACTGGGACGGGAGAGCGAGGAGAACCCGAGGTGAGCAACGAGGAAACCGAGCCAGACGACAGCGACGCCGCCGGGACGGTCGACGAGGCAGACGACGAGGGGACTGACGACGCTGCGCCCGCCGATGGCGGCGACGAGGAGGAACGGGAGGGTGACGACGAAGAGGACTCAGACGACAACGGCGATGAAGCCGACGAAGGCGACCAAGAGGGTGACGACGGAGAGGACATCGCGACGGATGACGAGGAGAACATCGCGACAGATGACGAGGGGGACATTACAGACGACACGACGGAAGTCGACGAACGAGACGACGAACAGGAACCCGAGGGAGGGTCGGCAGTCGACGATACGGCGTTCTCGATGCCGGACAGCGAGACGGAGACGGAGGTGATCGAAGGGGGCGCGGCCAGCCCCGCCGAGGAGACGGGGGCGGGCGAGAGTGGAAGCGTCGGCGTTGTCAGCCTCGATGCGCGGCTGGACTGCCAGCCAGGCGACGGCGAGCCGACGAACCGGAGTGCGTACCGACAGTTGCTTGCCGACGGACTGGATGCACTCGCGGTACTCGGTGCGCGACACTTCGAGAGTTCGACCGCGGAGGCGGACGTACTGCGTGACAACGACGGGACGGTCGTCACGGCCGAGGAGGTGGCGGACGATCCGGTCGAGGCCACGGACCGCGCGCTCGGAGCGATGGAAGAGGTCGATCACCTGTACGTCAGCATCGACCTCTCGGTGCTCGATGCGGCGGCCGCACCCGGCGTGTCCGATCCCGCACCCGGGGGGCTCAGCACGCGGGAACTGTTCCGCGTCGTGCGACTGCTGACCAGCGACGACCGCATCGCCGGCGTCGAACTCGTCGAGGCGGCGCCGCCGCTGGACCGTGACGGCCGGACCGTCGAGGCCGCTGCCCGAGCGGTCGCACACGCCGTCGGGACGATAGGCGAATAGGGCTCAGAACAGCCCCAACCCGCCGGCGACGAGTCGGAGGCCGATCACGGTCAACAGCGCCATGACACCCCCGTTTCGCGCCCGTTCGCTGATGACGTCTCGGAGTCGTCTCCCGACCGCGACACCGACGACTGCCGGAACCGCCGCGGCGACGGAGAGCCCGACCGTCGCGGGGTCGGGGTAGAGACCGAGCACGCCCGCGGCGGCCACTCGAACGGCGTTGAGTCCGACGAACACCATCGCCACGACGCCGACGAACAGGCCGTGAGAGAGGTCACAGCTACGCAGATAGGCGACGAGTTGGACGCCGACGTTCGTCCCACCGAAGAGTAGCCCCGAGACGACACCGATACCGAGCATCGCTGGGGTGGTCTCGGCGAAACACCCCTCTTTCGCCCGGTCGAGCCCCGGAATCGGCACGGCCGACTGCAGGCTGAGAACGAACGCCAGCGTCACGAGACCCAGTCCGACCCGAAGCGGGGCGGCGGGGAGGCGGTCGATGACGGCCATCCCGAGGACGGTGCCGACCAGCGCCGCCGCCAGCAGCGGGGCGAAACGCCGCCCGCAGGTTCGGAGGTCAGAGCCAGACAGCTCCCCGACCAGCGAGAGGTTTACAGCGAGTATCGGGACGACGACAAAGACGACCGCGACGGCCGGATCGATCGAGACGGCGAGGGCCATCGTCCCGACGAGAGCGAATCCGAAGCCCGCGAGACCGTTGATCGCGCCCGCGAGCAGGAAGACGACCACGACCAGCGTCACGACCGTCGGCGTCAGTGGGATCGACACGGGTGAGCTTCCGCCGCGTTCGGGGTTAAGCGTGTGCTGGTTCCGCGTTCGGTGTGCACACTCACTCGTTGCGAAGCGTCTCGACGGCTTCCAGAACCTCCTGCTGAACGGCCTGTCGCGACTGGGTCGCGTCGACCCGGACGAACCGCTCGGGTTCGGCCTCGATCAGCCGCTCGTAGTTCTCGCGGACAGTTTCGAGATACTGTTCGGTCTCGAACTTGTTGGTCGCGCCGCTGCGCTCGGTCGCCGTCGCCGGGTCGACGTCGAGATAGATCGTCGCGTCGGGCGGGCGTGTCCACGGCTCGTGGAGCCGCTGGACGTAGGCGAGACTGTCCTCGAAGCGGTCCGAGAGCGTCGCGCCCTGGTAGGCAAAGCGCGAATCGGAGTAGCGGTCTGAGATGACAGTCTGGTCTGCCGCCAGCGCCGGCTCGATCGTGCGGCTCAGGTGGGCGGCGTGGTCCGCGACGTACAGAAACAGCTCCGCGAGCGGGTCCGCGTCGTCGTCGTCGATCGAGCGCTGGACTGCCTCGCCGTACCACGAATCCGTGGGTTCGCGGGTGAACGTCGCCTCCGGGACCGCCTCCCGAAGCGTCTCCACGCAACTCGTTTTGCCGCTGCCGTCGAGTCCCTCGAGCGTGATGAGCATACGGGTCCGTCGCGGCGGCGGCCCGTAAATCGCACGTTCAGAGCGCGCCGTTCATCGCGTCGAACAGCCGCGCTTTCAGCTCCTCGCGGGTCAGCCCCTCGCCGGGAGCGAGCCCCTCCATGTGATCGAGCGGGACCTGACCGCCGCCCATCCGGGCGTGTCCCCCGGCCTCTGCCATCGGGACCGATTCGACGGCGGTCTCCAGCACCTTGCCCATGTGAACGCGGTCGTCCGTCGAGCGCCCGGAGAGTTGGATCGCACCGTCGTTGTCCCCGAGGACGACGACGGCGTTGATCCCTTCGAGACGGCGGAGTTCGTCTGCCGCCTGGGGAATCGCGTCGGCGTTCGAGACCGTCCCCACGTCGCTGACCGCGAAGGCGCCCTCGACCTGTCGGTCGGTGATCGCCCGCGCTTTCACTTCGAGCGATTCCGCGTCGATTTCGGGGTTCGCGATCCGGTCGAGTTTGTCCTGATCGATACCGTGATAGAGGAAACTGGCGGCGTCGAACTCCGCGGCCGAACAGCCGTTGGTCAGGTGTTTCGTGTCCGACTGGATGCCGTGGACCAGCGCCGTCGCCACCCGGGGAGGGATCGTACCGTCCCGGTCGGTGCCGTCGGCGTCGTCGGGAGGGATCGGTTCCTTGCCGATCTGTCGGAGGTACTCGGCGAAAATCGTCGCGCAGGCCCCGTAGTCGGTGCGTGCGTCGGTGAACTCCTCCGCCGTGCCGCCGCCGGGGTGGTGATCGACGACCGCCAAAGGGTTGATCGCTTCGGCCCCCTCGAAGCCGCGGGCTTCGTTGTGATCGACGAGGACGACCTCCTGTTCGTCGATGTCGTCGGCGCTGTCGATCCGCTGGAAGGTCACGTCGAGTACCGTCTGGAAGGCGCGGTTCTCGTGGTGGCGGATCTGTCCGGGATAGTAAAGCGTCGTCTCGGTGTCGACGCTGTCGGCGACGGCGCGTGCGCCCAGCGCGGAGGACATGGCGTCGGGATCCGGGTTCGGGTGCATCAGCACGGCCACCTCCTCGGCCGAACCGACGGCGCGAGCGAAGCGCTTGCCGGGGGGTGCGAAAAAGCGTCTGTAGATTAGATACCCGACGGGGAGGAGGACGGCGCCGGCGAGAGCAGCCAACACGAGCGGACGGACCGTGACTGCTGATGAGAGGGTGACGCCGACGACACCAGCAACCAGCATACGGTCACTGGGATTGTCTGGCTACTAAGTATTATTGTTTGTATGTTTGCTACCAGACGGCACGCGGACGGGTCAGGCGTTCGACGCGCGGAACTGCTCGATCCGGTCGCGGTAGCCCTCGCGGTAGGTCGGGTACGTGAACTCGTAGCCGAGGTCTCTGAGCTTGTCGTTGCTGCAGCGTTTGCTCGTCTCGATACGCCGTCGTGCGGTCTCGGAGAGATCCGCGTCGTCGAGACGTTCCTCCGTGGTCCGCTTCGGCGGGGCGTCGACGCCGCACTCCTCGGCGAGCCAGTCCGCGAACTCCCACTTCTGGACTGGTTCGTCGTCGACGATCAACACGACCTCGTCCCGGGCCAGGTCCTCCTCGAGGAGGAAACTGATCGCGCCCGCGATGTCGTCGCGGTGGACCATGTTCAGGTAGCCCTCGGTCACCGGTCCCTCGATGTACCGCTGGAGGCGGTACCGGTCCGGGCCGTAGATGCCGGCGAGGCGAGCAACCGTGCCGTCGATGCCCGCCTCTGCGGTCGCTTCGAGCGCGACGCGCTCGGCCTCGACCAGCACCTCCGTCTTCTCCGTCGTCGGCTCCAGGGGCGTCTCCTCGTCGACCCACTCGCCGTCGTGGTCGCCGTAGACGCCCGTGCTGGAGGTGTAGAGGTACCGTTCCGGTGGTTCATCGCGGTCGGCGAACTCCGCGATGGCCGCCTGCTGGCCCTCGACGTAGATTTCGCGGGCGGCGTCGGCGCCGCGACCGCCCGAACTCGCCGCGTAGACGACGGTGTCGGCCTCGGGTAGCGTCGAGAGCGCGTCGGGGTCAGTGATATCAGCCTGGATGGCTCGAAAGCCCGCCTCCTCGATGGCTTCGATGCCGGAGTGCGAGCGGCGGACGCCGACGACGCGTTCGCCCGCGTCGGTGAGTTGACGGCCGAGTTCGAGCCCCACGTAGCCGCAACCGAGGACGAGCACCGTCATCGTTTCTCACGCTCGATGTAGCTGTGGATGATGGCGTACTCTTCGAGGGTGATCGGATACCGGCCCTCGACTTTCTGCTGGATCTCCTTGGGTTCGAGTCGGTCGTTGATCCCGGCGGCAATCGCCTCGACATCCAGCACGGCAATCGACATCCCCATCAGCAGGATGTCCCGCGCTTCGGCCTCGATGGCGTCGGCGTCGGGGTACTGGTCGTCTGTGCCGAGAATCGCCGCGGCCTCCTCCAGGGTGAGTTCCGGGCTCTCCCCGTCGACCAGCGCTCGGATCGTCGCCTCGTCGAGTCCGGTCCGGTCGGCGACCGCCGCCGCACCGACGCTCTCGATGGTCTCGACGAGCGCCGCCTCGTACTCCGATCGCAACTCCCCCGGCGATAGGTCGCCGGCCGCCTCGAAACGTCCTCTGAGCATACCCGCTGTTGGCGGGCCGCGTATAAGTCAGTGTTCAACACAGCGGCCCCGGCGTCGGCGCACGGTCCGAGCGGAAGGTAACAAATTTCATCCAGAAAGCCCATATGCGAACTGATTTCGATGTCAGCCAACCGAACGCTCACGCTGTTCGTGCGCTCGCTCGCACCGGAGGGAACGGGAGGCAACCAGCGGACGGCCCTCGATCGGCTCGAATCGCTGTCCGATCAGGGCGTCGTCGACGACTACGAGATACGGGTCTGGGGGGACCGGATCGCTCACGACGAGCCGATTGCTCGGACGGGGGCCGGTCGACGGCTACGGGATCGGCTCGCGGAGTTCGAGGCGTGGGCGGACCGCAACGAGCGCGACATCGGCCGGTTTTTCCGACGGGAGCGGATCGACTCCGCGGTGACGCAGACGACCCGTGAGGTGACCACGCTCCCGACGATGGCGCTGGCCGAGTACGAGGGCGAGGAGTTGGTCTATCTGACGCCGAACGAGGGCGAAACGGGAGCGGAGTCGGTGCTGGACCGACTCGACACCCTCGCGTCCGAACAGGCCGAGACGCCGGGGGCGGCCGTGCCGGCGCTGGACTGACTCTCCCGGGCAGTGGCGTCCGGTGTGCTTACATTCGGCGGCGGTAACCGTACAGGCATGACCGACGCCGAGACCCTCGCTGACCGACTCGCCAGCGGGGAGCTTCGACTGTACGAACTCGACGACCACACCGACGCCGAGACGGCCGCGGCGGCCAGGCGGCTGTACGTCGAACGCGAGACCGGGGCGGACTTAGCGACCGTCGGGGAGTACGCCTTCGACGCCGGCGAGGCCGACTCGAACATCGAGAACATGATCGGCGGCGCACAGATTCCGATGGGCGTCGCCGGCCCGGTCGAAATCGACGGTTCCGGCGCCGATGGGGAGTTTTTCCTGCCGCTCGCGACGACGGAGGGGGCGCTTCTGGCCAGCGTCAACCGCGGCCTCTCCGCGATTCAGGACTCCGGCGGTGCGACCGCTCGCGTGACCGATTCGGGGATGACCCGCGCCCCCGTCTTTCAGGTCGCGGGCGTCGCCGAGGCCGAGGCTGTCATCGAGTGGGTCGACGACAACACCGACCGACTGCGAGAGGCCGCCGAGTCGACGACCAGCCACGGCGAACTGCTGGAGATCGATCCGTACGTCGTCGGTGACAACGTCTTCCTGCGGTTTATCTACGACACGAAAGACGCGATGGGGATGAACATGGCCACGATCGCGACGCGGGAGGCGAGTGAGGTGATCGAGGCGGAGACGCCCGCCCGACTCGTGGCCCTCTCCGGAAACCTCTGCTCGGACAAGAAACCGGCGGCGATCAACGCCATCGAGGGGAGAGGGCGGTCGGTGACCGCCGACGCCGTCATCGACCGCGGCCTCGTCGAGGAGCGACTCAACACCACGCCCGAGGCGATGGCCGAGGGCAACACCCGGAAGAACCTGATCGGCAGCGCCAAAGCCGCCAGCCTCGGCTTCAACGCCCACGCCGCGAACACCGTCGCCGCGGCCTTCCTGGCGACGGGACAGGACGCCGCGCAGGTGGTCGAGGGCGCAAACGCCATCACGACGATGGAGGCCCGGGAGGACGGGCTGTACGCGAGCATCTCCTTCGCCTCCCTAGAGGTCGGGACCGTCGGCGGCGGGACGAGCCTCGACACTCAGAGCGAGGCGCTCGACGTGCTCGGACTCGGTGGCGGCGGCGATCCGGCAGGAGCCAACGCGGACGGCCTCGCGGAAGTGATCGCGACGGGCGCGCTCGCCGGCGAACTCTCGCTGGTCGCCGCGTTCTGTTCGCGACACCTCTCCAGCGCACACGAGGAACTCGGCCGGTGATCACACCGACTGGCTCCGTCTCGCGAGCACGTCGACGCCCGGCGCGTAGTACCGGACCGGTTCGCTGTCGGGCTTGTCGAAACCGTTGGCCGCAAACAGCGTGTTCGTCGTGACATCGGCTTCGGCCGGATAGACCGTCCACGGTTCGTGTTCGACCGCGGTCGTCCGGAGCCGACCGCTCGGCGATTCGGTGTACAGCCGGTAGCGTTCGAGGAGGAATTCGGTGAGCGGGTCCTCGGGGGCCTCGTAGGGGTCGCCGTCCGCGCCGTAGGTGGCCTCGTAGGCGGCGTGGCGGGCCCCGGGGTGGCGACGGGTGCTGCGGTAGTGGATCCGATCGCCCGTCGAGTCCATCGAGATCCGCGCGTAGTAGTACGGCAGCGACTGGAGCAGCCGCGCGCCGAGCACGCCCGGCACCCCCTGTGCGTCCAGGCTGAGGAAGTACACGCCCGGGACGCCGTCGTGGCTGACGTACGTCCGGAGGTTCAGTTCCGGGAGCGGTGAGCCGGCCCACGCCGGCAGGCCTTTCGGCCGCACGTCGATGTTGGTGTAGGGCACGACAGAGAGATACGCCGAGCCGTCGAACGTGTCCACGTCGAGTCCGTCGGGAACGTGGGGTTCGACGATTGCGGGATCGACCGGATAGTTCTCGAAAAGCAACTGCCGCCAGCCCATTTCGATCTCGACGACCATACCGGAGTTTGGCGCTCGCAGCAATAAACCCCGTGACGTGGTACGACGGCGTTATTCGAGGCGGAACTCGGGGCCGTCGTGGGTGTCCTGCACTTCGACGCCGAGGGCTTCGAGGTCGTCGCGTAACTGGTCGGCCCGCTCGTAGTTGCCGGCCTCCCGCTCCTGTTCGCGCACCGAGAGCACGAGTTCGACCAGTTCGCCGGCCAGATCGACGGTTCCCTCCTCGACGCCGGTCCCGAAGGTCAACCCGAGCACGTCGCCGCCGAACTCCTCGTAGGTTTCGACCGCTTCGCGCAGACCGACGTAATCGTACGCCTCGTGCTCGTCGAGGTGGGCGTTCACTGCGCCGGTCAACTCGCGGAGGCTGGCCAGCGCGCCGCGGGTGTTGAAGTCGTCGTTCATCGCGGCCTCGAACTCCTCGCGGGCCGTCTCGACGGCCGCCCGGAGCTGTTCGTCCTCGACTTTCGTCCGGGCGTCGGTGCTGTCGAGGGCCCCGGTCGCGCGCTCGTAGCCGCGCTCCAGCCGCTCGTAGCGGGCCTCGGCCTCGCTGATCGTCTCCGAACTGTAGGTCGCGGGGCTGTGATAGGCCGTCGAGAGCAGGAACGTCCGGACCACGTTCGGCCCGTAGCTGTCGAGCGCCTCGGCGACGGTCTCGAAGTTCCCCAGCGAGGAGGACATCTTCTCGTCGTCGGGAGCGTCGAGCAGGCGGACGTGCAGCCAGTACTTCGCGAAGGTCTCGCCCGTGGCGGCCTCGCTCTGTGCGACCTCGTTCTCGTGGTGGGGGAAGACGAGATCCTGCCCGCCGACGTGGATGTCGATCGTCTCGTCGAGGTGGGTCATGCTCATCGCAGAGCACTCGATGTGCCAGCCGGGACGGCCCTCGCCCCACGGCGACTCCCAGGTCTGGGCGGTCTCGCAGGCCTCCTCCGGGGGGGCGGCCCCCTCGTGCTGGTGGTCTTCGATGGCGTCGGGATCGACGCCGCCGGCCTTCCAGAGGGCGAAGTCGGCCGGGTTGCGCTTCTCGGACTGTTCCTCGGGGGTCCCCTGGGCCTCCATCTCGTCGAGGTCCTGGTTCGAGAGTTTGCCGTACTCCTCGAAACTGGTCACGTCGAAGTAGACCGAACCGTTAGCCTCGTAGGCGTAGCCGCGGTCGATCAGCCGCTCGACGAGGTCGATGATCTCCGGGACGTGTTCGGAGACGCGGGGGTAGACCTCCGCGCGCTTGAGGTTCAGTCCGCGCATGTCCTCGATGATCGAGCGGACGTAGGACTCGGCAACGTCGGCCTCGCTCGTCCCGTCCTCGCCGACCCGGGCGACGATCTTCTCGTTTACGTCCGTAAAGTTCTCCACGTGACGAACGTCGTAGCCGAGCCAATCGAGCCAGCGGTGCATCACGTCGACGTGCACCCAGCCGCGAGCGTGACCGAGATGTGCCGGATCGGAGGTCGTCAGCCCGCAATAGTACAGCAGCACGGAGTCGGGATCCTGTGGCTCGAAGGGCTCGCGCTCACCGGACAGAGAGTTCGTCACTCGAAGCGTCATTAGCGGTACTACCGCGGGATATCGTTTCAACGCTGTGGTCTGTCGTTACAGAAACGCACGCAGTCCGCCAGCAGCTCGTCGGCCACACACAGCGACACACCGTGGTCGACATCTGAGAAGCCGACCAACGGCAAGCCCGGGATCTGCGCCGCGATGGACTCGGCGGTCTCCGGCGTGTAGAGAACGCTCCGCCCGCCGCGTGTGACGAGGGCCCGTACCGAGAGATCCGAGGGCATCCCACGGTAGTCGTCGGTCCAGCCGTAGACGAGTACGATCGGCTCGCCGTCTCACTCCTCGTAGTAGAGACGGACGCTGTCCGTCGTTGGGAACGTCAGCATGTGGTACTGTAGTGCACATACACAGAGTGCCCACCGCTAACCGCCCCGGTATCCAACGTGTGCGTAGGCGGCGGCAAACTCGTAGTACGTTCACAAACATTTATGATGGATCTTTCCGATGTACGACTCGTCATGTCAAGTGGCAAGGTAGCACACGACTACGTGGTCGTCGGGGCGGGATCGGCAGGCTGTGCGATGGCGCACCGCCTGACAGAAGCGGGCGCGGACGTGCTCCTGCTCGAAGCGGGACAGCCGGACGAGAAAGAGGAGATTCACGTCCCGGCGATGTTCCCGCACCTGATGAAAAGCGAGGTCGACTGGGATTACAGCACGACGCCGCAGCCGGAGATGAACGGTCGGGAACTGTACTGGCCCCGCGGCAAGACCCTCGGGGGGTCGAGTTCGATCAACGCGATGATCTACATCCGGGGCGTGCCCCACGACTACGACACGTGGGCCGAACGCGGCAACGAGGGGTGGGGCTACGACGAGATGCTGCCGTACTTCAAGAAGGCCGAGCACTTCGAGCCCGGCGAGTCGGAGTACCACGGCCAGGGGGGACCGCTGAACGTCGCCAGCGCGGCCGACCCACACCCCGTCTCGGAGGCGATGGTCGACGCCGCCGCCGAGTACGGAATTCCGCGCAACGACGACTTCAACGGGGCCGAGCAGGAGGGGACCGGGCTCTATCACGTCACCCAGGAGGACGGGCAGCGCTGCAGCGCCGCCAAGGCGTACATCACGCCGATTCTCGACCGGGACAATCTCACCGTCGAGACCGGCGCACAGGTCACCGAGATCCGCTTCGACGGCGACCAGGCCGTCGGCGTCAGCTACGAACAGGACGGCGACCGTCACGAGGCCGACGCCGACGCCGAGGTGATCGTCTCCGCGGGCGCGGTCAACTCCCCACAGCTGTTGATGCTGTCGGGAATCGGCCCGGCCGAGCACCTCCGGGATCACGGGGTCGACGTGGTGGCGGATCGACCCGGCGTGGGTCAGAACCTGCAGGATCACCTCTTCGGGTTCGTCGTCTACGAACGGACGAAAGGCGGTGAGCCGGCACCGACGACGAACATCGGGGAGGCCGGGGGGTTCACCTACGCCGACGAGAGCGCACCGGCGCCGGACCTGCAGTTTCACTTCGCCCCGGTGTACTACATGGAACACGGCTTCGCCAACCCCGAGGAGGGCCAGGGCTTCTCCATCGGCGCGACCCAACTCCGACCGGAGAGCCGCGGCTACGTCGAACTCGCGTCCGACGATCCGCACGACGATCCGATCATCGATCCGCAGTACTTCTCCGAACAGACGGATCTCGACGTGATCGTCGAAGGGGTCAAACAGGCCCGCGAGATTGCCCAGCAGGACGCGCTCGAGGAGTGGCGCGGCGAGGAGGTCTGGCCGGGCGAGGACGTCCAGACCGACGAGGAGATCGAAGAACACGTCCGCGAGACGGCTCACACCGTCTATCATCCGGTCGGCACCTGCAAGATGGGTGACGGCGAGATGGCGGTCGTCGACGACGAACTCCGGGTCCACGGCGTCTCCGATCTGCGCGTCGTCGACGCCTCGGTGATGCCCACCATCTCCAGCGGCAACACCAACGCGCCGACGATTGCAATCGCGGAGAAGGCCGCCGAACTGATCACCGAAGAACGAGCGGTGACGGCCGACGACTGATCCGGGTCGGCGGCTCGGTGTTCTCAGCTCTCGTCGCGCTCGAACAGCGCGTAGTAGAGAATCGCGGTCGCGGTGCGGCCGTCTTCCAGGTCGCCGCTCCGGACCGCATCGAGCAGGTCTCCGAACGCCGTCGTGGTGACCTCGATCGTCTCGTCGACATCCAGCGACTGCTCGCCCGCTGGCTCGCAGTCGCGGGCGACGAAGTAGTGGAAATAGGCGTCGGAGAAGCCGTTCGCGGGCTCGAAACCGCCGAGATACGACATCTTTCCGGCCTCGTAGCCGGTCTCCTCGCGGAGTTCCCGGCGCGCGCCCTGCTCGCGGTCCTCGCCGGCTTCGAGGCTCCCGGCCGGGAGGCCGCGGTTCCGCCGTTTGACGGCGTGGCGCCACTCGTCGATGACGACCACCTCGCCGTCGGTCGTGAAGGGGAGAACGACCGCGCTCGCGCCCTCTGTCAGGTAATCGAACTCCGCTTCGGTCCCGTCTGGAAGCCGGACCCGCTCGTTGACGATGTCGAAGCCCTCGCAACTGTATGCGATCTGTTCAGAGACGGTTTCCCAGCCGAGATCTGTCATACGCTCACTGGGGCCAGCAGCTACAAATCCCCCACGAACGCCGGCAGTCGTCCGCGCCGGAGTTCACAGCTGTATCTGTTCGAGGTCGGCCTCCAGACGGGCGACCTCGTCGTTGTACGCCCGGACGAACGCCGGGAAGTCGGGCGCACACTCCCGGATGTCGTCGGCCGAGGGTGGCTGGTACTGCGAGAGCAGATAGATGCCGTCCTCGCCGCCGACGCGGAGATACGAGACGCCGTCGCGGTCCCAGTTGAGTTCCCAGCGCGTGCCGCCGACCCGCGTCGTGAAGGTGCCGTACTCGCCGCCCTCGTACCGTTCGAGTTCGCGGGCGATGCGGTCACAGACATCGCGGATACGGTCCAGCACGCGGTCGCGCTCCGCGACGGCCTCGTCCGTGGAGTGGACGGGCGGGAAGTCGGTCGAAACGTCGTCGAGGACGCCGTCGAGCGAGTCGACGTACTCGTTGAACGCGGAGACGAAGGCGTCGTAATCCCGGAGCGCGTCGGCGAGCGGTCCCGGTTCGGGTGGCTGTTTCGTCGAGACGACGTACACCTCCTCGCCGCGGCCGGGGTCGAACCGGAGATAGGAGATGTCCCCGGCCTCGTAGTCGAGCGTCCAGTCGCCGCGCTCGGTCTCGAAGGTCCGCTGGCCGTAATCGCCGCCCTCCAGGCGGGCGAGTTGGTAGGCGATCTGTCCGGCGTGGTCGGTCACGGCGGCGACCAGGTCGTCCCGTCGGTCGGCAACGGCGCTCGCGTCGGTCGGATCGGTCGGCGGCCAGTCGGTCACAGTCGTCCCACTGGTCGCAGGCCAATAATCCGTACGACCTGTGTCGGGAGTCCCGGATCAGCGGGACTCGCGAGAGGATGCGTTTTTCACCACGGACCGCAGAGAAACGGTAATGAGTACTCGCGGGGACACCGTACGGATCGCCACGCGCGGGTCGGCACTGGCCCGCCGACAGGCGGCGATGATCGAGGAACAACTCACACAGCGTCGCCTGTCGGTCGAACTGGTCGAGGTCGAGACCACCGGCGACCAGATTCAGGACGAACTCATCCACCGACTGGGAACGACCGGAGCCTTCGTCCGGAGTCTCGACGAGAAGGTGCTCTCGGGCGACCTCGACGCGGCCGTCCACTCGATGAAGGACATGCCGACCGAACAGCCCGACGAACTGATCGTCGCGGGCACGCCCGAACGCGGCCCCGCCGGGGACGTGCTCGTCACCCCCGACGGCCGGGCGCTCGCGGACCTGCCCGAGGGCGCGACGGTCGGCACGTCGAGTCTCCGCCGGAGGGCACAACTGCTCGCCGAGCGGCCGGACCTCGACGTACAGCCGCTCCGGGGCAACGTCGACACGCGGGTCCAGAAACTGCTCGCGCCGTCGCTACAGCGGGAGCACGAGGCTCGTATCGAGGCCGAAAAGCCCGGCGAGGACGAGGAGGCGGAACAGCCCGACGACGACACGGAGTACGAGCGTGGCTCGGAGGAGTGGTTCGACGATCTGAGCGAACTCGAACGGCAGGCGCTCGGACGGGAGGTCGAGACGGAGTACGACGCCATCTGTCTGGCCGAGGCCGGACTCGCGCGGAGCGACCTCCTCGAACTCGTCGAGTACGAACGTCTCGATCCGACGACGATTGTGCCCGCCCCCGCGCAGGGAGCCATCGCCGTGACGGCGCTGGACGGGGACCTCGCTGACCAACTGCACGAGATTCTCGATCACCCGCACACGCGAGTCGAGACGACCGTCGAGCGGTCGATTCTTGCCGAACTCGGCGGGGGCTGTGTCGCGCCGGTCGGCATCCGCGCCCGCCTCCAGGGCGAGTACGTCAACACCACGGTCCGGGTGCTCGCACAGGACGGCGGCGACGAGGTGCGGGCGAGCCGCGATATCCCGATCCAGCGACACGCCGAGGCCGCCCGGGAGTTCGCCCGCGACCTCGCCGACCAGGGTGCGACGGAACTCATCGAACAGGCGCGTCGAGACGAGCCCGACGAGCCCAAACGATCATGACCGAACGCGCCGAGACAGCCGACGGAATCGTCTACCTGGTCGGGGCCGGGCCCGGTGATCCGGAGCTACTGACGGTCAAGGCCAAGCGACTGCTCGAAGAGGGTGATATCATCCTCCACGACAAGCTCTCGGGACCGGACATCCTCGACCGGATCGACCCCGACCGCCTCGAAGACGTCGGAACCCGGGGCCACGGAGACACGACGCCGCAATCGTACGTCAACGAGCGGATGGTCGAACTCGCCCGCGAGGGGAAAACGGTCGTCCGACTCAAGGGCGGCGATCCGACCGTCTTCGGTCGCGGCGGCGAGGAGATGCGCTATCTCGCCGACCACGGCGTTCCCTTCGAGGTCGTCCCGGCGATCACTTCCGCCATCGCCGGCCCGGAGGTCGCCGGCATCCCCGTCACAGACCGCAACCACGCCTCGACGTTCTCGGTCGTGACGGGCCACGAAGACCCGAACAAGGAGGAGTCGGCCGTCGACTGGGAGGCGCTGGCCGCGACCGGCGGGACGATCGTCGTCCTGATGGGCGTGACCCGACTGCCGGAGTACACCGACCGGCTGATCGACGCCGGACTGGCGCCGACGACGCCGGTGGCAATGGTCGAGCGGGCGACCTGGCCCGCCCAGCAGGTCGTCACCGGGACACTCGAAACGATCGTCGAGGCCGCCGACGAGGCCGACATCGAGCCGCCGGCCGTGACGATCATCGGCGACGTGGCCGGAACCCGTGAGACGGCACTGGAGTTTCTCGCAACCAACTATGAGTGAACCGACAGTCGCGGTGTTCCGGCCGGCCGACGAGCGCCTCGACAGCGCACTCGAACTGCTCACCGAGTTGGGTGTCGATCCGCTGGCCGACCCGATGCTGGCAATCGAGCCGACGGGGGCACAGCCGCGCACGGACGGCGAGTACACGATTCTGACGAGCAAGACCGGAGTCGAACTGCTCGGCGAGGAGTGGACGGCGGGCGGGCAGGTGTGTGCCATCGGGGAATCGACCGCGGCCGCGCTCCGAGCGGCCGGCTACACGGTCGACATCGTGCCCGAGGAGTTCACCTCGGAGGGGTTGGTGCAGGCGCTGGCCGACCGCGTCGACGGGAAACGCGTCGAGGTAGCCCGCAGCGATCACGGCTCGGCGGTGTTGCTCGACGGCCTCGAAGCCGCGGGCGCGTACGTCCACGAGACGGTGCTGTACGAACTGCGGCGGCCACCGGACGCCGGCGAGTCCGCCGTCGCGGCGGCCGAGGGCGAACTCGACGCCGCCCTGTTCACCTCCTCGCTCACCGTCGAGAACTTCCGGGCGGCGGCGGCCGAACGGGACCGCGAGGCGGCCGCACTCGCCGGACTCGACGACGCGCTGGTCGGCGTGATCGGCCCGCCGACCGCGGAGACGGCCGCAGATGTCGGCATCGAGGTCGATTTCGTCGCCAGCGAAGCGGATTTCGAGGCGTTAGCGCGTGAAGCGGCCGATCGGCTCGCTGGAGCGCGATGACGTTCGCCGGAGATGCAACTATGCGGCACACTTTTATAGGATTACCAATTTAAACGAATAGACATGGATCGAACTATCGACCGACGAACGATGCTCCAGTTGGGCGGGGCGGCGACGGTGGCAGCGATAGCTGGGTGTAGCAGCGGGAGCGACGACGGCGACTCCGGAGGCTCGGGCTCGACGGGGTACGAGCAGTACCTGGCGGTCCGGAATAACCAGGTGTCGTTCGCCTACGCCGACTTCCAGGCGCTACAGGAGTTCAATACGGGAGACAGCGGCGGAGGCGGCAGTCAAGGTGATCTCGGCCTCGACGAACCGATGCTCGCACCGGTGGGCGGGCTGCTCCTGATCGGCTTCGCGGCGGGCTTTCAGCTCGGGGCGCTCGGGCTGAGCGGACTGATCCAGACCGAAAGCGGGTCTGAGCTCAGTTCGCAGGGCAACCAGATCCTGCTATCGAACGGGGCGCTGGTCGTCGTCGGGGACATGGACACCGACGAAATCGACAGCCAGTTGACCTCGGAGTCCGAGGGGAGTTTCGCCACGCAGTACGAGCAGACCGACGAATCAAACGGCTACACCTTCTACGAGCCGGCGAACTCCGATTCAGGGATGACCACGAGCAGCGGTGTCGCGGCCGTCAGCGGGACGGAACTGCTCGTGGCGGAAAGCCGGGAACTGGTCGACGCCGTCATCAGCGCCGTCGGCGGCGACGGGCGGGCCGTCGACGAGTTCGACGAGTTCCGGTGGCTCCTCGACAACGGCGGAGACGGTCTCGTCGCACTTGGCGGGTACGGCCCCGACGGCTTCAGCGGCTTCGGCGGGCAAAGCGGCGGCTCCGGCGGGCAAAACGACGGCTCCGGCGGGCAAAACGACGGCTCCGGCGGGTCGAGCGAGACGGAACTGAGCTTCGTCCAGAACAGCGGCGGATTCGTCGGATCGATCAGTTTCGACGGGGAGCAAGTGACCTCCGTCATCGCGGCCAGTTCCGACGGCATCGCCGAGACCGATCAGGGACAGATCGAATCGGAGTTCCAGAGCGACCGAACGGACGTCTCGGTCGACTTCCAGGGCGACAATCGTCTCGTCGCGGAGGCCACCTACAGCCGCGACGTGCTGGAAGGCAGCAGCGGCTCCGACGCCTGAGTCAGAGAACGTCGAGTAGCTCTTCTGTCACCCGTTGCGGGCGTTCGAGCTGTGGCCAGTGACTCGTCTCCGAAAACCGCCGGATGCGGCACTCGGGGACCCACTCGTCGAGGTCGGCAAGCAGCGCCGGCCCCAGCATCGGGTCGTCGACGCCCCAACAGACCAGCGTCGGCACGGTGACGGTCCCGTCCCGCGGCGAGCGGCCCGGCAACAGCGATTTCCCCGCCAGTTCGAGCGTCTCCCGGCCCATCGCCCGGTAGTAGTTGATCGGGCCGGCCAGCGAGCCCGCGCGCTCGATTGCCTCGCGGTACCGCGTCCGGGTCGCCTCGGTGACCGCCGCCGGATCGACGGCGTCGGCGGCGATGGCGTCGACCAGCCGGTCACGCCCGGCCCACAGCAGTCGTTCGGGGACCCAGGGCAGTTGCGCGGCGAAGACGTACCACGACCGCAGGAGCTGTTCGGGGGAGCGTCGCAGGCGTCGCCGGTAGCTGTCGGGGTGGGGAGCGTTCAGGACGGCGAGTCGCCGGACGACCTCGGGGTCGCGGATGGCGAGTTCCCAGCCGACCAGCCCGCCCCAGTCGTGGCCGACCACGGTCGCCGTCGGCCCGCCGTAGTGGGCGATCAGGCCCCGAACGTCGGCGACGAGTTCGGCCGGCCGGTACGGGGCGACCCCCGCGGGCTGGTCGGAGCGGTTGTAGCCGCGCAGATCGGGCGCGACGACCCGGTAGCCGGCGGCCGCCACCGCGTCGAGTTGGCGGTGCCAAGCGTACCAGTGCTCGGGAAAGCCGTGTAGCAGGACGACGAGAGGAGGGGCACCGGTCGGGTTGTCGACCGCCGCTCGGTCCGGATCGACGACGACACAGTGCAGGTCGACCCCGTTGACCCGAACCCGTTCGTGTCGCCACTCGTCGGGGTCGTCGGGGTGGGCGGGCGGGTCTGCGGTCATCGGCCTCAGAACGCCCGGAGCGCATCGAGACGGTCGGCCGCCGACCCGTCGGCGATGACCGCCCGGGCCCGTTCGAGGCCGCCGTCGAGACTCTCTGCGTCGCCGCCGGCGTAGATCCGGACCGCCGCGTTCAGCGCGACGGCGTCGGCGAAGGCGTCCTCGCGCTCGCCGGTCAGGACCTCGCGGGTGATCGCCGCGGAGTCGGCCGCCACGTCTTCGACTTCGAGCTGTTCGCGCTCGAAGTCCATTCCGTATTCCGCCGTCTCGATCTCGAAGTCGTCGAACTCGCCGTCGTACTCGGCGACGACCGTCGAGCCGGGACGGATGTCGTCGTAGCCCTCCAGCCCCTGGAACATGATGACCCGGGAGAGCTCCTGAGACTCCATCTCGGAGAAGGTGTCCACGATCCGCTTGGCGAGGGAGAGGTGATAGAAGCTTCCGAGGTGAACGTCGGCCTCGGCCGGGTTGGCGAGCGTCTCGATGGTGTTGAGATACGTCCGGACGCCCATCTGCGCGCGGCGGTCGTAGAGGTCGTCGACCGCGGGGTTGAACCGGGGCTGGTAGTAGAAGCCGAATCCGACCTCGTCGGTCATCTCGGCGCTCTCCTCGGGGGAGAGATCGGTCCGAACGCCGAGTTCGTCGAGCACGTGTTTGTAGGCGTCGGCCTCCTGTGTGGGGACGCGGTCGCCGCTGTGGGTGACGACCGGCGTCCCGGCGGCGGCCGCGACGAGACCGGCCGCGACCCCGAGCAGTGCCGTCGTGTGTTTGCCGTCGTAGTTCGCCCCGCAGTCGACGGGATCACACGCCGGGGCCGCCGTCTGGACGCTCTCCTCGCGCATCACGTCGCTGAAGGCGGCCAGCTCCGTCGGCGTGTTGCGTTTCCAGCGATTCGCCAGCCAGAAGGCCCCGAGTGTCGTCTCGTCCGGCTCGCGCGCGAAGACTCGCGTCATCGCTTCGCGGGCCTGTTCGCGGGTCATGTCGTCTGCGGATTTGTAGCCAGAGCCAACTACGTCGGTCATGAGTCGGCGCAACGACCACTGCTCGCTCGGAGACTCGCTCATACGTGCATTACGGCGAGGGATTCCTAAACATATTCGCTCCTGACACGCGGCCAGCGGCCCGAAACACCCGGAAACCTTTTGCCTCCAGTCGCCGCTAGGTAAGACAGAATGAGTGGGACCGAGCCCGCGACGGTACTCGTCGTGGACGACGAGCCCGATGTCGCCGACGCGTACGCGGCCCAGTTGGAGAGTGAGTACATCGTCTCGACAGCCTACGGGGGCCAGGAGGCGCTCGACAAGATCGACGATGCCGTCGATGTCGTCCTGCTCGACCGCCGGATGCCCGGAATCTCCGGCGACGAAGTCCTCGCGAAGATCCGCGAGCGCGACCTGAACATCCGCGTGGCGATGGTGACGGCGGTGGATCCGGATTTCGACATCATCGAGATGCCCTTCGACGATTACGTCATCAAGCCGGTCTCGCGGGACGACCTCTTCGAGACGATCGACCGACTGCTCGCCTGCTCGGAGTACGAGGAGAAGCTCCGGCGGTACTACGCCCTGACGGCGAAACACGCCACGCTCATCGCCAACAAACCCGAATCAGAGCTACAGGAAAGCGAACAGTTCCAGCAGCTCAAATCCGAGATGTCCGCGGTCCGCGACGAACTCGACGAGGCCATCTCGGAGTTCGACGACGACGATTTCGCCGCCGCGTTCCGGGACCTAGAGTACGAGTCCGGATCGCCGACGGAGTGAGTAAATGACCGCCGTTCGGGTCCGATTCTAACTGTGTCACGGCTTCGGCTCACCTTCGAGGACGGGACGATCCGGATCGACGGGCTAGAGCCCGAGTCGGAGCCACCGCTGGACGAATACGTCGAGTACGATCCCCGCTCGAAGTGTCACCGGGTGCCGGCGTTTCGGTACGACAGCCTGCGCGAGCGGTTGGCGGGGACCGACCACGCAGACGACGTATTCGAGTTGCCGACGCTCTCGCTGTCGTCGTCGTATCAGCTCCGAGAGTACCAGAAGGAGGCGCTCGGGGCGTGGCTGGACGCGGGCGAGCGCGGCGTGCTCGAACTCCCGACCGGCAGCGGGAAGACCGTCATCGGGATCGCCGCCGTCGAGCGACTCGGGACGCCCGCGCTGATCGTCGTCCCGACGATCGATCTGCTCGATCAGTGGATCGAGGAACTCCGGGCGGAGTTCGACCGGCCGATCGGTCGCCTCGGCGGCGGGAGCCAGCGCGTCGAGGAGATCACCGTCTCGACGTACGACTCGGCGTATCTCCGCGCGGACGAACTCGGGGACCGGTTCGGGCTGGTCGTCTTCGACGAGGTGCATCACCTCGGCGGTGAGGGGTACCGCGACATCGCCCGCCTGCTCGCGGCACCCGCCCGGCTCGGACTGACGGCGACGTTCGAGCGTCCCGATGGAGCCCACGAGGCGGTCGCGGATCTCGTCGGCGAAGTCGTCTTCCGGCTGGATCCGGAGGAGCTGGCCGGGGAGTATCTGGCGGCGTACGACATCAAACGGATCGAGGTGTCGTTGACCCCGGCGGAGCGGGAGCGATACGAGGACAACCAGGAGACCTTTACCGACTACCTCGCGCAGTCGAACATCCAACTGAACAGCGGCAGCGACTACCAGCAACTGGTCAAACGCTCCGGGACCGATCCGCGCGCCCGGGAGGCGCTGCTGGCCAAACAGCGCGCTCGCGAGGTGATGATGAACGCCGAGCGGAAGGTGGATCGCCTCGCCGACCTGCTCGACCGCCACCGCGGGGACCGCGTCATCGTCTTCACCGCCCACACCGACCTCGTCTACCGGCTCTCCGAGCGGTTCCTGCTGCCGGCGATCACCCACGAAACCGCCGCCAGCGAACGGAGACAGATTCTCGACCGGTTCCGGACCGGCGAGTACTCCCGGATCGTCACCGCGAACGTCCTCGACGAGGGCGTCGACGTGCCCGCCGCGAACGTGGCGGTCCTCCTGTCGGGGTCCGGCAGTGAACGGGAGTTCACCCAGCGACTCGGTCGGATCCTGCGGCCGACCGAAGGCGACCGCGCGGCGATTCTCTACGAACTCGTCACCGAGGAGACCGCGGAGGAACGAGTCTCCCGACGGCGGCGGTAGTTCGCTCGTGGGAAAGAGCGCTCGCGGAGTTCGGAACTGATTTTATTACCCACGCTAACTGACGGCTATGGAGTTTCGCCCCCAACCGGAGATCACCGCTCAGGAGGCCGCCGAGCGGGTCGAACGGGTGCTCGCCGAAAACGAGGTCGTCCTCTTCATGAAGGGCTCGGAACAGGTCCCCGAGTGTGCGTACTCCCGGGAGGCACTGCAGTTGCTCACGCGGTATCGCGACGATATCGTCACCGTCGACGTGCTCGCGGCCCTGGAGGAGTACCGGGCGGCCCTCGCCGCGGAGAGCGGATGGGAGACGATTCCGCAGGTGTACGTCGACGGGGAGTTCATCGGCGGCAGCGAGCGACTCGCGACCCTCGAAGAGCGCGGCGAACTCGAAGCCAGACTCGACGGTTAACTGCGCGTACCGGCCGAGTCGGCCCGCGAGCCGTCGGGCGTCTTCTCGCCTGTGAGCACGTCGATGTCGTAGCCGGCCTCGGCGAGTCCGTCGAGTAGCGCCTCGATGTGGCTGTGACCGCGGGTTTCGAGGTCGATCTCGATCTCGGCGTCGTCCATCGACACGTCCCGCGACGTGCGGTCGTGCTGGATCGCGTAGATGTTCACCTCGTACTCCGCGAGCACCTGGACGAGCGAATCGAGGGCACCCGGACGGTCGGGCAGCACCGTCCTGATCCGCAGGTAGCGCCCCGTCTCGATCAGCCCGCGCATGATGACCGTCGTCAGCGTGTTCATGTCGATGTTGCCCCCGCAGAGCACCGGGACGACCGTCTCCCCCTCGTCGTACTCGAACGCACCCGCGAGCAGCGCCGCGAGCGGGACCGCGCCCGCCCCCTCGACGAGCGTCTTCGAGCGCTCCAGCAGCGTCGTCATCGCAACCGCGATATCCGCGTCCGAGACGGTGACGACCTCGTCGACGCGCTCTTTGATCACCTCGAAGGTCTTCTCGCCGACAGTCCGGGTCGCGATTCCGTCGGCGATGGTGTCGACGCTGTCCCTGACGATACGTTCGCCTTTCTCCAGTGAGGGTGCAACACTCGAAGCCCCCTCCGCCTGGACGCCGATCACCCGCACGTCTGGCTTCTTTCCCTTGAGTGCAGTGGCGATTCCCGAGATGAGTCCGCCGCCGCCGATGGGGACGACGACGGTATCGACGCTGGGGAGGTCTTCGAGAATCTCGATGCCGAGCGTCCCCTGCCCGGCCATCACTTCCCAGTCGTCGAAAGCGGGCAGATAGTACAGATCCTCCTCGCGTTCGATCTCGCGGGCGCGGTCGGCGGCGGCGTCGTAGTCGACCCCGTGAAGCACCACGTCCGCCCCGTAGCTCCGCGTCGCCTCGATCTTCGAGATGGGGGCGTCCTCGGGCATGACGACCGTCGAGTCGACGCCCATCCGCGTGGCCGCCAGGGCGACACCCTGTGCGTGGTTGCCGGCGCTGGCCGTCACGACGCCGGCTTCCCGTTCGGCTTCGGAGAGCGTCGCAATGCGGTTGGTCGCCCCGCGGATCTTGAACGCGCCGGTGCGCTGGAGCATCTCCTGTTTGACGTGCACGTCGGCACCGGTCATCGCAGAAAAGGTGTGTGAGTACACCAGCGGCGTGTGCCGCGATGTCTCCGCAACGCGGTCGCGAGCCGCCAGTACGTCTGCTAACTCGAGCATACGACACCTCTTCGATCCCGTCGGTGAAATACTGTGTGTCCGACAGGGGGCGGATAGCGTGTGACGTGCAGTCGCGACTGCATTCCGGTGGTGCCGCTGGCTGTACTTAAAGGTGCGTGTGACAATATAAACCCCCGAATCGACAGACGGCAGCCGCATATGCCGGCCGTCAGACGGCTGTTCGACGGCCGTCATCACGTATAAACCGAGCGATTAGCTCGCTGTCAGAAATCGGGGGGCGTCGGCGGGTCAGAGATCCTCGGCGCGAAAGCGGACCGTCGGCTCGCCCTCGAACCGCGGTCCGGGTCCGATCCGGTCGAAGCCCATCTCCGCGGCGACCGATTGGATCTCCGATTCCGTTTCGAGTACGAGCAGTTCGACGGCCATGTCCTCGCTACGGGCGAATCGCAACGGCTCTTCGAGTAGTCGGTCGTAGATCGATTCCTTCCCTTCGAGTTGCGTGACGTGGATCGTCTGGTCGCGGGCGTCGTAGCTGACGAACCCGACGATATCCCCGTCGCGCTCGGCGATCCGGACGGTCCGGTCGTGGACGAGATTGCGCATCACGTCCCGTGGGGTATCCGTCAGGGAGGCGAGTCTGCCGGCGTCCGCTTCGAGGGCGTCCCGCAGTTCCATGCGTGTCTCGTTAACACCGCACCCAATTAAACCATGCGTCGAGGAGGGCAGACCCCCCGCTGGCGCGTCGGTCGTGGGGCCTCTGACCGAACGACGGAACCGGGACGCTGGTGGAATCACTGCTGAGGGGCGTCTGTCGTCGGCCCGACTCGACCCGGCGGCGGAGACGTATTTGTCGGGCAACACTTCGAGGGATGAACACAGTTATCCACCCCGGCGACAAAGGGGCGGAAAATGAGTCAGCGACACACACGGGTGATCGTATGCGGATAGTCGCCAAGTTCGGCGGGACGAGCGTCGCCAACGGTGATCGGATCAACCGGGCCGCGGATTCGATCGCGGCGGCGGTCGAGGCCGGTCACGAGGTAGCAGTCGTCGTCAGCGCGATGGGCGGGACGACGGACGTGCTCCTCGAAGAGATGAAGTTCGACGCGACCGAGGCCGACCGTGCCGAAATCGTCAGCATGGGCGAGCGGACTTCGGTGCGGATGCTCAAGGGCGCGCTGGAGGCCCGCGGCATCGACGCCGAGTTCCTGGAACCGGGGCGGCCGAACTGGCCGATCATCACCGACGAGTACGGCGAGGTCGACGTCGACGTGACCAAGAGCCGAGCCATGGACTGCGCCAAGGCGATGAGCGAAGGCGTCGTACCGGTCATCACCGGCTTTCTGGCCGAGGACCACAACGGCACGATCACGACGCTCGGCCGCGGTGGGAGCGACACCACGGCGGTCATGCTCGGCAACTACATGGAGGCCGACGAGGTCGTCATCGTCACCGACGTCGAGGGCGTCATGACCGGCGATCCGAACGTCGTCGAGGGCGCGCGAAACGTCGGCGAGATCACCGTCGACGAACTCCGAAACCTCTCCTTCCGCGGGGCCGAGGTCGTCGCTCCCTCGGCGCTCACCTACAAGACAGACGACCTGGACGTCCGGGTCGTCCACCACCAGCACGGCGACTTGCTCTCCGGCGGCACCGACATCGAGGGGGAGTTCGAGAACCTGATCGATCTACAGGAGCGGAAACTGGCCTGTCTCACCGTCGCCGGCCGGTCGATTCGCAACCAGCCGGGCGTGCTCACTCGTCTGTCGAGCGCGCTCTCCGAAGCCGGCGTCAACGTCGAGACCAACGCCAGCGGCCTGGACTCCGTTACCTTCTACGTCGACGGCGAAGACGCCGAGGAGGCCGAGTCGGTGCTCCACGAGCAGGTCGTCGAAGACGAGATTCTCTCCAGTGTCACCATCGAGGAGGACATCGCCGTGATCCGGATCGCCGGCGGCGAACTCGAAGGCCAGAGCGGTGCGGTCAACCGCGTGCTGACGCCGCTTGCCGAGCACAACATCTACCTCCACGACGTGGTGACCAGCGCCACCTCCGTCTCCGTGTTCGTCGACTGGGAGGACCGCGAGCAGGCGCTCGATCTGCTCCGGGACGTGTTCTGACCCCTCCGGAGAACGAATCAGCCATATTCTCGGCGGACGGACGGCCACCCATGAACTACATCCTGTGGTCAGTCGTTGCGCTGCTCAGTTACGCGCTGGTCGCGCCGCTTGTCAGCCTCGCGACGAACGAGATTCCGAGCGAGGTGGTGTTGGTCACGACGAACGGGATGCTCGTCGTTGCTGGAGTGCTCGTCATTCTGGTCTCGGACACCGCACCGACGACGTATCTCGCAGACGACGCCGCCCCGTACATGTACGCGGCCGGGGCCTTTCTCGCGATCGCGATTCTCGCGTACTACCGGGCACTCGAAGCAGGGCCTGTCAGCGTCGTAACCCCGATATTCGGCACCTTTCTGGTGCTCTCCTCCGTCGTCGGAATCGTCGCCCTCGGGGAGTCACTCTCGGTGCGCAAGGGACTCGGAATCGTACTCGCAGGCGTCGCGATCTGGCTCGTCTCTACCTGAGCGACCGGTTCTGATACCTGGGCGGAGCGGACAGCGGCTCACCGCCCTTTGTCGAGTCTGTCACCGATCTGCTCCGGGAGGCCCGCCTCTCTGACGGCCTCCTGTACCCGTTCGATGTCGTACTCGACGCGGTGTTCGGTGACGGTCATCGCGTCGAGGTCGAGCACCGAGTATGCCGCCCGCGGGTCGCCGTCACGGGGCTGACCGACGCTGCCGGGATTCATCACGATGCCCTCGTCGTAGCGCTCGTGAGCCTGAATGTGGGTGTGGCCCATCACCAGCACGTCCTCCTCGCCGAGCAGTTCCGGGCCGAACTGTGCGGGGTAGGTGTACCGGTCCGGGTCGGCGGGGTGGCCGTGGACGATCCGGACGCGGTCGTTGCACTCCCGGCGGGAGTCGAGCAGTGCGCCGAGAAACGCCAACTGGTCGTCCGAGAGTTGCTCGCGGGCGTGTTCGACCCCCGCGCCGGCCATGCTGTTGAAGCCGAAGGCCCCGCCGCCCGCGGTCGCGCGGTCGTGGTTGCCCATCACCGTCGGCACCGAACGCTCCCGAACGAACTCGACGCACTCGGCGGGCCAGGGGTTGTAGCCGACGATATCGCCGGCACAGAGCAGCCGGTCGACCGGCGGCATATCGTCGAGGACCGCATCGAGCGCGACCTTGTTGCCGTGAATGTCCGAGAGGACGCCCACTCTCATAGCTGCCCGAAGGGCACTCGGCCGTTAAGGGCTGTCGCCTCGCTAGATTTTTCTCCCCTGGACCGAATTGGTCAGGTGATGGAACTCACGTCGATTCCCGGTGTCGGCGAGAAGACGGCGGCGTCGCTGCGCGAACTCGACGACCCGGAACGGGCGTTGCGAGACGGCGACGTGTCGGCGCTCGCACGCGCATCGGGGATCAGCGAGGGGCGAGCCGCCCGCATCGCTCGGGGTGCGATCCGCGCCCGCCACGACGACCCCGGGGGGTTCACTGCGACCGCCCGTGCGCGGGAACTGCACCGCGACGCGCTGGAGTTGCTCAAAGACCGGACGGTGACCGACTACGCCGCGAAGCGGCTCGAAACGCTGTATCCGAGCGGCGTGCAGTCCCGAATCGACGAGGTCCGGGCGTTCGCCCGGGAGGCGATGGAGCACGACCCGACAGACGCCGTTCTCGACGCGCTCGAAGCGGTCGAACCGCTCGACGAACCGAGCGACGTACACGTCCGGGACCGGTGTCTCGCGACCCAGGACGCCGAGACATACTCGCGGGCCCGCGAGGCCGTCCCGGAGCTGAGCGTCGAACTCGTCGAGGACACCCGTCAGCTCTCCGAACTCGCACGCGGCTACTCGACGGTCATCGCGCTCGATGAGGCCTTCGCCGGAACGGATCTGGAAGGGGACGTCCGCGTGGAACCCGACGCCCTGGACGATCCGGAGTCGGTCGTCCCCGAGCGCACACTCTCCTTTTTCGCGCACAACCGCGAGACGCTACAGGCGGCCGCGGCCGTCCACCGTGAAGCGGACCTCGACCCGCCCTGTGACCTGGATACGCTCGACGGGGCGCTCGACCGACTCGATTCCGACGGGGCGGTCCGCGGCGACGAGGATCTCGATCGGCTGAACGCCGCGCTCGCCAGTCTGGACGGAGCGGTCGAGGAGGCCGAACGGCTGGCGAACGACCATCTCCGCAACGCAATCGAGGAGCGGGACGTGACCATCGAGGGGGGCGATCTGCTCTCGCTGGTCGAGCGCGGGGCCGGCGTCGACTCGCTGTTGCAGCGCGAACTCGCAGAGGAGTACGCGACCGCGATCAGGAAGGCCCGCGAGCAGTTCGTCGACGCCCTGGATCTCGAAGACACCGTCAGCCTCGCGAACCGCGTCTTCGAGGAGGAGCCGACTTTCCCGGTCGAACACGACGAGCAGGCGCTGTCGCGGCTCCGCGAGGAGTTGACGGCGACGCGCGACCGGCGGGCCGGCAGACGAAAGCGGGAGGTCGCCGACGAACTCGCCGGCCTGCAGGCCGACTGCCGAGAACTCGTCGACCGGGCGCTCGAACTCGATGTCGAACTGGCGGTCGCTCGCTTCGCGGAGGCGTTCGACTGCACGATGCCGGAGTTCGGCGGCGACGGCTTCGCAATCGAGGGCGGGCGGTCGCCGCTGCTCGATGTCGCCTTCGAGGCGGTCGAGTCGGTCGATTACCGCGTCGAGGGCGTCGCCCTGCTTTCGGGGGTCAACAGCGGCGGCAAGACCTCGACGCTGGATCTCGTCGGGCTAGTCGTCACGCTCGCGCACATGGGCCTGCCGGTCCCGGCCGAGTACGCCCGCGTCGAGCGGATCGACGAACTCCACTACCACGCGAAAACCCAGGGGACACTCGACGCCGGGGCGTTCGAGTCGACGCTGCGGGAGTTCGGTAACCTCGTCACGAGCGTCAGCGAGCAGCGGTCGGTGCTGGTCCTGGTCGACGAACTCGAAAGTATCACCGAGCCGGGCGCGAGCGCGAACATCATGGCCGGGATTCTCGAAGCGCTCGACGAACGGGGCGCGACGGCGGTGTTCGTCTCGCATCTCGCCCGCGAGATCATCGACGCCGCCGACACCGAGTTGGCCGTCGACGGGATCCAGGCCGACGGCATCGAAGACGGGGAACTGATCGTCGACCGGACACCGGTGAAAGGGCAGTTGGCGCGGTCGACGCCCGAACTGATCGTCGAGAAGCTAGCGGAGGACCGGACGGCCGAAGACGGCTTCTACGACGCGCTGTTAGAGAAGTTCTAAGTTAGCGCGTTTCTCGCTGCCAGATCAGCCCGTGTCGCAGCCCTCGTCCCAACAGGCCGGCGAGGAATCCAGCGACCACCACCACGCCGAACGCCCCGAGACCGCCGAAGATGAGCACCAGCGCCGCTGCACAGAGGGCAAGCACTGTCAGTAACCCGATGATCAGATCGAGTCGCCAGCGGAGTTCAGGGTCCATACGTCGTGGTTCTACCCGGTGGAAAAAAGTCGTTATCCCGGCTGACGGTCAGAATCCCCATTACCCTTAAGTGCCGTCGCAAGCTCGGTGAAAGTATAATGACGGACGATTCCGACGAGGAGATGTTGTCCTGGGACGAGTCCGTCTTTCGCAACGAACACGTCTTCGAGATCGATTACGTGCCCGAGAATTTCCTCCACCGGGAGAGCCAGATGGAGAGCCTGAAGTACGCGCTCAAGCCGGCCGTTCGGGGCTCGCGACCGCTGAACGTGATGGCACAGGGGCCGCCCGGGACGGGAAAGACGACCTCCGTCCAGATCATCTTCGACGAACTGCGCGCTCAGACCGACGTGAAGACGATCCGGGTCAACTGCCAGGTCAACTCCACCCGCTACGCCATCTTCTCGCAGCTGTTCGAGGGCGTCTTCGAGTACGAGCCGCCCTCCTCGGGCATCTCCTTCAAGAAGTTGTTCTCGCAGGTGACCGACAAGCTCGTCGACGACGACGAGGTGCTCGTCGTCGCGCTCGACGACGTGAACTACCTGTTTTACGAGTCCGAAGCCTCGGACACGCTGTACTCGCTTCTGCGCGCCCACGAGGAACAGGGCGGCGCGAAAATCGGCGTGATCCTCATCTCCTCGGATCTCGATCTGGACATCCTGGAGGAACTCGACGGCCGCGTCCAGAGCGTCTTCCGACCCGAGGACGTGTACTTCCCGAAGTACGGCGAGGCCGAAATCGTCGAGATCCTCCGCGAGCGAGCCAAACGCGGCTTTCACGACGACGTGATCACGACCTCGGTGCTCGACCGGGTCGCCGAACTGACCGCCGAGCAGGGTGGTGACCTCCGCGTCGGGATTGATCTGCTGCGACGCGCCGGGCTGAAAGCCGAGATGCGGGCCAGCCGCCACGTCGAACTCCAGGACGTCGAGGAGGCCTACGAGACCTCGAAGTACGTCCATCTCTCCCGGCGGCTCCGGGAACTGTCGGACTCCGAGACGGCCCTCGTGAAGGTGATCGCCGAGAACGACGGGAAGCAGGCCGGCGAAATCTACGACATCTTCAACGACGAGACCGGCCTGGGCTACACCCGCTACTCCGAGATCATCA
The DNA here is from genome assembly GCF_009831575.1 of Halovenus carboxidivorans. Classification (GTDB taxonomy): domain Archaea; phylum Halobacteriota; class Halobacteria; order Halobacteriales; family Haloarculaceae; genus Halovenus; species Halovenus carboxidivorans. Next base: position 136,591 of record NZ_WUUT01000001.1, on the reverse strand, counting down.
ACAAACTCGACCAACTCGGGATCATCGACGCCAGCTACACCGAGGTCGAGGGCCGGGGCCGCTCGCGGGAGCTGAGCCTGAACTACGACGCCGAGGCGGTCACTGATCGGCTCTGATTCGGCCGCGTATACAAAGAGATACGGCGTAAACGCAGACGGTCAGATCCGTTCGGGGACTTCCTCGATGGTCAGATACTCCGTCTCGCCGTCGCGGCTCTCCAGTTCGACCTCGCCCGTCTCGCGGAACTCGTTGCCGACGATGATCTTGTAGGGGACGCCCAGCAGATCACTCTCCGCAAAACGCTCGCCGATGGACTGGTCGGGGTCGTCGAACAGGAGCGTCTGGTCGGGGCCGCAGTCCTCGTAGAGGTAGTCCGCGACCGCCGCGAGTTCGTCGTCGTACTGCAGCGGAATGATCGAGGCGGCGTAGGGGGCGACGATGCCGGAGCCGTCGGCCGACCACCGACAGCCGTCCTCGTCGGCGTGTTGCTCGATCAGCGAGTACAGGAGCCGCTCGATTCCGATGCCGTAACTCGCCATCAGAACGTCCTGCCGGCTGCCGTCGTCGAGGTCGACGGTCAGCCCCATCGGCTCGGAGTACCGCGTCCCGAGTTTGAAGATGTGGCCGATTTCGACGCCCTCGCCCGCGGCGAGACTCCCGCCGCAGTCCGGGCAGTCGTCGCCGGCAGACAGGTCCGACTGCGGGGACTCACCCGTCGCCCCGAACCGGCAGTCGTCCTCGGGGCAGTACCACAGGTCCGCGGTGCCGGTCTCCGCGACCGCCAGAAACTCCTCGGAGGCAGAGCCGCCCATGAGGTTGTTCTCCGCGTCCGCGATCACGAACTCGATGTCCAAGTCCTCGAAGATACGAACGTACGCCTCCCGGACGCGCTCGTACTGCTCGTCGAGAGATTCAGCCGTTGCGTGGACGCTGTAGGCGTCCTTCATCGTAAATTCCTTCGTGCGAAGGAGTCCGCTCCGGGGGTGATCGTCGCGGTGATTTCTGCTGATCTGGTAGTACAGCCCCGGGAGGTCCTCGTAGGAGCGGATCGTGCCGGAGAGCAGGCGGACGATCCCTTCTTCGTGGGAGGGAGCGAGACACATGCGCTTGCCGTCGCGGTTCTCGAAGGTGAACATCTCGCCGCCGAAATCACCCCACCGACCGCTCTCTTCCCACATGCCGCTGTAGTTCAGTTGTGGGAGTGAGACCTCGCGGGCGCCGATGGCGCGCATCTCGCGGTCGACGTGATCGATGATGCTGGCGCGGATGCGCTGTCCGATCGGCGCGAAGGCGTACAGGCCGCTCCCGAACTGCCGGATCAGCCCCGCGCGCAGCGCGAGTCTGACCGTCTCGTTCTGTTGGCTTCCCGGCTCGCGGCTCGTAAACAGTGTGAGTTCACTCCGGCGCATAGCAGTCACCACCCCAGGGTCGAGACGGCGGGGTCCCGTCGTAGTTCGAAGCTATCCACCGGCGAATAAATATCCGTGGTTCGGGCGCCGCTTACCCGCTGATCGTCTCGGCGACGCGTTCGGCCCACTCGACGGCGTAGGAGGCCCCGTGATCCAGGTATGCCGACGCGTCGAGTGCGTCGAAGGGTGCCGGGAGTTCGCCGGCGTGTTTGATCGCGTTACAGGCGAGTTCGGCCGCCTCGGGGACGGAGAGTTCGCCGGTCGCGATGGCGGTCGGTAGTTCCTCGACTCGCCCGGACAGTCGGTCGCCGGCGTCGAGCCACGCCTCGAACAGCGGGCCGTCCCACTCGGCGAATATCTCTCGGGTCTGCAGGCCGAGATAGGCGTCGTAACAGGCGACCGCGAGCTGGTAGGTTCCGACGGGGTCAAGCGACGGCCGCACGGCGTCGGCGAAGTTCGGATACTCCGCGCCGAAGAACCCGAGCATGTGTTCTGGCTCGTCGAGTCCGACTTCGACGAGCGCCTCGGCGATCAGAAAGTCGACGAACGAGTCCGGAGAGCCGTCGAGACGGGGTTTACAGAGGACGACCGGCGGCTCGGTCTGACGCGTCCACGCGACGCCGCCGTCGCCGGGCATTCCGACGGTCAGATCCGAACTCGCGTAGGTGACCAGCACCTCCGGCGCGTCCGCTGGCAGCCACTCCGCGGGGTAGCTCGCGGGATCGAGGCTGTCGACGAGGAGGCCGAGTTCTTCTGCCTGTGCCGGCGGGACGGTCTCGAAGTCGTGCGCGCAGTCGAGGACGAGCGCTCCCGGTGCGTGCTCGTCGCGGACGGCCTCGACGGCTGCGCTCAGTTCGCGGGTGCTGAACATCAGAGTCCGGTCGCGACGACCGCGACGATGGCGACTGCGATCACCAGCGACGCGCCGACCGTTCCGAGAACGATCTTCGTTGCTTTGCTCATGCGTGGCAGTTTCAGGAGCACGAGTAAAAAGGCACAGATTTCCCGCCGACCACGACATTGAAACCTGTCCCCGTCGAAAGGGCCGGTCATGTCAGCCTCGGAACTGGCCGCGGCGGTTCGAGAGGCCCTCGATGTCGACGCCGAGGAGTTTCGATCACGCGCCCAGGCGGAAGCCGACCATCTCAAAGCGGAAGTGAACGACGGCACCTTCGACAACTCGCAGGCGCTGGTCGGGCTGGAACTCGAACTGTACGCCGTCAACTCCCGGACGGACGCGCTCCGTCGGATGCCGCGAGGACTGCTCGGGTTGATCGGGTTCGAGAAGGAGTTGGGCCTGCACAACGCCGAGATGCAGACCACGCCGCTCCCGCTGACCACCTACGGGCTGGACGCCCAGGAGAAGGAGATTCAGGCCCACATCGACCCGGCACTCGACAAGACCGCCGCCGAGGAGATTCGACTCGTCTCGGACGGCATGTGGACGGTGCCGCCGACGGGTGAGACCGCGACGGCGTATCTGACCGACTCGGTCGAACAGGACGGCGTCCGGATCGCGACCAACATGAGCGACGCGGTCCGGTACCACGCGATGGCAAACACCGAGTATCCGTCCGGCTGTCGGATCGACGCGCCACACGTCAGTCTGGACGGCGAGACGGTGATGCCCGAGAGCCTAATCACCTCGATCCAGCCCCACTATCAGGTCCCGCACGCGCCCGACCTGCCGGATTACTTCAGCTACGCGGGACGTGTCGCAGCCCCGCTTCTGGCGCTGGGCGTCAACTCGCCGTTTTTCCCGCCGGATCTCTACGACGACGCTCCCGATGCCGAAATCGTCTCGGAAGCACACATGGAGAACCGCGTTCACGTCTTCGAGACGGTCCTGAACCCACCGGAGGGATCGTCAGAAGCGCCGAAAGTCCGGTTCCCGCCGGAGTTCGAGACCGTCGAAGCGGCCATCGACGACATCGCCGCGGACACCTGTATCGTCCCGATGAACGTGCCGGAGACGGACCGCTTCGACGACGCCTTCCGGCACCTGCGGCACAAACACGGCAGCTACTGGCGCTGGATCAGACCGGTCTTCGACGGCGCCTCCCGCTCGTCGGCAAACGCCCGCATCGAGTTCCGACCGCTCCCGGCACAGCCGACCGTCCGCGATTCGGTGGCGTTCGAGGCGGTCTTCGCCGGACTGATGGAGAGTCTGCCTCGCCGCCAGCACCCCATCAGACAGCTCCCCTGGGACGACGCCGAACAGAACTTCTACGCCGCCGTCGAGGACGGCCTCCAGGCGGATCTCACCTGGATCACCGCCGACGGCGAGGACACCACCGAGATCGACGAGATCTGCGGGGAGTGTTTCGAGTTCGCCCGCGACGGCCTCGAACTCCGGGGGCTGTCGACCGACGAGGCACGCCGGTACATCCGGCCGCTCCGGGAGCGACTCGACCGCCGGACCACCCCCGCTCGCTGGAAACACGACCACGTCCGGGGCAGCGTCGAGGCCGGCGTCCCGCTCGGAGAGGCGATCTGGGGGATGCAGGCCGAGTACATCGACAACCAACAGGAGACGCTGGTCGAGGGCTGTTTCACCGACTGGCTGTAGCTCGCTGTTTCTGACTGTGAGAGCCGGCACGTGAATATAGTGGTTGCTGGCCGAACGTGTGCGTACGATGTCAACAGCACAGACGCCGCAACTCAGCGGGATCGATCTCACCGACGACAGTTACACCGTCGTCCAGTCGCTCGCCCGGAACAAGTACCGCGCCGAGAACTCAACGGGCGAGGTCGTCCTCCGGGGCGCACAGAAGATGTTCAAGATGAAAGAGCAGTTCCCGTTCACCGACGCCGACGGCAACGACGTCTTCACAGTCGAGGCCGGCGGCATCGTCGACGTCGCCGGAAACTACGTCCTCAGCGACGCACAGACCGGTGAGGAGGTCGTCGTCCTCGACAACGATTACTCGATACTCCAGGATGTCTGGAAAGTCCGCGACCCACGGACGGAGGCGGTACTCGCGGAGATCAGCTCCCGCGGTGCGGCCGTTACGCTCGCCCGAAACATGCTCCCGCTCGGCGAACTGATCCCCCACGAGTACGAAATCACCGACGCCGACGGCGGCCACGTCGGGACCATCTCCGGGCAGTTCTCGATGAAGGACACCTACGAGATCAGTATCGACGACGCGAGCGACGTACCGAAAGAGGCCGTCGTCGCCGCGTCGATGGTCATCGACGCGATCCAACAGAACTGAGTCTGCCTTTAGGTGGTTGCCGTGGTTTGGATGACTGGAGGAATACTATTCACGCGGTCGCACTGTCGTAATGGCGGGACAACACATTAACCACAACTCCCAACTCGGAGAGCCGAAGTACTGGGAAGTTGCTCGTGCTGTGGGTTGCTGGAAGCGAGCAGCGATCACTCCGAGTTCTGTCGCTCTTGTTCGGTAGTCATCAGAAAAGTACTCGCTTCGCGCCACCCCTCAGCACTCCCGAGATACAGGCCGTAAGCGATGATTCCGATGCCAGCCACCAGCATGAGTGCGCCGACGGGCAAGAAAATCATCATCGGATTCTGGCTGTAGAGATAGAGCGTGAATGAACCAGCAACGATCATGACAAATGCAATCCCAGCAGGGGGGACCTCACTCAGTGTTATCTCGTCACCAGTAGTTGCAGGCGTTGTTGATGTCTCGCCGGTAGCGGCTTGCAACGTGCCCATACCCATCGGCTGTTCCCCATGAGCATACTGCTCAAAGATCTCCTCGGCGTCGTGGTACGACGAGACCTGTCTCGTCTTGATCGTATCGAATCCCATCTGCGCATCTGGTGGGGCATCCTCTGTGTAGATTCTGACTTCTACATCCTTCTGATAAGTCACCTCGTAGACGCCCTCGCCACGCTTTTCAAGTCGCCAGTCGCCCTCGCGTTTGACAACGCCCATGAGTGACAGCACTCACGCAAGTACCGAATAAGTTATCCCGTTCCTACTTATTTTCTTTTAAAAGTCTGATCCAGAATTGCCGAGTTGTAAATCAGGAAGTGTGAGTTCCCAGTTGTTACGAGTATACTCGCCACTGCCACCCCGGCCAGTTTCAGTTGGACAGAACCTCGAAAGCAAGGAGATCTGGAAATTGTTCTTTTACCAAGGCTGACGGCTCACACACCCAGCCACTCGTCGTTGCGGATTTCGTAGCCCGCTTCGCGGCAGAATGTTGCGGCCTGCCGTCGGACGGCCCGAGAGCCGGGGAGCGTCTCTCCCGCGGTGATCTTGTCGACGATCCATTCGGTCATCACCGTCACGGCCATATCGTCGTCGTCGGCGTCGATTGCAGTGAGCGCCCGCATCGTCTTCTGGTAGGCGTCCCACTGCGAGCGGCCGAACTCCAGGGAGGTGACCGTCTCGCTGGCTTCCGTGATCTGTTTCATCGCGCCGGCGACTGTCGGTCGCTGGACCTGTGCCGTGACCGCCCCCGCCGTCTCGTATCGGTCGGCGTCGGTCGCCGGGAGCAGGTCGGCCGCCACGTACTCCTCATAGACCGGCACGTCTCCGACCGCCTCGACGAGTTCCGCCCCCGTCGCCGGGAACGAGACCGCTTCGAGTTCGTCTTTGAGTTCGCTGAGATCCGACTCCGGTACCGGCGGTTCGGTCTCGTCCATCCGCTCCAGTTCGGCAACCATCTCGCGTTTCTGCTGACGTTTGGCCTCGTCGTGGGCCTGCTTGTCTCGCCCGCTTTTGTTATCTGCCATTCATGTAGGTACTCTGCCGACAGGGATAACTCTGTGGTCGGGCCACCGCTCCGGACGGTGGAAGGCCCCGTCGGCGGGGTCAGTCGATGTACTTCTGTTCGGTCTGGGTCTGTTCGGCGTCGACGTCGCCGGTGTTGGTCGTCTCCGCCGGCTCGAAGAGCAGAATGTCCGCCTGCTGGTCGGCCACCGGGCGGTGTTCGACGCCACGGGGGACGACGACGAACTCCCCCTCGTCGAGGACGATGTCGGACTGCTCGCGGAGTTCGATCCGAAGCGTCCCGCTACGGACCAGAAATAGCTCGTCGGCGTCGTCGTGGCTGTGCCAGACGAACTCGCCCTCGACTTTGGCCAGTTTCACCGCCTGCCCGTTGAGTTCCCCGGCGATCCGCGGGTCCCACTGCTCGCTGAACGACGCGAACGCCTCGTCCAAGTTGACTTTCTCCATACGTCGCGTTACCAGTCCCGTCGAATGATCTCGTCGCCTCAGAGGGTACCGAGAGGGGAGCCGCCGCTGGAGAAAACGTGGACGAAACACTCCCTCGCCGCTCACTCCGTTCGCGGCGAGTGCCCTCTACTCAGCAAGCCACGCCAACAGCCCGTTCTGGGCGTGCAGGCGGTTCTCCGCCTGGTCCCAGACGATGGCGTTGTCGCTTTCGAGCAGGTCGTCAGTGATCTCCTCGCCGCGGTGGGCCGGCAGACAGTGCATCACCGGGCGGTCGCCGACGCGGTCGGTCGTGAGTTGGAAGCCGTCGAAATCCTGCAGTTTCTGTTCGCGTCTATCCTCCTGACCCATGCTGACCCAGACGTCGGTGTAGACGATATCCGCGCCCTCGATAGCCGCGTCCGGGTCCGTCGTCTCCTCGGGGGCGTTGCCGAGTTCGGCCGCGCGGTCGCGGACGTCTCCGGCGATGCCGTAGCCCTCCGGGGTCGCGACGGTCAGATCGATATCGGTCATCGCCGCGCCGATCACGAAGGACTGGCAGACGTTGTTGCCGTCACCGACCCACGCCACGTCCGTGTCGAAGCCGCCGAACCGCTCGCGGATCGTCAGCAGATCCGCGAGCGTCTGGCAGGGGTGGGCGTCGTCGGTCAGCCCGTTGATGACGGGTACGGTCGCGTACTCCGCGAGTTCGACGATGTCGTCGTGGTCGAACACCCGCGCCATGATGAAGTCGGCGTACCGCGAGACCGCCCGGGCGGTGTCTTTGATCGGCTCGCCGTGGCCCAGGTGGATGTCGTCCGGGCCGAGGAAGATGGCGTGGCCGCCGAGCTGTGTCATCCCCGTCTCGAAGGAGACCCGTGTCCGCGTCGAGGGCTTCTCGAAGATCATCGCCAGCGTCCGGTCGGTCAGCGGTTTCCGGCCGTCGCCGGCCCGCTGGGCGGCTTTCAACTCGGCCGCCAGATCGAGCACCTCGTGTAGCTGGTCGCCGGTCAGATCGTCCACGTCGACGATGTTGGTGGTCATGAGTCTTGGAGACGTTCGGTGACGGTTTCGAGGACTGACACTGCCTTGTCGTACTCGTTCATCGAGAGGTGTTCGTTCGGGGAGTGGTCCAGATCCGAGTCGCCGGGTCCGTAGGAGACGGTATCGACGTCCCAGGCGTGGGCGAAGACGTTCTGGTCGCTCGTGCCCGTCTTGCGCAGCATCCGCGGATCGCCGTCCTCCTGGCGGATCGCGGCGCGGAACGCCCGCGCGACCGGCGTCCGGGGACTCTCCATCACCGGTTCGACTCTGTCGTGCCAGTTGACGGTCCCCGTTTCGAGGTGACCGTCTGCGATCTCTCGGACCTCGTCGGTGGTGTAAGCGGGCGGCACCCGCAGTTGCACGTCGACGGTCGCCTCGACTGAGAGCCCGTCGTCAGAGACCCCGCCCTCGAACTCGATGGGCTTGCAGGTGACTCGCTCGAAGACCTGCACCCACTCGTCGTGCTCGAACTCCTCGTCGACGCGGTTCCACCACTCGATCGCGTCTTGGATCGCGTTGTTCTCCGGCCGCGAGGAATGGCCTGACTCGGAGGTCGCGACGTAGGTGCCGCCGAGCAGTCCGCGGTAGCCGAGCGTGATCCCGTTCCAGCCGGAGGGCTCGCCGTTGATGACGTACTCCGGCTCCGAGTCGCGGTCCTCGACGACGTACCGACTGCCCCGGGAGTCGACCTCCTCGCCGACGACGCCGATGAAACTCGCACCGGTGTGGACGGCCGCGACGGCCATCGAGGCCAGCGGGCCCTTCGCGTCGACACTGCCCCGACCCCAGAGGATCTCGTCGCCGTCTTCCTCCTCGATGTGGACCGGGATGTCTCCGGGCACGGTGTCGATATGCGAGGTGAGGAGGACGGTATCGTCGGCCGGTGCCCGGACGTTGCCGACGTCGTCGATCCAGACCTCGCGGTCGTGGCGCTCGAAGAAGCGCGCGAGTTGCTGCGCGCAGGGGCGCTCGTTACCGGTCACCGAGGGAATCCTGACGAGTTTGGTCAGCAGTTCGCGGGCCTCGGTCTGCTGGATGGCGCTCATTGCTGTCCCTCCGGCGGACGGGCCATCAGCCGATCACCTCACCGAGCGCGTCGACCGCCTCGTCGGCCTCCTCCTCGGTGATCGTCAGCGGCGGGAGCAGCCTGACGACCGTTCGGCCGGCCGGCAGCGCCAGCAGTTGCTGATCGATGGCGAGGTCACGCAGGATGCGGTTGGCGCCGCGTTTGACCTCGATTCCGATCATCAGTCCCTCGCCGCGAACGTCCCGCACGTCGTCGCCGAGTTCCGCGCGTAACTCCTCGCGCAGGTACTCACCGATTTCGGCGGCGTGGGCCGGAATCCCCTCGTCGACGACCGTCGAGACGGTCGCGTGTGCGGCCGCGGAGATGACCGGCCCGCCGCTGAACGTCGAGGCGTGTGAGCCGTAGTTCTCGGCGATCCACTCCCGGCACAGCGTCGCGCCGATGGGCAGGCCGTTGCCCAGCCCCTTCGCGCTGGTGATCATGTCCGGCACCACGTCGGCCCACTCCGAGGCCCACAGCGTGCCTGTCCGGCCCATTCCAGTCTGGACTTCGTCGAAGATCAGCGCCGCGCCGCTGGTTGCGGTCTCGACGCGTGTGCGCTGGAGGAACTCCTTGCGGGCGGGGTTGATCCCGCCCTCGCCCTGGACCGGTTCGACGATCACCGCGGCGGTGTCGTCGTCGATCGCCTCGGCCATGGCCTCGGCGTCGTCGTAGGGGACGAACTCGACGTCGCCGATCAGCGGCTCGTACGGCTTCTTGTACTTGTCCTTCCAGGTCGTCGCCAGCGCGCCCATCGTCCGGCCGTGGAAGCCGCGTTTCGTCGAGATGATCTTCGAGTTGCCGGTCGCGGAGCGGGCGAACTTCAGCGCCGCCTCGTTGGCTTCGGTGCCGGAGTTACAGAGCCACGTGTAATCGACGGTCTTCGGCGCCGTCTCCGCGAGCAACTCGTACAGTTTCGTCCGGATCTCGACGGGATACGACCCCTGAACGTAGGTCAGCCGGTCGAGTTGGTCCCGGACGGCCTCCTGGACGGCGTCGTGGCCGTGGCCGAGCGGGACACAGGCGTAACTCGCGCCCATGTCCAGATACTCGGTGCCGTTGCTGTCGGTGACGTACGCGCCGTCACCCTCGACGATTTCGATCGGTTTCTCCGAAAAGATGAATCCACTCATGATTGCTCCTCCGTGACTGCGCCCGCGGTGACGTGGGTTCCCGCACCGTCGAGCGCGCTCGTGATCGGTTCGGTGGCGTTCGCGTCGGCGACGATGGCGTCGCTCGCGCCGGCGTCCAGCGCCTCCTCGATGGCCATCACCTTTCGACCCATGAACCCCTCGGCGGCGCTCTCTAACTCGTCGAACTCCCCGGGCGTCTCGACGGACTCGATCAGCGTCGATTCGTCGTCGGGGTCTTCGAGAATTCCGGGCACGTCCGTCAGCAACACGAGTCGCGCGCCGAGATCACCGGCCAGCGTCGCGGCGGTCCGGTCGGCGTCGGTGTTGACCGCGGTGATGATCGAGTTCCCGTCCTCGTCCTCGTCGGCACCGGCCATCGGCGGACTGACGACGGGCGTGTGTCCCGCATCGAGTAGCGTCTCCAGCAGGTCGGTGTTGACCTCCTTGATCGTCCCGGAGTGGTCGCCGCGGCGGATCTTCCGCTTGCCGCCCTCCACGACGCGGACCGCGGATTTGCGCGGGCCGTGCAGGAGTTTCCCGTCGACGCCGGAGAGGCCGACCGCATCGACGCCCTGGCTCTGCAGCGAGGCGACCATCTCCGTGTTCAGCAGGCCGGGCAGCACCATCTCGAAGACCTCCATCGTCTCCTCGTCGGTGAACCGGCCGACGACGCCCGAGGGCGTCTCGACGTACTCCGGTTCGATACCCAGCCGTTCGAGCGTGTCGTCGACGGCCGTCGATCCGCCGTGCGTGATCACGACATCCTCGCCGGCGTCGACGAGCGCCGCCACGTCGGCCAGCGCACCCGCGGGGTCGACCGCGCGGGCGCCGCCGATTTTGACGACGACGGTCACGCGAATCCCCTCCGGAGATGAGCGTGCCGTCGGAAGTCGCGGCCGTCGGATCGTCCTCCGGAAGTCGTCGCGAACCGCCCCGTCATGGCGCACCAACCGGGTGGAACCCGGTGAGTTCGAGTCCTTTCGTCTCCTCCAGACCGAGCGCGATGTTGGCGGCGTGGACCGCCTGCCCGGCCGAGCCTTTCATCATGTTGTCGATGGCCGAGAAAGCGACGACGCGCTTGTTCGAGGCGTCGAGTTCGAAGCCGACCTCCGCGCGGTTCGAGCCCGCGACGGACTTCGGCTCGGGGTAGCGGTAGACGCCGCCACCGCCGGCGACGATGTCCACGAACGGCTCGTCGGCGTACCGGCCCCGATACGCCTGCCAGAGGTCGCTTTTCGAGACCGGTTCGCCGGGGAACAGGTGACAGGTCGCCGAGGCGCCGCGGATCATGTCGACCGCGTGGACCGTAAAGGACACGTCCAGGCCGAGGAACTCCTCGATCTCGGCCTCGTGGCGGTGTCCCGTCGGCGCGTACGGGCGGACGACGCCCGAGCGCTCGGGATGTGAGGACGCTTCGCCGCCGCCGGCGCCGCCCTCGCTCGACCCGACCTTCACGTCGACGACGACCTGCTCGTCACCGGTGAGAATCTCTTCCTCGACCAGCGGGAGCAGGCCGACGATTGTCGCCGTCGCGTTACAGCCGCCGGCGGCGATCAGATCCGCGCCGGGCAACTGCTCGCGGTTCAGTTCGGGTAGCGCGTAGACCGACTCCGCCAGCAGTTCCGGCCGCTCGTGGCCGTCGTACCACTCGTCGTACCGACTCTCCGAGGACAGCCGGAAATCCGCCGAGAGATCCACGACGGTGTCGGCCGCGTCCCGGAAGCGGTCGATGGACTCCATCGAGATGCCGTGTGGCGTCGCGGCGAAGAGCACGTCCACCGACTCCAGTTCCTCGGGGCTGGAGAAGCGCAGATCCAGGTTCCGGAGGTTCGGGTGGGCGTGGCCGACCGTCTTGTTGGTCTTCGAGCGACTCGTGGCCTGGACGACCTCGAACTCGGGGTGGCCGGCGAGCAGGCGGAGCAACTCGCCGCCGGTGAATCCGCTGCCGCCGACGACGCTCGCGGTGTAGGTCATGACTCCACCCCCGCGACGGTGTCTTCCAGCCAGTCGACGACCGCCGCCGGCACGTCCACGTCGGCGGCCTCGTTCAGCGCCTTGAACTCGACGTTGTGGTTGACCTCGTGGACGGTGTATCCGCTCTCGCGGGCATCCTGCCCGCTCGACTGGGAGCCTTGCGGCTCCCCTGTCTCCATGAGGTCGACGCCCAGCAGGCCGCCGCCGACGGCCGCGCTGGCCTCGGCGACGAGTTCGCGGGCCTCGTCGTCCAACTCGAACTCCTCGGTTTCGGCACCCTTGGCGGCGTTGGTCAGCCAGTGGTCGGACTTGCGGACCATCGCGCCGACCGGTTCGCCGTCCAGCGCGACGACGCGGATGTCCCGGCCGGGCTTGTCGACGAACTCCTGAATGTAGAAGACCTTGTGTTCGTAGTGGCCCAGCGTCTCCTTGTGCTCGAAGATGGCCTCGGCCGCGGACTCGGAGTCGAGTTTCGCCATCAGCCGCCCCCACGAGCCGATGACCGGCTTGAGCACGCAGGGGTAGCCGAACCGCTCGACGATGTCCATCGCCGACTCCTTGGTGAACGCCACGTCCGTCGCGGGCGTGGGGACGCCCGCCCGTTCGAGCGCGAGGCTGTTTCTGACCTTGTTCGCACAGATCGCGGCGGTCTCGGCGCTGTTGACGATCGGAATCCCGTAGGCCTCGGCGAACCGCGTGGTGTAGAGACTCCGGCTCGTCGCCAGACAGCGGTCGACGAGCACGTCCACGTCCGCGAAGGCTTCGGGCGGCTCCGAGAGACTGAACGTCTGTTTGCGAACATCGATCTTCTCGATCTCGTGGCCACGGTCCCGCAGTTCCGAGAGTAACAGTTTCTCGTCGCGACGGATCCGTGAGTAACAGATTCCAACGTTCATAGCTGTCTCCGTGCCCGACGGCGGCTGTAACCGCCAGCGCTGGTCACGTCACTCACCCCAGTCTTCTTCCAGCTCCGGCGCTTCCTCCAGTTCGACCGGATCGACGCTGATTACTTCCAGTTCCGCGCCCGTCACCGGGCTGTCGATGATCTCGCCGACTTCGACGTCTGCCGGCACCTCGATTTCCTCGCCTGTGATCGGATCTTCTGCGGTCACTGTGTCTGCCATTGTACTCGCGTATAACGAACGATATTACTTAAACCCGTCGAATATATCACATTGTGTTTAGGTACAGAAACGGCACTAAACGCTTCAAGAGAGGTATTTTGGCAGATCCCGCGAGACTATATCAAATTTTAGGTAATTCGGCCCGGAGGGGCCGGGGCGGTTCAGACATACCGGTTCACCTCCGAGTCGAGCGTCGTCGCCGCCGCCGCTATCGATTCTCGGCGGTCCGCGAGCACCTCCTGGTCCGCGCGGAGGTCCTCACGAACGCGGTCGAGGTGAGCGCGCAGCGCCGCCGGTGCCGGACCGCCCCGGGAGTCACGCATCCGAACGCTCTCCTCGGGGTCGAGTGCGGCCTCGATTGCCTCGCGGTCGGCCACCTCCTCCAGCGACTCGCCGAGTTCGGCCTCGACGGCGGCCCCGATTGCCTCGATGTCGGGGTCGGCCGCCTCGCCGGCCCGTGCCACGATCTCGTGGGCGGTGCGGAACGGAATCCCCGCCTGTGCGAGTCGGTCTGCGACGCCCGTGGCGGTCGAGAAGCCCTCGCCCGCGGCGTCTGCCAGGTCGTCGGCGGGCCACTCCGCGGTGACGACGGCCCCGACCGCGACTTCCGTCGAGGCGGTCACGGAGTCGATGGCGTCGTAGGCGTGGCGGCCGGCGCGCTGGAGGTCGCGGTTGTACGCCCGCGGGAGGCCTTTCAGCGTCGTCAACAGGCCGTTCAACCCCGCCGTCGCGTCGCCGGTCCGCCCCCGGACGAGTTCGAGCGTGTCCGGGTTCTTCTTCTGTGGCATGATACTCGACGTCGAGGCGTACTCGTCGGCGACTTCGACGTGCCCGCGGTTGGCGAACGTCACCACGTCCTCGGCGAGGCCGGACAGCGTCGTCGCGAGCCCCGTCACCGCCGCGGTCGTCTCGACGAGGAAATCCCGCGCCGACGCGCCGTCCATCGCGTTCTCGACCAGGCCGTCGAAGCCCAGCAGTTCGGCGGTGCGCTCGCGGTCGATGTCGAACGGCGTCCCCGCGAAGGCGGCGCCGCCCAGCGGGGACTGGTTGGTTCGTTCGTAGGCATCGATCAGCCGAGCCGTATCACGAGCCAGCGCGCTCTCGTAGGAGCACAGCCAGTGGGCGACGGTCGTCGGTTGTGCTGGCTGGAGGTGGGTGTAGCCGGGCATCACCGTCTCGGTGTGCTCGGCGGCAACGTCCAGCAACTGCTCGCGGGCCTCGACGACCGTCTCGATCAGTTCGAGCACGTCCTCGCGCAGGCGGTATCGGATGCAAGTCGCCACCTCGTCGTTCCGGGAGCGGGCGGTGTGCATCCGTCCGCCCTCCGGGCCGACGCGGTCGATGACCGCCGTCTCGATGGCCTCGTGGACGTCCTCGCCCTCGGGCAGGTCCTCGTGGCCCGCCTGCTCGACCGCCGCGAGTGCTCGCAGAATCTCGCCGGCGGTGTCCGGGCCGATGATCTCCTGCTCGGCGAGCATCACGACGTGGGCGCGGTCGACGGCCAGATCGGCCGCGAAGATCCGCTCGTCGGCCGACAGCGAGGAGAGAAACTCCCGGGCCGGGCCGCCGCTGAACCGTTCGCGGCGGACGACGCTGTCGCCGCCGTCGTCCGCGTCGCCGTGCTCCTCGGGGTCTGTCATGTTACTCGTCGTTCTCGCGGGCGCGTTTCATCGCGCGGTTCGCCAGGCGGGACTGGAAGCCGTGGTACTTCGCGACGCCGGTGGCGTCCTCCTGGGTGATGCCGCCGGTGACGTCCTCCTCGTTGAACGAGGCCGCGCTCTCGCTGTAGACCGCGTACTCGCTCTCGCGGGCGACCGGCCGGCAGTGCCCGCCCTCCAGTTTGACCGTCACCGTCCCGGTGACACGCTCCTGGGTGGTGTCGATGAACCCTTCCAGCGCCCCGACGAGCGGCGCGTCGACGAGACCCTGGTAGCCCTTCTGGGCCCACTGCTGGTCGATCTGCTGTTTGAACTGCCGTTCCTCCTGGGTGAGAACGAGCTGTTCGAGCGCCTCGTGGGCCGTCAGCAGCACCGTCGCGGCCGGGTGCTCGTAGTTCTCACGAACTTTGAGCCCGAGCATCCGGTCTTCCATCATGTCGGTCCGGCCGACGCCGTGAGCACCGGCCCGTTCGTTGAGCGTCTCGATGAGGTCGACCGGCTCGATGGCGGCGCCGTCCAGCGCGACGGGCGTGCCGTCCTCGAACTCCAGTTCCACGAGTTCGGCGTCCTTGCCGCTGGGGTTGTCCGTCCAGTCGTAGATGTCGTCTTCGGGAATCGTCGCCGGATCCTCCAGTTCCGAGCCCTCCACCGACCGGCTCCAGAGGTTCGTGTCGATGCTGTAGCGGCCCTCGGAGCCGCCTTCGACGGGCAGCCCGCGCTCCTGTGCGTACTCGTTTTCCCACTCGCGGGTCAGCCCGAGTTCGCGGACCGGCGCGATGACCTCCATCTCGGAGTCACGCCAGACCGCCTCGAACCGGAGTTGGTCGTTGCCCTTGCCGGTACAGCCGTGCGCCAGCGCCGTGCAGTCGTTCTCGCGAGCGACCTCCAGGATGGCCTCGGCGATGACCGGCCGGGCCAGGGCGGTCCCGAGCGGGTAGCCCTGGTAGGTGGCGTTTGCCTTGACCGAGCGCATACAGAGGTCCGCGAACTCCGCTTTGGCGTCGACGACGTAGTGTTCGAGATCCAGCGCAGCGGCGGTCTCCTCGGCCTCGTCGAACTCCTTTTCGGGCTGGCCGACGTCGACCGTAACGCCGACAACTTCGTCGTAGCCGTATTCTTCTTCGAGCAGCGGTACACAGACTGTGGTGTCGAGCCCACCGGAGAAGGCGAGCGCGACGCGTTCTGATCCTTGTTCTGACATGGTAGCTGTGTCGGGTGAGAGATGTCCGCCCCGGAACCCGACTGTGGGCGGTTGTTGGAAAACGTTTCAGACCGGAGATGAAGTGTGTTGATGCGGGCCTAACGGCCCGGCCGTCGTCGCCGCAGAATGAGAGGCTGTACGGACCCGCGACTGCGAGCCAGGAAGCGATCCTGTGTGTGGGTCCGCGTCATGTAGCTGTCTCTCTTTGTGGCACGTACAAATATCTTCCGAGACTCCGCGTCTTCGAGAGGAGTTCCCACGGTGTCGCTCCGGCCGGACAACACGCTGACGAATCGCCGAGACAGCGTCGTAGCTCCCGGTAACGGGGGGATACGGAGGACAGGCATAACCGTCGTCCGGCCCAACAGTTGGGTGATGTCCGACTCAGAGCACGTACACGAGCAGGTCGACGAATCGGTCGACGAACGCAACATGTGGGCGCGCCGCCGGTGCGAGGGGATCCCGACGAACGAGAATCTGCTGGTCGTCGCCTGTATGGACGAGCGCATCCCCGTCGAGGAGGCCTTGGGGATCGAACTCGGGGACGCACAGATCTACCGCAACGCCGGGGGGAAGGTCACCGACGACGTGATCCGGTCGGCGGCGCTGACGGTGAACTTCTTCGACACGGAGGAGATCATCGTCATCAACCACACCGACTGCGGGATGATGAGCGCGCCCGACGAGGCGATCCGCGACGGCCTCGAAGCCGAGGCCGGCGATCTGGACGAGGTGGATCTGGATCCCTCCCTGCCGGAGTTGAACATCGGTGACGCGGACGTGATGGAGTGGGTCAAGATGACCGACGATATCGACGAAGCCTGCGCCGCACAGGTCGAGTATCTCCGCCAGTCCGAACTCATCCCCGACTCCGTGACGATCACGGGCTACGTCTACGAGGTCGAATCGGGCGAACTCCGCCGTCCCGGCGAGCGCGTCGCCGAGGAGATCAGCGAACGACAGCACTAACGGAAGTTTCTGATCGTATCGAGCAGGCGGCCGGGTAGCTGTGCGCCCTTGACGGTCATCCCGACGACGACCATCAGCGCGTACAGCCCCAGCGTCGACAGCCAGATGATGAGCATCGCGAGCACCGCGAAGCCGCTGCTGAGGAAGTAGAACGCGCCGAGGGTCATGGCGGTGCCGTACAGCAGGACGAGGTACGGCCCCCACCCGGCCGCGTGCCCGCGTCGCGAGCGCTTGCGGACGTATCGTTTCAGGTTGGCTTCGAGTTCGTCGCGGCCGACAGTGCGCTCTTCGAGTCGACGCTCCATCCGGTCAAGTTCGCGCCGGAGTTCGTCGATATCCTCCTGGGTGACACGAGCGCTCACGTCGGGGTCGCGCCGACCGGTCGGTCCGTCGGGATCACCCGAGCCGTCACCGGGGTCGTCGCCGGAGGGGACGTCTCCCGGCGCGCCGGCGGAGGGCGCTGCTGTCCGATCCACGTCGTCGGTCTCACTGTCACCGCGAGGACTATCCTCGTCAGTCGGCCCGTCAGCCTCAGTCATACTCCGTTGCATGCCCTCTCGTAGCGGCCCCTGTTGTAGTTGCCGGTCTTCGTCGCGCTCGGAGCGGACGACGTTGACCGCGGCGCCGAGCAGGATAATCAGCCCGCCGAAGTAAAACCAGATGAGCAACAGCAACACGCCGCCGAGCACGCCGTACAGTTGCAGCGAGCCCGCGTTAGCCGCGTACAGCCCGAATCCGGCACCGAGAACCGTCCAGCCCAGCCCCGCGACGACCGCGCCGGGCAGTGCGTCCCCGGCGCTGATCTCCTGTCCCGGGAAGACGTAGTACATCGGAAAAAACACCGCAGTCAGCACGACGACCAGCCCGAGGGTGCTCGTGATCTCTGCGAAGGGAAGGTCGACCAGCGAGACGACGGCGCCCAACGCGGCGGTCCCGGCGATTGCCAGCCCGATGCCGAGCAACACGAGCAGCGCATCACGGACCTGGTAGGGGAGAGACTTCGGGCTCTTCTCGCCGTAGATCCGCGAGAAGGCGATGTCGAGCCCCCGGAAGACGCGCAATCCACCCCAGAGTAACACGGCGAGACCGACGGCGGTGACGCCGCCGCGCCCGGAGCCACCGACCAGCGTCTCCTCGATGAGATCCGCCGTCGACGGCGTCAGAAACTCGTTGAGCGAGTCCAGCACCTCGGTCGCAATCGCGTCACCGGCGACCGCCGCCGCCACTGTCACGCCGACGATCAACAGCGGCACGATCGAGAGAAACGCGTAGTAGGCTATCGCGGCGGCCAGAAACGGGAGTTGGCGGGTCTGTACAACACCAACGAGCGCGCGCAGATCCGCGGTGACACGTTTGTGGTTCACAGTATCGGTGTGGGACGAGAGTAGTATATACTCTGTCACTACGGACGGTTCGACAGCGATTAGGGGCCTGCTCACGACTGTGTCGATATGGACGACTGGCGTCTCCGCTCACGGCGGGCGACATACATCCTGCTCGTTGGGAGCTTCCTGCTCATCGGACCCGGACTGGCCGGCGTCGGCGCGACCCTCCCGGTCGCGGTCGGGCTAGCAGCGCTCGCGGCCGGACTCTGGGCCGTGCGCGATCAGTTCCGAGCGCTTCCGACCGTCGCCGGCTACGACCTCGGCTGGTACGCCCGGGATAGCTGGCTCGGTGCCGCGGTGTGTGTCCCGGTCGTGCTGGTCGGCCTCGGCGGACCGCCGGCGGAGCTACAGGCCCTCGGCGGATTCGTCGGGCTGGTCGGGATGGTCAACTACTTCCTCAGACCGCTGTACCTGCTCGTCGCCGACGCGCTCTGGCGACTGCTCGGCGGTGCGTGAGTAGCGGTACGGCAGACCGAGATGTCAAATCTGCCACGGCCCGAAAGTATATGTCACGGTATGCCATGCCACAGTACGTAGCATGAGCGAGCGCACCGACCCAGTGGCGGGGGCATCGGCGACCGAGAGACAGTCGTCTTCGGACGGGACGCTCGACGCGACCGGGACTTACGAGACGGCGGAGGGGGTGGTGTTGTACGACACCGAGCGACCGCTCGCGTGGCTCCAGTCCGACCGCGCGTTCGAAATCGGGGAGATGCGGTAAATCAGAACGGATTTTTTGTTCGGCACACTACTGGTGGCCGTGAGCGACCCTTTCGACGGCGATCCGGACGAGTTCTTCGAGCCCGAGGAGTCCGAGACGGAGTACGGCGAGGAGCAACTCGATCCGGACGATCCGTCCGCGCCGTACCAGGAAGGGACGTTCGATACGTCGCCGTCGGTCCCCGAACCGCCCGAGCCGGAGGATCTCAGCGACGTCAGCTACGACGACGTCGACCCGGAACTCCGTCGACTGTTCTGGCGGCTGGTACTGGTCGTCAAGTTCTCGCTGATCAGCCTCACGCTCGGCGCGCTGTTTCTCACGCTCGGAGACAGGCCGACGCTCGGGACGGAACTGCTCGCGTTCGGCGGCGTGCTCGTCGCGTACGGGGCCTACCGGTACCGGACCAGCAAGGCCCGCATCGAGTCCGAGGAGTTCGAGCCGACCGGACAGACAGACGACCCGGACGAGTCGACCCCGGCGACGGAGCATCCGGACCGGGCGAGCGAGTCGGTCGGCCCCGCCCCGACGGGCGGTGACGGCCCGGCCGAACGCGGCCGAGGTGGTGAGTCGTGAGCCGCCGTCCCGTCGAAGACGACTCCGGGACGCGGTATCTGCTGTTGAAACGCTCCAGCGAGTCGAGTCTGGTCCGCAACGTCGAGACCGGCGAGCGCGAACACGTCCCGAACGACCGACTCACCGGCCTCGAAGACGCGTCGGCGCTCGATGCGATCCTCGCGCCGGTTCCCGAGGAGGTTCGGACGCTGCTGTCGGCCGTCCACGACGACCGCGCCCTCGCAGTGTTGCTCGAACTCGACACCGAGGGCCCGATGGGCGTCCGGCAGTTGCTCTCGGCATACGAGTTCTGCGAGAGCGACCTCCACGGACTGCTGGCGGAGTTGCAGGCCGCGGGGCTGATCGAGGAGACCACGGTCGCCGGCGAGCGCGGCTACACCGCCACCGAGACGGCCGCCGACGCGCTCGCACGGCTCACCGAGTAGTTACGTTTTCAGACCGCTCCCGGTCAGCGCCACGACGACATCCTCGTCCGGGGCGACTGCGCCGCGCTCGCGGAGGGAGTCCATCGCCGCCGGCGCGACCGCACAGGTCGGTTCGGTGTACAACCCCTGTCTGTGCAGGCGGTCGTACTCCGCTTCGGTCGTCTCGGCGTCGACCGCGAGCACGTCGCCGCCGCTGCGGTCGACCGCCTCGGTGATCGCCGACCGCTGGACCGGGTCGGTGATCTGGATCCCGTCTGCGAGGCTGTTCTCGCCGGCCGCGGCCGCCTCGCCGTGGCGGCTCTCGACGATCGGCGCGACGCCGGCGGCCTGGACGCCGTAGAGCCGCGGGAGGCCGTCGATCCAGCCCGCCTCGTGCAGTCGGGCGAACCCGCGATACGCGCCGAGAAACAGCGTGCCGTGACCCAGCGGCGTCACGACTGCATCCGGGGCGGTCCAGCCTCGCTGTGCGGCGAGTTCGTACGCGACCGTCGCCGTCCCCTCGAAGAAGGCCGGGTTCCACGCGTGGCTGGCGTACCACGCCGGATCGCCCCCCTCGACGGCGTCGATGCACGCCTCGGTGACGGCGGCCCGGTCGCCCTCGATCCGTCTGACGGTCGCGCCCGTCCGTTCGATGGCCCGGAGTTTGCCGGGTTTGGCGTCCGCGGGCACGAATATCTCGGCGTCGATGCCGGCGCGGGCGGCGTAGGTGGCGATGGCCGCGCCGGCGTTGCCCGAGGAGTCCTCGACGACGCGGTCGACGCCGAGTTCCAGCGCGTGCGAGATGGTCGTCGCCGCGCCGCGGTCCTTGAAGCTCCCGGTCGGAAAGAGCCAGTCGAGTTTGTACTCGACGGCGCGCTCGGGGGCGTCGACCAGCGGCGTCCACCCCTCGCCGAGGGTGACCCGCCGGTCGACCGCGAGCAACTCCTCGAAGGCCCACAGCCCCCGGTCGCGGTCGGGTGCGGGCGGAGAGTCGGCCTCGGGAGCCGGCGGGTCGGCGAACCTGAGCGGGTGGCCGCAGTCACACCGCCACCGATCGGCGGCCGGTTCGAAGCGGGACCCGCAGGACGGGCAGACGTAGGTGGTCTCGGCGCTCATGCTCACCACGCGGATTCGAGCACCGCGAGTAAGTCTTCGGTGGTCGCGTCGAGGTCGGGCGGACAGTTGCCCATCAGCGAGTCGTCTATCGTCGTCTGGGCGACGGCCTCGAGGTCGTCGCGGTCCAGATCGTCGATTTCGCGCAGTTGGGCCGGGAGCGCCAGCGCGTCGCGGACGGTCACCACCTCCTCGACGATGCCGGCGGCCAGGTCGTCGCGGCCGTCGGCGTCGACATCGAAGGCACGGGCGAGCAGGTCGCGGCGGCCGTCGCTGTGCTCGAAGAGATACGCCAGGGCGTGCGGTGCGACCATCGCGTGGGCCGCGCCCTGCTGGACGCTGCTGTGGGCGGTCAGTCCGTGACCGAAGGCGTGAATCAGCGACAGCGTCGTACCGCCCGGCCGTGAGATGCCGTACTGGACGAGGACGATTCCCTCCAAGATGTCGGAACTCGCCCACGATTCCGGCTCGTCCGACAGCGTCGGCAGCGCCTCGGACAGAAGCGAGAGCCCGCGGACCGCGGCGGCGTCGGTCACCGGCGTCGCGTTGGCGGCGTACAGCGATTCGATCCCCTTGTCGAAGCCGTTCATGGCCGACGCCGCGAGAATGTCCCGGGGAGTCGTCTCCAGCAGGTCGGGATCGTAACAGGCCACGGCGGGCATCAGCCGCGGATCCATGATGCCGCCGCCGACCGGCTCGTCGACCAGTCCCTCGGCGGGGTGGGCGGTGATCCCGCCCATGATCGACAGGTCCGCTCCGGCGAGCGTCGTCGGGACGACGGCCATCGGTAGCAGGTCGGCGTCGGGCACCGGGAGGAGACCGCCCGCCTCGAACTGGTCGGCAATGGCCTCGGTGCCGGATTCCGAGGCGGCGACGGCGCTGATCCCCTTGGCCACGTCGAGGCTACTGCCGCCGCCCACGGCGACGAGGGCGTCGGCGTCGAGGTCCGCCGCTCGCCGTGCGCCGTCGAAGACCGTCGAGAGTCGCTTCTTCGGTGTCGTCTCGTCGAAAATCCCCGCGAGTCGGTCTCCGAGACCGTCGGTGATCGGACCCATGACCGCCTCGGTCGATCCGACGGTCTGTCCGCAGACGACCATCGCGCGCTCACAGCCGAGGCCGGCGAGTTCGTCGCTCAGCGCCTCGACACAGCCGCGGCCCTGTCTGATGGTTCCGGGGTCGTACTCGAACCGGTAGGCTCGTTCGTCCATGGCCGTATCTGTCGCGGGCGGAAGATAATACTGGTGTCGGCCGCGGTATCCGGGCCAGGCGACAGCTATTATTGACCAGAGCGGGAACGACTGTACGATGCCCGAGTGCGACTACTGTGCGGACAGTTTCAGCGACGAGGACGCCTATCTCCGCCACCTGGCCGAGGAACACGAGGGGGAGCTGACCCGGATCGACCAGCGGCGGGTCGCTTCGATGCGGGGCGGGTCGGACTCCGGGCCGAGCAACGCCACGATCGGCCTGGCGGGGCTGAGCGTCGTCATGCTCCTGGCGGTCGGGCTGACCGGCTATCTCATCGTCGGCGGCTCGGGCGAGGGGCCGACCGATCAGGGCGCGGTCCACGAACACGGGACGATGGAGATCACCATCGACGGGCAACGGCTCGACCTGACCAGCGCCGAGTTCGCCGGGGCCGACGGAGCCTTTCACTTCCACGGCAACGAGCAACAGGAGTACGGCGCCGCCGTCTGGCACAAACACGCCCGGGGCGTGACCCTCCAGTACGCGCTCGGCACGCTCGGGGTCGAAGTCAACGACGACGGGACGGAACTGACCTACGACGGGACGACCTACAGCGAGGACAACCCCAACACGAGCATCGACATCGAAGTCGACGGTGAGGCCGTCGAACCGGGGACACACGAGGTCGCCGGCGTCGCTGACGAGTCCGCAGCGGCCAACGGCGAGGGGCAGGACATCGTCGTGAACGTGACGACCGGCTGAGTCGCGAAGCGGTTTTGCGGGCGCGGCCGCTACGTGGCCGCGTGCAGGAGTTCGGCTTCGAGCTATCGCTGTGTGCCCACCTCGAACGCCAGCGTGCGGAGGTACTGAGCCGCCAGCTCGGCACCTCCTGTCACGGGGCGCGGGTGATGGACATCGTCGCGGTCGAACCCGGCCCCGAGTTCGACGAGCGAGCCGCGATCACGGAGGAGACGATCCCGCCGGCGGCCATCGAGAGCGCGGTCGGTCCGGGGACCGCCCGCCCCTGGCCGGAGGTCTACGACGGCCACCCCGAACGCGCCGAGGAGGTCTGTGCGGCGGCCGTCGACTGCGGGTTTTTCGAGCGCGAACGACGCGGCGGACAGACGTACGTCCGGCAGACGACCCGCTATCCCGACTGGTACGGCCGTCTGCTCGGCATCGAGAACAAGCCCGACCTTGGGTCGCCCGGCGCGCTCGAACGGCAGTTGCTCACGGACGTGAAACTCGCCCTGCTCGACCAGGTCGTCCTCGCGACCGAATCCTACGTCACGGGGGCACACGAGAACCGAATTCCGGACCCGGTCGGGATCTGGCGGTTCGATCCCGACAGCGGCGAGCGCGAGGTGATCCGCGAACCCGAGCAGCTACCGGTCGGGGAGCCGGGGGTGGAACTGCTCGACCGGCGGAGCGCGCGGACGGATATCGCGGTCGTCACCCCGGAAGAGATCGAGCGCCAGCGCCGCCGCGTCGCCGAGCGGGCCTACGGCAAGGGCTGGCGGAGCTACGATCTGCCGCCGTGCAGCCGGATCGAACCGGACGAGGACGGTCTGCCAATCTGCCCGTGGAAGGGTGGCGTCGTCGACGCGGCACGGACCTGCGGCGAGGACTGCGAGGGGTTCGAGCCGGCCGAGCCACCCGAGATCGATCTCGACGAGATCCGCTCGACGCGGTCGCCGTGGGAGCCGGAGCCGGAGGGGCGACAGCGCCGACAGAGCGGGCTGGATCGGTTTCGGTAGCCGGAGAGGGCCGGGCCTCGACAACCGAGTGTCGTCGGCCAGCGACGCCGTCGGCCGGGACCCCCGCGTCCGAGACCCGGACATCTATGTGCCCGCCGGCCCACGGGTCGGGCATGACACCCGAACCGGCGGTCACGACGGACCGCCACGAAGAGCCCGCCGAACTGTTGGCCGATCTCGTCCGCTTCGAGACGGTCAATCCGCCGGGCGACGAACGCGAGTGTATCGAGTGGATCGACGACCTCCTGTCGGCGTACGGAATCGAGACGGAGACCTACGCCCGCGACCCGGACCGGCCGAACCTGCTGGCCCGGATTCCGGGCGGCGACGCCGCGCCGCTGATGCTGTACGGTCACGTCGACGTGGTTCCGACGACCAACCAGGAGTGGACCCACGATCCGTTCAGCGGGACCCGAGCGGACGGCTACATCTGGGGGCGCGGGACGCTCGACATGAAAGGCGGGGTGGCGATGTACCTCGCGGCCGCCTGTCGGCTCGCGGCCGCGGACACGACCCCGGCCGGAGACGTGCTGGTGTTGATCGTCTCCGACGAGGAGGCCGGCGGCGACGACGGCCTCGGCTGGCTGGTCGAGGAACACCCCGACCTGTTCGAGGACGTGGAGTACGCGCTCGGGGAGTTCGGCGGCTTCGAGTTCGACGTCGCCGGCGCGGAGACCTACCCGATCCAGACCAACGAGAAACAGGTCTGCTGGCTCGAAGCCACCTTCCGGGGCAACAGCGGTCACGCCTCGTTCCCGACGCCGGACACCGCGATGGGGAAGATGGCCCGCTACGTCGAGGCCGTCGACGGGAACCGACTGCCCGTGAACATCACCCCCAGCGCCGAGCAGATGATCGAGTCCATCGCCGAGGAACTCGACGGCGACCGCGCCGAGCAGTTCCGGGGACTGCTCGACCCCGAGCGGACGGACGAGATTCTCGACGAGATGGGCGAGGAGGCCCGGATGTTCGACGCAATCCTGCACAACACCGCCAACGTCACCAAGGTCCACGGCGGCGACAAACAGAACGTCGTCCCCGAGGCGGTGACGGTCTCGCTGGACTGTCGGCTCGTCCCCGGCGAGAAGCCGGAGGACGTGATCGAAGAACTGACCGAACTGACCGGGATGGAACCCGAGTACGAGATCATCCGCTTTGACTCCGGCCCCCCGGCGGCGGATCTGAGCTACTTCGACGAGTTAGCGGAGATTCTCGAATCCGAGACCGGCGCCGTCGCGATTCCGCTGTTGATGGCCGGCGCGACCGACGGCCGCCACCTCGCGGCAGTCGACGTACAGAGCTACGGCTTCACGCCGATGCAGTTGGGCGATCTGCCCTTCCTCGATCTGGTCCACAGCGGCGACGAGCGCATCCCCGCCGAGACGGTCTCCTGGGGCGCGGATCGCGTCTACGAGGCGATCACCGCCTACGACGGCACCGGGGAGTAACGGCGCCAGCGCCTCCGACGGGGCCGCGGAGTGACGGCGGTCGTATCCAAAGACAGTTTATTCCGCAGCCCCTCCTTCTGATATGGCCGTCGCAACCGAGATCCGCGATGGTGTCAAGGCCCGCCCGCTCGCCGTGACCGCCGTGCTGTCGGTGATCGGCTACGTCTTCGTCATCGGCACGTTCGCCGGTGTCTTCGACTTCTATCCGAGTCTCTCGGCTGAGGGGGTCCGGCTGGCGGCACACCTGATCGCGATCATCAACACGCTCGCACTCGTCGCCTTGCTCGCCGGCGTGTACTTCGTCAAGAACGGACAGTACCGGAAACACCGCGCCGCGATGCTGACGGCGTTTTCGCTGATCTTGCTGTTTCTGGCCGTCTACCTGACGAAGGTCGGCGGCGGCTTCGAGCGCGAAATCGTCGGCGCGCCCTCGCTGGTTTACGGCGCATACCTGGTGATGCTCGCGGTCCACATCGTGCTGTCGGTCGTCTCCGTGCCCGTGGTGATCTACGCGGTCGTGCTGGGGCTGACCCACAGTTTCGCGGAACTGAAAGACACCCGTAAGGAACTGGTCGGACGGATCGCCGGCGGGGCGTGGATTCTCAGTCTCGCGCTCGGGATCATCACCTATCTCATGCTCAACCACGTCTACGGTGCCCGACCCCGCGAGCCACGGGGCGAACTGCTCCTGCTGTTGGCCGTGCCCGGAAAGCAGTTCGGGCGGTGGCTCCGAACGTGGCTGAGGGGACTGCGAGAGGGGCGGTCCTGAGAGATCGCGGATTTGAGCCGTCGACGCTCCTACCCGACAGTGTTTAATATATCCGTTTCGTACAGCCGAACTGTAATGTCGGAAGTCTGCTCGACGTGCGGGCTGCCCGAGGAGCTTTGCGTCTGCGAGGACGTGGCCAAAGACTCCCAGGAGATCAACATCCGCATCGACGAGCGCCGTTACGGGAAAGAGGTAACGATCATCGAAGGTTTCGACCCCAACGACGTCGATATGGACAGTCTGTCGTCGGACCTGAAATCGAAGTTCGCGTGCGGGGGGACCGTCGACGACGACCAGATCGAACTCCAGGGCAACCACCTGGGCCGGGTCGAGGATTTCCTCCAAGACAAAGGGTTCAACGTTGCCTAACTAGCATTTTCCGTGGCCGTCGTGCACTGATGCCACCGTGTTGTGCGGACCGCAGTTCTCGACAGCCTCGCCTCCGGCGATCGATCACCGCCTGACAGCGGGCAGTTCAGAGTCTCTCTGTGAGAGCCGACGCGAACCGCTCAACTGCGTCGCCGCGCTGCAGTCCGAGATACGGTTCGATCAGTTCGAGTTCGAGTAACAACAGCCGACCGTCGCGGTCGACCCCGTCGACACGGGCGTACAGCAGGTCGTCGCTGCTTCTGTCGAGTTCGTCCGCCGCGGCAGTGAGTACGTCCCGCGCGTCGTCGAGGATCCCGGCCGGCGGGTCGAACGGTTTCGTCCGACCGCCGAACTGGTTGTGACTGCGGAAATCGTCGGCATCGGGAATCGAGAGCCAGCTGTGGCTGAACTCCCCCGCGATGAAGACCAGCGAGCGCTCGCCATCGGCGATTTCCGGCGCGAACCGCTGGACGAGAACGTCACCGTCGAGAGGCTCTGTCGGCGGATCGCTGGGACTGAATCGGCTCACCTCCTCCGAACTCGTTCCGACTGCCGGCTTCCGGACCGCTTGTGACCAGCCGCGGTCGGCCGCGACCGCCGCCGGAGTACGGTCGGCCGTCCGGTCGAGAAACGCCGTCTCGATTACGGCGACGCCGCGGCGAGCGAGATCCCGCATGTAGAACTTGTGATGGTTCCATCGGAGGCAATCGACGGGATTGAACACCCGCACGTCCGCGTCGGCGACAGTCTCGATCCACTCCCGGAACCGCTCGATCTGGTCGGGGTACCCCCAACACGACCGCACGAGAAGCGCCTCGTACTCGCTCCACCCGTGGTCGGCCGTCCACTGTACCGGGACAGCGTCGACACCCATCTCCTGCAGCGCCGCGAGCAACGCCTGGCCGTCTTCGGTCAACTCCGGTGCAGCCTCACCCGTGACGATTCCCACCCGTGGCTCCGCTGGTGCCATCGCAGGCCGTTCGCGGTCGAGTCAAAAAAATCACACGCGAGCCACGCCGGATCAAAAGAACTTGAACAGGTCGTCACGCTCGGCGTCGTGCAGATGGGTTCGGATCGCGTCGTACAGCGGCTGGACGCTGCCTCGTTTGGCGCTGATCGGCGCAATCGTCTCGTCGTACTGCTGCCACGGCGGGAGGAGTCCGAACCGGTCGGCAATCTCGTTCAGTCGCTCGTCTCTGTCGTCGACCTTGTCCATCTTGTTGACCGCGAGCACCGGCGGGATGCCCACGTCCCGGAAGAAGTGATACAGTTCGACGGTGTGCGGAATCGAGTCCGGCCCGGTGTGGCGGTCGATGATGTCGATTGCGGCCTTGCCGTCGAGAACGATCACGCCGACGAGGATCTGGTCGGCGTACTCCTCGACGTACCGGACGATGTCCGTCCGGATCTCCTCCTGAACGTCCTCGGGAACCCCCTCCATGAATCCGAAGCCGGGGAGATCGGTGAGGACGAAACTCTCGGGTGCCCAGTCGTAGTGGTTCGGCGCGCGGGTCACGCCCGGTCGCTGTCCGGTGTCGAAGGTGTGACCGGTGATCTCCCGCATCAGCGTCGATTTCCCGACGTTGGAACGGCCGGCCAGCACGATTTCGCTGTCCCGGTCCGGTCGTGTCTCGAACATAGCCGTCGCTACGCCGGGCGTCGTGAAAGGTCGTCCGAAACGGAACGCCCCGCAACGGGGCGGAGAATCAGGCGTAGGTCTCTTCGAGGTACTCGACGATGTCGTCGCTCTCGGGCATCCCCTCGATGCCGTTGTCCTTGTCGACGAGCACGGGGACGCCGGTCTGGCCGCTGACCTCCTTCACCTCGTCACGCTCGCTGTGCGAGCGCGGAACCATATGCGACTCGTATTCGAGACCCAGTTCGTCGAGTTTGTCGATTACTTTCGCGCAGTACGGACAGCCTTCGAGTTCGTAGAGTTCGAGATTTGCCATCACCAGCAGTAGGGGAGCCAGCCACAAGTATCGGACGGTACTGTCGGGCTCGCGCACGACCGCCTCACTCGTCGACGAGTTCGACGCCCGTGATCTCGAAGCGCGCACCTCCGGTCTCACTCGCCGTCAGGCGAACGTCCCAGCCGTGTGCGTCCGCAATCTGCTCGACGATAGCCAGCCCGATGCCGGTGCCGTCCGCATCTGTCGAGTACCCGCTCTCGAACACCTGTTTGCTGTCCGCTTCCGGAATCCCCTCACCGTCATCGGCGACGTAGAAACCGGCTTCCTCCGGAAGCGCCCCGACGGTGATCCGAACGCCGTCGGGGCCGTGGGTGACCGCGTTCGTGAGCAGGTTCTCGATCAGGCTCGTGAGTCGGTTACGGTCGGCTTCGAGGACCACCGCGTCCCTGATTTCGATGTCGGCCGCGTCCGACTCGATACCGCTCCAGCAGCGGGAGACGAGATGCTGGAGGTCGATCGGTTCCGTCTCCCCGATGGTATCGCCCTGCTTCGCGAGCGTCAGTAGGTCTTCGATGAACCCGTCCATCCGGTCGAGGGCCTGTTGTGCGTCCCGGAGATGATCGCTGTTGCACTCTTCCATCGCCAGTTCGAGACGGAGAGAGGCGATGCTCAGCGGGTTCCGGAGGTCGTGAGAGACGAAACTGGCGAACTCGTCGAGACGGTCACGCTCCGCCTGGAGTTCCGCCTCCCGGCGCTTGAGTTGCTGGAGTTGGTCAACCCTGGCCAGCGCGGACTGGATCGTGTCCGCCCAGAGGTCGACGCGGGTAACATCTCGGTCGGAGAATGCTCCGGTGGTCCTCGATCCGATGTTCAGGACGCCGAACTCCCCCAGCGGAACGATGAGTTCGCTTCTGATGGAAGTATCGGGGTTGTGGCGGCGCTCGTGGGCGTGCGTGTCGTCGATTTTCCGGATCGTCTGCTCGTCGTAGGCCGCCCAAGAGAGCGACTCGGTGTCGGCGGAGTAGGTCGGAACCTGCCCGATCAGGTCGTCCCCGCGGGTCGTCTGTGCGACCGGTTCGAGTTGCCGGTGTTCGTCCGCCAGCCAGAGACAGGCGACATCGAACTCGAAGACCGTTTCGAGGCTGTCGACGGCGACTTCCGCCACCTCCTCGGGTGTCGTCGCGCGGAGGAGATCACCGGTCGTCTCCTGCAGTTGGTCGAACGTGCTGGCGTACTCGTCGAGTTGCTGTTCGGTACGCTGTCGCTCGGTGACGTCGATGAGGTACCCAATCCGCTCGGCGGTTCCGTCACCGTCTAGTTCGACCGTCTGGCTCAGCACCCATCGAACGCCGCCCGATTTCGTCCTGACGCGGTAGGGATCCCGCGTGAACGACCCCGTCTGGCCGTCGTGCTGGTGTCGGAGAACGCGGCCCCGGTCCTCCTCGTGGACGATGTCTGCGAACCGCAACCGCCCGGAGAGAAATGCTTCGGCGTCGTATCCCAAGACATCAGTGACGTTCGAGGAGACGTAGTTCACCGGCAACCGCGCCGTCTGCTCCCATCTGAACACGACCACGGGGCCGCTCGTGAACAGATCTCGCTCCTCTCTGAGCGCCCGTTCCGCCCGTTTGCGGTCGTCGATGTCGATGTGAATGCCGACCGCCCGCAGCGGCGTTCCGTCGTCGTCGCGCTCGAAAATCTGGCCCACGTCGCGGATCCACTTCCAGTCGCCGCTGGCCGTTCGCATCCGGTGTTCGGTGTCGTAGTATTCGGTCGCTCCGTTTTTGTGCGCCTCCAGGGCCTCCTCGACGGCCGGGAGGTCGTCGGGGTGGACGCGTCGCTCCCACGCGTCGAGGGTCGGGTCGATGTCGTCGAGGGAGTAGCCGAGCATCTCCGCCCACTGCTCGTTGAACTCCACGGCGTCTGTCGTGAGATCCCAGTCCCACACGCCGAGATGTGCGCCCTCGACGGCGAGCTCGAAGCGCTCCTTGAGCGTTCGAATCGTCTCCTCGCGGCGTTTCTGTTCGGTGATGTCGGTCGTGACTCCACAGATAGCAGTGACCTCGCCGCTTTCGTCGTAGACCGGCGACTTCCGCGTCAGGTTGATCTGGACCCCGTCGTCGGTCGGGACCTCCTCGACGGTCTCGACCACGCTGCCGGTTTCGAACACCTCGCGGTCGTCGGCCTGATATTTCTCGATCTGCGCCGGCGGAAACAGGTCCTCGTCGGTGATGTTCGTGATGTCGACGTCGTCGTCGAGAGCGAACAGATCCCGGAAGGCGTCGTTGGCGAGCAGGTACTGTCCCTGCTCGTCTTTGAGAAAGACCACCGCCGACATCGTCTCCAGGACGGCCTCGAACTGGCGGTTCGTCTCGGTGACTTCCTGCCGGTGTCTGTTCGATTCGACCGCGTTCTCGATACGGTTCGCGAGGACGGTAAACTGGTCCGTACCGCCCTGCTTCTGGAGGTAATCCGTCACCCCGGCGGAGATCGCTCGGCTGGCAACTTCCTCCGTCCCCTTACCGGTAAAGAGAATGAACGGGAGGTCCGGGTACTCCGTCCGGACGACTTCGAGCAGTTCGAGCCCGTTCATCCCCGGCAGGTCGTAATCGCTGACGACGCAGTCGACCGCGGTCGCGTCGAGGCAGGGAAGCACCTGTTCCGGGTCGGTCTTCGTGAGAACCTCGAAGGTCTCCCGTTCTCGCGTCAGGACAGTCTGAACGAGATCGCCGAAATTGGAGTCGTCGTCCACGTGCAGGACCGTGACGGAACGAGAGACTGGCATACAGGCCGTTGAATAGCCTGTTATAATAATCGTATGGGTGTGTCAAGGACCGCCACGAGACGGCTGTGATCGACACCGCCGCTGGCGGTGGCTGAGAAATTGAGAAATCGGAGTCGCTGGAAGCGACGAGTTCGTTACTGTCGAACGACGTTCGCTGCGCGTGGGCCTTTCGGGGAGGACTCGATGTCGAATTCGACTTCGGTCCCTTCCGTCAGATCCTCACCGCCGACATCCTCCATGTGGAAGAAGACATCTTCGTCTTCGTCGAGGTCGCCGTCGTCAGTCGAGATGAAACCGTAACCGCCTGTGTCGTTGAAGAAATCAACCTTACCGTGTGCCATTACACCCAAACGTTGGCCGCCACCGGGGATAACCCTTCCGAGGGTCGCGGTACCACGGGGCGACACGGAGACATCTGTCCGCGAGCCGGGACTCAGCCGGCGGTGGGCACCAATCCCGATGGTTACAAACAGCCGGCGGGCAAACTGCGGATATGGATAGCGCCGAACTGCTCGACACGCTCGAACAGGAGTTACAGACCGAACTCTCCCGACTCGGCTCCTCGAAGTCGCTGTACGCCGACACCGAGGGCGAGATGGACGCCGACCCCATCCTCCGGGCGGCCGCCGACAGCGCCGCGACCGCAATCGAGACCTTCGAGGGATGGGAAGGGGAGGTGTTCGCCGACGCCGCCGAGTACCTGCGCGAACAGTACGCCGACCTCGTCGACGAACTCGGCGAGCACGAGGCCGGCGACCCGCCGGCGGTCGTCGAGGCGCTGGGAGACGCCGAGGGGGAGATCGAACGTCTCGGCGCGACCGTCGGCTGGTCGCTGGTCGTCGAGCGCAAGAGCACGCAGTCGAGCGGCTACTTCACCGGTCAGGCACAGCCAGGGACCGCGAGCACGTTCCGCTCGTTCGGCGACGACTACGAGGCGATCCGGGAGGCCGCGCTGGACGCTATCGACGACGCCTGCGACTCCGACGAGGAGTACGAGCAGGCGGAAGACGGAGCGACAGCGGTGATCGAGGCCGCCTACGACGAGTACTTCGAGACGCTTGAGTCGCTGGGGATGAATCCCAAGCCGGTCTGTTGATCAGCCACCGAATCCGACGGTTTCGGCGTCTTCCAACGCCCGCTCGCTGGCTTCGTCGATGTCGAACTCTCTGACAATCTCGCCGTCGCGGATGAGCGGCTTCAGCAGCGGTTCGCCGTCCTCCGGGCCGTCGCGGTCGGCCAGACCGATGTGGTGGCCGCCGTCGGGCGTCCGGTAGACCTGTTTTCGGCCGTCGAGTTTCCCGCGCTTGGCCGCGGGTTCGCCCTCGCGTTCGACGATATCCAGGGCGAAATCCAGCGGGTCGGCGTCGGTCATGTGACTGCCGACGCCGAAGCCGTCGACGAGATCCCGGAGTTCGCGGATCGACTCGGGATCGATCCCGCCGCTGACGAAGATACCGACGTCCTCGTGGCCGCGGGCGTCGAGTTTCCAGCGGAGTTCCCGGAGGATGTGTCTGAAGTCACCCCGCCGCGAGGAGGTGGTGTCGATCCGGACGCTGTCGAGGTCGTCGATGGCCGCAATCGCCCGCAACGACTCCTCGACCTCGTCGGAGTAGGTGTCACAGAGGGCGATCCGGGGAACGTCCGGATCGACGCCCTCGTCGAAGGCCCGCCAGGCCTGCTCCTGGTTGCCGCGGCCGAAGGAGATGATAAGCGCGTGCGGCATCGTCCCGCCGGCCTCTCGGCCGAGGGTCTCTGCCCCGGCGACGTTCGAGATGCCGTCCAGGCCCGCGACGAGCGCGGCGCGTTCGAGCATCGGCGCGAGGGCGGGATGGATGTGTCTGCTCCCGAAACTCAACACCAGCGAGTCGGGGCCGGCGACGCGGGTTTCCAGACCCGCGGTCGCCATCCCGGTCGGATGGGAGAGAAAGCCGAGCAGGGCGGTTTCGAGCCGACAGAATTCGAGATACGGCCCCTCGATTCGCATCACCGGGCCGCCGTCGAACAGCCGTCCTTCCCTGAGAGCGTCGACGTCGACGGCACGGCCCGCGAGCAGATGGGCGGCGTCCTCGATCCCGGCGAAGAGGTTCCAGTCGCCGCTGGGAAACTGCGAGGCGGTCACCTCCGCGACGACGTGGGGGTTGTTGCCGGCGTGTTCCAGCGCCTCGACGGTGCGGTCGAAGTAGGCGTCGGTGGCATCCCCCGCCGCAATCGTCTCCGGCGAGAGCATATCGAAACTCGTCATACCGAACCGTTCGGCAGGTATCGTGGAAAAGATTGGGACACGGTACCGTCAGCGGGCGTGGATCTGATCGAGGGCCGCTCTGTCGGGGCCGCCGACGATCCGGACGCGGTTGCCGTCGACGGTCAGCCGATAGGCCCCCTCGAACGCTCCCGCCTCGATCACGAAGTCGTTCGTGCCGCGGGCCAGGCCGCCGTTTCTGTCCAGAACCCGCCGGAAAGCGTCGGCGAACTCCTCGGCCTCCGCTGGTGACTCCCAGGCGAGTTCCCAGACGTAGCCGTACTCCCCACCGTTTCGGTACGGCACGATCCGGTCGCCGGTCCATCCCTCGACGGCCGGGTGGGCGTAGCTCCGCGGGTCCTCGTTGTCGGCGACGCCGTTTGCCGCCAGCATGGCGTACAGCGACGCGGCCCCGAGCGTGTCACCGGTCGGCTCCTGGTCGAACCGGTTCCACTCGGCCGTCGACCGGTCGGGGACGGTGATCTCGGTCGGCTTCGAGACACCGTCGTCGTCGATGATTCGGGCGGTCGTCCGCGGCGGGTTCCTGTGGCGCTCGTTGACCGCCTCCCAGCCCCCCGACTGCTTGAGTTCCTGGACGTAGCTCGGCCCCTGGCGGTACGGTTGGGCGACGACCAGTGCGATCTCCTCGGGGAGGTCGGGCGGATCCTCGGCCTCCGCTCCGGCGGCCTCCTCGGGGCGGAGGCAGTCCCACTGCTTGCACCACTCGGAGAGATACAGGTGGGCGACGAGGTCGGCCTCGCCCTCGATGAGCGTGTTGTACGCCGCCTGTTCGTCGCGGGTCGACTGGCCCACTTCGAGGCCGAACCGCTGGTCCTGCAGCGCGTGAGTCAGTTCGTGGACCAGCGTCTGCTGATCGACCGTGGTCGTCTCGCTGTCGCTGAGGACGACGATTTCGTTCGTCCCGGGCCGATAGAACCCCTGCGCGGCCTCACCGAAGGCCTCGTCGACGGCCTCGGTCGCGTCGCGGTCGTTGCCGACGAGAAACAGCGCCCGCCAGATCTGGTTGTTCCAGGCCGGGTTCGTCGGATGCCGGGCATCGCGCTGGCTGCGGTACTCCTCGCGGCTGATGACCCTGACGTCGACCGGGTGGTCGTAGTTGAGTTTCCGGACGGCTTCGATCCGGGCCATCGTCCGGTTGACGTGGCGTTCGAGTTCCGCCTCGCTCAGCCCGTCTTCGGGGTCGACGTTGATGTCGTCGTCGTAGCTGATACCGCCGACCTCGCCGTAGCCGTCGGGGACCGTCCGCTCCGTGGTGCCGCCGGGGAGGATCGTACTGCAGCCAGCGAAGACGACCACGAGCGCAACGGCGACGAGCAGCGCGCGAGCGCGGCGGGACATTACTCGGAGCGAGGGACGCGAAGGAAATAAGCACCGCGTTCGGCCCGGTTTCGATTTTTATGTGCCTCGATCACGAACTGTCGAGTATGAGCTTCGATCCCGACCGGACGGCAGTGGTAATCGTCGACATGCAAAACGGGTTCTGTCACCCCGACGGGAGTCTGTACGCGCCGGGTAGCGAGGAGGCAATCGAGCCCTGCGGGGAGCTAGTCGAGCGGGCCCGCGAGGCCGGCGCACAGATCGTCTACACGCGAGACGTGCACCCGCCCGAGCAGTTCGAGGACGCCCACTACTACGACGAGTTCGAGCGCTGGGGCGAACACGTCGTCGAGGGCTCCTGGGAGGCGGAACTCGTCGACGGCCTCGACGTGCGCGAGGAGGACCACATCGTCGTCAAACACACCTACGACGCCTTCCACGAGACGGAACTGGAGGGGTACCTCTCCGCGCACAACATCGACAACCTCGTCTTCGGCGGCACGCTCGCCAACGTCTGCGTGTTGCACACCGCGGGCAGCGCCGGCCTGCGCGATTACCGGCCGGTGCTCGTCGAGGACGCAATCGGCTTCATCGAGGAGGACGACCGGGAGTACGCGCTCGATCACGCCGACTGGCTGTTCGGTGAGGTGACGACGCTGGATTCGGTCGCGTTCGAGTGATCACTGTTCGCCGCCGTCGGCGGTCAGCGGCTGTTTGTCGGCGGCAGGCGGCGCTTCTCGCTCTGCAGGCTCGAAGGTGAGGATCACGGTCGTGCCGTCGTCGACCTCGAAGGAGAGGTCGCCGTCGGATTTGTCCATCACCCAGTAGACCAGCCACAGGCCGAGGCCGGTGCCGTGGCGGAGTTGGGTCTCCCGCTCGTCCCGCAGGGCTTCGATCTCGTGGCGGTCGATACCGGGGCCGTTGTCCGCGATCTGAAGACAGATCCCGTCACCGTCCCGGTCGATACTGATCCGGACCCGAGGCTCTGTGGCGGTGTTGTATCGAGCGGCGTTGTCGAGGACGTTTCGGAGCGCGTGGCTGATCTGCGGGGCCGCAGCCACCGTTGCGGGGCGGTCGGTCTCGAACTCGAAGCTCACCTCCGGATAGGCATCGCGAAGATCCGCGAGCAGGGAGTCGATCTGCTCGGAGAGATCACAGGTGATCCGGTTATCGGTCTCGATCAGTTGTTCGATGAGCCGCGCTTTGGCGCTCCAGTCGAGAATCCGGTCGGTTTTTTCGACGATGGTCTCGTAGCGGGCGCGCTGCTGGGGGTCGTCCATGTCTGCGAGCAGTTCTGCGTTGGCCCGGACGACGTTCAGTTCGTTGCGCAGGTTGTGGCGCAGAAACCGGCTCTGGAGGTCTTTGAGCAGTTCGAGTTCCTCCTCGCGTCGGCGGAGCCGTCGTTCCTGCTCGCGCTGTTCGGTGATATCCCGGCAGACGACGACACGCGCGAGGAGATTGTCGCGGTAGTCCGTGATCGGCGAACTGCTGACGTTGATTACGCGCGTCTCGCCGTCGACCGTGAGATCGAGTTGCTGGTCGTCCTCCGAGATGATCTGATCGACCGCCTCGGGGCCGAACAGTTCGCTCGCGGACTGGCCGGCCGGCGAGGAGTCGAGGCCGAACTGCCGGCGTGCCGCGCTGTTTGTGGTGATGATGTCGTTGTCTTCGTCGAGGACGACCACCATGTCCTCCATCTCCTCGAGTACCGTCTGTCGCGCTACGGGGATGGTATCGAGCAGACGGAGGCGAAAGGTCGCGAACATCAACACTGCGGCCGTGCCGACGAAACTCACCGGCGTGAGATCGAACGGCGAGAGACCGAAATGAAAGGCGACGTTGACGGCGGTCGGAAAGAGGATGGCGACGAAGACCGCGGCGAGCTGTCTGCGGTAGCCGGTGTTCGCCCGGAGCATCATCGCGGCGAGCAGACCGAGGCTGACGAAGATGAACAGGTAGGAGTAGGCCGTGTGAGCGAGAAACAGCGGCGTCTGGATCAGTTCGTACCCCCACGGGACGGCGTCGTTGAGCCGCGTCTCGAACAGGACCGCCCGTGACGGGAACAGCGCCAGCGCCACTTCGATGATCGGGACGACCGAACACAGCGCGGCGAGTCGCCAGTCGAGATACCGCTCACGACCCGTGTATTCGAGACCCAGAAACAGCATACCGACGACGGTCACCTCGATGCCGAGAATCCGGACGGCCATCCCGAATCCTGCGTACGGGGCACCCCGGAGTTGGATCTGGATCAACTCCGAGAGGATCCAGATGCCGACTCCGGTGAACAGCACGACGAGGGAGGTGACGCCGCGTTTCTCCCGGTGCTGTAGACAGTAGCCGAGAAATCCAGCAGAGACACACAGGCCGCCGAGCAAGAACAGTTGGAGAACGGCAAACTCAGTCGTCGGTTCCCACATCCGATTAGTCCGTTAGATGATTATATTATAAATCGGTACTGGCCGAAAATATCTCTCGTCCTGTCTTTCCGTTCGGATTACCAGAAACGCTGGGGGAAAGTCGGTTTCAAGTCTCGCCCGACCGTACCGCCGGTATGTCGCGTTCGACAGCGGAGATCGAGTACCGTCCGGCGACCGAGGACGATTACGAGGGGGTCGTCGCGTTCACCGAACAGACCTGGTCCGATCTCGATGTCGAGGTCTCGGATTACCTGCCCGACGTCTATCACGAGTGGATCGGCGGCGACCGGAGACAGACGATCGTCGCCGACGCGGGCGACCAGATCGCCGGGATCGCACAGGTCGTGTTGCTGTCCTCGCGAGAGGGCTGGGCACAGGGAATGCGCGTCAACCCGGACTTTCGCGGCGAGGGGATCGGCCGGGCGATCAACGACCGACTGTTCGCGTGGGCGCGCGACCGCGGCGCAACTGTGGTCCGGAACATGGTCTTCTCCTGGAATCAGGCCGGACTCGGCCAGTCCCGCGCGCTGGGCTACGAGCCGACGACGGAGTTCCGGTGGCTCCATCCCGAACCGGACGGCGCCGCCGTCGACGACCTCGACAGCTACCGCGGTAGCCCCGACGCCGCCTGGACGTACTGGACGGCGAGCGGCGCGCGGGACCACCTCCGCGGGCTGGCGCTCGATCCCGTGGAGTCGTGGGCGCTGCGAGAACTGACGCCGTCGATACTCGCCGAGGCCGCCGACGACGACCGCCTGCTGACCGTCGGCGGGGAGAACGGGACGCGAGCGCTGTCTTATCTCACCCGCGTCGAGGACCAGGAGACCGACGACGGCACCCAGCGGCTTGCGGAGTACGGCCTCGGAGCGTGGGCCGACACCGAGGCGGCCGGCCGACTGCTCGACGCGATCGCCGCCGACGCCGCCGAGCGAGGCGCCGAGACGACGCGGGTGCTGATCCCCGAGACGGCGCGGTACGTCTCCGACGGGGCCGCTCACCACGTCGAGATTGCGGACCACCCGGATTTCGTGCTCGCGGCGACCGTCGAGTGAATCGCTGGTGCCTCGAAAAGAGTCAGTCCGAGCCGAACCGCTGGCTCTCGGTCAGTCCCACTGCGCGCCCGGATTCGTCACCGCACCGTTTGCCGCCGACCCGAAGTCCCGGACGTACTTCGCCAGCACGCCGTTGTCGTACGCCGGCTCCGTGTCGTAGTCGTCGAGACGATTCTCGATTTCCTCGTCGGAGAGGTCGACCGACAGCTCCAGTTCGTCGATATCGATGGTGACGGTATCGCCGTCTTCCAGCGCGGCGATCGGACCGCCGACGTAGGCTTCCGGCGCGACGTGGCCGATGGAGAAGCCGCGGGTCGCACCCGAGAAGCGGCCGTCGGTGAACAGCGCAACGTCCTCGGCGTGACCCTGGCCCGCGACGGCAGAGGTGACTCCGAGCATCTCCCGCATCCCGGGGCCGCCCCGCGGCCCCTCGTTTCGGATGCAGATCACGTCGCCGGACTCGACGTTACCCTCCTGGACGTACTCCATGGCGTCCTCCTCGCGCTCGAAGACCCGGACCGGGCCCTCGTGGCGGAGGTGGTCCTCGCCGGTGATCTTGATGACCGCGCCGTCGGGCGCGAGATTGCCCGTGAGAATACGGATCGCGCCGCGTTCGTGGATCGGGTCCTCGACCGTGTGCAGGAAGTCCGCGTCAAGATCCTCGATTGCCGGCGGGTCGATCCGTTCGACCGCCTCGGCGATGGTGTCGCCGGTCACCGTCAGCGCGTCGCCGTGTAGCAGGTCGGCGTCGAGCAGTTCCCGCAGGACGACCGGCACGCCGCCGACCTCGTGGAGGTCGTTCATCACGCGCTCGCCGCCGGGCTGGAGGTTGGCGATTTTGGGCGTGCGCGCGCTGATCTCGTTGAACGTCTCGATGTCGAGGTCGACCCCCGCCTCCGCGGCCAGCGCGAGCAGGTGCAACACGGCGTTTGTCGATCCGCCGACGGCGACCTGCAGGGCGATGGCGTTCTCGAAGGACTCCCGGGAGAGGAAATCGGAGGGTTTGCGCTGGGCTTCGATGGCCTCGATTGCGAGTTCGCCCGCGCGGCGAGCCTCCGCGTAGCGGGCCTCGTCCTCCGCCGGGGGCGAGGCGCTGCCGAGCGGCGAGAAGCCGAGCGCCTCCGAGATGGAGGCCATCGTGTTGGCGGTGAACATGCCGCCACAGGAGCCGGCACCCGGGCAGGCGTTGCGCTCCATCTCGTCGAGTTCTTCCGGGGACATGTCGCCGTCGGCGACGGCTCCGACCCCCTCGAAGACGTTCTGGATCGTGATCTCGCGGCCGTCGTGTTCGCCGGGCATGATCGACCCGCCGTAGAGGAAGACACTCGGCAGATCCGCGCGGATCGAGGCCATCATCATCCCCGGCATGTTCTTGTCACAGCCGCCGATGGTGACCAGTCCGTCCATCCGCTCGCCGAAGGCGACGAGTTCGACCGAGTCGGCGATGATCTCCCGGGAGATCAGCGAGGCGCGCATCCCCTCCGTTCCCATCGAAATCGCGTCGGAGATGGTGATCGTCCCGAACTCGATTGGCATCCCGCCGGCGTCGTCGACGCCCTCGTAGGCGGCGTCTGCCACGTCGTCGAGGTGGACGTTACAGGGGGTGATGTCCGCGGCCGGGTTGGCGATGCCGATCATCGGCGCGGAGAGGTCCTCGTCGTCGTAGCCCATCGCCCGGAACATCGCGCGGTGCGGGGCCTTGTCGGCCCCCTGTGTCACCTCGTTGCTCGGCAGGTCCGGATCCTTCTCGTAGCGGAACTCCTCGGATGGCTCCTCGTCGCTGCTCATAGTTCCTCGGTGGCACCCGGCGAACTTAAACGGTGCTTTCGACGGGTGCAGGCGAGTCGGACGCTACGATACGACGAATCGTCCGGAACGGCCCTGCTATCGAGATGGCGGACGCGTCTCACCACGAGACGATTCCTGCGGACGAACGGAATGTGAACCGCCGGCAAAAACCCGTGGTAACAGCCGTCTAACGCCCCATGTCAACGTTCGACAGGAACGGCACTCGGACCCAAATAAAGAGTATAAGGCCCATTTATCATGATCTTTCATAACGTTTTTCTACTCGCACCGATTCCGAACAGACGCCAAGCGAGTCGCGCCTGAAACGCGACACTACATACCAACTATGACACAAGATAACGACGGAATCGACGAAGTTGCGTCCCGAGTCCAGAGCACGGATCCCTACATCCGTGATGTCGACAACGATGCGGCCCGAGAACTGCGAGACAAACTGAACAACCAGGATTTCGTCTTCGCGCCTGGTACCTACCACGCACTCGACGCGCGACTGGCCGAGATGGCCGGTCTCGATGCGGTCTACATGTCCGGCTACTCCACGGTGCTGGGCCAGTTCGGCTTCCCGGATCTGGAGATGGTCGACATGCGAGAGATGGTCGAGAACGCGAAGCGGCAGGTCGAGGCGACGAACCTGCCGATCATCGCGGACTGTGACACCGGCTACGGTGGCATCCACAACGTCCGCCGAGCGGTCCGGGAGTACGAGAAAGCGGGCGTCGCGGCGGTCCACATCGAGGACCAGACGACGCCGAAACGCTGCGGTCACATCGCCGGCAAGCAGATCATCTCGCGAGAGGACGCCGAAGCGCGGTTCTCCGCCGCGGTCGACGCCAAGCAGGACGACGACACCATCATCATCGCCCGGACCGACGCCTACGGCTCGGCCAACGGTGACTGGGAGGAACACCTCGAACGCGGTCGACTCTACGCCGACTGTGGCGTCGACCTGGTCTGGCCCGAGATGCCGGACCCCTCGCGCGAGGACGCCGTCAAGTACGCCGAGAAGATCCACGAGACCCACCCCGATCTGAAACTGGCGTTCAACTACTCCAGTTCGTTCGCCTGGAGCGAGGAGGAGGACCCGCTCACGTTCGAGGAGCTGGGCGACCTCGGTTACAAGTACCAGTTCATCACGCTGTACGCCCTGCACAGTGGCGCACACGCCGTCTACGAGGACATGAAGAACATCGCCGAAAACGACGAACAGGCCCAGTGGGACCTCGAAGACCGCTACCTCGGCCACCCGACCGAGAGCCACCACGAACTCTCCTTCGTCCCGCGCTTCCAGGAGATCGAGGCGCAGTACGATCCGGAAGCCAAGAAGCGACAGGAGGAGTCCGCCGGCTTCAGCGACGACGAGGAAGAAGCCGTCATCACCAGCGACAACGACGACTGACGACGGATACTGACGATTCTCCGAGACAGCGTTCTCGCTGTCTTTTTTCTGCTCGGCTAGCGGCGGCGCTGTCGAGACGCGGTGCTGATCGGAACCGATCTGTCGATAAAAATCGAGGGTACGCGACGACTCCGGAGCGCGGTTCCGTCAGTCTCCGGAACCGCGGCTGAACAGTCGCTTGAGCCGTTCCCACAGCGAACCGTTCTCGGAGTCGATGCCCAGATCCATCGTGGACACCTCACCCGAAACATGACTCTTGGCAGACATAAATGCTGTGTAAATTTTCCAACAGAGTTCGCCGGGAAATCTTTCGGCCGCCCGTCGGGGAGCAAAACAGCATTGGTTTATTGGTGGCGGCGTGAATGAGCGGTATGAGCGAGGAGTCACACCAGGAACTCGGGATCACCGAGTCGAAAGAACACAGCACGGGCGACTGGTACGCGGAGGTCGTCCAGAAGGCCGGGTTGGCCGATTACGCACCGATGGGCGGCTTTATCGTCACCAAGCCCCGCGGCTACGCGGTCTGGGAACGGATGCAGGACTATCTCGACGGCTGGTTCAAGGAGACCGGCGTCCAGAACGCCTACTTTCCGCTGTTTATCCCCGAGAGCTATCTCGAACGGGAGAAAGATATCGTCGAGGGGTTCGATCCGGAAGTGGCGTGGGTGACCCACGGAGGGTACGACGAACTGGAGGAGCGACTCGCGGTCCGACCCACGAGCGAGTCGATCATCGCGCCGTTTATGTCCCAGTGGATCCGCTCGCATCGGGATCTGCCGATGCGTCTCAACCAGTGGTGTTCTGTCGTTCGGTGGGAGGCGACCGAGACCAAGCCCTTCTTCCGGACCAAGGAGTTCCTCTGGCAGGAGGGCCACACCGCCCACCGCGACATGGAGGACGCGTGGGACGAGACGATGACGCGACTGGAGCAGTACCAGCGGCTCTACGAAGACGTCCTCGCCATTCCGCCGCTGGTCGGCCGCAAGCCCGAACACGACAAGTTCCCCGGCGCACACACGACGACGACAATCGAGGCGCTGATGCCTGACGGCAAGAGCGTTCAGGGCGCGACCAGCCACTATCTGGGCACCTCCTTCGCCGAGGCCTTCGACATCACCTACGCCGACGAGGACCAGAACGACCAGACCGCGCACACGACCTCGTGGGGGCTGTCCTGGCGGGCGATGGGCGCGCTGATCATGACACACAGCGACGATCAAGGGCTGGTGCTGCCGCCGACGCTCGCCCCCGAACAGGTCGTCATCGTCCCCATCTGGCAGGAGGACAACAAGGAGGCGGTCATCGACTACGCCGCCGAAATCGAGGAGACGCTCGCGGAGGCGGGCGTCCGGGTCCACCTGGACGACCGCGAGAACCGCAACCCCGGTTTCAAGTACAACGAGTGGGAGCTACAGGGCGTCCCGCTGCGGATCGAGGTCGGACCCAACGAGGTCGACGAGGGGACCGCGACGCTGGTCCACCGCCCGGACGGCGAGAGCGAGAGCGTCGACCGGGAGGGCCTCGACGAGACCGTCGACGAGCATCTGGAGACGATCTTCGCGAAACTGTACGCCAGCGCCGAGGAGACCCTGGAGGGTGCAACCCGCGAGGCCGAGAGCCGCGAGGAGATCCTCGGCACCATCGGTCAGCACGGCGGCTACGTGAAGTGTGGCTGGTGTGGCGACGAGGACTGCGAGGAGCCGATCAAAGAGGCAATTGCGGCCGAAATCGTGATGGTACCGCTGGACCGCGACGAAGAGCCGATCCACGACGAGTGTGCGATCTGCGGTGAGGAAGCCGAGGAGACCGCCTACTTCGCACGGACGTACTAACGAACGTCTCAGGCCGCCTGTCCGTCGACGACGCGGGCGAAGGCCACGTTCTGTTTGACCTGTTCGATCTCGACGGTCGGTCGTTCGCCCGGTTCCGCACCGGGGACGATGACGACGTAGCCGCGTTCGACTTTCGCGATGCCGTCGCCCTGGTCGCCGACGGATTCGACCTCGACGGTGCGGACCTCCCCCTCGTCGACCGGCGGTTCCGGTCGAGGCTCCGCGGCGGTCGACTCGTCGGGCTCGGTGTCGGGTTCCGGGCGGTCGTCTGTCCGTGCGTCGTGCGGGAGTACAGCGATTCGGTAGGTCTCGCCGGGCGCGGCCGCCTCGTGTTCGATCTCCGAGTTCGGAATCTCGACGTAATACCGATCCTCGTGCTCTTCGACGGTCGCGGTGAACAAACTCTGCAGAGAGTCAGGAATCTCCACCATGTACTGCTTCCCTGTTCGGGCGGTACTATCATTAATTTTTGCAGGAATACGGGTGCGCGAGCCGACG
This sequence comes from Halovenus carboxidivorans, assembly GCF_009831575.1. Taxonomy (GTDB): domain Archaea; phylum Halobacteriota; class Halobacteria; order Halobacteriales; family Haloarculaceae; genus Halovenus; species Halovenus carboxidivorans. The sequence goes on along the minus strand of NZ_WUUT01000001.1, from coordinate 92,870 downwards.
CGAGCGGCTCGAATATGTTCGGGACAACTGCTGTCGGAATCCGAACCCTGGATTCGGGTATGAGAGGAATCCGTTCGATCATCGGCGGGGACGACGAGGCCGAGTTCACCGACGAGGACAGTTTCGATCCCGAGCACATCCCCGAGCCGGGATCGTTTCTGCTGGGCCACGACGTGCTCGACGGGCGGCGTCACGTCGAGTTTCACCGACTCACGGCCGAGATCTTCGAGGAGCGGGGCGTCTACGATATGACCTTCGGCTACAATCTCGCCAAGTTGAACCGGGACACGCGCCACTCCGACGCGGGCTATCGATACGCCGTCGACGCCGAGGACCCGTCGGTGCTTCGGGCGGAGTTCTCCCCGACCACGGAGTTCTGCCCGCAGAGCGACACGCTCACGAAAGGCTCCTTCCGGGCGTGGAACGCGCTGTCGGACCGGCACGGGTACGATCTCGTCCGGGTGCGCGTCGCCGAGACCCACCAGCAGAGCGAGGCGGTCAACGAGGCACTCGCCGAGATGGAACGACAGTACGAGGAGACCGGCGAGATCGACGCCGTCGAAACCGACGCGGAGGTTCCCGAACCGACGGTAGAGCGCGGCACTGACCCCGAAGCGCCCTTCTGAGTCTCGCGGTGACAGCCGCCCGGACGTTTATGTGCTGACCGCCGGTCGGTACGGGCATGGACGATCCGATCGGCGCATCCGCGACCGCACTCGCAGACGCGATTCGGGCCGGAGAGCTGTCCGCAGAGACGGTACTCGACGCCCACCTCGACCGGATTGCCGACCACGAGGAACTGAACGCCTTCGTGACGGTGATCGAAGACTCCGCGCGCGAACAGGCCCGTCGCGCGGACGAGGCCGCCGAGGCGGGCGAGAGTCTCGGCCCCCTGCACGGCGTTCCGGTGGCAATCAAAGACCTCATGCAGCGGAAAGCCGGCGTCCGGAACACGCTGGGGCTGGCCCCGCTGTCCGACCACGTCGCTGAAACCGACTCCGTGACCGTCGAACGGCTGGAAGCGGCCGGAGCGGTCATCCTGGGAACGACGAACACCCCCGCGCTCGGACACACGATCAAGACCGACAACAGACTGCAGGGCTCGACGCCGACGCCGTTCGACGACGGGCACTCGGCAGGCGGGTCCTCCGGGGGGTCGGCGGCCGCGCTCGCGGCCGGACTGACGACCATCGCCACCGGATCGGACATCGGTGGCTCGCTGCGCGTGCCCGCTTCCTGCTGTCACGTCGCCAGCATCAAACCGACCTTCGGACGCGTGCCCTCCGACAGCGAGGGGCTGGACCGGTTCAACGACCACTCGCCGTTTCTGGTGCTCGGCCCGCTGGCTCGCTCGGTGGAGGACGTGGCGCTGGCGTACGATCTGCTCGCGGGACCGGACGATCGAGACCCCTTCAGCGTGCCCGAGACGCCGCCGGTCAGCGACCGGATCGACCGGCCGGCCGCGCAGTTCTCGGTGGCGTACAGCCCGGATCTCGACCTCCAGCCAGTCGCCCCCGAGGTGCGAGAGACCGTCGGCGGTGCCGTCGACGACCTCGCGTCCGCGGGCGCGACCGTCGACGAGCGCGATCCGGACCTCCCCTCCTACGCCGAGTTGAGCGAGGCGTACATGGCACAGGTGGGGCTGTCCTTCGCCGCCATCGCCACGCAGATCGAGGAGCGGTTCGGCATCGATTTCGAGACCGCCGATGTCGTCGACACCGTTCCGTCGACGATTGCCCTCGGAAAGAGTGCCGACGCGCTCGAAACCCAGTTACAGAACGTCCCGCGGACCGCCGCCTACGACGCAATCGAGGCCGTCCTCGACGAGTACGACGTGCTCGTCACGCCGACACTCACCGTCCCGCCGTACAGCCGTGATCTCGCCGACGGCTACCCGACGGAGATCGACGGGGAGGAGGTGATGGGCGTGCCGACCGACCAGATGCTCACCTGGGTGTTCAACATGACCGGCCATCCGGTGGCGGCGGTGCCGGCAGGCCGGACCGACGACGGGCTTCCGGTGGGGCTGCAGATCGTCGGTCGCCGCTACGCGGAGGCCGACGTGCTGGCAGTCGCAACTGCAATCGAGGAGGCTCGCCCGTGGGCCGCGGAGTATCCGTTCGCCGAGAGCTGAGAACTCAGACCGGCTCGGGCGGTTCGTCCTGAAACTCCACGACGGCGTCGCGGAACTCGTCGGGAATCCGCGTCGGGGAGCCGGACTCGTCGACGGCGACGTGGGTGACCGACCCCTCCGCGAGCAGTTCGTCGTCGGCCTTGCGTCGGCACTCGTACTCGAAGGTGAGGCTGGACTCGCTGATCGCGCTGATCCGCACGGCGTTGACCAGGCGATCCCGGAACTCCGCGGAACCGCGGTAATCGAGTTCGACGTTGACGACGTGGACGTCCCAGTCTCGGTCCTCGAAGCTCTGGTAGTCGAATCCGATGGCGTCGAGATACTCGGTAAAGGCTTCGTCCTGGTAGGTGACGTAGTTGCCGTAGAAGACGATTCCCTGCGCGTCGGTCTCCTCGAAGCGGACGTCGTTCTCGTAGAGGTCGTGCATACCTGTGACAGTCTCACTCGGGGAGTAAAGTTCCTCACATCGAAACCCCCTGATAAAACCACGGTCATGAGCGGTTTTTCGTTCAGACGTTCAGAAAACACTATTTGGGAGTGTGCCCAGTGGTATAGTGTGACTGGACATCAACAGACACTGACACCGTTCTTGTGGCGTGCGGAAAACGTCTTCCCGGAGAAGGAAATCGTCGCCCGTACCCACGAAGGCATGAAGCGGTACACCTACGACGAGTACGGTGACCGCGTCCGAAAGCTCGCGAACGCGCTCGAGAACGCGGGGGTCGAAGAGGGGGACCGGATCGGGACCATCTGCTGGAACACGGACCGGCACTTCGAGACGTACTTCTCGGTGCCGAACATCGGTGCCCAGCTACACACCATCAACCCGCTGCTGCCGGACGGGCACATCCAGCACATCGTCAGCGATGCCCAGAACAAGGTCATCTTCGTCGATCCGTCGCTGGCGGAGAAACTCGACTCCGCCTACGAAGAGGACTCCTTTTCCAGCGTCGAGCAGTTCGTCGTCATGGGGTCCGAGGTGCCCGACCTCTCCATCGAACCCGTCACGGACTACGAGTCCTTTATCGGTGACGAGTCCACCGACTACGAGTTCCCCGAACTGAGCGAGGACCAGCCGGCGGGGATGTGTTACACCTCCGGCACGACGGGGATGCCGAAAGGAGTCGAGTACACCCAGCAGATGCTGTGGTCGCACACGATGGCGACGATGGTGCCCCAGGCGCTGGGAATCGACGATTCGGACGTGTTGATGCCGGTCGTCCCGATGTTCCACGTCAACGCCTGGGGGATGCCGTTCTCGGCGACGGCGGCCGGTGCGAAGCAGGTCTATCCCGGCCCGTCGCCGGACCCCGAGGACATCGCTCGGCTCATCGAGGAAGAAGAGGTCACGCTCACTGCGGGGGTTCCGACGGTCTGGCTCGGTCTGCTCGAGTACATGGAGGACAACGAGGTGGATCTCTCCTCGCTCGAACGGGTCATCATCGGGGGGTCGGCGGCGCCGAAGGCGCTGATCGAGCAGTTCGACGAACTCGGCGTCGAGGTCGTCCACGCGTGGGGCATGACCGAGATGTCGCCGATCGGCACCGTCGCCAACCTGAAGTCGGATCTCGAAGACGCACCGAAAGAACAGCAGTTCAACGTCAAGGCCAAACAGGGCCTGATCGTCCCCGGCCTGGAGTTCAAGGTCGTCGACGACGACGGCAACGAGGTGCCCTGGAACGGCGAGGACTTCGGCGAACTGTACGTCCGCGGGCCGTGGGTCACCCAGTCGTACTTCGAGCGTCCCGAGGCCAACGAGGAGGACTTCGAGGGCTCTTGGCTCAAGACCGGCGACATCGTCACCGTCGACGAGGACGGCTACATCGAAATCGTCGACCGGGCGGGCGACGTGATCAAATCCGGCGGCGAGTGGATCTCCAGCCAGGAACTGGAAAACGCCATCATGGCCCACGACGACGTGACCGAGGCGGCAGTGATCGGCGTCCCCCACGAGCGCTGGTCCGAGCGGCCGGTCGCGATGGTCGTCACGCCGGACGAGGTCGACAACGACGCGCTGACCGAGGAACTCAAAGAGATGCTGCTGGAGGAGTATCCGAAGTGGTGGCTCCCGGACGGCTTCAAGTACATCGACGAGATTCCGAAGACGGCGACGGGCAAGTTCTCGAAGAAGGATCTCCGCGAGATGTACGAGGGACAGGAGGACGAACTCCTCCAGGAGGAGGTCTCCGAGGAGGCCGCTCCGGAAGAGGCCGACGACTGACGACCGCGTAGCGTCTTTTTGACGCGGTTATATCCCGCTTCGGGCCGTACTGATCGTATGCCCGTCGTCTTCACGCCGTATCTGAAAGAGCGCCTGGGGGTCGAGTCACACGACCGACCGCGCACCCGAGGGAGACAGACTGCCGAGACCGGAGATAAGCGACCGACCGACACCGGAGGGGAACGGGCGGCCGACACCCGGACCGACCAGGCGTCGGCCGAGGGTGACGGGTCGCTTCTGACGCGGCGACAACTTCTGGTGGGCGTGGTCGCTGCGGTCGTGCTCGCGGTCGCGGCGGTCCGTCGCCGGACGCAGAGGTCGGAGCGACCGTAACGACCCGCCGCCTGGATACCGCTCGGCCAGACACAACTACTAACACAGCACCGGGTGTCCGACGAGTATGGGATTCGTACAGACGCTCAAGACCGGTCTACTGACGATGCGCCGGAGTTTCGGGGTGCTTCGTGCCCATCCGAAACTGCTCGTCTTTCCGCTGCTCTCGGCGGTGTCGCCGGTCGTCTTCTTCGTCGGAGGTGTGGTCGGGCTGTCGGTGTTCGCCGTCGTCTCCGGCGTCGGCGAGGAGATTCTGAACGGCTACTGGTGGCTCGGGACCGTCGCCGTCGGCTACTTCGTCGCGGCGGTGCTCAGCACGTTTTTCAACGCCGCGCTGGTCCACGAGACCGCCCGCGTCCTCCGGGGGGAACAGCCCTCGATACGGAGCGGATTCGCCGCCAGTTGGCGGATCAAATCGAAGATCGTCGTCTGGGGGGTCATCAGTTCGGTGTTCGGGGTGGTCATCGAAATCTTAGAGAGCAGTGACAGCCGAATCGCGTGGTTCGTCTCCACGATTCTCCAGGCCTCGTGGGTGGTCCTGACGTTTTTCGTCGTCCCCGTGATGGTGTTTACCGACACCGGAATCGGGGGGATGTTCGAGGAGAGCGCGGACACCTTCTACGACGTGTGGGGCGAGAGCCTGACCGCCTCCTTCGGGATCGATCTGCTGTCGGCGCTGGCCGTCGTCGCGACGATTGTCGGTCTCGTCGCGGTCGCCGCGGCGGGTCTGCCGGCGGTCGCGTTCGGCGCTGTCGTCCTGCTCGCGCTGGGACTCGTCTTCGCGCTGTTGGTCGTCCGAGCGGCCGCACACGCAGTCAGCAAGACGGCACTGTACGAGTACGCACAGACGGGGACGATGCCGTCCGTCCTGGCGGAAATCGACATCCAGGCGCTCGCCAGCGGGGAGTCAGAGAGCGGTCGAGACACCGCCGCCGCTGGCTCCTGAGTGGCTACTCCCCGAGCGCGTCACGGATCATCCGGTGAAATTCCGCCTCCCGGGTTCCGAGGGCCCGAGCCTGCTCGCCGGCCTCGGCGAGCAGTTCCCGCCGCTGGTCGGAGTCGTCCGTCTCGCTGGCCTCCCGGAGCGTCTCGCCGAGCGCCGTCCAGTCGTCCGCGATGTCGGTCATCTCTCCGGGCGCGTCGTCGGGAATCCCGACTCGGTCGGCCGCCGTCTTCAGAAACGCCGCGAACAGCCGTCGGAAGGCCCCGCCTCCGGTCCCGCGGCGCTCGATGTTCTGGTAGGCAAACCGGATCGTCCAGGAGGGGTCGGGCAGGTCGCCCCACTCCGGTAGCTCCTCCGCGAAAGCCGCGATTTCGGCGACTCCCTGGCCGCTGAAGTACTTCGAGTGGCGGTGACTCTCGGAGGGGTCGAGCATGTAGGTGGCTGTCTCCCGAAGAGCGTTCGTCGCCGCCGTCTCGAAGTCGACCGTCACGGTCGGGTCGTCGACGGTGAGATACCGACACTGCAGGGGGACGACGTGGTCCGAGGTCAGCGCCTCGCGGAGTCGGTCCGTCGGGAGTCGCTGAATCTCCGCGAACTCGCTGTCGGCGAGGTGGACGTGGCCGCCGTCGCGGTCGTCGTAGCCGACGACCAGAAGCGAGTGCGGCGCGAAGTGGGTGTCGGTCCCGTAGTAGTCCAGATAGTACAGGTCGGTGAAGATCATCACCGGGTCGCCGTCGTCGATGCGGGCGGTGATCGCCGCCCACGCGTCCGCGAAGCGCTCCCCTTCGTGGATCGTGTGCTCGACGGCGCAGTTCTCGAAAAACGCCCGTTCGAGCCAGCCGGTTCGGCCGAAAATCGCCCGGTGTGGCGACTCCGGCAGGTCGAGATAGGAGAACCCGAGCCCCTCACCGAGGCCGAAACAGGTCGCCTCGTCGAACCCCCAGCCGTAGTACGTCGACAGGTCGCGCAACGAGGTCGAACCGCAGTGTGCACCGGTCTCGTGAGCGAAATCGAGTCTGGGCATGTCCCCCGGTTGTCACGGGGACGTGGTAACTATTCCCCCGGACTGGGGTCGTTTCCGGTCGCGGCACCCGGCAAGGGGGTTTTTATCGGTTCTCCGATAACGCCCGATGATGGCCGTCGTCTTCACGGCGTTGTTCGCAGTCGTCGCCAGTTCGGGGGTTGCGCTCGTCGTGCTCGGGTCCGTGCTCAGCGGGCGATCCGACGCGCCCGGGGCGAAGCTACTGGCCACGTTTGCCGTCGTGCTCGGTCTCGGAGCCGTCTGTAGCGCCGTCGTCGGCGTCTGGGAGAGTTCGTCGAATCCGACCGTGACGCCGCTGTGGACACAACTCGGACTCACCGGCTGGGCGCTGTCGACGGTGCCGTGGTTCCTGTTCGCGCTCGTGTACACCGGCCGGTCCGACAGGATCGGGCGTCGGACCGTCGCCGCGCTGTATCTCCCGTTTGCCGGACTCGTGATGAACTTCGTCTGGGGCTTCGTCGGCAGCGGCATCTCCGGCGTCGCGAACGCGATTGGGTCGCTCGTCCTGCTCTATACACTCGCGCTGGCGGCGTTCGGTGCGGTGTTGGTCGTGCAGGCGGCGCGGTCGTACGTCCATCTCTCGCTCCGCGAGGGGGTCGGGCTCGCGGCCGCACCGGTGCTCGTCGTGCTCGCACTGAACTCCGTCACCAACTTGCAACAGAGCGCCACGGTACTCGGGCCGGCGGTGTACGCGGCGTCGCTGAGCGTCAGTACCGCGGCGCTGTGGGCTGTCCTCGCTCGGGACTCGGTTCTGGATCGGGTCCCCGCCGTCGAGACGGTCGGGACCCGCGAGATCATCCAGGAGACCGACGACCTCGTGTTCGTCGTCGACGACCGCGGGACGGTCGTCGAGTGTAATCCGCGTGTCGTCGAGATACTCGGGGTGAACAGACCGGAGATACTCGGAGAACCAGTAACCGAGGGCCTGGGCGAGGGCCCCGGTGACCTCCGAACGCGGGAGACCATCTCACTGGAGACGACAGCCGGGAGACGGCAGTACGACCCGCAGGTCTCGGAACTCACCCACGGAGACACCGAACTCGGTGCCGTGCTCAGTCTACGTGACGTGACGGACCGACAGCTACGCGAACAGCGGTTGGCCGTGCTCAACCGCGTCCTCCGGCACAACCTCCGCAACAAGATCGACGTGATCAAGAGCCACGCGGAGGTGCTCCGAGACGACCGGCCGAACCAGCACGTCCACACGATCACCGAGACCGCCGACGAGATCCGTGACCTCGGCTACGAGGCACGGACGATCGATCGCTTCCTCTCGGAATCGACGGTACAGGAGGTCGATCTCGTCGAGGTCTTCGAGACGCAGTACGAAACGGTCGAGCCCGAAACTGACGGCCTCTCGGTGTGGGTCGACCATCCGGAGACGGCGGTAGTGACCACGGACCGAGCGGCCGTCGAAGCCGCCCTGAAAAGTGCGCTCGAAAACGCTGTCAGCTACGCGAGTTCGACCGTCGAGGTGGTCATCGAAGCAGACGGGGACGGCTACGCCGTCCTCGTGAGCGACGACGGAAGCGGGATTCCGGAACAGGAACTGGACTCGATCGATGCGGGGACAGAGACGCCGTTGCAGCACGGGACCGGACTCGGGCTGTGGCAACTCAAGTGGGCGGTGACGACAGTCGGCGGAGAGCTTTCCTTCGAGACGGCCGACGGGACGACCGTCAGGTTCACCGTTCCCGACGTGAGTTGATTGGGGTGGCCATAATCGTGGATTTATTGGTTTCCCAGTAGTATGCGTCAATATGGATTTCACGAAAGATACTGAACATCAGCAGATCGAGGACATGGTCTCCGAGTTCGTCGACGAGGAGATCAAACCCCGGGCGGCCGAGATCGACAAAGCGGACGAGTTCCCCTGGGAACTGGTCGACGAGATGGCGAGTCTCGGCCTGATGGGGATGCCGATCCCCGAGGAGTACGGCGGTGCCGGGCTGGATTATCACGCCTACGCGACCGCGCTGGAGGAGATTTCCCGGGGCAGCGGCGGCGTCGGGACCATCGTCGCGGCGCACATCTCGCTGGCCTGCAACATGATCTACGACTTCGGCAGCGAGGCCCAGAAAGAGGAGTATCTGACGCCGCTGGCGGAGGGCCAGGAGATCGGTGCCTTCGGGCTCTCGGAAGCCGGTGCGGGCAGTGACGCGCCGGCGATGGAGACCGTCGCGGAGAAGGACGGCGACGAGTACGTCATCAACGGCGGCAAACTCTGGATCTCGAACGGGTCGGTCGCGGACACGGTCGTCGTCTTCGCGAAGACCGACGAGGACGCCGGCGCGAAGGGCATCTCCTCGTTCATCCTTCGGCCGGAGGAGGACGACGGGTTCATCGTCGAAGGGACGGAGGAGAAACTCGGTGACAAGGGCTGTCCGACCGCCGAACTCCGTTTCGACGATCTGACCATCCCCGAGTCCCGCCGGATCGGCGAGGAGGGCGAAGGGATGATTCAGGCGCTGAAGACGCTCAACGGCGGCCGGATCACCATCGCCGCCCGCTCGGTCGGCATCGCGCAGGCGGCGCTGGACGAGGCGCTCGCGTACGCCCAGGACCGCGAGCAGTTCGACCAGCCGATCAGCGACTTCCAGGCGATCCAGCACAAACTCGCGGACATGGACACGAAGATTTCGGCCGCGCGGATGCTCATGCACCGGGCCGCCGACCTGAAGATGAACGGCGAGGAGTTCCGCAAGGAGGCCGCCCAGGCGAAACTGTACGCCTCCGAAGTATCGCGCGAGGTCGCCAACGAGGGCATCCAGATCCACGGCGGCTACGGCTACGTCAAGGACTTCCCCGCCGAGCGGTTCCTCCGCGACGCCAAGATCAACGAGATCTACGAGGGGACCAGCGAGGTGCTGCGGAACACGATTGCCGACCAGTTGCTCGACTAACCGTCGACGCGGAAGCTATTTTCATCGCGGGCTGAGAAGGGAGAGTGATGCCAGGACTCGCCGGATCAGTCGGACTCGCGGCCGTCGCTGTGGTCGTCATCTGGAAGGGCAGCGAGTACTTCGAGGGTGCCGCGCGGCTGCTCAGCAAGTACTACGGCCTGCCGCTGGCCATCCACGGGGCCGTCGTCGTCGCCGTCGGTTCCAGTTTTCCGGAGATCAGTTCGATTCTCATCAGTACCGCCGTCCACGGTGAGTTCTCCCTCGGTGTCGGGGCAATCGTCGGCAGCGCAATCTTCAACCTGCTCGTGATTCCGGCGCTGTCCGCGCTGTTCAGCGAGGAACTGGAGTCGACACGCAGCCTCGTCCACAAGGACGCACAGTTTTACGTCATAAGCGTGCTCGTCCTCTTCGTGACCTTCGCGCTCGGGGCGACGTACGTCCCGGGCGGGAGCAACTCCGAGGCGATACTGACGCCGACGCTCGTGTTGCTCCCGCTGGTCACCTACGGCATCTATCTCTTCCTCCACCAGCAGGACGCCAGCGAGCAGGTGACCGAGAGCTCTCCCGACGTGCGCCCCATCAAGCAGTGGGGGACGCTTTTGGTGTCGCTGGTGGTGATCGCCATCGGCGTCGAGGGACTGATCCGGGCCGCGCTCTCACTGGGGGCGCTGTTCGACACGCCGACGTTCCTGTGGGGCGTGACGGTCATCGCGGCCGGCACCAGCCTCCCGGACGCGTTCGTCAGCGTCAGCGCCGCCCGCAACGACGACAGCGTGACCAGCCTCACGAACGTCCTCGGCAGCAACACGTTCAACCTGCTCGTTGCGATCCCGCTCGGCGTTCTCCTCGCCGGATCGGCGACGATTAGCTTCCTGGTCGCGGTGCCGACGATGGGCTTTCTGATGGTCGCGACGCTGGTGTTCATCGTCTTCACCCGGACGGATCTCGAACTGACCGACGTGGAGGCGTACGGCTTTCTCGGTCTCTACGGGCTGTTCCTGCTGTGGATGGTCCTGGAGTCGACCCAGGTGATCGAGACCGTGCAGGGAATCTGAAAACGAGCGTGCCAGCGGGGCCGAGTGTCGGCCTATGCGAGGTCGAAGCGGTCGTTGGTCATCACTTTGTGCCAGGCGTCGACGAAGTCCTCGACGAACTGCTGTTCGTCGGCCGCGTAGACCTCAGAGATGGCGCGAAGGCGGGAGTGCGAGCCGAAGATGAGGTCGAGGCGAGTGCCTTCGTACTTGAACCGTCCGGTCTCGCGGTCGTAGCCCTCGTAGATCTGATCCGAGGAGTCGGACTGCTCCCACTTGGTGTCCATGCTGAGCAGGTTCGTGAAGAAGTCGTTGCTCAGCGTGCCCGGCTGGTCGGTGAAGACGCCGAGGTCGGTGTCCTGGTAGGTCGCGCCGAGCGCGCGCATGCCGCCGACGAGCACCGTCATCTCCTCTGGGGTGAGATCCAGCAGATCCGCGTCGTCGACCATCAGCTCCTCGGCGGGCTGGTCGACGTCGTCGCGGATGTAGTTGCGGAAACCGTCGACTCGCGGCTTCAGCGCCTCGAAGGAGTCGGCGTCGGTCTGCTCCGGCAGGGCGTCCGCTCGACCCGGCTCGAAGGGCACCTCGACGTCGTAGCCGGCCTCGGCCGCGGCCTCCTCGATGGCCGCGTTGCCGCCCAGCACGATCAGGTCCGCGAGCGAGACGCGAACGTCGTCGTCGCGGGTGTTGTTGAACTCGGCCTGGATGTCTTCGAGCGTGGCGAGGACGGACTGGAGCTTCGCCGGCTCGTTGACCTCCCAGTTCTTCTGAGGTTCGAGTCGGATGCGAGCGCCGTTGGCTCCGCCGCGTTTGTCGCTGTCGCGGTAGGTCGAGGCCGAGGCCCACGCCGTCTTGACGAGCTGTGAGCGGGAGATGTCGGAGTCGAGAATCTCCGATTTGAGTTCGGCAATCTCCTCGTCGCCGATCAGGTCGTGCTCGACGTCCGGGATCGGATCCTGCCAGACCATCGTCTCCTCGGGCACCTCGGGGCCGAGGAACCGCTCCGGCGGGCCCATGTCACGGTGGGTCAGTTTGTACCAGGCCTTCGCGAAGGCCATGCCGAACTCCATCGGGTTCTCCTGGAACTCCTCCATGATCTCACGGTACTGCGGGTCGCGCTTGAGCGCGATGTCCGTCGTGAGCATCATCGGCGTGACCTGTTCGTCGGGGTTCTGGGCGTCCGGCGCGGAGCCTTCGAGTTCGCCGTCTTTCGGCGTCCACTGCCAGGCACCGCCGGGGCCTTTCTCCGGCTCCCACTCGTATTCGAGCAGGTTGTTCACGTAGCCCATGTCCCACTCGGTCGGAGAGGAGGTCCACGGACCCTCGATACCGCTGGTGGTGACGCCGTTCTCCTTGGCGTCTTCGCCGGTCTGCCAGCCCAGCCCCATGTTCTCGATGGGCGCGGCCTCGGGCTCGGGACCGTGTGCCTCTTCGGGGTCCTCCTTGCCGTGGACCTTCCCGAAGGTGTGGCCGCCGGCGATCAGCGCCGCCGTCTGCTTGTCGTCCATCGCCATCCGGGAGAAGGTCTGGCGGATGTTCTTCGCGGAGGCCTCGGGGTCGGGCTCGCCGTTCGGTCCCTCGGGGTTGACGTAGATCAGCCCCATCACCGAGGCACCCAGCCCTTCCTGGATTTCGCCGGGCTCTTTGAACCGTTCCTGGGTCTCCATCTCGTCCTCGGGACCCCAGTCGACGGCCTCGTCTGGCTCGAAGGCGTCCTCGCGGCCGCCGGCGAAGCCGAAGGTCTGGAAGCCCATCGACTCGATGGCGACGTTGCCCGCGAGGATGATCAGATCGGACCACGACAGTTTCTTGCCGTACTTCTGTTTGACGGGCCAGAGCAGTCTGCGGGCCTTGTCGAGGTTGGCGTTGTCGGGCCAACTGTTCAGCGGCGCGAACCGCTGTCGACCGCCGGCCGCGCCGCCACGCCCGTCGTAGGCGCGGTACGTGCCGGCGCTGTGCCAGGCCATCCGGATCATGAAGGGTCCGTAATGGCCGTAATCTGCGGGCCACCAGTCCTGTGGCTCCGTCAGCACGTCTTCGATATCCGACTTGACCTCCTCCAGGTCGAGTTTCTGGAACTCCTCGGCGTAGTCGAACTCCTCGTCCATCGGACCAGCGTCGCGTGCGTTCTGGTCGAGGATGCTCAGATCGAGGCTTTCGGGCCACCAATCTTGGTTACTTTTACTCATCACGCAGTCATTGTCGCTTTGGCGTGTTAATATTGTCGAATCAGTAAGCGCGATTTCGGGAAACGCCAACCAATCTATCGGATAACTGAATACTCGCTTGTGATCGTGTCACCCGCGACAGAGCTTTCCAGTCGGTAAATCGTCTGTCTCTCCGGACGACCGCGGAAACTTCTCGGCGTTCTGACCAATGAATCGTGTCGGGACTGGGAGAGCGAACCTGGCCCGCGACCGACTCGCCGTCAGGGGCGGGGGGCGCTCACTCTATGTGAATCGCCGGTTTGCCGGGTTTGGCCTTGTCGGCGAACTCCCCGCCTTCGCTGGCCTGGCGGACGGTGACGGTCGTCTCGAACTCGTCACCCAGCAGCCACGAGGCCCGCTCTAGCAGGGCCAGTTCTGCCTCGGGATCGAGCACCGGCCGGAGTTCCTGCTGGCGGTCCTGGAGGTCGGCGGCGTAGCGCTGTGCGGCGGTGCCGACCGCCTGCATCGACTCCCGCTCCATGATCTTGCCGACCAGCGCGTCCGTCTCGTCGGCCTCGCGCGCGATCTCGTATGCGGTGTACTTCCAGTCCGGCGCCACGACGACGTCGATCTCCGCGGGATCCTCGATGGCAGCGACCTCGACGATGTCCCGAACGTCGTCGCGTAGCTGTTCGACGATCCGGCGCTCGATGTCGGCGTGGCCCACCTCGTGCTCCGGTTCGGGCCAGTCCGCCTGGGCGACCAGCCCCTCCCCGCGCAGCATGTTCCACATCTCCTCGCCGAGATACGGGGCGATGGGAGCGATCAGGCGAGCGAGAACGCTCAGCCCGCGGCGGTAGACCGCCTCGTGTGGCGTCTCGAACTCCCGGTACTGCCGGAGCAGCGCCGCCAGGGTGCGGATCTCGCTCACCGCGCGGTGGAACCGGAACCGGTCGTAGTGCTCGGAGACGGCCTGGATCGTCCGGTCGATCTCTCTGGCCACGTACTCGTCGTGTGACTGGCGCTGCTCGCGCACCACGGCCCGTTCGGTGAACTCCGCGACCATCCCGTACAGCTGTTGCTGGAGGTCGTAGGAGCTGTTCACGTCCCTGGCCGTCCACTCGAAGTCCTGCTCGGGATGGGCCGCCGAGAGCACGAACAGCCGGGTCGTCTCCGCGCCGTACTCGTGGGGGCTGACGACGTTGTCCTTCGTCTTGGACATCTTCTCGCCGCTGTGTAACACCGTCCCCTGGTTGATGAGTCGCTCGACCGGTTCCCGGGTGTCGAGCAGGCCGACGTCCGCGAGCGCGCGGGCGAAAAACCGGATGTACAGCAGGTGCAACACCGCGTGCTCCTCGCCGCCGACGTAGACGTCGACCGGCAGCGTCTCGTCGGCCGTCTCGGCGTCGAAGGGAGCGGAGTCGAGGTCCGGCGAGAGATACCGCAGGAAGTACCACGAGGAGTCGACGAAGGTGTCCATCGTGTCGGTCTCGCGTTCGGCCGGGCGGCCACAGTCCGGGCACTCCGTCTCGACGAACTCGGTCGACTCTTCGAGGGGGTTGCCGCGGCTCTGGACGAACTCCGGCAGTTCGACCGGCAGATCGGACTCGGGCACGAGCACCGGGCCGCAGTCCTCGCAGTGGACGACCGGAATCGGCGTCCCCCAGTACCGCTGGCGGGAGATCAGCCAGTCCCGCAGGCGGTAGGTGGTGTCGGTCTCGACCGCGTCGCTGTCGTCGAGAATCTGCTCGCGGGCGGCCGCACTCGCCAGGCCGTCGTAGGGACCGCTGTCCGTGAGCATCCCCTGCCCGGTGAACGGTTCGCTGTCGAGGTCGACGCGGTGGTCGTCGACCGGTTCGATGACCTGCCGGACCGGAAGGTCGTGCTCGCTCGCGAAGGCGTGGTCGCGCTCGTTGTGCGCCGGCACGCCCATCACCGCGCCGGTGCCGACATCTTCGAGCACGTACGCGCCGACGTAGACCGGAATCTCGTCGCCGCTGACGGGGTTGATCGCCGTGGCGTCCGTCTCGACGCCCGAGAGTTCCGCGACGTCGTCCGTCCGGGCGTCCTCGATGTAGGCGGCGAGGTCGTCGTCCTCCTCGGCCAGTTCGCGCGCGAGGTCGTGGCCCGGCGAGAGCGCGAGGTAGGTAGCGCCGTAGACGGTGTCGAGACGGGTCGTGAAGGCCTCGACGCGCCCGGTGTCGTACTCGCCGTCGATATCGAAGGTGACGGTCGCGCCCTCCTGTTTGCCGATCCAGTTGCGCTGGATCTCCCGGACGCTGTCGGGCCACCCCTCCAGGTCGTCGAGGCCGTCGAGCAGTTCCTCGGCGTAGTCGGTGATCGTCAGGAACCACTGATCGAGTTCCCGGCGACCGACGGGCGTCGAGCAGCGCCAGCAGACGTCGCCGTCGTCGGTCTCGACGACCTGCGCGTCGGCCAGCACCGTCTCGCAGTCCGGACACCAGTTCACGTCGGCGGCCTTGTACTCGACCAGCCCCTCCTCGTAGAACTTCCGGAAGAAATACTGGTTCCAGCGGTAATACTCCGGCTCGCAGGTCGTGATCTCCCGGGACCAGTCGTAGCCGAACCCCAGCGTCTCCATCTCCTCGCGCATCTGGTCGATACAGGCGTCGGTCCAGGATTCGGGGTCGGTGTACCGTTCGTGTGCGGCGTTTTCCGCGGGCAGTCCGAACGCGTCCCAGCCCATCGGGTGGAGCACGTCGTCACCGCACATCCGACGGTATCGGGCGTAGGCGTCCGTGATCGCGTAGTTTCGGACGTGGCCCATGTGGAGGGTGCCCGACGTGTAGGGGAACATCCCGAGCACGTAGGTCGGATCGTCGGTCTCGGTCAGTTCGTAGACATCCTCCCGATCCCACGCGTGTTGCCAGTACTCCTGGACCTGCGCGCTGTTGTAACTGCGTCTCGACATCGGTCGTTGTCGGAGATGGGACCGGCGGGCATATGATTGTTCGGCCCGGCCACCGTCGAGCCAGAATAGCACAAGTGTCGACAAAAGGCGGGCTTACGGGGCAAAATCGTAGAACTACGTCGCCTAATCGTTGGTCAGGATTTATATATACTCGCCGCAAACGACCAGCCGATATGCGACGGAAGCCGAAACGACGCGAGGTTCTGGCCGGGATGGGCGCTGCGAGCACCCTGGCGCTCGCAGGCTGTACCGGCGGCGATTCGAGTAGTAGCACGACAATCGAACTCGGTCTGCTGATGGGCATCACCGGGGGGTTAGAGGAACTCGGCCCGCCGATCCGGGGAGGCGCAGAGACCGTCCCGGGGCTGATCAACGACGCCGACAACGACTGGGAAGTCGACACCGCCTTCGAGGACACAGAGACGAGTCCGGAGTCCGGCATCAACGGGGCGCAGGCGCTCGTCGACAGCGGATACCCGATGTTCGTCGGGGCGCTGGCCTCGGATGTCAGCCTCCCGGTCGCCCGGGATGTCACCCTCGAAGAGGGCGTCATCCAGATGACGCCGGCGAGCACGGCCGTCGAGTACTCCACGCTCGACGAGGATATCGACGGAAATCTGCTCTGGCGGACGACCCCGTCGGACGCCTTCCAGGGGACGGTGGCAGCACAGATCGCGAGAAACGACATCGGCGCCAACAGCGTCTCGACGATCGCCCGTGACGACGCGTACGGGCGTGGTCTGGCCGAGCAGTTCGTCCAGTCGTTCACCGACGACGGCGGAACGGTACAGGAACGACTCCTGATCGACCCGACACAGGACAGCTACACCTCACAGCTCCAGCAGGCGCTCTCCGGCAACCCGGACATGCTATACATCGTCGGGTTCCCCGAGGAGGGCCAGGTCATCTTCCGTGACTTCTATCAGGAGTTCGACCAGCCGAATCTGCCGATTCTCGTGCCCGACGGCCTCCAGTCCGCGACCCTGCCGGTCAACTCCGGACAGGACGTCGAGACGTTCTCGAACGTCAGAGGAACCGGACCCGGAATCAGCGACGACGTCGCGAGCGGACTCGACGCCTACCAGCAGCAGGTCGATCAGGACGGGATCTTCGTCCGCGAGGCGTACGACGCCGCCGCAGTGTTGTGTCTCGCGTACGCCGCTGCCGACGGGGACGATCCGAACGCGATCAGAGCGGAGATTTCCGGCGTCGCCGCGCCCGGCGGCGAGACCGTGACGGCGGAGAATCTCGTCGAAGGCGTCGAGATGGCCGGCAACGGCGACGAGATCGAGTACCGCGGCGTCTCCCGGCCGATCGAGTTCGACGAGAACGGCGATGTCGCGACGCCGGTCTACGAGTACTTCCGGTGGACGACCGACGAGAACGGCGATCCCGCGCTGGAATCGCTCCGGACGATCACCGGCTGATCGTCAGCCACCGAGAAAGTCGTCTCTGACCTGCTGGTCGTTCAGCAGGGCTTCGCCGGTGTCTTCGTGGCGGTTCTGGCCCTGAACGAGGACGTAGCCGCGATCACACCGCTTGAGTGCCTCTTTTGCGTTCTGCTCGACGATCAGGACCGCCGTGCCGGAGTCGTTGATCCGGTCGATCCGGTCGAGGGTCTCCTGAACCAGATCCGGGGCGAGGCCGGCGCTTGGCTCGTCGAGCAACAACAGGTCGGGATCGAGCATCAGCGCTCGCCCCATCGCGAGCATCTGCTGTTGGCCGCCCGACAGCGAGCCGCCGAGTTGGTCTTCGCGTTCTTCCAGGATCGGGAACCGGTCGTAGACCGCCTCGATGCGCTCCTCGGGGACCTCGTCGAGGATGTACGCCCCCATCTCGAGGTTCTCTCTGATCGTGAGGCCGGGGAAGACGTTGTCCGACTGCGGGACGAAGTTGATCCCGCGCGTGATGATCTGATCGGGTCGGAGTCCGCTGATGTCCTCGTCGTCGAAGACGATTTCTCCGCCCATGTAGTCGGTCAGCCCGAATACCGATTTCATCACCGTCGACTTGCCGGCGCCGTTCGGGCCGACGATGGCGACGTACTCCCCGTCCTCGACGTCCATATCGACGCCGTCGAGCACCTGCAGTTCGCCGTAACCGGCGTCGAGATCGCGAACGGAGAGGAGGCTCACTGTTCCACCTCCCCGCCGAGGTACGCTTCGAGCACCCGGTCGTCCTCCTTGATCGTCTCGGGAGCGCCCTCGGCGAGTTTCTGTCCCTGGTGCATCACGATGATCGGATCGCAGTTGTTCATGACGATATCCATGTCGTGTTCGACGAACAGGAAGGTGTAGCCGTCGGCTTTGAGTTCGTGCAACCGCTCGATCAGTTTCTGTTCCAGCGTCGGATTGACGCCGGCGAGCGGTTCGTCGAGCAGGATCATCTCGGGGTCGGTCATCAGCACGCGGGCCATCTCGAGTAGCTTACGCTGCCCGCCGGAGAGGTTCCCGGCGTTTTCGGTCGCGAGATGGTCGATCTCGAAAAACTCCAGCGTCTCCCAGGCGCGCTCTCGCAGCTCTCGCTCCTGTGTTTCGACGCCGCTACGGAACCCGGGCAGCACCGAGCGGTACAGCGTTTCGCCGAGCTGGTGTTGTGGCGCGAGCATCACGTTTTCGAGAACGGACATCTCCGGGAGTTCGCGGGCGATCTGGAACGACCGGACGAGCCCTCGCGTGGCGACGCGGTCGGGGCGGTAGCCGGTGATGTCAGTCCCGTCGAAGACGATCGTCCCGCTGTCGGGCGTGTATGCGCCGCTGATGAGGTTGAACGTCGTCGATTTGCCCGCCCCGTTCGGGCCGATCAACCCGGTGATCGATCCGGGTTCGATCTCGAAGGAGACGCCGTCGACGGCGGTGATCCCGCCGAAACTCTTCCGGAGATCCTGCACCGACAGAATCGCGTCCGTCTCGCTGTCGGCGTCGGCCGTCCGCGATTGCTGTGCTGTCATGATTCCTCCTCCGTCTGTTGTCGGTCGGCCAGATCGACGTTCGAGGCGACCTCGGTTCGGTGGCCGAGCAGTCCGTCCGGCCGCTGCTGCATGAGATAGACGAGAATGATCCCGAGCAGGATAAACCGGAGTGCGGAGATACTCTCCTGGGAGGTGAAGTAGCCGAGCAGGGGGTCGACGCCGCTGAGGGCGTCGAAAATCGTCTCCGGAGGGGCCGGCGGATCGAAGCTCTCGCGGATGATCCGGCGGATGAACCGCGGCGATTCCAGCAGGAGAACGACGAAGACGAGCGAGCCGATGACGCCGCCCATGTTCGATCCCGAGCCACCCAGGATGAGCGCGACGAAGACGAAAAACGTGAGATCGGGGACGAACGTCGCTGGCGTCACGCTGCCCCGTTCGAGGAACCAGAGAATCGACACCAGCCCCATCATGCCGCTGCCCAGCGCGAAGACCTTGATCTTGAACAGGCGGGTGTCCTTACCGAGGGAACTGGCGACGAGTTCGTCCTCGCGGATCGCCTTGAGGACGCGACCGAACGGCGAGTTGGCGATCCGGCTGACCAGCCAGAAGAACGCCACCGCGATCACGAGCAGGAAGACGGTGTAGACGAGCGATTCCATGACCGCCGGACTCGCGCCGATCTGCTCGCCGGCAGTGAACAGGATATCACCGAGCGGCGTGGGGGAGGCGGCGGCGATCGCCGCCGGCTGGCTGGGATCCTCGTAGAGCAACACCTTGACCGGACTCGTCGGCAGTGCGAGGGAGTCGGTGCCGCCGGTGCCGAGTCGGGTGCCGGCGATGGTAAAGGAGGCCGCCTCCTGTGAGCGGATGACCAGCCGAACGATCTCGCTGAACGCGAGGGTGACAATCGCCAGGTAATCCGCCTGCAGCCGGATCGCCGGCAGAGCGACCAGCGCCCCGAACAGCGACGCGACGAGCACGCCGCCGGGGATGCCGATCCACAGCGGCAGACCGAGCCCGGGAACGGCGGCGCTGGTCGGCATGCTGAGCAGCGCCATCGTGTAGACGCCGATCGCCATGAACCCGGCCACGCCGAGGTTGAGCAGGCCGGTGTACCCCCACTGTAGGTTCAGCGACAGCGCGAGCATCACGTACAGGACGGCGATAAACGCCACGCCCTGGATCTGGCTCAGAATCCGGCCGGGCTCTCGAATGCCCGAGAAAAACGAGAGCACCCAGACGAGGACGAACAGCGACACGGTCAGCACGGACAGCAGTCGGAGGTCGCCGTCGGTCAGCCAGGCGAGTAGACGTGTCGCGGGCGTCTCTGTCGGCTCGCTCATACCGTCTTCACCCCGCCGAGCAGCCCCTGTGGTTTGACCAGCAGCGCGACGATCATCACGCCGAACGCGCCCGCGAGGATCAGTTCGCTCGGCAGCCAGATCAGCGACAGGCGGCTCGCAACGCCGATAATCAGCCCGCCGGCGATCGCACCGTACACCGAGCCGATCCCGCCGAGGATGACCGCGGAGAAGATCACGAGCAGCAGTTCCCAGCCGAACGAGGTGTTCATCGTGCCGGATTCGAGCGCGATGAGAAAGCCGGCCGCGCCGGTCAGAGCGCCGCCGAGCAGCCAGGCCGTCCGGACGACCCGCTCGGTCGGAATGCCGGTCACGCGAGCGAGGTCCTCGTTGTCGGCCATCGCGCGCATCGCGGTGCCGAGTTTCGTGTACTGCAGGAGCGCGTGGGTTCCGATCATCAACACGGCCGCGAGCACGACGAGTGTCACCTCGTGTGCGCCGAACGCGACCGCTCCGTCACCGACGGAGACGGAGACGGAAGCGACATCGGTCGTGAGCGTTCGGCTCGACCCCTGGAACACGAGCAAAAGCACGTGTCGAAGCGCCAGGGCGACGCCGACGCTCGCGATCAACAGCGAGATGCCGTCGGCGTCTCGCATGGGTTTGAAAACGATCCGGTCGACGACGAGCGCGAGCGCGGCCGTCGCCGCAGCCGCGACGACGAGTCCGAGCACGATCGCCAGGGGGGTGGCGAGGACGTTGATCCCGATGTCGGCGACGGACAGTTCCCCGCTGACGAGGACGAGCAGATCGAGACTGAAATCGCCCAGTCCGGCGACGACGAAGGTGACCATCCAGCCGGCGAAGGCACCGAAGGTGATGTAATCTCCGTGTGCGAAGTTCGCGAACTTGAGGATGCTGTACGTCATCGCGAGCCCGATCCCCGCGAGACCGATCGCCATACCGAAGACGACGCCGTCCCACAGAAACGTGGCCAGCGTCGCGGTCCCGACCGCGCCGGTCACCAGCCGCCTGAACAGATCGACGACGAGCAGACCGGCGACGACGACCAGCGTCGCGGGAAGCAGAAACTGCCGGAGGAGTTGGCTGAGATCCTGTTCCGTGCGTGTGGACATATGTTTGGTATCCTGTCCGTCCCCAGTAAACCTTTGCGAAGCCGCCGGAGCCGGCACAATCGGGAGCCGGATGGCAACCTTTTCGAGCGGTGACCCCCCAGTTGCGGTATGCTCGGTATCGTCGTCTCCCGCGCCGATTCCGCCTCCGTCAACATCGGCGAACAGTTACGGACTGTCACCGAGTGGCAACAGGTCACCGACGAGAGCCGTCCCGACGCCGGCGGCGGCGGAACCGTCTACCGGACTGACGGCGCGGCTATCCGCGAGTTCGACGAGTGGCATCTCCGTCTCGACCGCCCCGCCGAGGCCTTCGAGAACCCCGATCTGCTCGTCTTCGCCTCTCGCCACAGCGGCGATACCGGCCCGCTTCTGACCGCACACCACACCGGCAACGTCGGGCCGGCGGAACACGGCGGGGAGGACAACGAACTCGCACGGGCCTGTCCGAACGCCCACGACGCCGTCCTCGCGGCGATGCGCGAACACGCTCCCGAGGAGTACGAAGTCGGCATGGAGGGAACCCACCACGGCCCGTCGGCGGTCGGCGCGCCGTCGATGTTCGTCGAAGTCGGCAGCGCGGAGCCACAGTGGGCCGACGAGGCCGCCTGTCGTGCGGCCGCGAAGGCGATTCTCGACCTCCGCGGGGTCGATCCAGACAAGCCGGCCGACGGAGCGGACGACTCGGGGAACGAGCGTCGGCGCCACCTCGTGGGGTTCGGCGGCGGCCACTACACTCCACGATTCGAGCGCATCACCCGAGAGACCGACTGGGCGGTCGGCCACGTCGCCGTCGACTGGGGGCTCGACGCAATCGAAAGCGAGGCGGACAGACGTGCCGTCGTCGAGCGAGCCTTCGAGCAGAGCGCCGCCGCGTACGGACTCGTCGAGGGCAGCAAGCCGGAGTTGGTCGAGATAATCGAGGAGTACGGCTACCGTCCGGTGACGGAGACGTGGGTGCGGGAAACCGACGGGGTGGACCTCGATCTGGTCGCCGCCGTCGAGGAGGCGGTCGGAACCGTCGAGCAGGGCCTTCGGTTCGGCAAGCAGGCACAGACACACGACGACACGGCGTTTACCGTCGACTCACTGCCGGAGAACCTGATCGACGAGGTCTGCGGGATCGACCGGGAGACGGTCTACGAGCGAATCGACGAGGCGACGGTCGCCTTCCAGACGGAACAGGGGGGAACCCGGCCGACAGGGACGGTCGTCCTCGCCGACGAGGACCGCGAGGCGATCATCGACGACCTCGCCGACCTGCTCACCGAGCGGTACGACGAAATCGAGCACCGGGGGGATCGAATCGTCGCCAGAACGGAGCGGTTCGACCCCGAGAAGGCCGAGACCTTCGGGCTCTCGGAGGGGCCGGCGTTCGGCCGGCTGGCCAGCGGCGAGGCCGTCGAGGTCGACGGTCGGACGATTCCCCCCGAGGAGGTCCGCACCGAGCGCGAGGTCGAGTTCGAGCTATAGGTCGAAATCGACCGGCGGCGTCGGGAACGACCCCTCGTCGCTCTCCGGATCGTACCCCTCGATGGCGGCGCTGACGATGCGGAAGACCCCCTCCTGACTCCAGCGGGCGGTGTTGACGTGCATGTCGTAGAAGGTGCGGTCGTCGAGGTCGATGTCGTAGTAGGCCTGGTAGCGGCCGGCCTCGTTGACCTCGCGGACGCTCATCTCGGCGGCGGTCTCCTCGCGGTCGCTGATCCGGTCCTTGCGCACCTCCTCGGGAGCGTTGAGGTATATCCGCAGATCTGCTCGTTCGCCGGCGAGCCAGCCGGCGAGTCGGGATTCGAGAACGAACGGCTTGTTCGAGGCCCCCCACTTCTCGGCGATCGAGCGAAGCCGGCGGTCCAGCTCGCGGTCGATCTCGTCGGACTCCTGGGCTTTCGCGCTCAGTTCCGTCAGTCCCATCCCCCGTTCCTCGGCGATGTCGCGGAAGATCTCCCCGCCGGAGACGTACGGACAATCGAGTGCCTCGGCCAGTCGCGTACACAGCGAGGTCGCACCACAACCCGGCGGACCGGACACCGTCACGAACAGATTTGCGTCGATCGGCGACACCTGCGTTCCTTGCTCGACCATATCGCGGGGTGGCGCGCCAGGTGTAAAAACCGGGTGTTCTCCGGCGACTATGGTGATTGTTGACACGAAAGCGGAGCGTCGGGGCGGAGACGGCTCGCCGCGGAACTCAGAAGCCGTCCTCGAACCGGAAGGTGCCGTCTCGCTGGACGACTTCGCCGTCGACCTCGATGCGGGAGTGCTCGGACATGTCGACGATCATGTCGACGTGGACGGCGCTTTGGTTCTGTTCGTTGCCCTCGCCGACGGTCTCTCCGTATGCGCGGCCGACGGCCATGTGGACGGTGTCGCCCATCTTCTCGTCGAACAGCATGTTGTAGGTGAACTGGTCGATATCTCGGTTCATGCCGATTCCGAGTTCGCCGAGATAGCGCGCCCCCTCGTCGGTTTCGAGCACCTCCGTCAGCACGTCCTCGTTTTTCTCCGCGGCGTGGTCGACGACTTTCCCGTCCTCGAATTCGAGGTAGACATCGGTCACCTCCCGGCCCTGGTGATAGAGCGGTTTGTCGAACAGCACCTCGCCGTCGACGCTGTCGGGAACCGGGGCGGTGAAGACCTCGCCGCCGGGGAGGTTCTTCTCGCCGTAGTCGTTCAGCGTCGGGTTCCCGCTGATCGACATGGTCACGTCGGTCGTCTCCCCGGAGACGATCCGGACCTCGTCGGCGGGGTCGAGAATCTCGACCATCTGCTGTTGGTACTCCCGAACCGCCACCCAGTCCTTGTTGATGGCCTCCCAGACGAAGTTCTCGTAGGCGGCGGTGCTCATCTCCGCCAGTTGGGCGTTCGCCGGGGCGGGATACTGGGTGAGACACCAGCGCTTGGAGAGCCGTTCGTCCAGAATCGGCTGTCTCGCCTGGGAGTAGGCGGCGTTGGTCTCGGGGCTGACATCGCTGGTCTCGGTGACGTTCTCGTTGGCTCGGATGGCGATGAACACGTCTGTCTCCTCGATCAGGGCGAGTTCGTGGTCCGGCGTCTCGAAGTCGTCGTCGCGTGCGCGCAGATACGCGCGACTGAACCGGTCGTTTCCGTTCAGTGCGACCGGATTCGCGCCGTGGTCGCCGATTACTTCGTGGAGAGCAACGGCGAGCGGTTCCGCTGCCGGCGGGGCGGCGATGACGACGTTGTCGCCGTCCTGCAGGTCGACAGAGTGCGTTGCAATCGTCTCTGCGTGGTCGCGAACGCGTGGATCCATACCGGATAGAGAGGGCGGCAGCGGCAAACCGTTTTGGTTCCGGCAGTTGCGGTCTACTCGCTGTTCATGCCGCGTTTGAACTCCTCGGTCGTCCGGCGGATCATTAGATAGACGAAGAAGATGAAGCCGAGAATGAGCCCCAGAATCGAGACGACGATGATGGTGTTCATGTCGGAGGATCTGTCGGCCAACAAAAAAGAGGTTACGACCGCCGGTCACTCGGCGAGTTTCTCGCTGATCGCCGTCGAGAGATCGGAGAGGTAGAGTCCGCCCCAGATGGCGACGATCACGCCGCCGATGGAGTTGAACGTGAGATCCTTCAGCGTGTCCTCGATGCCGTACTGCGTGAGAATCGTCCGCGTCCCGGCCGCGTCTGCGGTGACGCCGATGGCGAACTCGAGCAGTTCCCAGAGCACGCCGAAAGCGAGGACGAAAATCAGCAGGACGACCCCGATGTACCGCGACGGAATCCCGACCTCGTCGGAGTGCAGGTCGACGGCCCGGACGGTGGCGTAGCCGGCCGCGGCGACGACCGACGCCGATAGCGAGTGGGTGAGGTGGTCCCACCACCAGATGTTCGTGTAAAACGACCGGCTCACGCCCGGAATCCCGACGATTCCGATACCGTGGAGAAAGCCCGCCGCCGTGATCCACAGCACGAGCTGGGGGTCCATCGTCAGGTCGAAGTCCCGTTCGAGGATGGCCGGTAGCTGGACGACGACCAGCGACGCGGTCGTGTTGACGATGATCCCGACGTTGCCGCGGTCGATACCGATGAACAGCAACCCGATCAACAGAAGCTCCATCCCCCGCGTGAGCTGGCGCTGTCGGCGCTCGTTCGGGAGAATCCGGCTAATTGTCGACATAGCTCACCTCCTCGATGGAATCTTCGAGTTCCTCGGGCACACGGTCGGACGGCGAGACGTACCGCCTGAAATACGTCCGGAAGGTCACGCCCGCCGCGAAGCCGGCCAACGCGGCGTAGAGGAACTCGATCATCAGTTCGTCGTTGGTGAGATTGAACGGGCGGTCGAGGGCAATCGCGGCGTACCATTCGAGCATCGCCCACAGCGCCGAGGCAGCCATCGTCGAGGCGACGACCAGGACGATTGCGAACCCGGGGGACATCCGAATCGACGTAAAGGAGTCGAGTTCGACGACAATGACCAGTCCGACGGCCGCGATGGCCAGATACGCGATCAGCGGACTCGACAGCCGCTGCGTGCCGACGGCGATACCGACCAGCGGGAGCGTCGCCATGGCCAGCACCTCCCAGGGCAGCATCACGTACCGCGAGCGGTACGCAATCGGCGGGAGGAGACCGAGCAACACGATCACGACCGCGAACACCGACCACAACGGCCCCGTCACGATCACCCCGCCGACCCCGGAGAGTGCCGCGATACCGAGCAACGCCCAGCTAATCGTCGCGTTGCGACGGCGCTCGGCCAGCAAATCTGAGAGCGAAGTACTCATAGCTTCCTGTTCGACGGCCGCACTCTTAATCGATTGGGGCGAGTGGGTCAGCTGATCGCGAGATAGACCGCGCCGTAGCTCACCAGCGCGATTGCGATACCCGTCAGCGTGGTCAGGACCGTCCGGAGCGCCCGCTCGGTCGTCCCGACCAGCCTGTCGAGGACGGTCCGGAGCGGATACCAGCCGCGAACGGAGGGGTGGGCGACGCCACAGACGCCGCCGACGGCCAGAATGGAACCGACGAACCGATAGGAGAGATGAATCGTCGGCGGCGTCATGACGACGGCCGCAACCCCGTAGGCGACGCCGAGCAGCGCCCGTCGGTCGATCAGTCGGTGGGGCTCGTACTCCAGTTGCCGGGCGACGACGCCGACGGCCAGCGCCACGACTCCCAGTTCGAGCCCGAAGGCACCGAGCAGGTGCAGTGTGGGATCACTGCTCAACAGGATACGTTCGCTCAACAGCGAGACGTTCAGCGGATAGAACAGCGCCGGCGGTTCGCCGGTGACCAGATCGCCCCACGGGTGCGAGGCGATGCCCGCCGTCGCCGCGAGCGCGACGATCCGGGGGCTGAGCGCCAGCCGTGAGCGCGCCGCCTCGGCGAGGACGACCCCGACGAGAACGAACGCACCCACGACGAACGCCCCGACCAGTCCGCTGGTCAGGCCGGCGACCGCGACCAGCGCCGCGAGCACAACCGCCGCCAGCGCCGCCGCTCCGCGTCGCCAGCCGCGCTCGGAGCGCAGCGTCCAGAGTCCGAAGGCCGGGCCGGCGAGGGCGGCGACCACGAGCGAGTGGGTCATCAGTCGATGAGCCTCGTTTGCGGGCCCCCAGAACGCTTCCGGGCGAACGGCGGCCCCGGCGACGAACTTCGTCGGATCGGCCGCAACGGCGGCGTAGAGCACGTCGACATCGGGCAGGGCGGCGAACGCACCGGTCGCGATACCGAGCGCGAAGGCCTGACGGGTGTCCCAGCCTCGCCACTCCGCGATCAGCACCGCGAGGGCGAAGGCCAGAAGCGCGTGTCCGATGAACACAGTTTGCAGAACTTCGGTGTCAATAGATATAAACCTCGCGGCAGGAGTGGGAGCATTTCCCGCGGTAGAGACCCTCTCACCCCAAATTCCCCCTTTCGTGGTGGAAACGCACCGGGATCCTGTTTCGGCCGACTGGCCGCGTCCGGCGACGATTCGAGCGCGCTAAACAGTTCGAACAGAACTGAATCGTCGGAAAATCGCATCAACGGTTTGGTACGTATATTGGTCGTCCACCCCTCCGGTCGGATGGAGCCATGATCACGCACGACAGTTCCGACGGAACGGTCGAACGCGAGACAGTCAGAGCGGTGAGCAAGATTCTGCTCGGTGCGGGGTCGCTGGTCTTCGTCGCGTACCTGCTGACGCTTTTGCCCGGCGTCGGCCGACTCGTTCCGCGCACGCCCGTGACGTTCGCGGCGCTGATCGGGTCCGTCGTCTCGCTGGCCGTCGTCGCACTGCTGTTGTCGGTTGCGCCAAGGCTCGCGGCGCTCGCGCGAATGAGTCTCGACGGACCCGCCGATATCGTCGAAAACGCCGCGTCGCTGGTCTACTGGCTGACCGTGCTCGCGGCGGTGCTGATCGCTCACGCGGGGCTGTCCGGCACGGTCAGGCCGCTCGTCGGCGGCGTCGGCTGGCTGTACGATCTGGTGTTTCTCCTGCTCGCGCTCCCGGCGGTGGCAATCGTCGCCGCGCGCCTGTACGCGAGTCTAGATCCGACCGCGGAGTTGCTTGCCGACCGCGTCGCCGGTAGGAACGAGAGTGCGGCCGGGCCGGACGACCCGTAGCGGATCGCATCGGTTTTCACGCTGGCCCGGCCAGTAACGACATGGACGTTCGGGAGGGGGCCGTCGAAATCGAAGTCCCGGAACAGGAGGACGGCGTCGGTGACGGGGTCTTTTTCAACCCCGTCCAGGAACTCAACCGAGACCTGACGCTCGCCGTCCTGCGCGCCTACCGCGAGCGCGAACCCCGGGCGGAGACGTATCTCGACGCGATGACCGCGAGCGGAATTCGAGGGGTCCGGGCCGCCGCCGACGGCTGGGAGGTGACCTGTTGTGACGTCGACAGCGACGCGCTCGACCTCTGTGAGTCGAACCTCGCACGCAACGACCTCGACGCCGAGACGGTCCAGCGTGATGTCAACGCCCTCCTGCACGAGGAGTACTTCGACGTAGTCGATCTGGATCCGTTCGGGACGCCGATTCCCTTCGCCGACGCCGCCTTTCAGGGGACCCGCAACCTCCTCTGTGTGACCGCGACCGACACGGCACCGCTGTGTGGCGCACACTTCGAGAGCGGCGTCCGCTCCTACAGCGCCGTCCCGCGAAACACCGAGTACCACGCCGAGATGGGGGTGCGGATCCTCCTCTCGGGGCTGGCCCGGACCGGCGCTCGCTACGACATCGCCGTCCGACCGATCCTGACTCACGCCACCAAACACTACGTGCGGACCTACCTCGAACTGGACCGCGGCGCTCGCGACGCCAACGCCGTCGTCGAAGGACTGGGGTTCATCTACCACTGCGAGCACTGTCTGTACCGCGACAGCGAGGCGGGACTGCTCTCCGACCCGCCCGAGGCGTGTCCGAACTGCGGCAGTGCGATAACGACGGCCGGACCGGTCTGGCTGGAGCGCATCTGTGACCCCGAGTTCCTCCCCGCGGTCAAGGCGGCCGTCGGCGGCGAGATGGGCACGGCCGAGCAGGCTCGGGACCTGATCGACCGTCTCGGGGCGGAACTCGACGAGCCAACGCACTACGACCAGCACCGACTCTGTGAGGAGTGGGGCGAGCCCGCGCCCGCGATGGACGACTTCCTGGAGGCGCTGCGAGCGGCCGGATTCGAGGCCTCACGCACCCACTACGGCGGGACGACGTTCAAGACGACAGCCTCGGTTCCGGAGATGCGGACCGCCACGGGGCCGCTGTTCTGAGCGGTCGTTTCTCTTCGAGAAACGCGAGGGAGCTGTTTTTGTGATCGAACTGATAGCGGCGTGTATGTCGGGTGAACCGGTCGGCGTCGGAGACAGCGGAGCGGAGGAACTCAGCGAGAACGTCGTACGGCTCATCGGCGTCGCTTCGAGCGTCGGGAACTTCCTCGCGCTGACGGCGGTCAGTTACTTCCTCTTCGAGAGCAACTGGCTGGTCTTCGGGCTGACGGTCGGGTTGCTCTCGGGCGTCGGATCGTTCTTCCTGCTGCCGTGGCTCCTCCAGCAGCAACAGGAAGCCGAGTCGGAGAGCGACGAGGTCGGGGAAGCGGTCACGGCGGCACACCGCGAGGAGGAGTCAAGCGGCGCCCGAACGGCCGCCTTCGGTGCCGGTCTGGAGGCCGCTGCAATCGGGATGCTCGCCGGTCGACTCGCGTTCGAGGACGTGTTGCTCGGGGGCGGCGCCGGCGTCGCGGCCGGACTCGCCGTGTTCCTGCTCGCGTCGGTACTGTTCGAGTACGCGAACTAATCGAGGACGGCGAGTCTTCCGGTGGCGAAAAAACCGCCCGCCCACTCCTTCGGGTTACTCCTCCTGTGCGTCGACGACCGCCACGCCTGCGAGGTTGACGATGTCTTTCACCTCGTCACCCCGCTGGAGGACGTGGACCGGTTCGTCCATGCCGACGAGCATCGGGCCGATTGCTTCGGCGCCGCCGAGTCGCTGCAGCAGTTTGTAGCCGATATTACCGGAATCCAGGTTCGGGAAGACGAGCACGTTCGCCGGTTCGTCCAGTTCCGAGAACTCGTAGGTGTCGTTGAGGATGTCCTCGACCAGCGCCGTGTCGGCCTGCATCTCGCCGTCGACCGGGAAGTCCACCGCCTCGTCCTCCCGCAGGGAGGCGGCGGCCTCGCGGATCTCCGCCGGCCCCTCCGCGCGGACGGAGCCGAAATCGGAGTACGAGAGCAGCGCGGCGCGGGGTTCGACGTTGAACCGCCTGGCCAGTTCGGCGGTGTGTTTCGTGATCTCCTCGTAGGCGTCCTTGTCGGGGTGCTGGTTGACCGTCGCGTCCGCGATGAAGATCACGCGGTTCTTGAAGGTGAGCATGTAGACGCCGGCCGCGTAGTCGGCGTCGTCGTCGGTACCGATGATCTGCAGCGGCGGTCGCAGCGCCGAGGGGTAGTGGTGCATCAGCCCCGACAGCAGGGCGTCGGCGTCGCCCATCTCGACCATCACGCTGCCGAGGTAGTTGCCGTCCTGGATGAGGTCCTCGGCCTCGCGGCGGGTGACCCCGTCGCGTTTGCGGAGTTCGTGCAGTCGGTCGGCGTAGGGGTCGAGGTTGTCGCCGGTGGGGTCGACAATTTCGGGCTCGAAGCTCAGTCCGAGTCGCTCCATCGTCTCCCAGATCTCCTGCTGGTCGCCCAGCAGAATCGGCTCCGCGATCCCCTGATCGATCAGTTGGTATGCCGCCCGGATCATCTTCTCGTCGTCGCCGTCGGCGAGGACGACCCGCTTGGGGTCGCTTTTGGCCTTGTTGAGGACGACCCGCATCATCTCGCGGGACTTGCCCAGGCGGGCCTCCAGTCGCTCGGTGTACGCCTCCAGGTCGAGTTCGCCCCGGGCCGCGCCGCTTTCCATCGCCGCCTCTGCGACGGCGGGCGCGACCTCGAACAGCACCCGCGGGTCGAGCGGTTTCGGGATGATGTAATCCGGGCCGAACTGCAGCGGATCGTCGCCGTAGGCTTTGACCACGGCGTCGGGCACGTCCTGCCGGGAGAGGTCCGCAAGCGCCTCCGCCGCCGCGACTTTCATCTCCTCGTTGATCTCGGTCGCGCGCGCGTCGAGCGCACCGCGGAAGATGAACGGGAACCCGAGCACGTTGTTGACCTGGTTGGGGTAGTCCGAGCGGCCCGTCGCCATGATGACGGTGTCGTCGCGGGCGGCCTTGGCCGTCTCGTAGTCGATTTCGGGGTCCGGATTGGCCATCGCGAAGATGATCGGATCCTCCGCCATCGAGCGGACCATCTCCTCGTCGACGATACCGCCGACGGAGAGGCCGACGAAGACGTCTGCCCCCTCCATCGCGTCCGCGAGGCCGCCCTCGGGGCGGTCGGTGGCGAACTCCTGTTTGAACTCGTTGACATCGCCGGCCTCGGCCCGCTTCTGGGTGATGATCCCGCCGGAGTCACACATCGTGATCCGGTCTTTGTCCGCCCCCAACGAGACGTAGAACCGGGCCGTAGCGATCGCGCTGGCACCGGCCCCCGAGAAGACGATGTCGAGATCGGAGATGTCCTTGCCGCTGATGTCGACGGCGTTGAGCAGTGCCGCCCCGGAGATGATCGCCGTCCCGTGCTGGTCGTCGTGGAAGACGGGGATGTCCATCTCCTCGCGCAGGCGGGACTCGATCTCGAAACACTCCGGTGCCTTGATGTCTTCGAGGTTGATCCCCCCGAAGGTCGGCTCCATGGCCTTGATCGAAGTGATCATCGCTTCGGGATCCTCGTGGTCGAGTTCGATATCGAAAACGTCGATGTCGGCGAACCGCTTGAACAGCACGCCTTTGCCCTCCATGACTGGTTTGCTGGCCTGTGGGCCGATATCACCGAGGCCGAGTACCGCGCTGCCGTTGGAGACGACGCCCACCATGTTCCCCTTGGTGGTGTAGGTGTAGGCCTGTTCGGCGTCGTCGCGGATCTCCCGGCAGGGCGCGGCGACGCCCGGCGAGTACGCCAGGGAGAGATCACGCTGGGTGTTCGTTGGCTTTGTCGTCGAAATCTCGATCTTCCCGGGCGGATCGTCCCGGTGGTAATCGAGAGCGTCCTCGTCTAGTCCCATGCCAGTATCAGCAGGCGGAGAGCCCAAAAGAGCATCGGAACCCCGGGGCTCGAATCGGGGGGGACGGGCGGGCCGATCCGGGGAGAGACGAATGCCACAATTGAAATATCCGCACTCCTGAGGGTTGGATATGCGTCTTTCATTCCGCCACTACCTGGCTGCGACGACGGTCGGGACGTTCGGGCTCATCCTGCTCGGCGTCTACACCGGCAAGATCGGCGCGGGGTTGACCTGTGCGGGGCGGTGGCCGTTCTGTGACGGCTGGCTCGGGCTCTTCCCGGCGACGTGGCCGAGTTTCGTCGAGTGGTTCCACCGTCTGGTCGCGATGGTCGTCGGGTTCATGATCCTCGGCGCGGGACTGATCGCCTGGCGCGGCGAGTACGACACCCGGATCACCTACGCCCTCGGCGTCGCGGTCGTGATGTTGCCGCTGCAGATCCTGTTCGGCGCGAACACCGTGCTCAACTTCGGCATCACCGCGTCGATGCTCCACCAGACCGCGGCGCAGTTGATCTTCGCCTCGCTCGTCTACGCGACGGCGCTGTCCTTCTGGACCGCCAGCGGGCGCCCCACCGAGAGCACGACAGAAGCAGACACGGAAACCGCAGTCACCGGCGACTGAGAAGCCTCACATAAACTCCGAAAGCCCGGCCTGTTCGTCTTCTTCCGAGGGATCCTCCTCGCTCGTCTCCTCAGCGGCGGCCGGGTCGGACTCCTCGGAGTCGTCCGCCGACTCCGACGCGTCGTGGTCCCCCTCGGCCGTCCCCTCGAAAGCGCCCTGTGAGGCCGCGACGGACGCCGCCTCCCGGAGTTCCTGGGCGTCTTCGACGATCGATTCGACCTTGTTGGTGTTCTTGCCGCTGCCAGTGACGAAGGCGACGTGTTCCTCGTCTAGCTCGTAGCGGGCGGCCATCGCCACCGTCAGTTCGCGGTTCTTGCAGTGGTGAGTCATCACCGCGAGTTGCGGCATGATCTTGCGGCGGGCGGTCGACATGCTCACGCCGTTGGCCTCGGCGATTTTCCGGGCGATGTAATCGCGCTTGTCTCGCGTGCCCCGCGAGCGGCCGAGTTTCGACCAGTAGCTCGGCGGGCCGTAGCGGGTCCATCCGCCTTTCTCCTCGCGGCGGGCGGCGGCCACGCCCGCGGTCATGTTGTCCCCGGCGTAGCGCCAAAACGAGTAGTTCTGCGTGGCGCGAACGCGCCCGAGCCAGCGGTCGGCGTTCGCCAGGAAGTCGTAGGCGACGACGAGTTCCTCGCCGTGGTAGTCTTTGGGCATGTTGTCCTCGATCCAGTTGATCAGATCGTCCGGGGTCTCGTCGACGTCGTAGCTGGCCTCCAAGGCCTCCTGCGGTCCCGCGTTTTTGATCACGGTGTCGAGGTAGTCGAACACGCCCTCGGTGGTGTCGCGCTCGCTGGTGACGACATCCTCGGGCGTGAGTCGGTCCTTCCCTTCGGCGAGCGCTTGCAGATCCTTGATCGCGCCGCGCAGGTCGCCGCTGTTGGTCTCCGCGATCTGTTCGAGCGCCTCGGAGTCGAACTCGATTCCCTCTTTGCGGCAGAGATCACGCAGGACGGGAAGAATCGAGCGTTTCGAGACGCCGCGGAACTCGATGTCCTCGCAGGCGTTGCGGAGGCCGTTCGACATCTCGTAGAAGTCGTTCGCGATGAGAATCATCGGCTGGCTGGCCTCCTTGACGAGGCTGGTGATCGCCCGGGAGCCACCGCGGTCGGCGTTGCCGTGAATGTTGTCGGCCTCGTCCATGATGAGCAGACGGCGACCGCCGCCACCCCCGGTGAGCGTTCCGCTCTTTGCGGCCTCGCCGGCGACCCGTTCGATCACGTCTTTCGTCCGGGAGTCCGAGGCGTTCAGTTCGATGGTCGGCCAGCCCTTGTCCGCGGCCAGGGCGTGCGCCGCCGAGGTCTTCCCGATCCCCGGCGGCCCGTGGAGGATGACCGCCTTGCGGTGGTCGTCCCAGGTCTCGGCCCACTCCCGCAAGGCGTCACGGGCTTTGTCGTTGCCCCGCAGTTCCGACAGCGAACTGGGGCGGTACTTCTCCGTCCAGTCGGTCATTACCGGGACAAGGTGCGAAGCGCGTTTAGTGGTTGCGGAGCCACCGACCCGCCCCCGCTGTGAGGGGGTAAGTGAAAATATAGTATTTGTTAACAGTAATATCGAATGAAGATACGCGCCGTCGTTTCGACATGTTTACGGCGAGGGCTGAGGGAGATGCAACCATGGCAAAAGTAAGCATCGTCGGTGCGGCAGGCACCGTCGGCGCGGCAGCAGGGTACACGATTGCACTGGAAGATATCGCCGACGAGGTCGTCTTCGTCGACATTCCCGAGCAGGAGGACGTGACCGTCGGACAGGCGGCCGACACCAACCACGGCATCGCCTACGACTCGAACACCGAGGTTCGACAGGGCGATTACGCCGACACCGCCGGCTCCGATGTCGTCGTCATCACAGCGGGACTGCCGCGCAGTCCGGGCGACACGCGGCTTGATCTGGCCGACGACAACGCCCCGATCATGGAGGACATTCAGGATTCGCTCGCGGAGCACAGCGACGACTTCATCACCGTCACCACCTCGAACCCGGTCGACCTCCTCAACCGGCACCTCTACGAGGCCGGCGACCGCGACCGGAGCAAAGTCATCGGCTTCGGCGGCCGACTCGACTCCGCCCGCTTCCGCTACGTACTCTCCGAGCGCTTCGACACGCCGGTCGGCAACGTCGAGGCGACGATTCTGGGCGAGCACGGCGACGCGCAGGTTCCGGTCTTCTCGAAGGTCCGCGTCGACGGCACGGATCCGGAGTTCACCGAGGACGAACAGGAGGAGATTCTCGCGGATCTGCAGGAAAGCGCCATGAACGTCATCGAGCGCAAGGGCGCGACCGAGTGGGGTCCCGCCCGCGGTGTCACCCACATCGTCGACGCGATTCTCAACGACACCGGCGAAGTGCTCCCGTGTTCGATCCCGCTTGACGGCGAGTACGGTCACGAGGGCGTCGGCTTCGGTGTCCCGGTCCGACTCGGGGAGAACGGCGTCGAAGAGGTCATCGAGTGGGAACTCACCGAGTTCGAGCGCGAGCAGATGCAGGAGGCCGCCGACAAACTCTCCGAGCAGTACGAGAAGATCAGCTAACGAACGCCTCGGGACTCTCGACAGCGTCGGTACAGAACGGACAGCCGTTTTGCAGTACCGCTTCGCGCATCGCCGGTGAGACGTTCATCCGCTCCCCACACCCCGGACAGACGAACGCCCGCGTGTCGCTTGCGTGCATACACAGAGACAGGTACTGTTCTTCCAAAGTAGCCCCTCCCGAGTATCCGGGCCAGTTTAAGTGGCTCCCGTCGGCACCCGGTCAGTCGGACGCCGGCTGGTCGGGAATCCAGAGGTCGACCCGGGCGCCGTCGGGTCCGTCGCCGAACGACGCCGTACCGCCGCAGGCGGTCGCCGCCCAGGAGATGAGCCACAGTCCCATGCTGCTTCCGTGTTCGGTCGCCGTCTCCCGGCCGCGGCGGATCACGTCCACCTCCACCTGTGGAATCCCGGGGCCGTTGTCGTCGACCCGGATATGGACTCCTGCACCGGTATCGACTGTCCGGATGCGAATCCACGGACGGCCATCGGTGGTGTGTTCGACGGCGTTTTCGACGATATTTTCGAGAGCAACCGCCAGCAGGTACCGATCTGTCCGTACCGTCGTCGACTCGCCGCTCATCTCGACGGTCCCAGCCGGCGGGACAGTCTCCGCCGTGATCTCGTCGAGTAGTTCGTCGACGTCGACCTCTGTCGGGACCGTGTCGTACTCCAGTGCCCGCTCGATTACCCGGGCTTCTTCGCCTAGCCCGACCAGCGAGTCGACCGCCTCGGCCGTCTTTTCGAGGTGTGTCCTCAGCCCCGGGTCCTCGAGTCGTTCCTCGACGATTCCGGTCCGGGATTTGATGACGCTCAACTCGTTGCGCAGATTGTGCCGCAGAACGCGGTTGAGAACGTCCAGAATCTGTTCGCGCTGCCGCCGGTCAGTCACGTCACGACCGGCGTCAGGCCGACCGGGGGAGTGGTGGAGACGCGCAGACTCACCGGGGCCGTCGTCGGCGTAGATGTGGTCATCCTCGGCGGCGTCGAGCAGGGTGAGAGCGGTACTCGTCAGCCGGACGGTCGGCCTGCCGTCGGACTGCTCGGTGACCGTGCGAACGCCGACAATCCGCTCGCTCTCGTCGGGAACGTCCCGCTCGTGATACGCGAGAACTGTTCCCTCGTCCTCGACGAGGTAGAACACGCGATCTCCGGCATCGGCTTGGAGGTACCGCAGGACGGCCGCGGGGAGATCGACAGCGAGATCCGAACCGGGCTTCGAGACTGCCGACCAGCCGATGGCGGTCGAGTCTGACCGGCTGGCAGTCATCGAGAACCACCGTCCTCGACGCGCTCGATTGCTTCACGAACTTCCAGGTCCGTCGCTCCGCGAGGCTGTCGCTCGGGTGTGTGAGCGAACCGCTGAGAATTGTACCGTAGTTGCCGCGAAACAACGTATTTTGAGAGTCGATAAAACCAGCCGTATAAGGCTTTAGCAAGCCTTTTAGTCGCTATGGGACCGCCCGGATTTGAACCGGGGTCACGGGCACCCAAGGCCCGAAGGATACCAAGCTACCCTACGGTCCCGCATCTACTACTCGCGGCGAGGGAAGTGTAAGCGTTTCGTTGCGGTGCTGGGGTGGGAGCGAACACCACGAGCGGCGAAAAATCGTAAACTGGTTTAGCCCGCGCGGCGACTGGCTCAACATGATCGTTGCAGGGTCGGCCACACAGGGACTGGCGGCCGAACTCGCCGCCGAGACGGGCAGACCGCTCGCCCGGGTCTCCTACGACCGGTTCCCCGACGGCGAACGGAAAGTCCAGGTCGCGGCGGAGGGCGACCGGGCGACCATCGTCGCGTCGACGGTTTCGGATGGAGATTGGGTCGAACTGCTCCAGCTACAGGACGCCCTGACCGAATCGGGCGTCGAGACCGTGACGACCGTCCTGCCGTACATGGGTTACGCCCGCCAGGACAAGGCCTTCGAGGAGGGCGATCCCGTCTCCGCACGGGCGATGGCACGGGCGATCTCCACCGGAAGCGACCGGGTGCTGACGGTCAACCCACACGAAGCCGCCGTCTGTGAGTTTTTCGACGTGCCGACCGAGACCGTCGACGCCGCCGGCCGACTCGCCGCCCCGCTGTCAGAGCTGTCCGATCCGCTGTTTCTCTCGCCGGACGCCGGGGCGATCAGCCTCGCCGAGACGGTTCGGGACGCCTACGGGGCCGGAGCCGTCGATCACTTCGAGAAGACCCGGCACTCCGGCACCGAGGTGGAGATCGAACCGAGCGAGGCCGCCGTCGACGGGCGTGACGTGGTCCTCGTCGACGACATCATCGCGACGGGGTCGACGATGAGTCAGTCCGTCGCGGTGTTGAACGAGCGCGACGCCGCGCGCGTGTTCGTCAGTTGCGTCCATCCCCTGTTGGTCCGGAACGCCCAGTTGAAACTCGCCCGGGCCGGCGTCGAGGCGATCTACGGGACCGACACCATCGAGCGTGGCGTCAGCGAAGTGAGCGCCGCACCCGCGATTGCAGACGCGCTGTGACCAGGCGCCTCCGCTACGAGAACCGGATTCTGCTCGCGCTCGCGCTCGGGTGGGCGACGCTGCAGTGCGGCCGGTTTCTGTTGCCGCCGTTGCTGCCCCGGATCACCGAGACGCTGTCGTTTTCGCCGGCGGGAATCGGGGCGGCGCTGACCGCCTTCGGGTTGGTCTACGCCGTCGTCCAGTATCCCAGCGGCACGTACTCCGATGAACTCTCGCGGGCGACGCTGATCGTCCCCGGATTCGGCGTGCTGGTCGTCGGCTTCGTCGCGATTGCGCTGTCGGTCACCGCCGCGCTGTTCGTCGGCGCGGTCGTCGTCCTCGGGATCGGAAAAGGGCTGTTCGCCAGCCCGTCGCGGGCGCTGCTGGGCGATCTCTTCACCGCTCGCCGGGGGCGGGCGCTCGGGATCTACTCCGCCGGGACGGACGTGGGCGGCGTCCTCGCCTCGGGGCTGGCCGTCGCCGTCCTCGCGACGACGGTGTGGCAAGTCGCGTTTCTGCCGGTGATCGTCGTCCTGACGCTCGTGGGGGTGCTGTACGTACTCTGGAACCGGGAGCCGTACGAGCGGGCACGGGTGGAGCTGAGCCCAGGGGAGACTGCGGGCCGTCTCGTCGCGACGCGCGACCAGCGGGAGACGCTCGTCGCGTTCTCGATATTCTACTTCTTCGTCGGCGGGTTGACCAATTTCTTCCCGACGCTGCTTGTCTCCGGTGGCTTCTCCGAGACGGTTGCGAGCGGGAGTTTCGCGCTGCTGTTCGGGGCCGGGATCCTCGCCAAGCCGGTCGCCGGAGACCTCTCTGATCGGTTCCCTCGGCTGCTGGTCGGCGTCTGTGGCCTGCTCGTCTCGCTGGTCGGCACGGCTCTGGTGTTGGTTGCACCCTCCCTGCCGGTGATCGCGGTCGGGACGGTGCTGACCGCGCTCGGCTACAAATCCGGCTTTCCGATCGCAGATACCGTCGTGATGGAGGCCGCCCCCGACGGGAGTATGGGCAGCGATGTCGGGGCCTCCCGAGCGGTGTTCCTGACGGCGAACGCCCTCGGCCCGGGGTTCGTCGGCATCGTCGCCCAGCAGGCCGGGTTCACGACCGCGTTCTGGGCGCTGGCCGGGAGCCTGCTGATCAGCGTGGCCCTGCTGGCCCGGCAGTACCGCCGACACAGACGCGAGCGCGCACCCGCGGCCCAACCTCGTTAGGTCCTGGCTTTATTCGCGGGCCGAGCGTATCCTGATCTGGAATGTCTGAGTCCGAATACGCGCTGCAGGCGACGCTCGAAGCGAAACCCGAGAAGGCCGAGGAGGTCGAGGAGTTTCTCGAATCGGCACTGCCGATGGCCGAAGACGAGGAGAAGACGACGACGTGGTTCGCGCTGCGATTCGACGACACGACCTTCGGCATCTTCGATACCTTCCCCGACGAGGACGGCCGACAGGCACACCTCGACGGGGAGATTGCCGAGCAACTGATGGCGAACGCCGACGAACTGCTCGCCGAGGAGCCACAGATCGAAGAGGTCGACGTGCTGGCCGCGAAACACTCCGGCTGAGAGTTTCTGCCGGGACTGCTGTCGGCGGGGCCGTCCCGCACAGTCCGCGTTTCTCTCCGCGGGAACCGTGACCACAGACTTAGTGTCGGCCGGACACTTCCGAAGCGATGGAGCGACACTCGCCGCGACGGCCGGCGCTGGTGAGTTGCGGTCTCGTCTGCGCGTCGGTGTTCGTCGAACCCGCGAGTGCAGAGGTCGGCGGGGCCGCAGATCCCAGTTTCGTGCTGCACGAACGACCACTGCTCACTGTGGTCACGATATTCGTTATCGGCACCGCGTTAGTGCTGGTCTCTCCGGAGTACACGGAGGACGTGACGGACACCATCCTGGAGGAACCTGGTAGCTCGTTTGGGGCCGGACTCCTCGGACTGTTCAGTCTGTTCGGGCTGGCGGTGATTCTCGTGCTCAGTCGGATCGGCGTCGTGCTGTTGGTCCCGATAGCGTTCGGGATCGTCGTCGTCGGCGTGATCGGCTATCTCACCGCGGGTCGAGTCGTCGGGGAGACGTGGCCGGCGGCACTGGCAGTCGCCACCGTGCTCGGGGGGTTGTTCTCGGTGATCCCGGTGCTCGGAACGATTGGCGGGTTGGTCGTACTGACGCTCGGTCTCGGAGGCGTGATTGTCCACTGGCAGCGGGGCGGCGGCAGAGAGGGCGGTGCGGGACGAAGCGGGGGCGGCGAGGTACGGATGCCGGGGTCGTAACGCCTCACGGCTCCGACCGCAGGATCGACGCGATTCGATCGAGCGCCCGGGAACAGACGGGCGCGTACCCCGCCGCGACGAGCGGTATCTCGAAGACGACTCGACAGCCTCCAGAAACGGGTTCGACCCGGTGGCCGGTGGCCGGGATCTTCGCCACGCGCCAACTCCACCGCCCCGCTCGCCCGGCCGTCGGCTCCCGGCAGGCCGTGATCTCGAAAAAGATCCACACGCCGCCGGGCACCCTGACGCGGCCGGTCGTCCCCTCGCTGATCCGCGCCGCCGCGCAGTCGACGGCCCGGACGCTCGGCCCCCACTCCGGCCAGCGGTCCGGCGTGACGAGCAGGTCCCACGCGCTCGCGGGGTCGGCGTCGATCCGCCGGTCGACCTCCAGACGACGACCGTCGGGCGTGCGAACGACGTTCATCAGATTTCGATCTCCAGGCCGTCGTGGGCGAACTCGACGCCCTCGTAGCCGTCGGTCGAGGCGAGTTCCGCGAAGTGGTCGTGGCTGCGGGCGGTGAAGTGTTCGATCTCGGTCAGCAGCGTTCGGTCGGGATCGAGGCGGTCGATCCGGGCCATGACCTCCTCGTGGCCGAGTTCGTCGGCGAGAAAGGACAGATCCGCTTCGGTCAGGATCCGCTCGCCGTCGGGGCCGCGCTCGAAGTAGCCACACTCGAAGACCGCGAGATCGATCTCCTCTGGGAGTCGGTCCTCCTCCAGATACCGGGAGTCGTCGGAGGCGATCAGCACCGTCTGCTCGCCGCGAGTGATCTCGAAGGCCGTCGCGTCTTCTTCCTCGCCTTCGAGGGCGTAGGGAATCGAGCGGACTGTCGTCCCGTCGATCCGCAGGGGGCCGTCGTCCAGGAAGGTCACGTCGAAAAACCCCTGCTGGCGGAAGTGGTCGATCTGACCGAAGACCTCGCGGGTGCGCTCGTAGACCGCCTCGGTCGTGACCAGTGTCGGGCCGCCCGCGGCGACGGCGTCGAGCAGTCCGTCGTGAGCGCTCAGATCCCGCGACTGAACCAGTCGGAGACCGTTGACGTGGTCTGGGTGCCAGTGGGTGAGGAGGATGTACTCGAGTGCCTCGACTCGCTCGCGGTTCAGCGCCCGGAAGGCGAACTCCGGGGCGTCGATCAGCGCCGCCGACTCGGGGAGATACAGCGAGTTGCCGCCGCGGGCGTAGGGGACGCCTTCGGAGCGGGCCTGTTTGCAGACGGCACAGCGACAGGTCGGTGTCGGGATGGGCGTGTTGCCGCCCGATCCGAGAACGAGCACGCGCATAGCGGGGGTTCGACCGGTCGGGTGTTAGAGCTTCGGGGCGGTCCGGAGCAACAGCCACACGGGGACGAGCAACAGCGCACCGCCGAGAAACGGCGACCAGTAGGCCCCGACGTAGGCGGCGGCAGCGACCGGGGGCCCGATAGTCCGGCCGAGACTGCCGGCCGCCTGCGTGACGCCGAACGCCGAGCCCTGGGCGTCCGCGGCCGTCGCCTGCGAGACCAGCGACGCCAGGCCGACCGTGATCGCACCGTTGCCGAAAGAAGTCAACGCGCCGAAGGCTAGCAGGACGACGAGCCCGCCGGTCAGCCACTCCGGACCGGCCGTCGACAGCGCCGCGGTGCCCGCGAGCGGCGAGGCCGCGACGAGGACGAGCGCGACGAACAGCGAGACGACGCCGACCCGGACGACCTGCCTGACCCCGATCCGCCGGGAGAGCCGACCGACGAGAAATCCCTGGTTGACGATGCCGAGTGCGCCGATGTACGCGAGAAACAGCGCCGCGTCGGTGGCGTCGTAGCCGAAGAAATCGGCCACGAACGGAACGAACATCACCGTCAGGCCGGCGAACGCGAGCGAACTCAAAAAGAAGGCGACGACCAGCGGTCGGAGCGCGGCGTCGGACAGCGCCGAGCGGAACTGGCCGACGAAGGTCACCTTCCGGGCCGGCGAGCGCGGCCGGTCGGGCTCTTCGAGGACGACCGCCGCCGCCGCGAGCGCGAGAAAGGAGAAGCCCGCGGCGGCGAAACTCGGCAGGGAAAACGGCGTCACGGGAACGACGGCGGGGACGAACCGACCGGCGAGGGAGACGGCCGCCGGACTCGCGAGCAGCCCACCGATGGCCGGTCCGAAGACGAAACCGAGACCGAAGGCCGCCCCGACCAGACCGAGAGCGGCGGGGCGATCTGCCGGCGGCGTCACGTCCGCGATGTACGCCTGTGCCGCGGCGATGTTTCCGCCCGCGGCTCCCGCCAACAGACGGGCGCCGAACAGCACGACGAGTCCGAGAGTCGTCCCGTACGCGGAGCCGATCTCCGCCGCGACGCCGAAGACCAGCCAGGCGATACCGGCGACGCCGACCGAGAGCATGAGCACCGGTCGCCGGCCGCGCTGGTCGGAGATCCGCCCGAGCGCCGGTGCGGCGGCGAACTGTGCGAGCGAGTACGAGGCCGCCAGCAGGCCGATGAACACGTCGCTCACGCCGAAGGAACGGACGTAGAAGGGAAGAATCGGGATGATGATGCCGAACCCGAGCAGGTCAACGAAGACGATGGCGACGACGGCGGCGACGCGGCGGCGTGCGCTGTCGGGAAGTGTGGCGTCGGTGTCGGCGCCCGTCGTCGCCTGGCGAGCACTCACGAGGCTGGCTTCGACCCGGAGCGGTATCTGGCTGTCGGCTGGCGCGGACACCCACGTTTTTATCCGGTGGCTGTGTCACCGACACCGATGACAGCGCCGTTCGATCTGGTCCTGATGACCGACGACCACAGCGAGATCGATTCGATCGCCGAACAGGCAAAACTGGCCGAAGAACACGGCTTCGCGAACGTGACGATGGGCGAGACAACCGGGTGGAACATCGTCCCGGTCCTGACGGTCATCGCCGAGCGCACCGACGAGATCGGCATCACCGACGACGTGCTCTCGCCGTACGCCCGTGCCCCGACGGTGTACGCCCAGACCGCGCTGACGATGGACGAGATCACCGACGGCCGGTTTCGGCTCGGACTCGGGACGAGTTCGCCCGCCCTGGCCGAGCGCTG
Source organism: Halovenus carboxidivorans (assembly GCF_009831575.1). Taxonomy (GTDB): domain Archaea; phylum Halobacteriota; class Halobacteria; order Halobacteriales; family Haloarculaceae; genus Halovenus; species Halovenus carboxidivorans. The sequence goes on along the minus strand of NZ_WUUT01000001.1, from coordinate 50,367 downwards.
GCACGGCGGGGAGTTCGACCGCCCGCTCCGGCGACTCCGCGAGACCATCGACATCGTCCACGAGGTCTACGAGGGCGGATCGGTCACCTACGACGGCGAGATCTACGATCTCGGCGGACTGAGCTACGAGCGCTCGATTCCGGACCAGCCGCCGGCAATCGACGTGGCGGCGCTCGGACCGAAAGGGACCGAACTGACCGGGCGGTTCGCCGACGGCTGGGTACCGCAACTGTTCACCGTCGAGGGACTCGAAGACCGGCTGGCGGATCTACGGCGCGGGGCGGAGTTGGGCGAGCGCTCGGCCGAAGAGATCCGGGTCAGCCCGCTGATCCGCACGTTCGCCAGCGAGGACCCCGACCGCGCCCGCGCGGTCGCGAAGCAGATGATCTCCTTTCTGATCGGCGCGTACGGACCGTTCTACGGCAATTCGATTGCGGAGCAGGGATACGAGGACACCGTCGCCGAGATTCGGGATCTGTGGGAGAATCGGGACACGGCGGCGATGGCCGAGGCGCTGCCGGACGACCTGCTCGATTCGGTGGCCGCCGTCGGAACGCCAGAAGACGTGCGGTCGAAACTCGACACCTTCGCCGACATCGAGGGCGTCGACGCGATCCGACTCGGGTTCGTCAGCGGGATGAGCCAGGAAGACAAGGAGTTCACGATGACGGCGGTCGAGCCGATGATCGAGTAGCCTGCGGGCCGGGGCGCGTGGGCAGGGAGTCGGGGGATCCCAAAACATACCTCCGGGCCGCACCTCCGGGGAGTATGTCGAAGTACAACTACACGATTTTCCGCGTCTGGGGGATCCCCATCAGGATCAACATCTCCCTGCTGGTGTTTCTCCCGATTCTGGCGTTTCTGATCGGCAGCGGCGAGCAGATCGAGGCCTACTCGCGAGTGATTACGGGGCTGACCCCGGCGACGGTCGATCCGGCGGCGCTGTCGGGACCGGAGGACAGGTGGCTGATCGGGACCGTCTCGGCGGTTGCGCTGTTCGGCAGCGTCACCTTCCACGAACTCGGCCACGCGTGGGCCGCGATGCACTACGAGATCGAAGTGGAGTCGATCACGCTGTGGTTGCTCGGCGGACTCGCGAGTCTGTCGAGTATGCCCGACGAGTGGGACCGGGAGTTCTGGATCGCCATCGCCGGCCCGGCGTCGAGTCTCCTGCTCGCTGGCGCCGCGCTCGCGGTGCTGGTCGTGCTCCCGGAGTCGGCGGTACTGCCCGTCTACTGCGTCGGCTTTCTCGCGGTGATGAACGTCTTCCTGGCCGCGTTCAACATGCTCCCGGCCTTTCCGATGGACGGCGGTCGCGTGCTGCGGGCGCTTCTGGCCCGCAACCGCTCGTACGTCAGCGCGACCCGGACGGCCGCGAGCGTCGGAACGATCTTCGCGCTGCTCTTTCTCGGCGTGGGGATCATCACGTTCAGCCCCCTGCTTTTGATCCTGGCGCTGTTCGTCCACGTCGCGGCGACCAACGAGTCCCGGTCGGTCGTCATCGCGGGGCTGCTCTCGGATCTCACCGTGGCGGATCTCGTCAGCGATCAGGAGCCGTTGCCGGCAGACACCACCGTCGAGGCCGCACTGGATCGACTGTTCGCCAGCCGGCGATCCGAACTCCCGGTCGTCGACGGCGACGGCGACATCGTCGGCGTCGTGACAACGGGCGAGTTGCGGTCGGTGCCGACCGACAGGTTCGCGACGACCGCGGTCGGGTCGGTGGCGACCGACGAGGTGCCGCGGATCGACGGGCGGGCGGCCGCCGTCGACGGACTGTACGAACTGATCGGGAGCGACTCTCCGGTCGCGCTCGTGGAGTGGGACGGCCGACCGATCGGGCTGATCTCCCGGCCGGACTTCACTAGCGCGTTGAATATGCGACGGGAGACCGGCGCGTTCTGAACCGACGACTTTTCGATCCTGTCCGCCCGTGTTCGGAGCGAAGCGATGAGCGAGTACCAGACGCCAATCGGGCCGCTCTTCGAACTCCAGCGGGAGACGCTCAAACGCGGCGCAGACCTCTTGGAGCTACCGCGGTCGGTCCACAGCGAGGTCACGGCGGAGGGGCTGTCTGCCAGCGAGGAGGCCGGGCGACAACTGCTCGAACTGGGCCGGGGGTCCGTCCATCGGTCGCTGGCCGTCGCGGAGTGTGTGCAGGGGTCGACGGATAACGGACTGCACGGGACGGTCGATACCGTCTTCGACGGGCTACGAGAGCAGCAGGGAGAACTGTACACCGCCGTCGAACAGAGCCACGAACGGACGGAGCGGGCGGCGATGACCCGCGGGGCCGAACAACTGACCATCGCGCTCGATCTGAACCGAACGCTCGAAGCACAGCTAGTCGGCGGACTCGAAGAACTCGACGGGCGGGGCGGCGACGTGGCTGCGGAACTCACCGAGCGGATCGAGGCGCTGGGCAAACACCTCGACGGCGGCCGGAGACGAGACCGCGACCAGGAGACGAGACGGAGACCGGTGCGTGGGAAGCGGGACTGAACCGACCGAAAACAAAATAAATCGAGAGAAGCGCCCTCGGGGGGTTATTCCGCGAGGTTCGCGAGCAGGTGAGAGACGTGCAGGCGGTCGTTGGTCCCCTCGTGGAGATCCATATCGATCTCGCCGGCGAGGCGGTGGAGTTCCGCCAGTTGGTCGCCGGAGTACCGAGAGCGGGCCACCGCGAGGACGTCTTCGAGGACTTCGCTGCCGCTGTATCCCTCGTCGACGAGCAACTCGTCCAGCGTCGAGCGGGCGTCGGTGAACTCGCCGGCCTCCGCGTCGGCGATCATCTCCTGGACGCGCTCGTCGATGCCCAGTGAGGACAGCGTCTCGTAGGCGGCGTTCATCGTGATCTCACCCTCCTGCTCGTGTGTCGTCTGCGCGTTCAGAATGGCCTGTCGGAGGTCGCCGTCGGCCGCGCCGGCGATGTATTCGAGGCCCTCGTCGTCGTAGGCGGCGTCCTCGGCCTCGGCAATCTCTTCGAGGACACCGATGATCTCGTCCTGTGTCGGCGCACGGACCGGAATCGGGAAACACCGCGAGCGGATCGGCGCGATCAGCGCGGAGGGCTGGCGGGTCGTGATGACGAACTGACTGGCCTCGTAGTACTGCTCCATCACCCGGCGCAACGCCTGCTGGAAGTCCTCCCGCATCGCCTCGGCGTTGTCCAGTACCACCGTCTTGTACTCGCCGGTCGCGGGGGAGTAGCTGGCCGACTCCTTGAGGACGTGGTTGATCAGATCGGCCTTCGAGGAGTTCCGGCGGCGCTTGGCGTCGATGAAGCGACTGAACCGCGGGTCCTCTGCGATCTCCTTTTTCGTGGAATCGAAGAAGTCGGCGACGTTGATCTCGATCCGGTCGGCGTCGGGGGTGTCGTGGGCCGCCCGGGTGAGCGCGCGGACGGCGGCGGTCTTGCCGCTGCCCGCCGGACCGTGGACCACGAGATTCATCGGCTCCTCCAGCGCCCGCTCGAAGTGATCGCGTACCTCCGCCTGCGGCAACTCCTCGATGGTCGGCGCGTGCCGTTCGGTCCAGAGTGGCCCCTCCATTAGCGTGGGGTTAGCGGGCCGGTGGTACAAATCTTCCCTTCGATTACCGGTGGACCCGGCCGCGCGGTTCGTACTCCATCTCCGTCCGGACGGTCTCGGCCACCTCGCTGCCGAACTCCCGGTCGACGAGGTGGACGGCCAGATCCAGCCCCGAGGTAACGCCGCCGGCGGTCAGTACGTCGCCGTCGTCGACGACCCGCGCGTCGACGACCTCCGCGTCGGTCGCTCGGAGGTCAGCGAGTGCGCCCGCGTGGGTGACCGCCGGGCGGCCGTCGAGAACCCCGGCACGGGCGAGGAGCATCCCGCCGGTGCAGACCCCGGCGACAGAGACCCCCTCGTCGTGGAGGGCGCGGATCCGCTGGGGGATCGTCCCCTCCTCTGCGGCCGACCACGCGCCCGCTGTCGAGCGGTCGTTCCATCCGCCGCCGGGCACGACCAGCAGATCCGGTTCGACGGCGTCGAGCGGACCGTCGGGCTGGATCGTCAGATCGTGGCTGGCCGTCACCGGGTCGGTAGCCTCGATGGTCCGGAGCGAGACCGAACAGTCCGCGCCGGCGTCGGCGGCGTTCTCGAAGACCTCGTAGGGACCGATAGCGTCGAGTTCGTCGAAGCCGCCGTAGACGAGAATTGCGACCTCCATCTCAGTCCTCCAGATCGGCGGCGAGGTCGTCGACAGTCCGTCGGACGTCGTCGACGATAGCAGTCTGTGTGTCGGCCAGTTCGGCGGTATCCTGAGCACCCTCCCGGACCGTCTCGGCCTGGTCGGCCGCCTCGTCGATCGTTGCGGCGACGGATTCGACGCGAGAGGCCTGTTCGTCGTTGGCCGATGCGATCTCGTCGGTGCTCGCCGCCGCGTCCTCGATTGCGCCGACGATCTCCGACAGCGAGTCCAGCGCCGCGTCGACCTGCTCGCTCGCCGTGACCGCCTGGTCGTAGGCCTGTTCGACCTCCGAGACGGCCGTGCGGCTGCTCTCCTGAATCTCCCGAACTTCCTCGCTGATCTCGTCGGTGTACTCCTGGGTCTCGTTCGCCAGCGATTTCACCTCGTCGGCGACGACGGCGAAGCCCTCGCCGCCCTGATCGGCGCGGGCGGCCTCGATGTTCGCGTTCAGCGCGAGCATGTTCGTCTGGTCGGCAATCTCGGCGATCACCTCGGTGATCTCGTCGATGTCGTCCATCCGGTCGGCGAGTTGGGTGATCGTCTCGGTGAGCTGCTCGCTGGCCGCGAGCACCCCGTCGGCGGCCTCGCCGGCCTCTTCGCCGGCCTGCTGGCCCGCACTCGCCAGTTCCCGGGCCTCCCCGACCGTCTCGGTGATCTGGTCGGTCGTCGCCGCAATCTCCTCCATGCTCGCACTGACGGACTCGATCTCCGAGAGCGCGTCCTGGAGGTTCGAGTCCTGCTCGACGGCGTCGCTCTCGATGCGCTCGGCGTTGGCCGCGACGCGCCCGGAGATATCGTCGAGTCGCTCGACGACATCCGCGAGCTGGTCGGCGACCCGTTCGTGGGTCGCCGTCAGTTCGCGCTCTTTCTCCCGCAGTTCGGTCACGTCCCGGATCGCGGTCACCGTCCCCGTGATCTCTCCGGCGGCGTCGTACATCGGTGTGCTGGAGATGACGACATCGTGGGTCACGTCGTCGTGATCGAGCAGTTCCGTCTCGATGCCGCGGATCGGCTCGCCGGCCTCTCTGGTCCGCTCGGCCATCGTCGTCTTCGTGCCGTGGGTCTCGTAGGTGCGGAAGATCTCCCACGGTTCGAGGTCGGGAACCGCCGCCGCGTCGAGCGACAACAGCTCCTGCATCGCGTCGTTGAACACCACGATACGGCTGGACTCGTCGGCGACGACGACCGGCAACGGGAGTTCGTACAGCGCCTGGATCCACTGTCGTTCGGCAGGATCGAACTCCCCATACACTCCCGGTTCGTCGAGCACGAACGCACCCTCTGACATACGACGGGCATTCGCTGCCAGTACGAAAGGCTTTGCCCCGGTGCTATCAGCGCTGATACCGGACGGAAAGACGAATCTTCATCTGTCGGAACCCCTAACAGAACGGTATGTCAGACATCGACCTGCGGAGCGTGATGGGCGAGTTCGCAACCGGCGTCACTGCGGTGACACTGAACGGCGACCAGCCACACGGGATCACGGTCAACGCCTTCAGTAGCGTCTCTCTGGACCCGCCGCTGGTGCTCGTCTGTCTCGATCACGGGACGGAAGCCCACGACCAACTGCAGAGCGGCGAGGCCGACGGCTACTGTGTCAACATCCTCGCCGCCGACCAGCAGATCCTCGGCGAACACTTCGCCGACATGGCCGAGGAGGATATCGACCCCTTCGAGGACCACCCGACCACGACCGCCGAGACCGGCGCGCCCGTCTTCTCGGAGTCGCTCGGGTACGTCGACTGCTCGATCCACGAGGCCGTCGAAGCCGGCGATCACACGATCTACATCGGCCACGTCGAGGCCGCCGAGCAACTCGAAGACGGCGACGCGCTGACCTTCTTCGAGGGCGAGTGGGGTACACTCGGCGGCGAGTGAGGACCGACGGCGAGGCTCCCGCGTCGAAACGGACGATTCGGGTGTAGGAGGGCAGGGCGACTCCTTATCCGCGACGTTTCGCGACGACGGCCGCGCCCGAGAGCGCGAGGAGGGCGACGAAGACGCCGAATCCGGGTCCGCTACCGTCGCTCGAATCCTCGTCGGTGCCGTCGTCCGACTCGCCGTTCTCACCGCCGTTCGAGCCTCCGTCGCTTTGTCCGTCTGCCTGGACGGCGACCTCACCGATCTGCATTCCGTTAGCCGCAACCTCGTAGGTGCCCGCGGACTCGAAACTGTGCTCGTACGCGAGCACCTCTGTCGAACCTGGCTCGACGGTCGCAGTCTCGGTTCCGATCTCCTCGCCGTCGCTGGTGAAGGTGACCGTGTACTCCGCCGCGGAACCGCCGCTGTTGCGGACGGTCGTGGTCAGGTTGACCGACTCGGAGACGGTGACGGTCGTCGCCGAGAGATCGGTCTCCGTGATCGTGAACTCGGGCGCTGCGGCGGCGACGAGTTCGACCCGTTCGTAGGTGCCGTTCGTGAGATACTCGTCTTCGATCACCGACTGTGCCGAGTCCGCGACCTCGGAGTTGTAATGCGGGGTCTCGCCTGTCGAGACGTAGACATCGTAGGTTCCGTTAGCGAGGCCGACCTCGTCGAGTCCGGTCGCGTACTCCGCACTCGTGTTGACGATGTCGGTCGTGTCGTTGTTGGTGAACCCGTCGTTCGGGGCTCCGAACTCGACCGGGTCGAAGGTGACAGTCCCGATACCGTCGTTGTTCGCATCACGGAGGGTCACATCGAAGCGCACGTGCTGACCCCCTCCCAGTTGACCGTACGTGACCGTCACCGTCTCGATACCGTACATCTCGACTTTGATCGGAACGGTGCCGTTGGCACCACCTGCAACCGGAAAGGCCGTGATGTTCTCCTGAGCGGTGTCGATGCTGTCGGAACGAAGTTCAGCGGGGGCGCTGGTGTCCCCGGCGATCCCGGCCGCTGCGGCGTAGCCGACCGCTACACAGCAAACCAGGGGGAGGGCGAGGACACCAGCGACGGGCCGGCTTGGATTTCTCATACAGGACGAATTTACGTGTATCGAGTAAAAATTTACTGTTGTGTTTCGTGATTATTGATGGGTTCGTCTGAGAGAAAGGACCGCAGTGTGGCAATCCGAACCGGCACTCCCGCCGTCGCTCCGGTGGTTGCCGGGGCGGGGCGGGACACCGTCCACCCTGGAGGGATCAGCGTTTTATTCCAGAGGGGCCTAACCCCGGTCGTGTCACAGGCGTCGTATCTCCGGTATTTCCCCTACAGCGAACCTTACGAACACCAGCGCGAGGCGATGGGTCGGATCTACGAGGCCTTAGAAGACGGCTCGGACATGCTGTTCGAGGGGGCCACCGGGACGGGAAAGACGCTGGCCTCGCTGGTGCCCGCCCTGGAGTACGCCCGGGAACACGACAAGACGGTCGTCATCACCACGAACGTCCACCAGCAGATGCGGCAGTTCCGGCGGGACGCCAGCGCCATCGCCGAGACGGAGGACATCCGGGCGGTCGTCTTCCGCGGGAAGGGATCGATGTGTCACATCGACGTGGACTACCAGGAGTGTCAGGCGCTTCGGGACACGACCCGCGACCTGGTCGAGGCCGAACAGGAGCAGGCCGAACTCGAACGGAAACAGGGGGAACTGCTGGCCGAGGGTCAGGCCGGCGACAGCGACGCCGCGGCCGCGCGGAGTTCGGTGATGGACGAACTCGAATCGGTCGAGGAGGAACTGGAGGAGTTTGCCGACCGCGCGACCTGCGACCACTACTACCGGAACCTGACCGCCGATACGACCGACTTCTTCGCCTGGCTGTACGAGGACGTTCGGACGCCCGACGAGATCTACGAGTACGCCCACGAGCGCGGCCTCTGCGGGTACGAACTGCTCAAGGAGGGCGTCGAAGGCGTCGATCTGGTGGTCTGTAACTACCACCACCTGCTGAGTCCGATGATCCGCGAGCAGTTCTTCCGGTGGCTGGGGCGGGACCCGGAGGACGTGATCGCGATCTTCGACGAGGCCCACAACGTTGAATCGGCGGCGCGGGACCACGCTCGGCGGACGCTGACCGAGAACACCGTCGAGAGCGCGCTGGACGAACTCTCCGGGGTCGAGGACCCGCGGGCGGACAACGCCGAGAACGTCCTGGAGACGTTTCTGGGCGCGCTCCGGGAGGCCTACGAGGAGGGCTTCGAGTTCGGCGAGCGCGCGACCGTCGGCGAGAACTGGTACGACCTGGCAATCGACAACGAGGACAGGCGTGACGACCTGACGCTCGCCTTCCTGCAGACGTACGTCGGCCCGGGCTACGAGAGCGAGATCGACGCCGCGGTCGAACTCGGCAACGAACTCGACAGCCGGTACGAGCGGGAGTACAAAAACGGCGAGCGAAGCGTCCGCAAGGAGTGTCAGACCCTCCAAGCCGCGGAGTTCGTCGCCCAGTGGCTCGAAGAGAGCGGCGCGATGGGGACCTACCCAGTCGTCAGCGTGCGCCGAGAGCAGGACGGGACCGACGGGGAGACGCTGGATACCGGGACCGATCCCGCCGACGGCGAGATATACGGCCGCGCGGAGTTGTACACCTGCATCCCGAACCAGGTGACCAGAGCCCTGTTCGACGACCTCCACGCGAGCGTGCTGATGAGCGCGACGTTGCGGCCGTTCGACGTGACCGAGGACGTGCTCGGTCTGGACGATGTCGAGACGATGGCCTACGGCGCGCAGTTCCCCGAGCAGCGCCGGCGCACGTACACCGTCGACGGGCCGGCGCTGTTCGCGAGCAAACGCGAGGAACCCGCAGTGCAGGAGTCGGTCACCGAGATCATCGAGGACACGGTGCGGATGACCCCCGGAAACACGCTCGTCTTTTTCCCGAGTTACGGCGAGGCCGAGCGATACAGCGAACGGGTGAGCGAGGGGACGACCTACCTCGACGAACCCGGCACGTCGGCCCACGACCTCCGCGAGCGGTTCACCGACGACGACGACGGCGTCCTCTACACCTCGATGTGGGGGACCCTCGGCGAGGGAGTGAGCTACGACGGCGACGACGCGCGGAGCGTGATCGTCGTCGGCGTCCCCTACCCGCATCTGGACGAGCGGATGCAGGCGGTCCAAGACGCCTACGAGGAGAGTTTCGGCGACGAGACCAGCGGAACCGGCCGCGGCGAGGACAGCGCCGGCTGGCGATACGCCGTCGAGATTCCGACGATCCGGAAGACCCGGCAGGCGCTGGGGCGGGTCGTCCGCTCGCCGGAGGATTTCGGTGCCCGGGTGCTCGTCGACTCCCGGTACACCGAGCGAGCGGAGATGGAGATGCCCAGTTACGCCGTCCGGGGGAGTTTCCCGCCGGAGGAACGCGCGGAGATGATCGACATGGACCCGGAGAAGTTGAAGTTCGGGCTGTTGAACTTCTACGCCGATATGGACGCCTACGACGGCGATCCGCCGACGCCGTAGTCAGTCGTCTGCCGGAGCCGATGTCGGACCGGCACCGGTCTGATCGGCCTCCGGCCCGAACTCGGCGGCGAGCAACTCCGGAACGTCCTCGGGTCTAACGTCGGAGTACCACTCGTTGCGGGGCTGGATCGTCAGCGCCGCGCCGTCGGCGCTACACAGTCCCAGACAGTCGGTCGTGCTCACCGACACGGCGGTCCAGAAGGCGTCACGGTCGCGGAGCCACTGTTTGATCGCCGTCGCGACGGCCTCGCCGTCCGCCCCGGCACAGCAGTCGTGTTCCTCGCGGTCGTTCGTACAGACGAAGACGTGGGCGTCGAGGCGGTCTCGGTGCTGGTCAGATCTGCGTTTCATGGGGCGTGAGGTCGAGATTGGTGGGTGCCGGGCCGAGCCAGCGGAACGCGGTCGCGAGTCCGAACCACAGGCCGGCCTGCCCGAAGACGACGAGTCCCCGGTAAGCGGCGACGAGATCCGTCGACAGTCCGCCGGCGGTGACGACCGTCGGCGTGAGAAGCGGGACGACCGCGACGGCGGCGACGATCGGTGCCAGCCCCGCGGCGACGCCGCGTCTCCGGTCACCGGCCCGCCGGTACAGGGCCGTCCCGAGGACGGCTAGCACCGCGCCAGCGAGCATCAGCCCCGCGTAGAGAACGAGGCGAGTCGACGCCGCCAGTTGGTGTTCCATCCCGGGCGCGACCGGCGGGAGAGCGAGCCACGGGCCGACGGAGACCGTCAGGAAGCCGGCGCCGGCGAGAACGTACGGACGGGTGGCCGACGATCCCGGAACTGCCGGTTCGAGGAAGTAGTAGGCGAGTCCGAGGGCCGCGCCGAGGAAGATCCCCCAGAGAACGCCGCTACCGACGCTGACGACCGCCGTCGTCGTCTCGGAGACGGCGTGGCTGTGTGCGCCCGCGTCGTGACCGTGTCCGCCGTGGTGTGCGATCTCCGCGAGCGACGCGGTCAGCGGATGGACGACCACGGCCGTGAACAGCCCGTAGACGACGCCGACGAGACCGCCGGCCGCCACCCCGCGTTTCAGCGTGGGCCACATCAGTGACAGGTGATCCCCGCGCCGTGTCTGAACGTGTGCATCGCGTCGTGGACCATCGGGTCCTGCAGGAACATGAGGACGAACCCGAGCGACGCCGCCAGTGCGAGACCGACGGCGATCTGTGTCGGCGTCAACTCCGTGCGGGCCTGTTCGATCCGGTCGTGAACTGTCTCAGTTTGCGACATCTGAAACCACAGTTGATAGAGTACAAGCTCAGTTGTAAAACTTACGGGACGACAAAACTCAGGTTTCGCTCGCGCCGCCGACGGCGGCGTCGATCCGGTCGGCAGACAGCGCGGCGAGCGGGACGCGTTCACCGCCGGTCGCTTCGACAATCGGGCCGACGAGGCCGGCCTCCCGCTCGTCGCCCGCATCGACGACGAGGACCCGTGCGTCGAGTGCGGCGAGTCGTCGCGCGGCCTGACGGGTCTCGGCGACGGGACTTCCGTCGGCGACGTTCGCCTTTCCGTCGGTGACGAGAACGACGACGCTGGTCGCCGGGTCCGCACGGTTCAGCACGGTCCCGGCGGTGCGGAGGCCGTCGGGAAGCGGCGTCCGGTCGCCCGTCGGAAGTTCCTTGAGATGGCGGGCCGCGCGGGTGACGCTGTCCGTCGGCGGGAGCAACACCTCGGCGCGCTCGCCCGCGAACGCGACGAATCCGACCTCGTCGCGGTTCCTGTAGGCGTCGTCCAGCAGGTCGAGTAGCGTGCCTTTCGCGGCGCGCATCGCGGGCCGCATCGACGCGCTCGCATCGACGACGAACAGGACGAGCGCGGCGCTGTCGCTCACGCGGACCGACTGGCGGAGGTCCCGCGACTGAACGCTGTCGCCGCCCCGAGCGGCCGCGGCCCGAACCGAGGCCGCGGCGTCGATGTCCGCGCCGTCGGTCGCGCTGGTCGTCCGGACGCGGCTCCCGGTGCCGTCGGTCGTGGGTGTCGTCCGCGTGGAACCGCCTGCCGACGAGCCGTCGGTCTGCCCGGCCGCGTCTGGAATCTCCATCTCGGGAGCCGTCGCGTCCCCGACGGCGGCTCTGGACTGCCCGGGCACCAGCGGCTGTCCCTCTGTTTCCTCGTCGGGCGCGTCCGAGGAATCACCACCATCCGACATCGAGGACTCTCCCTCCGGTTCCGGGGGATCGGCCGCGCCGGCAGTTCCCGAATCCTCTGCTGGCGGGTCCTCTGCCTGGTCGTCGTGCTGCTCCGTCTCCGGGGAGGGAGTGTCCCCATCCCCGGAGTCGTCGGAGTGGTCTGGCTGGTCGGCCGAGCCGTCGCTCCGCTCGGGATCAGCGTCGCCACCGTCGTCGGCTTCGTCGCCCCCGTCTCCGTCGGCCTCAGCCCCGTCGCGTTCGCCCTCCTCGCCCTCGTCGGGGTCGTCTCCGTCCGCATCGTCGGCATCCTGCTCTTCGGAGCCGTCCTCGTCCTGCTCGTCGCCGAACTGCTCGTCCAGCAGATCGTCGAGATCAGGGGGATCCTCGAACGGGCGGGATTTGAGCCGGTGCGCCAGGGCGAGTTCGGCCGCCCGCCGAACGTCGCTCTCGATGACCTTCGAGCGACCGTCCAGCGCGGCGAGAGTCCGGGCCGCGCGGGCGGTGGCGATGTCCCCGCGGTGGCCGTCGATGCCGGCATCGCGGCACAGTTCGGCGATATCAGTTTTGTACTCCCGTGGCAGTACAACGTCGTCGAGGGACTGTCGGGCGCTGGTAAATCGGTCTCTCGGGTCGTCCGCCGAGGACGAGTCGTCTGTCTCGCCGAGCGCGCGGTCGATAATCTCGACGCGGTCGTCGAGGTCGGGACAGCCGGTGACGGTCGTCTGGAGCGCGAACCGGTCGCGGAGCTGCGGGCGGAGTTCGCCCTCCTCGGGGTTCATCGTCCCGACGAGCGTGAACTCCGCCGGGTGGGAGACGCTCACCCCGTCGCGTTCGACCTGATTCTGACCGCTCGCGGCGGCATCGAGCAACACGTCGACGAGGTGGTCGTCGAGCAGGTTCACCTCGTCGACGTAGAGGATGCCCCGGTTGGCGCGGGCGAGCAGTCCGGGGTCGAACTCGTACTCCCCCGCCAGCGCGTCCGCGACCGACAGGGTGCCGACGACGCGCTCGCGGGTCGCGCCCAGCGGCAGCGTCACCAGCGGGACGGACCGGCGTTCGACCGGCGGATCGGTGCGCTCCCGGCAGTCCGCGCACTGCCGGGCCGGATCTGCCGGCGGACAGCCGTACGGGCAGTCCGCGACGACGCGCTGCTCGCCGAGCAGTTCCCCGAGCGCCCGCACCGCGGTCGATTTCGCCGTCCCCTTCTCTCCCTGGATCAACAGACCGTCCAACTCGTCGTTCGCGCCGACGGCCAGTAAAGCCTGTTTGAGTTCCTGTTGGCCGGTTATATCCGAAAATGAGGGCCTGGAAGTCCGCTCGTGCGAACTTTTTTTGTCCTGCCCGTATTCAATCATACTTGTATTAGACAAACAGAGGTTTAAAACGTTATGCCAACGATTGGACTCTACACGGCGACGGAGAACGAACTCGGGGCCGTCCAGCGGGCCGCCGCCGAGGTCGGTATCGATCTGATCGTCCGGTCGGAGAGCGACTTCGACGGTCAGGAAGACGTCGAGGCCTTTCTCGACGAGATCAGCGAGGCGACGGCGGCGGTGTTCTGGCTACACGGGGCGGAGGAGAGCATGCCGGGGTACGACCACGCCGTCGAACGTCTCGCGGAGGCGGGCGTGCCGCTGGTCGTGAAATCGACCGGCGACGGCTACGCCATCGAGGACACCTCGACGACGGCCGCGGACCGCGACCGCGTCTGCGAGTACCTGGAGAAAGGCGGGACGAGCAACGTCGCCAACTGTCTGCGGTTTCTCGCAGACGAGTACGGCGACGAGCGCTTCGAGTACGACGACGCGGTGACGCTGCCGACCGAGGGGGTGTACCATCCCGACCGTCCGGGCGTCTCCTACGAGGAACTGCGGTCGACGTTCGACCCCGACAAGCCGACTGTCGCCGTCTGGTTCTACGAGTCTCACTGGACCCACGAGAACACCAGATACGTCGACGCGCAGGTTCGAGCGCTGGAGGCCCGGGGCGCGAACGCCCTGCCGATCTTCTGCAACCCGGCGACGGAGACGGATGAACAGTGGGACGCCGAGCGCGTCACCGAGGAGTGGCTGCTCGACGACGGCGAACCGGTCGTCGACGGCGTGCTCTCCTCGTTTATGTTCTCGCTGTCGATGGACGAGCGGGGTCGCTCGGCCGACGACGAGGGCGACGACGCGGAGGCGGTCTTCCTGGATCGTCTCGGGGTGCCCGTCATTCAGACCGTCACGACGATGCGCTCGCGGTCGCGGTACGAGGCCAGCGACACGGGCGTGATGGGCTTCGAGCTCGCGCTGTCGGTCGCGCTGCCGGAGTTCGACGGCAACGTCATCACCCACCCGATCAGCGGGAAGGAACGGACCGACGACGAGGCGGGTATCGGGACCGCGCCGAAACAGCACTTCCCCATCGAGGACCGCGTCGAGCACGCCGCCGAACTCGCGGTCAACTGGGCGAACCTGCGCCACACCCCCAACGAGGAGAAACAGGTCGCCGTCGTCCTGCACAACTATCCCCCGAGCGACGACGGCATCGGGACCGCCTTCGGCCTCGACTCGCCGGAGTCGACGGTCAATCTGCTCGACGAACTCGACGCGCGTGGGTACGACCTGGGCGGGGGCCACGCCGCCGACGGACAGGCTCTGATCGACCGCCTGACCGCGCAACTCACCCTGGACGACCGCTGGGTCGCTCCGGAGGACGTGCGGGAGTCGAGCGTCGATACGGTCGCCCCCGAGCAGTATCAGGAGTACTTCGCGTCGACCGACGAGCGGTTCCAGGAGAACATCGTCGAGGAGTGGGGCGAGGCCCCCGACCGACCGTTCGCGATTCCGGGCGTCGAGTTCGGCAACGTGCTCGTGACTGTCCAGCCCCCCCGCGGGTTCGGGATGGATCCCTCGAAGGTGTATCACGATTCGGACCTCCAGCCGCCGCACGACTACGTGGCCTTCTACAAGTGGCTCCGGAACTCCTTCGACGCCGACGCGGTGGTCCACCTGGGGACCCACGGCAGTCTGGAGTGGTTGCCCGGCAAGACCGTCGGACTGAACGGCGAGAGCGCTCCTGATCAGTTGGTCGGTGCGCTGCCGAACATCTACCCCTATATCATCAACAACCCCGGCGAGGGGACACAGGCGAAGCGGCGCTCCTACGCCGCGGTCGTCGACTACCTGACGCCGGTGATGGGCAACGCGGGCACGTACGACGACCTGGCCGAACTGGAGTCGCTGGCCGACCAGTACCGCGAAGCGGGTATGGAGGACGCCCGGACCGACGACGGTGAACACCTGGAAGACCTGCTGCGGGCGAAGATCGACGACCTCGATCTGGCCGTCGAACTCGGGATCTCGGGGGCGATCGACGGGAAAGCGGACGTACGGGGCCCCGACGAGGCCGGGACGACGCTCGCCGAGGGGCGCGTCGACGGCGACGACCTCGCTATCGACGAACTGGTCGAGCGCGTCCACGAGTACCTGACCGACGTGAAGACGACACAGATCCGGCTGGGCCTGCACACGATGGGCGAACCGCCGGCGGGAGAGCGACTCGTCGAGTATCTCGTCGCGCTCACCCGCCTGGAGAACCCGGGCGGGCCGAGTCTCCGCGAGAGCGTCGCAGGCGTGCTCGGTGTCGACTACGAGCGTATGCTCGACGAACCGGGAAGCTACGACGAGCAACTCGGGATGACATACGCGGAGGCCGCCGACGAGGTCTACGAGACGAGTCTCGACCTCGTGGAGACGCTCGCGGACCACGAGTTCGACGTGCCGGCCTCGGAGGTCGATGCCGGCCCGGATCAAGAGGTGAACATGAACCTCCTGGTCGTCGATATCGAGCCGCTGGGTGAGGCACGCGTCGCGGGCGGCGCACACGACGACCTCCGTGAGGCGCTGTCGTTCATCTGCGAGGAGGTGGCACCCCGCGTCGAGGAAGCGAGCGCGGAGATTCCACAGACTGCGGACGCGCTGAACGGGGAGTACGTCCCCCCGGGCGGCAGCGGCGCGCCGACCCGCGGCGGCGTCGATCTGCTCCCGACGGGCCGGAACTTCTACACGCTCGATCCGCGGAAAGTGCCCGCGAACAGCGCCTGGGAGGTCGGCAGCGAAGTCGCCGCTGGCACCGTCGCCCGTCACCGCGACGACCACGGCGAGTACCCCGAGGAGATCGGCGTCGTCGCCTGGGGGACGCCGACGGTCCGGACCCGCGGCGAGACCATCGCGCAGGTGCTCGCGCTGATGGGCGTCGAACCGGAGTGGACCGACGCCGGACGGATCGACGGCGTACACCCGATCCCGCTCGACGAACTGGGCAGGCCGCGGATCGACGTGACCACCCGTGTCTCCGGGCTCTTCCGCGATGCCTTCCCGCAGGCGGCGGGGGTGATCCACGACGCGGTCGACGCCGTCGTCGACCTCGACGAACCGCACGAGATGAACTACGTCAAAAAGCACGTCGAGGAGGAGGCCGAGGAACTCGACGCGGCGGGCGTCGAGAAGCCGACCGAGACGGCGAAACAGCGCGTGTTCACCACTCGGCCCGGCGGCTACGGCGCGGGGACGAACAAGGCCGTCGACGAGGGGAACTGGGAGGACAGCGGCGACCTCTCGGATGTCTACGTCCAGTGGGGAGGCTACGCGCTCGGCAGCCGCGGCAACGTCTCGGAGGCCCACGACGCCTTCGAGCGCCGCCTCGGCAGCGTCGAGGCGACGGTGAAGATCGAAGACACCGCCGAGCAGGACGAGTTCGATAGCTCCGACTGGTACGCCTTCCACGGCGGGTTCATCACCGCGGTGACGGAACTGAGCGGGGAGGAGCCGGCCTCGTACGTGGGCGATTCGAGCGACCCCGACAACGTGGATGTCTACACCAACGAGGAGAAGGTCCGGAAGGCGATGCGAGCGCGCGTGCTCAACCCCGAGTGGCTCGACTCGATGGAGGAACACGGCTACAAGGGCGCGGGTGATCTCTCGACCACGGTCGACGTTGCGCTCGGGTGGGACGCCACGACCGGCGTCATCAGCGACCGACTCTGGGAGGATGTCGCCGAGAAGTACGCCTTCGACGAGGACCGCCAGGAGTGGCTGAGCGAGGTGAACCCCTGGGCGCTGGAGAGCATCACCGACACCCTGCTGGAAGCAATCGACCGGGGGCTGTGGGACGCCGACGACCAGACGGCGGATCGACTCCGCGACATCAACCTCCGGGCCGACGGCGACATCGAAGCGCGGGATACGGCGGCGAACCGAACGGAGGTGACGAGCGATGACGACTGAGGAGACGCGGACGGACGGCGGCGTCGACGCGGGCGAACCGACAGAAGAGTACGCCGACCTCGGCGCGACGACGGAGGACGCGATGGAGATTGCCGAGACGAGCATGGATCGCGTGCGCGAACTCGTCCCCGACGAGACGCTCGCCGACCGGATCCGGCAGAAGAGCGTCCACGCGACCGGCGACCCCGAGTTCCAGCATCTCGTCCGGTTCACCGGCGAGGAGGAGGACGAACCGATCCGCGCCGGCGCGCGGGCGGTGCTCGACGAACAGCCTATCGTGACAGACATCACGATGGTCGAGTCCGGGATCACCGGGCGCGGCCACGACTGTCCCGTCCGGAAAGCCATCGGCAACGGCGCGGAGTTGGCCGCCGAGACGGGGATAACCAGAACCGCCGCGTCGGTACTCGAACTCGACCGCGAGGGCGTCTACGACGGAGCGATTGCCGTCGTGGGTAATGCGCCGACGGCGGCGCTCGCGCTCGCGGACTGCATCGCGGACGGGACGCGACCGGCGGTCGTCGTCGCCACGCCGGTCGGCTTCGTCAAGGCCGCCGAGAGCAGGAAGCGACTCCGGGCGGTCGCAGCGGAACGCGGCGTCCCGGCGATCACGAACGTCGGTCGCCGCGGCGGGAGCGGCCTGGCTGCCGGACTGACGAACGAACTCGTCCACGTCGCCAGCGACGCGCGCGACGGCGCGGTGGATCTCGATGAGTGAGTACGACCTCGACAGCGGCCCCGACCCCGCCGACCGCGCGGCCGCCGCGCCGGAACAGCGCCACGAGAACGCCGTCCCGGCGGTCGGAATCGGTCCCGGAAATCTGGCGTATCTGACGCCGCGCGGGCGACGGGCGATAGCGGAGGCGGATGTCGTCGTCGGGTTCGAGAGCGTCGTCGAGTTCGTAGCCGACGTGATCGAGGGCGAGGCGCTGACCTGCGGCTACCGGGACGAAGCAGAGACGCTGTCGGCGTTCGGTGACCGGGTCGCCGCGGGCGAGGACGGAACCGCGGTGGCGATGGGCGACCCCAACCACTCGGGCTATCAGTTCGTCGGCAAGGTCGAGGCGGCGGTCGAGCGGCCCGTCGAGGTGATCCCGGGGATTTCGTCGCTGCAGATCGCGGCCAGTCGGGCGCGGACGCCGATGGAGGACAGCCGATTCGTCACGCTGCACAAAAGCGGGGACATCTCGGCGGATCTCGACCGGATCCGGGCGGTCGCCGGTGATCGACACCTCCTCGTCCTGCCGCGACCCTACGACTGGATGCCCGAGGACATCGCGGCGGATCTACTCGACAGCGGGGTCGCGGGCGGTCTCGACGCGCTCGTGCTCGAACACCTGACACACGACGAGGAGACGATCACGCGAACCGCGCTCGCGGATCTGGCAGAGCAGACGACAGAGACCGAGCAGGAGTCGCCGTTTTCGGATCTGTCGGTGTTCGTCCTGCGAGCGGACTGAACGCTCAGCCCCCGCGTTCGCGGTACCAGATCCGTTCGCCGACCGGCGACTGGTCGCCGTCGATGGGAAGTCGTTCCACGAACAGGTCCCGAACTGCGAACGTGACCGTGAGTTCGACCCGCTGGTCGCCGTCCTCGGGGCGGACAGTCACGACGCAGTGGCCGTCTTCCTCCCGAATCGAGTCGATCCGGCCGCTCGTCCACCGCTCGGGATCCTGCTGCGGTTCGCGGGCGTGGATGCGGTCGTGGTTCACAGTGGGTGCTCGGGTTCCAGAGACAAAAGCTCGGGACAGTTCCGGACGACACTGGTTACGCTTCGATGCCGTCGAGCACGGCCGAGAGTTCGCGTTCGACCGTCTCTCGGGCCGCCGCAACGTCGTCGAAGCGGTCCGTACCGACGTCGGTGCAGTCGCGTTTGCGGTCGAGTCTGACCGCGGTCTCCTCGATGACGTCGGGCCTGACGACCAGTTTCGCCGCCGTACAGACGCCGTCGTCGCCCGCGATGACGTACTCGACGATCCCACCCTCGTGGTCGGTCCGCTCCCACGCCCCTCGGGCGGGCGGCAGCGCCTCGACGAGTCGGTCGGGATCGGCCGCAGTGTCCGCCTGAAGTGTCGACATACCTCTACTACGGGAGCGAGCAGTTTACGGGTTGGGTCGGGCCGACCAAAAGCTATTTTTGGGATCACGGCCACAGCTAGACCAAGCCAACTTGGAGTAATTAAGATGAAATTGAACTATCGGGGGCAGGCGGTCGACCCATGACGACGGAATCGATCGTGCTCGTCGGGCGCGAGCGAGCCGATAGCGCGCGGCTATTCGAGACACACGCCGACCGGTTGCGCGAGCGGAGCGGGGTCGACGCCGTCGAGACGGCGACCTACGAGACCGAGCCGGTTCAGGAACTCCGGGGACAGCTCCGGGAGCTATCCGCTGACCGGGTGTACGCCGTCCCGATGCGGATCGCACACAGCCACGCCACGACCCGGGGCGTGCCCGCGGCGCTGTCGCACGTCTCCGGTGAGGTCGTCTACTGCGAGCCACCGGGCAGGAGCGCGGCCGTGACCGACGTGGTCGAACAGAAGGCCGGCGAGGTGGTCCCGGCCCGTTCGGACGCGACGCTGGTTCTCGTCGGATTCGGGAGCAACTCACAGCCCGAGCACCGGCGGACGACCGAACGCCACGCCGAGCGGCTCCGCGAGCGGACGGAATACGGGGAGATCGTGAGCTGTTATCTGCTGCAGAACCCGGCCGTCGAGTGCGTCCGGTACAACGTCAGCAATCCGAGCGCGGTCGCCGTGCCGCTGTTTCTGGGGGAGAGCGAGGCGACAGCCGAGCAGATTCCGACGGAACTCGAACTCGGCCGGGGCGGGCTGGAGTACACCGGCCCGCTCGCGGGTCATCCACGCATCACCGACGCGATTCATGCCGAGGTGGAAAAGCGGCGCACGCTCGGGAACGCGGGCGAGGAGTTCGAGGCGAAGCTAACCCGGACCCAGCAGCCAGTCGCCACGGACGGCGACGGCCACTCCCGGTCGTAAGATGCGGCTCGTACTCGTCGGGGGACACACCGAGACCGCTCGCATCGACGGGATCAGCGCCGCCGGAGCCACGCCCGAACTGATGAGACAGACGCCGGCCGCCGACCTCGAACTGCTCGAATACGGACAGCCGGTGGACCGCCCGGTGCCCGTGAGCCCGAGCGGCTGTCCGACACCGGCGGTGATGAGCCGGGCCGCTCGCGAACTGCTCGGAATCGACCTGCTCGGCGTCGACGCCGGACTGGCGGCGGAGACGGTGACACCGACGGTCGATTTCGGGGGGTCGGTCGGTGCCGACGTTCGCGAACCGGAGCCGCTCCCGGACGCCGAGGCGGTCGTCGCCGCCGGGAAGCGAGTGGGTCGTGCGCTCGGCGACGAGCGCGTACTGATCGGCGAGACGATTCCCGGCGGGACGACCACGGCGCTCGGCGTGCTCACCGCGCTCGGCGAACCCACGGGAGTCTCGTCGTCGTTGCCGGAGAATCCCCTCGGGCTGAAGAGACGCGTCGTGGCGGAGGGGATGGACGCGAGCGGTCTGGTGGACGGCGACGCCGCCGACGATCCGGTCCGGGCCGTCGAGACGATGGGTGATCCCGTGCTCGCGGCGGTGTTCGGACTGACCGTCGGTGCGCTGGAATCGGGGACCGACGTGACGCTGGCCGGCGGAACGCAACTGGCGACCGGGGCCGCGCTGGTCCGTCACGAGGGGGTCGACGCGCCGCTGTCGCTCGCGACGACGTCGTTCGTCGCAGAGGACGACAGCGCCGCAATCGAAGAGCTTGCCGACCGATTGGGTCTGGAGCTGACGGTCACCGATCCCGGCTTCGAGCACCGGGACCATCCGGCGCTGAACGGCTACGTCGCGGGCGAGGCCAAGGAAGGCGTCGGGATGGGAGGACTGCTCGCGCGCTGTCGGGAGCGCGACATCGAGATGGAACGGTTTCGTGACCGAGTCACCGCGGTGTACGACCGGGTAACCGAACAGCGACCACAGCCATGAGAGACGGCCATCCAGCACCCCGGAGGCACAGTCGATGAACGGGCTCGTACTCGGGGGAACGAGCTCGGGAGTCGGAAAGACAGTCGCGACGCTTGCGGTCAGCGTCGCCCTCGAAGACGCCGGGCTGACGGTCCAGCCGGCGAAAGCCGGCCCGGATTTCATCGATCCGAGCCACCACGAGCAACTCCTGGGCCGGCCCTCCCGAACGCTCGATTGCTGGCTCGAAGGCGAGGACGGGATCCGCCGCAACTACCACCGCGGCGACGGTGACATCTGCCTCGTCGAGGGCGTCATGGGGTTGTACGACGGCGACGCGTCGAGCACGGCCATGGTCGCGGAAGCGCTCGGCCTGCCAGTCGTCCTCGTCGTCGACGCCAGCGCCGGGATGGAGAGCGTCGCCGCGACGGCCCTCGGCTTCGAGCGGTACGCCGAAGCGGCCGGTCGGGAGGTCGACGTGGCCGGCGTCATCGCACAGCGGTGTCACGGCGGCCGCCACGAGAACGGGGTCCGGGAGGCACTGCCGGAGCGGCTGACCTACCTGGGTCGAATCCCGCCCAGCGAGGATCTGGAGATCCCGGACCGACATCTCGGCCTGGAGATGGGCGAGGAGACCGGGCTGACGGCCGAACAGTTGGAGGCGGCCAGCGAGCACATCCGAGTCGAGGCGATCCGGGAACTCGCCGAACCGGCGGCCGACGCTCCGAGTCCCGAGCGCCGACCGGAGACGGGTGCCCGGGTCGCGGTCGCCAGCGACCGGGCGTTCTGTTTCGCCTATCCGGCGACGCTGGAACGACTCCGGAGCCGAGCGGAGGTGGTGACCTTCGCGCCGACGGCCGACGACGAACTCCCGGCCTGCGACGGGGTGTATCTCCCCGGCGGCTATCCGGAACTGCACGGCGACTCCCTCGCGTCGAGCGACGCGTTAGACGAGTTGGGCGACCGGGCCGAAGAGGGCCTGCCGGTGCTCGGCGAATGCGGGGGGTTGATGGCGCTGTGTGAGAAACTGGAGACAACGGACGGAGAGAGCCACGAGATGAGCGGAGTGTTCCCGGCCGAGGTCCGAATGCACGACCGCTACCAGGCGCTCGATCACGTCGAACTCGCCGCAAAGCGGGAGACGCTGACCGCCCGGACCGGCGAACGGCGCCGCGGTCACGAGTTTCACTACTCCTCGCTGACGGTCGGGAGAGACGCCAGATTCGCCTTCGAGGTGGTTCGAGGGGACGGGATCACCGACGAGCGCGACGGACTGACCGAGTACGACACGCTCGGGACCTACGCCCACCTCCACCCCGAAAGCGGCGCCTTCGACTCCTTTCTCGAGGTGCTCTGAGATGTGCCGGGAGACGGCTCTCCGGGCGGCGGTGGCCGACTGCGCGGCCGTCTCCGTCGACCTGTTCGGCACGCTCGTCAGCGTCGAACGGCCCGACGACCCCGCCGCGGCGGTCGCGCGGGAACTCGACGCCCGGGGGGTGAGCGTGCCAGACGACTGGGCGACAGCCTACCGCGAGGCACATCTCGACGTGAAAGAGGGGGGCGAACTCCCGCTCGCAGACCACGTCGCAGCGGCGCTGGCGAGCCGAAACGAACCGCTCCGTCGGGAGGAGATACGGCCGACCGTCGCGGAGGCGGTTCGGGCCGCCTTCGCCGTCGAGGCCGAACCCCGACCGGGTGCCGAGCGCCTGCTCGAGTACCTGACTGACCGGCGACCGGTCGGTGTGCTCTCGAACTGTGCCGTCGCCGGACTGGCCGAACACGCCCTCGACAGCGCAGGAATCGACCGAGAGCGGTTCGAGGCCGTCGTGACGAGCGTCGACTGCGGCTGGCGGAAACCCGACAGCCACGCGTTTACCGCAGTCGCTGACGCCCTCGGCGTCGAGACCGGAGAGCTGTTGCATATCGGTGACGACCCGGAGACCGACGGGGGGATCAGCGAAGTCGGCGGGTCGAGTTGGATCGTCGGCGACGGACCGCTCGCGCGGGGTGAGAGATGGGGCTGACAGCGGCGGGGGCGGTCGGCCTCTCGCTGACCGGAGACCTGCTCTTCGAGGAGCCGCCCGAGCGAGTCCACCCCGTCGCGTGGTTCGGCCGGGTCGTCGCCGCCGTCGACCGGGAGTGGCGTCGCCCGAAGGTCATCGGGCTGGTCGTCGCCGTCGTGCTGCCGCTCGTCGCCGGCCTGCTCGCTGCGGCGACGACGGCGGCCGCGCTGGCGATCAGCACAGCGCTGGCCGGCGTGCTCGCGGGACTTGTCCTGTTCTCGACGGTGAGCCTGCGGATGCTCGTCTCGGTCGCACAGGAGGTGATCGACGGGACCGAATCCGACCCGGCGACGGCGCGCGAGTCCGTCAGTGCGCTGGTCGGACGGGACACCGCCGCCCTCTCACCGGGCGAACTCCGGAGCGGAGCAGTGGAGAGCGCGGCGGAGAACCTCGCAGACGGGGTGGTCGCGCCGCTTGCCGCCTTCGCGGTCGGCGTCCACCTCTCGCTGGCGGTCGGTGTCGGGGCGGCGGTCTGGGTGAAAGCGGTGAACACGCTGGATTCGATGCTCGGCTACCGCAGCAAACCCGTCGGGTGGGCGAGCGCCCGACTCGACGACGTCGCGATGTGGATACCGGCGCGAGTCAGCGCTGGCTGTATCGCGCTCGCGGCGGGCGACCCCGCCGCGATGGTCCGAGCCGGCCAGTGGGCGTCCGCACCTCCGTCGCCGAACTCCGGGTGGCCGATGGCGACGCTCGCGGCCGTGCTGGATGTCAAACTCGTCAAGACAGACGCGTACGTCCTCAACCCGGAGCGGGACCTGCCGAGCGCGGCCGAGGCCCGCCGGGGGACTCGAATCGTCGCAGTCGCCGGTGCGGTCGCCTTCCTGCTCGCGGGCGTCGCCGCCGGGGCGGCGGGGGTGATCGGATGAGCATCGCCGCGGTCCGCGGGGCGGTCGGGTTCCTCTCGCGGATCCCCGTCGGCGGGAGCGAGCGCGACTGGGACGCGTTTCGGCGGACGCCGACGGTGTTCCCGGTCGTCGGTCTGCTACTCGGGTGCCTCCTCGCACCCGTCTTCCTGCTGCCGGGACCTGACGTGACCGCCGCCGTGATCTTCGTCGCACTCGTCTACGGTCTGACGGGGATCACCCACCTGGACGGCGTTGCCGACCTCGGTGACGCCGCGGTCGTCCACGGCGACCCGCAGCGGCGGCGGGCGGTCATGACAGACACCGAAGTCGGGACCGGCGGCGTGCTCGGCGTCGCGCTGGTCGTCTTCGCGCTCGGGACCGCGGCGGTCGGCGTGGCTGGCCTGCCGAGACGGGCGCTGGCGCTCGTCGTCGTCGCGGAGGTCGGAGCGAAGGCGGCGATGGCCGGGGTCGTCTGCCTCGGGACTGCTGCACACGACGGCCTCGGGTCGTCGCTGACCGGCAACGCGACGGCCCGAGATGGGGTCGTCGTCGGACTGCTCGCGGCCCCAGCAGCCCTTCTGAGCTGGCCCCGACTGCTCCCGGGGGCGGCGGCGCTGCTCGGTGCGGGGGTGAGCGCCGCCGCCGTCTCTCGGTGGGCGAGAGGACGCCTCGGCGGCGTGAGCGGGGACGTACTCGGCGCGACCAACGAACTGGCGCGGGCGACGGCGCTGCACGCGGGGGTGATGGCGTGGACGCTCTCGTGATGTGCGGCGGCCGCGGCACCCGCCTCGGCGCCGACACCGAGAAGCCGCTGTACGAGGTCGGTGGCGTTCCGATGGTCGACCGCGTCTGCGGGGCGCTCGTCGACAGCCGAGTCGAGAACATCTACGCGGTTGTCTCCCCGCACACCCCGGAGACGCGCCGGTATCTCGACTCGAAGCGAGGGGAAGCGGTGACGATCATCGACGCGCCGGGCGAGGGCTACGTCGCAGACCTGGGGTACGCTCTCGGCCGGATCGAACCGCCGGTCGTGACAGTCGCCGCCGACCTCCCGCTGCTCGACGGTGAAGTGATAGATCGACTGCTGAATCGACACGAAAGCGGGTCGCTGTCCGTCTACGTTCCAGATACCCTCAAAGGAACGCTCGGGGTGAGCAGCGACACGACGATGGAACGGGACGGGCAGACAATCGCTTCGGCAGGTGTGAACGTCGTCGGTGAGACAGAGCGAGAGGGGGTCACAGTCAGCCACGACGTACGCGTGGCGGTGAACGTCAACTACCCCGAGGACGCCGCGGTCGCCGAGTCCCTCGCCGGCGACCGACCGCCGGGAACCGCCCGGTCGACCGGCGGCGTCGAAACCGCAGGGCGGGTCGGTCGGACGCCCCACGGGAGCAGCGACAGAGCCGACGTGCTCGATTTCAGCGCGAACACGAATCCGCGGGTGCCGCCGGGGACCGAGGAGGTCTACGGGAAGGCGTTCAGCGAGACACAGCGCTATCCGCCGGAGCCGCCGGAAGAGTACCGCGAGGCGGCGGCGGCGTACGTCGGCTGTGATCCCGAGTCCGTCGTTCCGACGCCCGGTGGGCTCGCGGCCATCCGTCGGAGCATCGAACTCGCGGTCTCCCCGGGCGACTCCGTGCTCGTCCCGGCTCCGAGCTTCGGGGAGTACGCCCGCGAGGTCCGTCTCCAGGGCGCAGACCCCGTCTTCGTCGACGCCGAGGAGATTCCCGCTGCCGACCCATCGGGACACGCCACGGCGGTCGTCTGCAACCCGAACAACCCGACCGGGAGGCTGTACGACAGGGCCGACCTGGAGCGGTTCGCCGCCGCGTGTCGGGAGGCGGGAACGACGCTACTGGTCGACGAGGCGTTTCTCGGGTTCACCGAACAGCCGTCGATGGCCGGAACGGAGGGGGTCGTCGTCGCGCGGGCGCTGACGAAACTGTACGGGATGCCCGGGATTCGTGCCGGATTCGCCGTCGCGACCGGACGGTTCGGGCAGGCGCTGTCGGCCGCCCGGCGGACGTGGAATCTCTCCGCCCCGGCACTCGCCGTCGGGACGCACTGTCTCCGGGCGGAGGCGTTCGTTGCAGAGACAAGAGAGCGTGTCGAGAGCGAGCGCCAGCGACTCCGAGCGGAACTGTCCGAGACGTTCGATGTCGCGCCCTCTGCGGCTCCGTTTTTGCTGCTCGACGTGAAGGGGCGGTCGGTGGATGCAGTGCTCGAAGCCGCCCGCGAGCAGGGCGTGATTCTCAGAGACGCGCGGACGTTCCGCGGGTTGGACAATCACGTCCGGGTCGCCGTCCGACTGCCGGCGGAGAACGACCGACTGCTGGAGGTGGTGGACGGTGTATGAACCGGCTGTGACCGAGGGCGTGTTCCGACTTCGGCGTCCCGGCGCGCGGTGGCTCTCGACCGGCTACAGCGGTGGGTTCGAGCGCGCACCGGCGGCGTACAACATCACCGTGCCGGAGGGCTGGGAGCGCGAGGATATCGACCGGTACAGCCGCGAAAAACGCGAGGCGGCGGGATTCCGGGAGTCCGGGCCGACGCTGCTGACCGGCGTCGACGTGAACCACGCCCGCGGCGCACGACTCGGCCCCGTGGTGGCCTACGCCACTGTCGGCCTCTCGAACCCGGCGACGCTTCCGGCCGATCCGAAAGAGACTCACGAGGGAAATATCTCGGAAGCGGGCCCAGGGTCGGTCGGAACGGTGAATCTAATCGTCGCAACGGATCGGTCGCTGACAGACGGTGCGCAGGCGAATCTCGTCAGCGTCGTCGCCGAAGCGAAGACCGCGACGCTGCTCGACGTTGCCGGCGTGACCGGGACGACGACGGACGCAATCGTCGTCGGGAGCGCGGTCGACGGTGAGGAGGCCGAGTTCAGCGGGAGCGCGACCGAGGTCGGCGCCGCGGCCCGAGCCTGCGTCCGCGAGGCGATCCGAGCGGGTTTCGAGGCGCGGTACGCCGAGGACGAGCCACCGGAAACCGTCGAGGCAGCGAGGTACGGCGTCGTAACTGACCAGCGCGCGGACGTTTTCGATCCACGAGAGCACTCATGACAGACGAACACGACAGCGAACCGGCGGACGAATCGACGGACGACCAGCGGCCGACGCCCGAGCCGATCGAACCCGCTGCGCCGGCGGAGTTCGGACTCACACAGGTCTGGTGGGGCGACGGGAAGGGGAAGACGACCGCCGCGATGGGGATGGGCTTCCGGGCGGCCGGCCACGGCTACCGCGTACACATGCTCCAGTTCATGAAAGGCGGCGCCGGCAGCGTCGAGTCGATCCGCGGGGAGTACAACGCGATCACCGCGATGCCGGGCTTTAGCTACGAGAACGCGGGTCACTACGGCTGGCACGGCTTCCGGGACGGCTCCGACGACGACGACCACGCCGCACAGGCCCGGGGTGCCCTCGAACGGACTCGCGAGCTACTGGACGGCTGCCGAGATGCCGACCTCGACTCGCCGTTCGCGCTCGACGGACCACCGCAAGAGGGCGTCCACATGCTCGTCCTCGACGAGATTCTCTACGCCGCGAACCGGGGGCTCGTCGACCCCGGGAACGTCGTCGACCTGGTCGAGTCGAAACCCGACGGGCTGGAACTCGTGTTGACCGGCGGACACGACCGCCCCGAGTACGTCACCGAACTGGCCGATCTCGTCACGAACGTCGCCAAGGAGAGCCACCCCTTCGACGCGGGCCACAGCGCACGGAAGGGAACTGAGTACTGAGCGGAGACCATGACCGAGACAGTGCTGATCGCGGGGACCGCGAGCCACGTCGGGAAGAGCACCGTCGCAGCGGGGTTGTGCCGAGCACTCGCCCGTCGCGGCGTCTCGGTCGCGCCGTACAAGGCCCAGAACATGAGCAACAACGCACGGGTCGTCGTCTCACAGTCGGGCGACTGGGGGGAGATCGGCGTCGCGCAGTACGTCCAGGCGACGGCGGCGGAGGTCACGCCGACGACGGACCTGAACCCCGTGCTGTTGAAGCCGCGGGGCGACGGCGAGAGCCAACTGGTGATCCAGGGCGAGGCGACCGAACACGTCGGCGTCGACGACTACTACGACGACCACTGGGAGCGCGCTCGCGAGGCCGCCGTCGACTCCTACCGGCGACTCGCGGCCGACCACGACGTGATCGTCGCCGAGGGAGCCGGCAGCATCGCGGAGATCAACCTCCACGACCGCGACCTCGCGAACGTCGAGACCGCCGAGTTCGCCGACGCCGAGATACTCGTCGTCGTCGATATCGAGCGCGGCGGGGCTTTCGCCAGCCTCTACGGCACCCTCGAACTGCTCCCCGACCGACTCCACGGGCAGGTCGCGGGCGCGGTCATCACGAAGTTCCGCGGCGACCGGAGCCTGCTCGAACCGGGGATCGAGGAGATCGAAGACCGAACCGGAGTGCCGGTGCTGGGCGTGATTCCGTACGACGACCCCGGTCTGCCCGCCGAGGACAGCATCTCCATCCCCGACCGCGACGAACGCGGCGTCGTCGGCGGGGACGACGTGGCCGACGAGCGGACGATCAACGTCGGCGTCCCGCGGTTGCCGCGGATCTCGAATTTCACCGATCTCGACCCGCTGGCCCGCGAGCCGGGCGTTCGGGTCGTCTATCTGCCACTCGACGGCTCGTTGTCCGGGATCGACGGCGTCGTCGTTCCCGGCTCGAAGAACACGGTCGACGACCTGCTCGCGCTCCGGGAGTCGGGGTTCGACGACCGACTTCGGGCGTTCGACGGACCGATCGTCGGCCTCTGTGGGGGCTTTCAGATCCTCGGGGAGCGGATCACGAACGCCGGCATCGAGAGCACGGCGGTGTCTGGGACGGTCGAAGCCGTGGGGTTACTCCCGGTCGAAACCCGGTTTTCCGCCGACAAGCGTCTCGAACGGACGACCCGGACGCTCTCCGGCGTCGGGCCGCTCGCCGGTGGCTCGGGGACAGTCTCGGGCTACGAGATCCACATGGGTCGGTCGACGCCGACGGAGTCGGTCGAGCGTCCGCTCGGCGGCGAGAGTGTCGGGACGGAACGGGTGCTCGGAACGTACGTCCACGGGCTGTTCGAGAACGACAACGCCCGCTCGGCGTTCGTCGAGCGGGTGTTCGAGGCCGCCGGGAGAAACCGACCGGAACCCGAGGCTCGGCGGGACGACCGATCACCGTACGACCGGGCCGCCGACCTCGTCACCGACAACGTCGATCTGGGAGCGCTCGGGCTCGGAGAGCCGTGGAGCGAGTAGCGGTCTGCGCTCCAGTCCGACCGCGTATACGATGTATTCGTTCGTGTGCGAATCGTGGCTTAATCCTTCCAGATGTGCCCGTCGATCGTCGCCCTGAGGACGACCGTCTCAGACTCGTTCCGGCAGACGGTGTCGATACTGAGGTCGTACCGCTGTGGTCGCTCCTCGACGGATTCGACCGTACAGACGCAGGTGACGGTGTCGCCGGTGTAGACCGGTCGCGTGAACTCGAACTCCATCGACGCCGCCAGCACGTCGAGGTCGCCGCCGATCTTGGTCGGAAGCGTCGCCGTCAGGAGACCGTGTACCATGAGACGGCCGTCCTCGTCGGGTTCGGTGTGGCGGGCCTGCGTGTCCTGCGATACCTCGGCGAACTGCTCGACGTCCTCGCGGGTGAACGTGCGCTCGAAGGTGTACGTGTCTCCCTGGCTGGGCGCGTCCATACCCGGTATCCGACCAGCGGAGGGAAGAACGCTACGCCCGGGCAACGGCCCCGGGTCTGCGAACGGGTGACGTGTGATATCGTCACAATACGATATTCGAAATTCGTCTGCGAGTTTCGTACCGTATCGCCGGGCTTATTACGATGTGCGAACTCCCTCCGTGTAATGACAGCCGAAGATCGAACTATTTTGCTCATCGGCAGCGGGCCGATCCAGATCGGACAGGCAGCCGAGTTCGATTACTCGGGCGCACAGGCCTGTCGTGCCCTGCAGGAGGAGGGCGCGCGTGTCGTCCTGGTAAACTCGAATCCGGCGACGATCATGACCGATCCCGACATGGCCGACGAGGTGTACATCGAACCGATCAACACCGAAGCCATCGCCGAGATCATCCGGAAGGAGAACCCCGACGGCGTGATCGCGGGGCTGGGCGGCCAGACCGGACTGAACGTCACCGCCGAACTCGCCGAGGAGGGGGTTCTCGACGAGCACGACGTCGAAGTGATGGGGACGCCGCTGGATACGATTTACGCAACCGAGGACCGCGACCAGTTCCGCCAGCGGATGGAGTCCATCGGCGAACCCGTCCCCGCATCGGTCACCATCGACTCCATCGACGAGGTCGAAGAGGCGGTCGAGGAGGTCGGCGGCCTCCCGGTCATCATGCGGACGACCTACACCCTCGGCGGGGCAGGGTCGGGCGTCATCGACGACATGGAGACGCTGAAAGAGCAGGTCCGCAAGGGGCTGAATCTCTCCCGGGACAACCGCGTGATGATCACCGAGTCGATCGACGGCTGGATCGAACTCGAGTACGAGGTCATGCGCGACGCCGACGACTCCTGTATCATCATCTGCAACATGGAGAACCTGGATCCGATGGGGATCCACACCGGCGAGTCGATGGTCGTCACGCCGAGTCAGGTCATCCCCGACGAGGGCCATCAGGACATGCGCGACACCGCGCTGAAGGTCATCCGCGAACTCGGGATTCAGGGCGGCTGTAACATCCAGTTCGCCTGGCGCGACGACGGCACCCCCAGCGGGGAGTACCGCGTCGTCGAGGTGAACCCCCGCGTCTCCCGCTCCTCGGCGCTGGCCTCGAAGGCGACCGGTTACCCCATCGCTCGCGTCACCGCGAAGGTCGCCCTGGGCAAGCGCCTCCACGAGATCGAAAACGAGATCACCGGCGAGACGACCGCCGCCTTCGAGCCCGCTATCGACTACGTCGTGACGAAGGTGCCGCGCTGGCCCAAAGACAAGTTCCGCGACGTGGAGTTCGAGCTCGGGCCGGCGATGAAATCCACCGGGGAGGCGATGGCAATCGGCCGGACCTTCGAGGAGTCGCTGTTGAAGGCGCTCAGGAGTTCGGAGTACGACCCCGCCGACGACCTCGGCGCGGTCGACGACGACACCCTCGAAGACGAGTACCTGGCGAGGCCCACGCCGGACCGCCCGTACGCCATCTTCGAGGCCTTCGACCGCGGCTACAGCGTCGATGAGATCCGGGAACTGACCGAGATCCGCGAGTGGTATCTCGAACGGTTCAAACGGATCGCCGAAGCCGCGCAGAACGCCACCGAAGGGAACTTCCAGACGCCGGCGAACGTCGGGTTCACCGACCAGGAGATCACCGCGCTCGCGGGCGGGGAGTTCGAGGACACCCACGCCTCCTGGCTCCCCGAACGGCTGACCGACGAGGAAGTCGAGGAAGGCGAGGCGACGCCCGACGGGGGTGAGCGGACCGACGGTCCGCGATCCTCGTCGGAGCCACGCTCCGACGGCGGCGCGGTGACCGTCGACAGCGTCGACGCCGAGACCTCCGAGCGGGACTTCAAACTCGTCGACACCTGCGCCGGGGAGTTCGTCGCGACGACGCCGTACTACTACTCCGCACGGGATCCGATCTCGGGGCTGAACCGCGACGAACTTCAGGTCGACCGCGACGTCGAGAGCGTGGTCGTCGTCGGCGGCGGTCCGATCCGGATCGGCCAGGGCGTCGAGTTCGACTACTGTTCGGTCCACGCCGTCCGCGCGCTGCGGGAGATGGGCATCGACGCCCACGTGGTCAACAACAACCCCGAGACCGTCTCGACGGACTACGACACCTCCGACGGCCTCTTCTTCGAGCCGATCACCGCCGAGGAGGTCGCGGACGTGATCGAGGCGACCAACGCCGACGGCGTGATGGTCCAGTTCGGCGGTCAGACCTCCGTCGACATCGGCGAACCGCTGGAGAAGGAGATCGAGCGCCGCGGCCTGGACTGTGAGATCATGGGTACCTCCGTCGAGGCGATGGATCTCGCGGAGGACCGCGACCGGTTCAACAAACTGATGGACGACCTCGGCATCGCACAGGCCGAGGGCGCGACCGCGACCAGCAAGCCAGAGGCGCTGGAACTGGCTCACGAGATCGGCTACCCGGTGCTCGTGCGTCCCTCGTACGTGCTCGGCGGCCGCGCGATGGATGTCGTCTACAACGACGAGGATCTGGAGACCTACATCGAGGAGGCCGTCCGTGTCTCCCCCGAGAAGCCGATCCTCATCGACGACTTCCTGGCAGATGCGGTCGAACTCGACGTGGACGCCGTCTCCGACGGCGAGAACGTCCTCATCGGCGGCGTGATGGAACACGTCGAGACGGCAGGTGTCCACTCCGGGGACTCCGCCTGTATGATCCCGCCGCGCTCGCTCGGTCGGGACGTGAACCGCCGGGTCCGAGAGGTCGTCGAGGACATCGCCCGCGAACTCGACACAGTCGGACTGCTGAACGTCCAACTGGCCGTGCGCGACGGCGAGGTGTACGTCCTGGAGGCGAACCCGCGCTCCTCGCGGACCGTTCCCTTCGTCTCGAAGGCGACGGGCGTGCCGATTGCGAAGATCGCGGCGAAGGTGATGGCCGGCGCGACGCTCGACGAACTCGACTACGAGGAGCAGATCCCCGAGCAGGTCAGCGTCAAGGAGGTCGTGCTCCCCTTCGACCGCCTGCCGGGCAGCGATCCCCGCCTCGGGCCGGAGATGAAATCCACCGGCGAAGTGATGGGCACCGCCGACACCTTCGGCAAGGCCTACCAGAAGGCCCAGATGTGCGTCGGCAAGCCGATCCCGCTCGAGGGAACCGCCATCGTCGACCTGCCGGTCGTCGGCTTCGAGGAGTTTTTCGACGTGAAGGAACTCGACGACTTCGAGGACAAAGAGGCGATCAAGGAGGCGCTGCACGACGGCGAGATCGACCTCGTGCTCTCCCGCGAACGTGATCTCCTCGAAGTGTGTGTCGAGGAGACGATCACCTACTTCTCGACCATCGAGAGCGCACAGGCCGCGCTGGAGGCGATCCGTCACAGCGACGAACCGCTGGACGTGGAGGCGGTCGACAAGCGACCGAAGATGCAGGAGTACTGGGGCCAGCCCAAGACCCGAGAGGATCTCCGCACGCAGATCGAGACCCTCCGGTCGATTGCCGACGCCGGCTATCTCGAAGCCCTCGGGGCGGAGGGTGAGGAACTCGCGGAGTTCGCCGGCGCGCTCGATACGGTGCTCGACACTATCGACAACTCGGTGCTCGTGCTCGAATCCAGCGCCGGCGGGAGCGACGCCGCGGGGACGATCCGAGAGGAGTTGGACATCCACGGCTACGAGGCCCGGCTCGCGGACGACCTGCCCGGCGTCGAGGGCTACACCGCCGAGGAGGACATCGCGACGTACATGATGCTCTCGAAGTTCTCGATTCTGGTCGACGAGGAGCCGACCCGTCGGCTCTCCGAGTACGAGACCGCGAAGGCACACAACAACGTGCTCGCCCGACTCGTCCCGGCCGACCGGAAGGGCCAACAGACCCACCTGATCGGCGGCCACGGCGACGACGACGTGGAACACATCCGCGACTTCGAGTACGACGACGACCCGACGGAGGTGCTGGACGAGGCGATCAGTTGGGCCGAGTCAGTCGTCGAACGCCGACGCGGAACCGAACTGAACTGACTCCGCCGCGGAACACTTCTGGAGCGCCTCCCGAAGGTGATATCTCGTCTCGCTGTTTTCGGCGGTCTCTAACGCTCGCCGGAGGTGAGTTTCGATGTCCGTCCCGGACTGTTGCTCGACGGTCATGCGATACGCTGACAGAGCTATCCGATTAGTTATAGACTGGCTATCAGCCACGCGGCAGCGTTAACCGTCCCTGGAAGAGAGAGGGAGTATGATTGAACAGACGGTCGGTGACGTGATGACAGAGTCGGTCTACACAGTGGGTCCGGAGGCGACGGCCTGCGCGGTCGCGAAACTGTTCGCGCGCCGAGATGTCGGGTCGGCGCTCGTCGTCGATCAGGACAGCGGAGAGACGCTCGGCATCGTGACCGAGTCAGATATCATGCGACAGGTCGCTTCCGGTGCGGACACCGGAGCGGTCCGGGTGGAGACGTTTCTGAGCAGATCACTGGTCTCCGTGTCCAGTAGCGAGGAGATCCACACGGCCGCGGCGCTGATGAGAGAGCGCTCGCTGCAACGGCTCCCAGTCGTCGACGACGGCGAGACAGTGGGGATGCTGACGACCAGCGATCTGACGGATTATCTCCCCCGGTTGCGGAACACGATCCGCCGGACGAGCCAAACAGCGAGACGACGGTGACGGTCGGAGCGGCGTGCTCGCTGGGTCGTTCGTGAACTACTGTGGTAGCCAGCGCAGGGTTGGCGCCCCGAAATGACTGTCTGTAACACTTTACACTGTGGCTGAACAATAGATAACAGAGGGCAATGACAAGACACGTGATCATTATCGGGGGTGGCCGGGTCGGGCGTCGCGTCGCAGAACAACTCAGCGAGGAGCGAAACGCGGTCACCATCGTCGAACGAGACCACGAGCGGTGCGAGCAGGTGTCGCCGAAGGTGCACAACGTAATTGCGGGGGACGGAACTGACGACAGTATCCTCGAACGGGCGGGACTGGCCGAGGCAGATGTCGTGGCCGCCCTCACCGACGACACGGGGGTGAATCTCGAAATCTGTGAGACTGTCTCAGAGAACGGCACGGACGTCCGGACGATCCTCCGGATCTCGGAAGACGGCGAGAGAGACTACGGACACCGGCGCTTCGTCGACGAAATCGTCTACCCGGCTGCGGCGGCGGCGGACGTGGCAGTCAACCGAATCAGCCGACACTGACGCCTGCGTCAGCGGAGGGTTTCGGACCTGCGTTATCCCGCGAGGTTACGGCGGGGCGTCGAGATACCGGAAGGACTGGTCGCAGACAGCACGACTGAGGGCGGCTGGTCGGGCCGAGCGCCGCCGCCACTCTCTGGAGCGCCGTACTCCGCTACGCTTTTGCTGGCCTACCTGTATGTACGAGTGTGCCACTGGAGACGCCGGCCCGGATCGTCCGCGCGCTCGCCGACCGGGGATACAACGCCGAGCGGGAGGCGGTCACGCTGATCGCCAACCAACCCGATCCGATGCGGGCAATCGAGCGTGCAGTCGAAAACGCCCCCGAAGACGCGCTCGTACTCTCCGCCGAACAGGTGCGAGCGACCATCGAAAACGACCCGACGGGCGAGGGTTACACGACGCCACAGGGCCGGTCAGACGGAGCCAGTTCCGGGAGTCAGCGCCACGAGAACGACCCCCACGTTTCGGGTGGAACGCGGGAGGGACAACCGCGTGACGGGGGGCAGGAAACTGCAGTCGAAACGGAGGGGTCAGCGGCGGCCACCGGGCCGGGCCGAGCGGAGACCGAAGGAGAGACGGGAGATTCGGCCGGGGCGGCCGACTCGCCGGGAGGGGCCGCAGTCACCGAGCAGCGGTCCGAGGCGGAGACGCGGAGCGGCCGGGAGACGACGACAGGGACGGCTCTCGACGAGTCAGCGCAGGCCACAGAGGTCGGATCAGCGGAAGAGGAGACGACAGGAGTCGAATCAGCGAGAGAGTCATCTCCCGAGGTCCGGTCGACGCGAGAGCAGACGACGGGAGTCAGATCGACAGAAGAGCAGACAACGGAAGTCGAACCGACGGGGGAGCAGACCGCGGACCGACGGTCGAGAGAGGACCGAGAGATCGAAGTTAGCGGCGACATCCCGAGCGTCGGGACCGGCGAGTACAGCGATTTCGTCTCCGTGTTTCAGGACCGCTACGAGAAACTCGCAGGTCAGCTACGGGGCCGAGTCAACCACCGACCGGCCGAGACGATAGAACAGATGTCTCCGGGCAGCGACGCCGCGCTGATCGGGCTAGTGTCGGATATCCGCTCGACAGCGAGCGGGCACTGGCTGGTCGAACTCGAAGACACGACCGGGACCTTTCCCTGCCTGATCATGAAAGACCGGGAGTTCGCCGACGAGGTGCGGAACATGCTCCACGACGAGGTGGTCGCGGTCGAAGGGACGCTCGCGGACGACGGCGGGATCCTGTTCGTCGACTCGTTGCACTTCCCGGACATTCCGCGGACACACTCACCGTCGACCGCCGACCGGCCGGTAAAGGCGGCGCTGATCTCCGACGTACACTGCGGCAGCGAGGAGTTCATGGAGGCGGGCTGGCAGCGGTTCGCTGACTGGCTACACACGGAAGAGGCCGGGGAGGTCGAGTATCTGCTGATCGCCGGGGATATGGTCGAGGGCGTGGGAGTCTACCCCGGCCAGGACGAGGAGTTAGAGATCGTCGACATCTACGACCAGTACGAGGCCTTCAGCGAACACCTGAAAGACGTGCCCGGCGACATGGAGATTGTGATGATCCCGGGGAACCACGACGCCGTCCGACTGGCCGAGCCACAACCGGCCTTCGACGACGAACTCCGGAACATCATGTCCGCACACGACGCCACCATCTCGGCGAACCCCTCGGTCGTCACCGTCGAAGGGGTGTCCGTCCTGATGTATCACGGCGTCTCTCTGGACGAGGTGATCGCAGAACTCCCCGACGAGTCCGCGACCTACGAACGCCCGCACGACGCGATGGAGCAACTCCTGCGGAAACGCCACGTCGCCCCCCAGTACGGCGGCCAGACCCGGATCGCACCCGAACCGGAGGATCATCTCGTGATGGAGGAGGTCCCCGATATCTTCCACACGGGCCACGTCCACAAACTCGGCTACGGGAGCTATCACGACGTGTTGATGATCAACTCCAGTTGCTGGCAGTCACAGACGGACTTCCAGAAGAAAGTCAACCTCGATCCCGACGTGGGCTATGCTCCCATCGTCGACCTGCAGACGCTGGATCTGACGATCCGACAGTTCGTCTAAACGACCGCGGAGTAGTCGATGCCGACGCGGTCGTCGGCGTCGGGAAGCAACCGGTCTTTCTCGCTTCGAGAGAGGGACTTGATCGCGTGTTCGCGGCTCTGGGCGGCGCTCCGTGAGGGGTGATACTCGACGTACCGGAGCGAGACGGGCCGGCGGCCAGCGGTGTATTTCGCGCCGTCTCCGGCGTTGTGTTCCTCGACGCGCCGGCCCACGTCGGTCGTGTAGCCGGTGTACAGCGAGCCGTCGGCACATTCGACGACGTAGACGTACTGCGGCATTCAGCAGACGCCGCGGTCTTCGAGCACGTCGAGCAGTTCGGGCATCGACTCGACGACGACATCGCAGGCCGGTTCGACCGCGGGTTTGGGGGCGAACCCGACCGCGAAGCCGGCGGCTTCGAGCATCGGGAGGTCGTTGGCGCCGTCACCGACGGCGACGGTCTCCTCCATGGGTTCCTCGACGACCGTCGTCAGAATATCGAGCGCGTCGTCTTTGGTCCCCTCGATCAACGGCCCCTCGACCTCGCCGGTCAGTTCGCCGTCCTCGACGGGCAGGCGGTTGGCGATCAGCGTCTCCACGTCGACCCCCGCCGTTTCGAGTGCAGATTCGACGCCGCGCTCGAACCCGCCGGTCAGAATCGCGGTGTAGACGCCCGCCGAGTCGAGCGCTTCGACGACGGCATCCGTCTCCGGCCGGAGGACGACCTGATCGAAGGCCTCCTGTGCGTCGGCCTCGGGGAGTCCGTCGAGCAGCGCACAGCGCTTGCGCAGGCTCTCGGCGTACTCGATCTCGTCGTTCATCGCTTGTTCGGTGATCTCGTCCATCTGGTCGGCCGCCCCACACTGCTCACCGAGCAGGACCGTCATCTCCGAGTCCGACAGCGTCCCGTCGAAATCGAACGCAACGAGTGTCATTGCCTTCTGTTCGACGTGGGGGGATTCAAAAGCCGCGATTCGGGCCGGCAGCGATCACACCGGCTGTGCGTGCAGTCGATACCGACCGTGGGTCCGGTCGTCGTCGTGGTAGCTGACCGGCTCCTCGACCCCGACGACTCCATTTCCGTCGACGGCAGTCGCCGTCACGATACCGTCTGTCTCCGTGGCCTGGAGCGGGCCGTCACCGATGTCGAACGTCGATAGTCCGTGGTCGTCCGGATCACGGCTTCGGAAGTGCTGAGCGGAAGGGACCGCGATCCGGTCGGCGTCAGCGGCGAGGCCGTGGGCGAAACCGCCGATGTCGGCTTTCCAGCGCTGGCCGCCCGCCGGAGCGTAGCCGAAGACGGTGTGTTCGTCCGGGTGGAGCCCGTCAGTGTCACGGCCCTGTTCCGCGTACGTGTTTCCGGTGACGAAGGCCACGCCGTGGTCGCTCGCGTGGACGTGGTTCGGGTAGGCGTACAGCGTCTCGCCACCGATCTCTCGGGGCGTTGCCAGATCGACACGCCAGCGGATCGCTCCGCCGGGGTCGAGACGGTACCCGCGGTAGTCGCCGTGAGACGTGAGCGCGAGACCGTCGGCAAGCAGCGAAACGTCACCGACTCGGCGCTGGCCGTCGGTACCCGGATCCCAGTGCCAGCGTTCGCTGCCCGTGTTCGCGTCCAACAGGACCAGTCCGTGCTGGTACTCGCCGGGACAGCGGTTGTACGCGACTGCGAGTCGGTCTCCGGCCGCGTCGAGGCTGATCGGGGAGGCGTCGGTTTGGTACCGCCACCGAACTGTTCCCTCCGGATCGAGGGCGTGGATCACGCTCTCGAACGAGCGGTCGCCGCCGTCGCGTTCGTAACGGCGAGCGGCGACGTACGCTCGGTCCCCGTCCGTCCGAATATCGACGACGAACGGCAGGAAAAACCGCGTCTCCTCGGCCGGAGCGCCGATGTCGTCGGCCGTCGCGTATCGGAACGATAGCTCCCCGGTCGCGAGGTCGTACCCGCGGACGTGGCCGGTCGCGCTCCGCTCGCCGACGATCACAGTTCCCTCGCAGATCACCGCGGAGACGACCGACGGATCCTCCTCGCGACCAGGGGCCGGCGTTGCCCGCCATCGTTCGGCCAGTGGATCGCGGTCGAAGGCGCGGACAGTCCCGGCGGCGGTCCCGACGACGACCGCATCGGAGCCAAGTGCCACCGCCGAGCGCCGGCCGGCGTGTCGGGAACGGGCCGGATCGACCTCGTCGAGTGCGACCGTGTTCGCGAGGCTACTCATCGACCGGGAAAGTCTCGTGGAGCACGTCGTGGGCCTCCGCGAGTCCGTCGAGGACGGACTCGCCCTGGCTGGTCAGCCGACGGACCGCCTGCTCGGCGTCGCGAACGGCGACCAGTCGGCCCCGCAGGTAGTCGTACTCCGGGTCGTCGCTGTCGGTCTCGGCGATCTCCTCTTCGAGATCGACCAGCGCCGCGTCGAGGTGGCGTTCGATCTCGGAGAGCGTATCGGCCTCCGCGAGCGCCTCGATTGGGCCGGTCATGTGCCCTTCGAGTTCGCTCATCGCGTGCTCGCGGGCGCTGCGGTCTTCGGTGCCGAGAACGTTCATCAGTCCGAGTCGTAGTGCTTCGATTTCGTGGCAAGCCATGTTACAGTGTTTGGTCTACGAGGTGAGAAACGATGCGGTCCCGGTCGAGGTGGGACGAAACGATCTCTGCCGCGTCGTCGGTCTCGACGCCGCCGTACCAGACGCCGTCGGGGTAGACGGCGACCATCGGCCCCTCGCCACAGCGGCCCAGACAGGAGGTGCGGGTGATCCGGGCGTCGCAGGCCTCGGAGTCGCGTGCCTCCTGACGGAGTCGTTCGAGGACGGCCGGCGCGCCGTCGGCGGCGCAGGTCTGGTTCGTACAGACGGCGACGTGTTTGGCCGGCGCGTCGTGGACGTGGGGGTCGTCGTCCACGTCCGTCCGGTCGGCGTGTTCCTCCTGGTGAGTCAGGGCGCGCAACATCGCTCGCGCTCCGCCGACATCCTCCTCGTAACCGTCGAGTTCGACTTTGTACTTGCAGGTGTCACAGGACATCTGGACGCTCTCGGTGCGGGCCTCCTGCCAGCGGTCGCCGAGCACGTCGAGCAGCCGTGAGTCCGTGCCGAGCGGGTCGCCCGCCGCGGCCGCGACGTACGGGTACTCAGCGTCGAACTCGTCGGTGTGCTCGCGCACGCGCTGGGTGAGCACCCCGTCTCCGAGCATGTACGGGAGGACGACGACGGCGTCCGGCCGATCCTTCGCGACCGTGTGGAGCCGCGATTCGAGTTCCGGATCGGTGATACCGATGAAGGCAGTTTCGACGCTGGAGAACTCCCGGCCCTCGTAGAGCAGTCGCGCGAGTTTGGCCGCGTCGCTGTTGGCGTCGGGGTCGCTGGACCCGCGAGCACAGAGGACGACGGCCACGTCCTCGTCCTCGCGGTCGACGCCGAGGGATTCCTCGACGGCGGCCGCTCGGTCGTCGAGTAAATCGACGATTGCGGGGTGGACGCCGAGGTGTGCGCCGTTGTGGATGGTCGTCTCCGGTCGTTCGGCCCGGGCCTGCTCGACGGCCAGCGGCACGTCGTTTTTCACGTGGCTCGCGGCGAACAGCGAGAGCTGGACGACCGTGATGCGGTCGTGACTCGCCGCGAGACCGTCGATCGCCTCCGAAATCGACGGCTCGGCGAGTTCGAGAAAGCCGGCGTCGACCGGGACGCCCAACCGCCCCTCCAGAGTGGCGGCGAGGTCGCGGACCTGCTCGTTGGACTTCTCGCGGCGGGAGCCGTGGCCGACCAACAGCACCGCTTCGCCGTCGAGCGACTGCGCGGGAGCCGGTGCGTTCGTGGTCATGGCGAGAGTTCACCCGTCTCCTTGCCGGTCGCTCGCTCGACGCTCCGGCGGAGCTTCTGTCTCCGGTCGCTGGCGTACAGCCCCGTCTGGTCGCTGCCCGCGTACAGCCACGCCGCGAACTCGTCGATGTCGGCGTCGTCGGCGACGCTGAACCAGTAGCCGCCCGAGGAGGAGTCTTCGAGGTCCTCGGTCGGAACGTGTGGCCCGATGTCGTCCAAAAGCGCGCGGACCGTGTCGAGGAACTGCTCGTCGTCGTGGACGAAGGAGATGCCGACCGAGCCCGAGGACTCGCGGAAACAAACCGTCCCGCAGGCTTCGAGCATCCCGCGCAGCAGTTGGCTGTACTGCTCGCTGAACGCGCCGAAGCGGTAGCCGCCGGGCGACCCCGATTGTGGGAGTCCGAGCGCGGCGCTGGCGCGGTCGGCCGGGGCGCCGACGACGGTGAGTTCGTACTCGTCGTCGTACCGGACGATGGAACTGTCGTGGGCGGAGGTGCGTGCGGTCTGGCTGTGGTCGACATCGTCGACGCCGGTGAGTGCCGCGAGCGCGTCGGCGGCCTGCTCGTCGCCCGCTCGGACGGTGACGGCCTCGTCGGTCAGTTCGCCGTCGCCGGCGACGCGACCCCAGAAGTACGCCGTCTCCGGCCGCGCTTCGAGGAGGTCCGGTACTGGGTCGGGAGTCGGGGCGGCGTCAGTCATCGCTCACCTCCGTCGGCTGTGCTGTCGAGTGCTGGTCGAGGTCAGCCGTCGGCGTGACAGTGATCGCATCCACCGGACAGGCGGCCGCGGCCTGCCGCGCGGTTTCGATCTGGTCGTCCTCAAGCGTCGCGATTAGGACCTCGCCGTCGCGTGTGATCCCGTCGACGTCGATCGTCGCGAGTCCGTCGTCGGCCTCGGCGAAGCGGTCGTCCCGGACGAGACAGGCGAAGATACCGTCGCAGGCTCCGCGGTCGAGTCGGATCTTGTAGCTGGTGGTCATCAGTAGTCGTATTTGGATTCGTAGCCGCGGGGGGTCACCATCCGGTCGTCCCAGACGTACGTCTCCTCGTTACCGACCACCAGCGTCGTCGTCATGTCGATCAGGTCGCTCTCGCCCAACTCCTCCAGGTCGGCGAGGTCGACGATTTCGACCTGTTCGTCCTCTCGGCCCGCGCCGTGGACGACGCCGACCGGCGTCTCGGGGTCGCGGTGTTCGAGCAGGATCTCACAGCACTTCCGGAAGTTCTCCCGGCGCTTGCGGCTCCAGGGGTTGTAGACCGTGATCGTGAACCCCTCCTTGGCGGCGGCGTGCAACCGGGACTCGATTGTCGGCATATCGGTGAGGTGATCCGACAGCGAGATGGAGACGGTGTCGTTGACAAGCGGCGCGCCGAGTCGAGCGCCACAGGACTGGGCGGCCGGGACGCCGGGGACGACTTCGAAGTCGACCATGCTCGCGGTCGCGCCCTTCGATTCCAGGATTTCGAGTGCCAGGCCCGCCAGCGCGTAGACGTTCGGGTCGCCGCTGCCGATGATCGCCACGTCGTTGCCCGCGAGCGCGCGGTCGATTGCCTCCTCCGTTCGAGAGACCTCGCCGCACATCGGCGTGTCGTAGATCTCCTCGGCGTCGTCGGTGATCTCGTCGGGGAGCAGATCGACGTATGTCGTGTAGCCGACGATGTGCTCGGCGTCGAGCAGCGCCGACTGGGCGCGCTGTGTCATCCCCTCGGGCTGGCCCGGGCCGAGTCCGACCGCGAGGAGTTGTCCGGGCTCGGCGTCGAAGTCCTCGACCGTCGAGGCGACCTCTTTCTCGTCGCTCGCACCACAGCCGGAACTCGACGACTCCGAGTCGGAGCTAGCGCCGCATTTCGAGGTGCTGTCGGTCTCCGAACTCGCTCCGCGTTTCGACTCCGTACTGCTCGTATCGACTTCCGTACTGGAGCTTGCGGCGTCCGCGCTGCTAGCCCCACACTTCGACTCTGTACTGGTTTCTGCGCTACTCGCTCCACAGTTCGATTCGGTGTCTGTGTTCGTCTCAGTGTCTGTGCTCGCGTCGGTCGTCTCGGTGGTGTTGTCAGTGCTCATTAGAAATCCTCCACGTCACGCCCGCCGCGGGGCGTGACGAGAAACTGTTCGTAGTCGTTTTCCCAGCGTTCGGTCTCGTGGTTGCCGACGATGATCGAGGTGCCCATGCCGCCGACCTCGTCGTCGTGCTCCGTCGCCTCGTCCAGTCGGCAGAACGTCTCCGTCTCGTCGTCGAGGTTGCGGCCGGCGTCGCCGCGGCCGGCGTCGTTGACGATGGCGACTGGTACGTCGTCGGCCCGCTCCTCGCGGATGACGTCGATCGCCCGCTCGTAATCGCGCCAGCAGTTGTACAGGACGATGACGAAACCGCTGATCGCCGCGGCCCGGAGCTTCTCCGCGATTTCGTCCCAGCCGCGCCACTTGTCCGACAGCGAAATCGTACAGAAGTCGTTCGACAGCGGCGCGCCGACGTTGGCCGCACCGCCGAGTGCGGCGGTGACGCCCGGGACGATTTCGATCGGAACGTCCGTCGCCTCCTCCTCCTGGGCCATCAGAAAGAGCAGATCGCTCTTGCCGTAGACGTTCGGATCGCCGCCGGAGACGTGGGCGACGGTCTGACCGGCCCGGACGCGCTCGAAGGCCTCCGTCGCGAGTTCGATCTGACGGCCCATCGACGAGCGAATCAGCGTCTGGCGGCTGCCGTCGGGCCGTTCGAGAATCGTGCCGTCCTCGCTGCCGGGACGCGCCGACTCGGCGGCCCGGTCAGCGGCGGTGCCGCCGTCGGTCGCCGCGTCGATCGCGGCGCTCTCCGGCGGGAGTGTCCCGTCGGTGCGCAGAAACTCCTGGTAGAGGTTCGAGGCGATGACACAGTCGGCCGTGGAGATGACATCCGTGGCCTCCTGTGTCATGTCGTGTGGCAGGCCGGGACCGATTCCGACGACGTAGAGCCGTCCGTACTCGTCGGCAGCCATCTTACCGCCCCACCGCCACGGTGACCGCCTCGTCGAAGCGTTCCTTCTCGCGGGCGAGGTCGTGCTCGCGGCCGCCGGCGATGGCCGACGCCTCCGCGATGCCCGGCCAGCCGATCAGCTCCTTCGAGCGCGATTCGGAGGGCCCCTCGAACCGTTCGAGGGTCTCCTTCTCGAAGAGGACGACCCCGACGCCGATCTCCTGTGCGGCCTCGTAGAGTCCGTCCTCGCCCTCCTTTCGGGTGCCTGTGGCGACGAAATCCACGTCCGCAAGCGTCAGATCGAGGTCGGCGAGCGCCTGCTCCCAGGCGTCGATGACCTGGGCTTTGCCCACACCCGAAACGGTGCCTGTCCCGAGGACGACGCCGTCGTCGCCGTTGCGTTTCAGTACCGTGACGTCGTCGCCGACCAGCACCGCGCGGGGACCGTCCAGTCGTGCGACGGGACCGAGTTCGTCGTTGAGCACGGCGAGGTTCGTCGCGACCGTCGAATCGCCGTTGACGACGTGGGTGTCGAGCGCCTTGGCCTTGCTCTCGACGCCCTGCTTGCCTGCGGCCTCGCTTGCGGTCGTCATCGCCGGCACCGCGCCGAGTTGGGAGAGATCGTGTGCGACCTGATTCGCGCCGTGGTGGCCGCCCGTGATCGGAATCGCCCAGGTCAGCGCCTCGTCGATGACGACGATTGCGGGGTCGTCCCACTTGTCGTCCAGAAGGGGGGCGGTCTTGCGCATCGCGATGCCCGAAGCCATCAGCCCGACGAAACAGTCGTACTCGCCCCAGTGCTCGGCGAAGACCTCGCCGTGGTACTCGACGATGTCGATCCGGTCGTACTGCCCGTCGAGTTCGGCCGCGATCTCCTCCGCGGTGTCCATCTTCCGCTCGAAACTGATGATCGCGATCTCCTCGGCCACCTCGCCGTCGGAGTCGGGTGTCGAGCAGTGTCCGCCCGAGTCGTTGTCCGTCGATTCTGTCGTATCGCTGTCTGTGTCAGTGCTCATGTCAGTCGTCAGCCTCGCCTGAAGATCGGTTCGCCCAGCCGTCGTAGAGATACGAGCGGTCGTAGCCGGCCTTCCGAGCGGCATCGCCGATGATGACCATCGCCGAGGCGCGGTACCCCGCCGCCTCGACTCGCTCGCCGATGGTTTCGATGGTGCCTTCGATGATGTCCTCGTCCGGCCAAGAGGCGTGATAGACCAC
The DNA here is from genome assembly GCF_009831575.1 of Halovenus carboxidivorans. Taxonomy (GTDB): domain Archaea; phylum Halobacteriota; class Halobacteria; order Halobacteriales; family Haloarculaceae; genus Halovenus; species Halovenus carboxidivorans. The sequence continues at coordinate 5,582 of NZ_WUUT01000001.1, read as the reverse complement.
CGTAACTGGGGTGTCTGGGTCGTGGTCCTCGGCGAGCAGGCGATCCATCGTCTCCGGAATCGCGTGCGTGCCGAGGTAGATGCAGGTCGTCACGTCGCCCATCTCGACGAACTCGCCGATGTGGTCGTCCTCGGGGTCGAGGGTCTTGCCCTGCGGACGGGTAAAGGCGACGTGGTTGGCGACGCCGTTGAGGGTGAGTTGGGTGCGCAGCGACGCGCTGGCGGCGAAGGCAGAGGTCACGCCGGGGACGATGTACGTCGGGACGCCCTCGTGTTCGAGGGCGTCCATCTGCTCGACCGCGGCCCCGTAGATAGCCGGATCGCCGCTGTGAAGACGGACGACCGTCCGGCCCTCCTCGTACGCGTCCCGGATCAGCGGGACCAGTTCTTCGAGATCCTTGCCGATGCTCGTCACCTGTTCGGCGTCGGCACAGTACCGCTCCAGCAGGTCGCTGTTGACTAACGACCCCGCGTGGACGACGAGATCCGCCTCCTCGACGAGTTCCTTGCCCGTGACGGTCAACAGTCCGGGGTCGCCCGGACCGGCCCCGATGAAGGGGATCCCCTCCTGTTTCTCGCCTGCGCTGTGTTCGGCGATGCGCTCGTCGCGCTCTGTGGCGGGCCGTCGGCCCCGGGCGTCGATGGCCCGCTGGGGGTCGGTCATCGCGGCGGCACCTCCGGGAGTTCGTCGCCGCAGGCCTCGCCGATCGCCCGCTCCATCTCGATGATCTCGCGCTGGGACTGCTGGAGATAGCTGTCGGATCGTTCGGCCGCTCCGGGACTCACCGACCTGTCGGTCTCGCCGGTTCGAGTCGAAATCCCGTTGCCGTCGGTCCGGGGTTTCGGCTGCGTCGAGTCCGCCGACTCGTCGGTCCTCGCCTCCGGCGTATCGGCCGTCTCGAAGGTGGCCGTGGCCGGCGTGGAGTCGAGTCCCTCCTTCTCCGCGTACGCGAGCGTGTAGTAATCCCGGTCCGCGAGGTCGGCGGGATCGGAGGTGACGACCGTCTCTCCGTCCTCCATGTACAGCCGCCGGCCGTAGGTCACCTCGTAGCCCGCGTCGGTCAGTCCCTCGTGGGTCTCCGCCACGTCGGTCACTTTGAACAGGATCATCCGGTCGGGGCCGGTCGGTGCGGCCCCGCGGGAGGCCTCGTGAAGGGTGAGACTCGCGCCCGCGGCGATCTCGATCCCCAGCGCCGTCGTGAACGCGGTCACCGCGCTCACGCCGGGAACGAGTTCCAGATCGACCTCGGGGTGAAACGCGTCGAGCGTTCGACGGAGGTGGCCGAACGTCGAGTAGATATTCGGGTCACCGAGGGTGACGAAGGCCGCGGTCCCCCCGCGTGCTCGGGGAGCGATTTCGGCGGCGGCCGCCTTCCACGCCCGGCGGAGTTCGTCCTCGTCGCGGGTCATCGGGAAGTCAAGATCCCCGAGGCGGTCCGTCGGAACGTACTCGGTCGCGACCGAACGGGAAAGTCGGCCGGGCGTGTAGACGACATCCGCGCTCTCCAGCAGTTCCCGTCCCCGGACGGTGATCAGCCCGGAATCACCCGGCCCGAGTCCGACGCCGTACAGCGTCATGCTCCCCCCTCGGCGGCCTGGTCGTCCCCGCCGACTCCCCCGACGAGCATGTAGACCGGGTTGTCCGAGTCGAAACTCGTCGCGCCGGCGAGTTCGTAGCCGTGGCTGACCTGGAACTGGACGACCTCGTCGAGCAGGTCCCGGTCACGAAACGCCTCCGTCGCCTCCCCGGCGACTTCGAGTCGAGCGACGTTCATCACGACGCGGTCGATGCCAGTCTCGACCGCGCGGTCCAGAACCTCGGCGTAGTTTCTGCTCCCGCCGAGAAAGAGCGCGTCGGCGTCCCGAGGGAGTCCGTCGGGTGCCTCCGCCCGCCGGAGTTCGACCGCCGCGTCGACGTCGTTGGCCGCGAGGTTCTTCCGGGTCGTTTCCAGTCGATTGCTCTTCCGTTCGAGCGCAGTGACCCGACCGGCCCGTCGGGCCGCCTCGATCGTGACGGCCCCGGTACACGATCCGACCTCGACGAAGTGGTCGGTCGAATCGAGATCGAGTTTGCGAAGCAACACCGCCCTGACCTCCGCTTTCGTCGGGCCGGCCTTTGCCTCGTGTGGAAGCACTGGGTGTGCCATGGGATATACAACTCGCGTAGGACGTAAAACAATTTTGGTTGTTTTAGAGTAAGCAAGTTTGTTCTACGTCCCGCCGGGCGGGGGTTATTTCGCAGGTAGACAGATACTAGTGAAAACTTACTTGCGTTTTCGGCACGGAGATTCGGTAATGGCGAAGGAGACGGATTCAGGAGAGTTCGGGGTGCTCCGAAGCAAGCGGACGGCGACCAGATACCAGATCCTGGTCGAGATTGCGGAACGACAGCCTGCGGTCAACCAACAGGAGATTGCAGACGCGATCGGGATCACCGCACAGGCGGTCAGCGACTACCTGCAGGACCTCGTCGAACAGGGCTTCGTCAACAAACACGGGAGGGGGCGCTACGAGGTGACCAAGGAAGGCGTCGATTGGCTCATCTCCCAGACCGACGGCCTCCGGGAGTTCGTCTCGCACGTCTCGGAGGACGTGATCGGACAGGTCGAAACCGAGACGGCAATCGCCTCGACGGAGATCAGCGAGGGCGAAACCGTCTCGCTGACGATGCAGGACGGTGTGTTGCGGGCGATGTCGGGCGACACCGGAGGAGCAACAGCGGTTGCGGTGACGGACGCGACGCCGGGGACGGATGTCGGGATCACCAACTTCGAGGGGGTCGTCGAATACGACCTCGGGACGGTCGCCGTCGTCTCGATTCCACAGGTCCAGAACGGTGGGAGTCAAAGCGTCGACGGACAGCGTGTCGTCGAACTGGGCGAGGAACACGACCTGGTCGCCGTGGCCGGCGCCGAGGCCGTCGCGCTCGCGGAGCGGACGGGACTCGATCCCGACATCCGCTTTGGGACTCCCGACGCCGTCCAGGAAGCCGCTGCGAAAGGTCTCGACGTGCTCTTGCTCGCCGCGACGGACGCGCTGTCACGACACACCGACAAACTCAGAGAACAGAACGTGAGTTACGAGGTCGTCGACGCCGGGGAGTGAGTCGCTCCAGTAGAAACGAAGGGCGGATAGTACTGGATATATTTATCGGTCAGTTATCGAATCGAGCCTGTACGAACGGCTGTACGTCCTCGATATCGCCGAGTCGCGAATCCGAGAGGAGAACCGCTTCCGTCTCTTCGAGTGGAACCGAGAGGCTGATCTCTTTGGTCCGGCCGTACCGGCCCTTCGAGACGACGACGGCGTTGACGATGCCGAGCATGTCGAGTTCGCTGATCAGGTCCGTGACTCGGCGCTGGGTGAGCACGTCCGTATCGAGTTCCTCGCAGAGTCGCTTGTAGATGTTGTAGACCTCGCCGGTGTTGATGTTGTGGACCCCCTGTTTCTCCAGGAGGATGATCGCGAAGAGAACGAGTTTCGACTGCTGGGGGAGGGTACGGACGACCTCGACGACGCGGTCGATTTCGATCTTCTCCTGGGCCTCGCGGACGTGATCCTCCTCGACGTTGTTCGTGTTGTCCCGTTCGGCGAGTTCGCCCGCCGTTCGGAGCAGATCCAGCGCCCGGCGGGCGTCGCCGTGTTCCTGGGCGGCGAAGGCCGCACAGAGCGGAATCACCTCCTCGGTCAACGCGCCGTCCTTGAACGCGATGTCCGCGCGGGCTTCGAGGATATCCCGGAGCTGGTTGGCGTCGTACGGCGGGAAGACGATCTCTTCCTCGCCGAGGCTGGAGTTGACCCGGGGGTCGAGGAAGTCGGTGAACTTCAGGTCGTTCGAGATACCCATGATCGACACCCGGGAGCGTTCGAGTTCGGAGTTCATCCGCGAGAGATTGTACAGCGTGTCGTCGCCCGACTTCTCGACGAGTTTGTCGATCTCGTCGAGCATGATCACGACGACCCGTTCGCGGTAGTCCACCGCGTCGAAAAACGAGTTGTACACGCGGTCGGTGGGCCACCCGGTCATCGGAACCTCGTTGAACGAGTCCCGTTCGGATTCGAGGGAGTCGATCCGTTCGTCGACCTCCTCGACGGAGTCGAACTCGGTATCTGCCAGTGCGGAGGAGTCCTCGCGGGCGCGCTCGCGGAGGGATTCGTACTCGTCGATGGTCTCGTCGATCCGGCTTCGATTCTTCTCGATGAACTTGTTGGCTAGCTGTGCGAGAACGCGGTACTGCGTGTCGGTGACCTCGCAGTTGATGTACTCGACCTCGCAGGGGACCTCGTACTTCTTCGAGGTGGATTCGAGTTCCTCGCTGACGAACTTCGCACTCGCGGTCTTTCCGGTCCCCGTTTTCCCGTAGATCAGGATGTTGGAGGGAGTGTCTCCCCGGAGGGCAGAGACGAGAATCGTCGCCATGTTGTTGATCTGATCCTCGCGATGTGGGAGCTTTCGAGGAGTGTACGACGGCCTGAGGACCTCCTTTTTCTCGAAGATCGGTTCTCCCGAGAGGAGGTCGTCGAACAGTCCACGGGAGGGGCCTTTCTCCTCGGAGGACTCCTCCCGGAGCATCTCGTCGATCCGCGATTCCGGGGGCTTCTCGTCCGTCTCGGAGTCCGGGAGCGGCGGATCTCCCCCGTCCACCTGCTCGGAACGTCCGTCGGTGACAGGCTCGGTGGAGGACGGATCCTCTCCCGTCCGACGGTTGGGGCGAGCGGACGAGTCATCGTCACTGTGGTTGACACCGGCGTCTTCCCCGCCGGGATCGACCGACTCTGGCGTGTCCTGAGAACGTTCGTTCGTATCTGTCATGCGTCTTAACTTTCGTTTGGCGACCGTGTCGAACCCCTTCGTTTCGGGTGGAGAGCCCGGGACGCGAACGAGTTATCCGGTTTCAGAGCCCGGGATACGTCGGAATCCGGGAAACGTGGTGTTCCTTCGCGTCCAAATGAACCACGAGAAACGCCGGTTGATACTATATTAAAGATTTCGATTGTTTGAACTGGTGAGTGAGCGGAGCCCCCGGAACTGTCAGTTTCGATGTCATGTGAGTCGATAGCCGGGACGATTCGACGAAGCCGTGGACCGGTGGGGAACTGGCTGGTCCGTGACCCCCCCACCCCTTCGTTTCGAGTGGAACGAGAAAACCTGGGGAGGGGGTTCGAGAGAGATCGGTCTAGACTAGGAAAGATTTATATCCAATGTAATTAAACCAAACCCGTACTAGAGAAAAATAGAATACGCTAGCTAGTCGGCGTTATTTTACCGGTTCTTCTAGTGTATTTATCTAGATGAGAGACGTTTCTCGGGCGCAGTCTTGTGGTTCGTTCCTATCAGATTTCAGTATTGTGTGGTTGCTCTCTCCGTTGGCGGACGAGGGTGTGGCTGGTTCCACCTGAAACGAAGGGGTGGGGGGCTAAACCGGTCCGAGGGAACGGAGCTGAGTAATCGGATCCGGACCGAGCGGAGAATCCGGCCCGATCTCACACTATGCCTGTCGGTCTCTCCCCACGATCAGCTCTCTCTTTCCCCCACTCGCCGTCCTGTTCCGGTCTTGCGATCTCTCCGCTACGTGATATCAG